>CANNGF010000001.1:0-1250357 GCA_947504155.1 uncultured Erythrobacter sp.
GTGACCCGTACGGGAATCGAACCCGTGTTTCAGCCGTGAAAGGGCCGCGTCCTAACCGCTAGACGAACGGGCCACACGAGTGGCGCTTTGCGCGGATTGCGTATGCAATAACGCCACCGATGGTGACCCGTACGGGAATCGAACCCGTGTTTCAGCCGTGAAAGGGCCGCGTCCTAACCGCTAGACGAACGGGCCACACCCCTTGCGGGGTCGGTGGCGTGGCGGCGCAATTAGGCGTGCCTGAGAAAACCGTCAACCCACAATCGGGCGTCTTTTCCATCAATCTGCAAAAGCAGCGTCTTCCAGATGGAGTTCTGCCTGCGGACGGCTACCCCAATCGTCGATCTTCACTCTGCCAGCGAGCCACAGGCGGCGCCCGCGCGAAGCATGAAGCAAGGTCTGGCCCATGTCGCTTTCAGCAGCACGGAACGCGATTCCCTTGAAACTTCTGCCATCGTCGCCGCTCGCTATAAGGCGCACGTGATCCGTGCCCACAATGTCGCATTTGACCAGTCGAACTGGACCGACTGCCACACGAGGCCCAGGCCAGCCGACACC
This sequence comes from uncultured Erythrobacter sp., assembly GCA_947504155.1. GTDB lineage: Bacteria > Pseudomonadota > Alphaproteobacteria > Sphingomonadales > Sphingomonadaceae > Qipengyuania. Next base: position 559 of record CANNGF010000001.1, read on the forward strand.
ATAGGGACCGCCGGCTTCCAGGGCATCGACCAGTTCAGGGGTCAGCCCCCCGGGAGCGACGGCTAGATCCAGCAGCATTTCGCGATTCTCTCCAGCTCGCGAGACGGCCCCTTCCAGATGAGCAGCAATCCAGTCGGTAAATCCTTCGAGTTTGTCTTCGGCCACGGTAAGCCCGGCGGCCATGGCATGACCTCCACCCTTGACCAGCAGGCCTTCTTCGCGCGCACGAATGATCGCAGCACCAAGGTCAACACCGGGAATCGAACGTCCCGAACCTTTGCCTTCGCCGTTGTCATCCAGAGCAATCACAAGGGAGGGTTTGCCGGTTTTCTCCTTGATCCTACCGGCTACGATCCCGATCACTCCGGGGTGCCAGCCACGCGCGAAGACCACATGGACAGCGCGATTATGCTGCGCGGCGATCTGGGCTTCGGCCTCCTGCTGCACATTTGCCTCGATGATGCGCCGATCTTCGTTCAGCGATGAAAGCTGAGCCGCTATCTGCCGGGCTTCTTCCGGATCCTGTGTGGTTAGCAGCCGCACGCCCAGCGTCGATTCGCCCACCCGCCCGCCGGCGTTGATGCGCGGCCCCAGAGCAAAACCGAGATCGGAACAGGCAGGCGCGCGCTTGAGCCGGCTTGCATCGATCAGCGCGGCCATGCCGATATTGTCGCGCCGCGCCATAATCTTCAGCCCTTGCGCTACAAACGCGCGATTGAGCCCGTGCAGCGCCGCGACGTCAGCGACAGTTCCCAGCGCCACCACGTCGAGCAACGCCATAAGGTCCGGTTCCTTGCGGTCCTCGAAATAGCCTTGCTTTCGCAGCGTGCGGACCAAAGCGATGGCGAGGAGGAAAGCGACACCGACCGCAGCCAGATGACCATGAGATGCAGCCAGGTCGTTTTCGTCCAGGCGATTGGGGTTCACCAGCGCAGCAGCACGCGGCAGTTCAGGCGAACACTTGTGGTGATCGACCACGATCACATCGACCCCGGCGTCGCTCGCCATGGCGAGCGCCTCATGGGCCATGGCTCCGCAGTCGACTGTCACAATCAGACTCGATCCGGCTTCGGCCAGTTTTACCAAGGCCTCTCCCGAAGGACCGTAACCTTCGAGCAGCCGGTCCGGGATGTAATAGTCGGCATCTACACCGAGATCGCGCAACAGGCGGATCAAGAGCGCCGAACTGGTTGCACCGTCTACGTCATAATCGCCGTATATCGTGATGCGTTCGCGACCTAAGACCGCCTGTGCGATGCGATCGGCGGCGGCGTCCATATCCCTGAATTCTGAAGGGTCGGGAAGGAATTCGCGCAATGTGGGCGACAGGTGACGCAGCACATCATCGGCAGCAACGCCACGGGCGAGGAGGATCTGGCGCACGATCGCCTCGCCATCGCCGAAGTGGCCCTGGCCCAGATCCATATTGCCGCCTCGCCAGCGCCAGGCGCGGCCGGTGAGGGATTGGGAAACGCCGAAAACCTTGGGGAGGGCAGTGGTGGCCATGACGTGGTTCATACTCTCTTGCGTGCTGGCACGGCAACCGTACCTGCGTTGACAATCGACAACGGTGCCCCGACCCTGCGTTCATGACAAACGGACATCTGCTGATCGCGTGGCACGGACGCACCGGCACCAGCGAAGCGCTTGCGGCGAGCGCTGCCGAAGGTGCTGCCGCCAACGGCTCTCTGCTCCCCGCCGCAGATGTCACGCCCGATCACCTGCTGTCAGCGGCAGGCTATCTGTTCGTCTGCCCCGAGAACCTCGCCAGCATGAGCGGCGAGATGAAGGAGATGTTCGACCGCTGCTATTACCCGGTTCTGGGCAAGCTCAACGGTAGGCCCTTCGCCACCATCATCGCTGCCGGAAGCGACGGCGAGGGCGCCCAGCGGCAGATCGACCGAATCGCCAAAGGCTGGCGGCTGAAGCGCGTGGCGGAGCCGTGGATCGTCAATACCGAGGCGCAGTCTCCCGAGGCCATCCTCGCTGCCAAGACGCTGGAACCCGCCACTTTGCAGACCGCCCGCGAGATGGGCGAGGCACTGGGCGAAGCCGTTGCCTCGGGGATGCTTTGACCGCCCGGCCTGACTAGGCGGTCCTTGTCGCCAGAGCGTCCTTCGCCGCCCGGTATTCCCTTTCAAGACGCGCGACCGTGTCTTCGACCGGGCCAAGGCTCTTGACCGTGCCGATCCCCTGACCCGAACCCCAGATGTCCTTCCACGCCTTGACCTTGGTGTTGCCGCCGCTGCCGAAGTTCATCTTGCTCGGATCGCTTTCGGGCAGGTTTTCCGGGTCGAGACCGGCTTTCTCGATGCTGGAGCGCAGGTAGTTGCCATGCACGCCGGTGAAGAGGTTCGAATAGACGATACCGTCTGCGCTGCCATCGACGATACCCTGCTTGTAGCCGTCTTCGGCATTGGCTTCGTCGGTCGCGATCCAGGGGGAGCCGATATAGGCAAAGTCCGCGCCCAGCGCCTGCGCGCCAAGGATCGAACGGCCATGGGCGATGGAGCCTGACAGCGCCACCAGCCCATCGAACCATTCGCGGATTTCCTGCATCAGGGCGAAGGGGCTGAGCGTGCCGGCATGCCCGCCCGCGCCGGCGGCAACGGGGATGAGACCGTCCGCGCCTTTCTCGATCGCCTTATGGGCAAAGCGGTTGTTGATCACATCATGCAGCGTGATGCCGCCCCAGCCGCGCACTGCCTGAAAGATCTCTTCCCGCGCGCCCAGCGAGGTGATGACCAGCGGAACCTGCCATTTAGCGCATGTCGCCATGTCGGCTTCGACCCGGTCATTGGAGCGGTGGACGATCTGGTTGACCGCGAAGGGCGCCGCCGGGCGATCGGGATTGTCGCGATTATGCGCCGCCAGTTCTTCGGTAATCTGGTGCAGCCATTCGTCGAGCTGGCTCTGCGGCCGGGCATTGAGCGCGGGGAAGCTGCCGACGATACCCGCCTTGCACTGTGCGATGACCAGTTCGGGGCCGGAGACGATGAACAGCGGCGAGCCGATTACGGGGATACGCAGTTTGTCGAAGGGGGCGGGCAGGGTCATTCGGTCAGGTTCCTCTTCCAGTTGGCGCAGTGCGTATTGCGTGCCAAGGCACTTGTCGAGCGTGACGTTACGTAAACGTCAAGCAGGGTCGGCACAGGACTGATCGTCAGAGGCAAATCCTACAGGATGGAGCACATGGAGCACGGTCCAGGGCGAAAAAACACATGGCGTGCACGGGCGCAGGATCCTGCGGGACGAAGGGGTGAAAAGCTGCTCCATCGGGCCCTGCTATCAAGCGGCCCGAATATAGGAAAGGGGGTAAGCCAGGGGGCCTCCAGCCCTTGCCGATGCTCAGCCAGAAGGTGCTTTCAGAACCGCGGAATTGGCCGCCGACAGCACGGCGCGCACGCTGGCCGTGGCGACGTCTTCATCGATGCCCACACCCCAGATCGTCCGCCCATCCGGCGTGCGGCATTCGAGATAGGCGGCGGCACGGCTGTCACGCCCGGTGGTCAGCGCATGCTCGGTATAATCGACGACTTCCAGGCTCAGCCCGAAAGCATCTTCGATCGTGGCAAGCACGGAGGAGATAAGGCCGTTGCCCCGTCCCGATACGGTCTGCTCCTGTCCCTCGACCTCGATCGTTCCGCTGAACAGGCGCGTGCCATCCGTGGCGCGGCGTTCTTCGTAATCGACCAGCTGGAAATGCTTCGGCGCGTTCTGGACGTGATAGGCCTGCTTGAAACTTTCCCAAATGTCGTCCGCCGTGAGCTCGCGGCTCACTTCGTCGGCCACGCGCTGGACATGCGGGCTGAAATCGGCCTGCATTTTCTTGGGCAGCTTGAGGCCCTGCGTTTGTTCGAGAATCCAGGCAAAGCCACCCTTGCCGGACTGAGAATTGACGCGGATGACCGCTTCATAGCTGCGCCCCAGATCGGCCGGATCGATGGGCAGATAGGGAACGCGCCAGTGCGGATCATTCTGCACCTGATGGGCCGCGAAGCCTTTCTTGATCGCATCCTGATGGCTGCCGGAAAAGGCCGTGTAGACCAGTTCGCCGCCATAGGGGTGGCGCTGGTGCACCGGCAGTTCGTTGCAATATTCCACCGTCTCTATCACGCCGTCGATATCGGAGAAGTCCAGTTTCGGATCGACCCCCTGCGTGTACATGTTCAGCGCCATGGTCACGAGGCAGCAATTGCCCGTGCGCTCGCCATTGCCGAACAGGCAGCCTTCCACGCGATCCGCGCCCGCCATCAGTGCCAGTTCCGCCGCCGCCACGCCGGTGCCGCGATCGTTATGGGTATGCAGGCTGATCACCGCGCTATCGCGGTTGGGCAGGTTGCGGATGAAATATTCGACCTGGTCGGCATAGATATTGGGGGTGGCCGCTTCCACCGTGGCGGGCAGGTTCAGGATGATCGGATGTTCGGGCGTGGGGGCGAGCACTTCCATCACCGCCTCGCAAACCTCGAGGCTGAAATCGAGTTCTGCGGTGGAGAAGGTTTCCGGGCTGTACTGGAAATGCCAATCGGTATCGGGCTGCTTGCCAGCCTCGTCCCGCATGACCTTGGCGCCGTTGACCGCGATGTCGCGCACCTGGTCCTTGCTCATGCCGAAGACCACTTCGCGCCAGGCGGGGCTGACGGCATTGTAGAGATGGACGATGGCGGCACGCGCGCCGGTCAGGCTGGCGAAGCTGGTGCGGATCAGATCTTCGCGGCTTTGGGTAAGCACCTGCACCAGCACATCGTCCGGGATGCGGCCCGATTGGACGAGGCCCGAGATGAAATCGAATTCCGTGGCGCCCGCGCTGGGGAAGCCGACTTCGATTTCCTTCACGCCCACATCCGCCAGCAGATCGAAGAAGCGGTTCTTCTTATGCGCATCCATCGGATCGACGATGGCCTGATTGCCGTCACGCAGATCGGTGGACAGCCAGCGGGGCGGGGCGGTGATGGTGCGCGCAGGCCATTGCCGATCGGTCAGCGGCACCTGCGGGAAGGGCGAATATTTGACGCTCGGATTGGGGAGCATGGGCATCGGGAGGTACTCGTGTCGGTTACTACTGCGGTCTGTTCGGCCCTTGGGTGCGCGGCGCACCCTTTTGGCACGCACAGGTCACGCCCAAGGGCGGCTAAGTCGCAGAATTAGTCCGATACGGTTCATGCGTCGCTGCATTGCGTATTATTGCCTCCGGTTCAACCGTTAGTTTTCGAAATCATCGAAATCTTAGCCGATCGCGGTTCAATTGTTGCACGGAGGTGATTCCCATCAACCGCATGGCGCGTTCGATTTCTTCCTTAAGAATTGCCAGCGCACGCTCCACCCCGTCCTGCCCGGCTGCGGCGAGGGCATAGAGGTAAAGCCGCCCGCCGGATGCGGCCGTGGCGCCCATGGCCATGCTTTTCAGGACATGCGTCCCGCGCCTCACGCCGCCATCGAGGATGATCTCGATCTCGCCGCCGACTGCGTCGACAATCTCTTGCAGCTGATCGAAGGGCGCGCGGCTGCCGTCAAGCTGGCGTCCACCGTGATTGGATATCCAGATCGCATCGGCCCCGATCTCCACCGCCCGGCGCGCGTCCGCAGCGCTCATCACGCCCTTGAGCGCGAAAGTGCCGCCCCAGTCCTGCCGGATGCGGGCGGCGGTATCCCAGTCCATGCCGGTGTCGAGCATGGTATTGAAATAGTCCTGTATGCTTACTGCTTTGCCGCTGCCTTCGCTCACGTAGCCGTCGAGGTTGGGCAGGCGGAACTTCGGGCCGAAGACATAATCCAGCGTCCAGCGCGGGCGCGTGGCATAGCTCCACAGCGAACTGGCGGAAAAGCGGGGCGGGGTGGTGAAGCCCGAACGCAGGCACCGCTCCCGCTTGCCCGAGACAATGGTGTCCACCGTAAGCGCCACCGCATCGAAGCCGGATGCCTTGCAGCGTTCGATCATGCTGGTGTTCAGCGCCTTGTCCTTGTGGACATAGAGCTGGAACAGCTTGGGCGCGGTGGTGAGCGCGGCGATTTCCTCGATCGAGTGAGTGGCGAGGCTGGAAATGCCGAACCAGACGCCGAATTTCGCCGCCGCCCGGGCCACTGCCTTCTCGCCATCGCGGTGGAAGGCCCGTTGCAATGCGGTGGGGCTGAGCACCAGCGGCAATTCGCTGCGCCGCCCCATGATCGTGCAGGCGGTATCGATCTTCTCCACGCCCGCCAGCACATCGGGCACCAGATCGACCTCGTCGAAGGCTGCGGTGTTGCGCGCCTTGGTCAGCTCGTCATCCGCAGCCCCGTCGATATAGTCGAAGACCGGCCACGGCAGGCGCTGCTTTGCCAGCCGGCGGAAATCCTCGATATTATGGCAGTCGGACAGTCTCACTCCGGCTGGGTGCCGTAGGCCCCGCGCGCTTGCAAGTCAGCGATGGTGTAGGTCGGGGCAAGGTGTTCTTTGGGCGCAGCGGCCTGGCGGCGATCCTGCGCGAGACAGCCTTCGCCGCACAACTGGGTGGAAGTTTCTTCCTGCCAGTCATTATACCAGATGCGCCCGCCCGGCGTGGCAACGAAACCGGCGATCCGCGCATCCACATCGCTCGCAAGATCCTCCACCGATGGGACCTCGCTGTCGTAGTCGAAATCATAGCCGCCATGGGTATGGAAGCTGGCGACGACGTGATTGCCCAGAGGCAGGCCCCAGTCGAATTCGCATTCCGCGCGCTTACCTTTGTAAATTTCGGAGGTGTGCAGCTTGCCGGCTTCGTCTTCGTAGATGACGCCGCAATATTCCTGGTTTCGGGTGATCGACTGCTGCTGCAATCCCGCCAGCGTATCGCGGGCATAACGCTGGATTTCAGCGACGCTCGACTGCGGCTCGTAAGCGGGGGAGCGTTCGCGGGTAAGCTGGTTGAACACGATGACTGCAAAGGCCACCGCGCATACGATATAGATCAGTCTGGTGCGGTGCTCGTCCCCCATCGGCACGGGCGATGCCGCGATGCCGATGGGAAGTCGAGATTAAAGTGGATTACTGCTGGCGTTCGAAAGCCGCGCTAATTTCAAGATCGACCTCGCTGCCGACCATCGGTGCGGCATAGTCGACACCCCACTGCGTGCGGTCGATCGTGGCGCGCGCCTGGAAGCCGACGGTGGGAACCTTGCTCATCGGGTTTTCGCCCGCGCCGGTGAAATCGACCAGCATGGTGACCGGGCCGGTCTTGCCGTTCATGGTCAGTTGGCCGGAAACGATTGCGCTGGTGTCACCGGTGCGGCGGACGGAGGTGGACACGAAGCGGGCAGGCTCGGGATTGGCACCGAAGAAATCCGGCTCGCCGCCATCTTTACCGGGACGCAGCAGGTGATCGCGCAGGCCTTCGCTGGCCACCGATACGCTGGCGATCGGCACGGTGATGTCGAACTCGGTTGCGGAAATATCGGCCGGATCGAGTGTCATCGTGCCTTCGATATCGCCGAACAGGCCGAAGTAATCGTTGAAGCCGAAGTGATTGACCTGCCAGCTCACAAGCGTGTGAGACGGATCGAGCTGATAGGTGCCCGCGGCAACGCGCGAGGGATCCATTTGTCCCGGGATGCTGGCGTTCTGCGCCGACAGGAAGGCGGCGGGGGCGGCCAGGGTGCAGGCAGCGGCGGCGATTACGAGTTTCTTCATTCGTCTTCTCCTTGGGAGAGTCGGTTATTGTATATGATCCCGGCCTTAATGAGCTGGGACTGTGATCCTTGCCCCGGACCGCCAAGATGTTGCGGCAGTCCATCCTGTGATCTGTTGTGCCGACATTAGGCCGATAAATCCAGCGAGCGCTTGCCGGACCAGTATTCTTGCCTATAGCCCAATGCAGCCCCCTGAAGGCCGGGAAGTGCTATGGCGTAGTTCAAGAGCGAGCAAATTGGCTTCCTCACCCTACGATGGTGGGGTCAGCGTGGCCCGTTCTTCAGCGGTAATACGTCGGGGTGGGGCGATAGGGTCCAGCGTCTCTGGATCGAAGAGCGGATTGCGACGCCGGTCGCCCGAGAATATATCCTTGGCCATACGCACGGCAAAACGCCGCATCAGCTTGCTCATCGACAACGGTTTCAGATGGGAGGCATCGCCCTTCGCATCGGCAAGAAACAGGTGGCCCAGCGGTTTGCCCAGCAGGACCGGACTGGCATCGTCGCAATTGGCCAGCAGGGTCGTGACATAGGGAATGCGGCCATTGGCATAGGTATTGAACAGCGGCGTGCCGCAGCAATCGGCGTACCATCGCAGCGTCGGTTTTTTCGTCAGGTGGGCGCAGGCGAGATGGTCCCTGCCGCGATCAATCCGTAACCTCGCACATCGAGACTGGTATAGCGCGGTACCGCCATGCTCATCCAACACATGATCGGCGCCCAAAAGGCGGGCCCACGCCTGACAGTCGTGGCAATGACAGACGACGTAATCGCCTTCTCTGGAGGAGGCGTTTTCGACCGCGCCGGCCAGTCTCAAGCACTTGCACCCGAAATGTAGAGCGTTGGTCGCGCCCATTGGCATCCTCTCCCCAGGATTACGGTAAGGGCACGACCTGACCCGTCAGTTCTTGTCCTTGTCGACCAGCCTGTTGGCGCCGATCCAGGGCATCATGGCGCGAAGCTGCGCGCCGGTCTTCTCGATCGGATGCGCGGCAGCGGCCTTGCGGCTGGCTTTCAGTTCAGGCTGGCCGGCCTGGTTGTCGAGCACGAAGTCCTTCACGAACCGGCCCGACTGGATGTCCTTGAGGACGCGGCCCATTTCGGCCTTGGTCTCATCGGTAATGATGCGCGGACCAGTCTTGATGTCGCCATACTCGGCCGTATTCGAGATCGAATAGCGCATATTGGCGATACCGCCTTCATAGAGCAGGTCGACGATCAGCTTGGTTTCGTGAAGGCACTCGAAATAGGCCATTTCCGGCGCGTAACCCGCTTCGACCAGCGTTTCGAACCCGGCCTGGATCAGGTGGGTGATACCGCCGCACAGAACGGCCTGTTCGCCAAAGAGGTCGGTTTCGCACTCTTCCTTGAAATCGGTTTCGATGATGCCCGACCGGCCGCCACCGACCGCGCTGGCATAAGACAGCGCCAGCTGCTTCGCGAAACCGTTGCCACCCGACTGGTTCGATTCCTGGTGAACCGCGACGAGGCAAGGCACGCCGCCGCCCTTGATATATTCGCCGCGCACCGTGTGGCCGGGACCCTTAGGCGCTATCATGATCACGTCGACATCGGCAGGCGGGTCGATCAGGCCGAAGTGCACATTGAGCCCGTGCGCGAATGCAAGCGCGCTGCCGGGCTTCATCTTGCCGGCGATTTCGCCCGCATAGATGGCCGCCTGATGTTCATCGGGCGCGAGGATCATGAGCACATCGGCCCATTCGGCGGCTTCGGCAACGGTCTTCACGGTGAAGCCAGCCCCTTCGGCCTTCTTCGCCGTCGCCGAACCTTCGCGCAGCGCGATGACGACTTCGCCAACCCCGCTGTCACGCAGGTTCTGGGCGTGGGCGTGGCCCTGGCTGCCATAGCCGACGATCGCGACCTTCTTGTCCTTGATCAGCTGCTGGTCGCAATCGGCATCGTAATAAACTTGCATTGAATTCCTCGTTCTAATTTGTGCGACCGTTATTCGGCTGACGGCCCGCGCATCATTCCCACGATCCCCGAGCGGCCAACCTCGACCAGGCCGAGTTCGCGCATAAGGGTGATGAAACTGTCCACCTTGTCGGGCGAGCCGGTCAGCTCGAACACGAAGCTTGCGGTGGTGGTATCAACGACATTGGCGCGGAACAGCTCGGCGATACGCAGCGCCTCGACGCGCGCGTCACCTTTTCCAGCGACCTTGATCAAGGCCAGCTCACGCTCGACATGCGCGCCGCTTTCGGTGAGGTCGATGACCCGGTGCACCGGCACCAGCCGTTCGAGCTGGGCGCGGATCTGGTCGATCACCGGCTGGGGGCCGCGAGTGACCACGGTGATGCGGCTGATCGCGTGATCTTCGGAAATGTCTGCCACGGTGAGGCTGTCGATATTGTAACCGCGCGCGGTGAACAGGCCGGATATCTTCGCGAGGATACCCGCCTCATTATCGACGATCACGTTGAGAACGTGTCGTTCGCTGGATTGCTCGGCGATTTTCATTCGCCGCGATCCTGCCACACGGGCGCGAACATCCGGCCGGAGCCGTCATATTCAGCGATGAACTGGCGGCCGCGGCGCACGGCTTCGAAATTCTCCGTCTGGCGGCTGAGATCCAGCCCTTCGTCGATCAGCAGCCAGCTGCCGTCGGACTGTGCCTGCGCCACATCCACGCCGAGAAACCGCTGGCCGGTCTCCTCGATCCAGTCGAGCAATTCTGCCGCATTTTCGCGTGTGTACCAGTTGCGACGCTGCGCCTTGGCGGCCAGCGCCGCCGGAAGTTCTTTCGAGATAACCATTATACGAGTGCCTTCGCTTCGTCGTCCATCGTGCCGCCGACCTTGTCGCCGTAAAGCAGCATCTCGGTATGCGCGGCGCCGCTGGGGATCATCGGGAAGCAGTTTGCTTCCTTGGCGACCATGCAATCGACGATCACCGGACCATCATGCGCGAGCATGGCCTCGATCCCTGCATCGAGCTGGCTTTCATCCTCGATGCGGATGCCTTTCCAGCCATAGGCCTCGGCCAGCTTCACGAAATCGGGCAGGCTGTCTGAATAGCTGTTCGAATAGCGGCTTTCATAGGTCAGTTCCTGCCACTGGCGGACCATGCCCATGTATTCGTTATTCAGGATAAAGACCTTGACGGGCAGGCGGAACTGGCTCGCGGTTCCGAGTTCCTGGATATTCATCTGGATGCTCGCCTCGCCCGCGATGTCGATCACCAGCGCATCAGGGTTGCCCAGCTGCGCGCCGATCGCGGCAGGCAGGCCATAACCCATCGTGCCGAGGCCGCCGCTGGTGAGCCATTTATTCGGACCCATGAAACCGAAATATTGCGCCGCCCACATCTGGTGTTGGCCAACCTCGGTCGTGATGATCGGATCGCGATCCTTGGTCAGCGCAAAGAGCCGCTCAATGCTCTTTTGCGGCATGATGAGGTCCGATTTTTCAGGATAGGCAAGGCAGTCGCGCGCCTTCCATCCCAATACTCGCGCTTTCCATTCGGAAAGATCGCGGCCCTTTCTACTACCCCAGCCTTTGAGAAGCTGTTCGAGAACGTGGCCGCAATCGCCGACGATACCGAGGTCGACCGGTACGATCTTGTTGATCTGCGCCCGGTCGATGTCGATGTGAATTTTCTTCGCCTCCGGTGCGAAAGCATCGAGCCGGCCGGTCACCCGGTCATCGAAACGCGAGCCTACCGCGATGATGAGGTCTGCGCGGTTCATCGCCATATTGGCTTCATAGGTGCCATGCATGCCGAGCATGCCGAGCCAGTCGGGATGATCGGCAGGGAATGCGCCAAGCCCCATCAGCGTGCTTGTCACCGGCGCTCCGGTCTTGCGCTGCAACTGGCGCAAAAGCTCGGAAGCGCGGGGGCCTGCGTTGATAACGCCGCCGCCGGTATAGAAGATCGGCCGTTCAGCCGCTGCGAGCATGTCCACCGCCTCGGCGATTTCGTCCGCTGCGCCGATCATGCGTGGTTGATAGCGATGCGAGGGCAGGGGGGCGGAATCCTGTTCGCCCCATTCGGCAAGCGCGATCTGCACGTCCTTGGGAATGTCGACAACGACCGGACCGGGCCGCCCGGTGGTAGCAATCCGAAATGCCTCCTCCACGGTAGAACGCAGCTTGGCGGGATCCTTCACAAGGTAATTGTGCTTGGAGCAATGGCGGGTCAGGCCGACCGTGTCTGCTTCCTGGAACGCGTCTGTCCCGATAAGGCCAGTCGGCACCTGGCCGGTGATGACCACCATGGGGATCGAATCCATATAGGCGTCGGCAATGCCGGTTACCGCATTGGTTGCACCCGGACCGCTGGTGACCAGTACGACGCCGGGTTTTCCGGTGGAGCGCGCATAGCCTTCGGCTGCGTGGGCAGCGCCTGCTTCATGCCGCACGAGGATGTGGCGAATACCGCCATCGGCGGCACCCTCCGCAAACAGTTCGTCATAGATCGGCAGCACTGCGCCACCAGGATAGCCGAACACGAATTCGACACCCTGCCGCTTCAAGCATTCGATCAATATGGCAGCTCCGCTGCGCTCTTCCGACACGTATTCCTCCACTCAAGTCGCAAATCGGCCCGGCGCTTGGGGTCGTAGCGCCGAGCCGACAGAACCTTCGTATGGGAAACTAAAGGGTTGCTGTCAACTCGATTTACGCAACAATGATACAAAAATATCGTATCCATCGATATTTTTATTATCACATCGCGCCCACGATCCCGGCGGCTGATGCCTGAACCACGTATATTGCCGCTTGGCGTACTGCCGTGTGGCGCGCTGGCCAGAGACGATGGCTTGATCCCGCGATAGATCGCCTTGCACCAGTCCCGCTATCTCCGGCACACCGATGGCCCGCATGACCGGCAGCGAGGGGTCGAGCTTGCGCGCCAGCAAGGTTTCGACTTCTTCTATCGCGCCACCATCCAGCATCATGATGAAACGGCGATCGCAGCGCTCGTACAACCACTCGCGTTCGGGCAGGAGGAGGAGAGGGTAAAGCGAGACTTGATCGCCGATGCCGCCGGCCTTGCGATCTTGCCATTCCTTGAGCGTTCGGCCGCTCGAACGCACGACTTCGAGCGCGCGCGTGGTCCGAGCAATGTCTGCCGGGGCAAGCCGGGCAGCGGCCTCAGGGTCTTCGATTTCAAGAGCGGCGCGGGCGCTGGCCTGATCCAGCGAGCGAACATCGGCGCGGATCCCAGGGTCGATTTCCGGAACCGGGGCAATCCCTTCAAGCAGCGTTCGCATATAAAGGCCGGTGCCGCCGCACAGAATCGGTACGGCGCCTTCAGAATGAAGCTGGGCGATGTCGCGCTTGGCCGCTGCAGCCCAGTCGGCCGCAGAGCAGGGCGTGGCCCCGTCCCAGGCCCCGAACAGACGATGTTCGATGCCGCCCATCTCATTCACGCTCGGCCGCGCCGAAAGGACACGCAGATCGGAATAGACCTGGGCACTGTCGGCATTGATGACCACCGCGCGGCGTCCCTGCGATTCGATCCGCTTTCCCAACCTTACCGCCAGATCGCTCTTGCCGCTGGCGGTCGGCCCTGCAATGAGCGCAAGTGGAGGCAAAACAGGGGAATTCTCTATGCTCATCGCCCGGCTGATAGCAGAGGCGAACAGTCTGGAAACCCGGCTCGACGCAGCGAGCAAGGCGCTGGCGTCAGCGGGCATGCCCGTGGCAGAAGCGTCGATGCTGGATTTCTGTGGTGATGTACTGCAGATCGCGCTGCCGCATGGCGAAGCCAAACGGGCCATGGCCGTGCTGGAAGACCATTTCGGCGAATGCGACATGCTGATGGCCGATCACGCGTTCGAAATCCCGCGCCTGTTCGTTTCCGACATGGATTCGACCATGATCGGGCAGGAATGCATCGACGAATTGGCCGATTTTGCTGGCATAAAGGACAAGGTCGCCGACATCACCGAGCGGGCGATGCGGGGAGAGCTCGAGTTCGAGACCGCGCTGCGAGAGCGTGTGGGATTGCTCGAAGGGCTGGGCGAAAGAGCGATCGACAATTGCCTGGCAGAACGGATCACGCCGGTTCCCGGCGCGCGTACTTTGGTCCAGACTCTGGCCTCTAAAGGCTGCCGCTGCGTTCTGGTCACCGGGGGATTTCATCATTTTGCGGACCGGGTGGGCCAACAGCTTGGGTTCGAACGGGTCGTCGGCAACCGCCTTGCGGTCCATGCGGGCGTGTTGACCGGCAAGCTGGCTGGGCCGGTCAGCGATGCCTCGACCAAATTGGCGACGCTCGAGGAAGAGCGCGGCTTGCTGGGCGAAGGCGCGCGCGTGCTTGCGACCGGCGATGGTGCAAACGACATCCCGATGATCGAAGCGGCCGATTACGGCATTGCCTATCGGGCGAAGCCAAAGGCCCGCGATGCGGCGAATGGGCGGATCTCAAGCGAGAACCTCACCGCCATCCTGAAGCTGTTCGGTATCCCCGAGAGCGAGTGGGTGCAGGGCTAAGCCAGAGCGCCCCACCGGGCGAGCGATTGCTGTTCCCCAATGCCCTAGGCAAAAGGGAACAGCGTTTCGATCAGGCTTCCATCCATTCGTCGAAGAACGAACGGTGTGCAGCGCGCATCTCGTCTATCGATTTGCCGAACAGGGTCGTGCCGCCGGTCTTGCCGATGCGGCGGAAGCCGATAGATGCGGTTTCATCGTTTTCCGTACCTCTGGCGAGCGCTTCGTTGAGCGCCTGCGCATCGGGCACAGTGACGATGTAGCGGCCCTGGTCTTCGCCGAACCACCACTGCGCCTGCGTGTAATCTTCATGCCATTCGACATCGGCACCGATGCCGCCAGCCATCGCCATTTCCGCCAGCGCGACTGCCAGGCCGCCATCGGACACATCGTGAACCGCGCTGACCAGCCCATCGGCAATAAGCTGGAGCACGATCTTGCCCGCGTTCTTCTCAACGGTCAGGTCGGTGGGCGGCGTGCGCCCTTCATCGCGACCGTGGATCTCGCTCAGCCATAGCGACTTGCCGAGATGGGAGCGTTCCGGATCGGGGGTGGCCCAATGTTCGGCGCGGATCAGGTAGATCGCCTCGCCCTCTGCCTTGAACGGCATGGTCATCATGCGATCGTAATCGTCGATGATACCGACACCGCCGATGGCCGGGGTGGGCAGGATCGCGCTTCCGCCGCCGGTCGCCTTGCTCTCGTTGTAGAGGCTGACGTTGCCGCTGACGATGGGGAAGTCGAGCACGCGGCATGCGCGGCCCATACCTTCGAGCGCATGGACGAACTGGCTCATGATTTCGGGGCGCTGCGGATTGCCGAAGTTGAGGCAATTGGTCACCGCAAGCGGACGCGCGCCGACTGCGCACAGGTTGCGATAAGCCTCGGCAATCGCCTGCTTGCCGCCTTCATAGGGATCGGCATGGACATAGCGCGGGGTGCAATCGGTGCTGATCGCCAGTGCCTTTTTCGTCCCATGAACGCGGACCACACCAGCGTCGCCGCCGGTCTGCAGCGTATCCGCGCCAACCTGGCTGTCGTACTGCTCCGAAATCCACCGGCGCGAGGACAGGTTGGGCGAGGCGAGCAGCTTCATCAGATCGCCGCCGACATCATTGGTGTCGGGACGCTCGACCATAGGCGTAATGCCGGCCCAGGCGGTGTATTCTTCTTTTGAAAGGTACGGGCGGTCATATTCCGGAGCGTCGGCCGCAAGGGGCCCCAGCGGGATGTCGCACACGACTTCGCCGCCAAATTCCAGCACCATGTGCTGCGTGTCGGTAACTTCGCCGATGACGGCGAAATCCAGTTCCCACTTTTCGAAGATGGCCGCGGCCATCTCTTCCTTGCCGGGCTTCAGCACCATGAGCATCCGCTCCTGGCTTTCGCTCAGCATCATCTCATATGGCGTCATGCCCTCTTCGCGGCACGGAACCTTGTCCATGTCGAGGCGGATACCGGCCTTGCCATTGGTGGCCATTTCAACGCTGGAAGAAGTGAGTCCTGCAGCACCCATGTCCTGGATGGCGACGATGGCATCGGTCGCCATGAGTTCGAGGCAGGCTTCGATCAGCAGCTTTTCGGTGAAGGGATCGCCGACTTGCACCGTAGGGCGCTTGGCTTCGGCGTCTTCCTCGAAATCGGCGCTGGCCATGGTCGCGCCGTGGATACCGTCGCGGCCGGTCTTGGAGCCGACATAGACGATCGGATTACCCACGCCCGTTGCCGCGCTGTAGAAAATCTTGTCCACATCGGCGACCCCTACGGTCATCGCGTTTACGAGGATGTTGCCGTCATAGGCGGGGTGGAAGTTGGTTTCGCCTGCCACTGTGGGCACGCCCACGCAATTGCCATAGCCGCCAATCCCCGCGACCACGCCCTGCACGAGGTGCTTCATCTTCGGGTGATCCGGCCGCCCAAAGCGCAGCGCATTGGCATTCGCTACGGGTCGTGCGCCCATCGTGAAAACGTCGCGGAGGATTCCGCCCACGCCGGTCGCCGCGCCCTGATAAGGTTCGATATAGCTGGGGTGGTTATGGCTCTCCATCTTGAAGATCGCCGCCTGACCGTCACCGATGTCGATTACGCCGGCGTTCTCGCCGGGGCCGCAAATCACCCAAGGCGCCTCTGTCGGTAGCTTCTTGAGATGGAGGCGGCTCGACTTGTAGGAACAATGTTCGCTCCACATCACCGAGAAGATGCCGAGTTCCACCAGATTTGGTTCGCGGCCGAGCGCGTTGAGGACGCGCTGATATTCTTCTTCGGAAAGGCCGTGCTGGGCGACGAGGTCGGGGGTGATTTCGCTCATGGCCCGCGCCCTTACGGTGCCACGCGCGCAGGCGCAATATGGCGGCTGCGATATGGTAGTTTATCAGGGAGGAGGACTGGCCACGCCAAGACCTACTTCGGCGCGATGCCACCGTGTCTTACCGACCCAATAAGCGAGGGCTGTCAGAACAGCAAAGGCCAGCAGGACCGGAGCTATAAATGGAATACTTAAATCGGTTGGTTGCGGGCCAAACCAATTTGCTGACTGTAAGGCGAGTAGCGCGCCAAGGAGAATAAGAGGCGGGACAACCGGGCCACTAGTGCGAGCCAGATACCACCAGAAGGCCAACCCCGAGAGCGCAACTTCCAGCACCATGGCTGCCAAAGGGAAATTCCACAGCCCAAGACCGAAAGTCGTTTCGCCCCCTGCCAGGGTGAGATCCGACCGGTGACTGACCCAATCAAGGACCCAGTGCGAGCAGACTACCAGTGAACCCCATACGGCAGCGACCGGATTGCGCATCGTCACCGCCACGACAAGTCCAAAAATAACTCCGATTATCGCTGTCCCCGCAAGGCTGTGGGTGTATGGATAGTCGTAGAAATCAATAGGGCTGATCGCGGTGATGCCCGGAGCCGGTCGCATATGTTCAATCTCACCGAGGACGAGCAGAAAAAAGATCCAGTCCACCAATTGTGCGGCAATGAACAGTGTGCCCAGTTTTGGTGCCTCACCGGTAATGGCTCTCGCTGCGAAGGCTGGCGCAAAATGGCCGATGAACATGGCTTGCTTGACCTTTAGACGAGTTTCTCGGCAGCAATGGTGGCTACGCTTGCAGCTACGGTGGTTGCAGCAGCGCCCCAGCAGATATCCGTTATGGTGACAACGGTCGACCAGCGCTTGAGGGTAGCGTGGTTCGTAAGGTCGTAAGTAGCGTAGCAGATCGAGCCGAGCAACGCCCCGTTCAAGGCTGCAGCGCCCAATCCGTCGGACAAGCCCGGACGCACTGCGAACCAGACGATGGCAAAGACATAAGCCGCGTAGAATATGAGGGCGGGTACGAAGCGAAAACTACGCGCCAGTATTTCGCCGATCTGGGGGTGATAGAAATTGGGTCCCGCCCAGCGGAGCCACAAAGCGTCGAGCCCACCAAATGTTACGGCAGCGGCAATGAAGGCGACAATCCACGTCATATCCGCTCCCCCGTTCCAGCGCCTTCTTGACCGGAGGTCCGCGTCCCGTCAATGCTCCGCCACGATGACAGAGGGCCAAGACAAACCGATTGGCGAGATGAGCTTCGAGGAAGCTCTGCGCTCGCTGGAGATTACCGTTCGCCGCCTCGAAAGCGGCGAAGTGCCGCTCGATGAGAGCATTGCGCTTTACGAACGCGGAGAAGAATTGCGCAAAGCATGCCAGAAGCGGCTCGACGATGCGCAGGCCAAGATAGACAAGATTGTCACCGACAGCGAAGGGCGCCCTTCCGGCACGGCTCCCTTCGATGCGGATAGCTGAAGCATGCACGCCGTAACTGCCATGCCCGACCGCCTCGCAGAAGCTCTCGAACAGGTTCAACAAGAGGTTGATGCCGCTTTCGACGCTTTCCTGCCGGTTCCGGAAGACACTCGTGCTCGGCTGGTCGAAGCGATGCGCTATGCGGCAATCGGTGGTGGCAAGCGCGTGCGCCCCTTGCTGGTTTGCGCGACCGCAAAGCTGTTCGGGGTGGACCGTGACGCAGCCGTTGCTGCTGGCTGCGCTGTGGAGGCGATCCATTCCTATTCGCTGATACATGACGACCTGCCATGTATGGACGATGACGATTTGCGACACGGAAAACCCACCTTACACAAGGTTTACGACGAGGCGACGGCTGTTCTGGCTGGTGATTGCCTTCATGCGCTGGCTTTCGATATTCTCACTATGCCGGGCACCAGCAGCGACCCATTCGTGCGGTCCGAACTTGTCGCGACACTGGCACGCGCAAGCGGGCATGCGGGAATGGCTGGCGGGCAGATGATGGACATCGTTTCCGACGAAGAAAAATATGATTTGCGGCAGGTAACCCGTCTCCAGCAATTGAAAACCGGTGCCCTCTTGGCAGCAAGCGTGGAGATGGGTGCTATTCTCGGCAAGGTTCCCCCGGAAGGACGGACCCATTTGCGCGCTTATGCGCGCGATATCGGCCTTGCTTTTCAGATTGCGGACGACCTGCTGGACGTGGAGGGTGATGAGACCAAGGCTGGCAAGGCACTGCGAAAAGATGAAGAGCAGGGCAAGCAGACCTTCGTTACTCTGATGGGCCGCGACAAGGCCCGCGCACAGGCCGAGATGCTTGTGGATCAGGCTGGCGATCATCTCGCCGGATATGGTGAAGACGCCAAAGTACTTGTCGATCTGGCACATTTCGTTGTGAAGAGAGATCACTGATGGCTGAACGGATCGGTATCTATCCGGGCACTTTCGACCCGATCACCTTGGGCCACGCGGACATCATCCGGCGCGGTAGCAAGTTGGTCGACAAACTGATTATCGGGGTGACGACGAACCCGTCCAAAGACCCGATGTTTTCTACCGAAGAGCGGTTCGACATGGTCGAGCGTGAAATAAGGACTATGGGCCTCGAAAATGTCGAGGTGGTTGGTTTCAACGCCCTTTTGGTAAAGTTCGCCCAGAAAATGGGGGCTTCGGTGCTCATCCGGGGCCTGCGTGCTGTCGCAGATTTCGAATACGAATATCAGATGGCCGGGATGAACCAGCAAATCGATGACGATATCGAAACGGTATTCCTGATGGCGGATGTGTCGCTACAGCCCATCGCATCTCGGCTGGTAAAGGAAATCGCGTTGTTCGGCGGTGATATTACTCCCTTTGTCAGCAACGATGTATGTGACGATGTCATCGCGCGGGTGCAGGAAAAAGGTCAGTTGGGGGACTACTGACCCCCGGGGCAAACCATTCATTGAACGGACAGCGCCGCATCGCTAGGGCGACATCCACACAGGACAATTCGACGGAAATATGATGCTCAAGTCTTCGCTTGCCCTTGCCGCCGCCGCACTTGCGGTAATCGCCCCGGTTGCTGCTACCGCTCAGGAAGCAGAGACCGCTGCGCCCGCGCGCAAGGTCTATGATCCGATCAATTACAATCTCAACGAAGATCTGGAGAACATTCTGTTCCTGGACCTGTCCAATGGGGAGCGTGTGGCTGTTCGGCTGATGCCGAGCTGGGCCCCCAACCATGTAGAGCGGATCAAGACCCTGGCTCGCGAGGGCTTCTACGATGGGGTGATCTTCCATCGTGTGATCGATGGTTTCATGGCGCAAACGGGCGATCCGACCGGAACGGGGCAGGGCGGAAGCGAGCTTCCGGACTTGGAAGAAGAATTCAATCCTATGCCGCACGTTCGAGGAACTGTATCCATGGCGCGCGCTGCGAGCGAAGACAGCGCTAATAGCCAGTTTTTCCTCGTGTTCTATCCGCGGTTCAGCCTCGACAAAAAATACACCAACTTCGGCCGGGTGATTTCCAATATGGAAGCCGTTGACGCGATTAACCGCGGCGAACCGCCGGCGAACCCCACGCTAGTTTTGCAGGCTTCGCTGGCGTCGGAAAACAAGGCCAAACCCGCAGCAGCACCTGCGATCATGTCCGACGCGCCGGTAACGGCAGATGATCTGAACGCGCCGATCGAAAACTGAGTTTCCTACTGCGCTGCCAGCGTCTAATGGCGCTGGCATGCGCGTTGACCTTTTCGATTTCGATCTACCCAACGAACGTATTGCGCTTCGTCCTGCGCGGCCGCGTGATGCGGCGCGGATGCTGGTGGTGGGTAAGGATGAGTCCCTCACTGATCGGCATGTGCGGGATTTGCCCGACCTTCTGGAACCGGGCGATGTGCTGGTCTTCAACGACACGCGGGTAATTCCTGCGCAGCTCGAGGGACGGCGCGGAGAGGCGAATATAGGTGCAACGCTGCACAAGCGTATCGACCTGCGGCGTTGGCAGGCATTCGTTCGCAATGCGAAGCGTTTGCGGCCCGGAGACTTAGCCGAATTCGGTGGCGGAGTTACCGCCGTCGCGGAAGAGCGGCTGCCGGATGGAAGTTTCGTCCTTGCGTTCAAAGGGAAAGAACCGGTCGAAGTCCTGCTCGAACGTGCGGGTACCATGCCATTGCCGCCCTATATCGCAGGCAAGCGCCCTACCGATGCGCAGGACCACGAGGATTACCAAACGCTTTTTGCGAAAGAAGATGGTGCTGTAGCCGCCCCGACTGCAGCGTTGCATTTTACGGATCAGCTCATGGCTGGTCTTGCCGAACGGGGCATTGTGACGGAAACGCTCACTCTTCATGTCGGCGCAGGCACGTTTCTTCCCGTTAAAGCAGAAGACACAGACGATCATCAGATGCATTCTGAATGGGGCAGGATCGAACCCGGGACAGCTGACCGCCTCAATGCCGCCAGGGCTAAGGGCGGACGCATCGTCGCGGTTGGGACGACAAGCCTTCGGTTATTGGAAAGCGCGACGGGAGAAGATGGCGTGATCCGTCCGTTTGCAGGCGACACCGATATCTTCATTACCCCCGGGTACGAATTCCGCGCGATCGACGGTTTGATGACCAACTTTCATTTACCCAAATCTACGCTTTTCATGTTGGTCAGCGCGCTCATGGGTACCGAGATAATGCAATCGGCCTATGCTCACGCGATAGGTGAAGAATACCGATTCTATTCCTATGGTGACTCTTCTCTTTTACTTCCCTAGATCGCGCGAATGAACGAACCGATCCTCGAGCTCGACGGCCTCACCAAGGTCTATCCCGGCGGGCTCAAGGCGCTCGACAACGTAAGCCTGACTATTCGCAAGGGCGAGATATTCGCCTTGCTGGGACCGAATGGCGCTGGGAAAACTACTCTTATTGGCGCGATCTGCGGCTTGGTGCGGCCTACCGGCGGTACCATGCGCGCATTCGGCCATGATTTATCCAATGACTGGCGCAAGGCACGGGCACGCATTGGCCTCGTTCCCCAGGAATTAGCCACGGATATGTTCGAACCGGTAGAACGGGCTGTCGCTTATTCACGCGGACTGTTCGGGCTTCCTTCCGACCCCAAACGGATTGAGGAAATCCTGCGCAGTCTCAGCCTCTGGGACAAGCGCGATACGCGGATCATGGCCCTTTCGGGAGGAATGAAGCGCCGGGTACTCATAGCCAAGGCCTTGGCTCACGAACCAGATCTGCTGTTTCTGGATGAACCAACTGCAGGTGTGGATGTCGAACTGCGCAAGGGGATGTGGTCTATCATCGACGAGATGCGGGAGCGCGGCGTTACCGTGATTCTCACTACCCATTACATCGAAGAAGCCGAGGAAATGGCAGATCGGGTGGGTATCATCCGCAAGGGCCAGCTCATCATGGTGGACGAGAAGGAGGCGATGATGGCCCGGCTCGGAAGAACCGAGGCACACATAACTCTGGCGCAGCCCATTACGGACCTACCATCATCAGTCGCCCGGTACCCTGTAGAAATTGAAAAGGGAGGGACTTCACTCTGTTATCGCGGTGGTGACGGAACCGGGCGTGGCAAGGGTGAAGTGGCCGAGATTACGAAAGCCCTGTTGGCAGCAGGTATCGACTATACCGGTATCGAGGTGCGCGAGAGCAGTCTTGAGGATATCTTCGTGTCGCTTCTGGGCGAGGAGGAAGCAGCATGATTTCCTGGCGCTCGACCTGGTCGATCTACACCCGTGAGCTTATGCGCTTTCTGCGCACGGCCTTCCAGTCGGTGCTCGCCCCGGTGCTGACAACTTCACTGTATTTTGTCGTCTTCGGCGCGGCGATCGGGGGGCAAATGCCCGACCTCGACGGTGTCGATTATGGGGCGTTCATTATTCCGGGTTTGCTGATGCTTACTCTGCTGGGAGAAACCACCAGCAATTCGAGCTTCGGTATCTATATGCCCAGATTCACGGGCACCATTTACGAGCTTCTCAGCGCGCCCGTCGGAGTGGCCGAGACTCTCATAGGCTTCGTGGGTGCAGCCATGACAAAAAGCCTGATTCTAGCGACAATCATTCTACTTACCGCGCGGCTTTTCGTGGATTACTCGATTGCCTATCCGGTTTTAGCAATCTTCTACATTATGCTGGTTGCCGCCGCATTCAGCCTTTTCGGCTTCATCCTCGGCATTTGGGCGGACAGCTTTGAAAAGCTAGGCATAATTCCCTTGCTTTTCCTCACTCCACTAACATTCTTGGGTGGTACCTTCTATTCCATCGACATGTTGCCCAAGCCGTGGGACACGATCGCACTGGCCAATCCGATCGTGTATCTTGTGAGCGGATTACGCTGGACTTTTTACGGCAGCAGCGATGTGAACATCTGGGTGAGTTTCGGTATTACCCTTGGCTTCCTTGCCGCATGTACTGCGGTAATCGCCTACATATTCAAGACGGGTTGGCGGCTTAGAGCCTGAACTCCCAACCATAGCTGTCAGGCACTATTCATCCCTTAAAGCGAATGGAGGTCATTCCAGTCATCGCTGGATGTCGTCAATTTGCAACAGTGTGGCAAAAATGATTTTTTAATCTTTAGAGGGCGCGCCTCGATTCCTATTTGCGGCGCGTTCGGATTGTCGAACACGATTATCAGGATAGAAAAAATGAAAAAGATTGCTCTCTTCGCAGGAATGGCCGTTGCTGCCGTCGCTCTCCCTTCCGCTGCCCAGGCGCAGCAGGCGGAACCCTTCGTCGGCGTGTCGGGTGGCTACCATGATCTCGGCGCAGATGATGTAGACGATGATTTCGACATCGACGTTGAAGATTCCAGCGCCATTCTCGGCATTTTCGCCGGTGCAGATTTCGCCGCGGCGTCGAATGTTTTTGTTGGCGTGGAAGGAAACTACCACTTCGGATTTAGCGCCATCGACAGCGAATACGGTGCATCTGCACGTCTCGGTTTCCGCGATGCGGGCGGAGCCAAGTATTACGTACGTGGTGGTTACCAGTGGGTCGATCTCGACGTGGCTGAACTGACCGGCGTCGATGAAGACATCATCGACGATCTCGACATCGATGATACCGGCGGCGACTACCTGGTTGGACTTGGTGCAGAATTCCCGATCGGCGGCGCTGCGCTTCGCGTGAACCTGGATACCATCGCATTCGACACCGTGCGTGCGACCACCGGTGTTGCTTTCAACTTCTGATAGCGCACTCTTACAATCGGGGCGGGCCTTTAGCGAGGCCCGCCCTCTTTCGTGAGGGCTGGCGATCCTTTTATTCAGGCGCTAACCGTGTCCCCATGCTTCGTGCCAGTTATCTTGCTTTCCCTCTAGCGCTTGTTTTCATATCAAGTCCCGCTGTGGCTGAACTGCCCGAGGGCGTGCGAGCGATGATCGAGGCGGCAATTGCGACCGGAGACGCTGAAAAGGTGTCGACGGTCTTGGAACTGGCTCGCAGCACCAATCCTGAGGATGGCGAGACGATCAACTCGATTCAGTCTGAGTGGGCAGCTTCGCAAGCAAAGAAGCAGGCGGAAGCACAGGCGGCGAAGGAACAGGCTATTCGTCAGGCGGGTATTTTTGATCGCTGGAGTGGCGAGGGCGAATTCGGCGGATTTCATTCTTCTGGAAATACCGACAGTGTCGGTATCGCAGCATCGCTCAAGCTTGAACGCAAAGGTCTCGAGTGGAGCCACCTCCTTCGTGCACGGGCTGACTACCAGCGCCAGAATGGCAGGACCAGCCGAGAGCAATACTTGGGCGCTTACGAGCCACGCTGGCAGTTTAGCGATGATATGTTTATCTACGGTCTGGCTCAGTACGAAGGTGACCAGCTTCAGGGCTTTAATGGTCGCTACGCCGTATCGGGGGGGCTAGGTTATAAGCTGCTGGATCAGGAAGGCCTGAAACTTTCGGTAAAGGCAGGCCCGGCCTGGCGGCTTACCGATTTTACCGATGGCGGCAGTGCGAGCAGGATCGCAGGGTTGTTTGGCGCCGATTTCGACTGGCAATTTGTGGATGGCCTGACATTTACGCAGGATGCCAATGCGGTTGCCGAAGGAGGGGGCGAAGTTCAGGTCCTCGTGGACGGTAACAACACCAGTGTAAATCTGGTTAGTGGGCTGGATTATCGCATCACACAGCACCTGCGGTCCCGTCTTTCCTACGCGCTGGACTATAACAGCAATCCGCCCGCGAATTCTGTGTCTACCGACACATCGACCCGGTTCACGGTCGTTTACGGCTTTTAATTATGCAACGTTTCAAATTCGATATTCATGCGCAGGATGGCGCGGCGCGTGCGGGCACGATCCGCATGATGCGCGGTGACATCCGTACTCCAGCGTTTATGCCGGTAGGTACTGCCGCTACCGTCAAAGCATTGAAGCCCGAGACAGTTCGCGAGACCGGCGCGGACATCATACTGGGTAACACCTATCATCTCATGCTGAGGCCGGGGGCGGAACGGGTCGCACGGTTGGGTGGCCTGCATAAATTCATGAACTGGCCAAGGCCGATACTCACAGACAGTGGTGGCTATCAGGTCATGAGTCTGTCCGATCTCAGGAACCTCACGGAAAAGGGTGTGGAGTTTCGCAGCCATATCGATGGCTCGAAACACATGCTGACGCCCGAGCGGAGCATGGAAATCCAGCGCCTGCTCGGCAGTGACATCGTCATGGCATTTGATGAGTGTCCTCGCGCAGACAGACCTCGAGACGAAATCGCGGCGAGCATGGAGATGAGCATGCGCTGGGCTAAACGTAGCCGTGAAGGTTTCGACAGCGGGGGAGAGCATGCCGAAAGTTCCGCGCTGTTCGGAATTCAGCAGGGCGCATTGGACGAGGAGCTCAGGAAGATCAGCGCC
This sequence comes from uncultured Erythrobacter sp., assembly GCA_947504155.1. GTDB lineage: Bacteria > Pseudomonadota > Alphaproteobacteria > Sphingomonadales > Sphingomonadaceae > Qipengyuania. Next base: position 25,805 of record CANNGF010000001.1, read on the forward strand.
GAAAAGCTGAGCGACATCGGTTTCGATGGGTATGCCATTGGCGGCTTGGCTGTCGGCGAGGGCCAGGAGGCAATGTTCGCTACGCTTGATTTCGCACCTGGCCAGCTTCCGGAGGACCGCCCGCGTTATCTCATGGGGGTTGGCAAGCCCGACGATCTGGTCGGCGCGGTCGAGCGCGGAGTTGATATGTTCGATTGCGTATTGCCCAGCCGATCCGGACGAAACGGTCAGGCCTTTACCTGGAATGGCCCTCTGAACTTGCGGAACGCGCGCTTTGCGGAAGATCAGGAACCGCTCGACAAACGGTGCGGCTGCGACACGTGTTCGACGTACACCCGGGCCTATCTGCACCATCTTGTCAAATCACAAGAGATATTGGGCGCTATGCTAATGACGGAGCATAACATCGCGTTCTATCAACAATTGATGCAATCGATGCGTGATGCCATCGGTGAAGGGCGCTTCGCCAAATTTGCCCGTGATTTTCGGAGCGATTACTTGGGGAACTCGGCCAAGTGAGCTGGCGCCGTGCGGCGGTTATAGGGGCTTCCGGCGGTATTGGCGCGAAGCTCGCGAATGAGCTGGAATCTCGTGGCTCGATTGTCAGCCGTTTTGCCCGAAGCTTTCTTGGCGAAAGTTATGTGGATCTGACCGACGAAAGCAGCATCGCTGCTGCAGCAGAGCTCACTGCACGCGACGGGCCGCTTGATCTTGTGATCGTGGCAACCGGATATCTGCATGAAGGAGGAGAAGGTCCCGAGAAGGACTGGCGCCACCTCTCCGCCGAAGAAATGTCCCGCAGTTATGCCGTCAACGCCATTGGCCCGGCTCTGATCGCCAAGCACTTTCTGCCTTTGCTCGACGAAAGCGGAAAGGCGGGTTTCGCGGCCTTGTCGGCGAGGGTGGGAAGCATTTCGGATAATCGGTTGGGCGGGTGGTATTCCTACCGTGCCAGTAAGGCCGCTCTGAATATGCTTATCCGCACATTGTCTGTCGAATTGGCGCGCAAGAGACCGGAAGCTTTTTGTGTCGGCTTGCATCCGGGAACTGTCGACACCGGGCTGAGCCAGCCTTTCCAACGAGGAGTGCCAGAGGGCAAGCTGTTCGCTCGTGAGAGGGCCGCTCACTATCTGCTCGATGTCTTGGAAGGGCTCGATCAGCGAGATAGCGGGCGATGCTTCGCGTGGGACGGGAAGGAAATCGAACCATGAGCAGCCGTTCCTCATCCTTTAAGACTGAGGCTGGACGTCGCGAAATTACGCTGCTCGTCATGATCGGGGTCATCTCGATCCTTCTCTGGCATTCTCCCTACGGCGGATATCTTCTCTATCCGTTCAGTATTCTCGCCACCTGGTTTCACGAAATGGGTCACGGCCTGGCTGCGATGGCGTTTGGTAGCCATTTCGAGCGATTGGTGATTTTCTCTAACGGATCCGGTTACGCGCTGTATTATTCGGAGCAGCCATCCCGACTTGCCCAGGCAGGTATCGCAGCCGCCGGTCTGCTTGGGCCAACGGTGGCCGGTTGTTTGCTCATTCTTTCGTCCCGTACCCAACGCGCCACGAAGATCGCGCTACTGGTTCTCGGCGCAGCCTTGCTTCTATCGACATTCATCTGGGTGCGTTCGACTACAGGATGGATCATCTTACCTGCAATCGGCACAACGCTTCTGATCATCGCAATGAAAAGCCGCGTAACTCATCGACGCCTAGCAGTGCAGTTCCTCGGAGTTCAGGGATGCATTTCTATCTATCGCGACTTTGGATACATGTTCAGCGAAGGCGGGAACCTCGGGGGACGTCAGCAACTTTCGGACACCGCCCAAATCGAACAAGCCCTGCTGCTCCCCTATTGGTTCTGGGGTATCGCCATCACCGTTCTCATCGCGATCATGATCTTTTATGCGCTAAAACGGTCTCACCGCCGTTAGGCGTCAATTGGACCTCTTTTCCCGCATTTCGAGGATGGTGCCACGGTAGGCAATGAACTGCCCCAACGCGTCGGTAAAACCTGCACCAATACGGTTGGCCTGACGTTGCGCGTCAGCGAGAGAAGGGTACCATTTGCCGGTGCGGGAACGGGTAACGAACCGATACTGTGTCATAGCGTCATTTGAACGCTGCTCTGACGATGCGGTTTCCGCCAAGTATCTGAAAATACGACGAACCGTTCAACCGTATACAAAAGAAAAGGGCGGCCCTGAAGGACCGCCCTTTGCTGTCTGAATTTCGAGAATTTTAGCGCGAATAGAACTCGACCACGAGGTTCGGCTCCATCGTGACCGGGTAAGGCACTTCGTCGAGCTTCGGGACGCGAGTAAAGGTAACCTTGTCGGTGCCGTCGGGCGCGACATAATCGGGAATTTCACGCTCGGGCAGGCTCTGCGCTTCAATGACGAGAGCCATGTCCTTGGCCTTGCTGCCGAGGCTCACGACATCACCAACCTTGACGCGGGCCGAGGCGATGTTGGTCTTCACACCGTTGAGATAGATGTGGCCGTGGCTCACGATCTGGCGGGCGGCGAAGATGGTCGGTGCGAACTTGGCGCGATAGACAACCATGTCGAGACGCTGTTCGAGAAGGCCGATCAGGTTCTGACCGGTGTCGCCCTTCATGGCCGACGCTTCCTTGTAGGTACGCTTGAACTGCTTCTCGGTAACATCGCCGTAGTAGCCCTTGAGCTTCTGCTTGGCGCGCAGCTGCAGGCCGAAGTCGGACATCTTGCCCTTGCGGCGCTGGCCATGCTGGCCGGGACCGTACGAACGCTTGTTGACCGGGGAATTCGGGCGACCCCAGATGTTTTCACCCATCCGGCGGTCGAGTTTGTACTTGGCGCTCTTGCGCTTCGACATAAGTCTTTCCTTCAATTTGCTGAGCCACCCCATCGGCGGCCATTCAACCCGGCATCGCACCGTCGCATTCCTAAAGAATGCTACGCGGCCACCGCTTCACCGGGGTGCGGGGCCAATCAGCGAAGGCGCGCGAATAGCAGGAAATCCCCGCGCGTCAAGCTTTCCGGGCAGCTGCACAGAATGCAGTGATACGGGCGGGGTCCTTCAAACCGAGGCTGGTCTCCACGCCACTCGAAGTGTCGACCAAAGGAGCGCGGGTTTCTGAAAGCGCCTGGGCGACATTCCCAGGAGTTAGTCCACCAGCGAGGCCCCAACCGGGCCTGCCACGCCAGCTTTCAAGCAATGACCAGTCGAACTTGAGGCCCATCCCTCCTGGAAGTGCAGCATCTTTCGGTGTTTTCGCGTCGAAAAGGATCAGGTCGACTGCGTCACGGTAATGATCGGCTTGTGCCACATCACTTGACGTGGAAACCGCAATCGCCTTCCAGACGGGCAAGTTGAAGCGGGACTTGATCTGAGCGGAGCGAGCGGGGCTTTCCAAGCCGTGAAGCTGTATCGCATCCAATCGTCCCGCCTTTACAGCTTCGGCAATCGCTCCGTCGTCGGCATCAACAAATAAACCTACTCGACCAATCCGGGAACCAGCCCGCATTGCCAGCGAGCTCGCAGCATGGAAATCGACATGGCGTGGGGAGAGCGGAAAAAACACCATTCCGAAGAAGTCGGCACGAGCGTCTATACAAGCGTCGAGCGCTTCCACGCTTGAAATGCCGCAGATCTTTATGGCCGTTTGCATGAGCTGACCCTTCAGAGGGTCGCCTCTATAGCGCGTGCGGCTTCGGTCGGATCGTCGGCCCTGCTGATCGGGCGCCCAATTACAAGGACGCTAGCCCCATCGTCACGAGCCTGACGCGGCGTTACGATACGCTTTTGATCCCCAACAACGCTTCCCTCGGGGCGCAGTCCAGGGACGACGAAGAAGCCGTCCTTCCACTGTTCGTGAACGGCTTTGATTTCGTGCCCCGAACAGACGACGCCGTCCAGGCCTGCGCGATGGGCAGCTTCGCTCAACCGCATGACGTAATCATAGGGTGTGCCGGGAACGCCCATCGCTCGTAGATCTGGTTCATCGAGGCTCGTAAGCATGGTGACGCCGACAACCTTCGTGTTCTCGCCGGCAGCGGCCTTGGCATCTTCCATCATGGCTACTCCGCCACAGGCATGCACGGTAACGATCGCCGGTTCCAGAACATGAATCGCCTGCATTGCTCCTGCGACAGTGTTCGGGATGTCATGCAATTTGAGATCGAGAAAGATCGGGAGCCCGAGCTGGGTAAGCATATGAACGCCGTGGGCGCCATGGGCATTGAAGAATTCCAGCCCGAGCTTCACGCCGCCGATATGCGCTTTGGTTTTCTCGGCAAGTGATACCGCATCGTGTAGACGCGGCATGTCGAGAGCAAGATAGATCGGGTTGCTCATAATCTTCCGGAAGGCTCGGGATCAACGGGGTTGGTAGGTTCGGGGGGGATATCTCGGGCCTGGGTCTCAGGCCGGACAGGCGCTACCGGCTTAGTATCTGTTTTCGGCGCCACCATTTTTGAAGTCGCCGTTTCCAAAGCAGAAATCCGGCGCGACTGTCGCCAGTGGACCCCGCGGTAGTATAGCCACATCGGAATGAGACCGAAAAGGAAAGAGACGATCACCAAGGCAGGTACCCGGGTGTCCCAGACGATGCCCGGCCATATGCGAACGTCGATCTGCTTGTCCCAGTTGCCGAATGAAAATGCCAGAATTCCCACGAGAAGCAGGACCCAGAGTATCGTGCGCACAAATTGCATGACGGCGTGTCTCCCCGAAATTAATTGCCAGCGATGCTAGTCGCGGAATTCTGCAGCGTCTAGCTGAACACGCGGTCGAAAATCGTGTCGACCTGCTTGAAGTGATAGTCGAGATCGAACCGCTCTTCGAGTTGTTCGTGGGTCAAAGCGGCAGTCACATCCTCGTCCGCCTTAAGTAGATCGAGAAGCATCAGTTTGCCGTCGGATTCCCAAACCTTCATCGCATTGCGCTGAACGAGGCGATATGCATCTTCGCGGCTTACACCATTCTGCGTCAGCGCGAGCAGGACACGTTGAGAATGGATCAGACCACCCATACGATCCATGTTGGTCTGCATCCGGTCTGGATAAACCAAGAGCTTGTCCACCACGCCGGTCAACCTTGCGAGGGCGAAATCCAGTGTAATGGTCGCATCTGGCCCGATGAAGCGCTCGACAGAAGAATGCGAGATGTCACGTTCATGCCAAAGTGCGACGTTTTCCAACGCCGGTAGAGCATAGGCGCGGATCATCCGTGCCTGCCCCGTGAGGTTTTCGGTAAGGATCGGGTTGCGCTTATGGGGCATTGCACTCGATCCTTTCTGCCCTTTCGAAAAGAACTCCTCTGCTTCCAGAACTTCAGTGCGCTGAAGGTGCCGCACTTCGACCGCTAGGCGCTCAATGCTTCCGGCAATGACAGCAAGCGTCGCGAAGTACATCGCGTGGCGGTCACGCGGGATGACTTGAGTGGAAACCGGTTCGGGTTTGAGGCCCAGTTTTTCGGCAACATATTCCTCCACGCTGGGATCGATATTTGCGAAAGTCCCCACTGCACCCGAGATCGCACAGGTCGCAATTTCTTCCCTCGCGGCGAGCAGACGGGTCTTGCAGCGATCGAACTCTGCATATGCCTGAGCCAGCTTGAGCCCGAACGTTACGGGCTCGGCATGAATGCCGTGGCTGCGACCAATAGTCGGCGTATATTTGTGTTCTTGAGCCCGACGCTCGATCGCGGCGAGAAGTTGCTCGATGTCTTCGAGCAAAAGATCGGTCGAGCGGGCTAGCTGGACAGCAAGCGTGGTGTCGAGAACATCGGAGCTCGTCATGCCCTGGTGCATGAAGCGTGCTTCGTCGCCCACGTTTTCCGCGACCCAGGTGAGAAATGCGATTACGTCGTGCTTGGTCACCGCTTCGATGGCGTCGATTGCTTCGACATCGATCTCCGGATCTGTCGCCCACCAGTCCCAAAGTGCTTTTGCCGCAGTCTTGGGGACCACGCCCAGTTCACCGAGCTTCTCGGTGGCGTACGCCTCGATTTCGAACCAGATGCGATATTTCGCCTCCGGTTCCCAAATGGCTGTCATGGCGGGGCGGGCGTAGCGGGGGACCATCTTGGACTCCGAATTTGGCGAGGATCTGCCGCGACCCGCTAGAGAGGCTAACGCTCGGTGACAAGGTTCGCTCGCCTATTTAAAGGCATGGGGCGGATTTTTATGCCAGCAGGCCCTTGGCTCTCAACGAGACATGGGCGCCGCGGCCAACAATGACATGATCGTGGACCGTGATGCTCAGCAGCCTACCAGCTTCTGCTATCTGATTGGTAATCTGAATGTCGGCTCGGCTAGGTTCGGGATCGCCGCTTGGATGGTTATGGACAAGTATGAGCGCGCTGGCGCCAACGTCGAATGCGCGGCGGATCACTTCGCGTGGATGAATTGCGGCTTCGTCGATCGAACCTTCCGCAGCAAGATGGTCATCAATGAGACGGTTGCGCGTGTCTAGGTAAAGCACTCTTACCCGCTCGTGCTTCAGTTCGCCCATGTCGATGGCAAGATAGTCGAGCAGGGCCTGCCAGCTACCAAGCACAGGCCGCTGCTGCACAGCGCCCCGGGCCATTCTTCTTGCAGCGAGTGAAACGGCATAAAGCGATGCGGCGCTCGATTCCCCCATACCTTTAACCTGTGCAAGACTTGCTGGAGCAGCACTCAATACTGCGGAAAAAGAACCGAACTGCGTGATCAGTCTTTTCGCAAGAGGTTTAGTGTCTCCTTGGCGGATCGCTGCAAATAGCAGAAATTCCAGCAACTCGTAGTCGGCCAGCGATTCCGGCCCGCCTTTCAGAAGACGTTGCCGTAAACGCATTCTATGCCCTGTTCCGGAATGACTTGCCGAACTCTTCACGGCCTCGGACAAACTCTTCCCTCCACAAGTCGATTGAACATCTTGCATTGCCTCTGAGGGGCAATACGCGCAAGTGCGGGATTCAATGGACGGTTCCGAGGGTCAACTTGTGAGTGAGAGGCCACGCTGGCGCAAAAAGCGGTGGGTCGTGCCTGCGCTTGTCGTTCTTGCGCTCATCGTCATGGCAGTGCTCGCATGGTCGAACCGCATAGCAATCGCCGACAACATTATTGCCGAGCAGTTGGAAGCCAATGACCTTCCGGCAACGTACCAGATCGAGCGAGTTGGTGGACAGACCCAGATTATTTCCGATCTGGTGATAGGTGACGCCAGTGCGCCGGATCTCACCGCTAGGCGCGTTATCGTACGGTTGCGCCATCGCCTGGGCCTTCCGGAAGTTGATCAGATCACCCTCGTAGAACCTCGCTTGTATGGTCGCTTCACCGACGGAACGCTGAGTTTCGGAGCGCTCGACAATGTGCTGTTTGGGAACAAGGATACTCAGTCAGGCCTTCCTGACGCCAACATTGCAATCCGTGATGGGCGCGGACTTATCGAATCGGGTTACGGGCCAGTGGGCCTAAAATTAACGGGGGAAGGCAATATTGCGGATGGCTTTTCCGGCATGTTAGCTGCCACCGCGCCTGACCTTTTGATCGCCGGATGCCATATAGCCGATGCGACACTGTACGGACAGCTCACGACCTCATCCAAAAAGCCCGCTTTCCGCGGCCCGATGCGCGGGACTCATGTCGTCTGTTCCGAATCAGGGGTCGAGGTAGAAAATCTGAACGCCGAGCTCAATGTGTCGGCCGATGAACGATTGTCCGACCCTGCGCTAGAAGCCCGAATGGCTTCTGATCGAGCGAGATCGGGGCTCAATACCGCGCAATCCATATCGGGGACCGTGCGTGCGCAAATAAGAGGCAAGAATGCAACCGCGCGCTATGCATTCGCTTTGCGCGGGGTCGAAACTCCTCAGGCAGTTTCAGCCATTCTGACGGCGAAAGGGAGAGTTCTAGCTCGCGACAACTTCGGGGCACTAGATATTGAGGCGGATGTAGAAGGCAACGGCCTGCGATTGGGACGAACACTTCGTAGCTCCGTTTCAGAGCTCGCCAATGCGGGAGGTGGCACTTTTCTTGAACCCATTGTTCGCCGCATTGGTGGGGCGCTCCAAGCGCAAACTCGCGGCAGCTCGCTCAATGCCAGCCTGCGTCTCCGATCAGACGGAAGGGATTTCGTCCTTTCAATTCCCCAAGCCGAATTGCGGGGCGGAAGCGGCGTGCGTTTGGCATCTCTTTCCCGAGCGGAATATTCCGCTCGGGATCAGGCGCCAGGGCAGCTATCAGGAAATATTGCCACTGGTGGTCCGGGCATTCCGCGGATCAGGGGAAGGATGGAGCGATCCGGCATAGGCAATTCTCTTTTCTCGCTCAGCATGGCAAAATACGATGCTAGTGGTTCCAGCCTGGCCATTCCGCGCATACAAATTAATCAGGATCAACGCGGCGCGCTGGCTTTCTCAGGGAACATCGAAGCGACCGGTCCACTGCCGGGCGGAGCTGTGGACCGGCTTCAACTGCCGGTCGAAGGGAACTGGTCGTCAGGCGGTAATCTGACACTCTGGCAGGAATGCACGAGCTTATCCTTCCGCCGCCTTCGCTTCGCTCAACTGAATATTGCAGGACCGGGGCTAACGCTTTGCCCTCCGACCCGAAAGCCAATGTTGCAGTACAGGGCGGGGGAGCTGAAATTTGCGGCCGGAGCGCCTTCCCTTGACCTAGCTGGTTCCCTGGGAAGTACACCCTTGCGGCTTTCAAGTGGGCGTGTTGGCTTCGCTTACCCAGGCGTTCTTAAAGCGAATAAAGTTGAAATCACGCTAGGACCGGATGCAACTGCGAGCCGGTTTTTCGTGTCCGATATTGATGCTCGCATTGGCGATGACATCGAAGGTACGTTCGCCGGCGCCGAGATCGCTTTGGCATCGGTGCCGATGAATCTCAAAGAAACATCCGGCTCATGGAAATATGCCGAGGGACGGGCTTCAATCTCGGACGCATCTTTCAACCTAGTCGACCGTGAAAGTCCGCAGCGATTCGAGCCGTTGATCGCGCGAGGGGCCTCGCTTACGCTAATCGATAATGTAATTGATGCCACAGCCGACCTCAGAGATCCGCAATCGGACCGGATCATAACGACAGCTGGTGTCCGGCATAATCTTGGCACGGGCAGCGGCCGGGCTAATTTGGACGTCGATGACCTTCGGTTCGATGAAAAGCTTCAACTCGAAGACGTTAGCATTCTGGCTCGTGGCGTGGTCGCCAATGCACGCGGGTTGATAAGGGGAGGGGGCGTCATCGAATGGACTCCCAGCGGAGGAGTGACCAGCACTGGTAGCTTCTCTTCCGACGATCTCGATTTCGCAGCAGCTTTTGGCCCGGTGAAGGGCGCGAGCGGTACGGTGGAATTTACCGATCTCATCGGTTTGACTACCGCACCAGACCAAAAGATCAGCGTCGCTTCCGTGAACCCCGGCATCGAGGTAACCGAAGGCGAAGTTGTGTTCAGGCTGGAGCGCGGCGAATTGCTGGCAGTTCAGGGTGGGCAGTGGCCGTTCATGGGCGGCACCCTAATTCTGCGTGATGTCGATCTCAACCTGGGGATAAGCGAAGAACGCAGTTACGTTTTCGAGATTGTAGGTCTCGATGCAGCCCAGTTCGTTGCCGAGATGGATCTTGAGAACCTTTCGGCCACAGGAATTTTCGACGGTGCGCTACCCATCATTTTCGACAAGGACGGAAATGGCCGGATTGAAGAGGGTGTGCTGATTTCTCGACCGCCCGGCGGAAATATCTCTTATGTCGGCGATCTGACATACGAAGATTTGTCGACTATCGCCAACTTCGCCTTCGATGCACTTCGTAGCCTCGATTATTCCCAAATGCGATTGGTAATGAACGGTCCGCTGACTGGTGAAATCGTGACGCAGGTGCGTTTTGATGGTGTGCAGCAGGGGGAGGGAACGAAGAGCAACTTCATTACGAGACAACTCGCCAAGCTTCCGATCCAGTTCCGGATCAACATTCGTGCGCAATTCTATCAACTGATCACTTCATTAAAATCGATGTACGATCCGGCGTCTGTTCGTGATCCCCGAGAGCTTGGTCTGTTAAGCGACGACGGTACACGGTTTCTGCGTCGATCAATAACCGGCGAGGAGGCTGGCCCAGAAGACGATTCGGACGACATCGCCTCGGAGAATACTGCCATTCAGGATCAGGAAAGTGAATGAGACCTATGAGTGAACCGAAATTGACCGCTGTACTCCAGCATGCGAGTAGTTTCGGCATGCAGGAAACAAATATAGCCGTGGGTCCAAAATTCTTGGCCTTAAGCGTTGGTTCGCTCGCTCTGTGGGGTTGCGTAACGGTAGAGGCGCCTACTGAACCGATCGTGATAGAGCTTAACGTGAACATTCGGCAGGAAGTGATCTATCGGCTCGCAGAAGATGCTGGCAATACGATTGAAGAAAATTCGGATATTTTCTGATAGGTAGAATTATGAGCAAGAAATTTTTCAGAGCCGCGCTTTCGTCAGCTGCATTCGCTGTCGCTCTAGGTGGTGTTGCAGCTCCGCTCTATGCACAACGTGATCCTGCTTATGCTGCAGCGCGTTCTTCTGGCCAAGTGGGCGAGAAGATGGACGGCTATCTCGGAATTGTGGGCGGCGAGACGACGGAACTGCGTCGGATCGTGAACGACATTAATATCAAGCGGCGCGCAGTTTATTCGGAGCGGGCGAAGGCGACCAGCGCTACTCTTGAAGAGTATGCGTTAACTGCCGGTTGCCAAGCCATTCTCGCAACTAAGCCCGGCGAAAAATATCAGGCGCCGGACGGTAGCTGGCAAACGCGAACCAGCGCTGCTCCGATGCGGGACTCGCGCTGCCCCTGATTGAGTATCTGTCTTAATTTCCGAAAGCCTCCTCCAGTGCTCGCTGGACGGAGGCTTTTTTGTCACGTGACGGGGCGGGCAGCGCCGCCTGTGTTGACTCAGGTATAGCCCCCATCTAAGGGGGCCGCGCCCTTGGCGGGCAAGTCCCTGCGCGTGCCGCGCAAACCCTTTGAAGGAGTAAGGCATGAGCGACGACGAACCCGCACGGAAATCCATCGAGGAGGATGCGCGGATCGATGCGCTGGAAAAGCGGCTTAGTGCCGCCCAGCAGCGCGAAGAACAGCGTAACCGCAAGACTGGTTCCGGGGCCGATGCGAATTATCGTAGCGGCAACCGTGTACTGGCCGATTTGCTTGGTGGACTTCTGGGAGGTTCGGTCATCGGTTATGCCATTGGATATTTTACCGATACCAATCCTTGGGGTCTGTTGGTTGGCTTGTTCCTTGGGATCATCGTCGCCTTCAGAAATGTTATCCGCGCGGCAAACCAGGGTCCCGACACATAATCCTCGGTGAGGAGTGGGGCTTTCGTTACAGGATTTAAGGATTAGAGAGACGTGGCAGCCGAACAGGCCAAAGTCGATCCGATGTACCAGTTCACCATCCAGCCGCTTGGCGGCTCGGAAGGCTGGGAGCTGGCCGGTTACAATATCGCCTTCACCAACTCAGCAATGTGGATGCTGATCACCACAGTGGCGCTGTTTGCGTTTATGATCGGCGGTATGCGGCGCGAACTCGTGCCCGGTCGCTGGCAGATGATGGTGGAAAGCTTCACTGGCTTCATCGATAACATGCTCGAGGCGAACATTGGCAAGGCCGGGCGCAAATACGTGCCTTATGTCTTCAGCCTTTTCATGTTCATCCTCTTTGCCAACGTGCTTGGCTTGCTGCCCCTCGGAATAGTGGGTGTCCATCCGTTTACATTCACCAGCCATTTCACAGTGACTGGTGTTCTCGCAATCATCAGCTTCTCGATCGTTCTGCTGGTTGGCTTCTACAAGCATGGGTTGCACTTTTTCTCGCTCTTCGTGCCTGAAGGCACGCCGCTGCCGATGATCCCTATTCTTGCGCCTATCGAATTCATTTCATTCATGGTTCGCCCATTCAGCCTCGGCCTGCGTCTCTTCGTGGCTATGATGGCTGGTCACGTCTTGCTCGAAGTGCTTTCGAGCTTCGTGATCGACGGCACAAATGCAGGCGCAACCTTCGGATTGGTGGTGGGGCTTCCAGCTTTCCTGCTAATGATAGGCATCTGTGCGCTCGAACTGCTCGTTGCAGGTATCCAAGCCTACGTTTTCGCTCTTCTGACGTCGCTATACATAAACGACGCTGAGAATCTTCACTAAGTCATCAATACATAAGTTTTTCCAAAGGAGTTTGTCATGGAAATGGAAGCTGCAAAGCTGCTCGGAGCCGGTCTCGCTGCTGTTGGCGCTGGTCTCGCATCGCTGGGCGTGGGTAACGTGTTCGCTAAGTACCTTGAAGGCGCGCTGCGCAATCCGGGCGCTGCCGACGGTCAGCAGGGTCGTCTGTTCATCGGCTTCGCCGCTGCCGAGCTTCTCGGCCTGCTGGCGTTCGTCGTTGCCATGATCCTGATTTTCGTAGCCTAACAGCACGAATTACGTTTCGGGGGCGGTCGGGTTCGCCTGACCGGCCCCAAGCTTTTTCTTTCCCGCTTTTCGAGAGCTGCAATGCCCCAGATAGCACAGCTTGCCGAAACATGGTCCAGTCAGGTTTTCTGGCTGCTCGTGTTCTTCGGAATCACCTTCTTCGTCATCGGCAAGGGTATGGTACCCAAGGTGATGGATACCGTTGCTCAGCGTGACGGTCAGATTGCTGCGGACCTCGCCGCTGCAAAGGCAGCGAGAGATGCTGCCGACGAGCAGGAAGAAGCCTGGCGGGTCAAGGAAAACGAAAACCGTGCAGCTGCGCAGGCTATCGTTGCCAAAGCAAAGGACGAGGGTGCGGCCAAGTCCGCTACCAAACTCAAGGCAGCGCAGAGACGCATCGATAAAAAGCTCGCTGAAGCTGAAGCTCGCATTGCCGAGGCCCGTACTGCCGCACTGACGGAAGTAGAGGCTGTGGCAGTCGAGGCGGCACAAGACATCGTCAAGACGCTTGCTGGCGTAAAGGTGACCAAGCCTGTCGCTACCAAAGCGGTAAAGGAGCAGATGGCTCATGGCTAACCCTGCCACGAACGAAGCACCCGAAGTGTTCGCGTCCGATGCTCCCGAGGTTTTTACCGAGGCTGGTCACGGCGGTGCTGGAACCCATGCTGAGCCTGAACTCTGGGGCCTTGCCCCGTTTCAGGTCGTTTCGATCTCTATGCTGGTGCTGTTCCTGATCGCCATTTTCGGCGCCAAGGCTCATAAGTCCATCGGGGGCGGGCTCGACAGCAAGATCGCAGCGATCAAGGAACAGCTGGAAGAAGCCAAGGCTCTGCGAGCCGAAGCGGAAGCTTTGCGCAAGGAATATGCCGACAAGATCGCCAGCGCGGAAAAGGACGCTGAGGCCATGCTCGTAAAGGCTCAAGCCGAGGCGGATGTGATCCTTGAGAAGGCCGAAGCCGACAGCAAGGAAATGGTCGAGCGCCGGAAGCGCATGGCGGAAGACAAGATTGCCGCCGCTGAACGCGAAGCCGTGCAGGACGTTCGCAATCGCGCTGTTTCTGCAGCAACTGGTGCCAGCCGCAAGCTGATCGCGGAAAAGCACAGTGCTGAAGCAGACAAGGCTTTGACGGACGATCTGATCGCTGGGATCTAGCGGCTCCTTCGAATGGGAAAGATAAGGGCGGCCATAGGGCTGCCCTTTTTCGTTTTAGCCTGAAAGCCTATCGCCACCCTCCAGTTCGTACAGGGCGCACCATCTCGGTACTGCCCCGGACAAGCCGTTTTACTCAGAAACTGTCCTTGGCCGAGCGCAAGGCGGCGAAGGTTTCCGCCGGTGTATCGCCACCCCACCTCGATTGAAGTTCAGGCCGATCAGCGCGCAGGAACGGGTTTGTTTGGAGTTCCCGCCCGAGTTTTGTCGGCACAGTAGCTTGGCCGCGGTCGCACTTATTGTCGATTTCCTGCGCGTACGCCTGAAGCGCCTCATTATCGGGGTCGGCGTGAAGGGCGAATCTGGCATTGGCCTGCGTATATTCGTGCGCGCAATAGAGCACGGTTTCGTCTGGCAACTGGCGGATGCGATCGAGGCTCTTCCAGAACTGCTGCGGTTCGCCTTCGAACATCCTGCCGCAGCCGAGCGCGAAGACGCTATCGCCGACGAATGCGATGCCATCTGCCGGAAAATGGAAAGCGACATGGCCATTCGTATGGCCCGATACATCGATCACCCGGGCTTCATGCTGTCCGATCGTGACCACGTCATCCTGCGTCACGATCGTGTCGATAGGTGAAAGCTTCTCGACTTCTTGAGGAGCAATTACCTTGGCGCCTGTCTGCTCGACAATGACCTTGTTCCCGCCAGCATGATCGGGATGCCAGTGCGTGTTCCAGATCTGCGAAATGGTCCAACCCTTGGCCTTGGCTTGGCGCAGATATTCATCTCCATCGGGCGTATCGATCGCAGCAGTCTGTCCGCTGTCGGGATCGTGAACGAGGAAGCCGTAATTGTCGGACAGGCAGGGGAATTGATGGATTTCAAGCATGGACGCCAATGTAGGGTGGAGTGCCCATGTAGGAAAGGCCCGCCTGCGATGGTCGCAAGCGGGCCTTCCTGATTACCCTTGAACGGGTGGGAAGAGCTTAGTCTTCCTTCTTCTTCAGCGCTTCGCCGAGGATGTCGCCGAGCGATGCACCCGAGTCCGACGAACCGAACTGAGCAACCGCTTCCTTCTCTTCGGCGATCTGACGCGCCTTGATCGAGAAGGTAGGCTTCTTCGAACGGTCGAAACCGGTGACCATGGCATCGATCTTCGCGCCTGGCTGGAAGCGATCCGAACGCTGTTCGTCACGATCGCGGCCGAGGTCCGAACGCTTGATGAAGCCAGTTGCGCCATCTTCGCCGACCTGAACTTCGAGGCCGCCATCGCGGACTTCGAGAACGGTGACGGTGACGACCTGGTTCTTGCGAACGTCGCTCGAAGCACCGGCTTCGCTCGGAGCACCCTTTTCGAGCTGCTTCATGCCGAGGCTGATGCGTTCCTTGTCGATGTCGACATCGAGAACCACAGCTTCGACTTCTTCACCCTTGCGGTGCAGGGCGAGGGCGTCTTCACCCGAGATGCCCCATGCGATGTCGGACATGTGGACCATGCCGTCGACGTCGCCCGGAAGGCCGATGAACAGGCCGAATTCGGTGGCGTTCTTGACTTCGCCGGTAACCTTGGCGCCAACGGGGTGCGCTTCGGCGAATTCTTCCCACGGATTGCGCTGGGCCTGCTTGAGGCCGAGCGAAATGCGGCGCTTCTCGCTGTCCACTTCGAGGACCATGACTTCGACTTCCTGCGAAGTCGAGACGATCTTGCCCGGGTGGACGTTCTTCTTGGTCCAGCTCATTTCCGAAACGTGGACCAGGCCTTCGATGCCTGGCTCGATTTCGACGAATGCACCGTATTCGGTGATGTTGGTGACGGTGCCCGTCATCTTCATGCCGACCGGGTATTTGGCTGCGACGCCATCCCACGGATCCGATTCCAGCTGCTTCATGCCGAGGCTGATGCGCTGGGTGTCTTCGTTGATGCGGATGATCTGGACGGTCACGGTCTGGCCGATTTCGATCATTTCGCTGGGGTGGTTGACGCGCTTGTAGCTCATGTCGGTGACATGCAGCAGGCCGTCGATACCGCCGAGGTCGACGAAGGCGCCATAGTCGGTGATGTTCTTGACCACGCCATCGATGACCTGGCCTTCGGCCAGCTTGTCGATCAGTTCGCTGCGCTGTTCTGCACGGGTTTCTTCGAGAACCGCACGACGCGAAACGACGATGTTACCGCGGCGGCGGTCCATCTTGAGGATCTGGAAGGGCTGAGCCATGTCCATCAGCGGGGTGACATCGCGTACAGGACGGATGTCGACCTGCGAACCGGGCAGGAAGGCCACGGCGCCGTCGAGGTCGACCGTGAAGCCGCCCTTGACGCGGCCGAAGATGCGGCCTTCGACGCGCTTGCCTTCGCCGAATTCGCTTTCAAGCTTGTCCCATGCAGCTTCGCGGCGTGCACGGTCGCGCGACAGCATGGCTTCGCCGTCGGCGTTCTCGATGCGGTCGACGAAGACTTCGACTTCCGAGCCGACTTCGAGGCCGTGCTCGTCTTCGCCGCGCATGAATTCCTTGAGGTCGACGCGGCCTTCGCTCTTCAGGCCGACATCGATGTGGGCCATGCCATTTTCGATGGAGGTAACGGTGCCCTTGACGACGCGGCCTTCGAAACCGCCGTCATCGGCGCCGCCGAGCTGCTCGTCGAGCATTGCGGCGAAATCGTCGCGGGTGGGATTGGCTGAGGTTGCCATGAGGTGAGTAGTCCTAACTAACGTTTGCTACCGGCCACCGGTTTTACCGGGGTCTTTACCCGTCTCCGAACACCATTGCTCGGGCCAACGGGGCAAGAGGGCCGTGATCTCCGCGAGGCCGGGTGCCAGCGCGAAGGTTCCTGCGAATCCGATCGGTTTTGCGAGAACGGCCGCGCGCCTAGTCCAAACACCGCGCAAAAGCAAGGTAATTGGCGGGCAAGTCCTACAGGATGGAGCACATGGAGCACGGTCCAGGGAGAAAAAAGCGATCCCGCGTAAAAGCCGCCAAAGGCGCGCAAATCTCAGGATTTAAGGGCAGGGTGGTGGTCATAGAGTGCTTGCTTGCACCGAGAGCCCAATGTAGGAAAGGGGTAAAGGGCAGGGACCAAAAGAAAAGACCGGGAAGCCATCCGGCCCCCGGTCTCATCTCAGGATAGTGATCTGCCGATCAGCTGTCGGTAGTTTCCGTCATACCGGTTTCCATGTTTTCATCCGAAGCGGAATTCTCGTCCTTCCAGATGCGCATGGCGTCTACGCTGACGTCTGCCATCAGACCTTCTGCGTTGAAGACGTAGAGGACCGTTTGGTCGCCGGCGGTTTCGGTTGCGGCATTGGCATCCGCATTGGCGATAACCAGCGAACTTTCGGCACCGATGCTCCATTCGCCGTCATCTTCGAATTCGGCCAGCGCTTCTTGGTTCGGCATCTTGAAGACATAGGACGCTGCCGAGACACCGGCCTGCAGGCCGATGCTGGCTTCGCCCATATTGTAATAATCAACGACCTGGCCGTTGCGGATCAGCGCGCCTTCGCCGCCTTCGCCGCCAACACCCAACGCAACCGATGTCACATCGGGGAAGACCAGATAGCTTTCACCATCCATGCCGCAGCTCGGCTCGACCTGCTCGCACTGCTGGAGAGCGGCAAGGGCCTTGTCATCAAGAGTGGCCTCTTCGGTCATCTGGCCCTGTTCTTCAGGGGTGGTTTCCGCTTCGTCCGAAGGGTTCGAGCCACAAGCGGCAAGTGCGCCCGCAAGGGCGATGATCGATAGAAATCTCATAGGTTTCCCTTTCCCAGTTAAGGCACAGCCCCAGCTGCCCCTGGCAAGACAACCTTTCGCCACAATTCATGTTCCACAAAGTTTTGGCTAGGTGGTGCTGAGAGCGCTCGTGACCGCTTCGATCGCGGCGGCAATCGCCGCGTCTTTGCACAGGGCGCTGGTGTCGATCACCATTGCATCGGGTGCAGGAACCAGCGGGGCGACCTCGCGATTGCGGTCACGCTCGTCGCGGCGACGCAAATCATCCTCGATCGCGGCCAGAGTGACCTCCACGCCGCGCTCCTGCATTTCCAGAAAGCGGCGCTGGGCACGTGCCTCGACACTGGCGGTAATGAAGAGCTTGGCAGGCGCCTCGGGCGCAATGACCGTGCCGATATCGCGCCCGTCCAGCACAGCGCCACGTTCCTGCGTAGCGAAGCTGCGCTGCCGATCGAAAAGAGCCTGCCGAACGGCCGGGTGGATCGACACGCGACTTGCCATACCGCCCGTTTCCTCCGTTCTGAGGTGGGGATCGTCGAGCAGGCTGTCGGGGAAGCTTGTGGCTGCCAATGCATCCCCGCCGTCGTCGGGATTGCCGCCGTCGAGGAAGACCTGCCGGCCCACGGCGCGATACAGCAGTCCGGTATCGAGATGTGGCAGGCCGAAATGGGCGGCCAGCGCCTTCGCAATCGTACCTTTGCCCGAAGCGGTGGGGCCATCGACGGCGATAATCATGCTTCGCGCTCCTGTCCTTTACGGCCGGTGCGAACCGCCTTTGCAATTCCGAAGATCGCTATGGCAGCCCAGAAGCCTTCGAGAACGAGGCTGGGCCAGTTGGTGTGAACAATCAGGGAGACCGTCAGGAGGGCAGCCCCGGCCAGGTTCGTCCCGTGAAGAATAAAGGGGTTCGGGTTCTGCTTGAAGGTGAGATAGGCGTAGGCGCCGATGATGCAGGCGGTGCCAACGAAGCCGACAAGGCTCGCCCAATCGAGATTGATCACGAAGCAGCCTCTTTCAGAAGTTCGATGAAGTTGGGGAAACTGGTCGCGATGGGTTCGGCGCTGTCGAGTTCCACACCGCTTTTGCTCACGAGACCGGCGACAGCCATGCTCATGGCGATCCGGTGATCCAGTTGGGTTACGACCGGGCCGCCGCCCGGCAAGGGAGCGCCGCCATTGCCGTGTATTGTGAGACCATCCTCGCGTTCTTCCAGCTCGACGCCGGAGAGCCTGAGAGCGGCCGCCATCGCCGACAGCCGGTCGCTTTCCTTCACGCGAAGTTCTTCAAGGCCGCTGGTGACGGTGGTTCCTTCGGCCATTGCGGCGGCAACGAAGAGCACGGGAAATTCGTCGATCATGCTTGGCGCGATTGCGGGATCGATCTCGGCGCCCCTTAGCGATGCCTGGCGAACGCGCAGATCCGCTACCGGCTCGCCGCCTATTTCGCGTTCGTCGAGATAATCGATCTTTGCCCCCATCTGGGCAAGTGCGCGGAAAATGCCATTGCGTGTCGGGTTCAGCCCGACATTCTCGATGACCAAATCGCTGCCGGGCACGATGCTGGCAGCCACTGCGAAGAAGGCTGCGGAGGACGGGTCGCCCGGCACAGTGATGTCGCAAGGCGCCAGATCGCAAGGGCCGTTGATCTTTATAGTGCGCTCGCCATCCTGTTCTTCGACCTGCACATCGACACCGAAACCGCGCAGCATACGCTCGGTATGATCGCGGGTGGGAACGGGTTCGATGACCGTGGTGATGCCCGGAGTATTGAGGCCGGCAAGCAGGACGGCGCTCTTCACCTGTGCACTGGCGATAGGAAGGCGGTACGAGATCGGGACTGCGGGCTGAAGGCCCTCTATCATCAGCGGCAGTGTGCCATCGGGTGAGGAGGTGAACTTCGCGCCCATCTGTGAAAGCGGATCGATGACGCGGCCCATCGGGCGTTTCGACAGGCTGGCATCGCCGGTGAAGGTGGCCGTGATACCGTGGCTGGCAAGAAGGCCCAGGAAAAGCCGCGTCGAGGTGCCGGAGTTGCCCATTTCCAGAGCCGCTTCCGGTTGCAGCAGGATGCCGACACCGACGCCGTTCACGATCCAGTCGTCACCATCCTTGTCGATTACGGCGCCCATTGCCCGCAAGGCGGCTGCGGTCGCGAGCACGTCCTCGCCTTCGAGCAGACCGGTGATGCGGCTGCGTCCGACAGCCAGCGCACCGAACATCAGGGCACGGTGGCTGATCGATTTATCGCCGGGTACGCGGATGCGACCGGTCAATGGTCCGGAGGGTAGGAAGCGATGTGCGGTCAAATCAGGTCCTGAAGCTGGGCGTGGAATAGGCCGTGCGCTTTGACAGGGCACATACCTTCTGGCAAGGCGCGCGCGCTGTCGATTCCTCCCCCTTTACTTTAGGCGGATGGAGTCCAACTTTAGCCAAGATTTTTCCGTCTCGCCGGTCGGCGGGGCCAGTATCCAAGGATTACACATGGTCAAACCTGAATGGGGCACCAAGCGCACCTGCCCGAACTGCGGCACCCGCTTCTACGATCTTAACAAGGACGATCCCGTCACCTGCATCGAATGCGGTGAAGAGTGGTCGCCCGAGCCCGTGCTCAAGTCCAAGCAGCCGATCCTCGCCGAGGAAGAGAAGAAGGACAAGAAGGGCGAAGCCGATTCCGATCTGGGCGGCGATGACGACGACGATCTGGATATCGACATCGACGAAGACGATGATTCGCCGGACAATGAAGTCGACCTCGGCGGTGACGACGACCTTGGTGTCGAAACCAAATCCAAGGGCGACGACGACGACGCCGACGAAAGCTGATTTAGCTTGAAATTAGCTGTTGCATTGCGGGAGGGCTGCTTATATTGGGCGCCTCCCGCAAGGGTGATGCACCTCCCAGGATGCATCAGTTGAAAATGGTTCGGGGCCTTAGCTCAGCTGGGAGAGCGCTACAATGGCATTGTAGAGGTCAGCGGTTCGATCCCGCTAGGCTCCACCATTTGCCCGGATTTGATGGTAGCAGGTCGTGGCGACGGCTGCGGCTTGCTTCCACCACACCCGGGCTGACGTTTGGGTTTCATAGGGGTTTGTCCCCACGCTGGCCGACGAGTTTTCGTCCGCCGGCGTTTTTCGCGTTTAATCCGGCATGTCGTGTCGGCAAGGAGTAGAACACATATGTTCGACAATCTGTCCGACCGGCTCGGTACTGTCTTCGACAAGCTCAAGGGCCGTGGCTCGCTGTCGGAGAACGATGTTCGCGAAGCCATGCGCGAAGTGCGTATCGCGCTGCTCGAAGCCGACGTCGCGCTGCCCGTCGTGCGCCGCTTCATCGATGCGGTCACCGAAAAGGCGATCGGGTCGGAAGTCCTCAAATCGGTCACGCCTGGTCAGCAGGTCGTCAAGATCGTCAATGACGAGCTGGTCGAAATGCTCGGCGGCGACGGCGAAGATGCCGAACCGCGCGAACTGAATCTCAACGCCAAGCCGCCGGTCGTCATCATGATGGTCGGTCTGCAGGGTTCGGGTAAGACGACCACGACCGCCAAGCTCGGCAAGCTGCTGCGTGAGAAACACGGCAAGAAGGCCATGATGGCCTCGCTCGACGTCAATCGTCCGGCGGCGCAGGAACAGCTCCAGATCCTGGGCGAGCAGGTCGATGTGGCCACGCTGCCCATCGTAGCTGGCCAGCAACCGGTCGACATTGCCCGCCGCGCCATGGAAGCCGCCAGGCTGGCCGCGTCCGATGTGCTGCTGCTCGATACTGCGGGCCGCCTGCATGTCGATGAAGCGCTGATGGCCGAGATGAAGGCGATCAACGCCGTCTCCTCGCCCACCGAAGTGCTGCTGGTGGTCGATAGCCTGACCGGTCAGGACGCGGTCAACGTCGCGCAGAGTTTCACCGGCGAAGTTCCGCTAACCGGCGTGGTGCTGACCCGCATGGACGGCGATGCCCGCGGCGGTGCGGCGCTGTCGATGCGCTATGTCACCGGCAAGCCGGTCAAGTTTGCCGGTACCGGCGAAAAGCTCGATGCGATCGAAGCCTTCGATCCCAAGCGCGTGGCCGGGCGCATCCTCGGCATGGGCGATGTCGTGTCGCTGGTCGAGCGCGCAGCAACCGCGATCAAGGAAGAAGAGGCTGAAGCGCTCGCCAAGAAGATGGCGAAGGGCGAGTTCGACCTCGACGATCTGCGCATGCAGTTGAAGCAGATGCAGAGCATGGGCGGCCTCGGCGCTTTGGCAGGAATGATGCCGGGCATGAAGAAGGCCAAGGCAGCGATGGCGTCGAGCGGGATGGACGACAAGGTCCTCGTTCACATGGATGCGATCATCGGTTCGATGACACCCAAGGAACGCAAATTGCCCAAGCTGCTCAATGCCAAGCGCAAGAAGCGCGTGGCGGCAGGTTCGGGAACACAGGTGCAGGACGTGAACAAGGTGCTCAAGATGCATCAGGAAATGTCCAAGGCCATGAAGCAGATCAAGAAGATGGGCGGGCTCAAGGGCCTCGGCGCGCTGTTCGGCAAAGGCGGTCTGGGTGCCGCCATGCCGGGTCTCGGCGGTCCGGGTGGCCCAGGCCCGATGGGCGGCCTTCCGGGTCTCGGCAGTGGCGGAAAGGGTCCTTCCGTGGATCCCGATACGCTGCCCCCTGAGCTGCGCGATATTCTGAACAAGAAATAACTAGATTACCGATATTTACATTCGAAAGGTGAAGTAAAATGGCAGTTGCAATTCGTCTGTCGCGCGGTGGCGCGAAGAAGCGTCCTTATTACCGTATCGTCGTGTCGGACTCGCGCAGCCCGCGTGACGGCAAGTATCTCGAGCAGATCGGCACCTACAACCCGATGCTGCCGAAGGATTCGGGCGAGCGCGTAAAGCTCGACGAAGATCGTGCGCGTCACTGGCTGAAGGTCGGTGCGGTTCCTTCGGACCGTGTCCATCGCTTCTTCGACGCTGCAGGCATTCTCGAGCGTGCACCGCGCAACAACCCGAAGAAGGGTGAGCCGGGCGAAGCCGCCAAGGAACGTGCGGAAGAAAAGGCTGCCAAGGAAGCCGAAGCAGCTGAAGCCGCCAAGGCTGCTGAAGAAGAAGCCAAGGCCGCTGCCGAAGCTCCGGCTGAAGAAGCTGCAGCCGAGGAAGAGGGCGCCGGCGCGGAAGCTGCTGAAACCGCAGACGCAGCCGAAGAAAAGGCCGAGTAAGCCTTTCCGATGCAGGACAAGCCCGTCACGTTGGCAGCCGTCACCGGTGCGCATGGCGTGGCGGGCGAAGTCCGTCTGAAGCTGTTTGGGGAGGGGCTGGAAGGTCTCAAACCCCACAAGAGCTTCAACGAAGGCGCTCTGACCCTCTCCAAGGTCCGCAGCGACAACAAGGGCGGCGCTATCGCGCGCTTCGCCGAGGTAGGCGATCGTACGGCTGCAGAAAATTTACGGGGTATGGTCCTGACTGTCCCTCGCTCGTCCCTGCCTTCCCTCGAGGAGGGCGAGTTCTATTATTCCGATCTACTGGGTCTGCCCGTAGTTACCGAAGCAGGTAACGAAATCGGCCAAGTCTGTGCCATTGAGAATTTCGGCGCGACCGAAATAATCGAGATCGAAAAGACGGATGGCAAGAAGTTCATGGTTCCTCTGACCAAGCAGGCCGTTCCGGGCTGGGATAGTGAGAACCTGACCGTGAATAGCGACTTCATCGAATAGGAACATCTGGCTTCCGCATTCCGTTGGTCCGACATGACCGACGTCCTCAAATCCCTCGCTTTTCCGCTGATGCTTGCGCTGGTGGCATGCGGCTCTCCCGAAAGCCAGCCGGCCAGCGAAGACTCCGATCTGCCCACCGAGACCGATGCCGGAGCAGACGGCCGCATGGATCGACCGGATCTCGCTGAAGGCGACATTACCGTCGAAGGGCGCATAGAGGCCGGAGTTGAATGCCAGGTCATTCGCACGCCCGACGGCGACACATGGGCGCTTGCGCTTGATGAAGAGGCATTCGGCCCGGGCGATTATGTCCGCATAACCGGAAACAGAGCGGAAATGAGCATCTGCCAGCAGGGCAAGGGGACAATCGAGCCCAATCGTATCGACTCCATAGCACCCCCCGCACGGGACCGCGATCCGGCCAGGGCCGGAGGTGTGGAACTAACCGAAAATTACCTGACCGGCGCTTGGGTGGCAAAAGGCGTCTCAGCCAATTGCAACAACCCCGATTTCACCATTCGTCGCACTTCCGGCGGTCTCGTTATGAACGCCGCCATTCAGGATCATGACAACAGCGCGTTGATCGTACTCGGTAATTACCCGCGCCTCGACCTCGATGAACCGAGACAGGACTTGCCAATGGAAAGCCGCGGACCTGATGGGGTCGCAATCCTGAGACCTGCGACCGATGCAGCATATAACCCGATCACTATCGGGTCGGCGGCCGTAGAAGGCGATGGAGCAGTGTTTATCAAATGTCGGGGCTAGCGGCGTAGGGGCGTTTTCTCTGCGAGATGATTGCGGATCGTCGTAGCCGCAACTCCAGCCTGTCCCATCGCGTGACTTATCTGGTCGAGCCCGACCACCACATCGCCGGCGGCGAAAAGACCTTTTACGCTGGTTCCCAGATGGTCGCCCACTTCGATGCACCCTTCTTCACTTACATCGGCGCCACAGGATTTCGCCAGCCCCGAGCGAATGACCGAGCCAAGCGCGGGATACATGGAATCGAATTCCATTCGTCCATCGGCCGTGTCGAACGCGATTTTGCTGTTCTCGATGTCAAAACCGCCGCATGGGCCAGCGACACGCTCGATCCCGGCATCGTCAAGTGCAGCGCTGCACTGATCGGAGAGGTCGTGATCTCCATGAGGTGATACGAGCGTGATGTCCTTCGTATAGCTGCGCAGGAATTGCGCTTCGGCGGTTGCATGGTCGCCGGTACCGATTACTGCGACATTTTTGTCGGTCACTTCATAGCCATCGCAAACCGGGCAATAACGGATCAGACCGCGAGACATAGCTTCGCTATGGAGTTGATCATCGATCCCCTTGGGACGGTTGTTGACTACCCCTGTCGCCAGCAGAACAGTGCGGGATCGATAGCTTTCATCGTCGCAGGTAACGGTGAAGCATTCGTCGGGTTTGGTAAGATCCGTCACGCGCTTGGGTTCGCGCCGTGCCCCATATTTCGCGGCCTGTTCGCGCATCCTTTCGAGCAGCTCGTTACCATTGATGCCATCCGGAAAACCCGCATGATTATGGCTGGTCGGAATCCAGCTTGCCCGGCTCGTACCGCAGTCGAACATGCGAATTTTTAAATGGTAGCGGGCAAGGTAGATCGCTGCGGTAAGGCCAGCGGGCCCAGCACCGATTATGATGCAGTCGTCGACGGTTTGGCTCATTGAGGCATGAACGCGCGGTTTCCCTTTGGGTGCCCGTCCGACCTTCCATGCAAGTTGCAGATGTGTGTGTTACTTGGATAGAGCAGTCCTTCCATCGATCAGTAAAGAGTATCATGGAACGACGAAAGAATTTGGGAGGGTCTATCGATGTTGGATAACGCAGCCTTTTTGATCGCTACATATGCAGCGATGGCCGCAGGAATTAGTGTCGCGGTCGCCAAGCTTTCGCCCGCGATCGGACCGAGTTTGCGAAATCTGTTTTCAGGCTCGGCACCGCTGGCAGGGGTACTAGCGCTGCGGATGGACGGCGCTAACAGCGTCACCTTGTACGGAACCGATCTGATCGCAGCGAGCGGTCTACTTGTCCTTGGCTTGGCCACATCCACCTTCGTCACAAAGCTTCTGTCTGCGTACCCGGCCGAGAATCGTCCGGCTCCGCGCTGACGGGATGGAATTGCTGCCCTACTAGAGCTAGGGCGCGGCAATGACATTTGCCGCTACAATCCTGACGCTGTACCCCGAGATGTTCCCCGGTCCGCTAGGCATCTCGCTGGCAGGTCGCGCTCTGGAGCGAGGAGACTGGTCGTGCGAGACCGTGCAGATTCGCGATTTCGCATACGACAAGCACCGCACGGTCGACGATACACCCGCAGGCGGCGGAGCGGGGATGGTGCTCAAGGCCGATGTGCTGGGGCCAGCGATAGAGAGCGTGGGCACGGGCAGGCCGATCCTTGCCATGACACCGCGCGGCAAGCCTATCTCGCAGGAGCGGATCCGCGAGATTGCAGAGGGGCCGGGCGTCGCGATCCTGTGCGGGCGTTTCGAAGGCTTCGACGAGCGTATTTTCGAGGCTCATCCGCAGATCGAGGAGGTGAGCCTTGCCGATATCGTCCTGTCAGGGGGCGAAACTGCGGCCCTGGCAATCCTGGACGCTTGCATTCGCTTGCTTCCCGGAGTAATGGGCGCGCCCGATAGCGGAGTCGAAGAGAGCTACGAAAACGGCCTCATCGAATATCCGCAATACACCCGACCTCAAGAATGGGAAGGGCGCACGATCCCTGAAGTGCTGCGATCGGGGGATCATGCGAAAATCGCTGCTTGGCGCAAGGCAAGAAGCGAGGAAGACACACGGTTACGCAGGCCGGACCTTTGGGATCGCTATTGTGGCGATCGGGACCAGTCTGCCTCTGGCGCGCGGCACAAGAAGTAGGAAGACCAGGACTATGAACCTGATCCAGCAGCTCGAAGCCGAGGCAATCGACCATCTCGGCAAGGACATCCCCGAATTCCGTGCAGGCGATACCGTCCGCGTCGGTGTGAAGGTTGTCGAAGGCACTCGCGAGCGTGTCCAGAATTTCGAAGGCGTTGTCATTGCCCGCTCCAACCGCGGCATGGGCAGCAATTTCACTGTCCGTAAGCTTTCGTTCGGTGAAGGCGTGGAGCGTGTATTCCCGCTGTATTCGCCGATCGTCGACAGCATCACGGTGGTCCGCCGCGGTATCGTGCGTCGTGCGAAGCTCTACTATCTGCGCGGCCGCACCGGCAAGCGCGCGCGTATCGCGGAACGCCGCGACAACGCGCCGAAGGCATGATTGTCAGGGCTTGAAGCCCGCATTCAGCCGAATAATTCGAAGGGCGGTCCAGATGGGCCGCCCTTTTCGTTTTCAGGGTCAGTTCGACAAGGCGCGAAAGGGCGACGCTCCGAAAAGCGCCGCCCTCGTGACGTGGGGATCATGAGAGGCCCGTGAGGGCCCGAAATGATGTCACCGGGAGGCCTGTGAGCCGGAATAGGCCGCCCCAATGACAAGTCCAGTTTCTGCCAGCAGCAGCTTAAGCAAGTTTAAGGAAGCGCGCTTAACTTCAAATTAGGTATAAAAAAGCGCGCGGCGTTTGTGATGCTTGCTTTCGGCTCTCGTGCTTGCGAGGACGCGTGGAAGATTTTCCGGGAGAAACCATGAAGTCGCTTCGCCTCGCTACAGCTCTCGCGCTGGGCACCTGTCTCGCCACCCCCGCATTGGCCGACCACCATAATTCCTCGCAGGAGACCGCTGCCATGGACCTCACCTTCGAGCGCGTCTTTGCTTCCCCCAGCCTTGATGGACCGAGCCCGCGACAGGCCAAGTTATCGCCCGATGGGCGCTATCTCACCGTATTGCGTAATCGCGCCGACGATCTTTCCCGCTACGATCTTTGGGCCTTCGACCGGCAGGCCGGCGAATGGTCGATGCTGGTTGATAGCGAAAAGGTGGGCTCGGGCCGCGAACTGTCCGAGGACGAAAAGATGCAGCGCGAGCGTGCGCGAGTCGGCAATTTGACCGGGATTATCAGCTATGAATGGACGTCCTACGGTAAGGCGATCCTCGTACCTCTGGATGGCGACCTTTATCTCGCCAGCCTTGACGGGCAGGTAGTCCAGGTCACTGATACCGAGGAAAGCGAACTGAACCCGGCGCTTAGCCCGCAGGGGAACTTTATCAGCTTCGTGCGCGATCGCCAGCTCTGGGTGGGGGAAGTTACTGGCGATGCTGCACCTGTAACGCCGAAGGAAGGCGCGGACATCCGCTGGGGCGAAGCCGAATTCGTTGCCCAGGAAGAAATGGATCGGATCGACGGATACTGGTGGAGCCCTGACGAGAGCCGGATCGCTGTCGAGCGTTTCGATGAAAGCGGCGTGGGTATCGTTACCCGCGCTGCCATCGGCGCGACCGGTACGAAGGTTTTCGACCAGCGCTATCCGGTGGCTGGCAGCGATAATGCCGTGGTCGAATTGTATGTAATGGATCCCGATGGCCAGAACCGGGTGAAGGTCGACCTTGGCGGCGATCCGGACATCTATCTTGCCCGTGTCGATTGGGCGGGAGACGAACTTTACGTCCAGCGGGAAAATCGCGAGCAAACCAAGCTCGATATCCTTCGGGTCGACCCGAAAACCGGAGACAGCACGGTTCTATTCACCGAGAATGCCGCTGTAGAAGATTACTGGATCAACCTGTCGAACAATTACAAATGGCTCGACGACGGCAATCTCATCTGGTGGTCCGAGCGGGATGGGTATGGCCATCTCTATCTGTTCGACAATTCCAGTTCGCAGGATTGGAAGCAGCTAACCAGTGGCGAATGGGTGGTGACCAAGCTTGTCGGCGTCGATCAAAAGGCCCGTCGGGTATTCTTCCTCGGCACCAAGGATGATGTGCTTGAGCAGCACGTCTACGCTCTCGATCTAGACAATCCGGACAGCGTCACGCGGCTCACCGAGCAAGGGTTCACGCACTCCGCCAGCATGGATGAAAAGGGCCAGACCCTACTCATCGGGCGCTCCAACGACGATACCCCGCCACAAAGCTATATCGCAGATGCGACTGGCCAACGGCTCGCCTGGATCGAGGAGAACAAGCTCGACGGGGACCATCCTTATGCGCCCTATTTGGCTAGCCATCAGCCGACACAATACGGCACGATTTCAGCCGAAGACGGTACGCCACTGTATTGGGAAATGGTCACTCCAGAGATGGAACCTGGCAAGCGTTATCCGGTCTATTTCTATCACTATGGCGGACCCGGTCCACAGACCGTCAATCGTGGCTGGAACGGCGCATTGAGGCAGGCCATCGTCGACAAGGGCTACATCTGGTTCGCGCTCGACAATCGAGGCAGCGCCAACCGCGGCGTCGCTTTCGAACAGCCGATTTATCGCGCCATGGGTACAGTCGAGGTGCGAGATCAGAAGGCTGGTGCCGATTATCTGAAGACACTTGATTTCGTGGACCCGGAGAAGATCGCAATCGATGGCTGGTCCTACGGCGGCTACATGACGCTGAAGCAATTGCAGGCCGATCCGGGGCTGTATGCAGCCGGCATCTCCGGAGCCCCCGTTACCCGTTGGGAGCTTTACGACACCCATTATACCGAGCGTTTCATGGGCACGCCGCAGGCTGATGCCGCGGCCTACGAAGCGGCCTCCGCCATCCCGAATGCCGCCAAAATCGTCGATCCGCTCCTGCTCATTCACGGAATGGCCGATGACAACGTCGTATTCGAGAATGCGACAGAGATCATCTCGGCCATGCAGGAGGCCAATGTGCCGTTCGAGATGATGCTATACCCAGGTTACACGCATCGCGTATCTGGGGAGCAGATATCGCCACACCGCTACAACACTGTATTCCGCTTTCTCGAGCATCACGGTGTGACCCCGCCGGAAGAGGGCGGCGAGTAACGGTTTAACCGGGCCAAAGGAATGTGCGCTTGCGGGCGCACCGCTAATCGCTATCTCGGCGGCGAAAGAATTGGAGAAGTATTTTGGGTTATCGTGTTGCCATAGTCGGCGCGACCGGGAACGTCGGCCGTGAAATGATGCAGGTTCTCGCCGAACGCGAGTTTCCTTGTGACGAAGTGGCGGCGGTGGCGAGCAGCCGTTCGCACGGCACCGAGGTAGAATTCGGTGACACAGGCAAGATGCTGAAGTGCAAGAATGTCGAGCATTTCGACTGGGCGGGATGGGACATCGCATTGTTCGCTGCCGGCAGCGGTCCAGCAAAGGAATATGCTCCCAAGGCCGCGGCGGCCGGTTGCGTGGTGATCGACAACAGTTCGCTCTATCGCATGGACCCCGACGTG
Organism: uncultured Erythrobacter sp.; assembly: GCA_947504155.1. Classification (GTDB taxonomy): domain Bacteria; phylum Pseudomonadota; class Alphaproteobacteria; order Sphingomonadales; family Sphingomonadaceae; genus Qipengyuania. The sequence goes on from CANNGF010000001.1 coordinate 55,099, forward strand.
CCGTTAATCGTGCCGGAAGTGAATCCCGATGCGATCCACGAGTATAAGAAGCGCAACATCATCGCGAACCCGAACTGCTCCACTGCGCAGCTGGTAGTAGCTCTCAAGCCGCTTCACGATGCGGCGACGATCAAGCGTGTCGTCGTGAGCACCTATCAATCGGTCTCCGGCGCGGGCAAGGCGGGGATGGACGAGCTGTTCCAGCAAAGCCGCGCAATCTTTGTCGGCGACCCGGTGGTGCCGGAAAAATTCACCAAGCAGATCGCTTTCAACGTTATTCCTCACATCGACGTCTTTATGGACGATGGTTCGACCAAGGAAGAATGGAAGATGGTCGTCGAGACCAAGAAGATCCTCGACCCCAAGATCAAGCTCAACGCCACTTGCGTAAGAGTCCCGGTCTTTGTCGGTCACTCGGAAAGTGTAAACATCGAGTTCGAGAACGAGCTCTCGGCTGAGCAGGCTCAAGAAATTCTGCGCGAAGCCCCGGGCATCATGCTGATCGATAAGCGTGAAGATGAAGGATATGTCACCCCGGTAGAGAGCGCGGGCGACAGCGCTACCTATATCAGCCGCGTACGTGATGATCCGACTGTCGATAACGGTATCGCCCTGTGGTGTGTATCGGACAATCTCAGGAAGGGCGCTGCGCTGAACGCGGTGCAGATTGCGGAACTGCTGGGGCGCGAATGTCTTAAGAAGGGATGATCCGCAAAAGTCTTTCTCTCGCCCTCGTTCTCGTCCTCGCGGCCTGTGGTGGCGAGGCCGATAAGCCACAAACCGATCCATCCCAGCTTGATCGGGGGACAGCCGAGGGCAGGCTTGCCGATGCAAAAGTTGTTGTAGATTCCAACGGCCTCGCCGTTCGGCAAGGCGATTCACGCGAGGCTCCGCGTTTTGGTACGCCGCGAGGGGAGGTAGACGCTCTACTAACCCTCGCTTACGGAGCGCAGCCCGAAAGGTCCTCCAATGACGAGTGCGGTATCGGCCCGACCGACTTTTCCCAGAGCGGTCCGTTAAGGGTAGCCTATCAGGACGACAAATTCGTCGGATGGTTTGTGGGTGAAGGTAAGGGCGGTCAGGTCGTAACCGGAGATGGCGTCCGTCCGGGAACATCAATGGCAGCCTTGCGTGATGAACGATCAGTACAAATCATTGCCGACAGCACCCTGGAAGGAGAATTCCAGTACGAGAGCGCCGATTACGGTATGATAACGGGCTTCTTCTCCGGCAGCCCGACTGAGGGAAAAGTAACCGGGCTGGCAGCGGGAATGAGCTGCTTCTTCCGCTAGCTACTCGCCGGGAGGGGGAAGATCGCCCATCGGTGCGGAATTCTTTTTCATGAGAAACGCTAGCGGCACGGCTGCGAAGCTCATCCACATCATCAGGTAATAATCGTCGATATAGGCGATCATCGCTGCTTGACGGGTAACCTCTCCATCGATCACCCGTAAAACCGCGTCGCCCATATTCTGGAACCGGTCCACGGTCGAGACATCGACCGAATTCAGGACGCTGCTCGTTACGTGGCCCGCAAGGTCCGAATGGCTTGTCTGGGTGTTTCGGGCCAGCATGACAGTCATCAAGGAAATGCCTGCAGACGCCCCAAGGGAGCGGAGCAAGTTCAGCAGGCTGGAGCCATCCGTGCGAAGACGAGGGGCGAGGGTGGCAAAGGCGCTCACATTGAGGGGAATGAAGACCAAGCCGATGCCCAGACCTTGTACCAATCCCGAAAAGACGATGTTGTAGCGGTCGACCGCGAGAGACCAGTGGCTCATCTCGTACAACGAAACTCCGCAGATCAAAAAACCCAGAGCAACGACGGGCCGCGCATCGAAACCTTTTCGCATGAGAGACCCCGCGACCTGCATCGAGAGGAGCACCCCTATACCACGGGGCATCAGTACCAGTCCGGTGTCGATCACATCATAGCCGAACAGGCCCTGAAGCATCGGCGGCATCAGCGCCATCACCGAAAAAAGCACTGCGCCGATAACCAGCATAAAAAAGAGCGCGATTACGAAATTACGGTCCGCGAAAAGGGCGCGGTCGAAAAGCCCATTCTTGGCCGTGCCAAGATGGATCACAGCTATCCAAGTCGCCGAAATGCAGAGAAAAGCGTAGGTCCAGATTTCGTAGCTGTCGAACCAATCAGTCTGCTGCCCTCGGTCCAGCAGCAACTGGAACGAGCCGAGTGCGATTGCCAGCAATGTAAAACCGAAGATGTCGAAACGCCGCGTGAGTTGCTCTCGGTGGGGAAGGTTCGCCATCACGATGGCGAGGCTGAGAATGCCGATGGGCAGATTTACGTAAAAAACCCAGCGCCAGTTCCAGTTTTCGGTAAGCCAGCCACCCAGAACCGGGCCCAGGATGGGGCCGATCATGATCCCCATTCCCCAGATAGCCATCATCTGCGGATGGCGGCTGGGCTTGGTAGTGTCGAGCATGAAGCTCTGGCTGAGAGGAGCGATGAAGGCGCCTGCCACACCTTGCGCCGCGCGAAACAGAACCATTTCCTCTAGGTTCTGCGCGATGCCGCACAGCATCGACGTGGCGACAAAGCCCGCTACGGATAGAATAAAAAGCCGCCGGGCACCGATCCTGTCCGCCAGCCAGCCTGTGATGGGCAGGGCCACGGCAGAGGCGATTATGTAGCTTGTCAGCACCCAGGTAACGCTTTCGGCGGTAGCACCTAGAGCGCTTTGCATATGCGGTATGGCGACGTTGGCGATCGTCGTATCCAGTACCTGCAACAATGATGCGCCCATAATTCCGACAATCAGCAGCATGTGATTGGCCACCGGAAGTTGCGCTTCATCACGTGGCGGAGAAGCGGATCCGGCAGAGATGGCAGCGCTTGCCATTAGCTTACTTCGCGTCGTCGGTGAAGACGGTGACTTCTGCGGACAGGCCAGCGATCAACTGGCGTGGGCTCTTGCCGTCGATCGCAATGCGGACAGGTACCCGCTGCGTCACCTTGACCCAATTTCCGGTCGCATTCTGTGCCGGAAGGACCGAAAATTCACTCCCGGTTCCCGCCCCGATAGATTCAACTCGACCCTTGAGGACGAGATCGGGATAGGCGTCGAAATGAATTTCCGCACGCTGGCCAACATTCATGTCGTCGAGATCGGTTTCCTTGAAGTTCGCTTCAACGTAGGAACTGCCCTCGGATACTAGGGTAACCGCGGGCAGACCCTGAACGAGTTGCTGACCGATTTGCAGGCGATCGGCCTGTGCCACCCGGCCAGCAGATGGAGCACGCACTTCGGTACGGCTCAACGCGAGCTCAGCCACTTCCTTCTGGGCTTTCGCAGCCGCCACCTGTGGGTTTTCGCCGGGTACGGCAGGGCCAGTAGCCAATTTTGCTTGCGCAGCCTGCGCGCGCGCCTGGGCCTGGCGCAACTGCTCGCGTGCCTGATTTACGGCATGCTCTGCCGCATCATGCTCGGTCTTCGTCAGGAAACCGCGCTCGTACAGGGCGTCCTTGCGGGCGAAATTGGCCTGCGCAAAGCTGATATTCTCACGAGCGGCTGAAATGTCGGCCCCAGATAGATCGGAGGAGTTAGAGAGCGCAGTCACATTGGCTTGGGCCGATGCTATGGCCGCATTAGCTTCTGCGATTTGTAATTTAAAAGGTTCGGGATCGATGCGGAAGAGGAGTTGTCCTTTCTCGACTTGCTCGCCATCTTTGACAAAGACCTCGACAATCTCGCCGCCAACCTGCGCGCTGACAGCCACCTTGTCCTGTTGAAGATAGGCGTTATTGGTCGAAACCGTGCCCTGCAAGGAAAGCCAATAAACAAGGCCGCCCGCTAGCAATACTAACGGTACCGCTAGCATTAAAACGATTTTACCCCAGCGGCGTTTCGGCTTCTGGGTTGTCGTTTCCTCAGGTTCGGCAGCGGAAGTGATAACGGGGTTTGCTTCAGCCATCGATCATCTCCGGCATAGTGCGTTGAGCTGTCATATTTTCGCCGACAATCTCAAGAAGCCTTGCCAGGCGTTCACGATCATCTGTGTTTATTCCATCGAGGATATCTTCGACCAATTGATCAACGATTGCCCTTAGCGGCAGGACGATATCCTCTGCCTTATCGGTCAGTGTCAGAATTCGTGCGCGTCGGTCTTCCGGATCGGGTTTACGTTCGATCCAACCCGCTTCTTCCATGCGATCGGCTAGCCTGGTTAGCGTAATGGGTTCGACCTCAATACGCTCCGCATAGAAAGCCTGGTTGCTTTCCGGAAACTTACCTAGGGCGAGCAGCAGTCTCGCCTGAACCGCGGTCAAACCCAGATCGCGGACACGGAGATCGAACAGGCGCCTCAATTGACGCGAGTTGTCCGACAGGAGATATCCGATATTTGGTGCCATACGAGGCATATAATAAGCATGCTTATTATATCAAATTGCGTAATATGAAACAGCGATAGACATTTTCTCACCAGCGGATGTGGCTTTCAAGAAGCGAAGGGAGGGTTGCATGCGGTTTACGTGGAGAGCTTGCATGCGCTGCTAGACGTATCGATCCTACCCCAACAAGGCTGTCAGTTTCAGACCGACGTAACTCGACAAGGATAGAACCCACGATGAAAATTGAGATGTTCGAAAGCTTCGATGGCACGCGCCTCGCTCTTCATCGGACCGGCGAAGGGCGCCCGCTGGTGCTTTTGCATGGCCTGTTTTCAAGTGCGGAGATGAACTGGATAAAATGGGGCCATGCACAGCTGATCGCGGAACGGGGTTACGAGGTGATCATGCTGGACTTCAGGGTTCATGGGGAGAGCGAGGCTCCGCAGGATGCCTCTGCATATCCCAAGAACGTGCTGGTTCGTGATGTCGCAGCGGCGATCGAGTATCTTGCGCTCGGCGAATATGACCTCGCCGGTTTCTCGCTCGGTGCACGAACCGCCCTGCATGCTTCGGCACATGGTATTGTGCAGCCCGCTCGGTTGATCGCTGGGGGGATGGGGACTGCAGGTTTAGGCGATTGGGAAAAGCGCAGTGCGTTCTTCAAGCGAGTTATAGACGAGTTCGAGAATATCCCGAGGAATGATCCGGCCTACTTCTCAATGCAGTTTCTAAAGTCGCAAGGCGTCGACAGGGTGGCCGCTCGCCACCTTTTGGAAACGATGCCGGATCTCGATCTTGCGATGCTTTCCAACATCACAGTGCCCACCTTGGTGGTCTGTGGTGACGAGGATCGTGACAACGGCTCGGCTGAAGATCTCGCCGGCCTGTTGCCCAATGCTACTTTCGAAGAGGTGCCGGGCACTCATATGGGTAGCGTTACCAAACCGGAATTGGGACAGGCTATGGCGCACTGGCTTGGCGATCCGGCTTGATTATGCGCGATCGGCGGTGCAATCCGATCTCCAAAGATATCAAATTCCATCTCTCAGGGAGATAATCAGAATGAAGTTCGCCCCCGTCGCTCTTTCCGCGCTTGCAATTTCGCTAGCCGCTTGCACCACCGCCAATGCCGAGCCGATGCGCGATACCGGAGTAGCTGCAGCAGATCCTTATCCGATGACACCCCAAGGAGCTGCAGACTGGGTGGCAATGGTCGAAAAAGACATGTTCGATTTTGGGGTCGAATTTGCTCAGGTCTCCTGGGTCAACTCGACCTACATAACGCATGACACCGATGCCCTAGCGGCGAAATATGGTGCGGAAGCGACGGAAAAAACTGTAGCCTACGCGACAAAGGCAGCCGAGTATGCCCGGGTGCCGGGCCTCGACCCGGAAGTTGCGAGAAAGCTCGATATGCTGCGCAACGGCATTGTGATGCCCGCTCCTGTTCGTGATGGAGCTGCAACCGAACTTAACGAGATCGCTACCAGCCTCAACAGCCAGTACGGGAAAGGCAAGGGCGTCCTGAACGGCGAGGAAATCTCAGGCTCGGATATCGAAGCCGAAATGGGCAACCTCGAGCGCACGCCTGCTGAATACGCGGAAATGTGGGAGAGCTGGCATGATAATGTCGGCGCTCCGATGCGAGACGATTATCTGCGCATGATCGAGATCGCCAACGAGGGCTCCAAGGAACTCGGCTTTGCCGATCTGGGTGCGATGTGGCGCTCGAACTACGATATGGATCCCGACGCCTTTGCTGCCGATACCGAGCGCATGTGGCAGGAAGTGAAGCCGCTTTACATGGCGCTGCACACTTATGTGCGAAGCAAGCTCAACGAAAAATACGGGGATGCCATCCAGCCTGCTACCGGACCTATTCGTGCCGATCTGCTCGGAAACATGTGGGCACAGGAATGGGGAAATATCTATCCGCTCGTCGCCCCCGAAGGGTCGGGCGATCTGGGCTACGATCTCACGGACCTCATCGAAAAGAAGGGTTATGACGAGAAACAGATGGTTCGCGTGGGCGAGGACTTCTTTTCATCGTTGGGTTTCGAGCCGCTGCCTGAAACCTTTTGGGAGCGTAGCCAGTTCGTAAAGCCGCAGGACAGGGAAGTGGTTTGCCACGCCAGCGCCTGGGACGTGGACAACATCGACGATCTGCGCATCAAAATGTGCATCAAGCGTAATGCCGATGACTTCATCACGATCCACCACGAGCTGGGCCATAACTACTATCAGCGCGCCTATAACAAGCAGGACTATCTGCATCTGAATGGCGCAAACGATGGCTTCCACGAAGCGATCGGCGATATGATCGCGCTGTCGATCACACCGGAATATCTGGTGCAGATAGACATGCTCGAACCTTCGGATGTGCCGAGTGCGGATAAGGATATCGGCCTTCTGTTGCGTCAGGCAATGGACAAGATAGCTTTCCTTCCCTTCGGGCTTATGGTCGATCGTTACCGCTGGGGCCTTTTCAATGGGGACATTCCGGCAAACCAGTTGAATACAGGGTGGAACGATCTTCGCCTGGAGTATCAGGGAATTACGCCGCCGGTTGCGCGCAATGAGAGCCAGTTCGATGCAGGGGCGAAATACCACATCCCAGGTAATGTGCCTTATACCCGCTATTTCCTCGCGCGAATACTGCAATTCCAGTTTTACAAAGCCGCCTGCGATCAAGCTGGCTGGGAAGGGCCACTGCATCGCTGCTCGTTCTACGGCAACAAGGAAGTTGGGAAAAATCTCGACGCGATGCTCGAAATGGGCGCAAGCAAGCCTTGGCCTGATGCGTTGGAAGCGTTCACTGGCGAGCGTCAGATGAGCGGGAAGGCGATGGTCGAATATTTCGCACCACTAAAGGCGTGGCTCGACGAGCAGAATGCAGGCAAGGAGCAAGGCTGGTAATAGCCAGGGGAGGGGCTGGTAGAATGACCGAACGAAAGTTGCTGCCAGCAGTGGGCTGGCGCGAGCTCGTGCATTTGCCCGATCTGGGGCTTCATGCAGTTCCCGCCAAGATCGATACAGGGGCCCGCACATCGTCTCTTCACGGGGAGGTGCTGGAGGAATTTGAACGTGACGGTCAGAAATTTGTTCGGTTCGCGGTTGATTTCAGTCAGCAGCATGTCCGGCAGGTTTGCGAAGCTGTGCATGTCGATGTGCGCGGCATCACAAGTTCGAACGGTAAGACTCAGTATCGGTACGTTATCAAGACCCCGCTGAAAATTGGCGACGTCGAATTTCGTGCTGAAATCAGCCTTGCCGACCGAAGCGACATGAAGTTCCCCATGCTTATTGGCCGATCCTCACTCCGCCGTCGATTTGTAGTGGACTCCGGTTATTCGTGGTTGCAGACGCCGGAAATGAAGGTCCAGAAAGGCCACAAGCCATGAAAATCGCGATGCTGGCACGCAATGCTAATCTCTACTCGCACAAGCGATTGAAAGAAGCGGCAGAAGAGCGTGGGCACGAGCTCGACATTCTCAATACCACGCGCTGCACTGTCCATATCGCAAGCCATCGGCCTGAGGTTTATTACGAAGGAAAACCGGCCAGCGGTTACGATGCCGTTATTCCCCGGATTGGCGCATCTATCACGCAATACGGACTTTCCATCCTGCGGCAGTTCGAAATGCGCGGATGCTGGCCATTGAACGAAAGCGTTGCGATCGGACGCAGTCGCGACAAGCTGCGCAGCATGCAAATCCTTGCTAAGCACGGTCTTGGTTTGCCGCTTACAGCTTACGCCAATGATCCAAAGCAGGCAGAAGAGATCATTCGCGCGGTCAATGGGCCTCCGGTCGTGATCAAATTGCTGGAAGGCACTCAGGGGATCGGCGTCGTTTTGGCCGAGACGATGAGCAGCGCCAAGTCTGTGATAGAAGCATTCCGCGGTGCCAATGTGAATATCCTAGTACAGGAATTCATTAAGGAAGCCGGGGGGACCGATATTCGGGCCTTCGTAGTGGGCGGTAAGGTCGTAGCAACCATGAAACGTACAGGCGCGCCTGACGATTTCAGAAGCAATCTCCACCGTGGCGGAAGTGCCGAGCTGATCAAGATTACCCCCGCTGAACGTTCGACAGCCGTCGCGGCTGCAAAGCGCATGGGCTTGAATGTATGCGGGGTCGACATGCTTCGCAGCAATCACGGCCCGGTCATTATGGAAGTCAACTCGTCCCCGGGTTTGGAGGGAATCGAGCAGGCAACCGGGATGGACATCGCTGGCAAAATCATCGGCTTCATGGAAGCCAATGCCAAAGTGGGAAAGACCAAGACAAAGGGGCAGGGGTGACGGAGCTCAAAAAGTGACCTTCACCGTGCCTCAAATAACGTATTGGTGATGGTCATAGGAGCGCCACTGGTTTCTGTATCTCCAATGCAGAATTGCTTGTAGTCAGCATGACCAGAATACGATGTCATGCTTAAGTTATCAGAACCTACACAGGAGGCTTCTGGCATTGCGATATGGATCCAGAAGGATTTCCTGCTCCAGAGTTATCTAAACGGCGGTTCGTTAAATGCGCGCAATTTGCGACTGTGGAGCTTCGGCCCTTCCTTGCGCAGCAAATCGCATGCCGTCACACCGATCTGCAAATGGGCGGCGATCGCTTCTTCGTAGAACTTGTTCGCCTGCCCTGGTAGCTTGATCTCACCATGCAACGGTTTGTCGGACACACAAAGCAATGTCCCGTAGGGCACACGGAAGCGATAACCCTGTGCTGCGATCGTTGCACTTTCCATGTCGATACCGACGGCACGGCTAAGCGATAGCCGCCGGGCCGATTGGGTATACCGCAGTTCCCAATTGCGATCGTCAGTCGTCACCACGGTGCCTGTGCGCATCCGCTTCTTGAGGTCGTTGCCATGTTCGCCGGAAACAGTTTCCGCCGCTCCGGCCAGGGCTTGCTGGACTTCTGCAATTGCGGGCAAGGGAATTTCAGGGGGGAGTACAGGGTCGAGGACATGATCATCACGCAGATAGGCGTGGGCGAGGACGTAGTCGCCGATCTTTTGACTGGGTCGTAACCCACCGCAATGTCCTATCATCAGCCAAGCTTCAGGTCGAAGCACTGCCAAATGATCGCAAATCGTCTTGGCGTTGGACGGCCCGACCCCGATATTGACTAGCGTAATGCCGTCCCGACCTTCTCCGACCAGATGATAGGCAGGCATCTGATGACGACGCCAAGCCGTATCTGACAATTGCGCTCGAGCATTCTCGGTCGGCTCGGTGATAAGCAGTCCGCCCGCGCCAGCGAGGGCGGAATACCCATTCTTGCCAAGCTGCGAACCGGCCCAGTCAACGAATTCGTCAACATAGCGATGATAGTTTGTGAACAGAATGAAGCGCTGGAAGTGTTTGGGATCCGTCCCCGTATAATGCGCCAAGCGTGCTAAGCTGAAGTCTGTTCGCAATCCATCGAAGAGCGATAGTGGAATAGGCTGTTCCGGATCGGTAAGTTCGATGCCGTCTGCTAGCTCATCGCCGATGTCGGCCAAGTTTGTGGATGGGAAGTGCCGCGCGATCTCATTGGGGTCGATCCCCGCAAGTTCTGCTCCTGCTTCGCCATCCAGAACATACGGAAAAGGAATTTCCTGACGGGAAGATCCGACTTCGATTTCGACTTCGTAGTTGCTCTCAATCAGCTCGATCTGTTCGCGGAGGTATTCTCGAAACAGGCTCGGCTTGGTGACCGTGCTGGAATAAAGGCCGGGAGTGTTGAGGCGCCCGAATGCTCGGCTGGCACCTTCGGGTAGCTCGCCACCACGGAAGAGCACTCGCAATTCGGGATACGCGTAGCTTCCATCCTTGCGTCGCTCAGCGGGCGGCGTTTCCCGTTCGCGGCCGAATGCGATGACATCATCTCTAAGCCGCGTGACGGCCGCGTCATAGACGTTTTGAAGCTTGTCGAGGATCTGTTCGATCGAATCCATGCTGGCCTTTTTCTCCTGGCTCTTTTCGTTTTCGTGACGCCCCTCTGCCACAAGTAGGCATCTGTTACAAAAAGGGCGCGGAGACCGAAGCCGCCGCGCCCTAATTGCCTAGTGGCTTGAGGACTTAGCTATTGCTATCTTCAGGCTTGGTCGCTTCGATGAGGGCCTCCGTCTGAGTGGTGCCTTCTTCGGTGCTGACGCCATCTTCGAGCATGTCGGCAGGAATTTCGCCGGGCTCGAGCGTCGAGTCTACCGAGTTGGCTGCAGCCATCTCTTCGATCTCGCGCTGCTCGTCTTCGAACATCTGGGCAAGAACATCGACGCCCTGGCTCTGCAGTTCGGCTTCGTCGTCCGAACGGGCGACGTTAGCTTTCACGTTTACCGAAACTTCGGGGTGAAGGTCGACTCGCACTTCATGCATGCCGATCGTCTTGATCGGGTTGCCCATGATGACCTGCTTCTTGTCGATCTCATGGCCTTTGGCTTCTAGTCCGTTGACGATGTCACGCACGTTGACGGAGCCATAAAGCTGACCGGTGTTCGACGCTGCTCGGATCAGTACGATCTCGACACCATCGACCTTTTCGCCGGCCTTTTCAGCTTCGGTACGACGTTCCGCGTTTTCCTTTTCGAGGCGGTCACGGTTGGCTTCGAAAACCTTCTTGTTCGCTTCGTTAGCGCGTAGAGCCTTCTTCTGCGGAAGCAGGAAGTTACGCGCGTAGCCATCCTTCACGGTGACAACATCGCCGATCGTGCCGAGCTTTTCGATGCGCTGGAGGAGAATGATATCCATGTGGTCTTCTCCTTACTTCACGATGTACGGCAGCAGGCCGATGTGACGAGCGCGCTTGATGGCCTTGGCCAGTTCACGCTGCTTCTTCGCACTTACGGCGGTAATGCGGCTAGGGACGATCTTGCCACGCTCGGACATGAAGCCCTGAAGCAGACGGACGTCTTTGTAATCGATCTGCGGTGCGTTCTTCGCGGAGAACGGGCAGGTCTTGCGGCGGCGGAAAAACGGGCGGGCCATCAGTCACGCTCCTCACGGTCACGGCGCTTCTTCGAATCGCGCTCATTCTTGCGCATCATTACGCTGGGACCTTCTTCGTGCTCATCGACACGAATGGTCATGTAACGGATGACATCTTCGTTAATGCGCGTCTGGCGCTCAAGCTCGGCAACGACGGCGCCGGGGCCCTCAATGTTGAGCATCACGAAGTGTGCCTTACGGTTACGGTCGATCTTGTAGGCGAGGTTCTTGAGACCCCAAGTCTCAGTCTTGGTAACCTTGCCTTCGTTTGCTTCGACGATTTCGGTCGCCGTGGCTGCGAGCTGGTCCACCTGAGCTTGACTCAGGTCCTGCCGCGCCAGGAAAACATGCTCGTAAAGAGCCATGTCCTTATCCTTTCACTTGCTGGCCGATCGCTGGCTGATCCGCGGGATTGCGGGGCCCCTCCGGCTTTCTTCTTATCTCCCGACCGATTCTTCTGGCAGCGAGAGATGCGCGCACATAGCGTGTTCTGTCGATTGTGCAAGCAGGAGGAAGTGCTTGTGAGAGCGGAACGGGCAGGGCAGGGCGTCGTTGGCTTGCCAAACTAAGGAGATAATGTGTGCCCGGCGGACTTGTAGCTCTTTTGGATGACGTCGCGGTCATCGCGCGTACTGCTGCGGCATCCGTCGATGACATCGGCATCGCTGCCAGCCGGGCAGGCAGTAAGACTGCGGGCGTTGTAATCGACGATGCGGCTGTTACTCCAAGTTATGTAACCGGCCTCGACCCCAGCCGCGAACTTCCGATCATCGGAAGGATTACGCTTGGAAGTCTGAAGAACAAGCTGCTGATTCTCTTGCCTGGTGCGCTTTTGCTGAGTTGGTTCCTTCCACAGGCGATCGTTTTTATTCTCATGATGGGAGGATGCTACCTCTCCTTCGAAGGGGCTGAGAAGGTCATCGAAAAGCTTGGCGGTAAGAAGCACGGCCAGACCCTCGAGGACGATATCAAAGACCCAGCTGCGTTCGAAAAGCAGCGCACAGCCAGCGCCATACGCACCGACTTGATTCTTTCGGCTGAAATCATGGCGATTACTTTGAACGAGGTTGCTGACGAGAGCTTCATAGTTCGCGCTGGGGTTCTCGCGATAGTTGGAATAGCGGTCACTTTGTTTGTTTATGGTGCCGTCGCCCTCATCGTAAAAATGGATGACGTTGGTCTCCATCTTGCAAAGAAGAGCTCGTCATCCGCTCAAGCTGTCGGGCGCACTCTTCTGAAGGCAATGCCTTGGTTGCTGAAGGCGCTGTCTTTTATCGGCACGATCGCGATGTTGTGGGTAGGAGGGGGAATCCTGCTCCACGGGCTACATGAAATTGGTTTTCACGGTCCGTCAGATTGGGCGCACGGGATTGAATTAGCGGTCGAAAATGCAACAGGTGCATTGTCGTCTATTTTGGGTTGGCTAAGTTATGCATCCATATCGGCTCTAGTTGGACTTGTAGTCGGCATAGTATTGACTTTAGTAATACATAAAGTCTTTATGCGAAATGGTGCAGCTCACTGAATAGTTCCGGATGTATCGTTTCGGGGCGCCATCATGTTCAGGATATTGTGGGAGTGCTGCACCATCGATAGCTTTTCGTACGCCGAAAGGCCTTTGAGAACTTGGGGGGTGCATGAGCCAAAGGGGGTTGGCGGCATTTATTTACGCGGTCTGCGTATTATGGCTCAACATGGCCATTCCCGTTGCTGCGCGGGTAACTCCCCTTGCGCCGGATCTTTGTGTAGGTGCAGCTAGTTCTGCTAGCGAAGCGCTCGCGTTACCTCGCACCAGTCTGGATTGCGGCCCCGATCGGTTCATTAATGATGGACCTGTGCTTCGATCTCGTATCGAAGTGTCCGATAATGCCCTCCCTACAACCGGCCCATTGATCTGGCAGACGGAACCCGCGCTCTTCGACGCGATGCTGCTGCAATTCAGCTATGCAGACGGTTCGAAGAAACTTGTCGACGTGGATCGTCAGATGGCTGCGAGAAACTGGTTCGTCCGAGCACGTTTTAGCGTTCCAGTCCCAGATAGTGCCTCTCAGCTCGTGGCAATCGATACAGTAGTAGAACGGCCCCGTACGAGATCGATAGTAAATGCAGCGACTTTGGTTGACCAAGAGGATGCATCCGACGAGCACTACGTAAAATCGCTCATTTATGGTCTGGCTTGTGGATTGCTGCTTGTCCCAATTTTTTTCGATCTAATGTTTTTCGGTTTGCTCCGTTTTCGTTTCATACTCTGGCATGCAGCTATGTCAGGCTCGTTTCTAACTTTTATTTTCTCGAATTCCGGCCTGATATTTCATTTTTTTCCAAGTACGGAATTAGCTTTTCGCTTCCATCTGAACACACTGTCACTCGCCGCCTCGATGGTATTCGCCGTTTTGTTCACCCTTGATATCCTTGAAGAGAAAACTGTCCCAAGAAAGTTATTACGCGGTGTCCTCGCGCTGACGATCGTTATGGTTACGCTAAAACTGATCACCTTGCTGGATCTCGAGATTTTCCGGATTAGCGCTCACAGGTTATTTATCCTCAGCTTGCTTCCTATAGTCGCAATTACCTTGCTGATCGCTGTTTGCGCTTTCAAACGCGGCAGCCGCGCAGCAAGTTATCTATTGGTTGCATTCTCCGGGGCAGCGCTAAGTGGAGCTATAAAGCTCTGTATGGAGCTTGGATTTGTTTCACAGCTCTTTCCCTTGGACGATCTGGTTTGTATGTCGATGATCCTGCTCGTCCTGAGTACATCCGCGGCAACTGGCGACCGCTTCCTAGTTCTTCGCATGGAGCGCGATCGAGCCCGTTTCAGAGCACTGAAGCTTGGCAAGATGGCATTGAGCGATCCTCTAACCAAAGTTGGTAACCGACGCGCATTCGATACAATGGCGACGGTTAGAGACGGTAATGCTTTACTGGTGATCGATATCGATCACTTCAAATCCATCAACGATGCGTTCGGCCACTGTACGGGCGACATGGTACTATCCCGTCTTTCAGATATGCTCAGGCGTTTTTTCAGTGATCGAGGCGCATCGGTTTATCGCCTTGGCGGGGAAGAATTTGCGATAGTCTTACCTGCACAAAGCGAAATAGCGCTTCGTCACTGTGCGGAACTTTTGCGCGAGGCTGTCGCAAGGGAAATTAGTGATCCGTCGAACTCTATACCGCGCATAACCATCAGTGTCGGTGGAGCTTTGGGAAGAGGAAGGCGTCGCGACCGGGTCTTTTTCGAAGCCGATCAAGCTCTCTATCAAGCAAAAAAGTCTGGCAGGAATTGCAGCGTCATTTGCGATGCCGCGACTCCAGCCGCGATTCCCAGGCAACCTGCTTTTGCGAATTAGGACAACTGTCTTAAGATGGTTTTGGCGTAATCGGCCAGTGTATCGTCGCGCGCACCCATGACTACGATGCGGTCGCCTGGTTTGGCCAAATCGAGTAACCGCTCCCGGACACCTTCTCGAGTGGGGAAATATTCCGCAAGCTTTCCTGCCGCTTGGACCATGCTGACAATACGTTCACTACCTTCGCTACGGTCTACTGTCCCACCGAAATAAACCGGATCGGAAAGGATCAGGACATCATCGTCGGCTAACTCATTTACAAATGTCTGCGCGAGTTCCTGACCCATCTGTCGCAAGGGTCCGTAGCCATGGGGCTGGAAAAAAGCGAGCACGCGGCCGG
Organism: uncultured Erythrobacter sp.; assembly: GCA_947504155.1. Lineage (GTDB taxonomy): Bacteria > Pseudomonadota > Alphaproteobacteria > Sphingomonadales > Sphingomonadaceae > Qipengyuania. The sequence continues at coordinate 70,119 of CANNGF010000001.1, forward strand.
GGTGCGTTCGTAAGGTTCGCAAGGTAGCTGCACATTTTTCAGGATTGTGCCCGAAATCGTCGATCACGGTGATGGCGTTTTCGGTAGTTCCCTTGATATCAAACCTGCGGGCGAGGCCATCGAAGTCTGCCAACGCATCGACGGCTGCAGCTATAGGAATGCCCGCAGCGACAGCTCCGGCTATAGCTGCGAGAGCATTCGATAAGTTGTGACGCCCCGGCATGCTGAGACGAAGCGCGTGTTCGCTCTTGCCGTAGCGATCAACCACCAGCGCTGCCTGTTTGGTCGGCCCTTCGGCAATGCTCCCCGGTACAATGCCGATTTGCGCCCTTTCCTGTTCAATCCCAAAGGTTATTACCTCATTCGCCTTGGGAAGCAGGGCAAGCGCTTCTTCGTCGTCCGCATTAATTACTGAAATGCGGCTTCGGGAGAGATAATTCCCGAATAACTTACGCAATTCTTCCATGCTTTTGTGATCGAGACTTACATTCAACAGTATCCCAACTGCCGGACGATAAAGCGCGATTGATCCATCACTTTCATCGACTTCGCTGACGTAAAGACTCTGTCCGCCTACCAGCGCACTCGCGAAAGGTCGTTCCGGCGAAACGAAATTCTTCATCACCGCGCCGTTCATGATCGTCGGTTCCCGGCCGGTGGCCTGCATTATCCAACCGAGCATTCCGGTCACTGTCGATTTGCCGCTTGTTCCTGCAACCGCCAAACCAGCACCGCTGGTATTGAAGAGGATGGAGTTCAGTTCCGCACGCGTCATCCGCATGCATCCGAGTGCGTTCGCTCGGCCTATTTCTGGCACGCTATCCTCGACCGCAGCCGATGCCACTACTACCTGATCTCCCGAAACGACTCCGCTTCCGTCCTGCGGGTGAAGTTCGAAACCGTCGCGTTGCAGCGCGGCGAATTTTTCGCGAGACCTGCCTTGGTCGTAGCTTCGGTCGGATCCACCCACCTTAACGCCGCGCCCTTTCAGGATCTGCGCCAACGGGAGCATTCCGGATCCGCCAATGCCAACAAAAAAGAAAGGGCGGGCAAAAAGTGTGTCTGGGCTGGGGGTGTCGGTCATTGCACGCTCGCTATGCAGTTGTAACGGTCATGACAAGGCGGCATGATCGCGAGCGTGCACCGATCAATCCGAAAAGTCGCCATATGTGCCCCGGCAACGCCGCTCAAACGGAAGCATGCTGATTCTGTTCTCGAATTGGCCCAAAGCGATTTCCCGGGGATCGAGCTACAATTTCATGAACAGTGTTTCGAAACTGAAGGCCATTTTGCTGGGGCCGACAGCCGGCGCCTTGCGGCTTTACTTGAGTGTGCAAACGATCCGGATTTCGACGCAGTCTGGTTCGCTAAAGGTGGATATGGCTCAAACCGAATAACGGCTGATTTCGTCACTGGGGCGAACAGTGCGGCGCGAAAAAAGTTCTATCTGGGTTATTCCGATTGCGGCACTTTGCTGGGTGCACTGTATCGTGAGGGCATCGGATATCCGGTTCACGCTCCCATGCCGATCGATATTAAACGTAACGACGGCGAAAATGCGGTTCGTCGCGTACTGACTTGGATGCGGGGCGAGGTTGACGGTTTGGAGCCCCCAATCTCGGATCGCCCAAGGGTTGCCTTCAACCTATACACTCTTGCCATGCTTGTCGGGACGAAGATGATGCCGGTCCTCGACGGGCACGATGTGTTGATCGAAGAAGTAGGCGAGTATGAGTATGCAATTGACCGGCTGATGTTTCACCTTGTCGAGCACATCGGCGGAGTAGCTGGTATCGGGCTTGGTGAAGTGACGGCAATTCCGAAGAACGATAGACCCTTTGGAGCATCGCCAGAGGAAATCGTGCAATACTGGTGTGAACGCTACGGTATCGACTACCTCGGCCGCGCGTCCATCGGGCATAGCTCTGCCAACAGGATCGTACCCTTCGGCCTTGAGACCGGAGCACACCGCGCCTAAGCGCGGCTCCGACAAGGAGAGATTCATGACTGCATTCATCTTCCCCGGCCAGGGGAGCCAGAAAGTCGGTATGGGCGTCGAACTCGCCGAAGCCAGCGCCCACGCTCGCGAGGTTTTTCAGGAAGTCGACGAAGCGCTGAACCAGAAGCTTTCCCAACTGATGAAGGACGGGCCGGAAAGCGAATTGACCCTGACCTCCAATGCTCAGCCGGCAATCATGGCGAATTCTATCGCTACGATGCGAGTGCTTGAAAAGGAGTTCGGTGTTAAATTGGCTGATAAGGCCGAATGTGTGGCGGGCCATTCGCTTGGAGAATATTCTGCGCTTTGCGCCGCCGACGCTTTCGAGTTGGCCGAGACTGCAAAACTCCTTCGCCTTCGCGGTATAGCAATGCAGGACGCCGTCCCGATCGGAGTGGGCGCGATGGCGGCCTTGCTCGGAGCCGACATCGAAAAGGCCACCGCGTTGGCTGAAGCCGCCGCCGATGGCCAGGTCTGTGAAGTCGCCAATGACAACGATCCGACCCAGGTCGTGCTATCGGGCCATGCAGAAGCGATCGAGCGCGCTATCGAAATGGCAAAGGATCACCGCATAAAGCGTGGAATCAGACTTCCCGTTTCCGCGCCGTTCCATTGTTCTCTCATGAAGCCAGCGGCCCAAAGGATGAAGCTTGCTCTGGCAGAGACCCCTCCTGCCGGTCTAAATATGCCTCTATATGCGAATGTAACCGCAGCTCGCGTAACGGATCCGTCCGAAGAACAGGGGCTTCTTGTCGACCAGGTAACGGGCCGTGTTCGCTGGCGCGAAAGCGTCTTGGCTATGCGGAAAGCAGGCGTTGAACATTTTGTCGAGTTGGGTGGAAAGGTCCTCGGACCGATGGTCGGCCGCATCGATAAAGAAGCTGTCACGACGAGCCTCGTCACCATGCAAGATCTAGAGAATTTCGCGAAGGAAAACGGTTGATGTTTAATCTCGAAGGCAAGACGGCCCTGGTAACCGGGGCTAGCGGCGGGATAGGCTCCGCGATCGCTTATGCGCTAGCGCGCCAAGGTGCGCGTCTTGCGCTCTCCGGCTCTAACGGTGACAAACTGCGCGCCTTTCGCGAGCAACTCAATGCCGATACGGGCGCGGATCATGTCGAGATTACATGCAATCTTTCGGATGCCAAGCAGGTGGAGGAACTCGTCCCCGCTACGCTCGACACTCTCGGCAGCATGGACATTTTGATCAACAATGCAGGTATCACCCGCGATAATCTGGCCATGCGGATGAAGGATGAGGAATGGGATGACGTGATCCGCGTTAATCTCGAAGCGAGCTTCCGCCTCATGAGGGCGAGTGCCCGCCCAATGATGAAGGCTAAGGGCGGCCGCATAATCTCAATCACGAGCGTGGTCGGACACACGGGCAACCCCGGTCAAATGAACTACGTAGCAGCGAAGGCTGGGCTCACTGGTATGACCAAAAGCCTAGCTCAGGAATTGGCTAGCCGAAATATTACTGTAAATTGCGTAGCGCCGGGCTTCATCCGTACCGCGATGACGGATGCGCTCAATGACGATCAGAAAGCAGCTATCAATGGCCGCATTCCGATGGGACGCATGGGCGAGGGCAAGGAAATTGGCGCTGCTGTATCTTATTTGGCCAGCGACGAAGCTGCCTATGTCACCGGTCAAACCATCCATGTGAACGGCGGTATGGCGATGATGGGCTAATTCCTTTGGGGTTATCCCCAAGGGAAGTCTGTCGATTGGCGCACGAAACTTGCGGGGCGTGGCAGCCCCGCTAAGGTCGCTATCCGTATTCCGGCGCTGGTGGGGCGATTCCGGCCTTCACCACGCCAAAAAGGGACGAAAGAAGGACCATGAAGGCCACAATCGAACGCGCGACCCTGCTGCGCTGTCTCTCCCACGTCCAGTCGGTGGTCGAGCGTCGCAATACCATTCCTATCCTGTCGAATGTGCTGATCGAAGCCGAAGGTAACGGCCTCCGTGTCATGGCTACGGATCTGGACCTGCAGGTGGTCGAGCATATCGAAGCCGCCAGTGTGGAAAGTGATGGAGCGATCACTGTTTCAGCTCACCTTTTGTTCGATATCGCGCGTAAGCTTCCCGAGGGTAGCCAGGTAAGCTTGGAGACCGCTGAAAACCGGATGGACGTCAAGGCCGGACGCAGCCGGTTCAAATTGCCGACCCTGCCTCGTGATGATTTCCCCGTAATCGTCGAAGGCGACCTTCCAACGAGTTTTTCGTTGCCGGCTAAAACACTTGCTGAAATGATCGACCGGACCAGGTTCGCGATTTCGACCGAAGAAACGCGGTACTATCTCAATGGTATCTTCCTGCACGTTTCGGACGAGGATAAGCCGGTCCTGAAAGCAGCAGCTACCGACGGACATCGGCTCGCGCGTTTCACATTAGCTCGTCCGGAAGGTGCGGAGGGTATGCCCGACGTGATTGTACCTCGGAAAGCTGTTGCTGAGTTACGCAAGCTGCTCGACGAGAAGATGGATGAGGACGTGCAGATCGACCTTTCCGCCAGCAAGATACGTTTTACCATGGGGGGCGAGGGCGGCGTCGTTCTCACCAGCAAGCTGATCGATGGTACCTTCCCGGACTATTCTCGTGTCATCCCGACCGGGAACGACAAACTGCTCAAGATCGATCCTAAAAGCTTCTTCGCGGGTGTGGACCGCGTTGCCACCATCGCCACTGAAAAGACTCGGGCTGTAAAGATGGGGCTCGACAAAGATCGGGTTACGCTGACCGTCACGTCGCCAGATAATGGGACTGCATCGGAAGAACTGGCGGCCGAATATGCAGCTGATGGTTTCGAAATTGGTTTCAACGCAGGCTACCTGAAAGATATTTTGAGTCAGATCGACAGCGATGAGGTGGAAATTCATCTTGCCGATGCTGGGGCGCCGACATTGATACGCAAGAATGATGACAGTCCTGCGCTTTATGTTCTGATGCCGATGCGTGTGTGAATATTGGGAAAGAGGGGCGCAATAATCAGCGCCTCTCTTTCAGTTTGATCATAAAGGCAAACCGGATTTTCGGCTGCCTACCGTTTGGCAGCAATCATGCTTGCAACATCAACGAACTTCTCTCTCGGTGCTCCAGTGCGCGCCGCTGCGATTTCAGCGTGCTCGATCTTTTGCCAATCTTTGAAGGTCACGATGTCCAGACCCCTCTGTTCGGCTAGGTGATCGAAACCTGTTCGACCTCTTTTGCTCCTTCCGGATCCAATATCTTCTGAAACGAGTTCGATGACATTATAGCCATCGGGCCGGTTAGTTCCGATAGTGCCGGTCGGCCCACGCTTGGCCCAACCTACGCAGTAAAGCCCCGGAAAAATGCGCCCTTCAGTGCTTTCGAAAGATCCTGCTCGCTCGTCAAATGGCACGTTGCCCAAGGGCGATGCTCGATAGCCGATACAAGTGATCGCAATGTCAGCAGGCAGACGTTTCAATTCTCCTGTACCCACTGCGCGACCGTTTTCGACTTTCATCCGTTCGATTTCCAAACCCTTCAGCTTTCCGTCCTCGCCGAAAAAGGCTCGCGGTCCAAAGAAGAATTTAAAGTCGATGCCGATCGAGGCCCGGCTCCGGCGAGTTGCCGGCAAATCCGCAAACCGCCGTAGGAGATCCACCGACTTACGCACGCCCGGTTCAAGTTCAGCATCCTTGTCGGCAGGAGGAAGGTCGCCCTTTTCGACCAGAGGCGCACCACGTTCCAACTCCAGAAGTTCGCCAAGTTCCTTAGGTGTCATCATTATTTGATGTGGCCCGCGGCGCCCTAGGATAGTAATGGTCTCCAGTGTCGACGACTTCAAGGCTTCTAAAGCGTGCGCGACGATATCCGACCCCTCCAATTCTGAGGGTGTTTTTGCGAGTATCCGAGCCACGTCGAGAGCGACATTGCCCATACCTATCACGACAGCGTGCTTGCCTGAAAAGTCAGGATCAAGATCGGCAAATTTTGGGTGGCCATTATACCAACCTACAAAAGCGGCACTGCCAAACACGTTTGTAAGTTGATCGCCCTCGAGATCGAGCTTGCGATCATGAGGTGCGCCTGTCGCAAGAATGACCGCGTCGTAAAGATCTTGCAACTCGGCAACCGTGACGTCCCGCCCGATACACACATTGCCGACAAACCGAACGTTGTCCGACAAGGCTGTCTTCTCATACCGCAGGGCAACCTTTTTGATCGACTGATGATCTGGCGCCACACCGGTTCGTATAAGGCTAAGGTACGGGGAGCGCATCGAAGACATCTACGCGGACATTGGCGCCCCACTTTTTGCTCGCGGCTTCCGCCGTGTAGTATCCAGCGGGGCCGGAGCCCACGATAGCAATTTGGCGCATGATGCCTCCCTGCAAGTCAGAGTGCATCATGGCGCCGCTTCCACTCGCTGGCAATACATCTGCCCTTATGGTTATCCCTTTGGTAAGCAATTTTGCATATAACCTGTTGGATGATCGCGAAAATGGCGTGCGCCAGCTGGAGCAGGGGCTGACTGAATGCCGGGGTTGTTTTCGAAAGGCTTCAAGGGCGATCCCGGTTTTACGGAAGATGCATCAGTCATCCCGATCGCGGAGACCGATTACATCCGACGGGTCGAATTGTTGGACAGTTTCGAAAATGCGGGTCTTGGCTGGTTCTGGGCGACCGATCACTTAGGACGCGTGATTTACTTGTCCAAAAACGCGAAAGAGCGGTTCGGACTTCATGATGCGCAGGTGATCGGAAAGCCGCTCACTAGCCTTTTCATAACTGACGACGCTTCGATGTTTGAGGAGGACGACGTCTCAACGCGACCGCTTGCCTATTACCTCGGTGCACGAAATTCGATTACTGAGATGCAAGTGAAACTCGCATCTCGCAGGGAAGAAATTTTCCTCGAAATAGCTGGCAAACCGCAGTTCGATTCACGTCAAAGCTTTCTTGGCTATCGAGGCAGCGCGAGAGACATCACCCGAAGCAGGCAGACACGGCGGGATGCGCAGCGCCTTTCTCTCTACGACTCGCTGACCGGGCTTTCTAACCGGCTACGGATGAGCAGGAGGCTTGAGACGATACTCAAACAGTATCGCAATGCAAAACGGGTGTGCGCCCTGATCATGCTCGACCTCGACAGGTTCAAGCAAGTCAACGATACTCTAGGCCATCCAGCAGGGGACGAGCTTCTCAAACAGGTCGCTGCACGACTAAAGCAAATTTGCGAGACGCGCGGTGAGATCGGCCGATTGGGAGGCGATGAATTTCAGATAATTCTTCCTGACATGGACGATCGCGGCGACCTCGGAGAACTGGCGGCACGGGTCATCCAAATGCTCGCGCAACCTTATTCGGTAAATGGTTCGCGTGCAACGATTGGAGCCTCTGCCGGAATAGCAATCGCTCCATACGATGGGCTGGATTCAGAGGAACTCGTTAAGGCTGCCGACCTTGCGCTATACGCAGCAAAAGGTGGAGGCCGAGCTCAATACCGGTTCTACTCAAGCGACCTACAGGAAGATGCGCAATTGCGACGGCATCTCGAAGAGGACCTTCGCGATGCGGTGCAGCGCGGGGAAATGCTGATGCATTACCAACCAATTATCAAGGCGGGAGATTATAAGCTCTCAGGGTTCGAAGCATTGATGCGGTGGGATCACCCCGATCGTGGACTTGTTTCACCCGAGATATTTATCGCCTGCGCCGAAGATATTGGAATTATCGACAAGCTCGGCGAATGGGCCTTGCGAAAGGTCTGCGAGCAGGCGCAGGAATGGCCGGTGGAATTACGCGTTGCGGTGAATGTGTCTCCGACGCAGATAAATAGCGGCGATTTCGTTCAGACCGTTCAAAGAGCGCTGCAAAAGTCCGGTCTGAGCCCTGACCGGCTTGAGTTGGAGATTACAGAGAGTGTGTTCGCAGGGGATGATGAGCAAACCCTGCGAATATTCAAAGAATTGAAGGAGCTTGGGGTTCGACTTGCCCTAGATGACTTTGGCACGGGTTATTCGTCGATGAGCTATCTCCGACATGCTCCATTCGACAAGATCAAGATCGACCAGAGCTTCGTGCGTGGATCGACGGAAAAAGGAAATAACAACTCCGCTATCGTCAGTGCAATCGTGAGTTTGGCCCAGGCGCTTGATATGGAAACGGTCGCTGAAGGGACCGAAACCCACGACGAACTCGAGCTCGTAAAGGCTCGCGGTGCTAGCCATATCCAAGGATACATTTTCTCGCGTCCCATTTCACACGAAGAGGCGCTCTCCAGATTAAGCAAAGGCGATCTCAAATATGAGCCGAGGGGCCCGGAAAAACATCGTGCAGAGCGCAAGACTGTACTGCGTAAAATCGGCGTAATTCATGACGATCATCGCTACAAAGTGATGCTTCGAAACATATCAAAGACCGGCGCCCGCATCGAAGGCCTTCTCGATGTCCCTATAGGAACGAAATTCGTTTTGGATTTAGGAGATGGGCAATTGGCGGTCGCCACTGTTCGAAGATCTAGAAATCATACTCAGGGTGTCGAGTTCGAAACCTCACTGGTGAGTGATGGGGCCGACGGGTTATGTACACGCCATCGCGTTTCGCCATATGAAATTGAAGCTGCTGGCCGACCTCTAACGGCGCTGACGAGAGATGCTTACGGCCAGCTCGCGGGTCATGGGCAAATGTTGAGCATTCCACGGTTCGCCGAAAAGGGTGATTGACCTACTCAAAGTCGGAATTTTTTACATCAACGGCCTCTTTGTTAGCCTAATCCTAACCAATTTTTCCTAGTCCGTCGGCACGCGATTTGTTGATAGGTTGAAACCATATGGAGCCCCTTTTCCGAATTCTTCAAAGTTCGCAAAGAACCGGCAGCTTCGAAGTCTGAGGATGGAAGTCCTCCTCCGGCTTTACAATTTTCTGCCGCTGACAAGCTTGAAATTATCGAACAGCTGGAAACCTCGGGTGCTGTCTGTTTCTGGGCTACGGACCCGCGTGGTATCCTGAGCTACCTTAGCCCGGCGGTCCATCAGAACCTTGGCACGAAGACCGAAAGCGCTTTCCAAGTGCCTCTCCAGCAAATCTTCGAACCGCTGGAAGACAACAGCGAAAGCCGCTCTCTCGGACTGAAGCTTGGTACTCGGAAAAGCTTTTCGAACCTCCTGGTCGCCGCGGGCGACCGGACCTCCGATTGTTTTCTTAAAATTTCAGGCAGACCGCTATTCGGCGATAAGGAAGAATTTCTCGGGTTTCGCGGAACAGCGACCGATATTAGCGTGGAATATCGCCACGAAGAGGAAGCGAGCCGTCTCGCCAAATTCGATACGCTCACCGGCCTAGCTAATCGCCATCGTATGGAGCAACGTATCGATTCCACTCTGCAAACTTTTCGCGCTGCCAAGCGGGCAGCTGCTCTGCTCATGTTAGACCTGGACCGGTTCAAGCAGGTCAACGATACCCTCGGACACGCAGCGGGTGATCAATTGCTGCAACAAGTTGCCGAGAGGCTCAATCAGGCAGTTGCCGGCCGCGGTGAAATTGGCCGCCTTGGTGGAGATGAATTCCAAGTTCTAATTCCTGACATGGATGATCGGGGCGAACTTGGAGAAATAGCCAAAAAGGCCATTCAGATCATTTCCCAGCCATATTCGGTCGAAGAAGGCCGTTGCACTATCGGTTGTTCGGTAGGAATCGCCATTGCGCCATACGACGGGATCGAGCGGGAGGATTTGACCCGCGCCGCAGATCTCGCGCTTTATGCCTCCAAGAACGGGGGGCGCGGACAATTTCGCTTTTACGCGGCTGATTTGGAACACGAAGCCACTCTTCGAAAAAGGATGGAGGATGATCTGTCAGCCGCGATTGAGACTGGCAATTTCACCATCGAATATCAGCCGTGTGTCGATCTCAGCACCAATCGTGTCGTAGCGCTGGAAACCCAGTATTGTTGGGAGGACGTGGAACGGGGGCGGGTTTCCCAAGAGACCTTCTTACCGGTTGCAGAAGGAAGCCGCTTGATCCTTCCGATCGGCGAATGGGCATTGCGCAAAGCATGCGAGGATGCATGCAAATGGCCGTCCCATCTGCGTCTCTCGATGAACATATCTCCGGTGCAGTTTGAAGCGGCAGGGTTTGCCGAGATGGTCGCGGATATATTGGAGGAAACCGGACTCGATCCCTCACGGCTAGACCTTGAGCTCAAGGAATCTGTGCTGCTTGGTGACAGTAGCAGCGTCACAGCCGCACTCGGTTCCCTGTTCAAGCTCGGCGTGCGGCTTACGCTCGACCAGTTCGGTACCGGTCTGTCGTCTCTATCTTATCTCCGGCGTGCGCCGTTCAGTACTCTGAAGATTGGTGGAAGTTTCTTCGAGCCTGTGATGGGAAACGATCTAGGCGACATGGAACTTGTCAAAGCGGTTGTCGCCTTGGCTGGTGCGATGGGCATGGAAACCGTCGCCACAGGGGTCCACGCGATGGATCTCATGGCTGAGCTAAAGAAAATCGGCATTGGCCATGTCCAGGGTTTCGTTTTTTCGGATGCGGTCCCGCAGCAAACAGTTCTTGAGGAAATCACTCAAGGCATTTGGACGCTCGAGCCGACAGATCAGGGCAGCCAGCGTGCCAGTCGGCGCACGGTGTTCCGCAAGATTGGCCTCATTCATGAGGATCATTACTACGACGTCACACTCCGCAACATGTCTCGTTCCGGGGCGATGATCCAGGGGTTGCAGGACGTGCCAATCGGGACTCAGTTTGTGCTCGATTTCGGGCAAGGGCAGCTTGCGGTGTGTACGGTGCGAAGAACGATGGGCGATACACAAGGTGTCGAGTTCGAGCAGGAGCTGGTCGACGACGGGGCGGGGGGGCTGTGTACCCGCAGCCGTGTAAGCCCCTATGCATTGGCAGCGGCTGGTGCTCCGCTGACCGCGCTCCCCGCGGGCAAATACAGCCAGGCGCCGCAAGCCGCATCTGGCAGCTATGCGCAATTCAAGCTGTCACCCAACGCCCCGAAACAGGGTGGCGGACCGCAAGAAGGCTGATCACGCGCTTTGCTGCTGACAGGGCGGCGCGGCGCGGCTAAAGGGCGCGGGCAATGACCGACCTTTCCAAGATCCGCAACTTTTCCATCATCGCCCATATCGACCATGGCAAGTCGACCCTGGCGGACCGGTTGATTCAGTTCTGCGGGGGGCTGACCGATCGCGAGATGTCCGAGCAAGTCCTTGATAACATGGACATCGAGAAGGAGCGCGGCATCACCATCAAGGCGCAGACCGTGCGCCTCAACTACACCGCCAAGGATGGCGAGACCTATGAGCTCAACCTCATGGATACGCCCGGCCATGTGGACTTCGCCTATGAAGTTTCGCGCAGCCTGGCCGCGTGCGAGGGCGCGCTGCTGGTGGTCGACGCGGCGCAGGGCGTGGAGGCGCAGACGCTCGCCAACGTGTACCAGTCGATCGAACATGACCACGAAATCGTGCCCGTCATCAACAAGATCGACCTGCCGGCGGCCGAACCCGACAAGGTAAAGGCCGAAATCGAGGACATTATCGGCCTCGATGCTTCCGACGCCGTGCTCACCAGTGCCAAGTCCGGCATCGGGATCGAGGAAACGCTCGAGGCGCTGGTCCAGCGCATTCCCGCCCCCACGGGCGACCGTGACGCGCCGCTGAAGGCCATGCTCGTCGATTCGTGGTACGATCCCTATCTCGGCGTGGTCATCCTCGTGCGGGTGATGGACGGGGTCATCAAGAAGGGCCTCAACGTCAAGTTCATGCAGGGCGGCACCCAGCACCTGATCGACCGCGTCGGCTGCTTCACCCCCAAGCGCACCGATCTGCCCGAACTGGGCCCGGGCGAAATCGGCTTCATCACCGCGCAGATCAAGGAAGTCGAACAGGCCAAGGTCGGCGACACGATCACCACGGTGAAGGGCGGCTCGCAAACCGCGCTGCCGGGCTACAAGGAAGTGCAGCCCGTGGTCTTCTGCGGCCTCTTCCCGGTCGACGCGGCCGATTTCGAGAAGCTGCGCGAAAGCATCGGCAAGCTGCGCCTCAACGATGCCAGCTTCACCTTCGAGGCCGAGAGCAGCGCCGCGCTGGGCTTCGGCTTCCGCGCCGGCTTCCTGGGCCTGCTGCACCTGGAAATCATCCAGGAACGCCTCACCCGCGAATATGATCTGGACCTGATCACCACCGCCCCTTCCGTGGTCTACCGCATCCAGCTCAACAAATCGCGGACCGACCCGGCGCAGGAAATCATGCTCCACAACCCGGCCGACTATCCCGATCCCAGCCGGATCGAACAGATCGACGAACCGTGGATCAAGGCCGTGATCTACACGCCCGACGAATATCTCGGCTCCATCCTCAAGCTGTGCCAGGATCGGCGCGGCATCCAGATCGACCTGACCTATGTCGGCGGCCGCGCGCAGGTGACGTATGAATTGCCGCTCAACGAAGTGGTGTTCGATTTCTACGACCGCCTGAAATCGATCAGCCGCGGCTATGCCAGCTTCGATTACGAACAGATCGGCCTGCGCGAGGGCGATCTGGTGAAGATGAGCATTCTGGTGAACAACGAACCGGTCGATGCCCTGTCGATGATCGTCCACCGCGATGTGGCCGAAAGCCGGGGCCGCGGCATGTGCGAACGGCTGAAGGACCTGATCCCACGCCACCTGTTCAAGGTGCCGATCCAGGCCGCGATCGGCGGCAAGGTGATCGCCCGCGAAACCATTGCCGCCATGCGCAAGGATGTGACCGCCAAATGTTACGGCGGCGACATCAGCCGCAAGAAGAAGCTGCTGGAGAAGCAGAAGAAGGGCAAGGCCCGGATGCGCGAGTACGGAAACGTCTCGATCCCACAGGAAGCTTTCATTGCAGCGCTGCGTATGGGAGAAGAATAGCGCGCATCCCGCGAATGCGGTTCGCCCATGGCGATCCGGCCCTGCGCAGGTGGGGAGGGATGCACGCATTCCGCATGGGGCCGCAATGCCCCGCTGCGGATCGAAGACAGGCGGGCCACGCGGCCTGTTTCGTCAAAACCTGCCTTTCACGCCGGGCATGCCCCGGCCAACCAGAAGAGATACTGCCCCATAATGGCTGGATATAAAGACCCTACCTTCGAAGACCGCGCCGCCCTGGCCCAGAAGGCCCGCGAGAAAGCGCTCAAGAAGCTCGCCAACAAGCCCGTGGCGGACGAAGAAACCATGGCGAAGCGCAAGGCCGCGCAGGAAGCCCGCGAAGCCGAGGCCGCCGAAAAGAGCGCCGCCAAGCGCGCCGCGCGTGAACAGGCCAAGGCCGAGAAAGCCGCCGCAGCCAAGGCCGCCGCAGAAGCCGCTGCCGTACCGGAGCCGACCGAGGCAGAACTGAAAGCCGCTCGCGATGCGAAATATGCGGCGAGGAAGGCGCGTAAGAAACGGTGAGGTTAGGCGGGGCTGGAAGCAAGATGCGTTTGCCGCAAGCGAACTTTCAGCTGGGAAAATTTTTCGCTTTTACCTCAGCCAAGTCGAACATGGTTCCAGCTATTCAGGTGAAGAAGCCAGAGTTTTGTAGTGCATTTGCTCGATTTGAGCCGAAACTGACTCAAAATTTTCTTTGCTGAGCACGGATAGCTTTTCGTCCAACTCGTGTCGTTTGGCATTAGCCCGGCCGACTTTGTCTTCGAATTCATCGACAGAAACAGTTGCCAAGATCATCTGCTGATCTGGGAGTTTTTTCGATACGATAAAGTCCAGAATTGCCTTCCGGTTAGTAGGGTCCTGCTCCTGTTGGAACGGAGAGTCTATTAACATCGGGCAAAGCACGAAAGAGTTAAACTTCTCCATCGTGCTAAGGAAAGCGAAGTACTGGGCTAGAAGTGCGCGTGGAAGATCACTACCCAGCGCATTGTTTTTAATCTGCTTATCAAGCGAGTTATAATCATTCTCGCTTAATACACCGACGTTAAGAGTATTGAGATACTCCTTCATTCGTGCCTTATACCAAGTCACGATTTCTTTCTTCCGGGCGCTATCTACTTTAAGACCGTCGGCGTTTTCAGAAATTCGGTCACTGATAGCGTTCTCTCTTGTCACCAGCTCCTGAATGTCATTATTCAACGTGCTAATCATTTCCTTCATGCCTTCAGAAGCGATAAGCTGCGACAGAGTTACATTCTCTTTCGTCCGCGCCAGAGTGGCCTCTACTTCCTGAAGTTGAGAGGAAACCTGTTTGTATTCGTCTTCCACTTGGTGAAGCTTTGTGGTGATCTCGTTTAGCTTTTTTAACCACTGGTCTACCAGAGAATGACAGTGGTCAATATCATCAAGGATACCAAAGCGCTCTACAAATGAATTGCAGAATTCGGTTCCACAAGTCGGACATCCTACAACATCGGCAGCTTCGGGCGACTCTGAATACCTGTAATCGGCTTCAAGCTCGCTGATGCCTGTGCGTAGTAAATTCAGTTCTGTGTTAACCGCATTCCGTTCATTCCGTATTTCTTTTAAACGAGTGAGCACACTTTGCTGCTGAGCGTAAATGCCGTTGTACTGATCAACGACTGTCTCCAGTTCTGCCCGAAATGCAGCAGGATCCAGATCGACCTGCGTTCTTCTTTTCCGCTTCTCAACCGAATTTCGAGCTGCCTGCATCGAAAGGCGCTCGATTTGGACGCCATTGAGCAGTTCCTGAAGCTCAATTTCGCGCTTTTTGGCATCGTAATAGCTTTGTGGCCGAACACCGAGGTGATAATCAAGCATCAGCCTGCGGTAGCTGCTGAACTGCCTAAGTCCGACGAAGGAGGACCAGCTTGTTGACCAACCCTCGTCCTGATCGACGTAGAAAGGTAGGAAATAGAAGGCTGGGGCGGCAATACCGAGCTTCCCATCCGATTGACGTTCTAGCTTGATGTCAAAGCCCAGCAGCTTGTTCATGAATTTCGCGAAACCGTCTGCGCCGCCAATATTCACATGACGCGATATCAATTTCTTGTCGCCATCGAATACGCCAAAGTATTTCTCATCGCGGACGACATGATATGTTTTACCCGCTATTTCGAACTTCACGCAGTATATCGGGTTAGCTCTCTTCCACACGGTATTGTTGAGCTGCGGAGCATCCGCGCCAAGGCAGTGATAAAGTGATTTTATGAGCGTGGACTTACCGACATCATTTTCCCCGGTCAGGAGATTCAGGGTCGGGCTGAAGCTGAGGTTGACCCCCGCTTTTTCCGCCTTCGACAGAATCCACAACTCCCTGAATACGAGGCTTTTCACTATAATTGCCTTTTCTTAGATTTCGTATTAGTTTTTTGAAGTTAGACTGCATCATAGTAGACTAGCGCTCCCAATGCGCGCAGATAGTCTGCATTCTTGTAAATGCTTGCTATGCTATCACTGCTAATTATCAAATCGACGCATTCATCTAAATAAACATTCAATTCAGGAGTCGATTTGCTATCATCCGTAATTATAGATCGCATGATCTTCGCTATATCTTTAACCTCGGTATTGAGCGGATTGTAATAGTCCGTTGAAGCCTCAGGCAGTTTCTTTTGAAAGCGGATTAGATCGTTCATACCCCAACCGGATGCAGCGAGATAGTTCGAGAGCGTCCCGACATCCAACGATTGCCGCGTCTTTGCGTGCATGTGGTTTAGGGTTTCCTCAACGAGATCCTGACTAACACACTTCTTTTCTATCAACTCGTCCGTGGTGGTAAGCGCGTCAGACGGGTGATTATTTCGCCGAGCAATCTCAGACTGGATCAGCCTAATCCAAGTACGGATGTTTAGACCATGATCTTCGCCAAACTTGTGGCAAAATAGCTCCATTGCTTCGCCCTCGAGGAAGCTCTGCATGGCATCTAAGCTCACCCCCGTGACAAGGAAGTGAAGTCTCTCTAGGCGTTTTTCAGTGAAGCCCGGTAACTCGTCGGTCAGTTTGTCTACGAGCCTTTTGCGGAATTTTTCATCGAGGTCTTTGGCGCAAAGCTCCTTGTCCCCGAACTCAAAAGCATTGTTAGACACCAACACAACCCGAACGTCGTGAGATGAGCACATCCCGTCGAAGTTGGAAAACATCTTGCCGACAATGGATGCATTTCCCTTTGGACGGGATGTAATACTCGCGAGCGTGCGGGCCGTCGACGCGGACGATGTCTTCACCTGAAAAAACTCGGCGCTGGTCGGGTGATTAGCTGGAGACAGAAAGAGTACGTCGTCGTGATACTCGAACGCTATGAGATAACTTTCATCAGCTATGTGCTTCCGCATCATCTGACAAAAGGCCCAATTCTTTTGGTAATCGAACCGAGATGCCGCGTCCGACCCTGAGGTTTCCCTCTGTGGTTTCCCTGTCAGATCCGTAAGTAAATCACTCATGCAAAATGCGCCACCCCGCGTGATCGGAGTTGGTGTTAAGTGACTGAACAGACAGAGGCAAGACGAACTGTTCCTAATTTCCGAAAGGTTACGAGTTGCCTCAGCTGACGAGCTGTCGTTGTCCTTCTACTATTTTAGTTTCGTTTTCCTGGTGCAATGAAGCCGACAGTCTTGCCCTTGACCTCCTGTGAGGCCTCACCCCAAATCCTTCCAATAGTCCTCGTCCTCGTTCCACTGTTCCAGCTCGTCCTCGACCTGGTACAGATCTTCCAGCTCTCCGGCCGCCTTCCAGTCGGTGGTATTGAGCTGGACGAAGTGCGGGTCGGCATCGTGTTCCGGCGGACCGTCTTCATCGGCGCGCTTGCGGGCGGCGATCTCGGTGAGCTGGGCCTGCATCGCCTCGATCTCCTCCAGGCTCATCTCCACCGGGTCGAAATGTTCGACCATGGCGGCGTTGATGTCGTCCTTCTCCGCGCGGGAGAGGGCGGGGGTGGTCATGGTGGAAGGTTTGGAAGAGTTTGAGGACGCGGAATTAAAATAATTCGCGGAGAGGCGTTTGCCGCGTTCGTCGCGGGCGTTCATCCTGAGGCAGAACATCAGCAGGCGATCGTTGCGGATGCGGCGGAAGCCTTTCAGCTTGCCGGCGACGAAGACGGGGCTGAGCTGGCCGTCGATCGCGCGTTCATAGGCGATGTCCTTCAGGCGCTGCACGCCGAGATCGAGCGCGGCCTCCCATGCGCGGCGGAAGCTTTCGGACCCGGGGCGGCGGCGCAGGTAATAGGCGCCCTCGGGGCTCATGTTGACATAGCGCGCGGCGCGGCTGACGCAGCCGGTATCGGCCAGCGCGCCGATGAAGGCTTTCTGGCGGGCGGGCGTC
Organism: uncultured Erythrobacter sp.; assembly: GCA_947504155.1. Classification (GTDB taxonomy): domain Bacteria; phylum Pseudomonadota; class Alphaproteobacteria; order Sphingomonadales; family Sphingomonadaceae; genus Qipengyuania. The sequence goes on from CANNGF010000001.1 coordinate 87,341, forward strand.
CAGCCATCGTGGCGGTATTTGACCGGCACGGTGTCGAAGGCGGGAATGTCCTCCGCGGCGACAGGGGTGCGGGTTTCGGAAGGGTCCTTGCGGCGGGTCATGCGTGCGTCTCCTGGGCTGGAAAAGCACGGGGCATGGCGCGGGCAGGGGCGTGTAGGAAAGCGAATAGGATTCCCCCACGGGCAATCCTACACGAAGGGGCCTTGCGCGGCGGTGGGCCTACATGATGGTGGGGGAGGAACCGGGGCGCGAATCGGCCATGGTGCGCAAGGCACGGCCGGCGATCTCCAGCTCGCCTGCATGGCAGGCCCGGTCCCGCCCGCAGCGCTTCGCCTCGTACAGCGCATCGTCGGCCTGGCGGTAGAGATTGCGCCAGGCGGGATCGTCTTCCAGCGTGCCCTCGGCAATGCCGATGCTGACCGTAATCCGCTCCCCATGGGGCATGGCAGCCTCGCGCACCTTGTCGAGCAGGGTTTCGGCCGTGGAGCAGGGCAGCGCCTCACGCGTGCCGAGCAGGGCAAACTCCTCGCCCCCCAGCCGCGCCGCGCTGACATTGTTGCCCGCATAGGATTCAATCACCCGGGCGATCTCCTGGAGCACGCAATCGCCCACGTCATGGCCATGCATGTCGTTGACCTGCTTGAACCGGTCGATATCGATCAGCAGCAGGCGGGAAGGCCCGTCGTCATCGCCCAGCGCCTCGGCGAAATCGAGCAAAGCGCGGCGGTTGAGCAATCCGGTCAGCGGATCGGTGAGGGCGAGGGTGTGGTTCTTGCGCTGGAGCAGCAGCAGCTCGACCACCTGCTGGTGATGCATGTTGATCATCCGCCACTGGAAGATCCCCGCGAGCGCCAGGCTGACCGCCGCCGCCCGGTCGAGCGTGGTCCCGAAGATCAGCAGCAACGCGGCGATAGGGACGATGTCGATCAGCAGATGCATCGCGGCCGCGGCCCGGATGCTCGCCACGCAATAGGCCGTCGCCAGCGCGCCCATCACCAGGATGACGGGGAAGTGCAGCCGTTCGAACCCCTCGGCGCTGAGCCAGCTCGCGATCGCCCAGCTGGTGCTGATCATTGCGCCGATCAGCGAGGAGAACCAGCTTTCGACGATGAATTTCTCGGCACGCCATGGCTTGCCTTCGAAGGCTGTGCCCTTGAACAGAGTAAGCAAGCCGGAGAGGCAGTAGATCGACATCCCCAGCGGCAGCACCCAGCGCACGAACCAGCCGCTGCTTTCTGGCGTGACGAAAATGGCCAGCGGACAGGTCAGCAAAAGCGCGACGAACAACCACCGCGCCTGCTTCTGAACCTGCGTCGCCGCAGCGATAACGTAATCTGCACGCACATCCTGCGGCAGATCCGGAATCGCTAATGCGCGAACAATTCTTCCAACCTTCCCCATCGCAGCGCAATAACCCCCAAGCGCCTAACATCCCCGAACGGGTTACCCCCCGTATTACTACGTATGCCCTAGGCTGGGCGTTAACTATTGTCGAGTAGCAGGCTCTCACTCAGTAAGAAGGATGGACCAAAAATGCCTAAGCAAGCCCCGATTTCCCCTTCACTGCCCCAAAATGATACACAATCGCAAAGGCAGGCCCGGCAAGAGCAGCTGGCCGCGAGCCAGGCGCAGTACGAATGGACCGACTGCGTGCCGTCGGTCGAAGGCGTGCCAGTGGTCAAGACCTTGCCCACGGCCGAGAATCCTACGCTGGAATGGTGGCTCAAGCTGGCGAAGATCGTTCTCGAGCTGGCCAGAAACCAGATCGAGGTAGAATGCGCGCTTATCGCACAAGGACTTTCCTCTCTGGATCCGCTCCTGCTGGACGCGGACCGGGCCGTGGTCGCCGCGGTGGAGAAGGATGTCGCCTCGCTGGAGGCCAAGATGGTCGCGGATATCGCCGGCAAGAAAGGGCTGGCGGAACTGGTTGCCGATGGTGTTCACATGGTCGAAGCAGAGATAGCGATCGCTGACCTGAAAAACCACGTATCCAAACTGAAAGCCATCATCGAACTGCGTGGAGCGACGCAGGCGGCGCTGGGCAGCGATCATCCACGCGCACTTCAGACCTATCTCGACAATTTCAAGACGATCGACATTCCGGCGATCGCCTATACCTTTCAGGACGATCTGGAATTTGCGAACCTCAGGGTTGCCGGACCGAACAGCGTTCTGATCGAGGCGGTTTCTGCGGTTCCCGACAAGTGCCAGATCACCGCAGAACAATACTCGGCAGTCGTAGCAAGAGACCAGCTTGAGGACGCTCTTGCTCAAGGACGCTTGTTTCAATGCGATTATTCGGCGCTGTCGATCATCGAACCGGGCGAATGGGACGGCATCGCGAAGTACCTGACTTGTCCGGTGGCCCTGTTCGCCGTTCCGCCGGGAGGCGACAGTCTGGTACCGGTCGCCATCAATTGCAATCCGTCCAACGACGCAAGCCCCGTCATGACACCCGCAATGAGCGAAACCAGGCAATGGGGCTGGGAGATGGCCAAGCTGGTGGTGCAGGTTGCTGATGGCAATTACCACGAACTCTTCGCCCATCTCGCCCGCACGCATCTGGTGATCGAGGCTGTGGCTGTTGCCACGCATCGTCATCTGGCGGAACTTCATCCTATCAATGCTCTGCTGGTTCGGCATTTCGAAGGCACGATGTTTATCAACGAGGCCGCTGCCACCAGCCTGATCACCCCCGGCGGCCCGATCGATCATATCTTTGCAGGCACAATTCAGAGCAGCCAGAAAACTGCGGTTGAAGCCCGCCTCAGTTTCGATTTTGACAAAGGTATGTTGCCGAAGGACATCGAAGCACGCGGCGTGGGAACCAGTTCAGCGCTTACCAACTACCCATATCGTGACGATGGCCTGCTGGTTTGGGAAGCCATCGAAACCTGGGTCAAGGAATATGTCCGGGTATATTACGATGCCGATAGGGACATAACGGGTGATACCGAGCTTCAGGCCTGGGCGGGGGCGATCGCGGATAGCGGGAAACTGCTGGGTTTCAGCGCGCCTGCGACGATCCAGGACCTGATCGACCTGTGCACGATGACTATTTTCACCGCGAGCGCGCAGCACGCGTCAGTCAACTTTCCGCAAAAAGCGATTATGGAGTACGCCCCGGCCGTGACCGGTGCGTACTGGCAACCAGCACCCGACACCCAGCAAGGTGGCACCAAAACAGATTGGTTGGCAATGATGCCGCCCGAAACATTGGCGCTCGAACAGCTGAAAGTGCTCTACCTTCTCGGTTCGCTCTATTACCGCCCGCTCGGCACTTATCTTTCCCCGCAATATCCCTATCCGCAGTGGTTCCGCGATCCGCAAATTGTCGGAGCTGAAGGCCCTCTTGCGCGGTTCCAGGCTGCGCTCGCGAGCGTCGAAAGCCAGATCGTGTCACGCAATGCGGAAAGAATGAGGCCCTATGACTTTCTGCTGCCCAGCCTGATCCCGAGCAGCACCAACATCTGACAAGCACGAATAAGCCGCCGACGCTAATAGGCGACGGCGGCTTTATCGGACTTCGGATTGTAGCCTAATTCACGGGCGGGTTTGACCCTCACCATGTACTAAATATTTGAAGCTGCACAGCTGTTCGAGGCCAACCGGTCCACGAGCATGCATCTTGCCAGTAGCAATGCCGATTTCTGCGCCCATGCCGAATTCGCCGCCGTCGGCGAACTGCGTGCTGGCATTGCGCATGACAATCGCGCTGTCGATGCTGGTCATGAACTTTTTCGCCGCAGCATCATCTTCGGTCATGATCGCATCGGTGTGGTGCGAAGAATGTTCGCTCACCCAGTCGATCGCTTCATCAAGCCCGTCGACTACCTTTACCGAAGCGATCGGATCGAGATACTCGGTATTCCAGTCTTCCGATGTGGCGGGCTTGATGCTGCCATCGATTGCGACCGCTTCTTCGTCACCACGCAATTCGCAATCGCTACCCATGATTGTCGTCAGCTTCGGGACGAAATCCTTGGCGATCGAGCGGTCTACCACGATGCTTTCAGTCGCGCCGCAAACGCCGGTGCGACGAAGCTTTGCATTACGAATAACTTGGGCTGCCTTGTCGAGATCGGCCGCTTCGTGGACGTAGCTATGACAATTTCCGTCGAGGTGGAGGAGGGTGGGCACACTGGCCTGATCGCGAACAAGCTCCACAAGTCCCCGGCCACCGCGCGGGATGACGAGATCGACGAACTCGTCAGCCTTGAGCAGCGCGGCCACAGCTTCGCGATTTGTGGTACCGACCGTTTGCACCGCATCTTCGGGCAGGCCCGCAGCCCTTAAGCCGGTGCGCATGCATTCGACAATAACGCGCGTGGAGTTGCGGCTTTCGCTACCACCACGGAGAATCACGGCATTTCCACTCTTGAGGCAGAGAGCGCTAGCGTCCGCACCGACATTCGGGCGGCTTTCATAGATCATGCCGATAACGCCGATCGGCACGGCAACGCGCTGGATGGTGAGGCCGTTGGGCCGATCAAAGCTCGCCAGTTCGCGACCAACAGGGTCGGGCAGTTCGGCAATCTGTTCCAGAGCGGAAGCCATGCCCTCGATGCGATCTTCGGTAAGCTTGAGGCGGTCGATGAAGCTATCCGGCTTCTTTCCTTCGACGCTTTTCACATCCTCGGCATTGGCTTCAAGCAGTTCGGGGGTCTTATCGCGCAACGCCTTGGCGGCTTCGCGCAGCGCCTTGTTCTTCGCATCCGTGCTTGCTGAAAGCAGGCCACGGGCGGCATTACGTGCATTTTCGCCAAGCGTGGCGATGTGCATCTGCGGATCTAATGTCTGATCGTTCATATTTTCTCTCTCACATATAAAAGGGACGGGAGGCGCAAAAGTTTCAGCGCAGCTCTACCGCCCGGTCGTAACAGGCCTGCAACGTTGCATGCAGGCGGTCCGAAAGGCCTTTGTCGCCATTGAGTGCATTGAGGCCGGCCGCAGTCGTGCCACCCTTGCTCGTCACCGAATTGCGTAGATCTTCCAGGCTAGGGGCAGAGGGCTCGCTTGCCATGGCGATTGCGCCACCGATGGTGCCTAGAACCATTTCACGCGCTTCCTCCTCGGTGAAACCCTGCGCCATCGCAGCTTCGGCATAGGCGCGCGCGATTTCGAACACATAGCCGGGGCCTGAGCCTGCAACCGCAGTCACGCGGTCTAGCTTCTCTTCGCTATCGACGACGATGGTCGTACCAGCGCGGCCCATGAACTCTTCGGCATGGTCCATGTGCGCATCGGATACCAGAGGCCCTGCGCAGAGACCGCTGACACCGCGACCGATCGCAGCCGGGAGGTTCGGCATGACACGCACGACAGGCTTGTCGCCCATCAATTTCGACAGTCTTCCAGCGGAATATCCGGCGGCGATCGAGAGGACATATCCATCATCGGACAAGTTGCCGGCATAATCCGGCATCACATCATCGAACATCTGCGGCTTGACGGCGGCGACGATGCAGTCGAAGCGTTGGTCAGCAATTTCTTCCCGGTCGCGGACGAGCGAAACGCCGTTCGGCAAATCGCTTGCCATCGGGTCGACGACGGTGATCTTCTCGCCGCCCGAAACCCATTGCGAAAGTAACGCGGAGCCCATTTTTCCGCAGCCGACAATAAGTATAGAATTAATAATGGTAGAATTCCGTTTCCGCGCTCAGGGCGCTTTGTGTAATTCTCGATTTAGTACCAAAAGGAAATAACAGAAAATTAAGTCATCGCTATTTCTTCGAAGAATACTTCCAGCCTTTTGCGCATTCGATATTCTGAAAAATCCGGTTGTGCACTGCACCATCCCTATCTACGTTCTGTTACAGAAATTTCAAGTTAGAGACATTTTTTAGATATGACCAAGAAACGCAATATTGTTGTCAAGATCGGTTCGGCATTGCTTGCCAATCAGGAACTCCTGACCCCACGATATGGTTTCCTGCAGCGCTTGCTCGAAGATGTCGCTCTACTGCGGTCGCAGGGTAACGAGGTTATCGTATGCTCGTCGGGCTCAGTCGCTTTGGGGCTGCGCATTATCGGAGAGACGCCGGAGAGCGCAGGAGTTTCGGACAAGCAGGCCGCCGCGGCCTGCGGCATGCCGCTTCTCCTCAACGCTTATAAGCAGGTCGGCCACGAATTCGGTTTCGAGATCGCGCAGGTCCTCCTGACTCTTGGCGATTTCGAGGATCACCGCCGTTTCCTCAATACGCGCAACACCGTGCATCGCTTGCTCGAATCGGGTGTGATGCCGATCGTCAACGAGAACGACACGATCACCACCGAGGAAATCCGTGTGGGTGATAACGATCGCCTTGCGGCCAAGGTGGCTCAGATGATTGGCGCGACGGACTTTATCATCCTAACCGGCGTCGACGGCCTGTATGACCGTAATCCGGACGATCCCGAAGCTCAGTTCATTCCCGAAGTCAGCGATGTCGGGCCTTATATGGCAGCAACCAAAGGGAAGAGCACTCTGGGTACCGGGGGTATGGAAACCAAGCTACAGGCCGCGAACATGGCGCAAGAAGCGGGCGTAACCACCTGGATTGCGCAGGGCGAAGTCGATCACCCGCTTTCCACCGTGCTGGATGGCAGCCGCCGCGCGACAAAGGTTTTGCCGAACCCGAACCCGCTGTCCGGATGGGATAGCTGGATCGCCAATCGTCTCCAGATGGCGGGTAGCCTTGTCGTTTCCGAAGCGATTGCCGATGCGCTTGCTCAAGGCGAGCGTCCAATCCGGCGGGCAGATGTCATCAGTATGGATGGCGACTTTACCCGTGGTGACGTTCTGCACATCTACGACAGCAAGGGTATCGAGCGCGCACGCGGGCTTACCGATTTCACAAGCGAGGAATTGCGGGTGCTCACCCACAATCCCGGCACCGATCCCGAGCAGTTGTTGGGCTACAAGACCCGTGGGGAAATCGTCCGCAGCAATAATCTCGTCATGCTTGAAACGCGCCACTTGCTTTGGGATGCACCGGAAGGCATCAGCGAGAGCTGAACCGAAACAAGCCGCACGTCGACTAAGCTGCCGCGCGGCTTGAATTCCTGATCATTTCGGCTATTGTCCCTTCCACGGACCGGGCCCCTCTGGCGGGCGCTTGAGCGCACGTGATGTCGGCCGTATCGGATATACCGATGCAATCTGACGGGCCCGTTTTCCTTATAGCCCATCTGCTCCGGTAGTCCGATCGACTTGAAATTCGATCAGGGAGCTATCGATGACGGCGCATTCAAAGACTATCTGGCAACTCGACCCGGCAAGGTTCACGCTGCTTTGCGACCTTTCGGCTAGTCGCGGCGTGCGCAGTATGTGCGCCCATACAGCCACTATAGCGCGCTGCTGATCGCTCCTCGCACTTCACAGCTACTCACCTTCCGGAGAAATCCCATGGTCAACGCCATTACGCCTCTGCTGCGCGACTTCCTGCAAAAAGAAAGTGCCGGAGGAATCGTCCTAATTTTCGCAGCGGCGCTTGCCCTTGCAGTCGCCAATTCGCCGCTTGCTGCCAATTACGTCTCGTTGCTCGACATTCCGGTCGTCTTTGCGATTGATAGCTTCGTGATCGATAAGCCTCTCCTGCTCTGGATAAACGACGGCCTCATGGCCGTTTTCTTTTTCCTCGTCGGCTTGGAGGTCAAGCGTGAGGTTTTGGAAGGCCAGCTGTCGAGCTGGGGCAAAGCGTCGCTCCCCTTGGTTGCAGCGCTAGGCGGTATGGCTCTGCCAGCCCTCGTATTTATCGGTTTCAATCTGGGCACTTCCGACAATATTCAGGGATGGGCGATACCGGCAGCGACAGACATCGCCTTCGCACTCGGTATTCTCTCGCTGCTGGGGCCGCGCGTACCTGTGGCGTTGAAGGCCCTGTTGCTGGCGATCGCCGTGATCGACGACATCGGGGCGATCGCGATCATCGCGCTGTTCTATTCGGGTGAAATCGATACCGGAATGCTGGCCGCCGCTGCGATGGTCTTCATCGTGATGCTGGCCTTGGGCCGTGCGAAAGTGGCCTCTACGATACCCTATGTATTGCTGGCGATCCTGATGTGGGCATTCGTCCTCAAGTCGGGCGTTCACGCAACACTGGCAGGCGTTGCCGCCGCGCTGACGATACCGCTGGATCGTTCCAGCGATCATGGCCCATTGGAACGGATGGAGCACGCGCTTCATCCGTGGGTCGCGTTCCTGGTCATTCCCGTTTTCGGCTTCGCCAATGCGGGTGTTACCCTGTTGGGGCTTGAGCCGTCGGCTCTGCTCGATCCGCTTCCCCTTGGAATTGCGCTGGGTCTCCTGATCGGCAAGCAGCTCGGTATATTCGGGTTTGCCTGGCTGGCCGTAAAAATGAAGCTGGCCAGTCTTCCGGACGAGGTGAACTGGCGTCAGATCCACGCTCTGTCGCTCCTCGCGGCGATCGGCTTCACGATGAGCCTGTTCATCGGAAATCTCGCGTTCACGACTGCCGATCAGATCGATGCCGTGAAGCTCGGTGTGCTCGCAGGGTCCACGGTGGCCGCCCTGACCGGTTACTTCCTGCTCAAATCCGCATTGCCGGCAGTTACCCCCGTTCAGGAGCATGAGGCATGATCGACTTCTTTCTTGCAGACTGGCTTGGAACGCCCCTCTGGTTCTGGGCGGCATTCCTTGCGATCGTGATTATCCTCACCGCATTCGATCTTGGCGTCCTCCACAAGGAGGACAAGGAGATCGGCATTGCGGAAAGCCTCAAACTATCCGTGTTCTATATCGGCGTGGCCCTGCTGTTCGGCTTCTGGGTCTGGGTCGAGCGCGGACCCGAGGCGGGCATGCAATATTATACAGGCTTTTTCATCGAGAAGGCGCTGTCGATCGACAACGTTTTCGTTATCAGCCTGATATTCACCTACTTCTCCATCCCGCCGAAGTACCAGTATCGCGCGCTGTTGTGGGGGATCATGGCGGTAATCGTGCTGCGCGGACTCATGATCGCTGGCGGTGCAGCGATCTTGGCGGAAGCATATTGGGTGCTCTACCTGTTCGCCGCGTTCCTGATCGTCACCGGCATCAAGATGTTCTTCGCCGGGGACGAGCCGATGGACGTTGGCAACAATCCGGCGGTGCGGTGGATAAGTCGCCATATGCGCGTCACCCCTGATCTGCACGGCCAGCGCTTTCTCGTGAAGGTAGAGGATCCCAAGACGGGAAGGATGATGCGCGCGGCGACGCCTCTGCTGCTCGCTCTCATGGTGATCAATCTTGCCGATCTGGTGTTTGCGGTGGATAGCGTTCCGGCCATTTTCGCAATCACGACCGACACATTCATTGTCTACACGTCGAATATCTTTGCGATCGTGGGATTGCGGGCGCTCTATTTCGCTTTGGCGGCAATGGTCCACCGCTTCCATTACCTCAAATATGCGCTAGCTGCGGTGCTGGTCTTCATCGGTAGCAAAATCTTCGTTTCCGACTTCCTGCTGGATGGCGGCAAGATGCCGCCATGGATCAGCCTGGGGGTCACGATCGGGCTAATTGGCGCAGGGGTAGGCTATTCACTCTGGAAGACCCGAGGGCATGCAAAAGAGGACTGGCCTGCAACGAAATGATGCTGACGACCTGTGGTGCGCGTGCGAAAGCGGTGAAATCGCCGATAACTTCACTTGGCGTTCAGCGGGGTGCTGGCTATAGGCTCGGCCCTATGAAGACCCAATCGCGCACCACCCGCATGCTCGCCTTCGGCGCACTCGCTGCAGCCACCACACTCACTGCAGCCTGCGGTGGCGGTTCGAACCGGCCCGAAGACACGGCCTATGTCGCGCGCGACGTGGAAACGCTGTACGGCCAAGCCAAGGCGGAACTCGATAGCGGGAAGCCGCAATTGGCCGCTGCGCTGTTCGACGAGGTGGAGCGCCAGCATCCCTATTCGCCCTGGGCGCGCCGTGCTCAGCTGATGAGTGCGTTCAGCTATTATGTGGCGGGCGATTACAACAAGACTGTCGCTTCGGCGCAGCGCTTCCTGTCGATCCACCCGGGTAACAAAGACGCGCCATATGCCTATTACCTGATCGCGCTCAGCTATTACGAGCAGATCAGCGATGTACAGCGCGACCAGAAGGTGACCGAGCAGGCCCTTACCGCTTTGCGCGAAGTGAACCGCCGTTTCCCGCAGACCCAGTATGCTGCCGATGCGCGCCTGAAGATCGACCTCGTCGAAGATCACCTCGCCGGCAAGGAAATGGAAATCGGCCGCTATTATCAGCGTTCGGGCCGCTGGATCGCTGCACAGATCCGCTTCCAGAATGTGGTCGATACCTATCAGACCACTAGCCATGCGCCGGAAGCTCTCTATCGACTGGTGGAAAGCAGTCTTGCCCTGGGTATCAAGCCGGAAGCGGTCAAATATGCCGCCGTCCTCGGGGCAAATTATCCGGGTAATGAATGGTACGAGAAGGCTTACGAGCTGATCGAGGACAATGCCGCTGGCGTCTCGGCCAGTTGACCGGCGAACGACTATTCACAAGTCGATCATAAGGGGAACAGTGACGCGGCGTTCCGGCTGCGTTACATAGGGTAGCAATGCTGACCCGGCTTTCCATTCGCAACATCGTGCTGATCGAAGCGCTCGACCTCGATTTCGGGGGCGGCCTCGGTGTGCTCACTGGCGAAACAGGGGCAGGCAAATCGATTTTGCTCGACTCGCTTGGGCTGGTTCTCGGCAACCGTGCCGACAGTGGATTGGTCCGCGCTGGCGAAGCGAAGGCCAGTGTTTCCGCAAGTTTCGAATTCTCATCCCTGCCCGGTCAGATCGCGGCAGCCCTCGACGATGCCGACATCGAGATCGAACCGGGTGAGCCCTTGATTGTTCGGCGTCAGCTCAAGGCTGACGGGGGCAGCAAGGCATTCATCAACGATCAGTCCGTCGGCGTTGCACTGCTGCGTGAGATCGCGGGTATCCTCGTCGAATTGCACGGCCAGCATGATGATCGCGGACTGGTCAATCCACGTGGTCATCGGGCGCTGCTCGATCGCTTTGCCGGAGCAGGTATTGCACGGGTCGAGCAAGCCTGGGCGAAATGGCGCGATACAGCAGAGCGGCTTGAGAGTGTGCGCGATGCACTGGAGCAGGCGCGGGTTGATCGCGATTTGCTGCTCTCCCATCTGAGCGAATTGACTGCTCTCGAACCAGAAGTTGGCGAAGAGGCTAGGCTGGCTGAAACGCGGGCCGACATGCAAAAAGGGGAACGGCTATCGGGCGATCTCGAGGAACTGCGGCATTTGTGGGAAGGCTCCGACTCCCCGCTGGCTAGCCTGCGCGTGGCTGCCCGCAAGCTCGATAGGATTGCTCCCGAGCATCCCCTTCTGACCGAGGCTCTCGGCGCACTTGACCGCGCGGTGATCGAGGCGGGAGAGGCTGAAGAAAAGCTGGAAGCGGCGGCTGCGGCGCTCGACCATGATCCTGCAGCGCTAGAGGCCGCCGAAACGAGGTTGTTCGAACTGCGCGCGCTGGCACGGAAGCACCGCTGCGAGGTGGACGAACTGCCGGAGGTCATGCGGACGATGCGTAGCCAACTCGATTCAATCGAGGGCGGCGAGGCTGAGCTGGAAACTCTCGAAGCAGCCGCTGCGGAGGCGGGAGAAAGGTATCGTGCAGAAGCTGAAGCGCTGCATGCCAACCGCGTGGCGGCTGCGGCGAAGCTGGACGAGGCTGTTGCGCGCGAACTGGCGCCACTGAAACTGGATGCGGCACGGTTCAAGACGGCGGTTGTAGAACTTCCCGAAGACCGATGGGGGCCACATGGCATGGACAGTGTCGAGTTTCTCATCGCGACAAATCCAGGTGCCGATTTCGCCCCGCTCAACAAGATCGCGAGCGGAGGCGAATTGTCGCGCTTCATTCTCGCTTTGAAGGTCGCACTGGCAGAGCAGGGTGGGGCGGCAACCGTGATCTTCGACGAGATCGACCGCGGCGTGGGCGGTGCAGTGGCGAGTGCGATCGGAGAACGACTGGCGAGACTTGCGTCGGACGGTCAGCTTTTGGCGGTCACACACAGTCCGCAGGTCGCGGCGCGTGGGCGTACGCATTACATGATCGCGAAGAGTTCCGATGGTACCGTAACCCGGACCACCGTTGGCCTGCTCGATGAGGCCGGGCGCAAGGAAGAAATTGCCAGAATGCTTTCTGGCGCAGAAGTCACGCCCGAAGCCCGTGCGCAAGCTGATCGTCTTTTGGAGGGCGTGTGAAAAGAGGACGAAAGGAAGGTCAAGCAATCAAAGGCTATCCTGCTGATGGTTATGTGTACCTAAATAATTTTATTCCGGTGTCAGTAGGAAGAGGTTTTGTCGCTAAGTTAATCGGTGATCTTCAGCGCCAGGGAATCCAACTTGAGACGCTGCGAAAGGAGCAGCCCCTCCTGCGTCAAGCTGCGGTGGAACTATACAGCTACCATTACTCGCCTATGGCGTTGTTTCATTGGGGCATGACACCAGCAATTTCGTCCATCATCGGAGAAGCCGTACTACCGACTTATGCCTATTTTCGGATCTACCGAGCAGGGGATACTTGTCGAGTGCACGGCGATAGGCCAGCATGTGAGCACAGTGTTTCCCTAACATTAGCTAGCTCCGACGAAGCACCATGGCCTCTGGAATTCGCTAGTACTCCGATCGAAATTCCTTACGCCCGAGCCGATAATGAATTTCGACGAGACGAAAGGCGTCGCTCCGTAGATATGGCATCAGGGGACGCGGTCCTTTATCGTGGGGTAGAATATCATCACGGCAGGACGACGCCCAACCCCAATGCTTGGTCTGCCCACTTGTTCTTGCATTGGGTCACTGAAAATGGTCCGCACGCTGAAAATGCTTTTGATGGTCAACAGCCTCCAGTTGAGATTAGGATATGAAGACCGAAGTCGATGCCGCTAACGAACTGATGCGGCTCGCCAAAAAGATTGCCTACCATAACCGGCTTTATCACGCGGAAGATGCGCCGGAAATTACCGATCAGGAATATGACGCGCTGGTCCGCCGTAATGCGGAGCTGGAGGAAGCTTTTCCCCATCTCGTCAGGCCGGATTCTCCATCGAAGGCGGTTGGCCACGAGATAGCTGCTTCGCCGCTCTCCAAAGTTACCCATGAGGTTCGCATGATGAGCCTCGACAATGCTTTCTCGCCCACGGAGGTGGAGGAATGGGTAGCGCGCGTACGTCGTTTTCTTTCGTTAGACGAGGCTGATGGACTTGCAATTACAGCAGAGGACAAGATCGACGGCCTTTCCTGTTCTCTAAGGTACGAGGGCGGAAAGCTGGTTCGCGCAGCTACGCGTGGTGATGGTCAGGTTGGCGAGGATGTGACGCCGAATGTCGCTCATATTGCCGATATTCCCCAGAGCCTGTCTGGGACTGACATCCCCGAAGTCTTCGAAATCCGCGGCGAAGTCTATATGGCCAAAGCGGACTTTCAGGCACTTAATGCGGCTCAGGAAAAGGTGGGCGCCAAGCTATTCGCCAACCCACGCAATGCGGCAGCAGGTTCCTTGCGACAGAAGGATGCGAGCGTAACGGCGAAGCGTCCGCTGAAGTTCTGGGCGCATGGTTGGGGGGCAGCATCCGAAGTGCCAGGGAAAACCCAGGAAGAGGTCGTCCGCGTCATCGAAGGATGGGGAGTGCCTGTATCCCCGCTCTTCACGAAGGTGGAAAGCGCGGGGGAGATGCTGACTCATTATGAGAAGATCGCTCGCGAACGTCCTGACCTTCCATACGAAATTGACGGTGTGGTCTACAAAGTAGACCGGCTTGATTTTCAGCAGCGTCTTGGCTTCGTCGCCAAGGCGCCACGATGGGCGCTGGCGCACAAGTTTCCTGCTGAGCAGGCCGAAACGACGCTCGAGGCAATCGATATTCAGGTCGGTCGGACAGGTAAGCTGACACCTGTAGGTCGTCTCGCTCCTGTGCTCGTCGGCGGTGTCACTGTCACCAATGTCACGCTGCACAATCGTGACGAGGTCGAACGCCTCGGTGTCAGGCCGGGGGATCGGGTGGTAGTGCAACGTGCTGGCGACGTTATTCCACAGCTTGTGGATAACCTCACCCGCGACGTGGAAAGAGAACCTTATGCTTTTCCCGATCACTGCCCGGAATGCGGAAGCGAGGCTGTGGCAGCCGAAGGGGAAGTGGATGTGCGTTGCACAGGTGGTCTCATCTGTCCCGCACAACGCACGGAAAGATTAAAGCATTTTGTCAGTCGCGGGGCTTTGGATATCGATGGTCTTGGGGAGAAGACAATTGATCAGTTCTTTGCGCTCGGTTGGCTTGAAAGCCCAGCAGATATTTTCCGCCTGAAAAATCGCAGAGATGCCATCCTTGCGCTTGAAGGGTGGCAGGAACGGTCTGTGGATAAACTTGTGGAAAGCATCGAAGCGCGTCGCCAGCCAGACGCTGCTCGGCTCCTGTTTGGCTTGGGTATACGCCACGTGGGGGCCGTAACGGCACGTGACCTTATGAAACATTTTCATGATCTTCCTTCGCTTCGCCGAACTGCTGAAGAAGCTCGGGATGGCGACGAAGAAGCCGTTGCCGCTTTGAATGCGATTGATGGCGTCGGTAGCGCCGTGGTCGAGGCGCTCGGGGACTTCTTTCATGAAGACCACAATAAGGACGTGTGGCACGATCTCCTCAACGAGGTCACTCCGCCGCGCTATGAGGTCGAGACGCGCGATAGCCCGGTAAACGGCAAGACTGTTGTTTTCACAGGTAAGCTTGAAACCATGAGCCGGGATGAGGCCAAGGCACAGGCAGAACGTCTGGGGGCTAAAGCTAGTGGATCGGTTAGCGCAAAGACCGATTTGGTCGTGGCCGGGCCGGGTGCCGGCAGCAAACTCAAGAAAGCGGCGGAACTGGGCATCGAGGTCATTGACGAAGCCGGGTGGGCCGAAATCGTCAAGAACGCGGGATAATATCGTGAATATGGAAACTTACGTCGTGCTTCGTGTTGGAGTGTCGTGAGCCGTTCCCCCGTACTATTCCTGACCGTCCTGATTGTCGGAGCCTTCCTCGTCCTCGCCACCATGGTGAGTACGCCGGGGGAATCCCCGCAGGATTTCCATAAACGTGTCACGCTCGCCGAGCAGAAGCCTTCACCGCCCCCCGAACCGAAGCTTACCGAGGCGCAGGTCGCTCTTCAGCAGCAGCTCCGCGATCTGGGCGAGACCTTCAACGGCGACGTCGGCATTGCAGTTACCCAGGCAGACACGCTTGCCACCATGTCCTACACTGGAAAGAAGCGCTTTCCGCAGCAGAGCGTAAGCAAGCTCTGGGTCTCTCTGACCGCACTGGACCTCAGAGACGAAGGCGCGCTTGATCTGTCCGAGCCGGTTACGTTGCGCGCTGAAGACCTCACTGTTTTTCATCAACCGCTTCGTAATATTGTGCGAGCGAGGGGCTCATTCACCACGGATTATGCCGACCTCATCAATCGAGCAATCACGCAGAGCGATAATACGGCGAACGACCGTCTTCTACGCCGCGTGGGAGGTCCGAGCGCTGTAGAGGGGTTCTTGCGCCGGAATCAGATTTCGGGCGTCCAGTTCGGGACCGATGAACGGACCAAGCAAAGCAGCATTGCCGGCCTTAAATGGAAACAGGCCTATTCGGTCGACAATGCGTTTTACGACGCGCGCGATCTCGTATCCGAAGAAGACAGGCGAAATGCCTTCGAAGCTTATCTTGCCGATCCGATCGATGGGGCTAGTCCCGTAGGCATCACCAAGGCGCTGGCGCGGCTTGCACGCGGAGATCTCCTTTCGGAGAATTCGACGGGTCTGATCGTGTCGACCATGCAGCGTACCCGGAGCGGCCCGAGGCGGCTCAAGGGAGGCGTGCCGGCTGGTTGGACGATTGCGCACAAAACCGGGACAGGCCAGTTCTTCGACGGTGTCCAGTCCGGGTATAACGATATTGGCATTCTCACTGCGCCCGATGGTACGAATTATACGATCGCTGTTCTGATCGGTAGCACCCGCGCATCCTATGCTGCGCGCATGGGAATGATGCAGGAAGTGACACGCAGCGTTGTACGCTATCACGATCAAAGGGGCGTTCAGGTCAATCCGGATCCGGATCCTGAAACCATTTCATGACTCCGCCGGGCAGGGGAGTCCACCGGCCTACCTTTACTCCGGCGGTTGCGAGCATATCGCTGGTCCACTGGTTACAAGTATTGCCTAAATGATAGCTGCCCGGTGCATCGTAGAACACATCGTAGGTGGAGTATCCGGGCAATGGCTCGCGATGACCGGACATCGGGCCTTGGCTCTCGATGGCTTTCACCAGCTTCGCATATTGTTCGTACGTCAGATAGATAGGCCTATTGGCTGAATCAGGTGCGGGCCGCACGTAATGCGCCGCATGGAGGAGACCGTCTCCACCAGTGGCTGCCTTAATGGCGGTCGACAGGCTCAGATCGGCCCAGGTCGGCGTATTGAGAAAGACATCACGCTCGCCCCAGCTCACGGCGACATGGGTATAGGGTCGATGAGGGTCTTGCAGATCAGCAGCTGGAAACACGGTTCGCCAGTCTTTCACCGGGGATACCAGGGGCATTACGATTTCGGTATGAATGCCGTTATCGCCCACCATGATTTCGATACCATCCGCAGGTTCGGTCCAGGACGGGTTCCTGGGAATCGAGCTGCCGATCCACGCTGACAGAAAGAAGCCCGTAATGGAGGTGACGAGGATAAACAAAACCCACGCACACACCCGCCATAAATCGCAGCTTTTCACCCGATCCGGCTCTTGCGCAGCCACAAAATGGCCCAGTCCCCGTTCGTCACCCTTCGTGCCAGTCGAAAACCCTGTGCACGATAGGCCGCGCGAACTTCGGCTTCCTGTGTCACAAGTAGGCCCGCTAGCAAGAGACTGCCTCCAGCAGTCGTGACTTTCGCGAAATCAGGTGCCAGCTCGACTAACGGACCAGCGAGGATATTGGCGATTAGCAGATCGTAGGGAGCGCGCGCTTCGATCAGTGGGTCATCAATCCCCGGAGCGATCACCATTGTCAGCTCGCCTGGACGGGCACCCATCGCAATATCGTTCGTCCGGCAATTGTCTTCCACTACGCCTGCGCACACCGCGTCTATATCCGAAGCGATTGCGTGCGCCCACGGCCAAAGATGCATAGCCGCAAAAGCCAATAAGCCCGTTCCCGT
This sequence comes from uncultured Erythrobacter sp., assembly GCA_947504155.1. Taxonomy (GTDB): domain Bacteria; phylum Pseudomonadota; class Alphaproteobacteria; order Sphingomonadales; family Sphingomonadaceae; genus Qipengyuania. The sequence continues at coordinate 104,518 of CANNGF010000001.1, forward strand.
CCCGATGTCCGCGTGGTTCCGAACCACCAGCCCCTCGCGTTTCATCAGGTCCAGCATGGCAAGGCATCCGGCGGTTGTCTTGTGCTGACCAGTGCCGAACGCCTGACTGGCGGGAATGATGAAGTTGACCAGTTTCTTGTCGGCCGGGTATTCGGGCGTGCGTACATAGAAACGCCCGGCCTGGATGGGCTTCACACCCTCTTGACTAAGGGTAACCCAATCTTCTTCCGGCAATTTCTCGGCCGTGAACTGAGGAGCGCCGTTCGTGAAGAGCGAGGCTGCGGCGCGTTTGTCGGCTGCAGTCGGTTTGCGGTCCAGCCAGACTTCTAGAATCCATTGCTCTGGCTTGTCTTCAGCGATTTCGCGGCCGGATACGACGAGTTCTTCGGGAAAGTCCCATGCTTCATCATGCGCGAGAAGGGCAGCCTGCACCACCTTCTTCGGCGCTTCGCCAGCCAGTTTCCAGGCGCTCATTTGCTCTTCTCTTTCGCGAGCCGATCTTCCAGTTTTTGTGATAGGCCGTCTGCGTATCGCTGACAGGCTCCGGGCTCGCCGAAAGTTTCATCCCGCAAGTCTTTGAGCATTTGACTGGCAGAAGGATGGGGGGTGAGTAGGTAGTCACACGGCAATGAGCGTACCTTGTCGATGCTATCACGGAATGCGGCCACTACCTCGGGATGGTCCGTAAAGCGATAATCGTCGGCCGACACAGCAGAAAGACTGTCGACGTAAGCCACGTTGCGGCAGACAGGGGGTTCACCCGGGAGATTGCAGGACGCCCATGTCCAACTCATGGCGCCAGGGCTGTGGCCGGGGGTAGTGTGCGCGGCCAATTCGAGATTGCCGAGCTTCACGACTTCACCGTCGGCGACAATTCTATCCACTTTTACCCCTGGAAAAGGGGGATGGTTCATTGCAGCCTGTGGATCTTCTTCCGCCACCACCCCGCGTTCGAGCACTTGGGCGGCTTGCTCGGAGGCGACAATTTGAGCGCGAGTGGCCGCTGCCAGCCTGGCATGCGCGCCGACATGATCGAAATGCTCATGGCTCATCAGGATAAAGCGGATATCTCTCGGGTCTACGCCAAGGGATCGAATATTGGCGAGGATGAGCGGTCCGGCTTCGGGAATGCCGCTGTCGAGCAGGATATGACCGTCATCGCCAGTGATGAGGATCGCAGAGATACCGCAGGTGCCGACGTAAAAGCTGTTGCCCATGATGGAAAAAGGGGGGGCGGGTTTGTCCCAATCATCCCACGGCGCGCAGCTGCCGATGAATTCTTTGGCAGGCATTGTGGATAACGAGGCTGTTGGAGCCACATTCTGTGACCGATCAGAAGGCGCGCTGGCACAACTTGCAATGACCAAAGTCAGAGGTACGAGAAGTTTAGCGCACATAGCTCGCTCCGTTGGCATCCAGCGTAGCGCCCGTGAGGCTCGGAGGCGCGTCCAGCGCACAGAATTCGATCAATCTTGCGATCTCATCTGGTTCAGCTACGCGGCCGAGCGGGATGTCTGCGAGAAGTCCCGGCCCGCCACGGCTTTCCAGATAATCGCCGGCCATTGCCGTGTCGGTAAAACCCGGGGTGATTGCGAAGCTCAAGATACCTTCCCCCGCATAAGCGCGGGCAATGCTTTTATGCATGGCAAGCATACCGCCCTTGCTCGCTGCATAGTGCCAGTGAGCCGGTGAGTCGCCGCGGTGACCTGCCCGACTGGCGACATGGACGATTCGCCCGGGACATTCACGCTCTTGCCAATGGCGCACAGCAAAGCGGCTTAGCTGGGCTGAAGCGGTCAGATTGATGCGCATCGTATCCTCCCAGGCATCGAGCCATTCGATGTCCGAGCGCTCGATCGGGTTCGGATCGAACAGTCCCGCATTGTTGACCAGCACGTCGATCTTGCCTCCCGATCGGGCGAGGGCAGCGTGCCACAAATCATGGGGCGCATTGGGCTCGCAGAAATCGGATGGAACGGTGTCGGTGCGCTCGCTTTGCGTCGCCTGGCCGATGACCATGGCGCCGCGCGCTTCGAGTGCTGCTTTGGCGGCGGCGCCGATTCCACGGGAGGAGCCGGTGAGAAGGATGCTTGTCATGCAAGCCGCTATTCGGAATTTTGCAGCAAATGTCGAGGCCGTGCGCCTTGCGCAGGCTGTCATCTTCGCTAAGGAGGCCCGACTGAATTCACGTAACGGACAAGGCATCGATGGCAAACCGCCCGCTTTCACCGCATCTGCAAATCTGGAAATGGGGCCCGCACATGCTGGTCTCGATCCTTCACCGCGTGACGGGGGACGGGCTTGCGCTAGTTGGTCTCGCCGTTCTGCTCTGGTGGCTAGGGGCGATGGCAGGCGGGGCGGATAGCTACGCGACCTTCGCTGAAATCATGGGCTCCCCAATCGGGATCATCGTTTTGGTCGGCCTGAGCTGGGCTTTCTTTAGCCACATGATGAGCGGCCTGCGCCATTTCGTGCTGGACATCGGAGCGGGCTACGAGCTCGATACGAACAAGACCTGGTCGATCCTGGCGCCAGTTCTCGGTATTCTCCTCACCATCGCCTTCTGGGCGGTGATCCTTCTCAAGTGAGCTTAATTCATGAGTGACGGAACTCCAATCGGACGCGTGCGCGGGCTGGGCCCGGCGCATGAAGGCGCACATCACTGGTTGATGCAGCGCTTCACCGCCATCGGCAATCTGGTGCTGATGTTGTTTCTGGCGATCAGCCTCGCGCTGCTGCCTTCGTATGATTACGCGACAGTGACCGAGTGGGCCTCGCAGACGCTTCCGGCGACTGCGCTCGCTCTGCTGATTGTCAGCGTTTTCTGGCATGCACGGCTTGGTCTGCAGGTGCTCGTGGAAGATTACGTCCACGATGCCGGTTCCAAATTCGCCGTGATCACCCTTCTTAACCTTGCAACTATCGGCGGCGGTGCCTTCGGCCTGATCTCGATCGCCCGCATCGCCCTCGGAGGAGCCGTCTGATGGCCCGTACCGACACTTTCGAAATTGGCGGTCGCAGCTATCCGATCATCGACCACGTCTATGACTCCGTGGTAGTAGGGGCGGGCGGTTCTGGCCTGCGCGCCACCATGGGCAGCGCAGAAGCCGGTCTGAAAACCGCATGCATCACCAAGGTCTTCCCGACGCGCTCGCATACTGTGGCGGCGCAGGGCGGCATTGCGGCCAGCCTCGGCAACAATACGCCGGACCATTGGTCGTGGCACTTGTACGATACCGTGAAGGGCTCCGACTGGCTCGGCGACCAGGACGCGATCGAATACATGGTCCGCGAAGCCCCGCAGGCGGTCTACGAACTCGAGCATGCAGGCGTGCCCTTCAGCCGCAATGACGATGGAACGATCTACCAGCGACCGTTTGGCGGCCACATGCAGAACATGGGCGAAGGCCCGCCGGTGCAGCGCACCTGTGCCGCGGCCGACCGTACCGGTCACGCCATGCTCCATGCGCTCTACCAGCAGAGCCTGAAGTACGACGCGGACTTCTTCATCGAATATTTCGCGCTCGACCTGATTATGGCAGACGGACCTGACGGCAAGGTTTGCCGCGGTGTGATCGCCATGTGCCTCGACGACGGGACGATCCACCGCTTCCGCAGTCAGGCCGTCGTGCTCGCGACGGGCGGCTATGGCCGCTGCTATTTCACTGCGACCAGCGCACACACTTGCACTGGAGACGGCGGCGGCATGGTGCTGCGCGCAGGCTTGCCGCTGCAGGACATGGAATTCGTCCAGTTCCATCCGACCGGCATCTATGGTGCAGGCGTGCTGATTACCGAAGGCGCGCGCGGCGAGGGCGGTTACCTGACCAACTCCGAAGGCGAGCGTTTCATGGAACGCTATGCTCCCTCGGCCAAGGATCTTGCCTCACGAGATGTCGTGTCGCGTTCGATGGCGCTGGAAATGCGCGAAGGCCGCGGTGTCGGCCCCGATGGCGATCATATCTTCCTGCACCTCGATCACATAGATCCGAAGGTTCTGGGTGAACGCCTGCCGGGCATCACCGAAAGCGGAAAGATTTTCGCGGGCGTCGACCTGACGAAGCAGCCGCTGCCGGTCACTCCGACCGTGCACTACAACATGGGCGGCATCCCGACCAATTTCCACGGCGAGGTTCTGGCGGGCGATCCCGGCGATCCGGAAAAGATCGTACCCGGCCTTTTCGCGGCCGGAGAAGCTGGCTGCGTTTCGGTTCACGGCGCAAACCGGCTCGGCTCCAACTCGCTGATCGATCTCGTCGTGTTCGGCCGCGCTATCGGCCACCGACTGCGCGATACGGTCAAGCCCGGCGCAAGCCAGGCGGAACTGCCGTCAAGCAGCGCGGACATGGCGCTCGGCCGTCTCGACCACTTCCGCTATGCGGACGGAGGCTCGCCAACGGCTGAAGTACGCGCAGAAATGCAGAAGGGCATGCAGAAGCATGCCGCGGTCTTCCGCGACAGCAAGCTGCTGGCAGAAGGCGTCGATGTGCTGAGGGCCGTCAACAAGCGGATGGAAGACATCAAGGTGTTCGACCGTTCGCTGATCTGGAACAGCGATCTCGTCGAAACCCTAGAACTCGACAATCTGATCGCGCAGGCCAATGTCACCATGGCGTCTGCTGAAAACCGTAAGGAAAGCCGCGGCGCCCATGCGCATGAGGATTTCCCTGATCGCAATGATGCAGAATGGATGAAGCACACCATCGCCTGGTTCGATGGCTGGGGCGGCCAAGGCGGCGGTGTTAAGATCGATTATCGTCCGGTCCACGAATATACGCTCACCGACGACGTGAAGTATATCGAGCCCAAGAAACGCGTTTACTAATGCGCTGGCGGCGAGGAGCGATCTTCGCCGCCTTTTTCGTGGCAGCGTGTGCCACAAGCCCTTCCACGCCACCGGAAAGCTTAGGCGCGGAGCCTTTCTACGCCAAACACCTTTCCGCGCTTGAGATCCCCATCCTTTCGTCTGCGGGGGTGCCCGACGAAGCGCTCATGGCTGCGCAGGATATGACGGAAAGCTTGTTCGCATACCGTCCCGAACTCGCAGCCTGGCTGTCCGCTAACAATTATCGGATTTCGATCATTTCCGAAGATGAAGCGCTTCTCGATTTGCCTGACAAAGCGCATTGGACCAAGCCAGATCGGAATGATCCGCGTCTGACACGATGTGAACTCAAGCACTACGATGTGCGGATCGGTGCATTGTCGGATCGAGCTTACTGGAACGCGCGCGCAAGAGGCGTTGGAGGCACGCGGACCGTTGGTTCGGAAGAAGATGTGCTGGGACTTCCCTCCACCCGCTATTGGGGAGAAACGATCTTCGTGCATGAGATGGCACATAATGTTCTGTTCGCCATAGAAGCCGTAGATCCAGCTCTTTACGCTGATGTGCAGTCTGCTTACGCACGCGCGCTTGCACATGATTTGTGGCTCAATGAATATGCGACCACGACCATTCAGGAATATTGGGCCGAAGGCACCCAGATCTGGTTCAATTCAAACCGTCTGGTGGTGGTGGACGGCACCCGCATTCTGGACCACCCCGATCTGGAAGCTTATGATCCGCAGCTCTATGCCGCTCTCGGCAAAGCGTACGGAAAAAATCATCGCCTTCGGTCCGATCCCTTCTGGATGAGTCCAGCCCGCATTCCACCTGGCCCAATTCCGGAAAATACAGCCGAAGAATGCTAGTCGTCGGCTTTGGGCCTCACCCGCCGGACGTCGATTAAAGTTACAGGTTCAGCTAGCATCTGGCCTTTCATCCAACCTTCGCCTTTCCCCGGGTCACGTGGGCTGTCGTGGATCGCATGGACGACGTCCATCCCATCGACGACATAGCCGAATACCGCATAACCAAGACGCTCGTTGGGATCGGTGCTGTCAGTCTGCGCATCGAGGCCGGTCTGGTCCTTGATCATGATCGAAAAGTCGCCCGTCGCCGTGCCCGGCTCGAGCCGAGCCATCGATAGGGCACCATTCGTATGGCTGAGGCCGGTCTCGCTGGTTGGCTCATGAGCGATGCCATCCAGAATACGATCAGGGTCGTTCTGGGTCCCGCCCTGTATCAAGCCATTGGGCGGATCGCCCCAATCAAGGTGCATGGCGCGGTAGAAGACCGTACCATCGAAGCGATCCTCCTCTGCGTAACGAAGGAAGTTGGCGGCCGTGACCGGCGCACGCTCAGTCTCCAGAGCGACTGTTATATCGCCCAAGGTGGTTTCTAGTACCACCAGCGTAGTGGCTGCCTCGCTATCGATGGTTTCTTGAGCGGATAGCGGAGAACAGATCAGCGCGGCGAGGGGCCACAGTGCTTTCATATGGTGCTTACCTTCGGTCAATTTGCTGTCAGATGATATCCGCGATCAAGCCGCGACGTTTGGCTTCTTTTCCGTCGATATACCAGTTGTCGGGAGCTTTCTCCCGGATCTCCTCGAAATCGACTTCCGAACCTTCCGCAAGAGATTTGAACCCAGCCTCTTCGATGGAGATCGATTGGTCGATCTCATTGAGTGCCGCCTTGAGCTGGGAGATGCAACTGCGGAGCGGGCCGGACAAATTGATGGTCTTGGCGATCTGCCGTTCATGCACGAGGAGTGTGGTGTCCCGGGTCAGGAAGCGACACTCGACCGGAAAACCGGCCATGAAGGTCGCGCCCGCCGAATATACGGCCGCCTTGCCCAGAAAATAAATAGTCCGCCCAGCTTCCCGTAGTAATCGGACATCGTCGGCCATGGCGCGAGCGATCTCGGGATTTCCGCCGAGTGTGGTCAGGGCGATGACCAGCGGGCCATCCTTCGGTGCCGCACTCAACTGGTTGCGGAACTCGGCATACATCGCCTCGTCCACGCTGCCGAGCAATCGAAGTTGCGGGGCGGTCAATACGGTTTGGCAGTCTTGGTTATCCATGCAGGCTCTTTCTTGATGGAGATGAGCTTCTGGAGTGGTTGAAAACGAGCCTTGTTCCAGCTCGCGTGTTTTCTTGGTCAATCTTTGCACCGCTGGCTCTCGTTAATCGCACCAGTTCATGTGTAATTCAATTCGTCGCTATCAGAGAACGCTTCACCGCTAAATTAATAGGATATTTCGATGAAGGATAGGTCTCCAAGTCTCAAACTGTTGCTAGCCGGATTGGTCGGGCTGGTGCTGATGGTCCCGCTGATGATGGTCTATGGGCTCGTCTCCGATAGGCAAGGTCAGGCGCGTGTAGCCCAAGCAGCGATCACGGCGGGCTCCGGCGGGGAACAGATCGTCTCCGGCCCTGTCCTCGTTGTCCCCTTCTTGGCAATGCGTCAGATCGATGAAACTATCGATGGGCGTACTGTCAGCCGCAATCAGCTCGTCCGGCAGCAGTTCTTCATTTCTCCTACCACCCAAGAACTTTCGACGCTGCTGAAACCCGAACGCAAGAAGAAAGCGATCTACGAAACGGTCATTTATCTTGCAGAGATGGATGGCCGGGCGCGTTTCGAAATTCCCAGCGACCTGAAATCTTTCGGCACGAAACGCGAGGACCTGCTGCTCGACGAAGCGCAAATCCGGTTTGGAACATCTGATCCACGTGGCTTGCGTGCGGCGGCTGATGTCAGGGTCGGCGGTGAGCGCATCGATCTGATGCCGGGGGAGGGCACCCGCGCTAGCGGCGGTGCCGGTTTCCACGGCTCACTGGATTGGTCCAGCGCGGAGCCCTTGGTGGTCGATTATAGTTACACCATCCGTGGCAGTCGCAATCTCACCCTTGTCCCGCGCGGAGGGCAGACTGAATGGAACGTTACGTCCCCGTGGCAGCATCCCGGCTTTGCAGGCAGTTTCCTGCCCGATGAGAGTACAATCTCTGACGAGGGCTTCTCGGCTAAATGGTCGATCGGCAATCTAGCCCTGGGACAATCGATGGTGGCTACCAGCGATTTACCCCCTCCGGCTGAAGGTGAAGTCATTCCCTTGAGGGAGGTTGAGAGAGGCGTCCCGGATAATCTGCAGGCTAGCAAGGCAGCCAGCATCGCACTTGTTCAGCCCGCCGATATTTACGCTCAGGTCGATCGCAGCGTGAAATACGGATTTCTGTTCATCGGTTTCACCTTCGTTGCTTTCCTCTTGTTCGATGTGGTCGGCGGAGCGAAAGTTGCCGCGGCGGAGTATCTGCTGACTGGCGCGGGACTGGTGCTTTTCTTCGTGCTGCTCTTGGCGTTTGCTGAATGGGTCGGTTTCGGCACTGCCTATATCATCGCGAGCGGCGCGATTATCGGCCTGTTGACGGCCTATAGTGCAGCAGTTCTTGGTGGCTGGAAAAGAGCGGCGTTCATAGCGGGACTGCTAACGGCCCTCTATTCCCTCCTTTTCGTCCTGCTGAGTCTTGAAGCGGCCTCGCTGATCATCGGATCCGTGCTGATGTTCGCTGCCCTTGCTGGCGTGATGTACGCCACCCGGAACGTGAATTGGAGCGGAGTGGTGCAGCGCGAGGAAACCGTAGAAGGCTAATTGGCTTGCAAAAAAAAGGAGGCGCGCGGGCCAGACGGACCGCGCCCCTTTCCTTGTGGTGAAAGGCGATCAGCTCACATTCGTATACTGATCGCAAACACGGTCATCGCCTCGCAGGCCAGCACGCAGCGCTTCACTGCGCTGGGCGCTCGTACCGTGGGTGAAGTTTTCGGACGACACCTGCCCCCGCGTAAGGCGATCATCGCCGATCGCCGCAGCAGCCTGCATGCCTTCCTCGATATCGCCCGGTTCGATGAGATTGCGGTTCTTGCCGGCCCATACGCCCGCATAACAATCGGCCTGCAGTTCCATGCGCACCTGAAGCTGGTTGCCTTGCGTACGGCCTACCTGGCCCTGCGCACTGCGTATCTGGTCGGATACGCCAGTCAAAGTCTGGACATGATGGCCATATTCATGCGCGAGCACGTAATAGCGGGCGAAATCGCCGCCGCCGCCAGCCATTCGCGCCAGCTGATCGTAAAAGCTGGTGTCGATGTAGATTGTCTGATCACCCGGACAATAGAAAGGCCCCATGGAGGAGCTGCCGCTGCCACATGCTGTCCGAACACCCCCATCATAAAGATGCAGCGTAGGTTGTCTGAACCGATCGCCAAATCCCTGTTCGCGGAATGTCCGCTCCCAAGTGGTGTTGAGCGAACTCAGCGCATTGCAGGCTTCGCGCGCGTATTCACCCTGATTGCAGACTTCGTTTGCATCGGTGCTGACTTGGCCGCCGGACTGGGTGCCCTGTTGCACGCTTTCAATCATTCCGGCAGTTTGAAACGGATCCATACCGAACACGAAATAGCCAATTGCTGCCAGAACAATTGTGCCGCAGCCGATACCACCAGCCTTACCTACTCCGCCGCCGCTGCTGCCACGCACCTGAATATTGGAACTGTCGAATGGATTGAGACGCATGCTATTCCCCTGACTGTGGCCGCTTTACAGCACGCTCCCTGTGCGCGATGGCCATTGTCGATTGCTAACCCCAACGCTCGGAGAGCCAAATGTTTCTCACAGGTAAGCGCGCACTTGTCACGGGATCGACCAGCGGGATCGGTCTCGCAATCGCCAGAGCGTTGCGTGACGAGGGCGCGGAAATCGTCCTCAACGGCTTTGGTGACGAAGCTGAGATCGCAAAGCTGTGCGAGGAACTGGAGGCAACGCACTCGGGTGCCGATCTGACCGACGTCGCACAAATCGAAACGATGATGGATGAAGCGGGCGAGATCGACATTCTCGTGAACAATGCCGGGATTCAGCATGTCGCGCCAGTCGAGGAATTTCCGGTCGACAAGTGGAACACCATCATCGCGCTCAACCTAACGGCGGCTTTTCACACCACTCGGCTTGCAGTCCCCGGCATGAAGAAAAAAGGCTGGGGCCGTATCATCAATACCGCAAGCGCCCATTCGAAAGTCGCCTCGCCATTCAAAAGCGCATATATTGCGGCCAAGCATGGTATCGACGGATTGACGAAGACCGTGGCGCTCGAACTGGCGGAGCATGGCGTAACCGCCAATTGCATCAGTCCGGGCTATGTCTGGACCCCGCTGGTCGAAAACCAGATACCGGACACGATGAATGCACGCGGGATGGCGCGCGAGAAGGTGATGAACGACGTGCTCCTCGCCAAGCAGCCGACGAAGAAATTCGTCCAGCCCGAGGAACTCGGCGCGCTAGCGGTATTCCTTTGCCGTGATGAGGCGAAGAACGTGAACGGCGCTAATTGGAGCGTCGATGGCGGGTGGACCGCGGAGTGAGCACTATACGTCTACTATTAGTTGCGTTTATTGATTTGTATCTGGAAGTCCCCACTTTCGCTCGTGTAATGATGAAGCAGCAGAATATTGAAGATATCAATCAAGCTGATGTCATAGTTTCTGCTAATGTAGAAAAATACGAGCTTGTTCAGCATCCCGAACACAAGATGGATCAGTTTGCTCTTTTTACAATCAAGATCGATCGAAGCTTCAAAGGCAACCTTGCAGGCATACAGCACGTAAGATGGCACAATTCGACATTCGGCTTGCCCCAAACTCCACCGAATCCCCACCTCATCCTGCTAGCGGGCAATTTCTCAAGTGATTCAGAGGAAGGCTTGCCTCAAATTTATCCTCTGCAGGTTTTTCAGATCAGTTGCTCCTCAGCGTTTATCTTTCCGTACGAGCGCCAATACGAAGAACAGGTCTGGCGAGCCGTAAATGGTCTCATTTCATGGGACACACTTAAGGACGCCCTGTATGCTGAGCCGGTCTTTAGCCCTGCAATATCAAGCAGTTCGACACCGACTGAATCGGTGATTGGTAGGGAAAACCGAAATGACGACTTTGAAAATAATTTTGGGGATGCTTTCTCAATACTTGCAGCGGTAATCTCTTCTGGTTTCTTTGCATATTTCGGTTTCCGTTTGTTTGGTCCGAAGCAAAGGGACGCTTGAAGTGAGGCACTAGCTAATCCCCCCCACCATCGTTACATGGGCCGCCACATTTCACCCCCCGGCAGGCGATTCTTAACAGTGGCACATCTCGACATTCCCCTCGGCCTTACTTTCGACGACGTGCTCCTGCGTCCCGCTGAGAGCGACATTCTGCCTTCGATGGCCAACACCGCCACGCGCCTCACCCGCGATATCCAGCTGAGCATTCCAGTCCTGTCGTCTGCCATGGACACTGTGACCGAAGCGGATATGGCTATCGCGATGGCGCAGCTGGGCGGTATCGGCGTCCTTCATCGCAACTTCGAAGTCGACGAACAGGCGGCCGCCGTTCGCGCGGTGAAGCGTTACGAAAGCGGCATGGTGGTCAATCCCATCACGATCCTTCCAGACGCAACGCTGGGTGATGCACAGCAGATCATGACCGCCAATCGCATCAGTGGCATTCCGGTCACGGACCGCAGCGGCAAGCTGGTAGGCATCCTGACCAACCGCGACGTGCGCTTTGCCGAAAACCCCCGTCAGCCCGTCAGCGAATTGATGACGACGGAAAACCTCGCCACCGTACCGCTCGGCACGGGTCAGGAAGAGGCACGCCGTATGTTGCACCAGCGGCGGATCGAAAAGCTGCTGGTTGTGGATGATGACGGTCGCTGCGTAGGCCTGATCACGGTGAAGGATATCGAGAAATCGGTGGCCTATCCCACGGCCACGAAGGATGAGCAGGGTAGGTTGCGCGTTGCCGCAGCCACCACCGTCGGGGACAAGGGTTTCGAGCGTACCGAGGCCCTGATCGATGCCGGCGTCGACGTGGTCGTTATCGATACGGCGCATGGCCATAACAAGGAAGTTTCGAAGGCAGTCGAGCGCGTCAAGAAGCTGTCGAATTCGGTGCAGGTCATCGCGGGCAATGTTGCCACCGGCGAAGCCACCAAGGCGCTGTGCGGCGCAGGCGCGGACGGCGTGAAGGTCGGCATCGGGCCCGGCTCGATCTGTACGACACGCGTTGTTGCCGGCGTCGGTGTACCGCAGCTCACTGCTATCATGGATAGCGTCGAGGAGGCTGAAAAGCAGGGCGTACCGGTCATCGGCGACGGTGGTCTGCGCACGAGCGGCGATGCGGCAAAGGCGCTCGCCGCCGGTGCCTCCAGCATCATGGTCGGTTCCATGCTTGCCGGTACCGAGGAAGCACCGGGCGAAACCTTCATTTACCAGGGCCGTAGCTACAAGGCCTATCGCGGTATGGGTAGTGTAGGGGCGATGGCTCGCGGCAGTGCGGACCGCTATTTCCAGGCCGACGTCAGCCAGCAAAAGCTCGTGCCCGAAGGCATTGAAGGCCAGGTCCCCTACAAGGGGCCGGCAGCTGCCGTCGTCCATCAGCTTGTCGGCGGGATCAAGGCCGCCATGGGCTATACCGGAAGCGCAACGATCGACGATCTGCGCAAGAATGCGAAATTCGTACGGATCACCAATGCCGGGCTGACCGAAAGCCATGTGCACGACGTAGCGATCACGCGGGAAGCGCCGAACTATCCGACGCGCTGATCGGGAAGGGGAGGCATGACGCCCGCCGCACGCGTACAGACGTCTATCGAACTGCTCGATGCGATCATCGCTTCCGCGCAGTCAAAAGGTGCGCCCGCCGACCGCATTCTGGCAGAGTGGTTTCGCAACAACCGCTTTGCCGGGTCGAAGGATCGGCGCGCCATTCGCGAACTGGTATTTTCCGCGATCCGCGCTTGCGGACCGGTACCCCGAAATGGGCGCGCGGCGATGTTACGCCTCGCGCAAATCGACGAGAGCCTGCTGCCATTGTTCGACGGTTCGAATTACGGGCCGCAGTCAATTGCAGTCGGTGAAGTTGCGGCGGAAGGCGGGGTTGCTCCGGCCTGGTTGTCAGATCTGCTGGTCGCATCGGACGTCACCGGTGACGAGGCAGCAGCTCTGCTCGATCGTGCGCCGCTGGACGTACGCGTCAATACTTTGAAAGCGGAACGGGCAACGCTTGCTCTTCCTGTCGAAGCTCAGCCCACTTCCGCTCCTCACGGGCTCCGCCTCGAGGCAGGTACTCAGGTGGAGCAGTGGGCCGCATGGAAAGAAGGGAAGGTCGAGGTCCAGGACACCGGCTCGCAGCTGGCCTGTCTTGCTGCAGAGGTGTCTCCCGGAAGCACCGTGATCGATCTGTGTGCCGGCGGCGGGGGAAAGACGCTCGCGCTCGCTGCAGCGATGGAAAACCTTGGTAAGCTCGTCGCTTCCGATACCGATCGTGGTCGACTGTCACGCCTTCCGCAGCGCGCCGAAAGGGCAGGGGCGACGATGATCGAAACGCGTCTGCTCGATCCCAAGCGCGAATTCGAAGCCTTGGGCGATCTCGAAGGCCAGGCCGATGTGGTGCTGGTGGATGCGCCTTGTTCGGGCACTGGCACTTGGCGCCGCAATCCCGAAGCGCGCTGGCGGCTCGATCATGCTGAACTGGCACGGTTAACTGCTTTGCAGGCAGATATTCTCGATCTTGCAGCCAGGCTGGTGAAGCCCGGTGGAAGGCTGATCTACGTGACCTGCTCGTTGCTCGACGAGGAGGGTGCGGCGCAGTTCGACAAATTCCTCGGAAGGACTAGGTCGTTCTCGGCACGGGAAATTTCCCTTCCGGCCGGTTGCCAACGCGGGAACGGCACCCGGCTTACCCCGTATCACGACGGTACGGATGGGTTTTTCATCGCCCGTGCAGATAGATCGTGATAGCTTTGCAGGTATGGCTAACACCCGGCCTTCTGCGAGCACTTCGCTAACGGAGACAATAATGCGCTTTGCCCCAGCCGCCGCCGCCCTGTCACTGGCCTTGGCCATGACTGCCAGCGTGAGCTACGGGCAGGTGCGCGATCCCGATCCCCGCGCCGGAGTATTGATCGCGAGAGGGCAAGCCGCTCTCAATGCCGGCGATACGCAAGGAGCCATAGATGCGTTCGAAGCGGCGCTGGCGGTCGATCCCGGATACACTCCGATCCTCGTCCGGCTCGGCGAAGCAGCGCGCGCCGATGAACTGCAAGGGAAGGCGATCCGGTATTACCGCGAAGCCTTGGAGCGTGATCCCGGCAATCTCGCCGCGATCTCAGGCGAGGGTGCGGCCATGGCCGAGAAGGGCGCGATGGAAAAAGCGCGGCTAAACCTTGCTAAGGTTCAATCGCTTTGCGGCGACAACTGCCCCGAGACCCGCGAGCTTGCCGCAGCGATTGCTGCGGGTCCGCACAAGCAGGTTCTCACCGCCGAAGCGACGGTGGAGCCTCAACCGCAGCAAAACTGAATCGCGCAAGGTCCACAGGTGTCGAATGACCGGGACGGCAGTCGCGTCGCAAGCTTAGATCAGGTCGCAAAACTCTTCCAAAACAGAACGATAGACCCGTTTCTTGAAAGGGACGATCAAGTCGGGTAGCTGCTCGGCATCGACCCATTTCCAGTCGCAGAATTCCGCAGGATCATGCGCCTGCAGGTCGATATCATCATCCACTCCTGAAAAGCGAGCCAGAAACCATACCTGCTCCTGGCCGCGGTATTTGCCGCCCCAAAGCTTGCCGATCAACTCTTCAGGCAGGTCGTAACGAATGGGTTCGGCGGTCTGCTGGATCAGCGTGACATGTTCGGCCTTGGCGCCTGTTTCTTCCGCGAGTTCGCGCAAAGCGGCATCCTTGATGTCTTCACCTTCATCGACACCGCCTTGGGGCATCTGCCACCAGTCGCCTTCCTTATTATCGATCCGGCGACCCACAAAAACGCGGCCTTCAGAATTCACCAGCATCACGCCGACGCAAGGCCGGTAACCCAATTCACTCACCTGTAACGCTCCACCATCAATTCGACCGCAGCGAGGAAGGTTTCGAGGTCCTTCTGCCCGCTCGGGATCGCCTTTCTTAGCGTTGTAAAACCGTGAATTATACCGGGGAATTCAAGATAGACGAGCGGTGTACCCTTCTGGACCAGATGTGCTGCATATTCGCGCCCGGAATCGCGCAAAGGATCAAGGCCAGCGGTGCACAGAACGGTGGGCGGCGTCTCGGGACATTCGCCAGCCATCGGCGTATGGCGCGGATTGCTCGCCTCGCCGCCATATTGTTCGGTGAACCAACTCATGGTGGCGCGGGTTAGCAGGTACCCTTCCGCAAAATCGCGAAAGCTGGAATGCCCGGTGACATCGCTCGCCACGGGATAGATCGGCGCCTGCACGATGACCGGTACATCGGCCGGTTCGCTTGCCAGCTGGTTGCTGGTGACGATGGTGAGATTACCGCCCGCGCTGTCACCCGTCACGACCAGCCCCGTGACCTTGCGACCCAGCGCTTCGGGAGAAGTGGCGATCCAGCGTGCGGCGGCCTCGCAGTCGTCCGGCGCCGCGGGGAAGGGGTTCTCAGGCGCGAGGCGGTATTCCACCGACACCACTGGCAAATCGAGCCGGTGGGCGACCTCGGTGCAAAGCGAATTGTACACCTCGATATCGCCAATTACGAAGCCGCCTCCGTGGAGGAAGACCACGCAGGGGCCGGGATCGCGGTTTTCCTGCGCATCATACAGCCGCAGCGGAATATCGCCCGCGGGGCCGGGGCAGGTCAGATCCTTGATTACCGCCAGTTCGCGCGCAGGCGCTTCGGCCAATCCGCCCATGGCGCGCATCTGCTTCCTGCCTTCGACCGCGCCAACCTCTTCGACACCCTTGCCGCCCATCGCCTCCACCATGGCGAGGAAGGTGCGCACATCGTCGCGCACGAATGGTTCGGTGTCGGGCATGGGTCTCTGCTTGGGTTGCGAAAAGGGACTTAGTCACTCGGCAAAGCTTTTCCACCTGCCTTTTTCCCGCTAGCAGAGAAACTTCATTGCGAGAGCAAGGAGCGGCTCCTAGGTGGCGCTCCCGATGACATTGCGCCCATCGCGTGGCGCGCGACAAGGAATTTGAACGGATGGCAACAGCCGCCACCGCGCCGCAAGACGGCCTCCCCGCAAGCCCCGATGCCATCGTCGTGCGTTTCGCCGGCGATTCGGGGGACGGCATGCAGCTGACTGGTGGGCAGTTTACGCTGTCGACCGCGCTTGCCGGTAACGATCTTGCCACCTTCCCCGATTTCCCCGCTGAAATCCGTGCGCCTCAGGGCACGCTGTTCGGTGTCTCGGCCTTCCAGATCAATTTCGGTAGCCGCGCGATCAATACCGCAGGCGATGCGCCCGATGTGCTGGTGGCGATGAACCCGGCCGCGCTCAAGGTGAACCTTGCTGCGCTCAAGCCCGGCGGCCTGATCATTGCCGACACGGGCGCCTTCACCAAGCGCAACCTCGACAAGGCGCATTACGAAGCCAATCCGCTGGAAGACGGCAGCCTCGCCAAATTCGACGTGCTCGCCTTCGACATCAGCGAGAAGACGATCGAAGCGGTCAAGCCTTTCGGTCTGGGCAACAAGGACGCACTGCGGTCCAAGAACATGTGGACGCTGGGCCTCGCGCTGTGGATGTTCGACCGGCCGCGCGAACCGATCCATGACTGGCTGAAGGCCAAGTTCAAGTCCAAGCCCGACATTGCCGATGCCAATATTGCCGCGCTCGACGCAGGCCACGCCTATGGCGAAACGGCGGAGCTGTCGGGGCCGGTCAAGCAGCTGAGCATGCCGCCCGTGCAGAGCGAGCCGGGTCTTTACCGCACCATCACCGGCGCGGAAGCCGTGTCGCTCGGCCTCGTCGCCGGGGCGCAGCTGGCCGAATTGCCGATGTTCTTCGGCGGTTATCCCATCACGCCAGCGTCGGCGATCCTCCACCACCTCGCGCGGTTGAAGGAATTTGGCGTCACCACCTTCCAGGCGGAAGACGAGATTGCCGCCGTTTGTGCCGCCATCGGCGCAAGCTGGGCAGGGCAGCTGGGCGTCACCAGTTCTTCCGGCCCGGGCATCGCGCTCAAGACCGAAGCCATCGGCCTTGGCATCATGACCGAACTGCCGCTGGTGATCGTGAACTCCCAGCGCGGCGGCCCTTCGACCGGCCTGCCGACCAAGACCGAGCAGAGCGATCTCTATCAGGCGGTCTATGGCCGTAATGGCGATGCGCCCATGCCGGTCATCGCCGCGCGCAGCCCGTCCGACGCCTTCGAAGTGGCGATCGAGGCCTGCCGCATCGCGGTCGAATACATGACCCCGGTAATGCTGTTGACCGATGGCTATATCGCCAATGCTGCCGAACCGTGGAAGGTGCCGGACCCCGCCGGGTTCGAGCCGTTCCCCGCGAAGTTCCTGACCGAGCCGCGCGGCGAAGAGCTGCTGCCCTACAAGCGCGACGAGAAGGGCGCCCGCCCGTGGATCAAGCCCGGCACGCCCGGCATGATGCACCGCATCGGCGGGATCGAGAAGCACGAGGAAACGGGCAATATCGATTATTCGCCCGACAACCATCAGCGCATGACCGACCTGCGCAAGTCGAAGGTCGAGAATATCGCCGTCCCCGCTCAGGAAGTGGCGCTTGGAGAAACCACCGGTACGCTTGCCGTCGTGGGCTGGGGCAGCACTTACGGTCCGATCCATCAGGCCGTACGCCGCAGCATCGCCAAGGGTTGCTCGGTCAGCCATATTCACGTGCGCCACATCTGGCCCATGCCGAAGAATATGGGCGAATTGCTCAAGGGCTTCGACAAGGTTCTGGTGCCGGAAATGAACACCGGTCAGTTCAAGACCGTGCTTCGCGACCAGTTCCTCGTTGATGCGCAGCCGCTTACAAAGACCAGCGGCCAGCCCTTCCAGATCGCCGAGCTGGAGCGCGAGATCGCGAAGTATTTCGACGGTATCGATGGCAATGAGGGTGGTCAGGTTCCGGCCAATGCCCAGCAGCTGCCGAGTCCGGTCGAGAGCGAGTGATGGCTTATGAACCAGAGAAGCGCGGATTGTCGCGCTTTACGAAATGGTTTGTGATTGTCGTCTTTGTCGTGATGGCGATCAACTTTGTTATCGCATTTGTCCTGATGAATTGAGCGCGAGATTTTGCAATGAACGCCCCAACTAAAATCGAAACCACGCTCAAGGACTGGGAAACCGACCAGGAGGTCCGCTGGTGCCCCGGTTGCGGGGACTATGCCATCCTGAAGGCTGTGCAGCGCACCTTGCCGCAGCTCGGCTGCGATCCGGCGAAGACCGTGTTCATTTCCGGCATCGGCTGTTCGAGCCGCTTTCCCTATTACATGGAAACATACGGCTTCCACACGATCCACGGCCGGGCGCCTGCTTTCGCCACCGGTGCGAAGCTGGCCAATCCGGAACTCGACGTCTGGCTGGTAACGGGTGACGGCGATGGACTGTCCATCGGCGGCAACCATCTGATGCATGTCCTGCGCCGCAATGTGAACATGCAGATCATGCTGTTCAACAACGAGATTTACGGCCTCACAAAGGGTCAGGCGTCGCCGACCAGCCGCGAGGGCACGAAATCGCCTTCCACGCCGATCGGTAGCTACGACCATCCTGCGCGACCCGCAGCCTTCGCGCTCGGCGCGGGCGCACGTTTCGTGGGACGCGGCTTCGACGTTTCGAAGAACCTGCCCGACGTGCTCAAGGCCGCCCATGCGCACAAGGGCGCGGCCTTCATCGAGATTTTCCAGAACTGCATCGTCTACAACAAGGACGTGTTCGACGATTTCGCCGCGCCCAAGGGGGCGGAAGATCGCCAGCTCTGGCTCGAAAACGGCAAGCCGATGCTGTTCGCCAAGGACAGCAAGGGCATCACGCTCAACCGCGACACGCTGAGCCTGGAAGTCGTCGACGTGGTCGATGGCGACTGGGAAGCTGCGGGCGTCATCGTTCACGATGTCACCAACCGGTCGATCGCGCATATGCTGGTCGAAATGCCTTTCGGTCCGTTCCCGATGGCGCTTGGCGTGCTTTACGACGATCCGACCCCGACCTTCGAGGATGCGGTCATTCAGGAACGCAAGATGGCCAGCGAGGGCAAGGAAGCCAATCTCGCCAAGCTGCTCGGCAAGGGGCAGACCTGGACGGTCAGCGGGACGGCGCAGGACCCCATCTAGGACTTGTGGTTCGCGCCTGCATTTCTGGCGCGAACCAAAAAGCTTTCCTACATTTACACCGCGCGTTACCCCCGCGGGACTATGGATGTGCCCACGTTTT
Organism: uncultured Erythrobacter sp.; assembly: GCA_947504155.1. Lineage (GTDB taxonomy): Bacteria > Pseudomonadota > Alphaproteobacteria > Sphingomonadales > Sphingomonadaceae > Qipengyuania. The sequence goes on from CANNGF010000001.1 coordinate 123,574, forward strand.
TTTCTATACCGAATGCTCGCCAGGGCAGGGTTTTTGTCACTCGATCGGGCAAGACGGTTTGCAGTCCCAGGACTGTGTCAACTGTGTCAACTTGGGTCAGAAAAATCTCTGCGAATCTGAACGCCGATGGATAATCTGACGCACAGCCTCGTAGGGGCCATACTCGGCCAGGCAGGGCTAAAGAAGAAAACCGGGCTGGCGATGCCGGCGCTGATTATTGGCGCGAATCTGCCCGATGTGGATGCGACATGCTTCTTTTGGCTCGACGGGGTGGAGCATCTCGGCTTCCGTCGGGGCATCACGCATGGGCCACCCGCCATGTTGCTGCTGCCGCTGATCCTCGCCGGGCTGCTCTGGGGTTTCGATCGCTGGCAGGCCAGGCGGGGCAAGCGGCCGGAGGCGCGGCGGCCGGTAAGCTTCACATGGCTTTATCTCCTCAGCCTCCTTGGCTGCCTGACCCACCCGGCGTTCGACTGGTTGAATACCTACGGCATTCGCCTGCTCGAACCGTTCAGCCATCGCTGGTTCTATGGCGATACGCTGTTCATCATCGATCTGTGGCTATGGGCGATTTTGGGCGGCGCGACGTGGATTTCGCTCCGCCGCGAAAAGCGGGGAGGGGCGTGGACACGGCCGGCAAGGCTGGGTCTTGGCATTGCTCTGGCCTATATCGGTGTGAACTGGCTGGTGACGCGCGATGTCGAGCGCATGAATTCCCTCAACATGACAGTCAGCGAAACCATTGCCGCGCCGGTCGCCTTCGATCCCCGCGCGCGCGATGTCATCTTCGTCAACGGTGACGGGCGGCATGGCGTCATCCCCGGATTTCGCAAGCAGACGACTGGAAAGGTGGAATATCTCGGAGACGCCTATCTCCCCTCCTGCGATTTGCAGGGTGCGGCGCGGGGCGATCCGCAGGTCGGGGCCTTCCTGTTCTGGTCGCGGGCCCCATTCGTTGAAAGACGCGATGGGGGCGAACTTTGGCTCCGTGACGCGCGCTTCGTCGATCCTCGCGCAGGCGACCGCTTTTCGGTGCGCTTGCCACCGAACACCTGCACCGAATTTTTCGCTAGTGCTGGTCCAGACCGCTAGCCTTGTTCGCCTGACGATCTGCAGCAGCCTTAGCCGGCGCATAGAACAGCGCCGCTGCGAGGAAAGCCCAGCCGGCACCGCCCAGCCAGCCGGCCACCACATCGCTCGGGAAATGGACGCCGAGCATCACGCGGCTCCAGGCGACCATGGCGGAGAGGATGATCGCGAAGCCGATGATCGTATAGCGGACGGGCTGCCGCGGCGAGAGCGCGGCAAAGGCGAGCGCCATGCCGATGTAGACGACCGCGGCGGAAAAGCTGTGGCCGGAGGGAAAGCTCTCCCCGCCTGCTTCGGTCAGATGCGGCACTATCTGCGGACGATCGCGACCGACCAGCAGCTTGAGGGCGGTGTTGGCGAGCCAGCCCGTAGCAACCGTCGCCGCATAGAGAACCGCCTCGCGGCGCAGCTTGAGGAAGAGGAGGGCAACCACTGCCGCGAGCGCGAAGAGATTACGCAGGAAGACACCGCCCAGCGCGGTCACATCGCGCACGCTTTCGCGCAGGATTTCCGGTCCGCGCGGCCCCAGCGCTTCGCCTGTACGGAAGGACAGAAGACCCCGTTCGTCGAAGGATGCGGTAAGGCCGTGGGTGACGGCGTAAACCATGATGGCGAAGCCGATCCAGCAGATGACTGCTGCGACAATTGCCTTTCGCCGGTCGATCGTGAAGCCCCGGCGGGGCAGCACTATAGGTTCGGCGGGCAAGGGGGCATCGGTCTGCGCGCGGGTCTCGGTCATGTGGTGTGGAACCAGCCCGCGGGCGCTTCCGTTCCGCTGTCATGAGTTCACCCCAGATAGTATGGTTGCGGCGCGACCTTCGCATGGCCGATCAGCCCGCCCTGCATGCCGCAGCACAGGCAGGCCCCGTCATCCCCGTCTTCGTTCTCGACGAGGACCGCGGGGGCGATCACGCTATCGGCGCCGCATCCAAGGTCTGGCTGCACTATTCGCTCCAGAGCCTGGACAAGTCCTTCGGCAGCCGCCGTTCGCGCATCATCCTGCGCAAGGGCGATGCACCGCAGGTGCTTGCGGCAATAGCCGATCAGACCGGCGCGTCCTGCATCCATGCGATGCGGCATTACGAACCGTGGTGGAAGGAAGCCGAGGACGAACTGCGAGATGTCCTGGGCGAAGAGCGCAAGCTATGCCTGTATGATGGAAACTACCTGCTGCCGCCCGGCTCGGTGACCACCGGTTCCGGCGACCCTTACAAGATCTACACACCGTTCTCGAAATCCATGCTGGAAGTGATGCCGCCGCGCGACACGCTGGGCGAAACGGAAACGCTTTCATCGCCCGATAGCTGGCCAGAAAGCGACAATCTCGATGACTGGGAACTGCTTCCGACCAAGCCCGATTGGGCGGGAGGCATCCGCGACTTCTGGGAGTTCGGCGAAGAGGCCGCGCATGATCGTCTCGACTGGTGGGCTGATGAAGTCGCCGATTACGATGAGGGTCGCAACCTGCCGTCGGAAGACATCACCTCGCGTCTTTCCCCGCATCTGCACTGGGGAGAGATCAGTCCTGCTCAGGTCTGGCATAAGCTGAAGGACAAGCGCAGCGATGGCTGGAAGACCTTTGCCAAGGAGGTCATCTGGCGCGATTATGCGCAGAATGTGATCGATCAGTTTCCTGACTATCCTCGTGAAAGTTATCGCGATTACGACGAACGCACGCTCTGGAGAAATCCCCAGACCGGCCATCTGATCGAAGAAGATCTGCAATGCTGGCAGAAAGGCATGACAGGCTACCCGATCGTCGATGCCGGTATGCGTCAATTGTGGAAGACCGGGTGGATACACAACCGCGTCCGCATGATCTGCGCCAGCTTCCTCGTGAAGCATCTGCTGATCGACTGGCGCTATGGTGAGCGGTGGTACTGGGACTGCCTCGTCGATGCCGATTACGGTAACAACGGTGTCAACTGGCAATGGATCTCGGGCACCGGGGTCGACAGCAACATGTTCAGCCGCATCATGGCTCCGCTCTCGCAGAGCGAGAAGTTCGATGCGGCGGGCTATATCCGCGAGTATGTTCCGGAGCTGGTCGACTTGGACGATAGCTGTATCCACGATCCGCCCGATGACATGCGGGGCGACTATCCTCGCAAGATGATCGCACATAAGGAGGCACGAGAACGGGCTCTGCAGGCATACCGGGAAAGCAAGACGTAGCGGACTTGTTTCAGCCCTCATGGCGCGCCATAGGCTCGCCTTATGGAGATTCAGGCCAGTCAACGGGGACGTACTCTGATCGAGGGGGCCAAACCCTTCGCACGAAAACCGGGATGGCTCGCCAGGTTGTTCGCCCCGGGCATCGAAAAGATGCTTCAGCGCATCGATGCAGCGCTCGTCACCGGTACTATCCACGGAACGCTACCCGATGGCACGCCGCGCATTCTCGGCGGCCGAGCCCCAGGGTTCGAATGCATATTCGAGCTGCGCAGCTATCGCGCTCTGATCCGTATCGCCACCAACGGATCCGTAGGGCTGTATCAGGCATGGGAGGCTTGTGAATGGTGGAGTCCGGACCCAGTTCCGCTCTTCGCGCTTTTCATGCAACATGCGGAGCAGATGGGAGATACCGCCCGGGCGAAAGGGCCCTTTCGCCATTCGCTGAAGCTGGCTCATCTGGTGAATCGCAACACTCATGTCGGCGCCCAGAAGAACATTTCCGCGCATTACGATCTCGGTAACGACTTCTACGAGAAATGGCTAGATCCAACGCTGAGCTATTCTTCGGCATTCGAAGTCAGAGATGATTCACTCGAGGCTGCGCAGAGGCGGAAATGGGAAGCGCTCCGTCACCGTATCGGGGATGCGGACAAGCTATTGGAGATTGGTTGCGGGTGGGGCGCATTAGCCGACTATTTCCAGCGCTCGGGAAGTCATGTCACCGCAATTAGCTTGTCCGATGAACAGCTGGCTTGGGCTCGAAAACACCACTCGGGCGAAATCGATTTCCGTAAGCAGGACTATCGCGATACGTCCGGTCAATACGATGCGATCGTCAGTGTGGAGATGGTCGAAGCGCTAGGTCGGGAATATTGGCCCACCTACATGGATTGCATCGCCAGGAATTTGAAGCCGGGTGGACGAGCTGCGATCCAGTACATCTCGATGCGAGATGATTTGTTTGACGAGTACGAGAAAAGCGCAGACTTCATTCAGGCTTATATTTTCCCCGGAGGGCTTCTTATCCGGACTAGCGAATTCCGACAACTGGCGGAAGACCGCGGCTTGAGCTGGAACGAACTGAGTAGTTTCGGAGAGGATTACGCCGAGACCTTGCGTATCTGGCGCGAAAACTTCGATGCTGCCCTAGCATCGGGCAGATTGCCTTCAGGATTTGACGCACAGTTTTGTGACCTTTGGCGCTATTATCTCATGTATTGTGAAGGTGGATTTCGCGGAGGTGGAATTGACGTCCACCAGGTGACGCTGATCAAAGAGGATTGACCGGTCCCTCCGCTTCGAGCTGCTAGCTAAAAATCAGACCTCCACAGAAAGCCAATAGGGACTGTCCATGACGATCACCGTGCACCATTTGAACAATAGCCGCTCGCAACGCATTCTCTGGCTGCTCGAGGAATTGAGTGTCGACTATGAACTGGTTTCCTATCAACGCGATCCTCAAACCAATCTGGCTCCGCCAGAGCTCAAACAGGCTCATCCTTTAGGAAAGTCGCCGATCATAGAGGACGACGGCCGATCCATTAGTGAAAGCGGCGCGATCATCGAATATCTTTGCGCGCGCCATGGCGGAAATTCATGGGTTCCGGACAGTGGTTCGCCGGAATGGATTGACCATCTTGAATGGATGCAATTTGGCGAAAGCTCGTTCTTCATTCCGGTGATGATGAAGCTGATGGCAGGCAGGCTGGGCGATGCGGCCGCCCCCATCATGCCCCGGATCGAAGAGCAGCTGGAAGCGCATGTTATGTTCGCTGAAGAAGCTATCAGCGAGGATCTGCATTTCGTTGGTTCTGACTGGACCGCTGCGGATGTTATGATGAGTTTTCCGGCAGAAATAGCCATGATGCACGGGTTTTCTTGTCGGGCTCCGAAACTTGCTCGCTTCGTAGCGGCGATCCACGATCGGCCGGCATGGAAAAGAGCCCGAGAAAGGTCTGGCCCTTACTTCATGTGGTAAACAAGCGTGTGAGATAACGTGCGGTTTATTTGTTCGAACAGCGCGTAGCCTTTCCCGCTTGTCGGGCGCGGCGTGATTGCCTAACTGCTCCGCCTATGACGTCGACAAATGAAATCCGCCGCTCTTTTCTCGATTTCTTCGGCTCGAAAGATCACGCCGAAGTGCCGAGCGCTCCCCTTGTGCCGTTCAGCGATCCCACGCTCATGTTCGTCAACGCGGGTATGGTGCCTTTCAAGAACGCATTCACCGGCCTGGAAACTCCACCAGCACCCCGCGCGACGAGCGCCCAGAAATGCGTGCGAGCTGGCGGGAAGCATAACGATCTCGACAACGTCGGCTACACGGCGCGCCATCACACCTTCTTCGAGATGCTCGGCAATTTCAGCTTCGGTGATTATTTCAAGGAACAGGCAATTGATAATGCCTGGACCCTACTAACCAAGGAATGGGGGCTCGATCCCGGTCGCCTGCTCGTTACGGTTTATCACACTGATGATGAAGCCTTCGATCTCTGGAAAAAGCGCACGGGATTTGCGGATGAGAAGATCATTCGCATAGCGACGAAAGACAACTTCTGGGCGATGGGGTCGGACGGTCCATGCGGTCCATGCTCCGAAATTTTTTACGATCACGGAGATCATATCTGGGGCGGACCTCCGGGATCTCCTGAAGAGGATGGCGATCGTTTCGTAGAAATCTGGAACCTCGTTTTCATGCAATTCACGCAGGAAAATGACGAGATCGTCGGCGATCTGCCCAAACCCAGTATCGATACCGGAATGGGTATCGAACGCGTCGCAGCGGTCATGCAGGGCGTGCACGACAATTACGATACCGATACCTTCAAGGCGCTTATCGGTGCCAGTGAGGCTCTGACCGGGGTCAAAGCGGAAGGTGAAAGCACCGCAAGCCATCGAGTGATCGCCGATCACCTTCGATCGACCAGTTTCCTGCTGGCCGACGGGGTGTTGCCCAGTAATGAAGGTCGCGGTTACGTCCTCCGCAGGATCATGCGACGTGCCATGCGGCATGCCCATCTACTTGGGGCAAGCGCTCCTCTTATGCATCGATTGGTCCCGGAACTCGTCAGCGAAATGGGCGCCGCTTACCCCGAGCTGGTTCGTGGACAATCCTTGATCCAAGAAGTGCTCGAACGCGAGGAAACACAATTTCGTCGCACTTTGGACAAAGGGCTCAAGCTGCTCGACGAGGCAATGGGTGACATTGCCGAGGGCGGGACGCTCGACGGCGGCACCGCGTTCAAACTCTACGACACCTACGGTTTTCCATACGACCTTACCGAAGACGCGCTGCGCAATCGCGGCATCGCAGTAGATCGTGAAGGCTTCGATGCAGCAATGGCTGAACAAAAGGCTGCCGCTCGCGCGGCCTGGAAAGGCTCGGGTGACGCAGCCAGCGATGAAATCTGGTTCGACATAGTCGAGCGCGAGGGATCCACGGAGTTTACCGGTTACGCGTCCACTACGGGTGAGGCGGAAGTGGTTGCCCTCATAAAGGATGGCGTGGAAGTCCAGGGCGCATCCGAGGGCGATGAAGTTCTGGTTCTGACAAACCAGACGCCCTTTTATGGCGAAAGCGGGGGTCAGACCGGCGATGCAGGACGTATATGGTCCCCTGACGGTCTCGAAATCATAGTATCGGGCACCAACAAGCCGCTCGGTCGGCTACATTCCCACGTTGCAAAAATCGCCAAGGGATCGGTGAGCCGTGGCGATGCGGTGCATCTCGAAATTGACGCAGAACGTCGCGACCGGATACGTGCAAATCACTCCGCAACCCATCTTGCTCACGCGGCGCTCCGTAATCGTCTCGGCGAACATGTTACCCAAAAAGGGTCGCTCGTTTCGGAAGATCGGTTCAGGTTTGATTTTTCCCATCCGAAGCCCCTGAGTGATGAGGATATTTCCGCGATCGAGGCAGAAGTTAACGAAGAAATTCGGGCAAACGAATCCGTTGGTACGCGCCTCATGACCCCCGATGATGCTGTTGCGGTAGGTGCGCTCGCGCTGTTCGGCGAGAAATACGGTGAAGAAGTCCGTGTCCTCTCCATGGGCCGAAAAGGCGAAGAGGGCAGAAATTATTCGGTCGAATTATGTGGGGGCACTCACGTGGAAGCGACTGGTGACATCGGATTGTTCAAGATCGTATCCGAAAGCGCTGTGAGTTCGGGTGTAAGACGTCTTGAAGCCCTTACGGGGGAGGCCGCTCGGCAATGGCTCTTGGCTCGTGATGAGGCAGTTCGGATGATCGCGTCTGCACTCAAGACTTCGCCGGATGAAGCCGCATCGCGAGTTTCTGCCCTGGTCGAAGAGCGCAAGCGTCTCGAAAAAGAATTGGCTGACGTCAAACGCGCCCTTGCGCTCGGGGGCGGAAATTCTGGAGATACCGAGCCAACCAACGAGGATGTGGGCGGCGTAACCTTCTCCGGTCAGGTGATCGAAGGACTGAATCCAAAAGAACTACGTCCACTTCTTGACGAAACGAAGAAGCGGATGGGTTCTGGAATTGCTGCAGTCTGTGCGGTCAATGATGGCAAAGGTGCAATCGCAGTAGCAGTGACTGATGATCTTACGGAAAGGTTCAGTGCGGTCGATCTTGTGCGAACCGCGGTGGAAGCCCTTGGCGGCAAGGGAGGCGGCGGTCGCGCCGACATGGCTCAGGGTGGGGGACCGGATGGCGCCAACGCTGATGAAGCGATAGCCGCGATCCGCCGTTCATTGGCATAAAAGACCTCCTGACTGGAATGCCAGTCAGGGGGTTATCCAATTTAAGAGTAGATCAGGCGCTTGGTGTCTTTTTGGTGACGCCGCTGGAACCCTTTTCGATATCGTATCCTTCGGTGTCGCCGGGAGCGCCGCGCAGCTGGTCTGGCGCTTGGTCTTTGCGCGGATCGGCCACATTCTGCGGTTTGAACTTCTCATCGTTCGGAATTGGCTTTGTCGGATCGATGTCACTCATATTTCTCTCCTTTTGCCATACCAACGCGCGAGAGGGTAAAGTGTTCATCCATCAGCTGTACTGGACCGCAGCTTGGGGCGATAAGTTAGTGCGCCTTCCTTTTCTATTTGGGAACGGAACTGGTCCCGTTTGTCATGTATCGAAGCGATGACCGGTCCCATCGCGACACCGATATCAACCAAAACAGCTTCGGACAGCTGGAGAGTTGCTTCAAGTGCCTCAGGCACGGCATGGCTCGCACCTGCTCGATAGAGCTCTGCGGCATGGGCAATATCTCGTGCGCGTGCCACGATGAGCAGGTCCGGATATTCAGCCCGAAGTTTGGTCACCAAGCGGCCTGCGAGAACGGGCTCATCCATGGTCAGAACGACTGCTAGCGCGTCTTCGACCCCTAGGCGTTGGAGCGCGTCTCCGCGTGCTGCGTCACCAAAGGTCGCCCGATAACCTTCTCGCTTGGCATACTCGATAAGGTCGGCATCAGAGTCCAAAGCGATATACGGCTTATCGTGTGAAGTCAGCATCTGGGCAACTAGTCGGCCAACGCGGCCAATTCCGAGAATGATAACTTTTCGTTCGCCCTCATCTTCTGGCGGCAACTCGGGCGCTGGCTCTACTTTGCGCGCTACAATCCTGCCGAGCCGTGCAAGCAGAGGGGTAATGGTTAGGCCGATCGCAGTCACGATCTGCCAGAACTGCGCGGTGCCAGGCTGGATCAGCAAAGCCGAACTTGCCGCGGCAAGAACAATGAGTGTGGTTTCAGAAGGGCTGGCCATGAGAATACCGGTTTCGGCTGCGGTACTTCTCCGTGCGCCCATCAGCCTCAAGAGCACTCCGGTAAGAACTGCTTTGAAAACCACCACGCTTAGGACAGCCGTGGCGATAAGACCGAGATTGTCCCAGATCGTGGCCAGGTCGATCGTCATGCCCACGGTTATGAGAAATACGCCGAGCGCCAGACCCTTGAAGGGTTCCATAATGGCTTCGACTTCGCTGTGATATTCTGTCTCGGCAATGAGCAGGCCAGCGATTAGCGCGCCTACGATAGGCGAAAGGCCTACCGCCGCCGTCGCAAGGCTCGCCCCGATGACCACGAGCATTGCCGCCGCCAGAAAGAGCTCAGGGCTTTTCGTCCGAGCAGCTTGAGCAAATAATCGGGGCAGGGCAAACCGGCCGGCGATCATCATAACTGCGATGACCGCTGCTCCTTGCCACATAGTTGTTACGAGACCTTCCCATCCTCCGGCAGCTGCGTTGGGTGCCATCGCACCGAGAATGAAAACGATCGGTACGATCATGATATCTTCGAACAGCAGCATTGAGAGCGCCGCGCGCCCTACCGGACTGCTGCTACCAGAGATGGGCAGAACGATTGCAGTAGAAGAAAACGCGAGAGCGAATCCCAGTGCTAGCGCACCAGTCCAATATTGCCCCAGCATCGACAGCACGATGGCCAGAATAACGCCGCCGATGAGAAGTTCTGCAGCTCCGAGGCCGAAAACCAACTTCCGCAGCTGCCATAAGCGCTTGAATGAAAGCTCCAGACCGATAGCGAATAGAAGCAGAATTATCCCGAATTCCGCGAATGGTTCGAGAGCCTCCGGGTCTGAAATGGTTATGTGTTCAAGCCAGGGCCGCTCAAATACCAATTGGCCAAGTCCGTAGGGACCTACTAGAATTCCGATGAGGATGAACCCGATGACCGGGGTGATCCGGAAGCGCGTGAAAACCGGAATAACCAGACCAGCCGCGCCGAGAATGACGAGTGCGTCCGAAATCGCAGGGGATGCTAATTCGCCAGAAGCCATGACTCGCCGTAGTTTTCTGCCGCGCCGCTGTCACCTACGGTACGGTTATTTTCTTTTCCGGTACGATGATCAGTAGTGGGTTTGCGTGCAACCTCGATCAGCCACCACCAGGACTGGTCGGCCCAAGAGGTTCTCTTCGTGGCCGAGGTTTGCCGGGATGCTTCCCGTCCTCGTCCCATTCAATCCGATAAAGGTCGAAGCGGCGATCCGCGAGATTGCGCACGGTCCCTTCAGCCCTCGCCCATTGCAAATCCGCAAGATTAATGTCGCTTATCGTCAGAGTTTCGACATTCTCCGTGGCCTCCGCAGCAATGCCGTCGCGCGCGAAAGGAAAATCGCAAGGTGTAAGAATGCAGCTCTGGGCATACTGAATGTCCATATTGCCGACATTGGGCAGATTTCCGACGTTGCCAGATAGTACTACGAAACATTGGTTCTCGATCGCTCTCGCTTGCCCGCAGTACCTGACCCGCAGATATCCTTGCCGGCTATCGGTACAGAAGGGCACGAAGATAATTCGAGCACCTTCATCGGCGAGGCGACGACTGAGCTCCGGAAACTCGCTGTCATAGCATATCTGCACGCCGATGGGTCCGCAGTCGGTCTGAATTACTTCGACCTTGTCGCCGCCCTTGATGTTCCACCAATACCGCTCGTTCGGAGTAGGATGTATCTTTTCTTGAGCGTGCACAGATCCATCGCGCAGACATACGTAAGCGACATTATGGATATCACCATCGTCCATGCGTGTAGGATGGCTACCCGCGATGATATTGATATTATAGCGCATAGCCATTTCCGAAATGTCCTGCCGCAAGTGCGGGGTATATTCCGAAAGACGCTCGATGGCTTCGACGGGCGATAACTCCTTCTCCTCGAAGCTTAGTAGCATCAAGGTAAAGAGCTCCGGGAATACGATAAAATCGGCCTCGTAGTCGCTTGCCACATCGACGAAGTAGGTCACGTGGCGCATGAATTCGTCGTAGTCCGCAACCTGCCGTGCCTGAAGCTGACAGGTGGCAACCCGCACCGCCTCCACACCACGAGGAAGCCGCTTCTTTACAGGCTGGTCATGCTCGACATAGGGGTTGCGCCAAACCATCATGATCGCATTTGTCATGCTGGCTTTATCCTCCGGAAGGTAACCTTCCATAACTCGGTGGGGCTCGAATCCATTAGCCAGCTGGAAGCGCAATACGGGGTCATGCAGCTTTCCTTCGACAACTTTGTCGAGGTAGTCCTGCGGCCCATCAACCTTACGGCGATTTCGCCGGTAATTTGGCATACGTCCGGCGAAAACGATGCCTGTCAGGTCATTCTCTTCGGCAAGGGCGCGTCGCTCTTCGTAAAGGCGACGACCAATGCGAACGCCGCGTACTTTAGGATCGACGCACATTTCGTAGCCATAAAGCCAATCCCCAGTAGGATCGTGACGGCTTCCGTAGCCGTTGCCGGTTATTTCATCCCAGTCGTGGTCTTGAAAAGCGAGCGCTTCTGCCACTTGCATAGTGGCACAATATCCGACGACATTTTCATCAAGCAGCGCGACAAAGCAGCCATCGGGGAAGTTGTTAATCTGACCACGTATTTCACCGTGAGTATACGCTGGCATGTCTTCATAAACGCGCCGCACCAAGTCAGCGATACCGCGGATATCCTTGATTTTCGCGTTGCGTATCTCGAGGCGTTTCTGTCCGAATTTCTCGGTAGTTTTGCGCCGAACGCTACGCTTTTTCGTTGGCTGCTTAGCCATTTAAACCCCGTACTTTCTCAAATTCTCAATACAAAACGGGGCCGGCTTCTGCCGACCCCGTTGATCTGGCTTATCTGAGTAATGACTCAGACGCACAGGAGTTTCGGCCTTAGCCAGCCATCTCTGCTTCTAGCCCTTCTACGATTGCTTCGAAGAACTGTTCGGTTGTCATCCAGCTCTGATCCGGTCCGATGAGCAGTGCAAGATCCTTGGTCATCTTGCCGTTTTCAACCGTCTGAATGCAAACTCGTTCGAGCGTCTCGGCAAAATTAACCACGTCAGGAGTGTTGTCGAATTTCCCGCGATACATCAGGCCGCGGGTCCACGCGAAGATACTTGCAATCGGGTTGGTGGAGGTGGCCTTACCTTCCTGATGCTGGCGATAGTGCCTAGTCACCGTGCCGTGCGCCGCTTCCGCTTCGACGGTCTTACCGTCCGGCGTCATAAGAACGGATGTCATGAGACCGAGCGATCCGAAACCTTGCGCGACGATATCAGATTGCACGTCACCGTCGTAGTTCTTGCAAGCCCAAACGAACTTGCCGTTCCACTTGAGTGCTGCAGCAACCATGTCATCGATCAAGCGATGCTCATAGGTAAGGCCGTGCTTGTCGAATTGGTCCTTGAACTCCGCGTCGAATACTTCCTGAAAAAGGTCTTTGAAACGCCCATCGTATTTTTTGAGAATGGTGTTCTTAGTGGAGAGGTAAACCGGCCATTTCCGGTCCAAGCCGTAAGAAAAGCTTGCGCGCGCGAAATCGCGGATGCTGTCGTCGAGATTATACATCGTCATGGCGACGCCCGGGCTGGGGAATTCGAAAACGTCGATGTCGATGTTCTCGCCATCTTCACCTTCGAATACCATGCGGAGCTTGCCCTTGCCTGGTATTAAAGTGTCCTTGGCGCGGTATTGATCGCCATACGCATGGCGTCCGACTACGATCGGATCGGTCCAGCCTGGGACAAGACGCGGGACGTTATCAATTACGATGGGTTCCCGAAATACCACGCCACCAAGAATATTGCGGATGGTGCCATTAGGGCTAACCCACATTTTTTTGAGGCTAAATTCTTCGACACGCTGTTCGTCGGGCGTGATGGTGGCGCATTTAACGCCGACACCATGTTCTTTGATCGCATTCGCAGCATCAACCGTGATCTGGTCATTGGTCGCGTCGCGGCTCTCGATCGACAGATCGTAGTACTTCAGATCTACATCGAGATAAGGAAGGATCAGGCGCTCTCGGATCCACTTCCAGATGATTTTGGTCATTTCGTCGCCGTCAAGTTCGACGACCGGGTTGGCTACTTTGATCTTTGCCATGAGAGTCCTGTCGGTTAGAATGGGGTTGAGCGCGCTTTAGCATAGCGTACCAGCAGAGCAAGGATGGCGCGGAAGATGTCTAGACGCGTTAGCTAAATACTCATCCCGACTGAGGAGCTTCTCCATTGGTAGGTGCTGGACCGTCTACTCCTTATTGGATGATGCATATCCGCAACACTGGCTGAATTCATTCATGATGGAGCGGAGTTGGAGGAACTTCCCGGTTTTCCGCCGGTTTGGAGGGGTGGCGTTGTCTAAGAAGCTCTTACTTAAGAAGAAGTGCTTGCTAATAATCAGATATTGAAAGCAATATTTGTGAAGTGGGAGAGGTGGAAGGGGTTGAATTCCTTCACGGCGTCCGATATTCAGGGTTATATGAAATCCAAAGGCCCTCGGGTAAGTAGGGTTAAATTAGGAGTAAGCGTAGATATGAAAAAGTTCATCCTTCCTTTCGCTGCAGTCGCTATGGCAGCAACCCCAGTTGTTGCTAGTGCCGCTGACGCTCAGCGCAGCTCGCAGCCTGTTGAAGAATCTGCAAACCTGGCTGGCGGTTCGTCGCTGATCATCGCCGCTCTCGCAGCTGCTGCTGTGATTGCTGGCATCATCGTCGCTGCAGATGATGATGACGATGATTTCGTTGATGCGCCTGTAAGCGCGTAAGTTTCATCGTGAGATGACAAGGAGGCCGGTTCCGCGTTTAGCGGCGCCGGCCTTTTCTATGTTTAAGAAGTAAGTAGTTTTGATCCTCCCAAGTTGTAGCTTGGTAGGTTCGATGTCTCAATCTCACAACCTCGTTTCTAGCGATCGGAATGAGTAGTAGCTTACTTAAAAATTTAGCGAAGCGCTCAGATTGCCTGATAAGCACTCAATGTCGAGGCCTAATTTGCTTTAAGCTTACTTAGAGAAGACGCTGCTAATGGATGCTGTGTCATCCGTAATGCAGGCGAAGGCCCAAAAACGAGCGGTTCCGATGGTGGGCGTACCAAGGATTGAACTTGGGACCCCTACGATGTCAACATAGTGCTCTACCACTGAGCTATACGCCCACACATCGAACTGGCCAGCTCGGCCGGCAAGGACGCGCCTTAACGGGAGAGTATCAGGGGCGCAAGAGCCTATTTCATTATAATTGTACGCTGACTTTCTCGTTCAATACCCGTTCCACTTCCATGACCAGATCACGAAGGTGAAATGGCTTCGAAAGTACCTTAGCATTGGGTTGTTCGCGGCTCGCTTTCAGGCTCACAGCGGCGAATCCGGTGATGAACATTACCTTGGTTGATGGGCTGATCCGATTGCAGCGTTGTGCGAGTTCGATTCCGTCCATTCCCGGCATAACGATGTCGGAAAGCAATAGGTCATAGACCTTGCTTTCCAGCAAAGTGACAGCTTCCGTTCCCCGGTCTACCGAATCTACAACAAAGCCCGCATTTTGGAGAGCGCGCTCCAAATACAGACGCATGGCTTCGTCATCTTCAGCCAGCAAAATGAGATTTTTGGGTTCTGCCATAGTGGGCACCTTAGAAGAGACATCTTAAAAAAACCATTGCCCAGGTGGGTATGCGCTATCGGAAAAAATGTCTGTCGAATAGCGACCTGCGTAAATAAGGCTTGCCGATGATCTGCCTCAAAGGTCTTGGTTCTCGTCCGCTGTGCGCTGATACTTTTGACTTGCCTGCGACTCCAAGCAATATGCGGAATGCTTGGCACACATTCTTCCAGAGAAATCAAATTGGAAGCGGGAGGAAGGCTGTGGCCGAATTCATCGCCGGCCTTCCGGTATTCACCCATATCCTCAGCTTCGATGCCGGTGATACTTGCCGTTCCTCATGCCGGACGTTCCTACCCTGAAGAGATCATAAGACAAATGCGGGATCCGCAATCGTCGATGCTAAAGCTCGAAGATCGCTTCGTTGATAAGTTGGCGACGAAAATTGCGCGTGAGACCGGTGCGGCGATCTTAATCGCGGAAGCACCTCGGGCAATGATCGATCTCAATCGAAACGTCGATGATGTCGACTGGGGAATGGTTAGGGGGGTGGGCAGAAAAAGCCCGAACTCCAGTGACGCTAATCGGCGGGCGAGAAGCGGATTAGGATTAGTTCCACGCCGCTTGGCAAGGGAAGAAATATGGCGTGGCCCCTTATGTATGGACGATCTGACGGGGCGGATAAGCAATATCCATGTTCCATATCACGCCAAACTTGCCACGATGCTCGAGAGAATGTGCGACAGATTTGGCATTGCGACGCTCATTGATCTTCATTCGATGCCGCCGTTAATGAGGCAGGAAAGAGACTGCGCTCCGGTAGAGTTTGTCCTGGGCGATCGTTTCGGAGGGAGTTGTGATGCCGCAATGACACACGCCGTGGAGGGCTTCTTTCATGTCGCAGGCCGTCGCTTGCTTCGGAATAGACCTTACGCAGGCGGATATGTGCTGGATCGTCATGGAAATCCTCGCCGAATGATGCACGCATTCCAGTTGGAAATTTGCCGCACACTGTACCTTGATTCCAAATTTGAGAATTTGACGTCGCGGTCAGATGCTCTTGTTCGCCTCCTTTCCCAAATGGTAAAGGAGGTAGCCGTACAGACCTGCCTGTTAGGGGCGCCGATACGTGATGCTGCGGAATAAAAAACTACCTCGTGCAAACGCACGAGGTAGCCAAGGTTCAGGGAGGTGGCGCGAAAGTTGCGCCAAAGCCGGGCCCGTCATGAGGGGGAAACGTACCCGACACGTTTAAAATAGGTGTCTTGGGGGCGGCTTCAATAGGTAGTGATTATGGGATATTCGGAATACCTCAAGAAGGGCTCGATCCGGCTTTCCAAGTCAGTTGTGTACTAGGAGTGGTTTGAAAAAAGCGGACCAGTCGACGGTAGCTCTGCCCGTTTCCGACTGTCTGCGTTTAACTTCTTTAACCTGTTCCTCGATCAGCTCCACACGTTCATCCCAACCATCATGGCTGCGACTGCGAAAGATGCCGCCTGAATGGCGGGGACCATATTGCTGCATCATGCGCTTGGCTGCGTCAGGGTCATAACCCGCATTTGCCAACAGCCAAGGCATAAGCCGATCTGCGTCTCGCTCTGAATTGCGTCCAAACCCACCGGATCGCCCGTTCTCTACGAGAAAATCTATATGTTCCAAAATGTTGTGAGCCATCTCATGCGCAAGAACGGCAGCTAGCTCGTCGTCGCTATATGCCAAGCCAGGAAATCGGTTGCCCACCAATATGCGCGTGCCGTCTGCCAAAGCACCACTATCACCAGATAGCAATTCGACTTGCGATTTGCAGACATCGACGGCTTTTACTTCCACCGAGTGGACTGCCGCGCCCGCCGAAGACCAGTCGATCATTACGCTGCCATCTTGGGCTGAATGGACAATCTCCCGGCGAATATCGAGGCCGCGTCGCCAAGTCGCATCAGGATCCTGGTTGAAAGACTGAATGGATTGACCATCGACGGCAATGAGTGTGTCGTTCTGTTTCAGACCGACTTCCGCTGCTGGAGAGCCAGGCGCCACAGCTTGAACCCCGATATCACCGATCAGTCCGAATTCTTCTCTGACGGAAGCTGCATTTTTGTAGGAACTTGCGTCATGAATAAGGAACCCCAGTGTAGGTTCGATCCGATCACAATAGGAAGCGTTTGAAAAAGCTAGTCGATACCCGATGCGGTAGAGCCTAGCTTCCTTAATTTGGAACTCTTGCAATGGAGATGTCAGCGCAGCATCGAATGCCCGCGCGCCCCCACTAGAAGTGGTGCAACCCGAAGCGAGAAAAAGCAGCGCTATTAGTATTCCCAACCGGTGGCCAATCTGCATCTCATGTGAGTTAGGAGATGCGCAACATCTTTTGATAGATCCAAGGATGGCCACCGGGTGGTTCGCTTCACCTAATTCGGCAGATTTGCCTGCGAAGTCGGTTGCGGGGCGCTGCCCTGCTGCATTTGACGCGCAAAGATGACGCGCATCAGTTCGAGAGAATAGATGTGCGCATGGATTAGCATGAGAAGACCGTTCTTGTTCCAGGCCTCCAGCTTATCAGCACCCACTTCGCGAAGTTTCTCTTGGTCAACCATTTGGAAGCCGCGATAAACGAACGGGTTTTCAGTGTCCTGGCGCTGAATGGCAACTTCGCCATCCATAAGCAGGCCGGCTTCCTTGATTTCGGCGAGGAATGCCTGAGTACGCTGAGCGGCCTGTTCAAAATGCTCGCAGAATTCGAGGACCCGTTTCGTGGCATCAGTCGTGTTGCCTTCGTCATCGAAAAGACGTTCGCCATCGGCAAACTCGCCGAGCGCTTCGCTAGTCGGGTCGAACATCAAGGAGAGGTCGGTGGCATCCTTCTGCAGCTTCGCGAGCATGAAGGGATAGCGACGGATGTAGGCTGGAAGATACACTTGCTCGGTAACTTTGCCGCTTTCGTCAACGAAGGTGTTCACTCCTTCATTGAGGCCCATAAGCGCTAGCGGAAGCGGGTTTTCGCCACTGGAGAATACAATAGGAAAATCGCGCTGAGCCTGAACGAATTCGTCCACCGTAAGCGGAATCGCGTGGGCCTTGGAAAGCCACGGTGCGCTATCGATCATACGCGAGCGATAATTTTTATGATCCCGGCTGTTCAGCGGCATCAGATCGTTAAAGAAGAGGGGCAATTGGGGCTGCTGCGGCGCGCTGGCCATGAATTATCTCCGAGAAGTCTTTTTGAATGAACTAAGGTGGCGAACCGTGCCGATTATGGCACCACGTGCCGGACGGTGCGCCCTTACGGACTTGCGGCTTGTTTCGCAAGCGGCACCAGTTTTCCGGGATTCATGATCCCCTTTGGATCAAGAGCGGTCTTAATGTTTCGCATTACCGACAATCTGGCGGGATCGGCTAACCTCCCGAGTTCATCACGTTTTATTTGTCCGATGCCGTGTTCTGCGCTGATCGAGCCACCCCATTTGGTAACCTTATCATGCACGAACTTGCTGATTACCTTCGCATCTGCGGCTTCCCAACTGTGCCGATCTGAACCTGACGGGGCGAGAACGTGGAAGTGCACGTTCCCGTCCCCCAAATGACCAAAAGCAACAGCTTTAGTCCCGGGAAAACGTTGCTCTATCTCAGGCGAGACCTTTTCTACGAAATCTGCCATCAGGGGCACGGGGACCGAGATGTCATGCTGCATCGCCGGCCCGATTGCTCGTTCTGCCGGGGCAATGGAATCCCTGAGTAACCAGAATGTCTCTGCTTGCGTTTCGTTTACAGCTATCACAGCATCGTCGATAAGCGATGCATCTAGCGCCGAGTTCATCAAACTCTCGGTTTTGCGCGCCAGCATGTCTACATCTTCGTCATTCGCTGTAAGTTCAATCAAGGCGTACCAGGGATATTGCGAACCAAGGGGGCTTCGCGAAGCGGGAAGGTGAGCCAGTACCGCTTGTAGACTGTGATCCGGAAGAACCTCGAAGCCCTCGAGTTGCTGAGCAGCGGTCGCTTCGCAATGGAGAAAAAGTTCGCGCGCGTTCTGTAGCGAGGAGAGCCCGGCCCACACTACCCTTCGATCTGCGATCTCTGGCAATAATTGCAAGGTGGCAGCAGTCACGATTCCCAAGGTGCCTTCCGAGCCGATCAGCAGCTGCTTGAGGTCGAAACCCCGATTATCCTTCTTAAGCGGAGTAAGAGCATCGAGAACCGAACCGTCAGCCATCACCGCCTCAAGGCCTAAGACTTGTGCGCGCATGGTGCCATGCCTCAAAACCTGGGTGCCTCCAGCGTTGGTTGAGATCAAACCACCAATGGTAGCTGATCCTTTCCCGCCAAGAGTGAGTGGAAAGCGGAGCCTTTCCTTGCCTACCTTCTCGTGCAGATTCTGGAGGATCACTCCAGCGTCACATGTGATCTGGCGTGCCTCCACGTCAAATTCGCGAAATGCATCCATACGGCGAAGCGAGAGCAGCACTGCATTGCCACTCGAATCAGGGGTGGCCCCTCCTGACATGCCGCTGTTGCCGCCTTGCGGGACGATAGGGACACCATAGTCAGCACAAAGCTTTACGAGTTCGGCGACTTCCTGCGTGCTTGCCGGTGATGCCATGCCGATTGCCTTGCCGGTGAACCTACCGCGCCAATCGGTCAGCCAAGGTTGGAGCAGGTCATGGTCGGTTGTGAAGCCCCGGTCACCAAGCAGAGCAGCAGCGGCTTCGGAAAAAGAATTGTCCCGTTGAGTCATGGAGTACGGCATGCCACAAAGCCTCAGGGAAGGGGACCCTAATGCTGAGCGTTGCCATTCAATTAAGGCCATATTCAAAGATAATAGGCCAGATGGTGGGCAGACGGAGGCATGCCATTGTCTTCGGTTGCGCCAAAGGAACAGTTACGCCTTAACCAATGCCGAGCCTGCCACTCTTTCTTGCGCCATTGGCGTTGCTATTTCCAGTTGGATGGCAGGTACCGGACGGATCAAACTCTCCTGTGCTTCCACAACAGGAAGCGCATCAGATTCGGGAAAAGCGTCTTTCCCCTTTGCCCTTGTCGGAAGATGCTCCGGCATGGTCGCCAGTCTTTGATGGGGTCACTCCAGAGAAGAATCAGCAGGTGCGCATCGAACGTCGGGTCATTTTGCGAATCTCGCCGGCTCGTAGCACAGTTCGGCAAAATCTCGCCGCGAACTCGACTCAGGCGAACGCGGGGCGTCGTATTGTCGAGCGGCCATTCGCAAAATGCGTGGATAGCGATGCTATAGGCGGTGTGGCTGATCATGGCGATCGTCTTGTGATGTTCACCCGGGATCGACAAACGCTCTTCGCCAAACTTGAGAAGGGCTGTAGCCCGCGCGACTTCTATCGCGGCTTCTATATGGAGCGCAGTGCCGATGGAAAGATTTGCGTGAACCGCGACCGCTTGCTCAGCAGGGCGGGGGCCAAATGCCAGGTAACTCGCTTTACGCAATTGGCCGTCGAAGCCACCGACTGAGGCGGTTTTCCTTGACTTAAGCTGACAAATTGTCGAAGGGCGCCTTCGCTAGAGGCCGCCTTGCCGCGGCCTTTTCTGGTATTATCTGATATTCTTCCTGAAGAGGGGCAATTGTTAGCCGCATGAGTTTTGCCGATCTCGGCCTTTCCGGTGACCTGCTTAAAGCCGTCGAACAAGCCGGTTATACAGAGCCGACTCCGATCCAGGCGCAGGCCATTCCGCCAGTACTGATGATGAAAGACATCATCGGGATCGCGCAGACCGGTACCGGAAAGACTGCCAGCTTCGTCCTGCCGATGATCGATATTCTTGCTAGCGGACGACGTCGTGCGCTTATGCCACGCAGCCTCATATTGGCGCCGACGCGAGAGCTTGCAGCTCAGGTCGCGGAGAATTTCGAAAAGTACGGCAAAAATCACGATCTAAAGCTCGCATTGCTTATCGGCGGCGTTCAGATGGGTGATCAGGTCAAGGCGCTGAACGATGGTGTCGATGTCCTGATCGCAACGCCGGGTCGGCTCATGGATCTGTTCGAACGCGGAAAGATTCTCCTCAACGGGTGCGAGTTGCTCGTGATCGACGAGGCGGATCGCATGCTGGATATGGGGTTCATTCCCGATATCGAGTTCATTTGCGATAAACTGCCAGAAACCCGGCAGACCATGCTGTTTTCGGCAACCATGCCGCCGCCGATCGAAAAGCTTGCCAAGAAGTTTCTCGATAATCCGAAGCGGATCGAAGTGAGCCGGGCCGCGACGACCAATAAGGACATTACCGCTTTCAAGATCCCGGTAAAGCCGCGCCAGAAGCGTGAGACGCTGCGCTGGCTGCTCCGCAACGATCTCGTGGAAACCGCGATCATCTTCGCGAACCGTAAGACGACTGTGCGCGAACTCAACAAAAGCCTGCAACGTCATGGTTTTGCTAGCAGTGAAATTCATGGTGACATGGATCAAGGTAGCCGTGTGCAGGAGCTCGATCGTTTCAAAGCCGGTGAGGTCAATATTCTCGTCGCGTCGGACGTCGCCGCGCGGGGACTTGACGTGAAGGGCGTAAGCCACGTCTTCAATTTCGATACGCCGTGGCATCCGGATGACTATGTTCATCGTATCGGACGTACCGGGCGGGCAGGGGCGAAAGGTCGGGCCTTCACTTTCGTGACTGACGAAGATGCCGAGGCGATACAGAACGTTGAAAAGCTGACAGAAACCCCGATTGCTGTATTCGGCAAGAAGGACGTGCGCGTGGAACTGGTCGAAGCGCCGAAGGACGAACCCGCACCGACAAAGCGCGAGCGTTCGGACAGGACGTCGTCAAAACCGCGACAGAATGTTGATGGTGATCAGGAAAAGAAAGCCAAGCGGTCCTACCGCGATAGTGATCGGGATGACAGTCCCACGGCGCCGGGTGAGTGGAATGGCCCGAGACCCGGCTTTCTGGACGTTTCCGCCCTCTGATCATGTGACGGCCGCTGCCTAGTTCTCAGCGAGCTTCACGAAGCTGTCGAGGACACGCTTCGTACCAGACTTTTCGAATTCTATTTCGAGCTTGTTGCCTTCCTGATCGGTGACGAAACCGTATCCGAACTTGTCGTGAAATACGCGCGCGCCGATGCTGATATCGGTTCGTGGTTTCGCGGCAAAGCTAGCTGCGCTTTTTCCCGGCTCTGCTAGCCGTTGGGGGGTCGTTTCGTAACCGCTGGCGAGTGCCCGCTGCCAGCCGGGTCCTCTTGCTGTGCTGCGATCCGGCCGTTGGGAGGATACGTGTGCAAAGGGATCCTCGGTCTCGGTCCAATTCGCCCGCCACAACGAGGCTCCCCCGCTCATTGTCGTCTCGCTCTCCACATACTCATCCGGCAATTCCCCGATGAAGCGGCTCGGTATGGAACTGGTCCACTGCCCATAAATTCTCCGGTTTGCCGCATGTAAAATGGTACAGTGGCGCTTCGCTCGGGTAATCGCCACGTATGCCAGACGCCGTTCCTCCTCGAGGCTAGCCAGACCACCTTCATCAATCGATCTCTGACTTGGAAAGACACCCTCCTCCCACCCTGGAAGAAAGACATTGTCGAACTCCAGCCCCTTGGCCGCGTGCATCGTCATGATGGTTACTTTCTCGCCATCATCGGCGCGTTCGTTGTCCATCACCAAGCTGACATGCTCGAGAAAATCTGTCAGCGTTTCGTACTCTTCCATCGCGCGCGCAAGTTCGGAAAGGTTCTCGAGCCTCCCAGCGCTTTCTGCACTGCGATCCTTTTGCAGCATTTCCTCATAGCCACTTTCAACGAGGACGGTGCGGAGCAATTCGGACGGGGTAACCTTTTCCGCCAGTTCGCGCCAATGAACGAACTGACCAAGAAGCCAGACGAGCATATTTCGTGCGCGTGCAGGCAGCTCGTCGCTATCGGCGAGATCGAGCGATGCAGCCGCGAGCGGTTGTTGCGTGCGGCGCGCATGGCGGCGCATCGCTTCCAAGGTCTTGGCGCCAAGGCCTCGCTTTGGCTGGTTGTATATCCGCTCGAAGGCAAGATCGTCGGCAGGCTGCGCAATGGTGCGCAGATAGGCAAGGGCGTCGCGAATTTCCGCGCGTTCGTAAAAGCGAAATCCGCCGACAATCCTGTAATTCAGGCCGATCTGAATGAACCGATCTTCGAACTCGCGGGTCTGATACTGGGCACGAACCAGAATGGCGACTTGATCCAGAGGTGCGCCTTCGCTTTCCAAGCGTTCGATCGCTTCGCCGACCCGCCGTGCTTCTTCTGGACCATCCCAAATGCCGACAATGCGGACCTTCTCTCCCGCGGGGAGCTCGGTCCAAAGGGTCTTGCCCAAGCGTTCGCTATTGGCATCGATTAGACCGGAAGCCGCCGCAAGGATTTGCGGGGTGGAGCGGTAATTCTGTTCGAGCTTTATGACAGCCGCGCCTGGAAAATCCTTTTCGAACTTCAGGATATTGGCGACCTCGGCCCCGCGCCACGAATAGATGGACTGATCGTCATCACCAACAACGCAAATGTTCTTATGGGCCTGTGCCAGCAGGCGCAGCCAGAAATACTGCACCTGGTTGGTATCCTGATATTCGTCCACCAAGATGTATTTGAACCGCTGTTGATATTGCGCGAGCACATCATGATGCTGGCGAAAAATGTTCAGCATGTGCAACAGCAAGTCGCCGAAATCGCTGGCGTTCAGTGCCTTCAGCCGATCCTGATAAAGCTTATAGAATTGGGCGCCGCGACCATTTGCATAGGCTTCATTCTCTACTGCATCTAAATCGCCCGGGTTCAGCCCGCGGTTCTTCCACCGATCGAGAAGGCCTGCGAGCTGACGAGCAGGCCACCTTTTTTCGTCCAGATCGTGTTCCTGGATAAGCTGTTTCAAAAGACGCAGCTGATCGTCGGTATCGATGATCGTGTAATTGCTTTGCAATCCGACGATCTCGGCATGCCTGCGCAGCATCCGGGCGCCGATGGAGTGGAACGTACCGAGCCAAGGCATTCCTTCGACCGCATCGCCGATGTGCCGACCCACGCGCTCACGCATTTCGCGAGCAGCCTTATTGGTGAAGGTGACACAAAGAATCTCGCTCGGCCAAGCTTTCCGCGTGGCGATAAGGTGGGCCAATCGCGCGGTCAGCGCTGCGGTTTTGCCAGTCCCCGCACCGGCGAGCATTAGCACAGGTCCCTCAGTAGTGAGAACGGCTTCCCGCTGGGGCGAGTTTAGAGAAGCGGCATAAGCTGGAATGCCAGCATTTCCGGGGTTTCCAGTTGAAGTCGGTAGATCTGACATTATGCTAGAACAACTAGGGAACGGAACTTACCTTCACAACCCCTGCAAGGCGTCTTCGGAACAATCGGCATTGTCGCAGCGTATTATGCCCAAGGTCAACGTAAGGAGACTACACAATGAAAAGCATGATTCTCGCCGGCGCCGCAGCGCTGACATTCACTGCAGCCCCCGCGTTTGCTCAGGATATGGCTGTCACCGCAGATGGTGAAGCTTATGTGCTGACTGATGCGCAGACGACAATGTATGAAGGCTGGCCGATGGAACGTCGTGGTGCATACGATGCGTGGCCAAGCGACGTGCAAGAATATTACTGGACACTGGAGCCGCGCCAGACCGAGGCATGGTGGGTGCTTACCGATCCGCAGCGCGTTCGCATTTATGAAATGACGCCGGAACAGCGCACTATGGCATGGCAGCAGATCAATGCTCAGATGTCTGGTGCGACCAGCTCGAATACTGCAACCACGGCAACCGCTGCTTCATCTTCGGCCAGTTCAATGTCGCCGCGTTTTGTGAGTAGCGAGGTGGTACAGTCAACTCCTGCTGACGCCGGACCGCCCACTGGAGACCTGCCGATTTGTTCTGCTGATGAACAGGACAATTGCATCAACGCTTGGGAAGCTGGCAAGCGTGGCGCAGGGGTAAATCGTCCGCTCGAATATTGGCCGGGACGCCCCGCCAGCGAGATCAATGAGCCGCTTCCGGCAACTCGCCCAAATAACTGATATGTTATCATCTCCGGCGTGATCCGGAGAGGACTGAGACAAGGGCGGTTCCTTAAGGAGGATCCGCCCTTTTTGCTGCGCGGTTCGGCTAGGATTTTAGCCTCAGTAACGTAAGCTTGGCCTTTCCGACGACGCGTTCGCTTTCGATATCGAGCGCCTTTACTGTGACGTCTTCGTCCTTGCGGGTTTCCAGCGCAATCCAAGTCCCGCTGCCTATCCATCCTAGCCGAGCCAAGCGATCAAGTGCCACCTGACCAGCACCAGTATCGTAGGGCGGATCTAGAACGATCAGGTCATGTGGAACCTTAGCTGGGCCCAGACCCATTACTGAGCCTTGTTGAACCTGGCTGCGGGTTCGCGCTTCCAGGCTCTCTATGTTGGCCCGGATGGCTTGCACTGCGCCGCTTTCTTGTTCAACGAATAGGCACGATGCTGCACCCCGTGACAATGCTTCCAGGCCGAGAGCACCAGAACCGGCAAACAGATCGACTACAGAAATGTCCGCAAAGCTGCCCAAGCGGCTTGCGAGCATGCTGAACAAGGTTTCCCGGGTCCGGTCGGAGGTAGGTCGAGTGAGGTCTCCCTTGGGGGCAACGAGTTTCCGGCCGCGCCAATCACCCGCAATGATCCTCATGCGCGACCACCGCGCGACAATTCGAGTTTGAAGCTTTCGACATCTCCACGCTTGATCTCAACTGCCTGACCGCGAGGAAGATCGCCGAGATGGAACGGTCCGTAGCCGATCCGGAGTAGGCGATTTACTTCCAGCCCCAAGTGCTCAAGAACCTTTCTTACCTCCCGGTTCTTGCCTTCGCGCAAAGTAAGTTCGATCCACCGGTTGCGTCCCGATCCGCGTTCCAGATTAGCTTCGATCTGGCCATAGCGAATCCCGTCGACTTCTATGCCTTCAATCAACTCATCGAGTTGTGCCTGGGTGATGTCACCGAACGCCCGGGCGCGGTAGCTGCGTGGAACCCCTGTCGAAGGCAGCTCCATTGCGCGCTTCATCTCGCCGTCGTTGGTTAGCAGCAATAAGCCTTCCGTATTGAAGTCGAGCCGGCCAACCGGCATTACGCGGCCTGCATCCTTTGGCAGCGCATTGCGCAGCGCCGCGTAAATTGTTGGCCGACCTTTCGGGTCATGCTCGGCAGTTATGAGGCCCGACGGCTTGTGAAAGGCGAAGAGCCGCGTATCTTCGGCCTGACCGACCGGTTTGCCGTCAACAGTGACGCCGCGAAGGCTTTCCAGTTTGATCGCGGGAGTATCCAGTACCTTACCGTTAAGCGAGATACGCCCGTCGGCGATCATGCGCTCGATCTCTCGTCTACTTGCCACGCCTGCACGAGCGAGCAGCTTGGCGATGCGGTCGCCGGCTTTGGGAAGTCTGTTTTCGGCCATGCAGCGCGGTTAAGCTTTCAATTGGCAGCGCGCAAGGCTTCCTCAACGCACTCGTGATAGCGACGTATCCCACTTTCCAGCGTTCCCAAAGTGAGTTCCGGTACCGCACCACTGGATAACCCTTGCTGTCCCAGTTCGGCTGCGCGGAAATCTTCGCCAGCGAAAACACCGCCATCGAGCAAGGTCCAGCTGCGTTCCCAATGATCGCGAGCCTTGTCGTTGGCTGGTTGCTCCGGGATAAGCATGAAATCCTCGACCAGCGTTCGATCATGCGCTTGCGGCATCAGGACCATCAAATTGATGTAATCCGGACTGGGAACCACTAATGCGCCCGGGAGCAGCTGATAGGCAAAGGTAATTACCTTGCGCATTTGCGTCATATCGGTGAGGTCAATGTTATCCAAGTCTTCCAGCCGCCCGACAGCACTGCGCGAATGGGGGCCGATCGTGTCACCGCTGGTTACACCATCCTTGAAGAAGGGTCCGATGGTCTTCGCATGCAGACGCGTAACATGATAGCTTTCTAGAAAAGCATCCATGATCAGCTTCCAATTGGCTGACACGATATGCGTTTTTCGCCGGAACAAGACATGTTCTGCGATGCCCAGAGCATCGAAATCCTCACCAAGTTTCTCGGCAAGAGAGAAGTCGGCACTGTCTTCTCTCGGGCAGTACCAAATCATTCCACCAGTTTCATTTGAGGGCAGTTCAACCAATCCCATAGTGCTTTTGTCGAGATCAGGAAAAGTATCTGGCCGCGGAATGGCGAGCAGCCGCCCATCCACGGAGTAAGTCCACGCATGGTAAGGGCAGACGAGTTTTTTGGCGCAAGATACCTCGTCGCCTTCGATCAGACGCGTTCCGCGATGGCGGCAGACATTGAGGAAAACATGAACCATCCCTTCGCCATCGCGAGTGATTAAGAGAGGTCTTCCGGTTCCATTGTGCGGCACGAAACTTCCGGCCGCGGGAAGGAGTGCACTGGGGCACAGAATTTGGGGTAAACGGTCATAGATCCCACGCTTTTCACGCCGCCAATAAGCTGGATCCGTGTATACACTGGCGGGGACGCTTGTCTGGCGCGGTTCGTCCCGCGAGCGCTGCTGCCCAATCTCTTCTGCCAGTTTGAGCATGCCATCAGTTGGCCTACGCCCCTCTAATAGCTGATGCGGAACTCCCATTGCGCCTGTTCCTTTCTCTCTCCAAGCGCTAGTGTCGCAAAAAATAGCAGAAAACGGAAGGACGCCCTCGCATGGCCGAAGCGGCAGAGAAGAAAAAGAAATCCGCGCTCAAAGTTCTCGGCCTCGCGCTAACCAACCGAAAAACGGGCTTCATGCTCCTCTTCGGCTTTGCCAGCGGTCTGCCTTTCGCTTTGTTTCTGGGCACTCTGTTCGCCTGGCTGACCGAGGCGGAAGTTGACCTCGAGACTATGGGCATTTTCAGCCTGATCGGTCTTGCCTATGCTTTCCAGTTCCTCTGGTCCCCGCTGATCGACAAGGTGAACATCCCGGTCCTGCGGAAACTGGGGCGGCGCAAACAATGGATCGTGCCGATGCAATTGCTGCTGGGCGCGATCCTTATCACCATGAGTGTCCTCGAACCCAGAACCCAGCTCGGATGGTTCAGCCTGCTCGCAGGGATCGGCGCGTTTGCGAGCGCTACGCAGGACATAGCGATCAATGCATGGCGCATCGACGTAGCCGACGAGCGCGCCACTATCGACATACTCTCGACCGTCTATCAGATGGGCTACCGGCTTTCCTCGCTGGTTGGCGGCGCGCTGGGCCTCATCATTGCGGCCCGTATCGGTTGGCCGGAAACCTACGCCATGATGGGGGCGATTCTCCTGTTCGTCGGCGTCATCGGCCTGTGGGCTCCGAACGCGGACGAGGAAGCTTCGGACGTCGCCAATGAAAGCGAGCTTCAGGTGCGCGCCTTGCGCAAGGCTGGCGAACTTGCGCCGTCAATCCGCAACCGGGCACTCGCTTTGGTGGGCCTCTTGTGGGGCGGGGCGATCGGCGTCGTGCTGACCTTCATGATCATGTCGATGACCTATGCGCCGGAAGACCGGCCGAACCCGACCGAGTTTACCGTGAATGTCGGTCCGTGGATCATCGTGGCAACTATCATCCTGCCCGCGTTGATCGCAGGCTGGCTCGCTTCGCAAAAGAAGCAGGGCAAGCATCTGCTCGCTGACGATGAAGCGCCCGCGACCGGTGGTGCGTTTGCGCTCGATCATCTCTATCGCGCACTGGTTCTGCCCCTGGTCGAATTCGTAGGGCGCATGGGATGGTCGCTGGTACTTATCCTGGCGGTAGTGCTGACCTATCGTATCTGCGATGCGATCTGGGGCACATTTGCCTATCCATTCTATCTGGGCGAGCTGCAGTACACGAATGACGATGTCGCCTTCGCGTCCAAGTTCTTCGGTGTTGGCGCAATCATCGCCGGGCTGGCCTTGGGCGGCCTGATGCTCACGACGATCGGGCGCATGGCGACGCTACTTATAGGCGGCATTCTCGCGGCGCTGACCAATCTGCTCTATGCGGACATGGCTCTGGGCGGCGCGAACATGCAGGCGTTCAGCGACGCGATCGGCTTTACCTATCTGATCGAGCAGGTGCCGGGCATCGGCGATGCGGCGCTGGCAAGGCTGACGATCACCATCGCCTTTGAAAACCTTGCCATCGGAATTGCCGGGGCCGCCTATATCGCCTGGCTGTCGTCGATCGTGTCCAAGAAGTTCAGTGCGGTGCAGTATGCGCTGCTGTCGTCACTCACGCTGCTTGTGGGCACGCTTGGGCGCGGTGCGCTGGGCGAGATGATCGAGAACCAGGGTTATTACGACGTCTTCATTCTCACCACCTGGATCGGCCTTGGCGCTGCGGTGCTCGTCTGCCTCGAATGGTACCGCGAAAGCCGTGGAAAGCGACGCGCCGGGATCGTGGCACCCGAAGCCGGGGAGAGCGAGGCGGAAACCTCCGCCGCCTGACGATCAGGCGGGCAATTCCGCATTGAGGCGCAGGACCTCTCCGGCGAGATAGAGCGATCCGGCGATCAGCACCGGCAGCCCATCCTGCGGAAGGGCGGCCAGTGCAGCGGGCACGTCGTCTGCCGACAAGCTTCCGTCCGCAAAGGCGTCGACCGGGTGCCAGTCGTGGCCGGGTACCGGGACGACCGTGACGCTGGAAATGGTGTCCCGCAAGGGCGCCGTAATCGCAGCAGGGTCCTTCGCATCGAGCATGCCGATGACCAGATGAAGGCGCTGGCCCGCGAAATGGCGGCCCAAAATCTCCCCCGCGGACGGATTGTGCCCGCCGTCGAGCCAGATCTCCCGATCGCCGGTCAGCGGCCCGGGCGCAAGGCGTTGCAGCCTGGCTGGCCAGACAGCGCCGCGTATCCCTGCGGCAAGGGCGCCTGCCGAGATGGACACGTAATCCTGATGCCGCAGCATCGCGGCCGCCAGCGCAGCATTCTCGGGCTGGTGTGGGCCGGGCAGGGTAGGGAGCGGAAGCGCCAGTTCGCCATGACGGTCCGCATAATGCAGTTCGAGATCGGTCGCCGCCGCCGACCATTCCCGGCTGCGCATGGCCAGCGGTGCGCCGTGACGTGCAGCCGCGGCCTCGATCTCGCTCTCCGCGATCTCGGGATAGGAAAGGGTGACGAGCGAGCTACCTTGCTTCGCGATCCCTGCCTTCTCGAAAGCGATGCGGGCCAAGGGGGCTTCCGGCACGCCGTCCTCCGGTGCCAGCAGGAAGCGTTCGTGATCGATGCCCAGCGCTGCAATTCCGCAAGCGGCCAGAACGGCCGGCTCCAGCACATTGGTGGCATCGAACCGCCCGCCAAGGCCCACTTCCACCACGCAGGCATCGGCGGGGACGCGCGCGAACTCGGTGAAGGCCGCGGCGATGGTGACTTCGAAGAAGCTTGGGTTCAGATCCTCGCCCACGTCCAGCACTTCGGCGAGCAGTTCGGCGAGGCGATCGTCGGTGATGAGGTCGCCCGCCACACGGATGCGCTCGTTATAGCGCACCAGATGCGGGCTGGTGGTGACGTGGACGCGGTAGCCCTCGGCTTCCAGCATGGCGCGCAGGAAGGCGCAGGTCGAACCCTTGCCGTTGGTCCCCGCGACATGGAAGACCGGGGGCAGCCGTTCGTGCGGGTTGCCCAGCCGGTCCAGCAGCGTCCGTATCGTCCCCAGACCAAGTCGCCCGTCAGGCACACTCAGCCGCGCGAGGCGGTCGAGCTGGGCCTGCACATCCGCATTGTCGGAGCGGGCGAAGTCCCGCATCGAAAGGCTCAGGCCGCCTCGGCAGGAGCCAGATAGTCGATCAGCGTTGCCACCGTATCGCGCAGATCGTGGCGGTGAACGACCATGTCGACCATGCCATGCTTGTGCAGATACTCGGCGCGCTGGAAGCCTTCGGGCAACTGCTCGCGGATGGTGTCCTGGATCACGCGCTGCCCGGCGAAGCCGATCAGGGCGCCCGGCTCAGCGATATGCACATCGCCCAGCATCGCATAACTTGCCGTCACGCCACCGGTCGTCGGGTCGGTCAGCACCACGATATAGGGCAGGCCGGCCTCTTTCAGGCGGCGGGTCATCACTGTGGCCTTGGGCATCTGCATCAGGCTGAGAATGCCTTCCTGCATGCGCGCACCGCCGGCAGCGGTGACTACGATATAGGGCGCCCGCAGCGTCAGCGCGCGTTCGGCGCCCTGGCAGAAGGCGGTGCCCACGGCCATGCCCATGCTGCCGCCCATGAAGGTGAAGTCCTGCACGCCGACCACGGCGGGCTTGCCCTCGATCGACCCTTCGCCAACCAGGAAGGCGTCCTTATGCGGGCTCTTCGCGCGGGCCTGCTTCAGGCGATCGGTGTACTTCTTGGAATCGCGGAACTTGAGCGGGTCCTCTTTCACCTCAGGGATGGGCAGCGTCTTGAAGCCTTCATCCATCAGCATCGCCAGACGCTTGTCCGCGCCGATCCGGCCGTGATGGCCGCAGCGCGGGCAGACGTCCATGTTCTCGGCATATTCCTGCCCGAAGACCATCTGCTGGCAGTTCGGACATTTGACCCACAGATCCTTGTCGGTGCTGCGCTTGGGTAACCAGGAGATCGAATTGCGTACGCGTGTGAACCAGTTCATGCCTAACCTTCTTTCGAGGGGGCCTTTGCCGCCGAATGCACTGCCTTGGCAAGGCCTGCCGTCAATTCTCGCAGCTTTGCGGGAGCGTCGGGGCCGTGTTCGCCCACCAGTTCGACGAGGGCGGAGCCGACCACCACGCCATCGGCAACCTTGGCAATCGCACCTGCCTGTTCGGGCGTGCGCACGCCGAAGCCGACTGCAATGGGCAGGTCGGTGGCGGCCTTGAGCCTTGTCACGGCTTCCTCGATCGAGGTCTGCGCGGCCTGCTGCTTGCCGGTAATCCCGGCGACCGACACATAGTAGAGGAACCCGGCCGAGCCTTCGAGAACCTGCGGCAGGCGCTGCGCATCGGTGGTGGGGGTGGCGAGGCGGATGGGGGCGATGCCTTTGTCCCGTAATTGCGGGCCCAGCGCATCGTCTTCCTCGGGCGGGATGTCGACGCAGATCACGCCATCGACACCGGCTTCGAAGGCCGCCTTGGCGAACCAGTCCGGCCCGCGCCGGATCATCGGATTGGCATATCCCATCAGCACCAGCGGCACTTCGGGGTGACGATCGCGGAACTCGCGCGCGATCCGCAGCACATCGGCAGTGGTCGTGCCCGCACCGAGAGCGCGCAGGTTCGCATTCTGGATCGCCGGGCCATCGGCCATGGGATCGGTGAAGGGCATGCCCAGCTCGATCACATCGGCCCCGCCTTCCACAAGAGCGTCGAGATTGGCCGCCGTGTCGCTATCACCGGCGGTGACGAAGCAGACGAGGGCGGGATGGGGCTTGGCGAAAGCTGCGGCGATTCGGGTCGGGCTGTTCATACTACGCTGCCTGAAGCTGAAGGTTGGAGCACATGGAGCACTGTCTAGGGGGTTAAAACTGGCGGTCGAAGCGGGCGTGCGATCTGGCTGAAAACGCAGATTTCACGAGCTTCGATGGCGGAGCCTGCAGCAAAGCGTCGCTGTAGGACAGCATCGAATTCTCGGTGCCTGTAGTCATCATGCTGTCGGCATGTCACCGAGGAAAATCCACCGCGCCGCCACACCTGCAATCGAAAGGACGCCGATCACGATTGCCGCGATCATCAGCTGCGGTTCGAGAAGGATCGCCAGAACGACAGTCAGTGCGAAAGCCGCGAGCGCACAGCTCACCGCTCTTCCCATACGGGTATGCCATCCGCTGGATCGGACGCCCATGAAATCGAAGGCCAGTGGCGACAAGAAGAACGCGAGAAAGCCGGCCATGCTGAAAACGAATACCACGAGAAGGCCGATCGTTTCCCGGGTCCACGTATCGTCCGCGCCGATTTGCGCAATACCGCTGGCTTCGCCGAGAAGCAGCACAACGCATGCTGCGACGTTGAAGGCAAACAGGAGGCGCATGGCCAGATTCACATCTCCACTCCAAGCCTTTCGGCCACGGTGAAGATGTCCTTGTCGCCGCGCCCGCAGAGGTTGGCGAGGATGATGCTGTCCTTCGGCATGTCCTTGGCGCGCTTGGCAACCGCCGCGATGGCATGGCTGGGTTCGAGCGCCGGGATAATGCCTTCGGTGCGGCACAGCAGCTGGAACGCCTCCAGCGCTTCCTCATCGGTGATGGCGGTGTATTCTACGCGGCCGGTGTCTTTCAGCCAAGCGTGTTCGGGGCCGATACCGGGATAGTCGAGACCTGCGCTGATCGAGTGGCCTTCGGTGATCTGGCCGTCGTCATCCTGCAGCAGATATGTCTTGTTGCCATGCAGCACGCCGGGGAAACCGCCGAGCAGGCTGGCGGCATGTTCGTCACCATCGAGGCCATGGCCCGCTGCCTCGACACCGAGCATCTTCACGTCCGGATCGTCGAGAAAGGGGTGGAACAGCCCAAGCGCGTTGGAACCGCCGCCGATGGCAGCTACCAGCAGATCGGGCAGGCGGCCGATGCGGTCCTGCATCTGCACGCGGGCTTCCTTGCCGATCACGCTCTGGAAGTCGCGGACCAGCTCGGGATAGGGATGCGGCCCTGCGGCAGTGCCGATGATGTAGAAAGTGTCGTGGACGTTCGCGACCCAGTCGCGCAGTCCTTCGTTCATGGCATCCTTGAGCGTGCCGCGCCCGCTGGTGACCGGCACGACTTCCGCGCCGAGCAGCTTCATGCGGAAGACATTGGGCGACTGGCGCCGCACATCCTCGGCGCCCATGTAGATCACGCAAGGCAGGCCGAAGCGCGCGCAGACCGTGGCAGTGGCCACGCCATGCTGACCCGCGCCGGTTTCCGCGATGATGCGCGTCTTGCCCATCCGGATCGCCAGCAGGATCTGCCCGATGCAATTGTTGATCTTGTGCGCGCCCGTGTGATTGAGCTCGTCACGTTTGAACCAGACTTGCGCGCCTCCCAGGGCTTCGGTCAGCCGCTCTGCGAAATAGAGCGGGGAGGGGCGGCCCACGTAATGTTCGAGCAGATCGTCGAACTCGCGCTGGAATTCCGGATCGGCCTGAGCGGCGCGATATTCCCGCTCAAGATCGAGGACGAGCGGCATGAGCGTTTCAGCGACATAGCGGCCGCCGTAATCGCCGAAATGTCCGCGCTCGTCGGGCTGGTTGCGATAGGTATTGGGATTGCTGGCCATGCGGCCCTATTGCCGAGGTGTTGCGGACAAGTCGAGAGAGGGTTTGGTTTGTCCTCGACAAGCCGCATTCTACCCGCCATTCGGCGCTGCCATGAGTAACAGTTTCAAGCTTCCCGAAGATTGCGAAACCATGCGCGAAGTGCGCATCGGCGTGGACACGACCGACCGTGAACTGATGGAACTGCTCGACCGGCGGTTCGGCTACATGCGCGCCGCCGCGCGGATCAAGCAGGACCGCAATGTCGTGCGCGACGAAGCGCGCAAGGCGGAAGTGATCGAAAACGCGAAGGCAGATGCTGCGGAGCGGGGCCTTCCGGCGGAGAAAATCGAGCAAATCTGGGAGCTTCTGGTCGAAACCTCGATTGCTTACGAACTCGCCGAATGGGACCGGATCAGGGCCTAGGCTTGCGCTGAAGCGAGGACAGCACTCCCCGAAGGGTGCGCACCTCCAGATGATTCCAGCCCGGTTTGGTCAATACGCCGCGTAGCGTGCGCCGCGTCGCATCGGCGCGCGGTGCGGGCAGGAAATAGCCCTTGGGTTCAAGCATGCCTTCCAGATGCGCGATCAGGCCTTCAAGCTCGTCTTGCGGGGCGGGCGGCAGGATGTCTTCCTGCGTTGGTTGAACCAATTGTTCGTGCTTCGACCATTCGTAAGCGCACAGGATCACCGCCTGCGCGAGGTTCAGCGATCCGAATTCGGGGTTGATCGGCACGGTCAGGATTGCGCGGGCCAATGCCACGTCTTCGGTTTCCAGCCCCGAACGCTCCGGCCCGAACAGGATCGCGCTGCGGCCTTCGGCCTGCGCAATCTCCTGACAGGCCTGTTCGGGCGTGAAAACCGGTTTGGTGACGCCGCGCTTGCGCACCGTGGTGGCATAGACATGGGCGCAATCGGCCACAGCTTCGGCCGTGCTGTCGTAGACCCTGGCCTGCTCCAGCACGATGTCGGCCCCTGCGGCGGAAGGCCCCGCGTCGGGATTGGGCCACCCGTCGCGCGGGGTGACCATGCGCAGCTCGACAAGCCCGAAGTTGAGCATGGCCCGCGCGGCCTTGCCGATATTCTCGCCCAGCTGCGGCCGGACGAGAACGATCACGGGTTTGCAGTCGTCAGCCAAGGTTCTGCTCGTTCTGCGCGGCTTCCTGCACCGTGCTGGCAAATTCCTCGAAATCGCGGGCTTCGCTGAAATCGCGATAGACGCTGGCGAAGCGGATATAGGCGACACTGTCGAGCTGGCGCAGGCCGTCCATGACCAGTTCGCCGATGCGCTTGGACGGGATCTCGGCCTCGCCGGCTGTTTCGACCTGGCGCTGGATGCCGCTGACGAGCTGGTCGATCTGTTCCTGCGCCACGTCGCGCTTGCGGCAGGCGAGGGCGATCGATTGTTCCAGCTTGCTGCGGTCGAAGGGCTGGCGCCGTTCGCCGCTTTTGACCACGGTTACCTCGCGCAATTGTACGCGTTCGAAAGTCGTGAAACGCGCCCCGCATTTGGAACACTGCCGCCGGCGGCGGATCGAGGTGGAATCCTCGGTAGGGCGCGAATCCTTTACCTGACTGTCGTCATGGGCACAAAACGGGCAACGCATTTAGGTACTGTCTCGTCAGGCAATCGCGCTCAGGGGCGCAGGCGTTTGTAAAGCATGAAGCCGGCACCGGCGACGAGGCCGAGCGGCCAGGTGACGACCGGCAGGATTCCGCCGGCAATGGCGCCCACGGCCGCACCGGTCAGGACAGGCTTGGTCGACGGGTGGTCGAGGCCTTCCTTAGCCATTCCCTTGATCTCTGCCGTCGCATCGGGGACCAGATCGTGGTCGCCGAAGCCATTGCCCTTCTTGGGATCGCGATCATCGTGATTGTTCGTCATGGGAAGCTCCTTACCCTTACCGTCCGGGATAGACGGGGAAAGCTTCGCACAATTCCGTCACGCGGTCACGCACGCTCTGTTCGGTCTGGCCGTCGCCTTCGAGGCCGTTGCGCGAAAGGCCATCGACTACTTCGCAGATCAGCTTGCCGATCGTCTCGAACTCCGCCTCGCCAAAGCCGCGCGTAGTGCCCGCCGGTGAGCCAAGACGGATGCCGCTGGTCAC
Source organism: uncultured Erythrobacter sp. (assembly GCA_947504155.1). Taxonomy (GTDB): domain Bacteria; phylum Pseudomonadota; class Alphaproteobacteria; order Sphingomonadales; family Sphingomonadaceae; genus Qipengyuania. The sequence goes on from CANNGF010000001.1 coordinate 159,381, forward strand.
GAAGGGGCTGCGCGTGTCGTAGGGAATGCCGTTCTTGTTGCAGGTGAGCCAGGCGCGGTCGAGCCCGGTTTCGGCGGCCTTGCCGGTCACGTCCTTGGGAGTGAGATCGACCAGCATGGAGTGATTGTCGGTCCCGCCCGATACCACGCGCAGGCCATTCGCCTCGATCCCGCGGGCCAGCGCGCGCGCATTGGCGACGACATTGGCGGCATAGGTCTTGAATTCCGGGCGCAGCGCCTCGCGGAAGGCGACGGCCTTGGCAGCCACGATATGCATCAGCGGGCCGCCCTGCATGCCGGGGAAGACCGCCATGTTGATAGGCTTGGTATATTTCTCGTCGTTCCACAGGATGATGCCCGAGCGCGGACCGCGCAGGCTCTTGTGGGTGGTGGTGGTCACGACATCGGCGTGCGGGAAGGGCGAGGGATGCGCGCCGCCTGCAACGAGGCCGGAGATGTGGCTCATGTCGACCATGAGATAGGCGCCGACTTCGTCCGCCACCTTGCGGAAGGCTTCCCAGTCCCACACGCGGCTGTAGGCCGTGCCGCCGGCGATGATGAGCTTGGGCTTGTGCTCTTTCGCGATCGCCATGACCTCGTCCATGTCGATACGCTCGTCATCCTTGCTCACGCCATAGCTGACCGGGTTGAACCACTTGCCGCTCATATTCACGGGCGAGCCGTGGGTCAGGTGCCCGCCCGAATTAAGGTCCAGGCCCATGAAGGTATCGCCCGGCTGCAGCAGCGCGAGGAAGACCGCCTGGTTCATCTGCGAACCGGAGTTGGGCTGGACGTTGGCGAAATTGCAGCCGAACAGTTCCTTTGCCCGATCGATGGCGAGCGTTTCGACCACATCGGCATAATCGCAGCCGCCGTAATAGCGCTTGCCCGGATAACCTTCGGCATATTTGTTGGTGAAGACGCTGCCGGCGGCTTCGAGAACTGCAGTCGAAGCGATATTCTCGCTCGCGATCAGTTCGATCTTGTCCTGCTGACGCTTCAGTTCGTTGCGGACGGCGGCATAAACCTCGGGGTCTGCCTGTTCGAGCGTGTCGTTCCAGAAACGGTTGTCGGTCATGTCGGTCCTACAGCGATGGGTTGGAAAGCTTGTCGACGCGGCGCTGATGCCGGCCTCCAGCGAATTCGGTATCGAGGAAAGCGCTGACGCAGGCCTTGGCCATGTCCACACCGGTCAGGCGCGCGCCAAGCGCGATGCAGTTCGCGTCGTTATGTTCGCGCGCAAGGGCAGCGGAGAGCGGTTCGGAAACCAGCGCGCAGCGCACGGCCGGATTGCGGTTGATGCTCATCGAAATGCCGATGCCGCTGCCGCACAGGGCGATCCCGCGTTCGGCAGTGCCGTCGGCTACCACGCTGGCGAGCTTGTACCCATAGTCGGGATAATCGACGCTGTCGGCGGTTTCGGGGCCGAGGTCGGCGACCTCGTGGCCCATCTCGATCAGCCAGTCCCGCAGGGCGGCTTTGAGGTCGAGGGCGGCATGGTCGGAAGCAAGGGCGATACGCATGCGCGCGCCATAGTGAAGTGAGCTGATTCGCGCGACCCCGCCGCGAGACTTTTCCTGAAGGACTCGCGGTGGGGCCGGACAAGGTGGCTATTTCAGATTTCGGTCGCCGCAATCAGCGCCCATGAGTCAATGTGCCAGCGCTCGCTCAGCCTTCCGGAGCGAGGACGAGCCGGTTGTTCAGCGGCTGCATCGACCGCGCGCTTTGTCCCAGAATTCGTTCGAAAGCCGCAAGCTGGGCCGGGCTGGCTTCCAGAACCTGGTCGGCCACGTGCCAGTTCACGCCTTCGGTGCAGGGCGGCGTCGTCAGCGATCCCATGTAGCGATATACATCGATATTTTCGGGCACGAGCTCGCGCACATCCACGGCAACGTTCTGCGATCCGCCATCAATCCCTGCAAGGATCTTGGCGAGGGCGGGATTTTCGTCACCTTCTTCGAACATGACGCCCAGCACGGCGAAATCGCCAGTCGCCGTACCATGGACGAGATGCACGGTGAGCGGGTACCGCTGGCCGTGCAAGCGATGTTCGGATGGCGTGTGGAAGTGGAACTGAACCAGACTGAAAAGATGCTGGCCCGAAATCATGCCCATGCCCGGCTCAACATCTACCTGCACCTTGGAGGGGCCGGTTTTCAGTTCGCCGGTCGTTTCGTCATAGGAGCTGGCAAACTCGATCTCTCCGCGCGTGTTGGCGAGATCGAGATCGATCGGCGATTGCATGTTTCCTGCGTCGCAGGCCCCATACGCTTCATTGGTGATCGACCATTTTTCCGGCAGATCCCCATCGCCATAAACCCAGTCCACTGCCCCCTCCGGAGCCGCGATAGCGGCGGCTCCCGAAACGGCTAACACAATAGAAGCGACTGCAGCCGCGAATTTCATCAACCTCTCCCGTGGTTAAATTACTGGTCCAGAAAACTCCGCATCTTGCGGCTGCGGCTCGGGTGCTTGAGCTTCCGCAGAGCCTTGGCCTCAATCTGACGGATACGTTCGCGGGTCACCGAGAACTGCTGGCCGACTTCTTCCAGCGTGTGATCGGTGTTCATCCCGATACCGAAGCGCATGCGCAGCACGCGTTCTTCGCGCGGCGTCAGGCTGGCAAGGACGCGGGTGACCGTTTCCTTGAGGTTCGCCTGGATCGCTGCATCGACCGGAATGATCGCATTCTTGTCTTCGATGAAATCGCCGAGGTGCGAATCTTCCTCGTCGCCGATCGGCGTTTCGAGGCTGATCGGTTCCTTGGCGATCTTCATCACCTTGCGCACCTTCTCGAGCGGCATGGAGAGCTTCTCCGCCATCTCTTCGGGTGTCGGTTCGCGGCCCTGATCGTGCAGGAACTGACGGCTGCAGCGCACCAGCTTGTTGATCGTCTCGATCATGTGGACCGGAATACGGATCGTACGTGCCTGGTCGGCGATCGAGCGGGTGATCGCCTGGCGGATCCACCAGGTGGCATAGGTGCTGAACTTGTAGCCGCGGCGGTATTCGAACTTGTCGACCGCCTTCATCAGGCCGATGTTGCCTTCCTGGATCAGGTCGAGGAACTGCAAACCGCGGTTGGTGTATTTCTTCGCGATCGAGATCACGAGGCGAAGATTCGCCTCGACCATTTCCTTCTTGGCGATACGTGCTTCACGCTCGCCCTTCTGGACCATGTTCACAATGCGGCGGAATTCTTCCAGCGCCATGCCGGTGGCGCTGGCGATATCGCTGATTTCCGTGCGGATACGGTCGATCGCATCGCCTTCCTTCTCTGCGAAGGCGGCCCATTTCTTGTCCTTCTTGACGCGATCATCCATCCAGTGATCGTCAAGCTCGTTACCGATATAGGCTTCGAGGAAGTCGATACGCTTGACCTTGTGGCGTTCGGCAAGACGCAGCATCTGGCCACCAAGCGCGGTCAGGCGGCGATTGAAGGCATAGAGATTGTCGACCAGGAATTCGATCTTGGTCGCGTGGAACTGGACGCTTTCGACCTCGGCGGTCAGCTGGTCCGACAGGTCCTCGTATTTCTTTTCCTTGGCCGGTGGGAATGCTTCGCCCCGGCCGAGGGTGTCAACGCGTTCCTTCTGGAGCTTTTCGAACTTGCCGAACAGATCCTTGATGCGGGCGAAACGCTCGATAGCGTCAGGCTTGAGCGCGGCTTCCATCTGGGCGAGGGACATGGTGTTGTCCTCGTCCTCATCGTCATCTGACTTGGACGAACCCTCTTCGCCATCTTCGTCGTCGGAATCTGAATCGCTGTCGTCATCCTCGTCGTCACGGATGGTGGGACCGGCGGTTTCTTCCGAAATCTCGCCGTCGTCATCATCGTCCTCGGCGCCTTCGGCCAGCTTGTCTGCCGGCGGCTCCTTGGAAAGCATGGCATCGAGATCGAGGATCTCGCGCAGCTGCATTTCCTCGTTATTGAGGGCTTCGGACCACTGAATGATCGCGTGGAAGGTGATCGGGCTCTGGCACAGGCCCATGATCATCATGTCGCGGCCGGCCTCGATCCGCTTGGCGATGGCGATTTCGCCTTCGCGGCTGAGCAGTTCCACCGCGCCCATTTCGCGCAGGTACATGCGGACCGGATCATCCGTCCGGCCTTCAGAAGCGGCCTTTTTGACCGGAGCCTTCTTCGCGTCCTTTTCCTTGGCGGAAGGAGCCGGTGCGATTTCCTCGACCTCGTCTTCCTGCTCGGCGTCCTCGTCATGCTCGACGATCTGCACGCCCATTTCGGAAAGGGCCGACTGAATATCTTCGATCTGGTCGGAGCTCATCTCGCCTTGCGGCAGCGCGTCGTTGAGTTCGTCATACGTGACGTAACCCTTCTTCTTCGCTTTCGAGATCAGCTTCTTGATCGATGCTTCGTTGAGATCGATCAGGGGAGCGTCGTCTTTTTCGCCCGACTTCGATTTGGTTGCCATAAACTGCAATCAGTCCGTTCTATGCGCCGCCAGCAGGAGGTGAGCCCTGTGCGGTTTCTGAATCTTTCGTAGCCGCTGTTGCGGCCCGTCGACTTGCCATCTGTCCGAGTCGCGCCTCGAATTCCAGTTTCCGTTTCAGCAAACGCTGCTGATCCGCGAAAGCTCCTTCGGGGTCGATCTCGAAACGCGCGGTCGCTTCCGCAAGCGCGGCTTCGAGTGCCGGCCTTTCGACCAGCAGTGACACGGCTTCGGCCAGATCCTCGCGCGCATCAACCGGATCGGTGCCTTTATCAAGAAAGGCGAAGCGGGTGTTTGCCGGTGGGGCGGGGAGGCCTTCTGGCAGCGATATGGGCGATTGTGCGCGCGAATCAAGCATTTCCGCAGCTGCGAGCAACGAATCTATTGCCGGGCCCGCATTCGGGTCACGCATTGCAAAGCGGGCGAGGGCGCTTTCATGCCGCAGAATCTCTCCGGGATGAAGCAGAAGCCCATGGATGACGGCGCTGGTCAGAGTATCACGCGAGCCGCCGGAAATGGCGCGTTTCAGCCGCTCCGCCGTCTCTTGCGACAGGCGCGGGGCCTGCTGCTTGAAGCCATTTTTGTGCCATTCGCCACGCGGTTTGAACGGGCGTTGCTGGCGGGGCGGGAAGGCAAAGTCGGAAAAGCGGTCCTGCAGTTCGCGCTTGTAGAGCGCGCGGATGTCAGGATGCTGGATCGCCTCGACATGCACCATCAGCCGTTCCTTGAGGCCGGCCTTGTCTTCGGGCGATTCGAGTGGAACCGCATCACGTTCGAACTGCCAGAGCGTATCGAGCAAGCCGCTGGCAGAGGACAAGGCCTCCTCCATCGCGCCGATGCCTTTCTCCCGGATCAGATCGTCCGGATCCATACCCGCAGGCATGCGGACGATCGCCAGCGAGTGGCCCGGCCTGAGCAGCGGCAGCACCCGGCCGATGGCGCGCATTGCGGCCCGCTGTCCGGCATTGTCGCCATCGAAACACAGGATCGGCCGCTCGACCTGGCGCCAGAGCAGTTCAATCTGGTTCTCGGTAAGCGCCGTGCCAAGCGGGGCGACGACCTCTGCAATGCCTGCATTGGCCATTGCGATGGCATCCATATAGCCTTCGACGACGACGATGCGCCCGCTCTGACGCGCTGCGGGAGCCGCCCGGTGCAAATTGTAAAGCGTGCGCCCCTTGTCGAAAAGCGGCGTATCGGGGCTGTTGAGATATTTGGGGCCATGCGCGTCCGCATCGAGAATGCGCCCGCCGAAGGCGATCACGCGGCCACGTGCGTCCTGGATCGGCAGCATCAACCGCCCGCGAAAGCGATCGTAGGGTTCCTTGCCCTCGACATCGATCCGCATGCCCGCTTCTATCAGCATGGCGTCTTCGAAGGGCAGGGCGGCTGCCAGTGCCTGCCGCTCCACGGGTGCGAAGCCGAAGCCGAATTCCCGCACGACCTTTTCGGAAAAGCCACGGCGCTTGAGATAGCTGCGCGCTTCTGCGCCCTCCGGCGAGGAAAGCCGGTCGACGAACCATTGCTGGGCCGCGCTGGTTACATCATGCAGGCTGGCGCGTTTTTCCGCACGTTCGGCAGAGCGGGGATCGGGCGCGGGCACTTCCATCCCCGCTTCTGCGGCCAGTTCCTTGACCGCATCCATGAACGGCAGGCCGCGCTGATCGGTAAGCCACCGGATCGCATCGCCATGCGCCTCGCAACCGAAGCAGTGGTAGAACCCCTTCTCGTCATTGACGTAGAAGCTGGGTGTCTTCTCGTTATGAAAGGGGCAACACGCCTTGAATTCGCGGCCCGCCTTGGTCAGGCGAAGGGTGCGCCCGATAACGGCCGACAAGGTCGTCCGCATCCGCAATTCGTCCAGCCATTGGGGGGTGAGCGCCATGCCCACCTACCTAATGGCTGGAAACGAATTCCGCTAGTTGGCGGCGCGCTCAGCTGCCGGTTTTTCTTCGGCCGGGAAGGGCCCCTTGGCGGCAGCCTGATTACCGTCGATTTCCAGCAGATAAGCATCGGAAGGACCGGCAGGCGGAAGGGTTGACTGCCACCAGAAGGTAATGGTCGATCCAGGCTTCCAGCCTTCTCCTTCGGTGACCCGCCAGATCAGGCGTCCGCCATCGCTGGTGATCGAGATCGCATCCTCGCTTCCCAGAGCGTTCAGCGCCTGAGCGTTGGAATAACCGACAGCGCGATTGAAGCCATGCGCCTCATTCGTCATGCGGAAAAGGGTAGGGGGGCTTTCCAGCACCTCGGGCCCCTCTTCGGGTTGATCTTCCACCTGTGGGGCATCGGCCAGCGTGACCTGATGCACATAGGTATAGATTGTATCGGTGGGCATATCCCCGGGCACGCATTCGGTAACGCCTTCGGGACAGGCCACGAAACTCACCATCTTGCCGATCTCGCGATTGCCGGCGCTCAGCAAGGTTTCAACCTCGTCGCCCTGCGGCCCGACGATACGTGCGCCGAGGGTCGACAGGTCGAGATCGGCCGGTGCGAGCGCGCGCGGCTGAGCCACCGTGGGGGTGGGGGTAGGCGCGACTTCCGGTTCCTTTTCCCCGCACGCGGTCAGCGCGAGCGGCGCAAAGATCAGCAGCTTTTTCACGACAGCGCCTCCTTCACCAGTCCGCTGGCCTTGGTCATGTCGAGCGTCGCACCGTGGCGGGCTTTCAGTTCGCCCATGACCTTGCCCATATCCTTCATCCCATCGGCGCCAGTATCCGCCTTGATCTGGGCGATGGCGGCGCGTGTTTCTTCCTCGCTCATCTGCTGGGGCAGGAATTCCTCGATCACGACCAGCTCGCCCTGTTCCTTGTCGGCCAGTTCCTGACGCCCGCCTTCTTCGTACATGGCGATCGATTCGCGGCGCTGCTTGGCCATCTTCATCAGGACGTCGGTGACCAGCTCATCGTCTTCCGGCTTCTTGTCCGCGGTCCGCAGTTCGATGTCGCGATCCTTGATCTTCGCACCGATAAGACGCAGCGTCGCGGTGCGTTCCTTGTCCTTGGCCTTCATGGCGGTGACTGTTTCGGCCTGAATTTTTTCGCGCAGCATTGTGCCTCTATTCGTGAATCTGTGGATGGTTCACACTTCATTTAGAACAAGTCGCCGTAATGCCAAGGGTTCGTCCAATTAGGCGGTTGACGGGACTCGCTCCGGTCCTTAGCGGCTGGGACTTAGCACACATCGCTGGAAACCCCTGACACCGGAGCGCCCCCATGGCCCTGTCCGCATTTTCGCACGCGCAACCCAAAGACGCGACGGGAGTCATCGTCCTCGCCGACGGAACCTGTATCTGGGGGAAGGGCTTTGGCGCTTCCGGATCTGCCGTGGGCGAAGTCTGCTTCAACACGGCGATGACCGGTTATCAGGAAGTGATGACCGACCCTTCCTATGACAGCCAGATCGTCACCTTCACCTTCCCGCACATCGGCAATGTCGGTGCGAACGAGGAAGACGTCGAGAGCCGCGGCCTTGGCGCGGTCGGCCTGATCGTGCGGCAGGACGTGACCCGCCATTCGAATTTCCGGGCGCGCGACGAATTCGTCGAATGGTGCGTGAAGCATGGCAAGATCGGCCTGTCGGGCGTGGATACGCGGGCTCTCACCCGCCGTATCCGCGTGCAGGGCGCGCCAAACGCCGTTATCGCGCACAATCCGCGCGGCCAGTTCGACATGAAAGCGCTGCAGAAACAGGCTGCGGAATGGAGCGGGCTGGAAGGCCTCGATCTCGTCCCCGGTGTGACGCGCGATGCGCATGAAAACTGGAAGGGCGGTTTCTGGCAGCTGGGCACCGGATATGCCGAGGCTGACAATGAAAAGCCGCATGTCGTCGCGATCGATTACGGGGCCAAGGACAACATCTTCCGCAATCTCGTAAAGGCAGGCGCGAAGGTCACGGTGGTTCCGGCGCGGACGAGCCTTGAAGATATTCTCGCCTTGCAGCCTGACGGCGTGTTTCTCTCCAACGGCCCCGGCGATCCGGCGGCCACGGGTGAATATGCCGTGCCGGTGATCAAGGGCCTGCTCGACCGAGACATTCCGCTGTTTGGCATCTGCCTCGGCCACCAGATGCTCGGCCTTGCGGCAGGGGCGAAGACCGCCAAGATGTTCCAGGGCCACCGCGGCGCCAACCACCCCGTCCAGCGTGTCGGGGACGGGTGGGGCGACAGCACCGGCCTCGTCGAGATTACCAGTATGAACCACGGCTTCGCGGTCGACGGCGAGACTTTGCCGGAAGGTGTGGAGCAAACGCATGTCTCGCTGTTCGACGGGACGAACTGCGGGATTTCGATCAAGGGCAAGAAGGCGTTCGGGGTGCAGTATCACCCTGAGGCGAGCCCCGGCCCACAGGACAGCTTCTACCTGTTCGAGAAGTTCGTTGGGATGTTGGGGTGAGCATCGATTTCGCCACCCTCAAGGATTGGTTCTTTCTGGGCGTCGTTTTTCTATGCATCGTAGTGCTGCCGCTGGGTGTTGCTGTCAGCCTTCGGCGAAATCGTCGAGACATAGAGGCATTCGAACACGCCGATTTGACGGAATTGAAGCTCTGCATCCCGGTTCATCAGCTGAACTGGCTAAAATACAAGTTGGGTAAAATGGGGTGGCAGCTCATCTCGGAAGAAGCCGATCCTAAATTCCGGAACAACCTACACGTCCGCTTTTCGACGAATGGAAATGATGCTCGTCCTCTAAAGGATGTCCTTCATTCCCTCAACCGATCGCTCGCTTTGTCGATCGGCCCGCTCAATTTGCATCGCGAGGAACCGCAACAGTAATGCCAAAACGCACTGACATCTCCTCGATCCTCGTCATTGGTGCCGGTCCGATCATTATCGGCCAGGCCTGCGAGTTCGACTATTCCGGCACTCAGGCGATCAAGGCGCTGAAGGAAGAGGGCTACCGGGTCATCCTGGTGAACTCCAATCCCGCCACGATCATGACAGATCCGGAAATGGCCGACGCGACCTATATCGAGCCGATCACGCCCGAAATCGTCGCCAAGATCATCGACAAGGAGCGCCCCGATGCGGTGCTGCCGACGATGGGCGGTCAGACGGCACTCAACTGTGCGTTGGCCCTCTTCAACGATGGCACGCTGGAGAAATACGGCGTCCAGATGATCGGTGCCGATGCCGATGCCATCGACAAGGCGGAGAACCGCCAGCGCTTCCGCGAGGCGATGGACAAGATCGGTTTGGAGAGCGCGCGCAGCGGCGTCGCCAACACTGTCGACGAAGCCTATGCCGTGCTCGAGCGGACGGGCCTGCCTTCCATTATCCGGCCCAGCTTCACGCTTGGCGGAACGGGCGGCGGCATTGCCTATAATAAGGCCGAGTTCGAGCGTATCGTGCGCGAAGGTCTGGATGCGTCCCCCACCACCGAAGTCCTGATCGAGGAATCGCTCCTCGGCTGGAAGGAATATGAGATGGAGGTGGTGCGGGACCGCAATGACAATTGCATCATCATCTGTTCGATCGAGAACGTCGATCCGATGGGCGTGCATACGGGCGATTCCATCACCGTGGCGCCGGCGCTGACGCTGACTGACAAGGAATACCAGATCATGCGCACCGCCAGCATCGAGGTGCTGCGCGAAATCGGTGTGGAAACAGGCGGTTCCAACGTACAGTTCGCAGTCAATCCAGCCGACGGCCGCCTGATCGTGATCGAGATGAACCCGCGCGTTTCGCGGTCCTCGGCGCTGGCGTCCAAGGCCACCGGCTTCCCCATCGCGCGCGTCGCGGCGAAGCTTGCCGTCGGGTATACGCTGGACGAGATTCAGAACGAGATCACGGGCGCCACACCGGCAAGTTTCGAGCCGACGATCGATTATGTCGTAACCAAAATTCCGCGCTTCGCTTTCGAGAAATTCAAAGGTGCGAAACCCGATCTTTCCACCGCGATGAAGTCGGTCGGCGAGGTTATGGCGATCGGCCGCTGTTTCGCGGAATCCATGCAAAAAGCGCTCCGCGGTCTCGAGACGGGACTCGATGGGTTCAATCGCGTGACCGAGTTGGAAAATGTCAGCCGCGAGAAGATCACGGCGTCGCTCAGCCAGCGTACCCCCGACCGAATCCTTAAGATCGCGCAAGCGTTCCGCGAAGACTTCACGGTCGAGGAAATTAACCAGATCACCGGTTTCGATCCATGGTTCCTGCGCCAGATCGAAGCGATCATCTACGAAGAAAAAATGATCGCGCATAATGGTCTGCCGCGCGATGCCGACGAAATGCGCCGCCTGAAAGCCATGGGCTTTTCGGACAAGCGCCTCGCCACGCTGGCGGTTCGCTCCGTCGGTGTAGCGGGCGGCATGGGGGAAACGCAGGCGCGCCGTTCCGGATTGCTGCACGATGCCCTGCGCGCCATGGCCGGTGCGACGAGCGAGGAGGAAGTGCGCAAGCTGCGCCACAAGCTCGGCGTCTATCCGGTGTTCAAGCGTATCGATAGCTGCGCTGCCGAATTCGAAGCGATTACGCCGTACATGTACTCCACCTATGAAGCGCCCAGCTTCGGCGAGAGTGAGGACGAGGCCGATCCGAGCGACCGCAAGAAGATCGTAATCTTGGGCGGCGGCCCGAACCGGATCGGGCAGGGTATCGAATTCGATTATTGCTGCGTGCACGCGTGTTTCGCGCTGGCCGAAGCCGGGTTCGAGACCATCATGGTCAACTGCAACCCCGAAACGGTCTCCACCGATTACGACACGTCGGACCGGCTCTATTTCGAGCCTCTCACTGAAGAAGACGTGCTGGAAATCATGCGCGTCGAAATGTCAAAGGGTGAAGTGGTCGGTGTGATCGTCCAGTTCGGTGGGCAGACCCCGCTGAAGCTGGCATCTGCGCTGGAGCGTGAGGGTATCCCGATCCTCGGCACCAGTCCCGACGCGATCGACCTTGCCGAAGACCGCGAACGCTTTGCAAAGCTGGTCAACAAATTGAACCTCAAACAGCCATTGAACGGCATCGCCAAGAGCCGCGATGAAGCGGTCGCCGCTGCCGCCCGGATCGGTTATCCGGTCTTGCTTCGTCCGAGCTACGTGCTCGGCGGCCGGGCAATGGAAATTGTCGACAGCGAAGCGCAGTTGGATGATTACATCGCCACCGCGGTCAACGTGTCGGGCGACAGTCCTGTTCTCGTGGACCAGTATCTGCGCGATGCGGTGGAATGCGACGTCGATGTTGTCGCCGATGGTACCGAAGTACGAATTGCCGGTGTCATGCAGCATATCGAGGAAGCCGGTGTGCATTCGGGTGACAGTGCCTGCACCCTACCGCCGTACAGCCTACCGGAAGATATCATTCAGGAAATGGAACGGCAGGCAAAGGCATTGGCCGAAGCTCTGGAAGTCCGCGGCCTGATGAATGTGCAGTTCGCGGTCAAGCATGGCGAGGTCTACCTGATCGAGGTCAACCCGCGGGCGAGCCGCACCGTGCCGTTTGTCGCCAAGGCAATCGGGCAGCCGGTAGCCAAGGTCGCAGCACGGGTCATGGCTGGCGAGCCGCTGTCGAATTTCGAACCATTTGACCTCAAGCCGGATCATATGGCCGTGAAGGAAGCCGTCTTCCCGTTCGCACGCTTCCCCGGGGCAGACCCGGTACTTTCTCCGGAAATGAAGTCCACGGGCGAAGTGATGGGTATCGACCGCAGCTTCCCGGCGGCTTTTTACAAGTCGCAGCTCGGCGCGGGAATGAAGCTTCCAAGCGAAGGAACGGTGTTCGTTTCGGTCAAGGATAGCGATAAGGACGTCATCCTGCCCGCCGTGAAATCCATGATCGATAAGGGTTTCCGCGTGATCGCCACCGGCGGCACGCAGACGTTCCTGTCGGAAAACGGGCTTGCGGTGGAGCGTGTGAACAAGGTCGCCGAGGGGCGCCCCCATATCGTCGACGCGATTATCGATGGCGAAGTGGCGCTTATCTTCAATTCGACGGAAGGCTGGCAGTCGCTTCTCGACAGTCAGTCGATCCGCGAAGCCGCGCTTGAAAAGAAGCTTCCCTACTACACCACGGCTGCCGCCAGCGTGGCCGCATCGCGCGCAATTGCGGAGGTTTCGACCGAGCAGCTTGAAGTGCGTTCCCTGCAAGACTATTATAGCTGACAAGAAACAGACGCCTGCCCTTCCTGACATTCGGATAGATCGGTTGCCCGTATGGTTGCGGGACGGTCCGAATTGTCCGGGAAGGGGTGGAAATGCAGGAAGGAATAGGGGTTCCATGGAAAAAGTGCCGATGCTGGCAGAGGGCTACGAGAAGCTCACCGCAGACCTGAAGGCCTTGCGTGCGGAACGCCCGAAGATCGTCGATGCGATCGAGGAAGCGCGCGCGCACGGAGATCTTTCGGAAAACGCCGAATATCACGCTGCCAAGGAACGCCAGGGCCAGGTAGAGGCCATGATTGGCGATCTGGAAGACAAGATCAGTCGTGCCCAGATCATCGACCCCACGACCCTGTCCGGCGACAAGGTTATTTTCGGGGCTACCGTCACGTTGCTTGATGAGAACGACAAGCCGATCAAGTACCAGATCGTGGGTCAGACCGAAGCCGATGCGGGTAGCGGCCGGATCAGTTACACTTCGCCTATCGCTCGGGCGCTCATCGGCAAGCAGGTCGAGGACGAAATCGAGGTCACTGTGCCTAGCGGCGACAAGTTCTACCTGGTCGAGAAAATCGAATTTATCTAAGAAAGTGGTTCTCTCCCTAGTAAGGCAGAGTCATTTTTCAGCCAAGCTTCGGGCCGCTCTTTTAGGAGCGGCCTTTTGCTTTATCAGGCTGACTTGGAGTCGGCGCCGGGCTCGATCGTTCTAACCATCGCCCAGTTGGTAATTTCGACGCCTTCGATTTCGAAGGTTCGTTTTTTCATCGCGGTATAGCCGGCGCTTTCGAATGCTGGCTTTGCTACCTCGCTCGCCTCGGTAAAGAGGTGGGTGATGCCGTGATACTTGGCATAAAGCGCCGCAGTCTCCAGCAGGCTGGAGGCAATGCCTTCCTCAGTATGGTCCGGATGGCAATAGAGGTGGTCAAGATGGCCGCTAGGCTCGAGCATCGCATAGGCAACCGGCTCGTCCTCTTCGTCGGTCGCGATGAATATCTGTGTGCCGGCATCCGCTTGCGCCTGATAGACTTCCGGCCCTGCCAGGTTGGAAAGCCACGCATCGACCTGTTCTTCGCTGTAAGCGTCCGGTCCGATGGCACCGATCGCAGCACGGCCGAGCAGGGCAAGTGCCTCGGCATCGCCTTCCTCGAATGAGCGGATCGAATAGGCCATCGGGTCCGGTCCTTATGCTTCCGGGTCTAGCAATTTGTGCAGGTGAACGATGACGTATTTCATTTCGGCATCGTCTACGGTTCGCTGGGCGTTGCCCCGCCATGCTGCTTCAGCATTCTCGTATGTCGAATAGACCCCGGCAACATGAATGCTTTCCGGATCGGAGAAAGTGACGCTGCGGGGATCGGTAACACGACCGCCCATCACCAGATAAAGGGTCTGCTTGCTCTCTTTTTCTTCCATGATCGGTATACTTTCGCTCATTCGAGTTCGGGAGGAAATCGGCCACGCCAATAAAGAAAGCGGCGCGACAGGCAAGCCCATCACGCCGCTAAGCTGTTTTGGTTGAGATTTGGTTAGTTGCTCAGACGCGCGCGAAGGTCACGATACCCACGTTTCGACTTGCGGCTTGCCCGACGGCCACTCGAACGAATGGAATCGCCCATTGAGTCCAACCTGTATCCAGCATCACGCTTGAGACGGCGCGCCTGGGTTTCGGCCGCATCGCCAAAGTCTTCGAACTTGTCGCCAGCCCCTTCGATCATGGATAGGCCATATGCGATGGCTGCGTCTGTTGCATAAGATGCCAGAGATCCCCCGCGGCGACCAAGTTCACGTCCACGGCGTGTCATTGCGCCTACCGCCAAGCCGACGGCAATTGCACCTGCAACAGTCGCGACCGGATGGCGTTTTGCGAAATCAACCGCGCTGTCAGCAACGTCCTTGGCCTGATCAAGAAAACTGCGTTCCTCCTGGCGCTTCTCACCAGCTTCAATCCGCGCGCGAAGCTGGTCGCGCTTTTCCTGATCGGTCAGTTTGCTGTCAGCGCTAATTGGGGTGATGTTGTTTTCGGCGGTGTCGGCCATAGTCAAAGGTCCTCATAAATATGTGTTCGCCTAACCAACGAACCTAACGACTTAAGTGTTCCGCCAGTTTGTCACGAAGATCCCACTCTTCATCCTCGTCCTCGTCTTCGGAATTGTCGAATCCGAAGGCCGACATTATCGGGTGACGCGCAAACCAGACAATCACCGCAGCGACAAGAGCGGCCAGGGCGCCCTTATTATCGTCTGCCATTTCGACAGCGTCTTCATAGAGGTCGATGGCACCTTCCTTGGCCCGATCAAGCACACGCTCGCCGACACCTTTATGGGCAAGGTCTGCCTTCAGGTGTTCGATGTCCGCATTGACCAGGGCTCGCGCGGAATCGCGCAAATATTTGTCTTCTAGCATTCGTGCTTTGCGGTCAGTCATGGCTGTCATCCGAGAAAGCAGCTCGAATATCGTCGATACGAGCTTTGAGCATCTTCAATAAAATTATACCGATGACGATCAGAGCGACGGTAACGATCGCGGTGGCTATCCACGGGCCAACCAACGGAGTGAGTGCGATCACCACGCCTACGGTCAGGGCGATTAGGGCCAGGTGCAGAACTCCGAATGCACCGAAACCCAGAGCGAGTGCGCCCTTTAGCCGGTTTGCCGTGTAGCCAGCTCGGCTCTTCTGATAAGCCATCTCGGCTTCGGCATAGGTCTTACCGTCTTCGAAAAGAGCCAGTAAGTCATCTGCCAGAGAAGGGCGATCTGCAGTGCCGCCATCATTCTCCGTGTCAGAAGGATATTCTCCAGGAACGTCGAGCGGACCCTCTGGGCCCGCTCGTTCTTTATGGTTCTGTTCTAGCATTCCGCCCCCTGGTTCCGAGGCTATCAGCGACGAAACAGGCGTGAAAGCATGAAGCCAGCGACGGCTGCGATGCCGACAGCAGTGCCCGGGCTCTTGCGAACAAAGGTGCGTCCATCTTCTACGAGATCATCCACGCTCTTTCCATCGAGCTTAGCGGCGTAATCATTGAGGGCGGCGGAGGCGCTGCGTGCGTAATCACCGTATTTGGCGCCCAGCTTCTCATCAACCTGATAGGCGTTTTCGCTGATCGAGCGGCTGAGCGAGCGAAGGCCTTCACTGGTCTTGACCTTACCTTCAGTAGCCAGTTCCTTGCTTTTCACCTTGGCGTCGGTGCCATAGGTCTTCGCTTCTGCAACCCAATCGTCACCCTTGCCCTTGGCCTGACCACGATAGGCTGCAGCGCGTTCTTTGCCTTCGGCTTTAAGCGCAGCGGCTCCAGCCTTGGCTTCTTCCAAAGCGGCATTGAAACGACTTTTCGCTTCGGTGCGATGCGCATTCGTTGTCGCGGTTTCGGGTTTGCTGGTCGTAGCAGTGTTGGTCACGGGGGTTGTCTCCTTGGCTACACCGGTTTTCGCCACTGTTTTGCGCGGCTTCTTAGCGGTGGTAGTTTTCTTAGTAGTTGCGGTCCGTTTTTTCGGTGTTCCGCCTGCGGTTGTGTCGGCCATGTATTTTCCGCCTTCCCTCAATTCGTATTCATCTTCCGGGCAATTCGGTAACCCGGCCTTCGGCATTGCAACGCAGCTTGCGCGGGTGTGTTCCGCCGCATAGAGCGCTTCTCGATTATCCCCACTGTGGGGGTGTCTTATAGTATTGCAACAGCTGATAGCGGAGACAGTTCCGAAATGACGGCCATCATCGACATCCATGCCCGCGAAATTCTCGACAGCCGAGGCAACCCTACCGTCGAAGTCGACGTGCTGCTGGAAGATG
Organism: uncultured Erythrobacter sp.; assembly: GCA_947504155.1. Lineage (GTDB taxonomy): Bacteria > Pseudomonadota > Alphaproteobacteria > Sphingomonadales > Sphingomonadaceae > Qipengyuania. The sequence continues at coordinate 175,712 of CANNGF010000001.1, forward strand.
GCAGCTTCGGACGGGCGGCAGTACCGTCCGGCGCCTCCACCGGAAAGCACGAGGCTGTCGAGCTGCGAGACGGAGACAAGGGTCGTTACCTTGGCAAGGGCGTTTCGAAAGCGGTGGACGCCGTGAACACGGAGATCCGGGACCTTCTGGTTGGTAATTTTGATGCCGAAGACCAGCGAGACATTGATCTTTCCATGATCGCTCTGGACGATACCCCGAACAAGGGCCGTTTGGGCGCGAATGGTATCCTCGGCGTCAGCATGGCAACGGCCAAAGCGGCGGCGAATGCGCGTGGGTTACCCCTCTATAGCTATATCGGCGGTGTTTCGGCCCATGTGTTGCCGGTACCGATGATGAATATCATCAATGGAGGCGAACACGCGGACAATCCGATCGACATTCAGGAATTCATGGTCATGCCGGTTGGAGCAGACAGCCTGGCCGAAGCCGTCCGCTGGGGTGCGGAGATCTTCCACACCTTGAAGAAGAAACTTGGCGAAAAGGGGCTTGCTACCTCGGTTGGTGATGAAGGCGGTTTTGCTCCCAATCTCAACGGCACCCGCGATGCGCTCGATTTCATCATGAATTCAGTCGAACAGGCTGGCTTCACACCTGGTGACGATGTTGTCCTGGCTCTCGACTGCGCGTCGACCGAGTTCTTCCGCGACGGGAAATACGAAATTTCGGGCGAGGGCCTGTCGCTGGACGGTCCCGGTATGGCCGAATATCTCGATAAGCTGTGCCGCGATTATCCGATCCGCTCCATTGAAGATGGCATGGCAGAAGACGATTTCGAAGGCTGGAAAGCGCTGACCGAACGGATCGGCAATACGATTCAGCTCGTCGGAGATGATCTATTCGTCACCAATCCCGACCGTTTACGTGATGGGATCCAACAGGGTCTCGCCAATTCGCTTCTCGTAAAGGTCAACCAGATCGGGACGCTGAGCGAAACGCTGGATGCAGTCAGCATCGCCAATCGCGCTCGTTACACCGCGGTGATGTCGCACCGCTCCGGGGAAACGGAAGATGCCACGATTGCCGATCTCGCGGTTGCGACCAACTGCGGACAGATCAAGACGGGTAGCCTCGCACGCTCGGACAGGCTCGCAAAATACAACCAGCTCATCCGTATCGAGGAAGAGTTGGGCGACAGCGCTTTCTACGCCGGGCGCGATTGTTTCGGTTCGATCGGAATTTAAAAGCCGATTTAAAGGAAAGAGGAGAGCCGGGACACCGGCTCGCCGTTTCATCCGGGCCTAGGCGCGAAACCTGATTTGCAAATCGAGGAGGGCGAGGGCGGCCTTTGCTGCTTCGCCACCCTTGTTCTTCTGCTTTGGATCGGCCCGCACGTTAGCCTGATCGGAATTCTCGACAGTGAGAATACCGTTGCCGATGGCAATGCCATCCATCGTCAGAGCCATGATAGCGCGCGCACTTTCTCCAGCTACGATTTCGAAATGATATGTTTCGCCGCGGATGACGACGCCAATGGCCACGAATCCATCGTATCGGCCCGTTTCGGCAGCAAGAGCGATGGCGCCCGGTATTTCCAGAGCGCCCGGTACGGTAAGAATTTCGACCGTATGCCCTTCTGCTTCAAGCGCAGACCGTGCGCCGGCAATCAGCATATCGTTGAAATCGCCGTAGAAGCGCGCTTCTACGATGAGTAAATTCGCCATCTTGGTTACTCCGGGATGCACAAATGGTCGACGATCTCGAGGCCATAGCCTGCAATCGCGACGACATTGGGTTGGGAATTGCTCAGCAGGATCATGTCCTCCACGCCAAGATCGGCGAGAATTTGCGATCCAATGCCGACGTTTCTTTCTGCCTCGCCCTGACTATAACCGGAAGCAGGCTGGCCAGCGATGACGACGATCACGCCCGACCCATGTTCGCCCATGACCTGCATCGCTCTCTGCAAGGTTCTCTTGCGGGGCCCGGGCTTGCCAAGCACGTCGTCGAATACGGAAATCGGATGAACGCGGGTGAGGGTGGGTTTCCCTTCGACAACTTCGCCCTTCTGCAAGGCATAGCTTTCGCTGCCATCAAGCTTGTTGCGATAAGTCAGCATGCGCCAAGTTCCGCCGTAATCGGATTGGAAGGATTCTTCTCCGGTACGCTCGACCAGATGATCGTAACGCATACGATATTCGATCAGATCGCGGATGGTGCCGATTTTCATATCGTGCTTGCGGGCAAAGCTTACGAGATCATCGAGCCGCGCCATCGTGCCATCATCCTTCATGATCTCGCAGATCACCCCGGACGGGTTCAGGCCCGCCAGGCGCGAAATATCGACCGCTGCCTCCGTATGGCCGGCGCGCACGAGAACGCCGCCATCACGGGCAGTGAGCGGGAAGACGTGACCCGGCGAAACGATATCGTCCGGGCCTTTGTTCGGATCGATTGCCACCGAAACGGTGCGTGAGCGGTCCGCGGCGCTGATACCCGTTGTGACGCCCGTCTTCGCCTCTATCGAAGTGGTAAACGCGGTCTGCATGCTCTCGCGATTCTCACGGCTCATGGGCTGGAGGCCAAGCGCCTCGACTCGCTTGCTGTCGAGCGAGAGGCATATGAGGCCGCGGCCATGCGTAGCCATGAAGTTGATCGCATTGGGGGTGGCCATTTGTGCCGGGATTACGAGATCGCCTTCATTCTCACGATCTTCGTCGTCGACAAGAATGAACATCCGCCCATTGCGTGCTTCGTCGATAATCTCTTCGGCACCAACAATCACCGGGGTTTCATCATTCGCCTCGAGAAAGCGCTCGAGTTTCCCGAGCGTTTCGCTGGTCGGATTCCATCCTTCGTCAGTGCAATCGCGGAGCGTGTTAGCATGCAGCCCTGCGCCCCGGGCGAGGCCTGTACGGGTCATCAGGCCATTGCCGATGATCGTGCGAACTTTTTCGATCGTGTTCATGCCGACGCCCGATATCACATCATAATGTGACTAACAATCAAACATCACAATCGATGTGACGATATGACTCAGGCGTTTTCATGAGCGCATTAGGGAATGCAAGATTTATGAGAAGTGGTGGACGCACTAGGGCTCGAACCTAGGACCCGCTGATTAAGAGTTAGCGCGAAAGGCGCGGATATTCGTAACTAAAAATTAGAAAACCACGATATATCAGCGTTCTTTCCGTCATATGCCATCACGTTCCATTGCCAATCTGATTGCTACGGCTTACTATCTGATTGCTAGTTTGCCAATCGGCATACCGGCAAAACCGGCGAAACCGATGAGGGCGGGTAGATGGCGAATGCGGCGATCACAAAACGGACGGTCGATCAGGCCAGCGCGGGAGCGCGAGATTATTTCATCTGGGATTGCGGAAGGGATGCCGTTCCTGGGCTTGGCTTGAAAGTGACGCCAGCCGGGGGCAAAATTTACGTCTATCAATATCGCATTGCTCGCAAGGGCGCGGCGGTTCGAACGGCTCCCAAACGCTACACGATAGGGAAGCATGGCGCGCTAACGCCGGATCAGGCGCGCAAGCGGGCGCGTGAACTCGCCAGCACGGTCGCAAACGGCATTGATCCCAAAGAATTGGAAGCCGAGCGACAGGCGGAAAAGGATCGCATCGAGCGCGAGGCGGAAGAAGCCAAGCGGCTGGATCGGGAACTGGCTTTTTCGATCTACGCGGATCGCTGGCTGGATGATTATGAGAATACAAAGCAGCGGCGTCCTGCTAGCGTCAAAGCGGCGCGGCTGGCAGTCGATCAGCATCTAAAGCCGGAACTCGCCAGCAAGCCGATGCCGCATATTGGACGCGCGGAACTGCTAGCGGTTTTCGACAAAATCCCCCGTCAACAAAAGGCAACGCAAAGGTCCGTTTTCGCTTATGCATCGGTGCTATTCGGCTGGGCTGCGAAGCGCGGCGACATTCCGGAAAATCCTCTCTCAAATATGACAAAGAGCGATGCGCCAGCCGCTCGCGATCGGGTTTTGACCGATGATGAACTTAGCAAGGTATGGACGGCGACCGATGGCATCGCCGCACAATTCGCCGCGATGTTCCGGTTACTGATACTGACAGGCCAGCGGCGAAGCGAGGTTGCCGGGATGCTGTGGCAGGAAGTGGATCGCGAAAGCGCCATTTGGACGATTGGAGCGGATCGGGCGAAGAATGGTGCGGCTCATATTGTCCCGCTCGCGCCAGCCGGCGTTGCGGAACTGGATGCTGTAGCAGGCGGGAAGGAATGGCCAGCGCGCGGCCCGGTCCTAACGACAACCGGCAAAACCCCCATATCTGGCATCACGAAAGCGAAGAAGGCTTTGGATGCCGCGATTGCGAAAGCGAGCGATGGCCAGCCTTTGGACGCTTGGCGCATCCATGACCTTCGCCGCACCTTGGCGACCGGCTTCCAGCGGCTGGGCATTCGGTTCGAGGTTACGGAAGCCGTCCTAAACCATATCAGCGGTTCGAAGGGCGGCGTTGCTGGCATCTATCAGCGGCACGATTGGAAGGTAGAGAAAACGGCCGCACTGAGGGCATGGGCTGAGCATATCGCGGCATTGCCCAATGAGTGACGATGCTGAACAAGCCAATAGGCGCGTGATGCTCGCCTTAGGTGGCGTCACATACGATCTTGAGGCTGCGCTGGCTCACCTATTGCGAAGTGGGCATTCCATCGATCCGATCGTTCGCGAGGGCCTGATTAATGCCTTGGAAGGTCGCGGGACGGGCGACATCAATTTGAAGGCGCATGGGATGGGCAAAGGGCTGTCCCCGCGCCAGCAATTAGAGAAAGAAAAGCAGCGGCTCGCTATCGGAGAGGCAATGCACCTGAATATAGCTGGTGGAATGACATTCGACGATGCCGTTCACGACATATACGAGCGATTTGGCGTCCAATCGTCCAAAGCTGGAAACGACCTCGCTTTTTATCGAAAAAAGCTCGCTTGGGCCGAAAAGGTAAAGCGGCGGACCGAAGCATTGAATGCATGGTGGGAAGCGAAATTTGCCAGACCCATATCCTTCGCCCACTTGCGCGAATTAGGTATCCCGGAAGGCGAAGCGGTAGGTGCATTCATTACAAAAATAGCAGAAGAAAACGGGTTTTCCGAGCAATAGCCTAATCCACTCCAAGGGGTCCTGACCCCTCGTTTAGAAGGCATCTGCGAATCGGCATAAAAGCAAAGTCTCTGGCAAATGGGAGACTAAGCAATGCCATTACTGACTACCGATGAGGCCGGTAACTATCTTCGCCTCAGCAAGCCTACCCTCGAACGCTTCCGCTTGACTGGCGCGGGTCCAAGCTATTGCAAGCTAGGTGGCGCTGTCCGTTATCGGACGGCCGATCTGGATGCATGGCTGGAAAGCCGATTGACCCGATCGACAAGCGAGGTGCCGCAATGATGCCCCTCGAACGAAAAAGCCCCGCGAAGGCGCGCGGGGCCGGGAATTTCGAAGCTAGGGTGCCCTCGATTTCCTTAACTAAAATTAGCCGAAAATTGCGGCTGGCACAAGCGTTGCTGGCAGCACAATCCATCCCGCCGGAAGCCTTTGCAGCGATGCTTATCGTCGCTGGGGAGGTGCGGCCATGATCGATCTGGAAGCGATCCGTCGCGCAAGCTCGCTGGTGCACCTTGCTGGGGCGCATACCGCGCTTAAACGGTCTGGCAGCGGCTGGCAGGGCCTTTGTCCCTTCCATCGCGAACGAACCCCCAGCTTCACCATCTTTGCCGATGGCGGGAGGTATCATTGTTTCGGCTGTGGCGCGTCCGGGGACGTTTTCGATTTCGTCCAAGCGGTGGATGGTGTCGGCCTGATCGATGCTGCGCACAAGCTGGCCAGCGGATCGCCCCCGCTGAAACCGCTCCGGCCTGTATCGATAATCCGGGGGCCGGATCAGGATGCAGCGCAAAGAGCGGCAAAGGCGAAAGCCATCTGGGATGCTGCAATCCCAGCCGCCGGGACGATAGCTGAAATCTATCTCGCCAGCAGGGGAATTACCGCGCCGATCCCCCCTGCCATTAGATATGCATTTCCTTGCATTCAGGATGGCCGAGAATGGCCAATGCTGGTGGCAGGCATCACGGATGCCGCCGGGACGCTTACCGGCATCCAGCGGACGTTTCTGGCGAAGGACGGGCAAAGCAAAGCGCCGATGCCGAAACCGAAGCTATCGCTAGGCTCGATACGCGGCGGCGCGATCCGTTGCGGCAATCCCGATCGAACGCTGATCCTGACCGAAGGTTTGGAAGACGCGCTTTCGGCCATGCAGCTTTTTAGCATTCCCGCATGGGCAGCGGCTGGGGCTGGGATGCTTGCATCCATGCACCTGCCATTTTCGATTCGATCCGTAATTATCGCGCGGGACAACGATCCCGCCGGTGAACGGGCAGCGCAAGCCGCTGCGAACGCTTTTAGCCTGCAAGGGCGCGAGGTGCGGATTATCCAGCCGATGGACGGCTGCAAAGACTTTAACGACGAATTGAAGGAGGCAACCCGATGACGGATGCCAATAATGCCGCGCGCATCGATAACGCGCCTGTCTTCTCGGCTTGGGAAAAGCCCGAACCGCTCCCCACCGGCCTGCCAGCCGTTCCGACTTTCGATCCCGAACTATTGCCCGACGCCTTGCGCGGCTGGGCCGTGGATATTGCCGATAGGATGCAATGCCCGATCGATATGGTGGCAGTGACCGCGATGGCGGCGGCTGGTGCCGTGCTGGGCCGGAAAATAGGGGTCCGCGCGCAAGAGAAAACTGATTGGACCGAATGGCCGAACCTATGGTGCTGTGTGATCGGTAGGCCGGGGGCAATGAAAAGTCCCGCCATGAGCGAAGCCCTCGCACCGATCCGCCACCTCGAAAGCAAAGCGCGGCTGGCCTATGATGCCGAATTGCGAGACTGGCAGGAAGGCGAACTTGCGCGGAAGGTTCGCGAAGATGCTGCGAAAGCCGGGATGAGAACGCGGTTTAAGAAGGATTTGGACGCCGATGTTTCGGACCTTCAAATCGCAAACGAAAATGGCCCGACGCTCAGGCGCTTTATCACGAACGATGCGACCTACGAAGCCTTCGGCACCTTGCTGATCGACAATCCGAACGGCCTGCTATGCTACCGGGACGAAATCGCATCGCTATGGAAATATCTCGATCGGGACGAAAACTCCCAAGCGCGCGGGTTCTATCTGCAGGGCTGGAATGGCGCGGATAGCTACACCTTTGATCGGATCGGGCGGGGCACTAACGTCCACGTCCCTAGCCTGACTATCTCCCTTGTCGGTTCAACCCAGCCAGGAAAGGTGCAGGGATACACGGCGCGCGCTCTACGCGGCGGGTTTGGCGACGATGGGCTGATCCAGCGGTTCCAACTTTTGGTTTGGCCCGATCAAAATCCCGAATGGCAGGACGCCGATAGGCCAGCCGATAGTGATGCTAAGCGCGCGGCGTTCGAAGGCTTCGCGCGCATCGATAAACTGACAGAGGAAGCCGCCGGAGCGGAGCGGGACACTCTGGATAGCGACAAACCGTTCCTACGGCTGGCACCGGAAGCCCTCACTATTTTTCGACGCTGGCGCGCAAAACATGAACGCCGGGTTCGTTCGGGCGATTTGCATCCCGCGATGGAATCGCATCTTGCGAAATATCGGACGCTCGTTCCCGCCCTTTCCCTGATCGATCATCTTTGCGATAGCGGCACTGGCCCGGTTGGCGAGCGATCGATGGCTCGCGCCATCCGATGGGCGGAATATCTCGAAGGCCATGCAGCGCGCGTCTATGGCGCGGCGGTGACGGCATCTGTGGACAGCGCGAACTTAATCGTCGCGCGGGTCAAAAAAGGTCAACTGGACGCGACCTTCCGGGCGCGCGACGTATCCCAAAAGGGCTGGACCGGACTAACGAAAAGCGAAGCCGTGACCGCCGCAATGGAATTGCTGGAAGAATATGGCTGGGCAAGTCGCCAAACTATCCAGCCGGGACCGCAAGGCGGGAGGCCAACCGATGAATGGACGATCAATCCTTATTGCCTTGAATGAGGTTTTGAGGGTTTTGGGGGGAGCGATGGGTAAGACTAAGTTTGGCTTACTCGTCGCTTCCCTGCCGTTTCGCTTCCCAATCCGCGATCTCATTCTCAGTTAAGAACTTGATAGCCTGCCCTTTGGCAGTGAGCTGTGGACCCGTGAAGAAATTTGTGTGCATCTCACCGTATGTAGCGAGAACGACCGCGTCCGCCCCTTTTTCGGAAGCCTCTTCCCATAGCTCTTTGTAAATTTTCGACCGGTCGGGATCATCGTTCCAAATGAACGCGCGACGTACTTGAACCTTTAAATCCTTTATAACTCTATATGGCCGATCAGTGATGTCGGCGGCAGTTACCGGAATGTCACTCTGCATTAGAGCTACGTAAGTCGTTGGTTCAACGGTTTCAGGCTTACGATCGATATTTTGCCCGAAAGCTGGACTAGCGGCTAAGGCGGCGGCAAGAATGAGATAACGCATAGGGCGACAAGAGCACGAAATTGATGGACGTGCAACGGATAGAACCCGCCCTCGAATTGAGTCAGCTGATGATTGAAATCGATTACGATAAGGACGATCCGGCCTTTCAAGCCTGGGCTGCAAATTGGCGACCGTACGAAGAGCTTGCCAGTCTGCCGGATAATGAAGCGAAAATCGCTTTAACCGAAAGCGGCCTCAGCCACGGGCGGAAACAAGATATAGCTTTCGTCCGATCCGTTATGGAAAGTGTGGAATTTGCTAAGGGCATCAACCTTCGGAAGAGGGGCTTGCCAATCAGTCCACAACGCAAAGCCGAACTAGGATTGCGAGCGAATGCCATCGTTAGTGAGAACTACCTTAGCATTCTGACTGAGAAAGGTATCGCTAACCCTATCGAAAGTGCGCAGTTAATTGCTTCGGCATATTCCAACCGCTTGGCATCGCTAAACAAAATCGGGCGTATGCGCCATGCCGGAATTAAGTCGGTTCGCGTCATTCCGAACAATATGGCGGCGGGGCCTTGCGAAAGCTGTCTTACGGCTGCGGCGAACGAATTACCTATTGACGATGCCCCAGCCGGAAGCCTGTCCGGTTGCCCGCATCCCTCGCAATGCGCGATTCTCTTGCGAGCAGTAAGCGCATTGGACGAATTTAAAACTAGCGAGCAAGAGCCGAAGGAGAGCGGGCTGATCGCAAAAATTCGACGGTGGCTTGCTATCTGATTGCTGTTGCCGCCTTACAGCCCAAGCAAGCGGCGGGATTCACGCTAAGTCATTGAAAAAATGGTGGACGCACTAGGGCTCGAACCTAGGACCCGCTGATTAAGAGTCAGCTGCTCTACCAACTGAGCTATGCGTCCACTCTCACGGCTGATTTTCCGTGTCTTGCCTGGTGGTGTAGGCGACCCCCGTCTGGGGAGGCGCTCATATAGCGGCTGTTTCGCACAAGAAAAGCCCTAATCGCTTTTTTCGTAGATTTCTTCAGCGGAGGATAAAAAGCGGCGCTTCATCGGCACAATCAGCTGATGATCAGGCTGGTACGAGGCGCCTTCCTGTTCCAGCGATGGATCATCATCAGCACCCCGATGCAGATCATGTTCGTCATCATCGAACTGCCGCCGTGACTGATGAAGGGAAGAGGGATGCCGACCACGGGAGCGAATCCCATCACCATCAGAAGGTTGATCGCGATGAAGAAGAATATGGTCGCGGTCATTCCGGCAGCGAGAAGCTTCGAAAACCGGTCATTCGCGTCCTTGGCCACCTTCAGACCCCAGAACAGGATCGTGCCGAAGCAAAGGATAACGAATATCCCACCGGCGAAGCCCCATTCCTCTGCCATCGTCGCGAACACGAAATCGGTATGTGGTTCGGGGAGGTAGTTGAGATGACTCTGCGATCCTTCGTTGAAGCCTTTGCCAAAGAGACCGCCTGATCCGATCGCAATTTTCGATTGCGTGATCTGATAGCCGTCGCCCAAAGGATCGTTCTCGGGATCGAGGAACGTCAAGACGCGCTTTTGCTGGTACGGTTGCAGGCCCACGAAGAATGCCACCGGTGCCATGGCAACCGCTGCGGCCCCTGCGATCAGAAACCATCGCAAAGGCAGACCGGCGAGGAACATCACAACGAAACCGCCGAATCCGATCGCCAGCGATGTACCCAAATCCGGTTGGAGAAGCACGAAGGCGATTGGAAGGAGGACTATGGCTCCAGCAGGGATCAAGGCTCGCCAGGTAGGAACCATGCCGATCGGAAGACCGCCGTAATAATGGGCGAGAGCCATCACTGCTGCCGGTTTCATCAACTCCGAGGGTTGGATCCTGATAGGGCCGACTTCCAGCCAGCGCTGACTACCACCGCCGACCTGGCCGACGATTTCCACTGCCATAAGCAGCAGGAGAATGGCGATATAAGCGGGATAGGTCAGGAGGCTGACCGTCGGCTTGTTAAAACGGGAGATGACGACAGCCATTACAAAGAAGATCGCGAACCGGATGAGGTGCGATTCTGCGTAACGGTCGAAATTTCCGGCCGCAGCTGAGGTAAGGACCAGCGCCCCGAAGCCGATCAGCCCGAAGAGAGGAAACAGCATCATCCATGGCTGCCGCGCAACGGGCGCGGGTACTATTCCGCTCATTCATCTCCTCCGCTCGGCACGTCGTCTGAAGATGCCGGGGGCCGTGAGCCTTCATTGCGGGAAGGGGTGGATGTCTGCGCGCGTTCTTCCGAACGCATTTGCGCCAAGCGGGCTTCTGCGTCGACCTGATCGAAAATCTGCTCGGTCCGCTGGGGAACCGGTTCGACTACCTCTCCAGCGGCGGCGGCATAGGCGCGATATTTCTGATCGAGCCGCTGCTGCGCCGTTCCGCCCCACTGCTCTTCGAGCGGACGCAGTGCTTCCATCCCTTTTTCAGGGTCGAACAAAAACGTCATCACGTCGCGCGCGATGGGATAGGCCGAACCCGATCCGCCACCATGCTCGATCACGACAGCGCCCGCATATTTCGGTTTGTCGAAAGGCGCGAAGAACACGAACAATCCGTGGTCGCGATATTTCCACGGCCCTGTCTTACCGTTCGAGACACTCAGCGAAACAACCTGCGCCGTACCCGTTTTTCCGGCCATCTGAATGTCTTCGATCGGCAGGCGCGCGCGACCGGCAGTACCCGGTCCATTGACCACGTCGCTCATCGCTTTGCGAACGTAATTAATTTCGTCCGAGCTGAAATCGAAATGTTCGAATTCGGTTCTTGGATCATCCATCCGGAGATGCGGCATCACCTTGTAACCGGTAGCAAGGCGCGCGCTCATGACCGCGAGTTGGAGCGGGTTTACGAGATAATAACCTTGGCCGATCGATGCGTTGACCGTGTCGTAAGGCTGCCAGGCCTGATCGTATTTTTTCTGTTTCCACGCCGGTTCGGGAACGGTCCCGTAAAACTGGCTGGTTACGGGAAGATCGAACTCTTCACCGAGCCCCATTTTATGCGCCCATTTGGCTACCTGTTCGAAACCGACCTGCTGCGCGAAATGATAGAAGTAGCTATCGCAGGACTGGTAAATGGCTTTGGCCATGTCGACCTGGCCATGGTTGCTCCAGCAGTTGAAGAAACGGTTTCCGATCCGGCGACCGCCACCGCAGATAATGGTCTCTTCGGGTTTCACGCCTGCATCAAGAAAGGCCATGCAGTGCATGGGCTTCACGGTGGAGCCGGGCGGGTAGAGACCCTTCAGGACCTTGTTACGCAGGGGGACGCGCTCGTCATCGCGCAGCATCGAATATTCGACGCGGCCGATACCGGCAGAAAAACTGTTGGGATCGAAGCTGGGCATGGACGACATGCACAGAATGTCGCCATTCTCCACGTCCATGACTACGCACGATCCGCTTTCGAGCCCGATGCGCCGCGCGGCATAATCCTGTAGCGGCCCATCGATGGTCAGCCGGACTGGCGCGCCCTGCTTGTCTTCGCGGGTTTCGAGATCGCGGACAATGCGTCCCGATGCCGTGACCTCCACACGTCTCGCGCCGGGCTTGCCCTGCAGATCGTTCTCGAATTCCTTCTCGAGAGCATCTTTGCCGATCTTGTACCCGGGGGTGATCAGGATAGGATCCGGATTTTCCTCGTAGTCTTCAGCGGAGGCGGGACCGACATAGCCGATAAGATGGCCAACACTCGGGCCGGTAGGATAGAAGCGCGAGAAACCACGCTGCGGAACTACACCCGGCAGATCGGGAAGGCGTACGCTAATGGCAGCGAACTGCTCGTAATCGAGGCCGGTCGCGACTTCGACGGGCTGAAATCCGCGAGCCTCGTCGATTTTCTTCCCGACATCGGCGAGGTTGTTGTCGGACAGACCGATAATCGAACCCAATTCGCCCAGAGTTCGAGACGGGTTGGACATTCTGTCCGGTATTACGTCGACACGGAAGTCCGCGCGGTTGGATGCCAACGGCGCCCCGTTGCGATCGAGAATCCAGCCACGGCGAGGCGGAATAAGCGAAAGATTAACTCGGTTACTTTCCGATTCGAGGACCCACCGCTCATTTTCAGCGATCGCGATATAGCCCATCCGACCGGCCAAGATGGTGCCGATGCCACCCATACCAGCGCCGATCACGAAAGTCCGACGGTCAAACGCGTTATCGAGCGTAGTCTTGCTGACCAGGTCGCGCTTTTTCTTACCGTATTTTTTTCGACCAAACAGGCCCATCAAACCCTCTTCCAGCGCCAGAGGCGCCACAGATCCAGACGGGCGACGATGCGCGACATTATGGGAAAGAGTAGAATGGTAATCACGAGTTGGGGCACGATAGCAATCAGCGAGTAAAGGGTAGGCGACGCTCCCGACAGTAACCAGCCTGCCAAGAGATATACCAGCCCTAACACACCTGCTGTTAACCAATCCTGCCAAAACGCACGCCAAGGCAGCCGCATTTCGAGCGCTTCGATTGCAAGCATGACAAGCGACCAAGTCAGTATCGCGAAGCCGAAAGGTTGCCCGTTGAAGAGATCGTCAAACAGGCCGAGAGGTATTCCCGCCCAGACAGGCAGCAACCCCGGACGCATGAGGCGCCATGAGAGCAGCATGAGAAACCCGAGGGGTGGGACAACTGGAAGCGCGGCTGCAACGAAGAAGATTGGCAATATGCTGCCGATCATGATCGACAGCCACGGGACGAGATTTGCGACAACGACCGAATGGGATCGATTCAACCGGCTTCCATAAGCATCGCTGCGCGCCCGCGGATCAATCCGCTCCATTATTCGCCAAGCTCTTCTTCGATCGGTGTACGCGCGCCCACCGCGGCTTCGGGCTCGTAGATTTCTTCAACGGAAACATAATCGGCTGCAGCCGGGTCGCTGACAATACGGGCGAGGGCGCCATCGTCGGTCAGTTCCGTGACTATCGCGACTGCGATGCCGGGCGCGTAATAACCGCCAGCCCCGCTGGTTACGAACATGTCGTTCTTTTTCAGCGGATTGATGCCAAGATTGATCAGCTTGATCCGAAGTATGCTATCGCCCCTGCCTTCCGCAAAGGCGACGGTTTCATCACCTGCGCGGCGGACCGGCAATACGCTTTCGCTGTCGGTCAACAGCAGAACGCGAGAAGACAATTTGCCAGTTTCCAAGATCCGTCCAACCACGCCACGCGCGCTGCGTACCGGCATCCCGACCCGAACTCCGTCATCCGAACCGGCACCAAGATATGCGAAGCGACGAGTGCTCGAAGAAGAGGAACCGATCAGACGCGCAACGGCAACCGGCTTACGCTCTTCGTCATGGAGATCGAGCAGGCCTTTCAGCCTTACGTTCTCTTGCCGCAGAGCTTCGGCTTCCTCCAGGCGAATACGAGCCAGTTCGACTTCGCGCTTAAGCTCGGCATTCTTGGATCCGGCCCGGTAGTACCCGCTGATCGAATCCCACAGGGACTTCGAACCGGTGCGTGCAGCCGCCACCGTTTCCGTCGCGGGCGACGCGGCATCCTGCGCCACCCCGCGAGGCCCTCCGAAGAGGGTTGGCTGAAAGAACGATACGCCAAGTAACACCGCACCGATCAGGGCACCGATGCCCGCTACGATGTAGCCGGTGAATAGATTGTACTGCGCCCGCTTGGAAAAGCTGGAGCGCCGCTGATTGCTCGGCGCCATCGCCGCTTCCCCCTTAAGCGGTCATCAAAACGCCGCGATAAACCGGATCTTCCATAGCGCGGCCGGTACCCAGGGCCACGCAGGACAATGGATCTTCGGCGATGGTCACGGGCAAGCCGGTCTCTTCTCGAAGATATTCATCAAGGCCACCGATTAGCGCGCCGCCGCCGGTAAGTACGATGCCCTGATCCACAATGTCAGCCGCCAGTTCCGGAGCGGTGTTTTCGAGTGCGATGCGGACGCCTTCGATGATTGCACCGATAGGTTCGGACAATGCTTCCGCGATGTGACCCTGATTGATCGTGATCTCTTTCGGCACGCCGTTCACGAGATCGCGTCCCTTGATGGTGATCTGTTCGCCAGTACCGTCTTCGGGCTGGCGCGCCACACCGTAATCCTTCTTGATACGCTCAGCTGTGCTGTCGCCGATCAGCAGGTTGTGGTGTCGGCGCACGTAACTGACAATCGCTTCGTCCATCTTGTCACCCCCGGTGCGGACAGAGGTGGTGTAGGCAAGACCGCGTAGAGAAAGAACAGCAACTTCGGTGGTACCACCACCGATGTCGACGACCATCGAACCAACCGGTTCGGTTACCGGCATGTCGGCGCCGATTGCGGCCGCCATGGGTTCGAGAATCAGGTAAACCTGGCTGGCCCCGGCGTTGGAAGCCGCATCACGGATTGCGCGGCGTTCGACCGATGTCGAACCCGAGGGCACACAAATGGTGATTTCAGGATAACGCATCATGCTGCGCCGGCCGTTCACCTTCTTGATGAAGTGCTTGATCATCTCCTCGGCCACGTCGAGGTCGGCAATCACACCATCACGAAGCGGACGGATGGCTTCGATGGAATCAGGCGTCTTGCCCATCATCATCTTGGCATCGTCACCAACGGCCTTCACGCGTTTCTGGCCGTTGATGAACTCGAGCGCGACCACGCTCGGCTCGTTCAGGACAATGCCCTGATCTTGCACGTAAACCAGCGTGTTGGCGGTACCGAGATCGATAGCCATGTTTTGCACGCCGAATTTGAAGATGTTGTTCCAGAAGCCCATTTTTGTTCGATATTCCGTGTGATTTCGGTCTCGGTCGGCGGTTGTCAGGTGCCGCTCGCTTCGACCCGGGAGGAAACGGTGGCGGTGCCTTAGCGATATTACGCGCGGAAAGCCAAAAATTTCCTTAGCCTGTTCGGGGGATACGCCAACCTCTTGTCTCGGAATCACAGCGCTTCATCGCTACTATGTCCAACAATGCCTGAAATTCGTCGCCTTCCCGATACTTTGGTCAACCGCATTGCAGCCGGCGAGGTGGTCGAACGCCCGTCATCCGCGCTCAAGGAACTGGTCGAAAATGCGATCGACGCGGGCGCATCGCGCATCGCTGTCAAACTGGTCGAAGGGGGCCTCACCAGCTTGGAGGTAACCGATGACGGTTGCGGCATGTCTCCCGACCAGATGGCGCTTGCCCTGGAACGTCATGCGACATCCAAACTGCCCGACGATGCGATCGAACAGGTGGAGACACTGGGCTTTCGAGGGGAGGCGCTTCCCAGCATTGCCAGCGTGTCGCGTTTTACTCTGGAAAGCCGGCCTGCGGGTGCGGCTGACGGGTGGAAACGGGTTATCGATCACGGCGAAATCGTCGCGGAAGGCCCCGCCGCATTACCACCCGGGACAAGGGTGAGGGTGGAAAACCTTTTCGGAAAAATCCCCGCTCGTCGCAAGTTCCTGCGCACGCCACGCAGCGAATATGCAGCTTGCCTCGATGTGGTAAAGCGACTGGCCATGGCGCGGCCCGATGTGGCGCTCACGCTCGATCACGGGGACCGCCGTATTCTTGGCCTTCAGGGCGGGGAAGGGCTGGCGAACCGCGTGGCTCAGGTCATCGCACGCGAACTGCGGGAGAATGGCGTTGCCATCGATCTCGATCGCGGAACAATGCGGCTTACAGGCATTGCTGGCCTACCTACCTACAATCGCGGCATTGCAGATCACCAGTATCTGTTCGTGAACGGTCGCCCGGTGAAGGATCGCCTGCTTACGGGCGCTGTGCGGGGAGCTTATTCGGACATGCTTGCGCGCGATAGGCATGCTGTGCTCGCTCTGTTTCTCGACCTGCCACCGGAAGAGGTGGACGTTAATGTCCATCCAGCCAAAACCGAGGTTCGTTTCCGCGATTCGCAAGCGGTGCGGGGTTTCATCGTGTCCGGATTGCGCAATGCGCTGGCCACGGGGGACAAGCGCAGCGCCCAATCCCCCGACGCCGCGGCGATGTCGCGCTGGCAGGCAGAACCGGTGCGGGAGGAACCTTCTCCTGCGCTCCGGTCAATCTTCGAGAACCGCGACTGGTCTGCGCCCCAGTCCCGGGTGTCCGAGCCATCGGAAGGCTGGCGCGGAGCTGAGGCTGATGTGATGGCCGCGCCTCAGGGCCGGGCCGAGGTGGCTGTGGAAGATGCGGAAGAAGATAAGGATTACCCCCTCGGCGTCGCGCGCGGGCAAGTGGCCAATACCTACATTGTCGCCGAAGCGGCGGATGGCTTGGTTCTCGTAGACCAGCATGCGGCGCACGAGCGTCTGGTACTCGAACGGCTCAAGGCGGCGGGGGCGGAAGAAGCCGTCGCGCGAAGTCAGGCACTCCTGATACCCGAAGTGGTCGAATTGGAGGAAACCAGTTGCGACCGCTTGGAAGAAGCGGCCGATGCCCTCGCCAGGCATGGTCTTGCCATCGAGCGCTTCGGTCCATCTGCTATGCTTGTACGGAGCCTTCCGCATGCCATCGCTCGAACCAGTCCCGAGAAGCTTCTGAGGGATATCGACGACGATCTCGCTTTGAACGGCGAAGCGCTGCATCTTGGAGAAAAGCTCGATCTGGTGCTGGCCACGATGGCCTGCCACGGTTCCGTGAGGGCAGGGCGAACCTTGCGGGTCGACGAGATGAATGCGCTACTGCGCGAAATGGAACGCACGCCACGCTCGGGTCAATGCAACCATGGGCGGCCTACATGGGTTAAACTATCCATGGACGATGTCGAAAAACTCTTCGGGAGGCACTGATTGCGCTGGATATTAGCCCTTGCACCTTTGGCCCTCACTGCCTGCGGCGATCAATCCGCTGAAGACAAGGAAGCTGCGAGGAAGGTGGCAGTTGCCGAGGTGGAGGCAAATCAGAAGCCTCCGCCCGAGAAACTCGAGCTGGACCCGATACGCTACCCGGAGATCGAGAAGTATGACCTCTTTGGTGCAGGGTGCAGTTTTACTCCCGATGGGAACGGCATCGGAACAGTAGCGCTGGCAAACCCGGACAAAGCATATTTTATCCGGAATGGTGAGCTGCAGGCGCTCGCCGCCGATTTGGGAAGCCGCGAGTTGCCCTATCTCGCGCGCCAGAAATACGACGGTCTCGCTTATTCACTCACTCTCGAACTCGCAGATGAAAGCGGGAAGCCCAGCGGTCATGAAACGATCGATTATCGCGGGCGCCTAGCCATCCGCGATGGCGCGGATAACGTTCTTTATCGTGCCGAGGGAATGGTGCAGTGCGGCGCCTGAGTTAATCCCTGCCTTCGGGAGAGCGCGTGCGGATCAGCGCCTTCGAGATCATCTCAAGCACGAGTTCGTCATTCTGGTTGAAGGTCCGCACCTGGCTTTTGAAAATCCCCATTTCAGGGCGGGAAGCACTGCGGCGCTTCTCGATCAATTCGGTCTCGCAGCGAAGTGTATCGCCAGGATAGACCGGCTTTGTCCAGCGCAACTGGTCAATACCCGGTGATCCGAGAGACGCGGACTGATTGTCCGTGATATCCTCTACCATCATCCTCATGGTCATCGCGCATGTATGCCATCCGCTCGCCGACAGCCTGCCGAAATGTGTTTGAGCTGCGGCCTCGTCATCAAGGTGGAAGGGCTGCGGATCGTACTTTGCGGCGAACTCCAATACCTCGTCCCGGGAAACTTCGTATCGGCCGAATTTCCGAACTGTTCCGATGTGAAGGTCTTCGTAAAAAATCATTTTCCGGTCCACACTTAAACCATCGGTCTTGCAAGCATCCAGAGACCCATACCGATCATAGCGAGATTTTCGCTCAAGGAAACAAAGCCTAACGGGACATTGCCGCTACCGCCGACGCAGGCGCATTTGATCGAGCGCTTCTGAATATAAACGGCGTAGAAAACGCTTGCTGCTCCTACGGTCCCGATGAACAGCGCAATAGGTATGGACAGCCACGGCAGAATACGCCCGGCCATCAATACTGCTGCTGTCGCTTCCAGAAACGGGTAGGCATAGGCGTAGGGCACGAAGCGCCTGCCAAGCAGGTCGTAACCTACGAACATGGTCGAGAACTGCTCGACATCCTGAAGTTTCAGCATGGCGAGCATAGCCATCGAGAATGCGACGAACCATTCTCCGGCGCGGACCGTCAGCGGCGCCTCATAGACGAACAGGCTCAAAGAAACGGCAAGAGCCGCAGCGACGGCGAATACTGCGATTACCGGCGTATAGCTCGTGTCGCTTTCGACTTCTTTGTCGTAGCCGAAATGCTTGCGCAGGTCGGTATAGCCACCAAGCATCTTGCCACCGATGAAGGTCTGGGGCGTAGTCTTTACATCGTGCTCGGCCTTGAACGCATCGGTTTGCTGTCGCGTGGTCAGATGATGATCTTCGACCTTGTAGCCCTCACGCTCCAACAGCCATTTCGACTTGATGCCGTACGGACAAACATGCTGGTCCATGACCATGCGATAAAGACGGGCGGTTTTCTTCATTTCGGCCATCGCCTCCATGTTAGCTCGCGCTAAAACGTTTCAACCCTCAAGCGGGAAACCGGCCTGCAAAAATCTGCATCGGACCGACCGAGGACCTGACCATCGTCAGACCCGGCCGATCCGATTGTGCGCTTATTCAGGCGCGGAATTTGGGGACCCCGGCACTGCTGTCGAGTTCCGGAATGATCCTGTAGCGAGCCAGCACGAGGCTGAAGAGGCCAAACAGCATCAAACCAATGGCGGTCAGCGTAAATACAAAACCTTCGCCAGCCAAGCTGGAGACAGCATCGCCCAGTGTCTTGATCTGCTGTGCGCCGCCCGACATGAAGCCGGCCTTGAATAGCGACCAACCGATTACGGTGTAGACTACGGCACGTGCCAGATAGCCGGCACCGCCAAGCCAGCGGGTGGCGGACGGGGCACGGGCGCTGATACGGTTCATGAATTCGCCCGTAATGCCCTTCTTTGCCTGGAAGATTGCGGCGACGAACAGGCCGATGCCGAGGATGCCTAGGACGGCACCGCCAAAGTCCATGGACAGAACGCCCGATGCCGCTTCCTGCGCACCGCCGCCCGAGCTCCCGCTCGAACCGCTGCTGGTGGCGAATTTGTAGGCTGAATAGGCAAGCGCCAGATGGGCGATGCCGCTACCGGCGTGACCGATGCGCTTTCCCCATCCCTTGCTGTCCGAACCGTTGTTCTCAATGTCAAACAGCGGTGAGCAGAAACGGAAAAGGGCATAGGCGATAAGCCCGATAACCATGATCCACAGGATCGCGGTTCCTGCTGGATAATCCTTGATCGCGCGGAAGATGCCGTTCGTGCCCTCTTCGATCTTGCTGGCGCTCGTGAGCGCGATAAGGCCAAGCACGAAATACAGGATGGCACGGCTGAAATAGCCAACGCGGACCAGCCAATTGAATTTTTCTGATTTATCTACCACGGATAACTCCCCTTGTTTGCACCCCTAACGGCAGGGGCGGAGGAGCGTTCCGCAGCGCGCTCAATTGCCCTCGGCGAGAGCAGCCTCCACTTCTTCTAGCGAACCATCGGTCCGTTCGATCTGTGGCAGACCGATCACCTTGCGCAAGAGCGGGGCGATGTCAGTATTGTCGAATACCGGAAGGCTCGCACCTCTGCGGAATGCCGGGCCGTTGGCGATGAACACCGATCGCATCTCGGGCGCATAGGGATCGAAACCGTGACTGCCGCCGGACCAAGGGGAAGTCGGCGCGGATTGTGAAATGGTCCAGCCGGTTTCGGGCAGGCAGAGGTACGGAGGGATCCGCGGATGAGTGCCGTAATTATACCGCGCCGGGATGTCCTGCTTGGCCCAGCAGTCCATGTGGTCGTGCTTGGCCAGAATTGCTTCGCGGAATTCGCGGGTTTTGCCCTCTGTCGGTTCGAAGGTCGCATAAGCGCCGCCTTCGACGAGACGGTATAGGGAGCGATCGAGAACATCGTCCAGTGCGATTACCCGGTCCGAACTCGTGGCGGCCATTCCATGGTCGGATACGATCACGATGTTGGCAGGTTGTCCGAATTCGCGCAGGCCTTCGATAAGCATTGCAATGTGGGCGTCCACGTCGCGAAGGGCTGCGTTGACCTCCTCGCTATCGGGGCCCGCTGCGTGGCCGGCGCTGTCCACGGTATCGAAGTACAGCGTCAGGAACTCCGGGCGGATGTTCGACGGGCGTCGGAGCCAGTCGAGTACGCTGTTCACACGCTGCGTATTCGATACTTGCATCGAAAACTGCTGCCAGTCGCTAGGCAGAACGCCGTCGTCGACCGGGCCGTAATCTTTCGCCGTTCCGCCCCATGGAACTGCGGAGCCGGGCCAGAACATGGCGGCGGACCGGATTCCAGCCTCCTCGGCCTCGACCCAGATCGGCTTTGCCTCGCTCCACCAGTAGGGGTCGAGCGACGCCATGGTGAACGGTTCATCCGGACGGGCCTGGTCTTCCATGCGGTTGGCCGTGATGCCGTGGTGATCGGGGACGAGACCAGTCACCAGCGTCCAATGGTTCGGGAACGTCTTGCTGGGAAAGGATGGGCGCATTTCCGCCCGCACGCCGTCAGCGGCAAGGGCCGACATTGCAGGCGTGATCCCGCGATCGAGATAGGACGGATGAAAGCCGTCTATGGACACGAGAATGGTGACCGGCTCGCGCACTTCCGCTTGAACCGCAGAGACATTCTCGATGGGCTGCGGGGCACAGGCGGAAAGGGCAGTTGCGGCCGCCAGGGCCAGTGCGCTTACAATCTTCTTCATGGCGACCCGTGTTTGATCAGACGTTGAACTTGAACATCAGGACGTCGCCGTCCTGAACGAGATATTCCTTGCCCTCCTGGCGCAGCTTGCCCGCTTCGCGCGCACCGCTTTCGCCCCTGAGAGTCACGAAGTCATCGAACGCAATTGTTTCAGCACGAATAAATCCCCGCTCGAAATCGGTATGAATTTCACCTGCCGCCTGCGGTGCCTTGGCACCTTCAGGGAAAGTCCAGGCGCGGGCTTCCTTGGGGCCGGCGGTGAAGAAGGTGTTCAGGCCGAGCAGCTTGTAACCCGCCTTGATCACGCGCGAGAGGCCGCTTTCTTCAAGTCCTAGTTCGGCGAGATATTCCGCGCGGTCTTCGGCTTCCATGCCGACCAGCTCGCTTTCGATGGCGGCAGATACCACCACGGCCTGCGCGCCTTCGGCCTCGGCCTTTTCGAACACCAGATCGGAGAAGGCATTGCCCTTGGCGGCATCTTCTTCGCCGACATTGCAGACATACAGCACCGGCTTGGCGGTGATGAGCTGCGCCTGGCGCAGGACGCGCGCTTCTTCCTCGTCATTGGGCTGGGTGAGGCGGGCAGGCTTGCCATCGCGCAGCAGGTCGAGCGCCTGACCGAGCACGCTGGCCGTGATCTTTGCTTCCTTGTCGCCCGCGGTGGCCCGCTTCTGAGCATTCGGCACACGTTTTTCGAGGCTTTCCAGATCCGAAAGCATCAGTTCGGTCTCGACCACTTCGGCGTCCGCAATCGGATCGACCTTGTTCGAGACGTGCTGGATGTCATCATCCTCGAAACAGCGCAGAACATGGACGATGGCGTCCACTTCGCGAATATTGCCGAGGAACTGGTTGCCCAGACCTTCGCCCTGGCTTGCGCCTTTCACAAGGCCAGCGATGTCGACGAAGGCCAGCTGCGTCGGGATGATCTTGGCCGAGCCTGCGATCGCGGCGATCTTGTCCAACCGTTCATCGGGGACGGACACCTGGCCGACGTTCGGCTCGATTGTGCAGAACGGATAATTCGCGGCCTGCGCGGCCTGCGTCTCGGTCAATGCATTGAAAAGGGTAGACTTGCCGACATTCGGCAGGCCAACGATCCCGCAACGGAAACCCATCGATAACTCCGGAAATAATGTGCTCGGCGCGCCTTTAGACTGCGCGCGCCGCGATTGCCAGCATCAGTCCTGCATTCTTAGGGCAATGTCGTTCATGAACCGCACGTCATCACCTTTAGCGAGCCAATCGGCTTCAGCACCCATGGCCCCGAGCATGCCGACGAGATCGTCTATCTCTGCCTTAGCATAATTGCCAAGGACGTGGCCGTTCACGCGTTCCTTGCCGCCGGGATGGCCTATGCCGATGCGCACCCGGCGGAATTCGGGGCCCAGATGCTGGTTGATCGATTTCAGCCCGTTATGCCCGGCAAGGCCGCCGCCGCGCCGCACTTTTACCTTGAACGGCGCCAGGTCCAGCT
This sequence comes from uncultured Erythrobacter sp., assembly GCA_947504155.1. Classification (GTDB taxonomy): domain Bacteria; phylum Pseudomonadota; class Alphaproteobacteria; order Sphingomonadales; family Sphingomonadaceae; genus Qipengyuania. The sequence continues at coordinate 198,346 of CANNGF010000001.1, forward strand.
CGTCGTGGAAAACGGTAAGGGCTTCGATATCCAGCTTGTAGAAGCGCATCGCCTCGCCGACCGACTGTCCGCTCTTGTTCATGAAGGTTGCCGGTTTAAGCAGGATAATCTTCTCCGCACCGATGCGGCCTTCCTGAACCCAGCCGGAGAACTTCTTCTGTATCGGGCCGAACCCGTGAATCTCCGCAATGGCATCGCACACCATGAAACCGATGTTGTGCCGGTGCATCGCATATTGCGGTCCGGGATTACCAAGGCCTGTCCATATCTGCATGAGGCGCGCTTTACCGAAGCTGCGGCCACAAGCAAATCGGAGGTATCAAAGTGCTTGGATCCCGCGCAGAAATACCCCCGGAAACAAGAACGCCGGCCTCTTGCGAGACCGGCGCCTTGGTGATCCTGTAAGGAAAGAGCTTATTCGCTCTTTTCTTCCTGCTCTTCTGCAGCGTCGTCATCCGGACCCTGTTCGGTCGCGGCAGTTTCGCCCGGTTCCATATCGGCACCGGTCTGCTCTTCTTCGCTCTTCTTGAGAGCCGACGGAGCGACGAGGGTTGCGATGGTGAAGTCGCGATCGGTGATGGCGCTTTCAGCACCGGCCGGAAGCGTAACTTCGCTGATGTGGATCGAATCGCCGACTTCCTTGCCGGTGACATCGATTTCGATTTCGCCGGGGATCTTGTCGTTTTCGCAGACCAGTTCCAGCTCGTGACGGACAACGTTCAGAACGCCGCCCTTCTTGAGACCCGGGCTCGCTTCTTCGTTGATGAAGACGACCGGAACCTGAACTTCGATCTTGCCACCCTTTGCGAGGCGGAAGAAATCGACATGCTCGGGGCGATCCTTGACGGGGTGAAGCGACACGTCCTTCGGAATTGTCTTCACCTTTTTGCCATTCAGTTCGATCTCGACGATCGAGTTCATGAAGTGGCCGGTGTCGAGCTGCTTGACCAGCTCCTTCAATTCCACGTGAATCATCGTGGGTTCTTCCTTACCGCCATAGATCACGGCGGGGACGCGGCCTTCACGACGCAGTGCACGGGAGGCTCCCTTGCCTGCCCGTTCGCGCGTCTCGGCCGGAAGTGTCAGAGCATCGCTCATGTCGCTTACCTTTCGAATGCGTTTGATATATTCGGTCCGCCACGCCTCCAGGGATGACCATGACGCCGAAGCGCGCGCCTATAGCGCGAGGGACGGGAAAAGCAAGCGGCAAGCCAACCCGTCTGCTTGGGAAGGCTTGCCGCAACTCAAATCCGCTTACTGGACGCGGGTGACCTCGATATCGCGCGAGCGGAGGTAATCCTGCACGCTTTTCTCGCCCGCCAGGTGACCTGCGCCAACCGCGATGAACACCGCGCCAGGCTGGTCGAGCCGTCCGTCGATCCACTCGGCCCAGCGCTCGTTGCGATTATACAGCAGGGCAGCAGCCACCACCGGATCGGTCATGCTTTTGTTCATGATTTCAGCCAGGCCATCGGCATCGCCTTCGAGCCATTCGGCGACCATTTCGTCCATCATGGTGACCATGCCATCCAGATCGCGGGCCAGAGCCATGAGAAATTCCGTCTGGCTTTCCATGGGAAGCGTATCGAAGAAATCGATTTGCTGGCCAACCGTTTCAAGCGCGGCGCGCTGCGCGGTCTTGGAGGCAGCAGCTTCGACGATTTTCTCGACGCCGCTTTCCGGATCGTATCCCTTTTTGATGAGCGGCAGGACCGATAGGGTCATACCGGCGAACCACGGTTCGAAGCGGTCGAATGCGGCGGGCGGCATGCCCAGCTTGCCAAGCGCCTGCTCGTAAACGGCGCGGTCTTCGGCAGAGAGCATCTGGCGCAGTGTCTGGCCTTCGGGCAGCATCGCCTTCTGCATGATGGCGCCCTGAAGCGCAGGATCTTTCATCGCGTCAGCGGGAATTTCGGTGACGAGCGTATCCGCATTCTCGAGCGCGGCGGCGATATCTTCGTCATACCATTCCACATCGGCAGGCAGAACATGGACCGTACCGAACAGGTAGATGGTCGTGTCTTCGTCGGCCACCTTCCAAAGCGCGGGGCCATCGGCAGCGACGGGTGGCGTTGCAGTGACGGTTTCGGTATCTTGCGCGCCAACCGTGGTGCAGCCGCCAAGGGCCAAAGCAAGCCCGGTGCATGACGTGAGGAGGAAGCGTTTCATTTGGTTTCTCTCTTTCATCTGAGTGCGATTGAATAGAAGGTCTCGTGGTACGAATTTTAGGCGCCGCGCTTGATCGCCCAAACGGCCCAAGAAACGAACATTACTACGATGAAAACGATCATTGGCTCATGCGGCGGAAGCATGTCTGCCCGTGCGCCAAGCCACCAGACTGGCGTGATCATAGCATAGGCGTACAGAGCGACGACCGCGCCTGCGTGGTTTGCGGCAGCCTCGTGCTCGTCCACTGTACGGTGCCATATCCAGCCCATCACCGGCAGCGAGACGAGATAGCTGGCTGCAAGTACCATTACGGGTAATGCGGGGAGCGGTCCGTTGCCGAAAAAATCCACCTTTTCGGCTGCTGCCAGCGAAAAAGCGACGGCGATCAGGAAACCAAGCACAGCCTGTAGGGCAAATTGCTTTCTAGTTCGCTGCGTGCGGCTTGAAACAGGTTCTTGTGTGGCAGAAAACGGCTTGAGTCTGATGATCCAATAAATGCTGCATGCGATCAATATGACGGCACCCAGAAGCAGCGCGGTATCCTCCATCGGCAAATTGCCGTTATCGATGAACGCCAGCGCCATGCCGGCCAGTATGCCCGCTCCTGCCAGCAACAATAGACCGGCCAGAAAAACTTGCATCCAGCGATACATGGCTTGAGCCTTACTTGGCTTAGTCGAATTTTCAGTCTTCACCATCATCGAAAATTTCCTCGATTGGCATTTCAAAAAGCCTGGCAATACGGAAGGCGAGGGGGAGCGAAGGATCGTGCTTGCCGGTCTCGATGGCGTTCACGGCTTGGCGCGACACATCGAGATTGACCGCCAGTTCGGCCTGGCTCCAGTCACGCTCTGCGCGCAGAACCTTGAGGCGGTTCTTCAATTTCTGCCTCCGATCATCTTAACCGTGACGGTGGCGAGATAGGCCGTGACGCTAACGAGCGCAGGCAAGCGTGCATCGCTGAAATCGAACGTATCAAATGGGGCAAGCAATGCGTTGAGCGCGAGCCAGAAGATAGTGGTGGCAAAACCAGCAGCAGTTCCGCCATGCCAGATCGCAAGCGTGTATTCGTCACGGGTGCGGTGTATGAACACGATAACGGAAGCACTGAGGATCAGGCCAGCGGCAAGCCCGCTTATAAGGTCGGGTAGCGGCCAGATGTAACCGAGCCACAAGAGCGCGACCGATGCAGCGACGACGAGATGGCTCACAAAGAATCTGTCGGCACCGGATTTCTTCCTACTGGTCAGTTTGTCGGTTTTCATTTGTAATTCCGGAAGGATATTTGGCTACGCGTGGAGCGACGGAAGTGCGCTGCTGCATTGCAGTCGAGCGAGTGCGAGAGTGTATGATCCTACGTTCCACGCACACGGGCCCAGCCACTGGCTACGAAAAATGCGAAGAGGGCGAGAGGAGGGCCCCAGCTTTCCCATGCGAAGGAGGTGTCGAGCTCAGCACTGATGATGCCTTCGACAAAGCCTTGCAGGAAAGGCGCGCAGACCATGAAGGCGACTAGGACTATCAAAGCAGCGCTAGTTCCGGTCTGCCAGATTGTAGCGATGTACTCATCGGCGTTCCGCGTGGCGAACATGACCAGGATCGCCAAGAACATTGAGATGAAAGCAACGACGAAAATTGGATGCGAAAGCAAGTCGGCAAACAACGACCCGATCCCGGTAGTTAATAACGAGACGAACGCGATTAAACTCGCCACGTTGTGGCGGCGGACCGCTTTTTCGCGCTTGGTCAGGGGGCGTTCCTTCATGATTTCATCCGCTTGATTCGGGAGGGTGCCGGAGCGCCTCTTGGGGAGAGCGCCCCGACAAAGATGGCTCAGCCCTGGTTGTCGATACCATTGCTGGCGAGGCGTTCGGTGCGGGCCTTGCCGATTGCGATCGCAATTTCGCCCTTTGCCGCGTCGCGAAGATCCGCGCGGCAGTCCGCTTCGATGCGCATCGCTTCGACTCCTTTACTGCCCACGTGGCAGGCTTTGCGGATTTCGCGGTTGAGGCGGTCTTCAAGGCGGGCCTGACCGGCGGCGGAAGCGAGGTCGAGGTCGGCTGTCTTCACGGTAATGGAGGTGAAGTCTTGGGTCTGGGCAGCTGCCGGAGCGGCAGCGATTGCGAGGGCAGCGGCGGCGAGTGCGAAAGTCTTGTTCATGTCAAATCTCCAGCTTGGATGTAGGGTCCAGTGGGTTAGGTCAACCTTCCTTTGTGTCAGGTTGTGCTGACTATATGTCGCGATTCGCTGACTATGTCAACAAGACCTGACAAAAAGTTTTGATGACCTGTCATTCGCTTCATATGCACGGTGCGGCATTGACGGCTTTTTACGCATCCGCCATTGCGCGCCGCATGGACCGTAATCCGCAAAAATCCTTCCAGGACATGATCCTCGCGCTCCACGATTTCTGGAGCGCGAACGGGTGCCTCATCCTGCAGCCCTACGACATGCGTATGGGCGCGGGCACCTTTCACACGGCAACGACGCTGCGCGCGCTGGGGCCGGAGCCTTGGAATGCGGCCTTCGTGCAGCCCTGCCGCCGCCCGACCGACGGGCGTTATGGCGAGAACCCCAATCGCCTCCAGCACTATTACCAGTACCAGGTGATCCTGAAGCCAAGCCCGCCGGACATCCAGGACCTCTATCTCAAGAGCCTGTCGGTCATCGGCATCGATCCGCTGAAGCACGACATCCGCTTCGTGGAGGACGACTGGGAAAGCCCGACGCTGGGCGCGTGGGGGCTGGGCTGGGAAGTCTGGTGCGACGGGATGGAAGTCACCCAGTTCACCTATTTCCAGCAAATGGGCGGCTTCGATTGCAAGCCAGTCGCCGGCGAACTGACCTACGGGCTCGAACGCCTCGCCATGTATATCCAGGGCGTCGACAGCGTCTACGATCTCGCCTTCAACGATCGCGGCGTGTCCTATGGCGACGTGTTTCTCGAGAACGAGAAGCAGATGTCGAAATGGAACTTCGAGGTCGCCGAAACCGACGCGCTGTTCGACCTGTTCAACAAGGCCGAGGCCGAGTGCAAGAATGCGCTCGCGCACAACGTCCCGATCGCCGCTTACGAGCAGGCGGTAGAGGCCAGCCACATCTTCAACCTGCTGCAGGCGCGCGGCGTGATCAGCGTGCAGGAACGCGCCAGCTACATGGGCCGCGTGCGCGACCTCGCGCGCGGATCGTGCGAAGCGCATATGGAAAAGGAAGCGCCCGCATGGGCCGAAAAATATCCGGAGTGGTCGAAATGAGTGTGCTCTGGAAAGCGCAACGTCATTGCGAGCGAAGCGAAGCAATCCATTTCCTTCCGGAGGCCCTGGGTGAGCTGTCGGAAGATGGATCGCCGCGTCGCTTTCGGCTCCTCGCGATGACGGGAGGCGCTAAATGAGCGACTTTCTTCTCGAACTGCGCAGCGAGGAAATTCCGGCCCGTATGCAGGCCGGTGCGCGCGCCGAACTGGAAAAGCTGTTCCGCCGCGAGATGGATGCCGCCGGCGTCGCGATGGGCGAGCTTACACTGTGGTCCACCCCGCGGCGCCTGGCGCTGATCGCGCCCGATCTGCCCGAAGCAACCGAGGCGGTCAGCGAAGAACTGAAAGGCCCGCCGGTCGGCGCTCCCGATCAGGCTCTCGACGGTTTCTGCCGCAAGGCAGGCGTCGAGAAGGGCGATCTGGAAGTCCGCGATGTGAAGGGGCGCGAAACCTATTTCGCAGTGAAGAACATCCCCGGTCGTGCAACGAAGGACCTACTGGCTAACGCAATTCCCGCGATCATCCGCGATTTCAGCTGGCCCAAATCGATGCGCTGGGGCGATGCCTCTATCAGTACCGAGAGCCTGCGCTGGGTGCGCCCGCTGTCGGGCATCGTTGCGCTGCTGGGCGACGAAGTGGTCGAATGCGAGGTGCACGGAGTCACTTCGGGCGCGGTCACGCTCGGCCATCGCTTCCACCACACCGGCGACATCACTGTGGGCAATGCCGGTGATTACGCGATGAAGCTTCGCGCGGGTCATGTGATCGTCGATCATGAGGAGCGGCAGGACCTGATCCGTGCGGGCGCCGCCAAGGTCGCTTCCGAAGCCGGTCTCAGGCTGGTCGAGGATGAAGGGCTGGTGGTGGAAAATGCCGGCCTTACCGAATGGCCCGTGCCGCTGCTCGGGCGGTTTGAATCAGATTTCCTCGAAGTCCCGCCCGAGACGATCCAGCTTACCGCCCGCGTGAACCAGAAGTATTTCGTCTGCGAGGACGAGGCTGGCAATCTCGCCAACGCTTTCATCTGCACCGCCAATATCGAGGCGGAAGACGGCGGCGCGCGCGTGGTTGACGGCAACCGCAAGGTCCTCGCCGCCCGCCTGTCCGACGCGCGCTTCTTCTGGGATGTCGACCGCAAGAAAACGCTGGCCGAGCACGCCAAGGGGCTGGAGCGGATCACCTTCCACGAAAAGCTGGGCACGGTCGCCGACAAGGTCGACCGCGTGGCCAAGCTGGCCCGCTGGCTGGTCGAGGAAGGTATCGTCAAGGATGCCGACCCGGACATGGCCGAACAGGCTGCGCGTCTCGCCAAGGCCGACCTCGTCACCGAAATGGTCGGCGAGTTTCCCGAACTGCAGGGCCTGATGGGCGGCTACTACGCCCGGGCCGAGGGCCTGCCCGATGCGGTCGCCGATGCCATCCGCGATCACTATAAGCCGGTCGGGCAGGGCGATGAGGTGCCGACTGCTCCAGTGACAGTGGTTGTGAGCTTGGCGGACAAGTTGGATACGTTACTAAGCTTCTTTGCTATGGACTTACGGCCCTCAGGGTCGAAAGATCCATTCGCGCTACGTCGAGCCGCGATAGGAATTTTAACTACTCTGCATCAGAACCGCATTCGATTACCCATTCTGAGAGTATTCAAGATCGCTTCGTTGGGCTGGATTGAAACTGCTACACGTCGGTGTCGTTGGGATTTCGCCAATTCCTTCGGCGAGGAAAATTTGGAATTCGGTGCTGAAGATCTTCTGAGAGTTGACATTCTCAATCGCGAGCTCGAATTTGCTCCTATCGAACACTCCCATGAGTTTACGAGACTTTTCAATCTGTGGGACTTCGAAGCGAGAGAAGATATTCTCGACTTCTTCGCCGACCGCCTCAAGATCCAGCAACGCGAAGCCGGCGTTCGCCACGATCTCATCGACGCGGTTTTTGCCCTCGGTGGCGAGGACGATCTCGTCCGCCTCCTAGCCCGAGTGAAGGCGCTCCAGTCCTTCATGGACACAGAGGACGGCGCCAATCTACTCGCCGGTTACAAGCGAGCAGCCAATATCCTGAAGAAGGAAGACTGGCACGGCACCGAAGGCCAGATCGCCCGCACCGGGGAAGAAGATCCGCTCGCGCTGGTCGACGATCCGGACATGAAGGCCGTAATAGACGCCAAAATGAGCGAGCGGCACGCGAAAGAACTTTCCTACCAGCCAGAACCTGCGGAAAAGGCCCTGATGGATGCGTTGGCAGATTCGGAACCCGCGGCGGCAAGCGCTATCGAAGCGGAAGACTTCGGTGCTGCGATGGCGGCGCTGGCCAGTCTCCGCGCGCCGATCGATCACTTCTTTGAAGAAGTGACGGTTAATGCGGATGAAGAAAACAAGCGGGCACATCGTCTGGACCTGCTTGCACGCTTCCGTGCTGCGGTGCACAAAGTTGCGGACTTCTCTCGCATCGAGGGATAGCCGATTTCAATCCTATGACACTGTCAACTGTGTCAACTTGCTTCAGATAAACCGGGATGGATATGAACGATACAGTCTTCACCTTCGGCGGAAATGCCCCGCATACGAATGCGCGGCAGAAGGACAAGACCGTCACTGGCGGCAAGGGTGCCAATCTTGCGGAAATGGCCAGTATCGGCCTGCCGGTCCCCCCGGGCTTCACCATCGCGACCGAGGAATGCCTCAAGTATCTGGCGGGCGGCAGCGATTTTTCCGAGAAGATGCGCGCCGATGTGGCGCAGGCGCTCGTCCATGTGGAAGCGACCGTGGGCAAGGGCTTCGGCGACGCGGCCGATCCTTTGCTCGTGTCCGTTCGGTCCGGCGCGGCGGTTTCCATGCCCGGCATGATGGATACCGTGCTGAACCTCGGCCTCAATGACGAGACGGTGAAAGGCCTCGCGAAGGCTTCGGGTGACGAACGGTTCGCCTGGGACAGCTATCGCCGTTTCATCCAGATGTATGGCGATGTGGTGCTGGGCGTCGATCACGGACTTTTCGAAGAAGCGCTTGAGATCGCCAAGGAAGACAATGGCTATTACGCCGATACGGAAATGAGCGCTGACGACTGGAAGGCACTGGTTTCGCAGTACAAATCCATTGCAGAGCGCGAACTGGGTCAGCCCTTTCCGCAGGACCCTATCGAGCAATTGTGGGGCGCGATCAGCGCCGTGTTCGATAGCTGGGATACCGAACGCGCCAAGATCTACCGCCGGTTGAACGACATTCCGCATGACATGGGCACGGCGGTCAACGTGCAGGCGATGGTGTTCGGCAATATGGGCGACACCAGCGCCACCGGCGTTGCCTTCACCCGCGATCCTTCGACCGGAGTGAAAGCCTATTACGGCGAATGGCTGGTCAATGCGCAGGGTGAAGACGTGGTCGCAGGCATCCGAACGCCGCAATATCTCACCAGGGCGCGCCGCGAAGATGCAGGCGCCGACAAGCCGAGCATGGAAGAAGCCATGCCCGATGCCTTTGCCGAACTGGCACATGTCTTCGAACTGCTTGAGAAGCATTACACGGACATGCAGGATATCGAGTTCACCGTTCAGCAGGGCAAGCTCTGGTTGCTGCAAACCCGCACCGGGAAACGCACTGCCAAGGCCGCTTTGAAAATGGCGGTCGATATGGTGGGCGAGGGGCTGATCGACGAAAAAACCGCGATCCTGCGGGTCGATCCCATGGCTCTCGACCAGCTCTTACACCCCACGCTCGATCCCGATGCGCCGCGCGATGTGCTAACCACCGGCCTTCCGGCATCGCCAGGCGCGGCCAGCGGGAAGATCGTGCTCGACGCCGATACTGCAGAACTGTGGGCCGGGCGGGGCGAGAAGGTCATCCTCGTCCGTATCGAAACCAGCCCGGAAGACATTCACGGCATGCACGCCGCCACCGGCATCCTGACGGCGCGCGGCGGGATGACCAGCCACGCCGCCGTTGTGGCACGCGGCATGGGGCGCCCATGCGTCTCCGGCGCGTCTCAGGTTTCTATTGCGCGTGAAGGTCGCACGCTAACCATCGGAAATCGCGACCTTAAGGAAGGCGACATCATCACGCTCGATGGCGGCAATGGGCAGATCATGGCTGGTGAGGTTGCCACCATCGAGCCCGAGCTTGCCGGTGATTTCGGCACGCTGATGGATTGGGCCGACAAGCACCGCCGCATGCGGGTCCGCACCAATGCGGAAACCGAAAACGATTGCCGCATGGCGCGCCAGTTCGGGGCCGAAGGCATCGGCCTGTGCCGTACCGAGCATATGTTCTTCGATGCCGACCGCATCAGCGCCGTGCGCCAGATGATCCTGGCCGACGATGAGGCGGGTCGCCGTGCCGCGCTTGAAAAGCTGCTGCCCGAACAGCGCGCCGATTTCGTCAAGATCTTCGAGGTGATGGCGGGCCTGCCATGCACCATTCGCCTGCTCGATCCGCCGCTCCACGAATTCCTGCCGCATGGGGATGCGGAGTTCGAAGAGCTGGCCTCCGCCACCGGTAAGACTGTCGATCAATTGAAGCGACGCGCGAGCGAACTGCATGAATTCAACCCCATGCTCGGCCATCGCGGTTGCCGCCTCGGGATTACCTACCCGGAAATCTACGAGATGCAGGCACGCGCAATTTTCGAGGCGGCGTGCGAAGTCGCCAAGACCAGCGAAAAAGCGCCTGTACCCGAGGTGATGATTCCGCTTGTCGCGACGCGCAAGGAACTCGAATTGTTGAAAGCGGTGGTGGATCGCGTGGCTGCGGAAGTGTTCGAAGCCACCGGCTGCACGCTCGACTATCTTGTCGGTACAATGATCGAACTTCCGCGGGCCGCGCTGATGGCGGGCGAAATCGCCGAAGTGGGTGAATTCTTCAGCTTCGGTACCAACGACCTCACGCAGACGACTCTTGGCGTCAGCCGTGATGATGCGAGCCGCTTCCTGACCGAATATGTCGAAAAGGGCATTTTCGCGCGCGATCCCTTCGTCAGCCTCGATATCCACGGGGTCGGCCAGCTGGTCGAACTGGCGGCGGAACGCGGGCGCCAGACGCGCGGCGATATCAAGCTTGGCATCTGCGGCGAACATGGCGGCGATCCGGCAAGCATCGCATTTTGCGAGAAGACCGGGCTCGATTACGTCAGCGCATCACCATACCGTGTGCCGATTGCGCGGCTTGCTGCCGCCCAGGCGAGCCTTCGCTAGTCTTTCCAGCCAGTTAGGGTCAGTATCTCGAATGTTTCGATGACTCGATCACGGTCGTTCGCAGCGGTTAGAAAGGACTTGCGGGCGCGATCGAGGGCAGCTTTACCCAAGGGCGGCGCGCCGCTCGCAAGGCTCGACGTCAGCCCCTGGTCGCGCAGGTCCGACACGAGCCGGTCGAGCGATCCGAAGGCGACTTCGAGCGAACGGCTGTCGACCACCTGACGCTTGAACAGGGCACGCTGCATCAACGCCGAAGCAGCGGCATTGTCGACCAGCGGATGCATCCGGCCCGCGGGCCGGTCGGGTTCCGCCGCAATGACGGCGCGCCGCAGGTTCGTCAGGCTCCCCGCACCGATCAGCGAGGCAATGACGATGCCTCCTTCGGCCAATGCCGTGCGCAAATGCAATAGCGCGCCGGGCAGATCGTTGACCCGGCCCAGCGAGGCGAGGCTGACGATGAGATCGTAGGATCCATCCCCGATCGGCTTCTCTTCGTCGATCGTCCGGACGTTGGCTTCTTCCACCTGCGATCCGCGCCCCCGCAGCGAGAGGGCGAGGGTGCCCGTCCAGTCGCCGATCACGAGGACTCGGGCAGGTTCGAATCGCATGAACTCGAGCCGGTCGAGAATGTCCTCGACCATGTCGTCCAGAACATAGCGCGCCGCATCGCGCTGCGACTGGCGGACCAGCGCCCGTCGATAGCCCGCCATGCGGCGCTGGCGGCTGAAAATGCGGGGAGGCGCCCTATCTGCCATCGCTAATATCCATCCCGGCCCCCTGCCGCGCTTGCTACAAGCATGCAAGCGGTGCAGCACACCGGCATGGGGAGAATAACCACGATGCGACGGGCGTTGGGAGACGGGATCGCTTCTCTGGTTGACCTCGTATACCCACCGCGTTGTCCAGCGTGCGGCGAGAGCATCGGGGGGCAGGGAGGGCTCTGCTCAACATGTTGGTCCGACCTGGCCATTCCCGGTGAGCCCTCCTGTGCTAACTGTCAGCGGCCGTTCGGTGAGCGAGGACCAGTTGATGACGCTCTCTGCGCGCCTTGCCTCGCAATTCCTCCGCTTCACGACGGGATCGCTGCCGGCACGCTCTATACGGATACATCGCGCAAACTGGTCCTTGCCTTGAAACACGGCCGACGTATAGCGCTGGCGCCTCTGCTGGCGCGGCTGATAGCTGCCCGTATTCCCTCGCGGGATGGCCATAGGTTGATTGTGCCCGTCCCACTCCATCGCTGGCGCCTCTGGCAGCGCGGATTCAATCAGGCGGCTTTGTTGGGATCTGAACTGGCGAAGGCGGGTCACGGTACGCTTGTGGTCGATGGCCTGATCCGCACCAAAAGAACACCGAGCCTTGGCGGAATGGGCGCAAAAGCGCGGACAAAGGCGCTTGCTGGAGCGATTGCAGTAAACAGAAAGCAGAAAATTTCAGGTCGGGATATTCTATTGGTCGACGACGTGCTGACGAGCGGAGCCACAACGGCGGCGTGCGTGAAGGCTCTTAAGAAAGCGGGGGCGAAGACTGTGGTCATTGCCTGCTTCGCCCGCGTTTTGGACGAAGCTCTCGACAATGCCAGATAAACGAAACGCCCGGAGTCCGAAGACCCCGGGCGCCACGTGACGAAATACACCGGACCATAGCGATGCAGCCCCCCAGCATGCATCAGGTCCTATCCCTCATCGTTACCGGATGCGCCGCGTGTAAACCCCCTCGCGGCTGCGGATCCGGGACCCCCTGAACCTGGCGCTCTTTTGGCACCGATGCTCCGGTTGGCAGGCTTCACATCACCTGCAGGGCCATTACATTCCCTAGAAAGTCCGTTCCTCAAACAGCGTTCTTTGCTTAAAGCGAATTTTGAACCCGGCTTGTGGCGGTCGTGCAACAGACTGTCGTAGTTATACAATTATACGGAGTGCCTGTGGCAAAAGACCCGATCGACCGCGAAGATGGCGAGGATTTCCTTCCTAAGTTCGATGACAAGGGACTGCTCAGCGCAGTCGTACAGGACGTTCATACTGGTCGTATTCTTATGGTCGCCTTCATGAACAGGGAAGCGATCGATGCCACTGTGCGCACCGGTATAGCTCATTTCCATTCACGCTCTCGCGGAGCGCTTTGGCAGAAAGGTGAAACTTCCGGCAATGTCTTGCGAGTAGAGGAAATTCTAGTCGACTGCGACCAGGACGCACTCGTCCTGCGGTGCGATCCGGCCGGCCCTACATGCCATACCGGGGCGACGAGTTGTTTCTATCGCAAGTTGGATGCCGGCATTCTCCAACCCGTCAAGCCTTGACGCTTACGTAAACGTTTGGCTAGAAAGTGTGCATGACACAGCCGCTTACCAATGCCGATAACGATCGTCGTCATGCCGGCGCACATCTCGAACGACCCGACAAGCTCGAACGCGAACAGTTTTCGATTTCGGATCTGACGAGCGAGTTCGAGTGCACGGCGCGGGCTTTGCGTTTTTACGAAGACGAAGGCCTAATTGCTCCGTCGCGCGTTGGACTGACCAGGATCTATTCAAAACGTGATCGGGCCCGTCTCGCATGGATTATGCGTGCCAAGAATGTCGGTTTCTCGCTTACCGAAATTCGCGAGATGATCGATCTTTACGACCTCGACGACGGGCGTGCCGAACAGCGCCGCGTCACGCTCGAAAAATGCAAGAAACATGTGGCCAAGCTGAAGGCGCAGCGTGCCGATATCGATAGTTCGATCAAGGAACTCGCCGAATTTATCAGTTTGGTCGAAGACCAGCTCGATTAGAGAACATTCTAGCTTCAAGATCAACGAAAGCCATTCTTTCCCAAGGACATCCAATGCCCATTTACAATGCCCCCGCTCGTGACGCCCGCTTCATCATCAACGAACTCCTCGATCTCGGAAGCTACGGCAATCTGCCGGGTTTCGAGATGGCTTCCAAGGATGTCGTGGATGCGATCATCAGCGAGGGCGGCAAATTTTGCTCCGAAGTCCTGGCGCCGCTGAACCGGATCGGTGACGAACATGGTTGCGTTCGGAATGATGACGGGTCCGTTACCACCCCTCCGGGCTTCAAGGATGCCTTCGACCAGTTCCGTGAAGCAGGTTGGGGCACGATCTCAGCCCCCGAAGAATTCGGTGGGCAGGGCATGCCGCACGTTCTCGGCTTTGTCATGGAAGAGTTCATTTCCAGCGCCAACCAGGCTTTCGGTATGTATCCCGGCCTCACCAACGGGGCAATTTCTGCGCTGATCGCCAAGGGATCCGATGAGCAGAAAGCAAAATATCTACCCAAGATGATCTCGAACGAATGGACGGGCACGATGAACCTGACCGAACCGCAGTGCGGTACGGATCTGGGTATGATCCGTACCAAGGCGGAACCGCAGGACGATGGCAGCTATGCGATCACCGGGACCAAGATTTTCATCTCGGCCGGCGAGCACGACATGAGTGAAAACATTATCCACCTGGTCCTCGCCAAGACTCCGGGCGCGCCCGACAGCAGCAAGGGAATCTCTCTCTTCGTCGTGCCGAAATTCCTAGTCAATGAGGATGGCACTCTGGGCGAACGCAACGGTGTTATGTGTGGGTCGATCGAAGAGAAGATGGGTATACATGGCAATGCCACCTGCGTTCTCAATTACGACGGCGCGAAGGGCTGGATGGTCGGCGAGGAGAACAAGGGGCTTGCTGCCATGTTCATCATGATGAATGCCGCCCGGCTTGGCGTGGGCATTCAAGGGCTGAGCCAGGCTGAAGTCGCTTATCAAAATGCCGTCGTATACGCACTCGACCGCCGGCAAGGGCGGGCGTTGACTGGCCCGGCAGAACCGGAAGCGCAGGCCGATCCGATTTTTGTGCACCCTGATGTGCGCCGCATGCTGATGGACGCAAAGGCGTTCACGGAAGGGATGCGCGCGCTAGCTCTGTGGGGCGGACTGCTTGTAGATCTTACGCATCAGGCGCAAACCGAGGAAGAACGCGAAGAGGCAGACCTTATGCTCGGCCTTTTGACCCCTGTCATCAAGGGCTACGGCACCGACAAGGGTTACGAAGTTGCGACCAACATGCAGCAAGTTTTTGGTGGCCATGGCTACATTGAAGAATGGGGCATGAGCCAATATGTTCGTGACGCGCGAATTGCCCAGATCTATGAAGGCACGAACGGCGTACAGGCGATGGACTTGTGCGGTCGCAAGCTGGCGCAGAAGGGCGGTGCCGCCGTTCAAGCCTTCTTCAAACATGTCGGCGAAGAGATCGCTGCTGCGAAAGAAGTCGATGAACTGAAGGGTATGGCCGAGCAGCTGGAAAAGGCGCTTGAGCAACAGCAGGCGGCGACGATGTGGTTCATGCAGAACGCCATGCAGAACCCCAATCACCTGGGTGCCGGGGCGCATCACTACATGCACATAATGGGCATCGTGACGCTCGGACTCATGTGGTTGAAAATGGCGCATAAAGCGCAAGAATGTCTTACTGGATCCGGTGATGACAAAGCGTTTTACGAGCAAAAGCTGGCCACTGCCCGGTATTACATGGATCGGTATCTTCCGGATGCCGGTGCGCTGCGCCGCAAGCTCGAGGCGGGTAGCGACAGCTTGATGGCTTTGGGAGAAGATGCTTTCCAGACTGCGGCATAATTTCCTTGTAGGCAGCACCATCTGTTCAAACCAATCGGGGCCGCTCACGGTATGTGCAGCGGCCCTTTTTGATTCGATGGTAAGTAGAGATGGAACGATCAGAGGTGCCGACGCGTAGAACCGTCAAGGGCGGATGCGGAGAGGCTTATTGTCCCTCGGGATAGGAAAAAATCCGAGCGGGGTTTCGGACCGTGGAACCGGGTCCGAAGGCAAAGATCGTGCGAGCACCTATTCGCTTCTTTTAGACTCCGCTCCTTTTGCCGTTTTATCCACGGATGAAAATGGTCGCATTCTTACTTGGAATCCAGCTGCTGAAAGCATGTTCGGCTATCCGTTGGCCGACGTTATCGGTTTACCGGTAACGCTGATCATTCCGGAGCGCTTTCATAGGGCGCATGAGGAAGGGATGCGCCGAATGCGTCAGGGCGAGGAGCACCGCCTGATTGGCAATACCGTCGAAATAATCGCGCAACATGCAACTGGTCGCGAGTTTCCGGCGGAACTCACTCTCTCACTGTATCAGGATGATGGGCGCACTACTGTTGGCGCCCACATCCAGGATACTTCTGATAGACATGCCCGGGAAGCTAATCTCGAGCATCTTGCGCGACATGACGAACTAACCGGATTATTGACGCCAAGGGCATTCCTGAACACCGTTCGTGAATGTCTGGCCATTGCGGAGAAGCCTGGCCTCCTCGTAATTGACCTCGACAATTTTAAGTCGATCAACGATTCTCTTGGCCATCTCGCCGGTGACGCCTTGCTACAATCGGTTGCGGTAAGATTTCGCCTCAATTCGGATCCCAATTGGCGCATCGCGAGAATGGGCGGTGATGAATTCGCAATTTTGATCCCTGGCCCGTGTTCAGAAGAGGAAGTTGGTATTGCTTCAAACCGAATTCTGAAAACACTGGAAGAACAATTTCTCATTTTCGAGCATCAGTTTTCCCTGGGAGGAAGCATCGGAGCCGCTGTAGTCGACGACGATGTTACGGACGCAGAAACCCTGCTGCTTCATGCCGATCTCGCTATGTTTGCGGCCAAGAAATCAGGCAAGGCTCGGCGTGTCTTCGATGACGCGATGCGTAGTGAGCACGCCAGACAGCGCATCTTGCAGGCTGATCTGGTCGGTTCAGTAGAAAAGCGCGAATGGGAGTTATTCTTCCAGCCTCAAGTAGACATCCGAGATGGCAGCCTCATAGGTGTAGAAGCGCTGCTGCGTTGGAATCACCCTGATCTAGGGTTGCTCGCGCCGGCCAGTTTCATGAATTTTCTTGAAACCCATGTGATCGCTCAGGAATTGGGCGACTGGATCATAAATGAGGCTTGTCGCTTCATGGCTGAATGCCGACACGCTGGTCTGACCCTTCCTAGCGTGGCATGCAATCTCTTCCCCATACAGGCCCTTTCGGAGAAGTTATCTTCTTCTGTCCCGAGTTTCCTCGATCGATATGGACTAGAGCCTAGTGATGTCGAGTTCGAGGTTACAGAGCAAACCACCCTGAAAAGTGACAAGGAAAATTTGTCGCATCTGATGAAGCTCTATGATGCGGGTCATAAGATCACTCTGGATGATTTTGGAACCGGTTACGCATCTCTTGCCACCTTGCAGACACTTCCGCTTACTGGCTTTAAGATTGACCGGCGGTTTGTCGCAGATTTTTTAACGGACACTCCAAGCGAAGCCATTATCGCGGGTATGATCGCAGTGGCGGAATGCATGAAAATTGAAGTGGTCGCAGAAGGAGTCGAAACGGAAAATCAACGCGCCAGGCTTGAACAAATGGGCTGTAACAAAGCGCAAGGACACCTTTTCGCCAAGCCTCTTACGAAGGAAGATTTTATCGCGAAATATCGGTAGGTTTGGGGTGGCCCCGAAATCAACAAGGCCACCCAAACTTGATAAAGACCTATTCGGTAGGAAGGAAATCCGGCACGGAGAGGTAACGTTCACCCGTATCATAGTTGAAGCCTAGGATACGGCTGCCAGCGTTCAAATCGGGGAGTTTTTTCGCGATCGCTGCCAATGTTGCGCCGCTGGAAATTCCAACTAACAATCCTTCTTTGGCGGCACATTGACGAGCCCATTCCTTGGCATCCTCCGGCTCGACCTGGATAGCACCGTCAATCGCCTGGGTATGCAGGTTCGCTGGGACGAAGCCGGCGCCTATACCCTGGATGGGGTGGGGCCCCGGTTGACCACCACTGATAACTGGCGATCCGGCCGGCTCCACGGCATAGGCCTTTAAGTCTTTCCACTCTTCTTTGAGCACTTCGGCGCAGCCGGTAAGGTGTCCGCCGGTTCCCACACCGGTTATCATTACGTCAATCGGTTCGTCCGCGAAGTCGGCGAGAATTTCACGAGCCGTTGTTCGTTTATGAACTTCAAAGTTGGAAGGATTGTCGAACTGGCTGGGCATCCATGCACCCTCGGTCTGATCGACGAGTTCCTGGGCGCGGGAAATCGCTCCCTTCATCCCACCTTCCTTGGGAGTGAGATCAAAGGTCGCTCCATATGCGAGCATAAGCCGGCGGCGCTCTAAGCTCATGCTTTCCGGCATGACGAGAATCAGTTTATAACCTTTAACCGCTGCTGCCATCGCCAGGCCGATACCGGTGTTGCCGCTTGTCGGCTCGATGATCGTTCCACCCGGTTTAAGCTTCCCCGATTTTTCGGCGTCCTCAACCATAGCCAGACCTATACGGTCCTTGATGGAGCCACCGGGATTGGCGCGTTCGTTCTTCACCCACACTTCATGGTCGGGGAAGAGACGGGCCAGGCGGATATGCGATGTGCCGCCAACTGTGTCTAAAACGGATTGGGCTTTCATGGGATCTGCTCCTGCAGCTTTTCTTCTGGTGTCTGATCTTCCAATTCCTCAGGCGGCTCGAAGGTCCTAGTGGTACGCAAGACAGGGAAAATTTTACTCCAGAGAGCAACGGTGACGATCGCTCCTGCACCACCACTCACTACCGCAGCCACCGGTCCGATTGCGTAGGCCAAGCTGCCTGAGAAGAAATCACCGAATTCGTTGGACGCGCTGATAGTCAGCAAGCTGACCGAGGAAACGCGGCCGCGCTTATCGTCAGGTGTGTGGAGTTGGATCAGAGACTGACGGATATAGACGCTGAACATATCCGCTGCCCCCACGATGAAGAGCATAGCCAAGCTGAGTGGCATCGACTTGGAAAAACCAAAAACAATTGTGGCGAAGCCAAACAGGGCAACAGCCAGAAGCATCTTCGGGCCGACCTGCGTCTTCAACGGCCGGAAGGAGAATAATAGCGCCGTAAGTGCCGCTCCGACCGCCGGAGCCATGGCTAACTGCGCCAACCCGGTTTCTCCTACCTGGAGGATGTCACGCGCGTAAACAGGGAACAGGGCTGTCGCCCCGGCGAGAAAAACCGCAAAAAGGTCCAGAGTGATGGCGCCCAGAACCATTTTGTTTCGAACAACATACCGCAAACCTTCGACCATGGCGTGGATTGGGCGCTGGTTCTGTGGGCGGGGCGGCTGTGGCACCTTCCCGATCAGGGAAAGTGAGATGATGGCTACGATAAAAAGGACTGCCGCCGCAATATAAGGCAGAGACGGAAAAACCGCATAGAGATACCCACCGACCGCCGGGCCTACGATCATTCCAGTCTGCCAAGAGATACTGGACAGAGCGATGGCGTTGGGGAGGATTTCCTTCGGGACCAGATTGGGCGCGAGCGCCGACAAAGCCGGACCGTTAAATGCCCTCACCACGCCGAGCACTATCGCAACCGAGTAAATCGACCAGAGAGCAATTGTGCCATTCCATGTTAGCCAGGCGAGGGTGCAGGCACACAAAATCTGCAATGCGATCGTTGCGCGTCCGATGTTGCGGCGGTCAAACCGATCGGCAGCCCAGCCCGAAAATGGCGTCAGGAGAAAAAGGGGTACGAACTGAAGCAGGCCGATCAGCGCCAGCTGTCCGGAAGCCTCACCGATGTTCATACCGCTATCGCGGGCGATATTGTAGGTTTGCCATCCGATTATGAGCATCATCGCGTATTGCGCGAGCGTCATCGTCAGTCTGGCAACCCAGTACGCCCGGAAATTGGCTATCCGTAGAGGGGACCGTTCGGAAGAAGTTTTGATGGTGCTGTTCACGCAGGACGCATGGCAGCAGCCCCCTTGCTTGTGAAGAGGTTCATTCTCACAGTAATCGCATGGGAGATTTTCAGCGCATTTTTCTAAGACGCGGGTTCGGTTGGAGCTTGTCGATGAGGGCAAGAAAATCATCCACTCGGATGATACGTTCGAACTGGAAGCCAGCGCGGTTATTTCTGCACCAGATGCAATACGCTTCGATGCGACCAATTATCGGAAGCCGGACTACGAGACGTTCGCCACGACCAATTTTGTCGGCATCATCGATCATGAAGCCATTCGCCGAGATATTCGCAATATGCATTCTGATGTCACCTTTGCCGAAATGTTCGGCAATCACCGGGTGATCAACAGGATGCCGCGCCATGCGGCGCTGATCGGTTACGCTGAGTTGTGCTCCTGCGCTCATCCGCTTGAACCTTCAAAATTATTACCCCAAATCTCCTTCCCTAAAAAAGGCGAACATTTGGTAAACCGCTCGGAAATAATAACCGGGCGAGGACCAGGCTATGCCAACTATCTGCGGATAATCGCGTGCTTTTTCTTACCGAGTGAAAGCTTGCGCTCCCTGTGTTCGTCCACCTCGACAAGATAGGCCGGATCAGTAACCGCCTCGCCGTCCAGCTTTACCGCGTTTTCCGAAAGCTTGCGTTTCGCTTCCTTGCCTGAGGATGTGAAATTGAGGGCTGTCAGGACCGCGCCGATGCGCATGCCTTCCGCACCGACTTCGATCGCCGGCAAATCCTCTCCTGCACCGCCACCGGCAAATGTTTCAGCGGCTGTCTTCTCAGCTGTCTGGGCAGCTTCCGGCCCACGTACCATCGCGGTGACTTCGTTCGCGAGCACCGTCTTGGCCCGATTGATCTCAGCCCCTTCGAGGGCCTCGAGCTTCCGAATTTCGTCCATAGGCAGATCTGTAAAAAGCCGCAGGAAGCGGCCCACATCGCGATCATCGACGTTTCGCCAATACTGCCAGAAGTCGTAGCTTGGCAGCTGCTCTTCGTTGAGCCATACGGCGCCTGCCGCTGTTTTTCCCATCTTGCCGCCGTCGGCAGTCGTCAGGAGCGGAGTGGTCAGACCGAAAACTTCCACCCCATCCATCCGGCGCGAGAGCTCGAGACCATTTACGATGTTGCCCCATTGATCGCTCCCTCCCATCTGGAGCCGCGCGCCCATCTCTTGCGCGAGGTGACGGAAATCATACCCCTGGAGGATCATGTAATTGAATTCTAGGAAAGTCATCGGCTGTTCGCGCTCAAGACGTAGGCGAACGGAATCAAACGAAAGCATCCGATTTACGGTAAAATGCGTGCCGACCTTCTGCAGCATTTCGATATAGCCCAAGCCGCCGAGCCAATCCTGATTGTTTACCATGACAGCGTCAGTCGGTCCGTCACCAAAGGTCAGCAAACGCTCGAAGACAGTTCTAATCCCCGAGATGTTCTCTTCGATTGTGGCATCGGTCAACATCTTGCGACTTTCGTCACGCCCTGTCGGATCGCCGATACGGGTGGTGCCTCCTCCCATCAATACGATCGGCTTATGTCCGGTCTGTTGAAGACGACGAAGCATCATGATCTGCACTAGGCTACCAATGTGAAGGCTGGGTGCCGTCGCATCAAACCCAATGTAACCCGGCACTATCTTGCTCGCAGCAAGGGCGTCCAAAGCGGTCGGATCGGTAATCTGATGGATATAACCGCGTTCTTCGAGCAAACGCAGCAGGTCGGATTTGTAGGTGCTCATAACAGAGCGCCGCTAGCATGAGGATTCGCAGTTGGAAACGTATGAACTGAGCGCGCATCCCGCTCATCCCCCACTACTCGTGAGCGGTGTTTCGGCCAGTTTCGTGGCGATGGATGCGAATTGGCTCCGCCTCAGATGGCGCATTGACGACGCGAGAAAGTTGGTCGTCCCGCCGTTCGCCGGAAAGGGAAGGGCAGACCAACTATGGCGTACCACCTGCTTTGAACTATTTTTGCAGCCTGATGGCGGCACATCTTACTGCGAATTCAACCTTTCACCTTCTGAGCGCTGGGCCGCTTACGATTTTTCATCCCCGCGAAATGGCATGGCGAACCGGCCTTCACCCCGCGAACCGGAATGTACGATGCGGCAAGGCACTGGCTTCGCGATTTTCGACACCGCGATTCCCGTAGACGCCGTACCTGATATTGCATGCGCAGCGGGCATGACCTGCATTCTCGAAGAAGAGGGCGGGGTCAAAAGCTTCTGGGCGGCACAGCACTGCCAAGATCAACCGGATTTTCATGATCCGGCTTGCTTCATCGCACGCCTTGATGCACCCCCCCGTTCATGAAATTCGGGATCGACCGCCTTCTCACAGATAGTAATTTGCGCAAACCACTGGAGGGGCGCCGCGTCTCTCTCGTTGCGCATCCCGCATCAGTCACGGCGCAGCTAGATCACTCGCTCGACGCTCTGATCGAGCGAGGGGTCAATATCACCAGCGCATTTGGTCCTCAGCATGGTTTGAAGGGCGACAAACAAGATAACATGGTCGAGACAGCGGATGAGAACGATCCGCGATACGGAATTCCGATCTTCAGTCTCTACGGTGAGGTCCGGCGCCCGACCGATCAGGCGATGTCCACCGCCGATGTTTTCCTGTTCGATCTGCAAGATCTTGGGTGCAGGATTTATACGTTTGTCACCACGTTGCTTTATGTTCTCGAAGAAGCGGCAAAATGTGGCAAGTCTGTGTGGGTTCTGGATAGGCCAAATCCAGCTGGCGGACCTGTTGAAGGTACTTTGCTATTGCCCGGACAGGAAAGCTTCGTTGGTGCAGCGCCGATGGTCATGCGTCATGGGATGACCATGGGCGAAATGGGCCACTGGTTTATCCAGCATTTCGACCTCGACGTCGATTATCGCGTGATTGAGATGGAAGGGTGGAAGCCCGGTCACGCACCAGGTTTCGGTTGGCCGGAAAATCGGGTGTGGATCAATCCGAGTCCAAATGCCGCCGGACTTAATATGGCCCGGGCATACGCCGGTACCGTCATGCTCGAAGGAACCAATTTAAGCGAGGGCAGGGGAACGACACGGCCTCTCGAAGTGCTCTTCGGTGCTCCCGACATCGACGCGCATGCTGTGCTTGGTGAAATGGAAGGCTTAGCGCCAGCGTGGCTGCGGGGATGCAAACTTCGTGAGTGCTGGTTCGAGCCCACCTTTCACAAGCATGCAGGCAAGCTTTGCAACGGCCTGATGATCCATGCGGAAGGTCCTTATTACGACCACCATGAATTCAAGCCTTGGCGCTTGCAGGCCCTGGCCTTCAAAGCGATCCGGAAGCTTTATCCCGATTACGATATCTGGCGGGATTTTCCATACGAGTATGAATTCGATCGGCTGGCTATCGATGTCATAAACGGCGGTCCTGCCTTGCGAGAATGGGTAGATGATAGCGAGGCTACCCCCGACGATCTCGCTCAGCTGGCTGCGCATGATGAGGAAAGCTGGCGCCGGACAATAGCCCCCCATCTTCTCTACGGTTGAGTATCTCCGATATCAGCTCTGCTTGCGGCTCAACTCCCGCATGGCGTCATCAAGCCCTTCCAGCGTGAGCGGGTACATGCGGTCATTAACGAGATGCTTCATAACCTTGGTTGATTGGGAGTATCCCCATTGCTTCTCGGGGACTGGGTTCAACCAAACTGTGGCCGGATAAGTGTTGGTAAGTCGCTGCATCCAAGTGGCGCCAGCCTCTTCGTTCATATGCTCGACGCTACCGCCTGGGTGGGTAATCTCGTAAGGACTCATTGCCGCATCGCCAACGAAAACGACTTTATAGTCGTGACCGTATTTATGAAGAATATCCCAGGTTTTTGTGCGCTCCTGCCACCGCCGGCGGTTGTCCTTCCAAACTCCTTCATAAAGGCAATTGTGAAAGTAAAAGAATTCGAGGTTCTTGAATTCACTCGTAGCGGCGCTGAAAAGCTCTTCCGTAACCTTTATGAACGGATCCATCGACCCGCCAACATCCAGAAATAATAATAACTTCACCGCATTTCTGCGTTCCGGCCGCATGCGGATATCGAGCCATCCCTGCTTCGCCGTGCCATCGATTGTAGCATCCAGATCCAATTGATCGGCAGCACCTTCCCGCGCGAACCGGCGCAGTCGGCGCAATGCCATCTTGATATTTCGTGTGCCGAGTTCTTTCGTATTGTCCAGGTTCCGAAATTCCCGCTTGTCCCACACCTTGATCGCACGCTTGTGGCGACTTTCCCCACCGATCCGCACACCTTCAGGGTTGTATCCTGAATTGCCGAAAGGACTCGTGCCACCCGTTCCGACCCACTTGTTGCCTCCCTGATGGCGCTTTTCCTGTTCTTCCAGGCGCTTCTTGAGCGTCTCCATGATTTCATCCCAATCGCCGAGACTCTTAATCTTTTCCATCTCCTCATCGGAGAGGAATTTTTCCGCTACTGATTTCAGCCAGTCCTCGGGTACAGCGACGGGATTCTGGCCATAATCAGCTATGATGCCTTTGAAGACTTTCGAAAAAACTTGATCGAAGCGATCAAGGAGGCCTTCATCTTTCACGAAGGTTGCTCGGCTCAAATAATAGAAGCTTTCCGGGGACTGACCAATTACTTCTCGGTCGAGTGCTTCCAGAAGTGTCAGGTGTTCTTTGAAACTGGCGGGTATTCCTGCAGCGCGGAGTTCATCGACGAAATTTAGGAACATAATTCGAATTCACCCTGCGTTTTTTGTCGGTGCTGATGCCATCCAATGCAACCGTTTAACGGTCCGCTAACCAATTATCACTACTCGGAACTTCAAACAGGACAATGAGGGGTCCCGATTAGATGGAAATCAGTCCAATCGATACTGCAACAGCTTCTGCACTGAATAGCATACCAGAGGCGTGTGGTAAGGTCACGGTCGGTTGCAGCGATGTGGCCGGCATCGTTCAGGCCGTGCTGGATAGTTCAGGCGTACTGCGCGCAGAGCATGTCGAACTGCAGGGGACTGTCCGGGAGCTGGAGGCCGATCAACGCAAAGTTGCCGAAGCCAGCGACGAAGCGAGAATCCTTTCTGCCCGCGCCATCGAGCGGCTGAATATGGGTACGACGCAAATCCAGTCATCGCTCCAGCAGATTACCAATCTCCTCGACCTGGTGGAAACCCTTGCAACCCACGTGACCGGATTTGCTGCGGCTATGGACCAGGTTAAGCGCTGTTCGCAGGATATTGAGCAGATTGCCGAAACCACCAACATCCTCGCATTGAACGCCACGATCGAAGCGATGCGAGCCGGAGAAGCAGGACGAACCTTCGCGGTCGTCGCAAACGAAGTGAAAACGCTTGCCGGTGAAACGCGTAAGGCGACGGACGAGATTTCCGAAGTGATCGAAACCCTCGGCAGTGAGGCTTCTACGGTCATCGAGCGGATCGAGGCAGGCGCAAAGGCTTCGAACGAAGCAAAAAGCTCCGTCGCCAGTATCGACGCGACCATTTCCGGCGTCAGCCAGCTTGTCGAAGAAGTAGACCAGCAGAACGACCAGATTACCCGAGCAACCGGCATGATGACGGAACATGTGGACCGCGTGTCCAACGTTCTCGAAAGCTATGACCGCGCGGCCAATGAAAACGAACAGCGCCTGGAGACCGCCCACGAGCGGATCGAAGAATTAGAACTCACTGCCAGCGAAATGTTCGACCGGATCGTGAAGGCCGGGCTTTCGCCGCAGGATAGCGACATGGTCCAGCAAGCGCAGGAATTTGCGCGCGAGATTACGCAGCGCGCCGAAGAGGCCATCGAAAATGGCTCCCTCAGAATGGAACAGCTGTTCGATCAGGATTACCGGCTGGTTCCTGGCACCAATCCAGAACTCTACCGAACCAGTCTTTCCGATTGGGCCGACACAAACTGGCGTCCGGTCAACGATAAGGTCGTAGCGCAGGGCGGCGGGATCATGATGTGTTCGCAAGCCGACCTCAACGGTTTCTTGCCGACCCATCTCAGCGATCGTTCGCGGAAACCAACCGGGGATCTTGCCCACGATACCAAATATTGCCGCAATGGTCGCATCATGGTGGCAAATACGGATCTTTTGGCTCGGGCCAGTTCCGGCCCCTATACGATGGCTGTCTATCGCCAAGAGGGCGACGGAAAGAACTACATGGTTGTGCGGAACGTCTACGTGCCCATCGTTGTAAACGGCCGCCGGTGGGGCGATTTCGAGCTCGCCTACAGTTTCAACTGATCGATTGACTTACGAGTAAATAACGCGTCCCGTTTTTCGGGACGCGTTAGTATTTCAGACCCTTATTAGCTTTGGCGGCGAGCCATGAACGCGAGTCGCTCAAACATCATTATGTCCTGCTCGTTTTTGAGCAGTGCACCATGCAGCGGTGGAACGGCGCTGTTGGGATTGCTGTCTTGCAGGACTTCCAGCGGCATATCCTCATTCAAGAGCAGCTTGAGCCAATCGAGTAGTTCGCTCGTGCTTGGCTTCTTCTTGAGACCCGGAACTTCCCTCAGCTCGTAGAACATTTCCATCGCTTTTGTGACGAGGTTTTTCTGGATGTTGGGGAAGTGGACCTCGATGATTTCGCGCATCGTCTCGTGATCGGGAAACTTGATGTAGTGGAAGAAGCAACGGCGCAAGAACGCGTCGGGAAGTTCCTTTTCGTTGTTCGATGTTATCACCACGATCGGACGCTCTTGCGCCTCAATGCGCTCGTGCGTTTCATAAACATCGAAGCTCATGCGGTCGAGTTCCTGGAGCAAATCGTTCGGAAACTCGATATCCGCCTTATCGATCTCGTCGATCAATAGAACGGGAAGCTCAGGTGAAGTGAAGGCTTCCCACAACTTACCCTTTTTTATGTAGTTCGATATATCGTGAACACGTTCATCGCCAAGCTGACCGTCCCGCAAGCGCGCGACAGCATCGTATTCATAAAGCCCCTGTTGCGCTTTCGTGGTTGATTTCACATTCCACTCGATCAGCGGAGCATCGAGTGCTTTGGCAATTTCATGGGCAAGAACAGTCTTTCCCGTCCCGGGTTCTCCCTTAACCAATAGCGGCCGCCTCAAAAGGACGGCAGCATTTACCGCGACCTTGAGATCCTCGGTCGCGATATAAGATTGAGTACCTTCGAAACGGTTCTGGTCTGTGGTCGTGTCGGCCATAGTCTTTCCTTGCAACTTTACCCAAACGTTAGGAGGCAGGCATGGTGAGGGCAAGGGGAAGGGGCGTTGCATTCACCGCAGTCCCATGCATTAGAAATGCCCATGCCAACAGAAACCATAACAATCCGCGCTCCAGCAGGTCATGAACTAAGCGGTTCGCTCGAATTACCAACAGGCCTTGTTCGTGGCGCGGCACTTTTCGCCCACTGTTTCACTTGCACCAAGGACAGCAAGGCTGCGGTAAGTGTCGCTCGTGCGCTGGCGAAAGAGGGGATCGCTACACTGAGGTTCGACTTCACCGGGCTAGGTGGAAGTGGCGGGGACTTCGGACGGGCCGGTTTTGCGACCGATGTCGCGGACCTAGTCGCAGCTGCGAAAGAGCTATTTGAAAGGTTCGCCCAACCCATTTTGCTGGTAGGACATAGCCTCGGCGGCGCGGCGGTCTTGGCGGCCGCGGATGAAATTGGCCTCGACCGCATTGCCGCAGTCGCAACCATCGGTGCACCAGCCGATGTTCCACACGTGTTGACCAACATAGAGGGGGATCTTGAAGCGATCCGGAAGTTGGGAGAGGGTCCGGTACGGATCGCTGGTCGCGAATTCAATTTAAGCCGCGGATTTATAGAAAGGGTCGAAAGCACTGACCTGCTCGCAGAAGTCGCTCGGCTCAGAAAACCCTTGATGTTTCTCCACTCTCCAACCGACGAGATTGTCGGTGTAGAGAATGCGAGCGAACTGTTCGGTGCCGCAAAACATCCGAAAAGCTTTGTGAGCCTGGAAGGGGCAGGGCACCTCCTTCTCCAGCCGCAGGATGCGAGATTTGCGGCTGATGTCATAGCTGCATGGGCAAGCCGCTATCTTCCGTTAAGTAACGACTGGCCTTTGCCTGCAGAGGGTGTGGTCACATGTATGGGCCACGGTAAGTTCGGAACGGAAGTTCACACATCCAGTCACAGCTTCATTGCAGATGAACCGACCTCCTATGGGGGGGATGACAGCGGACCGACACCGTATGATCTGCTTTTAGGCGCTTTGGGTTCCTGCACGTCGATGACGATGGGAATGTATGCGCAGCGAAAGGACTGGCCGCTTAAAGGGGTAAAGATACATCTCACCCACTCGCGCGATCATGCGAAGGATTGCGAGCAATGCCTAGCTGAGGAAGACGGAATGCCGCATCAGCTTATCACACGAGCTATTACAATGGATGGCGCTGAGCTCAGCGAGGATCAGCGCCAGAGGCTCTTGGAAATCGCCGATAAATGCCCGGTCCACCGGACGCTAGAAAGCCGGATTAGCGTAGAGACTAAACTCGTCGGATAGGAAATTACGTCGAGGGAACCACGAAACGGTGCGTGGTTCCACGATCACTTTCGACACGTTCCAACTGTGTGCCCAGGCTTTTGGTTATGGCCGACACGATCCGCATTCCCAAGCCAGTTCCCTCTGGGGCCTTGCCTTCGGCAATACCGGCTCCGTCATCGCTGACGGTGATACAATATCCGGCGTCCGTTTTGTCCAAATCGACCGAGACTTTGCCTGCCGCACGGTCGGCGAACGCATATTTCGCCGCATTGCTGACAAGTTCGTTTACGACGACACCAACATTAACAGCATCATCGGGTGACACTTCCACGTGCTCGGAGGTAAACACGAGTTCGACTGCGGTATCGCCCTCGGACATGTTGGCGCGAAATTCTTCAACGAGCGTCGCGAGATACTCGTCCAGATCAATAGTGGTCAGATCGCCGCGAGTATAAAGGTTCTGGTGAACCTTCCCAATAGCTTTAATTCGGTTCTGCGTCGCGGCAAGCGCATCTTTCGCCGCAACTTCTTCAGTCTGATGCGCTTGCATCGCAACGAAGCTCTGTACCATCTGAAGAGAGTTGGAGACGCGATGGTGCACTTCTCGAACAAGCATTTCGAGGCGTTCGTTGGCTTCACGGAGGTTCGCTTCGGCTTCACGCTTCTCGCGTTCGAGGCGATCTCGGAGGAATGCCTGCCGAAAGCGGCTGTCGAGCAAATCGAAAAAGCTATCACCGACAGTTTTCACTACAAAGTCTGAAGCGCCCGCATGAATGGCTTCCACTGCCACAGCGGTGTCACTGTCTCCAGTGACGAAAACCACCGCAGGGTGCCCATCTTGCGCTACAATCTCATCAAGCATCTGCCGACCACTTTTGCCGGGCATATGATTATCGATCGCGATCAGGTCGTAGCGCTTAGAATTTATCAGCTCCAGGCCCTGGTCGGCGCTTTCAGCTGTATCAACATCGAAACCGCGCTTGCTCAGCGCGCGCTGAATCAGCCGACGCAGGCCGGCATCATCATCTACATAAAGGATCTGTTTCGGTTCTATTGCTCGTCTACCGAAGGAACTTGGATGACCGACAGGAAAAGGCCCAACTGACGTATCGCGTCGGCGAAGCTCTCGTAATTTACGGGCTTCGTGATGTAGACGTTGCAGCCCAAGTCATAACACCGCTGTATTTCCACCTTGTCATCCGTCGTGGTCAGCACGACCACGGGAGTTCGGTGAAGCGTTTCATCCTGTTTGATCTTTTCGAGGATCGAGGTCCCGCTCATATCCGGCAGGTTAAGGTCAAGTAAGACCAGGGCCGGTCCGTTGTGCGAAGGCCCGCTTGCATCGTTGAAGAGGTAGTCGAGAGCACTGGTGCCATCGAGGAAATGTTTGATGTCGTTGGAAATACCAGCGCGGCGAATGTTCTTTTCAATAAGTCTGGCATGACCTGCATCGTCTTCGATCATGACGATGCCAACGGATTGATGGGAGTTCATGTAACTGCCTCTTGAGCAACGAATTTCGAGGGGAGTGAAAGCCTGAATCTAGCGCCTTGGTCAAGTCGGGATTCGACTTCGATTGTTCCTCCAAGGCGATAGGCGAGGGCCCGCACGTTGGCGAGGCCGAGCCCTTCACCCTCTTGATCTTGGGTGCCCGCCCTGCGGAACAGTTCGAAGATCCGTTCATGATCCTCAGGTGATATACCGCGACCATTGTCGATCACGTCGATCCGCACCGTTCCGACCGCAGTGCTGCCTTCGATCTGAATCTCTCCAGGTCGGGCGGGGCTGAGGTACTTGATGGCATTTTCGATCAGGTTCTGCAGGATCTGCTCGACTGCAATCCGGTCGCTTTCGAGGTCAGGTAGGGATTTCACTTCTATAGTTGCGCCAGCATCCTCGGCCCGCTGGTGAAGCGAGGCTACGATGTTATCGGTCAACTGCTCCATATCGAGCAGTTCCGGCTGAAGTTTACGCCGACCCTGGCGCGACAATTCAAGGATGGAATTGATCAGGCGATCCATCTTCTCGGTCGATGTGCGGATGAAGCCGAGGGCTTCTGGAAGATCCTCGTCGACGGCGAGCCAGGTTTCGTCATCCCGCAACTCAGGGTTTTCCGCATAGAGTTTCTCGAGATGTGCGTGAATGAGCTTGCGGGCCTCATCCAACTCGGAGGTGAAACCGAGAACGTTGACGAGCGGTGAGCGCAAGTCGTGGCTGACGATATAGGCAAATCGTTGGATTTCCTCATTAGCTCGCATGAGTTCTGCAGTTCTCGACTGGACAGCATCTTCCAGCCCCAAGTTTGCATCGCGTAAGTTGACCTGAGCTTTCGCAAGATCGCGGTTGTACCGCAAAACGACGATTACCGCAGTGACAAGCACGCCGATTAGCAGAAGGACGGCAATGCCCCCTACCACGTAGAACTGGACTAGAGAATTCAGCTGGGCGCGATTGCGTCGAACGAGTTCACGCTCTTCGAATTCAGCCATTTCTTTGGCGATCTCACGGATGTCCTGAGTGATCAGCACTCCGTTATCGACATTGAAGTCGAGGCCACGAGCGTCTAGAAAAGCTTTGGTCGGATTGGCGAACATGGCATCTATTATGACTGTTCGATCCGCATTTAAGCTACGGATTTCTTCGAGCCGATCCTGCTGTGCTTGAGACCCGAGCAAGTCCGATAGGCGTGCTTGCTCCGCTTCGAAATCACTGCTGGCTTCGCGGACAGTCCGTGTGAATGCAGGGTCTGGCTGAAGGAGAAAGCCTCTGCGACCAGCGGCAATCTGTTCGTTTGAAGTAGCCAGACTGTCGATGATGGCCTGCCGTTGCAATGTGCGCTCAACGGCCTCGGTATCAGTGCTGATTGATGCCATCGTGATGATGGCGGCGGTGATGGCGATTATGAGAAGGGTGAGGCCCACGCCAAGCAGGGCCAAGACCCTGCGACGACCTATTTTTTCATAACGCTGGCGGACTTGGTCTGGCATGAATGGCCCAGTTCTTTGTTAGGCCAAGACCGTTAGTGCGGTCAGCGAAAAGAAGAAAGAGAGGACTGCGAATGTAGCGACCCGCCATGCTGCGGCGGCCTCAGACAACCCGCGTTTCATTGTCATATCCCAGACAAAAAAACTCGCGATGAGCCCGATAGCGATGACAGCGATGGCTGGTGAATTGAGCCATAAACCGAACACTGCCACTATCACAGATTGAGTGACGACCTGCTCGATCAGCGCTCCTGCAAACCAGACAATCGGGATTGGGCGATAGCTCGTGTCTGGACTTTCCCAATCCGGCAACGAAGCATCTGGCCTGGAAATCCGGCGATCTTCGTAAATAATGTCTTCTTCCCGGGGGTCCGGGACATCGCCTTCAGGCATCAATCATATCACGGTCGAATTCGCCTGCGTTATTCTGAATGAAATTGAAGCGATGCTCGGGATTTCTCCCCATCAGCTGATCGACCAGCTCCTTGACCACCGCGCGCTGCTCGAATTCGGCAGGCAGTGTAATCCGAATGAGACTGCGAGTTTCAGGGTTCATGGTGGTTTCCCGCAATTGTTGCGGGTTCATCTCGCCCAAGCCTTTGAACCGGCCTACGTCGACCTTCTTGCCCTTGAAAACGGTTTGCTCGAGTTCCTTGCGATGCTCGTCATCCCTCGCGTACCGGCTCTCTTTGCCGGCAGTAAGGCGGTACAACGGCGGCTGCGCCAGGTAGAGGTGCCCACCGCGAACGATATCGGGCATTTCCTGGAAGAAGAAAGTCATCAACAGTGTCGCGATGTGCGCTCCGTCGACATCCGCGTCAGTCATGATGATGATGCGATCGTAACGCAGGTTCTCAGGGTCGCAGTCCTTGCGGGTTCCGCAGCCCATGGCGAGTGAAAGGTCCGCAATTTCGCTATTAGCGCGTATCTTGTCTGCGGTGGCGCTTGCTACGTTTAGGATCTTGCCCCGGATCGGAAGAATCGCCTGGGTCTTCCGATTGCGGGCCTGCTTCGCACTGCCGCCAGCCGAGTCACCTTCGACAATGAATAGTTCGGTTTCGCCGTCACCTTCGCCCGAGCAGTCAGTAAGCTTTCCTGGAAGACGCAGTTTCTTCGCATTTGTCGCGGTTTTGCGCTTGATTTCGCGCTCTTGTTTCCGCCTGAGACGTTCGTCCATCCTCTCCATAACCTGGCCGAGTAACGCCTTGCCCCGGTCCATGTTGTCGGAAAGGAAATGGTCGAAATGATCACGCACCGCGTTCTCGACCAGCTTCGCAGCTTCGGGAGAGGTCAGCCGATCCTTGGTTTGGCTCTGGAACTGCGGATCACGGACGAAGACGCTGAGCATCACTTCGGCGCCAACCATTATGTCATCGGCTGTGAGATCTTTAGCCTTCTTGGTGCCGGTCAATTCA
Organism: uncultured Erythrobacter sp.; assembly: GCA_947504155.1. Classification (GTDB taxonomy): domain Bacteria; phylum Pseudomonadota; class Alphaproteobacteria; order Sphingomonadales; family Sphingomonadaceae; genus Qipengyuania. The sequence goes on from CANNGF010000001.1 coordinate 230,597, forward strand.
CCGAATGCTCTGAGCCCTTTGGTAAGCGCCGCACGAAGCCCCTGCTCGTGCGTACCCCCATCTGGGGTCGGTACCGTGTTGCAGTACCAACTGGTGGAACCATCAGAATAAAGCGGCCAGGCAATCGCCCATTCGACGCGCCCCTGTTCCATTCCGTCTGCTTCGGGGAACTCCTGGCTTCCGGCAAAGGGTTGTGCAGTGACACATTCGCGTCCGCCAAGCTGTTCCGCTAGATGATCGGCAAGGCCGCCTGGAAATTTGAAGACGGCCTCGGCTGGCACGTCGTCAGACGCGACACTCTCCGCACATTTCCAGCGGATCTCGACCCCGGCAAAAAGATAGGCTTTCGAGCGCGCCAGTTTAAACAGCCGCTTTGCGCTGAATCGGCGATCACCAAATATTTCGGTGTCCGGAACGAAGGTTACCGTCGTCCCGCGCCGGTTGGGGGTAGGGCCCAGCTCTTCAATGGGTCCCTTGGGAGCACCCTTAGAAAACTCCTGTGCGTAAAGCGTCTTTTCGCGGGCGACTTCCACGCGGGTATGACCGGACAACGCATTGACCACGCTCACACCTACACCATGCAGACCGCCGCTGGTTGCATAGGCCTTGCCGGAGAATTTACCGCCCGAGTGCAGCGTAGTGAGGATCACCTCGAGGGTCGATTTGCCAGGAAACTTCGGATGTTCTGCAACCGGCATGCCTCGGCCATTATCGGCAATGGTGATGAGGTTACCTTCATCGAGCCTGACCTCGATGCGGCTTGCGTGACCGGCTACGGCTTCGTCCATCGAGTTGTCGAGCACCTCGGCAACAAGGTGGTGAAGCGCGCGATCGTCAGTGCCGCCGATATACATGCCTGGCCGACGCCGGACCGGTTCGAGCCCCTCGAGCACCTCGATCGAAGAGGCGTCGTAGTCGCCGGAAGACGTCGGCGTGTTTTCGAACAGATCATCTGACATGGTTTGAGGCTATATCGAGCGGGCTGCTGCCCGCAAGCAGGCAGCCGCGGTTATCCGCTTATCAGAAGCCTTTAGGTGCCGGCGAAACAGTTTCCACACCGCCAGTGGTAACCTTCCGTACCTCGAAGGCCCGCTCGATAACGCCGTTACGCTGAAACCGGAAGGGACCATCCATTCCGTCGAAACCGCCAGACTGGAACAGAACATCTGTAGGGAAGGGGCGGCCAACCCGCCAATCTCGCGATGCACGTAGCGTCAGTAGGACCGCGTCATAGCCTAACGTAGCGATCCGGTATGGCTGCCCACCAAAGCGCTCCTGGTAGCTCCGCACGAATCCAGCGTACCGCGCGTCGCTGACTGCCGAGAACAGGGCACCACGCAATGGGGGGGATCGCATGAGGTCTCGGTCTCCGCTCCACCGTTCGGTGCCGAGTATGCGTAAGCCATCGGATTTGACCGCCCCGGCCGCGCGGATCGAACCTTCGGCACCATCTGCGATCAAAACGGTATCAAAACCACCTCTTTGCTTTAGGCGAGCGGCAGCGCTGACAACGGAAGTGTTGCTGCTCGCATATCGTTCGCTTGTTACGTACTGGCCGCCGTGATCCGAAAGGGCGGACCGAAGAGCTGCCTCGGCACGGTTGCCGTAATCGCCATCAGGCGTGAGCAAAGCGAAATCTCGGGCGCCCACGTTTCGGGCGTATCCCACGCTGCGTTCAATCGATTGCTCGGGAATATGGCCCATGACGAAGACACCTGGCCCGGCCACCGTGGCATCGTTCGAGAAGCTGATGATCGGAACATTAGCTGAAGCCGCCTCCGCCCGTACCGACACGACGTTGCTACCCAAGAGCGGGCCGAGGATTAGTTTGTTTCCGTCTGCAATCGCCTGGCTGGCAGCGGCCTGTGGTCCCCTTGCCGTATCGTACGTCGTTATACGCAGATTATCTGCTGCAGTGTCCAGTATCGCCATCGTAGTAGCATTCGCTATCGATTGACCAACGTCGCCGTTCTGTCCCGAAAGCGGAACCAGCAGAGCAACCCGGTGAAGATTGTCTTGCGGTAGGGTCGAACTGCTTGGCTCCGGACTTGGCGTACCTGCAGATGGGGTTTCGGGGCCCTTAGGGATTATCGAACAGGCCGAAAGCAGGACAGCGCCCGCTGCCATGGTTACATTACGCCGGGTGACAAATGCGCGCTTCATTCTTGCCGCGTCCCTCAAAATTGGTTCATGGGGTGAGGGTGAGCAACGATGCCCAGCCTCTTCCGGACCGTCTTACACCGGGACTTTATCTTGTCGCCACCCCTATCGGTAATCTTGGCGACATCACAATGCGAGCCGTTGACATTCTGTCACGCTGCGATGGGGTAGCCTGCGAGGATACCCGCGTTACCGGCAAGCTCCTGAAGCACCTTGGTTTGTCGAAACCTTTGTGGCGCTATGACGATCATAGCGAAAATCGTGATAGACACCGTCTCGTAGAATCCATGCGGACCCGGTCCGTGGTGCTGGTAAGCGACGCTGGCACCCCGATGATTTCCGATCCGGGGTTTCGTCTCGTCAATGACTGCCGTGCAGAAGATATACCCGTTACCAGTCTACCGGGGGCCTGCGCAGCCGTGGTCGGACTGACGCTTTCCGGGCTGCCAAATGATCGTTTTCTGTTTGCCGGCTTTCTTCCCACAAAGGAAAAAGCACGGCGTGTTACACTGGAGGATCTAACCGCGACCGACGCGACGCTGATTTTCTACGAGACCGGTCCGCGATTGGTAAAATCGCTTAAAGCTATCGGTGAGGTCATGCCCGAGCGTGAAATCGCCGTGGCGAGAGAGCTGACGAAGCTTCACGAAGAATGTCGCCGCGGCTTGTCCGACGGCCTGATGGCTTACTACGATGCGCACCCGCCCAAGGGCGAGATCGTCTTGCTTGTCGGCCCGCCGCAGGAGCATGCGCCGAGCGATGCAGATGCCGAGGCAATGCTGCGCGAGGCCTTGCAGACGATGAAAACAAGTCAGGCTGCCGCCCATGTTTCCAAAGCGACGGGCCTTGATCGCAAGAGCCTCTACACCCGAGCGATGAGAATAAAGTCCGAATGAAGCGCCAGCGAGCCGAGCGAAGCGGCAGGGATGGCGAAGCGAAGGCCGCATTCTGGCTGCGTGCGAAGGGCTGGCAGATCTTAGACCGGAGAGTGAAAACATCGGCAGGTGAGATCGATTTGATCGCCAAGCGCGGAAGTCTGGTCGCCTTCATCGAGGTTAAATGGCGCCAGCGTAAGGAAGAGCTCGATCACGCGATTGATGAATACCGTCTTTCGCGCGTTGCCGCAGCCTGTGAAGCCGTTGCCTATCGGTATGCGAAGGAGGGCGAGGATATCCGCATCGATGTCATCCTCCTTGCGCCAGGAGCGTTCCCTCGCCACATCGCCAACGCCTGGCAGCCTTAGCCGCTTCCTTGGCACCAGCTGATCGGAGTTTACAATGTCCCTACGCGTCGCCGTCCAGATGGACCCACTCGAATCCATCAATATCGCGGGAGATAGCAGTTTCGCGCTGATGCGGGCGGCGCAGGATCGCGGGCATGAGGTATGGCATTACGACGTTTCGACCCTTGCATGGGAAAGCGATGGTACGCCGGCAGGGAAGATTACTGCTCATGCGGCTCCGGTCATAGTAAAGCCGGTCAAAGGAGACCACTTCAGTGCGGGCGAGCGCCGCAGGGTCGATCTTGCGAGGGACATCGATGTGGTTTTGATGCGGCAGGATCCACCATTTCATCTCGGCTATATCAGCGCTGCATTCCTGCTTGATCGGCTGAAGGGCACGACGCTCGTCATCAACGACCCTCGCGAAGTGGTGAACGCCCCGGAGAAAATGTTCGTGCTCGATTATGCACGGTTCATGCCCGCGACGATGATCGCGCGACACCTCGATGATCTGAAAACCTTCCAGCGCGAACACGGCTCGATTGTGGTGAAGCCCCTTCACGGGAACGGGGGGAAAGCGATTTTCCGACTCGATGCCGATGGAACTAACTTATCGGCATTGAGCGAGGTTTTCGACAAGACTTGGCCAGAACCACACATGCTGCAGCCATTTCTCCCTGAAGTTTCGGAAGGAGACAAACGCATCGTCTTGGTCGACGGGGAATTTGCGGGTGCGATCAACCGCTTTCCTGGCGAAGGTGAATTTCGTTCTAACCTGGCGCAAGGCGGGCATGCCGAGGCTGCCACGCTGACACCCCGCGAGGAAGAGATATGCGCGGCGATGGGGCCGGAATTGAAAAAGCGTGGCCTCGTCTTCGTCGGCATCGATGTGATTGGCGGGAAGTGGCTGACGGAAATCAATGTGACCTCCCCGACAGGAATTGTCGCGATCGACAAATTCAATGGTACCGATACAGCAGGCCGCATCTGGGACGCGATTGAGCGCCGCCACGCGGACCAATAACCTCACCCGGGCGTTGGTTCGGTCGTGAACAGTCTGATTATCGATCTGATCGCCAAAGGCGGGTACCTTGGCATTTTCCTTCTGATGGCGCTGGAAAATATCTTTCCGCCGATGCCATCCGAAATCATCATGGGGTATGGCGGGGTTCTCGTTGCGCGAGAGCAGATGGCGTTCACCCCGCTATTGCTGATTGGGACGCTGGGCACTGTAGTGGGTAACTACTTTTGGTACTGGCTGGGCCGCCGATGGAAAGAGGAGCATCTGAAAAGCTTCATTGCGAAGCACGGAAGGTGGCTTACTTTCGAATGGAGCGAGTTCGAACAGGCACGCCACTTGTTCCGTCGTAATGGAGACTGGATCGTTTTCTTTCTCCGTTTTTCTCCGTTTCTTCGTACGATCATCTCGCTGCCGGCAGGGCTAGCGAAAATGAAGCTTTGGCGCTTTCTTTTGTTCACGTTTCTTGGCTCACTGATCTGGAACGGAGCACTCATTTGGGGAGGAAGCGCGCTGTCAGGCTTGATCTCGAAATATGAAAGTTATGCCAGCTGGGCTGTGGGCGGCTTCATCGTTTTCGGGGCGGCCTGGTACTTATATCGAGTGATCAAGTGGAAGCCGTCTGAAACGGATAACTAGTCCTGCTCGCGCGGGTGCGCGTTGCGATAGGTGTCCAGTAAGGACGCAGCATCCACTTTAGTGTAGATCTGCGTGGACCCAAGACTGGCATGGCCAAGCAATTCTTGGAGACTTCGCAAGTCCGTACCCGCGCCAAGCAGATGGGTTGCGAAGCTATGCCGGAGGGCGTGCGGCGTCGCGCTGTCAGGCAAGCCCATCACCCGGCGAGCATTCGCCATGGCTTTCTGAACGATGCCTTGAGATAAAGCGCCGCCCTTCACGCCGCGAAACAAGGGCTCATCCTTATCGAGCGGCCACGGGCATTGGCGAACATAGTCTTCTACCGCAGTGCGAACGGCTGGAAGTAGGGGGACGACGCGCTGCTTGCTCCCCTTGCCAGTGACGGTCAAAGTCTCGCCGAGCGGTAGATCGCATCCTCTCAGCGCGAGAGCTTCTGAAATTCGCATTCCTGCTCCGTAGAGGAGGAGTAATACGGCTCGGTCCCGGGACCCCACCCAATCATCGGCTGCAAGGTCATCGACTGTCTCGGTGAGCCCGATGGCATCGTCAGGCGTCACCGGGCGGGGCAGGCCTTTTTTGATCCTGGGCCCGCGCATTCGCGGTGCATCGGTGTTCTCCAAGCCTGCTTGTGCTCGCGAATATGCGAGAAACGCTTTGAGAGCAGACAGTTCTCGCGCGGCGGATGCGTTGGAAAGCCCATCGCTGCGCCGAGCCGCGAGATGCTGGCGTAACTGGCCAGACGAAACTTCTGCGACTTGCTCGAAATCTGTCAAATTGAAGGCACTCAATAATCTCTCAGCAGCTTTGTGATAGGCGCGAACGGTATGCTGCGAGCGCCGTAGGCCGAGCGCCAGATGGGCATGCCATGCACCTAAGATATCCTCGCGGCTCAAGAGGAGACCAGTTCATCAGGAACAAGTTCGCCCAGCAATGCATCGAGCAATGGCATTCCCAAGCCCGTTACGCCGATCCGGCCATCGTTGTCCCAAAGCAGGCCGAGATCGCGATAGAAGGCAAACTTCTTCCGGTCTATCATGCCGGATGCATCGAAACCGAAACGCGCACCGAGCTTGGCGGGATCTATCCCCTCGCGCAAACGAAGACCCATCAAAAGTGCCTCGGACGCCATGTCATGGTTTGTCAGGATTCGGTGCTCTGCAATTCCATCGCCCTGCGCGGCTACCGATGTGAGGAAGTTTTCCGGCTTTTTATGTCGGGTGGTCGCCACCCCGTTTCGTCTGCCATGAGCGCCAGGCCCGATCCCGTGATAGTCAAGATATCGCCAATAAGTGAGGTTATGGCGACTTTCTTCGCCCGGGCGGGAATGGTTGCTTATCTCGTATGCAGGCATACCTGCAGCCTCCGTGATTTCACGGGTAAGTGTGAAAAGATCACCGGCTGGATCATCATCGAGCGGATCGAATTTTCCCAGACGTACGTCAGTGGCGAACCGCGTCGCAGGCTCGATCGTAAGTTGGTAAAGCGATAGATGAGAGGTACCCAACGCGAGAGCTTCAGCCAATTCCTGTTGCCATTCTTCGGCACTTTGTTTTGGCCTGGCGTAGATTAGATCGATGGATACGCGATTGAAGTGTTTTTGCGCGGTCTCGACCGCCGCGAGTGCTTCTTCGACACCGTGCAGCCGCCCGAGAAATTGGAGCGCTTCAGGTCGAAGGCTCTGCACGCCAAGAGAAACGCGATTGATGCCAGCGAGAGCCAGATCCGCAAAATTGCTCGCTTCGACCGATGAGGGATTACCTTCCAGCGTTTTTTCGATGTCAGGTGCAAAACCCCAGAGGCTCTCGGCCTCGCGCAGCAATGCAGCCACGAGGGCAGGGGGCATCAGCGAAGGCGTACCGCCACCGAAAAAGATGCTTTCGAGAGAACCGCTGTCTTTCCTTGTGGAATGCTCTGCTCGCATGTCGGCGAGCAGCGCCGCTTTCCAGGCGCCTATGTCTATCTGCTCACGCACATGGCTGTTGAAATCGCAATAGGGACATTTCGCGAGGCAGAAGGGCCAATGGATGTAAAGCGAACGGGCCAATTGTGCCTTCATCTACGATTCAGCGGCGCTTCGCATGAATTGGCGCCATGGACGGGTTCAAGATCATTTTCGCGACAGGCGCCGCGCTCATATCGCTATGTGCCACGGTTGCGACTACATCCGCAAGCGTCGGCACTGGCACGCCAGCCGATTCTTCGGCTTACGGTCGCGGATACGACAACCGGATGAGTGATACTCTGGCAGTGCGAATGCTCGACGCACATAATTGCGAACGTACCCGCCTTGGACTTCCGCGGTTGAAATGGAACCGAGCGCTCGAACGTGAAGCAAAACACTGGGGACACGAACTGGCGAAGCGGGGCAGGCTAGAACATGCCGATCAAGGCACGCGAAACAATACGGGCGAAAATCTCTGGATGGGAAGCCAGGGTCACTGGGACGTCATGACAGGCATCACGATGATGATCGATGAGAAGAGGCATTATCGCCATGGCAATCTTCCGAATATTTCTGCAACGGGAAATTGGGCGGATGTGGCCCATTACACCCAGATCGTCTGGCGAGACACCCAGGAAGTCGGATGCTCCGTGGTCAACGATCACGGTTGGGATGTGCTGGTCTGCCGTTACTGGCCAGCGGGCAATGTGTGGGGTCAGAAAGCCTACTGAAAACGGCAACCAGCCTGCGGGCGAAAGATATTTCAGCTTTCCTTAAGACGAATTGGCCAGACCTACTTTATGCGATTCATCACAACTGTGCTGTTGGCCTCCACCGCCTTGTTCGCCGGCTGCGGCGGCGGCGAAGCGTCGCCCCCTCCTTCGACTGGTGGAGGAGGGGCAGTGCCGGCTCCAACTCCAGCCCCTTCTCCCACGCCAACACCATCCCCTACGCCAAGTCCTTCACCTCCGGCAGGCGGAAGTGTCGATGCTGAGCAGGATGAAATGCTTTCCGCGATGTTGGCAGTTCACAATGCAGCGAGAAACGAGGTAGGCGTACCGCAACTCGAACTCGATGACGATCTAAACCGCGCCGCGCTCGACTATGCTGAAGAATTGGCTCGAACGGGATTGTTTCAGCATAGCCCAGGTGGCTCCAGACCGGGGCAGGGCGAAAATTTATGGGCAGGAACAACCGCGGCTTTCTCCTACGATCAGATGGCAACGGCCTGGGTTGAAGAGAAGCGGTATTTCAAACACGATGTCTTTCCGAATGTCAGTACGACCGGGAATTGGCAGGACGTCGGTCATTACACGCAGATTATCTGGCGAGACACGACCCGTTTCGGGTGTGGTCTCGCAACCGGCCTAGGGCGAGACTGGCTGGTTTGCCGCTATTCGCCACCAGGAAATTTCACGGGCCAGAGGGTGTACTAGCCGTCAGTCGCCGAACTGCTCGGACACGAATTTGGCAAATGCATCTGCCCGATGACTTATCAGGTGTTTTTCCTCGGGCGCGATTTCAGCAAAGGTCTGGTCGCGACCTTCGGGAATGAAAACGGGATCATATCCGAAGCCCATTTCTCCCCGCGGAGGCCAGGTAAGCGTGCCCGGCGCCGTCCCTTCGTAAACGGCATTTTCGCCATCTGGCCAAGCCAGGGCGAGGACGCAGTGAAAGGCGCAAGATCGATCGGCATCCGCGCCTTGCTCCTGCAGCATGCCTTCCACCTTACCCATAGCCATATACCAGTCACGGCCTGGTTCGCCCTCAAAATGCTGCCGTTCCGCCCAATCGGCAGTATAAACGCCAGGGCGACCGTCCAGCGCATTCACCGAAAGCCCGCTGTCGTCCGCGAGGGCTGGCAATCCCGACGCTTCCGCTGCCGCGCGGGCCTTGATCAACGCATTCTGGATAAACGTCGTACCGGTTTCGGGCGGTTCGGGCAGGCCCAGCGATCCAGCTGAAATGCATTTCACCCCGTAAGGGGCGAGAAGGGCAGAAATTTCCTTCAGCTTTCCAGCATTGTGCGTGGCGATCACCAAGCTGCCCGAACCGATCCGACGAGTCATTTTTGAGTAGCCTCGTCCTGTGCCTTGAAGATTTCCGCGCAACCCATCTGCGCAAGACGCAAAAGACGAAGGAATGCCTCTTCGTCATAGGGGGCGCCTTCAGCCGTGGCCTGCGCCTCGGCTATCTTGCCGCCTTCGATCAGCACGAAATTCGCGTCGGCATCAGCCGAGCTATCTTCAGGATAATCGAGATCGAGCACGGGTGTGCCCTTGTAGATACCGCAAGACACCGCTGCGACTTTGGCAGTGATCGGATCCTCAACGATATCGCCAGCCTTCAGGAGACCATTCACCGCAAGTCGCAGCGCCACCCATGAGCCGGAAATCGAAGCCGTGCGAGTGCCGCCGTCCGCCTGAATTACATCGCAATCAAGCGTGATCTGACGTTCGCCGAGCTTCTTCATATCGACGACCGCACGTAAAGAACGACCTATAAGTCGCTGAATTTCTTGCGTACGCCCGCTCTGCTTTCCTTTAGCCGCTTCGCGCTGACCGCGTGTGTGAGTGGCGCGGGGAAGCATGGAGTATTCGCCGGTCACCCAGCCTTCGCCTTTGCCGCGAAGCCACGGCGGAATGCGTTCTTCGATGCTCGCGGTGCAGAGAACCTTCGTATCTCCAAAACCGATCAGGCAACTACCTTCGGCGTGCTTTGTGTATCCGGTTTCGATCGTGATGGCGCGCATTTCATCTGGCGCACGTCCTGAACGTCGCATTGCTTTCTCCTGTAGCCTTCGACCGCCTTAATATAATGCGATTGAAGGAGAGTGTTCTGACTTCTGCCGTCCCGCTAGAAGAAAGTGCAGCACTTCTACAAGCTCGGCGCGATAGGAAATTGAGATTGTCGACGGCTGCGCCTACCTTATCCTACATGAACGCTCCTCCGCTTACCGATTTATCCGATCGCGCCCGCGCCATTTTCCGGCTCGTCGTCGAAGGCTACCTCGAGAGCGGATCGCCGGTGGGTTCCAAAGCCTTGGCGGGTGAGGGCGGGGTGAACCTGTCACCTGCCTCGATACGATCGGTTTTGGCAGAGCTGGAACAGCGTGGTCTTCTCGCTGCGCCCCACACCAGCGCAGGACGAATGCCTACCGACAGCGGACTTCGCCTCTTCGTGGATGCGATGATGCAGGTGGCCGAGCCTACTGCCGAAGAGCGTGTCGCAATCGAGCAGCGCATTTCCGAACCCGGTCCGATTGAGCGCGCACTGGAAAGGACAAGTGCACTATTGTCCGATCTGTCCGGGGCTGCCGGCATGGTGATGGTACCGCGAAGGGAGCCCCGGCTGGCCCAAGTGTCGCTCACCGCACTAGATGCAAACCGCGTGCTGGCAGTTCTTGTAGGGGAAGATGGGCATATCGAGAACCGGATATTGGCGCTGCCTGTTCAAGCACTCGGTACCTCGCTCGAACAGGCGAGCAATTTTCTTACCGCGAAGGTCGCTGGCAGGACCCTGGCAGAAGCTGCGCAATTTATTGAGCAGGAAGTCGCCAGTGGCCGCACCGCCCTTGACGACGCAAGCCGCGATCTTGTTGAGCGCGGCATTGCGGTCTGGACAGAGGACGCATCCAACCGTCCGGTGCTGATTGTCCGCGGGCAGGCCAACCTTCTCGATGATAGCGCACTTTCCGATATCGAGCGGGTCCGATCCTTGCTGGAAGACCTGGAGAACAAGCAGTCGGTTTCCTCTCTTCTCGAGAGCGCGTGTGAGGCAGAAGCCATGCGGATATTCATCGGAAGCGAGAACCGGTTGTTTTCGCTTTCCGGCTCATCGGTTATCGCCTCGCCTTATCGAGATCGTGATGGCAAGGTTGTGGGAGTACTCGGTGTGATTGGACCAACTCGGTTGAATTACGCGCGGGTCGTCCCCATGGTGGATTTCACGGCCCGTTCCTTGGGCAAACGCATAGGCTGACAGGGTTTTCAAGTGACTGACAACACGAATAACGAACCGCAGAACGAAGCGGTCGACGATGAAGCGGCACGCGACATGGAAGGCGTGCCAGAGCATTTGCGTGAAGACGGAGATGAAGGCGAAGCAGCCGAGGAAGCGCTCGAAGAAGCGCTGGCCAACCTGCGTGGAGACCTCGAAGCTGCCAAGCAGGATGTCCTTTATGCCAAGGCGGAGACGCAAAATGTACGCCGGCGTATGGAAAAGGATGTCCAGGACGCCCGTAATTATGCGGCGACGGGTTTTGCCCGCGATGTGTTGAGCGTGGCGGACAACCTTGCTCGTGCGCTAGAGGCTGTTCCTGCCGAACTGCGCGAGGACGAGAAACTCAAGGGCTTTGTTGCTGGGATTGAGGCAACACAGCGTGAACTCGACAAGGTCTTCACTCAGAACGGCATTACGCGGATTGCTGCAAAAGGCATGCCGCTCGACCCGAACCAGCATCAGGCCATGATGGAAATTCCCACCGATGAAGTCGAAGCTGGAACGATCGTTCAGGAAATGCAGGCGGGCTACATGATCAAGGATCGTCTGTTACGCCCGGCCATGGTCGGCGTTGCGAAGAAGCCAGACTGATTTCCCACAAGACTTGGAGAATAAGAACATGAGGGCCGCCCTTTTAACGAGTGCGGCCCTTGCCGCATCCGCTTTTGCCATACCGCTGGCCGCGCAGGAAACTGCCGATGAGAAAGTCTTGGCTCTCGGCGATGAGTATTACGATTACGGCTTGGCTGCCTATGGCATGACCGAAATGGAGAGCGGTCAAACCGAACTGGGCAACTCTTACTGGTCGGTTACGCCACAAAGCCAGCAAGAGCGGGCTGGGCGCTACGCGGAGATACTTGAGCGACTGGACGCAATCGACAGAAACGCATTGTCTCCTGAAGCCAGGACCAATGCTCTGGTGCTTCGCACCCTTCTCGAAAACGACATAGGTGATGCCCGCTTCTCCGAGTGGGAAATGCCGTTCGATAGCGATAGCAATTTCTGGTCCTACCTCACGCCTCGCGGCGGGCTGACCACGGTCGACGAATATGAGAATTATATCGGCCGGATGCGCGATCTCCCCCGCCTGTTCGACGAGCATATCGCTAATGCTACTGCCGGTCTGGAGCGCGGTTTCAGTGTCCCGCGGATCACGCTGGAAGGACGGGACGTCTCAATCGAGGCGTTTGTTACCGCGAAACCGGAAGACAGCCCCTTCTGGACCCCTTTTGCGCAGATACCTGAACGTTTTTCAGATCAGGACAAGACCCGCCTGAAGGCTGCTGGTCGTCAAGCGATCTCTGAGAGCGTAACGCCAGCCTATAGTGAACTCCTGACGTTCTTCCGCGACACTTACCTGCCGCAGACCCGCACCACACTGGGTGCGAGTGAGTTTCCCGATGGAAAGGCATACTATGCGCAGCAAATCCGGCAGTACACTACGCTCGACCTGACGGCAGAACAGATCCACCAAATCGGTCTGGAAGAAGTAGCGCGGATTACTGCCGAAATGGAGAAGGCAAAGGAAGACGCAGGCTTCGATGGGACGCTCGCCGAATTCATCACTTTCTTAAGGACAGATCCGCAGTTCGTGGCGAACACACCCGATGAGTTGATGGGTGTCTCTGCCTACACGGCGAAGCGTGTCGATGATAAAATAGGCGACTATTTCGGATTCCTCCCGCGTTATCGCTTTGGCATCCGTCCGGTCGATCCGGCGATAGCACCATTCTACACCGCTGGCCGGGGCGGGCTGGAATACTGCCAGATCAACACCCATGATCTTCCCTCCCGTCCGGTCTACAATATACCCGCGCTTACAATGCATGAATGTGCGCCGGGCCATTCCTTCCAGGCTGCCATCGCGCTGGAGCGTGAAGACGCACCGCGCTTCCGCCGCCAAACCTATTTTTCCGGCTTCGGCGAAGGCTGGGGGTTATACACCGAGTACCTCGGCAACGAGATGGGGATATACCGAACCCCTTACGAACGTTTCGGTCAATTGTCCTATGAGATGTGGCGCGCCGCGCGCTTGGTTATCGATACCGGCATCCATCAATATGGTTGGTCCCGCGATCAGGCACTCGACTATCTTTCGAGCCACACCGCCCTGTCCGATCGCGAGGTCGAGACCGAGATCGATCGCTATATTAGCTGGCCGGGACAGGCGCTGGCATACAAACTGGGTGAGATGACCATCCGCCGCGTCCGTGCGAAGGCGGAAGATGCGCTCGGTGATGCTTTCGACATTCGCAAGTTTCACGATGTGGTCTTGTCGCTGGGTTCGGTGCCCTTGCCAGCGCTCGAAGAGCGGATTGCCGCGTTCATCGCCGACGGTGGTCAGGGTTTACCCGGCGTTACTTATGACTGACCGGGAACGCATGGCTGCTTCTTCCGTATTTTCGCGACAAGACAACGACGGAGAAATGCCATGAAAAGCAAAATCTTGTTTGCGCCCGTACTCGCCCTTTCCAGTCTGAGCCTCGGCGCTTGTGCGCAGAATTATGCGGTTGAAGGTGCAGGGGCCGGTGCTGCTGTGGGAGCCGGTCTCGCCGCGCTGACCGATGGCGATATTGAGACATACGCACTCGCCGGTGCCGCTATCGGCGGTGTGGTTGGTTACGCGACCGACAAGAACGATGAGTGCGACGGGTATTATGGCGATGGCCGTTACGTCGACGATGATTGCCGGTATGATGACCGCTATGCACGCTACTGGAACTGATCAAATTTAAATTAAGGGCCGCCTCTCATCCGGGGCGGCCCTTTTTATTTGCTCTCTTGGCGATCAAAATTGACCAGTAGGTCGTACGCTTCGACCGGTCCTGCGCCCGCCAATCGAACTCCCTTCCGCAACCAGAAGGCATGTTTCACGATTTCAGCCTGCTGCTCTATGCCATAGCGTTCGAGGGACCATCCAGGTTTCAGAGAATAGTCGTAGCGCGCCCACGGCATGCGACGCGTAACGAGATACCAGCTTCCTCTGGTCTGGCTCTGCCAGACATGCGTCAACTCGTGGATCAGTAATCCCTGCCGCAAAACGCCAACTTTCGAAAAATCGTCGCAATAACTTTCCGACGCAGGATGGAAATGCAGGTGGCCGCGTGGAGCCATGGTAATATTGCGCGGTTGGAACGGAAACCACTTTCGGCGCCTGATTGTGACTCGCGAATAGTCGATGGCGTCGGCGAAAACGCTGCGCGCCAAGGCAATTTCTCCAGACGTCAGAAGGCGCTCGCCCCCTGCCGCGCAACCGGCAGGGGGCGGGGCGGAATGGCTTTCGACCCCCAGCGTGTCGCGGCTATCGGTCAGCGGGCGTCACCGGCAGCCTGAACCGCAGCGTCGAAACTATGGCGCTTGTTGCCTGCCGCGATCAATGTGACTTCAACCGTCGATCCTTCCGATACATCCTGCCCCAGATCGAACACCATCACGTGCTTTCCGCCCGGCGCGAATTGAACGGTAGAGCCACTTTCAACAAGGATTGGAGGGGCCTCTCCCATCACCATTTTCCCATCTTCCATGATCGTGTCATGGACTTCTGCTTTGCCGGAACCGGTAACTTCCGCGTTACGAAAGGCTAAGGTGCGGTCACCGTTGTTGGCGATATCGAAATAGACGGCAGCCGGATTGCCGGACACTGGCGGCAATACGAGACGAGCATTCGTGATCTCGATACCGGCAATCCGGCCTTCTTCCGCAGGCGTAGAAGTGGTCTCTTCAGTGCTCTCGCAGGCGGTAAGTACGAGTGGCGAGGCAGCCAACAGGGCCACGGCGATGATCGGCTTCTTCATGGGTTTTCCCTCTTTTACAGTGGCCAAAAACTAGCGGAGCGCATCCCTTGTGCCAAGAAAAAGCGCTCCTATATCGCCCCCGTAATACACTTCTTTATTCGAGCCGCCGACAGGTTTCGCCAGAATTGGGAATCCAGCTGTGCGGCGTCCAACGATTTGAAACAGATGGGGAAACCATGAGTAAAGTTATCGGTATCGACCTTGGCACAACCAACAGCTGCATCGCCGTGATGGACGGTGGCAAGCCCAAGGTAATCGAGAATTCCGAAGGTGCGCGCACCACGCCTTCGATTGTCGCTTTCACCAAGGATGGTGAGCGTCTCATTGGGCAGCCGGCCAAGCGCCAGGCAGTTACCAATCCCGACAACACCCTTTTCGCGATCAAGCGGCTCATCGGTCGCCGGTTCGACGACCCCATGACCAAGAAGGACATGGAACTGGTCCCCTATGACATCGTCAAGGGTTCGAACGGCGATGCTTGGGTCGAAGCTGGAGGTGACAACTACAGCCCGTCACAGATTTCAGCCTTCATCCTCCAGAAGATGAAGGAAACGGCCGAAGAATATCTCGGTGAAAAGGTCGAGAAGGCCGTCATCACCGTGCCTGCCTACTTCAACGATGCGCAGCGTCAGGCGACTAAGGATGCCGGCAAGATCGCCGGTCTCGAAGTCGAGCGTATCATCAACGAACCGACCGCTGCTGCGCTGGCTTATGGTCTCGACAAGGACGACGGCAAGACCATCGCCGTTTATGACCTTGGTGGCGGTACCTTCGACGTCTCGATCCTCGAAATCGGTGACGGCGTGTTCGAAGTTAAGTCGACCAATGGCGACACCTTCCTGGGCGGTGAAGATTTCGACAGCGCGATCGTCGAATACCTTGCCGAGCAGTTCAAGAAGAAAGAAAACATGGATCTGAAGAGCGACAAGCTCGCTCTTCAGCGCCTTAAGGAAGCAGCCGAGAAGGCCAAGATCGAATTGAGCTCGGCGCAGACCACCGAGGTCAACTTGCCCTTCATTACCGCGCGTATGGAAGGCGGTTCATCCACTCCGTTGCACCTGGTCGAAACCATCAGCCGTTCGGATCTCGAGAAGATGGTTGGCGATCTGATCAAGCGCACGCTGGAACCCTGCAAGAAGGCTCTCGCTGACGCTGGCATCGACAAGGGCGGCGTTGACGAGGTCATCCTCGTCGGCGGTATGACCCGCATGCCCAAGGTTCGCGAAGTGGTCGAAGAATTCTTCGGGAAGAAGCCGCATACCGGCGTTAATCCCGATGAAGTCGTCGCCATGGGCGCAGCCATTCAGGCTGGCGTTCTCCAGGGCGACGTCAAGGACGTGTTGCTGCTCGACGTGACCCCGCTTTCGCTGGGCATCGAAACGCTTGGCGGCATCATGACCAAGATGATCGATCGTAACACCACGATCCCGACCAAGAAGAGCCAGACCTACTCGACTGCCGAGGACAACCAGCAGGCGGTTACGATCCGCGTGTTCCAGGGCGAACGCGAAATGGCGCAGGACAACAAGATGCTTGGTCAGTTTGACCTGGTAGGCATTCCTCCCGCACCGCGCGGCGTTCCCCAGATCGAAGTGACCTTCGACATCGACGCCAACGGCATCGTGAACGTCTCGGCCAAGGACAAGGGCACCGGCAAGGAACAGCAGATCCGTATCCAGGCATCTGGCGGCCTGTCCGATAGCGACATCGATCAGATGGTGCAGGATGCAGAGAAGTTCGCGGACGAAGACAAGAAGCGCCGCGAAAGTGCAGAGGCACGCAATCAGGCCGACAGCCTCGTCCACGCGACCGAGAAGCAGCTCGAAGAGCATGGCGACAAGATCGACGCTTCGCTGAAGAGCGAAGTTGAAGAGAAGGTCGCAGCACTCAAGACCGCGCTTGAAGGTGACGATGCCGATGACATCAATGCCAAGGCCCAGGACCTTTCGCAGAGTGCGATGAAGATGGGCCAGTCGATCTACGAGCAGGAACAGGCAAATGCCGCATCCGATGCTCCGACCGATGGCGCAGCTGCCGGAAGCGAAGGCGGTTCGGAAGAAGAAGTCGTCGATGCCGAATTCTCGGAAGTCGACGAAGACGCGAAGAACTGAGACGCCTCATGAAAACCATACCCCCGCCGGTGCCAAGCTCCGGTGGGGGTAAGTTTTAGGGCGGGGAAAGTTATGTCAGCTACCGAAATCGATTTTTACGAAGTGCTTGGCGTCAGCCGTGATGCAGACGGCGCCACCATCAAGAGCGCCTATCGCAAGCTTGCGATGAAGCATCATCCGGATCGCAATCCGGGGTGCACCGAAAGCGAGAACAAGTTCAAGGCGATCAGCGTCGCTTACGACTGTCTCAAGGATCCGCAGAAGCGCGCTGCCTATGATCAGTATGGCCACGCCGCTTTTCAGAACGGTGGACCCGGAGGCGCGCATGGTAATGCCGACTTCGGCGATATTGGCGATATATTCGAGACGATTTTCGGGTCTGCCTTTGGCGGCGGTGCCGGTGGCCGTGCGCGTCCGCGCCGTGGAGCCGATCTGCGCTATGACATGCAGATCGGACTGGAAGAAGCCTTTCACGGCAAATCCACCGAAATCGAAATTGAGGTCAGCAAGTCCTGCGACACCTGTCACGGATCGGGCGCACAGCCCGGGACGCATGCGCGGACCTGCAACCTGTGCGGCGGGCAGGGTAATGTTCGCGCAAAACAGGGCTTTTTCGTGGTCGAACGCCCATGCCCCAATTGTCACGGCGCTGGGGAAGTCATTACTTCGCCCTGTCGCGACTGCCGCGGCGAGGGGCGGATCGACGTACCGCAGAAGCTCGAAGTCGACATTCCTCCCGGCGTAGATACCGGGACGCGGATACGGCTTTCCGGCAAGGGCGAGGCAGGGCCTCGCGGTGCTCCCTCGGGAGACCTCTACATCTTTGTACACGTGAAGCCTCACGAGATATTCCAGCGTGAAGGCACGACGCTGGCTACGCGCGTTCCGATCAGTTTCACCAAAGCTGCGCTGGGTGGATCCATCGAGATCCCCGGCTTGGATGGAGAAGAACTGACTCTCGAAATCCCCGCCGGTATCCAGTCGGGCAAACAATTGCGCCAACGCGGCGCGGGCATGCCAGTTCTTCAGGGGCGTGGGCGTGGCGATATGGTCGTAGAGATCGCGGTCGAAACGCCTACCAGGCTCTCCAAGGAACAGCGCGCTCTGCTGGAGCAGTTCCAGGAACTGGAAACGGGCGACGAATGCCCGCAAAGTCAGGGTTTTTTTGAAAAGATCAAAACGGCGTTTGGCGCCTGATCAATCGGCGAGGCGTTCCTTCACCTCGCTTCTGATCTGGTCGAGGAGTCTCGCCCCGCAACGTTTCGCCGCGTCTTCTTCGTCAAGTATGGCAAGGAAGGCGCGGCGTTTGAACGTGCGTGAGGTCCGCAAATCTTCCAACTGACCCGCAGTGGACAGGACCAGGTCGATCATTCTCTCCGCCCCGTGTAGGCGGCCCCACAAGTAATCGTTTTCGCGATAGGCTCGGCTGAAGAACGCGCCGAAATTATAGAACTCCACACCACGTAAGGTTGCCCGGGTGCCCCCGTCGCGAATGCTTTTCGCATCGTCGGGACTGATCCGGTCGACCTTGACCGGATCGAACTCTGTTAGCCCTTCGTTGCGTAGCAAGGGCAGCGTTGCGACATCATAAAATGGAAACCCCAGATAAGCGAATAGCATCCGCCGTTTGAGATTGGCCGGCATAGGCTCAAGCGTCTCCGCCAGCATTTCTTCTGCCTGATTATCGGTCTCAATCAGCAGGCGCCGCTGCTCGATGAAATCGAGTACGGCGCCTGGCTCGGCCAGAACATCTTGAGCAACGGCGGCAAACTCGTCTCCCAATGAGGCCGCGCCTTCCTTTTCGAAATAAAGCGCCATGATCTTGAATATCGCGTCCCGGCCAACCTCTAGCGCCTCGTCTGAAATTTCGGGATCGGCTTCCCAATCCCTGGCCAGACGTCGCGCCAGCAATCGAAGGCGCCGGATGCGGAAACCGATATCATGCTCCCGCAGAAAAGTGATCGCTTCATCTGTTGCGCCTCCCGAGGGGGCCGAAAGGCTCGATAAACCACGCTGAGCCAGTTCGCGCCGGATGGCGGCTTCGATAGGCGCGGCATCCGGCAGGTGCAGCGCAGGAGCGGCATCCCAGACCAGACGGGCGATTCGGGACACGATCCCGCTCAGCTTCGCCTGCGCATAGGCATGAAACGCATAGCCAGCCTGGTTCGCCGCAGCATCCTGGGCTTTCTGACGCCAGTTCTTCAGCCGCTTTACCGTAGGCCTGTCGAGGAACAGTGTGCGACCGAACAGTCGGTCGACCGCGCTCTCGACATCTGGTCGCAGCGCCGCAACGATGCGCGAAAGGCGCTCGGCCTCGCGGCTCTGTTCCTCAAGCTGCTCAAGATTGTCACGGATAGGTTGTTCGCGCGGGATGGTGGAGAGCGATCCGAAAATGGCGGAGAAGAAGCCCACTTCCCCCGCTTCCATGTCGCGCCGATGCGCATATCGATCGGGTCGCGGATCTACGTAGACAAAGCGCCGGTCGACTTCGCGCTGGGCGGGGCGCCCGCGAAGAGCCGCCATCGCGCCGCCGAACGGCTTGTTCACCAGTACCGATCCGTCGATCAGTGAAACCTTCTCGGTATCGCCATGCATCACATGCACTGGCATGATCCGCTCCAGAAACGCATCGCGTCCTTCCCATGTCCGCCCGGTTTCATCCGCGAGGCGATCGATTTCATCCAGCCGCAGGGGAGGGAACGCGCCGGGAAAGCTGGCGGTAGCCCGCGCCGACATCACGAGCTCCAGAGTATCGGCTAGATTCTGCCCGCCAGCAGATGGGGTTTTGCGCCTGATCGAGATCGGCAGCCTGTGCTCGGTATCTTCGACCACCTCCGGACTGTGCAGCCGCAGCAATTCCAGATAGCCGTAGAAATCGGTCGCCGTGACAAAAAGATCGAGGGGGTGGTTGGGCGGAAGCAGGGGCGCTTCGATTTCCGTAGCGGCCATGGCGGAAAATGCCTGTTCGAGCAGGCGCGAGAAACCAAGACCGGAAAAGGGAGGTTCAAACCAGCGGCCCCTGATCAAATGCGATACCTTGCGCCGCACTTCGTCGCGCGTTTCGGGTGCAACCTCGCTCGATATTTCGTTACCGGGACGATTGAGAAGCCACGAAGCGAGCGGCTGAGCCCAGATCTTCCCGCCTCTCCAGCGCAATTTCGCGCCCGGATCGGTCAGGCGATCGACATCAGCCATCTCCAGCCAGAGATCGGTCAACGGCTCCAGACTTTGCCCTGAATAGATCGCCTGCGCGAGGAAAATCGCATTAATGCCCCCAGCGCTTGCTCCACTCATGATGTCGGGAATGATGCGCAGACGCAGTGCGCCATCCTCTTCGACTTGGCGCAGGAGATCACGGTAGACCTGGTGGACGCCGCCTCGATCACCGGAAGAGGCATGAAAGTCGCGGCTTGCCCGCGCAAGCTGCCATAGTTCGCGCGTGACACCATGCATATAGACGGCCAGACTGACGCCGCCATAGCAGACGAGCGCGATCCTGAGTTCCTTTTGCCGCATCGCTATTGCTTGTGCACAGTACCGCATGGGAAAGCAATTGCGTTCCGGAAATGTTCTGTTAGTTGAACGGCCATGGCCAAGCCGAAGAAACGCTATATCTGCCAAGCGTGCGGATCGGTGTCCCACCGCTGGCAGGGGCAATGCGCCGATTGCGCTGAATGGAACACGCTGGTCGAAGAAGCGCCCGCGACCGTTTTCTCGCTCAAACACGATCTGTCGAGTGGCGGCAGGGCAGTAGAGTTCGTCGATCTGGACAAACCCGGCGAAATGCCCGTACGCCAGAAGACCGGCCTTGCAGAGTTCGACCGTGCTCTGGGCGGCGGTTTGGTACCCGGCAGCGCTATCCTCATGGGCGGCGATCCGGGCATCGGGAAGTCGACATTGCTGCTTCAGGCCGCGGCAAAGGTCGCCCGCGAAGGACATAGCGTTGCTTACGTCAGCGGCGAGGAGGCTTCAGGGCAGGTTCGAATGCGCGCTGCGCGGCTGGGTCTATCCGATGCGCCCGTAAAGTTGGCTGCTGCCACCGGCGTCCGCGATATTCTGACGACACTGGGTCAGATGGAAACGCCTAAGTTTCTGGTCATCGATTCTATCCAGACCATGCATTCCGACACGATCGAGGGCGCGCCGGGGACGGTTAGCCAGGTCCGCGGCTGTGCATTCGAACTAATCCGCTATGCCAAGGAAAATGGTGTTGCGCTGGTGCTGGTCGGTCACGTGACCAAGGATGGCAATATCGCTGGCCCTCGCGTGCTCGAGCACATGGTCGACGTGGTCATGAGCTTCGAGGGGGAGCGCAGCCATCAATACCGTATCCTGCGAGCGCTTAAAAACCGTTTCGGCGCGGTCGACGAGATCGGCGTCTTCTCGATGGAAGGGGAAGGGCTGGAAGAGGTCGAAAACCCTTCGATGCTGTTCCTGTCCGGGCGCGAGCAACCTATGGCCGGTAGTTCGGTCTTTCCCGCAATGGAAGGAACACGCCCGGTACTAGTGGAAATTCAGGCTCTGATCGTCCGATTGCAATCGGGTGCTACCCCTCGCCGGGCTGTGGTCGGCTGGGACAATGGGCGGTTGGCGATGCTGCTTGCGGTTCTTGAATCGCGCTGCGGCCTCTCCTTCAGTTCGGCCGAGGTCTATCTCAATGTCGCCGGCGGTTATCGCCTTTCCGACCCGGCAGCCGATCTGGCCGTGGCTGCCGCTCTGGTCAGCGCGCTGGCAGACAAACCTTTGCCGGAACGCAGCGTGTGGCTGGGCGAAGTAAGCCTTGCTGGCGAAGTCCGCCCTGTCGCCCACGGCGGAGTGCGCCTCCGAGAAGCGGCAAAGCTCGGTTTCGATCGTGGATACGGGCCCGCTGACCCGAAGACTAGCTCGTCAAAGCTGCGCTATGAAGGCTTGGGACAATTGGCGAACCTCGTTGACCGGGTGATGAGCAGTTAATAAACCGCTCAGTTCTTGGGGTTAAAGGGCCGGTATGACGGGTTTCGATCTTCTTGTTCTGCTGATTGTTGGCGTAGCTGCCATTGGTGGGTTCCTGCGCGGCTTTCTGCAGGAAGTTCTGTCCTTGGGGGCCTGGATCCTTGCAGCCCTGGCTATTCGCTATCTGCATACGCCGTTGACCGTTCAGCTACAGGATTTCATTGGCGCCAACGTCACCACCTCGGTCTTGGCTTTCACCTTTCTGTTGCTCATCCCCTACGCGGCCATGAAGGTCATCGCGAACAATGTCGGCAGGGCGTCACGCGGCTCGCTGCTCGGACCGATTGACCGCGTTCTCGGTTTCGGTTTTGGTGCCCTGAAGGGCCTCATCATCGTGATCATTGCCTTCTCGGTGCTTGTCCTGGGTTACGATTCCGTATGGGATTATCGCGGGCGTCCCACTTGGATGACAACCGCTCATAGCTATGAACTGATCGATTCCGGATCGCGATCCATGGTGGAAGTGCTCGCGCAGCGGCGCGCCAAGCTACGTGAAGAAAGCAGCGATACTTCAGATGCCGGAGCCTAATCAGGATGAGCGAAAGCCCAAAAGGTGCTTTATATACGCCTGACCTGCTGGCTCTGGCAGTCGAACTCGCAGGCAAACCATATGATGAAACCGCGCCTCTCAAAGGGCAAGCGCGCTCACGTAGCTGTGGAAGCGTGATCCGGATGTCCAGTTTTCCGGGAATGTCCAAGGTGGGATTACAAGCCCAGGCCTGTGCGGTTGGACAGGGTGCTGCGGCCATTTTCCTCCGGCATGCCGAGGGACGATCGCAGCCGGAAATTGCGGATACGCTTGCTTCGCTCAGCAGCTGGCTAAGTGAAAATGGCCCGCTGCCGTCATGGCCCGATCTCGAAAAAATCGAAGTTGCGCGTGAATTTCCCGGTCGCCACGGGGCAATCCTGCTCCCCTGGCAAGCTGCCCTGGACGCGCTTTCCAAGTCCGACGACTAGCGCTAGACCGCCCTTTCAAGTCTCAGGGAGAGGGTGAAGAATGACCGGCGCAGTTGCCGCCCAGAGGGAGCCGACCGACAAGGAAATTCGCCTCGTCATCGCGGCTAGCAGTGCGGGTACTATTTTCGAATGGTACGATTTCTTCATCTACGGCACTCTTGCCGGGCTGATCGGTGCGGCCTTCTTCCCCAGTGGAAACGAAACTCTGCAGATCCTGTTGGTCTGGGCTGGCTTCGCGGTAGGCTTCGGCTTTCGACCGCTCGGCGCCGTCCTGTTCGGCTTTCTCGGCGATCGATTGGGACGCAAATACACATTTCTCGTTACCGTAACTCTGATGGGAATTGCGACCGCAGGCGTCGGGATGATCCCTGGCGCGGCGAGCATCGGTATTGCTGCCCCCATCATCGTGATCGGGTTACGGATCCTTCAGGGTCTCGCCCTGGGCGGTGAGTATGGCGGCGCGGCGATTTACGTCGCCGAGCATGCGCCCCCGGAAAAGCGAGGTTTCTATACCAGCTTTATCCAAGCGAGCGTGGTCGGCGGATTTGTCCTCTCGATCATCGTAGTGCTCGCATGCCGGGCGATCATACCGGCGGAAGACTTTGCGGAATGGGGCTGGCGCGTGCCGTTCCTCTTATCGATCGCGCTGCTTGCCATCTCGCTCTGGATGCGGCTCAAGCTGTCTGAAAGCCCGGTATTTCAGGCCATGAAAGAGGCGGGCGAAACCAGTGCAAACCCCTTCAAGGAAAGCCTGATTTATCCCGGTAACCCAAAGCGGATTTTCGTCGCCCTGTTCGGCATTACAGGGGTGCTCACCACCATCTGGTACACCGCGTTCTTTTCATCGCTGAGCTTCCTGCGACGCGACATGCGCGTAGACGAGACCACTGTTGAATTGATCCTGCTGATCGCCGGCCTGATCTCGATGAGCTTCTACGTCGTTATCGGCAAATGGTCGGACAGGGTGGGGCGCAAGAAGCCGATCATTATCGGCGCAATCGCTGCTCTCGCGCTACTCTTTCCGATATTCTGGGGGATGGGAAGTCTCGCCAATCCGGGTCTGGCACAGGCGGCGAGGGATAATCCGGTGGTTGTGAGCGGGCAGAACTGCATTACCGACCCCTTCGCCGAGCTCTTCGATCGCGATCAGACTGGGTGCGGAAAACTTTTGGAAACGCTGACTGCGAGCGGTGTGGCGTATGATGTTGAAGACGCTGAAACGCTCACGCTTACGGTTGGTGGCGAGGAGATTGCCCTCGGCGCCAATTGGGCGGGGGACGCCGCGGCGCGGCGAGACGGGCTGCAGGATGCCCTGAGTGTGAGAGGGTTCGACTTTGCAAGACAGACGCCGCCGCTGATGAACCTTCTCGGCATCGGTGCGCTATTGCTGGTATGTGGCATGCTGTCCGCGCTTACCTACGGATCGGTTGCAGCCTTGCTGTGTGAGATGTTCCCCGCAAGAATACGATACAGTTCGATGTCCATC
The DNA here is from genome assembly GCA_947504155.1 of uncultured Erythrobacter sp. Lineage (GTDB taxonomy): Bacteria > Pseudomonadota > Alphaproteobacteria > Sphingomonadales > Sphingomonadaceae > Qipengyuania. The sequence continues at coordinate 254,920 of CANNGF010000001.1, forward strand.
CCCTATCATATCGGCGCCGGTTACCTTGGCGGTTTTCTGCCGCTGATCGCAGGCATCATCGTGGCGCGAACCGGAGATGTCTATGCGGGACTGTGGTACACGATGGCAGTCGTCGGCTTCGGACTGATCGTTGCCTGGTGGGGGCTACCGGATGGCCCGCCGCGCGATTTCGAGGAGGCGGCTGATGCGCCGCCGGTCTCGCCTGTGATACCATGATGAAAACTGCCTCTCCAACTCTTCGCCTCGATATCGATTGCGGGGCTCTGGCCCATAACTGGCGTGCACTCGACCGTCTTTCCGGCAACGCAAGGGCGGGGGCCGCGGTAAAGGCCGATTGCTATGGCTTAGGCGTGGACCATTGCGTGCCCACCTTGCGTGACGCAGGTTGCCGCGATTTCTTCGTGGCGCATTGGACCGAAGTCGCTCCGGTGCTGGAGCATGTACCAGCAAGTCAGATCGCCGTTCTGCATGGTCCGCTTGACGAAGGCGATGTCGCTTTCGCACGCGAGACGGGCGCACGTCCGGTTATCGATTCCCTGCGGCAGGCAAAGCTCTGGATCGACGGTGGCGGCGGGCCCTGCCATCTGATGGTGGACAGCGGGATCAACCGGCTGGGCATTTCGCCGCACGAAATCTCCGATCCCTTGATCGAGGCGCTCGGGATTCAGGTCCTGCTCAGCCATCTGGCCTGTGCGGACGAGGATAGCCCGATGAATGCGCGGCAGCTCGCGATATTTCGCGACGCCGTCCAGCGCGTGAAGCACAAGGAGGCCAGTCTTGTGAACAGCGCGGGCATCGCATTGGGTGCGGACTATCACTTCGATCTGTCACGACCCGGGCTTGCTCTTTATGGCGGCGTACCACGGCCGGAACTCGCCGAACACATCCGGCAGGTAGCCTATCCTAAGGCGGCGATCATGCAGACCCGACGTCTGTCGAGCGGCGATACCGTGGGCTACAACGCCACCTATACAGCAACGGCCGACATGCGAGTGGGCGTCGTCTCGCTCGGCTATGCGGATGGCATTTTGCGAAGCTGGGGAGGAAGCGTATTCCGCAGCGGTGAAACATCCATTCCGATCCTCGGCAAGGTCTCGATGGACATGATCGTGGTCGATCTTTCCGATGCGCCCGCTGTAGGCGAGGGTGACTGGATCGAGCTGCCCTACCATCTTCCCGATGCCCAGCAGCAAACCTCTCTTTCGCAATATGAATTGCTGACCGTGCTGGGCAACAGGTTCGCCCGCTAACACGCGTGTTGCGTTGCACATTGTGCAAGTGCTAAGCTGTGTGCGCTGCACAAGACCTGTCAGCCTGGGGAGAGAGCAGATCATGGCCAAGCGGACCGCCGAGGGCGAACCGATCATCATCAAGAAGTACGCCAACCGGCGTCTCTATAACACCGATACGTCAAGCTACATCACGCTCGACGATCTGGCCCTGATGGTGCGCGAAAACGTCGATTTCCAGGTCCTCGACGCCAAGACCGGTGACGATATCACCCATACGATCCTCACCCAGATCATTGTCGAGGAAGAAAGCCACGGAACGCAGCACATGCTGCCCGTCAGCTTTCTGCGCGATCTCATCTCCATGTACGGCAATTCTATGCAGTCGATGATGCCGAGCTACCTCGAAGCCAGCATGGCCCATTTCCGCAAGAACCGGGAAGAGCTCCAGTCGGCTTTCGCCAAGGGTATGGAATCCAACCCATTTGCCAAGATGGCCGAGGCGAATATCAAGATGATGCAGAATGCAGCCGAAGCCTTCATTCCCACCGCCCGCAAGACCGAAGAGGCGCCGCAAAAGACTGATGGCGACGATCTTGCCCAGATGCGCGAGCAGATGGCCGCGATGCAAAAGAAACTGGACGAGCTGAGCAAGTAGAGCTCTCACAGAAAAATCTCTTTTCGCCCAACCTTTTGGCTTGGCCGAGCACAGCAGGGCATTGCCCAACCGCCATCCACTTCTTTATGGGCGGCCCCACCAGTCAGGACGGAGTTTCGCAAGGCCGGGCGCGAGTGCATGTCGGGCCCGCCAGCGGCTCCGAGCATAAGGTCCGAAATTCGATGTCCAAGATCCGCCACGCCCTCAATTCCCGCCGCGAAGACGATTTCGCCGCATGGTATCAGGAAGTCATCTCGGCCGCAGAGATGGCAGAGGAATCGGGTGTGCGCGGCTGCATGGTCATCCGGCCCTGGGGTTTCGGCATCTGGGAACGCATGCAGCGCCTGCTGGATGACCGGATCAAGGCGACGGGGCATGAGAACGCCTATTTCCCGCTGTTCATCCCGCTCTCCAATTTCGAGCGCGAGGCCGAGCATGTCGAAGGCTTCGCCAAGGAAATGGCGGTGGTCACGCATCATCGCCTGATCGCGGGCAAGGATGGCGGACTTATACCCGATCCCGAAGCGAAGCTTGAAGAGCCGCTGGTCGTTCGCCCGACCTCGGAAACCATCATTGGCGATGCCATGGCGCGCTGGGTGCAGAGCTGGCGCGATTTACCGCTAAAGCTTAATCAGTGGGCCAATGTCGTGCGCTGGGAAATGCGCACCCGCATGTTCCTACGCACCAGCGAATTCCTGTGGCAGGAAGGCCATACTGCCCATGCGGATGAGGTCGAGGCGAAGGAGCATACGCTCCGCATGCTCGAGGTATATCGCGCCTTTGCCGATGAAGATCTCGCCCTAGCCGTGGTTCCGGGCGAAAAGCCGGAGAACGAGCGCTTCCCCGGCGCTGTAGAAACCTGGTCGATCGAAGCGATGATGCAGGACGGCAAGGCGCTGCAGGCGGGAACCAGCCATTACCTCGGCACCAATTTCGCGCAGGCTTCCGGCATCAAATACCAGAACCGCGAGGGCGGGGAGAGCCTGGCTCACACCACCAGCTGGGGCGTGTCCACCCGCATGGTCGGCGGCGTCATCATGACGCATGGCGATGACGATGGCCTGCGCCTGCCGCCCAAGATCGCGCCGCAGCAGGTGGTGATCCTGCCCATGCTGCGCGACAAGCCCGAAGATCAGGCGCTGATCGACTATTGCGAAGCCCTGCGCGCTACGCTTGCCAGTCAGCATGTGCTCGGCGAACCGCTGCGCGTCCTGCTCGACATTCGTCCCGGCAAGGCAGCGCAGAAGCGCTGGGATTATGTCCGCAAGGGTGCGCCGGTCATCGTGGAAGTCGGCGGGCGTGACATGGAAAACGGCGCCGTATCGCTGCTGCGCCGTGACCGGTTGTGGGATCAGGAAACCGGCAAGACCGCGTTCCAGACCCCGACGCGCGAAGTTGCCGGCCAGACCATCCCCGATATCCTGGCCGACATGCAGAATGCGCTGCTTACCCAAGCGCAGGAACACCGCGACGCCAACATCACGCGCGGCGTGACCGACTTTGCCGAGGTGGAGAAGCATTTCGGTGCCTCGCGCTATCCCGGATGGGTCGAGGTCCAGTGGTCGAAACCCACCGGAGCGGCGCTGGAAAAGGTGGTCGAGCGGTTGAAGGAGCACAAGCTCACCATTCGCAATGTGCCGATGAACAATGTGCCGGTCGATGGGGCCTGCATCTTTACCGGCGAACCGGCCGTCGAGCGGATCCTGCTGGCGAAGGCTTACTAAAGGCCGGTTCGGGGCCTCCACCATTCGGCGCTTCGCCACAGGAGGCCCCAGCGCCTAAAGCAAACAGGCTCTTGTATTGCCTGCGTTTCGCGGCAAGACTGCGGGTCATGAGAACACTTCTCCCGCTCGTCGCCCTCGTTTCCGCCCCGCTCGCAGCGCAGGAGAGCGCGCCTGCCGATCCTGCCGCCGATGTCTCAGAGGAAAGGCTGCGCGCCGATATCGATACACTTGTCGGTTTCGGCACCCGGCATACGCTTTCGGAACAGGACAACCCGAAGCGCGGCATTGGCGCCGCCGTCGATTGGGGGCTTGCCGAATTCGGCAGGATTTCAGCAGGTTGTGGCGGCTGCCTCGAAGTCGTCGCACCCGAGCGGATCGAGCCTGCGGGCGGGCGCCTGCCGCGGCCCACGCGCCTGCGCAACGCCGTTGCGATCCAGCGCGGCACCGAACGGCCGAACGAAGTCGTCATCGTTCAGGGCCATATCGACAGCCGGGCCAGTGACGTGATGGACTGGGAGAGCGATGCACCCGGGGCGAATGATGATGGCTCGGGCACTGTCCTGGTGCTGGAAGCCGCCCGCAATCTCAGCGGCAACAGCTATCCTGTCACCATCGTCTACGCACTTTTGTCGGGCGAAGAGCAGGGGCTCTACGGCGGTCGTCTGCTGGCCGATTATGCCGAAGAGCAGGGCTGGGACGTGAAGGCCGTGCTCAACAACGACATCGTCGGCAACAGCTGTAGCAGCGACGGGTTCTGCGACGCCGAACATGTCCGCGTCTTCTCCGAAGGGCCGCGCGCCGATCTGACCGATGCGGTCCGCGCCGGCCAGCGCCGCGAGGGCGGCGAAAACGACAGCCCGAGCCGCAACCTTTCGCGCTGGCTGGACAATCTTGCCGATGAAGCGGCGGACGGCCTCGACGTGCGTCAGATCTGGCGGGTAGACCGCATGGGCCGAGGCGGGGACCAGATCCCCTTCATGGAAAAAGGCTTCCCTGCGATCCGCATCGCCGTGGCGGTGGAAGATTACGACCATCAGCATCAGGATCTGCGCACCGAAGACGGCGTGATCTATGGCGACACTATCGACGAGATGGATTTCGCCTATCTCGCCAAGGTGACGCAGTTCAACATTCGCGCGCTGGACAAGCTTGCCCGGTCACCCGCTCCGCCTGCATCCGCAGCCAAGGCAGCTGTGCAGACTTTCACCGATGTCACCTGGGAAAAGGTGCCGGGTGCGGTGAGCTACACCGTATGGCAGCGCCGCACGGATGAACCCTATTGGCGCGAAGAACCTGTGATCGAGAATGTCGTGGCCACCAATGCGCGTCTTGAAGGCGTTCGCGGCGATGACTGGATCTTCGGCGTCAGCGCGACCGGTGCCGATGGCGTGATGAGCCCCGTCTCCAGCGCTGTCCCGGCGGGGCAATTCGAACCGCTCGCTGCGCAAGAGGATGACAGCGAGTAGCTGCGTCCCCATATGGCGCGCATGACAAAACAGAACAGAACCGGGAGGAAGCAGGGGCTTCCTTCCAAGACAGACATACTCGAATTCATCCAGACCTCCGACAAGCCGGCCGGCAAGCGTGAAATCGCTAAGGCATTCGGCATCAAGGGTCAGGAAAAGATCGCGCTGAAGAAGCGCCTCAAGGACATGGCCGAAGAAGGCCTGATCGACGGCAAGAAGACTGCCTTTCACAAGATGGGCGGCCTGCCGAAGGTAACCGTGCTCAAGATCGTGGAGATCGAGGACGGCGATCCGATTGCCGTTCCCGAAAGCTGGGACGAAGATGCGCCCGGCAAGCCGCCGCGGCTCGTGGTCAAGGAAAGCAAGAAGGTTGCAGCGCTCAAGCGCGGCGACCGTTTCCTCGCCCGCACTGAAGAAGCCGGCAAGGGCTGGGTAGCCCATCCGATGAAAAAGCTGCCCGCGCGCACGGAAGGTTTGATGGGTGTCGTCGAGTTCGACGGCAGCGGCAAGCCGTGGCTTGCGCCAGTGGACAAGCGGGTGCGCAATTCCTCGCCGATATCCGATCTCGGCGGCGCAGAGGAAGGCGAACTGGTGCTGGCCGAAAAGGCAGGCAAGTCGGCGCGTTCCGCTGTGAAGGTGGTCGAGGTGATCGGCGACCCGCTGGCGCCCAAGAGCTTCAGCCTGATCGCCATCGCCAAGCATGGCATTCCCTATATCTTCCCCGACGAAACGCTGGAAGAAGCGCAGCGCGTCGCCGAGCTACCGCTGAGCGAGGACAAGCGCGAGGATCTGCGCGATGTGCCGATCGTCGCGATCGACCCCGCCGATGCGCGCGATCATGACGACGCGATCTGGGCCGAACCGGATGGGGAGGGCGGTTACAAGGCGATCGTCGCGATTGCCGATGTCTCCTTCTATGTCCGCCCCGGCGGCAAGCTCGACAAGGAAGCGCGCAAGCGCGGCAATTCGGTCTATTTCCCGGACCGCGTCGTGCCGATGCTGCCCGAAATTCTCTCGGCAGACGTGTGCTCGCTGGTCGAAAACGAAGACCGCGCGGCCATGGCCTGCCATCTGCGCATTTCTCCCGAAGGCAAGATCACCAAGTGGCGCTTCACCCGCGCCACCGTGCGGCTCGCGGCCAATATCGCCTATGAAGATGCGCAAAAGGCGATGGACGATGGCAGCGCCGACGATAACCTGAAGAACCTGTGGGGTGCGTGGAAGCTGCTGTTCAAGGCACGCCAGGCGCGCGATCCGCTCGATCTGGAACTGCCCGAACGGCAGGTCCGCCTTAACGACGAGGGCAAGATCGAGGAAATCGCCGTGCGCGAACGCCTCGATGCGCACCGCGTCGTGGAAGACTTCATGATCGCTGCCAATGTCGCGGCGGCCAAGGCGCTGGAAGAGAAGGCCGCGCCGGTAGTCTATCGGGTCCACGAGACGCCGAGCCGCGAAAAGCTGATGGCGTTCAAGGAATATCTCGCCAGCCAGGGCAAGAGCTTCGCCATGGGTCAGGTCATCACGCCCGGCCTCTTCAACCGGATGCTGAAGGATATCGTCGATCCTGCTGAAAAGGCACTGATAATGGAAGCAGTGCTGCGTAGTCAGACGCAGGCCTATTACGGCCCTTCCAACTCGGGACACTTCGGCTTGGCGCTCGGCAGCTATGCCCATTTCACCTCGCCGATCCGTCGTTATGCCGACCTTCTGGTTCACCGCGCGCTGGTAGATGCCTACAAGCTGGAGCAACCCAAGCCCAAAGGTAATATCCCTGAGGCCTCGGGCCTGTCCGATCGCGACAAGACCGCGCTCAACCAGATCACTGACGCGATTAGCCAGACCGAACGCCGCGCCATGGAGGCGGAGCGGGATACGATCGACCGCTATGTCGCCGCGTGGCTTTCCGGCCGGGTGGGCGAGACGTTCGATACGCGCATCACCGGCGTGCAGGGATTCGGCTTTTTCGCCACCATCGAAAACCTTGGCGGTGACGGACTGGTGCCTGTCTCAACGCTGGGCCGCGAATACTTCCGCTATGACGAAGGGGCGCGCGAACTCGTCGGCGAAAATAGCGGCACGACCTATGCCGTGGGCGACCGCCTGAAGCTGAAGCTGGCCGAAGCCAACGCGCTGACGGGTGCGCTCAAATTCGAAATACCCGATAGCGACGGGTCACCGGTCGAAAAGCGCGGCGACCGCATGCAGCACAAGAAAAAGCCGCTGCGAAAAGGGCAGGGCGCCCCGCGCCAGAAGCACGGCCAGGGCCAGCGCGGTCGTCCGAAGAACATCCGGCACCAGGGCCGCAAGAAGAAGTAGAAGGAACGGGCACGGTCTGCCGGTCATTGGTCCCATAAAGGAGATACCATGACCCTCATTCCCGGAAAGCCCGTTCCCTCACTCGACCTGCCGCTGACGATCGATGCGCGTTTCGAGCTCTCGGAGCAATCGCCCGAAAACTTCACCATGCTAGTGTTCTATCGCGGCAAGCATTGCCCGATCTGCAAGAAATATCTGACCGAACTCGGCAGCAAGCTGAGCAATTTCACCGACAAGGGCATCAACGTGTTCGCCGTGTCGATGGACAGCGCCGAACGCGCCGCCGTCAGCCACGAGGAATGGGACACGGGCGATCTGCCGCTGGCTCATTCCATGAGCGAGGAAAAGGCGCGCGAGTGGGGCCTCTATATCTCGCAGAAGCGCGAGGGCAGCGAAGAACCCGACATTTTCAGCGAACCGGGCCTGTTCGTGGTGAAACCAGACGGTACACTGCATTTCGCGGTGGTGCAGAGCGCACCGTTCACGCGTCCCGACCTCGACGATCTGCTCGAAGGTCTCGAATTCACGATGGACGAGGGTTATCCCACGCGCGGTACTTTGACCTGAGGGCTTACGCCAGCTCGTCCAGCCTTTCCTTCGAAAGATTGCCCGGCACCAGATAAAGCGGGCAGGGCAGGTTGGCCGCGCGGGCGGCGAAATGCGCCACCAGGGGATCGTTGCCACTCTCTGCGGCAGTGCCCAGCACCAGCGCGGCGACCTCGCCATTATCTTCGAGATATTTCGAGATCACATCGGCAGGCGCCCCCGGCCGCACCGCGATCACGGGGCGCTTGCCCATTTCCCCGAAAATATTGCCCGCGGCATTGTTCGCCATGACCTCGGCGCGTTCGCGCGCTTCCTGTTCGATCGTGGCCTGCACCCCGCCAAAGGCATTGAAAGTCTGCTGCGGCACCAGTGCGAGGATATGCACCGATCCGCCGGTCTTCATGGCCCGCAACGATGCAAACCGCAGCGCCTGCTTGGCTTCTTCGGTTTCGTCCATGACGACGAGATAAATACGCATGGGTCCGGCTCCCTGTTGTGGATGCCGGTTACAAGCTAATTCGTATTCTACGCAAGGACCTTGCGGGGGAGGCGCAAATTGGCCAGAGACCACCGCAACACATTACCCAGCGAGGACGTAACGTCACCAATGCCCACGCCGATCAAGATGCCCGCCCTGTCGCCCACCATGGAGGAGGGAACCCTCGCCAAATGGCTGGTGAAGCCGGGTGACACCATTTCCGCCGGCGATATCATGGCGGAAATCGAAACCGATAAGGCGACGATGGAATTCGAAGCCGTGGACGAAGGCACGCTCGCTTCGATCCAGGTCGAAGAAGGCACCGAAGGCGTAAAGGTCGGCACGGTCATCGCCATGCTCGCCGAAGAAGGCGAAGATGTCGAGGAAGCCGCCAAGGCCGCGCCCTCCGGCGATAGCGAAAAGACCTCTTCCGATTCCGGCGACAGCAAGGTCGAAGCAGAAAAGCAGCAGCGCGAGGAAAAGGTCGAGCAGGAAGAAAAGCGCACCGAGAAATCCTCGCCCACTCCTGCGTCCACCGGTTCCGCTCCCGCTGCGCCCACGGGTGACGATGGCACGCGCATCAAGGCCTCGCCGCTCGCGCGCCGCATTGCCGAGCAGAAGGGCATCGATCTTTCGGCTGTCACCGGCTCTGGCCCCAATGGCCGGATTGTGAAGGCCGATGTCGAAAACGCCAAGCCCGGCGCGGCAGCTCCCGCCAAGGAAAGCACTGCGCACGCTCCCAGCGCGCAGAAGCCTGCCTCGCAAGGCGGCGATCTCGATGCGCCTTACGAAGCAACCAAGCTCAACAATGTCCGCAAGGTCATCGCCAAGCGCCTCACCGAGGCGAAGCAGACCATCCCCCACATCTACCTCACCGTGGATGTGCGCCTCGATGCGCTGCTCAAGCTGCGCGGCGAACTCAACAAGAGCCTCGAGGCGGATGGCGTGAAGCTGTCGGTCAACGATCTGTTGATCAAGGCGCTGGCCCGCGCGCTGCAGCGCGTGCCTGCCTGCAATGTCAGCTTCCAGGGCGACGAGCTGTTCCAGTACACCCGCGAGGATGTGTCGGTGGCCGTGGCCGCGCCTTCGGGCCTGATCACGCCGATCATCCGCGATGCGGGCAAGAAGGGCCTCGCTCAGATCAGCACCGAGATGAAGGAACTGGCGGGCAAGGCCAAGGACGGCAAGCTGCAGCCGCACGAATTCCAGGGCGGAACCGCCTCGCTCTCCAACCTCGGCATGTTCGGCACCAAGCAGTTCGACGCCGTGATCAACCCGCCGCAGGCGATGATCCTGGCGGTCGGCGCGGGAGAACAGCGTCCCTGGGTGATCGACGGCGCGCTGGGCGTAGCCACCGTGATGAGCGCAACCGGCAGCTTCGACCACCGCGCCATCGACGGCGCCGATGGTGCGCAGCTGATGGAAGCGTTCAAGCAGCTTTGTGAAAATCCGATGGGACTTTTGGTATGAAGACGACCCTGTTTGGCCTCCTGTCTGCCGCCGCCAGCCTGACGCTGGTAGCTGCCTGCTCCGATGCCGACGCTCCCGCCGAAGCCGACACTGCGACCGCAAGCGAAGCGATGGCGAATGCCGCTGCTGAACCCGGCCCTCCCGCCGATACCCAGCAGACCACCGTGCCCGAAGGCCCGCTTGCTAACGGAACCTGGAAGGTGGTCGAGACACGCCTCACACGGCCGAACGGCGTCACTGCCCTCGGCGATGCCGAGCTGGAAGCGGCCCGCGGCCTTTCCCTTTCCGTCACCCCGTCCAGCGTAAGCTGGCAGGGCGATGCGATTTCCGGCCCGCTGAAGGGTTACAGCTTCGACGCCACTTGCGCCGACCCCATCCGCAATCCCGAGGCGCAAGGCGGTTTCTCGCTGCGCTGCGCTGACGGAGAAACCTTCGGCCCCGCTGTCTCCGGCTCACCAGCATTTGCGCAAGATCCGGACGGTAGGGTTACAGTAAACTGGTTCGACGGAATAACCCTGGTTCTGCGCAAGGAGGGCTGATGCGGCCTTGCGGGCCGAACCGCCTCCCGGTTCTTGCCGATCATCGAGACGCCATATCCCGCTCGCCGAACTCGGAGTTTATGCAGTGAAATACGCCTTTCCGATGATTGCTCTGTGCATGCTCGCGGCCTGTTCGCAGCCTCAGGAAGACAATGCCCCGGCTGACGCCGACCCTGTTGCCGCGCCCGGCGAAACTGTTGCGCCGGCCGAAGCGGCCTATGACGGTCCTATCCCCAAGCCGATCCGTATCGGCGGCGAGGGACCCGATTTCGACGCCTGCAGCACCTTTGCCGAAGTCGCCGAGTATGATGCCGAAGGCGAAGACAAGCCCTATGTCCATGACGCGCCCAGCACATCGACCAAGTCGCGCGATATTCTTGCAGCCGGCCAGGGCGTACAAATCTGCGCCAGCGAGAATGGAATGAGCGGGATCGTCTATCCCGGCGAAGATCAGACAGCGGCCGAGTGCGGCACCGCCAGCCCGGCGGCGACCGAAGAGAATTACACCGGGCCCTGCCGCTCGGGCTGGGTCGAAAAACGCTTCCTTGAAACGATTGCAGGCTGATTCATGGATACCCGCTCCCCCCTCATCCGCGTCACGGCGATGCCCACCGATCTCAACCCCTATGGCGGGGTGTTCGGCGGGTGGCTGATGAGCCAGATGGCGCTCGGCGCCGGTTCGCTTGCAAGCCGAGAGGGCGAGGGCAAGGCCGTGGTCGTCTCGGCCAGTGATTTCGCTTTCCCCGGAGCGATGCAGGTGGGTGACGAACTGTCGGTCTATTGCGAGATCACGGCCACGGGCAACACCTCGCTCACGGTCGAAGCAGAAGCGATTGCCCGCACCCGCAACGGGACGGCGGAGACCAAGGTGGCGCAAGGCACGTTCAAATTCGTCCTGCTCGACGATGAGGACAAGCCGCGCCCCGTCCGCATGGCGGCAGAGGCGGCAAACCCCGTGCCCGAGAATGATGCATGAGCGCTGTCCTACAAGGCCCCGCCAATGCTAGCCTGCAAAAATGTCATCCGTTTCATCCCGTCTCGAAAAGCGCGCAATTCCGGCGCTTTGGGGACGGAGAGTTTTATCATCAGGACACTGTCAACTGTGTCAACTTGAGCTGTGTTTCAGCGTAAGATTTGAACAAGGAAATCTGGCGAATCATGTCTGAAAATTACGACGTCATCGTTCTCGGTTCGGGCCCCGGCGGCTATGTCGCGGCGATCCGCTGCGCGCAGCTGGGCCTGAAGACCGCCATCGTCGAACGCGAACTGCTGGGCGGCATTTGCCTCAACTGGGGCTGTATCCCGACCAAGGCGCTTCTGCGCAGTGCCGAGATCCTGCATTATGCGCAGCACGCGAAGGACTATGGCCTCAAGATCGCCGGTGAGATCGAAGCCGATCTGGAAGCGGTGGTGAAGCGCAGCCGCGGCGTGGCCAAGCAGCTGAACCAGGGCGTCACGCATCTGATGAAGAAGAACAAGATCACCGTGCACATGGGCACCGGCACGCTGACCGGCCCCACCAGCCTGACGGTGAAAGGCGAGAAGGGCGAGGAAAAGCTCACCGCCAAGCATGTGATCGTCGCCACCGGTGCGCGCGCCCGCGACCTGCCCTTCGCCAAGGCCGATGGCGAGCGGGTGTGGACCTATCGCCATGCCATGACGCCCAAGGAAATGCCGAAGAAGCTGCTGGTCATCGGATCGGGCGCCATCGGCATCGAATTCGCCAGCTTCTACAACGACATGGGCGTCGATGTTACCGTGGTCGAAATGCTCGACCGCATCGTGCCGGTGGAAGACAAGGACGTTTCCGCCTTTCTCGAGAAGAGCCTGACCAAGCAGGGCATGACCATCATGACCGGCGCGGGCGTGGAAGACCTCAAGGTCACCGGCAGCGGCGTGAAGGCCAAGATCAAGGACAGCAAGGGCAAGGTTTCCGATACCGAATTCACCCACTGCATCACCGCCATCGGCATCGTGCCCAACACCGAGAATGTGGGCCTGGAAAAGCTGGTCGAAATGGACCGCGGCTTCATCCAGATCGACGATTACGGCCGCACCAAGTCCAAGGGCCTGTGGGCCATCGGCGACTGCACGCCGGGGCCGTGGCTGGCGCATAAGGCGAGCCATGAAGGCGTCACCTGCGCCGAAGCCATCGCGCAGGAACTGGGCAAGAAGGACCTGCATCCGCACCCGCTCAACCGCAACAACATCCCGGGCTGCACCTATTGCCACCCGCAGATCGCCAGCGTCGGCCTGACCGAAGCCAAGGCCAAGGAAGCGGGTTATGAAGTGAAGGCGGGCACATTCCCCTTCATCGGCAACGGCAAGGCCATCGCGCTGGGCGAGGCGGAAGGCTTCGTGAAGACCGTGTTCGACGCCAAGACGGGCGAATTGCTGGGCGCGCATATGGTCGGCGCGGAAGTCACCGAGATGATCCAGGGCTTCGTCGTGGGCAAGACGCTGGAAACCACCGAGGTCGAGCTGATGCAGACCGTCTTCCCGCATCCCACGATCTCGGAATCGATGCACGAGAGCGTGCTGGCAAGCTACGGGCGCGCGCTGCACGTCTAGGCCAGGATGGACGAAAACGGAGCGGGGGCAGGTGACTTAGGATGACTGGTTTCCTGATCCTCGCTTTCATCATTCTGGTGGCGGGCGTCATCGCCGTGCCGCTGGCGAGCCGCTTCGGCCTTGGCTCGGTACTCGGCTATCTGCTGGCCGGCATGGCGATCAGCCCGCTGCTCGTGGCACTGCGCGTCGATGTCGAAGCCCTGCAGGTCTTTGCCGAATTCGGCGTGGTGATGATGCTATTCATCATCGGGCTGGAAACCGAACCCAAGCGCCTGTGGGCCATGCGCGGAAAGCTGCTGGGGCTGGGCGGGGGCCAGGTGCTGCTGACCACGCTGGCGATCACCGGCCTTGCGCTGATCGATGCGCAGCCGTGGCAGACGGCGCTGGCCATCGGCATGGTGCTGGCGCTCTCCTCGACGGCCATCATCGTGCAGACGCTGACCGAGAAAAAGCTGATGGGCAGCGAGGGCGGCGAAGCCACCTTCTCCGTCCTGCTGGTACAGGATGTGGCGGTAATCCCCATCCTCGCCCTGCTTCCGCTGCTGGCGATGCCCGAACTCTATCCCGCCACATCCGGCCATGGCGAGGCGGCACATGGCGGGCTGGACCTGACCGGGCCCATGCCGATGTGGCTGGCCGCCGTCACGCGGATCGCTGCCGTCGCCGCGGTGGTGGGCATCGGCATCTACGCCATCCGTCCGCTGTTCCGCTACATCGCCGCCGCGCAGCTGCGCGAACTGTTCACTGCCGCCGCGCTGGTCGTGGTGATCGGGATCGCGCTGCTGATGTCGCTAGTGGGCCTGTCGCCTGCGCTGGGCGCTTTCATCGCAGGCGTCGTGCTGGCGACCAGCGAATATCGCCACGAGCTTGAAAGCGATATCAACCCCTTCAAGGGCCTGCTCCTCGGGCTCTTCTTCATCACCGTCGGGGCCAGCATCGATTTCGCGCTTGCGGAGCAGGTCTGGCAGACCGTGCTGCTGGGGGCCGGGGTCATCATCGCAGCCAAGTTCGCAGTGCTGTTCGTGGTCGGTTGGTTCTACGGCTTGCGGCGGCAGGCCCTGTGGCTGTTCTGCCTCAGCCTTCCCCAGGCAGGGGAGTTCGCCTTCGTCCTGATCGCTTTCGCGGCGGCCAATGCGGTCTTCCCCGAAGCGATGGCCGATACGCTGCTGCTGATCGTCGCCCTGACCATGCTCGCCACGCCATTACTATTCATCCTTTATGACAAGGTCATCGCCCATGCCCTGTGCGATGGAGAAGGGCGCGCGGCAGACGTCATCGAGGAAGAAAACCCCGTCATCATTGCGGGCAGGGGCCGGGTCGGCGGAATCGTCGACCGGATGATCCAGGCCGCCGGGCATTCGACCACCGTGATCGATTACGACAGCAAGCAGCTGGATATCCTGCGCAAGTTCGGCCTGCGCACCTATTTCGGCGATGCGACCCGGCCCGACCTGCTGCAATCGGCGGGTATCGACAAGGCGAAGCTGCTGGTGGTGGCACTGGACGAGCGCGAACAGATCGACCGGCTGGTGAAATATGTAGTGGGGAACCATCCGCAGGTCCACGTGATCGCCAGGGCGATCGACCGCAGCCATGTCTACGACCTGTGGTATTACGGGTGCCGCGACATCATCCGGGAAACCTACGACAGCAGCATCCGCATGGGCCGCTCGGCCTTCGAAGTGCTCGGCATGAATGCGGGACAGGCACAGGCGGCGGCCGATGCGTTCGAGGAAATGGACCGCAAGTTCATGCCCGCCATCGCCGAACTCTACGATCCCGACATTGCTTACGGCGAAAATGAAGCGCTCATCGCCCGCGTCCGCCAGCTGCGTGACGATTGGGATCCCATCCTGCGCGAACAGATGATCGAGATACTCAGGAAGCCTCATTAGTGATTGCCGATAGAGTCGCGCCGACGTTTCACCGCAATTTCAAAGCCCTTCGGCGGATCGACTGGCAACTTAAGCGCTCACCTGCGTTGATTGCGAAAGGAGAGTCGAAATGGAATTCGAAATCGCAGACGAACCGCAGGGCATCGATGAAGACGATGAAAACACGGCCGATGGCGGCATCGTGGAAGAGCATAGAGCGCTCAAGAACCAGTCGAGCGTCACACCGGAGGACTATCCGAAGGGCGACCGTAAGGGCGCGGATCTTACCGGAAGCCAACAGAAATAGCTGGCGGACAGGGTGGGATTCGAACCCACGAAGGGCTTGCACCCTTGCCGGTTTTCAAGACCGGTGCATTCAACCGCTCTGCCACCTGTCCGCGAGCGATGCGCTTGCTAGACAAACATTTCCAGCCTGTCACGCCTATATCGGAACTGTGACAGGCCTTTTTGCGTAAGCCCTTCATGACACTTGCCATTCAGCTTGAGCCTGCGACACACCACTTATGAAATTACGACATCTTTTCCTCGCTGCCAGCGCCTCGCTTCTCGCACTGCCCGCCAATCCCGCCATGGCTCAGGACATGTCCTTCGATGCCTATATGCAACTCCTCATCGCCCGCGCTCGCGCCGAAGGGGTGAGTGAGAATACACTGCGCAGGATGACTGCCGGCCTCACCCCGGATCAGCGGGTGATGGAACTCGATCAGAGCCAACCGGGCTCCTCGAGCGGTTCGGGCTATCCCCCGCTTGCACCTTATATCGCCACCCATGTCGACAGTGCCCGGATCAATGGTGGCCGCCGCGAATATGCCAATTACCGCAGCCGCCTTGCGGCTTTCGAGCGCGAATTCGGTGTTCCCGGAGAGATCATGGTCGCCATCTGGGGGCACGAAACCGCTTACGGCAGGGTCAAGGGCGGCTTCGATCTTTCCCGGTCACTGGCTACTCTTGCCTGGGAAGGACGGCGCCGCGAGCTCTTTTCCAGCGAGTGGGTCGATCTGATGAAGGTGGCCGACAAGGGCTATTCGCGCAGCGAGCTGCAGGGCAGCTGGGCCGGAGCGTTCGGCAATCCCCAGTTTCTCCCGAGTGTCTATCTCCGGCTGGCTACCGACGGTGATGGCGATGGCAGAGCCGACATCATGAACAATGAAGTCGATGCCTTGGCATCCATCGCGAGCTATTTCCGCGATGCTGGGTGGAGACCGGGCCAGCCATGGGGCGTACGCGCTTCCGTACCCTCGGGCTTCAATGTCGATCGATATCGGAGTGATCTCACCTCGCCCGTCTGTCCGCGCGTTCACGAACGTCACAGCCAGTACAAGACAGCTTCCGAATGGCGCTCGCTTGGCGTGCAACCGCAACGTGCCTTGCCCGATGACACGCTGGTCTCGCTCTTCCAGCCCGATGGCCCCGGAACGCCGGCTTGGCTCCTGACCAGCAATTACCGCGTAATCCTCGAGTATAACTGCTCCAATTATTACGCGATGAGTGTTGGCTTGCTGGCAGACGAAATCGCTCGCTAATTCAGGGTAGTGGAAAGCGGCTGACGGCCCTCGTCATTGCCGTTCTTCATGGTATAGAAGGTAGCCCAGTTCATCCGAGAGGAGAGCGTCGCCATTGGGCGATGCGTAACCCGTTGCGACACGTCTTTCGAAACCTCATTCTGACTGCTTCCATAGCAGCCGTCCTTCCCGCCGCGACTACCGCGCAGGAGTTCGAAAGGCCTACTCCTCCTTCCGCGAGCGAGGCTCCGATCGCTTATCTGTTCGACGTAACCAGCGGGCAAATTCTGTTCGAACGGGAAGCGGATCGCCGCTTCATGCCCGCATCTATTACGAAGGTCATGACGACCTTCCTTGCATTCGAGTGGATGGAGGAAGGGAAGATACTGCCGCAGCAAAGCTTCTCTCTTCGTCCGGAAGTCTGGAAGCGATGGAATCAGGTCGGCTCGACCATGTTCCTCCCACATAATGCACGAGTGACGGTCGACGATCTTGTCCACGGGATAACGACAGTTTCCGCAAATGACGGCGCGGCAGCGCTAGCCGACGGAGCGGCGGGATCAATCGAGGAATGGGTCGCGGCGATGAATGCCAAGGCGGCAGAGATCGGCATGAAAGACAGCCATTTCGGCACGCCCAATGGCTGGATGGACGATGGCCGCACATTCGTAACCGCCCGCGATCTCACGACGCTCGCCACCCAGATGCTCCGTCAGCATCCGTCAAAATATCGGCATTATGTCGGACATCACGAATTTACATACAACGGCATTACGCAGTCCAATCACGATCCGATCAGCGGCGTGGTCCCGGGTGCTGACGGTATCAAGACAGGCTTCACCAATCAGGCCGGCTACGGTTTTCTCGGTTCTGCCGAACGCAACGGGCGTCGTCTGGTCATGGTCGTCGCGGCAAGTCCCCGCGGGCGCGATCGCAACCGGGCTGCCCGCGATCTGATCGAATGGGGCTTTGCCGCCTTCGATCAGCAGCGCCTGTTCGCACCCGATGAAATCGTGGCCGAGGCTGAGGTGCAAGGCGGTTCCAGTTCGGCGGTGGCCCTGGTCGCGCCCGGTGGGGTGTATGTCGACATCCCAACCGGCGCTCACCGCGATGTGAAACTGACCGTCAATTACGAAGGGCCGATCCGCGCCCCCGTGCGGAAGGGCGAGCAGATTGCGAAGCTCACAGTGTCAATCGATGGCATGTCCGACTTCAGCGTTCCGCTCTTCGCGGGGAATGAAATTGCGGAGGCCGGCTTCGGTCGTCGCTTGCTGAATGGAATGATGGGCTGGGTATCGTGAAGCGAGGGACTTTCATCGCTTTTGAAGGTGGGGAAGGGATGGGCAAGTCCACCCAGGCCCGACTGCTTTGCGATGCTCTCGAAAAACGCGGCATCGATGTCGTGGCAACGCGCGAACCCGGCGGCACACCTGGTGCCGAAGCAATTCGCGAACTCCTCCTCGCCCCACCCGGCGAAGGCTGGGGTCCGCAAGCAGAAGCGCTGTTGTTCGCCGCAGCGCGCGCGGATCATGTCCAGCGTTTGATCAAGCCGGCTCTCGATCAGGGCAAATGGGTGATCTGTGACCGGTTTATCGATTCGAGCAGGGCATACCAAGGCGCTGCTGGCGCTTTGGGCGACGCCGCTGTCCGGCAGCTCCACGAAATCGGAAGTGCCAATCTGCTGCCCGATATCACGATCGTTATCGGCGCGGAAAGCGAGGAAGTCCGTCGTAGGCTGCGCGCCCGAGATGGCGATAGTTCGGATGCGATCGGGGGCCGCGATCACATTTATCACTCCAAGGTCAATTCGGCATTCGACGGTTTCGTAACTGCCGAACCGGCACGCTTCCTCCGGGTCGCGGGCGATGGCACGGTTGAGGAGGTTCATGCTCGGCTGATGCGGGCGCTGGTCCCCATGCTGAAGGACTTACGCCCATGAATCTGGTCGGCCATGAAGACGCCTGGAGCCAGTGGCGCCGTGCGATGGCTGGTGATCGGATGCATCATGCGTGGCTGCTGGCGGGGAAGAAAGGTCTGGGGAAGGCTAGCTTTGCACAAGCAGCTGCGCGCGAACTTCTGGGCGGGGAAGGGCAGGCGGACCACCCCGACATTCTGACTTTGACATACGGCCCGAAGAACCGGGACGAAGCAAAGAAGCGCGATGACGGCAAGCCGTTCGAACTTGCCCGTGGCATAAAGGTCGATCAAGTTCGCGAGATACAGCGCCGCCTTACCACCCGGCCGACCTTGGGCTCGAAGCGTGCGGTTATCATCGACCCTGCCGACGACATGGAAGTGTCAGCCTCCAACGCCCTGTTGAAGAGCCTCGAAGAGCCACCGCAAGGCACCTATTTTCTTCTGGTCGCCCACAGTCCGGCTCGCCTTCTTCCGACGATCCGCTCGCGTTGCCGGACGTTACGCTTTTCAGCGATTGACCGCCGCTCGATGGATAATCTTCTACGCGATCTGGCACCCGAGGCAAACATAGCTTCGCGCGATGCGGCAATCGCAGCCTCGGCAGGTTCTCCGGGTTCTGCGTTGACGTTTCTCAAATACAATCTGGGCAAGCCAGCGCAACTGATGCGGACAATCCTGGAAAAAGGCGATCGCGACTTCGGGCTTCGCGGCGAATTGGCGGGCGCAATCGGCTCAAAACAGGATATTCCGCGGCTCCAGGCCGTACTCGGTCTGGCACGCGCCATACTGTCGGAGCAGATCGACACTCATGCAGGGAATCCCGGTAAACTGGTCGACACGCACGCCCAACTCGTCCGGTTGAGTGCCGAGCAGCCTACCTACAATTTCGACCCAGGATTGCTGGGTATGGAAATCGGGACCTTGCTCACGCAGGCGGGCGCGGCTAGCGAACGCGGCAATGGCTGACCCCTACTACATAACCACCGCTATTCACTATCCCAACGGCAAGCCGCATATCGGCCACGCCTATGAGACTATTGCGGCCGACGTCATAGCGCGCTTCCAGCGCCTGATGGGTCGGGAGGTACGGTTCCAAACTGGCACTGACGAGCATGGCTTGAAAATGGCCCAGAAAGCCCGCGATCTCGGCATAACCCCGCGTGAGTTGGCCGATGAGATGTCGGGTGCGTTCAAGGATCTCTTCGACCGGCTCGATATCACATATGACCGGTTCATCCGCACGACGGACGAAGATCATCATAAGGCGAGCCGAACCATCTGGGAGGCAATGGAAGCCAAGGGCGATCTGTATCTCGACCGTTATGAAGGTTGGTACTCGGTCCGTGACGAAGCCTATTACGACGAGAAGGAACTCGTCGAAGGGGAGGGGGGCGAAAAGCTCTCGCCCCAAGGCACACCGGTGGAATGGACCGAGGAAGAAACCTGGTTCTTCCGTCTTTCGAAATATGCGGAACCCCTGATCGAACTGCTGAACACGCCCGGATTTCTCGAACCGGCGAGCCGTAGAAACGAGATGATCGCATTCATCGAGGGCGGGCTGAAGGATCTTTCTGTCAGCCGCACCAGTTTCGACTGGGGCGTGAAAGTACCCGGACATGACAATCACGTCATGTATGTGTGGGTCGATGCACTCACCAACTACATCACCGGCTTAGGCTACCCCGATGGTGGTGAACTGTGGGAAAAGTTCTGGCCCGCCAGCCTCCACCTGATTGGTAAGGACATCGTCCGTTTTCACACGGTGTACTGGCCAGCTTTTCTGATGAGCGCTGATCTACCGATGCCGAAGAAGGTTTTCGGTCACGGGTTTTTGCTCAATCGGGGTGTGAAAGAATCGAAATCTGCGGGCAATGTGACTGACCCGAACCAGTTGGTCGATCTCTTTGGCGTCGACTCTCTCCGGTACTTCCTGATGGCAGAGGTGGTCTTCGGAAAAGACGGCAGCTATTCCGCTGAAGCGCTTGTAAACAAAGTTAATTCGGAGTTGGCAAATAGCTTCGGCAATCTTGCTCAACGAACGCTGTCCATGATCCACAAGAACATGGGCGGAAAGCTCGAAGATTTCTCTCCAAACGGTGAGGATAAGACGCTTCTCGCCACCGTTCGCGAGGCCTGCAACGTAACCCTGCCGCGTGAATTCGAGGCATTGAATTTCAGCGTGGGGATCGAAGCCTGGCTCAAGGCTGTTTTCGCATGCAATGCCTATGTCGACGAGCAGGCCCCTTGGGGTCTCAAGAAGACCGATCCAGAGCGCATGAAGGCCGTGCTGCAGACGCTGTTCTTGGCCATAAGAGATCTTGCGATCGCAATTCAGCCAGTCGTACCTTCGAAATCTTCCGCGGTTCTGGATCAATTGGGCGTGACGGAAGAACGCCGTACTTACGCCGACCTGTCGGATGAATCCTGGTTCAACGCTCTGGTCGCTGCAGATCATGTGATCGATAAGCCAGTCCCGGCATTTCCCAGACTTGAACTTCCGGACACCGAGACAGTTTGATGCTTGTCGATAGCCATTGTCACCTTGAATACGAAGGGCTGGTCGACAAGCAGGCCGAAGTCTTGGATAGGGCGCGCGCAGCAGGCGTAGGTGCGTTCCTGAACATCTCGACCAAGCAGGAGGAGTGGGATCAGGTAGTCGGCACTGCCAAGGCCACTTCCAATGTCTGGGCCAGTGTGGGCATTCATCCGCACAATGCGGATGACCACGCTGGCTTGACCCGAGAGCAGCTTTTGGAAGCAACACGGAACTCTCGAGTAATCGGGATTGGCGAAACCGGGCTCGATTATTTCTACGATCATTCGGATCGTGCCCAGCAACAGCGGCTTTTCCGTCTTCACATCGACGTCGCCCGCCAGACTGGTCTTCCAGTCATTATCCATACGCGGGACGCTGAAGAGGATACTCTTGCCATTCTATCGGACGAAATGGGGAAGGGCGCCTTTCCCGCTTTGATCCATTGCTTCACGGCATCAGCACAGTTCGGTGAAAAGGTACTCGACCTCGGCCTTTCGATCTCCCTTTCGGGTATAGTCACGTTCAAGAGCGCGCGAGACCTGCAGGAAGTTGCAAAGACCATTCCTAAAGATCGTCTGCTCGTGGAGACCGATAGTCCATTTCTCGCTCCGGTGCCTCACAGGGGTAAATCTTGTGAGCCGCGCTTTGTGAGAGATACAGCCGCCTTCGTCGCAGAATTGCGCGGGGAAACGCTGGATCAACTGGCTGACTATACGACGCGAAATTTTTACCGTCTCTTCTCGAAAGCTGCGGCATGAAATTGCTTATTCTCGGCTGTGGTACATCTACGGGAGTTCCCCGTATCGGCAATGATTGGGGCGAATGTGACCCGGCAGAACCCAGAAATCGGCGCACTCGCGTATCTATCATAGTGGAAAACGACGCTGGTCAGCGCATCCTCGTAGATACCTCCACCGATCTTCGTGCTCAGTTGCTTGCTAACGATATCGGCAAAGTCGATGCAGTTTTCTGGACCCATGATCATGCCGACCATTGTCATGGTATCGATGACCTTCGGGTCATGCGTTATGATCGCAGCAATCCGTTACCAGGCTTTGCGAGCAGCTTTACCTGCGATCGGCTTCGCCGACGTTTCGACTATATATTCGAAGGCCAGTTTGGATATCCGACCCTGATCAACCTGAAAGAAACTTCGGAAACTCAATTGGTTGCAGGATTTTCCTTTGATGATGTCGAGATGCCGCACGGGCCTGTGCAAAGTACCGGATTCCGGTTCGAGGCTGACGGAAAATCCCTGGTTTATGCAACCGACTTCAGCGAAATAACCTCGGGAATGGTCCGATGCTTTAAAGATTGTGATGTTCTGGTCGTAGACTGTTTGCGGGAGCGACCGCATCCAACGCATGCACATCTGGAAATGTCGCTTGAACTGGCCAGGAAATGCAAAGCTAAGACCATAGTCCTGACTCATATGGACAAATCACTCGATTATCGAACCTTGTGTAGCAAAGTTCCTTCGAATGTAACCGTGGGCTATGACGGTTTGGAAATAAGGTTGTGAATTTAGGAGCCGGTGAAATCGCCTCGGCCGCGATGATGGCCGCGCTGGTGATTGCGTATCTCACCGGGATGAACCGTGCAGATGGCTTACGCAAGAAGCAGATGCTGAAGATGGTATTGATCTGGACAGCGATCATCGCCGCAGCTTATTTCCTTGTCCGATTGGTCACTGGAATAAATTGAAGTTCTATCAGGTCAGAGCCTTTTTAAATTTAACATAATATATATTATCACATCGCGGTCTTGTAAGCGCAACTTCCAAATGAGACAGTCTCGCAACTTCGAAGTGAGACTCCTTTCCCCTGACCGAGACCCGTTCTCGATCATGACCTTGGAGGTTCGACCTAATGGCCGATACAGAATTGGAGATCGAAGTCGATGACGAGACCTACGAGGTCAAAGCCATAAAGGCCTACATCCGTGGAGAATTGAAGGCTAAAGACCTCCAAGCTTCACTTGATGTATCGCGAGCTACGGCACACCGGATGGTCGCGCGTTACAAGAAGGAAGGCGCCGAAGGTCTGATTTCCAAAAAAGTTGGAAATAAGAATCGCTCATTCTCCAACCATTTCCGCTCTCACGTGATGGTGATAGTTCGAGATAGTTACGCGGATTTCGGCCCCACCCTAGCGGCAGAAAAATTGCAAGATCTTCACGAAATTCAAATCTCTGTCGAGAAGCTGCGACAGTGGATGATCGAAGAGAATCTGTGGACTGACCGGCAAGGAAGACAGCCAAGAATATTTTCGCCGCGTGATCCGAGACCGCAGCGCGGTGAACTCATTCAGGTAGACGGCTCTTATCATCGTTGGTTTGAAAAGCGCGGGGGCGAATGTTGTCTGATTGTCTTTATCGATGACGCAACAAGTGAGCTCAAACTACTCCGCTTCGTAGAGCACGAAACCTCTTACAACTATATGAATTGCTTGATGATCTACATTCAGCGGTTCGGCAGACCCCAAGCTCTCTTTGCTGATCGCCACAGTATCTTTCGAGCCACAAATCCCAAAGCGGATGGGGTGAGAACACCAACTCAGTTTGCGCGTGCGTGTGGAAAACTCGAGATCCAAATCATCTGTGCAAAAACGCCTCAAGCAAAAGGCCGTGTTGAAAGGGCGAACCGAACGCTACAGGATCGATTGATCAAGGAAATGCGGTTAGCAAACATTTCCACGATGGAAGAAGGGAACAAATTTCTCGAAAAATACCGCCTGGATCACAATGAACGTTTCGCTCGCGAACCTCGGGACCCCGCGGACGCTTATCGACCTGCACCCAATGCTGATTTGAAGGCTCTGCTAACTTACGCCGTGGAGCGGAAAGTCTTCAAGGATCTGTCGTTGAGCTATAATAAGCTGAAGATCATTCTCGACGATTGTCCTCTTGCTCGTAAAGCGGTTGGCTCGAAGGTATCTGTGGTCCAAACCCTGCAAGGCGACCTTGACGTGCTCTATGATGAGCAATCGATTCCATTCAGGATTTTCGATAAGATACGTCGGGTCAGGGATGTCCCCGAGGTGGTAGATCATAAACGGCTCGGTGCAGCACTAGCCCTGTCCAAGACAATCTCGGATGCCGAACCGCATCATTACAAACGAAATGCACATGTACTCGCAGGCTTCAGAAAGCATTTTAGAAACCCGACCGATCCAGAAAGCACGCGACTTAAGAACCCTCCCAAGGAACTGCGTCGTGCTAACAATGGGCGACCAAGAGCACCCTTAGGACGCCACCCTATCGTGATTTGCAGCACATCTTTGGCGTCGAACCAGAAAAAGTTCGACAAGCCTTGAGCCTACCGCAGGCTACCTTGAGAGGTGCTTAAATCTTCTAGGAATTCGCTTCCCGGTTCTAGGCCCGTCACCAACAACCGGTCACGTGCGCGTGTGCAGGCGACGTAGAGAAGATGGCGCTCGGTATCGAAGGCGGCCTGCATTTCACCAATGTCTCCGATGGCTGACAGGCGTTCGGGATCGGGCAGCACATCGTCGTCGCATGCCATTACAGCAACAGCGCGAAACTCGAGGCCCTTTGCATCGTGCATGGTAGCGATCCTGGGCACCGCTTTGCCTCCCAGCTTAGCTTCCTCAATGGCGGCGCTCGCACGATCAGTTTGCCGGCCACTTCTAACCATCAGCCCTATTTCTTCGGCGGCGATGCCGTCGGCCTCGCAACTTCGCAGCCACTCAGCGACACCGGTTGTCTCCTCCCCTTCGTCCGCGAAGAGGGAAACAACCGGTGTCGGACCGTCGCCAACAATGCCGAGATCGACACGATCTGGGAGGAAGCTCAGGAAAAGCTCGAACCCCTGCGCGCCGAGATCAACGCGATGCGCGGGCGCGACGGCTCCGACCCCGATCTGCCGCCCTTCGAGGAATGGACCATGCCGCGCGAACCCGGCGCGCCGTGGCCCGACGCTGCAGCCAAGGCGCTGGAGAAGGCGCGCAACGAAAGCGCCAGCCCGGCGACCCGCACCAAGTGGCTAAACGCTGTGAACGAGGTGATGGAGCGCGACTACACGCTCGACACGCTGCCCGAACATCCGGTCGATCCCTGGAACGACCCGGAATGCGAGAAGCTTCACGCCGAATGGTGGAAGCTGCGCATCGAACGCCAGCAGGAAATCGACGCCAGCATCGCCGCCAAGGCTGACACTGAATATCTCTATGACCAGCCCTATGAGGACAAGTCCCGCGTCCGCGTGGCCGGCCCGTTCACGGTCGAGAGCCTCAGCCCCCACCGCGTCCCCGCCGTGGACGTGGACGACAGCCTGTTCGACGAGATCGAAGCGGCTGAAGGCCGGGCCAAGAAAGGCGAGAGCGGAGAGCGCGCCGACTTCGCCGAGATGGTGCTCGAAAACCTCAAGCGCTCCGGCGTCCAGCAGCGAGCAAAGGACGACAGGCTCGTTTTCGAGACGATGAAGCTGTGGCCTGGCGAATTCATCGTCGCTGAGGGCACCGTGCGCCAGAAGTCTCTCACCGAGGTGGAGGACGAAGAAGCAAGCGAGGCCGGCGATACTCGCCGCGCCGCGATCTTCGTCGGCCCGGAATACGGCACCGTTTCGCGCCCCGCACTCACAGCTGCGGCGCGCGAGGCGATGGATGCCGGCTTTGACCTGCTGATCGCTGCCGCCTTCAACTTCGATGCGCTGGCAGGTGAGCTCACCAAGATGGGGCCAAGCGCCCAGCCGCGTGGAGTAGATACCTGTCGTATTCATCTTCGGGCCAACCGTGGGTCCTGCCCAGTCCAATTGGGTCCCACTTCGCCCAACCGATTTCACGGAGCCTCGAAAGTTTGAACTTGGGGCGAGCAGTCATCCCCAAATCCTACACGCCCGATGTCCGCATTCCACCCAAATTTGGTCGATCAGATTTATCGAGGGAGATGCCAGAAACGGACCGTCCTCCCGAAGGCAATGCCTCTCACAGGATCGGCATCGATGCTTATCCGTCGCATGGCCACACAAAGGCTGCTCGTGTAGCGCTCAGCCGCTACCGCCCTTCCATTGCGGCAATGATATCATCAGGCAACTCGTCGAAATCATCAGGGATCTCGATTTTGCCTTTGAGTACGCCAAACATACGATTGGGGTAGTCTAAGGGCGGTGCTTCTGCATCGAGGTATTGCCGAACGATCTTCAGATCCTCGATTTCGCCATCCGTCATCCGATCGAGCGCGCTGCGACCGCCGAAGATCGGTGCCTTGTTTGGCTTGCGCATCCATGCGTCAGCCCGCTCAGGGATGGGAAGCAGCGTGTTGATTGCTCGAAAAATTCCGAGGACGTAGGAAATCCGAAGCCTCGTCTCTTCGCCGATCTCGGGGTCACTTTCGTCCTTCCAGGCGCGGAGGACTTCGCGATCAGGCTGACCAAGTATGGCCGCCTCTTCGTCCTCACTCAGGCCCCATGCCTTCGCAATGTTGAAGACCGTATTCAGTGCGCCCCCGGCATTCACGTTCTCACTCATGGCTGCTCTCTTCCTGCCTCGCCATCGTTCATCTATGCCTGCAAAGCCAGTATCAAGCAGGGTGCGATGGGAAACAATAGAAATAACAGCGCTCCCCCAATAGCGAGGCATTCACTTCGATGACGGCGCTCCCTAACATCTGCCTGTAGGTGAATACGTGCGCTCAGAAGATATCGAGCGACCGAGCCCGCTGCTTTCGCAGCGGGTCCTTGCTTCGAACTATGGAGGCCGTGCCATGAGTTGGTGCGGCCCTCCACAAGGTTGAGGGGTTGCGGCCCGCCCCAACTCCCCGCATGGGTTGAGTCTCCTTTCGAAACTGCGCTAAAATGTTTCGTTTGGAAATTGGTTTAACAGGTCTCGCCATTGTTCTTTCGAGATGGCATCGCCCCCGCTAGGTTTGAACGATGACAGATCAATTAATTCGTTTGCTCGGTATCATGGCGCAACTACGTGACCCAGATGCAGGCTGTGAATGGGATCTCGCACAAGACTTCTCGACAATAGCGCCGTACACGATTGAAGAAGCCTACGAGGTTGCCGATGCAATCGAACGGTCTGACGTCAATGGTCTTAAAAGCGAGCTTGGCGACCTTCTGCTACAGGTGGTTTTTCACGCTCGCTTGGCTGAGGAAGCAGGATATTTCGCGTTTGACGAGGTTGTAAAAACCATCGCTGATAAGATGGAGCGCCGTCATCCACACATTTTCGGTAGCGAAGATGGAGTAATGAAAGAAACACGGTGGGAAGAGCTCAAGGCTTCCGAGCGTGCTGCGGAAGGAGCGCGAGGTGCTCTTGATGGTGTCGCCCTCGCCCTGCCAGCACTCCTGCGTGCGCATAAGTTGCAGAAGCGGGCAGCTAGACACGGTTTCGACTGGCCGGATATTGAGGGGCCTCAGAACAAGGTCATTGAGGAGATGGAAGAGCTTAAAGAAGCAACAGGTGAAGAAGTTTATGAGGAAGCAGGCGACTTTCTCTTCGCAGCCGTAAATCTGGTTCGAGCATATGGGGTAGATGCCGAGCAAGCGCTGCGATCAGCAAATTTGAAATTTGAGAGGCGCTTCCGGGCCATGGAGACACTAGCTGGGGGTGACTTTTCAAAACGTCCCATCGATGAACAGGAAAAATTATGGCGGGCGGTCAAAGAGCGTGAGAAAAGCGGCTCATAGAGTTTCGAACTGTCCCAGTTCCTTGGGATTTAAGCGAACTATGAACCGGCGAAGTGGTCCCTCTTCTCCTTCACCAGCATCTGCCTCCTCCAGCACTTCTCCATGGGCGTGAAGCCAAGCAATGCGTCGACCGTCACTGGCGGGCAATTCGAATTTCCTGACCGAAGCCTTTTCCGTAAGCATGTCGCCAAGTTTACTAAGAAACTTTTCTACGCCCTCGCCTGAGATGGCCGATAGGGTCACCACATCGTCAGAACTCTCGGCGATCTCTCGTAATTGCGTGGCCTGTTCGCTATCCAGCAAATCCCACTTATTCCATACTTCAAGAATAGGAATGGTGGAGTTACCCCCCTCCCCGTCAATCACGCCCAAATCAGTCAGCACTCTCAATACCTGAGCTTTTTGGGCTTCGGCTGAAGGATTTGAAATATCCCTTACATGGCATATGACGTCTGCAGCGGTGACCTCCTCAAGCGTCGCCCGAAAAGCAGCCACCAATTGAGTTGGTAGATCTGAAATAAATCCCACCGTGTCGGACAAGATCGCCTTTTCGACGCCCGGAAGAGTAATAGCACGCATCGTTGGGTCGAGAGTGGCGAAGAGCAGATCTTCGGCCATAACCTCGGCACCGGTCATATTATTGAAGAGGGTGGACTTGCCGGCATTGGTGTAGCCCACAAGAGCAACCACTGGCCACGGCGCACGCTCGCGCCTCTCTCGATGAAGACCGCGGGTCTTGCGTACTTGCTCGAGTTCTTTGCGAAGCCTCCCCATTCGTTGCCGGATCATTCGCCGGTCAGCTTCAATCTGGGTCTCACCCGGCCCGCCAAGGAAGCCGAAGCCCCCGCGTTGGCGTTCAAGGTGCGTCCAGCTGCGAACGAGCCTGCTTTGCTGGTAATCGAGATGGGCCAGTTCGACCTGCAGTCGCCCTTCCGCAGTGGCGGCTCGCTCACCAAAAATTTCTAGTATCAATCCAGTGCGATCGATAACTTTTCGAGAAAGTTTCTCTTCCAAATTGCGTTGCTGAATAGGGCTAAGAGCACCATCGACAACTACCAATTCCGCTTCATTTTGCTCGCAGGAGATGCGGATATTTTCGACTTGGCCGGCACCAAACAACAGGTTCGGCCGAACCTCACGGATTGGAAGCACGAAGCTTTCTGCAATCTTGATGCCGATAGCAAGCGCCAGACCTTCCGCTTCTTGGAGCCGATTTTCCGCATCAAGATCGTATGATTGACCGCGAATGTCCGGGCATACGACGAGAGCCCGCGCACCGCGCGAGACTTCGCCCAAAAGGTCGTCGTCGAAGCTCAGTTTTCGTCCTCTTCCCAGTCTTCAGTCAAATCTACCGGCTCGGCAGGTTGGATGGTGGATACAGCGTGCTTATACGCAAGCTGCACGTAGCCTTCGCGTTCCAGCAACATGCAAAATAAATCATATGCTGCAATTTTGCCCTGCAGCATCACACCGTTCACTAGAAACATCGTAACCTGCGCGTGAGCTTCCCGAACACGGCTCAAAAAAACATCTTGAAGAAGACGCTGCTTTGCGCCGGACCCTTGGCTGGCGAATTGCGCCGCATCGATAGGCTGTCCCGGCATAATTGTGCTAACCGCATGCTTGTAAACAAGTTGAGATTGGCCATCTCTGCGGAGCAGGATGGAAAAATTGTCAAACCAAGTTACTATTCCCTGCAACTTCACTCCCTTTACGAGAAAGACAGTTACGGGTGTTTTCTCTTTCCTTAGTAGATTGAGAAACGCATCTTGAAGGCTTGGCGCCTTGCCTTTGTGGCTCGCCACTTTATCCAATCGTGGTCGAGCAGATAACGTTTTTTCGCCGGACATCTTTGTGTCTCCTTTTCTTGGCGATCGGCTCCGACCGCAATCTGGATGCTCCCACCGGCATCCGGGCACTGACTTCGTTAACCTGATCAATCCTCTTTGCTTGTGCCTGGCGTATACAGCAACGAATAAAAAATATGCTTATCCGACAGCATACTTGGCCAAGCTACTTTCGATCGGCTTCTTTCCGCTCTACCATTCCAAGTAGCTTCAATTTGCGATGCAATGCAGACCGCTCCATGCCGATAAAACTGGCCGTTTTCGAAATGTTTCCTGAGAAGCGACGGATCTGCACAGAAAGATACTCTCGTTCAAAACTTTCGCGTGCCTCTCGAAGAGGAGCCCCCATAAGACCCGCCACTCCGGAACTCCCGCTGTCGCCTCCACCGGTAACTTCCTCCGACAGCATTTCCGCCTCGATCGTGTCGATCTTGTCTCTAGGAGTGAGAATGATAGTTCTTTCAACCACGTTTCTTAATTGGCGTACATTACCTGGCCAATCATAAGCCTGAAGTGCGGCCATGGCCTCTTCGCTAATTTTCGGAGGTCTGATACCTTGTTCCGCCGCGTATCGAGCGAAGAAATACTCTGCTAGAGCCGGAATATCATCACGTCTTTCAGCAAGAGATGGAATTTCGACGGGGACGACATTCAGGCGGTAGAAGAGATCCTCGCGGAAACTCTTTTCTTCCATCTCTTTGGAAAGGTCGCGCGCGGAAGATGAGACGACGCGTACATCAACACCGATTTGCCGACTGCCCCCCACCCGTACGAAACTTTGTTCTGTTAGCACACGCAAAATTCGCGCCTGTGTGGACAGTGGCATATCGGCTATCTCATCGAGATAAAGCGTACCTCCGTCTGCGCTTTCAAGCAGTCCGGGGCGGATGAGCTTGCCCTCGTTCTCTTCCCCGAACAGCTCTTCCTCGAAACGCTCCGGTGTAATTCGAGCCGAATTGACAGTGACGAATGGCTTATCGGCTCGAGTAGACCAACTGTGTAGCAGCCGCGCAGCAACTTCTTTGCCCGCACCTGCAGGACCGGTTATCAATATGCGACTGCCAGTTTGCGCAACGCGCTTGAGCATCGCTCGTACCGAATTGATAGCAACAGAGTTTCCCGTAAACTCACCTGTCTCTATCGTTTTTGCTCGAAGACGACTATTTTCCCGCCGCAGTTTTTCGGTTTCGGTTGCGCGCTCCACGAGAAGGAGGAGGCGTTCGGCTTCGAACGGCTTTTCTATGAAATCCATTGCGCCGCGGCTAACGGCACTCACTGCCGTATCGATATTCCCGTGTCCCGAAAAAATAATGACAGGCAATTCCGGTTCGCGGGCCTTGATAGCATCGAGTACTTCGAGGCCATCCAATTGACTTCCATGTAGCCACACATCGAGGAGGACGAGGCTCGGGCGCTTCTCATCAACTGCCTGCAACGCTGAAGTGCTGTCCGCTGCAGTACGGCATTCGTAGCCCTCATCGCTCAGAACACCCGCCACGAGTTCGCGGATGTCGCGTTCATCGTCGACAATAAGAATGTCCAAAGCCATTATCTAATTCCAGTATGTTCGTCTGAATTTTTCTCGCTGGCGCTTGCAACACCATGTGGGTCTCGGGCGAACTTGAGTAGAACCTTTGTCCCGCCACCCTCGGCAGAGGAGAATGACAGTTCTCCACCGTGCTCTTCTACTATCTTGTTTACGATTGCGAGCCCGAGACCCGTGCCTTTCGCACGTGTCGTTACATATGGTTCCAAAATACGTTCGCGATCTTGGGGCAAACCTATGCCATTATCCGAGACCCCGATCATGATATATCGATCGTCTTGTGCAACTTCTACCGCAATCCGGCCGCGGAAATCGGGCTCGGCATGTGCAGCCCGAGCTTCAATCGCCTCAGCGCCGTTTTTAAGAATATTGGTTACCGCCTGACCCAATTGATGGCGATCGGCCTGGACCTTCAGCGGCCCTTCGACTGCATTTGAAAGACTATAATTGATGTCGGGATTTGCCACCTCTTGAAGGAATATGGATTGCCGCACTAGATCAATCGCATCTTCAGATCGGAAGACCGGTTTCGGTAAACGCGCAAAGCTCGAGAACTCATCGACCATTTTCCGCAAATCCCCCACCTGCCGAACAATGGTATTTGTAAGTTCGTCGAACAATTCGCCATCCTGCTCGATTTGCTTGCGGTATCTACGCTTGAGGCGCTCTGTCGCGAGTTGAATAGGAGTCAGCGGATTCTTGATTTCATGAGCGATACGCCTCGCCACGTCCGACCAAGCAGCCTGCCGTTGATCGAGCAATTGACGAGTAATGTCCTCGAAGGTGATGACGTGCCCCGTACCCTCGCGTACGAGTTTCACCGCAAGGGTCATCATCTCCCCATGGCGCGCGTGGCTGACCACGCCTTTATCAAGATTGGCCACAACCATCGCTGCGATTTGAGGGGCCATCTGATCCAGAGTTTCGGGCGCGCTATCACCTTCGTCTGTGTCAAGAAGGATGCTTTGAGCGGGCGCATTCATCAACAGGACGCGCCTCTCACCATCGATTGTAATCACACCCGCGCTGACCGATTCCAAGACGGCTTCAATGAAACTGCGGCGCTCCTCTAGTTCCTCGTTGGCTGAAACCAACGCGTCCGTTTGCTTTTCGAGTTGCGCAGTCATTCTATTGAAGGCGCGATTGAGAAGACCAATTTCATCGGCCCCTGTCCTTCCATCAACTCGCATTCTAAAATTGCCGGCGCCCACCTCTCTTGCCGCAGCAACAAGATCAGTGAGCGGCTCGACTTGGCGATCAGCAAATTTTAATGCGAACCAAACGGCCAGCCCCACCAGCGATAGACTAACGAAGAAAAGGGCTACGTTGAAGCGCAATTGTAGAGCTCTCGCGCGTGCTGTAAGGTCATCGTACGCACTCGAGATCGAACGAGCACTTTCCCAGCTTCGAAAGCCAGATGCTTCCGCATTGCGAGCAGTGTAAAGATAAATGCCCGCTTGCCGATCGATAGGCGCAATCGCTTCGATCCGCTCGGAACTTCCGCGAACTGCGACTGTTTGCCCTGCCCTCAATTCAGAAAGGCTTTGCTCGGTGAAAGCGACGGGGTCGGTACCTTCGCTGATATTGTAGAGCACTGCGGTTCGAACGCTACCATCTGGCATCGCTTGGAGGATTGCACTTTCAACAACATCGCGAGGCTGCGCCTGATATTCGTAAACCAACATGAAGTCTGGATCCGTCACCGCGATTTGCTGCAGGTTGGCCCGCATATCCATCGCCATCGATATGGTTTCCTGCCCCAGATCCAGCTGGTTATCTTCGTAATAGCTCTCGGCCAGTTCATTGGCGTTCTTCATCAGTCCGCGCGAATTATCGGAAAACCAGAAATCAACCCCGGACTGAAATAAGACCGCAGCAAAGGCGACGACCAAAAGAGTCGGGACAGCCGCAACCATTGAGAAGAAGAACACTAATCGAACGTGTAATCGCGCCGTGCTGCCCGCCGCGCGCTTCAGTGCAAGTCTGCGACCGGCCAAAATCAGAATTGCCATCGCTGGCAGAAGTGTGCCGATCAACAGCATTGCGACTTGGCCACTAGGAAGAAGCTGCCCATTTGGCGGCGCAGTAGTGAAAGCAGCCCAAGTGGTACCCACCATGACCACAAAAACTATGATGGCTGTTATTTCGATAAGGGTGAAAAGATTCGCCCTTCTAGAGGCTACAATGAACCTACGCCACCAGCGCGGCGTGTGACCTGTCCGAGTAGCCGCCTGTGTTGCCATCGTGACCGGCTTACATCGCTAGTGTTGCAATATTGCAAGCACAAAAAGACGAGAAGCACCTCATCCGCGCTGAATGTAGTGGTCAGCGCTTATTCCTAAATCACTAAGTTTCTTTCGCAAAGTGTTGCGATTTATACCCAAATGCCGGGAGGCACGTAGCTGGTTTCCGGCGGCTTCTCTTAATACGTGTTCGAGCAAGGGTTTCTCAAAAGCCGCGATTGCCTGCTGATACAATGTCCCTGGCGGAGGATGTTCCAACCCCATCCATTCTGCGAGAGCAAGAGTGAAAGGGCTTCCCTCTCTAACGACCTCCCTGCCGCCCGTGGTGAACAGCACATCGTTCACCAAACTGCCATCGATCACATCGTCCCTCGCCAAGAGGGCAAGACGGAAAATTACGTTGCGTAACTCTCTGACATTACCACGCCATCGGTAAGACGAAAGAGCTTCGAGTGCTTCGTCGCTGATTGTGTGTGATGGTAGACCTTCGTCCTTGGCCTGCGCTAGAAAGTGCCGCGCGAGCGCTCCGACATCTTCGCGGCGATCTCTTAGCGGAGGAAGATGTATCGGAACTACGTTGAGACGGTAATACAAGTCCTCACGGAAACGGCCCTCAGAGATCAAACTTGGCAGTTTGCGGTTCGTGGCCGCGATAATCCGCACATTGACCCCGATTTCTTGGCGCCCCCCTACCCGCCTTATCTTTCCGGCCTGAAGGGCTCGCAACAGACGTGTTTGTGCGTCAGCTGGCATCTCTCCGATTTCATCCAAGAAAAGCGTCCCGCCATTAGCCTGCTCGAATTTGCCGATAGATTGCGAATGGGCACCAGTGAACGCTCCCCGCTCATGTCCGAATAGCTCGCTCTCCAAGAGATCGTGCGGGATAGCCGCCATATTCACGGCGACGAAGGGTCCGGTCCGCCGCGAGCCAAGCTGATGTACGGCCTCTGCAACAAGTTCCTTGCCCGTCCCGCTTTCCCCGGTAACAAGGACCGTCAGGTCGTTTCGCAGGACTCGGGTAATCATGCGGTAAACATCCTGCATGGCCATACTGCGCCCGATTAGAGGCAGAGTACCAGCTTCGTCCTTAT
Organism: uncultured Erythrobacter sp.; assembly: GCA_947504155.1. GTDB lineage: Bacteria > Pseudomonadota > Alphaproteobacteria > Sphingomonadales > Sphingomonadaceae > Qipengyuania. The sequence continues at coordinate 289,146 of CANNGF010000001.1, forward strand.
TTGTTTGATTTTCCCTTGGAGGATTTTTCGCGACCGCTTGGAGTACTGCTTCGACCAGTTGGTCGAGGTCAAATGGCTTGGGAAAATACTCGAATGCCTTGCTATCGCTGGCTCTGATCGCAGTATCCAACGTATTCTGCGCTGAGAGTACGATAATTGGCATATTGGGAGCGGCATCGTGGACGTCGCCGATTGTTTCGAGCCCGTCGCCGTCATCAAGCATGATGTCGGTCAGCATCACGTCGAACTGTTTCTTTGCAATCAATTCATCTCGATGCGCGATAGAGCTGCAAGCGGTCACAGCCAGACCTTCGTCTTGCAGAGCTTCCGATATTACGGTGGAGATCGCGCGATCGTCTTCTACCAACAGGACGGTATGTTTCATGCATCTATCCTGTTTGCGACTGACAAATTCATCCGGAAGTGTGTGAGACCGGCACGCTCGTCACGCTCGTATACGATGCGCCCCCCCATGTCTCGGAGGAGCTTTCGTACCAGAGCAAGACCTAACCCCTGACCATTCTTTTTCCCAGAAACGAAAGGCTCGAAAGCATGGTCTCTCAACTCAGGCGGCAAACCCGGCCCTTTGTCGCTGACAGTTATCTCGATAGGCATTCGCGTTGCCTTGCCGAACCGGATGGCTGAAAAAACCAAGCCGCTGACGAAACGCGTCCGAACCACAATCTGAGCGGAATCAAGATCCGCGCTGGCATCGCAAGCATTGGCCAAAAGGTTGATCAAAACCTGCTCGAGAGCACCCCGATCTGCCTCCACCGGGGGAAGGGATGGATCGAATTCTTCTACCAATTCGCAATTGTCTTCCCGTCCTGCCCTAACCGTCTCCATCGCTGAGCGGATTGCCGCATGAAGGTTGCACGGCTCGGTTTGGACATGGTTGCGACTGCCCAATTGTTGCATTCGATCCACAAGCTTGGCGATGCGGTCGACCTCGCCCTCTATCATTGTAGCAAGTGGCCGATCACGCTCTGACGCACGGCGAGAAAGAAGCTGACTTGCACCACGAATTGCAGACAACGGGTTTTTGATCTCGTGTGCCAGGACTGCAGGAGCGCGAAGTTCTACCCGGTCTGCATCGACTTCTTCCGTTCCCTCCTGTCCAACGTCTGAAAGGGTGATCACACGCCACCCAGGGTGGCTGGGAATGGGGGAGCTGGTAATGTTCAATACTCGGGGTTCGACGCCTGCATTTGTCGACACACCTCTTGCGATCACTTTCGCATCGGACGCCTGCAGGCTATTGCGCAACCTATCGCTATCTATTCTTAGGGTTTGGGCGAGGTTCGCGTCGAGGAGCCGAGTAGCACTGCGGCCAAGCAGTTCCTCCGCCGCGGGATTAGCCTGAACTATGCGCCCGGCTCCATCGATGAGAAGGACAGCGAAAATTAAGTTCGATATTTGCGTGGTCGCATCAGGCGCGCCCTCAATTGGGTTCACGCCGCCCGCCGACGGATAAATGGCTCGTAAAGCCTTTTAATTTCGTCAATCACATCATTGGGTTGGTCGATGAAATTCACCCTGTTCCTGAACTCGGCCGAACCGTGCATTCCCTTCGTGTACCAACCGAGATGTTTGCGGGCGATCTTGACCCCGACTTGTTCTCCATAAAGCTCAAGCATGTCCTGATAGTGTTCTAGCACGACTTCATATTGCTCGTCGAAACTCGGGCTCTCTATAGTTTCGCCGGTATGCCACCAGTGCATCACCTGAGCCAGAAGCCACGGTTTCCCGTAAGCCCCCCGGCCAATCATTAAACCATCCGCGCCTGACTGTTCGAGAGCCAGTCCAGCATCAGTTACGGTACAGATGTCCCCATTGACGATAACGGGGATGGAAACCGTATCCTTCACGCGACGGACGAAGTTCCAATCCGCGCTGCCCTTGTACATTTGGTTGCGCGTGCGGCCATGTACCGTGACCATCTTAATGCCAAGATCCTCGGCAATGCGTGCTAATTCAGGTGCGTTAAGATCGCCATGATCCCATCCCATCCGCATCTTCACGGTAACTGGCACATCAACCGCTTTAACCGTCGCTTCCATCAATCTCGCAGCAAGGCCGACTTCGCGCATGAGCGCCGAGCCCGCCAACTGGCCGACGACCTTTCGTACCGGGCATCCGAAGTTGATGTCGATAATATCGGCGCCATTGTCTTGCTGCAGCTTGGCAGCTTCTGCCATGCTGTATGGATCGCAGCCGACCAATTGCATGGATACCGGTTCTTCGATCGGATCCCACGCCGCTTTTTGAACAGACTGTCTCGTTTCCCGGATGGCGGCCTCGCTAGCGATCATCTCGGTAACATTGAGGCCCGAACCGTACCTTCGGACCAGCTTGCGGAATGGCAAGTCCGTCACGCCCGTCATCGGCGCAAGGATCACCGGAGTGTCGATCGCAACTTTTCCGACCAAGATCGGTTTTGGAGGCGCCTGTTTAAGGGTTTGTAACGTCATAATGGATAATGCCTAAATATTGGGCACGCACATAGTCCGTTGCGGCGCAAACCTCAAGCCGCTAGCGGGCGGAAGGCCTATGGAACATGCGACCGCCCTACCCTCCTTCTCCGCCATCGTTGTAGCAGCCGGGAAAGGCGTGCGCGCGGAACAGGCCTTACCGAAGCAGTTCACGCTGTGGCGGGGGAAGCCAGTTCTGCGGCATTCCGTCGAAGCGATGCTCGATGCCGGCGCCCATTCGGTCGTCATAGTCATTTCGGACGGTTCTGACGAACTCGCCGCGAACTGCCTGAAGGGTCTTGATAGGTGGCACGTCGTTACCGGTGGCGAAACACGCCAGCAGTCGGTAGCCAACGGACTCGAAGCTCTCGATGGCGCAGGACACGTGCTTATTCACGATGCCGCCCGCCCGGATTTGCCTTATCCAATCATCGAGAAGCTCCTGTCCGCTTTAGAAACTTATCCCGGTGCAATTCCGGTCTTACCGATAGTCGACAGCATCATTGCCGAACAATCGGGGTTGATGGCTGGACCGGCAGATCGGGAAAGCTTGCGACGGGTGCAGACACCGCAGGCATTCCAGTATGATGCCATCGTAGAAGCGCACCGAGCTTGGCCTGAAGCGCCAACTGCCGGAGATGATGCACAGGTGCTTCAAGCTGCTGGAGGCATAATCGCGCTTATTGAGGGTGATGAAAGATTGAAGAAGCTGACCTTTGCGGAGGACTTCATGGAGCCACATCCCCCCGTTCGGATCGGTACAGGGTTCGACGTCCACCGGCTGGCCGCTGGCGAGGAGTTGTGGCTGGGTGGAATTAAGATAGAGTCGGATTACGGGCTGGCAGGCCATAGTGATGCTGACGTCGCGATCCATGCCATTGTCGATGCATTGCTCGGCGCAATTGCAAATGGTGACATCGGCAGCCATTTCCCTCCCTCCGATCCCCAGTGGAAAGGTGCGAGCAGTGATCGATTTTTGAAACACGCAGCCCTGCTGGTAAATGATTCCGGATTTCGCATCGGAAATGTCGACCTTACAATTATTTGCGAGGCTCCAAAGATTGGTCCGCATCGTGAAGCCATGCGGGTTCGGTTAGCCGAGTTGCTTGGCGTCGGAATACAAACCATATCGGTCAAAGCGACTACAACTGAAAAACTCGGATTTGCAGGTCGTGGAGAAGGAATCGCGGCGCAGGCCGTAGCAACCGTGGTTCGCAATTGACGGAAGGGATGCGCCAATGACGCTCACCAAACTTCTGCCTGACGACATCGAAACCCTAGCCGAGCGCGTGGTAAGCCAGAATAAGGCCCAAGGCCGAAAAGTTGTTCTTGCCGAGAGTTGCACGGGTGGGCTCGTATCTGCGGCCCTGACAGAGATTGCCGGATCATCGGCCGTAGTAGATCGAGGTTTCGTCACCTATTCGAACGAAGCTAAGATGGAGGTTCTCGATGTCCCGTTGGACATTATCGAAACCTTCGGGGCGGTTTCCATCGCCTGCGCTTGGGCTATGGCTAAAGGCGCTTTGGCCCATAGTAATGCCGATGTAGCAGTCGCCATCAGCGGTGTAGCGGGACCGACCGGTGGCACCCCATTGAAACCGGTTGGAACGGTCGTATTCGCTCGTGTTGTTCGCGGTGCGGAGGGGGAACCAGAAGGCGAACTCAAACAATTTGGGCAAACTTCACGCGCGGACATTCGGCGCGAAGCTACGATTTGCGCGCTGGAACTGCTTCTGCCCTAAAGGTTAGCGGCGGCGTTCTCGCGCCCATATAATTCATCGGCACGTTTCTCGAAGGCCTCGACCATCTTGCGAAACGCCCGGTCGAAATACTGTCCTGCAAGCGCTTCGAACACAGCATTGCGAAAGGTGAAGTCGACAGAAAACTCGATTTCGCACCCGCCATCAGGCAGACAGACAAAATTCCATTTGTTGTCTAGATCGCGCAATGGTCCGTCGACATAGAAAACTTCGATTTGGTCGGGCCGCCGCTTGATAACTCGCGACGTGAACTTCTCGCGGATCGCTTTGAAACCGACGAGCATGTCTGCTTCCATCTCGGTCGTACTATCTTTGCGTATTCGGGTTGCTACGACCCAAGGCAAGAATTTGGGATAGTTTTCGACGTCCGCGACCAGATCAAACATTTGTTCGCAGCTGTACGGAAGTCGCCGTGTTTCACGTATTCCCGGCATCAGGCTTGCGCCCTCGCCTTCTCCTTTGCCAAACGTTCTTCGCGGGCCGCTTTCATGACCGCGAAATCATCGCCGGCATGATAGCTGGACCGTGTCAACGGACTGGAAGCGACTTGAAGAAAGCCTTTCGCCCTCGCGATCGAGCCATAAGCAGCGAATGCCTTGGGCGTAACGAAGTCTTCAACCTTGGCATGTTTGGCCGTTGGCTGCAGATATTGTCCCATCGTTACAAAATCCACGTCGGCGCTTCGCATGTCGTCCATCACTTGATGAACTTCCAGGCGCTGTTCACCCAGACCCAGCATAATGCCCGACTTGGTAAAGATCAGCGGGTCATGCGCTTTCACTTCCTCCAGGAGACGCAGTGACGCATAGTAACGGGCACCTGGGCGTATTGTAGGGTACAGACGCGGTACGGTTTCCAAGTTGTGATTGTATACATCCGGGCCTGCCTCGCAGATCTTCTCAACCGCGGCGCGCATTTTACCGCGGAAATCAGGAGTAAGTATCTCGATGGTTGTGTCGGGCGTCTCTCGCCGAAGTGCCTTTATGACCTTAACGAACTGATCAGCGCCGCCGTCCGGCAAGTCGTCGCGGTCAACGCTCGTAATGACGATGTGATTAAGGCCCATCTGACCGGCTGCGATGGCGACGTTCTCCGGCTCCATCGGATCCACCAGTCGAGGCATACCGGTTTTCACGTTGCAGAACGCACATGCCCGGGTGCACACATCGCCCAAGATCATGACCGTAGCGTGTTTCTTGTCCCAGCATTCGCCTATATTCGGACACGCAGCTTCTTCACAGACCGTGTTCAGCGAAAGGTCGCGCATGAGTTTGCGCGTCTCGTGATAGCCCTTACTTACAGGGGCCTTGACCCGGATCCAGTCCGGCTTGCGAGCCTTGCGCGGAGGTTCGCTGGGTGACTTCGGTGTGGATGAGAGATCATTCATGTCGCGCCCCATCTAGGCTCGAAGGTCCCTTCCCGCAACCTCGCATAAGTATGCAATTCGGGCGACGATTCGCCCCCTTGCCTTGTTACATCTTTCGGGGCAGCAGCGTTTCCATGAAGACTTTCGAGCAGATGATTGACGGCTATCGGCACTTTCGTTCTACCGGCTGGCAGGATGAACGTGAAAGATGGCAGCAACTTGCCGAGGGCCAGTCACCTCAGGTGATGGTCATTTCCTGCTCTGACAGCCGCGTAGACCCCGCGCAAATCCTCGACGTTGCACCTGGAGAAATCTTTGTAGTCCGTAATGTCGCCGCCTTGGTCCCCCCATTCGAAACCACTCCCGGTCGTCACGGTGTTTCGGCGGCGGTCGAGTTCGCGGTACAGTTTCTGAAGGTGAAAGAGATCGTCGTGATGGGCCACGGACTGTGCGGTGGGTGCAAAGCTGCTCTTACTCAGGACCTTTACGGGAACGAGCTTGGCCAAGGTGGGCACGTAGCGCACTGGGTCGACATGCTCGATGAAGCGCGAGCCCCCATTGCGCAAAAACTTGGGACAGAAGGGCGGGAAGCCGAATTGGCGATGGAACTCGAAGCGGTGAAAGTCAGCATTCGGAATTTACAGACTTTCCCCTACGTCGCTGACAAGGTGTCGAATGCGGAATTATCCCTTCGCGGGGCCCATTTTGCAATTTCCGATGGAATTCTGCGCCTGCTCGATAATGAAAAGGATGAATTCTTCGCTGCCGAATGACTTGCGCGATCTGACCTTGCCCGTCATGTGAGCGGCCATGTCGGATAAAGAACTCAAGAACATTGCCCTTCTCATCGACGCGGACAACACTTCGCCGCGCGGTATCGATCCAGTCCTTACCGTCATGGCTGAGCTTGGGCAGGTCAACATCAAGCGGGCTTATGGAAATTTCGCAAAGAACAATCTCGCGAAATGGGGTACGATAACGCACAAGTTTGGTATCCGTCCGCAGCAGCAATTCGATCTCACTGCGGGCAAAAACGCAACAGACATGGCGATGACGATCGACGCCATCGACCTGCTTTATCAAGGCAAGGTGGACGGCTTCGGCATCATGAGTTCGGACAGCGATTTCACTCCGCTGGCTACGCGGCTTCGTCAGGACGGGCTGATTGTTTACGGCTTCGGCAGTAAGAACAAGACGCCAGATGCTTTCAAAAGCGCATGCACACGTTTCATAGATATCGACGCGCTTATTGCGGGTGCAGATGAAGAGCCCGCGTCGGAGAAGAGCAAGAAAACCAAAGACAGTGGCCAGATCGACGAAGAACTGGTCGAACTTCTTGGCACAGCCTGGAAGGCGGCGAAGCGCGATGATGAAGGATATGCGCAAATGGGAGAGGTCGGCAGTTTGGCTGGAAACCGATCCAGCTTCGATGTGCGCAATTACGGCTTCAAGCGTCTTTCAGATTTGCTTGAAGCCATGGACCAATTCAAGGTCGAGCGCCGCGACAACACCCTCTATGTAAAGCGGCTACGCTAATTGAAAACGGCGCGGGTTCGATGAACCCACGCCGTAGATTAAGAGCCTTAAACTCGAAGCGTTCTTACATGCCGCCCTTTTGAGCAGCATAAATTGCCCAGAGGTTGGCGATATCCTTCCGCGCGCCTTCGACCTTGCGGAAGGTCTCGCCAGCTTCGGAATACTTGCCCTGGTCGAACTGTGCGATCCCGAGGCGGGTAAGGACAACCGGAGTTTCCACACCGCTCATACCTAGAGCCTTCGTGTAAAACTCTTCTGCTTCGGCCGGCTGATCGTAGCTGAGGAAGGTGTCACCCGCCACAACCAGTGTCTTCAAAGTTGCTCCCGACTTGCGGGCATCGGCGGCCAGTGACGACAGGCCCTGACGGTCAGCAGACACACGGCCAGCAGCTTCCTTGCGGGATTCGATCAGGAAGGGGTCGCTCTTATCGACATTGCTAAGCGCAAAGCCTTCGTCGATCGCCGCCACGACCTCGCCAGGGTAACGGCGCGAGTCCAGTAGTTCGATGTATTCAGCCAGAACTCGCGTATCGTTATAGCTGTTAAGACGGCGCGAGAGGCGCAACAGATCCAGCGCGTCGGCATTGGCGTAGCCGCCTGAGTTCAAGGTGATGATTACCGCGTCGCCCCAAACAGCCGGGCTGGGATAATTCTCGGCAAGCATGGCGACGTATTCACGCGACTGCGGCTGCAAGTTGTTTTCGTAAGCCTGCGCCAAGCCCACGCGGATCAGTTGCTCGGGAACTGGCTCACCAGCAGCTTTCAGGCTGTTCACCGTCTCACTAACGTAAGCCAGACCTTCCTGTGTCTGATCGGCGTTGAAGTAAAGATCGGCAATCATCCGCTGCATTTCCGGCGTTCCGATAGTCTTTTGCGATCCATCGGACATCGTCGCGGTCGTTGAATAATTGGCTGCGATGGCGCTTTCGAGAGCCTGGCGTGCTGCCGGGATGTCATTTCTGGCGCTGTAAGCCTGATAGGCTGCGAAGCCAATTTGTCCAGCGAGCCCCGGTTCGAGGGTCCCGCTCTCCATCATGAGTTCAAGGCCACGAAGGCGCATGTCCTCGTCACCAATCTTATTGCCGATATTGAAGAGAGCTCCACCAGTCGCGCGCTTTTCGTCGGGGCTCGACGTGGCTGCGACCAATGCAGGAACCGCAGCCTTTGCTGCCGCAGCGTCCGGTGCTTCGGATTTCTGGATCTCGTCGAACGGCTGGTAAGCAGCAAGGAATTCCTTGCTGTACTGCCCCTTCTCTTCCTTTTCTTCTTTCTTTTTCTTCTGAGCGAAGGCCGGGGCTTCCAGTGCAGTCGCGCCCAGGGCGCCCGTTCCAGCGATAACAAGCGCCATTGCAATGGCCGTAGAGGGCCGCGAGGACTTGTTGAGGCGAGTGAAAATCATTCAAAAACTCCCAAGGATAATAAGGTAAAGCACGGCTCTTGCACCGATATTGGGTTCATCGGGTAGGCCATTGCCGCGTCCGCGCTTTCATTGCAAATAATGTGAGGTTTCCGCCCTGAACGAGATTTGAATAGCGCCCATGAGCGCAGTTCATCCTTATCTTCAGGCCAGATAACACCCATATGTGGAAAAAGCGCTGCAGATGGGGCTTCGGTTCCCGGGTTCGGTGGCGCATCCCGGTCATCTGGCCTAGGGTTTTCATCTAAAGACCTGTCTTACACAGCATATGGATTGTTTTAGCTTTGGCTGACGACATCGACACGATCGATTCCCCCGTTCCGGGCGGCGAAGAACACACCCGCATCGACATCGTCGAGGAAATGAAGACGAGCTATCTCGATTACGCGATGAGCGTGATCGTGAGCCGTGCCCTTCCTGACGTGCGTGACGGCCTTAAACCGGTTCACCGCCGCATCCTATTTGCCAGTAATGAAGGTGGCTTCGTCGCCGGACGGCCGTTCCGCAAGAGCGCGAAAATCGTCGGGGACGTGATGGGTAATTATCACCCTCACGGTGACGCTGCCATATACGATGCGCTTGCCCGCATGACGCAGGATTGGTCTCTTCGCGTTCCCTTGATCGATGGCCAGGGTAACTTCGGTTCCATGGACCCCGACCCCCCAGCATCGATGCGCTATACCGAAGCGCGTCTTGCCCGGGTGACCAATTCCTTGCTCGACGATCTCGACAAGGACACTGTCGACTTCGCAGACAATTACGATGGTTCTCGCAGAGAGCCGACGGTCCTTCCGGCGCGCTTCCCGAATTTGTTGGTCAATGGCGCCGGCGGCATCGCGGTCGGCATGGCAACCAACATTCCGCCGCATAACCTCGGTGAGGTGATCGACGGCTGTTTCGCCTATATGGACAATCCGGCGATCACGAGCGAAGAATTGTTCGAGATCATTCCCGGCCCCGATTTTCCAACCGCACCGCTTATCCTCGGCAAATCTGGTGCCCGCGCGGCTTATACGACCGGCCGCGGTTCCATTCTTCAGCGCGCACGGCATGAAATCGAGGAAAAGCGCGGGGACCGCAAGTCAATCGTCCTGACATCAATCCCGTTCCAGGTCGGTAAGAGCGGACTTGTCGAGAAAATTGCCGAAGCTGCTAAAGATAAGCGGATCGAAGGCATCTCCGACATCCGCGACGAGTCGAGCCGTAAGGGTGTTCGCGTCGTCGTGGACCTCAAGCGCGATGCATCGCCTGAAGTCGTCCTCAACCAGATTTGGCGCTATACTCCCGCTCAGGCGAGTTTCCCTGCCAATATGTTGGCGATCAGTGGCGGCCGCCCCGAAGTTCTTACTCTTCGCGAGTTTATCCAGGCATTCATCTCGTTCCGTGAAGAGGTTATCACTCGCCGCACCAAGTTCGAGTTGAACAAGGCGCGAGACCGGGCGCACATCTTGCTGGGCCTGGTCGTTGCCGTGTCCAACCTCGATGAAGTCGTGGCCATGATCCGCAGCGCCCCCACCCCGGCCGAGGCTCGTGCCCGCCTCCTGACCAAAGATTGGCCGATAGGGGACATCGCGCAGTATATTCGTCTGGTCGAAGCAATCGAGCCGAATGCCGAACAAGAAGGCGGAACATACCGCCTGTCCGAGCGCCAGGTTAAGGCGATCCTGGACCTACGCCTCCATCGCCTTACCGCGCTTGGCCGTGACGAAATCGGTGACGAGCTCAAGGAATTGGCTTTGTCGATCGAGGAATATCTCTCGATCCTGGCTGATCGGGTCAAACTGTATGGCGTAATGCGCGGCGAGCTGGAAGAGATCAAAGCGTCTTATGCGACCCCCCGCGTATCCGAGATCGCGCCGGCTTGGGATGGCATCGACGACGAAGACCTGATCGAACGTGAGGAGATGGTTGTCACTGTTACGCATGGCGGTTACATCAAGAGGACACCGCTCGATTCGTTCCGCGCCCAGGCGCGTGGTGGCAAAGGGCGTAGTGGCATGGCCACGAAGGATGAAGACGCAGTCGTCGAGATGTTCGTCACTTCGACGCACAATCCGGTCCTGTTCTTCACGAACACCGGGCGCGTGTATCGCAAGAAAGTATGGAAGCTTCCCGAAGGAAGCCCGCAGACCAAGGGGCGCCCCATGGTCAACCTGCTGCCCCTTGGCGAAGATGAGCGCGTGACCAATGTCCTGGCCCTTCCCGAAGACGAAGGCGAGTGGTCGAAGCTCAATATCGTGTTCGCGACCGAGCAAGGAATGGTGCGGCGCAATTCGATGGACTCGTTCACGAACGTTCCCAGCAACGGCAAATACGCCATGGGCTTTGTCGAAGACAGCGGGGACCGCCTGATTGGTGTCGAACTGCTTACCGAAGATCAGGAAATTTTCCTGGCGTCTGACTCCGGCAAGGCTATCCGGTTCTCCGCAACGGATGCTCGCGAAACGAAGAGCCGGACCGGTATCGGTGTGCGCGGCATGAAACTGAAGGACGGTCAGAAGGTCGTTTCCATGACCGTTCTTGATGCGGGAGAACGCGATACGGAAGTGCGCGAATCCTACCTGCGGGCGGCCTATTGGAAGAACAATGACAACCGGACGACACTGGACGCGGAAAAAGCAGCGGAGCTGGCCGAAACAGAAGAGTTCATCTTGACGCTCACTGCGAACGGTTACGGTAAAATTTCCTCCTCGTACGAATACCGTACGATCGGAAGAGGCGGGATGGGTCTGACCAACATCGGGGAACCGTCGAGCAATCCCGACCGGAACGGCCCGGTTGTCGCCAGTTTCCCGGTAAAGCATGGATCACAGCTTATGCTCGTAACCGACCAGGCGAAGCTTATTCGCATGCCGATCAAATTACGGCACCTCGTCGAAGGTGGGTTCGAAAACCACGAAGGCTTCTCGATCTCAGGGCGCGGATCGTCCGGCGTGCGCATCTTTAATGTGGCCAAGGGCGAACAGATCGTGGGCGCGGCGCTCATCGACGAAACGGAAGAGCCGGAGAACGAGGCCGAAGAAATGGTCCATGACGAGATCGCCGCGCGTGGTGGGGGGCTGAACCCGACAACCCCGCATACTACCGCGCATTCCGATCGGAATATGGATGACGAGCCGGGCGGCTAATCAAAGCGTGTAGTTAGGTATGGCGCCTTCTGAGCGTCTGGACCACACCTGTTACGATTAGGAACTGGCCGCTATAATAGAGCGGCCAGACCAGCCATTCGGCAAGCGCAGGGGAAACGTGGGCGGACTCCTGCGCAAAGATAATAAGATCGCTCATGACGAACAGTGCGGCTCCGAGACCCACGCGATATCTGGGAAACTGGCTGACCCATGCCGCGCCTGCCATTGCCCCTAGAACGAGGGCATAGATCGTTGCGAGAAGCCAATTCTCTAGGGGATAGGTGAGCAAAGCTGCGATAAGCGGGGTGAGCACGAGCAACGCCAGTCCCGCTGCTTTCTGCGTGACGCTGGCGGCATTGCGTCGATTTGTGAGGTAAAGCCAAACTGCCACCAAATGGCCGATCGCGAAAACGGATCCACCGGCGAGGAAGCTGAACTCGAGCACGACATCGGCAATTGCCCCGAGCCCCATGACCAAAGCTATCAGGGTACCACCCTGCCCTTTCGCGCGATGACCCGCGTAAGCAGCGAGAAAGCCGACACCTGCCCCCTTCCAGAGAGCGAGCCATGTTCCGGCGACTTTGCCGTCCATCGCGAAATAATAGCTGATCGCGGATAGCAGACTCAGTAACAGATATGGCCGGTGGTCAATCAGAGCGCGCTTTTTCATGGCGCGTCTATTCCCTTGATACAGGGTGGGTGCAAGCACTAGGTGCGGATCCGCAATGACACATGACATCCAGATTATCGGCGGCGGCCTCGCGGGCAGCGAAGCGGCTTGGCAATTGGCGCGGCGTGGCTTCAAGGTGCGTCTTTCGGAAATGCGTGGAAGTGGTGAGATGACGCCCGCGCACCAAACTGATGGTTTGGCCGAACTCGTATGCTCAAACAGTTTCCGCTCGGATGATAGCGACAAAAATGCTGTCGGCCTCCTACATGACGAGATGCGTCGCTTGGACAGCATCATTATGCGCGCCGGAGAAGTTGCCCGTGTTCCCGCCGGAAGTGCGATGGCCGTCGATCGCGATGTTTTTTCTGCCGAGGTGCAGCGCACCCTCGAAGAACATCCGAACGTTACAGTCGTCCGCGAAAGGGTCGATAATCTGCCAGAAACTGGCCCAACTATCGTTGCTACTGGGCCGCTTACGGCGCACTCGCTGGCTGAAAGTATCGTAGGCGCAACGGGTCAGGATCGGCTTGCGTTTTTCGATGCCATCGCACCGATTATCCATCGGGACAGCATCGACATGTCGAAATGCTGGATTCAGAGCCGCTGGAACAAGCGTACCGAAGCTTCAAACGAAGAGGGCGACTATATCAATTGCCCCATGACGCAGGAGCAATACCTCGCCTTCCACCTAGGATTGATGGAAGGCGAGAAAACGGAATTCCGGGAATGGGAAGCCGACACTCCCTATTTCGACGGCTGCATGCCGATCGAAGTAATGGCGGCTCGCGGCGCAGAAACCCTGCGGTATGGGCCCATGAAGGGCGTTGGTCTCGACAATCCCTACGACACCAGTGAAGAGCATCCGCAGGGGCGCTGGCCCTACGCTGTCGTACAGTTACGTCAGGACAACAAGCTCGGCACGCTTTGGAATATGGTCGGCTTCCAGACGAAGTTGAAATACGGTGCCCAAGTAGAGCTGTTCCGGACTATACCTGGTTTGGAAAACGCTGAATTTGCACGGCTCGGTGGATTGCATCGGAATACGTTTATCAATTCACCCCTCGTTCTAGACCGTCAGCTGAGACTGCGTGGCGGAGAACACATCCGGTTCGCAGGTCAGATCACGGGATGCGAAGGGTATGTCGAAAGTTCAGCCGTAGGATTGATGGCAGGAATGATGGCAGCTTGCGAGCTTACAGGCTGTGATTGGACTCCCCCTCCCCGCACCTCAGCATTCGGCGCACTGTTGTCGCATATTACTGGCGATGCGGAAGCGGATACGTTTCAGCCGATGAACGTCAATTTCGGACTGTTCCCACCGCTTCACGAGGTAAAGAAAAAGCAGCGCAAGGAAGCTTACACTTCCAGGGCTAAGGCTGAATTTGGCGAGTGGCTGGCGGGCCTCGACGCTGTTCCAGCCTGATCAGCAAGCGCAACTACGCTTCTTCACTGGCTTCGGTTTGGTCGTGGCGAATTCTGCTGGAGACAGTTCGCGATTACCGTCCGCATCGGCGCCCTCGAATTTGTCGACTGTCGCAACTGCCCATTCTTCAAAGGTCAGCAAATTATTGCCGTCCTTGTCGAGTTTGCGGAACCCATCCGATCTGGTGGACAGCATTTCGCTCCGCGTGATGCGCCAATCACGATTGCGATCATAGCGGAAAAAGCGACGCTGTTCTTTTGAAAGCTCGGTTGCCTCAGGAGGCGCGGGGCCGATCTGGTTCTCCGGATCCGTGATTGGCAAAACATCAGCCGCGAGCGCTTCACTGTTCATATTCACAGTATCCGGCGGCGGAGCAGCCTGTTCCACTTCGGCACGACCTTGCCACCAGAAGAGTCCCACCGCTAATAGGAGAAGCGTCAAAATCGACCCTAAAATTAATGACTTCATTTCTCACCAATAGTTAGATCAATGACAGGAGAAAAACTACCTACCTGCGGCCCAGAGCCTGAAAGCGACAACCGGACTTGTCCGATCACCAAGCATAGGGACGCCACCTTTTTCGAGGGCTCTCTTGGCCAGCCCCCCCAAAACGACGAGCGGCCTTAACGCAATGGCCCTACGTGCATCATTTCGCGGAGGAACTTCCCAATTGGTTAGGGCCCAACTTCTGGTTTTCGGATCGGCTGAATAATAAGCCAAATCGGAAAAGGCCCACAGTCCCCCAAAAGCTTTGGCCGTGGATATTTGGCTCTTGCAATCTAGTATGCGAGCGATCGCGCCAGCGAGCTGGCTTCTACCCTCAACGAAATGGGAGCGCTTCTCGTCATCAGATAACAGAGATTCCCATCCGTCTATCAGAGGTAGCAGGTAGCCGGCATTGTCGCCCCAAGAGTTCATAATCGATTGGAGCAGTGGATCTTTTGCCTGGCGTCCTACCTCCGGATCGCGAAACTGGTCGCGCCACCAGGCTATCCGAACTTGCGCCAACAGCGGTTCGCTGGAGCTTAGAACAACCCGACCAAGAACGGCATCAAGCTGAAATGCGGATTCGTAGAACTCGCGCCCTTTCCACGCACTCGTAAGGGCAAATCTGACAGCGTCATTCAGTTGGGCCATCAAACGACAATGCCTGAATACAGCGTCGCGTTCAATTACTGGGACACGCTCTTACCCTTAGCAAGTATTGAGGCGATCCCCTGTCAGGCCTTTTTCATTATCGTCATCGGGCGGGGTCAGGGTTCGATCATCTCGAATGATAAACGCCGCCTCTTCTTTGAACGTGATATCCGATGTCAGAGAATTGGAAAAGACTGCGGGATACTCATAATGAACTTCCACGAACATAACAGCCTCTCGGCCGTTGCGCGGGGCTTCAACCCTCCGATTTCCTCTGCCCATACCTTCCAATTTGGGGCCGCTTTTTCCGTTCTTGTTTGTGTCGTTCCCGTAAGCGCTATCGACGTCTTGCTCACCAAAACACCGTTGCCAATGAATAAACTGCCGGTCGAGCGTAGGATCGTATTCTAAACTGCTTAAGACGATACGCCCATTCTCCGCAAATGAGATTGATTTACCCTGCTCGTCAGCACCGCGGAGCACCGCGTCGACATCCTTTTCGCTGATAGTAGGGGCAAGAGCTGTATTGTCTGTTTGGCCCAATCGCGATGCGTTATCAGCTACAGACAAGGCAATCTGGCTGACCTTCATCTTCGTAATCGCCATATTGGCAATCTCAAACCCGACCATTCCGAGTGACAAGAAAACGGGTGCAACTACGGCAAACTCGGTCAGAGCGATGCCATCGAGGTTGTTTTTCAACCGTTTCAGACTGCTCGCAAGTGTTCCAAAAACCATTGCACGGTCCACGACAAGAATTTTCAGCTGCATACTTTCACCGTATTGCTGTACCCTTCCTGGCGTTCAAAGGGCTGGTTTTTCTTCACAAAGGTAGTGGAAAGCTTTCTTTTGGCGTCGGCATTATCGTAGAAGGGGATCGCAAAAAGCGGTTCGTATTCTACGCTTACCGTATAGATGATTACGTCATTTGCGCCGCCATTTCCATCAACCCCAATGTCTTCATCCCACTGACCATTGTCATTCTCATCATCGTAGTTTTCGTCGTTGTTGCAAATGCCGTCGCCATTGGTGTCTCGGAATGCTTCATTCCGCCCGATATCGTCAAAATCGAAATAGCTCACGCGTTCAGGTGTAACTGTCGCATTAGGGGCAACTCGCCGCACTAATTTCTCTAATTCGGCATCCGATAAAGCTACATCTCTCGTTTCCAGCGATGCTTCCCGCGCGACTTCCTGGGCCGCGCCGTTTAAGACAGCTTGGGTGTAAGCGGCCTGGCCGATGTCCATCATCCCCAAAACCATCGTGATGAACACAGTGGCCACGATGCCGAACTCCATTAACGCGCTTCCGCTTTCGTCGCTTAAGAACTTATGTGAAGAAGACAGTGATGCCATAGCCATTTCCTCGTTCTCCAATCACATTGTAATGCGAAGTTCGCCGACGTTTTTGGCGATATCCTGGAAAGCCTCGTTCAACTCGTCCGAACTTGATGCCTCGAAAGCACTTTCTGGCGATGCGCAAGCTTGCAAATCACCGTTTAGGCTCGAGCCGAATGCGATGACCCAAATTCGAATGCCCTTCGCGCGCACCGCCTGGCAGAGAGCGCGAAACCGACTGGTATGGCGATCACGCAGTTTGCTTTCGCCGTCGCTCGTTACGCGCTTATCGTTATATTCGAATCCGTAAGACGAATAGATGGTACTACTTGGCTGCATCTCCCCATCCGTTAGAAAGATCATATGACGGGAAACTTCTGCGCCGTTGGCAGCGGGTTCGGTTACGTTCGATGCGAACATTCCTGTCGGAGATATAAGTCTCCCACCCCACAGGATGCCCAGATCGAGATACGTACTCCCGTTCGGGTTAAGTGCATCCGCCTGGTCCTCGAATTCATCTCTTTCGATTTCCGCTAATTGAGACGCCGGTGAGGGACAGTAAGCTTCGCTCTTAAGCCCTTTGTACCCTTCATCCTCAGCGAAGTAGTTAATGTACCTTCGCCCCCACCTGTCAGTATACCACTCGCCCCGAAAGTATGACCTTTCAGGCCAGAAAGGTCGCCATTTCGATTCCGGGGATCCGTCCGGAGCTGAATCGATATCGAGGTCCCAAGTGTACGGGGACATGCCAGTTATCGAGCTGAAGCTGAATTCGCTCTTCGCATCCGTGTCACGTTCCTCAACACACCCGGCCCAAGTGTAGGTGACATTCCCTGCATCAGAATCCCGATTTCGGACAGTTACAGGCGAGAAAGTTTTATAAGCACTTACATCGACAGTGATTTTTTTATAGAGCCAACGCCGGAAATCATTCTCGTCTTCCCGCCTTTCCCATATGGGATTTTCGGTCCATACGTCCTCCGTAAAGACCCTTCTCGTTTCGTCACGATGAGCTTGTTTGTATTGCCACCAATCGCTTTGGCATGAATAGACTCGACGTGTTTGATTAACAGAAGTCCGTTCCCGACGAATGCGCTGTTGGGCAGAATTTATTTCTTCAATTGTTTCCTGTTCAATGGCACCGGAGTTTTTCCAGTTTTCATTCTGAGGAAGGGATCTCTCGCATTGCCGGCTCCCCATCCGATCGCCCGTTTTTACCCATTCTGTCCGTTCAACATCATCGACGCCTTCGTTGTATGATTTAACGGCATCCTCATATCCGACTACTTGCCAATTCGAATTGAATTCGGGCTGGCGGGACTGGATGTCCATCTGATCGACAATCCAGTCAGACTGAAGGAGTCTGCCAACGTTGACCGACGAACTGTAAGGCACAAAACCATAGCGGATGCGCGCATTGGTGCCATCGGCGGATTCCGCGACGGTATCGTAAAAATCCATCATTGCCGATTGAAGAAACGTTATACGCTGATCCGCGATGGGTACATTTTGCTTTTGCGATCCGGAAACGTTCCAGGCCATCGACCCGGTGGTATCGAGCACCATCATGACGTCGGCATTCCCCATCGACATGCTTGCGCTGCAGGAGACGCTGACCGGAATGCTGTCTATCCCGAAAATACGCATCAAGGTCATGTCCACCGCAGTGGATACAGTTGCTTCGATAGTATTTCCGTTGTCCGTGCTTGACGGCGTGAATTCTGGAATGTCTGCGGCTCCCGCCATGTTCACTTCGAAGTAACTCTTGGCAGCATCGCTAGCAGTTTCATCGAAGCCATTCGCTCGCACATTCTTGCGACCAGCAAGCACACCGGCGTCACAAGCATTCTGGAGTTTGTTTTCAACAAGGTATGCGCGCGAGGCATCCACCCCACCGCCGACAAGGCCTGCAAGGACAAAAATCGCAGCTGCCGTTAAGGGGAAAACGTTGCCGGCCTCGCTTTGCCGCAGCTGTTGAAGCACCCCATCATGTTCGCGTGCCATACTTGTCGCCCCAAATTACCTAGATTTGGTTGGGGCTGTAGCGCTCGTTTCGCTAATTTTTTGCTAAGGCGGATGGTTAAACCACCCGCCTTATTCAGTCGCGATAGCAGACTTTCTTTGCCGCCTTCACGATCTTAGGAGTGTCGATCAGGGCCAGTTTTTCAAGGTTCGCTGCATAGGGAAGAGGCACGTCTTCGTCACAGACACGCGTAACGGGTGCATCGAGGTGATCGAATCCCTCTTCCATACAGATCGCGACGATTTCCGAAGCTATCGAGCAGGTTGGCCAGCCTTCCTCGGCGATGATCAGGCGGTTGGTCTTCTTAAGGCTTTCGAGCACCGTATCCTTGTCGAGTGGGCGCAGGGTTCGCAGGTCGATAACCTCGGCGTCGATACCCTCTTCTGCCAATTGCTCCGCAGCTTCGAGGGCCAAGCCAACCGCAATGGAGTAGGAAACGATGGTTACGTCCGCCCCTTCCCGCAGGATCCGCGCCTTACCGATCGGAAGAACGTGGTCATCCAGTTCCGGCAGTTCGAAGCTACGACCATAGACCAGTTCGTTTTCCAGGAAGACGACTGGATCTTCGCAGCGGATTGCAGCTTTCAACAATCCCTTCGCGTCCGAGGCATCATAGGGAGCGATTACGATCAGTCCCGGGACGCTGGCGTACCAGGGGCCATAGTTCTGGCTATGCTGGGCGCCCACGCGACTTGCAGCTGCGTTAGGGCCGCGGAATACGACCGGGCAGCGCATCTGGCCGCCTGACATGTAGTTGGTCTTGGCCGCCGAGTTGATGATGTGATCGATCGCCTGCATGGCGAAGTTGAAAGTCATGAATTCCACGACCGGGCGCAATCCCCCCATGGCGGCACCCGTCCCGATGCCGGCAAAGCCGTATTCGGTGATTGGCGTGTCGATCACGCGCTTGGGGCCGAATTCATCGAGCAAGCCCTGAGTGACCTTGTATGCCCCCTGATATTGAGCAACTTCCTCACCCATGACGAACACGCGTTCGTCGCGGCGCATTTCTTCAGCCATCGCGTCGCGCAGTGCTTCGCGCACTGTCACGGTAGCCATATTGGTCCCGTGCGGAACCTCGGGATCTTTCACGCCGGCCTTCTTCGCTGGCTTCGTAATCTCTGCTTCCGACGGATCACGTCCCACATCCTTGCCTTCGCCGGGTACGTCATGGGTTTCGGAGGCCGACGCCGCGACATCGGAGACATCTTCACCTTCAGCAGCGAGCATGGCGATCACCGTTCCGACGGCAACGTTCTCCGTGCCTTCGGCAACCAGGATTTTACCTAGCGTGCCTTCGTCGACAGCTTCGAATTCCATCGTCGCCTTATCGGTTTCGATTTCGGCAATGATATCGCCGGCGACGATCTCGTCGCCCTCCTGCTTGAGCCATTTCGCGAGAGTGCCTTCCTCCATAGTCGGAGACAGGGCAGGCATCTTGAGTTCGATAGCCATCGCTCAATACTCCTCCACCAGAACATCCGTGTAGAGTTCGGATGCTTCCGGCTCCGGCGAGTTCTCGGCAAAGTCCGCAGCTTCGCTGACGAGTTTGCGAATGTCCTTATCGATGCCTTTCAACTCTTCTTCCTTGCTGCCCTGTTCGATCAGGATCTTTTTCAGGTTCTCGATCGGATCCTTGTGATCCTTCATATCCTGCACCTCTTCGCGCGAGCGATATTTGGCAGGGTCCGACATCGAGTGACCGCGGTAACGATAGGTTTCGCATTCCATCAAAACGGGGCCCTTGCCCTCGCGCACGTGCTTGAACGCGATTTCGGCAGCTTGACGCACTTCGAGCACGTCCATGCCGTTAACCTTCATGCCGGGAATGCGAAACGCCGTACCCCGGCGGTAGAATTCCGTTTCGGCAGAACTGCGGCTTACGGCCGTACCCATGGCGTACTGGTTATTCTCGATCACGAATACGATCGGAAGCTTCCAGAGCGACGCCATGTTGAACGTTTCGTAAACCTGGCCCTGGTTTGCAGCGCCGTCACCGAAATACGCTAGGCAGAGGCCGCCGTCCTCATTGTACTGATGTGCGAGCGCCAGACCGCCGCCCAGCGCCACCTGTGCACCGACGATGCCATGACCGCCGTAGAACTTGTGCTCGGTGGAGAACATATGCATCGACCCGCCCTTGCCCTTGGAAATGCCGGCCTCGCGACCAGTCAATTCGGCCATGATGACCTTGGGGTCGATCCCATACGCAAGCATGTGGCCATGATCGCGATAGCCGGTGATCACGCTGTCCTTATCACCATCGAGCGCGGACTGAAGGCCAATAGCGACGGCTTCCTGACCGATATACAGATGGCAGAATCCCCCGATCAGCCCGAGCCCGTATAGTTGCCCGGCACGCTCTTCGAAGCGTCGGATCAGGAGCATCTGCTCGTAGAATTTTTGCATCTGCTCCGGTGATGCATCGAAGCGTTTGCTCTTCTCGAAATCCTCCTGAAGGGAGTGAAGAGCGAATTCGGGGTTCTCCGCGGGGCTACGCGGGGTGCTTTTTTTCGGGGCCTTGGCCAAAATATCTCGTCCCTTTTCTAGTCGGGGATTTCTCTCGCAGCGCCTATAGCCACAGCGCTGCGCGGAGCGCAACGCTGCGGTGCATTTGCATACGAAAACCTTACGGAATTGCGGACAATCCGTCCGCTGGGTCAGTCATCCAGCTTGATGACGACTTCGTCCGGATGGACGACATTCAACTGGCTGCGGAGCAATTCGCCAACCATATCGGGATCGGCATGATCAGGGTGAAGTAGGGCGACCTTGTTCTCCAGAGCAGCCCTATCCTTCTCTAACGCCGCAAGTTGAGCTTTGCGCTGATCGAGTAGACGAAGATTTTCGCTCCACGCCAAGAGACCCGACGGACCCGCAATCGCTAGACCGCCGATGACAAGCAGCACAAAAAACGCCGCGCTTTGCGTCGCCTTCTGCCTGCGAACCAAATCGAGTCTGCCTCTTTGTCTCATCACCGCTACAGAATCATAGTTACCATTGCCGCGCAAGCTGGAAATTGCGGGCTAGCGCCAAGAAGTTGGCTAGATCAGTTGAACTTCAGGCTAGGAACATGATCCGACCATTATGGGTTGGATTCTTGACATAAGCGCACTCTAAGCGTATTTGGTTTCTATTGAAACTAATTAATGGACAGAGGATATCCAATGCCCGACCTTTTTGAAAACCCGATCGGCCTCGACGGATTTGAGTTCGTAGAATTCTGCGCGCCTGAAAAGGGCGTTATCGAACCGGTTTTCAAGGCGATGGGCTTTATCCATGTAGCCAGCCATCGGTCCAAGGACGTCCACCTGTGGCGCCAAGGCGGGATCAACCTCATCATCAATTACGAACCGCGCAGCGCTGCTTGGTATTTTGCGCGGGAACATGGGCCGTCTGCTTGCGGCATGGGGTTCCGCGTCCGCGATGCCAAGAAAGCCTATGACGAGTTGCTTGAACGGGGTGCCGAACCGGTCGTGGTCGACAATGGCCCCATGGAACTTCGCATCCCGGCAATCCGAGGAATTGGCGGGGCTATAATCTATCTGATCGACCGTTATGCGGAGCAAGGCGAAAGCACGCTGTCGATTTACGATATCGATTTCGAATATCTTGATGGCGTCGAGAAATGGCCGAAGGGCGCAGGCTTCAATGTCATCGACCACCTGACCCACAATGTTTACAATGGCCGTATGAAATACTGGGCGGACTATTACGAAAGCCTGTTCAATTTCCGGGAAATCCGCTTCTTCGACATCAAGGGCGAATATACGGGCCTCACCTCGAAAGCTCTTACTGCTCCCGACGGCAAAATCCGCATTCCACTCAACGAAGAGGGAGAAGGCGGCAAAGGACAGATCGAAGAGTTCCTCCGCGAATTCAATGGTGAGGGAATTCAGCATATCGCGCTGATTTGCGATGATCTCGTTACTGCCTGGGACAATCTGAAGGATCTGGGTGTTCCCTTCATGACTGCACCGCCCGAGACATATTACGAGATGCTCCCGGAACGTTTGCCTGGTCATGGCGAAGACGAAAACGAACTTAAGATGAGGGGTATTCTTCTCGACGGGACCACGGAAGGCGGCAATCCCCGTCTTCTTCTCCAGATTTTCGCGGAAGCGCAGGTTGGTCCCGTCTTCTTCGAATTCATTCAGCGCAAGGGTGACGAAGGATTCGGTGAAGGAAACTTCAAGGCTCTGTTCGAAAGCATGGAACGTGACCAGATCAAGCGTGGCGTCCTTAACGTTGAAGACGCCGAGACGGTTGAGGCGGAGCCTGCGGAATGAACAATCCCGCCGCACATCCCGTTAAACTGGGCGGCGTTCATCACGCCGCCTACCGCTGCAAGGATGCAAAAGAGACCGTCGAATGGTACGGCAAGGTCCTCGGTATGGAATATACCACTGCCTTTGCCGAAGACCATGTCCCGTCTACGGGCGACTACGATCCCTACATGCATGTCTTTCTGGATGCAGGTAACGGCAACATCCTCGCGTTCTTCGAACTCCCAAATCAGAAGGACATGGGACGCGATGAGAACACTCCTCAATGGGTCCAGCATCTGGCATTCAAGGTGGGCAGCGAGGAAGAACTCAACGCAGCAAAAGAACATGTCGAGA
This sequence comes from uncultured Erythrobacter sp., assembly GCA_947504155.1. Lineage (GTDB taxonomy): Bacteria > Pseudomonadota > Alphaproteobacteria > Sphingomonadales > Sphingomonadaceae > Qipengyuania. The sequence goes on from CANNGF010000001.1 coordinate 312,036, forward strand.
GCCTCGGCATCGACGTCTTGGGTCCCACACATCACGGGATATTCAAGTCGATCTATTTCTTCGATCCAAATGGACATCGTGTCGAACTCGCGACCGATATCGGCACGGACGAACAGTATGCCGAATTGAAGCGGGTTGCGCCCATGATGCTGGAAGAATGGAGCGAGACGAAAACCGCTCCTCGGCATGCTGACTGGCTTCACGAGCTGGCCCGCCAGGAACACGCCCAGAAATAGCACGAACTGATGATCCGGTCTTCCGATTAGGAACTCACCCAGCAGGCTGACGTTGCCCTCACAATGGAGCTTGCTTAGTGAATTATATCGGAACGTTGCGGGATCAGTTGCAATCGATGGGTAAGGGTTTCGTGGAAACCCTGCCCAGTCTGGCAATCGCCCTATTCATCGTCTTGCTGACATGGATCGTAGCTCGTTTTGCCGTTCGCATCTCTGATATGATCGTTGGCCGGACAGAAATCCGTACCAGCCTCAAGAACCTGGTAGATACGGTCGTAAAGCTCACGATCTGGGTTATTGGCCTTTTCATAGCTGCCGTCGTGGTGATGCCCGACCTTACGTTTGCCAGCCTGCTTGCAGGTCTCGGCATCGGAGCTGTGGCAATCGGCTTCGCGTTTCAGGACATTTTCGAAAACTTCTTTGCCGGCATACTCATCATGCTGCGGGAGAAAATGCAGATTGGTGATGTCATCGAATGCGAAGGCATAACCGGCAAGGTCGAACATATTACCTTGCGAGAAACCCATGTACGTAAGCTGTCGGGCGAACTTACCGTCGTCCCCAATTCCATTCTATTCAAGAACCCGGTAGAAATCCTCACCGATGTCGAACAGCGGCGACACGATGTGGTGGTCGGTGTATCCTACGACACCAATCTCGATCATGCAGCGGATGTTATTCGCCGGGCGGTTGAGGGCGTAGACGATGTTCTTGCCAGCAAGGGCGTGGATATTTTCGCGCAGGAGTTCAATTCCAGTTCGGTCGATTTCCTCGTCCGCTGGTGGGCCGGCGCTGCTCCGCGCGCGGGCTGGGAAAGCAAGGACAAAGTAGTTCGAGCTATAAAGGGCGCTCTCGATGAGGCCGGCATTGAAATCCCGTTCCCTTACGTGACCCATACCTTCAAGGAGACGGTTCCAGTCAGTCAGCTGGGTGAGAGTTCGAAGCCGACACCCTGAAGAAAGACGGGCGGAACTATTGGGCATTTTAGGATGAGCGATCTGGCGCGGCTTTCGCGCAAACAGGAATACGCGCTCGCGTTTGCTGCGGCGGTCGTGACTGCCAATGCCTATTACATCCATCCCATAATCGGCGAGGTGGCCGAACACTTTGGGGTAACCGAGGCTCGCATCGGGATCGTACCGGCCCTCAATCAGATCGCTTTGGCCATCGGGATCCTTCTCTTGCTGCCGTTGGGAGATCGGTATTCCAACCGGCGGCTCACGATAATCTTCACTGTCGGCCAAACGCTGTCTTTGGCCTTGATGGCTTTTTCGAAGGGGTTTGTCGGTTTCACCGCGGGATCCACTCTCCTCGGTTTCTTCACAATCGCTCCCTACCTGTTGCCGGCTTATGCTTCCAAACGGGTCGCCCCGGAAAGGCTGGGCCAGGTAACGGCACTCCTCACCGCCGGGGTTATTCTCGGCATTCTGGTTGCAAGGGTTGGTGCTGGCTGGGTGGCAGAACACTATGGTTGGAGGTGGGTCTATTGGATCGCAACCAGCCTGATGCTGGGGGTTACACTGGCCCTTCCCCGTCTGATGCAAAGCGGCGAGCGAGATCGCGGCGGCGAGCCTTATGGTCGTCTCGTGATGTCGGTTCTTTCTGTGGCCAGTCGCCACCGTGAGGTCCTACTTTCCGGAGCTATACAAGCTCTGAATTTCGCACAATTTATCGCACTCTGGCTCGCCCTTGCCCTCTATCTCACCGGCCCCTTGAATTACGGCACCGATGTAGTCGGATATCTCGCGGCAATCGCTGCGGTCAGCATCTTGTCAACGCCTCGCCTTGGCAGGTGGGCCGACGCCATCGGTCCTCGCAAAGCACGGCTGATTTTCGCGGTCGCCCAGCTGTTCGGTATAGCCCTGTTCTGGCCACTAGGCGGTAGCCTGTGGGGACTGCTCGTACCACTCGTCATCGTAAATTTGGTAGGCCCACCCATCGACGTGACGGGCCGGATGACCTTCCTTTCGCTCGAACCGGATCTTCGTACTCGCCTCACGACCGTCTATATCGTCCTGATGTTTATTGGAGGCGGGATCGGCAGCATCTTCGCCACGTCGGTTTACGGAAACCTGGGTTGGGCAGGCGTCTGCGTAATGCTGATCGCATCGTCCGCGGTTCTGACGATGCTTGCTTGGCGTGCGACTAAGTTGGGGAAATGATGGCGTTCTCCTACCCCAATTTAATGGCACGCTAGCTCAGGCGAAGTCCACTCTCCCTCACAGATAGTTAAGCTAGTTGCCGGCTGCGGAATCTATCAATATTTAACGTGTACATCATTTAGTTTCCGTAAAAGTTACGAGCACCCCCAACGAGCTGAATGCAAAATATTACGCGTCACAACCTAAATAACGGGTAATTTCGGCTCGTCGACCAGAGATCTGCATCAGTTTCACTTCGCGGATGCGAACTAGTGGTACGGCATTAACTAAAAATTCTGCAAACTATTCCGTAGGAATAAGACAGCCCTGTTGCCGTCATTCAAGGCTCCGGACGATTTTGCGGTGGCGGGGTGTCGCGACGGCTCTCCGGCGTTGGTTCAAAAACAGTGCTATCTGCATCACGCACCCTATCGCCCGCTTCTGCTCCATCCTCTGTCGCTTCGCGGAGGCGTTGGGCTAATTCGTTGGAAAAGTCTGTCGAGGGTGCCGGTTCACGCACGCGGGAGCGATCGTCGGCCGGTGCCAGTTCCCCCGGAGATGGAGGTGCGGGCAGGTTCATAGATACGGTACCATCGCGCTCTTCGAGATATTCCTGAATAATCGGCTGCGCTGCATTAGTGTCCGCAAAGCTCCATGCGCCGCTTAGTGCGCCTTCGATAACCAGAGCGTATACGGCTTTTTCGATTGCACGTCTGACGGCGAGTTGGGGCGGCTCATTGACCGAATAGCCAAGCTCCCCCTCAAGGAGTTCGTCGAAGTCGACAAAGCGAAAAAGGCCGGCCTGAATACCTTGGGAATAGATTTCCTTCGTTGCCGAAACGCTCCGTAAAAGCCGGCCATTCTGCGTGCTGGAGGCGCGCAGGCTTACCGTAACGCGATCGTGCTCATAAACCGTGCTGCCCCCTATACCCAGGAAGCGCGCTCCGGCACCGCCTGTATAGGTGTTGGTTTCGTAAGCGACGACTGCCCCCTCGATCAACACGGGTGCATAGAGGAGCGGCGGCGGTGGGCCGAGCGGCTTTCCGTCCGGACCAAGATATTGTTCGCGCGTCGAGCGAATGAGCTGTCGCTCCCGCAAGATGCTATCCAGACCGGACCGGTCGAGAATGACGAACCATTGGCCGCGCCCGGCTTCCTGCAACGCCTCGATCAGTATCTCCGTGCCAGCCTGCGTAACCGCGCGCGAATATTCTGAAAAGTCGTCGTTCGGCTTATGCTGGCCGGTTTTGTCCGGCATCTGATAGACCGCCACGATAACGGGTTCTGCAGGTGGAGGCAGCTCTTGCAGACGCCGCTCTGTCTGGGTGGAATCAGCTAGCCTTGGCTCAACGCCCGACGGGGTTGGAAGGGATGCGCAGCCGCCCAGTGCGAGGGCCGCACATGTAATAGACCCGCGTCGCATCATCAAAAGAAGCTGCATCGTCAGGAGCCGGGAGCTGGAATTTCAATCTCGGTCACGCCGCCCGTCACCAGGTCCACGACCTTGAGAAAGATGGAGGCACCGATCCGCTCAAATTCGATTTGCAAATCGCCCAGAGGAATGGTCCCGGAGTCTTCGGGATTCTCGCCGAATAGCCGGTCCTCGATTTCCGATGCCGCACGATTGAGCAACCGCCGGGTCAGGTCGCGATCGAACCGCTCGAGCGGATCCTCCCCATCTTCCTCGTGCTGGTTCTGCAAACGCGCCTGATTCAGCAGGTAATCGCCGTTGAAGGGATTGCCTCCGAAGTTCGGATTGATCGGACGGTATTTGACGTCCCCGGCCTGTGCAACACTCGCAGGCAAAGTAACTGCAAGAAGACCGGCGATCGCGTTCCGCCGCAACTCTTTCCTCATCTGACAGCCCCTCAGTCGGTTTGGGTAACGGTATAGCCACCGCCTGTCGGCGACGGACCGTCATAGGTCATGGTGAAGCTCAGGCCATTGCCTTCCTGAGTGATCGCCACGTCATAGCCGCTGCCAGTCTGCGTTACATCGACGAAATTGTTATTGCCGTCCTGCGAGACTTCTCCGCCAAGTTCGAATCCGCGCTGTTCGTATTCGATGCGATTGTTGTTGCCCTGTTGCTGCAGGTTAAGCGCGAGATTGTTGCCCCCCTCGGCCATCTGCACTGCGTTGATGTAGTTCCGATTGCCAGACTGCTGGAGCGTCGCCGTAATCGTGCTACCATCGCCGCCCTGCTCGAGGAAAGCGCGGTTCTCGGACCCTGCCTGCGCGATGGTGGCGACACGTGCCGTACCCTCTCCAGCCTGATCTATCTCGGCATCGTTACGTTCGCCCGATCCCTGATCGATGTCTGCTTCCACCGTACCGTTCATCGGCTGCGCATTGACCTGCGTGATCCTAGCACTGTTGCGGCTTGAAGTCTGGTCGATCGAGGCGATCGTCCCGCCGCTGTCCTGAATGATGCGCGCGAAGTTGCTGTCAGCCCCCGTACCGGTGGCAATCGATGCCGTGGCCGCAGTGCCTTCGCCTGCTTGCTCGATAATCGCCTCGTTCATCGCGCCGTTCTGGCTGATCTGGCCCAACAAATTGCTTCCATCCTGATCGATCGTGCCCGAATTGTTGCGTCCAGGCTGGGTGATCGAAGCATTGCTGCCGGTTCCGCCCGCCAACCGCGTCTGAGTGACCTTCGCGCGATTCTCCTTTCCGCCCTGATCGATATCGGCGTTATCGGTGCCGGCCTCAGCGTCAATGGCCTGAACGATAGTGGCCGTGTTATCGGAAGCTCCGCTGGCTGACTGGTCGATTGAACCTTCGCTGCCACCGCCAGCTCCGCTTTGATGGATGGTGCCTTCGTTCTGCCTGCCTGCCTGATCGATATCGGCAGTGTTCTGACCGAAGCCGCTCTGTTCCACAGTCGCAACGGCGAACTTGCCATTTTGCGCCACATTGGCGAGTTGGCTTTCGCCCGACTGATCGATATCCGCCTTACCGTCATTGCCCGGTTGAACAATCGTGGCGGTGTTCCCGGTACCGCCATTCGCACGCGTCTGGGCGATGTCGGCCATATTGCGGTTGCCGCCCTGATCGATGTCGGCGTTGTCGGTGCCGGTCTGAGCATCGATCATCTGAACGATAGCCGCGGTATTATCAGCAACGCCGCTGGTCGACTGATCTATGGCTGCGATGCTGCCACCACCTGCGCCGCCTTGGCGAATAGTGCCTCCGTTGTTTTTTCCGGCCTGATCGACATCGGCTGAGTTCAGGCCAAAGCCGCTCTGTTCAACAGTCGCCTTGGCGAGCTTGCCGCTCTGGGCGACATTGGCGAGCTGGCTTTGACCCGACTGGTCGATATCCGCCTTACCATCGTTGCCCGGTTGAGAAATTGTTGCAGTGTTGCCGGTACCGCCATCTGCACGCGCCTGCGCGACACGGGCTGTATTGCGGTTACCACCTTGGTCGATGTCCGCATTATCGGTACCGGCCTGAGCGTCGATCGCCTGAACGATAGTCGCAGTGTTTTCGGATATTCCGCTTGTCGACTGATCAATTCCGGCGATGCTCCCACCGCCTGCACCGCTCTGGCGGATCGTACCTTCGTTCTGTTTGCCAGCCTGGTCTACATCGGCAGTGTTCTGACCAAAGCCGCTTTGTTCGACAGTCGCCACCGCGAGCTTGCCGTTCTGAGCGACATTGGCGAGCTGGCCTTCGCCGGACTGGTCGATGTCTGCCGTTCCGCTCTCACCCGGTTGAACCACCGTTGCAGTATTGCCGGTACCACCAGATGCACGCGACTGGGCGACATTGGCCGTATTTCGATTGCCACCCTGATCGACGTCTACTTCGTCTGTCCCGTTTTCCGCATCCACGGTCTGTGTAATTCGCGCGGCGTTCAGCCGCGTGTTGTCGGTGGACTGATCGACTGCGGCAACGCTCCCTCCGCCAAGACCGTTTTGCGTGATTTCGGCTAGCTGGTCGTAACCCGTCTGATCGATATCGGCCTTGTTCGACCCGCCATCGCCATCCTGGTCGATGAGCGCATCAAGGCGTCTCGAACCGGAACCTTCCTGAGCAATCTGAGCACTATTGCCGCCCCCAGATCCGTTTTGCAGAGAAGTCGCACTGGAATCCCTGCCGTTCTGGTTGATGGTCGCAAGATTGCCTTCACCCGCCTTGGTCGTGTCCGTCTGGGAGACGTCGGCGGTCAGTCTCTTCCCAGCTTCTGTAACCGTGGCTTCATGCTGGCCACCCATGCCATTCTGGGCAATCGTGACGTCATTGTCTGCGCCATTCACATCCACATCGGCGTTATTGCCTTCGCTGCTTCCCGACTGGCTGATTTCGATCCGGTTGTCTTTTCCGGACTTGGCACTGATAGAAGCACGGTCGAGTTGCGCTGTCTGCGAGATCAGGCCTGTGTTCCGAGAGCCTGTAAGGGTAACATCGGCTTCATTGGCGATACCATCCTGAAAAATCTCGCTGGTATTGTCGTTGCCATCAATCGTATGAGTCTGCTTATTGCCTGTTTGGCTTCCGCTCAAGTTGCCTCGCTGGACGCCGAAAGATTGGTTGCGACGACCATTCTGCTCGATAGTGGCCTCGCTCGCATCCCCCTCTTGTTCGATATAGGCGATCGAATCTCGAGCTTCATTGCCGCTTTCACCCTGCTTTATCACCGCAGTCGAACTGTCAGCGCCACCTTCAACCGAATCTGCCTGGTCAATGGCCGCAGCATTGCCTTTTCCAAACTGATCTATTGTCGCGGTCGAGCCCGAGCCGTCTTGATAGATCCCTGCACCATTGGGCGCCAGATCGACGGTTTCGCCGTTGAAAAGAGTGACCGATTCACGCCCCCTGAACGTACCGTCGGCTTTGTTCTCCCTGCCATCCTGTTCGATCGTCGCGGTCGAATTCCTTCGTGTTTCCTCGTCAGCCTGAATGATGGTCTGGCTGTTCCCCGATTGCTGGGCACGAGCGGATGACCCGGTGGAAATTATCGCAAATGCTATTGCAATAGATGAAACAGAAAGGTTGGCACGCATTATCCTTCTCCGTCGAAAATTAGTACAGGCCTCATTCGAATTATGATATTGGAAACAAATAATCGCTGAAGTTGCCAAGGCGGCAACTTTACTAGTAATTAAATTTAAAGGTAATATAGATCCTCGATAATCAATGTATTCCACTTGTATTACTGTAGACTTTTAGGACTTATAATCCACTTCACGGCCACTACTATCGATAAGCCGTGCGGTGACTAAGGTGAGGTGAAGGCGTTCTATAGACCAGCTAGTTAGTGTGGGGTCGTTTTTAAGCCCACAACGCCACCAAGCAGTTCGGCCCGCGTATGAAACGGAGCGGCACGACAACGATAGCTCATCGAAGAAAGAGGCAAGTTAGATCAACAGTGTTGATGGGTATTACAAGCTGCATACTTCTCTGCCGGCCGCCCTTGTTACAGCGGTTAGAAGTTGGCACCATAAGAATGGAATTGGTGCGCCCGACAGGATTCGAACCTGTGGCCCCCAGATTAGGAATCTGGTGCTCTATCCGACTGAGCTACGGGCGCGCCAAGGGCGCTCTATAACGCATGAAGTGCCCGAGGCAATCAGTTCAGTTTTTCCGGATCCGAGATCGGAAACAGTAGCGGAGCAACCGTTATCCCTTCGGAAGCGAGGTCTTCGGCTTCCTTGCGGGTCGCCTTGCCATGGATAGGGGCCTCATCTTTTTCGCCGTAATGTTGCGATCGGGCCTCTTCGGCGAACTTGTCACCGACCCACTTGCTGGTTTCGAGCGCTTTTGCCTGTGCCTTGGCCAATTTTTTTAAAGCCTCCGACACCTCCGGGGGCATGGGTGCATTGGACAGCTGCGCTTCTTCCGAAGGCGAGGCATTCGAATTTCGACTTGCTGTCGCCCCCACTGCTGGCGCCATCGGTGCCTTGTCGACTAGGTTACTGCCGCATTCGGGACAGTCGACTAGTCCGTTTTTCCGCTGCGTTTCATAGTCGGTTGAGGACCCGAACCAACCTTCGAAGCGGTGACCATTATCGCAGTGGAGATCATAAACTATCATGATCGGCTACTTGGCCAATTCGCGGCGATTGGCAAGACTTGGCACCTGTGCTCGGACTTCCTCAATTCGATCTGCTTTTACCTCAGCATACCCCAACCCCGCCGGTGCATTGCCCATATCAAGTAATACTTGCCCCCAGGGATCGACCACCAAGCTGTGTCCATAGGTATTTCGGCCGTCCGCATGAACGCCGGTCTGGGCGGCTGCGACGACATATGAGCTGGCCTCGATCGCCCTAGCTCTCTGCAGGACATGCCAATGTGCTTCGCCCGTTGGAACTGTAAACGCCGCTGGTACGGCGATGACATCGCAGCGAGCATTTCCCAATGCCTCAAAAAGCGCGGGAAATCGCAAGTCATAACAGATTGCCAGCCCAAGCTTGCCGGCCGGCGTTTGCACCGTCGCGACCTTCTCACCTGCCTGGTAAGCGCTTGATTCGCGCCAGGTCTCCCCGGAAGCGAGATCGACGTCGAACATATGGATCTTGTCGTATCGCGCAGCTATTTCGCCATTCGCATCAATCACGAACGAACGATTGACCCATTTTCCTTCGCCCGTGTCTATGGCCAGCGAACCAAGGCATGTCCAAATGCCGTGCTTGGCGGACCGGTCACGAACGGTGGCAAGGACCCTATCCTCGCTTTCGATCCTGATTGCGTCTGCCGCGCGTTTCCTATCACGATCAAGCAGCCCCGACATTTCCGGGGTGAAGAGCATCGCAGCCCCCTCCCCTGCTGCAGCCTGGATCATCGAGCCAAGGAAATCAGCATTTTCTTCAGGATTAATGCCCGAAGTCATCTGGAGGACGGCAATGTGGGTCATTCAGCCCTCGAGCAACGCGTCCAGCTTGCCGGACCGCTCTAATGCAGCGAGTTCGTCAGACCCGCCGACATAGGTGTCGCCGATGAAAATCTGTGGAACCGTGCGGGCTTGCGGAGCACGGGTCTGCAGTTCGTCCCGTTTGGGTCCGCCCATCGTGATGTCGTGTTCGTTATAGTCTGCACCCTTCTCATCGAGAAGGCGTTTTGCGCGCACGCAAAAGCCACAACCGAACTTTGTGTAAATATCGATCTGCGGTTGGCTCATTCCATTTCCTTTGAATATGAAGACTATCGCTAGCCCTTGATGGCGATGCTTGAAAGCGTTTTGGCGGTACCTATTTTGGTTCCGTCAACACACATCGTGGAGACACGGGAGTGCCGGTTGCGGGCTCCTTACATAACCAAATTGCTCACTGGAGGATTTGTTTCGATGAACCGTTTTGATACTACCCCTTACCGCCGCTCTACTGTCGGTTTCGATCGCCTGTTCGACCTGATGGAGCGCCAGGCTCGCAACGCCGGTGGCGATAATTATCCGCCCTTCAATATCGAACGACGCGACGAGGATGCCTATCGCATTACTCTCGCCGTTGCCGGCTTCCGTGCCGAAGATCTCGAGATCACGGCCCAGCAGAACCTGCTCGTGATCCAGGGGCGTAAACGCGACGATCAGCCCGAAGGCGAAATGCTTCACATCGGCATCGCCAACCGCGGTTTCGAACGCCGTTTCGACCTTGCCGATTACGTTCGGGTAGAGAACGCTGACCTGCGCGATGGCATGCTGTACATCGATCTCGTCCGCGAAGTGCCTGACGCGATGAAGCCCAAGAAGATCGCGATCGGCGGTCAGAAGACGCTCGAAGTCGTCAAGAACGAGGACGATAGCGAAGCAGCCTGATCTCTGCTGTTGAAGTTTGGGCGGTGCCTTCTTTCGGAGGCGCCGCCTTTTTCGTTGGGATTAAAAAATAGGGGGCAGCGCCCGAAAGCACTACCCCCGCGACGCAAAGCGCCGCCGAGCCTCGGATACGGTTGTCCGGGTCGCAGAAGACGACCGAGTTCGAGGCAAGCCCCACCGCTTGCTCAACGCAGCGAATATCTCTTCGCTCTCTCAAACTGGAGAGCTGAGTCGAGGATTACCTGCCCCATCTATAACAAAAGATAAAGTCGTGAAGGCGCATTCCCGATGTCTCCAAAGGGGTGCGTTAACCACGCGCCGGGCACCTTTGGTGGGATTACAGGAATTTACGTATACGGCCGAAGCCCAAGAAAAATTTATACGAGCCGCGCCTGTTCCAGTGCGGCACCGATAAACCCGGCGAACAGAGGGTGTGGATCGAACGGTTTGGACTTCAGTTCGGGATGGAACTGGACACCCACGAACCATGGGTGATCTGGTCTCTCCACGATTTCCGGTAGCAAACCGTCGGGGGACATGCCCGAGAAGATCAGTCCCTGCTTTTCAAGCGGCTCGATATACTTTCCGTTCACTTCGTAACGATGGCGATGGCGTTCGGAGATATCGGTTTCGCCGTTATAAATCGAGGAAACATGGCTGTTGGCCGCCAGCTTGGCATCATAGGCACCGAGCCGCATGGTGCCGCCGAGGTCTCCGCCGGCTTCGCGGGTCTGCAGACCTTTTTCGGTCATCCACTCGGTAATGATACCGACGACGGGTTCTTCGGTGGTACCGAATTCGGTGGAACTTGCCTTGTCGATACCCGCATTGCGTGCGCCTTCGACGCAGGCCATCTGCATACCGAGGCAGATGCCGAAGAAAGGCACCTTGCGCTCGCGGGCGAACCGGACGCTGGCAATCTTGCCTTCGCTTCCGCGTTCGCCGAAGCCGCCGGGCACGAGGATACCATGCATGGGTTCGAGCTGAGCGGCGATGTCGCTATCGTTCTGCTCGAACACCTCGGCATCGATCCACTTGATGTTGACCTTGACGCGATGCGCCATGCCGCCGTGAATCAAAGCCTCGTTGAGCGATTTATAAGCGTCCTGAAGCCCGACATACTTGCCGACCACGCCGATAGTCACCTCGCCTTCGGGGTTCGAGTGGCGATCGACCACGTCGTACCAACGCGAAAGATCGGGTTCGGGCGCATCGGTGATTCCGAAGCCGCGCAGAACCTCGGTATCGAGGCCTTCGCCGTGATATTGAAGCGGGACCGAATAGATCGACGGCGCATCCAGAGCGGGAATTACCGCTTCCTTGCGCACATTGCAGAAATTGGCGATCTTCTGCCGTTCGCCATCCGGAATGGGATGTTCAGCGCGGCACAACAGTACGTCGGGCTTGATGCCGAGGCTGGCGAGCTCGCGCACGGAATGTTGCGTCGGCTTGGTCTTCAGCTCACCCGCCGCAGCGATATACGGCACAAGCGTGACATGGACGCTGAGCGACTGCATCGGCTCGAGCTCGTTACGAAGCTGCCGGATCGCTTCCATGAACGGAAGGCTTTCGATGTCGCCCACCGTGCCGCCGATTTCGCACAGGATGAAATCGTGATCGTCCTGACCGGCAAGTGCGAATTCCTTGATCGCATCGGTCACATGCGGGACCACCTGAACGGTTGCGCCGAGGTAATCCCCCCGCCGTTCCTTGGCGATGATCTGCTGATAGACGCGCCCGCTGGTGATGTTGTCGCCCTGATGGGCCGAAACGCCGGTGAAACGCTCGTAATGGCCGAGGTCGAGGTCGGTCTCCGCACCGTCGTCGGTCACATAGACCTCGCCGTGCTGATACGGGCTCATCGTGCCCGGATCGACGTTGAGGTAGGGATCGAACTTACGAATGCGGACCTTGTAGCCACGCGCCTGGAGAAGGGCAGCAAGCGATGCTGCCATGAGACCTTTGCCAAGCGAGGAGACCACGCCGCCGGTGATGAAAATGTACCGCGCCATGGGAGTCGGACCTTAAGCGTGCGGGTTGAGTCGGCGCAAGGGAAAAGGCGCGCGACGAGGCGCGCTATCCACCGTAGCGCAAGCGAATTCCGGAAAAGCGGGCTTTATTCGGCCAGCGGATCGTCGGACGGAGCGGGAGCCTGCGCCGGGGCATCAGGAGCGGCTGCCGGTCCGCCAAGCGGATCGTTTTCCACCGGTGCGACGGTGCGATCCAGCGTAGATTCAATCTCACCAGCGCCAACGCCTTCGACGGCCATGGCAGCCAGGGCGATCGACAGCGCCACGAACGCTACCGCCAGCCACTTGGTCGACCGGGTCAGAAAGTCTGCCGCACCACGTGCGCTCAACATCCCGCTCGGGCTGCCACCGATTCCGAGGCCGCCGCCTTCGCTGCGTTGCATCAGGATTACCGTGATGAGTGCCGCGCCGATAATGGCCTGAACGACGGTGAGAAAGAGAAACATGGATGAGATACTCTGGGAAAGCTGTGAATTTCTGCGCCGCATCTAGAGGCAGCGCGGCAAAACGGCAAGCGTCAGGCCTCTTCGGTCTCCGACGCAGCCACGACGATACCGAGGAAACTTTCTGCCGAAAGGCTTGCGCCGCCCACCAGAGCCCCGCCCACTTCAGGCAGCGAGAGTATCTCGCGCGCATTTTCGGGCTTCACCGAGCCTCCGTAAAGAATACGCACACCTGAAGACTGCTCTTCGCCATAGGTTTCATCGAGCAAGGTCCGAATCGCCTTGTGCATGGCTTCGATATCCGCCGGCGTAGCGGTCTTGCCGGTGCCGATTGCCCAAACGGGTTCGTAGGCAACGGTCAGCCGCTCGGTAGGATCTTCGATCTTGGGCAGGCTGGCGCGCAACTGCTTGAGAACGAAATCTTCGGCTTCGCCCTTTTCGCGAATTGGCAGCGTTTCCCCGCAACAAAGAATGATCCGCAGACCGGCTTCGATCGCGCTTTCGATCTTGGCATTGATCTGCTTGCTGGTTTCCTTGTGGTCACCGCGCCGTTCACTGTGCCCGATAATTACGAATTTGGCCCCGGCATCGGCAAGCATGCTCGCAGAAATATCGCCGGTATGCGCGCCGTCTTCGCCCGGGAAACAGTCCTGCGCGCCCACGCCGATCTGCTCCGCTTCACGATGAACAGCATGAATGAGCGTAAACGGAGGAGCAACGGCAACCTCCGCTTTCATATAGCGCTGGGCGGCACGGTCGATCGCGCGCGCTTCGGGCAGCATGGCGCGCGTTCCGTTCATTTTCCAGTTGCCGACGATGTAGGGCCGTTCGGCCATAGGTAAGTCTTCCTGTAGTGAATCGCTGTTCGGGCGCGAGGCTATATAGGTCGTAAGCGCCGGACCGCTAGACGTGGTTCGTTAATAGGTCAAAACCGGACAGGACCTGTTGCGGCCTGGTCGCAGGGCGGATAAAGCGCGCCCCACAACCGGTTTGTTGCCGCCGATCATCCGGCAGGCAGCGGCCAAAAGCACACGAAAAGGCATCTTCGCAAGCCATGCTCACGTTTTTCCGGAATTTCTTCAAGACCAAGATCGGTCTCGCACTGGCCCTGGCCTTCCTGGTCCTGATCGGGTTCGCCTTCGCCAGCATGGATGTCTCCAATTCGGGTGCATTCGGCGGTGTAGCGGGTGGAAACAGCGTTGCGGTCGTAGGAGACGAGAAGATCGGCACGGCCGACCTCAACTCGGCGGCCAACAGCGCACTTCAGCGTACGCGCCAGCAGGATCCCGAAGCGACCATGCAAACCTTGCTTGCGGGTAACGGCCTCAATGATGTCCTCGACGATCTCATCAACCGGTACGCCCTGATCGCTTGGGGCGAGCAAAACGGACTTCGCGCCGGCACGAATCTGGTGAACAGCGAAATTCGTCAGATTCCTGCCGCTCGCGGTGCCAGCGGGGATTTCAGCACCGACAGCTATAACATTTTCCTGCGCTCGAATGGGCTGACTGATGCCGAACTGCGTCAGCAAATCCGCACGTCGCTCTTCTTCCAGCAGTCCATCCTTCCTTCGGTATACGGTTCGAAGCTGCCTGACAGCATCGCGACCACCTATGCGCGCAGCTTCAAGGAACGCCGGTTCGGCGCGATCGCTACGATCCCGGCCAGCCTTTTCGCACCGGAAGGCGACCCGACGGACGCGCAGCTGAACAAGTTCTACACCGATAACCGCACTCGCTTCGTCCGCCCCGAACGCCGGACATTGCGCTATGCAACGTTCGACAGCAGCGCATTGGGCGACAGCATCGAACCCAGCGATGCCGATATCGCGGCTTACTATCGTGATAATGGCGACGAATATGCCGCGCGCGAACTGCGCAGCTTCACGCAGTTGATCGTTCCGACGCGCGAGGGAGCGGAAGCCATCGCCAAGCGAATCCAGGGTGGGGAAAGCTTCGCACAGGCCGCCGCCAGCGCTGGCCTGCGGACGACCACGGTCGATGCGCAGGAAAAAACGGAAATCAGCAGCACCGCTTCGCCAGCTGTAGCAGATGCGTATTTCGGTGCTGCCCAAGGTGCGGTAACGAAGCCTGCACGCAGCCCCTTGGGCTGGCACATCGCCCGCATCACCGCAGTGGACAGCCAGCCTGCCCGCGCCCTCGCCAGCGTCCGTAGTGAGATTGCCGACCAGTTGCGCGAACAGAATCGCCAGCGGGGCATCGCCGAACTGGCGGTCGATATCGAAGATCGTCTCTCCGATGGTGCATCGCTTCCCTCCGTCGCCGAAGAACTGGGTCTGGACCTGCAGACGACCGAGCCGGTCACTGCTTCCGGCACAGTATACGGAACGCAGCAGCAGGTGCCGGAGGTAGTGCGTCCGGTGCTGAATTTCGCATTCCAGATCGACGAGAACGAAGCGGAAATCGGCGCCCTGCCCGACGGCCAGACTTTTCTGGTCTACGATGTCACCGATATCACTCCGTCGGCCGTCGCCCCGCTCGCTCAGATTCGCGATGAAGCGGTGGCACAGTGGCGGCAGGCTCGCGGCGAGCAGTCCGCCAAGGCCGCTGCCGAACGTATCGTGAAGCGGGTCGAAGGCGGGCAAAGCCTCGCTGCAGCCGTCGCTGCGGAAGAAAAAACCATTCGCGCGCCAGAGCAGGTCAATTACAGCCGCGAGGAACTGGCCCGGTTGCAGAACACCCGCGTACCGGCACCGATCGCCCTCATGTTCGGTATGGCCAAGGGAACGGTCAAGAAGCTCGAAGGCCAGGGTGATCAGGGATGGTATGTCGTCGATCTCGAGAAAATCGAGCTCGAGGATCTTACCGAAAACGATCCGCTGATCGCACAGGCCCGCAGTCAGGTCGGTCAGGCATGGAGTTCGGAATATGGCGAGCAGCTGCTGACCGCAATGCGCGCCGATGTGGGTGTCGAACGCAATGCCGATGCCATCGCGGCGGTCCGTCGCCAGCTCCTCGGCGAGCCTAACTGAGGCCGCGCCTTGACCGGCAAACTGAACGGTTACGCTGCGGCGCGTGATGCGCTGGAGAAAGGCGATCCGGCGCTCGTCTGGCGCAGGATCGTGGCCGATACGGTCACGCCGGTCGGCGCGGCCTTGCGCCTGTTCGACGAAGGGCGCGGCGATTTCCTGCTGGAGTCGGTAGAGGGCGGCGAAATCCGCGGTCGCTACAGCCTGCTCGGCCTCGACCCTGACCTGGTGTTCCGCGCCAGCGGGGACGAGGCGGCCATCAACCGGCACTGGAAGAGCGAACGGGAACGCTTCGACGTTTGTGACACGGCCACGCTGGAAGCGCTGCGTGAACTGCTCGCGCAGTGCCGGATCGATGTGCCCGAGGAACTGCCCCCCGCCCTCGCCTGTCTGGTCGGCTATTTCGGTTACGAGACGATCGGCCTGGTCGAAAAACTGCCGCGCGCACCGGAGAATGCGCTGGATTTGCCGGACATGCTGTTCGTGCGCCCCACCCTCATCCTCGTCTTCGATAGTCTCGAGGACACGCTTTATTGCGTCGCGCCGGTATGGCCCTCGCAGGATGCGACCGACCTCGTGCTCGACCGTGCGCAGGAGCGGATCGACACCGCGTTGTCGGCTCTGGGCTCCGCTCTCGACATGGGCGGCGCCACTGCTGCCGATCATCCCGATCCTGCACCGCAAGCGACGCTGCCGCCGGAAGATTACGCGGCCATGGTTTCGCGGGCGAAGGACTACATTACCGCGGGCGACATCTTTCAGGTCGTCCTGTCGCAGCGGTTCACGGCGCCATTTACCCTGCCGCCGATTTCGCTCTACCGGGCCCTGCGCCGGGTGAACCCCTCACCGTTCCTCTATTTCCTCGACCTGCCCGGCTTTGCGGTGGTGGGATCGAGCCCGGAAATCTTGGTGCGCGTGCGCAATGGCGAGGTCACGGTCCGCCCGATCGCCGGAACGCGCCCGCGCGGCAAGACTGCGGCGGAAGACCGCGAGGCCGAACTGTCCCTGCTCGCCGATCCGAAGGAACGGGCAGAGCATCTCATGCTGCTGGACCTGGGGCGCAACGATGTGGGCCGGGTCGCCCAATCGGGCACCGTCACTGTTACCGATAGCTTTACCGTCGAACGCTACAGCCACGTCATGCATATCGTCAGCAATGTCGTCGGCCAGCTCAATCCTTCGCGCGACGCGCTGGAGGCCATGTTCGCAGGCTTCCCCGCCGGCACGGTCAGCGGCGCGCCCAAGCTGCGCGCCTGCGAGATCATCGCCGAGCTGGAGCCTGCCACCCGCGGCGCCTATGCCGGGGGCGTCGGCTATTTCGCGCCCGACGGCTCGCTCGACAGCTGTATCGTGCTGCGCACCGCGGTGCTAAAGGACGGCACCATGCATGTGCAGGCTGGCGCAGGGATCGTTGCCGACAGCGATCCCGCCTATGAACAACGAGAATGCGAAGCCAAGGCGGGCGCACTGTTTGCAGCAGCGCGCGAAGCCGTCCGCCTCGCGCAGGAACCCGGTTACGGCCAATGAAATACGCACTCCTCATCCTGCCCCTGATGCTGCTCGCCGCGTGCGAGCCTGCACCTGAGGGCGAACCTGTCACCCGTACGCGCATCGACGGCCAGGGCAGCCCTTCGGACGCGCCCACACCCAGCGATACCGCATCGGGCACGACACGGGTCGAAAGCGCCTGCCGCTCGATCATTTTCGAGGACAGCCCCTTCACCCACTGCCTCGCCACACCCGCGCGCCACACCGTGTCGGTGGACCTCGGCCCATCAGGGGAAACGCCGTACCGTAGCCTAACCGCATTCTCGCGCACGCAGTCCCCGGACAGCATAGCCTTCGCGATGAATGGCGGCATGTATGACGATGAAGGCAAGCCCATCGGCTATTATGTCGAGAATGGCGATCGCCTGCAGACGCTGAACACGGCCGGCGGCGAAGGCAATTTCCACATGAGCCCCAACGGCGTTTTCTTCGGCACCGATGGCAAATGGGAAGTCCGCGCGACGGACGATTTCCTCGCCAATGTCCGCGAACGGCCGCAGTTCGGCACCCAGTCCGGACCCATGCTGGTCATCGACGGCAAGCTGCATCCCGAGATCTCGCAGGACGGCGAATCCCGCTATATCCGCAACGCGGTCGGCGTCGACGACAAGGGCCGCGCCCATTTCGTGATTTCCAACGGCCCGGTCAGCTTCGGCAAGCTGGCCCGGTTCTATCGCGACGAACTCAATGTCAAGAACGCACTCTATCTGGACGGCAATGTCTCGGCCCTGTGGAATCCCGCCACGGGCCGCCTCGACACCGGCGCGCCGATAGGGCCGATCATCGTGGTCGGAAAGAAGGACCAGCAAAGTGATTGAATACGAACGCACTCTCTACCCCGAAATCGAGCCCTATGAGACGGGCATGCTCGATGTCGGCGAAGGCCATTCGCTCTATTACGAGCGGGTCGGCACGCCGGGTGCGAAACCTGCGGTGTTCATGCACGGCGGCCCGGGCGGCGGCATGTCGCCGGCGCATCGCCGCCAGTGGGATCCGGAACTGTACGATGTCCTGCTGTTCGACCAGCGCGGCTGCGGCAAATCGCTGCCCTTCGCCGAAATCGAGAATAACGACACCTGGCGCATCGTCGAAGATGTCGAGAAGCTGCGCGAAATGTGCGGCCATGAGAAATGGCAGGCCTTCGGTGGAAGCTGGGGCGCCACCCTCGCGCTCGCCTATTCGCAGGCTCATCCCGACCGGGTGACTGAAATCGTCCTGCGCGGCGTCTTCCTCGGGCGGCAGACCGAGAAGGACTGGCTCTACAAATATGGTGCCAGCGAAGTCATGGCCGAACAATGGGACGATTTCACCGGGCTCATCCCGGAAGACGAGCGCGGCGATCTGGTTAAGGCCTATTACGAGCGGCTGACCAGCGACAACGAACAGATCCGCCTCGCCGCGGCGCGCGAATGGTCGCTGTGGGAAGGCAATGTCGCCACGCTGCTGCCCGATGAAGAGCTGCTCGACACGTTCGCCGATCCGTCGAAGGCCGTGCCCTTCGCGCGCATCTGCGCCAAGTTCTTCCTGCAGGACTTCTTCCTGGAAGAAGCGCAGCTGCTCAAGAATGCGGATCGCATCAAGCATATTCCCGGCATCATCGTGCAGGGCCGGCACGACATCTGCACTCCGCCGGTTTCGGCATGGGAGCTGAAGAAGGTCTGGCCCGAAGCCGAGCTGTGGATCGTGCAGGACGCCGGCCATGCCGCCAGCGAACCGGGTATCATCGACGGTCTCGTCCGCGCGACCGACAAGCTGGCCGGCAAGGAGGGGTGATGATCCCGGCAGCTTTCCTTGCTTGAAAGCTGCGCCGCTCACGCCCAATCAGCGCAGAACATGACTGCCAACCGCTCGATCCTCGTCGTCGACAATTACGACAGCTTCACCTTCAACCTCGTCCATTATCTGATGGAACTGGGTGCGGAGGTGGATGTCGTGCGCAACGATGCCATCACGGCCGATGAAGCCATCGCCAAGGATGCGGCGGGCTATCTCATATCGCCCGGCCCCTGCACGCCGAATGAAGCGGGTGTGAGCCTGGATCTCGTCGCCGCCTGCGCTGCCGCCGGAAAGCCGCTTCTGGGTGTCTGCCTCGGCCATCAGTCGATCGGGCAGCATTTCGGCGGCAAGGTGGTTCGCGGCGGGCTGATGCACGGCAAGACGAGCGATCTGACCCATGACGGCAGCGGCGTTTTCGCAAATCTGCCCTCGCCCTACACCGCCACCCGCTATCACTCGCTGGTGGTAGAGGATATTCCCGACTGCCTGGTGGTCAACGCTACCAGCGAAACGCCCGGCCTCGACGGGTCTAGCGTGATGGGCTTCCGCCACGAAAGCCTGCCGATCCACGGGGTCCAGTTCCATCCCGAAAGCATCGCGACCGAGCATGGCCACGCCCTGCTCGCCAACTTCCTTGCGATCTGCGGCGTGGATGCCAAGGTGCCGGCATGACCAAACAACTGCCCTCCGCCGACACGCATTTGACCGAAGATAATGCGCATGAGATCTTCGGCTGGATCCTCGATGGCGAGGTAGGCGATGAGGAAATCGGCCGCTTTCTGGTCGACATGTCGGCCCGCAGTGAGACGTCGGAAGAGATTGCCGGCGCCGCACGCGCGCTGCGTGACCGGCTGATACCGGTGCCAGCGCCGGAGGGCACGATCGATTGCTGCGGCACCGGCGGCGACGGGCATCACACGCTCAACGTCTCGACGGCAGTCAGCCTTGTCGTGGCGGCGTGCGGTGTTCCGGTGGCGAAGCATGGCAACCGTGCCGCCAGCTCCAAATCGGGCGCCGCAGACACGCTGGAATGTCTTGGCCTCGACATGGAAGCCGCGGGAAGAACCGCCGAAAAGACTCTGAACGAACTGGGAATTTGCTTCCTTTTCGCCAAGAACCATCACCCGGCCATGGGCCGTATCCAGCCCATCCGGCAGAAACTGGGCGTGCGCACTATCTTCAACCTGATGGGGCCGCTGTCGAACCCCGCCGGTGTGACCCGCCAGCTAATCGGTATCGCCCGCCCCGCCTATGTGCCGATCTATGCCCGGGCCAAGGCTCGCCTGGGGACCGAGCGGACCTTCATCGCTTCCGGTGACGAAGGGCTGGACGAACTCAGCCTTGCGGGCGGCAATGAGCTGGCCGATGTGACCGGCCATGATTTCGAGATGCGGCGCGTCGTCGCCGTCCAGGCCAATCTCCCCCATTCACCGGTCGAAGCCATTAGGGGCGGCGACCCCGCCTATAACGCCAAGGCGCTCGAAGCGCTGCTGCTGGGCGCGCCCGGCCCCTATCGCGATGCGGTCCTCTTCAACGCGGCTGCCTCGCTGATTGTCGCCGGAAAGACGGACGATTGGGCAGCAGGAGCCGACATGGCAGCCGATGCTCTCGACAGCGGACGGGCAAGACAATTACTGATCGACTGGATCGCACTGGCGAAATGAACAAGCTTGAACAGATCTGCGCGACCAAGCGCGAAGAAGTGGCCGCGCGCAAAACGCAGCGCAGCCTCAGCGACCTCGACGTGGCGGCTCGCGACCAGACCGCGCCCCGCGGATTTCATCGCGCGCTTGAAACAAAGCAGCAGGACGGTTTCGGCCTGATCGCGGAGATCAAGAAAGCCTCGCCGTCCAAAGGGCTTATCCGTCCCGACTTCCAGCCTGCCGAACATGCACGGGCCTATGCTGCAGGCGGCGCCGCCTGCCTGTCGGTGCTGACCGATACGCCTTACTTCCAGGGCCATGAAGACTATCTCGTCGCTGCCCGTGCAGCCTGCGACCTCCCCGTCCTGCGCAAGGATTTCATGGTCGATCCGTGGCAGGTCGCCGAAGCACGCGCGCTGGGGGCGGATGCGATCCTCATCATCGTTGCCGCGCTGGAGGATGCGCAGATGGCCGAGATCGAGGCTGCGGCGCTCGAGCGGGGCATGGACGTCCTCATCGAAGTCCACGATGCCGCCGAGATGGCCCGGACTGCTCGACTGAAGTCACGGCTTCTGGGCGTGAACAACCGCAATCTCAAGACCTTCGAAACCGATCTTGCCACCACGGAAGAACTTGCCACTCTGGCGCCAGAGGATGCACTGCTGGTCGGCGAAAGCGGGATCTTCACCCATGACGATTGCCAGCGGCTGTCCAAAGCCGGTGTGCGCAGCTTCCTCGTCGGCGAGAGTCTCATGCGGCAGGATGATGTCGAAGCGGCAACGCGTAGGCTGCTGACGGGCAATTAACGCTGTCCTACACAGGCAGCCCGCGTCATAGGTCGGCCATGCAGATGTCCGATACTCGCTTACCGAAATCCGGGGTTTTTAGCTCCAGGGATGTGCTCCAGGCGCTCCATCCTTCAGCTTCGAGGCACGTACTATGAACAAACTCACCCACCTCGACGACAAGGGCGCGGCGCATATGGTCGACGTCGGCGGCAAGCGGGAAACCGCGCGGCGGGCGGTCGCCGAAGGGCGCATTCGCATGAATGCCGAAGCGCTGGATGCGATCATGGCGGGAGCGACGGCGAAAGGCGATGCGCTCGCCACGGCGCGGATTGCCGGGATCATGGCCGCCAAGAGAACGGGCGATCTGATCCCGCTGTGCCATCCGCTTGGCCTCGAAAGCGTGACCGTGGAGTTCGAACGGGAAGACAGTTCGATCCGCGTCGTGGCAAGCGCCTCGCTCACCGGCAAGACGGGGGTGGAAATGGAAGCCATGACCGCCGCCGGAATCGCTCTCCTCACCCTCTACGACATGGGCAAGGCGATCGACCGGGCCATGGTGATCGACGGTGTGCGCCTGCTGTCCAAGACCGGCGGCAAATCGGGCGACTGGCAGGCGGAGGACTGAAAGGGGAACAGCTGTTCTCCCCAACTGGCTCGAAAATGGCTGTATTGCTTGACTTGTGAAAATCGGTTGCCTACTTGTTCCACATTCGTTCACAGGGTTGTGAACAGGAACATGGGAGTTTTCCGATGCTGACTGCCAAGCAGCACGAGCTGATCCGCTTCATTCAGGAAAAGCTGGAAGAGACCGGCATTTCCCCCTCTTTCGAAGAGATGAAGGAAGCGCTCGACCTCAAGAGCAAGTCCGGCGTGCACCGCCTGATCTCCGCGCTTGAAGAACGCGGCTTCATCCGGCGTTTGCCGAACCGCGCCCGTGCGCTGGAAATCATCAAGCGGCCCGAAGATTCGGTCACCGGGACTACGCGCGCAGCCACAGCGCCTGCTCCCTCAGCAGCCAACGATGCTGTCGTTTCGGCGCACGCGGCCAAGCCGGTCGCGCCCGAACCCGCGAACGACATCATCGAGGTTCCCTTGCATGGCCGTATCGCGGCCGGCGCCCCGATCGAGGCTATCGAAGGCCAGTCCTCCATGCCTGTCCCGGCGGCCCTGCTCGGCCCCGGCGATCATTACGCCCTCGAGGTCAGCGGCGATTCCATGATCGAGGCCGGTATCTTCGATGGCGATTTCGCACTGGTGAAGCGGACCGAAACCGCTCGCGACGGGGAAATCGTGGTCGCTCTGGTCGATAACGAGGAAGCGACACTCAAATACCTTCGCAAAGAAGGTGCCATGGTGCGTCTCGACCCTGCGAACGGCAGCTATGAACCTCAGGTCTACGAGGCTGGCCGTGTTCAAGTTCAGGGCAAGCTCGCGGGGCTGTTGCGCCGCTATCACTGATTCCGATGGTAAGGGGGCGGTAAGCGCGGCCTAATCGCCGGTCGCCCCTTTCCACCATCCGTGGCTGCCTTGATACTCTGCCACGGTTTCGATCACGTGACTGTCGAGATAAATGGCCAGCCCCCCGTTCTCTTCCAGGAAACGGCGATCTGACTTCAGCCACTTCGGTCTGCAGCTTCGGGGCAGCCAGCGATCTGAGATCACGATATCGGCCCTCTCGCAGGCGGCAGCAAGACCACGCTCGTCGATCATCTCCCGACTGCGCGAGACAAGGATAAACCAGGTTTCGCCGTTCCGCGATATCGGCAGACTGCAAAAATCCGGACTACATCGCGCGCCCGGCCAGCGGTCGAGAGGCAAAGGTGCGACCTCCGTTCCGGCGAGTTCGACAAGATTACCCTGCGCATAGCTACCCGGTTTGTCGCGAAGCACGAACAACCGACCATCATCGCCAACCAGGCCGACATCGCGCCCATCCCTGGCCACGAGAACATCCGGCGCTGCAGCCGTAGCGAGCATGAACGCCCCTATCGCAACCGGACCAAATCCAGCCAGGCGCGCCCTCCCCCGCCACAAAGCCAGCCATAAACCGCCAGCAACAAAGAAGAGGACAGTCGAGAGGCCGATATGCGGAACAAGCTTCACAGCCCCCGGCTGCGCCGCGGTCACATGCGCGATCCAGAGCATCAGGTCGAGCGACTGTCCCGCAAGCCACCAGAACGGCGCGCCTGCGCCGATCAAGTCGAACAGCAATGCTATGGCGATCAATGGCATCGAAGCGAATGTGACCAAGGGAATGGCGATCACATTCGCGAACGCGCCATAGAGCCCGGCGCGATGGAAATGGAACAGGACGATCGGAGTAAGCGCGATCTCGATCACCAGCCCCGTAACAAACAGCATTACGACCCTCTTTGCAGTACGCCGCATCCAGCTTTCCTCCGTGGGTGCCAGAAAGTCGCGAACAGGACTGCAGTTATGAAGAGCCACGATCGCAATCACCGCTGCAAAGCTCATCTGAAAGCTGGGCCCCACCAGCGATTCCGGCCAGAGAAACAGAACTACGGCGGCCGCCGCCGCTACCATCCGCATCGATAACGGCTCTCGTCCTAGCGCCAAGGCTATGAGAACCAGCAGAGCGCCGACGCAGCTTCGAACGGTGGGCACCTCAGCGCCAGTCAATAGGGTGTAGGCAATGCCTGCACCTGCGGCGATCGCAGCAGCCAGCAGCGGCAACCGAATGCGCAGCGCCAACCATGGACAAAGGCCGAGAGACTTCATCACAAGAAAATAAGCTGCCGCGATTACGGCGCTAACGTGCAGCCCACTGATGGATAACAGATGGGTCAGCCCTGCGTCACGCATGGCGGCTTCGTCGGCTTTCGCAATCGCTCCGCGATCCCCGCTTGCAAAAGCCGCCGCGATTGTCCCCGCAGAACCCTCCAGCCTCTCCCGCACGTGGTGAGATAGTCCTTCCTGAACTCGTGCAATGGTACCGGAGGATTGCGGTGCCGGTTCGATCAGTTTGATAGTGCCGGATAGCGAACCTGTGGCCGCGTATCCGTCGAACCAGGCCCTCCGCGCAAAATCATAAGCGCCGGGCAGCAATGGCGGGGCAGGCGGCATCAAACGCGCTTTAAAGTGCACGCGCGCACCCGGCCCATACGCAGGAGAATAACGCTCACTGGGAACGTTGACTCTTACCTTGAACGCCTTTCCGCTCTCGCCATCACGGGCTGCCACCACCAGTCGCGCCCGCCCTTCAGCTGGCTGCAACTGTCGTTCAAGAATGCGTGCGTCGAGTGTCGTCATGCGCGGGTAGTCGATGGGTTCGGCACCAATCAGCGCGGACCTTGCCCATATCACCGCAAGCCCCAGCGCTATTGCCAACCCTATTGCTGCTACAGCCAGGCGCAGATTGGGGAAATCGCCCGTTCCTTTCCACAAGCCGGCTGACACGAAAAACGACACGCAAATGGCGGCAACCATTATCCATTGCCACGGTTCATGCAGCACAAACCATAAGCCGATACCGATCGCTAAAAAGACCGTAAGCCACGGACCTCGGTCAAAGGAAGAGCGGTCTAGAAACGTTTCCGCAGCCGCAGCCATTCTGGACATTGGAGCACGCATACGCCAAGGGCGCTGCACTGCAGCATCGGCGGGCCGATCCCCTTCGCCGAACGGCACGATCGGCGTCCCCTGTGTCGCCATGCAAAGACTTGAAAGGAAAGACGAAGCAATGGCAAGCGAAACCAGCAAGCAGGTGGTTACACGATTTGCGCCCTCGCCTACCGGCTTCCTACATATTGGTGGGGCACGCACTGCGCTGTTCAACTGGCTATATGCTCGCCACCACGGTGGAAAGACCCTACTGCGTATCGAGGATACAGATCGTAAGCGCAGCACCCAGGATGCCATCGACAAGATCATCGAAGGCCTGGACTGGCTGGGTCTCGATTTCGACGAGCCACCGGTTTTTCAGTCTGATCGTGCCGAACGCCACGCAGAGGTCGCAAGGCAATTGCTGGAAGCTGGCCATGCCTATAAATGCTTCGCCACACCAGAAGAGCTTGAAGCTATGCGTGCAGAGCAACGCGCCCAGAAGCTTCCCATGCGATATGATCGCCGTTGGCGGGACCGCGACGAAAGCGAGGCTCCGGAAGGTGCACCCTATGTCATCCGCCTGAAAGTGCCGACCGAAGGCGAGACGGTTATTCGGGACGAAGTGCAAGGTAAAGTCACCGTCCAGAACGCTGAAATCGACGACTACGTCTTATTACGCGCCGACGGGACGCCGACCTATATGCTCGCCGTGGTAGTGGATGATCACGACATGGGTGTAACGCATATCATACGTGGCGATGATCACCTGAACAACGCATTCCGCCAACTGCCAGTAGTGCGAGCAATGAACAAAATCGAAGGTGGCTGGCCGGATCCGGTTTACGCGCACGTGCCGCTCATTCACGGGAGTGACGGGGCGAAGCTGTCGAAGCGACATGGAGCAGTAGGTGTTGAAGCCTATCGAGATGAAGAAGGCGTCCTTCCCGAAGCCTTGTTCAATTACTTGTTGCGCCTTGGTTGGGGGCATGGCGACCGCGAGGAAATCACGCGCGAAGAGGCGATTGAATTGTTTGATCTTGATGGTGTGGGCAAAAGCGCGTCGCGCTTCGACATCAAGAAGCTGCAAAATCTTAACGGTCACTATATTCGTGAAGCGGATGATGCACGCCTTGCCCGCCTCGTCGCCGCCCGCATTGGCGATAATGCGGATGAAAAATTGCTCGCCGAGGCGATGCCGGTTTTGAAACCACGTGCAAAAAGTATTAACGAATTAACTGAAGGTGCGGCATTTCTTTTCGTAGAATGCCCTTTG
This sequence comes from uncultured Erythrobacter sp., assembly GCA_947504155.1. Taxonomy (GTDB): domain Bacteria; phylum Pseudomonadota; class Alphaproteobacteria; order Sphingomonadales; family Sphingomonadaceae; genus Qipengyuania. The sequence continues at coordinate 338,220 of CANNGF010000001.1, forward strand.
CCGATGACGGAGAAAGCAGCTTCGTTGCTCGACGATGAAGCACGTCACCGTCTGGGCGGCCTGTCGGCCTGCTTAGCCGAGGAAAATCACTGGACAATCGAGGCTCTCGAAGCCACTACGAAGGCGTATGCCGAAGAGCTGGAATTGGGTCTCGGCAAGCTGGCGCAGCCTATGCGGGCCGCGTTAACGGGCACCACCACATCGCCCGGAATTTTCGATGTACTGGTCCTGCTGGGCAAGGAAGAATCGCTCGCGCGCATAGATGCGCAAGCTGCGCCCGCCGGAACCGAATGAATTGAACTGAGGAGATAAGCGTGGCCGATAAACAGGCAACTCTCAACCTAGGCGACCAGAGCCAGGACTTCCCCGTCCTCGAAGGTAGCGTCGGGCCGGATGTGATAGACATCCGCAAGCTCTACGGATCGACCGGCAAATTCACATACGACCCGGGCTACAAGTCCACGGCGAGCTGCGAAAGCGCGCTGACCTACATCGACGGTGAAGAGGGCGTACTTCTTCACCGCGGTTATCCGATCGGTCAGCTAGCAGAGAATTCGAGCTTCATGGAAGTCGCATATCTCCTGCTCAATGGCGAACTGCCGAGCCAGGATGAGTTGGACGATTTCGATTATACCATCACGCGCCACACAATGGTGCATGATCAGCTGCGCCAGTTCTACCAGGGCTTCCGCCGCGACGCGCACCCTATGGCAATCATGTGCGGCGTAGTTGGAGCACTTTCGGCGTTCTATCATGACAGCACCGACATCTCCGACCCCGAACATCGGACCATCAGCAGTCACCGGCTGATTGCCAAGATGCCGACAATTGCGGCGATGGCGTACAAATACTCGATCGGCCAGCCTTTCATGCAGCCGAAAAACGACCTCAGCTATACCGGCAATTTCCTTCGAATGACTTTCGGGGTTCCGGCTGAGGAATACGAAATCCATCCCGCGATCGAGAAGGCGATGGACCGGATCTTCATCCTCCATGCCGATCACGAACAGAACGCGTCGACTTCGACGGTGCGTTTGGCGGGTTCGTCGGGTGCTAATCCCTTCGCCTGTATCGCAGCCGGTATCGCCTGCCTTTGGGGCCCCGCCCACGGTGGTGCGAACGAAGCTGCACTGAACATGCTACAGGAAATCGGTTCGCCCGATCGTATTCCGCACTATATCGAGCGGGCCAAGGACAAGAACGATCCGTTCCGTCTGATGGGCTTCGGTCATCGCGTCTACAAGAACTACGATCCGCGCGCCACGGTGATGCAGCAGACCCTTCGTGAGGTATTCGACGCACTCAATGTCAATGACCCGGTATTCGAAACCGCTCTCAAGCTTGAAGAACTCGCGCTGAATGACGATTATTTCCGCGAGAAGAAGCTTTTTCCGAACGTGGACTTCTATTCGGGCATCATCCTGAATGCGATCGGTTTCCCGACCACGATGTTCACGGCGTTGTTCGCCCTCGCCCGCACGGTCGGCTGGGTAGCGCAGTGGAACGAGATGATCTCCGATCCTGGCCAGGTCATCGGGCGTCCCCGTCAGCTTTACACCGGCCCCACCGAACGCGACTACGTTCCAATCGGTCAACGCTAAATGCAATTTTTCCTCAAGGTCTTCGGAGTGGCATTCATGCTCTCCGGAGGCCTTTGGGTTTTGCAAGGGTTAGACCTCGTATCTTGGCCCGCCGACAGCTTCATGCTGGCGGACAGCCGTTGGGCTGTGATAGGCTTTATTGTGTTTGCGGTAGGCTTTGCGCTTTTCCTAAGAGGAAACCGCAAGGCATAGCTTTAAGTCCCTGACAGTTTAATCTCCGCCGGGCACGGCAAGAATGAACCGCGCTCCCTGACCCGGTGCACTTTCAACGGTGAGATCACCGTGCATTGCTCTCGCTATTCGCCGCGAAATATAAAGACCAAGTCCAGTTCCGCCATCTCCATCATGGCCTAGCCTCTCGTATTTTTCGAATATTCTGACTTGTTCTTCCGCAGTCAGCCCGAACCCTTGATCGGCGACCGTAACCAGCGCTAGTCCGTCCGCCGCGTCAAGCCGCACCCAAACCCTGCTGTCTTCCGGTGCATAACGGATGGCATTACCAATAAGGTTGAGCAGCACTTGGAGGACGCGTCGGAATTCGGCGATGGCGCGTTGGCTTTCTCCTTCTGGTGGCGGCTCTAGCTCGATTCCCCTTTCTCTTGCTCTGACCCGCAGAATTCCGCAGGCTCTTCGAGCTACATCCCCAAGATCTATGCGATCTGGTGCCGTCGTAAAACCATCTGACTCAATAACGGCAAGATCAGACAGATCATCCATAAGACCCAATAGATGTTGCCCTGCACTGGCAATGTCCGCTGCATAGTCGCTATACTCGGCGGCTAAAGGCCCCGCTAGCTGGGTACGCATCGTTTCGGCATTCGCAATTATACGGTTTATTGGCTGCCGCAGCACGGGCGTGAGGTCTCTGCCAAGCGAGGGGGTACCCGCTGGAATGGCGGGCTGAGCCACCCGCGATTGGCGGGCGAAGAAATGGATTGTAGTGGTTTCTCCAAGCGGATCTTCATCATCCGCACCTTCAATCCACACCGTCCATTCTTCAGTCGTATCGGGAAATCTACAACTGAAGGACTCTGCTTTCTTCCCGGCTTCGTTCATCTCCTCGGGGCTTGCGGGTAAGCAGATAAATCTAGTCCAGATTTGGCCTAGGTTTTCACGCAATCGCTTCGCGATCCCTACAAATTCGGAACCCGCATTGTCGACGGCAATAATTTTCTGGGATTGATCAATCCGAATGGTCAAATCGGAAAGCTGAGCCAAAATCTCGCTTCTGCGGCTCCCAGCTCGCACATGCCTTTCACAAAGCAAATCCTCGACATGCCAAGCGAGAGTTTTGATCGAACAGCCTGCTTCGCCATACCTTCTCGGTTGAATCTCAACCCAAGCAGACACTCGCTGGTTCTTATCGATCGCCGTGAATTGGCGCGACAGGCACTGATCGTATTCCCTTGCCTTGACCACGATTTCGAGCAGTTCCGGAATAGCCAAGGTTGCACCGATGCGCCCTCCACACTCGACATTGAGACGCCCGAGTAGTCCATCGGCTTTTAGGAGACGGTCCGCATAATCCGTTTGTGCAAAGCCGAGTTCTCTGGACTGGAGGCTTTCCATAGTTGTCGATCTTTCTATCGATCGGCCGAAACCGGCTTTTCTCGATACCTGTCGATTCCACGTCAATCGTCGATGTGGCCATTCGATGCGCCTGCCATAGCTTTAAGGCTGCACGGTTAATACCAGGTTATACAGCGCGAGCGCCTCTGAAAAAACGCGAAACCAAGACTAGAAGAGCTAGGATCGCTGTCATCTCCGCTGAAATTTGCAAGAAAGCCGCCGCACTCAGCAAAATCCCTACACTTATTCGATCAGCGTATGAACGCCGCCATCGATTGTTCGCGTAAGTTTCGCCAAGCTGTAGTAGTCCGAACAGGACGAGCGGAGCGAAAAACCCCATCCAGCTCAGCCCTTCGGGCGCGATTAGGCCCAGCAGTATAACGAAAAGCGGATCAAGCATGTATTTCAGGATACGGCGTAAGTAGTTTGGAAATACTGTAGACCTCCCTTTCGAGGCAACTCGATCAACAACGGTCGCAAGATGGTTGAAGAGCGCTACGAAGGTAGCAAAAACGAGACCATAGCTCGGAAGGTTGAAAAACGCAGTAAACACGGCACCAACCGCGCACGCCATCGCGATTATCGATGGGAGGAACTCTGTCTTCTTGCCGATTATGTCACGAGCAAGCCTGGCCCCGGCGCGCTCTGCGATCGCCATTCCGGGGGCACGGAACGAGATATTTTCGCGCTGCGCATCTATCCAGCGCTTTTCCCTCGCCGCTAGCGCGTCAACATCCGGAACAAGTTGCCAATCGCCTTTCGAAATCAGGCCTCTGTCCAGCAATGTAGGCATAACTCCGTTTTGCAATGCGATCCGCAATAAAGCCGAAACGACGTCGACATCCTCCGGCAAATGCTCGAGCTCGCCTGCCAACTCGCCCGGCGCGCGCAAGATGCCGCTCCAAGCCAGCCCTAGATCAATCCTCTCATAACCCAGATGAACCGCGATATCGGCAGGAAAAGCCGGAATACACTGGCATTGCATGGCGGCGATGGCTGCTTCTTCGTCAGCCAATAGACCGCTGGAAAGAAGGACAAGTTCATCTTCGCGCCCGATCATGCCCGGAAGGCGACCCGCAGATTTCACCGCCCTGAACTTCACTCCTGCCATTTCCGCACGATTTTGAAGATCCAAAATTTGGGCCCCGATGGAGTCTGCTAGGCAAATGATGTGATCACACCCGATCCGCAGGGCAAGGTCGAGCTGGTGTTCGGCGATCGTTACTCCAGCGAACCGACGGAAAGCTGCCCGTACTTCACCTTGCGAGCCATCTGTATCCAGCGTGGACAGCAGTGCGATACGCACGGTTTCTCCTCAGTTGTGGTGTTAGAAGCTGCCCTGCCCCGCTAGCTCGCAAAATCCGCCGGTGCAAATCGCCGCTGAGGCGGAATTTCGTTATTGTTCTTGACTCGGTCGGTTGCGAAACGGGGTAAAGCGCAGCATTCTGCGGGTTACAATAGTTAACAAGGGTTTCTGCCAGCGGTTCTTGTGATAGAACCATACTATGAAAGAACGCTCACATATCTCGGTAGTGGACGGCGCTGATACCGCCGTTGGTAATCTCGCAGAACCGGTCGTTGAGAACGCCCCCGAATCCTCGTCCGGCGATAAGGAATGGGTCGAGACCGAATGGGTGGAAGAAGAGACAGAAACACGACCCAGTAGCTGGGCCATCCCATTGTTTGCAACAATCGCAATTCTGGGATGGACCGCCTTCTACATTTGGGCGAACGCCTCGGTTTTCACAGATCTTTCGGCGCAAGAATGGGCATCGCTGGCAGCAGATTGGTCGATGCCCGTCATGGTCATCCTGGTGTGCTGGGTTCTCCTCTCGCGCACGGCCACTCGCGAGGCTGCGCGTTACAACAATACCGCACGTGCTTTGTCAGAGGAAACAGCGCTGCTCGAGCGACGTCTGGTCACCGTGAATCGTGAACTCAGTCTCGCGCGGGAATTTCTTAGCAACCAATCGCGCGATCTGGAATATCTCGGCCGCAGCGCATCCGAACGGATCACCATACACGCTGAAAACTTACGAGGCTTGATCGCGGAAAATGACGATCGACTGAATTCGATCGCAGCCATCAGTGAGACAGCATTGGAAAACATGGAGCGGTTGCGCGGGGATTTACCGGTTGTCGCCAATTCGGCCAAAGACGTCTCAAATCAAATCGTCGGAGCGGGCCGGACCGCTAGGGATCAACTTGGCGCTCTCGTTTCGGCCTTCGAACGACTGAATGAATTTGGAGAAGCGAGCGAGCGGCAAGTTCACGCGCTGCGACAAAGGGTCGATGAAGCGCTTTCCGCTTTTTCCACGCAGGCCGGCCAACTCGAGACAATAGCCAACGAACGGTTCGCAACGCTGGCCGAAGGCAGCGATGCTATCCGGAGCGATTTGCAAGCACAGGAAATCGAAGCGCTTTCGGCACTACGAGCACGCAGTCTTGCTTTGCGAAACGAGCTCGCAGATACCCATGCCGAAGTATCGGCTCAGGAAGACATTTCCGTCACGGCAATGAGAGACCGAATGCAAACCCTGCGTCGCGAAGCAGGAGAGATCGCGTCGTCTGTGAGAGAAGGAGAGGACTTGGCGATCGGCGCATGGACGCGTCAGGTCGATGCGATGAAAGAGCGTCTCGAAGCAACCGTCGAGGAAATCAAAACGATCGACAATGCAGCGCTTGACGCTGCCCATGCCAAACTTCGCGCTCTTTCCGAAGAAGCCGCTCAAGTGGATGCACGAATTGCGGAACGTAACCAACAGTTCGACGAAGATACTGCTGAACGGATTCAAGCCTTGGCGCATGCACAGGACGCCCTTGCGGCTCAGATGAACGAGAATATGGCCTTACTCGACGAAGCGATCGCCGCTCGGCGAGAAGCACAGCGCGATCAATTGTCAGCTCTCATTGTCGAGGGAGACGAACTCGGTGAGCGCGTGAACGCCCTAGGTCTGACTTTCAGCAAAGTTGCCGCCCAAGGTCATGAAGCTAGAGAAGCCCTCTCCGGCGGCATCGACGCGCTCTCCAAGCAGCTTCGCAACAGCAGGGAAGCGCTCGACGGTACGGATCAGGATATCGCACGTCTGACCGATGCAAGCGTCCGCTTGTTGGAGCTCATCCAGGCAAGTGCCAAAAAGACCGGTGAAGATCTTCCCAAGGCGATGGAAATGTCTGAAGCCGGCCTTGCAGAGCTCGAACGTCGTTCAGAGAGAGTGCACGCATTACTGGAAGACGCGCGCGCCACGGGTGAAGCACTCGATGGCGGGATGGAAACTGTTGCCAATCGACTGAACAAGACGATCGAAGACATAGGTACCTTCCAGACCGATTTTGACGGTTCATCGGCGCGGCAGGTCGAGGAAGTCGAACGTCTTCGAGCAACACTTGCCTCTCTGGCATCGGACAGTGACACATTTGCGGAGCAGGTACAGGCTGAATTACGTGACGCGATCGCCGCATTGGAAGACAAGGCCAAGACGGCGCTCGCTTCTATAGAGGACGAGCAAGCGGAACGGATTTCTCGATTGGCAGAAAAAATCGGTTCCCGTAGCGCCGATGCAATTGATCGCGCTCTCGCCGAGAAAACCGAAAATGCGCTGGAAGAACTTGATGCAGCGCGAGCCCGGTCGAATACGGCGACGCGTGAGATGGCCCAAAATCTTCGAGATCAGCTGGCCAGGCTCAACGACCTTACAAATAACTTGGAGGCGCGCGTCGCGCACGCACGTGACAAGGCGACCGACACAATCGACAGTGATTTTGCTAGGCGTGTCGCTCTGATCACCGAAAGCCTGAATTCAAATTCGATCGATATCGCCAAGGCCTTGTCGAGCGAAGTCACCGATACGGCTTGGGCAAGCTATCTCCGAGGGGATCGCGGTATCTTCACGCGGCGCGCCGTTCGGCTCCTCGACAGTTCCGAAGCACGAGAAATCGCATCAATTTACGATTCTGACAGCGATTTCCGGGACCACGTCAATCGGTACATACACGATTTCGAAGCGATGCTCAGGACTCTTCTTTCTACCCGGGATGGCAATGCGGTCAGCGTAACGCTGCTGTCGAGCGATATGGGCAAGCTCTATGTGATCCTCGCGCAAGCGCTCGAACGATTGAGGCAGTAAGGGTCAGTTGGCGGTGGGGCCCCAGAAAATGAGGTCCCTAGCCTCGATCCATCCAAATCCATAATTGAGTACGTATAATGTGGTCAGCAAGGCAGCGAGCACAGTGGCGCGCTTCGCTATGAGGCCGGGTCTGAAATTTGCCGGGGCACTATCAGCTTGTCCCGGCACTTTCTCAAGACCGGCTTCTTCGTGTGTCTGCACACCGAAAGGGAGCAGAACGAATGCACTTACGACCCAGAACAAAGCGTAGATCGCAAGGATCGAAGTCCAATCCATTGGCAAATTCATCGGATTAACTCAGTCCAATGGTAGGAAGGATTACACGCACTTGGGGGCGCTTTCCCGACCATCGCTGAGCCCCACGGCGCGCCGCCAATCGAGCCGCTTCATGGACGCTGCTGCTTGACTTGCGATCCGCACCCTTCAATTTTCCTATCGCGGCACGGATATCCTCGACAGTTTCTCGAACGAAGTCGTCATAATCTTCATCCAATGGCAGCCCCAGACTATCGATGATGGGATTGAGGCGGTCGTCGAGAGCAACCATTACGACACCCTCCTGCATGATACGACGACGCATGACGATGCTATCTCCGTCTGCCGGGGTTATGATATCGCCATCAAGAACGAGCCGCCCTGCCCTTACCTCGGCAATTTTTCCCGGTGCGCCTGGAGCAAGCCTAACAATATCACCGTTCTGCTGCACGACAGCATCCGCAATGCCATTGGCCCGGCCAAGGCGCGCCTGTTCCTGCATATGCCGCATTTCGCCATGAACTGGCACCAGCACGTCGGGGCGCAACCAGCCATAAAGAGCTTCCAACTCCGGACGTCCGGGATGACCGGACACGTGGATCATGCCCTGCCTATCGGTCACCATCGTAACACCCTTGGATGCCAGACGGTTTTGAACCGCGCCGATGGCCAATTCATTACCTGGAATTTGTCGGCTGGAGAAAAGAACTACATCTCCGGAAACCAGCTTCAGGGGGTGATTGTCCTCAGAAATCCGGGAAAGTGCAGCACGAGGCTCCCCTTGGCCCCCGGTTGCCAGGATCAGCACTTCGCCGCGCGGTAGTCCCATTGCCGTATCGAAATCGACTGGTTCGGGAAAATCCGTCAGATAGCCATTCGCTTGAGAAACTTCGATGATGCGATCAAGCGACCGGCCAGCGACGCATATCTGTCGTCCCGTCTCGCGAGCGACCTCTCCAAGTGTATGCAGTCGGGCGACATTACTTGCGAAGGTTGTCACCAGCACGCGTTTGCCGGAATGTTTTTGAACCTCTTCAAGCAAGCCCTTGAATACAGCCCCTTCTGATCCGCTTGGCGACGGATTAAAGACATTTGTGCTGTCGCAGACTAGCGCAAGAACTCCCTCGTCACCGATCTCGGTCAGTTCTTCCTCCGTAGCAGGTTCACCGATTATAGGGTCTTCGTCGAGCTTCCAGTCGCCCGTATGGAATATCTTCCCGTGGGGCGTATTGATCAGTAACGCGTTGCCCTCGGCAATCGAGTGCGCGAGTGGAATATAGGTGACCTCGAAAGGTCCCACATGAAAGCTACCGTGGTCTTCCTCAATAACATGCAACTCGACTTCACGTTCAAGATTGGCTTCCTGCAGCTTTCTCCGCACCAGTTCCGCCGTGAAGGGCGTCGCAAAGATCGGAACCCCGAGATCCGCAGCAAAGTAAGGCACTGCCCCGATGTGATCTTCGTGCGCATGGGTCAGTACGATGGCTTCGAGATCTTCGACCCGGTCTTCAATGAATTCGAGATCGGCGAAGACCAGATCGACACCCGGATATTGTCCGCCCGAAAACGTCATTCCCAGATCAACCATGAGCCAGCGCCCCCGGCATCCGTACAAATTGACATTCATGCCGATTTCACCCGATCCTCCTAACGCGAGGAAAAGGAGTTCGTCTTCTGGGCTGTAGTTCTTTTTCAAGGGGATGCGCGCTCCGCTAAAATGGCAAGGCCGTCGAGCGTAAGGTCGCTATCAACGGCGTCGAATAGATTGGTGTGCTCGTCAAACAGAAGAGCTAATCCGCCAGTGGCGACCACTTTCGCAGGCCGCCCAATCTCCCGCTTCATCCTCTCGATCAGACCTTCGATCAAGCTGACATAGCCCCAGAACACGCCGATCAACATCTGTTGCTCGGTATTTCTACCGATCACGCTTTCACTAGCCGGTTTTTCGATAGCAATACGCGGAAGCTTGGCGGTGTTGCCAACGAGAGCATCCAGAGAGAGATTGATGCCTGGCGAGATTATGCCGCCCTTATAGGCACCGTTAAAATCGACCATATCGAATGTCGTCGCTGTACCGAAATCGATTACGATTAGGTCACCATCGTATTTTGCATGCGCGGCCAAGGCATTCAGGGCACGGTCCGCCCCCAACGAACTGGGCTGCTCGATGTCGAGTTCGAAACCCCATTCGGCTTCCCCCTGTCCGGCGATTACCGGCTCGACGCTGAAATACTTCTGAGCGAGTACGGTGAGATTGTGAATCGATCGCGGGACGACCGAACCGATAATGATTTGTGTGATATCTTCGCGCGAATGACCTTCCAGGTTGAGGAGCTGAAGAAGCCACACAGCGTATTCATCGCCTGTCCGCCTTGCGTCCGTAGCAATTCGCCAGCGCGCCTTGATATCGCGCCCGTCGAAAAGCGCGAAGACTACATTGGTATTCCCGACATCGGCCGCCAGCAGCATGATTCAGCTCTCCTCATCAGCGAGCATAACGTCGCCTGCGTGAATGACACGCTCTTCTCCACCGGCCAAGCGTAAGCGTAAGGCTCCACATTCGGTCAGCCCCGCGAATGCACCCTTCAGCGCAGCTTCGCCCGGCGGATGTATCGTCAGTTCGGCGCCTGGCGGATGCGCGACACTTTCCCAGCGGCGTACGAGTGGCTCCAAACCATAGCTACGCCACCGATCGACCTCGCGAGCAAAATTGTTAGAAAGTGATCGCGCAAACAAATCCCGATCGGGAGCCGGGCCAAATTTTGACAGGGCAACCGTTCTGCGGTCGGGCAGGTCCGGAGCGACTCCGAGATTGACTCCGATACCGATAACAATCGTATCGCTCTCTCGCTCGAGGAGTATGCCGGCCAGTTTGGCGCCTCCCAAAAGGAGATCGTTAGGCCACTTCAGTATTAGGTCTGCGCGACCAGAGATCAGAGGATGAACCGTTTCATAGAGAGCCAGTGCCGACACCAGCGCTAAAGTTGCTGGCGCCGGATCTCGATCGTGCACACGCGCAATTGTCGAACCCATGAAATTCCCTAGACCGTCGAACCATGCGCGCCCTTGCCGCCCTCGCCCCGACGTCTGCCGGTCAGCAATGAGCCAGTGGCCTTCGCGGACGATCTCTCCAGCCCGGACAGCGGAAGCGAGATCGGCGTTGGTACTCCCGGTTTCTGGAACTGTCCGGATCAAATCTGGAAGAACAGCGCCTGAGCCGCCGTATTAGCCAAATAACCGAGCCATGGGGTGAGCAGATACCCGAGGGGCGAAATTACGAGCACGCTCAATCCGATGACGATCCAGTGTGATATCGGAGCAGAGGCAGGCTTGTCGCCCTTCGGTTCATCGAAGAACATCACCTTCACAAACTTGATGTAATAGAACGCCCCGATAACACTGGCCGCAATACCGATCGCCGCGAGTGCGATCATGTCGGCCTGTACGGCAGCCTGGAAGACCACGAATTTCCCCCAGAACCCGAACAGAGGCGGGATGCCGGCTAAACTGAACATCAAAGCTAGCAAGCACCACGCAAGCGCTGGGCTTGTTGTCGATAGGCCAGAGATATCGTCGAAGGTGGTTAGAGTATTACCCTCTGCATCCCGAAGCATGAGCAACGCAGTGAAGCTACCGATCGTCATGAAGACATAAATGAAGAGGTAGACCAACACGGCAGACGCACCTTCAGGGGTCGCAGCGGCAAGACCGATGAGTATGAAACCCACGTTGTTGATTGAGGAATAGGCCAGCAGACGCTTCAGATTCGCTTGTCCGATCGCTCCCAAAGCGCCGACCACGATCGATGCGAGAGCCGCGAAAATAACAATCTGTTGCCACGCTTCGATCTGGCCTCCGAAAGGACCCGTAACCATCCGAACCAACATCGCGACAGCTGCCACTTTGGGTGCGCTCGCAAAGAAGGCTGTAACCGGAGTAGGCGCGCCTTCGTACACATCGGGGGTCCACATGTGGAACGGCACCGCGGCGATTTTGAAGGCGAGGCCAGCAAGTACGAAGACTACGCCAAACATCGCACCGGTCGAAAATTCGAGAGCGAAGGCAGCTCTGATACCCTCGTAATTTGTCGTGCCGGAAAAGCCGTATACCAGGCTCACTCCGTACAAGATGATACCTGAAGCGAGACCGCCCAAGACGAAGTATTTTAGACCCGCTTCACTCGATTTCTCGTTGCTCCGTGCAAAGCTCGCCAAGACGTAAGACGAGAGGCTCGACATCTCGAGGCCAATATAAAGCGTCATCAAATCAGTCGCTGACACCATCATGCCCATGCCGACGGCGTTGAAGAGCATCAGAACAGGATATTCACCGCGATACTGGCCACGAGCATCGAAGTAACGTGGAGCTACGATGAGGCAGGTAATAGTTGCAATGTAGACAAGGCTCTTGGCGAAGACTGCAAATCCATCAGCAAGGAAAAGCCCATCAAAAGCTACACCTGGTGCGCCTTGATCGAACAATGAAATGTTGAAAAACAGGGCACCGAAGAGAGCGGCAACGGCTGCTACGGTGATTGCACGTGCGGCTTTCTCGCCGGTCCAAGCCGTCACCAGCAGGAGGATGAGGCCCGCCAGCGAAAGACCGATCTCTGCTCCGGTCAAATAAAGAGAGGTGGAGTAGGACATCAGTGTGCGCCCTCCGCTTCATGACCTTCTTCGGCATGAGTAGGAGCTACGTAATTCGCCGCCTTTTCGTGCGGGGTACCCACAACTAGCGGGCTATCATAACGGGGTGCAACGCTGGCGAGGCGTGTTTCGAGGGCGACGATGTCCTGACGCATGGGGGCAAGGAAACTTTCGGGATATATGCCCATCCACAGCACTGCGGCTGCGATCGGGGCTAGCATAGCCCATTCACGGGCATTGAGATCGGTCATTGCAGCGGCATCGGCGTTCTTCTGCTCGCCAAATGCTACACGCCGGTAGAGGTAAAGCATGTAGGCGGCGCCAAGGATAATGCCCGTGGTGCAGACCAGCGTCACGAATGTTGAAACCTCGTAGATACCCGCCAGTGCAAGAAACTCGCCTACAAAGTTGCTTGTGCCCGGCAAGCCGACGCTCGCCATGGTGAAAAGCAGGAAAAACAAAGCGTATTTCGGCATGTTTATGCTTAGGCCGCCGTACCGCGCGATTTCCCGCGTGTGCAGCCGATCGTAGATCACGCCCACACAAAGGAATAGGGCACCCGATACGAGTCCATGGCCAAGCATGACCATCATCGCGCCCTCAAGTCCTTGAACATTGAATGCGAAAAGGCCGACGGTTACGATCGCCATATGAGCGACAGACGAATAAGCGATCAGCTTCTTCATGTCGGCCTGCACCAGTGCAACCAGTGACGTGTAGACGACCGCTATCATGGAGAGAGCGAAGACCAACCAAGCCAGATCTGCACTTGCATCAGGGAACATCGGGAGACTGAAGCGGATAAACCCGTAGCCCCCAAGTTTGAGCAAGACGCCCGCGAGGATGACAGAGCCGGCAGTCGGCGCTTGGACATGGGCATCCGGAAGCCACGTATGGACTGGCCACATCGGCATCTTCACCGCGAAGCTCGCAAAGAAGGCGAGCCACAGCCAGAACTGTGCATCCGCCGGAAAATCATACTGCATTAGGGCAGGAATTTCGGTCGTCCCTGCATCGTTGACCATCCAGAGCATGGCAATCAGCATCAAAACGGAGCCAAGCAGCGTATAGAGGAAGAACTTGTACGAGGCGTAAATGCGATTGTCTCCGCCCCAGACACCGATGATGAGATACATCGGAATGAGGCCTGCCTCGAAGAAGATATAGAATAGGAAGATGTCCTGAGCGGCGAAGACGCCGATCATCAGCATCTCCATCAGCAGAAACGCTGCCATATATTCGCCAACGCGCTTGTGGATCGAGTCCCAGCTCGCCAGAATGCAGATAGGCATCAGGAAAACACTGAGCATGATCAGCATCAGCGCAATACCATCGATGCCAAGTGCGTACTGGAAACCTGCGAAGACCTGCGCCCGCTCCGTGAACTGCCACTGCGCTCCACCAATATCGTAATTGAGCCAGAGCAGTATGCCGAGCGCTAGGTCGATCAGAGTTGCGACAAGGGCAACCATGCGCGCCGTAGAGGTGTTAAGAAACAGGCAGGCGACGGCCGCGACGAGCGGCACAGCGAGCATGATCGAGAGGATGGGAAACTCCATCAGAACAGTACCCAGGTGATGGCGGCGACAAGCCCGAGGAGCATCACCAGCGCGTAACTATAAAGATATCCGGTCTGGAACCGCTTGGCTCCGACTGAGCCCTTCTCGATAACCCAGGCCACACCGTTCGGACCGAAGCGATCGATAGTTCCCATATCGCCGAGCTTCCAGAACTGACGTCCCAACCAAAATGCAGGGACGACAAACAGGTAATGGTAAAGTTCGTCGAAGTACCACTTGTTGTAGAAGAACCGATAAACCGGACCAAGCTGTTCGGCAGCCTTGCCGGGAACAGATGTGTCCTTGATGTAACCAAGCCACGCTACGAACAGACCGATAAGCATCACGATGAATGCCGCGTACTTCACGAGGTACGGTACATTGTGCATCCGGTGAATGAGGTCCTCGTTGTAGAAGATTGCCCCGTTCCAGAACGCCTCGCTGTCGAGGAAGGTCGGTGCAAAGATTTGTCCAGCTAGAATTGCGCCAAGCGAGAGGACACCCAGCGGGATCAGCATACTGATCGGGCTTTCGTGCGGATGGTAGCCTGCAGTACCAGCTTCGTAATCTTCCGAGGGTACGTGATGCTTTGCATCGTGACCGGCATCTTCCTGGATTGGAGGGTTATGCTCTTCTGGTTCGTCATGTCCGTGATGAACCGCATGCTGGATATGTTCGCTATCAGCCCATCGCGGTTTGCCCCAGAAGGTGAGGAACATGAGGCGCCAGCTGTAAAAACTCGTCAGCAGGGCAGCGAGCGTTCCCATCCAGAAAGCAAAGTTGCCAAGATCAGTGCCGCGCCCATAGGCGACCTCCAAAATCGCATCTTTCGACCAGAAACCGGCAAAACCCGCCCCGAGATGATAGATGCCGACCCCGGTGATGGCGAGTGTGCCGAACAACATCGCCCAGAACGTGAGCGGGATATGCTTACGCAGCGCACCATAATACCGCATGTCCTGTTCGTGATGCATGGCGTGAATGACAGATCCTGCACCGAGGAACAGCAACGCCTTGAAAAAAGCATGCGTGAACAAATGGAACATGGCCGCGCCATATGCGCCCACACCTGCTGCAAAGAACATATAACCCAGTTGCGAGCAGGTGGAATACGCAATGACGCGCTTTATGTCCCACTGCGTCGTACCGACCGTTGCGGCAAAGATGCAGGTTGCTGCACCAATGAAGGTCACCATTCCAAGCGCGACCGGGGCCGTCTCGAACATCGGTGACAGACGACAAACCATGAATACGCCCGCTGTCACCATGGTGGCAGCGTGGATCAAGGCAGAAACCGGCGTCGGTCCCTCCATCGCATCCGGCAGCCAGGTGTGCAGGCCGAGCTGAGCCGACTTCCCCATGGCACCGATGAAAAGAAGGACACACAGTACGTCCATAGTGTGAACGCGCAGGCCGAGGAAGCCGATCGTCGCGCCGCTCATACCAGGCGCGGCAGCAAGAATTTCGGGGATCGAAACCGTTCCGAACACCCAGAAAGTTCCGAAAATACCAAGCATGAACCCAAGGTCCCCGACCCTGTTCACTACGAACGCCTTCATGGCTGCAGCGTTGGCACTTGGCTTCTTGAACCAGAAACCGATCAACAGATAGCTAGCAAGGCCGACCCCTTCCCATCCGAAGAACATCTGGACGAGGTTGTCGGCCGTAACCAGCATGAGCATGGCGAAGGTGAACAGCGAGAGGTAGGCGAAGAACCGCGGCTGATCCGGGTCCTCATCCATATAGCCCCAACTGTAGAGATGCACGAGCGCGGAGACCGTCGTGATCACAACAAGCATGATGGCAGTCAGAGTGTCGACACGAAGCGCCCAATCGAACACGAGATCGCCGGATTGCATCCAGGTCAGCACCGGTACGACGGTTGCTTCTGCGCTGCCACTTACGAAATCGAGGAATATGGGCCAGCTCAGAATACATGCAACGAACAGAGCGCCAGTCGTGATTGCCTTGGCGAAAACGCTGGGCGCCCCCTTGTTGACAAGTCCGGCAACGATTGCCGCGAGCAATGGGAGAAAGACGATGAAAAGAATGGAGGTCTGCACGGATGCTTATCCCTTCATCCGGTTGGCATCGTCGACCGCGATGGTGCCGCGGCCTCGGAAATAAATCACGAGAATGGCTAGGCCGATGGCTGCCTCGCCAGCTGCGACGGTGAGGACGAACATGGCGAAGACCTGCCCCACGAGATCACCCAGAAACGCGCTGAAAGCGACGAGATTGAGGTTCACGGCCAAAAGGATGAGCTCGATCGCCATCAAAATGACGATGATGTTCTTCCGGTTCAGAAAAATTCCAAGCACGCCGAGCACGAACAGGATCGCGCTGACGATGACATAATGTTCGACGCCGATCACAGTTCGATCCCCTCGCCCACCGTGGGCTGCTTCATGACAGTAGCTTCTTCCGGGTTACGCCGAACCTGCTTACCGATGTCCTGATGGCCGCGTTTGCTCTTTGGCGGACGATGGGTCAGGACGATTGCGCCGATCATGGCAACGAGCAGAATGATGCCGGCGGCTTCAAACAGGAACAGATATCTAGAGTAAAGCAACGCGCCGATTGCGCCGGTATTGCTACCGATCAAAGCAGGGGCATCGCTTGCTACTGGCGTACCAAGCTCAATCGCGCCAACCCGATACGCGCTCAGGCCCAAAACGAGTTCGGCGAGCAGGATAAGCGCAATTACCATACCAAGCGGGAAATTCTTTACGAACCCGGCCCTTAAGGCGGCGACGTCGATATCGAGCATCATAACGACGAAAAGGAACAGGACCGCGACAGCGCCGACGTATACAATGACTAGCAGCATCGCGATAAATTCAGCGCCTACCAGGACCATCAATCCGGCAGCATTGAAGAAAGCCAAGATGAGCCAGAGCACGGAATGCACGGGATTGCGGGCCGTGATCACCATCACGGCCGATGCGATCACAAGCACCGCGAACAAGTAAAAGGCGATAGTCTGTATCATGATGCCCCGGATTCGTTTGCGGCGCGGTTAGCGGTAGGGTGCGTCGGCTTCAAGGTTCGCGGCTATGGCCCGCTCCCACTTGTCACCATTCGCGAGCAGTTTGGCTTTGTCGTAAAGCAATTCCTCGCGCGTTTCGGTCGCGTATTCGAAATTCGGTCCCTCGACGATTGCATCCACCGGACACGCTTCCTGACAGAAGCCGCAGTAGATGCACTTCGTCATGTCAATATCGTACCGCGTGGTTCGGCGGCTGCCATCCTCGCGAGGCTCGCTCTCGATCGTGATGGCCTGAGCGGGGCACACTGCTTCGCAAAGTTTGCAGGCGATGCAGCGCTCTTCACCGTTAGGGTAGCGGCGCAGCGCATGCTCACCCCGAAAACGAGGCGAGAGCGGGTTCTTTTCGAATGGATAATTGATCGTCACCTTGGGCTTGAAGAAATACTTCAACGTAAGGGCATGAGCCTTCACGAACTCCCAGAGAGTGAACGATTTTACGAGTTGCGCGACGCTCATGCGGCGGCTCCGTAGTGGCCGGTGGCCATGAGCCAACCGGAAATAAGAACGACGAACAGCAGGCTGATTGGCAGGAATACTTTCCAGCCAAGCCGCATAAGTTGGTCATAACGATAACGCGGCACTGTGGCCATGACCCAGCTGAACATGAAGAAGAAGAAGAATGCCTTAAGCAGCAGCCAGACGATACCGGGCACGTAATAGAGCGGCGCCCAGTCGATCGGAGGCAGCCATCCGCCGAAAAATAGCAGAGCATTCAGCATGCACATCAAGAGGATGTTGGCATATTCGCCAAGCCAGAACAGCGCGAAGCTCATTGAGCTGTATTCGGTTTGATACCCTGCAACCAGCTCACTTTCAGCTTCGGTCAGGTCGAAGGGGACCCGCTGGGTTTCAGCCAGGCTGGAGATGAAGAACATCACCCACATCGGGAACAGGAGCAGGTTAAAGAAATAACCATTCACAATGCCGAAACCGTGGCCCTTTTGCGCAAGGACTATCTCGTTCAGATTGAACGTCCCGGCGTACAGAATGACGCAAACCAAGATGAAGCCGATCGAGACTTCGTAGCTAATCATTTGGGCTGCTGCGCGCATGGCGGAGAAGAAGGGATATTTGGAATTCGACGCCCATCCCGCCATAACCACGCCGTAAACCGAAAGCGAACTGATCGCGAGGATATAGAGCAGCCCCACATTAATGTTGGCGAGCACGGCCGTTGCGCTGAATGGAATTACTGCCCAAGCCGCAAGTGCCACCGTAAATGTGACAATCGGAGCCAGGATGAATATGCCTTTGTTAGCGGCACTCGGAATGATGGTTTCCTGGAGGAAAACCTTCAGACCATCGGCGAAGCTCTGCAGCAAACCGAAAGGCCCGACCACGTTCGGACCGCGACGCAAGTTGATCGCAGCCCATACCTTGCGGTCCACGTAGATGATCATCGCCACAGCCAGCATCAGCGGCAGCGCGATCAGCAGGATCCCAGCGATGGTGGCAATACCCCACGCCCATTCGTAGTTCATACCAAGCGATTGGAAGAAATCAGTCATTCCGCTGCCTCCGCCAGTTCGCCGCCGTGAAGCAGTTCTGCTGAGCAGCGCTGCATGACTTCGCTGGCGCGGGCGATCGGGTTCGTAAGGTAGAAGTCCTGGATCGGATAGGCGCTCATCGTGCCTTCGGCCTTTGCCGTACCATCCGCCTTAGGTAACTCACCGAAATCGACGAGACCCTCCTCGCCAAGCGACGGGACTTCCTTAATCATTGCAGCCTGCAGTTGCGAAAAGCTGTCGAAGCCGACCTCGACACCAAGCGCGTCAGCAAGCGCGCGGAGGATGGTCCAATCTTCGCGTGCGTCTCCCGGTGCGAAGACGGCTTTCTCGGCAAATTGCACCCGACCTTCGGTGTTGACGTAGGTCCCGTCCTTCTCGGCATAGCTGGCGCCGGGCAGAATGATATCGGCAGCATGGGCGCCCTTGTCACCGTGATGGCCAATATAGACCTTCAACGCATCCGCGAAGAGCTCGAAATTCATCTCGTCCGCACCAAGGCTGATCACTAACTTGGGCTTAGCCTTGACGATATCTGCCATACCGCCCTTCTGCGCGAAGCCGAGCATCAATCCACCCATCCGCGCAGCCGAGAAATGCAGGACGTTGAAATCCGCGCCGAAATCAGTCGCGAGGGCCAGCGCCTTGCCATGCGCGCCCTTGAGCGCGCCACCGCCAACGATGACCGCGGAGCGATCCGCCCCCCTAAAAGCTTCGGAGACATTGCCGGGCAGATCGTTTAGCACGCCGAGATCGGTGCCCAGGAACTCAGCCGGATAGGTCGTGTCCCAATGCGGGCCGACAACAAAAACCTTGGCACCGCGCTTCACTGCCTTGCGGATGCGCACGTTAACCAGCGGTGCTTCCCAGCGAATATGACTACCGACAATCAGGATTGCGTTCGCGTGCTCAAGCCCTTCGAAGGTTGAGTTGAAATTCACCGCCGCGAGATTCGACACGTCGTAATCCATGCCGGTCTGGCGGCCTTCGATTAGCGTCGAACCACAGGCTCTCAACAGCGCCTTGGCGGCGAACATCGTCTCGCAATCGACAATATCACCAGCAATGGCGGCCATATCCTTGCCTGGTTTGGCCTTAGCGATGGCTTTAAAAGCCTCGTCCCAAGTGGCTGGCTTGAGCCCCCCCTTCTTCCGCATGAAAACCTTGTCGAGGCGACGCTTTGAAAGACCATCGACCATGTAGCGGCCCTTGTCGGACAACCACTCTTCATTGACTGCGTCGTTCACTCGCGGAAGCGCGCGCATAACTTCCCGACCACGACTGTCGAGACGAATATTCGCGCCGACAGCATCGGAAACATCGATACTGAGCGTCTTCTTCAGTTCCCAAGGACGGGCCTCAAAGGCATAGGGGCGCGAAGTCAGCGCACCGACCGGGCATAAATCTATCACGTTCGCCGAAAGCTCATGCTCGGCAGCCTGCTCCAGATATGTTGTGATCTGCATGTCTTCGCCACGACCGACTGCACCGATTTCGTCAACGCCGGCAATTTCTTCGCTGAAGCGCACGCATCGGGTACAGTGGATACACCGCGTCATGATCGTCTTGATCAGCGGACCCATGTATTTTTCGGTTACCGCGCGCTTGTTTTCTTCGTAGCGGGTCGCCCCGCGGCCATAGGCCACCGACTGGTCCTGCAGATCGCATTCACCGCCCTGATCGCAAATCGGACAATCCAGCGGATGGTTGATGAGGAGAAACTCCATCACCCCTTCGCGCGCGGTCTTAACCATCTCGCTGTCCGTGCGAATTTCTTGCCCGTCCGTGGCCGGGAGCGCACAACTCGCCTGCGGCTTGGGGGGGCCAGGCTTCACCTCGACCAAGCACATGCGGCAATTGCCGGCAATCGAGAGCCGCTCATGATAGCAGAAACGCGGAATTTCCTTGCCCGCAAGCTCGCAAGCCTGAAGGACGGTAGCGCCCTCCGGAACCTCGATTTCCTGACCGTCTACGGTGACTTTAGGCATCAGTTTTCTGCCTGCTGTTCTTCGGTCGACCCCATCTCGCTTCGCGTAAGTCGGTGATAAATTGGCTCCGCCAGAGCGACAGAAAGTGTTTGGGGCGTAATTTTGAACTCAGCCCCCGCAGGAACACAAGGCCCTAAGCTTGGAATAATTCCTTGCCACGCAGCCCTATACTGACTGGTTTCTGGTTCCCATAGAATAAGCGCAGCGGAATCAGACGGGTTGGCTCCCAAAACGCAGTCCCCAAAATAATACAATGCTAGAAAGGTATGATCCTGCTTAACATCAGTCGGCGCGCCCTTGTTGTCGTATATCGAAAGTACCCAACTCGGAGCTTTACGAAGAATCTCAGGATTCTTCCCCCGCAACTCACGCTTGGCCAAAGCCTTACTTAATCCAATTCGAAACTGTCTAGCACTCATCGTGAGTTCTACATTAGCAGGCAAAACCAAGCGATTTGCCCTATCGTTCATGCAAAAACCCAAATCACCTTCGTTCGAGAAAATGAGGTCATGTTCTCGCTTAGACCCGGGCATTGATTGCATGATCTCCGCTACATATTGCGGGCTACGACTTGCCGCACAGTCTACCATGATATCCAAGACAGCCTGACCATCCTCTATACCGGCATTTCGACCAAGACGACTTCCAGTCATTTGTGCAGTCGCCGGGATTGTGCTCCCGAGAGCTAGCAGAGCCACTACACTCTTCAGAACTATCCGTGTGGTCATTCTGCAGCCTCCGAGAATTGGGATTTATGATCTTCGATCCGGCGCTCTAACTCGGGGCGGAAATGGCGAATGAGGCCCTGAATAGGCCATGCAGCAGCATCACCGAGTGCGCAGATAGTATGACCTTCGACCTGCTTCGTTACCTGCTGCAGCATGTCGATTTCCTCGATCGCAGCATCGCCGGTTCGCAGCCGTTCCATCATGCGCCACATCCACCCCGTGCCTTCGCGACAGGGGGTGCACTGGCCGCAGCTTTCATGCTTATAGAAAAAGCTAATGCGGCTGATCGCCCGGACGATGTCAGTCGACTTGTCCATCACGATAACGCCTGCGGTTCCCAGCCCGGAACCTAGTTCCTTCAGCCCGTCGAAATCCATTGGGGCATCCCAGATTTGTTCGGCAGGTACCAGAGGAACAGACGAACCGCCGGGGATCACGGCGAGGAGATTGTCCTTGCCGCCGCGAATTCCGCCGCAATGCTTTTCGATCAGCTCGCTGAAGGGGATACTCAGTGCCTCTTCGACCACGCAAGGTTTGTTCACATGGCCCGAGATCTGAAAGAGCTTGGTGCCCTTGTTGTTCTCGCGCCCGAAGCTGCTGAACCAACTCGCACCACGGCGAAGGATGGTCGGGACGACGGCAATCGATTCAACATTGTTGACCGTGGTCGGGCAACCATAGAGACCTGCACCAGCAGGGAACGGCGGCTTGAGGCGGGGCTGCCCCTTCTTGCCTTCCAAGCTTTCGATCATCGCAGTTTCTTCGCCGCAGATATAGGCGCCTGCACCGCGGTGCAGGAACACGTCGAAATCATAGCCCGACTTCGAAGCGTTTTTGCCGATCAGACCGGCATCATAGGCTTCGTCGATAGCAGCCTGCAGCGTCTCGGCTTCCCGGATATATTCGCCGCGGATGTAGATGTAAGCTGCCCTCGCCCGCATCGCATAACCGGCGAGCAGCGCGCCTTCGATAAGTTTGTGCGGATCATGCCGGATAATCTCGCGGTCTTTGCAAGAGCCGGGTTCGGATTCGTCGGCATTGATAACAAGGAAGCTGGGACGACCGTCCTTGGATTCCTTCGGCATGAAAGACCACTTGAGCCCCGTCGGGAAGCCGGCGCCTCCGCGCCCCCGCAGACCCGAAGCTTTCATCTCTTCAATTATGTTTTCGTGCCCGCGTGCGATCAGCGACTTGGTGTCGTCCCAGTCACCGCGCTGTTGCGCCGCCTTCAGGCCCCAATCCTGGAACCCATAAAGGTTCGTAAAGATGCGATCCTTATCGGCGAGCATCAGAAACCTCCTCCGAAGACGACTAGTCCAGCAACGATCAGGATAGCGACCAGTGCGACCGTCTTGATCACACCCTTCAATACTTTCCACGCTATTATAACCGCGAGGATTGTAAGGATGATCGTGATAATCGAGCTATCCATCACCATTCGCTCCGGTAATCGTGGTTTTCATCTCTCATTGCTGTCAGCGTCGTCAGATCGCCAGCTGGCTCGCTGGTATGCCTGCCCGGTTCCTGCGTTCCGGTCTTCGGCTGCTCACCCTTCGCGAGTGTGTCCAGAATTGTGTCGAGACGCTCGGGCGTGAGATCTTCGTAATTGTCGTCATTGATCTGGACCATAGGCGCGGTTGCGCAATTGCCCATGCATTCGACTTCGGTAAGCGTCCAGAGGCCATCCTCGGATACATGCCCCTTGACCATGCCGCGCTTCTTGCAAGTTTCGAACAAGCCGTCAGATCCGCGAAGCATGCACGGCGTAGTGCCGCACACTTGCACGTGGTACTTACCAACCGGCTTCATATTGTACATGAAGTAGAAGGTGGCGACTTCCAGTACGCGGATAACCGGCATCTCGAGATAGTCGGCGACATATTCGATGACCGGCAGCGGGAGCCAGCCCTGCGTATTCGTTTCTTCGCCGACCTGACGCTGCGCGAGATCCAGCAGTGGCATCACCGCAGATTTCTGGCGGCCTTCGGGATAACGCGCAATCGCCTTGTCGGCGCGTGCACGATAGCTCTCTGTAAACTCGAAAGCGCCCCAGCGCTCACGCAGTTCAGGAGTATCGGGGGCGGGACTACGGTCAGCCATTAGCGGTCGCACTCCCCGAACACGACATCGATGGCGCCGAGAATGGCGGTGGCATCAGGCAGCATGTGGCCCTTCGACATAAAATCCATTGCTTGCAGGTGGCTGAAGGCCGTCGGGCGGATCTTACAGCGGTAAGGTTTATTGGACCCGTCGCTGACGAGGTAGACACCGAATTCACCTTTCGGGCTTTCGGTAGCAACGTAAACTTCACCCGCCGGTACGTGGAAGCCTTCGGTGTAGAGCTTGAAGTGATGGATAAGCGCTTCCATCGACTGCTTCATCTCCGCGCGCTTGGGCGGTGCGACCTTGCGGTCGTCACTTGCGATCGGCCCGCCCGGCATTTGCGCCAGACACTGCTTCATAATTTTGGCGCTTTCGTAAACTTCCTTTACGCGCACAATGAAGCGATCGTAACAATCGGAATTGGTGCCGACAGGAATGTCGAACTCCATCCGGTCGTAGACATCATAAGGCTGCGACTTTCGCAGATCCCAAGGGATGCCTGCAGCACGGATCATCGGACCAGAGAAGCCCCAGGCCACCGCATCGTCTTTGCTGACGACTGCGATATCGACATTACGCTGCTTGAAGATGCGATTGTCCATAACAAGGCTCATCGCATCGCCAAAGAGTTCGGGCAGGCGCGTATCGATCCACTCACCGATATCAACCAGAAGTTTTTCCGGTACATCCTGGTGAACGCCACCGGGGCGGAAATAAGCGCTGTGCATCCGCGCGCCCGATGCCCGCTCGAAGAAATTCATGCAATCTTCACGCAGTTCGAACACCCACAAGTTCGGGGTCATTGCGCCTACATCCATTACATGGGCGCCGATGTTGAGCATGTGATTGCAGATGCGGGTAAGCTCCGCGAACAGAACACGCAGATACTGCGCGCGCTCGGGCACCTCGACATTGAGCAGCTTCTCGATTGCGAGAACGTAGCTGTATTCCTGCGCCAGCGGGCTGCAATAGTCGAGCCGGTCGAAATAAGGCAGCGCTTGAAGATACGTCTTGTGCTCGATCAGCTTCTCGGTGCCGCGATGCAAGAGGCCGACATGCGGGTCGATCCGCTCGATAATCTCACCGTCGAGCTCCATCACCATACGAAGCACACCATGGGCCGCCGGATGCTGAGGGCCGAAGTTGATCGTGTAATTGGTGATCGTTTCGTCGCCGGTGGTCGGCGATTCCTCGATGTGCATTGCACTACTCATGCGCAGATCCAATTGCCGGAATATGTTGCAGTCTTACCGTCAGCCGATGTGACCGACAGGTTGGCCGGGCGCGCCTGTGCGTTGCCTTCGGCCGGAGCCACCTGAACAGCAACGCCATTGCCGGAGAAGCTCGTGCCGCTCCGGATGGCCGCTAGACCACCAGGTTTACCGTCGAGAAGAACGAGGCGGCCGCCCACGCGAACCACTGCCTTGCCTGGCAAGGTCGGTTCTTTGAGGCCGGATGCGATGAGAATCTCGCGGTTGCCATCCATAAAGGTGCAGCCCCCATCACGCGGACCAAAATCTACCCCACCGATATCGGCCAATTGCTCGAGTTGGGTGACGTCCGCACCTTGAGGAATTGCAGCTTCTACAGTGTTCGGCTGTTCAGCTCGCTCCGCAGGGTCGATTGCAGCAGGATTGCCATCCTTCTGACCGATCCGGCTGGCAAAATCATCGGCATTTTCCTGTTCACTGGCGGGCTGCGCCGAACATGCCGCGAGAGCTAGCACGATAATTGGAAGAAAGAGATGACGCATCATTCGCCCTTTTTCTTCTTGGCCGGCGCCTTTTTGGCGGTCGTCGGCTTCTTTTTAGCTGCTGCGCCCTTCTTTGGCTGGGTAGCTTTCGCTGTATCCGTTGTCTTGCCCTTGCGAGCTTTTCGCGCGGGCTGATCCTCGGTAGGCTTTGGTGGCGGAGCATCTTCCCCGCTGTCCTCTTCCGCCGGTGCGCCGGCGCTTACCTTGTCGGACGCCTTGTCGTCCGCATCTTTGCCCGCTCCAGTGTCCGAAGGCTTCTCTGTGGTCTTCGGCTCATCCACCGGCGGCTGATCCGCCTTTTCATCGCCAGGAAGGACGTAATCCGCACCCTCCCAAGGACTCATGAAATCGAACTGACGCAAATCCTGCGCGAGCTCGACCGGTTCGTAAACTACCCGCTTCTCGTCTTCTGAATACCGAAGTTCGACATAGCCCGTAAGCGGGAAATCCTTGCGGAAGGGATGCCCTTCGAAACCGTAGTCGGTTAGGATACGGCGCAGGTCGGTATTTCCATCGAACAGCACACCGTACATGTCGAACACTTCACGTTCGAGCCAGCCAGCATTGGGCCACAAACCCGTCACCGTCGGGACGGGCGTGTCCTCACTGGCCGTGCACTTGACCATGATGCGATTGTTCTTGGTCAGGCTCAGAAGCATGTAGACGATTTCGAAACGCTCGGAACGTGATGGATAGTCCGCCCCAGCAATTTCCATCAGCTGCTGATAGCCATGCTCGTCGCGCAGAAGCCGTAAGGCGTCGGCGATGCCAGAACGATTCACGCGCAGAAGGAGCTCACCGTGCTCCTCGTGAACTTCTATGAGATGATCGCCGAGCGCTTGAGTGAGCGCACCCTTCAGCCCATCGATCTGTGTGAACCGGGGCGCGGAATGAAGTGTAGCCATTACCTTAGCCCTTAACGTTCGATCGTACCCACGCGGCGGATCTTCCGCTGCAACTGCATCACGCCATACAGTAGAGCTTCGGCGGTCGGCGGGCAGCCGGGAACATAGATGTCGACCGGCACGATACGGTCACAGCCGCGCACCACCGAATAACTGTAATGATAATAGCCACCACCATTGGCACAGCTGCCCATGGAGATGACATACTTCGGCTCCGACATCTGGTCGTACACCTTGCGCAGGGCCGGAGCCATCTTGTTGCACAGCGTGCCGGCAACAATCATCACGTCGCTCTGACGCGGGGAAGCGCGCGGGGCAACGCCAAAGCGCTCCATATCGTAACGCGGCATATTCACGTGAATCATTTCGACCGCGCAGCACGCGAGGCCGAACGTCATCCACCAGAGCGAGCCGGTTCGCGCCCACTGGAACAGATCTTCGGTTGAAGTGACAAGAAAGCCCTTGTCATTCACCTCGGTCTGAAGCGCGTTGAAATAATCTGCGTCCGGCTGACGCACCTCTCCGGCTTGCGCCGTAGGCTGAACCAGGGGATCCCGACCGTGAGGGGAAGATGTCATTTGCTGGCTCATGCGATTACTCCCACTCCAGCGCGCCGACTTTCCACGCATAGGCGAAGCCGATGATCAGTTCGGTAAGAAACACCATCATGGTGATCCAGCCCGGCCATCCGGTAAGATCTAGACTAACAGCCCAGGGAAAAAGGAATGCAGCTTCGAGATCGAAAATGATGAACAGGATCGCCACAAGGTAGAAGCGCACGTCAAACTGGCTGCGCGGATCCTCGAAAGCGGGGAAGCCGCATTCATATTCGCTGTATTTCTCTGCCGTTGGCTGATGTGCCCCAGTAAGGCGTGACACACCCATCGGCAGGAACACGAACAGGGCCGAAAGGCCCGCCGCGATAAACAGGAAAATCAGGATCGGAAGATATTGTTCGAGATCGACCACGTATGATTCCGTCTGGACTAGGTTTCGGGCCAGCCTCTAGGCCCCTCGCCCGCGTGGCGCAAGGGCTTGACCCCATGAGTTTCCCGCGATTTTCACAAGCTGCGTTGAATGGGTGTTAATACCTCCACGCGATTGGCAGCCCGAAATGAACTTGAAGGACAGTACCGAATGCTAAGACAAACCCTTTCCTGCACCGCGGTTATCGCATCGCTCTTTGCCGCGAATCCGCTATGCGCCGCCAACGTCACTGCCGATCTCGATCAGATTGCAGATGTCCTGCGCGAGAATGGGTATCAGGCAAAGCTGCAGGGCGAAGGCAAGGATCGTTCTATCAAAACGGGAATGGCCGGCTACAACTTCATCATCCTGCCGTTCAGTTGCGATGAAAACGGCGACGACTGCAAGTCTGTGCAGTTTTATACAGCCTTCGCTGCCGACACCGACCCGACTCTCGAAGAAATGAACAATTACGCCAGCGAAAACCGCTTCGGCAGGGTATATCTGGACCAGGATGGTGACCCGGCAATCGAAATGGACATCGATCTGGAAGCCGGCGGAATGTCGGAAGCGCTTTTCATGGACAATCTGGCCTATTGGGAAGCGATAATGGTGAACTTCGCGGAATTCGCCTTGGCCGATCGGGAAAAGTAAATTGGTGGGCAACTGGCCTGGCGTGATTTCCTCCGTCGGGCCAGTTGCAGAGGCCTGAAGCCCCTAGTTGCCCCCCGAACCATAAGGCGGCTTGAGACCACCAAGCTTCGCGATATCGATTTTCGGTTGGGTGTAGATGCTGCGTGCGTGGCTGAATTCACGGAACCCTTCGATACCGTGATAGCTGCCCATCCCGCTCGGGCCGATGCCGCCAAACGGCAGGTCCTCCATGGATACGTGGAACACGACATCGTTCACGGTCACGCCGCCGCTAATCGTTTGCGAAAGCACACGCTCCTGCTCGCCACTGTCATTGCCGAAATAATAGAGGCCCAGCGGACGATCGTTTGCATTCACGTAATCGATCGCTTCATCAATATGGCCGTAGGTCTTCACCGGAAGAACCGGCCCGAAGATTTCCTCTTTCATGGCATCCATATCGTCCGACACGCCTTTCAGGATGGTAAGCGGCATCTTGCGCGCATTGCTGGATGAGAAATCTTCATTGGCAGGGTTCACTTCGATAACCTCGGCGCCCTTACCCCGTGCGTCGGCTACCATTTCCTGCAGGCGGTCGTAATGCCGGTCTGAAACGAGACTTGCGTAGTCTTCGTTTTCGAGAAGGCTGGGATACATATTTGCAGTAGCTTGCCAGATCCCGTGGATCGCCTCGTCCTGGCGTCCTTCGGGAACATAAAGATAGTCGGGCGCGAGACATATTTGCCCGGCATTCATCATCTTTCCCAGAGCGATACGCTCTCCGGCCTTGGCGAAATTGGCGCTTTCGCCCAGCAGGACCGGGCTCTTCCCGCCAAGTTCCAAAGTCACCGGCACGAGGTTCCTGGCAGCCGATTCCATGACCTTGCGGCCGGTTGCGGTCGAACCAGTGAAGACCAGATGATCGAAAGGCAATTCAGAAAACGCTGCGGCCACCTCGGCCCCGCCGGTGAACACAGCGCATTCGTCCGGGGAGAAATATTCTTCCACCAGCTCTTTCATCATGAGGCTGGTCTTCGGAGTGAACTCGCTAGGTTTTATCATAGCCCGATTACCCGCTGCAAAAACCTGCATCAATGGCCCGAAGGTGAGGTTAACGGGAAAATTCCACGGACTGAGAATCCCGATAACGCCCTTGGGCTGATAACGGACTTCCGCCTTCGCGCCGAGCAGGCCAAGCGGGAACTGGACATGTCGCCTCTGAGGTTTCGTCCACCCATCCACATGCTTCAGGCAATATTTGCCGAAATTCACAGTGCTTGAAATATCGGTAATCATCGACTGTTTTGGTGATCGGTTACCAAAGTCCGCGCTCATCACTTTCGCAAGATCATCTGCGTGATCCTTCAGCAGCTTGATCGCTCGCTCCAAGCGATCCTTCCGAGCTGACATGGCTTCAGGCCGAGACCGCGTCGCAACCGCTCGCTGCTTACGCAACATGTCTTCCATCGCCATACGCTGGTCTGCAGCCATATCCATCACTCCCGCTTCGTGTTGCGCCGCTGCGACGCACATCCTATCTGCGCACGAGATATTTCAGACTAAAAGGACCAGCACAAGCATGCCCCAGTTCAGCGCAGCCGACCCCGTCGTCATTCTTTCATACGCCCGGACCCCGATGGGCAGCATGCAGGGCGCCCTCGCCGATGTTTCTGCCACCGAACTTGGCGCGACCGCGGTCAAGGCTGCAGTTGAGCGTTCTGGCGTTCCAGTCGAAAAATTCGACCGTACTTATATGGGCTGTGTGCTTCCTGCCGGTCTCGGCCAGGCGCCCGCCCGTCAGGCTTCGATCAAGGCTGGGTTGCCAAAATCCGTTCAGGCTACGACCGTCAACAAAGTTTGCGGCAGCGGAATGCAGACCGTCATCATGGGTGCGGAAGCGCTGGCCAGCGGCACGATCGACTACGTCGTGTCAGGCGGCATGGAAAGCATGACAAACGCGCCATACCTTTTGAAGAAGCACCGCAGCGGCGCGCGCATCGGGCATGATACAGCCTACGATCACATGTTCCTCGACGGGCTGGAAGATGCCTACGAAGAAGGTCGGGCGATGGGTACCTTCGCCCAGGACACCGCCGATGAGTACCAGCTCACGCGCGAGCAGATGGATGATTATTCCATCGAGTCTCTCCGCCGGGCGAATGCGGCAATCGATAGCGGTGCCTTTGCCGACGAAATCGCCGCGGTGACCTTCACTACCCGCAAGGGCGAGGTGACGGTCGATACCGATGAAGCGCCTGGCCGTGGCAATCCTGACAAGATACCTCAGCTTCGTCCGGCTTTCGCGAAAGACGGAACCATCACCGCCGCGACTTCTTCCTCGATCTCGGATGGTGCTGCAGCGCTCGTCCTCAGCCGTGAAAGCGTGGCGAAAGAAAACGGGCAGGAAGCTGTGGCCAAGATCGTGGCCATGGCCGCACACGCGCAGGAACCCTCCGAATTCACGGTCGCACCGATCGGCGCCATCGAGAAAGTTCTTTCCGAAGCGGGTTGGTCGGCCGACGATGTTGATCTTTGGGAAGTCAACGAGGCGTTTGCCTGCGTTGCGATGTTCGCAATGCGCGACATCGGCATTCCCCACGAAAAGATCAACGTGAACGGCGGCGGCACCGCGCTGGGTCATCCAATCGGGGCAAGCGGCGCGCGGATTATCGTCACTCTCCTCAATGCTCTCAAGCAGCAAGGTAAGACCCGAGGCGTTGCGAGCCTGTGCATTGGTGGCGGTGAAGCGACCGCAGTCGCGCTGGAAATCCTCTGACACAGTCGGGACCCTCCCCGCACCGACGGCGTTGGTGCGGGAGAAGGGAACACAGCATGAAGAAGATTTTTGTTATCGTGGCTTCTGGAGCGCTCGCTGCATGCGGGTCGAACGAGGCTGAAGTTTCTCCCGAGACTGAGATGACCACCAATCAGGCCGGAACGACAGATACGGCTTCGGCAAACCAGATGGCCGGAACCTACGAAATGACCATGGAAGACGGTACGGTCGTGCGCCAGCAGGTGAATGCAGATGGCACTTATGTCGACACCGATCTGCAGGGCTCAGAACTGGAGCGTGGCACTTGGCGTCAGGAAGGCAGCCAGTTGTGCTATGACCCCGACGGCGCTGAGCCGGAAGAGTGCTGGACCGGCGGAACGCCAGGTGCCGACGGTACATTCGAGGCGACCAGCGGAGATGGAACTACAACGGCAACCATCCGTCGCATCGAAAATGCAAACACGGACATGGCCCCTGCGACATAGTTCAAAGAGATAAAGGTGAATTGATAAGGGGCGGCAGGAAAGCTGCCCCTTTTCGTATCAATTTTCGTTTTACTTATAAGCGTCAGGGCTCACCATCGCCCCAGAGACGATCTTCTCTTACCCATCCCGTCCGGTTCCCTACCGAGATTTCGCACCACCCGCTTCCGCATTCGTGCAAGGCGCCTACTACGCCTGGCTGAAGCCGCCATTTAAGGCCGGAATCGGCATCGGCGTCTTCCCGCATGTCCGCATTTCCCTTACCGATGACGATCACGCCAAGGTCCGGGCTAAGAAGCCGTGAGGCCACCCACCCCCTTGTGCCGTCAGGATCTTCGATTAGGCGCCATCCATCCATTACCCGAATGACCTTTACCGGGAGTCCCGGCCTTCGATAAACCCACTCGATGCGATAGTCGGCACTGGGGCCAACCCGCAGGTTTATCTCGCTTGCCCGTAAAGTAGCCCAGTAAGGAACTTCACGATCCTGCGCCTGAGCCGGCGTAACCAGCAGCACAAAAGCTGCCAGAACAATGGTTAATTTGTTGATCATGATACGCCCGCCTTACCCGCCGACACTCTTGGCGACAAGCGCTGCTTGACCGTCCCGGCGGCATAAGCGTAGCGGTACCGATCGTATGACCACATCAGATCAGCCCGGCCCTGCTTCCGAAAAGCGGCTCTCTCGCAAGCCCCGCGTAATCGTGACCCGTCGTTTAGGGCCGGCAGTGGAAGATCGGATGGCTTCCTTGTTCAAAGTGCGCACCAATGCGAGCGACATGCCGCTTACCAGAGATCAACTGGTGGAGGCCATGCAGCAATGCGATGTTCTGGTCCCGACCGTCACCGACCGGATCGACGCAGAAATGTTGGCCGACGCCGGCAAGGACCTCGGCCTCATCGCTAACTTCGGCGCGGGGACTGAGCATATCGATCTGAAAGCTGCTGCCGTGCACAAGATCATGGTGACCAACACACCCGGCGTATTTACCGACGATACCGCCGATCTCACCATGGCGGGAATTATCGGAGTGCCACGCCGGATCCGGGAAGGCGTCGAACTGGTCCGCAGCGGCGATTGGACCGGTTGGGCCCCCACAGCCATGCTGGGCCGCAAGCTAGGTGGAAAAACCCTTGGTATCGTGGGCATGGGGCGGATCGGTCAGGCGGTTGCTCACCGCGCCCGGGCCTTCGGATTGAATATCTCCTACCACAACCGCAAGCAGCTTCCCGAAGCAGTCGAGCGCATCTTCAGCGCTAAGTATATTGGAAATCTGGACGAACTCGTCGCCGAAGCCGACATCGTGACACTTCATTGTCCTGCCGGACCGGACAATCACCACATGATCAATGCCCGGCGAATAGGCCTGATGAAGGAGGGTGCGAGCCTAATCAACACCGCTCGTGGCGATCTAGTGGATCAGGAAGCGCTTATTGAGGCACTGGAAAGCGGCCGACTGGCCGGTGCCGGCCTAGACGTCTATTCGGATGAACCGAATGTCGACGAGCGGTTGATCCGTCATCCAAATGTAATGACGCTTCCGCACATCGGCAGCGCGACGCGTGAGGGGCGCGAGGATTCGGGGATGAAGGTGATCGCCAATATCCGTATGTGGGCCGATGGTCACCGTCCATCCGACCAGGTGCTGAGCGGACTTTCCTGACCTCCCTTGCCGAACCCATGTGATGCTGTAATCGGCTGCAGCCATGGATGAATTTGCAACCCGCATCGAAGCGCTCGAACATCAATGGATGCGCAGCTGGGTCCAGCGCGACCGCAACCAGATGAAAGCGCTCGCAGCGCGGGATTTCATCTTTCTCCTGGGTTCGAAGAGTCCCGCTATTCTCGACCGGGCTAGCTGGCTTGAAGCGGCGACGACGCGGTTCCGTTGTAATGGCTATCGGTTCGATGAGGTTTACGTTCGACGCCACGGTTCCGTCGCGGTATTCGCGACCCGGATGACCCTGGACGCTACCATGGGCAATGATGAATGGTCAGGTGAAACCTGGCTGATGGACCTGTGGCAGAAAAGCAAAGTGCGCCGCAAATGGCGCATGGTCGAACGGACGATTTCCCGTCCCGATACGGATCCGAAGATGCCCGACGCGATCCGTTCGATGCAGCTCTGGCGCTAAGGTACCAGCCTTGCCCGCTTGCTTCCCTTGATCATCTGCGCGGCCTGGGTCGTCGCATCCCGGGTGTCCTGCGCAAGCTTCTTCACTTCGCTGGCAACCACGGCAAAACCGCGACCGTTCTCACCGGCATGGGCTGCCTCGATCGTTGCGTTGAGAGCCAGCATGGTCGTCTGGTTAGCAATACCGTCAATGGTCGAGACGATATTCGCGACCTCTCTCATCGTCTCTTCTAGGCGTTGATTCTGCTGTCCGATGCGCGCTTCCAGCGTGCGACTGTCCTCGAGCGCATCCTTCGCTTCCCGCTCCAGACCGATCTGATAAGTTACATCCGTCGCCAACTTCACGACCTTTACGGGTTTGCCTTCTGCATTCATCACCGGATTGTATGTTGCCTGTAACCATACATCGCCGCCATCGCGGCGCTTGCGGCAATAGAGACCGGCCTCAAAGCGTCCCTGCCCCAATTGCTCCCAGAAACGAGCATATTCGGCGCTCGACGCATAAGCATTCTCGCAGAAAATCCGATGGTGCTTGCCTACGACATCATCCAGGCGATAGCCCATAAGATCGAGAAAATTTGAATTGGCCGACAAGATCGTTCCATCGAGTCCGAATTCGATGACGGCATAGGATCTGTTGAAGGCCTCGGTTTTTCCCGCGGTATCGGCTGCTGCTTCAAACTCACCGGTTACGTCTGCCGCGATCTTCAGGATGCGATCGCAGTTACCTTCCTCGTCGAATACGGGATTGTATGTTGCACGAAGATAGATCGGAGAGCCGTCTCGCCGAACTCTTCGGTAAGTACCCTCGTCGTAGTTCCCTGCACCCAGCTTATCCCAGAACTCTCGGTATTCTCTAGAGTTGCGAAGTGTCTCCTCGCAGAAGAGCGAATGATGCCGATCCACGATATTTTCGAGTTCGTATCCCATCGATGAGCAGAAAAGATCATTCGCCCAGAGAACGTGCCCTTCGGGGGTAAACTCGGCAACCGCTTGGGACCGGCACACCGCGTCCCACGCGGAGCGGAATTTCAGGGAATCGTTCACTCGGGAGGCTCCGCGGATGCTTCGTTACGGGCGCCTCCTAGGAGCACATTGGTAAATGAAGGATTAGGATTTCCTAACCTAAACCTTTGTCCCTCCTAATATTATTCAGGGTATTCGCTAAACAGACGTGGCGCAATAGCGGTGAATCCGTTCCCGCAAATGATATCCATCTCTTATAGCAACTTGACCCTATTCTGTCCGGGTGGAGGATTGTCCCCCACCCGCATCAAGATCAATCGCCTTCCAAAATCCGTTCGACCAACTGGGCCACAGTTGGCGTAAAGTTGTTCGAGTAGAAAGGATCCTGCTTGAAACGATAAGCTGCATGTCCCGCGAATGCGAGATTTTCGTCCGGATCGCCGCCATGCGCGATGTCCTGCAGGGTCTTCTGAATGCAGAAGCTGCGCGGGTCGGCAAGGCGACCGGTCGTGTGATTGTCGTGATCCTTCCAGCTGGAGAACTGACAATGAGACAGGCATCCCATGCAGGCTTGCTGATCGGCGCGAATCTGTTCGGCACTTTCCGGAGTTACGAAAACCACCGTGTCGTCGGGGGTCTTGAGCGCTTCGGTGAAGCCCTCATGCATCCAGGCCTGGGCCTTTCTCTGGTCACCGGGGTGAACGAAGAAATATTTCGCTTTGCCATGATCCATCAGAGGAATGGTGCCTTCCTCTTCGTCACGTTTGAAGATCGGGATCTGCCGCTCGCTGCGATGCATGAGATCGTACAGAAACGGCGTCTTCACGGCGCTGGAATAGAAGCCGGTCGGGCTGAACTTGTGCAGCAGGACGTCGCCCGGCTCGACCGTGCGAAGCATATCCTTCCAGACCTGTGGGATCGGGCTTTCATGCGTGAGCAACGGGCGCGTTCCGAATTGGAAAGCGATCTTGCCAAGCTCCGGATTGTCGATCCAGTCATTCCATTCGCGCAGGAACCAAACGCCGCCTGCCATGACGATCGCGACATCTTCCGAAACACCTTCCTTGCGCATGGTATCGCGCAAAGCTTTCACGCGCGGATACGGATCTTCCGGCTTCGCCGGGTCCTCGGCGTTAGAAAGGCCGTTATGGCCGCCAGCGAGCCAGGGATCTTCGTAAACGACTGCTGCCAGCCATTCGGGCACCTTGGAATAGCTGCGCTTCCACAAAGCACGAAAAGCGCGGGCCGAACTGACTATCGGTAGATAGTATACTTTGTGGTGAGCCGCGATTTCGGCGAGCTTGTAGGGCATTCCTGCACCGCAGGTGACGCCGGTGACCATGCCGGGGCAATTTTCCAGCACGCCTTCCATCACGCGCTGTGCACCGCCCATTTCCCACAGCACATTGATATTGATGGCGCCCTTCCCATCGGCAATTTCGTAGGCGCGCTTTACCTGTTCGGTGGCGCCGTCGATGCCATAGCGAACCAGCTGCTCGAATCGCTCTACGCGGGTTGCCTGCGGATATACCTGCGGTACGGGATTGCCATCTTCATCGTATGTATCGGCATTCACAGCACTGACCGTGCCGATGCCCCCTGCGGCGGCCCAGGCTCCCGAGCTGAGGTGATTCGTCGCCGAAACACCCTTCCCGCCTTCGATTAGCGGCCAGACTTCACGCCCGCCGTAAACAATCGGGGTCAGACCCTTGAAACTCATGTGATTTCTCTCTTTTAGCTTTCAACCGCAACTGCGGTTTCAGCCCTGCGCTATGCTATCGCTGCGGCAGGGCTTGATCTCTCCAGGCTCCGGCCTGTTAGCCGTTGCCTTGAACTGTGCATAGTACCCGGACAGCTCGGGCGCGTCCTTGAAAGCCACAAGTTCATAGCCGACGCGGCTGAACTCGCAGGACAGCAGCAAGGGATCGATACCATGTGCATCGGTCGGCCGATCGATATCTACGACGATCACCTGGCCTTCGGCGCGCAAGGCTGGCCACATCCGCCATAGGAACTCGTAAGGCTGTTCGATTTCATGGTACATATGGACCATGAAGATGCGGTCGAAGCTGTTGTCGGGCAGCTTGGGATCTGAAAATTCGCCGCTTCGTATGGAAACGTTGTCCAGACGATAGCGCTCCACCCGCCGGGCAAGACGACCGAGTGCCTGCTCATCGATATCCTGAGCCAGGACACGTCCCTCGGATCCCACCCGTTCGGCAAGGCGGACGGTGTAATATCCATTCCCAGCGCCAATATCCGCCACAGTCATTCCGGGCCGAATTTCCGCCAGATCCATGACCGTCTGTGCCTCGCCACGACTATCGCGCTGGGTCTCTGTCGAAAACTGGTTCGATCCGGCTTCCGAGACCGGCCGGTCCGGTTCGGGAAAAGTGGAGTTGCTTACGCCCTCCCCCGAACACGCAGAAAGCAGGACGGCCACCGTCAGGGCGAACGGCGTGAACCGCATCAATCGGCGTCCTCTACCTCGACAGTTTCGCCAGTAACACGCTGAGCGAGTGCGGCGGAAATGAAGGGGTCGAGCGCCCCGTCCAGAACATCGTCGGGAGTGGGCGAAGTGACACCGGTGCGGAGATCCTTGACCATTTGATAAGGCTGCAGAACATAACTGCGGATCTGGTGCCCCCACCCAATATCGCTTTTTTCCTGATATTCACCGGATGCTGCGGCCTCGCGTTCAGCCATCTCGCGTTCGAACAGCCGTGCCTTCAGCATGTTCATGGCGGTTGCCTTGTTCTTGTGCTGGCTACGATCGTTCTGGCTGGCCACCACAATACCGCTGGGTTGGTGGGTGATACGCACTGCTGAATCGGTCGTATTGACGTGCTGACCGCCGGCCCCGGATGCGCGATAGGTGTCGATCTTGAGGTCCGACGGATTGATTTCGATATCAATATCGTCGTCGATAACCGGATAGACCCAGACCGAGCTGAAGCTGGTATGGCGGCGAGCCGAACTATCATAGGGGCTGATCCGGACCAGACGGTGTACACCGCTTTCGGTCTTGGCATAGCCATACGCATTTTCGCCCTTGAGCAGCAGCGTGGCGCTCTTGATGCCGGCTTGATCGCCCGATTGATGTTCGACCGTCTCGACCTTGAAGCCGCGCCGTTCGGCCCAGCGGGCGTACATACGGAAAAGCATTTCCGCCCAGTCCTGGCTTTCGGTCCCGCCAGCACCCGCGTGAATTTCGAGGTAGGTGTCGTTACCATCCACCTCGCCAGAAAGCAGGGCCTGAACCTTGTCACGATCAGCGCGGTCGGCAAGCGTTTCGAGGCTGGTTAGACCTTCGCGTACGATCTCATCGTCACCCTCAGCCTCGCCCATAGAGACGAATTCGATGGCATCGCTCATTTCGCTCTCGATTTCGCGAACCGTGTTGATCGCGGTTTCGAGGCGCTTCTGCTCCTGAGTGATTGCTTGCGCCTGCTTTGGATCGTCCCACAAGGTGGGGTCCTGTACGCGCGCATCCAGCTCGTCGAGACGGCGCAGCGCACGTTCCCAGTCGAGCGACTGGCGAACCAGCGCCAGCGCGGCTTCGATGCGGTCGATATTGGCCTGCCCTTCGGCACGCATAGGTCAATTCCTCAAAACGATATGCCCGCCCACCTAACGTGCGGGCGACGATTGTAAAGCGAAGGCGCCGCAGCGCCCGCGCGGTCTAGTAGATGCCGCCTTGATCCTCGACGAAATCTTCCTGAACTTCTTCGCGCGCTGCCCGCCGCGGAGCTTTGACGCCCTCTCTGGCCCTGCGGATGAGATCGAGGATCTCGCTGCGCCGCGCGGCCAGTTCGTCCGAACGGGTCGAACGGGACGGTTCGGTGTCGGGTTTGAACGCTTCCCAAATTACGGCAGCTTTGGGATCGTTGGACGGAGTCCCTTCGAATACGCGCTTGCCGGTGCGGCGGTCGATCTTGACCATCCGGATGCCCGGAGGCGCAATGAAGTCGTCCGAAGTCCAGCGCTCCCGCGTGCTTTCGATGAACCGTTTCATGATCGGCGCGGCGGTATTGCCACCCTGCACCCATCCCCCGAGATTGCGCGGCTGGTCGAAGCCGACATACATGCCCGCGATAATGTCCGGCGTTCCGCCCACGAACCATGCATTGGTCGGGCCATTTGTGGTGCCGGTCTTGCCAAACAGCGGCAATTCGAGGCTCCGCAGTCGAACAGCCGTTCCGCGCGTGACGACGCCCTGCAACATGTGCACCACCTGGAAAGCGGTGCGTGGGTCGAGAACCTGCCGCCCGCCCGGTTCGAAGCGCGGCATGGGCTGCCCGTCCCATTCATCCATGTTGCAACTGCTGCATTCGCGATTGTCGCTGCGGAAGATGACCTTGCCCCGGCGATCCTGCACATAGTCGATGACCGACCCTTCGTGCTGGCGCCCCCAGTTCGCAAGCGCGGCATACCCGTTGACCATTCTCGCAACAGTGGTGTCACCAGCACCAAGCGCGAAAGAATAATAGGGTTCGTAATCCCCGACGCCGAGCCGCTTGATCGTCTGCGTGACGTTTTGCATGCCGGTATCGTCGGCAATGTGGATCGTCATCAGATTGCGGCTTTGCTCGAGACCCCAGCGCATCGTGTGCTCGCCGCCACCGCCGCCGCCAAAGTTCCGGAAGCATTTTTCGCCGAGATTGGCGCCCTGCCACACACAGAAGGTCTGATCGGGCACCATCGTCGCCGGCGTCATACCGTGATCGAGCGCGGAGGCGTAAACGAAGGGCTTGATCGTAGAACCCGGCTGGCGCAGCGCCTGCGTGGCGCGATTGAAGCTTCCGAGCCGGCTGTCGAACCCGCCTTGCATGGCGAGCACGCGGCCCGTCTTCGGCGATTCAGCAAGGAATGCGCCGGACACTTCGGGCACACCGCGGATGGCATAGCCGGATCCGCTTTTCTCGACGGCGATGACATCGCCGACCCTAACAGACGACGGAGCGCCTGACAGATCGTAATCCTCGCCATCGGTCATACCAACCCTGGCGTCGGACCCGCCAGTGGTTATTACGCCGATTTGCCAGTCCTTGTAATTGATCGAGATGTTCGACGATGCGAGCTGGCCATGCAGATCGCCCGTTTCGGGGTTTAGGGTCGCAATCGGCCCCGTATAGCCGCGGTTACCGTGGTAGCTCAGCAATTGCGCGCGCAGGGCATCCCGAGCGGCATCCTGCAACTCGGTGTCGAGCGAGGTTCGTACCCAGAGCCCCCCTGCATAGACGCTGTTGCCACCATCTTCAGCGGTTTCACCGAATTTGTCGATCAACTGGCGGCGCACTTCCTCGAGGAAATAGCCGGCATCCGCCGACCGTTCCGAACGTTGCTGGACCAGCCCGAGCGGCTGGCTTTTCGCTGCCGCAGCTTCTCCGGCGCTGACGAAGTCGTTGGCGACCATCTGATCGAGGACGAAGTTGCGGCGCGAAACTGCGAGATCCTCGTAACGCGCACGGCCGTACCGCTCGGGCGCTTTCGGCAATATCGCGAGGAACGCGGTTTCGTGCAGATCGAGATCGCCGACATCCTTGTCGAAATAGGCGCGAGCCGCAGCCTGTACGCCGAAACTGCGACGGCCGAGCGGAATTTCATTGAGATAAAGCTCGAGAATTTCCTGTTTCGTCAGGACTTGCTCGATGCGTTGCGCAAGGATCATCTCCTTGAGCTTGCGAGTCACCGAATATTCGTCGCCCAGCAACAGGTTCTTGGCGACCTGCTGAGTGATTGTCGAACCGCCAACAGCGCGCTCGCCCGAACCATACTTCGTTGCATAGTCGAACACGGCATTCAGTGTGCCAGTGAAGTCCACCCCGCTATGGCTGAAGAAGGTCTTGTCTTCGGCCGAAAGAAACGCCTCGACCAGCGGCTGCGGAAAATCGACATATTGGAGCTGCACGCGCCGTTCACGCGCGTAGGAGTGGACGATTTCCCCATCCACCCCGCGTACGACGGTGGGCAGCGGCGTCTCATATTCCAGCAGGGAATCGGCTTCGGGCAAGTTACGCGCCAGCGACGCCCAGGCCAGGACCAGAAGAATGAGCCCGATCCCGACGAGATAGGTAAGGACACGCAGCCGCCGGCTATCGTGCCAATTGTCCTTCATCCAGGCGAACAGGCGCGCGGGATCGCCGGTCAGGCGCTGGCGGACATATGCGAGATCGGGAATGGCAACCATATATGGGCGAACCCTCTAGCACTTGTAATCTGGACATTGCCAGAACAAGAATCGTCCAGCCTCAGCTTTCGGACTGGCGAACGAAGAATATGCCGATTGCACGCGCCATCGTTTCGGCGAACCGCTTCTGCCCTTCTGGCGAGGCAAGCCGTTCGGCATCCTGCGAATTGGAGATGAAGCCGCTTTCGAAAAGAACCGAGGGAATATCGGGGGCGCGCAGCACGGCGAGCCACGCCGACCGCCGCGCCTGGGGATGAAACTGGATTACTCCCTGTCCTTCCTGCTCGATCAGCCGGGCGAACTGATCGGACCGCTCCTGGGTGCGCCGCTGCGAAAGCTCTACCAGGATATTGGTCACGCTGTCGCTTTCCTTGGACAGATCGACGCCCCCAATCGTGTCGGAAGCGTTTTCCCGCGCAGCATAAAGGGCCGCCGCCCTGCTCGAGGCTTCGTTGGATAACGTGTAGATGCTGGCACCTGCGACATCCGCAATTTCGCCGGCACTATCGGCATGGATCGACAGGAACAGATCTGCATCGAGGCGCTGCGCGATCCGGTACCGCTCGTTATGTAGGAGATATTTGTCGCTGTCGCGCGTCAGCGCCACACGCGCGATCTTCTGGCCTTCGAGCTCGTCACGTAAAGCTTCGGCGAGTGCCAGCACCAATTCTTTCTCGACATACCCGCCGGAGGTGGCTCCGGGGTCCACTCCGCCGTGTCCGGGGTCGATGACGACCAGCGGCAGCTCGGCATCGCCCGAAATATCCGGTAATGCCACCCCGGCTTCATAGCCCGGCAAGTCGGTCCTCAGGATGAACCCCGCGCCTTTCCCGGTGAGCCCTTCGCCATTCGCAAATAGCACAAGTCCGGCAATCAACATTGCTTGAAGCAGGAGAAGCGAGATGAGCTTGATACGCGGAGACATGCCCGTCGATCGTTAGGGTGTAAGCGCAGGGAAGCGCAATATAGTTGCCGTTGGATACCCACGGTGCTAGCGAATTGTAAGCCGAGCACAAAGTGCCTCCGATCGGCGCGCTTCATTCGCGACGAAGAGGGTCACTCGATCCGGCACACGCTTCCACTATTCCGGTGGCAGCACAGAATGAACAGGTTGATGCTGGACAATTCCTACTCCCTCCCGCCCCATATGATGCAGGTGCCTTCGCACCTTGCAGCAATAGCGGGACGGACCGCGCCAGAGTTGCGGACGGAAATCCTTGCAGACACGAAATCCCGGACCTCTGCAGAGAGAGCGAGCCGGTTCACAAATCCCGCAGGTCCCACATGGGACAGCGGATTTCCAACACTGACGCGCGAAAGCTGCAGCGGGTATGGCCTGCGCACTCGCGCATGGAGAATAATCAATGCCAACGCGCATGCTCATCGACGCGCGCCACCAGGAAGAAACCCGGGTGGCAGTCCTCAACGGAAACCGGATTGAGGAATTCGATTTCGAATCCGCCGACAAACGGCAGATCAAGGGAAATATCTATCTTGCCAAGGTAACGCGGGTCGAACCCTCGCTCCAGGCAGCCTTCGTAGACTTCGGCGGCAACCGCCACGGGTTCCTCGCCTTCAGCGAAATCCACCCCGACTATTACCAGATCCCCAAGGAAGACCGTGAAGCCTTGCTCGCCGCAGAAGCGGAAGTAGCCGAGGAAGAGCAACGCCTGCGCGCCGAAGAGGAAGAGCGCGGCGAAATGCCCGGCGACGAATACGACGCCGACGATGAAAGCTCCGAAGCGCTCGCGGAAGACCTCGCCGAAGACGGCCTCGAGGAAGTCGACACCTCCGACAAGGATGATGTCGCCACTATCGAGGAAGGCCATGTCGACGGCGATGAAGACGACGATGACGATGACGACACGGACGAAAAGTCCAAAGGTCGCGGTCGTCGGGGGCGTGGACGCCGACAGAATAAGGGTGGCGGTCGCAGCCGCGCCAAGGAAGTCGACGATGCCCGTGCACGCCGCATGGCGCTGCGCCGCAAGTACAAGATTCAGGACGTCATTCAGCGCCGGCAGGTTCTGCTGGTCCAGGTCGTCAAGGAAGAGCGCGGCAATAAGGGCGCTGCGCTGACTACCTATCTCAGCCTTGCCGGTCGTTACACCGTGCTCATGCCCAACAGCAGCCATGGCGGCGGCATCAGCCGCAAGATCAACTCGGCGAGCGACCGCAAGCGCCTGAAGCAGGTTGTCAACGATCTCAGCCTGCCGAAAACCATGGGTCTCATCGTGCGCACCGCCGGGCTTTCGCGCACCAAGACCGAAATCAAGCGCGACTTCGACTATCTTGCTCGTCTGTGGGACGAAATTCGCGAAAAGACCCTGGCTTCGGCTGCGCCCGCGCTGATCCATTCGGACAGCGACCTTATCAAGCGCGCCATCCGCGACATCTACAATCGCGAGATCGAGGAAGTCGTGGTCGAAGGCGCTGAGGGCCACAAGTCGGCCAAGGCTTTCATGAAGATGCTCATGCCCAGCCACGCGCGGCGGGTAAAACAGTATGCCGATCCCGTGCCACTGTTCCAGCGCTATGGCGCTGAAGACCAGCTGAAGGCGATGTACGATCCGGTAGTCCAGCTCAAATCGGGCGGTTATCTGGTAATCAACCCGACCGAAGCGCTCGTCTCGATCGACATCAACTCGGGCCGCTCCACCAAGGAGCACAATATCGAGCAAACGGCTCTCCACACGAACCTGGAAGCCGCCAAGGAAATCGCCCGCCAACTGCGCCTGCGCGACATGGCAGGTCTGGTGGTGATCGACTTCATCGATCAGGAGCATCATTCGAATACCCGCAAGGTCGAGCGCGCGATGAAGGATGCGCTCAAGAACGACCGCGCGCGTATCCAGGTCGGCCGCATTTCCAGCTTCGGCCTCATGGAAATGAGCCGCCAGCGTCTGCGGACCGGCGTGCTAGAAGCGACGACGCGGGAATGCCCGCACTGTGACGGGACCGGTCTCGTTCGTACTGCCAGCTCGGCAGGCCTCTCGGCGCTCCGTCTCATCGAAGAGGAAGCGGCCAAGGGCAAAGGCACCAAGATCCGTCTTGCTGCCAGCACCGAGGCGGCCGTTTATCTACTCAATGAAAAGCGCAACGAACTCGTCGAAATCGAGGAGCGTTACGGCGTGATCGTCGAAGTCGTTCCCGAAGGTGAGGACGAAGGCGCGAAGATGGCGGCATCCAGCCATGGACCCAAGCCCAAGGATGCGCCGAAGTTCGAAGCGCTGGTCGAAGACGAGGATGACGATGAGGACGATGATGTCGACACCTCGGGCGATGACTCGTATCGTGATGACGACGGTCGCTCGAACAAGAAGCGTCGGCGCCGTCGCGGTGGCCGCGGCCGGAAC
This sequence comes from uncultured Erythrobacter sp., assembly GCA_947504155.1. GTDB lineage: Bacteria > Pseudomonadota > Alphaproteobacteria > Sphingomonadales > Sphingomonadaceae > Qipengyuania. The sequence continues at coordinate 381,512 of CANNGF010000001.1, forward strand.
AAGGGGCGCGACCAGAATGACGATCAGGGCGATTCGGATGACGATTCCGATGATAACGGCCAGGACGAAATTGACGAGGACAATGGCGAAGACAGGCCGAAGAAGCGCCGTCGCCGTGGCGGCCGCCGTCGGGGCGGACGCGGTCGCGGCAAGCCCAATGGCGACGAAGTAACGTCCGAAGATGCCGAAAAGCTGGAGAAAGTCTCCGAGCATGTGGCGGATGACATGGCCGTCGTAGCCGGGCCGGAGGGCGCCCCGGAAACTGCCGAAGAGGCCGCCGCTGAGGAAAAGCCCAAGAAGCGCGCTCCTCGCCGCCGCAAGAAGGCAGACGAGGCTCCAAATGTGGAAGCTGCGCCTCAGGAGACGGCTGAAGAAACGACCGAGGAAAAGCCGAAGCCCAAGCGTACGCGGCGCAAGAAAGCCGATACGGAAGCTTCCGAAGCAGAAGCTACGGCCGAAACCGAAGCGGCTCCGAAGCCCAAGCGCACACGCCGGAAGAAGGCGGAGCCTGCGGCTGATGCGGCTGCCGAAGCTACGGCGGAAGCTCTCGCAGAGAAGCCCAAGCGCACGCGCCGCAAGAAAGCGGACACCGAGGTCGCCGAGCAGGTCAAGCAGGACATGCCCGTCGTGGCCGGTCCGGAAGAAACTGCGCAGACAGCTGAAGCAGAGAACGACAAGTCCAAGGCCCCGGCTGACGACAGGTCGAAGGCTGAAGCCAAGCCGAAGCGCGGCTGGTGGCAGCGTACGTTCGGCGAGTGATTTAAGCACCCTCCCCGCCGGCCCGGACAAGCCGGGTCGGCGGGGATTTTCAAATTCCAAATATTAATTGCAAGGCGCTAAGTTAGCGCAGCGTGCGTGAGAAGCGCCTCTAGCGTTTACGAGCGAGCAATTCCCGCACCGCATTGAGATCCGCTTGCTTGTCGACATCGACAGCAGCCAATCCGTCGCTCGCAGCAACCAGCTGAGCGGAGATTCCGATCCTTCGCCCCAATCGCTCAAGCCCTTCCTGAAGGCTGAGACGTCCGAGCAGCATCGAAATAAGGGTAGCCGGGCCGAGCCGGGCCGCGATCTTCCACGGGCGCTTGCGATCCGCCTCAACCATCGCCCACGTCTCGATAGCCTTCGCCGCATCTGGGCTCTGTAGGTAGAAGAGATTGCAGCCGGACCATTGCCCATCGGCAAAGCGCAGATAGGTCCGTTTGGTACCCTCCATGGCGCGTTCAACCGCATCACGTCGGGCCAGCATCACTGACACATCTGCATCGGGCCGAGTGCCGCCGATTAGTTCCTTCACCCAGCTTGCTTCAAGCAATGCGTGATCACTGGTAGTGACAAGCAATGGCGTACCGAGCGCGTCCAGCGCCATTCCCACGCTGGCGCTAGGCCCCCTCCCCGGCGCAAGGACCTCTGCGCCCAAAGCGATAGCGAGATCGGCCACCGGCCCCTTGTCGCAGCTTACGGCGATGCGCTGGATGCCGGCTCCGCGCAACGCCCTGACAACTCGGGTTAAGAGCGGCGCGCCTTCCAGTTCGATGAGGGCCTTGTGCGGAACACCCAGCCCCTCGGCGAAAGGATCGCCACCGGGCCGCGTTCCGGCAAGAACCAGGGCGGCAGCGGTCATTCCTGCACGACTGCCTGACTGGAAGATCGCAGCACGCGCCACACGATGAAGCTGTGGAGCAGGAAACCGGCCAATGTCCCGAAAGCCACTGCCCAGCCGACCCATACCGGCCCACCAGAGACCAGCCAGATCACGAAGCCCGCCATCGCCAGCAGGGTGAACAAGCGGGCGTAGAGCTGGTAATGAGCCTTACCCATCGAGTGCAAAACGGATTCGTAGGACACGCTGGCCAGTTCGAGCGATGCAGCCAGAACGAGAGGAATAAGGATCGGTCCGCCCTTGCGGAAGCCTTCGCCACCTATCAAGTCGAGCAGGCTGCTGCCCAAAGCGATGGTCAAGGCCACCAGCAGCGTGCCTGCTATAAGGACGGTGATATTGACCTGCCTCACTAGCTTGCGGAACTGATCGTCCGGGGATGCGTGGCGCTGCCGGTTTACCTCGGGATATAGCGCCTGCGCGGATAGCGTTGCGAGCTTGCCGAGCCCCTTGGAAAGCTGGTCCGCAATGCGGTAGACACCGGCTGCGCTTGTCCCGAGGAAATAGCCGACCGCCAGCAGCGGCCCCTGTTGCATGGCCCCCAGCAAGGATGTGCTGGCATAGGTAATCCCCAGGAACCGGACGACGCCAGGGTTCTCCTCGCTCATCTGGCCCAGCTTGAAGAGGTTGGCGGACCGGACTGCCTGCGGTGCCAGCCGCCACGCGAGGATCCAGTAGAGAACGGCGGAAAACAGCTCGATCACGGCCCACGCCAAGAGGAACTTGGCCACGGTCGCACCGCTCGCCCAGATATAGAGGGCAGCGAGCAAGCGCGCAGTTGGCGTGATGGCGCCCGCCGATACGGCCAGATCGAACCGGTCCAGCGTCCGCATTACCCCCTGCGGTGCAGATACTCTCGCCAGCAACAGGGCGCAGACGAAGGCAAAGGCCATGGAGGTATAGGCAGGATTGAGCTTCAGCGCAGGACCGAAATAGATGATCGCGATCCAGGCGACCGCGCTTCCGGCTATTGCGCTGAGAAAGTCGATCAGCATTCCGCCCATGGCAAGCCGCCCGAAGGCATCCCAGTTCTTCTGCGCAACATGCGGTGTCCCGTAGCGCACGACCATCTGCCATGTCTGGAACTTCGAGAGTTCGACCAGTGCCAGCCCGGTACCGAAAATCAGCGAAAAGTGGCCGAAGTCCCTCACGCCCAGCGAGCGGGCAAGGATGGCGAGATAGGCGATAGAGCAGACCGCCCCGAAGCCTTTGCCTCCGAGCAACCAACCCACATTCATCAGGATCCGGCGCGTGCCGTCTTCGGCGGTCTCGCCTGATAGGTTCCCAGACATCGCGGCGCGCTTTGGACGAAATCGCGTCTCTCCACAAGCGGGCAAGCGAGGACTGTGCCGCCGCTTGTCAGCAGCAGCAGGCACGCTATGTCGGCGCCACGTCAACTGCCGGGAACCATGGTGCGGATCGCCTTTCTCTATATTGCCGAGGCATATCAGGCCTATCACGCTGCCGCCGTCATGTTCGAACTCATGGATCGGCCGGGTATCAATGTGGACGTGTTCCATATCGAGGACACGGTACCGGACCATCTCAACCTTCTGGCCAAGGCCCATGGCGCGGCGCCCGTCAATTCGCGCAAGCTTCGCCCGGGAGCATGGGGCGGCGCCATCCAAAGCGTCAAATTGCTTGGTTTAGCCAAGCCCCAAGTGCTGGCCCGCAATGAAGCGCTTTTCAAAGACTATGATGCGCTGGTGTCCACCGAAGACGGGATCGTCCGCCTCTTTGCGGGGGAGCCGGAAGACAGGCGCCCGCTCCGGATACTCATGACCCACGGTGCGGGGATGCGTGCGGTTCCCTCGGCTCAGAGCCGGAGGGATATGGATCTCGTCATCGCCAAGGGGCCGGGAGACCGTCAGCAATGGCTGGACCGTATCGATTTCCGGCCCGATCAGATCGTCGCGGGTGGCTATCCCAAGATGGTATCCGCGCGCCTGCTGGCCGAGAAACGCGAACCGATTTTCCAGATCGACCAGCCCACCGTTCTCTATAATCCGCACAAGGAGCCCAAGGAACGCAGCTGGGAGCTGTTCTTCCCCGAGCTGCTCCGCGGCTTTCGCGCCGACAGGAGCCGGAACCTGATCGTTGCGCCCCATGTGAAACTGTTCCGCCGCCGCTCGGCCCGGCTGCGCGCCAGGCTGAGCGCGCTGTCCGACCAGACCATTCTGGTGGACCCGGGCTCGGAACGCTCGCTCGACAACAGCTATACCGAAGCGGCAGACATCTATGTGGGTGATGTAAGCAGCCAGGTCGTCGAATTTCTGGCCCGGCCCCGCCCCTGCGTGTTCCTCAATGCGCATGGTGCCGACTGGCAGGACAATCCGCACTACGCGCTCTGGCAATTGGGTGAGGTAATCGACGATCCGGCAGAGCTCATGCCGGCGATCAAGCGCGCACCCCGTCTCCATGAACGGTTCGCCGAAAAGCAGCAGCAGGTCGCCGACCGGACGCTGGGCGAAACGGGCGAGGCATCGGTGATTGCATCGGCCGATATCATCGCCAGCTTCGTGCGCGAAAGGAAAGCGGGATGACCCAGCCCCGGCGCGTCCTCTTCCTGTTCAATCACGATGCCGCCCATCAGGCAGCGCATGTGGCCGGGATCATGGCGGATTTCGCCATCGCCAATCCGAATGCCGAAACCATTGCCGCCACCGGCACACCGGCGGTCAAACAGCAGCTGCGCCGCCTGATCGGCGTGGAGGCGGCAGCGGCCATCACCTGGGTCGATCTTACCCTTGCGCCGCTAACCCAGTCGCTGCTTGCCATTCCGAACCAGATCCTGCCCGCGCAGCGCCTTGCGCGCCTACGGGCACACGAAGATCTGTTCGCCTCGGTCGATCTGGTCGTGTCCCCAGAACGCACGTGCCTGCGGGTGAAGGACCGGCTTATGGCGAAACACGGCAAGGCTCCGCCCTTCGTTTTCGTCCCCCATGGCGCGGGGGATCGTTCGGTCACCTACCATCCGTCCATGGCAGGCTTCGACCATTTCCTGGTCAGCGGCCAGAAGGTCTGCGACGAAATGGAAAAACACGGCATCGCCAGGCCGGGTCAATGCCGGATCATCGGCTATGCGAAATTCGATGCGGTCGGCAAAGATAGACCACGCCTGTTCGACAACGATCTGCCGACGATCCTGTACAATCCGCATTTCGATCCGCACCTGTCATCATGGTACGATGAAGGCCCGCGGCTTCTCGAACTGCTGTCGGCGATGGGCGACCGCTTCAACACCGTGTTCGCGCCGCATGTGATGCTGTGGCGCAAGCGGCTGCACATCTCTCCCGAATATCGCACCTTTCGCATTCGGCCCGATATTCCTGCAGGGCTGGCAGAGCAGGCAAACGTGCTGGTCGATACGGCATCGCACGCCCTGTTCGACATGACCTATACTACAGCCGCAGACATCTACATTGGCGATGTCTCCAGCCAGGTTTACGAATTCCTGCGCCAGCCCAAGCCCTGCATCTTCATCGACGCAGCCGCGCAGGGCAGCGATGCCTATCAGTTCTGGGAGAACGGGCCGGTAGTCCGCCGCGCGGAAGAGGTCGTGACGGTGCTGGACGACTGGCAGGCGCTGAAACAGGAATACCGGCCAACGCAGGAACGGCTGTTCCGCTACACGATCGACCATGATCCAGAGCTCTCGGCTTCCGCGCGCGGGGCAAAGGCGCTTGCCGATATTCTCGGCTAGGGCGCGATAACTCGCCAGCCCCTCGCCTGGGCCCGTTTGGCCTTGGCCGGGCTTGCAGTAACAAACACCGCATCGTCGGCCCTGTCCAGCAGCGGCGCGTCGGCAAAACTGTCGCTGACGAACCGCATCTCACCCTCGATGCCGTGCCGCTCAAGCCATTCGCTAACCCGGCGCGCCTTTTCCGACCCGTAGCAATTCCCGCCCGGTATCGACGAACCATTCCACCGCGTTGCAATAACGTGGGGGATATCAAGGCTTTTGGCGAAGGCCTTGGCATAGAATTCAAACGCTGCCGTCGCGACGATCAGCTGGGCACCCTGCGCACGATCTTCTTCGACCATGGCGATGACATTCGCGATCCAGCCTGCCGAAGCGAGATGGCGCTCCGCGAATTCCCGCCCGACCGTGTCCAGCGGGCCTTGTGCCGCCCGCCCCACCATAAGCCGCATGCCCGCAGTTTTCAGCGTGGTCCGGTCATACAGCCCTGCCCGGTAGCCCAGCATCATCGCTATCCACACCGGCAGGAACAGCAGCCGCCACGGCGCCAGACGGCGCGCAGCGAAGGCGAGGAAAGGCGTGAATGTCGCCTTTCGCACCAGTGTCTTGTCGAGATCGTAGATCGCCACTTTCATCGCTGCGCGGCGTGGCAGTTTCACCGCCATGCATCAAGCAATGCATATTTCGCGATACCCTACCCCTTGCACCGCGCGCCGCAACGGCTAGAGAGGGCGCAACCGCAGACAGGATCGAAAATACCCCATGGCGACCTTCACTCTTCCGAAGAACTCCAAGATCACCGGCAAGACCCGCACTCACAAGGCGGAGAATGCGGGCCGTGTGAAGAAATTCAAGATCTACCGGTACGATCCCGATCTGGGCGAAAACCCGCGTTACGATACGTTCGAGATCGATCTCGATGCCTGCGGCCCGATGGTTCTGGACGCTCTGTTCAAGATCAAGAACGAGATCGACCCCACGCTGACTTTCCGCCGGTCCTGCCGCGAAGGCATCTGCGGTTCGTGTTCGATGAACATGAACGGCAAGAACGGCCTCGCCTGCACCACCGCTATTGACGATCTCAAGGGCGAAATCCGCATCACCCCGCTGCCGCACATGGAAGTGGTGAAGGATCTCGTGCCCGATTTCACGCATTTCTACGCGCAATATGCCAGCATTCGTCCCTGGTTGCAGACAGTCTCCACCACGCCCAGCGGCAAGGAACGCCTGCAGTCCCCCGAACAGCGCGAAAAGCTGGACGGCCTTTATGAATGCATCCTGTGCGCCTGCTGCTCGACCGCCTGCCCCAGCTATTGGTGGAACAGCGACAAGTTCCTCGGCCCCGCGATCCTGCTTCAGGCCTATCGCTGGCTGGCCGACAGCCGTGACGAAATGACCGGTGAGCGTCTCGATCAGCTGGAAGATCCCTTCCGCCTGTATCGCTGCCACACCATCATGAACTGCGCGAATGTCTGCCCCAAGGGTCTCAGCCCGGCCAAGGCGATTGCCGAAACCAAGAAGATGATGGCCGAACGCGCGATCTGACGTGCTGCCAAGCGAGGTTTTCGAACACGGGCCCGATCCGGACAATCCCGGCTGGCGTCACTGGAACCTGAAGGACGATACGCTGTTCAACAGCGCGGTGATGGGCAAGCTCATCACCCGTATCGATGGCGGTGGCCGGCATTCGCGCCTGCGCATGTTTCCCGAGCGCCGCCATCAGAATCTGCAGGGCATCATTCACGGTGCCGTGACCCTGTCGCTGATCGATATCTCGCTCTTCACCACCATGCACACGCTGGGCAGCGGCAACGCCGGCCCCTCGGTCACGCTGGAACTCTCGACCCAGTTTACCGGCGCCGGCCAACCGGACAGGCCGCTTGACGCAGTGACCGAAATCGTCCGTGAAACCGGCAGTCTGGTGTTCGTTCGCGGGACCGTCGAACAAGAGGAACATGTAGTGGCATCCTTTTCCGGCATCGTGAAAAAGATGCGCGCCAGATGACCGGCATGCTCGCACGATACGAAAAGCTGGTGGCGGCGGGCGAATTGCGCACCGATCCCGACCAGCGGCGCGCGGCGCAGCGGCTGGACCGCCTTCAAAAGGATCTGGAAGCCGAAAGTTCGGGCGGATTGCTCAGCCAGCTGTTCCGGCCCAAGAAGACTCGGCCTCAGGGCGTTTACATGTGGGGCGGGGTTGGGCGCGGCAAATCCATGCTGATGGATCTGTTCGTCGAAACGCTCGGCATCACAGAAAAGCGGCGCGCCCATTTTCACGAATTCATGCTCGAAGTGGATCGCCTGATCCGGGACGAGCGCAAGAAGGAAGCCGGCGATCCGATTGCACCGGTCGCGGCCCGACTGGCCGCCGATGTGCGCTGCCTCGCCTTCGACGAAATGGTGGTAAACAACACTGCCGATGCGGCGATCATGGCCCGGCTGTTCACTGCGCTTATCTGCGATGAGGGCGTGACGGTGGTGACCACCAGCAACCGCCCGCCCGCCGATCTTTACAAGGACGGGCTGAACCGCTCGCTCTTCCTGCCTTTCATCGATCTGGTGCAGGCGGAACTGGACGTCGTGCCGCTGAACGGGCCGACCGACTACCGGCGCGACCGGCTGGGCGATATCGACAGCTGGCATACCCCCTTGGGTGACGAGGCGACCGCGCAGGTTCGCGAGGCCTTCTTCCGCCTGACCGACTATGCACCCGAAGATGCCGCCAATGTACCGAGCGGCGAAATCGATCTGGGCGGCGGGCGCAGCCTCCATGCCCCCAAAAGCCTGAAGGGTGTCGGCGTATTCAGCTTCAAACGGCTGTGCGGGGAAAATCGCGGCGCGGCGGATTATCTCGCCCTCGCCCACGCTTTCCACACGGTTATCGTGGTCGGCATTCCGCGCCTGTCACCGGAAAACCGCAACGAGGCGATCCGCTTCACCAAGCTGGTCGATGCGCTATACGAAAACAGCGTGAAGCTCTTTGCCACCGCAGCGGCGGATCCCGAAGATCTCTATACCTCGGGCGACGGTGCGTTCGAATTCGAACGCACCGTCAGCCGCCTGAAGGAAATGCAGAGCGAAGACTACATGGCCCGTGGCCACGGCGTCTCCGCCTAGGCAGCGTCGCGGTCGCGCGCCGCATTGTTCTCGAAATAGTTGATCATCATGGTCAAGACCTGCCGCAGGGTGCGTTCCTGATCGTCGAGCCGCGCTTCGAGCGATGCCAGCCTCTGCACCGTGTCTGTATCCGTGGCGGCGGCGGGTATCCCCTTCGCCACCTGCGCCAGTTCCTCGCGCAGCGCTGAAATCTCGTTATCGCGCTCGTAGAAAGCCCGTTCGATCGCTTCGACCTGCGCGTCGAGCAGGGCGCCGCTGTCAGCCGGTTCGTGCTGCTGCGGCTGGTCTTGCTGCATCTCGCTTTCCTGTTCGGGCTCGGCGCGGCGGTAGGCTTGCGAATCCTCGGAGACGAGGTTCATCCCGCCGACCGGCGGTGTCTCCGCGACCCTGCCGTTGATTTCATCGAGCACAACCCGCAGCGTATCCTCGGCAATCACCTCGCGCTGTTCCATTGCGCCTTTCATCAGCACGCGCGACATGATGCGGTTGACCAGGCGCGGGATGCCCCGGCTCTCGCGATGGATCAGCCGCCACACATCGCCCTGAAAGCGCGGGCACAGCTTGTATCCCACGTGTTCGAGCCGGTGCATGACGTAGGGTTCGATCTCGTCAGGCTGCATCGCTTCGAGATGATGGGTCGCGATCACGCGCTGGCGCAATTGTTCGAGCTGGTCCCATTCGGTCAGCAGCTGGCGGAATTCCGGCTGGCCGAGCAGCAGCATCTGCAGCAGCGGCTGCGCGCCCAGGTGGAAATTGGACAGCATGCGCAATTCTTCGAGCGCACCCACGGTCAGATTCTGCGCTTCGTCCACCACCAGCAGAACCTTGCGCCCGGCACGGGCTTCGTCCTGCAGGAAGTTCTCGATCTCGGCGAGCGCGCTGGCTTTGTCCGAACTATCGACCTGAAGGCCGAAGCTGTGCGCGGCCATGCCGATCATTTCGTCGCTGCCCAGCGCGCTGGTCACCACTTCGCCGACGGTCACGCTGTTCCAGTCGAGCCGGTTGCGCAGATGGCCCACCAGCGTCGATTTGCCCGCGCCCACCTCGCCGGTGATCACGATGAAGCCTTCGCCCTGGCTCAGGCCATAGCCCAGATAGCTCAGCGCCTTCTTGTGCGTCGCGCTTTCGAAATAGAACGACGGATCGGGCGTAAGCTGGAATGGCCGCTCAGTGAAACCGTAGAAATCCTCGTACATCTTTGCCCTGCAAATTCTCTTGGTGCGCCCCTAATCTAGAGACAAGATATGCCCAAAAGGTTGATAGAAACCTCACACCAGCATTTCTTCCGCCGGACCCTGTCCGAGAAAGGCCGATGGTGAAGCGCTGGCACCATAGGCACCGGCGCAAAACACCGCCACCAGATCGCCCACATCGGCATGGGGCAAATAGGCCTTGTCCGCGAGACGGTCGAGCGGGGTACACAGGCAACCCACGACATTCGCCTCCTCGCTCGGTTCGGCCATGAATAGCCCGGCAATCGCCAGCGGATAGTTGCGGCGCACGACCGTGCCAAAATTGCCCGAGGCGGCGAGCTGGTGATGCAGTCCACCATCGGTCACGAGATAGGTCTCGCCGTGGCTGACCTTGCGGTCCACGATCCGGGTGAGATACACGCCAGCCTCACCGACGATGTACCGGCCAAGTTCGATAAACAGTTCCGAGTTTACAAGCGCTTGAGGAAGTTTTTGAAACTTACCCTCAAGTTCCTGCCCGACCTTGCGCACGTCCAGCGGCGTATCGCCGTTGAAGTAAGGAATGCCGAAACCCCCGCCCATGTTGAGCTTGGGAAGATCCACCCCGGTCTCGCTGGCCAGACGGTCGGCAAGGTCCAGCACATTGGCCTGCGTTTCGATCAGCGCATCGGCATCCAGTGCCTGGCTGCCCGTGAAGATATGCAGCCCGCGCCACTCGCATCCGACAGCGATGATCTCACGCGCGAGCGCGGGAACCCGCTCGGCATCGACGCCGAAGGGTTTCGCCCCGCCGCCCATCTTCATGCCCGAGCCCTTGAGTTCGAAATCCGGATTGACCCGAATGGCGAGGCGCGGGGTCTTGCCCACCCGCTCCGCGATTGTCAGCGCACGGCGCGCCTCGTTCTCGCTTTCCAGATTCAGCGTCACCCCGGCTTTAATGGCGGCTTGCAATTCCTCGTCACGCTTGCCGGGCCCGGCAAAGCTGACCCGGCTACCGTCCACGCCGAGCGCCTGCACCATGTCGAGTTCGCCGCCCGATGCGATATCCAACCCGTCGACCAAGCCCGCGACGTGGTTCAATAAAGGCGCGAAACTGTTGGCCTTGATTGCGTAATTGATCTTCAGCCGGTCGGGCATGGCCGATCGCAGCAGGGCGATGCGTTCCTCGATCATGGATCGCGAATAGACGAACAGGGGGGTGCGGCCCGCTTCTGCCACCAGATCGCTGGCCTTGCGGCCCGAGATCGCGAGTTCTCCGTCAATGGCTCCAAAGCCTGCGGGAATGGGTCCTAGCGGCTTCATGCGGCGATCTCCTGCGCCAGAGCGGTGCGGTCGATCTTGCCATTGGGGTTCAGCGGCATGTGCGCGCGCCAGTGGATGCGGTGCGGTTGCATGAAATTGGGCAGTTCCTTTGCGAGCGCCTTGGGCAGCAGGTCTTCGGCTGCGGGGGCATCGGCCCCGGCACGGACGACCAGATGGATCGCCTGCCCCAACCGCTGGTCGGCAACCCCCAGCGCCACCGCTTCCGCCACCAGCCCCGTGGCGAGCGCCGCGCTTTCGATTTCCTGCGGGCTGATGCGGTTGGCGCTGCTCTTGATCATCGCATCGCGGCGGCCGACGAAATAGAGCAGACCGTCCTCATCGCGCAGCACCCGGTCACCCGACCAGACGGCGACGCCGCCATAGCGCGATGCGTCGGGGGCAGGCCGAAACCGCTCCGCCGTCCGATCGGCATCCTGCCAGTACCCTTGCGCCACCAGCGGGCCGCAATGGACCAGCTCGCCTTCCTCGCCCGCGCCGCAAAGGTCCCCATCGTCATTGACGACGAGGATTTCGGCAAAGGGAATGGCCCGGCCCATGGACGTGGGATGATCCGCCACCAGTGCCGGATCGAGATAGGTCGAACGGAAGGCTTCGGTCAGCCCGTACATAGGAAATATCTGCGTTTCCGGCAGGATAGAACGCAAAGCCGAGATTATATCTGAACTCAGCGCACCGCCGCTATTGGTCACACGCCGCAGCGACGCCACCGCGTCTTCCGGCCAATCCACTTCGGTCAGCTGCACCCACAGGGGCGGGACTGCCGCCAGTGTCGTAATGCCGTGGCGGACGCAGGCCTTCGGGACATCGCGCGGGAAAAGATAGTCGAGCGGAACGACAGATCCGCCCGCATACCAAGTGGATAGCAGCTGGCTCTGCCCGTAATCGAAGCTCAGCGGCAGTACGGCTAGTGTCACATCGTCAGCTGCCAGCCCAAGATAATGCGCCACCGAAACCGCGCCCAGCCACATATTGGCATGGCTCAGCATGACACCCTTGGGTTTGCCGGTGGAGCCACTGGTATAAAGAATGGCGGCGAGATCGCCCGGATCATGCGCAGATGGCGCAAGCTCCAGCCCGGACTCCTCGGCTGAAGACCAGGCGCTCTCCTCTTCCATGGTCTCGCACCCGCCCGCAAGGTCCTGTTCCTCGAGAGTGCCAATCCGCGCTTTCGTGCCGATCAGCAGCTTTGCGCCGCTATCGCCAAGGATATGCGCGACCTGCGCCCGCTTGAGCAGTGGATTGACAGGAACGTGAACCATTCCGGCCCGCGCGGCGGCAAGTGGCAGCAGACAGGTCAGTTCGCCCTTTGCCGCCCAACTCGCCACCCGGTCACCCTTGGCCAGCTTCTCCTCCAGCCAGCCCGCCAGCAGCGCCACCCGCCCGGCCAGGTCGGCATGGCTGAGCGTGCGATCCTTCAGCACCAGCGCAGGCGCATCGCGCGCGCCGCGCTCTGCCAAATGGTCCAGCGGCTTGGGCCGTTCGTCTAGGTCTGGGATATCGGACATTGCGCGCCCGCTATCACTCTTACGCTGGCCGAGCGCAAGTGGCCCTTCTGCGCTCCCTTGCACACGATTGCACGCGCAGCTAAGGGCATGCCCGCCTAGGAGCTTGGGAAACCCGCCAGACATATGACCTCTCAGACTGCCACAGCCGATCCGACCGGCCCGAGCCGGAACGAGATTGACACACAGTTGCGTGCCATTCTGGTCGATGTGCTCGCGCTCGATGCGGCGCGCGTCGCCGATTTCGACGCCGATACCGGCCTGTTCGGCCATTTGCCCGAACTGGATTCGATGGCTGTCGCCACGCTCTTCACCGAAATGGAAGATCGCCTCGGCTTCGTGATCGAGGACGAGGACGTCGATGGCGAAATGCTGGAAACCTATGGCGGACTGCTGGCCTTTTCCGAAGCCAAGGCCGTCGAAGCCTAGGCGTCAGCGGGTGAAATAGCTGGTCAGCTCGACATGGGTCGACCAGCGGAACTGGCCCACCGGGCGCAGTTTTTCGAGGCGGAAGCCCGCATCCACCAGAGTTTTTGCATCGCGCGCCCAGCTTGATGGGTTGCAGCTGATATAGGCCACGCGGCTCGCGCTGCTCTGCGCGATCTGCGCCACCTGTTCGCGCGCACCGGCGCGGGGCGGATCGAGCAGGATGGCGCCGAAGCGCGAGATTTCCTCTGCCGTCAGCGGGTTGCGGAACAGGTCGCGGTGCAGCGTGTGCACGGGAATGCCGCGCGCATTGGCCGCGCTCTTGCAGGCCATAAAGGCATCGCGCGCCGCCTCTACTGCCAGCGCCTTGGCCGGGTTCGCCAGCGAGAAGGCAAAGGTGCCCAGCCCGGCGAACAGATCGGCAATCATCGCCGCGCCTTCGAGAAAAGCCTTGGCGTCTTCCACCAGCACCTGCTCCCCCTCTGCCGTAGGCTGGAGAAAGGCGTTGGCAGGCAGGCCAACGGGGACGTTACCCAGAGTGATCGTCGCCGGTTCAGGCTCCCACACGGTCTCGACGCCATAACCCTGATCGACGGCAAGCCGCGCCAGCTCATGCTCGCGCGCGAAATCGAGCAGCGCCTCGGTTGCCGCCAGCCCTTCGGCGACGAAGCCTTTCAGCAGACAGTCCACGCCGCGATCGGCCAGCGTCAGCGAGATATCGACCGGCCCCTTGCCCGCATGGGTAGCGATCAGCTTGCGCAAGGGCGCGACCAGCGCGAACAGGCGCGGATCGAGAATATGGCATTCGCGCATGTCGACGATGCGATTGCTGCGCCCTTCCCTGAAACCCAGCACCGCGCCCTTGGCGGTGGACAGGGCATGGAGGCTGGCCCGGCGGCGCGAACGCGGGGGCGATAGATGGGTCGGCAGCAATTCGCCCACCGCTATGTCCTGCGACTGCGCGGCGAAGGCGACCCGTTCGGTGACGAACTGGCGCAGCGCCTCGTCATCGGCATGCTGCAGCTGGCAGCCGCCGCAGGTGCCGAAATGGCGGCAGGGGGGCGTCTGGTGATGCGGGCCCGGCTCGATCGCGCCGCTCGCATCGATCCGGTCGCCAGTGACGGCACCGGCGATATGCCGCCCGCTCTCGGTAACGCCATCGCCCTTCGCGGCGATGCGCAGGACGGTTTCCATCTCGCTCACAGGAAAATCTCCAGCGCGGCTGCGGCCTTGTCGGCCAGCTCGCTTGCGGTGAAGGCAGGTTTGCTCAGACGTGCCGCCTCGTGGTGGATCCAGATCGCTTCCTCGCAGGCCGCAAATCCGTCGCCGCCATAGGCAAGGCGCGAGGCTGCCATGCCCGCCAGCACGTCGCCCGATCCGGCGACCGAGAGCCAGCTGGAACCGCGCGGGAAGAAGCGGACGCCGTGCTTGCCGACCAGCACAGTATCCGGCCCCTTGGCCAGCACCGTCATGCCCGTCGCCTCATGCAGGCCCTTCGCCCTGTCCAGCTTGGTATTGCCGCCGACATCGAATGCCTTGCACAGCGCCGCCAGTTCGCCCTCATGCGGCGTGACCACCAGCTGCTGCGTCGCGGCGCGCTCCAGCAATGCTGGCGTGAGCAAATGCAGCGCATCGGCGTCGAGAATGGCGGGATGGCGGGTGGCGAGCGCCTGTTCGAGGCGCTGCCGGGAGGCATCGCTGCGGCCGAGGCCCGGGCCGATCAGGACGGCAGCGATGCGATCGTCGGCAAGGCCTTCGTCGAGCGGGCCATCCTCGATCACCAGATCGACCGGCGCATCGGGGTGCGAATGATCGCTGAACAATTTCACATAGCCTGCGCCGCAGCGCATGGCCGCCTCTGCCGCAAGGATCGGCGCGCCCGGCATTTCGCCGGCAATCACTGCGAGCAGACCGCGCCGGTATTTATGCGCATCGGCAGCCGGAGCCGACAGGCGCGGCGCCTGCGACAGACTCGGCGCATCGCGTGTGGGAGAAAGGCCGATATCGATCAGCCGCTTGGGGCCCATGGCAGCCATGGCCGGCATCGTGAAATGCGCCTGCTTCCAGGCGCCCAGTGCGAGCGTCAGATCGTAATGCACCACCGGGCCCATCGCCTCGCCTGTATCGCTGGCGATGCTGCTGGGCACGTCGACCGCGATCTTGAAGACGTTCGCGCTTTCCAGTTCCTTGAGCAGCACGGCGAACGCGCCCTTCACTTCGCGCGATAGGCCATAGCCGAACAGGCAATCGACGATCACCGGCGCATCGAGCTCGCCCTCTTCCACCACTTTGCCGCCGAACGCTTCGCGCGCCGTGCGGGCGGTGTCGCTGCCGGGCGGTTTGGGCGCGATGACGTGTACCAGATTGCCCTGGCTGCGCAGGAATTCCGCGATCACATACCCATCACCGCCATTGTTGCCGGGACCGCACAGCACGCAGACCGCCCTGCCCGCCGCCATGCGCGCGACCCACTGGCCTGCACCCTGACCGGCGCGCTGCATCAATTCCCATTCGCTGGTGCCGCTGTCCATCGCCACCTGTTCGGCAGCGCGCATCTGGTCGACGGTAAGTATCGCTTCGCTAGGCATGCCGCGCGGCTGCCACGCCGCGGGGCGTTGGGCAAGGCCTAGCGGCGTTTGAGCTGCGAAACGTCGCGGATTGCGCCCTTGGCGGCAGAGGTGGTCATGGCGGCATAGGCTTCGAGCGCGGAGCTGACCTTGCGTGGCCGCGGCGCCGTGGGGGCCCAGCCCGCATCGCCTTTTGCGTCCATCTCGGCCCGCCGCCGTGCCAGTTCTTCGTCGCTAACCGCGAGATTGATCGTGCGGTTCGGGATCGAGATTTCGATTCTGTCGCCATTCTCGACCAGCCCGATCTCGCCGCCCTCGGCCGCTTCGGGCGAGACATGGCCGATCGACAGGCCCGAGGTGCCGCCGGAAAAGCGCCCGTCGGTCAGCAGCGCGCAAGCCGCGCCCAGCCCCTTCGATTTGAGATAGCTGGTGGGATAGAGCATTTCCTGCATCCCCGGCCCGCCGCGCGGCCCTTCGTAGCGTATCACCACCACGTCGCCTTCGACCACCTGCCCGGTGAGGATCGCGGTCACGGCATCGTCCTGGCTTTCATAGACCTTGGCCGGGCCGCAGAAGGTGAGAATGCTTTCATCCACCCCGGCGGTTTTCACGATGCAGCCGTCGCGCGCGATATTGCCATAGAGCACGGCCAGCCCGCCATCCTTGCTGAAGGCATGCTCCGCGCTGCGGATGACGCCGTGCTCGCGGTCGATGTCGAGGCTTTCCCAGCGCGCCGACTGGCTGAAGGCAGTCTGCGTGGGCACGCCGCCGGGGGCCGCGGCATAGAATTCGCGCACCATATTGTTCTGCGTGCGGCCAACATCCCAATCGTCCAGCGCATCGCCCATGGTCGGGCTATGCACGGTGGGCAGCGCGGTGTGGAGCAGGCCCGCCTTTTCCAGTTCGCCGAGAATCGACATGATGCCGCCTGCCCGGTGCACGTCTTCCATATGGACATCGTTCTTCGCCGGGGCGACTTTGGACAGGCACGGCACCTTGCGGCTGAGCCGATCGATATCGGCCATGGTGAAATCCACCCCGGCTTCATGCGCCGCAGCGAGCAGATGGAGCACGGTATTGGTCGATCCGCCCATGGCGATATCAAGGCTCATCGCGTTTTCGAAAGCCTCGAATGTCGCGATGGAGCGGGGCAAGACGCCCTCTTCCTCTTCCTCGTAATAACGGCGCGCCAGCGTCACCGCGAGCCGCCCGGCCCGTTCGAACAGGCCCTTGCGGTCGGCATGGGTGGCCAGCGTCGAGCCATTGCCCGGCAGCGACAGGCCCAGCGCCTCGGTCAGGCAGTTCATCGAATTGGCGGTGAACATGCCCGAACAGCTGCCGCATGTGGGGCAGGCGTTCTGTTCGATCGAGGTCACTTCCTCGTCGGTATAGCTTTCGTCGGCAGCGGCCACCATCGCATCGACGAGGTCGAGCGCCACTTCCTTGCCCTTCATCACCACCTTGCCCGCTTCCATCGGTCCGCCCGACACGAAGACGGTGGGGATGTTGATCCGCATGCTGGCCATCAGCATGCCCGGCGTGATCTTGTCGCAATTGGAGATGCACACCATCGCATCGGCGCAGTGGGCGTTGACCATATATTCGACGCTGTCGGCGATGAGATCGCGGCTGGGCAGCGAATAGAGCATGCCGTCATGCCCCATCGCGATGCCGTCATCCACCGCGATGGTGTTGAATTCCTTGGCCACGCCGCCCGCCGCCTCGATCTCGCGCGCGACCAGCTGGCCCAGATCCTTGAGATGCACATGTCCCGGCACGAATTGCGTGAAGCTGTTGACCACGGCGATGATCGGCTTGCCGAAATCTTCGTCCTTCATGCCAGTGGCGCGCCAGAGACCGCGCGCGCCCGCCATGTTGCGGCCGTGGGTGGTGGTGCGGGAACGGTAATGCGGCATGGCTGCTCTCTATCGGATCGAACGTCTCAAAATCGAACGCCGAGCCTAGGCCAGCAAGGGGCCTTAGCGAAACAGCTTTTGCTTGGGGGCGATCAAACTTCGAGTGCCACGCGGCCCAATACGTCCGCCAGCATCACCGCCCAGCGCGCCTGCCCTGCCTCGGTGGCGATCTGGTCCTGCCGGATTTCGACCGTGCAATAGGGGATGCCGTTGGCTTCGGCGTGGCGGTCCATCGTGGCGTTCAGCTGCTTGCCCGAATAAGGTTCGTTATCGCCCACGGTCAGTCCCTGTTCGCCGAACAGGCGGATGGCATGACGCGCGGCGCGATCGTCCTGATTGTACAGCAGCCCCACTTCCCACGGGCGCTGTTCGTCGCTGGTCGCAAGGCTGGGGGTGAAGCTGTGCAGCGCGATGATCATGCGCGGTTTCACCCGTTCGATCAGCTTGCCCAGCTCATAGTGATAGGGCCGGTGAAACAGGTTCAGCCGCGCTTCCACATCCGCGCCGATATTGCCCGGAATCAGATGCCCGTCGCTCTCCGAAGGCACCACGGCGGCATCGTCTTCCGTGCGATGGAAATCGCAGACCAGCCGGCTGACGCAGGCGATATGCGCGGGAATATCGTGACGGCGGGCCAGGCGGTCGGCGATGCCTTCCACACCGATATCGATCGCGATGTGTTCTTCGAGCAGGCGCGGATCGATGCCCAGTTCGATCCCTTCGGGAACATGGTTCGATGCATGATCGACCACGCATAACAGACCACCGGGACGCGCGGCTTCCGCACCGACCTGGCGATACGGCAGATTGTCGATCATCATCGAAGATTACCCTTTAATTGCCACCAGCCGGAATGTTCGGCGGCGATGCGCGCGGCGGCTTCGTCGCGTGCGGAATTGCTGTCGTAGAGCGCGAAGCAGGTCGCGCCGGAACCGGACATACGGGCGAGAAACGGCGAAGTTCCGCGCAGCGCGGCCAGCACTTGCGCGATTTCGGGTACCAGCGAGATGGCGGGCGCCTCCATGTCATTGCGCCCTTCCAGCGCGATGGTGCGACTGTTCCCTTCGGGCATGGCACCGCGGTCCTTGGCGTCCCACGCCTTGAATACCGGACCGGTCGCCAGCGGAATACGCGGATTGACCAGCAGAACGGGCGTTCCGGCAAGGCTGTCGTCGGCGGGCTCCAGTTCTGTCCCGGTCCCGCGGCCGATGCAGGTGCGGCTGTCGATACAGGCGGGCACATCCGCGCCCAGCTTCGCCGCACGCGCGCGCCAGTCATCCGGCAGGCCGTGCAATTCGCGCACGATCCGGAAGATGGCGCCCGCATCGGCCGATCCCCCGCCCAACCCCGCGGCCACGGGCAGGTTCTTCTCCAGCGTGATCTCCAGCCCTTGGCGCCGGGGCAGCGCGGTCAGCGCCTCCATCACGATATTGTCAAACGGATCGGTCAGCGCCCCGCCGAACTCGCCCAGCGTCGCCAGCCGGTCCTGCGCGGCAGGTTTCGCGCTGAGGGTATCGCCGGCATCGACAAAGGCGAACAGCGTTTCGAGTTCGTGATAGCCATCATCCCGCCGCCGCCGCAAATGCAGCGCGAGATTGATCTTGGCGTAGGCGGTTTCAGAGACTGCCATCAGAAGATTCCATCGTCATTGCGGGCGGAGCGGTCATTGGCGTGCTGGCTGACGACCAAAGGCTGACATAAAGCCGCTATCACACTGCCACGGGACCATCCCCTAGTCATTGCGAGCGTAGCGAAGCAATCCATGGCGCACCGCTAGCCTTCCTATGGATTGCCGCGTCGCTTCGCTCCTCGCAATGACGGGAGAAAATCACCCATCGTTATTGCGAGCGGAGCGGTTGCGTAGCTGGCTAGAGGCCAACCAATCCATCAAATGTCGCTAGCCTTCCCGTGGATTGCCGGGTGGCCTTTGGCCGTCTTCGACTCCGCTTCGCTCCTCGCAATGACTGGAGAAAACCGCCGCTCGACATTACGAACGATGCTCCCCAGTCCGTGTCAGCCATCACATGTTCGGATAATTCGGCCCGCCGCCGCCTTCGGGGGTGGTCCATTCGATGTTCTGGTTCGGGTCCTTGATGTCGCAGGTCTTGCAGTGGATGCAGTTTTGCGAATTGATCTGGAACTTGGGCTCCTGCCCTTCTTCCTCGATCCATTCGTAGACGCCTGCGGGACAATAGCGGGTCGACGGGCCGCCATAGACCTCCAGCTCACTCTCGCGCTGCAACTCTCGGTCGCAGACCTTGAGGTGGTTGGGCTGGTTTTCCGCATGGTTGGTGTAGCTGAAGGCCACATTGGTCAGGCGGTCGAAACTCAGCGTGCCGTCGGGCTTGGGGTATTTGATCGGCGTGAACAGATCCGCGCGTTCGAGCATCTCGTGGTCGCGGTGATGCTTCATCGTGATCGGCAGGCCGATCTTGAGCGAGCGCATCCACATGTCGATGCCGGCCAGAACCGTGCCCAGATCCTCGCCATATTTGGCGACGGCGGGCTGCGCGTTCTTCACCTTCTTCAGTTCGGTCGCGATCCAGCTTTCGCGCACGGCGCTATCGTATTCCATCAGCTCGGTATGCTCGTGACCGGCGGCAATCGCGGCGGCAATGCTTTCGGCGGCGAGCATCCCGCTCTTCATGGCGGTGTGCGTGCCCTTGATGCGCGGCACGTTCACGAAGCCCGCGGCACAGCCGATCAGCGCGCCGCCCGGGAAGGCCAGCTTGGGCACGGACTGCCAGCCGCCCTCGTTGATCACGCGCCCGCCATAGGCCACGCGCTTGCCGCCTTCGAGCAGGGCCGCGATCTCGGGATGGTGCTTCCAGCGCTGGAATTCCTGATAGGGCGAGACGTAGGGGTTCTTGTAATCGAGTGCGGTCACGAAGCCCAATGCCACCTGCCCGTTCGCCTGGTGGTAGATGAAGCCCCCGCCCCAGGTGCCGGTTTCCGACAGGGGCCAGCCCTGCGTGTGGATGACCTTGCCCTGTTCGTGCTTGGCGGGATCGATATCCCACAGTTCCTTGACGCCAAGGCCATAGACCTGCGGTTCGCAATCGGCCTCGAGGTCGAACTGCGCCTTCATCTTCTTGGTCAGATTGCCGCGCGCGCCTTCCGCGAAGAGCGTGTATTTCGCGTGGATTTCCATGCCCGGCTGGTAATCGGGTTTGTGGCTGCCGTCTTCGGCGATGCCCATGTCCTGCGTCACCACGCCGGTCACCGCGCCCTTTTCGTCGAACAACACTTCGGCGGCGGGGAAGCCGGGGAAGACCATGACGCCCAGCCCTTCGGCCTGTTCGGCCAGCCAGCGGCAGGTGTTGCCGAGCGAGGCGGTGTAATTGCCCTCATTGCTCATGAAGGGCGGCAAGAGGAATTCTGGCATGTCCGACTTGCCGGTTTCCGACATCACCCAGTGGTGGTTCTCGGTCACCGGGGTTTCGGCCAGCGGGCAATCCATCGTGCGCCATTCGGGGAACAGCTCGTCCATCGCCTTGGGATCGACCACCGCGCCCGACAGGATGTGCGCGCCGATTTCGCTGCCCTTTTCCAGCACGACGACCTCAAGATCCTCGTTGATCTGTTTCAGCCGGATCGCCGCCGAAAGGCCGGCCGGGCCGCCGCCGATGATGACGACGTCGCAGGGCATCGATTCGCGTTCGCTCATGTCTCTCTCTTTTCGTCGCTTAAACTTTGTCATTGCCTTGATTGCTGGGCGGTTTGAGGTCAAGACCTTGCGCGGACGGATTATGCTCGCTGACACACCGGAAACCCGCGAATTATCGCCCGCAGATGCGCTGGAAGCCGCCCTCGACTGGTGGCGCGAAGCCGGTGTGGAAGACGATTATAACGATGAAGCGACCAGCTGGCTGGCACAGCCGGAAGAAAAGCAGGCCGTAGCGTCCCCCAGGCCCAAGAAACCGCCCGAAGAACCCAGGCAGACCCCGCTCGAACGCGCTTTCGAAGGCACGGCGGGCGAAGCGGCGATCGCGGGCGGCGATGCACCGCTGCCGGGCACTCTCGAAAAATTTCGCGAATGGTGGATGAGCGACAAATCGCTGCACCATGCCGGACCCGAACAGCGCCTGCCGCCGCGCGGCGTTGCGGGCGCGAAACTGATGGTGCTGGTGCCTGAACCGGTGGATGGGGAGAGCGAGGCGCTGCTGTCCGGCGCGCCGGGCCGCTTCCTCGAAGCCATTCTGGGCGCCATGGGGATCGCCCCGCACGAAGCCTATCTCGCCAGCGCGCTGCCCGCACCGCTGTCGCTGCCCGACTGGGACGGGCTGGCCGAACGCGGGCTGGCCGACGTCACCCGCCACCACATCGCGCTGGCCGCCCCGCACCGCGTGCTCGCGTTCGGGCGGTCGCTCGCCCCGCTCTTCGATGTTGCGCCCGAACAGGCGCGCGAGCCTGCCGTGGTGAAGGCGGGCGACAACACTCTTCCCCTGCTGCTTGCGCCGGAGCTGGCCGAACTGGCCCGTTCCGCCCCGCGCCGCCGCAATTTCTGGAACCGCTGGCTGGAATGGACCGCATGACCCTACGCCCCCTGCTCTTCGCTGCCACTGCAAGTCTCGGCACGCTTGCCGCCTCCACCCCCGCGCTCGCCCAGTCGGACAGCGTGGCCTATTTCACCCGCTCGCATTCCTCCGCCCTGCCGCAGATCCTCTCGGCCGACGACCGGGCCTATTATGCCTCGCTGTTTGAGGCGATCGAGGCGCAGAACTGGGAGCGGGTCGAACTCGCCTTCTCGCAGCGCCCCGACGGCCCGCTGCACGGCGCGGCGCTGGCGACCTACTTCCTCGATCCCAACAGCCCGCGCATCGAACTGCCGAGGATCGAGGACTGGCTGCGGCGCTATCCCCGCAATCCTCAGGTCGAAGGCATCGTGCGGCTCGGCCAGACCCGCGGCCTGACTTGGCAGCCGGGCCTGCCGCGCGAAAAGTCGCTCTCGCGCCAGCCGGGGATCACCCGCCGCGCCCTGCCCCGCCCGATCAGCGACGGAACCATGCCCGCCAATGTCAGCGCGGCCATTCTCGACCGGATCAAGAATGACGATCCCGATGGCGCGCGTCTCCTGCTCGACGGGGTAGACGCCTCGCTGTCCTCGCAGGCGCGGGCCGAATGGCGCCAGCGGGTCGCGTGGAGCTATTATATCGAGAACCGCGATGCCGAGGCTTACGGCATGGCGCAGCTGGTCTCGCAAGGGTCGGGCCCGTGGGTGGCAGAGGGCGACTGGGTGGCCGGCCTTTCCGCCTGGCGCATCGGCGATTGCAATCGCGCCGGGGAATTCTTCGCCACATCGGCCAAGGGGGCGGACAATCCCGAACTGCGTGTGGCGGCGCATTACTGGGCCGCGCGCGCGCTGATACGTTGCCGCGAACCGCAGGCGGCGCAGGCGCATCTGCGCGCCGCCACGCAATATGACGAGACGCTTTACGGCATGCTCGCCGCCGAACAGCTGGGCAAGGATCTGCCCGCCGATCATACCGCGCCCGACCTTACCGCCGCCGACTGGCAGCGACTGGCCGACGAACCCGCCGTGCGCGAGGCGGTGATGCTGGCCGAAGTGGGCCGCCGCGATGTGGCGGACGATGTGCTGCGCTGGCAGGTCCGCTATGGCGATCCCGACGATTTCGCCGCCCTCACCCGCCTCGCCCGCGCGCTGGGGCTGGCAGGCACGCAGACCTACATGGCCTATAACGCGCCGCGCGGCACCGCTTCGCCGCCCAATCTGCGCTGGCCGGTCGCCTATCACACGCCGCATGGCGGCTGGCGTGTCGATCCGGCGCTGGCCTTCGCCCATGCGTTGCAGGAATCCAATTTCCGCGAACGCGTGGTGAGCCCCGCCAACGCCATCGGCCTGATGCAGATCCGCCCGATCGCCGCGCGAGAATATGCCGGATCGATCAATATGAGCGCTAATGCCGATCTGAAGGACCCGCGCACCAATCTCGCCTTCGGGCAACGCACGCTGGAGGCGCTGGCGCAGGCCAGTTACACCAATGGCCATCTGCCCAAGATCATGGCTGCCTATAACGCCGGTCCCACCCCGGTCTCGCGCTGGAACAGCGAGGTGAACGATCAGGGCGATCCGCTGTTGTGGATGGAATCCATCCCCTATTGGGAAACCCGCAGCTATGTCGCCATCGTGATGCGCAATTACTGGATGTATCTGCGCCAGGCCAATGCCGCGGCCCCCAGCCGCAAGGAACTGGCCGAAAACGACTGGCCGCAATTCCCGCGTGCCCGCTAACTCTTTCGTTTTTCAGAGGAACCGCCGATGCCGATCGACGAAAGCCGGACCTTCAAGCCGGTCAATATCGCCCTGCTGACCATCTCCGACAGCCGCGAGCTGAAGGACGATACCTCGGGTGACATCCTCGCCGAACGGATCGCCTCGGCGGGCCACACGCTCGCCACGCGCGAGATCAGCAAGGACGACAAGAACGAGATCGCCGCCCACCTCCACCGCTGGATCGACGACGAGCAGATCGACGTCATCGTCACCACCGGCGGCACCGGCCTGACCGGCCGCGACGTGACGCCCGAAGCGCTCGACCGGGTGAAGGACAAGGACATCCCCGGCTTCGGCGAACTGTTCCGCATGCTCAGCTATGACAGCATCGGCACCAGCACCATCCAGAGCCGCGCCTGCGCCGTCCTGTCGCGCGGCACCTACATCTTCGCCCTGCCCGGCTCGAACGGCGCGGTGAAAGACGGCTGGGACAAGATCCTCGCCTACCAACTCGACAGCCGCCACCGGCCCTGCAACTTCGTGGAACTGATGCCGAGACTGCGGGAGAAGTAGGGGGTTGGCACGCGTGCTTCGAGGTATGGATTGCCGCGGCGACTACGTCGCCTCGCAATGACGTAATCACCCCTTTCACGTCATTGCGAGCGTAGCGAAGCAATCCATCACGCAACGATCGGAAGCCACCCACCCCATGGCGCACCGCGAGACATTCCAGCCCGCCGTCTACATCATGGCGAACAGGAAACACGGCACGATCTATGTCGGCGTGACCTCCAACCTCGTGCATCGCGTCTGGCAGCACCGCGAAGGCGTCGGCGGCGGCTTCACTGCCCGCTACGGCTGCAAACGGCTGGTATGGTTCGAACTGCACGGCACGATGGAAAATGCCATATTGCGCGAGAAGCAGCTGAAGGCCGGATCGCGCGCCAAAAAGGTTGCGCTGATCGAGGCAGATAATCCCGACTGGCACGACCTCTACGGCGAGATCATCGGCTAAGGCAGCGTAGGACAATGGATCGCCGCGCTTCGCTCGCGATGACGAATGCCAATAGAAACCAGTCATTGCGAGGAGCGTAGCGACGCGGCAATCCACACCTCGCCGCTAAACACACCCGCCCCCCCTAACCCCCCCCACCCAAAAAATACCATTTTCCTACTCGCCAATCCCTGCATAAGGGATCCGGTTCGCTTCCCATTCCCGAAGGAGACGGACCAATGACCCATATGCCCCAGGACATTCCCGTGCGCGGCTGGACGCCCGGCCGCAAGGCGCGCTTTCTCGACCGGCTGGCGGTGCACGGCAACGTGCGCGAGGCCTGCCGCTGCGTCGGCCTGTCCGCCGAAGCCGCCTATCGCCTGCGCCGCCGTGACGCGATGTTCGCGCGCGGCTGGGCGGCGGCGCTGGTGCTGGCGCGGCAGAATTGCGAACAGGTGCTGGGCGAACGCGCGGTCGAGGGCGTGGAGGAAGAAATCTTCTATCGCGGCGAACTGGTCGGCACGCGGCGCCGCTATGACAGCCGCCTGCTGCTGGCCCATCTTGCCCGGCTCGACCGGCTGGTGGACGAGGATGGCGCCGGCTCTGACGCAGGCCGCTTCGACGAAATCCTCGCCAGCGTGGCCGATCCGCGCACCGAACTCGCCCCGCGCCCGGACAAGGCCGCAAAGCCCGCCCGGTCGTCGTTCGAGCAGCTCATGCTGGAAGACTATCTCGGCTATCTCGAGGAACTCGGCATGACCCCCGCCGAAGCCGATGTCTATTCCGAAGACGCCGCCTTCCACGCCATGCTGGAAGAGGAAGGGCTGGAGCATATCCCGCTTGGCCGCATCGAGGAAACGCCGCCCCGGACCGAACCGCAGACCGGCGCCCCCACGCGCGAGGAAAGCCTGCGCTCTGTCTATGGCTCGATCGACAGGCTCTGCGACACCCGCCCCGATGCCCTGCGCAAACAATGCGGCTCCCCCGCCTTCGCGCGGCCCCGGCCCGCCCCCGAAACGCTCGCCCGCCTGGCCGACGGGTTCACCGCAAGAACAGGCGGCCAACGGAGCGCAAATGGCCCCGCATCCGCCCCCTCTGTTTCATTCCCCAGGACAGTGTCAACTGTGTCAACCTCCACCCTCGCAACCGCCCTCGCCGCAAACGCCGCCCGCTCCCCTTTCACCGCGCCGCGCGTGCTGCAGGCGGGACGGCGCAGGGGATAGGCACATAGGCTCTGGCAATCGGCGCATGTTCCATATATGTTCTCACTTATGGAACGCCGTTTCGAACCAGCCATTCCCGGCCGCGGGGCCCAAGGGTCACAGGTGCCGACGCGCTTCGGGCTGGCGACTCGCGAGACCGATGGCGACTGGCGCGATTATATGGAGGCGCTGGCCGAAACCGAGGGCGAAGCGCCGGCCAAGCTGCGCACCCGGGTTACCGAGGAACATCCGCGCACCATCCTCAGCTTCAACCAGTCGCCCGACATCTTCTTCGACCGGTCGATCAACGCCTATCGCGGGTGCGAGCATGGCTGCGTCTATTGCTTTGCGCGGCCGACCCATGCCTATCACGATCTGTCGCCGGGGCTGGATTTCGAGACGCAGCTCTTCGCCAAGCCCAATGCCGCCGAATTGCTGCGCGCCACGCTGGCCAATTCCAAATACCGGCCCCGGCCGATCGCCATGGGGACGAATACCGATCCCTATCAGCCGATCGAGCGCAAATACCGGATCACGCGCGATGTGCTGGAAGTGTGCCTCGATGCGCGGCACCCGGTAACGATCACGACCAAGTCGGACCGCGTGCTGGACGATCTCGACCTGCTCGCCGAACTGGCGGAGCGGCGGCTGGTGGCGGTGGCGATTTCGGTGACGAGCCTCGATCCCAAGCTTTCGGGAAAGCTCGAACCGCGCGCAGCTGCGCCTGCCAAGCGATTGGTGGCGTTGCAGAAACTGGTCGAAGTGGGTGTGCCCAGCCATTGCTCCGTCGCGCCGGTGATCCCGGCCATCACCGATGAATTCATGGAGGAGATCGTCCAGCGCGCGGCAGCCATCGGGGTGGATAGCGTGGGCTGGATCCCGCTGCGCCTGCCGCATGAAGTCGCCCCGCTGTTCCGCGAATGGCTCTCGGTCCATTACCCCGATCGCGGCGACAAGGTGATGAGCATCGTGCAATCGATCCGGGGCGGGAAGGACAACGATCCCGACTTCTTCAGCCGCATGCGCCCGACCGGAGTATGGGCCGACCTCTTCCGCGCCCGCTTCCGCCTGGCGTGCAAGCGCGCGGGCCTCGGCAAGACGAAGTTCGAGCTGGACTGCACGCAGTTCAGGCCGCCCGCGGTGGGCGGGCAGTTGCGGTTGTTATGACGGTTGGCAGGTCGATGCGGCGGGCATACGGCCCTGCCCACTCCGTACGATCAGGGGCAGCGCACCCAGGTCATGCGCTCGTCGTCGCCATAGCGGTAGCGGAGCGAACCGTCGGGCAGCAGCCGCATGTAGAAGGCATAGGTGGTGCCGGGACTGTCGCCATATTGCTCGAACACGGTCAGCGCGGCGGCCGGTCCATCGGCGCGGACATCGCGAACTTCGCCGGTGCTTTCGAAGAAGTCGATCGCGCTGGCCTCGACCGTGAACAGCCCGTGGCTCGGCTCATCGCATTTGGCGATGCTCTCGGCATAGGTCCCGCGAAACCGCTCTGGCACCCTGTCCTGAAGCGGCGCGCGATCGGCCATCTCGTCATCGGCATTCTTCTGGCTGCCGGTATCGGGAGCTGGCTGCTCGTCACTACTCGCACCTGTCGAGGAGGGTGGGACCACTGAAGTTGATGTCTGCTCATCGACGGGCGCACCCGCATCATTCTGCGAGCAGGCAGCGAGGATAAGCAAAAGTGGGGCGTAGAAAAGGGACCGTTTCATTCCGGTTCTACCGTCCCCGGCGAAAGACGTTCCGCCACGCGGATCAAGATCGATAAGGCTCTTTGAAAAGTGAAGACAAACGCGGCACGTTCAGACGTGCGATCCGGGCGTGATGTGCGAAATCACGTGCCGCACAGTCCGGTAAAGCATCATCACGGTGGCCGCCAGCAACGCCACGACCATGACCGTAGCGCCGAACAGCACTTCGTACATCATGGGATACCACTGGTTGGGGATGCCATCGAACTCTCCGACCGGAAAAACGAGCACCAGCAGCAGGCCGAGGCTGGCCAGCAGCGAAATGGTGGCCAGCCGGGCGATACGCTCGACATTCTCGTAAACCAGATCGTTGAAGTCATGATCGGATCGGCGCACCACGCCGATAAGGGTCAGCATCAGTGCCAGTGTGGTGGCCGAAGCGGTCGCGCTGGCGGAGCCGAGATACAGGCCCGAACGTGCCAGAGACTCGAGCAGCGCCAATGCCTCGCCCGTCCCGTAAACGGACCCGATCGCTTTGCGTGCTCCAAAACCAAAAAGACAGACAGCGACAAAGACCCCAGCGGGCCACAACCAATGTTTCATGCCTTCTCTACGGTCGGGCATGCCGCCCAGCCCCGCTCCACACAGATGTTAGGAGCAGTGGGGCCGAGCCTGCGACCCGCCCGTCGTTTCAGGACGGCTAAAACCCCTCACCCATCGCACCCGGCTTGAACCGCACCAGCCTGCTGTCGACCAGCGCCGCCGTGCGATTGACGACCGCCTTCTGGTAGTCGGGATCCTTGACCATCTCGAAGAAGGCCCTGGCGTTGGGATATTGCGCGACGAAGCCGTTGTGCCATTTCATCGCCTCGGGGCCCGTCAGGACCGCTTCGAAAGCCCCGCGCCACACGATGGTGCCGCCTACCCGGCGGAAGATCGGACCGCTGGTCTTGCCGTATTCCTTGTAGGCGCGGCGGCCGCTCCAGCCCTTGCCGGCGTTCTCATGGCCTTCGGGGTAGGCCGCTTCCTCGCGGAACTGGACGAGGTTGAGCATGTGGATCGGCTCGTCGCGCGGCAGGTCCTTGAACGCCTGGAAGTTGGCGGGGCTCGGGTCGATGTAGGTATCGGTCATGTCTTGCTCCTCTCCGTCATTGCGAGCGTAGCGCGGCAATCCGTGGCCGCAAGCGCCTACGCCCGGCGGGTTGATTGGCTAAACCGCCAGTTCGCGCCATTCACCTGGCGCAAGGCCGTCGACGCTCCAGTCGCCGATGCGCCAGCGCACGAGGCGCAGGGTGGGCAGGCCGACGGCGGCGGTCATGCGGCGGACCTGGCGGTTCTTGCCCTCGGTAATCTCCAGCGCGATCCAGCCGTCGGGCACGCTCTTGCGATAGCGGACCGGCGGATCGCGGTCCCAGACGGGCGGAGGGTCGATCTTGCGGGCGCGGGCGGGCCGGGTCTTGCCGTCCTTGAGCTCCACACCCCGGGCGAGCCGGTCCAGCGCTTCGGCCCCCACCTCCCCCTCGACCTGCGCGAGATAGGTCTTGGGCATCTTGTGCCGCGGCTCGGCAATCCGTGCCTGCAACCGGCCATCGTCGGTCAGCAGCAGCAGCCCCTCACTATCCTTGTCGAGTCGGCCAGCCGGATAGACGCCCGGCACATCGACCAGATGCGCCAGCGTGTCGTCCGCGCCCTCCTTCCCGCCGGTGAACTGCGAGAGCACACCGAACGGCTTGTTGAGCAGGATCAGCCGGCTCACGCGCTATTCCGCTTCGGGCAATCGGTAATCGGCAAAGCGGGCGCGCAGGTCCTTCTTGCTGATCTTGCCGGTGGCGGTGTGGGGAATGTCGTCCACGAATTCGACCGCATCGGGCAGCCACCATTTGGCGACCTTGTCGGACAGGAAGGCGATAATGCTCTGGGCATCGCATTCGGCCCCGGGCTTCGGCACGACGAACAGAACCGGGCGCTCGTCCCATTTGGGATGCGCCATGCCGATGCAGGCCGCCTCTGCCACGGCGGGATGGCCCACGGCGGCGTTCTCCAGTTCGACCGAGGATATCCATTCGCCGCCGGACTTGATCACGTCCTTGGTTCGGTCGGTCAGCTGCAGCGTGCCGTCGGAATGGAGGATGCCGACATCGCCGGTGTCGAACCAGCCATCTTCGGTGACCGCGTCTTCCTCGGCCTTGAAATAGCGCTTCACCACCCACGGCCCGCGGATCTGGAGCGCGCCGGAAGTCTTGCCATCGCGAGGCAGGACCTTGGTGAAATCGTCGAGATCGACCGTCCGCAGCTCCACCCCGAAGATCGGGCGGCCCTGCATCTGAATCTTGGCGACCTTCTCCTCGAAGCTCATCTGCTCCCAGTCATGCGTAGGCCCGCCGACCGTGCCGATGGGCGAGGTTTCGGTCATGCCCCAGGCGTGCTGCACGCGGATGCCGCTCTTCATCAGCCGCTCGATCATGGATTTAGGCGCAGCCGATCCGCCGATGGTCGCGACCTTCAATGGGGGCAGGTCGATCCCCTCGGCGTCGCAATATTGGAAATGCGCCAGCCACACGGTGGGCACGCCCGCGCTGTCGGTCACGCCTTCCTTGATCATCATTTCATGGAGCACGGCCGGATCGTTCACCGCGCAGAAGACGAATTTGATCCCGGCCATCGCGCCGGCATAGGGCAGCCCCCAGCTCGCGGCATGGAACATGGGCACCACGGGCAGCATCACGCTGGCGGCGCTGAAGGCAAAGGCGGCGGGCTGGAGGCCGGCCATGGCGTGCAGCATGGTGCTGCGATGTTCGTACTGGACGCCCTTGGGATTGCCGGTGGTCCCGCTGGTATAGCAGATCATGCAGGGATCACGCTCGTCACCTTCGACCCAGCGATAATCGCCATCCTCCGCGCCGATCCAGTCTTCGAAAGAGGTCGCGTGTTCGCCGCTGCCCGGTTCTGGGTCGAAGCAGATGTAATGCTCCACCTTCTGCCAGCGGTTTTTCATCAGATCGATGATCGGCTGGAACATGGCATCGTAGATCACCACGCGATCTTCGGCATGGTTCACGATATATTCGAGCTGGTCTTCGAACAGGCGCGGGTTGACCGTGTGCAGCACCCCGCCCATGCCCGCCACGCCGAACCAGCTGACCAGGTGCCGCGAATGATTCATCGCGATGCTGGCCACCTTGTCGCCGGCTTTGATGCCCAGCCGCTCCAACGCCTGCGCCATCTTCAGCGCATCGCGGCGAATGCCTGCCCAATTGGTGCGGGTTTCGCTGCCGTCCGCCCAGTGGGTAACGATTTCGCGGCTTCCCGCCTCGCGGGCTGCGTGATCCACCACATGCGTCACGCGCATCATCCAGTCCTGCATCGCTCCGAGCATCAGCATGTCTCTCCTCGCACCGCAGCGCCCCTTGCGGACGCTTGCTTCAGGCGACGAGGCGAAGGTGCGAGCCGCCGCGCCGCTTGTCGAGCTGCACCTTGGCAAGGCCAGGCACGCTTGCCAAGCGTTCTGCCAGCTCCCCGTCGAGCGCGAAATTGCGGCCCAGACGCATGGCGGGTTCGGCATCGCTGCCGAGCCGTAGCGTCACCAAGACTTCGTCTTGGCCCTTGCCCGCTTCGGACAATTCGCGCTGCAGCGTCTCGACCGCACTGGTATCGAGAATATCGAGCGTCAGGATCATCGGCGTGGCGCCCTTCACCTCCGACAGAGGCGTGCCTCCGCGTACGGTAATGCGAGGTGGTTCGTCGGGACTGGGGGAATCGAGTTCGACCTGCAGCAGGACGCAGGTCTGGTCCTCGGCCCATTTCAGGAAGCGCTCGACCATGCTCTCCTCGAAACAGGCGGCGCTGAACTGGCCGGTGGCGTCGGAGAAATCGGCCCGGATAAATGGCTTGCCGCGGCGGGTGGTGCCCTTGTTCACCTTCTCCACCATGGCCGCCATCACGGCATTCGACCGCCCGCCAACAGGTGCGCCGCCCGCGATGAGCGAGGCATAGGTGCGCGCCCCATTGGCAGAGGCGATGTCCCTCCACGCGGCGACCGGGTGATTGGAGAAATAGAAGCCGAAATTCTCGCGTTCGCGGGCCATGCGCTCAGCGCGCGGCCAGTCCTCGACCTCGCGCAGTCGCAGCGTTTCGCCGGGAGCATCATCGCCGCCGAACATGCTCGCCTGTCCGCTGGTCCGCTCGCGCGCCGCAGCTTCCGCCACGGCCAGCAGCATGTCGGCATTGGCGAAGACCTTGGCCCGGTTGGGTTCGAGCGAGTCCAACCCTCCGGCACAGGCCAGCGCTTCGAGCTGGCGCGAGTTCATCGAGCCTTTGGGAATGCGTTCGAACAAATCCTGCAGGTTGTCGAACTGGCCGGAAACCTCCCGCTCGGCGACGATGGTCTCCATCGCCCTTTCGCCGACGTTGCGAATCCCCGCCAGTGCGTAACGAACCGCATAGCCGGTATCGGTCTGCTCGACCGTGAATTCGGCTTCCGATTTATTGATGCACGGAGGCTCGACCGCGATGCCCTGCCGCCGCGCATCGTCGACGAAAATGGTCAGCTTTTCCGACTGGTGCATGTCGAAGCACATGGAGGCGGCGTAGAATTCTTCCGGATAATGCGCCTTCATCCACGCCGTTTGATAGGCAAGCAAGGCGTAGGCCGCGGCGTGCGACTTGTTGAAACCGTAACCGGCGAACTTGTCGATCAAGTCGAACAATTCGTTGGCCTTCGCCTTCTCGATCCCGCTGACTTCCTTACAGCCGGCCACGAAACGTTCGCGCTGGGCGTCCATTTCGGCCTGGACCTTCTTACCCATGGCGCGGCGCAGCAGGTCGGCATCGCCAAGCGAATAGCCGGCCAGGATCTGCGCGGCCTGCATGACCTGCTCCTGATAGACGAAGATGCCGTAAGTCTCGGCAAGAATGCCTTCGAGCTTTGCGTGCGGATACTCGATCTCGACTTCGCCTGCCTTGCGCTTGCCGAACAGCGGGATGTTGTCCATCGGACCGGGACGATAGAGCGAGACGAGCGCGATGATATCGCCGAAATTGGTCGGCTTCACCGCCGTCAGCGTGCGGCGCATGCCTTCCGATTCCAGCTGGAACACGCCGACCGTGTTACCCACCTTCATCAGTTCGTACACCGCCGGATCGTCGAGCTCCAACTTGGACAGATCGATCTGCACGCCGCGCTTTTCCAGCAGATCGGTCGCCTTCTTTAGCACCGACAGTGTCTTAAGGCCGAGAAAGTCGAACTTGACCAGACCGCTGCTCTCGACATTCTTCATGTCGTATTGCGTGACCGGCATGTCCGATCGCGGATCGCGATAGAGCGGGACCAGCTTGGCCAGCGGCCGATCGCCGATCACCACACCGGCAGCATGGGTCGAACTGTTCCGCGGGAAACCTTCGAGCTGCATGGCAAGGTCGATCAGCCGTTTGACCTCGTTATCGTTATCGTATTCCGCCTTGAAATCGGCAGCCCCGTTCAGCGCACGCGGCAAGGTCCACGGATCGGTCGGATGGTTGGGCACCATCTTGCAGATACGATCGACATGACCGTAGCTCATCTGCAGGATGCGGCCCGTATCGCGCAGCACAGCGCGCGCCTTCAGCTTACCAAACGTGATGATCTGCGCCACATGGTCATGGCCGTATTTGGCCTGCACATAACGGATCACCTCACCGCGCCGGGTTTCGCAGAAGTCGATATCGAAGTCGGGCATGGAAACGCGTTCCGGATTGAGGAATCGTTCGAACAGCAAGCCGAGCTGGATGGGATCGAGATCGGTAATCGTCAGCGCCCAGGCGACAAGACTGCCTGCACCCGAACCACGGCCCGGCCCGACAGGGATGTCGTGATCCTTGGCCCATTTGATGAAGTCGGCAACGATCAGGAAGTAACCGGGGAAGCCCATCT
Organism: uncultured Erythrobacter sp.; assembly: GCA_947504155.1. GTDB lineage: Bacteria > Pseudomonadota > Alphaproteobacteria > Sphingomonadales > Sphingomonadaceae > Qipengyuania. The sequence goes on from CANNGF010000001.1 coordinate 414,946, forward strand.
GGTTGATGATGCCGACCTCGTAATCGAGCCGGTCGAAGTAGACCTTGCGGTCTTCCTCGCTCATCTCGCCGTAAGGCTCGAGCCGTTTTTCCAGCCCTCGCCGCGCGTCTTCTTCCAGCATCCGCGCCTCGCCCTCAAGGTCACCGGCGAGGCTGGGCAGGATCGGCTTGCGGTAGGGCGGCGCATAGGCGCAGCGCTGCGCAATTACGAGCGTATTGGCCACAGCTTCCGGAAGATCGTCGAACGCCTCTTCCATCATGTGGGCGGTCTTGACGTAGCTTTCCGGGTTGGACTTGGGCCGTTCCTCGGCATCGATGTGCGTCGAATTTGCTATGCACAGCATGGCGTCATGCGCCTTGTACATATGCGGTTCGGCGAAATTGGCCGGATTGGTCGCCACCAGCGGAAGGTCGCGTGCATAGGCTAGGTCGATCAGCGGAGCCTCTGCCGCCTCTTCAACCGGGTTACCGCGGCGTGACAGTTCGACATAGAGCCGGCCGGGGAACAGGGCTTCCAGCCTGTCCATCATCTCGGCAGCATGGCTCGCCTGCCCGTCCGCCAGCAGGCGTGTGACGCCGCCTTCGCTCGCACCGGTGAGGGCGATCAAACCCTCGGTGCGCCCTTCGAGATCGCGAAATGCGATATGCGGTTCGTATTCGAGCGGCCGGTCGAGATGTGCCTTCGACACAAGGTGGCACAGATTGTCATAGCCTGCCTCGCTCTGCGCATAGAGCGGCAGATAATCGACATATTTGCCTTCCTCATCCCGGGCGACCCCGAGCAGCGTACCGGTGATCGGCTGCACGCCTTCCGCCTTGCAGGCATTGGCGAACATGACCGCGCCATAAAGACCATTGCGATCGGCCATGGCGATTGCCGGAAACCCGCGCTCTTTCGCCAGCTTGGCCATCGCCTTGGGGTCGATTGCGCCCTCCAGCATCGAATAGGCCGAAAGAACGCGCAAGGGGACGAAGGGCTTGTATGGCATGCAGGCAAAATAGGTTTGCCTGCCCCAATCTCAAAGAGGCACGGTAAGGTTATTCTCCACAGGGAGTGGAGAAGTCTACTTCTTGTCGGAAAGCGCGATTTTCCGCCGGGTATCGCGAATGGTGGACCATGCGCCATAGGCGACGAGGACCGCCAGGAAGATCCAGACCCAGACGGGGATATTGCGCCCGGCAATCGCGAGATAGAGATAGGCCGAAACGAAGAAGAAACCGGCTGCCAGTGTCGGCACGACGGTCGACCGCCCCGCCCTGGCCCGCTTCACCAGCCAGGCGATCGAGGCAAGGAAGAATGGGATTGCGCCGACGTAGATTGCCCCGAAGATATAGGGGTTCACGCCATATTGCTCGCCGAGCGAGAGAAACCACTGGTTGAGATCGGCCAGCATGGGTCAGAGCAGCTTTTCGATATCGGCGGCGATTGCCGCCGGGGCATCGGTCGGACCGTAGCGCTTCACCACATTGCCTTCGCGGTCGATCAGGAACTTGGTGAAGTTCCACTTGATCACCTTGGACCCCATCAAACCGGGCGCTTCGCGTTTCATCCAGTCGAACAGCGGACTGGCTTCGGCACCGTTCACGTCGACCTTCTGCATCAGGGGAAAGGTCAGGCCGAAATTGACCTTACAGAACTGCTCGATCTCTTCGGCATTTCCCGGTTCCTGTCCGCCGAACTGATTGCAAGGGAAAGCCAGCACTTCGAAGCCTTGGGCCGCATAATCCTGATACAGCTTTTCCAGCCCGTCATATTGCGGCGTAAAACCGCACTTGCTGGCCGTGTTGACCACCAGCAGCACCTTGCCGAGCTTCTCCTTAAGGTCGAGTGTGTCGCCCTTGTTGGTTTCAACGGAGAAGTCGGCAATGGTGGTCACTGGCTGGATCCTTATGCCGTCAGGCGGCCGGGAAATCGCTGCGCTGCGACAGTTCGGCGATTTCCGGAGCGTGATATTCGCGGTCACCCAGCTTTTCGATGTAATAGGCCGAACGCTCGTCTTCGGGCATAAGCATCATATGGCGAACGAGTTCGGCAAAGGAGCCAGAGCGCAGCCCCTTGGCACCATCGAGCACACCGTCATTGTCATCCTTGCGATGCAAAGATGCGCGGTCATCCCATTGAATCCCCCGGCGATGGCATTCGTCGCCTTTGTAGGTACTGGGGTGGTCGGTCATTCAATAAAACTCCTTTTTCGCCCTAACGTGCGAAGGGCGCTTCGGGTCCACTATCCAAGAACGCCTTCGTGCAGACGGACCACCCGGTCCATCCGCGCCGCCAGGCGTTCGTTATGCGTCGCGATCAGGGCAGCGCTACCTTCGCCCCTGACCAACGACAAGAACTGTTGGAGAACCTTGTCCGATGTCGCCTCGTCGAGATTGCCGGTAGGTTCGTCGGCGAGAACGAGATCGGGCCGATTGGCCAAACCGCGCGCCACCGCCACACGTTGCTGCTCGCCGCCGGAGAGCTGGCTCGGCCGATGGTCGAGCCGATGGCCCAGGCCAAGCGCCGTCAGAAGTTCCTCGGCACGGACCTCAGCCTCAGCGCGAGGTTTACCGGCAACGAGCTGCGGCAGGATCACATTTTCCCGCGCATCGAAATCGGGCAGGAGGTGATGAAACTGATACACGAAGCCGAGATGATCACGGCGCAGTGTCGTGCGCGCGTTGGCATCGCTTTTCTCGGCGGAATTGCCGGAGATCAGGATTTCGCCGCCGAAGCCGCCCTCGAGCAGGCCCACGGCCTGAAGCAAAGTCGACTTACCCGACCCCGAAGGCCCCAGCAGCGCGACGATCTCGCCGGGCATGATATCGAGGTTCACGCCACGCAGCACATCGATGCGCACCCCGCCCTGTTCGAAACTGCGGGTCAGCCCGCGAAGCTGGACGACAGGATTATTCATAACGCAGGACCTGTACCGGATCGGTGCTCGCGGCTTTCAACGCCGGATAGAGCGTCGCAAGGAAACTCATGATCAGCGCCAGGCCCACGATCATGGCGATTTCCACCGGATCGGGCTTGGAAGGAATGGTGCTGAGGAAGCGGACCTGCGGATCCCACAAATCGGCCCCGGTCAACCAGCTGATGGCGGTAACGATCTGTTCGCGGAAGCCGAGCACCAATGCGCCGAGGATCAGCCCGGCGATGGTGCCGATCGCGCCCACGGTGAAGCCGGTCGTGACGAATATCTTCGTCAGGCTGCGCCGGGTCGCGCCCATGGTGCGCATGATGGCAATGTCGCGGGTCTTGGCTCGGACAAGCATCACAAGGCTGGAAAGGATGTTGAATGCGGCCACCAGAACCATGAAGCTCAGGGCGAAAGCCATGGCGGCACGTTCCACTTGCAGCGCTTCGAACAGCGTCGAGTTGATGGTCTTCCAGTCGCGCACCACCGCCCTACCGGCCAGCGATTGTTCCACCGGTGCAAGGATGTCCTCAACCTTGTCGGGATCGGTCACCTTCACTTCGATCATGCCGATCGTGTCGCCGATCAGCAGCAGGGTCTGCGCATCCTGCATCGGCATCACGACGAAGGCACCGTCATAGTCATAGACGCCGACTTCGAAAATCGCCGCCACCTCGTAACCGACCTGGCGCGGGACGGTCCCGAACGGCGTGGAGCGGCCTTGCGGGTTGATAATGGTGATCGTGTCGCCCACGCGCGCACCGATATTCTCGGCAAGGCGAACACCGATGGCGACCTTGCTCGCCCCGGGCTGCAGCGCATCGATATTGCCGGCGACCACTTTCTCGCCCAGTTCGTTGATGTCGGCAGGCGTGTTGCCGCGCACCAGAATCGCCTCGACCCTACCGTTGAAAGTCGTCAGCAGCGGCTGTTCGATGAGAGGAGACGCTTCGGTGACGCCGGGCGTGTCCTTCACTTCCTTAAGGACGGCTTCCCAATCGTCGAGCCGTCCGCCGTATGCCTGCACGATCGCGTGGCCGTTCAGGCCCACGATCTTGTCGAGCAGTTCGGCCCGGAAACCGTTCATCACGCTCATCACGATCACCAGCATGGCGACCGAGAGCATGACGACAGTGATCGATATACCGGCGACGAGCGCAATGAAGGCCTCGCTCCTGCCCGGAAGCAGATAGCGTTTGGCAATGGTCCGTTCGAAAGGTGAGAGCAGCAAGGCGGTCCCGATGAAATGGTTCGCAGATAGGATATCTCGTGGAGTGGGCGTTTAGGCAGAGATTTCTGGCGGCGCAATGAATGGCTGCAGGAATCTTGTCCGCAACCTGCCTCACAAACCTTGTAATCGCGCAGTAACATCGCCATTGGAGCCGCACTCAGTCACCATCGCGGACAGCACCATGAATTGCACCCACCCCTTCCTCGATGCGGATGGCGATAAGCTGCGCGAAGAATGCGGCGTTTTCGGCGCCATCAACGCAGCAGACGCCGCCGCCGCGACCGCGCTTGGCCTCCATGCCCTGCAACACCGGGGGCAGGAAGCCGCCGGGATCGTGGCCTGGGACGGCGTTGAATTCCGCACCCGCCGCGGCCTTGGCCACGTTGCCGAAAACTTTTCCTCGCAGGAAGCTATCGCGGAACTGCCCGGCCACATGGCTGCCGGTCATGTGCGCTATTCGACCACTGGCGGATCGGGCCTGCGCAATGTGCAGCCGCTTTACGCCGATCTGGCGAGTGGCGGCTTTGCCGTCGCGCATAATGGCAACATCTCCAACGCGGGCACGCTGCGGCAGGAACTGGTCCAGCGCGGGGCGATCTTCCAGTCGACTTCCGACACCGAAGTCATCATCCATCTCGTGGCGACAAGCCGCTATCCCACTATCGTCGACCGCCTGGTCGATGCGCTGCGCCTGCTCGAAGGGGCCTATGCGCTGATCGTGATGACCCCGGAAGGCATGATCGCCTGCCGCGATCCCCTGGGTATCCGTCCGCTGGTCATGGGGAAGATGGGCGATGCGACCGTGTTCGCCAGCGAAAGCGTCGCTTTCGACGTAGTTGGTGCGGAAATGGTCCGCGAAGTCGAGCCGGGCGAGTTGATCAAGGTCGATTACGACGGCAATGTCGATTCGCTCCACCCCTTCGGCAACCACTCGCCGCGCCCCTGCATTTTCGAGCACGTCTATTTCAGCCGCCCGGACAGCTTTTTCGCGGGCCGTAGCGTTTACGAAGCGCGCAAGGCGATCGGCGCCGAGCTGGCCAAGGAAACCCCGGTCGAAGCCGATCTGGTCGTTCCGGTGCCGGACAGCGGCGTACCCGCCGCCATCGGTTATGCCCAGGAAGCGGGCATTCCCTTCGAACTCGGCATCATCCGCTCGCACTATGTCGGACGGACCTTTATTCAGCCTTCGGACGGCGCGCGTCACGCTGGGGTGAAGCGCAAGCACAACGCCAACCGCAATCTGGTGGCCGGCAAGCGGATCGTACTGATCGACGATTCCATCGTGCGCGGCACCACCTCCCTGCAGATCGTGGAAATGATGCGGGATGCAGGTGCAAAGGAAGTGCACTTCCGCGTCGCCAGCCCGCCGACAGCGCATAGCTGCTTCTACGGTGTGGACACTCCCGAACGCAGCAAGCTGCTCGCCGCGCGCATGGATGTCGAACCGATGCGCGAATTCATCAAAGCCGACAGCCTCGCCTTCGTTTCGATCGACGGCCTTTACCGCGCAGTCGGCGAAAAGCCGCGGGTCAAGGAATGTCCGCAGTTCTGCGACGCCTGCTTTACGGGCGATTACCCCACCTCACTGACGGATCTCGCCAAGCGCGAAGACAAGCAAGCCGAACTCGCCTTCCCGGCCGAAAAGGTCGCCTGAGATGACGAAATCACTCGAAGGCAAGCTGGCTGTCGTCACTGGGGCGAGCAAGGGTATCGGTGCAGCAACTGCGCTGGCGTTCGCGGAAGCGGGTGCCCATGTCGTGCTGACGGCGCGCGATGTGCGGGCGCTGGAAACGGTCGAGGACCGCATCCACGAAGTTGGCGGCGCATCCACCATCGCGCCGATAGATCTTGGCGAAAGCGATGGCATCGCCCGCCTCGCTTCTGCCATCGCCGGGCGCTGGGACAAACTCGATTATCTGGTAATCTCGGCTGCCTATCTGCCGACTTTGTCACCCGTTACCCAGATCGATGGCAAGCAGTTCAGCCAAGCTGTCACGACGAATCTTCTAGCGACACAATCGCTTCTGGCGAATTTCGATCCGCTGCTGAAGCGCGCCGATGCCGCACGGGTCATCGGCCTGACCAGCAGCGTGGGCGAAACCCCGCGCGCCTACTGGTCGGCTTACGGCGCGACAAAGGCCGCATTCGATAATCTGCTTGATGCCTATGGGCAGGAAGTCGAAAAGATCAGCAAGGTTCGCGTGGCAACCATCGATCCGGGCGCAACCCGCACGGCAATGCGCGCCAAGGCCTATCCGGGGGAAGATCCGGCGACGGTCAAGCCGCCAGAAGACGTTGCCAAGCGCATCGTGGATCTGGTTGTGAACGATTTCGCCACACGGCACCGCGAGCGGATTGACTGACGCATTAACCCTGTCCTGCAACGATTCCTTAAATCGGTTCTGCGACATTGCCCGAAATTACATCACGCCTGCTTTGCGTGATGCCTCATTTGCATCCAGGGCAAAGGAACGTTGCACATGACCTACCAGACGCGAGATAGCTATTCGTTGGCTGCGCAGGAAGATCGCAGCGCGCCACGAACGAAGATCACGATCCCCGGCCAGCTCCGTGCCAGTGGTGGACGCGCGTTCCAGACAGTCATTCATGACCTCTCGATGTCAGGATTTTCGGCTGCGGCAATCAATCGCATGCATGAAGGCCAGATGTGCTGGCTGACCTTGCCCGGGCTCGAATCGCTCCAGGCGCAGGTCGTGTGGTGGGAAAACTGCATGGTCGGATGCGCCTTCAGCGAATTGCTGTCGCCCATCGTGCATGACAACATTCTTGCCCGCTATAGCGGCGCAGCGGCTTATCGCCCTTACTGAGTAACCTAAGCAGGACACTACGCGTCTCGCGGGGCCCATATTCACTCAATTGCAGAGCCTACTACCCATTGGATACATGCCGGTCATCTCGGATGCAGCGATCAGCAAGGATTGGGACTTTCTTCTGACCAAGTAGATCTGGCCGGTTGTAGAGAGCTGCGTACTCGAGACTCTCCCAGTTTCTATGAGCTGTGATGGCTCTTGGCCAACCGAGTGAGAAGACATGCCAGCACTGTCCGGACCTCCTGGCTGCGACAGAGCTTAGTATATTGCTTGGCGAAGAACGTAGCCCGATAAGTCCGCAGTTCGGTTTTGCTGTTCGGTGAAGCTAGAAAATGTTCCTTAGGAAAACGCGAAAAGCCGGGGCGGCGGCCAAGAAGGCGACGCGCGCACCAGCTTTCCGTGTATTCGGGAACGCCGGGGGACAGTCCGGCATAACCTGCGGTTGGGGACGAGGAACCGCAAGCGTTCCCGCTTGAAGGGATGTGATCAGTCTTCCGCGTCCGGGCCTGTCATCATCTCTTCGGCGACCTCGTCGGTTTTGCCGCGGATCGCAGCTTCCAACTTGGCGCACATTTCTGGATTTTCGCGAAGGAAGTTCTTGGCGTTTTCACGGCCCTGTCCAATCCGGACGCTGTCATAACTGAACCAGCTTCCCGATTTTTCGACCACGCCAGCCTTTACGCCAAGATCGAGGATTTCACCGATCTTGGAAATACCTTCGCCATACATAATGTCGAATTCGACCTGCTTGAACGGTGGAGCGACCTTGTTCTTCACCACCTTCACGCGGGTGGCATTGCCGATCACTTCGTCACGATCCTTGATCTGACCGGTCCGGCGAATATCGAGACGGACAGATGCGTAGAACTTGAGTGCGTTACCGCCGGTCGTCGTTTCCGGGTTACCGTACATGACACCGATCTTCATCCGCAGCTGGTTGATGAAGATGACCATGCACTTGGAGCGGTTGATCGACCCGGTCAGCTTGCGCAGAGACTGGGACATCAGGCGGGCCTGAAGGCCGACATGGCTATCACCCATCTCGCCTTCGATCTCGGCACGGGGAACCAGCGCCGCAACCGAATCGACCACGAGGATATCGATCGCATTCGAACGAACCAGCGTATCGGTGATTTCTAGCGCCTGCTCACCCGTATCGGGCTGCGACACGATCAGTTCGTCGATATCTACACCGAGCTTTTTCGCATAGACCGGATCGAGCGCATGTTCCGCATCAACGAAGGCAGCCGTGCCCCCGGCTTTCTGCGCTTCGGCAATGCAATGCAAGGCCAGGGTGGTCTTGCCCGAGCTCTCCGGCCCGTAAACCTCTATGACGCGCCCCTTGGGAAGGCCACCAACGCCGAGTGCGATATCCAGCCCCAGAGATCCGGTGGAAATAGCCTCCACATTCATGGCCTCTTTCTGGCCTAGCTTCATGGCGGAGCCTTTACCGAACGCACGGTCGATCTGCGAAAGGGCGGCATCCAATGCCTTCTGACGGTCTGCGTCCACTTTCTTTCCTTCTACAAGCTTCAGACTGGCCGCCATGACACATTCCCTTCTCGGTTTTCCAGAGCCGGTATCGACTCTTCAACTGCGAAGTGATGTACCCATTATGTTCCAATAGAACAAGAGGGGAACGGAATTTTTTCTCAAATAGTCCGTAACGATAGTGGCAAGCAGCCGAAAATAGCCCTCAGCCGTTGGCTTTGCGATGTTCCGAAAGCACTTCGGATACCTTGGCGTTGATCTGCTGTACGCTGAAAGGTTTAGGAATGAAGTGCATATTGTCGATGTCGATATCGTTGCGCAGGTGCTCTTCGGCATAGCCGGACATGAACAGGATGGGGATATTCGGCTTGATACGACGAATGGCGCGCGCCATTGCTGGTCCGTCCATGGCGGGCATGACCACATCGGAAACAATCAGGTCGAAGTCTTCTTTGCCCTTGGCGATAGCCAGCCCTTCCTCACCATCACGTGCGGATGTCACCGCATAGCCTGCCCGCGCGAGGGCCCGCTCAGCAACCGCCCGGACCATGTCCTCGTCCTCCACGAGAAGGAGCCTGCCGCCCCCAGCCCATTCGCTCGCTTTCGCCTCTTCGGGTTCCTCAGCGCGGCGTGGCCCCAGAACATTGCCCTTGTGGACCGGCAGATAAATGGTGAACCGGGCCCCTGTGGGTTTGCCTTGAGGATCAAGAACGTTGTCGGCGAAAATGAAGCCGTTCGACTGCTTCACGATGCCGTACACTGTCGACAGGCCCAGCCCCGTGCCCTTGCCCTGTTCCTTGGTCGTGAAGAACGGCTCGAAGATCTTGTTGAAATTGTCGGTCGGAATGCCGCCGCCCGTGTCCTGAACAATGAGGACGGTGTAGTCATCGGCAGGCATGACATCCACGCCCATCCTGCGCACATCGCGTGCCGCCACTCTACGGGTTGCGAGCATCAGGCGGCCCTTCCAGTCCTGCCGACCCTGCTTTTCCGCATGGCTTTGCATCGCATCGCGGGCGTTGACTGCCAGATTGATGATAACCTGTTCCAGCTGCTGTGGATCGGCGCGGACCGCGCCAAGCTCGCGATCGTGGCGGACGGAGAATTCGATCTTGTCGCCCATCAATCGCTTCAGCAACTGGCTGACTTCGCTCACCACATCGGGCATCTGGAGCACGACCGGGCGCAAGGTCTGCTGACGGCTGAAGGCGAGCAATTGCCGTGTCAGCGAGGCGGCACGGTTGGAATTGGCCTTGATCTGCTGAATATCGTCATAATCACTGTCGCCGGGCGTGTGCCGCAGCAACATGAGATCGCAATAGCCGATAATCGCGGTCAGCACATTGTTGAAATCATGTGCTACACCGCCCGCAAGCTGGCCGACCGCCTGCATCTTCGTCGCCTGAGCCACCTGCCGGCGCAGCCTTTTCTCTTCCGAAGAATCGGTAATGGACAGCAGGACCGCTGCGTCTCCCAACCCGCGCACACCGGCCAGGCCGATCGAGACGGGCTCTTCCTTATTGTTGCCCAGACGGACAGCCATATCGCCGCTGGCCGTGGCGCCCTTCGCAAATCGCCTGACTGTATCGGCGAGCGCAGCCTTGTCCTCGCGTACAACGAGGTCGGAAGGAAACTGCGGCAGCCCTTCTCCTTCTCGTTCGACCGCGCGAAGGAAGGCCTTGTTCGCAAACAGGAAACGTCCGTCGCGATCAGTGAGAGCGAGACCGAGCGGAAGAGCCGAAAGGAGAGCTTCTAGCTGTGGGATAGCCGTCTTGCCGTTGCCGTGAGCGCCACCACCGATACCAACGGTATTCTCGATCAGCACCATCAGGGAGGGCGGCTTTTCTGAATCCGGCCGGGAAGGATTGTCCATCGGCACGTGGACTAGCGTTTGCGGCGATCCCTGCTGGCCTTCGCGGGCGAAGTATATGCGGTCACGGTCGTCGGACCGCAGCAACTGGACGAATTCTTCGCCTACCAGCGAAATCGCCCTGCTGCCGGTCGTCCGCTCTGCCAAGCCCGGCGTAGTGGCCTTCACGATACCGTCGGATGCGACAAGTGCCACTTCTATGCCCGAGTTGGACAGCATCTCGCTCAACGGCCCGTCGAGCCATTGAGCGACACCTTCATGCGTTTCCTGCTGGACGATCTTTCCAAAGCGCCAGACCAGATAATCTTCGCCCCGCCCCGCCCGCTCGACGGAAAGAAAAACCTGGTCCTCTCCTTCTTCGAGCACCAGGCCATCCGCCTCTGAGGTACCTTCGCGCCAAGCACGGCGCGCCGCCTCGGCAACCCTTGCCTTCCCGGCGCCCGAGAACGCGAGCTCGTGCGGAGCAAGCGGCCCACCGAACCACCTTTCATAGGTCGAATTCGCGCAAGTCATGCGGTTGGCGCGATCGACCACGGCAATAGCCGCCTCTTCGTTCTCGATTGCTGAAGCGGTCAAGCTCCAGTCGGGCTGGGCGATATCCTCGCTAGCATTCGTCGCTGCCAGGCGCGGCGATAGCATCAAGGTCAGCACCACGACGACCAGCGCCCCGGCATAGGCAGCTGCGGCAAGCGCCGTTCCCGCGGCCAACCACACCAGCGCTATCGAAACTGCAAAGGCCAGGAGAATACCCAGCATCAGCGGCACGGGTGGCAGACTGTCGGTTTCCAGACTGGGCCTCAAATTCACCGGCCGATCTTCCCCGCCCTCGCCTCGCGGCGCTGCCTCAATAGCTTCTGCCGCCGCCGCGCCACGACGAATCTCCAAGAAAGGCTGGAGACAAGGTAACCGACACCTGCGCTAATGATCGCAAGTACAAGAAACCCTAAGGCAGTCACCCCGCCCACCTCGAGCCAGCCGGCGAGCACTCCGCTTTCACTGGCGAGCCGATCAGCCCCCGCGCCGACAGCCGCATCGAGGTTGAGCACGAAGCGCCCAGTCCGGTTGGCGAATATAAGCCAGAAAGGTAGCGTAAAAGGATTGGTCACGAAGGTCACGAGGGACGCCAGCGGAACGTTGGCGCGAGTGGGCAGAGCCAGAAACGCAGCCAGGAAAATCTGCCCGATCGGAACAATGAACGCCGCGAACAGCCCCAACGCCACCCCGCGCGGAACGCTACGCCTGGTGAAACGCCATAGTTCGGGCGACAGGAAGCGATGCGCGATCGGCTTGAGAAAACGGTTTTCCGCCATTTCTTCACGCGTCGGCATGTATTTGCGGATCAGATCCGCAAGGAACGTCTTCGAACGCGATCCACTCATTGGAATGCCCAAGCCATGCGAGCGCGGCATGAGCGCTGGCATGACATCTGGCAATGGCGGTGCGACGAAACTGGCATGGGCTCCGATGTGGTAGGCGAGAAGTGGTTTCGAAAGAGGCAACGGGACAAAGTTAGCCCTTTTCGCGCATTAGCCTCGCCTTGTCGCGCTTCCAATCGCGATCCTTGATAGTCTGGCGCTTGTCGTGCGCCTGCTTCCCCTTGGCCAGCGCCAATTCAACCTTGGCGCGTCCGGTCGAATTAAAATAGATCGACAGGGGGACCAGTGTCATCCCCTTGCGCTCTACCGCGCCGAACAGTTTCTCGATCTCGCGCTCGTGCAGCAGAAGCTTGCGTGGCCGCCGCGGTTCGTGATTGAGCCGGTTGCCATGCGAATATTCCGGCACATTGGCGTTGATGAGCCACACCTGCCCGTCACGCACCTCGGCGTAGCTTTCCTTGATGCTGGCCTCACCGGCCCGCAGTGCCTTCACTTCGGTACCCTGCAAGGCGAGCCCAGCCTCGAAGGTTTCCTCGACGTGATAATCGAACCGCACCCGCCGATTATCGGCGACGGTCTTCTGCTTGTCGAATGTTACGGGTTTGGGACGGGCCATAGAACGGGCGCATTTAGGCGCTGAGGCAGGAAACGCCAACCCCCAGTGTGGCATCACACTTGCTTTGTCAAAAAGGTCGCGGCAGAGACAAGATATTGAATTGGGGGATTCAAATGAAAGTTGTCGTGCGCCTTGCAGCAGTAATTGCTGTATTCTTTACTACAGTCGCAAGTCCAGCCGCCCATGCACAGGAGCCTGCGCCCCTGTCTGCATATGGCGCGCTTCCAGGCATCGAACATGCGGCAATATCGCCCAGCGGCAAAAGTATCGCCGCGCTCATTACCCATGACGGTGAACGCCAGGTCATTTTCCTCGATGGCGAGATGAAGCTGATGCGACGGATTACCGTCGGCGAAGCCAAGGTCCGCTACTTCGACTGGGTCGGCGATGATCAGTTGCTCCTGGTAACCAGCCAGACCGAGGACCTTTGGGGTTTCACCACCGACAGGGCCGAGTTTTCCATCGCTCGCCTGATTCCGGTGAGTTACAAGGGCGAAATCGAAACTGTCTTCGCCAATCAGAGAAGTCTCGTGAACTCGGTTCTGGGCTATTACGGGGTTCGACAGATCGATGGCGTATGGGTCGCCTATTTCGCTGCAATCGAACTGGCGAGATCTAAACTCACTGGCGACTACAAGTGGGAGCACGGACGCCCTTTTCTGTATCAGGTCGATACCCGCTCCAACCGTGCCCGCCGCATTGCCGGCGCCGCGCGTGTTGATGAGGAGCGTGACTGGATTGTCGATGCCGCGGGTAACGTCGCCGCCACGCTCGACGTCAGCATGAAGGATGGTGACTGGCGTATCACAGACGGAGACAGGATCATTGCGGAAGGAAATGAGCGCAACGGCCGCGTCGATCTGGTGGGTCTTGGTTACGATGGTCGGTCTGTGATCTACGGCGCTCGTGACGCAGATAACATAAGAATTGTGTATGAAGTTCCTCTCGCGGGCGGCGATGCACGGCCATTTATGAAGGATGTCGATTACGAACGTCTTTATTGGGACGAGAAATCAGGAAATCTGGTAGGATATCTGGATACAGAAAAAGGCCCGGTATTGCGTGACCCTGCCCAGCAGAAAGCTGCTGCAGCCATTCGGAAGGCCCTTGATGGCTTCGATATTCGCATGATCGATTGGTCACCTGACTTTGGGAAAGTACTGGTTCGCATCAGCGGCAATGGCGACAGCGGCTCGTGGCTCATTGTCGATATCGCGAAGGCCACCGCAAAGGCTTTTGCATTCGAGCGCGATGCGATCACGGGCGATCGCGTTGGGCCCACCTCCACCTTCGAATACACCGCAGCCGACGGTCTGGAGATGGACGGTATCCTGACACTTCCGCCGGGAAAAGAGGCCAGCAATTTGCCACTCGTGATGCTGCCCCATGGTGGACCACACTCTCATGATAGCGAACAGTTCGACTGGTGGGCGCAAGCCTTCGCATCGCGCGGCTATGCCGTGTTCCAGCCCAATTTCCGGGGTTCGACCAATCGTTCTCAGGGGTTCAAGCTCGCGGGCTATGGCGAATGGGGACGCAAGATGCAGACCGATCTTTCGGATGGCCTCGCAGCGCTGGCAGAAAAGGGGATCGTCGATCCGGATCGCGCCTGTATCGTCGGCGCGAGCTACGGCGGGTATGCTGCTCTTGCGGGCGTTACATTACAGCAGGATATCTACCGCTGCGCCGTTGCGGTCGCTCCAGTCAGCGATATCTCTGACATGTTCAACGAGGACTATCGCGCTTCCGGACGCAAACCGATCACTAAGGCCGCATTATTGGACCAGCTCGGCCCCAAGGATCGTTGGAATGAGGTGTCTCCCCGTCGATCCGCAGATCGCGCCGATGCCCCCATCATGCTGATCCACGGCAAGGACGATACGGTGGTGCCCTATTCGCACTCCCACAAGATGGCGGATGCGCTGAAAGATGCCGGCAAGCCTTACGAACTCATCGCCCTGGACGGCGAAGATCACTGGCTGTCGCTTTCGACAACGCGCCTGCAGATGTTGGAGGCCGCAGTCGGCTTCGTGCAGAAGCACAATCCTGCCGACTGACTTCTCGCTCGCGGGGCTGCGTTATAGCAGTCCCGCGTGCTCCAGTGCCTCATCCACCGCGTTGCGGCTTGCTTCGCTGGCACTGCACAGAGGCAACCGCACGTCGCAGCTGATCCAGTCGTGGACGCGGCTGAGCGCGTATTTCACAGGCGCCGGGCTGGCGTCCGAGAACATGGCGTAATGCAGCGGGAACAAGCGGTCGTTGATTTCGCGCGCCTTCACCAGATCGTTGGCCGCGATGGCATCGTGGAATTCCGAGCAAAGGGCCGGCGCGACATTGGCCGTTACCGAGATGCAGCCCGATCCGCCCGCGGCAGAATGGGGCAGCCAGAGTTCATCGTTACCGGACAGCTGGCAGAAATCGCTGCCAATTCCCATGCGGTGATCAGCCACGCGCGACAGATCGCCGCTCGCATCCTTGATCGCGATGATCCGGTCGGGATGCTTGCGAACGAGTTCGACCACCGTCTCGTCCTCGATATCGGTGACGGTACGCCCGGGGACGTTGTACAACACGATGGGCAAATCGCTGTTTTCGGCAAGGAAGCTGAAATGTGCGATCAGGCCCGCCTGGCTGGGCCGGTTGTAATAGGGCGCCACGCACAGACCGGCCGCCGCCCCTGCCTTCTTCGAGAATTGCATATGCAGCAAGGCATTGCGCGTGTCATTCGACCCACACCCCGCGATCACCGGCACGCGTCCGGCGGCCTGTTCGATGCAGACTTCGATCACGCGGTGATGCTCTGCATTCGACAGCGTCGAGGCCTCACCCGTGGTGCCACACGGCACCAGCCCCTTGCTCCCGTTCTCTATCTGCCAGTCGACCAGTTTGCGAAAAGCGGCCTCGTCGAACGCTCCATCGCGAAAGGGAGTCGCCAGAGCCGGAATTGAGCCTGAGAACATTTACGTCAGTCCTGCGTTAGAGGTATGAAAAGCGGGCCTTTCAGGCATCCGCGAACACATTTCATTCAGCGCCTGATAAGGAGGGGCCGGGCACTATGTCCAGCATGGGTCTAAAAACAAATATTTCATACGCTTTAATGGCAAGCTCCGCGCTGGCCATTCCTGTCGCCGCTCACGCGCAGACGCCCACCAGCTGGCCCGACGGCAGCAATACCATGGTTGCGCAGCAGCCGACGCAGGCTGCATCCGCGATCAATCGCTGGGAATATCTGACCAAGGCGGACAATCTGTCTTTCGCCGATTATGCCGGCTTCATCACCAGCTATCCCAATTTCCCCAAGCAGGAATTGCTGCAGCTGCGCGCGGAGAACGCGCTTGATCGCGATGCGGCAACGCCGCAGGCGCTCGTCCAGTTCTTCGACGCCAACCCGCCCCTCACCAATTCCGCCAAGGCGCGTTACGCTCTGGCCCTTGCCGCGATGAACCGCGGGGAGGCGCGGGAACTCGCCCGCGATGCATGGCGCAACGGAACGATGAGCGGTCCGGCGGAAGCCTATATGCAGGGACTGTTCGGCCAGAGCTTCACGCCCGAAGATCAGGATGCGCGGATGGACGCGCTGCTGTGGCAGGAGAACCTCGAAGCTGCGTCCCGCCAGATCCTGCGCGTGTCGCCGGCCTATCGCGAGATGGCGCAGGCCCGCCTTGCGCTGCTTCAGGGAAGCATGCCCGCCAATGCCGGCCTTCCCGTTCCCTCCTCGGCCATGAACGACAGCGGTTATGTCTATAACCTCGCGCGTTATTACCGGAGCAGCGGACAGCTTCCCAACGCTATCAACCTGATGTCGTCCCGCGCCAATTTCACCTCGCCAGCTTACGACGGCACGGATTTCGTCGTTGAATCCCTGCGGGTGGCACAGGGCGCAGACGCCCGCAGCGCAGTCAACATTGCGTCGAAGGTCGACGATCTGTTCGCGCCGGGGACCGATATTTCCGACGGCTCCTTCACCCTGCGTGACAAATACACCGATCTGATGTGGCTCGGCGGTACAAAAGCCTTGTGGTCACTTGGCGATGGTGCGCAGGCCGCGCCGCTGTTCTATCGTTATGGCGCGGCTGCCAAGACACCGCTCACGCGGTCTAAGGGTTTCTTCTGGGCCGGACGTGCAGCCGCTCGAGCGGGCAATCAGCAAGAAGCGCAGCGCTATTGGAACATGGCGGCCGAATATCCCGATTATTACTATGGCCAGCTTGCCTTGAGCGAGCTGGGACGGTCGGTACCGACTTTCTCGCCGGTTCTTACGGCCGGCATCAGCGAGCAGGCGCGCTCGCAGTTCAATGATCAGCCACTGACCAAGGCACTGCGCGCAATGGCGCGTGACCGGCGCGATTGGCGGACAGAGCGGGCGTTTTTCGAAGCGATCGCAGAAAACGCAAAAACTCCCGAGCAGATGGCGCTCGTTGCCGAACTGGCGCGCGATACGGGCCTCGACGAGATGGCCGTTGTCGCCGGCATGGTTGCGGGCGAGACAGGTGTCGACGGGTTCGAGCGATTGGGCTTCCCGACCGTTCCCACACACTCGGGCGCGAACTGGACCATGGTCCACGCCATCGCGCGGCAGGAAAGCGAATTCGACCGGACCCGCGTCAGCCATGCGGGTGCGCGCGGAATGATGCAGCTGATGCCGGGCACCGCCCGTGAAGAGGCGCAGAAGGCAGGCATCCAGTACATGTCCGCCAGCCTGACCGGCGATCCGTCCTACAACATCCGCTTGGGCGATCAGCATTTTGCCCGGCTGATGAGCCGGTACAACGGCGCCTATCCGCTGGCGATCGCGGCCTATAATGCCGGGCCTGGCCGAGTGAACGAATGGCTAGCGCTCAACGGCGATCCCCGCACCGGTGCGGTGGATTGGGTGACCTGGATCGAGCAGATCCCATCCAATTTCGAGACCCGCTATTACGTCATGCGCGTGATCGGCAATGCGGTAAGCTATGCCAACATGCATCCGGACAAATCCAATGCGGCGCAGCGGGACGTGAAGCACTACCTTCCCTGACCGTTTGCGGCCTAAGGCGTACCGCATGACGGGACGAACCAATCCGATTACTCCGGCAGGCTACAAGGCGCTGCAGGCACGGTACGACCTTTTGCTCGGTAAAGAGCGGCCGGAGATAGTCGAAATCGTCAGCTGGGCTGCCGGGAATGGCGACCGCAGCGAGAATGGCGACTATCTCTATGGCCGCAAACGAATGCGCGAGATCGACCGCGAGCTCGCGCATCTGGCGCGCCGGATGAAGAATGCCAGAGTTATTTCACCGGCGGACCAGCCCGACAAAGCGCGGGTGTTTTTCGGCGCCACGGTCGAAATCGCGGATGAGGACGATGTCCGCAAGACCCTCACCCTCGTGGGCGATGACGAGCAGGATGCCAGCAGCGGCAAGATCGGCTGGTCCAGCCCCCTCGCCCGCGCGCTCAAGGGTGCTTCGGTGGGCGATGTCAGGTCCGTACGCTTGCCATCTGGCCTGCGCGACTGGGAAGTGATGGCGATCAGCTACGGCTAGTGCCCCGCCCCGCTTCTCTCCCCATTTCAACACGCAAACAAAAAGGCCCGGAGCGGTGACGCCCCGGGCCTTCTGTTGTTCACACGGCTTCGATTAGAAGCGGTAGCCGAAGCCAACCATTACCTGGTGACGATCGGTATCGATCTCGCCGAGATCCTGGTCGGCGATGTTTTCGTTCTCGAAATCGACTTCAGCGTCGCTGTAGTTCGAATAGCGGTACTCGAGCTTGGCGAAGGTGTTGGTGCTCAGCGCATATTCTGCACCGGCGCCGACGCGATAGCCATCGGTGTCGATCTTGGCGTTGTACTGCTCACCGTCGAACGAGCTTTCGAGGTTGTAGCGTGCGTTGGTGTAACCACCCTTCGCGTAGAGCAGCAGGTCGGGCTGTGCGAGAACACCGACGCGGGCGCCGACATAAAGGTCGCGGCCGGTTTCGACGTTACCCAGACCGAAGCCTTCGAAATCGCCATCAGTGAATTCGGTCTTGGCGGTGGAATCGGTCCATTCGCCTTCGACACCCAGAACAACGCCGCCGGCATTGAAATCGTAGCCTACGCCGACGCCGTAACCGAAGCCGTCGATCGACTGGTCGTTGTCTGCGTTTGCATCGTCGTCAATGGTGCTGCCAGCCTTGCTGACGTCATAGCCGAGCAGAACTTCGGCGCGCGGGCCGGTGAAGGTTCCGGCGGTCGCGTCCTGCGCTGCAGCAGGAACTGCAAGCGCTGCTGCCGAGGTTGCGACCATGAGTGCGACTGTCTTTTTCATTACTTTAACTCCGTTATTACCCGCGGCTTATCGGCCGCGTGGACTGATGAAACGGAAGTATTCGGATGTAGTTTCATTAACCTCAGACAACTTGGAAATGTTGCCAGAAAGACACATTATTGCGCCGAGATGAACGATTGGGACGATGAGCCGTGGGGAAGCGCCCCGCCCCGTCGGGAACCAGCATGCGGCGGTTCTCTTGAGCATCGTCGAAGAAGTAGCGTGGAGGCAGTAAAAGGTTGTGGCTGGTAAATCGGCCCTTCTCCTATTATATGCGCAGCCTCCATGACAGATACGACTTTGATGAGCATTCCCGGGCAGATCGACCCGGTTCCCGTCGCGCGTGACATCACGCCGCGCGAAGATGGCCGCGTGGACTTGATCGGGCTGCCCAAAGACCGCATCCGAGAATTGTTCGAAGACGCGGGCCTGGAACCCAAGCAGGCCAAGCTGCGCGCCAAGCAGGTGTTCCACTGGCTCTACCACCGCGGCGTCACCGATTTCGAGGCGATGACCGATATTGCCAAGACGATGCGCCCCTGGCTGACCGAACGTTTTGTCATCGGCCGCCCCGACGTGGTCGAGGCCCAGCATTCGACCGACGGTACGCGCAAATGGCTGCTGCGGACCGCCGACGGCCACGAATTCGAAATGGTCTTCATCCCCGATGCCGATCGCGGCACGCTGTGCGTTTCCAGCCAGGTCGGTTGCACGCTCAACTGCCGCTTCTGCCACACCGGCACGATGAAGCTGGTGCGCAATCTGACCCCGGGCGAGATCGTCGGTCAGGTCATGCTGGCACGCGACGCACTGGGCGAGTGGCCCAAGGGCAATATGAAGTTCGATTACGGGGCCGATCTCGACGAGGTTGAGGAAAGCACCGAATACCGGTCCGATGGCCGCCTGCTCACCAATATCGTGATGATGGGCATGGGCGAACCGCTCTATAATTTCGATAATGTCAAAGGCGCGCTGAAGCTGGTGATGGATGGCGAAGGGCTGGCCCTGTCCAAGCGCCGCATCACCCTGTCGACCAGCGGCGTCGTCCCGATGATGGATCGCTGCGGCGAGGAAATCGGCGTCAACCTCGCGGTCTCGCTCCACGCGGTGACCAAGGAAATCCGGGACGAGATCGTTCCGCTGAACAAGAAATACGGCATCGAGGAACTGCTGGCCGCCTGTGCTGCCTATCCGGGCGCCAGCAATGCGCGCCGCATCACTTTCGAATATGTGATGCTGAAGGACAAGAACGACAGCGACGACCATGCGCGCGAACTCGTGCGCCTGCTCAAGCAGTATAATCTGCCCGCCAAGGTGAACCTCATCCCGTTCAACCCCTGGCCCGGCGCGCAGTATGACACTTCCACGCCGGAGCGTGTGCGCAGCTTTTCCAACATCGTCTTCGAAGGCGGCATCTCCGCCCCGGTCCGCACCCCGCGCGGCCGGGATATCGACGCGGCTTGCGGCCAGCTGAAGACGGCAGCCGAAAAGAAAAGCCGCGCGCAACGCGACCGCGAGGCGGCAGAGGCTATCGAAGCGTAAGCCAATGGCCGGCCTGACGCTGTGGCGCTATCGGCGCCGTTTCGATATCGGCGGCAAGCCCGCGCTGGTTACCGTGCGCGCACGCACCGACCGTTTGCTCTCCGAATTGGAAGTCGATGGCACAGTTCTGGCCACCGACGAGACTCCATCTGTGGGCCCCGATGCGGTGCGTAATCACCACCTGCACGCTATCTTGCCCGACGGCTCCGCGCTCGACGTGGAGGCGGGCTACATCAGTTCGGCCAATATCGGCATTGCCGTGCGCCGCGACGGAAAAGTGATCCACGAAAGCCACCCTGGCCGCACGATCGCCTATCCGGATAAATATCGCGAGATGATCCAGTCCTATTCGAATGGATCGATGGGCAGCGCGCTGTCGCAAGATTTCGGTGGTGGCTCCTCCGGCATCTCCTCTTCCGGCGCGCCCGATATGGCCGCATTCAAACGCAACCGAATCCCGCTGGCGGTCGATATCGCGCTGGGCCTGCTGTTCTTCGTCGTCGCCAAGCTGACCGATCTGACTACTGCGGCACTCGTAGGGGCTGCCCTCGGGGTTGCTCTGCTCGCCGCGCAGAGAGTCACAAAGGTCGATTTGCTTGGCGGACTGGCGCTTTTCGGTATCGGCCTGCTGCTACTTTCCGCCGTGCTCGCGCTGGTGTTCCAGTCGGACGAGGCCGTGAAATACCGGTCCTCCATCGTCGGCGTGGTGAGCGCCACGCTGTTCTTCGTCGACGGTCTGGCCGGGGGGAACCGGCTGGCCGCAAGGCTGATGGCTTACCTGCCCTATCGCGATATCGATGCCGCCCGGCTGGGGATCGGCATGGGCGTGTTCGGCGCGGTTCTGGCGGGGCTCAATCTGCTAGTGGCGCTCTATGCCTCGACCGATGTCTGGCTATTCTACAGCACTTTCGCCGATTTTCCGGTCTCGATGGTCCTGATCCTGCTGGTCTTCCGCTATTCGCAGGGCAAGGTCCTGCCCGATCTCTATCCGCGCTATCGCGCGGAGCAGGTGGAAACTTGAGCAGCCCTGCCTGATCGCAGTGTCTTGATCCGACCCTCTGTCTGCGTATTATGCATGCAACACACACAAAGAGGGCAATCATGTTCAAATCGCTCGCGGCAGCCGCCGCCATGTCCATCTTTCTCGGCACGCCGCTCGCTGCCGAACCGGGTCCGCCGGTTGCACCGACCGAAGTGATGGTGGGCGACAGCCTCCCCTATGCCTATTTCGCCACGCCCGAAGGCCAAGGCCCCTTCCCGGTCATCATCATCCTTGGCGGCAGCGAAGGCGGTGATTTCGGATCGCGCGCGTCCGCACCCGATTTTCTGGCCGAAGGCTATGCCATCCTGGGCCTGCCTTATTATTCGCCTGCCTATCTCCCCAAGGAACGGCAATTGCCCAACCTGCCTACGGCGTTCGATTCCATCCCGCTGGAAAAGCTTGCCATCGCGCGCGACTGGCTGCTGCAACGCGAGAATGTGAAAGCCGACGGCATCGGACTTTACGGCGTTTCCAAGGGCGCCGAATTCGTCCTGGCGGGCGCCAGCCGCATCGACGGCTTCGCTGCCGTGGCGGCCATCGTTCCCAGCGATGTCGTGTGGGAAGGCTGGGGCCCGAATGCCAAGCCGGGCGAAGTCAGCAGCTTCTCGTGGCAAGGCGAAGCCGTGCCCTTCGTCCCCTATCTGGGCATGGAAGAAGAGTTCAAGAAATACGCCATTCCCGGGGCCAAGGTGCGGCTACGCACGCCGCAGGATGCGGGGCGCCGCGCCAATCCGGACCGGGTCGTGGATGCGCGCATCAGGGTCGAAAATATCGACGAGCCGGTTCTGGTCGCGGGCGGCGATCAGGACGATACGTGGAATTCGGGCGCAATGGCGCAGAATATTGCCGAGCGCCGGGCGGAAGCGGGCGGGCTTGAGACCGTCGCCCTGATCTTTCCGGGCGCCACCCATGCCTTGTCGGGGACCGGTGTGCAGCGGACCGAAGGCGAGTTTCGCTACGACGAGCCGACACTGGAAGCCCAGCAGCAGATCTGGCCCGCCACGCTGGAGTTCTTCGAGACCCATCTGAAAAGGTAATGAGCGCCGATCCTGCCACGATTGCCTATTACGAAGCCAATGCGCCGCATTACAGACTGTCGTCCAGTCAGGCGCCCAGCCGCCACCTCGATGCATTTCTCGACCGGCTGGAACCGGGGGCGCGCATCCTAGAACTGGGCTGCGGTGCCGGGCGGGATTCCGCGCGGATCGTGGAGCGCGGCTTCGCTCTCGATGCCACCGACGGTACGCCAGCCATGGTGCGCAAGGCCAATGAACGCTTCGCGGTCGGCGCGCGGCTCATGCGCTTCGATGAACTGGCTGCGGTGGAGGTTTATGACGCAGTATGGGCGCATGCCTGCCTGCTCCATGTCGCCCGGGCCGATCTGCCGCAGATTCTCGCGGCAATCCACACCGCGCTGCGACCGGGGGGCTGGCACTTCGCCAATTACAAGCTCGGCGACGGCGAAGGACGCGATCCGCTCGGCCGCCTGACCAATCTGCCAGACGAGGCATGGCTGACGCAGGTTTATCGTGATGCGGGTTTCGAAATCGCCGCGAGCGAACGCTATCCGGGCAAGGGAGCCGACGGGGTCCAGCGCGACTGGTATGCCGTCACTCTGCGCCGCCCGCCACGCTGAGGCAGAATATCGCTTTCCTACATTTGCCCGCTGTGCTGGAAAGCGCTCATGTACCTCTCCGACACCCTTCAGACGCCCGCTTTCCGCCAGCTTGCCGGGGGCAGGGTATTTTCCCCCTGGACCGTGCTCCATGTGCTCCATCCTGTAGGAAAGGAGTCTGCAGCATGAGGGCCGAAGTCCTCGCGCTATGCGTCGGTAAGCCTGCACCCCTCGCCGATGGGAAGCTCAGTTCGATCGACAAGCATGCCGTGCAAGGGCCCGTGCGCATCACCCGCATGGGGCTTGAAGGAGATACCCAGACCAACCGCAAGTATCACGGCGGCGAGCATATGGCGGTGCATCTCTATGCGGCGGATCATTATGACTACTGGCGCGAGGAGATACCCGAGGTTGCACGGCTCGCCGCGCCCGGTGCATTCGGCGAGAACCTCCATACGCAGGGACTGACAGAGGCCGACGCCTATATCGGCGACCGCTTCCGAATGGGCACGGCGCTGCTCGAACTCAGCATGGGCCGCCAGCCGTGCAGCACGCTGGAACGGCATTTCCAGCGCAAGGACATGATCAAACGGATCATCGCCAATCACCGCTGTGGCATCTACTTCCGGGTGATCGAGGAAGGCGAAGCGGTCGCCGGCGACAGTCTCACCCTCATCGCCCGCAGCCAGGATCGCTGGAGCGTGGAGGATGCCTTCGCCCTGCTGTTCGACAAGGCGCACAAGCCTTCGCAGGACGAGATTCGCGATCTGCTCGCCGTGCCACAGCTCGGGCCGCAATGGCAGGACAAGCTGCGGGCCAAGCTGCGCTGACCGGCAACAGCCCGTCTCATGGGTCTGCTCGGCTCATCGCTTATCGGCGCCAGCGCCGTTTCGTTCATCCGCGGTTGTAAATGCGGCGGCAGATTGGGCGGCGTAACAAAGAACACAAGGATGTAACATGAAACAGGTCGCCATCGCTCTAGGAGCAGCCACTCTAGCCCTCACCGGCATCGGCACCGCAGCTCCGGCCGCCGCCGATCCGCCGTCCTGGGCTCCGGCCCATGGCAAGCGCGCCAAGGACCGCGCCCATCACCGCATGTATGACGATCGCGGATACTACTCCTCGCCGCGCCGGATCACGCGCGACAGCCGCATGTGGCGCGGGGACGATGGCCGCTATTACTGCAAGCGCGACAATGGCACGACCGGTCTGGTGATCGGCGCCGGTGTCGGTGCGCTGGCAGGCCACGAACTCGCCGGTAGCGGAGACCGCACGCTCGGCGCGATCCTCGGTGGTGCCGTGGGTGCGGTCGTCGGCCGCGAGATCGACCGCGGAAGCCTGCGCTGCCGCTAATTCAGGCCCTTCAAGAGTCGCAGAAGATGGCGCCGTCACTTCCCCCCGGTGGCGGCGCCATCGTTACGCAGCAGCCTTCCCTTTGCGGCGGTCGCTGATATGGTCGCCGGCATGGATCAGAACAGACCAGCAGTGCTCGTTACCGGCGGGGCGAAACGGATCGGCGGCGCCATCTCGCGGGCCTTTGCCAAGGCCGGATGGCACGTGGTGATCCACTACAACCGGTCGGCAGACGCGGCCGAGGATCTGGCCGCCGAGCTGGCCAGCGCCGAAACGGTTCGCGCCGACCTTTGCGATGATGACGCGGGGGCGGAGATGGTGGCGCGGCTCGCCCCGCGCTTCGCCGACTGGCGGGCACTGATCAACTGTGCCTCGGTCTTCGAGCCGGACGACGTGACCGCGCTGGACCCCGCGATCAACCGGCGCGCGATGCAGATCAATGCACGGGCGCCGGCCCTCCTGGCGCAGGCCTATCTCCGGCACGCAAGGTCGAAAGCCGGGCGTCACGTGGTCCAGGTGACCGACCAGAAGCTCGCCAACCCCAATCCCGACTTCTTCAGCTATACCATGAGCAAGCACGCGCTCGATGCCACGATCGCCATGCTCGCCATGGGTGCGGTTAGGGAAGACGACCGGATCTACGGCCTCGCCCCCGGCGCCATTCTCGCCAGTCATGATCAGTCCGCCGAAGAGGCAGAGCGGTCGCACCGGATGAACCTGCTCGGCCGCCGCACCACTGCGGAAGAGGTGGCCGACGCCGCCGTGTTCCTCACCTCCGGACATCTCGCCAGCGGGCAGACGCTCTATGTCGACAGCGGCCAGCACCTGCTGCGGCAGGAGCGCGACGTGATCTACCTCGCCCGAGAGCAGGCGGGATAGCCGGCCCCCACGCATTGACTTGGCCCGCATGATCGTCATGCTCCCCGGCACAATCACCGATGGGATCGTTCCGCAATGTGGCTACTCGACAAGTTCCTGAAATCCGCCGTCCGCAAGGGACGCCTGATCGTCACGGACCATGACGGCAAGACCTACGACTATGGCACCGGCGACAGCGCCGAAGCCCCGCTGCGCATCACGCTGACCAACAGGAAGGCCGCCAACCACATCGCCCGCTACCCGCAGATGGGCGCCGGCGAGGCGTTCATGTGGGGCTGGCTCAAGGTCGAGGCCCCGCACGATATCCGCGACCTCATCCTCTTCGTGACCGAGCAGGCAGGCAAACCCGGCGATCGCAGCCTCAAGCCCAAGGGCAAGCTGCGCACCGCCGCCCAGCGCCTGATCGCCAAGGCCGACAGCATCAACCTGCGCGGCAAGGCCAAGAAGAACGCGGAGCATACCTACAACCTCACCCGCGAGCTGTACGAGCGGTTCCTCGACGAGGATCGGCAGTACACCATGGCCTATTACCGCGAGGATCCGGAGACGACCTCGCTCGAGAAGGCACAGCTCGACAAGAAGGCGCACCTTGCCGCCAAGATGCACATCAAGCCCGGCCAGCGCATCCTCGACATCGGCTGCGGCTGGGGCGGCTTTGCGCTTTACCTTGCGCGGCATTACGACGTGGAGGTCCACGGCGTCGCCCTCGCCCCCGATCAGATCAAGTTCTGCCAGGAACGCGCCGAGGAAGCGGGGCTGGCCGACCGGGTCAAGTTCAGCCTGACCGACTACCGCGATGTCACCGGCACGTTCGACCGCATCAGCTCGGTCGGCCTGCTCGAACACGTCGGCACGCCGCATTACCCGCAGTTCTACGAGCACACCAACCGCCTGCTCAAACCCGATGGCGTGATGATGAGCCATTGCTGCGGCCGCGCAGGCCCTCCCGGCTTCACCGACGCCTGGACGCGCACCTACATCTTCCCCGGCGGCTACATCCCCGCCCTGTCCGAACTGGTCAGCCAGTCCGAGCAGTTCGGCTGGCAAGTCATGGACATGGAGGCGATGCGCTTCCACTACAGCCACACGCTGGAGGAATGGTACAACCGCACGGTCCAGCACCGCGCCGAGATCGTCGATATGTACGACGAGAGCTTCTACCGCATGTGGCTCTATTACCTCGCCGGGGCCGAACAGAGCTTCCGCCACGGCGACATGGTCAACTGGCAGCTGATCTATGTGAAGGACCGCAGCGCCATCCCCATGACCCGCGAATGGATCACGGAAGAGAGCGCCCGCCTCCGCGCCGCCGATGCCGATCAGGTGCCCGAATGGCGGTTCGCGCAGGCGCAGGCGGCGGAGTGATGGCGCTGGGGGCTATGTAGGATTCGCTCTCGGGCAATCCTACAGGATGGAGCACATGGAGCACGGTCCTGGGGGTAGTTTCTTTGGGCCGCGCGCGAGGCTGCGCATGGGACCATCGGGCTGGTGCGAAAAGAGCTGACGATGCGAAAGAGCGAGCTTCCGGCATATCGATACGCCATCGTGTAGGAAACGGCTTTTGGGCCTGCTCATGCGAGGGTGGAATTTGCAAAGGCGAGACGCGCTGCGCGTCCCCTTCCCGTCATTGCGAGCGAAGCGAAGCAATCCATGGAGTGACGGCGCGGCAATCAGCAGAGGTCCCTACGCATCGAAGGTTGCACGATGGATTGCCGCGTCGCTTCGCTCCTCGCAATGACGGACCTTAGGGGTGACTTAGCCTTGGACGTGAAAACCATCCATCATAGCCCCAGTCATTGCGAGCGAAGCGCGGCAATCCATCGTGAGACGTCGCCCTCACACGCAGGGGTACGGGTCTCCCGCCCACGCACCACCGAGCCCCCAATTCCAGTCTCGCAAAATTTCATCACGGTGATTAGCTAACCTCCAAGATCACTCTCCAGGCAGGTTACCCATGAGCAAGACCCTCTTCCGCAAGTTTCTCCAGCGCGGCGTAACTCGGGGCCGGCTGGGCGTCGTCTATGCCGACGGCAGCGCCGATACCTTCGGGCAATCCGCAAAGGGCTTTCCCGAAATCGTGCTGCGCCTGACCGACGACCGCGTGCCGCGCGATGTGGTGCTCGATCCGCGGCTTGGGGCGGCGGAGGCCTATATGGACGGGCGGCTGGTCATCGAGGAAGGCGACGTGATGGGCCTCGTCACCCTGCTGCGCGCCAACAATGCGTGGGATCGGGGCGGCGATCTGCCTAAGCCGCGCCTCAGCCGCCGCCTTTTCAGGAAGGTCACCGGCGCCGCAGAAAAGGTCAACGACGCCGTCCGTTCGAAGAACAATGTCGCGCATCATTACGACATCGGGAATGATTTCTACGCCCTGATGCTGGACGAAGAGCACTGGCAGTACAGCTGCGCCTACTGGCCGTCCGACGAGATGACGCTCGCCGAGGCACAGCGCGCCAAGCTGGCCCATATCGCGGCGAAACTGATGCTGCGGGATGGCGACACCGTGCTCGATATCGGCTGCGGCTGGGGCGGCATGGCGATCTTTTTGGCGCAGAATTACGATGTAAAGGTCACCGGCATCACCCTGTCGGAGGAACAGCACCAGCTTGCCCGCGAACGGGTGGAGAAGGCCGGGGTCGCCGACAAGGTCAGCATCGAACTGGTCGATTACCGCGATTTCGCCGCCGCCGGGCGCAAGTTTGACCGCATCGTGAGCGTGGGCATGTTCGAACATGTGGGCCAGCCCCAGTTCGAGGAATTCTTCCGCTGTTGTGCCAACCTGCTCACCGATGACGGAACAATGCTGGTCCACACGATCGGCCGCATGGGGTCACCCGGTTCGACCGACGCCTTCACGCGCAAATACATCTTCCCCGGCGGCTACATCCCCGCCCTGTCCGAAACGGTCGCGGCGAGCGAGAAATCCCGGCTGATCGCCACCGATGTGGAAACGCTGCGCCTGCATTACGGCAAGACCCTGCGCTGCTGGTACGCCAACTGCATCGCCAATCGCGAGCAAATCCTCGCGCTTTATGACGAGCGGTTCTATCGCATGTGGCTGTTCTATCTGGCAGGCGCGGCGACGGTCTTCGAGTTCGGCGGCATGTGCAATTACCAGATCCAGTTCGCCCGCAACCGCCACGCGCTGCCTATTACACGAGGGTATATGGGGGCGGAGGAAGAGCGATTGCTGGGGTAGAGGGTCTGGCGAGCGCCTCCACGCCGTATGTCGTCATTGCGAGCGAAGCGAAGCAATCCATCACGCGACGGCGCATCACTTAACCCGCTCACAATTCGAACTCTGGTGCTATGGATTGCCGCGTCGCTACGCTCCTCGCAATGACGAGAACAGCCCTCCCAGCCTCTTCCGAGTCATTGCGAGCGTAGCGAAGCAATCCATCTAGCGACGGCGCCTCGCTCAATTCGCTCACAGTTCTCAACCTCGGCCAATGGATTGCCGCGTCGCTACGCTCCTCGCAATGACTGGGTTTCTGGTGGAACCCATGCGACTGCTACAAACCCTCCCCCAGTTCGCGAACTGAGACTACCCGCGCGCCCAGCGATAAACCGGCCCGAACCCCACCAGCGCGGCCCCGACAAACGGCAGCGCTACCACCCATAGGCGCACACCCGTCACCCCCTCGGGGCTGGCGATGCTGATCGCCGCGGTCATCGCAAGGCCGATACAGATCGCAATCATGCCGATCACGAGGCGCAGGTGCGGCACGGGTGTGTCCCGCTTCGCAGCCCCCATTCCCCGCTCGTAGCGCGCGAAGAGGGCAATCAGCGGCAGCAGCACCGCGATATAGAGCATGAACCACACGGGCCGTGTCCACCACCACTCCGTGCTTCCCGGAGCCATCCGCAGGCCGATCCCCCCGCCGAGCCACGCGGCCACCATCACCAGCACATAGGCGGTGAGATGCCAGAGATAGACGGTCATGATCATGCCGTTCATCAGCACTGTCGCGGTCCAAAGCGTGAGGTTGTCGAGCAGCTTGCGGCCCCAGGGCTCCAGCGCGAGCACGAGGCCCGTTTGCGTCACGCCCAGCGCCAGCAAGGCCAGCGTGGGCGGCATGGAATTGGTGATCTCGGCGCCCGGCACGCCGATCATGGCGATGGGATAGGGGCTGTAGACGGTGATGCCGATCAGCACCGCGAGCCCGCCAAGAAACAGCGCGAGCGCCCTGCCCTGCGCGAGGCGCCCCTGCTGCCAGGCATAGCCGAATTGGTGGATGCCCACCCACACGAAGATGAAATTGAGGAAATTCACATAGGGCACGTCCAGCGCAAAGGTCAGCACGTCGACCAGCACGGCGGCTGCCGCGAACATGGCCACGCTCGCAAAGCCCAGCGTCTCCCACAGCCGCCACGTGAACGGAGCCAGGGCGGTCACCAGCAGATAGACGGCGAGGAACCACACGGGCACCAGCGCCAGCTCCACCGCCATGCGCACGGTGGCGCGGTCCATCCCGGCCTGGGTGGCGAGAAAGGCGAACAGGCCCCACGCCAGCAATACTGGGAAGACGGGATTGATCAGGCGCTGGATGCGGCTGGCGAACCAGTCCGAATAGTGGCCGTTCTTCGCGCGGGTCGAGGACCAGCTCACCCCGTTGGAATAGCCGCCGACGAGGAAGAAGATCGGCATGACCTGGAAACCCCAGGTGAGCCACTGCGTCCACGGCAATATGCCGAGCAGGTGCCCGCCGACTACCTCGCCGTCGCTGCCGATATAGGGGGCTGCAACCAGCCAGTGGCCGACCACCACCGCAAGGATCGACAGGGCGCGCAGGAAATCGACATAGCGATTGCGTTCCGGCGGCGCCTGCTCCGCCAGCGACTTCGCCTTGTTCCACATGGTAGTATTGCCCCTTCTCTCCATCCGTCCGGCAGAAGATTTAGGCTCGAATACTTAACAATCCAGTAGTTGCGCAATTTGTTACTGGAGGCGATTTATCGTTTTCCTACATGGCTGCGGATGGATAGCGCCTTGGTGGTTCTTTCTCATCGTGCATTGAAACCGGCCGTATTTGTTCATGGCCAAGCGCGTCTTTATTGCTCGCATGGCCCCGTCCTGCTAGCGGCGCGGCGAATTCACAGAAGGTATGCCCATGTCCGATATCAAGCGCGTCGTCCTCGCCTATTCCGGCGGTCTCGATACTTCCGTCATCGCCAAATGGCTCGAAGTGGAACGCGGGCTGGAGGTCGTGACCTTCACCGCCGATCTCGGCCAGGGCGAGGAAATCGAACCGGCGCGTGATAAGGCGCGCAATATGGGCATTCCCGACCAGCACATCTTCATCGAAGACCTGCGCGAGGAATTCGTGCGTGATTTCGTCTTCCCGATGATGCGCGCCAATGCCCGCTACGAAGGCGATTACCTGCTCGGCACCAGCATAGCGCGCCCGCTGATTTCCAAGCGGCTCGTCGAAATCGCGCATGAAACCGGCGCCGATGCCATTGCGCATGGCGCCACCGGCAAGGGCAACGACCAGGTGCGCTTCGAACTGTCGGCTTATGCGCTCGATCCGGACATCAAGGTGATCGCCCCGTGGCGCGAATGGGACCTGACGAGCCGGACCGCGCTGATCGCTTGGGCCGAAGAACACCAGATTGCCGTGCCCAAGGACAAGCGCGGCGAAAGCCCATTCTCGACCGATGCGAACCTGCTGCACACCTCGTCCGAGGGCAAGGTGCTCGAGGATCCGTGGGAAGAGACGCCCGACTATGTCTATTCGCGCACCGACCATCCCGAAGATGCACCCGACACGCCCGAATATATCGAAATCGGCTTCGAGAAGGGCGATGGCGTATCGCTGAATGGCGAGGCGATGAGCCCGGCAACCTTGCTCGCCGCGCTGAACGATCTGGGCCGCACCCACGGCATCGGCCGCCTCGATCTGGTCGAGAACCGCTTCGTCGGCATGAAGAGCCGCGGCGTGTATGAAACGCCGGGCGGCGAGATCTATGCCCGCGCCCATCGCGGGATCGAGCAGATCACCCTCGACCGCGGCGCAGCGCATCTCAAGGACGAACTGATGCCGCGTTATGCCGAGCTGGTATACAACGGCCTGTGGTTCAGCCCCGAGCGCGAAATGCTGCAGGCGGCGGTCGATCTGAGCCAGGAAAAGGTGAACGGCGTGGTGCGGCTCAAGCTCTACAAGGGCAACGCCATGGTGGTGGGCCGCAAGTCGGACAACTCGCTCTATTCCGAAGCACATGTGACGTTCGAGGATGATGCAGGCGCCTACGACCAGAAGGATGCGGAAGGCTTCATCAAGCTCAACGCCCTGCGCCTGCGTCTGCTCGCCAAGCGCGACCGGTAATATTATTACGCTTATGCGGTAACAGTGGCGCGGTGATTTCATGCATCGCGTCACTGCCGGCATAAAATTGCGACAAGCGGTGGACTTATCCACCCTGATCCACAGGCAATTCTGGGCAAAGTGGATAACCCGCGCTTCTGCGGCTTGCCAATCCGCCGCTTCAGGCGCAGCTTCAACTCATCGGAACGGCCAGGAAAGCCTCTCGCCAAGATGATCTAACGATCTGAAAGGCAAGGACTTTCTGAAACCGGGAAGACGCAGCGGGTTCTGTCCACGCGCTTTTCGAGACCCTCGTGCCAAGGCCTTTGGCCGGACGCAAGGCGGGTCGATGACGGAAGGGCGAAGGTTTCTCGTTGCGGGCCGGGCCATCCCGGTCGGTTGCCGAAGATGGCGCCGCGCAAAGGTCCTCGGACCGGACCGCGATGTGATCGTTCGAGGCGCCGGCCAGCAGTGGAAGGCCAGGCTGCGGAACTGCCCGTTGAAGCGCGGCTGGGCAAGGCAGGCGAGCGATCCTCGGATCGCAACGCGGCCGACACCGGGCCGAGCGGAGGGTAGATCCGGATGCCGGTGCGAGCGCCGGTGAAGGAACCTGAAGACCATTTTCGAATGGCCGGAGGGGGAAACATCGGATGCCAAGTCTGTGTCCCTTGAACACTCGTGTTGAAGGAACTCGGCCACGCATCGGTGAGAGTGGGGTCGGCAGCGATGCCGGCCCCATTTGTCGTCTGGCTCCGGTGGACTAACCGCGTGCCCGATGGCGAGGAGTCGCTCTCTTGTACCCATGCGACATTACACCCCCAATATGCTGTAGACCCTGGCCATCTTAGCCGGGAGCACGATGAATCGTGGCCGAAACGGGGTAGCCTCCCCCCAGGTTAACGACTCCTGCGCCGAGGGCCTCTATATCCTCCCGAACCGCACGGGAGGTCCCAGATATGACCAATCGAACGCTTCGCAGCGTACTCTTTGTTGCAGCCATGGCGCTGCCCAGCACTGCCGGCCACTCGCAGACGATCGAGCAGACGGCCATGGTCCAGCCCACATTCGCCGGGCATTTCGCGCCCTATCGCGCGCTGCCTGACCAGCCCGAGCCGGGTCCGAAAGCCGTCGATCTCGACAGCTTTGACCCCCCGGTCGAAGCCGCGCCTGCCGCCACCACGCTCGGCAGCGGAGTCGCCTCCTATTACGGCAAGCGTTTCCACGGCCGCCGCACCGCCAGTGGCGAGCGGTTCGACATGAACGGCTACACCGCCGCGCACCGCACCCTGCCCTTCGGCAGCAAGGTGCTGGTCACCAATCCCTCCACCGGGAAGAGCGTGACGGTCCGCATCAACGATCGCGGCCCCTTCAACCATTCGCGCACGATCGACCTCAGCCGCGCCGCCGCGCAGGACCTGGGCCTGATCGCCCGTGGCCACGGCACGGTGGAACTCGCGCTGGTCGACTGAGGCTCACACGCCCCCTTACAGCACGGTGATCCTCGGGCAGGAGCGCGGCGCGTCCTCGCTTAGCTGCTCCTCGTCCTCTGCAACCGGCAGCTCGTCCGCCGCGCCCATCGCGTCCCTGACCGGCTCCGCTTCCTCGCAGGCGCCCTCCCCGGTCTCCTCCTCACACTCCCCATCCTCATCCTCCGGGTCGCGCACCTCGATCCACGCACCGTAATCGGTCTTCTCGAACAGCGCGAAGCCCGCGCCCATGCGCCACCAGTCCTCGTCGCCCGCGATGAAGGCGGCGGTCTGGCATTCCTCCACTCTCAGCGGATCGCCCAGCTGGCGCAGCTCCGGCGCGCCATAGGGCCGCGCATCCTCCATCATATGCTCCAGCTTCGCGCCGGCGGGATAGTGCGCGCAGTCGCGGCAAGCGGGCCAGCGCGGCTTGTCACAACACGGCCCCGTGCCCTCTCCCTCATTGGGCCGCGGCTCCGGCCCCTCGGGCCCCATGCGCCAATGCGCCGGACCGCCCCCGCCATCATAGCGCGCGCCCACACAGCCGCACGGCCGGTCGAGCGGATCGGGCCCCTTGCGCCCGCTACCCTGCCCATGTTGGATTGCCCGTGCGCCAGTCCTACAGGATGGAGCAGATGGAGCACGGTCCTGGCGATAATTTCCCTCGCCTCCGCCCTCACCCGCGCCATCCGCACCGGCCCGCGCGCTTTCGTCCAGCGCCTCGCCCCGGCGCAGGCCTTCGAGCATGGCGTCCATCATCGCCAGTGTTTCCACCACCTCGGCGCGGTTTTCGAGCCGGTCGAGCCGCGCCAGATGCGCCAGCAGCAGCCGGTCGGAAAAGCGGCGACGGCGCGCCACCTCCTCGCCGTGATAGAACACCGGCTCCTCCACCCCGTTCAGCGCCCGCTCGGCCAGCGTCGCCTCGGCATGGGTGCGCGCCGCCAGCAGCGCCGCATCCCACAGATCGGCCAGCGCAGGCGAGGCACGCCGCTGGCGATAGGCCGTCTGCGAGGACACCCGCGCCGCCCGGCAGGCAAGCCGCACATTGCCGAACAGCTGCAGGCTCTGGATGAACTCGGCCTGCTTGCGCGGCGAGAAGGAGGTATGCCCCGCCCCATGCGGACCGGCCGTGGGCGCAGGCTCGATAGTGACGATCGCGTTCATGCGGCGCCTCCCGCGCTGGCGAGCGGCGCAAGGGCGAGGCACAGGCCGCACGCGGCACCCGGCGTTCGAAGGGGTCTAGGGGAAAAAGAAAAGGACATGGTTCACCTCATGATTTGTGAGTGAACCGGACCAGATATACAGGCGAAGCCGTGTAGGACAGCACCTTTTTCACACAAAATGCCTGTGCGAATACTTGCCAAAGATCAGTGCGGGATACTTGGCGCAGGGCGGAGCGTTCACCCCATAGCGCGGGCGACCTCCCTCCCCCGCCATCAGGATCGCCACCCATGTTCACGCAATTGAATCCGCCGCTGCCCGTGACCGTCATCGACCGGGGAAAGGGGCTGGCGCTGGCGGTGATCGACTACGGCCCGGAGCACAACCTCATCTGGGTCACCGCGCTCGACGCCAATGGCGAGATCTGGTGTGCGCCCAACCCCAAGGTGCGGATGCAGGAGAACTGGTCCATGGGGAGAGGGAAGGTGGAGCCTGCGGTTTAGAGAATGGCAAAGGCTAAAATGGTAACGACTGCCATATCGTCAATGACCGTAATTTCGAGGGTCAATATTGTAACTGTACCAATTTGATTTTCTCACCGCCTAATAGAAAGGCGCCTTTTTACCTTCATTAAAAGTGAAGTTCAGTCGGAAACAAGATTAGCGGACAGCGCACTCAGAACTCTTTCGAAAAGTTCGTGCGGGTCCAATCCAGACACATCATGTGAGAAATCGCTAGTCTTAACTACGATTGAAACGCCTGTTCTCGGGTTAAAAATGCCAATTTTAGGAAAAATGTACTTATCATGGGCGTACCTGAGTGACGCATAAGTCAGAATTTGTCTAAAATCGATTGATCGAAAGGTCCTATCTCCAGCTTTGATTTCAAACAGTGTATCACCCTTGATCACGTCCCCACGGCAAGAACCGAGTATTCCGCAGCCGTAAAACTCCGGGGAAACAAGGAGCGGCCCTCCTCCACTTTTGCTTGCTGAAAAAAACGTATCCATGCGACCCGCAAGTGCCATCGCCTCCCTCTTCTCGAGAGCTTGTGCAGCGTGGGGTTGCAATTGGAGAAAAGTTGCCGCCTTTTTAAAAGCATCCTCTATGAAATCTGCGAATTGAGCAGCGATCTGGTCGCGAGATCGCCCATTGTTCTCGCAGAAAAAAATAAACGCTGCCTCATTTATTAGGCCCCTACGCCTTGGATCACTCAGCGATGGAAGCGGAGGCCATTCACGATCATACTCAGATAAATTATAGCGACGGACGCAGTCTTCCATGGAAGGCGTAAGGGACCGCCACACCGACGAATAATGCGAACAAAAATAAGTTTCAGATATCAAGAGGGCAACTCCCAGCCCTTAAGTTGGACTTTTTCGGCCATCCACTCTTTCACAAACTTCTCCATCGGCCCAAACTCGTCGCGTGTATGGTCCCGCCAATGTTTACCCTCATCGCTCAATCGGTAGGAAGCAGCAATAAACGCCCTCCTTTCGGCGGGGGTCATCGTCCTAAATCTCGCTCTTTTATCAGACAACCACGTCCAGTCTCTCCAACGAGCGAGAATGAGAATGATGTCATGCCTAATCGCACCGCTATCAGTCCGATCATAGATAGTAGACAGGGCTGCAATCGATTCTTCACTGCGGGATTGGCCGATTAATCTCACCGCATACTGCAAATTGAGATCCACCGCCATGACGGGAGACCCTTTGTCAATCAAATCACGAACGTATGCTGAAATTGCATCTTGAGTGATTTTCGAAAGCTTTTCCCAAATGGATGCAACCGCAGCACAAACATTATAATAAACTGGGTATAGAAGTTCCTCATTTTCAATCAGAGTTCGTGCAGCGTCGTTAAGCTGAAAACCTTCTATAAAACGAAGAGCCTTTATAAGCTTTCGTGATAAACTTACATCTATGCGCGATTTTGAAAGCTCAGATTTTATTAAATCTAATATTGGAAACTTATATAATTCCCCCTTTAGCCTCTCGTAATCATCAGCAGCATTAGCGGAGTAAGGATCGAAATGAAGAGACAGGGAAATCAGTCCCCTTCGGGACGGAGTTAGATTGTCATGCTCCATTTCCTTCTCATCCATCGACAGGGGATTAGTGTTGAGGAATTCGGCACTCGACATGATGCGAGTTTTAGATTTCTGAAGCTGTAAACCTTGGTTTCTTTGCAGTATTTGTGAAAGGTAGACTAAGGTCTTAAACGCATCTTCCTGACTTTCCGCGAAAAGATAAAAATCGTCCGCAAATCTCCGGAATTAAATATTTTTAGAGCGCAAAAGCCGGTCTATTTGGTTCAAAGTCAGTTCTGCGAGAATGCGAGACGCAGGGCCACCCACTGGCAAACCAAATGAATAGGTTTCAGAAAAATTGGACAGAAATCCCATGATTTTAGAACGGACGTGTTCACCGGTTCCCAACTGACGTAAAGCGTTGTCCAATCGATGGTGGTTCAAACGAGGGTAAAATTCTGAAATATCACATGATATTACAAATGAATGATCTTTGGCCGCCGAAACTGATGACTGCAGAAATTCCTTCCATCCAATATCCCGTCGAAATAGAGATGAGGATTTTTTATCAGAATTAAATCGATAGGAGAAAACTATCTGGTCCTCGACGGGAATACGAGCCTCTTCGATCTTTTCCGCCACTTCCAACACAAGACCTAGAAAATAGACATTCCATAAAGGATCGATCTGGGTTGCCCATCGGAAGCCAGTATAGCCCACTGGTGCGAGGGTGCCATAATTTGATGGAGGGAAATCTATTATAAACTGCTCAAAATCTTTGTCTTTTTCTACTAAGTAATTGGCGACCTCCTCCTTCTTGTCGAATAGTATAAAATTCTCGACAGGAAACGGAAAAATGTCCGTATCGCCAAAGTCGGCAACATTGCTGATTGCGCGTAAGATAGAGTTTTTCATGACCTCATCTTAATAAGGTTCGAATAGCAGACAACTAAGACGTGTTTCCGTTATTCACAGAAATCCCGACTTCCGACTGTCGTTGCTCACGCTCAGCGACGCGTCCACCCCCTATTAAGCTAAGCCCAGCATTGACGTTAGACAGCACCAGTGGGCCGTCTATATGGGCCATCCCAGCTTGCGCTGACGTAGCCGACCGTTGCTATTCCGCCGCTTCCTTCTGTCGTTCCAGCATCGGCTTGAGGTAATGCCCCGTAAAGGACCCCTCCACCCTAGCGACTTGCTCCGGCGTACCCTCGGCCACGATCTCGCCGCCGCGGACGCCGCCGCCGGGGCCGAGGTCGAGGATGTGGTCGGCGGTCTTGATAACGTCGAGATTGTGCTCGATCACCACCACCGAATTGCCCTGGTCCACCAGCCGGTGCAGCACTTCGAGGAGCTTGCGGACATCCTCGAAATGGAGGCCCGTGGTGGGCTCGTCCAGAATGTAGAGCGTCTGGCCGGTGCTGCGCTTGCTGAGTTCCTTGGCCAGCTTCACCCGCTGCGCCTCGCCGCCTGACAGCGTGGTCGCCTGCTGGCCGACCTTGACGTAGC
This sequence comes from uncultured Erythrobacter sp., assembly GCA_947504155.1. Classification (GTDB taxonomy): domain Bacteria; phylum Pseudomonadota; class Alphaproteobacteria; order Sphingomonadales; family Sphingomonadaceae; genus Qipengyuania. The sequence goes on from CANNGF010000001.1 coordinate 452,453, forward strand.
CCAGCCCGACTTCGTTCAGCATGTGCATCTTGTCACGGATCGGGGGGACGTTCTCGAAGAAGCCTTCCGCATCCTCGATCGTCATGTCGAGCACGTCGGCGATGGAGTGGCCCTTGAACTTCACCTCCAGCGTTTCGCGGTTGTAACGCTTGCCGCCGCATTCCTCGCAGGTGACGTAGACGTCGGGGAGGAAGTGCATCTCGATCTTGATCAGGCCGTCGCCCTGGCACGCCTCGCAGCGGCCGCCCTTCACGTTGAAGCTGAAGCGGCCGGGCTTGTAGCCGCGCGCCTGCGCTTCGGGGAGGCCGGCGAACCAGTCCCGGATCTGGGTGAAGGCGCCGGTGTAGGTGGCCGGGTTGGACCGCGGGGTGCGACCGATGGGCGACTGGTCGATCTCGATCACCTTGTCGCAATGATCCAGGCCGGTGACCTTGTCGTGCGCGCCCGCGACCACGCGCGCGCCGTTGAGCGTGCGCGCGGCGGAGGCATAGAGCGTGTCGATAGTGAAGGACGACTTGCCCGAGCCCGAGACGCCGGTGATGCAGGTAAAGGTGCCGAGCGGGATGCTGGCGGTGACGTTGTTGAGATTGTTGGCCCGCGCGCCATGCACGGTGAGCTTCTTGCCATTGCCCTTGCGGCGCGTGGCCGGGACCTCGATCGCGCGGCGGCCGGTGAGATAGGCGGCGGTGAGCGACTTCTTGTTCCTGAGCACCTGTTTCAGCGTGCCTTCGGCCACCACCTCGCCCCCATGGACGCCCGCGCCGGGGCCCAGATCGACCACGTAATCGGCGGTGCGGATCGCATCCTCGTCATGCTCCACCACGATCACCGTATTGCCGAGATCGCGCAGGCGCTTGAGCGTTTCGAGCAGGCGGTCGTTATCGCGCTGGTGCAGGCCGATGCTGGGCTCGTCGAGCACGTAGAGCACGCCCGACAGGCCCGAACCGATCTGCGATGCGAGGCGGATGCGCTGGCTCTCCCCGCCGCTGAGCGTGCCGCTGGTGCGATCGAGGTTGAGATAGTCGAGCCCGACATTGTCGAGGAAGCCCAGCCGCTCGTTGATTTCCTTCAGGATGGCGTGGGCGATCTGCTTCTGCGTGTCGCCCAGCTTGTCGGGCAGCGCGAGGAACCAGTCCTTCGCATCGGCCACGCTCATCTTGGTGGGGGTGGCGATATCGGTCGCGTTATCGGGCCCGCCGACCTTCACGCTGAGCGCCTTTTCGTTGAGGCGCTTGCCATGGCAGGTCTCGCACGGCTGCGCGGTCTGGAACTTGGCCAGCTCCTCGCGCATCCAGGCGCTTTCGGTCTGCAGCAGGCGGCGGTTGAGATTGCCGATGACGCCTTCGAACGGCTTCTTCACCGTATATTGCTTGCGCCCGTCCTTGAAGGTGAGCGGGATGGCGCGGCCCTTGGTGCCATAGAGGATGATATCGCGGATTTCCTTGTCGAAATTCTCCCACGGCGTGGTGAGATCGAACTCATATTCCTTCGCCAGGCTGGCGAGCACCTGCATGTAATAGGGGCTTGGCGGATTGCTCTTCGCCCAGGGCACCACGGCACCCTTCTTCAGGCTCAGCGCCTCGTTGGGCACGACCAGCTGCGGGTCGAACAGCTGCTTTTCGCCGATACCGTCACAGGTAGGGCAAGCCCCCTGTGGCGCGTTGAACGAGAACAGGCGCGGTTCGACTTCCTCGATGGTGAAGCCCGAAACCGGGCAGGAGAATTTCTCGGAGAAGACGATGCGGTTGGCAGGCAGCCCCGCCCCCTTCATCGCGCCGCCAGCCTCGCCCTCTTCCTCGCGCCCCGGCACCACGCCATCGGCCAGATCGACATAGGCCAGGCCATCGGCCAGCTTCAGCGCCTGCTCGAAGCTGTCGGCCAGCCGCGTTTCGATGCCTTCTTTCACGGCAAGGCGATCGACTACCACCTCGATGTCATGCTTGAACTTCTTGTCGAGCGCAGGCGCTTCCTCAATGCCGTACATCTCGCCATCAATGCGCACGCGGGTGAAGCCGGCCTTCTGCCATTCGGCCAGTTCCTTACGATATTCGCCCTTGCGCCCGCGCACGACCGGCGCGAGCAGGTATAGCCGCGTGCCTTCGGGCAGCGCCATCACCCGGTCGACCATGTTGGACACGGTCTGCGCCTCGATCGGCAGGCCGGTGGCCGGCGAATAGGGCACACCCACCCGCGCCCACAGCAGACGCATGTAGTCGTATATCTCGGTCACCGTCGCCACGGTCGAGCGGGGGTTGCGGCTCGTCGTCTTCTGCTCGATCGAGATGGCGGGGCTGAGCCCGTCGATATGCTCGACATCGGGCTTCTGCATCATTTCGAGGAACTGGCGCGCATAGGCGCTCAGGCTTTCGACATAGCGCCGCTGCCCCTCGGCATAGATCGTATCGAAGGCGAGCGAGCTCTTACCCGAACCGGACAGCCCGGTGATCACGATCAGCGCATCGCGCGGCAGGTCGATATCGACGCCCTTGAGATTGTGTTCACGCGCGCCGCGGACGGAGATTTTCGTTAATGCCATAAAGGAGGCGTGTTCCTGTTCTGTTCGAAACTGTCAAGAGACGTTGCCGCCGCCGCGTTGAAAGGTCTTCAAGACCCGAAGCGAGAGCCGTGACGTGCAGACCATATGGAACGCGCTTCGCCAATTCCAACCAGAGAGCCGCACGAAGTTTCCCGGACTCGTCTGGCCGGACGATTGAACACGATCAGCCCCCCATCTGTGGCCCAGATACGGTGAACTGAGGACCCAATCGGTCCCGCGAACCGTTCTAAAGACACATATGGCCATCCCGATGCAATTATATTTCGCTCGATTGGATGAGCTTCCCGGGAGACGAAATCGCGTCTGACCGGCAGCAGAATACAGTTATACGAGGCGCACCGCACAATGTCAGAACAGAACAAGCGAGAGAGCACCGCGCCGACCGACATCTCTTCCCTTCGTCCCGCCGCCAAGAATTCGCTACAGAGCGAGCGGCTGAAGAAATTGATGGAAGAACTCGATCGGCCGCTGGAAAACGAAAAATGGACGTCGACCCCGCATGCAGGCGAGCAGAAGAATGCGCTTGGCCTGATCGGGCGTATACGCAGGCATCGTCGCCATCGTGACGAGCTCAAGCGAGCCCGCCGGGCCGCGTCAAAGGTCTACAGCGTCAAGCCGAAGCTATCGACGCGCAAGCGCGCTTCGCTGATGATGGGCGTCGGCGCGATGAGCCTGGGTGCCTTTACCGGCCCCGTGCAGAAGTCGCGCGCCCCTGCCAGCGAATTCTCGATGGCAATCACACCGCAGGACGAAGTCCGCAAGCCCGCAGCGCTGCTGATGGCGAGTGAAGAGTTCAAACAGGCGCTGATCGAGGAAGAAGGCGTGCGATACACCGTGTATCGCGACGTTGCCGGTTACCCGACAGTCGGCGTTGGCCACCTTATTCGCCCCGCAGACAATCTGCGCGTTGGCGACCGCATCAGTGACGAAAAGGTAATCGACTTTCTCGAGAGCGACCTGATCACTGCCGAACGCGGCGTACGCATGCTTGTTGGCAACCTTCTATTGCATCAGCACGAATTCGACGCGCTGCTCGATCTGGTCTATAACGTCGGCCTCGGCAACGTCTCGGAACGGGAAAGTCCTCGCCTGAACGCAGCCATCGCGAATGCCGATTACGAAGCGATCGCGGCGGAGCTGGATTATACCCATGCCGCCGGCCGTGTGGCCCGCGGACTTGAGTTCAGATCCGAACGCCGTGCCCAGATTTTCATGGACGCAACCTACGAAGATCCGCGGGAAATTTCGTCGACCATCTCGTGATAGGGGTTCGGCATGAGCTGCCGCCTGTTCTTCGCTGTTCGGCCGCCCGCTTCAGTTCGCGAGAGCTTGCTTTCACTTATGGAGCAGGTGGACGGCGCGCGGTGGCAGGATGACTATCAGCTCCACCTCACGTTGCGTTACATCGGCGAAACAGATGAACGAACAGCCGAGGACGTAGCCAATGCGGCGCGCCACATAGCCTTCTCTCCCTTCGAAATATCTATCGAAGGATGCTCCTATTTCGAAAAGAAGGGCGTTCCGAGACAGTTATATGCCAGGGTACGGCCGGATGACCGGCTATTGGCGCTGCACAAAAAGCTCGATCGCATTTGCGTGAAATGCGGCATCGAGCCCGAACGGCGAAAATTCGTGCCCCACATTACGCTCGCACGCCTCAATCAGGGCAGCGGCCCTCTCGGTACATTTTTGACGAGGCAGGGGGCGGTAAACCTTGGCCCCTGGCGTGTCGAAGACTACATATTGTACGAAAGCCATCTCCGCGAGCAGGGGTCGCTCTACGAACCACTTTGCACTTATTCCGCACGGATAAAATGATTCTAGTTTCCCGCCTGCCCCTGTCTCTCTTAGTCGCCGCCATGACCGGCGCCTGCTCCCCTGTGTCGAGCGACACGAATGCGCAAACCCCCGCGCGCCAGAACCTGCTGAAGACGGTGGAGGCAAATGCCAGCGCCGATCCGGCTGAAAGCTGTCTGCTGATGGCGTGGTCGGAGCAAGAGGATACGGACATCGAATTCGATCGCGCGAACGATACCGTAAAGGGCGGCGCCATTTCCTGCGCCACTGGCGCAACCCCCAGCCAGTTCGAAGCGGCGATTTCCGCGCTGCGCGATGCCGCGAAAAGCGGGAACAAGGCTCGCATTCTGGACCAGTTGGGCATTCCTTTGCTCTACATCTCGCAAGATGGAGAGCGGCAGGAACTCAGCCGCGAGCAGATCGACGCCCTGTTCGACGACGTGTTCGACGCGCGCATGCTCGACCTGCTCCAGCGGCTCGACCTGTCGAAGATGACGGTCGAAAAGGACCAGGGTGCCTTTTTCGAACTCGGCTCCCTCTGGCTGGTCGTCGATGAAGGCGGCCACCCTCGCGTGATGACCGTCAACCGCCAGGCCCTTGACGAAGCGGCCGTGGCCGCACGCGATCAGGCAGAGCGCGGCCAGGGCGAACGGATCGACTGACTGTCGTTCGCAGAGTGCCATCTGCGCTTGGCCGCGACAGACTTGCCCTTGCGCTTCAGTCCTCGTTCAAGCAAGCTGATCACAATGGCAACCAATTCGCGCATCCGCGCGTTCGCAAATCGAATTCAGCAAGAATACGGAGAGACCATGAAGGCCCACATTCTGGCCACAACTGCCGCAGCCGCCCTTCTTTCAGCCTGCACCACAGCTCCTGGAGGAGAAATGGACCCCATCGCCGACGCCGCTGTAGACGCGGGCATTTCCATACCCAAGGGTACTGGCTATTTCGCTTCCGACAGCGATCTGCCGTTCCAGGCTCCGAACTTCGATGCGATCTCGGAAGATGATTACATCCCGGCATTCGAACAGGCGATGCGCATCCACAAGGCCGAGATTGAGGCCATCAAGGCCAATCCCGCTCCGCCGACATTCTCCAATACCATTGTCGCACTCGAGAAATCAGGCCGCATGCTGGGCCGCGTCAGCCGCGTATTCTTTGCCCTCACCGGCACTAACACCACCGACCGCCTCGACGAAATCAACACCGAGATCAGCCCCAAGCTGACCGCTCATGGCGACAGCATCACGCTCGATCCCGTGCTGTTCCAGCGTGTGAAGGCCGTCTACGACAATCGCGCCGCGATGAGCATGACGCCCGAAGACGCCAAGCTGCTCGAAAACACCTATGAGGGCATGGTCCACGCAGGCGCGCTTCTCACCGAAGCCCAGCGCGAGCGGGTAAAGGCGATCAACACCGAACTGACTACGCTGACCACCGAATTCGGTCAGAAAGCGAAAGCCGCCATGGCCGACCAGCCGGTCATCTTCGACAATCGCAGCGATCTTGCCGGCCTGTCCGACAGCGATATCAAGGCCGCCGCCGATTTCGCCGCCGAGAAGGGGTTCCCGGGAAAGTACGCCCTCGCCCTGCAGAACACCACGCAGCAGCCCTCGCTGCCGAGCATGGAAAACCGTGCCGCGCGTGAGAAACTGTTCATGGCAAGCTTCCACCGCGCCGATGGCACCACCGATTTCGATACGCGTCAGCTGATCGCAGAAATCGCCGAGCTTCGTGCCGAGAAGGCCTCTCTCTTCGGCCAGCCCGACTGGGCAACCTACGCGATGTGGGACCGCATGGCCGAAACGCCGAAGACTGCGCTCGATTTTATGGAGCAGATGGTGCCCGCCCTCGCCGCTACGCAGCGCCGCGAAGCCGCGATGCTGAACGCCGCAATCGAGGCCGATGGCGGCAATTACGATGTGAAGCCGTGGGACTGGTATCGCTATGCCAACCGCATCAAGGCCGAACAGTTCGATCTCGATGAAGATGCGATGACCGAGTATTTCCAGCTCGACAAGGTGCTGGAAGACGGTGTGTTCTACGCTGCGGGCAAGCTCTACGGCCTGCGCTTCGAACGCCGCACCGATCTGCCGGTCTATCATCCCGATGTGTGGACCTACACCGTGTTCGATCGCGATGGCAGCGAACTGGGGCTGTTCTACTTCGACCCGTTCCAGCGTCCGTCGAAGCGTGGCGGTGCCTGGATGAGCAACTTCGTGGACCAGAGCTTCCTGTGGGACACCAAGCCGGTGATCTACAACGTGCTCAACATCCCGAAGGCACCGGCGGGCGAACCGCAGCTGGTCAGCTTCGACAATGTGAACACGCTGTTCCATGAATTCGGCCACGCGCTGCACGGCTTCTTCGCCAACCAGCGCTATGAAAGCCTTTCGGGCACTGCCACGGCGCGCGATTTCGTGGAGTATCCGAGCCAAGTCAACGAGATGTGGGCGACCTATCCTGAAGTGCTGTCGAACTACGCCAAGCACTATCAGACCGGTGAAACTATCCCGCAGGCGATGATCGACAAGATCGAAGCCGCTTCGAAGTTCAATCAGGGCTATGATTTCGGCGAAACCGTCGAAGCTGCGCTGCTGGACATGAAGTGGGCCGCTCTTTCGAAGGAAGAGGCTGCTGCGTTGGATACTCCCGCCAAGGTCGATGCGTTCGAGCGCAATTCGCTGAAGGAACTCGGGTTGGAAATCGATCTGGTTCCGCCGCGCTATCGCAGCACCTATTTCAACCACATCTTTAGCGGTCCGACAGGCTATTCGGCCGGTTACTACAGCTATCTGTGGACCGAGATGCTCGACCGCGACAGCCGCAAATGGTTCATGGAAAACGGCGGGCTTACGCGCGCCAATGGCGATCACTATCGCGAAACCGTGCTCAGCCGCGGCGGCACGATGGACTACTTCAAGATGTTCGAAAATTTCGCCGGTCGCGCACCCGACGTGACCCCGATGCTCGAAGCTCGCGGCCTGATCGCTGGCGACGAAGCAGCGGACAGCGAAGTATCCGACGGTGCGTTGCCGGGTTCGGCAACCAATTAAGGGAATTCAGCGGGGCAGGCGTTTGCGCTTGCCCCGCCATTCCAGCGATAAGCGGTTGAGGACCGCCAGATCCGCCCTTCCAGCGACGCAATCCTCACCAAGGGATATAGCGTCCTCCAGCACCCGTTCGGGTGCGTTTTTGTATGCGGGCGAAGCGAGGTGGTCGCTCCATTTCGCGCCCACAGCATTGTCCAGCAGGATGCGCTGAAAACAGTGATCCAACCGCACCGGCCAGCCACGCTCTGCCGCGCAGGCGGGCATAAGCTCTCGAGTGAGGGCAAACCATTGCGCAACCAGGGCGTTTCGTTCCATGCCGGAACAACGATCTGCACCCGGGCCAGTGCCGGACAACACCGGCCCTCAGATGCAAGTTACATTTTCGCGCGAACGCCGACGGAAGCCCCCCTGCCCGCCGTGCCATAACCGGAAACGGTCTGGTATTCGGCATCGAAGACATTCTCGACCCGCCCGAATATCTCCAGTTTTTCGTCCACCGTTATGGCGGCGCGTAGGTCCAGCACTTCATAGCCGTCCAGACGAGTTAGGTTCGCCGGATCGTCGTAACGCGGCCCGCTGATGCGCAGGTCCGCTCCCAGATCAAGACCGAAGCCAGTCCGGTAATCGGCAAACAGTGTCCCGAAGTGTCGCGGACGGCGTGCGAGATCGAGACCGGTCTCCCGGTTCTCGCTATCGACAAAGCTATAGACACCGGCCAGCCGCAACCCTTCGACCAGATCGATACCCGCTTCCGCCTCGAGACCTTGCGCCCGTGCACGGCCAACGTTCTGGTATACGCCGAACTGGCCCGGAGTGCAGATGGCCGGAGCGCCCGCGCCGAAGCAGGAGACGTAGCCGATAAGGTCCTCGCTATCCCGCCGGAAACCAGTCAGCGCCCAAAAGAGCCCGGCTTCCCGCTGGCCCTTTTCAATACCCAGGTCGAAGCTGGTGCTGTGCTCCGGCGCAAGGTCCTGATTCCCGTAGTCGGAATAGAGCTGGTAGAGGGTCGGGGCCTTGAAGCCTTCTCCCACACTGGCCCGAAGGCGCAAGTCGCCGCTCATCCGGTAGCTGACATCGCCGCTGAAGGTCGCTTCGGTTCCGAAGTTCTCATGATCGTCGACCCGGCCCCCTGCATGGGCAGCAAGCGGCCCCATAACCCAGCCCAGTTGCGCATAAACGCCAGTCGTCTCGACTTCTGCCGTGCCATCCGTGCTGGTGCGGTACTCACTCCATTCGTGCTCTGCACCGAAAGCCGCGACAAGACCGCCAAGCAGACGATACTCCCCGCGCAGGGCCAGGCGCTGGCTGTGTCCATCGCTGGCGAAGGTTTCCTGCCCTTCGCCATTGCGGTTTGTCCGTTCGGTATCGGCTAGGCTGTAACTGCCGCGAAGGGTCAGGTCGTTGCCGTAGTATGCAAGTCCGACATCGCCCCACTGGCGGGTGGTCTTCTGCGTATCGGCGGTGTCCACCAGTCCATAGGGCGGCGCGGACGAAAAGCCGTCGATCTCAAGGTCGCCTTCGCTGAAATTGGCATGGGCGAAAGCTTCCAGGCTATCGGTCAGATCGACGAAAGTGACCATGCCGAGCGCCATCTGGCGAAATCCGTCTTGCTCGGCTCCGTCTGCAGCGGCGGAGAAACCGTCGGTGGAAAACCACGAGCCGGTCAGACCGTAATAAACGCCATCGCCGTCAACGCCCGCCGAAGTACTGGCAAAAAGAGTGTCGCGCGCACCATACTCCAAGCTGCCCCGCGCCCCCGTTTCCGTACGGGTGGAGATATCCATCACGCCCCCAACCGCGTCCGATCCCCAGATCGTGCTATTGGACCCGCGCAGAATATCGAACTTGTCGATGGTGCCGGTCAGTAAATTGCCGAAGTCGAAACCGCCTGCAGGCGATGCCGGATCGGACACGCGCACGCCATCGACGAGCACCAGAACCTGCTCAGCATTGGCGCCGCGGATGTTGACGCCGGTAACCCCGCCAACTCCACCATTGCGCGCAAGCGATAAACCCGGAACGCGGCGCAGGACGCGGGTGGGGTCGGCACCCTGCACGCTTTCGATTTCGGTTTCCGATATCACTGACACTGCCTGGCCGGTGTTGCGGATGTCGGTGCCGAGACCATTTGCGGTCACCGTGATCGGCGAAACGACCCGGTCGGCGAACACCACGGGAGCTGTGGCGACAGGGGGTGCCTCGCCCTGCGCGGCAACGATTTCGGCAAGCGCCTCTTCAGTAGATTCCTGTGCCTGTGCTGAAACCGAGAATGCCGAAACAGTAATAAGAAACAGATATTTATACACGAAAGCTCCAATCAGGCGCAAACTGCCGCCGACGATCGATAAACACTGGCGGCTAGTTCCCGAGAGCGAAAGCGCCATGGCTCAGCCCATTGTCGCGCGCCTTTAGGTGGCCCCTTCACGGCTGACAAGCGCTGGTAATGCGCTCACCGGTAGCGCGTGGTTAACAGGCACTAAACCAAGCTACGGAACTCCTCTTTAGGTCGTTTCATCCTATAATCTCATGCATGGGGATCGCCGGTGGGGACCGGCAGGTCAGGGAGATGAAGGATCTATGCCCATTCGATTTGCGCCCGCGCGCAATGCAGCAAATACGCCGCTTGCAAGAATCCTGAAACGTGGCCCGCTTAAGCTCGCGGCCAATGATCATGACAGGATAATCCCAGAGATGAGAAACACGACAGAAGACGCCCTGCGCCATTTCGCCGCTCACGGACTGCGTGCGGCCAAGGTCGCTCTCGGTAATGCCTCCGCCGCTGCTGCCGCAGCGCATGACGAGGACTATCGTTATTGGTTGGGGATCTGCCGCGAGCTAGACGCACCCGCTGCCGCCCGCTTCGAAGCCGGCAGGGGCCTCGCCGAAACACGCCTTCTGGGCTGATCGCTTGCGGACATCGCCACATATACCTGCGCTGCGTAGCGTGAAACCTCATATTTCTCGCAATCCGGAACCGGAGTTACCCTTGGACGTCTGATAAGCATCGCGCCAAAACCTAAGCCTTATTGCAACTGCGAACCATTTTCAAAGATAGTTTGCAAGCTCAGCCCCTTAGTGGTTGCAATCCCTATTTCGCGGGCCTAGGTCGCAGTCCGAACACCGGGCGCGCGCACCCACGCGGGACAGGCGTCGCGCCATAGCGGTCCAGGCATCACCGTCCCGCGAGGCTCGTAAAGGACGCATCCCCCTATGGCACGCAAGAAGATCGCGCTTATTGGTTCCGGCATGATCGGCGGCACGCTCGCCCATCTCGCCGCGAAGAAGGAAATGGGCGACATCGTCCTGTTCGACATCGCGGAAGGCATGCCGCAGGGCAAAGCGCTCGATCTCAGCCAGTGCGGCCCTGTCGAAGGCTTCGACGCCAAGATTACCGGTTCGAACGATTATGCCGACATCGCCGGTGCGGACGTCGTGATCGTGACTGCAGGTGTGCCCCGCAAGCCCGGCATGAGCCGTGACGACCTGCTCGGCATCAACCTCAAGGTGATGAAGTCGGTCGGAGAAGGCATCAAGAACAACTGCGCCGACGCTTTCGTGATCTGCATTACCAACCCGCTCGATGCGATGGTCTGGGCACTGCGCGAATTCAGCGGCCTACCGCACAACAAGGTCGTCGGCATGGCCGGCGTGCTCGACAGCGCGCGCTTCGCGACCTTCCTTGCATGGGAATTCGATGTTTCGGTGAAGGACGTGAACGCATTCGTCCTCGGCGGCCACGGCGACACCATGGTCCCCGTTACCAGCTACACCACGATCAACGGCATCCCGGTCAACGATTTCGCCAAGATTAAGGGCGTCGATCAGGGCCGCATCGATGAGATCGTGGACCGCACCCGCAAGGGCGGCGGCGAGATCGTCGGCCTGCTCGGCAACGGCTCGGCTTATTACGCCCCCGCCACCAGCGCGATCGCGATGGCCGAAGCCTATCTCAACGACAGCAAGCGCATCTTGCCCTGCGCCAGCTATGTCGAAGGCAAATACGGCCTCGACGGTCTCTATGTCGGCGTCCCCACCGTGATCGGCGCGGGCGGCACCGAGGAAGTGATCGAAATCGAGCTGTCGGACGAAGAGAAGAGCAACCTCAAGGTTTCGACCGACGCGGTCGAGGAACTTCTCGAGGCTTGCAAAGGCCTGGATAGCTCGCTGGCCTAACAAAAACCATTTTCGAACAGGAGAGGCGCGATGAGCATCCTCGTAGACAAGAATACCAAGGTCATCACCCAGGGTATGACCGGCAATACCGGCACTTTCCACACGCAGCAGGCGCTCGATTACGGGACGCAGATGGTTGCGGGCGTGACCCCCGGTAAGGGCGAAACCGACCATATCGGCCTGCCGCAGTTCAACACCGTCAAGGAAGCCAAGGCCGAAACCGGCGCGACCGCTTCGTGCATCTACGTGCCGCCGCCATTCGCGGCCGACGCCATTCTCGAGGCGATCGACGCCGAGATTGAACTCATTGTTGCCATTACCGAAGGCATTCCGGTGCTCGACATGGTCAAGGTGAAGGCTGCCCTCACCGGCTCCAAGTCGCGCCTGATCGGACCGAACTGCCCGGGCGTTCTGACGCCCGGCGAATGCAAGATTGGCATCATGCCCGGCTCGATCTTCAAGAAGGGCAGCGTCGGCGTGGTTTCGCGCTCGGGCACGCTGACCTATGAAGCCGTCCACCAGACCACGATGGTCGGGCTCGGCCAGACCACTGCGGTCGGCATCGGCGGCGACCCGGTCAACGGCACCAACTTCATCGACGTGCTCGACCTCTTCCTCGACGACGACGATACCAAGTCGATCATCATGATCGGCGAGATCGGCGGCAGCGCGGAAGAAGAGGCCGCAGCCTTCATCAAGGAACAGGCTGCCAAGGGCCGCAAGAAGCCGATGGTCGGCTTCATCGCAGGCCGCACGGCACCTCCGGGCCGCCGCATGGGCCACGCTGGCGCCATCGTTTCGGGCGGCCAGGGCGGCGCGGACGACAAGATTGCAGCGATGGAAGATGCGGGCATCCGCGTCTCGCCTTCGCCCAGCGAACTCGGCACCACGCTCGACGCGATGCTGAAGGAACTCGCCTGATCACGCAGCGCGGAAAGGTTTTCTCCTCCCCGGGAGCCTTCCGCGCCGCCGAGGCATTGGCAGTATGAGCCGACACGCAGGTCGGCGCGAAAGGTGACCCGATGGGTAACGAGAGCCAGAATTTTCTGCCCGAGATGGGCGACCAGGAAGGTCCACAGCAGGGTCCAAGCTGGGGTAACCCAAGCTGGCTGCAGCAAGTGGTCGACAGCGATGCGGATCTGACCGCAGCGCTCGATCCCACGCAGATGCGGATTGCCGTCAAGCAGGCGGCAGAAAAGGCTGGAAAGGCTGCCGATCCCAAGGCGATCGAACAGGCAGCCGACGACAGCATCCGCGCGATGCTGCTGGTGCGGCTCTACCGTGTGCGCGGGCATCTCGCTGCCGATCTCGACCCGCTGGGCCTTTCGCATCGCGACATTCCCGAAGACCTCACGCTCGAATGGCATGGCTTTCAGGGTCAGGAAGACCGTGAGGTTTATGTCGGCGGCGTATTCGGTTTCGAATGGGTCACCGTGGGTGAGCTTTACCGCGTCCTGCGCGAGACCTACTGCGGCAAGGTCGGTCTCGAATATATGCATATCTCGGATACGGAGGAACGCCGTTTCCTCCAGGACAAGTTCGAGACGCCGGAAGACACGATCCAGTTCACCGAGGAAGGCAAACGCGCCATTCTCGCAGCCGTGATCCGCGGCGAGCAGTACGAGAAGTTCCTCGGTAAGAAATACGTCGGCACCAAGCGTTTCGGTCTCGATGGCGGCGAAAGCATGATCCCGGCGCTGGAAGCCGTCATCAAATACGGCGGCCAGCTGGGCGTGCGCGAGATCATCTACGGCATGGCCCACCGCGGCCGCCTCAACGTGCTCGCTAACGTCATGGGCAAGCCCTACAAGGTCATCTTCCACGAATTTTCGGGCGGTTCTTCCAATCCCGATGATGTCGGCGGCTCAGGCGATGTAAAATACCACCTCGGAACCAGCACTGACCGTACATTCGACGGCATCGATGTGCACATGAGCCTCGTGCCCAACCCCAGCCACCTCGAAGCGGTGAACCCCGTCGTGCTCGGCAAAAGCCGCGCCCAGCAGGCCATCCGTGACGATCTGAAGAAGCATGAGCAGGTTTTGCCCGTGCTTCTCCATGGCGACGCGGCCTTCGCGGGCCAGGGTATCGTGTGGGAATGTCTCGGCTTCTCGGGCGTGCGCGGCTACAATACCGGCGGGTGCCTGCATTTCGTCATCAACAACCAGATCGGCTTCACGACCAGCCCGCAGTTTGCGCGTTCATCACCCTACCCCAGCGATGTGGCGAAGGGTGTTCAGGCGCCGATCCTTCACGTTAATGGCGACGATCCGGAAGCGGTCACCTTCGCCTGCAAGCTGGCAATCGAATATCGCCAGACCTTCGGCCGCGACATCGTGATAGACATGTGGTGCTATCGCCGCTTCGGCCATAACGAGGGCGACGAGCCCAAGTTCACCCAGCCGGTGATGTACGATGAAATCCGCAAGCACCCCAAGGTGAGCGAGCTCTATACGAAGCGGCTCGAAGCCGAAGGCGTGATCGACAAAGGCTATGCCGACGGCCTCTGCGCGGAATTCAACGAACATCTCGAGGAAGAATTCACCGCATCGAAAGACTATAAGCCGAACGAGGCCGACTGGTTCGGTGGGCGCTGGGCAGGCATGAACAAGCCGGCCGATCCCGAAACGGCGCGCCGCAATGTGGATTCGGGCATCGACAAGAAGCTGTTCGACAGCCTTGGCCGTACGCTTACGACCGTGCCGGATGATGTGACCATTCACAAGACGCTTGGCCGCGTGCTCGACGCCAAGCGCGAAATGTTCGCCAGCGGCGAAGGGTTCGATTGGGCGACGGGCGAAGCGCTCGCCTTCGGCAGTCTGGTGACCGAAGGCTTCGGCGTCCGTCTTTCGGGCCAGGATTCGGGCCGCGGTACCTTCAGCCAGCGCCATGCAGTCTGGATCGACCAGCAGGACGAGGGTAAGTATATCCCGCTCTCCACCCTGCCCCACGGCAAGTTCGAGGTCTACGACAGCCCGCTTTCTGAATACGGCGTGCTCGGCTTCGAATATGGCTTCGCCATGGCGGATCCGAAGAGCCTGGTGATGTGGGAAGCGCAATTCGGCGATTTCGCCAACGGCGCGCAGATCATCATCGACCAGTTCATTGCCGCCGGCGAAGTAAAATGGCTACGTGCAAATGGCCTCGTCCTGCTGCTGCCGCATGGTTACGAAGGTCAGGGACCAGAACATAGCTCGGCACGTCTCGAACGTTTTCTGCAGCTCTGTGCAAACGACAACATCCAGGTCTGCAACATCACAACTCCGGCGAACTACTTCCATGTTCTTCGCCGCCAGATGTTGCGGTCTTTCCGCAAGCCGCTGGTCATCATGACCCCCAAATCGCTCCTTCGCCATCCGCTGGCGAAATCTAGCGCCAAGGAGTTCATGGACGATCATCACTTCATGCGGATCAAGTCGGATCTGACCGAGATCGAGGATAGCAAGGTCAAACGCCTCGTCCTGTGCAGCGGAAAGGTCGCCTACGATCTCATGCAGCGCCGCAACGAAGCCGAAATGGATGACGTTTCAATCGTGCGTATCGAACAGCTCTATCCTTTCCCGGGCGAACCTCTGGCTGCGCGCCTCGAACGGATGACCAATCTGGAAACCATCGTATGGTGCCAGGAAGAGCCGAAGAACAACGGCGCATGGTTCTTCGTCGATCGCCTGATCGAAGAAGCCGCGACCAAGGCCGGCAAGGACGGTATGCGTCCCTGCTATGCCGGCCGCGAAGTCGCCGCATCACCTGCTACCGGCTTTGCCAGCCGCCACCAGATTCAGCAGGAAGCACTCGTGAATATCGCGCTCGGCTTGAATGACGGCGACAATTCCGCCGCCACCAGCACGTGCAATTGATTGAGGCCTGAAAAGGAACATTAAGCCATGGCCACAGAAGTCAAAGTCCCGACGCTCGGCGAGAGCGTAACCGAAGCCTCCATCGGCGAACTGCTGAAGAATGTCGGCGATGCGGTTGCAGTCGACGAGCCGATCGTCAGCCTGGAAACCGACAAGGTCGCCGTTGAGGCACCTTCACCAGTTGCCGGTGTGATCAAGGAATTCAAGGTCGCGGTCGGCGACACCGTCGAAGTTGGCGCAGTACTAGCTGTTGTTGAAGAAGGCGCTGCACCTTCAGCTTCTGGCAGCGAAGCTGGCCGTGCCAAGGAAGAACGTGAAGAGGGCGAGAAGGAGCGCGAGGAATCACCTGCTCCCGCAGCATCGTCGGATGCATCGCAGACTCTTTCGCCTGCAGTGCGCCGCGCCGTCCTGGAACACGGTGTCGATCCTTCCACCATCAAGGGCACCGGTAAGGACGGCCGCCTGACCAAGGAAGACGTGATCGCGGCTGCCAAGGCCAAGGGCGACAGCCCGGCACCTGCTCCATCGGCGCCTGCCCCTGCCCCGGCTCCCGCTGCAACCGGCGAACGCCGCGAGGAACGCGTAAAGATGACGCGCATGCGTCAGACGATCGCCAAACGTTTGAAGGGTGCGCAAGACAACGCAGCCCTGCTCACGACCTTCAACGATGTCGACATGTCTGCCGTCATGGAGGCCCGCGCCAAATACAAGGACATCTTCGCCAAAAAGCACGATATCCGTCTCGGCTTTATGGGTTTCTTCGCCAAGGCCGCTTGCCTTGCACTGAAGGACGTGCCCGCGGTCAATGCATATATCGAAGGCGATGAGATCGTCTATCACGACTACGTGGACATCTCGGTCGCTGTCAGCGCGCCCAATGGCCTCGTCGTCCCCGTTATTCGTGACGCGCAGGACAAGGGCTTTGCGCGTATCGAAAAGGACATCGCGGATTTCGGCAAGCGCGCCAAGGAAGGCACGCTGACGATGGAAGACATGAAGGGCGGTACCTTCACCATTTCCAACGGCGGCGTTTTCGGATCGCTGATGTCGACCCCGATCATCAATCCGCCGCAGAGCGCCGTGCTCGGCCTCCACCGCATTGAGGATCGCCCGGTCGTCGTGGACGGCGAAATCGTCATCCGTCCGATGATGTACATCGCCCTGTCCTACGACCACCGCCTAATCGACGGCCGCGAGGCTGTCACCGCCCTGAAAATCATCAAGGAAGCGATCGAAGATCCGACCCGGATGCTGATCGACCTCTGAGGAAAGACACATGGCTGAATACGACTACGACGTTCTCGTCATCGGCGCTGGCCCGGGTGGCTATGTTGCCGCGATCCGTGCTGCACAACTCGGCCTCAAGACCGCGTGTGCCGAAAGCCGCGAAACTTTGGGCGGCACCTGTCTCAACGTGGGTTGCATACCTTCCAAGGCGATGCTGCACGCATCCGAGTTCTTCGATGCCGCGGCGAACGGCGCAATGTCTGATATGGGCATTGAAGTTGCGCCGAAACTCAACCTCGACAAAATGCACGCCCAGCGCCGCGATGCGGTAAAGGGTCTGACCGGCGGGATCGAGTTCCTGTTCAAGAAGAACAAGGTCGACTGGAAAAAAGGCCATGCCACTTTCAAGGACGCCCACACCGTGAAAGTGGGCGATGAGACCGTAACCGCGCAGAATGTCATCATCGCTACCGGCTCCTCTGTTACCCCGCTGCCCGGGGTAGAAGTCGACAATGACGCACAGGTTGTGGTGGACTCCACCGGCGCGCTCGAGCTTGCCTCGGTACCGAAAAAGATGGTCGTCATCGGCGGCGGTGTAATCGGTCTGGAACTGGGTTCTGTCTGGAATCGCCTCGGGGCCGAAGTGATCGTGGTCGAGTATCTCGACAAGCTGCTGCCCGGCATGGACGATGATGTCCGCAAGGAAGCGGCCAAGATCTTCAAAAAACAGGGTATGGAATTGCGTCTGTCGACCAAGGTTACAGGCTGCAAAGTCGACGGTGAGAAAGCCACACTGACGCTTGAACCCGCTGCTGGCGGCGATTCAGAAACGCTGGAAGCCGATTGCGTGTTGGTATCTATCGGACGTCGTCCGAATACGGACGGCCTGGGCCTAGAAGCGATCGGTTTGGAAACGAATAAGCGTGGTCAAATCGAAGTCGATCATGATTTCCGCACCGCTGTCGACGGCGTCTGGGCTATTGGCGATGTCGCCCCCGGCCCGATGCTCGCGCACAAGGCGGAAGATGAAGGCATTGCTTGCGCCGAGAACATTGCCGGACAGACGGGCATCGTCAACCACGATATCATTCCGGGCGTGGTCTACACGTGGCCAGAATTCGCCGGCGTCGGTCTTACCACCGAAGAAGCCATCGAAAAGATGGGCGGCGACAAGACCAAGGTAAAAATCGGCAAGTTCCCGATGATGGCGAACAGCCGTGCCAAGACCAATCACGAGCCCGATGGCTTCGTGAAGATCATCGCCGAAGCTGATACCGACCGGGTATTGGGCGTGTGGGCTATCGCCAGCGTGGCCGGTACGATGATTGCCCAGGCCGCACAGGCCATGGAATTTGGCGCGACGAGTGAAGACATCGCTTACACCTGCCATGCCCATCCGACGCATTCCGAAGCGATCAAGGAAGCGGCGATGGCCGTTCAGGGCAAGCCCATCCACGTTTAGACAACACATCCTGTCATGAGCGAGAGGCGATCGATCCGGCGGACTTTAGAGCTCTCCCGGACGGTCGCCTTTCCCATTCTTGGCGGAGTGTTAGTGCTCCTGTGGCACGATGCCCCCAGACATTATGCTCTGGTGAATGGCGCTGCATTCCTGCTTGGTATGCTAGCAATACACTTTTGCCGTGCCCGGCTCACCATCGCGAACCTCCGGATGGTGAGTGGTGCCGTTCTAGTTACGTTAGCTTTACCCCTTCTTACCGGGCCAGAAGTGGACGGTGTGACCCGGTGGTTGCCGCTGGGCCCACTCGCCTTGAATTCCGGGCTGCTAACGGTCCCATTGCTTGCTCTCACAACCTCGCGGGACAAAAAGTTGGGCTTGGCATTTCTGGCTGCTGCGCTCCTCATTGTTTCCCTGCAGCCCGACGCTACCGCCGCTTTCGCGGTAACTGGGGCGTTGGGCGTCTCGGCGTGGACACAGCGACAATGGTGGGGATTATCATTCGCAGCGGCCGGGCTGATTGTCGGCAGCTTCCTCTTTCAGCTCCCTTCTCCTCCGTCGGTTCCATTCGTCGAATATCTGATCCCAATGCTTTGGCAGGAGCTGGGGGTGCCAACCCAAGCTGTCGGACTTGGAGTCCTCCTGCTCGCTCCAGTCTTTTACCTGCTGAGGAGCAAGCACGGCTCGCCGCCGCAGAGGCAAGCGCTCATCGTAGTCTATCTCGCATTTCTCGGATCGTCCTTCGTCGGCCCTTACCCCGTGCCTCTCGCTGGCTACGGAGCTTCGTCGATACTCGGCTTTATGATAGCTCTCGGTTATCTGTCCGAGCCGTCTCGCTCTGTAGATGACTGAGTGCTCCCTCGGGTGATTGACTTGTATTCAATTCAGTAAGGTGTATTACTAGAGCAAGTCACCAAGGGAGGGACTATGAAACAGCTTCGCCGGGCCGCTTTGGCCTTAGCCCCCGCAATGATCGTGTTTGGCTCAACCACCGGCTTGGCCCAGGATGCCGAGCGGATGGACGAGGCCGTCTCCGCGTCTTCGCAAGACAACAGCTTCATGGGCACCGCACTCGTCGCCATCGGAGATGAAATCCTGCTCGACAAGGGCTACGGTTCGGCAAATCTGGAATGGGATATTTCCAATACCACCGATACGAAATTTCGGATCGGCTCCGTGACCAAGCAATTCACAGCTACCGCGATCCTTTTGCTGCAGGAGCGCGGCCAACTCGATATCGATCAGCCGGTGAAAACCTATTGGCCGGAAGCTCCGTTAAGCTGGGACGGGATCACTCTCCGGCACCTGCTGCACCATACGTCAGGTATTCCCAACGTCACGAATTTCGACGAGTTTTCCCGATGAAAGTTTCTCCCGACAACACGCGACGAGATGATCTCGCGCTTCGCTGACAAAGAACTGGACTTTCCGCCGGGTGGAAATGGAGTTACTCCAATTCGGGCTACCTCCTGCTCACCGCAGTTGTGGAAGAGGTATCGGGCCAGTCCTACAGCGATTTCATCGAGGAGAATTTCTTCACCTCTCTCGGAATGGACAACACCGCGATCGACCTGACCGCCCAGATCGTACCCAAGCGCGCATCCGGCTACTCTCCGTCGGACAGCGGCCCGCTCAATGCTGATTACGTTGATATGGGCATTCCGAGTGGTGCTGGCGCGCTTTATTCGACCACGGGCGACCTCTTGAAGTGGCAGCGTGGACTATTCGGTGGAAAGGTACTGAAGCCTGAAACGGTCGCCTTGATGACCGATCCTGCAGTCGAAGCGATGCCCGGATCGTCCTACGCCATGGGTCTGCTCGTCACCGAAGACGAGGATGGGCAATTGATCTGGCACGGCGGTGGGATCGAGGGCTTCAACGCCTTTCTGGCTCATGACCCCGAACGTGACATTACCGTGGCCGTCCTCGCCAATATCAATGGTGGAGCTGCCAACCGGCTCGGCCAGTCGCTGGTTACGCTCGCCCGCGGCGGCGAAATAGAGTTGGCATCCGAGCGGACGGAAGTCGCCGTCGATTCAGCTAGCCTTCGCGAATACGAAGGCAGTTACGAGCTTGCTCCCGGTTTTATTCTTAAATTCTGGGTTGAGGGCGATCAACTGATGACGCAGGCGACCAATCAGTCAGCTTTTCCCGTGTTCGCAAAGGGGCCTGACCAATTCTTCCTCAAAGTTGTCGACGCGAAGCTCGTCTTCGATCGAGACACTGCAGGTGAAGTCACCTCGGTCACGTTGCACCAGAACGGCACTATCATGGAGGGCTCCAAACAATAAGGCGATTGCGCCCGCCCCCCTCTAGAGGCGGGCGCACTCAATCAAACTTCGTCAGGATAAATCGGCTGAATGTCGACTGGAATGGAAGACATTGCGGCGAACCTGCCGCGGGCCCAATCATCGAGCTTTGCGTAGCGGTCAAAGAACGCTTTGGTACCTTCGTAATCACCGCGAGCCTGCAACATCAGTTGGTCATGAAGCAAATCACGGATGCCGGTTTCCAATTTCGCATAGTCGACAACATAGCGACGGGCCGACGCATCCCAGCGAAACGCGCCCTTCTCCTTGAGATAACCGTATTGGAGTGCAGCGCCCTTGCCATGGGCCTCGTCGATACCAAAGCGCATCGAGCGGAAAAGTCCAGCCATGTAGCTGGCAAGCGCGCTTTCCTTTTCCGACGTGGGCAATTCGCCTTTCTCCATCATGAACATGAGGTTCCACATGCCCATGACGTCGGCCTTGGATTCTTCGAGCGCTGAATACTGCTCCTTCAGTTCCTCGTTCACCGTAGTCTGACGGCCGTCGACCGTGATCGTGCCAGGGCCTAGGCTATGTGAAAGCTCGTGGAACAAGGTGAAAAGTTCCATGTACTTCTTCGCCACAAGTTCCGCCTGATCAGGCTTGAGAACGACGTCCCCGATAGGATCGAGTATCCTCTCGTACTTCGCGCCCAGCACATTGGCGAGAATGACCTTCTTTGCACCTTTGGCCTCACGCACACGCTCGTCGTTAGGCAGATTGAAGGCGATAGTTTGCACACCGGGTACATTATCGCCGCCGCCGTGGACCTGATCCGCTACTGCGATTGGGCTTTCGAAGCCACGCTGGAAATTCTTGTGCTCGTCTTCGATCGGAAGGTTTGCTTCCATGTCTCGCAGGTAGTTCTTGTATTTCGCCAAGTCTGCGCTCTCCTCAGGATTGCGCAGAGTGACAAAGCTTTCGAAGGCAGTCTTTGTGCCATAGAGTCGGTCGGTATAGACCTCGTAGGGCCCGATCGCGATCTCGATCGGAGTGTCTTTAAGATCCATCCATGCCATTTCGCTCTCGAAATAGTCGTCCGTCACGAAGGACCGGGCCCGAAGCGACAGGAATTTCTTGAGGCTCAGATTTGTGGTGGTCTGGGCTGCCTGCTGAAGAAGCCGCGATGCCGGAATTAGCCACTCGGCGTATTCTTCGCTGTAGGGCACCGCGACGAGCCGATCGCCGTCGCGCTTTACGACGGTATAGGGATCGAGGAGATCTGCGCGCTGGTCGGGATTGGCGGCAAGATACGCATCGAACTCGCCGCGTGTGAGATCGAGGGGATGAAAGCCGGCGCCCTCAGGTAATTCTTCGGTTCCCCAGAAGGGATGAAATTCATCCAGGTCATCCCACGCCCCGTAGTACCGGTCGAACATGGTGAGCAGTAGATCCCGATCCCCGCGCTTGCTCCGGCTGATTGCCTGACGGACCTCCGGGTTGGCGGCGAAGCGCTGACGAAGATAAATCTCATCCATATAGCTGCTTGCATCGATCAGCAGATTGACCACCTGCCGTTCTTCTTCAGTCAGATAGCTGGTGTCAGGGTTCATCTCGATTACGGCGAGCTTCGCGTACTGCGCTTGAAGGTCGTAACCGTCGCTCATCGCTGCGCCATCGCTCCCGAGCCCGGCTTCAGTCGTTGTCGGCGCGCAAGCGGCCGTGGCAAGCAGGAGCGGAAGAATGGCGTGGCGCATCTGGAAATTCCTTCGTCTCGAAATAGTAGCAACGCCCCTAAACGAGAATATCGGCATTGTCTTCCGGAGCGATTGACCCTGACGCACTATGACGCAACACAGGTTCGAGAGGAGACTTGTTTGGCCTATCCCACCCTAACGCAATTGCCCGGCGCAATGGAAACCGCAGCCATGATCGCACGGGGTGATTTGTCGCCTCTGGAAGCCGTTGATTCAGCGATCAACCGCATCGAACGTCTGGATGCCCGGATCAATGCGGTAGTAGTTTGCGATTTCGACCGTGCCCTTGCCACGGCGAAAGAGCTGTCGACATCTCCTTCCACCAAGGGCCGTCCGCTGCTTGGCGTACCGATGACGATCAAGGAAAGTTTCGACATTGAAGGCTTGCCGACCAGCTGGGGCCACACCGCCCATGCGAATAACATCGCAAAGCACGACTCTGCGGTGGTCCGCAAGCTGAAGGAAGCTGGCGTTGTCTTCCTCGGCAAGACCAACGTTCCTCCCGACCTTGCAGATTGGCAATCGGCCAATCCGGTTTATGGCCGCACGCACAATCCCCATAATCACGAGAGGTCGCCAGGCGGGTCTTCCGGCGGTTCGGCAGCCGCAGTAGCCAGCGGGATGGTCCCGTGCGAATTCGGTACGGATATCGGAGGCTCTGTTCGCGTGCCCGCGCACTTCTGCGGTATATGGGGTCATAAGACGAGTTGGGGCGTAATCAGCAAGGAAGGCCACGATCACCCACTCATGGCGGGCCAACTGGCTCATGACGGAGTGCTGAGCATTGCCGGACCGCTTGCTCGGAATGCTCAGGATCTTGCGCTATTGATAGAGCTGACCGTGCAAATTCCTTTGCGTCGGCGGACCAAGCGGCTTGCTGATTGCCGCCTCCTCGTGTTGACGGACCATCCCTCCTGCCCGACTGACGAGGCGGTTCTCCAACCGATGGAGACCATGGTAACCGAG
Source organism: uncultured Erythrobacter sp. (assembly GCA_947504155.1). Classification (GTDB taxonomy): domain Bacteria; phylum Pseudomonadota; class Alphaproteobacteria; order Sphingomonadales; family Sphingomonadaceae; genus Qipengyuania. The sequence continues at coordinate 475,548 of CANNGF010000001.1, forward strand.
CTGGAGAAATCGGGAGTACGCATCGATCGGTCTACCGATAGGCTACCGGATCTAGCGAATCAGCATTCGGATTATGTTCGTATGCTCAGCATCGCAATGGCGCGAGGAGCACCGGGCAAGGATGGCAAGCGTGCGAGCGCGACCGATTGGTTCGACCTGCTTGATATTCAGGCGCGCAATGCTCGAGCTTGGGACCAGCTCTTTGATGTCTACGATTTTGTCCTCGCCCCTCCCGCCCCTGTCCTCGCGGTTCCGAACCGCAAAGGCTCGGTCTTCGACGGCACAATCGAGATTAATGGAAGCCAAGTTCGTGGTGCCGATGCACTAGCATGGGCAGGATTGGCGACCTTTCCGAACTTGCCCGCGACTGTCCTCCCCATCGGGGAAACCGAAGGTCTACCTTGCGGTTTGCAGGTTCTGGGCCCGCTCTGGTCCGATCTCAATACGATCGCTATTGCGGAAGAGATCGGCAAACACTTGCACTCCTGAGTGCAAATGCCCAAAGGCTCCGCCGCGAAGGACGGAGGAAAATCCATGATAAGACAGCGCGTCATGCGGCGCTTCGCTAGCTTGCACATTTGGCTTGGCTGGCTTGTCGGGCTTCCCCTCCTGATGTGGACTGTGACCGGTCTGGTGATGGTGATAAAACCGATCGAGGAAGTGCGCGGCAATCATCTACGAAAGGATGTAGCCGGGACGCCACTGCCGGAAGATACGAATATAGCAGTCTCGCTTCCTGCGGAAAGCACGGCACCGGTACGGTCGGTCTCCACCCAGGTAGAGCGCGGAGAGGTCGTCACCCGAATCACATACATGGATGGTACGAGCGAGCGTTTCCGGCCGAACGGCGTGAGAATGTCGCCGCTCTCCGAGATCGAAGCACGCATGATCGTGGATGAGAATATTGTCGGAGGCGATAAGGTCGTAAGTTCCAGACGATTTGCAGCAGATGAACTCCCTCTCGATTTCCGGCGTCCCATTCCGGTTTGGCGGGTAATCCTCGCCGACGGAACGAACGTCTATGTCGGGACAGAAACCGGCGCCATCGAGGCGGTGCGGACGAGATGGTGGCGCACCTTCGATTTCATGTGGGGCTTGCACATTATGGATCTGGAAACCCGCGAAGATACCAGCCATCCCGTCCTCATTCTCTTTGCCCTGTTGTCGGCCTTGGGCGCCCTGCTGGGTTGTGTGCTGCTGTTCCGTCGCCGGAAGCAGCGAGCGGTGGCAGCCACGTGAACGAGGAAGTTCTTACCCCCGTCCTGGACTGGCTTGATCTCGCAGGCGTGATGATCTTTGCGCTTACGGGCGCTTTGGTCGCAGCCAAAGAGCGACAGACACTGGTTACGCTGTCCTTCTTCGCCCTGGTGACTGGCGTTGGAGGGGGCACGATCCGGGACTTGCTGATCGGCGCCAAGGTATTCTGGATTGAAGATCCGTTGGTCGCACCAATTTGCCTTGGGGTCGCCCTCTTCGCATGGTTCACCCCGACCCGCTGGTGGGAAGGCCGTTTCCTCTCGATCGCCGATGGAGCTGGGCTCGCCGCCTATGCCGTTCTCGGGTCGGCAAAGGCACTTGAATACGGAGTTCCTGCCGTCCCCGCCGTCCTCATGGGCATCATCACGGGGACCGCTGGCGGTATGATCCGCGACGTCCTGGCGGGGCGTCCATCCATTCTCATGCGGCCTGAACTTTACGTGACAGCAGCCGCGCTATCGGCGTGCCTTACCGTTATCGGAGAACTCGCCGGATTGAGCAATTGGGGCACATGGACCGCAGCGGCAGTGGCTGGTTTCGCCCTGCGCCTTGCCGCAATCATGATGAACTTGGCTTTGCCCTCTTATGATGAGCGAGGGCCAAAAGCGGACTAAGCGCCAGCGCCAGGATAGCCGGTACCGATCACGAGATCGCCGTCGATCTCTTCGTCCCCTTTAATCGATCCGCCGGGATAGGCAGGTTGAACGCTGGGCTCAGTGGCGGAGGTCGAATTGTCTACCCTGCTCCATTCAGAAGCATACCGATCGTCTCCATACTGGCGATCCTCATAATCCTGAACACGCTGACGGTGGTCGTCGCCGCGACCATAAGTTTGCTGTCCATCCCAGCCCCCGGAAGGCTGACTGCCGAAGTCGAACTCCACATTGCGTCCATCTTGGTCGATCCGGCATGTGAAGCTGTCCCCCAAGGAAACAGTCCCTTCCACAATCCACCCGGCAGCGTTGCGATCTACCATGTCGACCGTTTCCACACGACGCTCCCGCTCGACGGCATCAACACAAATGTCCACGGCGCGGTCGATGCCCCTCGCCCTATCATAATCGGGGCGCCTGTCGTGCCGATAGTCGGGATCGCCATCGCGGTCATCACCGCGACTGGCAGCCTTCGCAATGTGTGCGATCGCTCCGACGATTAGCACCCCCGCAACGACATCACCAAGACTGGGCCCACGGCGATAGCGATAATCGCGATACCGTCGATGCTGGGCCTTTCCGGCTTTCTCGATCTGAACCGTGGCTGGCACATGATCGGAGATAGCACCGGGCAAGTTCGTCGGATTTTCGGCTGCGGTTACCGAACTTAAGGGTAATGAGAGCGCGGCCAAAGCGGCGGACATCGTCAAATAGGTTTTCACTTTAGGCATTAGAGCCCCCCTGTCGTCACGCGCCCCCACCTGACACGATCTCAATAAGCAGCCGCCTTCCATTGTAGCTGTTCGCCTTTCAGATGGCTGAACCATGTACGCAAAAGGCCCGGATGAAGCCATCCGGGCCCTCAATCTTGTCTTGGCACTCAGCGAAGCCCGCGGATACCGCTGTAATTCACTTTGCTCACGCGACCGCGGTCAATGTAACAGGTGAAGTTCCCCGCGTCGCGTCCGCGACTGCTATAGCGGCGATCTCGCCGGTCATAACGATCGTACCGACCGCCACGATTCTCGACCTCCATGCGGCCCTTCACTCTCCATCCATACCTGGTATCGTCCACATCGCGTATCTGCGTTACCTGTGCCCAGCGATAGCCGCCGTATCGGCGTGCATCGCGGTTCGCAGCGTTGACACACTGTTCGACTGCTGCACGCGGGTTGCCGCGTTGGCGATATGCTTGACGTCGGTAATCGCGACCATCGCGATAATAGGCACCGTCCCGATAATATCGATCGCCGCGATAGTAATCCCGGTCTCTATTCGAGGAACCGGCGATTGCAGCGATACCCCCAATAATGACTGCGCCAGCAATTACCTCGCCGATTGAAATACCATCGTCCCGATCGCGCGCCTGCACGGGGCTTGCCCCGGCAAGTGCCATCGCACCGATTGAAGCGGTCGCGATCCCACCTTTCGCGAGCGTCCTTAAATTGGATGTCATGTGAGGCTCTCCTCATTTGTTCTACCGTGGCGGGAATGCCTCGGTTGAATCGTGGTCTAAGAGAGCCGGGGTGAGACAACGCTGAATTGTAAGTGCAGCTGCCATTCAGACTTTAAGGCACTTTTATTAACGATAGGCATCGGAGTTGACTTCGTGCCAGACACAGAAAAGGCCGGAGAATTTCTGCCCCGGCCTCCTTCTAACTCTGCTGAGTGGAAAGCTTATGCGTCTTCCATCTCTTCTTCGGTCATGACCGGACCGCTGTCCTGGCCCTTCGCATCGACATCACGATCGACGAACTCGATCACAGCCATGGCTGCTGCGTCGCTGCCGCGGTAACCGGCCTTGATCACGCGGGTATAACCGCCTTCGCGGTCCGAGTAGCGCTCTGCAAGAACTTCGAAGAGCTTCTTGAGCTGAGTTTCGTCCTGCAGCTTGCTCATCGCAAGACGGCGGTTGGAAAGGCCGCCACGCTTAGCGAGCGTAATCAGCTTTTCGATATAGGGGCGCAGTTCCTTGGCTTTTGCCTGGGTGGTGAGGATCTGCTCGTGCTTGATGAGCGCAGCGCTCATGTTGCGGAACAAAGCCTTGCGGTGGCCGGTCTTGCGCTGAAGCTTACGGCCGGAAATCTTATGACGCATTGTACTTCCTTCGTTCGTAGGGGGCCCGTTCTAGGTAGCCCGATACGGGCCGGATTTGACGGGTCCGGCCCACTCCCGTGTTCAAGGTTTTAACCCAGAAGTTCTTGTTCGAGCTTCTTGGCCATTTCCTCAATGTTCTCAGGCGGCCAGCCAGGGATGTCCATGCCAAGGCGCAGACCCATCGAGCTCAGGACTTCCTTAATCTCGTTAAGCGATTTGCGACCGAAGTTCGGCGTACGGAGCATCTCGGCCTCGGTCTTCTGAACCAAGTCGCCAATGTAGATGATGTTGTCGTTCTTGAGGCAGTTCGCCGAACGGACCGACAGTTCCAGCTCGTCGACCTTCTTGAGAAGATAGCGGTTGAGCTGGTTGGTGTCGCTTTCCTGCGGCTCAGCAGCCTGGCCGATCATCGCGGAAGTCGGCTGCGGGATGCCGTCTTCGAAGTGAACGAACAGGGTCAGCTGGTCCTGAAGGATACGCGCGGCATAGGCCACGGCATCTTCCGGGGTGACGGTGCCATCGGTTTCGATGGTCAGCGAAAGCTTGTCGTAATCCAGTTCCTGGCCAACACGAGCATTCTCGACCTTATAGCTGACCTGACGAACCGGCGAATACAGGCTGTCTACCGGGATGAGGCCGATCGGTGCATCGACCGGGCGGTTCATCACGGCGGGACGATAGCCCTTACCGGTGTCGGCAGTCAGTTCCATGTTCAGCGTGGCGCCTTCGTCGAGATGACAGATCACGAGATCCTTGTTCATCACTTCGATGTCGCCCGAAACAGCAATGTCCCCGGCCTTCACTTCGCCAGGACCGGTCGTGGAGAGCTGAAGGCGTTTCATGCCTTCACCTTCCATCTTGAGCGCGATTTGCTTCACGTTCAAGACGATGTCGGTCACGTCCTCGCGCACGCCAGCGAGCGAGGAGAATTCGTGCAGCACGTTCTCGATCTTGATCGAGGTGATCGCTGCGCCCTGAAGCGAGGAGAGCAGAACACGGCGCAGAGCGTTGCCGAGCGTCAGACCAAAGCCGCGCTCGAGAGGCTCAGCCACGAAAGTAGCCTTGCGGCCCTTGTCGCCACTATCCTTGATGTCGAGGGTGTTGGGTTTCTTGAGTTCCTGCCAGTTCTTGTTGTTGACGGACATGGATTTCCCCTGGTGTGGATGCGGGCAGGACCGGAGCTCAAACGAGCGTCCGGTCCGTGAAAATGTGTCGGTGGCTCAGCGGATCCGAGCCACCAGGCAGGTACGGATCAGACGCGGCGACGCTTCGAAGGACGGACCCCGTTGTGCGGGATCGGCGTCACGTCGCGGATCGAGGTGATCGTGAAGCCCACTGCAGCAAGACCGCGCAGTGCACTTTCACGGCCCGAACCCGGGCCCTTCACTTCGACCTCAAGGGTACGCACGCCGTGCTCCGCAGCCTTGCGGCCTGCGTCGTCGGCGGCAACCTGGGCGGCATAGGGAGTCGACTTGCGGCTCCCCTTGAAACCCATCATGCCGGCACTGGACCAGCTGATGGCATTGCCCTGCGCATCCGTGATGGTGATCATGGTGTTGTTAAAGCTGGCGTTGATGTGAGCAACACCGCTCGAAATGTTCTTTTTGTCGCGGCGCCTAACGCGGCCGGGTTCGCGTGCCATGGTTCAATATTCCTCTATTCTATCAAGAAGGGAAAAGCCTGAGGGAAAAAGCCCCGCAGCTTACTTCTTCTTGCCAGCGATCGGCTTGGCCTTACCCTTGCGGGTACGGGCGTTGGTGTGAGTGCGCTGGCCGCGAACGGGCAAACCGGCACGGTGACGCAGGCCGCGATAAGAACGCAGGTCCATCAGACGCTTGATGTTCATCGCAGTGTCACGGCGAAGGTCACCTTCAACCATGTGCTCTTCATCGATCGTTTCGCGAATGCGCAGAACTTCCTCGTCGGAAAGATCCTGCACGCGGCGGGAGTGATCGATGCCAAGCTTGTTGGCGATCTGGACAGCCGTTGTGCGACCGATTCCGTGAATATAGGTGAGCGCGATAATAACGCGCTTGTTGGTGGGGATATTTACCCCGGCAATACGAGCCACTTAATTCTCCATGCTCCACAGGGTCGTTTGGAAGCGCGACCCCATCTCAACGCCTTCTTTCACCGATGGACACGGACGCCTGAAGCGCAGAAAATCCGGATGGCGCGCGCAATAGCTGACACCTGCCGGATCCACCGAAACCATCGAATGAACGGCGCGCATAATAGGATTCGGCGGAGCCGTCAACCATCTGCGCGCGCAATCACGAGAGACCAAGGATATAGATCCGGCCTTCGCGATTTCAATGCCGCAACCTTATAAGGTATGACCAGTCTAGTCAAAATCCCGCAGTAACTACACTACACCGAATGCGAGCATGGCATCCGCGACCTTCCGGAAGCCTGCGATATTAGCGCCGCGGACGTAGTCGACCTGCCCATCTTCACCTTTACCATCTTGCACGCATTTTCGATGAATATCCTGCATGAGTTCGGTTAGCATGCGGTCGAGCTTGTCACGCTCCCAACTTACGCGTCCGGAGTTCTGGCTCATTTCCAAGCCGGAAACCGCTACTCCACCTGCGTTGGCAGCCTTGGCCGGACCAAACAGAATTCCGGCATTGCGGAAGGCGTCGGACGCGTCTGCCGTGCTGGGCATGTTCGCTCCCTCGACGACAGCCATCACATCATTCTCTAGAAGCGTCTTTGCAGCGTCCTTTCCCAGTTCATTCTGTGTGGCGCAGGGCACTGCGATATCACATTCAACGCTCCATGGCGCCTTGCCCTTGTGATACTCCGCGTTGGTGAATTGATCGGCATATTCGGAAATGCGTCCTCTCCGCTCTAACTTGAGCGTCTTGACCCAATCCAGCTTCTCTTCGTTGATGCCGTCAGGATCATGAATGAACCCGTCACTATCGGAGAGTGTAAGTACTTTGGCTCCTTCTTCGATAAGCTTTTCAGCAGCATGAAGCGCTACGTTCCCTGAGCCGGACAACACGGCAGTTTTGTCTTTCAGCTCTTCATCGTCAGTTTCCAACATCTCGCGCAAGAAATAGACCACGCCATACCCGGTTGCCTCTGTCCTGAGATCTGAACCACCATATTCGCTTGCCTTGCCTGTCAGCACGCCTTCCCAGCGGCCGGTAAGTCTCTTGTACTGGCCGAACATATAGCCAATCTCTCTCGATCCGACCCCGATATCCCCTGCCGGTACGTCAGTATCAGGGCCGATGTGACGATAGAGCTCCGACATGAAAGACTGGCAGAAGCGCATCACCTCGCGATCGGATTTTCCTTTGGGATTGAAATTCGAGCCACCTTTGGCCCCGCCCATAGGGAGACCTGTCAGGGAATTCTTGAACGTCTGTTCGAATGCGAGGAACTTGAGAACGCTTTCAGTCACGCTCTCGGAAAAGCGCAATCCGCCTTTGTAAGGCCCGACCGCGTTATTGTTCTGAACACGCCAACCGCGTTCGACCCGCACGTTGCAGTCATCGTCCTCCCAGCAGACGCGGAACGATACTATCCGGTCCGGTTCGGCGATCCGCCGAAGTATCTCGGCTTCATGATATTCGGAATGGTCCCTGACGAACGGGATGATGTCGCGCGCCACGTCTTTCACGGCCTGGACGAACTCTTCCTGGCCGGGATTACGTTCGCGTACGCCTGCGATGAAACTGTCTAGATCGGGGATTGTGTTTGGCAATGCGGCCTCCATGTCTTTCGACATTTACGGATGCGCATTCCGATTGTTCACCTAACCGGAAAATATCTTCTCGCTGGTTTTACAGAGAGCAAATACTCTCTGAGCGCTCAGGCGAGAATGGAATCGATGGCGTGCGTAACTTCGTCAATTGCGCCCATACCGTCGACGCGGGCGACGATGCCGCGTTTTTCGTATCCGGGAAGGATCGGAGCGGTCTCATTGCGGTAGACCTGCATGCGATGCCGCACGGTTTCTTCCGTATCATCCGGCCGGCGCTTGAACTCGGTCGACCCGCATTCATCGCACACGCCTTCGACTTTCGGCTGCTTGAAAACCTCGTGATAGCCGGCCCCGCAGTTGGCGCAGGAAAAGCGGCCCGTAATACGCTCTACGAGTGCATCTTCGTTCACCTCCAGCTCGATCACATGATCAAGGTTTCGGCCATGTTTGGCCAAAATCTCATCCAGCTGATCGGCCTGCGCTGCCGTGCGCGGATAGCCATCGAAGATTGCGCCCACTTCAGGACCCATGTCCGCGAGTTTCGCATCGATCATGGCGGAAACAATATCGTCCGAAACGAGCGAACCCGAGTCCATGATGTCGGCGACCTTGCGACCGAGTTCGGTATCCGCCTTGCGGGTTTCGCGAAGCATGTCGCCGGTCGACAGCTGCATCATCCCGTGATGCTCGACCAGGCGCTGCGCCTGCGTACCCTTGCCCGCGCCCGGAGGCCCCAGAAGTATGATGTCCATCGAGAGAGGTCCCCTTCCCCGAGTGTCCTGCTTTAGCGCAGGCGGCCCTTGAGCTTGGCCTTTTTGATAAGGTCGCCATACTGGTGCGCCAGCAGGTGCGATTGAATTTGGCTGATCGTATCCACAGTCACGTTCACCACGATCAGCAGGCTGGTACCACCCAGGAAGAGCGGAACGCCAGTCTGAGCAATCATGTATTCGGGAACAACGCAGACAAAAGTCAGATAGATTGCACCGATGACCGTGATGCGCGTCAACACGTAATCGAGATAGTCTTCAGTCCGCTTGCCCGGACGGATGCCGGGGATGAAGCCGCCGTTCTTCTTCAGATTGTCAGCGGTTTCTTCGGGATTGAAGACAACTGCGGTGTAGAAGAAACAGAAGAAGATGATGCCGATCGCATAGAGCGTCATGTAGAGCGGCTGTCCGTGCTGCAGGTACTGAAGCACAGTCTGGATGGTCCCACCCAGCCCACTATCGGTGTCGAGCGAATTACCGGCGAACTGGGTAATCGTCAGCGGCAGAAGCAACAAGGAGCTCGCGAAAATCGGAGGGATGACGCCCGCGGTATTGAGCTTGAGCGGAAGATGCGAACGGTCCGCCTGCATCATCCCACGCTGCGTGGCCCGCTTCGGATACTGTACGAGCAACCGGCGCTGTGCCCGCTCGAAGAAACTGATCAGAAGGATCAGGCCGACGACCATCACGATAAAGCCGAGAAGGATACCGGTCGAGATAGACCCTTCGCTATAACCCGAGGTCATGTTGGTGACGAAGGTCGGGAACTGCGCAACAATGCCCGCCATGATGATGAGCGACACACCGTTGCCGATACCGCGACTGGTGATCTGCTCACCCAGCCAGAGGAGGAACATCGTTCCCCCGACAAGGCTGATGACCGCACCGATGCGGAACATGTAGCCCGGATCCACAACTGCAGCGATACCGCTCGAAGCACCGAAGCTCTCAAGTCCGGCCGCCAGGAACCAGCCCTGGACCGTGCAGAGCAGCACCGTCCCGTAACGGGTGTACTGGTTAAGCTTCTGCCTGCCGGCAGCGCCTTCTTTCTTAAGCGCCGCAAGCGTCGGGTGCAGCGCAGAAGCCATCTGAACCACGATCGAGGCAGTGATGTAAGGCATCACGCCGAGCGCGATAAGGCTCATGCGTTCAAGGCTGCCGCCGGTGAACATGTTGAACATGTCAATGATGCCGCCTTGGGTCTGGTCGGCAAGTTGGCTCAACGCGCGGGCATTGATTCCCGGAAGGGGAACGAAGCTCAGGAAGCGAAAGACAATGAGCGCACCCACTGTGAACCAGATACGGTTCTTCAGCTCGGTGGCCTTGGAGAAATTGGCGAGACTGATGTTGCTCGCGAAGTTATCGGCGCGTGATGCCATTGGTCGTCTTCGATCCTAGCTTGCCGCCGGCCCGTCCCGGCGTTGACCGGACAGATAGGGAGCGAGGCGACCTTTGTCGAACCCCGCTCCCCAAATTCTCGGTATTATTTGGACTTCTTGGCCTTGTTGGCTTCAGTCCGCTTGGCTTTCTTCTCGGCTTCGCTCTCGCCCTTGGCGATAACTTCAACCGATCCACCAGCCTTTTCGACCGCTTCGATGGCGCCCTTGGAGGCACCGGCAACGACGAACTTGGCCTTGGTCTTCAGTTCACCCTTGCCGAGCAGACGGACGCCGTCCTTGCCGCCACGTGCGAGGCCAGCGGCCTTGAGCGCTGCGTGGTCGATGTCCTTGCTGCCGTCGAGCTTCTTCTCGTCGATGAACTTCTGGACCATTCCCAGGTTCACTTCGGCATAATCCTTGCCGAACGGATTGTTGAAGCCGCGCTTCGGCAGGCGCATGTGAAGCGGCATCTGGCCGCCTTCAAAGCCCTTGATGGCTACGCCGGAACGGCTCTTCTGGCCCTTCTGGCCACGGCCACCGGTCTTGCCCTTGCCCGAGCCGATACCACGGCCGACACGGATGCGCTCCTTGCGGGCGCCGGGATTGTCGCGGATGTCATTAAGTTTCATAGTCTGCACTCGCTTTCGCTTTTGTTCGCGCTGTAAAATGGAAGCGGCCCGCTATCCCAGCAGGCCGCCCCCGTCAAATTGTAATCACCGAAGATTTAGTCTTCGACGATCGCCACCAGATGCGGGACCTTGGCAACGGCACCACGAACCTCTGGGGTATCTTGGCGCTCGACGACCTTGTGCATCTTGTTCAAGCCAAGACCGATGAGGATCTTCTTCTGGCTTTCGGGACGGCGGATCGGCGAACCGATCTGCTTCAGCTTGATGATCTTGTTCTTCGCCATCTCGATTACTCCGCGATAGCCGCGGCGTCGGCTTCAGCCTCGGCCTCGGACGCACCACCGCGACCAAGCAGGTCGGCGACCTTCTTGCCGCGACGCTGAGCAACCGACTTCGGCGAAGTCTGTTCGGTCAGCGCATCGAAAGTGGCACGGATCATGTTGTAGGGGTTCGAGGTACCGACCGACTTGGTCACCACATCGGCGACGCCGAGGCTTTCAAACACGGCACGCATAGGACCACCGGCGATGATACCGGTACCCGGAGGTGCCGTACGAAGCGTGACCTTGCCCGCACCGAAACGGCCATTGCCGTCATGGTGAAGCGTGCGGCCTTCCTTGAGCGGAACGCGGATCATCTTCTTGCGCGCAGCAGCCGAAGCCTTCTGAATGGCTTCCGGCACTTCGCGGGCCTTGCCCTTGCCGAATCCGACACGGCCCGAACCGTCACCCACGACAACCAGTGCAGCGAAACCGAAGCGCTTACCGCCCTTCACCGTCTTGCTGACGCGGTTGATGTGGACGAGCTTCTCGATGATGCCGTCATCTTCTTCTTCGCGGCGGTTGTTGCGACGGTTGTCGCGGCCACCACGGCCACGGCCACCATCACGGTTGCCACCGCGACCGCCACGGCCACCACGCTCGCGCGGCTGACCTTCAGCGCCCTGGGCAGGGTCCTGATTGGCAGCAGCTTCCGAAGGAGTGTCGGCGATTGCCGGCTGTTCCTTGGTCACAGCGTGCTCGGTCTCGGCCGTAACGACCTTTTCTTCGGTGTTTTCGGTCTTGTTTTCGTCAGCCATCATCAGAACTCCAGCCCGCCTTCACGAGCGGCGTCGGCCAGCGCCTTGACGCGGCCATGGAACAGGAAGCCACCGCGGTCGAACACGACGGTGGTAACGCCGGCCTTCTTGGCAGCAGCGGCGATGTCGCTGCCAACCTGCTTGGCCGCATCGACATTGGCGCCCGAGGCCTTCCCGCCCAGCGTCGAAGCCGAAGCCACGGTCTTGCCGGCGGCATCGTCGATGATCTGTGCGTAGATATGCTTGCCGGTGCGGTGCACCGACAGGCGAGGCTTGCCACCGGCACGGCTCTTGAGAGCAGTGCGGACACGGCGACGGCGACGTTCGAAAAGAGAAAGCTTTGCCATCTTACTTCTTCTTCCCTTCCTTGCGGAAGATATACTCGCCGCGATACTTGATGCCCTTGCCCTTGTAAGGCTCGGGCTTGCGCCATCTGCGGATGTTAGCCGCAAACTGGCCCACGGCCTGCTTGTCGGTGCCGCTGATCTCGACCGTCGTCTGGTCCGGGGTTTTCACCTCGATACCTTCGGGAACGTCGAGGTCGACGTCGTGCGAATAGCCGAGCTGAAGCTTCAGCTTCTTGCCCTGCGCCTGTGCACGGTAACCGACACCATTGATTTCGAGAACCTTGGTGAAGCCTTCGGTCACGCCTTCGACCAGGTTCGACACGAGAGTGCGCTGCATGCCCCAGTGATTACGGGCCTGGCGCGTGTCGTTGGCCGGAGTGACGGAGATTTCGTCATTCTCGAGCTTGTACTCGACGAGATCCGAGAGACCCATCGTGAGGGTACCCTTGGGGCCCTTTACGCTGAGCGTCTCGCCGTCGATATTGGCAGTAACCCCGCTAGGGATCGCTACCGGTCTCTTGCCGATGCGGCTCATTAGAATACCTCCGCCAGCACTTCGCCGCCGACGTTTTCGGTGCGAGCTTCCGCGTCGGAAAGCACGCCCTTCGGTGTCGAGACGATGGTGATGCCGAGACCGTTGCGCACGACGGGGAGTTCTTTCGAACCCGCGTATACGCGGCGGCCAGGCTTGGAGACGCGGGCAACGTGCTTGATCGCAGGTTCGCCCTCGAAATACTTCAGTTCGATCCGCAGTGCGGCGTGCTTGCCCAAAGCATCTTCGCTGTAGCCACGGATGTAGCCTTCGCGGGTCAGCACTTCGAGAACGTTGGCACGCAGCTTGGAAGCGGGCGAAAGGACGCTGTCCTTCTTAGCCTGCTGGCCGTTGCGGATACGGGTGAGCATATCACCCAGGGGATCGGTCATAGCCATCTGTTAGTACCTCACCAGCTCGACTTGGTCAGGCCTGGAATCAGGCCCTTGTTGCCGAGGTCACGCAGTTCGATACGGTTGAGGCCGAACTTGCGGTAGTAGCCGCGGGGGCGGCCAGTGGTGGCGCAGCGATTGCGCACGCGGGTCGGGTTCGCGTTGCGGGGCAGCTCAGCCATTTTGAGGCGCGCCATCAGACGTTCGCCTTCATCGAGGCTCTCGTCGTCAGCGATCGCCTTCAGCTTCGCATACTTGTCCGCATACTGCTTAACGAGCTTCTTACGGCGCTCGTTCTTGTTGATCGAACTCAGTTTCGCCATTGGACTTAAGTTCCTTCCTTATCCTGCGATCCGGAAGCGGCTCACGCCGCCTCCTTCTCTTCCGACTTTTCAGACGGGAACGGGAAACCGAAGAGCTTGAGAAGCTCGCGAGCTTCCTCGTCGGTCTTTGCCGTGGTGGTTACGATGATATCCATGCCCCGAACCTTCTCGATCTGATCGTAGGAGATTTCGGGAAAGATGATCTGCTCTTTGAGGCCCATAGCATAGTTGCCGCGACCGTCGAACGACTTGGCGTTGAGGCCACGGAAGTCGCGGATGCGAGGCATTGCAATGGTCACGAGGCGGTCGAGAAATTCGTACATGCGCTCGCGACGAAGGGTTACCTTCGCACCGATCGGCATGCCTTCGCGCAGCTTGAACTGTGCGATCGATTTCTTGGCCTTGGTGATAACCGGCTTCTGACCGGCGATCTTGGCCATTTCTTCCGCAGCGGTCTGAACCTTCTTCTTGTCCTGGCTGGCTTCGCCCACACCCATGTTGAGCGTGATCTTGTCGAGCCTGGGTACTTCCAGACGGTTCTTGTAACCGAACTTTTCGGTCATCGCCTTGACGATCTCATCGTCGTAGCGCTGCTTCATACGGGGGGTGTAATCAGCCATCGATGGTCTCCCCACTCTTCACGGCTACACGCACCTTCTTGCCGTCCTTTTCTTCGAAACGGACGCGGGTGGGCTTGCCATCCTTGGGATCGGCCACAGCAACCTTGCTGATCGGCATCGGCGCTTCGAAGCGATCGATACCGCCCTGCGGGTTCTGCTGGGTCGGCTTACGGTGACGGGCAGCAACGTTGACACCCTCGACAACGATCTTGCCTTCCTTGGGCATGACCTTTGCTACGGTGCCGGTCTTGCCCTTGTCCTTGCCGGACAGGACGACAACGCTGTCACCCTTCTTGATCTTAGCGGACGCCATTACAGCACCTCCGGAGCAAGCGAGATGATCTTCATGAAGCCGCGGCCGCGCAGTTCGCGCACCACCGGGCCGAAGATACGGGTGCCGATCGGTTCTTCGTTCTTGTTGACGAGAACGGCGGCATTGCTGTCGAAGCGGATCACGCTGCCATCGGGGCGGCGCACGTCCTTCTTCGTACGCACGATGACAGCGCGATGGACATCGCCCTTCTTCACCTTCGTGCGTGGCTGGGCTTCCTTAACGGAAACCACGATCACGTCGCCGACGGACGCGGTACGACGCTTCGAGCCACCCAGTACCTTGATGCACTGGACGCGCTTGGCGCCGCTGTTGTCCGCGACGTCGAGATTGGATTGCATCTGGATCATCGATCCGGTTCCTTCTCTTGGCTTGCCGGGACAAATGCCCGGCAGTTCCTAAAACGTCAGTTGCCTGCGGCTTCGACTTCGAGGTCAGCCTCGACAGCCTGGGTTCCGCCTGCCGTCACCCGATCCTTGACCATCCAGGTCTTGGTTTTCGAGATCGGCTTGGTTTCTTCGATACGCACGATGTCGCCGAGCTGATACTCGTTCTTCTCATCGTGAGCATGGTACTTCTTCGAGCGGCGAATAATCTTCCCGTAAAGGGGGTGCTTCACCTTACGCTCGACGAGCACGGTAACGGTCTTGTCGGTCTTGTCGGAGGTGACGGTCCCGATCAGAATACGCTTGGGCATGGTCTACTCCTTCAAGCTTTAGCTTCAGCCGAGCGCGAACGCTCGGTCTGCAGCGTCTTGATCTTGGCGATCGTGCGACGGACTTCCCGGATACGCGCCGGAGCTTCAAGCTGGTTCGTCGCGGCCTGGAAGCGCAGGTTAAATGCCTCGCGCTTAAGGCTGGTCAGTTCTTCGTCCAGCTGGTCATCGCTCTTCTGGCGCAGATCTTCGATCTTGCTCATTATTCGCCTCCGAGGTGCGAGGTGTCGCCCAGACGGGCCACGACCTTGGTCTTCACCGGCAACTTCATGGCTGCGCGGCTGAACGCTTCGGCAGCCAGCGGGCCGGCAACACCGTCGAGTTCGAACAGGATACGGCCCGGCTTCACACGAGCAGCCCAGTATTCGACCGAACCCTTACCCTTACCCTGACGCACTTCAGCAGGCTTCTTCGAAACCGGCACGTCGGGGAAAACGCGGATCCAGAGACGGCCCTGGCGCTTGATGTGACGCGTGATCGCACGGCGAGCCGCTTCGATCTGGCGCGCGGTGATACGCTCGGGCTCGAGAGCCTTCAACCCGTAAGAGCCGAAGTTGAGCGTGGTGCCGCCCTTGGCGTTGCCATGGATCTTACCCTTGAACGCCTTGCGGTACTTGGTTTTTTTCGGTTGCAGCATGGTTCTTTCCTATACCTGCAATCAGCGAGCCGGACGGACGCCGGAGGTCTGCGATTCCATCATCAGACGGTCCTGCGCGGTCGGGTCATGGCCGAGAATTTCGCCCTTGAAGACCCAAACCTTGATGCCAATGATGCCATAAGCGGTAAGCGCTTCAGCTTCAGCGTAATCAATGTTCGCACGCAGCGTGT
The DNA here is from genome assembly GCA_947504155.1 of uncultured Erythrobacter sp. Lineage (GTDB taxonomy): Bacteria > Pseudomonadota > Alphaproteobacteria > Sphingomonadales > Sphingomonadaceae > Qipengyuania. The sequence goes on from CANNGF010000001.1 coordinate 491,217, forward strand.
GCAGAGGCACGCGACCTTCGCGATACTGTTCGACACGAGCGATTTCAGCGCCACCGAGACGGCCGCCACACATGATCTTGATGCCTTCGGCACCAAGGCGCATGGCCGACTGCATGGCGCGCTTCATAGCACGACGGAATGCAACACGGCGGATCAGCTGATCGGCAATGCCCTGAGCAACGAGCTTGGCATCGACTTCCGGCTTGCGGATTTCAACGATGTTCAGCTTCACTTCGCTTTCGGTCATCTTCGAAAGCTGCGTGCGCAGCTTCTCGATGTCCGCACCCTTCTTGCCGATGATGACGCCGGGACGCGCAGCATAGATCGAGATACGGCAAAGCTTTGCCGGACGCTCGATGACAACCTTCGAGATTGCTGCCTGAGCAGCGTTCTTGAGGATGTACTTGCGGATCTCGATGTCCTCGGCCAGCAGCTTGGCGTAATCACGCCCTTCGGCGTACCAGCGGCTGTCCCAGGTGCGGTTGATCTGCAGGCGCAGACCGATCGGATTGCTCTTATGGCCCATCTTACGCCTCTTCCTGCTCGCGGACGACGATGCGAAGGCGGCTGAACGGCTTCAGGATGCGCGTCGACTTGCCGCGGCCACGGGTGTGGAAACGCTTCATCGTGATCGACTTGCCTACCGAAGCCTCTGCAACGACCAATGCGTCGACATCGAGGTTGTGGTTGTTTTCCGCGTTGGCGATCGCCGAAGCGAGAACCTTCGTGGCATCCTTCGCCATCGACTTCTTGGAGAAGGCGAGGATGTTGAGGGCCTCTTCGGCCTTCTTGCCGCGGATAAGCTCGGCAACGAGGTTCAGCTTCTGCGCGGAACCACGGATGGTGGTACCTACAGCCAGAGCCTCATTGTCGGCAACGCGACGGGGTGCTTTCTGCTTGCTCATCAGCGCTTGCCCTTCTTGTCGGCAGCGTGACCGGGGAAAGTGCGCGTAGGCGCGAATTCACCGAGCTTGTGGCCGACCATTTCTTCCGAAACAGATACGGGGATGAACTTGTGGCCGTTGTACACGTTAAACGTGAGACCGACGAACTGGGGCAGGATGGTGCTGCGGCGCGACCAGGTCTTGATCGGCTTGGTGCTGCTTGCGTCCTGCGCCTCTTCTGCCTTCTTAAGAAGGCTGAGTTCGACGAACGGACCTTTCCAGACGGAACGAGCCATGTCGGATTACCTCTTCTTCTTCGCGTGGCGCGAACGGATGATCATCTTGTCCGTCTGCTTGTTGTTACGCGTACGGGCGCCCTTGGTCGGCTTACCCCACGGAGTGACCGGATGACGACCGCCCGAAGTCCGGCCTTCACCACCACCATGCGGGTGGTCGACCGGGTTCTTGGCGACACCGCGGGTCAGCGGCTTGATGCCCATCCAACGACGACGACCGGCCTTGCCCAGGTTTTGATTCTGGTTGTCCGGGTTCGACACGGCGCCGACGGTACCCATGCAGTCAGCACGAAGGTAGCGCTGTTCGCCGCTGTTGAGGCGAACGATGACCATACCGCGGTCACGGCCGACCAGCTGCACATAGGCACCTGCCGAACGCGCGATCTGGCCGCCCTTGCCGGGCTTCATCTCGACGTTGTGGCAAATTGTACCAACCGGCATCTGGCCGAGCAGCATGGCATTGCCAGGCTTCGTATCGGTCTTCTCACCAGCCACAACCTTGTCGCCGACAGCGAGGCGCTGCGGTGCGAGGATATAAGCCATTTCGCCGTCAGCGTACTTAACGAGAGCGATGAATGCCGTCCGGTTGGGATCGTATTCAATCCGTTCCACCGTGCCTTCAACATCCCACTTGCGACGCTTGAAGTCGATGAAGCGGTACTTCTGTTTGTGACCGCCGCCGATGCCACGCGAGGTGACATGACCCTTGTTATTACGGCCACCGGTCTTGCGCTTACCTTCCGTGAGCGACTTGACGGGCTTGCCTTTATACAGGCCCGACTTGTCGACGAGGATGAGGCCGCGGCGCGCGGGGCTCGTCGGTTTGTAATTCTTGAGTGCCATCAGCTCACACCTTCCGTGATGTCGATCATCGAACCCTCAGCGAGAGTGACGATCGCTTTTTTCACGTCGTTGCGCTTGTAGGGCTTACCCCGCCAGCGCTTGGTCTTGCCCTTAACGTTGATCGTGTTGACCGAAAGCACCTTCGCCTTCTGATCAGCGTAGATCGCTTCAACCGCTTCCTTGATCTGCGGCTTGGTCGCATCACCAGCAACCTTGAAGACCACCGCGTTGTACTCCGAAGCCATGGTCGACTTCTCGGTGATGTGCGGCGCAAGGATCACGTCGTAGTGACGGGCTGCGATTTCCTGCTTTTTAGCCATTGAAACGGCCCTCCAGCTTTTCGACCGCGTCCTTGGTGAGGACGAGCGTGTCGTGCTTCAGGATGTCGTAGACATTGGCGCCCATGGCGGGGAGGACATTGACGCCCGGGAGGTTACCGGCGGCCTTCTTGAAGCCGTCGTTCACGCTTTCGCCGTCGATGACGAGGACTTTACCAGCCCAGCCATTCTTGTCGAAAACACCCTTGAGCGCTTTTGTCTTGGCATCCGCGAGTTCAAGACTGTCGACGACGATAAGTCCGTCCTTAGCCTTGCTCGAAAGAGCCATCTTGAGGCCGAGAGCGCGGATCTTCTTATTCAGCGACTGCTCGAAGTCACGCTTGCGCGCACCATGAGCCTTACCACCGCCGATGAAGATCGGAGCGCCACGATCACCGTGACGAGCGCCACCCGAACCCTTCTGGCGACCGAACTTGGCACCAGTGCGGGCTACATCCGAACGCTCACGCGTCGGACGGGCGGTACCGCGCCGATTTTCGAGCTGCCATGTGACAACGCGGTGCAAAATGTCGGCGCGCGGCTCGAGACCGAACACATCATCGTTCAGCTCGATATCGCCCGACGCTTTGCCGTCGATTTTCTGGACCTTGACCTTCACGATCAGGACTCCTTGCTTTCACCGCCGGCATCACCGTCGGTGGTGGTTTCGGCATCAGCACCGGCTTCCTGCTGCTGCATCAGCTTTTCCTGTTGCTCAGCGGAGATCTCGGTGCCGACTTCATGCTCGGCTGCGCTTTCGACCAGGCCGGCATCAGCTTCCTGATGCTCGAACTCTTCGCGATTGCGATACATTACGCCAGGGAAAGGCAGATCTTCCGGCATGCGAACCTTCACGGCATCGCGAACCATCAGCCAGCCATTCTTCGCACCCGGGACCGAGCCCTTGACGAAAAGGAGGCCGCGATCAGCGTCCGTACGAACGATCTCGAGGTTCTGCTGGGTACGCTGACGGTCACCCATGTGACCAGCCATCTTCTTACCCTTGAACACGCGACCCGGATCCTGACGGTTACCCGTCGAACCATGCGAACGATGCGAGATCGACACGCCGTGGGTAGCACGCAGACCACCGAAGCCCCAGCGCTTCATAGCGCCGGCAAAACCCTTACCCTGGGTGTGCCCGGTGATGTCGACCTTCTGGCCGGCAACGAAGTGTTCAGCGGAAATACGGGCACCGACCGGAAGCAAAGCCTCTTCACTGTCGACACGGAATTCCGCGACCTTCATCTTCAGCGGAACCTCGGCCTTGGCAAAGGCTTCGCGCTGCGGCTTGCTTACATTCTTTTGTTTCGCTTCGCCGGAGCCGACCTGGACGCCATAATAGCCGTCACGGTCTTCCGTGCGATTTGCGGTAACCTGGCAATCTTCCAGCGAAAGAACGGTCACAGGTACGTGCCGTCCATCCTCCTGGAAGAGGCGGGTCATCCCGACTTTCTTTGCGATCACGCCTGTGCGCATCGTCAAACTCCTCAACAGAGGCACCCAGGGCCCATCCCATAGGTGCTTGCCAACCCGATTGTGCGATGCGCGCCCCGCCCGGGCTGATTGCCACTCGCTTGAGTAGCAGACGGAGGACGCAGTCCCGGATGAACTCCGGCGGTATCCCGATTGTCTTGCGCGACCCTTAGGCCGAGCGGGGTATCGAGCACCCCTTAACTTTCCTGCGATTTAGGGTCCAGCAGGCAGACCGAAACCAAACCGATCAGGCCAGCTTGATTTCAACGTTCACGCCAGCAGCAAGATCGAGCTTCATCAGCGCGTCGACCGTCTGGGCGTTGGGCTGCACAATGTCGAGCAACCGCTTGTAGGTACGCACCTCGAACTGCTCGCGCGACTTCTTGTCGATGTGCGGGCCGCGGTTCACGGTGAACTTCTCGATACGCGTCGGCATGGGAATGGGGCCACGAATAAGAGCACCCGTGCGACGCGCGGTGTCTGCAATCTCACCAGTCGCCTGGTCGAGAACGCGATGATCGAACGCCTTGAGGCGAATGCGGATATTCTGTGCTTCCATTACCTACACCGATGCGAAAGAGCCAAGCGGATCAACGATCCGCAAACAAAAAGAAAGGCCAGCCCCGCATCGAGCCCGGTTCCCCGGTTGCGGGCGACCTTCCATGAATTCTGGTGCTGAAGAATGTCGAACCCGACGAATCTTCCGCTGTGAGCGCGCATATACGGAGAACACCGGTAGCTGACAACCCCCGAATTGGGTTCAATCGAAACAAACCCGAATTCAAGAAGATTGGCGGATACTCGAAGCCACCACCTCCGCAAAACAAAGGCCCGCGCCACCAGACGGCGGCGCGGGCCAAGTTAATCTAGCCTTGGCTTACTTAGAGATCGAAGCAACCACGCCCGAACCAACGGTACGTCCGCCTTCGCGAATTGCGAAACGAAGACCTTCGTCCATGGCGATAGGAGCAATCAACTTAACGTCGATGGTCACGTTGTCGCCAGGCATAACCATTTCCGTGCCTTCAGGAAGGATCACTTCGCCGGTTACGTCCGTGGTACGGAAGTAGAACTGAGGACGATAGTTCGCGAAGAACGGCGTGTGACGGCCGCCTTCGTCCTTCGAAAGAACGTAGACTTCAGCGCTGAATTCGGTGTGCGGCGTAACCGAGCCCGGCTTCGCGAGAACCTGGCCACGCTCGACGTCTTCACGTGCAACGCCGCGGATCAGGGCACCGATGTTGTCGCCAGCTTCACCGCGATCAAGCAGCTTGCGGAACATTTCAACGCCGGTGACGGTCGTCTTGCTGGTATCCTTGATACCAACGATTTCAACTTCGTCGCCAACGTTCACAACGCCGGTTTCGACACGGCCGGTGACAACCGTACCGCGACCCGAGATCGAGAACACGTCTTCGATCGGCATCAGGAAGTCCTTGTCGACCGGACGATCCGGAGTCGGGATGTAGCTGTCGACCGCATCCATCAGTTCCTTGATGGAATTTTCACCGATCGCTTCATCGCGTCCTTCGAGAGCGGCGAGAGCCGAACCCTTGATGATCGGAATATCGTCGCCCGGGAAGTCGTACGAGCTCAGCAGTTCGCGGATTTCGAGCTCAACGAGTTCGAGGATTTCCTCGTCGTCGACCTGGTCGACCTTGTTCATGTAAACAACCAGGGCTGGAACGCCGACCTGACGAGCAAGCAGGATGTGCTCGCGGGTCTGCGGCATCGGGCCGTCAGCTGCGTTCACAACCAGAATTGCGCCGTCCATCTGCGCCGCGCCGGTGATCATGTTCTTAACATAGTCGGCGTGGCCCGGGCAATCGACGTGCGCGTAGTGACGTGCGTCGGTTTCATACTCGACGTGTGCAGTCGAGATGGTGATGCCGCGCTCACGCTCTTCGGGCGCCTTGTCGATGTTTGCGAAGTCGACGGCCGAACCCTGAACCTTGGTGATAGCCGCGGTCAGCGTGGTCTTACCGTGGTCAACGTGACCGATGGTGCCGACGTTCACGTGCGGCTTATTACGCTCGAATTTTTCCTTCGCCATTTTCCAATAACCTCTAATCTGAAAGTGAATTTCTGCGGGTTGGAAACGGCGCCCGCGGAATCAGGCGCCGCCCCTAGACGGAGAAGCTGCCTTACGCAAGCTTCTCCTTGACTTCCTGTGCCACGTTCGCCGGAACTTCGTCGTAATGGCTGAACTGCATGCTGTACTGTGCACGGCCCTGAGTGAACGAGCGGAGCTCATTCACATAACCGAACATGTTGGCAAGCGGTACGTTGGCTTCAACAGCCTGTGCGTTGCCGCGGCTGTCCGTGCCCTGGATCTGACCACGACGCGAGTTGAGATCGCCGATCACATCGCCGAGGTAATCCTCCGGCGTAACGACTTCGACCTTCATGATCGGCTCGAGCAATTTGATACCCGAACGATCAGCCACTTCGCGCATCGCACCGCGACCGGCGATTTCGAACGCGATCGCGCTCGAGTCGACGTCATGGTACGCACCGTCATAAAGCTCGACGGTGAAGTCGATGATCGGGAAGCCTACGAGATGGCCGCTCTCGGCCTGCTCGCGGAAGCCCTTCTCAATGGCAGGAATGTATTCCTTCGGAATGTTACCGCCCTTGATGCTGTCTTCGAACACGAAGCCCTGACCACGCTCACCGGGCGTGACCTTAACCTTCACGCGACCGAACTGGCCTGAACCACCCGACTGTTTCTTGTGGGTGTAATCCACATCAACCGGCTTGCCGAGGTATTCGCGATAAGCAACCTGCGGTGCGCCGACATTGGCTTCCACCTTGAACTCGCGCTTCATACGATCAACCAGGATGTCGAGGTGAAGCTCGCCCATGCCCTTGATGATCGTCTGACCGGATTCGTGATCGGTGGTCACGCGGAAGCTCGGATCTTCAGCAGCCAGGCGGTTGAGGGCGACGCCCATCTTTTCCTGGTCGGCCTTGGTCTTTGGTTCAACCGAGAGTTCAATCACCGGCTCAGGGAATTCCATACGCTCGAGAATGATCGGAGCGCTAGACGCACAAAGCGTGTCGCCGGTGGTGGTTTCCTTAAGCCCTGCAATAGCGACGATGTCACCAGCGAATGCTTCGTCGATGTCCTCGCGATTGTTCGAGTGCATCAGCAGCATACGGCCGATCTTTTCCTTCTTGTCCTTCACCGAGTTCAGGACACTGCCCTTGGACAGCTGGCCCGAATAGATACGGGTGAAGGTGAGCGAGCCGACGAAAGGATCGTTCATGATCTTGAAGGCGAGAGCGGAGAACGGAACATCGTCCGAAGAAGGACGGGTCTGCTCTTCGTCACTGTCGGGCAGGACGCCCTTGATGGCCGGAACGTCGAGCGGTGACGGCATATAGTCGACAACCGCGTCGAGCAGGGGCTGAACGCCCTTGTTCTTAAATGCGGAACCACAAAGCACGGGCACGAAATCTCGCGCCATTGTGCCCTTGCGGATCAGCTTCTTGAGCGTCGCCGCATCGGGCTCGTTACCTTCGAGATACTGTTCCATAACCTCGTCGTCCTGTTCGACGACGGTTTCAATAAGCTTCTCGCGGTATTCGGCAGCCTTGTCAGCAAGGTCGGCCGGGATTTCGACGAACTCGTACTTGGCTCCGAGATCTTCGTTCTGCCACACGATTCCGCGGTTGTTGACGAGGTCGATAACGCCCTGAAGATCGCTTTCAGCGCCGATCGGGAGATACAGAACCAGCGGAGTCGCACCGAGACGGTCGATGATCGACTGGACGCAGTAATAGAAGTCTGCACCGGTGCGATCCAGCTTATTGATGAAGCACATGCGCGGTACGCCGTACTTATCGGCCTGGCGCCATACGGTTTCGGACTGGGGTTCGACGCCGGCGACGCCGTCGAAGACGGCTACCGCACCGTCGAGCACGCGCAGCGAGCGTTCGACTTCGATGGTGAAGTCGACGTGGCCGGGGGTGTCGATGATGTTGATGCGGTGCTTGGGCATGCCCTCACGCAGATCTTCGGGAGCACCCATCGGGTCCTTGGTCGCGTCTTCCGCGGTCCAGAACGTGGTGGTGGCAGCCGAAGTGATGGTGATACCGCGCTCCTGCTCCTGCTCCATCCAGTCCATGGTAGCGGCGCCGTCGTGGACTTCGCCGATCTTGTAGGACTTGCCGGTGTAGTAGAGGATGCGTTCGGTCGTGGTGGTCTTGCCGGCATCGATGTGCGCCATGATGCCGATGTTGCGGTACCGCTCCAGCGGATATTCGCGAGCCATAGGGAGTTCCTCGTAAGTCGGGGGTGAGCCAGGTCCACCCCCATGTAGGGATTAATGCGACAGTTTCGAGACCGGGAGTAACCCCCGGCCCCATCCCTGCCCCGCTTTACCAGCGATAGTGCGAGAAGGCGCGGTTCGCGTCCGCCATGCGGTGCGTGTCTTCGCGCTTCTTGACGGCGTTGCCGCGGTTGTTCGAGGCATCCATCAGCTCACCCGACAGACGCGCTGCCATGGTGGTTTCCGGACGGCCGCGCGCAGCCGAGATCAGCCAGCGGATAGCCAGCGCCTGGGCACGCTCGGGGCGCACTTCGACAGGCACCTGATAGGTCGCACCACCGACACGGCGGCTGCGGACTTCGACCTGCGGCTTGATGTTTTCGAGCGCTGCGTGGAACAGCTCGACCGGGTTCGCCTTGGCCTTGGCTTCGACAGTGTCGAGCGCGGTGTAGACGATACCTTCTGCAACGGCCTTCTTGCCGTCATACATCAGGTTGTTCATGAACTTGGACAGGACCTGATCGTTGAACTTGGGATCAGGCAGGATTTCCCGCTTCTCGGGACGACGACGACGTGACATGGCACGAATTCCTTCTTTTGCCCGGCGGTCTTGCTGTTCGTCATTCCCGCGAAAGCGGGAAGCCAGCGAGGACCGGGTAAATTCCTAAAAGCCTTGAGGACCGGATCCCCGATAAAATCGCGCATGGCGATTTTTCAAGGATGACCTGTCCCCCGGACAGATCACTTCGGACGCTTGGCGCCGTACTTCGAGCGCGACTGCTTGCGATCCTTCACGCCCTGCGTATCGAGCACGCCGCGAAGGACGTGGTAGCGAACGCCGGGAAGGTCGCGAACACGGCCGCCGCGGATGAGCACAACGCTGTGCTCCTGCAGGTTGTGGCCTTCGCCCGGGATGTAGGAGATGACTTCGCGCTGGTTGGTCAGGCGAACCTTGGCAACCTTACGCAGAGCCGAGTTCGGCTTCTTCGGAGTCGTCGTGTAGACGCGGGTGCAAACGCCACGCTTCTGCGGGTTCTGCTCCATCGCAGGGACCTTGCTCTTGGCCTTCTGCGGAACGCGGCCCTTGCGGACCAGCTGGTTGATTGTCGGCATATGAGTTCTTTCTCTTCACCGTGTGAAGGTGACGACTAGCGGATGACTGGTGATGCGATCGGGTTCGTGCAGCTATGGCGCGCGCGGCGCTGGAAGCACCGGGGCGGCCTGTTCGCACGAGCCTGAAACGCTCCACCCATCGGCCCACACGGCCACCGGGTTACTTTGACGGCTGCCCCGCATTCCCTCAGCGTCATTCCCGCGAAAGCGGGAACCCAGCAAAGCGAAACCTCAATAGAAAAGAGCCTTGTCGCATAAGCGAAAGGCCCCGGGACTGACCGGCAATGTTCAGCTCTATCTGCCCGATGCGGGATAAATCCTGCACCGGATGGCCGCGCATTTACTGTCGGAATCGGGATCGGTCAAGTACCGGACACCTCCGGAACGCCCGTAGAACCCACAGGGAGCGTGCCCGGAACGCCGGGCGACATGCTCCGAATGGCCCGCAGTTCAGGCGGCAGGGTCCGCGCCGGGGTCCGACATCTGGCGCAAGTGCTCGGTCACCGCAAGATCGAGATCGCTATAGGTCTTGCCCCCGACAGTGTATTCGCCATCGGCATTGGTCTCGCCCGCAGGCGTGTCAGCGCCCTCGCCCGGCTGCCCCGTTACTTCAGGGGGAGCTTCGTCAGACTGGGTTGCGTCAGGAAGGGCCTCGCCATCGGGCGCGGCATGATCGCCGGCATAGGTGCCATAGATGATGGTCTGCGGCGCCTCGCCGGCCCGCGCCTCGTCCGCCATGCGCATTTCACGCAGATTGCGTACGCGCTCGGCATATTCGGCAACCTTGGCGAAGTGATCGTCGCCGTCGCCCGCATCGCTGCCACCGCGAGCGCTGGCCCGCATCACCGCGACCTGATGCGCGTGGAGAAGTTCGTTGAGGTCCATGGGTGATCCTTTGCTGGAGCGTGCGAGTGGTGGAAAAGTTGGAAGGCGTGTGGGCGCGCGCGGTCAGCCCGGCTGCTGGCGCGCCTGGTTTCGTTTCTCGTTTTCCTGCAGCTCCGACTGGTGCTGTTCCTGCTGGCAAAGGTTGGTGGCGCACGGCCCGCCGCCTTCGGAAGGCCGCGTGTCATAGCTGAAGCGCTGGCCCTGCTGCGGCTCAGCGGCCTGCTGCTGGTGCTTGAGGTCGGTTTTCTGGAACCGCAACGCCGCCCCGCCCTGCTCGGGCTGGATCGTGCCGCTGCCGGTTTCGCTGTCATAGCTGTCGATGGTGCCGATACGGGTCATGGGACTGGCCTTTCTCTTTCGCGCAGGCGCCCATCAGCGACCGCTTGTGCGCGGAGGCTAGAAGGCGAAAAAGAAAGAGGTGGAGGCAACTGGCCCCCGAGACCGTCGATCGCGACTGGTAGCTGGTTAAGAAGTGGGGAGAATCGGAAGGATTACAAGATCATCAATATGTTGGGTATTCCATCCCCCATTTGTATACCCAAACAACAGAGACGTAACCAGCGAACGATGCTGGCTGAAATGGAAAAACGGCAAATAGGCTACTGATGCGGCCAACAACATAAAATCCAGGCTTCGCCATATTGCAAAGCCTATCATTTCGTGGAAGCGAAGCTCTTCCATTTTGCGGGGGCGGATATTTGCATTTTAACAGTCACCAAGCGATTCAAAGTTTTGATCAAGACCTTCTTGAACGTGAAGCGTTTGTAAAATCGGTCGCTCAGCGGCTTATTCTTAAAAAAAGAAGTACAGGTATTGTTTTAGGCTTAGTCGGACCATGGGGCTGCGGAAAATCGTCCATATTAAATTTGTTAGAGCGGCACATTGCTCACCAATATGCCAATGTGACGCCCCTGATAGTAAGATTTAATCCCTGGCTAGTCTCTGGAAGAAACGACCTAATTTCACAATTCTTCTTGGAGCTCGCCGAAGCTTTGCGCTCGCATCTCGGCGTTTACGATGTTTATGACAATGGCCGACAACAACGCCAGGACAAAGCTATCAAAGCTATGAGGGATTACGGTGATGAACTGTCGCCAATTCTACGAATGATATCACCCTCGTTGGCCGCGGGCTCAAATATCCTGACCCGATGGGCTAAAGCATCTAACGCAGTCTCCGAAAGCATATTTACGAAACGCAAAGAGGTGAAAAATGGACTAAAGGCGTTCGATTTTCCGATCGTAGTTTTGATTGACGAGATGGACCGTATTGAGGACGAAGAGATCCAAGATATGGCGAAATTGCTTAAGGCGGTAGGTGACTTCGATGAAATTTCCTATGTGGTAGCTTATGACGAAGACCGGGTGGCCCAAGCCCTGTCCGGAGGAAGCGAAGATCTTGAACGGGGACACAACTATTTAGAGAAGATAGTACAGATCCGCGTCGCTTCCCCGTTTCTTACCTCAGAAGAGATAGAAAGGCTGTTTCACTCTAAGATAAAGAAATGCCTTGATTTCTACGATATCAAAATAGACAGCCACGACACCAAACGACTAGATAATGTTTTGAAAATAGCTGTTCCGGAGGGTGTGAAGACTAGCCGGGATATAAACAGAATTATACAGGATTTCGCTGGTCGATTAGTGGTTTTAGAGAATTTAGTTAATCCCGTAGACTGCTTAGCTTTTTGTATTCTCGATAATAAAAATTCTGCAACTATCCGTCGCGTGGAAAACAGGCTTCTTTCTCGATACTCCAACATCGCATTTGAGACCCTGCCCCAATATTCGTCATATCTAGAGTTCAAAAGGTATCCAAGAGGGTTGCTTTTTAGAAACGCGTATATTTCGGAAGGAAAAGCATGGCATGACAGGCTTTGCGATATCCTTTGGCCGTACTTTCGTGACCACTCCGAGAGAGACACGCGACCCGCCACAGATCGAGTTTATACAAGGCCTAATTTGATTGCCCTGATGAAGCATAGCTCTGACGAATTAAGGTCAGAGCTTAACCGAAAGGAAATCATAGCCTCGCAGCTTTGCCGCGGGCAGGTAAAGAAGGTCTTTTCAAAAGGTGGCATGAGACGTGGCGCCGCAACACTCCTTCTCGCCGAACCGCTAACGTACAATTTTGAAGAAAAGCAATTACGCATTTATGTCAGGTCAATCGGCCGGTGGATTGAACAAGAATGCGTTAGAAAGAGTTCAAGAGGGCGGATCACCGCGAGAGACCTTTTAATAGCTGGCTGCTCAGTAAATAGATCTGTTAAATGGAATCGACTTGGTACTGATCCCGCAAAATTAGTCGCCACCTTGATCAAAGATAATTCTTTATTTTTAGCATCAACCTTACTTATCGAAAACGATGTCGCGCAGTTTATGTATGAGCAAAACCCATACATAAGCGGCACGCAAGTTGCGGATGAGCAAGTTATTCAGCTTCGCGGATTATTTAGAAAAAGAGTATCTACTCAAGATTGGAAGACCCGCCTTGAATTCTCGGGCCCCTTAATATTCGGCCTTGATTCCCTGTCTAATGAAGATCGTGCCGAAGACGACAAATACAGCATATTCGAAATTTGCGAAAACCAAGGTTTGATGGCTAGTGTCATCCCGATGCTTTTTCACGGGTTCGAAAATAGAACGCAAGTTCCAAGAAATGCACAGTTCAGCTACACTTTCTTGAAAGCGCTCGAATATAAAATACTTAATAACGAAATTCGAATGGAAAGTTTCTCAGAAATGGAAGAAATGAAATTCGTTAAGTTATTAATTAGAGGCTCTAATTTATTTTAAATTTTTTCATTTAAGGCCCGCTCTTTAGAGCTAGCGATTTGCAATTTGTAGATAGAAACCGTTTTCCTACACGTCATTGCGAGCGTAGCGACGCAATCCATCTCCTGACGTAGACTCCCTAGGTCAGGTCGGAAGCTGGATTGTCCTTTGGACAGGTGCACTTCGCCGCGTTGCCTGCGGCTCCTCGCAATGACGGGAGAACCGATGACCCACCCCGCCCCCAAACCCACCCGCAAGATCGCCCGCCAGGCCACCTCCGCCGTGGCGCATATCGGGGAGGAGCCGGAGGACGACGATCCGCTGCTAGCCTTTACCCCCTATCTCCACACGCATCCGCGCCGCAATTCGATCACGCCCGATCTGCAGCGGCGCTTCGTCGCCACGCTCGCGGCGACGGGGATCGTCAAGCAAGCGGCGCTCTCCATCGGCAAGAGTATCGAGGCGCTCTACAAATTGCGGGCGCAACCGGGGGCCGAGGGGTTTGCGGGGGCGTGGGACCTCGCGCTGCGCTATGGCGCGGAGCGGCTGGAGGATTGCGGGCTCGAACGCGCGCTGAAGGGCGGGTTCGACGATGATCCGGTCAGCGGCTGGGGCGGCCGCGGCAATGGGTTGCTGATCTACCTGCTCAACCGGCGCAGCGCCTTCCGCGTGGATGAGCGCGAGATCAGGCCGGGCCATCCCGTCTATGAACGCATCCGCGCCGAGGTGCTGGCGGAGATTGAAGCTCAGGGCCCCGGCGGGTTCAGGACACCGCCCACATCCGCACGAGATTGTGGTAAAGCTGGGTGAGCCGCAGCACCTCGGCATCCTGCCTGCCGCGATCGGCGGCGAGGGTCTGGGCAGTACGGTCGAGGTCGAACAGCATCTCGCGCTGCGCATGGTCGGCTACGAGCGACTGCATCCACATGAAGCAGCTCACCCGCTCGCCCCGCGTCACCTCGGTCACCCGGTGGAGCGTGGTGGAGGGATAGAGCAGCATGGAACCGGCGGGCAGCTTGAAGGTCTTGCGCCCCTCGTTCCCGTCGATCTCCAGCGCGCCGCCGTCATAGTCCGCCGGATCGGTAAGGAAGAGCGTGGCCGACAGATCGGTGCGGATGCGCGCGCCGGTGCCTGCGTGGACGCGGATGGCGTTGTCGACATGGAGGCCGAAGGTCTCGCCCGGGCCATAGCGGTTGAACAGCGGCGGGAAGATGCTGTGCGGCAGGGCCGCGGACAGAAAGGCGGGATTGGCCGAGAGCGCGGTGCTGACCGTGGCCTGCGCCGCGCGGGTTTCGGCCGCATCCTCGGGCAGCTGGCGGTTGCGCTTGGCCCCCGCCGCCGTGGCGCCGCTGGTGACGTTGCCGTCCACCCAGTCGGCAGCGAGGAGGCGGGAGCGCAGGGCCGCCGCCTCCTCCGGGCTCAGGACATTATCTAGCTGAAGTATCATGTCCTGCTCCCGTTAGCCGATTACAGCGTCGCCGTCAGGGTGAAGAAGGCCGAACGGCCCGGCGCGATGTAGCTGAAGGGCGAACCCGAACGGTAGATCGCGTCGTAATAGCGCTCGTCCGTCACGTTGAGCACATTGACCCGCGCCTCGAACACGTCGTTGACGCGGTAGCGCGCCACGGCGTCGAAGCGGGCATAGCCGGGCACGCGGGCGGTGCCTGCCAACTGCGATCCGCCGAACATCTCGTCCTGGTAATAGACCTGGCCGCCCACTTCGAAACGGCTGGTGACCAGCACCGTGGCGAGCAGCTGTGCGGTATGCTCGGGGATATTGGCGAAGCGGCGCCCGACGTTGTCCGGATCGGCCGAAGCGGTGATCTCCGCATCGGTGTAGGTATAGCCGCCGAACAGCTTGATCCGGTCAGCCACCGTGCCGCTGAAGCCCAGCTCCACACCCTGCGAGCGCAGCGTGCCGACATTGGTGTAGGGCTGGCCCCGGCCACCGGATTCGCGGGCATTGTCCTTCTCGATCCGGAACAGCGCCGAAGTCAGCAGCAGATTGCCGCCGAACAGTTCGAGCTTGCCGCCGATTTCCATCGAAGTGTTCTCTTCGGGCTGGAAATCGATCGTCTGCTCCGAAATGCCGTCATAGGACGCGCCATTGCCATCGAGCTGTTCGCCGCTTGGGTTGGAGCTGGTGGCGTAGCTGGCATAGAGCGTAGCGTTGGCCGCCGGCTTGTAGATCGCCGAAGCCTGCCAGTTGAAGAAGCTTTCCGAATAGTTGAGCACGGTTTCCGGCTGCGGCCCGAAGCGCCCTTCGCTGGCGGGGCTGTAGTAATCGACATCGAATGTATCGATGCGCCCGCCCAGCAGGACGCGGAAGGCGTCGGAAAAGCGAATCGTGTCGAGCAAATAGCCCGCGAAGTTGCGCGCCGTCGTCGTCGTCGGGCCGTTGCTGCGATTGGGGCCAATGGGCACGTCGTAGCCAAGCACCGGATCGGGATCGAACAGATCGTAGATCAGCCCGCCGGGCACCGAGATGATATTGCCCTCAGAATCCTCCACTGTCGTGGGCACGTCGAGCGGATAGGAATCGATCGTCTCCTCGCTGAAATCGCCACCAATGACGATTTCATGGCCGATCCCGCCGGTCTTCGCTTCGGCGACCGCATAGGTGCTGTTGGCCCAGTAGCTGTTGTCGCGCCAGCTGCTCTTCATCGCCGGGCTGACGGTATATTCGCTCTCGGGCACAGGTGTCCCGCCGCTACGTGGGCAGTTGCCCTGCGCATCGCGCTCGAACACGCAAAGCGACGGTTCGCTCACGGCATAGCGATTGTAGGTTTCGCCATAGCGAGTGACCGAGTGGAAGCTCAGCCCCGGCGTCGGGGTCCAATCGATCTGCGCGGTGCCGATGTCGGCCCCGTTCTTGATGAAATCGCGGCCGACCACGCCGTAGAAATTATCCCGGTCGACGAGATAGGGCTCTTGCGTCGTAGCGTCGAAGGGGTGGCCATAATCGGGCACGCCATCGAGGCGGTAGTAATAGTAATCGGCCGAAATCGCGAGCGTATCGGTCGGGCGCAGCGTGATGGCAGCCGTGCCGCCATAGCGCTCGCTTTCGACGTAATCGCGGCCGGGCGTATCGGCATCGTGGTAAAGACCGTTTACGCGCAGGGCCACGGCTTCACCGAGCTGATAGTTCGCGTCGATCGTGCCGCGGTAATAGTTTTCGGTGCCGATACCGCCTTCGATGACGGCGAAATCATTACCGAATTGCGGCTTTTTCGACTGAAGGCTGACGAGACCGCCGGTGGTGCCGCGACCGCCGTAAATGGCGCTCGGGCCTTTTACGACCTCGACCTGCTCCACCGCGAAAATCTCGCGGCTGGTTACGCCCGGATCGCGCAGGCCGTCGATGTAGACGTCATTGCGTGCTTCGAAGCCGCGGATGAAGATGCGGTCGCCGAACGCGTTGCCGCCCTCGCCCGTGCCAAGCGTCACGCCCGGGGTGCTGCGGACGATCTCGCGGAAGCTGTTGGCGCCGATATCCTCGATCACTTCCTTGGGAATGATCGTCTGGGATTTCGGCGTATCGAGAACGTCGTCGGTAAACTTGCGATCGGTCGAACGATCGATCTTGTACGGCGATTCCTCGGCATTCACGTTCACGTCCGGGCGCTGGCCCGTGACAACGATTTCACCCTGCGGCTGCGTCTCGGAGACTTCCTCCGCAACGGCGACGGTCGGCAGGAATGCCGCGCCGAACGCACCTGCCAGCAGTGTTGAAGCCGCGGTTGTACCTGCCCTGCTCTTGCTCATGTTATTTGGCAACTTGCCCTCCATTGATGTCGGAGCGCGCTATTGCGAATGATTAGCATTATTACAAGGTGTTTTTCAAACTCATGCCATTTTCATGAGCACAAGCGTTGCAAACCTGCCTAGGAAACCGGAGGATCGGGCCAATTTCTGCTTAAGGTCGGGTTTTCGCGGAGGGTGTCTCGAGTCTTCGATCCTTTGCAACCCCAACGTACGCGCTGTTATCCGAACGCGCTTTTTCCGCTGTGTTGGGACGATTCTGAGCCGTCCAAGCGCCGTCGTGCCCGCTCTACGATTAAGCGTCGCTCTGCATCCGACGCGGCTCCCCAAGCTGCAAGCTCCGAAAGGCTCCGGCCGCAACCCATGCACCATTCTCCCGCCGGATCGAGCCGACATATATTGATGCAGGGGGATGCGACCGGTTCCGTCATATCTATCTCACGCGATTGTAGCGAGCGGCTTTACCGAACGCGGCCGGCGGCCCTGACCAATAGCCACGAAGGTAAAGCGAGCCTTGGTCACCAGATTTGCCTCTTCGGAATGCCTGTCCCGCCGCCAGGTAGCAACCGCGACCTTCATTGAAGTCCGCCCCACTTCCTCAAGTGTAGCATAGACCGAAACCTCATCCCCCACGAACACCGGGCGGTGGAAGGTCATGCCATCGACGGCGATCGTCACTGCCCTCCCGCCCGAATGGCGCGATGCGATGGCGGAGGCGGCCAGATCCATCTGCGCCATCAGCCAGCCTCCGAATATGTCTCCGTAAACATTGGCGTCCGCCGGAACGGCTGTAACACGGATCGCTGCCTCGCCAGTGGGCATCGTTTCTTCGCTCATAGCGCCGAGCCTCCGTCATCACAGGTCGATGGACCGTCATTCGAATGTGTAATCATCATTATCTTCCCCGAAGAAGCAGGCGGGGAGCTCTGGCTACAGCTGGTCATGGCTGCGGGTTCGCGGACCCAATGTCCGGCCCGTGATCTGCCGCAAGCAACCGAACCGGACACCCCGCCGGTGGACGTTATCGCGCCAAAGGCAGGTCTCCTGGCTCGCGGGTCGGTGCGATCGGTCCGTCTTCCCGCAGCCATGACCGCAGTGACATGAGTGGACCGCCGCTCGCCGCTTACAGTTGCGGGGGCAGCGCCGGTTTCACACCGGCTTCCCGTCTTAGCTCCGGTTCGGCAAGCCGCCCCGGAGAACCTTCGACACGCCGCGCATGGGCCACCCGTTTCACGGGGTCAAGATCAGGTTCGAATGGGATGTGGTTGCGGGTCGGATGCAAGCAGCCCGTAAATTGCGACATCGCACAGGCCCTTGTGAGTAGTTTCATGCTCGCGGAACATGGCCTCTCGTGTGAAGCCGACGCGCTCCAGTAGACGGATCGATGGAATGTTTTCCATGTCGACCTCAGCAGTGAGCTTACGTTTGCCTTCGTTATCGATCAGATGCCGTACCAAGGCGCAGGTGCATTCGTAGGCTACACCATCGCCGTGACGATGAGCGCAGGTAACATAACCGATTTCCTCTATGCCATCTTCATGCCCCGGGATGGCCACGAAGCGGCCCGCCACGGTTTTGCGGTCATCTTCGGCGATCCAGGTACGCCCGTTCCAATCCGGGTCGGCAAGCCAGCCCCACAGTTCTTCCTCGCTACCGAATGCGGGTCGCGTGAGGAAGCGGCACTGCGCGTCTTCGGCGAATGTCGGGAAAAGGGCCGCCGCATCGGCTGGTTCCAGTGGACGCAGCATAAACCGCTTCGTCCGTAGGACCGGAACCTCATTCACCCGACAGGAAATCGACGAGCGTGCGCACCTTCTTGGTTCGCCATTGCGGCGTCGGCGCGACGAGCCAATAGGCCCGCGTGCCCGTTTCCGGACCGTCGAGCACTTCGAGACGGCCAGCCTCGATCGCTTCCTTGGCAAGCAGTTCGGGCAGGATTGCCTTGCCCAGCCCGGCCATCGCACCCGACAAAGCCTGACCTGCATTGCTTACGGTGACATGAGCCTGCACGCCGTCTTGCAGCGGTAGCCCCCAGTCGATCCAGCGATCGGGCGCGTTAGGCGCAGCAACCGTTACCCGGCGCGCGGCGGCAAGTTCGATACCCTGTAAATCACCCGGGCCATCGACCAGCCTGATGGCGCAGTCGAGGTTGGCTTCGGTGAAATCCGCGTTCTCATCAGCGACGAACGAGAATTTGACGTCGGGATTTTCTTTGGAGAAGTCCGCCAGCCGGGGCGCGAGCCATTGCGCGTAAAATTCGCGTGGACAAGCGATGGTATAATTGTCGCTTGCCTGGCCTGCCTGCATTGCAGACACGCTTTCCTCGAACTTGAGGAAGCCTTCGCGCAGGGAATCCAGACCGGCTGACCCTTCCTGGGTCAGTTCCAGCCCCTTGCTGGTTCGGCGGAACAAGACCGTGCCGAGATGGTCTTCAAGCGCGCGGATCTGCTGGCCGACCGCGGCCGGCGTCACCGCCAGTTCATCCGCGGCGCGGGTGAAACTGAGGTGTCGGGCCGCAGCGTCATAGACGCGAAGGGCGTTCAGGGGCAGGTGCGTGCGCTTCATGGTCTCACGCGTTTAGCAAGGTCCCGCCGCAAGACAAGTTCGCGGCGCGAGGATATGGCTTCAGGGCTTAAAGTGCGCCTTCAAGCCACTGCTTGAGCTGGCCCTTGGGCGCAGCACCACGCATCTGTGCAGCGGGTTCGCCATTTTTGAAAAGAACGAGGTAGGGAATGGATTGGACGCCCATCTGGCCCGGAACGCCGGTGTTCTCCATGATGTCCATCTTGGCGATGGTAACCTGATCGGCCATTTCCTCGCTCAATTCCTCCAGAGCGGGAGCGATCATCTTGCAGGGCCCGCACCATTCTGCCCAGAAATCCACGAGAACGGGCTTGTCGCTATCCAGAACGTCTTTCTGGAATCCTTCGTCAGTGACGGTGATGGTGGCCATGGGAATACTCCTGAAATCAAATATCTTGGCAGCCCATATGGGCGCGTGTGGTGATTACTCAACGGCCATCGCGGGAAAGCTTTCCTGCCGATCCGCAAATGCGGTCTTGTATGGCGCGAGAGCTGACTGAGGCAAGGCGATGAGCTGGGGCGTCTGCGTATAGAGCACGGCGGCATCGACCGAGCGACCGGGGTAGATTGCTTCCAGTGCGGCGACATACGCCGCCATCTGCCGCAGCGTTGTATCGGGGACTTCTTCCAGCGAACTCGGCGGGCGGCGGGCGGTCTTGAAATCGACGACGGTCACCTTTTCCGGTGTGACGAGAAGTCGGTCGGCGGTCCCCATGACCACCTGTCCCTCTACTGTTGCGGCAAGCGGGATTTCCGCCAGCGCGCCCGGGGCGAAGATATCGGCAAAGCCGGGCTCGGCGAGCACAACCAAGGCACGCGCCAGCATGTCCTCGCGCTCTACGCTGGAAAGATCAGCCGCTTGCTGGGCCAGCCAGATGCGTGCCGCGTCCTCGCGCCGGTCAGCCGCCACCTCCGGCAATCGTTCGAGCAATGCATGAATCAGCACGCCGCGCCGCGCCGCGCCGGCCGCAACATCGGGTGGGAGCGGCGGGTCGCTCCCCTCCACTTCGCCCAGGCCCGATGGCGCCAATGGACGCGGGGGCCGCGGTTCTGGGCCTACAGCCTGCTTGGCCCAAAGAGGAAGTTCGATCGTCTGCGGCTGCGCTCCCTTGGTCGATGCCGGTACCGAAGGCGCGCGTTCACCTGTTTCCCAACGCGCGCCCCAAATCGGGTCCTCGACCGCCTCACCTTCGTCGAACAGGGCTAGCAGCCGTGCGTACCAGCTATCCTCATGCGGGCCGTTCTTCGCGTCACGCGGGCCGAGCGAACCGCCAATAAAAAGCGCCTCCTCCGCGCGGGTCATTGCGACATAGAGCAGTCGCCAATGCTCCTGCATGGCGCGTAGTTTGCTCATCTCTTCGACGGCCTTCACCGGCCCGACCTTTTCTTCCTTGGTCAGCGGTGGCAGCGGGACGATGTTGCTTTCCAGAACCCCCAGCGGCGTCTCTTCAAGTGCCAAGTCGCCGGAGGCGTCGGGCCGGATCGCCGCATCCGCCAGGATCACGATCGGTGCTTGCAACCCCTTGGAGCCGTGAACCGTCATCACACGGACCTGATCTCCGCCCTTACCTGCCTCACGCTTCAGTTCGCCATCACCCGCGTCGAACCAGCGGATAAAGCCCTGCAAGCTCGCCACATGGGTCGAGGCATAAGCGTTGGCGGCGTTGAGAAGCTCGTCGATCGGATCGTTCGCCTCCCGCCCAAGTCGAGCCACGAGTTTCCGGCGCCCATCCATCGGACCAACGAGAATGTAGTGAAGCAGTTGCTGCGGGCTGTCGAAATCCGCCCGGCGGAGGATTTCGCGCAGGCCGTTCACCGTTTCGGCGACACGCGGATGGTCCGAAGCACGTAAATGTTCCCACAGGCGGATGCCCTTCGCGCGCCATCCGAATTCGAGCAGTTCCTCCTGGCTCCAGCCAAACAATGGCGAGACCAGCAGACTCGCAAGCGTCAGGTCATCGAGTGGTTGCGCGGCGAAGCGGATCGCAGCCATGAGGTCCTTGACCGCCAGCGGGTTACCCAGCCGAAGCCTGTCGACGCCAGCGACCGGAACGCCATGCGCATAGAGTCGCGCCACGATCAGCGAAGCGAGCTCGCGCCGCTTTTGCACCAGCACCATAACATCGCCGGCCTCCGCGCGGCGCGCGCCACCCTTGACCAGCGGAAAGCCTTCACCCGCCGGATCGAGCCATCCTGCAACCTGCTGCGCGATCTTGTCCGCCATCAGACGGTCGTGACGCGCTAACCAGCCATTTTCTTCGCTCGCCTCGTCTTGCCCCCCCTCGACGATTCGGACCTCTTTCCAGAGGGTCACAATCCCCGGCACATCTTCGCCCTCATGCGGTGGTGATGGCTCTTCCAGACCGAAGCCTTCATGACCAATGCTTTCCATCGCACGGTCGACGAAACCAAGGACAGTCTGGTTAGTACGATAACTGCGCCCGAGATCGTACTCTTCCAGCCGGCCTGCCTTAGCGATCGATCTGCTTTCCGCGGCTGTCGACGCTGCCGCATCCATCTTGTCTCGAAAATAGTCGCGGGCTTCGCGGAAGTTCTCCGGGCTTGTGCCCTGGAAACCGAAGATCGCCTGCTTGTAATCGCCGACGGTAAAAATGGTGCGCACCGCATCGCCCCGCGCTCCCAGCCCGTCGAAATAATCGTCGGTTAGCGCTTTCACGATGGCCCACTGCGCCTTGTTCGTATCCTGCGCTTCGTCGACCAGTATGTGATCGAAACTGCGATCGAGCTTGTAGCGTATCCAGTCCGCCATCTGGCTTGATGACAACAAACGCGCAGCACGGTGTATGAGATCATCGAAATCAACGAGACCTTCGCGCGCCTTGGCTTCTTCCCACCGCGATGCAAAGGCCCGACCCGCTTCCAGCTGAGGGGCAAGGAAACCAGCCATGGCGAGAAGCTCACGCCGTTCCTTCACCGCGGCGACCGCCTCGGCAATCTCTTCCTGTTTGCGAGGGAAATCGGGATCGTTCTTCTCCGCCCCCTTCATCGAAGTCGGGTCGCCATCCTTCTTGAGGATGCAGTTGCGCTGACAGAATCCATCGAGTTCGGCGAGGCGCGCCTTGGGATCCAACGCCAGCCATTGCTGGATGAACCCTCTGCTGGTTTCAGCCGACTTGGTATTCCATCCATCGAAGGCAGGCAGCATGGCACGCAGCGTTTGAACCGGAAAGTTCGCATCCGAGCAGCCTTCAGCCACCCATTTCTCGTCCGCATCCACGGGAATTCCAAGCAGGCGACGCACCGGATCGCGTAATGAACGCTGCCAGCCAGGTTGGTCCCACAGGTCTTTGTGACGTGCACACCGCATCAGCCAGTCGAGTACGGCATCCGGGCCCTTGCGCCGGCTCATCTCCGCAACGGCATCACGGATGCTTAGATCACCATCGGCCAGCAAATTGGAAAGCACATCCCGGCTCAGCAGGTCGCGATCGCGATCTTCCATAGGCTGGCTGCCCGGAAGCACCCCTGCCTCGCTGGGAAAAGCGCTGAGCAGGTATTGGGCAAACGCATGAATGGTGTCGATGCGCAGGCCGCCTCCCGGACAATCTAGGACGCGTGCGAAAAGCGACCGGGCGCGCGACTGTGCTTCGGGATCGATCAGCGCGCCAAGATGTGCCAGCTCGGTCGCCAGCTGTCCGGCATCCATCCGCACCCAGCGTGCAAGGACCGAATTGACGCGGACCGCCATTTCGGCGGCGCCGGCTTTGGTGAAGGTCAGGCAAAGGATCTGAGAGGGGTCAGCATTCGGCTCGAGCAACAGCCTCAACACGCGGGCTGAGAGCACCTGCGTCTTGCCCGTTCCGGCACTGGCGGAAAGCCACACGCTTTCCTTGGGATTGACGCTGTCCGCCTGCGCATCCTTGAGAGGATAGACCTTACCGCTCATGCCTGCGATTCCCCGTCACCCTGACGCGGTAGCCATTCCTCCAGGCGCATCAATTGGTCATACGTATCGTAGGTGGGATAGTTCGGGTTTTCTCGCGCAGTAAACGGGGCGTCGCCCTTGATGTATTTCCCGATGGCTTCGCTCAGTTTGCTGCGGGTGAGCGGAAGGAATTCTTCTGGATCGATCCCGCTCCGCTTGGCACCGACTTTCAGCGGCACATCGATATAGCCGAAGCCATGCGGGTTCTCGTCCTTGGCACGGCCCAAGGACCAGTATTCATACCCGCCGGGTTCGCCGGTAATACCTTTAAAGCCTCCATCTTCAGCGATCAGGCCCAAGATACCAAGCTGAAGCGCGAAGCCCTCTTCTACCATTGCGGCGCTGGGAGGCTTGCCGGTTTTGTAGTCTACAATGGTTAGACTGCTGTCAGATAGCCGGTCGAGCCGATCGGCCCGTCCGTGAACAAACACCCCGTCAAACTGCATCCCGCCCTTGGCTTCGACCGCGATAATGTCCCGCCCTTCATAGGCAGAGACAGTGGCCTCTACCCATTCCAGCGCCTTCTGCAGGCGCGGCTGCCACAAGCCCCGAATGAGCGGGTCGGCATTTTGCTCGTCCAGAACCTGTTCCATAATCGGCGCGATAGGTGCCGCGGGTTCTGCCTCGCGCGCAATATGCCAGCGCTCGAGTATTTCGTGCGCGACATTGCCCTGCCACAGTGCGTCAGGGTCTGCGTCCAGCGCATCGAGATCGGACAGGCCCATGATATTCTGGGCGAAAAACTGGTACGGATCGCCCAATAAACGGTCGAGCGCGGTAGCGGAAATATCGACATCGCGCTGCTCGGCTCGCGGCCCGGGAGCAGGTCGCGGATAGTCTGGGGCTGGTTCCGCGCGGGTCATGGCACGCGCAAGCGCGATGGCCTCATGGTCTTCGTAATTGGGAAGCAGGTCGCTTAGCAGGGCCTGGACGCGCAGGAGAAAGCGGCTTGGAATTGCCGGTCCACCCTCGTCCCGTTCGCTACGGCTGAGAACGACTTCGGGCGCACCCATCGCACCTGCCAGATCGTGCGCCGACAGACCGATACGGAAATCCCCGCCCGGAACACCTAGGGCGCGAAGGACCGGCGGCGCAAGCAGGGCATCCACGCTTCCCCGCGCGGGCCAGGTCCCTTCGTTGAGGCCAGCACAAATCACGAGATCCGCTCTATTCATCCGCGCTTCAAGCAAGCCGAGCACCTGCACGCGCGCATGCCCCCCATACGGTGGCCGAACAGCGCGCTCTTCCATGGCGTCACCAAGCACGGCTGCAATATCGCGGGGGGCTATCTGGAAATCTGACTCTCGGGCATGCAGGCGAAATTCCTCTACGAAACCGGCGAGCGTTCGCCCGTCTTCCTGAGCCCACAGCTTTTCGCTACAAAGCGCTTCCGCGCTCGCCGCCAAGATATCGATAAGGTCAGCGAGACCCGTGGAAGCGTCCCGATCGATATCGACCAAGGGAGAAACATGGGTTTCGACTGTGGTCCACCACTCGGCCATATCGGGCTGTTTTTCAGCAAGCCGTGCGACCTCCGCCCTTGCAGGCTCAAGCCCTGGTGAAAGGCGGGGCCCGCGCAATTCGCGTTCGAGCTTGCGCAAGCGCCGCAACCAGCGCCCGCGATCCATGCCGCCGTTCACGAGCGGGTGGCCTAGGAGCGCCATCAGCGGCACCGCCCTCGCCCCTTCGGCCATGACTTCCGCAGCGAGGAGGAAGGCCCGCCCGGCGGCAGTGTGAGAAAGCGGGCGACCAGCAGAATCGTCCGCGACAATGTTCCACCGCGCCAGATGGTGGACAACCCGCCGCGCAAGCGGGCGGTCCGGGGTAATGACAGCGACCCGCTTTTCAGGTTCCGCCAAGGCTTCGCGTACCAGCAGTGCGATGGCCTGCGCTTCCTCTTCCGGATTCGACGCTTCCATTATTCGAACACCGGAGAGGCGCCTCTTCTCAGGCGGCAGATCGACCCAGACCTTGCTGGCCTCTGGCGGCAGGAACAGCGCGGAAATGGCATGGCTGCGTTCAGGCGGTGCAGCAGTCATGCCTTTGCGGTGCCATTGCTGGACCTCTTCGCGGGCGACGCCCATGCGGTTGAGGAGAAGTTTGAGGTGATATTGCGGATGCGTGACCGCATCATTCCGCGCAAAAGCGGAATCAACTGGCGTGGGCGCAGCGCCTGCCCGGCCGAGCTCGTCCCACACCTGGCCATCCATCGTCAGATCGAAATCGGGAAGGATCACAGCGCCTTGCGGCAATTCGCTGACAACGCGCAATAACTTGGCTAGCGCAGGGGCAGCACTGGTAACCCCAGCTGCCACGATTGGGGTCGAAGGTGGATTGGCCAGCCACGTCTCGCGCGCCTTGTCGAACAGACGGTTGCGGCGTGCAGCAGCGTCCAGCATTCCATTCTCGCCCAACCAGGCGAGCCATTTGACCTGGACATTGGCAAATAGACGGATTGTGTCCTGCCAATGCGCCGAAAGGTCAGGAAAAATGTCGACCACCTTTTCGTCGAGCAATTGCTCCGGACCGATATCCTCGACTAGCAGGCGGTCCATCGTTGCGCCCGTCTCGCGAGCCAGCCTGAGAAGCGTGGCGCCTTTAGGAGCGTCTCCACCCATTTGCTCGGCTATCAATCGCGCAAGTGCGAACATTCGCCGCTGCGGATCGATGGCAGGTTTGATCTCGCTCGCCCCCAGAGGATCGAGCAACGGACCAAGCGCCTCGTCCAGATCGAGGTCACCCACTACCGCCATCCGGGGCATCAGCAGGCCAGCCCGGCCCTCGCTGCCCGCATGGCGGATAAATGCTTCCGAAACAGTACGGCGGGCCCGCGAACTGGGCAGCAGCAAGGTCAGGCGCGCCAGGCCAAGCTCGCCATCTCCGTAGCGCGGTACCAGTCCGGCAACGAGCGCGTCAGCGAAGCCTCTGTGGGCGGCGATGGAATAGACTTGCGGCCCGCCTCGTGCGTCAGCCACCCGTCAGCGCCTCTTCCGTCGGGCGTATATGCTGCGGTGTGCCGACCTCGTACCACGTGCCGGTGAAGGCGATTCCGAACAGGCGCCCTTCCTCAATCGCCCGGTCCCACAAGATGTTGGTAGAGAACTTGCCTTTCGGCGCATCACGCAACAGGCGATGCGAAACCAGTTGAATGCCGGTATATATGAATGGGGCTATACGGCCGGGCAGCTTGCGGGTGAGCTTGCCCAAGCCATCCATGTAGAAATCGCCTGAGCCATCAAAATTGCGGGCCCTTGCATGGGTCACCACCAGCAACAAAGCATCCATCCGCTCCGGATCCCAAGCGTCCGAAAGTTCTTCGAAGGCGTTCCGCGGTCCGTCGAGCCAGATGCTGTCGGCATTGCAGGCGAAGAACGGGTCGGGCAGCAAATCTGCAGCCCTTGCCTTGACCATGCCGCCGCCCGTTTCAAGCAGTTCTTCGCGCTCGTCGGAAAACTGAACCGCAGGGCATTTGCGTGGACCGAGATGCGCTTCGATGGATTCGGCTAGATAGTGGACATTGACCACCGCCTTTTCGATGCCGGCGTCTTCCACGCGATCAAGCGCGCGATCGATCAGTGGTTTGCCCAGCACGCGTACCAGCGGTTTCGGCGTGGTGGCGGTGAGCGGGCGCATGCGCTTGCCCAGGCCAGCAGCCATCAGCATGGCGGTATCGGAGACGAGCTTGGTCACGAGATCTCTCCACCATGGGCATCGCGCAGTTCCTGCGGAATATTCGCACCGAACCATTTGGCGACCGGGGCCATGGCTTCGTGGGCCAGAACGCGCTCCATTGCTTGCCACACACGGGGGATCATGCGGAGATAGCGCGGTTTGCCGTCCCGCTTGTAGAGGCGAGTGAAGATCCCGATTATCTTCGCATTTCGCTGAGCACCCAACCGCGCATAATCGGCTTCAAAGTGGTCCCCCGGATCGGCAGCTGCGCGGTAACGGCACAGCATGTCGTGTTCCAGCTGGGCGGAGACATCGCGCCGTGCGTCCTGAAGCAAGCTGACAAGATCGTAGGCAGGGTGGCCAACGAGAGCATCCTGAAAGTCGATCAGGCCCTGCTCGCCGCCCAGCGAACCTTCTTCGAGCAGCATGATATTTTCCGCATGATAATCGCGCAGGACCGTAACCCCTGGCTCCTGACGAGGCATTAGCGGGGCGAGCGCCTCTTCCCATGCGGCCGTCCATCCCGCTTCATCGACATTTAGCCCGGCGGCGAGACAATACCATTCGAGGAACAGCGCCGCCTCGCGCTGGTACACTGCCATGCCATACGGCTCGAAAGGGCCCGGCGGCAATTGGTGAAGCCGAACGAGCGTTTCGATGGCCTTGGAATAGATATCGTGCTCGTCCTCCGGATGATCGTCGATCCACTCCTTCATCCGCGTATCGCCGAAATCTTCGGTTAGCACCCAGCCTTTTTCCGCCTCTTCGCGCAGGATTTCGGGACCACGCAGGCCGTTGGCATTGAGCCACTCGGCGACATGCAGAAAGGGCCGCGGATCTTCGTGTGGCGGAGGAGCGTGCATCAGCATTGCACTTTGTCCTCCCCGGCGGATACGGAAATAGCGGCGGAAACTGGCATCGCCCACTAGCGGGGCGATTTCGGAGCCTTCCCAGCGGGTCGCACCGAGGAAGTTCTGAATGTCTTCAAAAATGGCGTCGCTCATGGGATACGGCTTTGCCAAGCCTGGCCGGGCTTCACAATGGCCTGTCTCCCCTCTCCCACCGTTTCCAGCGTAATTGCAAGGCAAGTGGGCTCATGTTCAAAGCCCCCTGCATGGTCTGGCCACTCGGCCAGTAACGCCGCACCTTCCCGATAATCGTCGAGGCCTATTTCCTGCGCTTCAGATGGATGGTCGAGACGGTAAAAATCGGCGTGTACAAGCGGAACGCGCAGATGGTCATATGCTTCGACGATCGTAAAAGTAGGTGATGGCACTTCGCCCAAATGGCCGAGCGCAGCGATTATTGCGCGAGCCAGTGTAGTCTTGCCCGCACCCAGCCCGCCCGACAAAGCGACGACATCTCCGGGCAGCAGCCGGGCTGCAATACGGGCGCCGTAAGCTTGCACGGCACCAAGGTCGGAGAGTTCAACTATCATGGCAGGGTAATCGTCGCCGTCGTTCCGCTGTTCTTTCGGCTTTGAAAATCCAGCGTACCGCCGTGTGCTTCAATAAGTTGTCGGGCGAGCGGTATTCCCAGCCCATGTCTTCTTTCGATGCCCTTGCCATCATGGCTCATCCGGATGCCTTCAAGCGCCCGGGTCAGTTCGTGCTCGCTCATGCCCTCCCCATTGTCTGAAATAGAGATACGATTCACGCCCCGCCGCTTGGATATATCGATCAAGATCTTACCGCCACTGGGGGTGTGACTGATGGCGTTGTCGAGCAACTGGCCGATGGCACGCTCCAATTGCTGTCGGTCCACCTCGATCGACTTCTGGGGATTGCCGTTGAGATCCAGCGATAGCCCGGCGTCGATGATCGCTTCCTCACGCTTTCGCACGATCTGTTCGATGAATGGCAGCACGTCGACCCTCGTCTTGCGCAACGGCATGAGCCCCGCTTCTGACTGTGAAAGGTCGAGCACGTTCTCCACCTGCTCAGTCAATTTTTCGACCGAAGTCGTGATGGCTTCGACGTAATCGCGGGCCTGCGCGGAGAGTTCGCCAGCAACTCCTTGCGTCAGCAATTCCGCAAAGCCTCCGATGGTGGTCAGCGGCGTCCTGAATTCGTACGACATATTGGCGAGAAAGCGGGTCATTACAGCATCGGCCTCTTCCAGAGCCCGATTGCGTTCGCGCAGCGCCTGCTCCGCCTGTTGCGATGCGGTTATATCGAGGACGGTCAGCAGACCATTGCCATCGGGTAGCGGAACGCCGCTGTAGGTCAACGTACGTCCATCAGAGAGCTCAACCGTGTGCTGGTTGTGCTTCCGATCGAGCGTGGCTGCGCGGATAGTCTGGCCTATCTTGCCGACCTCCTGAGGATCGGCGAGCTGGCCGGCAATACTCCCAAGCAACTCCTCTGCCTGGGCGTGTCCGTCGAGGACTTCGCCATCAAGACCCCATGCGGTCGGAAAACCGCGGTTCCACAATTCCAAATGACCATCGGGGGCAAACACTGCCAGCGCTTCGGACAGGCTGTCGAACGTTGCAGTTCGCGTGCGTAGCAATGTGTCCCTGGTGGCGGAAAGAGCGAGTTGTTCCGTGTGATCTTCAGCGATCATCACGAGGCCACCATCAGGGAGAGGCTGGGCAACTAACCGCAGATGAGTGCCGTCAGGCAGGGGCCAATTGAACTCTTCAGGCTCGTCTTTCTGAAACCACTCACCCAATTCCTTGCGCCAGCTGGGAAAGTCACGCACTTCGGGTATTTTCCCGTTTTCACGCGCGATCGTCAGCATCTGTTCGAAACGGATACGCTCCGCGACCACTCCCGGAGGCAGCGAAAACGTGCGGTGGAAAGGCTGATTGGCGAAAGTCATCCTTTGCCGCGAATCGAATTGCGCCACGCCGATGGACAACTGGTCGAGCATGGAGCGCTGCGCTTCGCGGAAGGCCCGGAATTCGCGCGCCTGTTCTTCCATTTCCTCGATATCGATCGCATAGCCGGCGATGCCCTCACCCACCAACGGAAGGTCGGTTACGCGCACAGTGCGACGCGCATTGTTGATCGTTGCCGACAGAATACGCTCGATCGGCTGTCGGCGGTCAGCCGCCTGCTGCGCGACCTGTGCCGCACTTCGTCCGCCGATCTGTTCGACCAGTTCGATCTGGTCAGCCACGACCTGATCCGCGCTTTCAGCCCCGACAGCTTCGACATACGCCCGGTTGACGAGCCGCAGATGCATATCTGATCCGCGGAACCACATCGGCATGGGTGCAGCCTCGATCAGGCCTACCAGCGCCGCGAAATCGTCGCGCGCCCGCGCGGCTTCTTCGCCCAGCCGGGCAAGCTCTTCTTCGGTTTCGGTAAAGTCGAAAGCCCAGATCAGCGCAGCGCCACTCGGCGAAACCATGGGATCCGCAAGAGCGCCCCGTAAGGAGAGCGATTTGCGCGAACCGACGGGACGCAGCGCCATCTTGAAAGGGCGGGCGGTCTTCTGGGTGCGGCGTACGTGGGTCGAAAGTTCCTCGACCTGCTCTTCGGAAAGGCCTGTGCCATCGGCTCTCGAAAGC
Organism: uncultured Erythrobacter sp.; assembly: GCA_947504155.1. Taxonomy (GTDB): domain Bacteria; phylum Pseudomonadota; class Alphaproteobacteria; order Sphingomonadales; family Sphingomonadaceae; genus Qipengyuania. Next base: position 521,559 of record CANNGF010000001.1, read on the forward strand.
TCAGTGAGATATTCGGGCACGGTATCGAGCCCGATCCAGCGTGCAAACCGATCAGGAGCCTCGATCCGGCCATCGACCCGTACCAGCAAGGCGATGGCTGGACCGTCTTCGACCATGCGGGCCAAGCGGCGCGCGGCATTGCGATGCGCCCGTGCGCTCCGGATTTGCCGGCTGGCCTTGATCATCAGGAATATCGCTGCCCCGGTCCACAATGCCAGCAGCAGACCTATGAGAGGCAGAAATACGGGCGAAATTTCCATCAATTGCCAGCTATGCCGCCAGCGGGCCGGATGCAACCGGAGATGCAACCGCTATGGCGGCGGCCCGACGGGTTGCCGGGCCGCCCTATGTACCGATCAATAACGGTAATGTTCAGGCTTGAACGGTCCTTCGACAGGCACGCCGATGTAATCGGCCTGGCCCTGGCTGAGCTTGGTCAGCTGAACACCGAGCTTGTCGAGGTGCAGTGCGGCGACCTTTTCGTCGAGCTTCTTGGGCAGGACGTAAACGTCGTTCTTGTAGGCGTCGGTGTTCTTCCACAGCTCGATCTGCGCCAGCACCTGGTTGGTGAAGGAACAGCTCATCACGAAGCTGGGGTGGCCGGTGGCGCAGGCGAGGTTCACGAGACGGCCCTTGGCCAGCACGATGATTTCCTTGCCATCGGGGAACTTCACCAGATCGGTGCCAGGCTTGAGTTCGGTCCATTCATAATTGTCGAGCGCCGAAATCTGGATCTCGCTGTCGAAGTGACCGATGTTGCACACGATGCTCATCGGCTTCATCGCCTTCATGTGTTCGGCGGTGATCACGTCTTCATTGCCCGTGGTGGTGACGAAGATATCGGCACGTTTCACGGCTTCTTCCATGGTCACGACTTCGAAACCCTCCATCGCCGCCTGAAGGGCGCAAATGGGATCGATTTCGGTCACCAGCACGCGCGCCCCGCCATTGCGGAGCGATTGAGCCGAACCCTTGCCGACATCGCCGTATCCGGCGACGCAGGCGACCTTGCCCGAAAGCATGACGTCGGTTGCGCGGCGGATCGCGTCGACCAGCGACTCGCGGCACCCGTAGAGGTTGTCGAACTTCGACTTGGTGACGCTGTCGTTCACGTTGATGGCAGGGAACGGCAGCTTGCCGGCCTTGGCGAGGTGATAAAGGCGATGAACGCCCGTGGTGGTTTCTTCCGACACGCCCTTGATGGCCTTCACCGACTTGGTGAGGTAACCCGGCTTGCGCTTCAGGAATTCCTTCAGCGCGCGCTGCATCTCGATTTCTTCGGCATTCTGCGGCTCGGGCATTTCCTCGCCTGCTTCGATACGCGCACCCCACAGGGCGAACGCGGTTGCGTCGCCGCCATCATCCAGGATGAGGTTGGCAGTGAGGTCTTCGTCGCTCTCGGTCGACCAGTCGAAGATCTTGCCGACATAGTCCCAGTAATCTGCAAGGCTTTCGCCTTTCACTGCAAAGACCGGAATGTCCTGCGCAGCGATGGCAGCAGCGGCGTGATCCTGCGTCGAGAAGATGTTGCAGGTTGCCCAGCGTACTTCGGCACCCAGCGCGACCAAGGTTTCAATCAGCACGGCAGTCTGGATAGTCATGTGGAGCGAGCCCACGATGCGCGCGCCCTTCAGTGGCTGCGCGTCGCCATATTCCTTGCGCGTGGCCATCAGGCCCGGCATTTCGGTTTCGGCGATCCGGATTTCCTCGCGACCATAATTGGCGAGGCTGATGTCCTTGATGACGTAATCGTTGAATTCGGCCACGGGCGGTCCTTTGCAATCTCGGAGAATTGGGCCGCGCAAAGCGAGTGAGCGGCACTTGTGGTGGCGCCGCCCCTAGCCTCTCCCTGTGCCAAGAGCAAGCTGACCTGCCGGTGAAGCAGGTGCGAAAACGCCGGGCCTCCTTCCCCGAGCCGACCTCGAATTCCGCCAATCCGGCGGCCTATCACCATGCAACGGCTTGCATGAACGGCGCGGTGCATTAAGTCGCGTGGCAGGATGGGACGTACAGGAGTTTCCAACATGACAATCGCAGTAGGCGACCGCTTGCCCGACGTAACGCTGGTCAAGGCAACAGCCGAAGGCCCCGAGAAGGTGCAGTCGGCCGAGTATTTCTCCGGCAAGACCGTGGCTCTTTTCTCGGTCCCGGGTGCATTCACCCCGACCTGCTCGGCCCGCCATCTCCCCGGATATGTGGAAAAGGCCGACGAGCTGAAGGCCAAGGGCGTCGACGAGATCGTCGGCACCGCAGTCAACGATGCCTTCGTGATGGGCGCCTGGAACAAGGCCGCCGGCAGCGACGACATCACCATGCTGGCAGACGGCAATGGCGAATTCGCCGAAGCGGTCGGCCTGACCATGGACGGTTCGGGCTTCGGCCTCGGCAAGCGCGGCCAGCGCTATTCCATGCTCGTCGAAGACGGCGTGGTGAAGCAACTGAATGTCGAAGAGCCGGGCGATTTCTCGGTCTCCAGCGCGGACCACATGCTCGGCCAGATGTAAGGGCCTTTTCCGGCCGGGTGTGACACCGACCGGGCTATTTACGAAAACTTTGACAGGGGCGGGGTTCATGATCCCGCCCCTGTTCTTTTGGCAACGGCATCGCCGCGCCGCAACAGCCGGAAAAGCGCGGTAATGTCGGGTTTTTGCCGGATGCCGACCATCTTTCCGCGATAGACGACCGGCTGTACCAGACCGTCGTCGACCCACTGAAACAGCGCCTCGGTTGTCAACTTCCGCCAGTCGGGTCTGGGCCGCTGCAAACGCCCTCTTCCCGGCGGGGTCAGCACGTGGTCCCAGGCGAAAGCGAACCCCTCGCCGCCAGCCCCCTCGCGCAGCGCGTAAGCGCTCGCGCGCGACATCCCCACGCTGCGCGCCGCAACACTGACCGAGCCGGTAGCATAGAGGCTGGCGAGAAATGCGCACTGCCGCTCCAGGCTCCAGCCATCGCTCCGCGTTCTGAGAGCAGCTGGATGGAAATAGGGCGGACGACGGCGGCAGCGATGGGCGGGACATTTCGGCATCCGCGATGATGGAGCAGAAGCGGACCGTGTAGGAAAGCGCTTCAGCACCGCGCTGCTGCGAGATTGCTCTATCCGTCTTGTCGAATTTTCTTGACCCTGCAGCCCTGCCAAACCTTCTGATCTTCCTATATAAGGGAATGGTGATGGGTAGCGCCTACACGCAAGGCGGTATAAAAAGCAGGGGCGAGCACTGGAAAAATGGCCAAAATACTAGCTATTTTTGGCCTCCGCTTGCTTGGCAGGGCTTTGCTGGCCCTGACTATGCTGGCCACGCCCTCTGTCCTTTCCGCGCGCTGTGTCGGCGCCGACATTCCAATCGTCGCCCAGGCAGAACTGGAAACCGGCCGGGATCCAGCAAACGCCGTGGGCTGGATCAACAACGCCATCGCTATCACCGATCCGGCCGAGCGCCGTACGATTGCCAATTTGTATCTTGTCCAGTCCATCGCCTATTCGATGAGCGGACAGGATGCGTCACCAGCTATCGAGGCAGCTACCAAGATTGCCGCCTCCTTCACCACTGACGATCCCATACGTCTGTTTCTGAAACTAACACCGATCAGTCGCATCAAGGACGAACTGAAGCGTACCAGAATCGTGGACGAGGTCGCGAGCGTTCAGTCACGCTTACCCGATGGCAGCGAGATCAAAACCTGTCTCGGTGTCGATATTGCCTATTGGAAAGCCTACGACGAGGCATTCCACGAGGCGTTCGAATTCGCCAGCCACGCGTACCGCAATCTTCATGATAAGCGGAACACTCGCGCACGTGCCGAGGCAGCATCGATTCTCGCCTATATCGTCGCTGAAGGTCATCAGTTTGATTATTCCGAACAGCTTCAGTCCGAAGCGCTATCATTCTTTACCGCGAAGGAACTTTATGACCTTGCAGCCAACGAATATGTAGTTCGTGGTGGCAGTAGGCTCGAAATGGGCGATTGGCAGCGCGCATTGCTCGATTACGAATTATCGAGGAAACAGGCGCTCAATTGCGGCAACGATTATGCCGTTGCTTATGCACAACTGGGGATCTGCAAGGCATCTCTCGAGGGAGATTTGATCGAACAGGCAGAACCTGCGTGCGACGAGGCTTACGCCACATTGAACAAACCCTGGGAACGAATGGCACTAGTCGCCAACGAGGCCAAAGCATCGCTTCTTCTTTCTCAAAATCGCCCTGAGGCAGCAGTATCAGTTCTCAGCACTGCCCTCGCGAAATTTTCCTCTGACGCCGCCAGCGGGGAGCGATCAGATGCATATCGCACACGTGCCGCTGCGTTTTCTGCTCTCGGCCGTGATGAGGAGGCCTATTCGGACTTGCTCGCTGCCACCCGGATAGCCGAGAAGCTTTACAAGCGCGAACAAAACAATGCGACCATCATCGCGCAGGCGCGCTTCCAGACCGAGGAGTTGCAGAACGATTTAGCCCTGGAACAGGAAGCCAGCGAGGCAAGCAAGCGGATCGCGCTCCTGATCCTGATCTGTACGGTGACGGTTCTCTTGCTGCTCGGCCTTTTCGTCCTGACCTTGCTCGATCACCGCCGCAAATTCCGCAAACTCGCGATGATTGATCCGCTTACCAATTTATCGAATCGCCGGGCCACACTAAATCAGGCGAAGGCAGCTCTGCGCGATGCTGGCGCGAACACCCCGCCCGCGACGATCGCCTTGCTGGATATCGATCACTTCAAGCGCTGCAACGATAAATACGGCCACGATGCGGGTGATGAAGTCCTGCGGGAATTCGCGCGCATCATAAATGACGAAATGCGGACTGAAGACATCGTGGGACGATGGGGCGGCGAGGAGTTTCTCGTGATCTTTCCGCGGACCCACGCCGATGAGGCAGCCGCTGCGATCCAGCGCATCCGTTCTGCCGCAGAACGCGAAACCTTTGCCTTCGCGCCGGACTATGCCCTGCAGTTCAGTGCCGGGATTGCCGAGCTTGATGAAACCGAAAGCGATTTGCGGGAATTCATCAAGCTGGCCGACCGGCGGTTGTATGCTGCCAAAGCCGAAGGACGGAACCGTACTTCGGCCGAAGGCTGCGGGATCGATGTTCTGGCATCGCTTCGCAGGAGCGAACCGGACCGTCGATCCGTGTCCTGATTCACGCAGTTGCGGCTGCCGGTCCGGCTTTTAGCCGTATCCCATCAATCGCAGCACTTCCTCGCGGCTGCGCGGATCGTCGAGGAAGGTACCCATCATGCGGCTGGTGACCATGCCGACGCCGGGCGTGCGGACACCGCGCGCCGTCATGCAGCTGTGCTGCGCATCGATCACCACGGCCACGCCCTGCGGATTGAGGTGTTCCCAGATGCAATCCGCCACTTCCGCGGTCAGGCGTTCCTGCACCTGCAGGCGGCGCGCGAAACCGTGGAGGACGCGGGCCAGCTTGGAGATGCCGACTACCCGGTCATTCGGCAGATAGGCAATCGCGGCCTTGCCGATGATCGGGGCCATGTGGTGTTCGCAATGCGACTGGAAGGGAATATCCTTGAGCAGGACGATCTCGTTATATCCGCCCACTTCCTCGAACACGCGGCGCAGGTGAATGGCGGGATCTTCCTCGTACCCCTGGCAATATTCCTTCCATGCGCGGGCTACGCGGGCCGGAGTGTCGAGCAGGCCTTCGCGCGTCGGATCGTCACCGGTCCATTCGATCAGCGTGCGGATCGCATCCTGCACATGATCGGGGACCGGCGGTTTGCCCAGCGGATTGTCTTCATCGGGCCCAACGAGGCTGCTCACTTCTTGCGTTTCCTTCTGATCTTGTTGCGCATCCGCGCAAGACGGCTTCCCTTGCGGAAAAGGCCGCCTTTGGCAAATGGCTCGAACAGGTCCTCGGGATCTTCGGGGTCAAGCAGGCCGCTATCCGCCACCTTCTCCTCGACCTCGTTCAGCTCGGGCGGATGATAGCGCATCAGGTTCCGGCCGCTTTCGGTGATCGAATGATCGATCATCGCCGCCATCGAGCCATGCCGTTCGAGCAGTTCACCGATCTCGTCTTCTTCCAGACCGCAATGTTCAGCCAGTAGCGAATAGCGGATACGCCGGATGGGGTCTTCGGCGTGGCCGTTTCCTTCCCGCTCACAATCCACGAAGACATCGCATTCACTGTCGAGGCCCATGGAACGGTTGTTCATATTGGCCGATCCGATCCGGAATATCCGGTCGTCCACGATCATGATCTTGGCATGGACATAGATCGGGGTGATGCCTGAATAGGGCGTCCAGATAGTGAAGCGGCCCTTCTCGTCGGCCTCCTCTATGCAGCGAACCAGTTCCGCACGGGCATGATCCATGGCCTGCTGTTCAAGCCAGCCATCGGCGTGGCGCGGCTGGACGATCACGATTTCGGGTGGATCGTCTTCCTGCATCCGTTCGAGCATGGCCTCGCAAATCGCGCGCGAGGCGAAATACTGGCTTTCTGCATAAATGAACTTCTTGGCGCGCTTGATATGTTCGACGAACAGGTTCTCGATCTCGTCGACTTTTTCCCATTCGCGGTGGGCAGCGCGAGTTCTGGCGATGCCGACTTCGACATTCTCGAATGTCGGTTCCAGCCCGTCGGGCCACAGGCTCCGGTCGGTGCGCTGGACGGGAAGCAGGGGCGTGCCCCCTGCCCTGATCCAGCGATCGCGGCCCAGATCGCTGAGCGCATCGGCAATCTCGCCTTCCATCATCATGGTCGCGTCATGCCAGGGTTCGTACCCTCCCCCACGCGGCGTCTTGCGCAGGGGTTCGTCCTCATTGTGATCGCGCGTGTCCCAGCGCTTCACCGTCATGTCGATACCGCCGCAGACGGCCAGCGAATTGTCGAGCACGGCGATTTTCTGGTGGTGGCTGCACCCGGTGGGGTGCGCGCTGTCGAACTTGAAATCGATTCGGTGATGCCGCGCCCAGCGGGTGAGGTCCCACCACATCGATCCGCGCACGACGAATTTGAAAATGCCGAAGCTCCATTTGAGCATGCGGATTTCCAGAGTAGGTCGATGCCGGACCAGCCAACTGATGAAGCTGCCCAGCCGGACCGGATACTCGCGCTTGGTCGGTCGCTGCCACCAGCGGCGGCCTTCGGCCAGATGGATGCGGGTGTCGAAATCCCAGCCGATCAAAAAGATGCGATACCGTGCTTTCAGCATCGCTTCCTGCATCGCCGCGAAATAATCCGCGGCGTCGATGAGGACGGCCGCCCGATCCACCTTGGCAAAGCGCCAGACGCTCGGGGAGACACCATCCCCGATGCGCGACACAGATTTTGGATCGGGCGTATCTTCGCCCTCTTCTATTACCCCCTCATCAAGCACGGTTATTCTTTCGCGTCCTCTTTCTTTTCGGGCGTCACTTCGGCGTCGTCCATTTCTTCCTTCTTACGGCGCTCGAAGACCGAACGCATGTGCTCAAGGTCCTTTTCATCGAGATATTTGGCAAAGTCGGGGAAGTGATCTTCCTCTTCCTCGTCGATGTGATGGCGATAATCATGGTCGAAGGTCTTGAACTTGGTCAGCCAGCCACCTTCCGACATGTCGGTTGCGGCGAGATCGTTGAGCGCTTCCTCGATTTCGTGGTGCTCGGCAACCGAATGGCGCGTTTCGCCCGTGGTCGGGGGCTTGCGCAGCATGGTGGAATAGAGCGCCTGCTCTTCCGCGGCGGCGTGCGACTTCAGTTCCTTGGTCAGTTCCTCGAACAGCTGTTCGCGCTCTGCGCTGTCGCCGCTCGTCTGCATCAGCTTGTCGAGCAGTTCGCGATGTTTGTCGTGATCTTGCTTCAGGCGATCGAATATCTCTTTAGTGTCGGCCATGTTCGGTAAACTCCTTCGGTTGCAGAACAGGCGGATGTTGCGGCGGTTCCGCAATTCTTGAAACGGCCCTGCGCGCTCCGCATATTCTCTGGCATGACGAACCAGCCCACGGGGCCCACCAAAGCCCAGATGCAGCAGATGGCAGAAGCGGTCGTCGCTTCGCTACCGGACCATTTCCGTTCGCAGATGGGCGATATCGTCCTCCAGGTGGAAGATTTCGCCACATCCGAACAGCTTGCGGCGGTGGACCTGTCGAACAAGTGGGAGTTGAGCGGTCTCTACCAAGGGGAGGCTTTGCCCGACCGCTCGATCTGGCAGAGCCATCGCATGCCCGCACGCATCTGGCTGTTCCGCGAGCCGCTGATCGCCGAGTGGCGGGAAACGGACGTGAGGATGGACGATCTTGTGCGGCACGTCGTCATCCACGAGGCAGGCCACCATTTCGGCTTCAGCGATGACGATATGCACGCGCTGGAAGATAAGGCAGAATAAGAGTTCGTTCGGGCGGTGCGTGACAGCCCGCTTCCTCTGCGAATTCAAAGGTTTACCAGCCAAAAACCAAAGAAGCCCACGACCCTTGCGGGTCATGGGCTTGTTTGGTGCGCCAGGAAGGATTCGAACCTCCGGCCGCCTGATTCGTAGTCAGGTACTCTATCCAGCTGAGCTACTGGCGCGTTGGAGGGGGGCCAATAGGCAGAAGCTGAGACCTTGGCAACACCTAATCGGTAATTTTTTGAAGCAATTTATCCATCAGCGCGATGTCGAGGGGTGGCCTGTCCAGTGACGCGGCTTCAGCAGGGAGGAACCAGTCCAGCGTCCCGCCCTCCAGCGCACGGGGAATGCCCCGCCATGAGCTGCAGCTGTAAAGAAGTATGACAATGGGTGACCGGCTCTCAAGAGGCCCCTCCTGTGCGAAGGTTTCGGGAACGAGCTCGTCTGGTTTTATCTCAAGATCGAGTTCTTCCCCCACCTCGCGCACCAGCGCTTCTGCGGGCGTTTCGCCGCATTCGACCTTGCCACCAGGAAATTCCCACAAGCCACCATGGTGCTTGTTATGGGGCCGCCGGTGCATGAGCCAGCACCCCAGGTCATCTACCAGTCTGATCGCGACCACCGGCATCCATGTCGGTTTTTTTTCCAATCTCGTGATCCCTGAAAAGATTTTCTTAAGACCTCACCCCCTAATCGAAAGGGGTCAGCTACGAAACGACAGGAGGGACAAACCAAGTGGTCCGATTTCTAAATGCATTGGGACACGACGAACGGGGCGCAACCGCTGTCGAATACGGGCTGATTCTCGCGATGATTTTCCTCGCTCTGGTGGGGGCTCTCGAGACTTTCGGGAAGACGACGACTTCGATGTGGAATCACGTCAGCTCGACGGTAGAGGAAGCTCGCGAAAAATAAAGCGCGAAGAAAAAGCACGCCTGATTAGCAATTTGTCAATCAGTCGGCGTCAGAACGAGGATAGCTCAAGCCGTTGGACGCGGTGAGAGTCGGGTACCGAAGACTGAACCAGGAGACATACCATGAAATTCATCAACAAGCTTCGCAAGAACGAAGAAGGCGCGACCGCAATCGAATACGGTCTGATCGCTGCTCTGATCGCTGTTGCTGCCATGACCGCCATGGGCGCACTCGGCAACCAGCTGGGCGAGACCTTCAACAAGGTCGCTTCGACCATGTCGAGCGCGAACGCCGAATAAATTCTGCGACATCGCATTGAAGAGGGTGGCGAGGGAAACCTCGCCGCCCTTTTTATTTTAATTGTCTCTTTAAATCGAACTCAGCATTAAGCTCAGCTCCCGCGCACCACGATCTTCACCTTCTGCCCGGCGGTCACGCCTTCGCCTGAAGACAGACCGTTCAACACGCGGAAACGCTCTTCCTGCGCGCTGGGGTAGGCCATCCGGCGCGCCAGTGAACTTACCGTATCACCGCGCTGTACCGTTACTACGTCGAGCACGCGTGGCACCACATTGGCAGCTTCCTGTGCCGAAACGCGGCGCACTGACGAGAACATCGAATTAAACGTGCCTGCACTGCCCGCCGGTGTGATTGCGAGGAAGTGATAGGCGCGGTTGTTACCGAATTCATAAGCGAACACCGTGACATCGACCTGACCGTTGCCGTTGTTTACACGTGCCGTACCATATGCCGCCGGCAAGCCATTTACCGTAGTCGTCTGGACGTTGCCGGGCCGGATTTGCTGCTGCTGGCTCAGCCCGGCAAATACCGAATTCACGTAATTCTGAAGATTGCCGTTATAGGGCGCCAGCGAGAATTGTGCCTTGCCGCTTTGTCCATTGATCGAAACGGCGCTAGTGCTGTTGACCATGTAGAAGCCCTGCGGCGCGGTGAAGGCAAGCTGGAGCTCGGGGTGAATGAATTGCCGCCCCTCGACAATCCCCTGCGCCGGATCGTCACCATAGGTCAGGCCATCGATTCGCGTCAGGAAGGTATCGCGATTGGTTACCCCGGTGAGGCCTTGCGCCTGGCTTGCAGCAGCCTGCACACGGCTGGCCGGATCGGGGTGGGTCGATGCCCATTCCGGCAGGCTTGCATTATCGCGCCCCTGAAGCCTCGCATCGAGAGCGTTCTGCGCTGCAAGGCTGGCCAGAACGGTCGCCATAGCGCGCGGATCATAGCCAGCCTTGTTAAGATACTGGATGCCCATCTGATCCGCTTCAAGCTCTTGGCTGCGAGAGAACTTCAGCGTCAGCATCTGCGAGCCCTGCAAAGCCGCCTGACCGATCTGCTGGCCGAGAGGATTGTTTCCGAGCAATATGCCGGACAGGATCGCCGCACCGGCACCTAGCAGCGAATTTCGTTGCGCAGCAGCTTGGCGACGCTGCGAATGGCGCAGCGCAACGTGAGCCACTTCGTGGCCGAGAACGCCTGCTAGTTCGGCTTCATTGTTCATCAGCGTAACAAGCTGCCGGGTGGTATAAACATAGCCGCCCGGAATGGCGAAAGCGTTGTTTACCGGGCTGTTGACGAGGCTGACAGTGAAACTGTCGCGGGCATTGCCCAGTCCGGACTGGACAGCGATCGTCTTGCCGACCTGCTCGACATATTGTGCCTGCGAACCCGTCATCGCCCCGCCGAATTCGGCGAGCAATTCAGGATGTGCTTCTGCCCCCATCTGCGCTTCGCTCTGCGTGATCGGCTCGGAGGCGCTGGGAATGTTGCCTCCGCCCGGCAATGCTGCACATCCACCCGAGGCAAGCGAGACGGTTGCGGTGGACGCGGCGGCGATGGATTTGAAGCTGGGCATTGAAAGGCTCCCCTTGCACAGGCGCGCAGGGACACCCCCACGCCCGTAAGTTGTAACTATGCAAGAAGAAACCTAAGCGGCAGACGGTGGTTCCCGCCTGCCGAGCAGAGACCGGGCGTCAGCCCGCCATTTTGAGGAAGCGCTCTTCACGCATCCGCTTGAGTTCATCGGCCGAATTGCGCGACAGAATGTCGAGCTCTTCGCCGATTGCCTGGCCGAGCGATTTGGCCGCCGCGACGGGATCGCGATGTGCGCCTCCGACAGGTTCGCCGACGATGCGATCAATCACACCAAGACGCTCCAGATCCTGCGCCGTCACCTTCATCGCTTCAGCCGCATCGGGAGCCTTTTCCGCGGTGCGCCAAAGGATCGAGGCACAGCCTTCAGGCGAGATCACCGAATAGACCGCATGTTCGAACATCAGCACCCGCTCTGCACTCGCCAGGGCTACAGCTCCGCCGGATCCACCCTCGCCAACGATGCTGGCGACCATGGGGACCGGCAGCGCCAGACACGCTTCGGTTGAACGGGCAATGGCCTCTGCCTGCCCGCGTTCCTCCGCTTCCACCCCCGGAAAAGCACCCGAGGTGTCGACGAGTGTGACGACGGGCAGTCCGAAGCGTCCGGCCATTTCCATCAGGCGGATGGCCTTGCGATAACCTTCGGGTTTTCCCATGCCGAAATTGTGCCGGATACGGCTGGCGGTATCATTGCCCTTTTCATGGCCGATCAGGACGACCTTGCGCCCGCCAAGCCGGGCAAGCCCGCCCATGATCGCCTCGTCTTCTCCATAATTGCGGTCCCCGCCCAAGGGCACGAATTCGTCAAACGCATGCTCGACATAATCGCGAAAATGCGGCCTCGCGGGATGACGTGCCACCTGGGTCTTCTGCCACGGAGACAGCGACTCGTAGGTGCTTTCAAGCAGCGTCGTGCTTTTCACCTCAAGCCGACGCAGTTCGTTGGAAATGTCGACATCATCGCCGTCCGCCGCCGCGCGCAATTCCGCGATGCGCTGATCCAGTTCCGCGACAGGTTTTTCAAATTCGAGATAGGAAATCATGGCCAACCCGCTAGTCGCTGGCGCGCGCGCGTGCAAGCGGGTGCCGCTCGTTTACGAGCTTCACCAGCCGCGCTGCATCGACATGAGTGTATATCTGGGTCGTAGCGATATCGGCGTGGCCCAGCAGCGTCTGCAGCGCGCGCAAGTCCGCCCCACCCTCCAGAAGGTGAGTGGCGAAGGCATGGCGCAGGACGTGGGGGCTCAGTTTTTCGGGCGGCAGGTCAGCCCGCACCGCCAATTCCTTCAGCATCTGGAACAGGCGAATCCGGGTCAAATGCCCGGTACGCGAGGGAAACAACCACCGGGATTCGGTGGGCCGGACCGCCAGCCAGCGAGCCAACGCCTTCTTTGCGCGCGTGCTTACCGGCACCAGCCGGGCCTGCCCGCCCTTGCCGGTGACCGTGAGAAAAGGCTCGTCGCGGGGGACCGCAGATAATGGCAAGGATACAAGCTCGGTGGCGCGCAGCCCCGAACCGTAAAGCAGTTCGAGCATCGTCAGCAGCCTGACCGCTTCGGGCCTTTCACTGCCGGCCTCTGCCTCGGCGCATTGGAAAAGCGCCTCCACCTGAGCGTGGGAGAGGATCTTCGGCAGCGGGCGGCGGGTTGCCGGGCGCGGCAAGGCATGGGTCGGATCATCTTCCCGGTCGCCCTCATCCACGAGGAAACCGAAGAATTGCCGTAAGGCAGAAATCTTGCGCGCCATCGTCGAAGGCGCCAGCGAGGACCACCCTTGCCCCAGCTTGGCCAACTGTGCCGCACTGAGCGTGGCCAGGGCGGATCCTGCCATTTCCTCTGCCTGCCGAAGATCGCGTCCGTAGGCGAGCAACGTGTTGCGTGCCGCTCCGCGTTCGGTCGCCAGCATGGCGAGGAAATCGTCTATATCGCTCATCTGGGCCCTCAGGCGCGAGCGACCGCCTCCGCCGCGATCATCCGCGCTTCTGCTTCCAGCCCGACCCGGTTGAGTGCGGAGACGATGTGATAGAGATGACGCGCCGTCATCTGGCTCCACTCCGTACCCTGCATCCCGAGACCGGCCAGAATACTCACCAGAGCTGCATTGTCTGCTGCAGCAGCACGGTCGATCATCCGCGTCCAGGCAGTCGGTGCTTCGAGATCGACGCCGAGCGTATCGCTATATTCGGCAATGTTGCCGGAGGAGAACCGGCCGAGCCCGGCCAGTCCGGCAAGGAACATGCGCGATTTGCGCTTGCTCGATGATCCGTCGTTATCCTCGAAACTGCCGAAATCGCCATCGCTGACATCGTCGCCGGACGGGTTGGCAAGAGCCAGCAAGGCCCAGCCGACCGAGCCCGTGTCGACGACATTGGCCCAGCGCATGGCATCGCGATCGAGACCGGCAGTCAGCATGGAAGCGATCAGCTTGCCGGAATCGCTTTCGAAATCCGATGTCGGCGTCAGCCGCGCTGCGGCATAGGCGGTGAGAACGAGCCGGCCGTAATCCGTGTCATCGCCGCCCCACACATCCTTGATGGCCGCAAGTCGCCCAGTTGCAGAAGCGTCGGTATAAGCATCGCCCAGCCGGATCGCGGTGGTAAGGCCGGCGCTCTGTTCCTCATTCGCGCGCATCGCATAGAGCTGGGAATAGAGGTCAACCATTGCTTCGGCAGACAGGATTCCGGACGCAGCCGCTGCATCGGCACCGCGCAGCCGTTGCACGGTCGGGAGCGCTGGTATGAGAGCCGAAGACTTGAGATAATACGGTCCCGGATCTTCGGATAGCTGTTCGGGCAGATCGATACTGAGAGCGTTGGCCAGCGCGAAGCGCCAGGGGTTCATCTCATCCACCCCGTCCCATTCGATGGTGACGGCACGGCGGCCCTGGCCGGCCGACCCGGCATACCGCTGAGCGAGAAGCACATCAATCCGGTCGTCTTCCGTCCGGTTTAGCAGGCGGCGCAGATCGTTCTGCGCGCCCGTCGCCTCGCCCGCAAATGAAGCGCAGATGGCCTCCAGCATGGACCACTGCATTCCTTCGCCGCTGACACCGTCGAGCCTTACCACGGGGCAGGCCCCGACGATATCGGCCGTTCCGAGATATGCTCCCATCGCCGCATTGACGAGCGCGCCATTGTAGTTCGCCGCGTCGACATCCTGGACCAGGGCACGCGCTGCCGCATGTTCGCCCATGGAATTCAACGTGCTGGCACGCAGCGCCGCGAAATCGACTTCGCTCATTCCGACCGGCGCATTGAGACGGCTGGCGAGCGCGCGCCGCAGAAGAATGTGCCCCCAGCGAGAAATCACCGGGCCCTGCGAGGCAGCGAGCGCGGCCTGGACAATCGAACCGGGCTGGCGCGCGAGCGAGCCGGTGGGAAAACCGCCTTCACCCGGACCGATGACACCGATTTCTTCGGTCGAACGCTGCGCTGCCGGCGGAATGTCGTAACGCGGCTTCAGCCCGAACAGTTCGTCCAGCTCGGCCGTGGTCATCGCTTCCAGCTTCGCCGCGGATGGAATCTCCGATGCGCTGATATTGGACGTATCGACAGTGGTCGGAGCCGGGCGCGGCGGGGTTGGCTGTACCACCTCGCCCCCTTCGCTTGGCGCAGGAGCTGGCGCGGGCGCTGGAGCAGGTGCCGGAGCGGGCGCTGGCGCCGGACTTGGAGCAGGCGACTGGGTCGCGGGCGGCAGAATGCTTTCAGGCGCGCGCTGTGCGAGAACGACAGTCGAGGTCAGCGCCAGGGCAGCACCGGCAAGAAGAAGCCCGCGGCTCACAGCGCACCCTCCGGTACCTGGATCGATTGGCTGATCGGTCGAAGCGGCTCCTCGCCTCCATCGATCCAGGCCGCAACCAGAATGCCGACGATCGCCAACAGGGCGATCCAACCAAGGGCTGAACGTTTCACGGCCAAGTTTTTCGTATCCTCGTGCAAATATCCATGTGCCTTGCCCGCGCCCTAGCGCATCTATAGGCCGAGCGGCAATGAACAACGCGCACTCTTATCCCAAGGGCGACGATACCCCGCTTCGCATGGCCAGGCCGATCGTGCTGGTCGGCTTGATGGGCGTCGGCAAGACAACTGTCGGAAGGCGGCTTGCAAACGCGCTCGACCTTGATTTCATTGATGCGGACGAGGAAATAGAGCGCGCCGCGAACCGCAGCATATCGGAAATCTTCGAAGCGCATGGCGAAGCCTACTTCCGCGATGGGGAGCGCCGCGTGATCGCGCGCCTCATGGAAGAGGGCCACGGGGTAATCGCGACCGGCGGCGGCGCGTTCGTCGACGATGAAACCCGTGCTCTCGTGCTGGAGAAAGGCATCGCGGTCTGGCTGGATTGCGATATCGATACGCTGGTAGAACGGACCGGAAGGAAGGATACGCGCCCACTGCTCAAGACCGGCGATCCCCGCGCCATCCTGCGCAATCTGAAAGAAATACGCAGCGCGGCCTATTCGCAGGCCCAGATCCACATCGTGACTGACGATGGTCCGCACGAGGCGACTGTCGAAAAACTGCTGAAGGAATTGAGCGAATGGCAGTAATCCCTGTCGAGCTGGCCGGGCGAAGCTACGAGGTCCGCGTGGCGCGCGGCCTTCTCAAAAATATCGCGGATGAGGCCGCCCCGTTTCTCCGCAAGCAGGCAGTTCCGATTGTTGCCGACGCCAATGCCAAGACCCATTGGGGCCAATTCATCGAAGTCTCGCTCAAGGCGGCCGGAAAAGAGCCGTTGTGGTTCGAAGTTTCGCCGGGAGAAAGTTCGAAAAGCTGGGAAAGCCTTGCGCGGCTGACGGACTGGCTGCTTGCCCAGGGAGTGGAACGCGGTGACCATGTGCTGGCGCTGGGCGGCGGCGTTGTGGGCGATCTGACTGGTTTCGCCTGCGCCATCCTCAAACGCGGCTGCGGGTTTATCCAATTGCCGACCACCCTACTCGCCCAGGTCGATAGTTCGGTCGGCGGGAAAACCGCGATCAATACGTCGGCTGGCAAAAATCTGGTCGGCGCGTTCCACCAGCCATCGCTGGTTCTGGCCGACCTCGATACCCTCTCCACCCTGCCTGAACGCGAGCTCCGTGCCGGTTATGCCGAAGTGCTCAAATACGGTGTTCTGGGTGACGCAGCCTTTTTCGACTGGCTGGCGCAACACGGGCCTGATGTGGTGGGTCTGCAGCCCTCCCCGCTCGAAGAGGCCGTCGGAGCTAGCGTTGCCGCCAAGGCCCGAATCGTTGCTGAGGACGAGCGAGAGACCACAGGGGCACGCGCGCTTCTGAATCTCGGACATACCTTCGGCCACGCGTTGGAAGCAGAAACCGGCTTTTCCGATAGACTGCTACACGGAGAGGCCGTTGCATTAGGCATGGTGCTGGCTGCGCGCTATTCCGCACGGCGCGGAGAAATATCGTTGAGCGACGCCGAGCAGGTGAGCCAGGCGGTAGACATGGCCGGCCTGCCCGCAGAAATCTCTGCGCTGGATCTCGATTGTGACGGCAAGGTGCTGGCGGACCATATGCTGCATGACAAGAAGATGGACGCAGGCACCCTGCCCTTCATCCTGCTGCGCGGTATCGGCAACGCTTACCTTGCCGTTGATGTCGACATGGCCGACATAGCGGCCTTTCTCGACGAGCAGTTGCAGGCACACTAGCAAACCGTCGGGAACAGCCAGCATGAAGGTTAGCGAAGCCGCCCTCGACGATCCCCAAGTCCGTGACCTGATCGCGTTTCATCAACAGGACATGCAGGCAATTTCTCCGCCTGGTACCAGCTTCGCCCTGGATTTGTCGGGCCTATCCGGCCCGGAGATTACGCTTGTGGGCGCATGGTACAGCGAAGTTCTGGTGGGCATCGGTGCACTCAAACGATTGGGCACCACACAGGCAGAGCTCAAATCCATGCGGACCCTCCCGGCATACTTGGGAACAGGTGTTGCCGGAGCGATATTGGCCGAGCTTGTCAGGATCGCCCGCGAGGAAGGTATTGCCCGGCTAAGCCTGGAAACCGGCACGAGCGAGGCTTTCGCACCAGCCATCGCCTTCTACAAGAGGCGCGGCTTCGAAGCTGGGGAGGCCTTCGCGGATTATGCGAACGGCCCCCACAACCAATGCTATCATCTCGAACTCTAACATACTCGCAAGCGTATCCACGCTTCAGTCGAGTTCGAGGATAACCTCGTCGACGGCGAGCGAGTCGCCTTCCTCGGCGTTGATCTTGCCAACCGTGGCTTCCTTCTCGGCGCGGAGAATGTTTTCCATCTTCATAGCCTCAACGGTGGCGAGCGGCTGACCGGGCTGAACCTGGTCGCCTTCGGCAACGTGCAGTTTCACCAGCAGACCCGGCATGGGGCAGATCAGCATTTTGGAAAGATCGGGCGGCTGCTTTTCGATCATATGCGAGGCCAGATCCGCAATGCGGGTCTGCAGGATGCGCAGTGTATGCATGGCACCGCGCGTGGTCATGCGGTACCCCGTTCGCGTCGCTTTAAGCTGGATCGTATAGGTGTCCAGCGGATCCGCATCTTCGTCGCCAGTATTGTCGTATAATGCGACGTCGACCATGCTTTCGCCGGGCGTGTACTGCATTTCGATCGTGACCTGTTCGCCATCGACCGTCAGCGCATTCTCTTCCAGCCGCACGTCATGGCTCGTCGAACCTTCCTCACGCTCGCCTATGCGAATGGTCCAGTCCCCCGGAGCATAGAGATCGTCGGACAGCTGGCCTGCAATGCGGCGCGCGCGATCGGCATTGGCCGTCGCAACCACGCCGCCGACTGCAGCGAGGACATTGCGCAAGCGATCGTCTGCCGGGGCACCCTGGAAACCTTCGGGATATTCTTCGGCGATGAAGCCGGTCGTCAGATTGCCCGCACGGAAGCGTGGATGCTGCATGATCGCGCTCAGGAAATCGACATTGTGACCGAGGCCTTCGATACGGAAAGCGTCGAGCGCGGCGACCTGCAGATCGGCAGCTTCATCGCGCGTCTTGCCCCATGTCACCAGCTTGGCGATCATCGGATCGTAGAACATCGAGACTTCGCCGCCTTCGAAAACACCGTCATCCACGCGTACGCCATCAACACCGCGACGGCCGTTTTCCTCGCCATCGTCAGTCCATGGCTCGACCGGGGGTTCATAGCGCACCAGCCTGCCCGTTGACGGCAGAAACCCGCGATAGGGGTCTTCGGCATAGACGCGGTTCTCGATCGCCCAGCCGTCGATCTTCACATCGTCCTGCGTCATGGTCAGCTTCTCGCCCGCCGCGACCCGGATCATCTGTTCGACCAGATCGACCCCGGTGATCGCCTCGGTAACGGGATGCTCGACCTGTAGGCGCGTGTTCATTTCAAGGAAGTAGAAACTCTCGCCGGTCGTGTCCGCGCCGCTCACGATCAGTTCGACCGTTCCTGCGCTGTAGTAACCGACTGCTTTAGACAGCGACACGCATTGATCGCCCATGGCCTTGCGCATTTTCGGCGTGACGAAGGGCGAAGGCGCTTCTTCGACCACTTTCTGGTGGCGCCGCTGGATCGAGCATTCGCGCTCGTTGAGATAGATCACATTGCCATGCTTGTCGCCGAGGATCTGAATCTCGATGTGGCGCGGATCCTCGATGAACTTCTCGATGAAAACGCGATCGTCACCGAACGAATTGAGGCCTTCGCGCTTGGTCGCCTCGAAACCTTCGCGCACGTCCTTCTCGCTATAGGCGAGGCGCATACCCTTGCCGCCGCCGCCGGCGCTGGCCTTCATCATCACCGGATAACCGATGTCGTTCGAAATCTCGACCGCATGATCGGTATCGCGAATCTCGCCGACGAAGCCGGGCACGACATTGACGCCTGCTTCGCGCGCGATCTTCTTGGATTCGATCTTGTCGCCCATCGCCGCGATGGCATCCGCCGGCGGGCCGATGAAGGCGATGTTTTCCTTCGACAGCGCTTCGACGAAGCTCGCGCGTTCGGAAAGGAACCCGTAGCCGGGATGGACTGCCTCGGCCCCTGTCTGTTTGCAGGCTTCGATGATCTTTTCGGCGATCAGGTAACTTTCCGAAGCCTGCGCCGGCCCGATGTGGACCGCCTCGTCAGCCATCTTTACGAAAGGTGCGCGGGCATCGGCATCGGAATAGACTGCGACCGTCTGGATACCCATGCGGCGGGCGGTCTTGATGACGCGGCAGGCAATTTCGCCGCGGTTGGCGATAAGGATTTTTTTGAACATATCAGCCTTCGGTAATCTCTCTCTGCCGGTCCGCATAGCCGATTAACGCGGGCGCGTAAGCCCCTGCGCCGCGCCGCTCCCCCTCGCCATCGATCAGGGCGGTCATGGTGGTGGCCAGGCGCTGCTGGTTTTCCCAAGACAATTCGCCCAGCGGAGCGATGTAAATGCCGATGGTGAAGACGATGGCCCCGGTGTCTGGAAGGCGGCGCAAGGTCTGGCGCTCCGACCGGACGAACAGGGTTTCACCCGCATTGTCGGCAGTTACCTGGGCGAAGGCCTCGTCAGGCGGATCGGCGACCCAGTGCTTCGCATTGGTTGCCGCTATGAACCAGTTTGCGCGTCCGAATATCACGCCGGGTTTGAGGCTGGCCATTAAGTGATCCACCCCCCTCGCCAACTGGTCTGAATATCCGTCGATAGATTCATGCACGGCGCGCAGCGAAAGACCCACCTTATCGGCAGGCGTCCAGTCGGAGGGCCACGCGACCGCCGCGCCGATGAGGCGATACTGCTCTTCGTCCGGAAGGCGGATCAGCAGGCACATGTCTTCGTGATGAGACGCAGCCGCTCCGGGCAATCCGCCGGTTACGCCAAGCATCGCAGCCAATTCCGCGCCGGGTGCCTGGCTGGCGGGAGTTAACTGGATGCCGTCCGGGAACACCGAGAAGCCTTGCGCGCGGGCGGCAAGATCGGGATCCGGCTGCAGCCACTCGCTCTCTGTCAGCTTGGCGAGCCCCATCTTTAGCACGCCCCCACCGCGGGCGCGGGGCAGCAATTCGTCGACCGAAAAGCCGAGGGTCACTGCGCAGGAGGCTGCGGACCGCCTCTCTCGCAGCGGAGGGCGAGCCCGTATTCTTCCAGCCAGTCCGCCTCCGTGGGCAGCAGATACTGCAACGCTTCCTGCATCAGGCCGTGCAGGCTGGTGGCATGATGAAGGTCCGCGCGTCGGTCGGAGAAGCAGTAAGGCTGCGCCTCTCCGACCTTGCCGAGCAACGCGAACATCCCCTGCTCGGTCTCACCGCCCTCGTCGGCCAGTGAGAGATATATTGGTGGGCGATCTGACACAGGGCCGCTCGCCGTCAGGGCAAGCGACTGGCCGTCCCACTGGAGGCTGGGCGAAATCGCAGCATAGCCCTGGAACATCTCTGGAGCCTTCAGCCAGGTCTCGACCACGAAATGCCCCGCCGCGCTTTCACCGACGAGGATGACGCTACCATTATTGCGATAGCGCTCCCGCACGAGCGGCAGCACCGTCTCGGCGAGCCATGTGCGAAACGCTTCGCTCTCGCCAGCAGTGGGGTACTCGGCGCGCTCGCCCTCGATGGACGTCGGCGGCAAAAGCTCGCGCTGGCGATCGACTGTCTGGATGCCGACTAGAATGGCAGGCTGGCTGCGGCCCCACAGGCGGTTCCACTTTTCCAGCCCATTGCCGAGAAAAAGGTCCTGATCCGTGCCACCATCGAGCTGGACGATGATGGGCCAGCTCTTGTCCGGATCTTCGTCATAGTCCGGCGGCAGGATCACATTGACCGCGCGCTCCTGCCCCAGGACGTCGTAAGTATAGCTTTCGCCCACCACGATCGGCACGGGCTCCGGCACAGGCTGTCCAGACGCGAGCAGAAGCGCGGCGAGCGCGCCTATCACTCGGCAGGCTCCATGCTCTGTTCCACGCGACATGCGCGCATCGGTTCTTCGCTCTGCATCGCCGTAAGCCCGAGCTTGGCGAACAGCGCGCCGTCGCTGTCATCGCCCGCGTTCGGTGCCGTCAGCAACTTGTCCCCGGTGAAAATCGAATTTGCGCCCGCAAGGAAGCACAGCGCCTGCGTTGCCTCGGACATGCTTTCGCGCCCGGCGGACAGGCGGACCATGCTCATCGGCATGCAGATACGCGCAACGGCCACGGTCCGGACGAATTCGATGTCGTCGATTTTGGCCAGCGGGGTATCCGCCAGCATGTCACCCAGCACCGTCCCCTTGACCGGGACCAGCGCATTGACGGGCACGCTTTCGGGATGACGTTCGAGCGTGGCGAGCGTGTGGACGAAGCCGACGCGGTCTTCACGTGTCTCGCCCATGCCGACGATGCCGCCGCTGCAGACGTTGATTCCTGCGTCGCGCACGTTCTTCAGCGTGTCGAGCCGGTCTTCATATTTCCGGCTGGAGATCACGCGCTCGTAATATTCCGGCCCAGTGTCGACATTGTGATTATAATAATCGAGCCCGGCTTCCTTGAGCATGTCCGCTTGTTTCGGCGTCAGCATGCCCAGCGTCATGCAGGTTTCGAGGCCCATGGCGCGCACGCCTTTCACGATTTCGACGATCGCGGGCATGTCACGGTCTTTCGGGTTACGCCACGCCGCGCCCATGCAGAAGCGCTGGCTACCTTGATCCTTGGCCTGCGCCGCACGCTGGAGGACGGATTGCACCTCCATCAGCTTGGTCGCCTCGACGCCGCTGTCGGCCTTCACCGACTGCGAGCAGTAACCGCAATCCTCCGGACAGCCGCCGGTTTTGATCGACAGCAATGTGCACAGCTGGATCTGTTCGGGCGGATGGTTCTCGCGGTGGACTGTGGCCGCGCGGAACAGCAACTCGGTGAAGGGAAGGTCGAAGAGGCCTGCGATTTCGTCGCGGGTCCAGTCGGTGCGGATTTGGGTGCTATTTTTCATCGCTTCGTTTCTTCGCAAATGTTGGTGCCATAACTTGATGGCTTACAATTTAGGCCGCATTCGTAATCGCCCTTTATAGGCCGCCCATTCCTTTAGACTCGCTCTGTCTTCAGTCTGGATACGGCCGCGTCTCGGCAGAGCGCCAGGCTTTCGAATTCCCCAATAGGGATATCAATTAAAAGATTTGCCCCATCAGGGTAAACCCAACCATTCCACACGTCCGGCTCTCCACATCCCGTAAGCAAACTTAGCGAAATGCAGATGGCGATCTTGTTCACTTCGCTGCCTCGCTCGTCATTGCGAGGAGCCGCATGCGACGCGGCAATCCACCGTCAGATGCTGATTCTTGCGCAAACGGCAGAAGCTGGATTGCTTCGCTGCGCTCGCAATGACGGGTCGCGTACAGCATTTTACTCCGCCGCCTCGTCCAGATCCTCACCCGCGGGCGGCATGTTGTGGCCGAGCAGGCGCAGCACATCCGCCGCGCATTCGATCACATTGCTGCCCGGACCGTAGATGCCCTGCACCCCGGCATCGCGCAGGAAGTCGTAATCCTTTTGCGGGATCACGCCGCCGGCGATGACCTTGATATCGCTGCGGCCCGCATCCTTGAGCAAGCCGATCAGCTCCGGGATCAGCGTCTTGTGGCCAGCCGCGAGGCTGCTCGCGCCGATGGCGTCGACATCGTTCTCGAGCGCCATATCGCGGGCCTCCGCCGGGGTCTGGAACAATGGACCGGACACGACTTCAAAACCCATATCGGAAAAGGCGCTGGCAATGACGTTGGCACCGCGGTCATGGCCGTCCTGGCCCATCTTGGCGACCATCAGCTTCGGCGCACGACCAAGGCGCCGTTCGACCGCTTTCACACCTTCGACAACCTGCGCGTAGCGATCATCGTCTGAGTAGGCTTCGGTATACACCCCGCGTACCGGGGACGGTACGGTGTCGTAGCGACCATAGGCATCTTCCATGGCTTGGCTGATTTCACCCAAGGTCGCGTCGTGACGGGCAGCTTCGACCGCCAGCGCAAGCAAATTGCCTTCGCGCTGCGCGGCGCCACGTGCGAGCGTATCGAGCGCGGCGCGGCAGGCGAATTCGTCGCGCTTGGCGCGCACTTCCTCGAGCCGCGCGATCTGGCTCTGGCGGACCTTGTGATTGTCGATATCGAGCGTGTCGATCTCGTCTTCCTTGTCGCGGCGATATTTGTTCACGCCCACGATCACGGTTTCGCCCCGGTCGACGCTGGCTTGCTTCACCGCCGCCGCGCGCTCGATCTGCGCCTTGGGTTCGCCACTGGCGACATATTCGGTCATGCCGCCCGCCGCCTCGACCTCGTCGAGCATGGCCTTGGCCTTCTCGACAAGCGCGGCGGTGAGGCTTTCGATGTAATAGCTGCCGCCCAGAGGATCGGCGACATTGGTGATGCCCGTTTCTTCCTGGATCACCAGCTGCGTGTTACGCGCGATACGGGCGGAAAAATCGGTGGGCAGAGCAATCGCCTCGTCAAGCGCATTGGTGTGAAGCGACTGCGTTCCGCCCAGTACCGCTGCCATCGCTTCGATCGTGGTGCGAATGACGTTGTTGTAGGGATCCTGCTCCTGCAAGCTCACGCCGCTCGTCTGGCAGTGTGTGCGCAGCATCTTCGACTTGGGGTTCTGCGCGCCGAGATCGGTCATCACATCGTGCCAAAGATGGCGCGCGGCACGCATTTTGGCGATCTCCATGAAGAAGTTCATGCCGATGCCCCAGAAGAAGGACAGGCGCGGCGCGAAGGCGTCGATATCAAGGCCCGCATCCATCGCGCGCTTGGCGTATTCCTTACCGTCGGCAATGGTGAAGGCCAGTTCCTGCACCGCCGTCGCCCCGGCCTCGTGCATGTGATAGCCGGAAATCGAAATGCTGTTGAATTTCGGCATGTTGGCCGAAGTATATGCGATGATGTCCGAGATGATCCGCATGCTCGGCTCGGGCGGATAGATGTACGTATTGCGGACCATGAACTCCTTCAGGATGTCGTTCTGGATGGTCCCGGCGAGTTTGCCCTGAGAAACACCCTGCCGCTCCGCAGCCACTATGTAAAACGCCAGCACGGGGATCACCGCGCCGTTCATCGTCATGCTGACGCTCATCGTGTCGAGCGGGATCTGGTCGAAAAGGATTTCCATGTCGCGCACGGTGTCGATCGCGACGCCCGCCTTGCCGACATCACCGACGACGCGCGGATGGTCGCTGTCATACCCGCGGTGGGTGGCGAGGTCGAAGGCGACCGAGAGCCCCTTCTGGCCCGCTGCGAGGTTGCGGCGATAGAATGCGTTGGATTCTTCGGCCGTCGAGAACCCGGCATACTGACGGATGGTCCACGGACGGCCGGTGTACATCGAAGCGTAAGGCCCGCGCGTGAAGGGCGCGATGCCGGGAACGCCGGGGTCGATGCCATCGGTATCCTCGGAGGTATAGAGCGGCTTGACCGAAATGCCCTCGGGTGTGTGCCACGTCAGGTCACGACCCTTCACCTCCTTGTCGGCGCGGGCTTTCCAGTCGTCGTAGGTGGGTTTATCGTCTACCATATCAAATCCGTTAGCCCTAAACTTGTCGGAACCGCAGGTGGGCATCGCCCTACGGCTGCACTTCACTTCTAACTAATCCGTAGCCCAAAAAGAAGGACAGTGCTTCGACAAGCTCAGCACGAACGGGTTGAGGAGGTTGGTCCTAATTCGACCAGTGCGTCTTATCCTTCGGCGTTTCCATGATCTCGGTCAGCTGGCCCATCATGTCCTTGGGGTGGAGGAAGAAGATGGGCGTGCCATGGGCGCCGATGCGTGTGGGGCCGAGGATGCGCTTGCCCTTCCCTTCGAACCAATGACGCGCTTCCGCGATGTCCTCGACTTCATAGCAAACGTGATGCTGACCGCCAGCGGGGTTCTTGGCGAGGAAACCGTTGATCGGCGAGCTTTCGTCGAAAGGTTCGATAAGCTCGACCTGGGTACCTTTGCCCATCTCACCCTGCGCGTCAGGTGTGTCGACAAAGCAGACCTTCACCCCTTGCTCGGGCAGATCGAACGGCTCGGTAATGTGCACGGCCCCCATCGTTTCGCGGTAATAGGCGATACTGTCGTCAATCGATGGCGTGGCTACACCGATATGATTGAGGCGGCCAAGTTTCATGTCGCAGCTCCGAAAAAGCAAGTGGCGCGATCCCGCTAAAGGAACCGCGCCATGTAATGCAATCGCAAAGCTTGAAAATCAGCCGTCTGTCGACACCTCTTCGAGGCCGTCTACATATTCAGCACCGGCGAGAATCTCACCCGAGCTCCCTTCAAAGCTGTCTCCGATTGGCTGCACGCGTCCGCCGAGACAGGTACCCAGGAAACCTTCCATCGCGGCAAAAAAGCTCATGCGGTTTTCCGGTTTCTGAAAACCGTGCCCTTCATCAGGATAATTGATGTAGGTCACAGGCAGGCCCTTTGCCTGCATCGCCTCGACTAGGTTATCGGCTTCCTGCTTGGTAACGCGCGGATCGTTACCTCCTTGTCCGACTAGCAATGGCACCTTGATGTCGTCGATCCGACTGATGGCGGACCGCGCCAGAAGATCCTTGCGCTGTTCCGGATCGGCAGGATCGCCGACATATCGGAACCAAGTCCCCGCGAGGAACGGTTTCCAGTATTCCGGGAAGCTTTCGATCAGGGTAACGAGGCTCGAAGGGCCAACGATATCCACGCCGCAAGCGAAACGGTCAGGCGTGAATGCGACCCCGGTGAGAGTAGCATAGCCGCCGTAGCTTCCGCCTCCGATCGCTACCTTGTCTTCCTGCGCAATACCTTCGGCAACTGCCCAGTCTACCGCATCGACAAGATCACTGTGCATCTTGCCGGCGAATTCGCCGACTGCAGCATTGGTGAAGTCCTTCCCGAAACCGGTAGAGCCGCGATAATTCACGCTGAGTACGGCATAGCCCCGATTGGCCATCCATTGGTGCACGGTATTGTAACCATAGCTGTCACGCGCCCACGGGCCACCGTGGACCCATAACAGCATGGGCACTGCCTTATCGGGACGCCCGTCGCCATCGGGATCGCTGCCCGGCGGTAGGGTAAGGTAGGAGACCATCGTAAGCCCGTCTTCCGACTTGAGCTCCAAGGGATGCATCGGCTGGAGCGGCGCATCAGCAAGCGCCGGCCGGGTTTCGAACCAAGGCGTTAGCGTATCAGCGTCGCGGTCATAGACGTAATACTGACCGGGAGCCTCGGCGCTGCCGCCATAAACGATCCATTTCGTATCGTCCGTCGTGCGCGAGGAAATCTGGTATTCGCCATCGATCTTGCTCGACAGGAATTCAAACTCGGAAGCGACTTCTTCATTCAGCGGAGTCCACTCTTCCTGCAAATAGTTCGTCGCATAGGCGATGGGCTCATAGGTCTCATTGTCGACGATGATGTTGCTAAGATCGGCCTTTTCAGGCTCGACAAGCACTCGTCGTTCACCAGTGGTAAGGTCGACCGCAACACCCGCCGCAAGATTCCTGTCGCGGCTGTCGATCATGTAGACCGTGTCATTGTCGCGAGAGAATTGAACGATATTGGTGTTCAGCATGTCTTCGCTCGGTATGTCAGCGAAGACGTCGCCGGGCGTAAGGTCCTCATTGAGATAGACGGCTTTCATCCCGCCATCGGGTTGCGGCACCATCGCCATGCGTGGCTTATAGGTGTTGTCGGTAATGAAGGATGCATATCCCGGATTTTCGGCGATTAGCGTACGTTCGCCGGTCGTCAGGCTGTATTCGTAAAGGTCAGTGAGCTGCGGATTACGCTCGTTTGTTCCTACCAGAATAACGCCGGGTCGATCGCGGCTAACGCCCATCAACTGCGCACGGATGCCGTCAGGCAGCGGCGTAAGATCGCGAGTCTCTCCGGTTCGCGGATCAGTAGCGTAGACGTGGAAGTTCTCATCCCCGTCATTGTCCTTCACGAACAAGACGTACTTGCTGTCGACCGACCACAAGTGGTTTGAAATCCCTCGGTGGCGGTCATCGGTAACCACAGTTCCGCTTGAGGGATTGGACGCCGGTGCTACCCAGACGTTCATTACGCCTTCGTCGGGTGCGATCCAACTGACCCACTCGCCATCGGGACTGATGCGTCCTTGGGAGGCAACCGGATTGCCGAACAGGTCGGACCGGTCGATCAAATCATATTCTGACAAAGCAT
Organism: uncultured Erythrobacter sp.; assembly: GCA_947504155.1. Classification (GTDB taxonomy): domain Bacteria; phylum Pseudomonadota; class Alphaproteobacteria; order Sphingomonadales; family Sphingomonadaceae; genus Qipengyuania. Next base: position 548,781 of record CANNGF010000001.1, read on the forward strand.
GGTGCTCGGCGTGACCGACACCAGTCATCATCGTCGAAGCGGCTAGCGCAGATGCCGCCATCAAGCTCTTCTTCATAGAATTTCCTCCTCCTCTACGTGAGTGGGAGGCTATCCAGAAACAGGTGTGTTGTCCAGATGATACAGGAAAGGCTTGATGAGGTCGATAAGCGTATCCGATCAGCGCCATTCCTGCTCTGGTCATAGACCGAACACAGAGGCGTCTGACTCACAGTGGTATATTGTCGTGCTTCTTCCATGGGTTCTCGAGCTGCTTTGTCCGCAGTTTGCGTAGCCCCAACGCGATCCGCCGCCGTGTAGAGTGCGGGTAAATCACCTCGTCGATATAGCCACGGCTCGCCGCCACAAAGGGGTTGGCGAAGCGATCTTCGTATTCCTTAGTCTTCTCGGCAATCTTTTCCGGATCGTCGCGGTCCTGACGGAAGATGATCTCTACCGCACCTTTCGCGCCCATCACTGCAATTTCGGCGGTGGGCCAGGCGTAGTTGAGGTCGCCGCGCAGGTGCTTCGAGGCCATCACATCGTAAGCGCCGCCATAGGCCTTGCGGGTGATGACGGTGATCTTGGGGACGGTCGCCTCGGCATAGGCGAACAGCAGCTTTGCGCCGTGCTTGATGATGCCGTTATGCTCCTGGCTGGTACCGGGCAGGAAGCCGGGTACGTCTACGAAGGTCAGGATCGGAATTTCGAAGGCATCGCAGAACCGTACGAAGCGCGCGGCTTTTTTGGACGAATTGATGTCGAGCACGCCGGCCAAGACCATCGGCTGGTTGGCCACCACGCCCACCGTGCGTCCCTCAATCCGACCGAAACCGCACAGGATGTTGCCTGCATGGTTCGGCTGGATTTCGAAGAAATCACCCTCGTCCAAGGTCTTCCGAATGACCTCATGCATGTCATAGGGCTGGTTGGCATTGTCGGGGATCAGCGTGTCGAGGCTGTTTTCCTGCCGGTCCCACGGGTCGCTGGTCGGGCGCTCGGGCACATCCTCGCGGTTCGACAGTGGCAAATAATCGAAGAAATTACGGGTCGCGAGCAGCGTCTCGATATCGTTTTCGAAGCTGTTGTCGGCCACAGACGTCTTCGTGGTGTGCGTTTTTGCCCCGCCAAGTTCTTCTTGCGTCACTACTTCGTTTGTCACCGTCTTTACCACGTCGGGGCCAGTGACGAACATATAGCTCGAATCTTCCACCATGAAGATGAAGTCGGTCATCGCAGGGCTGTAGACCGCGCCGCCCGCGCATGGGCCCATTATGAGGCTGATCTGCGGCACCACACCACTGGCCAGCACGTTGCGCTGGAACACTTCAGCATAGCCGCCGAGCGAAGCCACGCCCTCCTGAATGCGCGCGCCGCCGCTGTCGTTGAGGCCGATAACAGGCGCGCCAACCTTCATCGCAGTATCCATCACCTTGCAGATTTTTTCTGCATGCCGCTTGGAAAGAGAGCCGCCGAAGACAGTGAAATCTTGCGAGAAAACATAGACGAGTCGGCCATTGATTGTGCCGCTGCCGGTGACCACGCCGTCACCGGGAATCTTCTGGTCCTGCATGCCGAAATCGACGCAGTCATGCTCGACATAGGTGTCTAGTTCTTCGAAGCTGTCTTCATCCAGCAGTATGTCGAGACGCTCGCGCGCGGTCAGCTTGCCTTTGGCGTGCTGCGCTGCGATGCGTTTTTCGCCGCCACCAAGCTTGGCAGCATCACGGCGGCGTTCCATTTCGGCGATATTGGCGGACATGCTCTCTCCAGGGAATACGTTTGCGAAAGCGCCTAGAGCGCAGAAGGCTGCAAGGTCAATTGCGTGGCTAGGTTCTCTCGGCGGAAATCAGAAATTCCACATTGCCTTCAGGCCCGGTGATCGGGCTTTGGACGATACCTTGCACTGTGAACCCAAGCCCTTCGATCCATTCGCGGACCTCATTGCAGACACGCTGATGAAGTGCCGGATCGCTAACCACTCCCTTCTTACCCACTTCCTCGCGGCCCACTTCGAATTGTGGTTTGATGAGCGCGATAACCCGACACTGCCTTTCGGCCAGCTCAAGCGGACGTTCCAGCACCTTGGCCAACCCGATGAAGCTCGCGTCGCATACCACCCAGGTTACGGAACGGTCGATCATTTCCCGCGTCAGGATGCGGGCGCTCGTTTGTTCGAGAACCGTAACGCGATGGTCCTGCCGCAACTTCCAAGCGAGCTGGTTGGTACCGCTATCGACGGCGAAGACGTGATCCGCCCCGCCCTGCAACAGAACGTCCGTGAAGCCACCAGTCGAACTGCCGACATCCATTGCAATGACGCCAGTGGGATCGAGTTGGAAATGTTCGATCGCATGTGCAAGCTTGATGCCGCCGCGGCTGACCCAGGGATGGTCCCGCCCGCGCACATCCAGCGGCGCATCTTCGGCCAGTTGCTGACCCGGCTTGGCCAGTTTTTGCTCGCCAGAAAAGACCAGGCCAGCCATCACCAGCGCCTGCGCACGAGTCCGGCTTTCGACCAGTCCGCGGTCGACAAGCATCTGATCGAGACGATGTTTCTTTGCCATTCCTGCCCTATTGCCTGAAACCAGAGCGCCTAGCGGGCATTGGTTTGGCATGAAAGCCTCTGAAAATGCCATCGCCCGTGTCCTGGTCCTCTCGAGCGCCCTGCTTGCGGCAGCTTGCGTTCCGGCGCCTGACTCAACCCCCGCGCCCACACCGGCCCCGGTACAAACCGAACCTTCGCCTCCCACCGCTCCTCCCCCAGCTCCAACGCCGACCTATTCGAACTGGATGGACGCACCGCGAACTCCGGGCGATTGGAGCTATCGTTCCGAAGGAAGCAACACAGTCGCGCTTTACGGAGAGTCCCGATCCGGAGCCAAATTTTCGATGCAGTGCGATCCTTCAGGAAAGCAAATCACTCTTTCCCGCTCAGGAATTGCCAACCCGAATGCCTCCATGCGGATCATGACGGAAACCACCGAACGGTCACTGGTTGCGCAGGGGGGTAACGGACCAAGCCCACAGGTGAGGACAACGATAAGGGCAAGCGATCCCTTGCTCGACGCCATGGCATTGACCAAAGGACGATTCGCTGTGGAAACTTCAGGTTTGCCGACACTTTATATTCCCGCATGGGGAGAAGTGACGCGGGTTATCGAGGATTGCCGCTAGCCGATTCCCGCGCTGCGGCAACCGCCTGTAAACGAGCGCCCACACCGTTACGAAAAAAGCCCGGAAATTCTTCCGAGCCACAAACGACAATTCTGACGTGGGAAAACTTTTTTGCAAGGCTTGTTTTGTGCCGCCGAAAGACTCAAATTGATCACAAGATCAGCGGCGCACGCGGTCTTCGTCCCCGGTGATACGAGGGATGCAGCTCACAAGCTTGAAAGGAGGTGATCCGATGTCTCATGGTTCAGTAGCGAGGTCGGTGAAGATCCCTACGGAGCATATTCGGTAATATTCCTGCCGAGTAAGGCGACGTGAGCGGCACTTCCGGCCGCTGACCATGCGAAGGCCAGTCTCTCCACGGGCGAGAGGCTGGCCTTCTCATTTGCGGGCGCCAAGTTCCGCCTTACGATACTTGCGCACCGCCTTCCTTCCCATTAACCGCGGAGCATGGATTTCGAGCATCTTCCCCACGCCGCCCCTGTCCCCGGAGAGACCCGCGATCAAGCGCTGAAGGACCCCGGTTTCGGCAAGCTGTTTACCGATCACATGGTCGTGATCGATTACGACGCCGACAAGGGCGGCTGGCACAAGGCAACACTAGGTCCCCGTGAGCCGATCCCGCTCGATCCTGCAGCCGCAGTGCTCCATTACGCGCAGGAAATCTTCGAAGGCATGAAGGCCTACAAGCAGGGTGATGATAGCCTTGCCCTGTTTCGGCCAGAACAGAATGCGCGCCGCTTCAACGAAAGCGCTCGGCGCATGGCGATGCCTGAATTGCCAGAAGAGCTTTTCCTGGAATCCATCCGCCAACTGGTGGCCAAGGACCGTGACTGGGTGCCCTCTGATCCTGACGGCTCGCTTTACCTGCGGCCCTTTATGTTCGCCTCGGAGGCGTTTCTTGGCGTGCGCCCGGCGCGGCAGTACAAATACGTCCTCATTGCCTCGCCCGTCGGCCCTTATTTCAAGGGGGGCGCGAAGCCTGTAAAGATCTGGGTCAGCCGGAATTATACCCGTGCTGCCCCCGGCGGCACCGGCGCGGCCAAGACCGGCGGAAATTACGCCGCGAGCCTGGTTCCGCAGGCCGAGGGAATAGAAAACGGCTGCGACCAGGTGGTCTTTCTCGACGCTGTCGAAAAGAAATGGGTCGAGGAACTTGGCGGCATGAACCTGTTTTTCGTCTTTGACGATGGCACGGTCATCACTCCCCCACTGACTGGCACTATTCTGCCCGGTATCACGCGCGACAGCCTGATCCAGCTGCTACGGGAAGAAGGGTTGCAGGTGCGCGAGGAGCCTTACAGCATCGACCAGTGGCGCGCCGACGCCACGACCGGCAAGTTGCTGGAGACGATGGCCTGCGGGACTGCGGCAGTCGTCACCCCGGTGGGGACTGTCATTGGCCCGGATGGTGAATTCACTATCGGAAGCGGAGGAACAGGCCAGATGACGCACAAGGTGCGCGAGAAACTGGTCGGCATTCAGAAGGGCGCATTCCAAGACACACAGGGCTGGGTCACAAAGCTCTAGAAGGCGCCTTTCACAGAGGGATCGACGTTGGTACATTTCGCCAGCCTCTGCCGGATGGCATCGATCAACCAGCTAGTGGCGGGCCCTGGCCGTGCATCACGGCGCCAGAGCGCGCTCAACGTATAGTTTGCACCCGGCTTTTCGGGCAGGTCGAGTTCGCAAAGCCGCCCTGCGGCCAGATCATCCGATACGGTGTGGCGCGGCATGTTGCCCCAACCGATACCTTCCTTGAGCAGGGCGTGTTTCGCACCAAGATCAGCCAGTCGCCAGCTTTGCGGTGAAAGAACGGAAAACTCCCTCCCCTCGGTCAGCGGCGACCGATCGGACAATACCAGTTGGAGATGTTTTCGACTTTCTCCAGGTAGCACGTCATCGCTCGCTAGTGGATGCCCAGGGGCCGCGACAGGCACCAGTTCGACTGCACCGATCGTCTGCCTTTCGAGTTGAACATGGTCGGACAGAACGGGACCGCCGATGGCCAGGCCCGCGCCACCATCAAGGACACATCCCGCCACCGCGCCCAATGCCTCAACCTGCAGACGCAGCGCGACAGTCGGGAACATCTCCCGGAAATCGCGCAGTACGCTGGCCGTGACCTCACCGGGGAGCATAACGTCGACCACCAGCGATACTTCGCTTTCAAGGCCGGCATGGAGGCTCTGGGTCTTGGCCAGCAAATGATCGATTCCATCGGCTACTGATTTGGCTTCGACCAACAAACCCCGACCGTCTTCCGTCAAGACCGGGCGACGTGAACCTTCGCGTTCGAACAAGGTCACGCCAAGTTGAGCTTCAAGCTGAGCTATGCCGTAACTGATTGCAGATACTGCGCGGCCCATCCGCCGCGCCGCCGCCCCGAAGCTCCCTTCCTCTGCAACAGCAAGGAAGATGCGAAGTTGGTCGAGGCTTGGATCTCCTATTTTCATCGTTCTGATTTCCTGAACATCTTGCGTCGTTTTATCGCAGTTATCGGAACACCGGACAATCTCTATCTGGTCAATCAACAACGCAGTTCTTCGAAAGGAACATCGTCATGATCGAACACAGACAATTCGAGAGCATTGGCGCGGCGAACCATGGTTGGCTCGACGCACACCACCACTTTTCGTTTGCGGGATATCACGATCCAGCAAGAGTGAATTGGGGGGCTTTGCGCGTCTGGAACGACGATACCATCGCACCTAAATCGGGATTTCCGACCCATCCGCATCAGGACATGGAAATAATTACCTATGTCCGCAGCGGTGCTATCACTCACCGCGACAGCATGGGCAATGAAGGCCGGACCGAAGCTGGCGATGTGCAGGTGATGAGCGCGGGCCGAGGCGTGGCCCATTCGGAATTCAACCTGGAAGATGAAGAAACCACTCTTTTCCAGATCTGGATCGTTCCTTCACAGCGTGGCGGCGAACCCGATTGGGGGGCTCGCCAATTTCCAAAGGGTGATCGTGCAGGTAACTTTGTCGCTCTCGCCAGCGGAGTGGCCAGCGACAGCGACGCACTGCCGTTACGCACCGATGCGCGAGTTTTGGGTGCGACAGTCAAGGCAGGGGAAAGCGTGACCTATACGCCCAGCCAGGCTGACCGACACCTTTATCTTGTCCCCGCCACCGGCTCAGTCCGCGTGGGCGACATAGAAGCAAAGGCGCGCGATGGCCTCGCGATCACCAAGGAAACCAGCATTACCATAACCGCCCTCGAGGACAGCGAACTCGTCCTCGTCGACGCGGCCTGAAAGGACAGATCAAATGAGCAATATTCTTTACATCACGGCAAGCATCCGCGGCGATGAATCTGTTTCTCGGAGCCTTGGCCAGAAGCTCGTCGACAAACTCGCAAAGAGGCAGAATGCCACGGTCGTCACCCGCGACCTCGCGAAGAACGATCTTCCCTATATCGATGCCGATCGCTTCGCCGCCAATCTGGCCCCTTATGCCGACCGGTCGACCGAACAGCATGAGCTGGCGAAAATTGCCGATGAATTGATCGAGGAGCTGCAGCAGGCGGATACCATCGTGTTCAGCGTTCCCGTCTACAATTTCTCGGTTCCTGCGACGGTCAAGGCCTGGGCGGATCTCGTCGCCCGTGCAGGAACGACTTTCCGCTACACTGAAAATGGCCCCGAAGGATTGCTGACCGGCAAGAAGGTCTACCTCACCGCGGCAACTGGAGGCACCCCGATCGGCAGTGAAGTCGATTTCATGAGCCCGTGGCTCAAGTTCTTCCTCGGCTTTCTGGGAATGAACGATGTCGAGATCATCGCCGCCGACGGGATCATGGGCGAAGGTGGAGAAGAAAAGATCGCCGAGGCGCACGAGAAGGTGGAACAGCTGGTCGCATAATCCGACCCTTGCCCCCCGCGGCCAGCGACGTGCCGGGAAGCAGTCTCAGCTTTCCGGCACGTTTCGTTTGATATCGTCGAGCCAGATATCGGCGACGGAATCGCTCGGCGCCCGCCAATCTCCACGCGGAGAAAGAGCGCCGCCAGAGCTGACCTTTGGACCATTCGGCAGTGCGCTGCGCTTGAACTGGCTAAAGCCGAAAAAGCGCTTCACGAAGTTCTCCAGCCATTTTGCGATTTCGGCCAGATCGTATTGGTTGCGGGCTTCAGCCGGAAAACCGATGGGCCACAGACCCACTTCCGCATCCTTCCAGGCGTGCCATGCGAGAAACGCGACATGGCTGGGGCTTTGCCCATATCGCAGCACGTGATGAAGGAAAAAATCATTGAGCTCGTAGGGACCGATGATCGACTGGGTGGACTGTATCACACCATCCTCGCCAGCGGGCACCAGTTCGGGGCTTATCTCAGTGTCCAGAATTGCACTTAGGACCTCGTCCACCCCTTCGTCGAACTGGTTGGTCGTGGTGGTCCAGCGGATCAGATACTGGATCAATGTCTTCGGGACGCCCGCATTGACGCCGTAATGGCTCATCTGATCGCCGACGCCATAGGTGCACCAGCCGAGCGCCAGTTCGGACAAGTCACCCGTACCGATCACCCAGCCACCATGGTGACCGGCAAGGCGGAAAAGGTAATCAGTGCGCAGGCCTGCCTGAACATTCTCGAAAGTGACATCGTAAACCGGTTCGCCCCTGGCAAAAGGATGGTCCATATCCGCCAGCATCTGTTTTGCGGCAGGCCGGATGTCGATTTCTTCGGCAGTGATCCCGAAGGCAGACATCAACTTCCAGGCGTTGTCCTTGGTATGGTCCGACGTGGCGAAGCCCGGCATCGTATACCCACGAATATCGGTACGCGGCCGCCCCAGGCGATCGCATGCTTTGGCCGCAACCAGCAGGGCATGGGTGCTGTCGAGACCGCCAGAAATTCCGATCGTCAGGCACTTCGGATTTGTCGCTTCGATCCGGCGCATGAGCGCATCGACCTGAATGTTGAAAGCTTCGTAGCAGTCTTCATCCAGTTTCTCGCGCCGGTTGGGCACGAAGGGAAAGCGACGGACAGGACGCTCCAGGCCGATGTCCCTACGCATAATGCCATGATTGAAACTGATGCGACGGAACCGGTCTTCAGGTCTGTCCGCCGCATCGGCAGCATCGCCCCAGGTCTGCATCCGCATTCTTTCGGCAAGGATGCGTTTGGTATCGACGTCTGCAACCGATAATTCCGGCGCGTGATCGAACCGCACGCTCTCCGCCAGCAGATCTCCCATTTCGTAGATCATGCCCTGCCCATCCCAGGCGAGATCGGTCGTGCTTTCACCATAGCCGCTGGCCGAATAGGCATAGGCACAGACTGCACGGCTGGAACTCGCTCGTGTGAGCATATGGCGCTCGTCGGACTTACCGATCGTTATGTTCGACGCGGAGAGATTCAGAAGTATCGTTGCGCCCGCCAATGCGGCCTGCGTACCCGGCGGATTTGGCGACCAGAAGTCTTCGCAAATTTCGATGCCGAATATAAAGCCTTGGAGATCAGCCGCTTCGAAGACGATGTCGGTGCCAAAGGGTACACTATCGCCGGTTACGGTGATTTCCAGTCCCACGCAGTCTCGTCCGTGACTGAACCAGCGCTTTTCATAAAATTCGCGATAGTTTGGCAGGTAGCTCTTGGGCACCACACCCAGTACCCCCCCTTTCGCGATCACCACCGCGCAGTTGTAGATCCGACCATTGCGACGCAGCGGAGCACCGATAACGATTACAGGGGCGAAACTGGCAGACTCCTTCGCGATTTCGGCCAAATGCTGCTCGACTGAGTCGAGCAGGGCAGTCTGAAGGTGCAGATCATCGATGGCATAGGAGGAAAGGCATAGTTCCGGATAAAGCAAAAGGTCGACATTGCGTTCGTCCGCGTTGCGGGCCTGCTCCAGTATTCCCTCGGCGTTGTAGGAGACATCGGCGGTTCGAACCTTAGGCGTCGCAGTCGCTACTCTCACGAAGCCATGTGTATGCATGTCGTAGAAGGGATGGAGGTCGTTTTCCGGCATTTGAGATGGAGCTTTCCTGAATTGCGTGCCCTCGTCCAAGGTTTCATGCCAATCGGCTGGCTGGCAAATCCCAAGCTCTGCCAGTCGCTTCTGAACACTCGAGCGGGCGATGCGGCCTTTGGCTTCCCAGCCGTATACAGTCCGGCTTGGCCAAGGCTTCGGAGATCCGAACTTCAGCCCGAACTCCTCGGCGCTCAGCGGCGGGTTATGAGCGTCGCGCCATGCCCTGATTTTCGCGCCTGCCAGATGCATCTCATTTCAGTATCCAGTTAGGATACTCTAGGCAAGGCTCTCATCCGACATTCGCAATTCGGTACGGAAGCCGTTGAGAACAGGGCCCGCATGATGAGTTGCGCCAGCCTGCTGCGCGAAAGCAATCAACAGTTTGCTGCCCAAACCACCTGGTGATTGCGATACCGCCTCTTCACCAACCCCATCATCTTCGATGGTCAAGCGCCACTTTCCATCGCGAATATGAAAGAAAACAGCCAATGTGCCGGCGCGATTGTCAGGGAACGCGTATTTGGCGGCGTTCGACACCGCCTCGTTAAGATATAGACCGATAGCAACCGCGGTTTCGCGCGAAAGAGTGATATCGTCGATCTCGCGAAACAGTCGGACATTGGACGGAAGAGCGGCGCTTTCCAGCCGGGTCAGCATCATGTCGAGATAGGGCTGCATTGCGACATCCTTTTCCTTACCCTGCTCCATGGCAAGGCCGGAATAGGCATCGGCGAAAGTCCGCACCCGCCCTACGGCATCATCCAGAGGACCATGTAATTCGGCATGCGGGATCCGGCGCTTTTGAATTTCCAGCATGCTCGCCACCAAGGCGAAATTGTTTTTCGTGCGGTGTTCAAGGTCGGCGAGCAAGGTCAGCCGGCGATCCGCCGCTTCCCTGATTGTATCCATCGTGCTGTGGGCTGCGCGCCGGAATGCTTCGGCAAAAACGATTACGATGAGGGCGCAGGTAGCATTTAGCAAAACCCGCGCAGGATCGGTAGCATCCGTGAACAGAAAGGATTTAGGGGCCGGGAGCACGAAATACCACGCCCATGCAAACGTGACGCAAAAGGCTGCCAAACCCGCCCTCCAATGTCCGTAGAGAGTGGCGAGTAGCACTGTGGGGTAGATCATCGCGAATGGGCCCGATGTCGGTGCCCAGAGATCGTACAACGTGCGCAGGCCGATCATCGCGCCACCGCACAGGATGCCGAAGATCATTTGAGCCGCGAATTTGCTCCACGCACTTAGAAACTGTCGGCTAACATCGAAATTGGCAAGTCTGTGCATCAAAGCGTAGCCTTCGAGCGGACTGACTTCTCAGGACGCGGCCGCCGAAGCGCCCTGAAACCGGCCCACGCGGCCAGCTATCGGTCCTATAGATGCGTCACGGCTAAACTACTACAATTTTTACGTTTCTTATGCCGCCAGCAGTTCGGCCGCGCTGGGACAGGTTTGCAGCATTGCAAGCAAAGCCCGCTCTTCTCTCGTATGCCAGCGAGTTGCCCGCGGAAGTTTAACGCCCTGACGCCATTCTTCCTGTTGGTCGACCAGTTCGATTACGGCGGGGTGAATGTAGCTTTTCCGAGTAACAGCAGGGGTATTGCCCAAATGATCGGCCACACATTCGAGCAACGTTTTCATCGGAATTCTTCCCTCCCCGATGCGTAGCGATTCAAAGCCAAGCACGCTCGCATGCCAGGTCCGGAAATTTTTGGCAGTGAACCGCTCTCCCATGCAGGCTTCCAGATACTCGTTCACATCGCTCGAAGTCACCGTTTCGACCTCGCCGCCATCGTCGACGTATTTAAATACATTCTGTCCGGGAAGGTCCTGCATGTTTCGTACCATGCGAGCCAGGCTCCCATCGGTGAGCGTTACTTCCCGCATCTTTCCGGATTTGCCTTTGTAGCGGAGCTTCAGCGTCTTACCAGTTACTTCGGCGTGGCGCCGACGTAACGTGGTCGCACCATAGCTCTTGTTCCGCTCGGCATATCCTTCGTTTCCAACTCTGATTGCACCGAGATCGAGCAGCCGCACCACACTCGCAACGGCGCGTTCCCTGGTGAGCTTGCGGCCCTTCAAATCCTCTTCCACCTTTTTGCGCACGAGCGGCAGGAGATTGCCGAATGCCAGGCACTTGTCGAACTTTTCGCTTTCCCTCTCAGCTCTGAATTCGGGATGATAACGGTATTGCTTGCGCCCCTTGGCATCGATCCCTGTCGCGAGAATATGTCCATTGGGAGCCGGGCAAAACCATTCGTCAGTATAGGCTGGTGGCAGAGCTACGGCGTTCAGACGCTTCTTTTCTGCTCTGTCTGTGATGAGCTCCCCCTTGGGATCGTAATAAGCCCAGCCTTTCCCTGCACCCTTGCGAGTGATTCCTGGCAGCTGGTCGTCGACATAGATGAGCTTCGTCATAGCGAGGGAAAGAACCATGGATAGACAATTTGCGTTCCCCATCTTGCGACGAACGGTTGAGCTAAATAGCACCGCCCCAAAAGGAGATCATTCATGGCTGACCCCACTTATACCCCGCCCGCAGTCTGGAGCGCCGACACCGTGAGCGGAGGAAAGTTTGCCAATATAAACCGTCCGACGGCTGGCGCCCGGGAAGAGAAGGCCCTGCCGACGGGCAAACATGACTTTCAGCTCTATTCTCTCGCCACGCCCAACGGCGTGAAGGCCACCATCATGCTCGAAGAATTGCTAGAAGCAGGGCATGCCGGTGCGGAGTACGATGCTTTCACGATCAACATCGGAGAGGGCGAACAATTCGGTTCGGGCTTCGTGGCAATCAATCCTAACAGCAAGATTCCCGCCCTTCTCGACCGCAGTGGGGCCGACCCCATCCGCATTTTTGAAAGCGGCGCGATCCTGATGCATCTGGCAGAGAAATTTGGCGCCTTCCTGCCCACCGATCATAGACGTGCCGAAGTTCTCAGTTGGCTATTCTGGCAGATTGGCAGCGCTCCCTTCATCGGAGGCGGCTTTGGCCACTTCTATGCCTATGCGCCAGAGAAGTACGAATATCCGATCAACCGCTATGCGATGGAAACCAAGAGACTGTTCGATGTCGCCGATCAACGCCTGAAGGATAGCGAATTTCTGGGCGGCGGCGACTATACCGTGGCCGATATCGCGGCATGGCCATGGATGGCTCCCTTCGTCGAAGGGACGATCTACGATGAGGCCAAAACTTTCCTCTCTATCGACGAATACGAAAACGTCGGGCGCTGGGTACGGCAAATCGGGGAGCGTCCTGCCGTAAAGCGTGGCCGGATCGTGACCAAGGTCTGGGGCGATGACGACACACAGCTCCGCGAACGACACTCGGCAGCTGATTTCGAAGGTAAAAAGGTTTAAATTCGACCCTTCACATTCACGATAGGCGCGCTATAGGGGCGTCCGCCTGCTGGGGTGTAGCCAAGTGGTAAGGCAGCGGTTTTTGGTATCGCCATTCGCAGGTTCGATCCCTGCCACCCCAGCCACTCTCGACATTTTTAAATTTGCGGTCGCTTCGAAAATCGAGGCAAGGCGCGTAGTATCCAGTCACGAGAGCCGCATCGCAGTCGGTTGCATTCGCAGACCCTTTTGCCCAAGGAAGCGCAAACCAGTTTTGTGCGGGAGACAGCGATGAGCGATTTCGAAATGATCCGTAGCGAGCGTGAAGGCGATATCCTCACGATCACGCTGGACCGGCCCGAGCGGCTCAACGCTTGCCCTCCACAAATGGCGGACGAGATTTTCGCTGCTATCACCGATCTCGGCGGCGCGCGCGCCGTGTTGCTCAAGGGAGAAGGCCGCGCCTTCTGCTCGGGAGCCGATCTTGCGAGCAATGCGAAAATGTCGGTCAGCGGCGGGGACCGCGCCTTCGGCTCGCTGTCCCGGCATTACAATCCGATGATCCAGGCGCTGGCCAGCCTGCCCGTCCCGGTCGTCTCCGTGGTCCAGGGTCCGGCTGCCGGGATCGGCTGCTCGATCGCGCTGGCGGCCGATTTCGTGCTCGCCGGCAAGAGCGGCTATTTCCTGCAGGCGTTCGCCAATATCGGCCTCGTGCCCGATGGCGGATCGAGCTGGATGCTGCCCCGCCTGGTCGGCATGGCGCAGGCCACGCGGATGATCATGCTGGGCGAGAAGATTTCCGGCGAGGAAGCCGAACGGATCGGGCTGATCTACAAATGCGTCGAGGATGACGCTCTCGCAAGCGAGGCAGACGCCCTCGTCCGGCGGCTGGCGCAGGGGCCGACCGTGGCTCTCGGCGCGATGAAACAGGTGCTGCGCGACGGGCTGGAAACCAATCTCACCGCCACGCTGGCAGCCGAAGCCAGGGCCCAGCGCCGGGCCGGCAGTACTGAGGACGCGGTCGAAGGCGCGATGGCCTTCCTCCAGAAACGCAAGGCAGAGTTCAAGGGCGCCTGAGCGGTGGCAGGCGTCACCCCGGCGCAGCTTGCCGAATGGCAGGGGGCGGTTGGCCGCAAGCTGGTGGAAGAAGAAGAAATCCTCCATCCCGCACCGCTGCGCCGTTACGCGCAGGCAATCGGCCATGACGGGCACTCCTCGCTCCCACCGCTTGCCCACTGGGCGTTCTTCCTGCCCTCCCCCGCGGATGGCGAAATCGGTCCCGACGGCCATCCGAAGCGCGGGGCATTCCTGCCCGATGTCAGCTTGCCGAGGCGGATGTTCGCCGCAGCCGAGATGGAATTTCCAGCGCCACTCATCATTGGAGAGAAGGCGCGGCAGACCAGCGAGATAATCTCGCTGTCGCACAAGCTGGGCGGTTCGGGCGACCTGATCTTCGCCAAAGTGGAGAAACGGCTCGAACAGGACGGCGCGATCCGGGTGCGCGAGGTCCAGACCTATGTCTACCGCGCGGCAGGCGATCGGATATCCATGCCTGTGCCAGATGCGCCCCTCCCTCAGGGCGAAAACTGGCAGCCCGACGAGGTAAACCTCTTCCGCTTCTCCGCCGCCACGGCGAACGCCCACCGGATCCACTACGACATGCCCTATGCCACAGGGGTCGAGGGCTATCCCGCACTGGTCATCCACGGCCCCTTTACGGCAGCTAAACTCGCCGCACTTGCGCAGCGCGATGCTGCCCTCACCAGCTTTTCCTTCCGCGCCATGGCCCCGCTGTTCCTGGGCCAGCCGGTCCGGCTGCGCAAAAGCGAGACGGGCTATCAGGCAATCCGCTGCGATGGCGTGGTGGCGATGGAAGCGAAGGCAGGCTTGAAGTGACCGATAATCTCCCCCTCGCCCGCACGGCTGCCGGGGCAGCAATGAAATTCAGCGACCTCGTGCGCGACACCCTGGCCGCGATCGTCTCGCCCGGCGGCAAAGTCGATCCCGCGCTTGCCGAGCGCGAGCAGCACCGGCTGCACGGCTATGCATGGATCGCCACGCAGGCTGAAGCGCTTGACGCCTTGTGCAACTGGGCGGACCGCGCACGGCAGGCGGATGCCTTTGGCGACATCGAACAACTCGTCCTCGATATCGGGATGGGGGAATATTGCGCCCAGATTTTCGGCGGCGTGGCGATGAGCCAGGGTGAGATCGTGCGCCCGTCCGATTACGGCTTGCAGCAGGAAGCCTTTGCTTTTGCCGCTGGCGAGGCGGCGAGCCATTTCATCGGCACTGGAAACGCGCCGGAAAACCGGGCGGAACTCGCGCGCAGGCTGGCCGAGGGAGAACGCCCTTACGAGGGCACGGGTGACGACACGCTCGACATGATCCGCGACCAGTTTCGCACCTTCGCCAGCGAACGCATCGCGCCTCATGCGCATGGCTGGCATCTGGCGGATGCGCTGATCCCGCTGGATGTGGTCGGGGAAATGGCCGAGCTGGGCGTCTTCGGCGTCTGCATCCCGGAAAAGCATGGCGGTCTTGGCCTCGGCAAGCTGGCTATGTGTCTGGTTTCCGAAGAATTGTCGCGCGGCTGGATCTGTGCCGGGTCACTTGGCACAAGGTCCGAAATCGCCGGCGAATTGATCGGCCAGAACGGGACCGATGCACAAAAGGCGAAATTCCTTCCGCGTATTGCCGAAGGAACGATCCTGCCGACTGCCGTGTTCACCGAACCCGATACCGGCTCCGATCTCGCGTCGGTCCGCACCAGAGCGCGGCAGACCGACACCGGGACCTGGCGCATCGACGGAGCCAAGACATGGATCACCCACGCAGCGCGTGCCGATCTGATGACCATATTGTGCCGCACCGATCCGGCTGCCCCGGGATATGCGGGCCTTTCCATGCTGTTGGCGGAAAAGACCCGTGGCAGCGATAGCGCGCCCTTCCCCGACGAAGGGATCGCCGGCGACGAGATCGAGGTCCTCGGCTATCGCGGCATGAAGGAATACACGCTTGGCTTCGACGGCTTCGAAGTGGCGGAGGACGGCCTGCTTGGCGGCGCACAAGGCCAGGGCTTCAAGCAATTGATGCGCACGTTCGAAGGCGCGCGCATCCAGACCGCCGCACGGGCGCTGGGCGTGGGCTGGAATGCCTTCGATCTGGGCCTGTCCTATGCGACCGAGCGCAGGCAATTCGGCAAGCCTCTGCTGGCGTTTCCGCGCGTGTCGGACAAGCTTGCCCTGATGGTCTGCGAACTGGTGATTGCCCGCGAACTTACCTGGACCGCCGCTCGTCACAAGGATCGCGGGCAGCGCTGCGATATCGAAGCCGGAATGGCAAAACTGCTCGGCGCGCGCGTTGCTTGGGCAAGCGCAGACAACGCGCTGCAGATCCATGGCGGGAACGGCTATGCGCTCGAATACGAGATAAGCCGTGTGTTATGCGATGCGCGAATTCTGAATATCTTCGAAGGCGCCGGAGAAATACAGGCACAAGTAATCGCCCGCGGACTGCTCAGTTCATATCAAGGCTCACAAGCCGTCTGAACAGGCGCCCACGAAAGCTCCACTACAGAGAGGGATTTATGCGGCCAGCATGCTGCAATGCAGGCGCGCGCCTGCGGCGTTTATCTCAGCCTGATTATTAGAAATTCCTAACCTTTCGAACATTTCCCGAATTTCCTCACAAGACTTGCAATTGATAATTGTTCTCAATAGCAGGCCCTCAATCGATTCGCACACGACGGATCATTCCAGGGTCAAGGAACAGGGAATTTTTGAAATGAGGCTTTCGCTTTTGGCGACCAGCGCGCAGATCGCTTTGTTGAGCGCAGCTCCGGCTTTCGCGCAATCGGAGCAGACCGGCGACGCGGATGGCCAGCGCGAAGAAACCACCATCATCGTCACTGGCGCACTAAGCGATTTCGGTGCGACGAAATCCGATACGCCGATCATGGAAACCGCACGTTCGATTTCGATCGAAACCGCGCGCGATTTTCAGGAAAAGGGTGCCCAATCGCTCGACGATGTCCTCACCTATTCCGCAGGCGTGACTGCCGAGCCTTACGGCTTTTCCACCAGAGGCGATTTTGCCCAGGTACGCGGGCTGGATTCGCCCGAATATCGCGACAATCTCCAGTATCTGTTCGGCTATTACAACAACACGCGCCAGGACATCTACACGCTGGAGCAGGTCGAAGTGCTGAAAGGCCCCGCTTCCGTGCTCTATGGCGCAGGTTCGCCCGGCGGCATCATCAATGTCGTTACCAAGCGTCCTCACGGAACCAGCGAAGGTGAAGTCCGCGTCGAATACGGCAGCTTCGACCGCAAGCAGATCGCCACCGATTTCAATATCGCCATACCGGGCGCCGAAGACAGCGCACAGTTCCGGTTCGTGGGCCTGCTGCGCGATTCGGACACGCAGATCGAAGGGGTGACAGACGACAAGCTGGTTATCGCGCCGGCCTTTACCGCCCGCCCCGCGCCGGGCACCGAGATCACAATTCTGGCCAATTATTCCGACCAGAATTCGGATACGGCGCACCAGTTCCTGCCCGTCACCGGCACGCTGCTGGAAAGCACCAGCGGCGAGAAAATCGATCCCTACAGCTATCACGGCGCGCCCGGCTTCAACGCCTATGATACCGAAAGCCTGGCGCTGACGCTGATCGCAGAGCAGCAGATCAACAGCATCTTCTCGGTCGAAGGCGTCGCGCGTTATCTCGATACGCAGGCCGATTACCGGCAGGCGTGGATTTCCTTCCGCGGCAATGGCGTTCCCCGCATCGATGCCGAGGGGAATGGCGGCTGGACTTTCTATCTGGCCGACAATCGCAGCGAACAGATGGCCTTCGACGTCCGCACCCGTGCCGATTTCACCACCGGCCCGATCGAGCATGAATTGCTGGCCGGCGTCCAGTATCAGGACGTGTTCACCGATTCCGACACGGCGTATCTTGCGGATTTGGGCACTCTGAACGCCTTCGATCCGCAATATGCCGGGGTGCCGCGCGTGGCCGAGGTGGAGAGCATGAAAGCCAATGGCCCGCGCAATTACGTCAAATCGACTGGCTATTACATCTCCAACCAGATGAGCCTCGGCAATCTGGTGGCCAATGCGGGCGTGCGCTTCGACAATGTGACCAACCGCGTGGAAAACGGCAGCCGTCAGGAAGACGATGCCACCAGCTTTAGCGTCGGCGTGCTCTGGCGCGGGCCCGCAGGCATCTCGCCCTACGCCAGCTATGCGGAAAGCTTCCAGCCGGTTCTCGGCATCGACACGCTGACCGATGAACAGCTCCTTCCGCAAGAAGGGCGGCAATATGAAGTCGGCATCAAATACCAGCCGCGCGGCGTCAACGCGCTGGTCACACTAAGCGCTTTCGATATCGAAGTGTCCAACCTGCCCAATCCCAATTCGCTCGTGGGCGGGGATAGCCAGCAGGAAGGCGTCTCGAAGGTGCGCGGCGTGGAGCTTGAAGCCAACGCGCTGGTCGGCGGCCTGCGGCTGGACGGGAATGTCAGCTATCTCGATACCGAAGATCCCGACGGATACCGCCTGACGTCGATTGCCGACTGGCAGGCCTCGCTCTTCGCGCTCTACAATTTCACCGGTGCGCTGGACGGGTTCTCGCTCGGCGGCGGGGTTCGTTATGTCGGCGGGAACGAGAGCAACGGCCTGTCCGCCATCGACGGTAGCCTGCTGACCTACCGGGTTGACGGGCACACGGTCGGCGACCTTTCGGCCGGTTACGACTTCGGACCGTTCGAACTGCGGCTGACCGCCCGTAACGTGACGAACGAGGAATATTTCTCGGTCTGCCTCGTCCGGGGCGATTGTTATCCGGGCGAAAAGCGCAGCGTCAATGGCTCGCTGGCGTATAAGTTCTGATTATGGATCAAGGGCTTATCTGGTTCGCTCTCGTGCTTTCCGTGACCGGGATCGTGATCCTGCGCGTGTCGTGGGGGCGGACCGGAAGGTCCACGGTGCTCAACGGCCTCGGCTGGGGCGCCGTCCTTCTGGCCGTGCTCGCGGCGGGGGCGCATTCGGGGGCATGGGGCATCGCCAACACCGGCCTGTGCGCCATGGCGACAGCAGGGGTGTTCCTCCTGCTCGATGCCGCCAAGCCCTTGGCAAAGCGCAGGAAATCCGCCCCAAAGGCTCGCAGCCTGCCCGCAGCCAGACGGTCCACCGGCAAGGCGATCACCACCTTCCTTCTCGCCGGACCGCTCTCTCTCCTCGCCAGCCTCGCGATCGCGCTGGCCCTGCGCGACGTTTTGGCGGCTACCGGCAGCTCTGAAGCCAATGCCAATGTCACAGTGCTCGCCCTCGTACCGCTCGCCTGGCCCCTCCTCTCCTTCGCCGTCCTCACGATGAGGTCGCGTATGAGACAATTTGCCTGGCTTTCGGCGCCCGCGCTCGCCTGCCTGCCGCTCGTTCTGCTCCAGGGAGCGGCGGTATGAGAACGGCTGCCGATACCGGCGTGGTCCAGCGAAGCCTCTCAGCACATTCGGCCCTCGGCCTCATCTGCTGTGCGCTGCTATACCTGATCTGCGTCAGTGGAACAGCGGTAGTCTTGTACGAGGAGTGGCAGAGGCTCGAACAAACGAATGCCCCGGAAATGGGCACCATCGAACACGCAAGCGTGCAGCGGGCAGTAGAGAACGTACTCCGTACGGAAAAAGGTTCGTCCCCTACGACCCACCTCTATGTTCATCTACCCGTTCCGTCTCTCTCCCGCACTACCGTGACCACGGACACGCAGGCTTTCCATGTCGATCGGAACGGATTGATCGTCACGCCCGAGCAGAACGCGTGGTCCGAATTTCTCCTTGCCCTGCACTATCGGCTTAATCTTCCTGCTACGATCGGCATGACTTTGGTCGGAGCGTTCGGGGCAATGATCGTAGCGCTCAGTATCTCCGGTGTTCTGGCTCATCCTCGCATCTTCCGCGATGCTTTTCGGCTCCGAGCGCGTCGCAACGATGATGTGTCGACCGTCGACTGGCATAACAGGCTAGCAATCTGGACACTGCCGTTCGCCTTGGCGATTGCTCTGACCGGTTCGGTCATCGGTCTATTTTATGTCACCGCGGGCGGCCTGGCATCGGCTGCATATGAGGGAGACAGCGAAGCCGCGATAGCGCCGATATTCGGAGACGAGCCTGCAGAAAACGCTGACGCTGCACCACCCGCGAAGTTGGTCCCCGCGCTCGAATACATGGAGCGTGAGTTTCCGGAAGTCCGCCCGTCGTATCTTATCCTCCACGATCCCGGGACGGTTGGGCAGCACCTACAGATCGTCGGCCTTCATTCTCAGCGCCTGATCTTCGGAGAATACTACGCCTTTGATTCAGCGGGTCGCTTCCAGGGAACCGCAGGCCTCGCAGACGGGGAGATCGGACAGCAATTAGCCGCTTCGGTCTATAATCTACACTTTGGGAATTTCGGCGGCCTGATCGTTAAAATCGCCTACATCGCATTCGGTCTCGCGCTGTCGATCGTCGTCGCGACGGGGACTTTTATATGGCTTAACAAACGGGAACGGCGCGGCCTGCCATCCACCAAGCTGCGTGCTGGTTGGTGGGGCTTGGTAATCGGCGTACCGGCAGGCTTGGTCACAACCCTTGCCGCGCGCCTAATCTTCGGAAACGAGGCCGCATTTGTCGCCATCTATTGGGCGACCTGCCTGCTGGTTGTGTGGGGTTTTCTCGCGGTCAACGCCTTAGCGATGCCGGGCAGGTCGTAACTTCCAAGGGAGGACAATCGGCCCGTTAATGTTTAGACAATCCAAAAGATATCTAAGGGAAAAACCAGTAATCGTCGTTCTAGACGGGGTGAGTTTCAATAGCGGCGAGGTAATTCTCTTAGACAATGGATGGCGGCAGGCTCAGCAGGGCTGAGCTTTTGTACCGCCCATTGCCGCAAGGCGGTTGGTGACAAGGTTAGCCCCCGGGCCCCACCGTAGCGGATCATATGGGCCAAGAGGGTGGACACGCTCGGCGGAGGCCTGTCGCGCGTGCTGCTGCACGGTGCAATCTGGACCACCGAGTGGTTTTCGCTCGTCGTGATGGTTGTGAAGATCGTCGGCTTGCTGGACGCGGTCAAGCGGGAAGCGGAGGAACGCCAGGCGATCGAAGCCGCGGCCAGGGCCGCGCAGGATGAACGCGACCGCGAAGTGAACCTGGTAATACAGACCGTTTCCCACGCGCCCACCGAACTCGCCGACGGAGATCTGTCGCACGATCTCGATACCCCGCTCGCGCCGCCTATCAGGTGTTTAACTTCGATGCGACGCTCGACAGCCTGCGGGCTCTGGTCGCATCGGTCCGTGAGCGATCTGATGCCATCCGCCAGGGCTCCACCGAAATAGCCAAGGGCTCCGGAAATCTGGCACGCCGTTCGGAGATGAACGCCGCCTGCGTAGAGGAAACAACCGCGTCGATCGTCGAGCTGGAGAGGAGCCTCAGCGCGATCACCGATGCTGCAAGGGACACAGTGAAACGCGCCGATGGTGCCATCACCTCGGTCGGCTCTGGTCGCCAGGCTGCGGGCGAAGCGGTCGAAAAGATGTATCGTGTGCATGAGAGTGCCGACCGATTAAGTGATCGAGGGCGTCGACAAAATCGCGTTCCAGACGCGCGTCCTGGCAATGAACGCTGCCGTCGAGGCGCGCCGGTGAAGCGGGCCGCGGCTTTGCCGTAGTTGCCTGCCTCGTTTCAGCGCTGGCAATGCGCTCAGAGGAGGAGGCCAAGAATGCGCGCGAACCACTGAGCGCCACCCAGGCCGAAATTAGGAACGCAGTGGCAGCGGTCAGCCGTGTGGAATGTCACTGTCGACGATTGTCGATGACGTTTCCGAAGTGCATCACCGGATCGCGAGCACTGCCGAGCAAAATCAGGCTCAGGCGAGCGTTATCACGCAGATCCGCTCTGCAGTAAGCGGTATGGATCGCAATACAAAAAACGCGGCCATGGTTGAAGAAAGCTCAGCAGCGGCCCGCTTGTTGATGGAACAGGGGCAAACCCTGGCGGAGGATGCGGGCCGCTTCCGGCTGCCCGAACCCATACCATCTAACGTGTCTCCGGCTCATGGTGGTCAGAAGGAAGTCGTTTTGCACTAAGCGTGTGCTGAACTTCATAAAGTGTCACGACCGTTAAGTCGGAAAGCCGTTGCTAGCAAAATCTAGGGTTATGATCGATGCGAACTTTTGTGTTGGAAATCGCGGGAGCTGGCAATGACCCAGATGCGTTTCTCGTTGACGAAGTTCAATCGGAGCCGATACCGGCATGGAAGGCGGTGTAGGAGTTGGCGAGAGCAGCTTCGCTATCGATAAGCGATTGCCTGCTTGCAATCAATTGCCGCTGCGCATCCAGCACATCGAACAGCGACGCAAGGCCTTCCCGATAAAGAGCGTTGGACTGTGAAAGTGCGGTTTCGCTTTCTTCGATTGCCTCGGACAGCGCGTCGCTGCGCTTGCGGTATGCTTCGATCGCCACCAACGCATTTTCTACTTCACCCAGCGCGTTTAGAAATGCCCCGTTATATTCCGCCAGCCGGGCCTGCGCCTCAGATTCGGCGGCCGCCACTTCGGCACGGCGCCGTCCTCCGTCGAACAGAGGCAAATCAAGCGCCGCGCCAATCCCGATCAGAAAGTCTCCGAAAAGCCCCCCCAACGTTCCATCGCCGATGCCCAGTGTGCCGGGAATGGTGAGCGAGGGCTGCAGATCCGCGCGCTCGATACCGA
The DNA here is from genome assembly GCA_947504155.1 of uncultured Erythrobacter sp. Taxonomy (GTDB): domain Bacteria; phylum Pseudomonadota; class Alphaproteobacteria; order Sphingomonadales; family Sphingomonadaceae; genus Qipengyuania. Next base: position 571,032 of record CANNGF010000001.1, read on the forward strand.
TATTGGCCGCCGCTTGTGCCAGCTGCGCCTCCGCCGCCAGCATGTCTGTCCGCCGCCGTAGCAGGTCGGCCGGAATACCGGCGGCCGGGCCGAGTCCGTAATCCGGTATTCTCGCATCATTCGCAGAGGGAACGGAAAAAGAACCGGGCGGCTCTGCCAGCAGGATTGCTAGAGCGTTTTGCGCCTCGTTGCGCGCAATTTCGATCAGACCGCGGCGGGCCTGCGTTTGCGCAAGGTCCGCCGCGGCGCGCCTTACGTCCAAATTGGCCGCGAGCCCCGCCTCGAAACGCAAAGTAACGATCCGGAGAGTCTGCTCCTGCAAATCGGTCGATTGCTCCAGCAATTCGAGTTGTGCACCAGTGCGGCGATATTCGATATACTGGCTGGCGACTGCCGCCGCTACCAAGCGCCGCTGATCGGCAAGCAGATATTCGGCTTCTGCATAATCCGCTGCTGCTGCGCGTTCCTCTGCTGCGAGCCGCCCGTTTATGTCAGGGTTAAATAACCCAAAAAGGCCCGCCGTTGCGGTAACCGCGCCGTCGTTTGACAGCGACGCGCCAACCTCGGTTGTTCCGCTGATTGACGGAACGAAGTCGGACTTTTCCGCCCGCAACAGCGCGGCGGCAGAGCCGAGCCGGTCCGCGGCCGCGTCGACGTCGAGATTGGCGGCCAACCCTTGCCGGATAAGCGTGTCGAGTACCGGGTCGTTATATCCGAGCCACCATTCGCGGTCGATGCCCGATGGCGGGAGGCCGGTTGCATAGACTGGCGGCACCTCGACGAGCGGAATCATCACTTCGGGCTCGGCGCCCGCGCAGGCGGTCAGCAGCAACGCGGCGCCCGCCATAGCTGATAGCCGTCTCATGCTGGGGCCATCGTCATGTCTTCATCCACATCATGGATCTCGGCGCGCAGCCGCTCCAGATCGACGGTTCGCGGTTTGCCAAAGCGCGCGATGCCGAGGTAGATGACCGGAGTAAGGAAAAGGGTGAAGACGCCTGCAATACCGAGGCCCCCGAAAATCACCCAGCCGATCGACTGGCGAGCTTCCGAGCCGGCCCCGCTCGCCAAGATAAGCGGCAAGGCGCCCAGCACTGTAGAAATCAGGGTCATCGCGATCGGTCGAAGGCGAATGGCGGCGGCTTCCTCTACCGCTTCGCGCACGCTGCGGCCCTGCTGGCGTAATTGGTCGGCGAATTCCACGATCAGAATACCATTCTTCGCCATCAGTCCAATCAGCATGACGAGGCCGATCTGCGAATAGATGTTGAGCGATACGCCCGAAAGATACAGCGAGAACATGGCCGCTGCGAGGGCAAAAGGGACCGTGAGCAAGACGACAAGTGCGCTTGTCAGGCTTTCGAACTGCGCCACCAGCACGAGGAACACGATCACCAGCGCGAACGCATAGGTCAGCAGAAGATCGTTCGATGTCTCTTCCAGGCTTTCAGCTTCTCCCTGCAACAACATGTCGATACCGGGCCCTACCGCTTCCTCTGAAAGACGTTCGATCTCGTCCACCGCATCACGCAGCGGCGTGCCCGCTTCGATATTCGCGCTTACTTCGATCGCGCGGCGTTGTTCGGTCCGGTCGAGTTCGGCGGCGATGCCTTGTTCTTCGATTTGTGCGACGCTGGAGAGCGGGACGAGCGTGTCCTGCCCGCCCACAGTACCGCGGACGTAAAGGTTGCGAAGGTCGGAGGGATTAGTGACAGTCACTGCCTGTGCCGTAAGGAAGATCGGCACCGCCTGATCGCCGACATTGAGGTCGACCAAATCGTCTCCACCTATCATTGCCCGTAACGTCTGCGAAAGGTCGTCCAAATCCACGCCTAGATTGGCTGCGCGCTGCCTGTCGATCTGTACTGATAGTTGCGGCTGAGTGGGCTGGTAGGAGATTTCGGCATTCGCCAGGATATCGGACTGCGTATCGATTGCAGTCGCAAGCGCCTGCGCCGATTTGTAGATCGTGTTATATTCGGCACCTGTAAGTGCGACCTCGATACCATTTCCGCCTCCGCCGAAGCTCAGCGTCCCGCGCCCGCGGGCATTTGTGCGCGAACCAGGGATTTCCTGCAGCGGCTCGTTCAAGTCGTCCACTATCTCGGTCTGGCTCCTTTCGCGGTCGCCCCAATCAGCCAACTGCGCAGTCACGCGGACGCGGTTGGGATCGTAACGGCCGACGATCGAGAACGTGCTCTCGATCTCACCATTGTCAAGATATGGCTGAAGCACTTGTTCCACTTCGTCGAGCTCGCCATCCATAAAATCGATGCCGACCCCATCCGGTCCGGTCGCATCGACAGTGATAACGCCGCGATCCTCGTCGGGCACGAGTTCGTTATCGAGCTGCAAATAAAGCAGTCCTGCAGCCATTGCGATGGCGACGGACACGACACCCACCAACTTCGGCCGATCGAGCCAGCGCGTTAGGGCGCTTGCGTACCACCCATTCGCCTTGTGGCCCCAGCGCGACAGTCGCCCGCGCTTCGCATCTTCATGATCCTCTTTCGCACTCGTCAGGTCGAACCTTGCGGCGAGCGCGGGGACGAGCGAAAGGGCTACGAAGCTTGAGATGATGACGGCAACGGCGAGGACGAAGCCGAATTCACGAAACAACCGGCCCGCTTCCGATGGCAGGAAACTGATCGGTACGAACACCGACACCAGCACCGCCGTGGTTGCGACGACCGCGAAGAAGACCTGCCGCGTACCGAGCACGGCCGCCGCGCGTCGGCCAAGGCCCTTGTTCTGCAAGCGCTGCGCATTTTCGAGCACGACGATGGCATCGTCCACGATCAGGCCGGTCGCCAGCACAAGGGCCAGGAGAGTGAGCAAGTTGATCGAAAAGCCCATCAGCCAGATGCCGGCGACCACGCCGACCAGCGCGACTGGAATGGTCGCGCTCGGCACCACGGTCGGTCGCCATGCGCGAAAGAAGACCAGCATCGTCCCAATCACAACAAGAATGGTGAAGCCGAGCGTGATGAGCACTTCGCGCACGGAGATACGGATGAATTCTGCATCGTCGGACACGACGTCGATGGAAAGATTAGAGAACCGCTCGTTCAACCGGTCCACGCCCTCGCGGATGCTGTCCGAAATCTCGATCGTGTTCGAACTTGCCTGCCGCACGACACCCAGCCCGACGATGGGCCGGCCATCAAGGCGCACAAAGTTGGTTGCATTGGCGGGCGCGAAATCAGCCTGCGCCACGTCGCCGATACGGGTGGTACCGGAAATGACCACGTTCTCGATCAATGCAGGGCTCGTCGCGCTTGCTTCGGCCCGCACCACCAGTTCCTGCGCATCGGAACGGAACGAGCCAACCGGAACGTCGTAAGGCGCGTTTTCCAGTGCGTCGGCGACATCGGTCAGCGTCAGGCCGAACCGGTTGAGCCGCGCGGGATCGACCGATACGCGCATCTGTCGGGCCCGGGTTCCGAACTGCTCAATGCTGGCCACTCCTTCAGCGGCCAGCAATTCGGGCACGATGTCATTCTCTACGATACGGGTAAGCTCGGCCTGATCGTATTCGGTCGATTGCACTGCCAGTGTCATGATTGGCTGCGCATCCTGATCTGCTTTAACCACCGTTACCTGCTCGACCCGATCAGGCAGATCGCGATTTACTCGGCTTACCGCCTCGCGCACATCTGATGCGGCCGTATCGAGGTCGATGCCGGGATTGAATTCGACACGAATGCGCGAATTGTTCTCCTCGCTGGAAGAGCTGATCTGGCGAACGCCGGAAACACGGGCAACCGCGTCTTCCAGCAGACTGGTCACTTCGGAATCCATCGTCTCTGGGGCGGCACCCGGTAGGCTCGCAGTAACCGATACGATGGGCCGATCGACATTGGGCAGTTCGCGTACTTCCACGCCAAGCAAGGCCGCGATACCAGCAATCACGACCAGCAAATTGAGCACGCCGATCAATAGCGGCCGCTTGACCGCCAGCATGGGCAGATCGAACTTATTCTTCATCGGCTGCGGAAGGAGAGACCGCCCTTCGGTTCTCGCGAACGCGGACCGGCTGTTCGCTTGTGCCGCTGTTCCGAACGATGCGGATATCCTGCCCGTCGCGGACCTTCTGGACGCCTTCGACGATCACTCGGTCTGTACGCCGAAGCGCGCCGTCGACAAACACACTTCCATCACGGCGGGAGGTAATGGTGACCGGTATGCGGACTGCTTTGCCTTCGCGGATCATGAAAAGATGAGAGCCTTCCCCACCCCAGACGATCGCCTGCTCAGGCACGACGGGCCGGGACTCTCCAGCGCGGCTAAAAATAACCCGGAAACTCATGCCCGGCCGCAACCGGTCGTTGTCGTTGCTGACGGCAGTGCGCACGATGAAATCGCGGCTGTCTTGCGAAACGCGGCTGTCAGTCGCGACTACCCGCGCGTCAATGGTAAGAGAGGGGTCTGAAAAAGGCGTAACCTGAACCGCCTGTCCGGGGCGAAGCGAATTGAAAACAGCCTCGGGAGCGGGAAAATCGACGTATAGGGTACTGCGCTGGTCGATCTGGGTGATCGGGGTCGTATCGTTCACACGATCGCCCGAGTCGATCTCTGTAAGACCGACATGACCGCTGAAAGGCGCGCGCACCACACGGTCGGACAAGGCAGTTTGCGCCTGTTCCAATGCAACGCGGGCCGATGCAAGAGCGGTTTCGCCTGCCTCAATCTGGCTTTCGGAAATCGCCCCGGTATCCTCGATCCGTCGATACCGACCGAGAAGTTGGTCGGCTTCGCGCACATCTACCTCCGCCGCCTCGACCGCAAGCCTTTCCTGCCGGGCATCTAACCGAATAAGGGGTTGCCCTTTCCTGACAAAATCGCCCGCACTGAAGAGCACGCTGGTGACGCGACCATCTGTTTCTGCATAGACTTCCGCCGACGTAGCGGCGCGAGCAGATCCAATCGCCTCAACCTCTAGCTCTTCCGGGAGAAAACGAATCTCCTCGGCCACAACCGGAATTGCCTCTCGTTCAGGCTCGGGCTCAGCTTCTCCGCAAGCCATGACGAGGAGAGAGATTGTAGTTAGCGAAAGTCGGAAAATCGATCTGGCCACATTGACGGCCTAACGAATAATATCGGCAGGGGGAAGCAGCGACGAGCCAACCTCGACGGAATATTCGGCGGCCAGTGTTCTTTTTGAATATCGCCGTTGGTTGATCGGAACCTTCAGAGTAGGCCCCACCAGCGACTGACGGTGATTGGTTACAGCTGATGGGCAACTAAGCGCCCCATTTTGGTCATTTGCCAATAGCAAATGGCCCCCATAGCGGTCATAGTCGCCACGCCTCGGCAATGTTGCTGTAGGGGCTTTCAGAGCGGACTGCCTGCGTATTTCGACAAGCATCTCGAACCGGCCCTGAAGACCTTGCTCGTTGCGGCGGTTGCGACCGGAGAGATACGCGATGAGGCCCAGCCCCACGATTTGTTACGCGCGGGCGTTGTTACGCGCGGGCGCGTATCTGTGCAAACCGCGAGCGACGACGATCTAGCGCCGGCTCGGCTCCTTGTTGGCCTGCTGGCGACTAACCTTCGCTATCGTGCTGAATAGGTTTGCTTTGAGGACGTGGTCATATTCGCCCTGTTGGTCGATGGCAACGTCGGACTGAACGCAGTCCGACGCGACTTTACCAAGCCTACAATCGAGTAAGCTTACACCCCGTTAAGCCTCGATCGCTAGTTAGAGCGTCCTTCAGACAAGAGGCTTTGCAGAAGCTCTCGCTCAGCTTGATCCGGGTCCACCGACACTTCCGGGTCCGTGTCAAAGATCATCGTTGCACGGTTGCCCATGGTATATCGCGGCCATTGTGGCAGAGCAGGCGTGTTGGGATTACCTGTCTTAGCAAAGGCAATCCACGCATCCGACATCAAATCGGCCATTCGTTGCTGGTCTGGTCCGGTACCGGTGTACGAAACCGAACGCGCAACGTTATCGAACACGAATGCGATATCCAGGGCGTGCGGGGACTTGAGCCTGCCGCCTTCCACCGGTGTCTCCCAGTCGAGCCGGTACATGTAGACCGGTGCCTGGTTCTGGGCGCTTTTGCGTTCGGCTTGCCGCAGGGCTGTGCCGCGATAGTTCTGGAACGTGGCCGTCTGGAAGAATATCTCGCTCGCATCGGCATCCGGATAGGCCGCCCGCATTCCTGCAATGATCTGATCCACGTCGGCATCGCCTACCACGCCTTCGATCTTCGCGGGCAGGTCCTCCCACGTCAGCGAGAAATTGCCGGGATCGGCGAGGCCTGCCTGCAGGCGCATTTCGGTACGGTTCGTCCCCACCAGCAGCGGGATGTCGGCAGAGACAGGCGTCGCGTCGGGCGAGAAAGGCTGCCGCGTCAGCGAACTGCCGTCGACGACCGGACGGAAATAGGCTGCCCGCGTGCGCGATTTCATCAGCACCTTGACGTATTCTTCCATCGGGAGCGCGGCGAGCCCCTCCACGTCCCCCGGTTCGAGCCCGGCCGTTTCGAAGATATTCTTCGTCAAAGCCGTCGCCAGCCGCGGCTCGAAGCCGGCCAGGGACATCGAGCCGGACTGCGCGATGGCGCGGTCGAACAGGCCGTCCGCAGCTTCCATGGCCATGAGGGTGGATACCTTCGCGGCCCCGCCCGACTCGCCGAAGATCGTCACATTGTCGGAATCGCCGCCGATTGCAGCCGCATTGTCGCGCACCCATTCGAGCGCCTTGATCGCATCGAGACTACCGAGATTGCCCGCATGGGCATATTTCGGGTCGTCGGAGACGCCTTCGAGATAGAGATAGCCGAACCCGTTGAGACGATGGTTGATGGTCACCACAACCACGTCACCGCGTTGCGCCAGGCGCGTACCGTCATAGCCGTGGCTCGAGCCCGATCCGGTGACGTAACCGCCACCATGTAGCCAGACCATTATCGGGCGCTTCTTCCCGTCGTTGGTGCCGCGGGTCCAGACATTGAGGAACAGGCAGTCCTCGCTCTGCGGCAGGTCATTCGCCCATGACGCAAAGACCGGGACGTCACCGCTTGGCCGCTGCGGACAGTCAGGACCGAATTCTGTCGCGTCACGGGCCGCGCGCCACGGTGTGGGATCGGCGGCTTCCTGAAAACGCATCCCCTCGGTCGAAGCGCCGTAACGCACGCCGCGGAAAATTTTCACATCGCCTGCTTCGCTGGTAGTACCGCGCACGGGACCAAGGCTGGTCGACAGGAGCGGGCTGCTACTGGCGACATTTTGTGCCGAGCTGGCATCGACTGCACTCGTAGTCGAGCATCCGGCAAGTGACATGCCTACCGCTGCCGAAATTACATACCCAAAATTCCAGATCTTGCCGGCCTTCGTCGCCATCTCGATATCCTCTTCCCAGTGAAATCGGGCGTTTTCGCCCTGAATGTCTGCGCCTTTGTCTGGCGAACCATACCCTAAGCGCGAATTTACCGACAGTCACGATTGTTTTATTTTTCTGCGCGGGTTACGCTGCCTGCGGATTTGGCAAAAGCCTTACCAATTTTGGGAGAGTATCGAATGGCAACGTTGTTTTCGCCGAGTCGGCGGGGCTTCTTGGGCACGGCAATGGCAGGAGGTTTTTTCGCCATGACGAGCCCGTTGTCGGCCGCCGAAATTTTTCCGGTAGTCGAAACGACCAATGGACGCCTACGCGGGATGATGGCGGGCGGTATCGCCAAGTTCCTGGGGGTCCGCTACGGCGCGCCCACATCGGGGGCGAACCGTTTCATGCCGCCCCAGCCAGTCGAGAAATGGGCCGGGATCCGCAGCGCCCTGCAATATTCTGACAGCGCGCCGCAGGTGCCGGGCGATCGGCGTCACGACTATGCCGATCTCATCATGTTCGAGAACCAGCCTGCCGGCCCGGGCGAGGACAATCTTGCGCTTAATCTATGGTCTCCCACGCTTTCCAGCACTTCCAAGAAGCCGGTGATCGTCGTGTTGCACGGCGGCGGCTTCTATGGCGGGTCGGGTAATGGGATCGGCATGGACGGGGAAGCGATGGCTCGCTTTTCGGACAGCGTGGTGATCTCGGTCACCCATCGCCTCGGAGCGCTGGGCTTTCTTCATCTCGCCGAATCCGGGGGTGATCGGTTCGCCTCATCAGGCACCGTCGGAATGCAGGATATTGTCGCAGCGCTGGAATGGGTGCGCGATAATGTCGAAGCTTTTGGCGGTGATCCTGCACGCGTGCTCGTCTACGGCCAGTCGGGTGGCGGGGCGAAAACCAGCACGCTTATGGCGATGCCGAGTGGCAGAGGCCTGTTCCACCGCGCTGGCGTAATGAGCGGTTCCGCCCTCCGTATGATGCCCGAAGAAATAGCCAATGCGAATACCGCGCGGCTCCTCAAGGCGCTAAACATCGCGCCGGGCGATACTGATGCGCTGCAAGCCGTGCCGTGGACGACGCTGCTCGAAACGCAGGCCAAGCTCGAAGCCGCCGCCCGCGCCAAGGGAGAGGCGCCCACATCCTTCGCACCGGTCGTCGATGGCAAGGTCCTGCCGCGCCACCCCTTCGCTCCCGATGCGCCCGATGTGAGCCGCGATGTCCCGCTGATCGTCTCGACCGCGCTGGACGAGCGTTCCTACCGGATGGGCAATTTCGACATGACCGAAGCCGAATTGCTGGAGTTTGCGCGCGGACGTGCGGGCGACAGGGCCAAAGAGGTGGTCGACCTTTATCGCGACGAGAGTCCGGAGGAAAAGCCATTCCTTCTCGCCGCCCGGATGGATAGTGATATCTGGTTCCGGAAGGGTGCCTTCGCGCAGGCCGAACTGAAGGCCAAGCAGGGCGGTGCGCCGGTTTGGTCCTACCTCTGGACCTGGCCCAGCCCCGCCTATGGCGGACGCTATGGCGCGGTGCACGGCATCGATGTCGCCCCCAGTCTCCACAGCGTGCGTGGCGGGCTCAATGGGCCGAGCGCCGACAGTCTTGCCATGGCCGACCGGATCGCCGGCAGCTGGGCCGCCTTCGCGGCGAGCGGCGATCCCAATAACAAATATCTGCCGGACTGGCCTGCCTACGACAGCAGTACCCGGGCGACGATGATCATGTCGCAGGACCCTCATGTCGAGAACGACCCACGTTCGCAATTCCGTGACATTTGGGCTGGAATCGACGTGGCGCGTGGCGACGAGAACTGAGTTCGCTCACGACCCAAGGATAAAATTGAAGAGGGCAAAAGCCCCAAACCGCAAAAAGCGGATATTAGTCAGGAGAGAGATTATGCGTACTATCCGCTGGATGGCCTTGTCGGGTGTCAGCCTCGGGATGCTTGCTGCGCCGCTACAGGCACAGGAAGTCCCATCTTCGCAGAGCGACGGTGAGTCCGAGCTTGAAGATAGCGAGGCGAGTATCCCCAAAGAGACGATCGTCGTAACCGGATCGCGCATTCTCCGCCGCGATTACACTGCTGAAAGTCCTATCACCACGATCGACGATGAGTTTATCGAAAACGCCGGCCCCGCAACACTCGAACAATCGCTTAACGCACTGCCGCAGTTCCAGGCCACGCAAGGTTCGCAGACCAGCGCCGTCACTGGCGGCGGCGGTGGCAGGGCCAATGCGAACTTACGGGGGCTGGGTGCAGAGCGCACGCTGATCCTGTTCGATGGACGCAGGCTCCAGCCTTCGGATACGTCGGGCGCGATCGACCTCAACACGCTTCCTTCCGCACTTGTTTCTTCGGTCGAGGTGATTACGGGCGGCGCGTCCGCGGTTTACGGGTCGGATGCTATCGCAGGCGTGGTAAACTTCAAGTTCAACAACCGCTTTCGAGGCGTCGAATTGCAAGGCGACGTGGGAATTTCCGAGCTGGGCGATGCGGAAACCTACAGTGCTTCGGCAACCTATGGTGGCAGCTTTGCCGATGATCGCGCGCGGGTCTTTCTGTCCGGCTCTTACCTGGAGAGGGATACTGCATCGCAGTTCGCGCGGCCCTTCTTCGACAATGTCGATGGTACGTCTTCACCTACCAGCGGCCTTATCATCCAGTCGGGTAGGAACCCGTTTGGCTTCGGGCGCCCCGCCAACGTCGCGGCATTTCGCAATCTGTTCGCCGGCACCTACGGCACCGAGATCCCCGGAGTGTCGAGCAGCTATCTGGTCAATTCGGACGGCACGATCATCGGCCGGGACGGCGCACTGAATTTGCGTGATACCGAAACCACCGGCTATCTGGTCGCCGATGGCGTGGTCCGCCAGAATTCGCTCTACGATTCTACCGTACAGCTTCCCATCGAACGCTACACCGCCTTCGCCCGCGGCGAGTATGATATCACCGATACGGTCACGGCGTATGCGCAGGTCAATTACGCGACTTATACGGCACGGCAGAAGTCGGCGTCCGGCGTACTGCAATCGGTCGTCGATCCGATCCAGATCCCTGCAAGCAACCCGTTCATTACGCCGGACCTGCGAACCCTGCTAAACGCACGGCCTGTACCCTCGGCGCCGTTTTCGTATTACTTTACCGGCACGCGTATCGGTCGGCTTGAAGTGGAGGAGGATTACGACGTCTATCAGGCACTCGTCGGGCTTGAAGGATCGATCGGCGCGTCGCTCAATTTTGATGTCTACGCAACGCATGGCAGGACGACGAACGATTCGACGACATTTAACCAGATCAGTCGGTCGCGCTTCAATGCCGTCGTATCCGCGGCCGACGGCGGTGCTAGCCTGTGCGCAGGCGGCTACGACCCATTCGGGTTCGCGCCCACATCGCAGGAATGTTCCGATTACCTCACGCTCGACACCGTGGATCGCGCGGAGTTTGAACAGACCGTCGTACAAGGCAACCTCACCGGCACCCTTTTCGACCTCCCCGCAGGCCCACTTGGTTTTGCAGTCGGCGCAGAATATCGCCGCAACGAATATCAAGCAACGATCGACCCGCTCAAGAGCCCGACACCCACCGGGACGCCCGGTGTCACGAACGCACCCGAAGTGCTTGGCACATCAGGGGCGTTCTCTTCTGGTGGGGACGTATCGGTTGCCGAAATTTACGGCGAACTCCTGATCCCAGTGTTCACCGGATTCGAACTCGATCTGGCCTATCGCTACTCCGATTACGACACAATCGGCGGGGTAAGTACCTACAAGGCCGGAGCCAATTGGACTCCAGTGACCGGCTTCACGCTGCGCGGCGGTTATTCACGCGCAATACGCGCCCCCAGCCTGGGCAATCTATATTCGCCGCGCGAAGGCGCGATCGGCATCATCGGGCGTGCGGCAACCGGGGGCGGCGATCCGTGCGACGTGACGGGGGCAGCTCGTAATGGTCAAGTTGATGGTGTCGATTCCGCGCAAGTTCGTTCGCTGTGCATTGCACAGGGCGTTCCGGAATCGCTGATCGACGGCTATACCTATTCGGGCAGCGCCAATGCAGCATTCCGTATTGGAAATCCGGACCTTCAGGAAGAGACTGCCAATAGCTACACGATCGGAGCGGTTTTCCAGCCCGACTTTATGTTCGATGTCTTGTCCGACTTCTCCGCATCGGTCGACTATTACAATATCAGCGTTGACGACGCGATCGGCTACCTCACCAGCCCGATCGCACTCAATCAGTGCTACAACTTCACCGGACAGAATCCGGATTATGATCCGCAAAATGTCAATTGTCAGCTGATCGAACGCGATGCTTCGGGCCTGCTTGCCGAAATCGAGGAACCGCTTTTCAACCTCGCGAGCTATCAAGCTTCGGGCATCGATTTTCAACTGGATGCCGCGCTCAATATTGGCGGCGTCGGGCGGCTCTTCCTGAACAGCGCGGTGACGTACGTGATCGACTACAAGATCCAGTCCACTTCCAGTGACCCGGTCCTCGATTACGCAGGCACCGTGGGCAATGCTCAGATTGACGGTTTTTCTTCGACGCATCCTGCATGGAAACACGTCACCACCCTGGGGCTCGGGGGCGATACCGGATCTCTGTCGCTCCGCTGGCGCTACATTGGGGAACAGGACAATTCAGCGAACGTCACCAATCCCGATAGCATTGCGGAAGGCGTGCCAGCGGTAAGCTATTTCGACCTGATCGGCCGATTGATGGTTGATGACGGTTTTGAATTCCGGGCCGGGATCAACAACATGTTCGACAAGCAACCCCCGGAATTCGGAGGAAGCTCGGTCACGCCGACGTCGACCTATGATGTGATCGGAAGGCGGTTCTTCATCGGTGCGACCGCGCGTTTTTGACATATCGACGCGGCTGGCGTGCGAGATGATAAAAGCACCCCAACCGGGAACTTGTTCGGCGCTTCTATCGGTCTTAGGGTATTGAACCGAAATGACTGATAAAGCGCCGACTACACCTTCTGAAATGGGCATGAGCGACCAGAAACGGCCCAGCAGGGTTCGCCGGACGCAGGCAGAGCGCACCTCATCTTCGCGGCGCCGCGCGATAGATGCAGCGATCGTCAATCTGGCGGAGGAGGGATATGCGGCGACCACTGTGATGCGCGTTGCCCAGCGTGCCGGTATCAGCCGGGGCGGCATCCTGCATCACTTTTCCGGCAAGGCCGAACTGATGGAGGCAGTCGGATACCGCGCCGTGGAGAGGTTGCAGGAGAAGCGCGGCGAAGCGCTTCGCGGTACCAAACGCGGGGTCGAACGGTTTCACGCGCTCACCAAAGCATCATGGGAGACGATCCGCGAACCGGAATCGATCGCCCTGCTCGAAATGCTGATCGGATCGCGCGGTGACCCACTTTTGGCCGAGATCATGCCGCGCTTCCTGCAACAGCTCGATCAGATCCACCTCGCTAAGACAAAGGACATCGCGAAGGATGCAGGGATCGAGAACGACGACATGCTCAACACGATGAACAAGCTGCACATGGCGGCGATGCGGGGCCTGCTCCTTGAATCGATTTTCGCGGGGTCTTCAGAGACGATCGCGGAGTCGGTTAAGCTGCTCGGATGGTACAAGGAAAAACTGACTGAGCGCCTGATTGCGGAAAATACCGAGGACTAGTTCGCTTGTTTGTCCGGGCGCTGCTTCGAAGCGCATCAGGTCGATGATCGGATCGACATTTTCCAGCCTGTCCAGATTGTCGCACAGCTCGATCAGCCGGGCGCACTTCGCATTGCCGATGACCGGCTCCACCAGTTCGCGTGCTTTGGTCTGGACCTCGCTCTTGCCCATCGGGTGCGTCGGGAATCCGGGCACGTAGGCGATGTAGCGCGACTTCGTGCTGCCATCGGCCATAGTGATCGTCACGCGCGCACTCTCGGTGCGGTCCTCGCCTTCGCCCGTTTCCTGCGATGGGTCCGCCACCACCTCGACCTTTTCCGCAAACGCCTTTGCCGCTTTGTCGTTAGTCATTCGATCAAGCGATTGCGCATCGACGAAATCGAGCCGCCCGTCCTGCATTATGATTGCAACGAGATAAGGGATGTTGAGCGCGGGCATATTGGCTCTGCGGAACGTCTCCGCCGCCCCTGGCATCTCGACGCGGATTGCGGCAATTTTTCTCGCGTCCACTTCCTTTTCCAGCTCCAGCAGCGCGCGCACCGCTGGCTGGGTCGGGCCGCCCACGGGATAGCGCTTGAGGGCCGCGTGCGAGAGTTCGAATTCCTCGCCCAACCCCTCGATCAACTGCGAAGGGTCTGAACCCTCCCTGGTCAGCGCGGGCCAGCGAAACCAGCTCTTTTCGGTGTCGAAGCTGTCGGGCACGCCGGTAAAGCCCAGTCCAGCCATCACTGCTGCCTGCATCCCGTTGCGCGCGGGCATTCCAGCGAAGACAAATGCCTTTTCGACATGCCGCACGTCGAGCATCCATTGCCACGAGCCGGAGGCCTGTTGTGCGCAATAGGCGAGCATATGATTGCATTGCGACCGGTCGAGCCCGAGCAGCGCGGCGCTGGCGGCTGCGGTGCCGAAGACCGGGCCGACCCCGTGATTGGCAAGCCCCGCCAGCCACAGGTTGCGCGTACCGATCGCCTTGGGAATGCGGCCCGCCAACTCGTACCCGGCGATGATGGCGTTCACTAGATCGTGCCCGCTGCGCCCGTTCGTGCGGGCCAGCTCCATCCCTGCACTGACGATGGAGGGGCCGGGCTGGACATAGGCGGAGGGGATGAAGTCGTTGATCTCCGCCGCATGCGCGGTCATCGCGTTGGCGAAGACGGCGTCGACCGGGCTGGCGGTCGCGCGCGAGGCGAAGATCGGGCTGCCACCGCCGCCGCTCATCGCCATGGCATACTTCGTGCCGAGCCGCGAGGCTTCGAGCGGGTGGCAGGCGATAATAGCGGCTAGCGTATCGAGGATATGGAGACGCGCCCGCACGCGAATGGCGGCTGGTACCGCAGCACTGCGTGCGCCTGCGAGATAGGCCGTCAGGTCGGGCATCACCTCGACGAAGCCGGGATCGCCGGGCGCAGGAGGCTCTGCGGCTGCATCGCTTTGAATTGCGCCGCTTCCCTCAGCGCTCAGCCGTGTACCGGCGAGCAGCGCCATCATGCCCGCACCTGCCATCGCTCCGCGCCGGGACAGCGCCAGCCTATCAACCATCACTCTCTCCCTTTATGTTCTGCCCCCGAGCCTACACCGCGATGCGGAAAAAACAAACGCGCTTGTTTGTAAGTTGATCTCGGAGGCGAAGCAGTGCATCCTGCGACCAGAATAAGTGCACCTCGGCAGCAAGACCGGGAGTGTGACGCACATTGGGAGAGACTGATGAAAAGCCGCATAATCGGGGCCGTGCTGAGCGTGGCCCTTTTCGGGTTCGGCGCACCTGCAAGCGCAAATTCCGCGGCCGATGACGGCAAGAGCGTCTATGCCGATAGCGATAAGTGGCTGTGCCTTCCGGGGCGCGAGGATACGTGCGATCAGGATCTGGCGACTACCGTGGTGGAAGCAGACGGCACTATGACGCTCGAGCAATTCGATCCGCCAGCCGATGCGCCAGTGGACTGCTTCTACATCTATCCCACGATCTCGCTAGACCAGAGCGCCAATGCCGACTGGAACGAGGGTCCCGAGGAAGGACGCGTAATTCAGCAGCAGCTTGCCCGCTTTGCCGACGTCTGCCGAATCTACGCACCCAAGTACCGCCAAATCACCATGCTGGGTGCGTCGGGGCAGCTTCCCCGTGCCGAGGTCATCGCCGCGTTCCGCACAGCCTACGGCGATGTCACGGACGCATGGAAATACTATCTCGAAAACTACAATCAGGGGCGCGGCGTCATCTTGATCGGCCACTCGCAGGGATCGCGCATGATGAACCAGCTCATAAAAAGGGAGATCGACGGCAAGCCCGCGCAGGACCGGATCGTGGCCGCCTACCTTAACGGCACCAGCGTGCTCGTCCCCGAAGGCAAGGTCGTCGGCGGCGATTTCAAGTCGATGCCGCTCTGCACCAGTGCCAGCGAAACCAGCTGCATCGTCGCTTATCGCAGCTTCCGCGACACGATCGGCCCGGTGAACGATTACGCCGCTACCTCTCGCGACGGCATGACAATCGCCTGCGTCAATCCGGCAGCCCTAGGCGGAGGCGAGGCGCCCTTGCATTCCTACCTGACGACCGACGCGCTGATGGGAGGTCCGGTTCCCCAGTGGACCACCGACGACAGGAAGGTGGAGACACCCTTCGCATCGGTCCCCGGCCTCCTGACCGGCGAATGCGTGTCGAACGAGAAGGGTCAATACCTGACCATCCGCATAAAGGCCGATCCCGACGATCCGCGAACCGACGATATTACGGGTGACATCTATACCGAAGGCAAGCTCAATCCGGACATGGGCCTGCACCTGATCGACATCAATCTGGTGATGGGCAACCTGCTCGATCTAGCCCAAGAACAAAGCGCAGTTTGGCTGGAAACTCGAGAAAACTAGTTCGGTGAATTGGCGGGCATCAATAGCCGCAGCTACGCTGACAACTGGCGCGCAAATCCGGAATGACTTTTTTTGGCGCCACAATAAAAAAAGATTTCGAAGCCAGAGCCTTAATCTCCGCCGGTGTCTCTCCTCAATAATAACATATCTTAATACCGAATAGGATAAGCTATGGATTGCTTTACGCCGGGCGATCCGATGACTGAGATGGGCGTGCAAATATATCCCAGGGCTGGACTATGCGGCATCAACCAAGCGCAGCGCCCCTTCCCCGTCTCGGCAGCGATCAAAGTGATCAGCCCAGTCCAGAAACGGGGATGCGGTGAATGCGCGGACGAGATGTTCTCGCTCCATCTTCATCCGTTTCTTCCATGCCGGCGTTGGAAAGTCGAGACCTTCGCATCCATCTTTTACTGCTTCTTCAGCTATCGTGCCGCGGAAATCCCGACTTTGGATAGGCACCAAATGACAAGAGCTTTTCCTTGCCACGGTACCGATACTTCATTTGCCACAGTGTGGAAGCGTGACCTTCCGAGCACGAACAAACCTATTTCATTTGCCAGCTTGTAATTCTTCTTAGCAAGACTCGCCCCTTTGATCTTATTTCTGTCAACGGCATCGGGGGTATCGATGCTTTTCCTTCTTTAGGAAGGTACCCCCAAAATACCTCCACACCGAATCCAGCGTCAACCGGACCCGTGCGTACGCGAATTAAGCGCAACCCCTTAAGATAAATGTGTATTTTGACGCATGCGAACCCATACGGATTCGACTATGGTAGCGGAGGAGGGACAGGAATAGCCATCACATCACTCTGTAAATGCTACAACAATCTAGCTGCTCCTCGCATAATACCCCCAATGATACCCCCTCCCCAGGAACTTTCTGAGGTTGTCCACGGAATATCGACTTCCCCTTCCCCCTCGTTCGAGATGCGACATTTAAGTTATGTCAGCTTTGCGCCCCTATTCCGTTGAAAAAGTCGCCGTTGGCTGCGTTGGTTTAGCTCCCCGGATCGAGGGCGAGCGAGGCCGTTGCCTCTCTCAGGCGGCGGCGAGGCCCGGCATGGGCCGCATCTTGGCCAGTTTCCGTAGGTTCTGGGCTGCGGCGGCGAGGTGGAACTCGTCTTTTGCTCCGTTGGGACCGCGCAGACGCAAGCGGTCCAGCTTCAGGATCCGCTTGAGGTGCGCAAAGAGCATCTCGACCTTCTTTCGCTGGCGACGTGAGACGAGATAGGCGTCACTTTTGGAGATATCGCGTGCCAGGTCGCGTGCGCCTTCGTGGACCGAGCGCACGATCTTGCGGGTCGCCGTGCGGGGTGCGCAGCGCTGCTTGAGATTGCATGCCTGACAGTCCTTCTGGCTCGCACGGTAGCGGATGAAGCCATCGGCATTGGCCAGCGGCCGCGGTGTCTTGAAGTTGCGGTTGGATGGTCTCAGCCGCTTGCCGCCAGGGCAGAGGTAACTGTCGTCCTCGGCGTCATAGGTAAAGTCGGACCGCGCGAGGGTGCCGTCGCTGCGTGCAGACTTGTCGAACACGGGGATATGGGGCTCGATACCCTTGTCCTTGACCAGCCATGCAAGGTTCGGCGCCGAGCCATAAGCTGTGTCGGCTACAAGCCGTTCGGGCCACAAGCCGAAGCGTTCCTGCGTTCGCTCGATCATCCTTCGCTGCGCAAGCACCTCGGCCTGCCGCACCGATGTCGTCGCCTCCACATCGACGATCACCGCGTGATCGAGGTCGATCAGATAGTTGGTGGAGTAGGAGTAGAAGGCCGCCTCGCGCGTCGCCGCAGTCCAGCGCGCCGCGGGATCGGTGAGGTTGATCCGCTTCGGCTCGACAGGCGTGGCTCCGCCGAAGGCTGCATCATCGAGGACCTCAAGATACTCAGCGACCGCACGACCGGCAGCTTCGGGCGGGAGCCCTTCTTCTCCCGGTACCGAACGCTGGCGGTGGACATCGGCGCGGATCAGGCTCGCATCGACCGCGAAGCCTTCTGCTCCCACCAGTCCTTCTCTCATGCAGCGCTCGACGGTCATCTCGAAGAGCTTGCGCAGCAGGTCGCTGTCGCGGAACCGGCCGTGCCGGTTCTTGGAGAAGGTGGAGTGATCGGGCACCGACCCCTCGAGATCGAGCCGGCAGAACCAGCGATAGGCGAGGTTGAGGTGCACCTCCTCGCACAAGCGGCGCTCCGAGCGTATACCCATGCAATAGCCAATGAGGAGCATCCGGATCATCAGTTCGGGATCAACCGAAGGCCGCCCGGTCGCGCTGTAGAACGGCTTCAGGTGCTCTCGGATACCCGTCAGATCGACGAACCGGTCAACCGAGCGCAGCAGGTGATCCTGGGGCACATGATCCTCAATGCGGAAGCTGTAGAACAGCGCCTCCTGCATCACCGTCCGCTCGCCCATCATCAGCAAATCTCCTGATTACGAAGAACACTGAATCAGCGGCTCGCTCTCTTCGCAAGAGGAGTTTTTCAACAGAATACGCCCCCTTTTCGGACGTTCGAGTTCTCTTAGAGGAACCTGAAAGCGGACTGGCAGCCTAGCCTTGGTTATGGGCTTCCCCCATGTCCGATCATGGATTGAAATTTGTAGATACCGCTGTCGATCGAAGAATGAAGCGGCGTTCCGTTGATCCTGGCATAACCGGCGCTATTTATCTGTGATGAGAAGATCGTTGACGAAGGCAACGCCAAATTCGCGTCCATGGATAGTGGTTTTGATCATAATGAATGGGCTCCTCTTAGCTGCAACAGTGTCGTTACTCGTCAACCAGTCGGCTCCGGTGGCCGAGCCACGGATGGTCACTCCGCGTGGAGACCTAGCTGCAGACGAACGCGCCAATATCGACCTGTTCCGCAATGCCCGAGAGTCCGTCGTCTTCATATCGACACGGCAGCGAGTTGCCGATTTCTGGACACGTAATGTCTATAGCGTCCCGCGCGGGTCGGGTTCGGGCCTCGTATGGGATGAGGCAGGTCATATCCTCACCAATTATCATGTCATCGAGGGTGCATCAGAAGCGCAAATACAGCTTGCTGACGGTCGCCAGTTTTCCGCCACACTGGTGGGTACGAGCCCACAGCACGACCTTGCTGTTTTGAAGATCGGCGGTGCAGGTTTCACAGCGCCCGCACGGGTCCCCATAGGCACGAGCAATGATCTGCAAGTCGGGCAGAATGTCTTTGCGATTGGAAACCCGTTCGGCCTAGACTGGACCCTGACTAAAGGGATCGTCTCGGCACTGGATCGCTCGCTGCCTAATGAGAACGGCCCCGACATTCGCAACCTGATCCAGACCGATGCGGCCATCAACCCAGGCAATTCGGGCGGTCCGCTGCTCGATTCAGCGGGCAGACTGATCGGTGTCAATACCGCAATCTACAGTCCCTCTGGGGCATCGGCAGGTATCGGTTTTGCGGTACCGGTCGACACGGTCATGCGCGTCGTACCACAGCTCATTTCCGAGGGGCGCTATACGCGGCCCAGCCTCGGCGTCGAAAGTGATGACGATATCAACGACCGGCTCAAACGTGCTTCGGGGATCGAAGGGGTTTTTGTCCTGCGGGTCGATCCCGGGTCATCAGCGGATCGCGCCGGTCTGGTTGCAGCGCAGCGCACTAGAGGCGGCGTAGCTCCTGGGGACATCGTTACCGCTCTGAATGGCAAACCTGTGTCCAGAGTGGGCGACCTGCTCGCCCGACTTGACGACTTTCGCGTCGGACAAAGCGTCGAACTCACGCTGATGCGCGGCGGCGAAGAGCGCATGGTCAGGCTCAAACTCGAACCGGGAAGCTAATGCACGAACAAGGGCCGGTCCCAATGGCGAGACCGGCCCTCTCAGCTGCCATGAGGCTCAGGCCGCCTTGTCTCCGGTCAGCTGCGGCGTGTCGTCATTGATATGCTCGCGGCTGCCGATGGCGATCTTGCGCGGCTTGAGCGATTCCGGAACGATCCGCTGGAGCGAGATCGTCAACATGCCGTGCTCATAGTCCGCATCGCGCACTTCGACATAGTCGGCCAGCTGGAACCGGCGCTCGAACGCGCGGGCAGCGATACCGCGGTGAACGAATTCGACATCGTCATCGTCCTTCTCCTCCTTCTGAGCAGAGATGACGAGCTGGTTCTGCTGTGCAGTGACGTCAATTTCGTCCGGACGGAAGCCGGCAACCGCTAGAGTGATCCGGTAGCTGTCCTCGCCGGTGCGGACGATATCGAAGGGCGGGTAGCTATCCTGCGTCTCAGCGCGGAAGCTGTTCTCGAGCGCATCGAACAGCCGATCGAAGCCGACCGTCGAGCGGCGATAGGGGGTCAAATCAAATGCAGTTCTCATTTCCAAATCCTCCTTGTTGAGCAATCTGGGCACGAGAAGCGTCAGCGAACGAAAGAGCTGACGCCCTAATGTCCAACCGGACCCGCTATGGCATCCGGTATTAACGAGATTAGGAAACGCGCAACTGATTTCAAGACCGAATAAATTTTTTTATCTACGTGTTTTCAGTGCTTTGCAAGGGAAAGCCAGGCACACCGATAGAGGTGCGCCTGGCCTTCTTCCAGGAGAGAATATGTTTGGTTCTAGTCCGTTTACGCGGTCAGCCGATCGCTGCTCGCGTGATCGGAAGTCCAGCTTTGCATCTGGTCCTTGAGCGCCAGTTTGAGCTTCTTCAGGCGGGCAATCAAAACTTCGTCAGGCCGGGGTCGTTTGCTTTCCAGCCGGATTTCGTCCTCCAGCCGCGCATGTTCGCGTGAAAGATAGTCCAGATACCTGTCGGTCATTATCTCCTCCTCTCTCATTCGACCGATTTTTCTAACATCGCCATTTTCGGAGACTGCCTTGCTCAAGAGGGCGTGTGGAGACGCCAGGCAGCACCGCCGCCAGCCGTGCGTGGAGGTTGGGAGAGCGCAGCTTGATGCCGCGCTCTCCTAACCTTGTTAGAAGTCCATCGCCGGCATCGGTGCGGGCGTGTCTTCCTTGGGCAGTTCGGCCACCAGCGCCTCGGTGGTGATCAGCAGCGAGGCAACCGAAGCCGCGTCCTGCAGCGCAGTGCGCACCACCTTCGCTGGATCGATGACACCCGACTTCACCAGGTCTTCATATTCGCCAGTCGCGGCGTTGAAGCCGTGGTTGTAGTCGTCGCCTTCGAGCAGCTTGCCGACGATATAGGCACCATCCTCACCCGCGTTCTCGGCAATCTGGCGTGCGGGTGCGCGCAGCGCACGGCGCACGATATCGATACCCGATTGCTGGTCGTCATTGGCGGCCGTGAGCCCCTCCAGCGACTTGAGAGCCCGGAGCAGTGCGATACCGCCGCCCGGCAGAATGCCTTCCTCGACGGCCGCACGGGTTGCGTGCAGCGCGTCGTCGACACGATCCTTGCGCTCCTTGACCTCGACTTCAGTGGCACCGCCGACGCGGATGACGGCAACGCCGCCAGCCAGCTTGGCCACGCGCTCTTGAAGCTTTTCACGATCGTAGTCGCTGGTCGTGGTCTCGATCTGGGCACGGATCTGGCTGACCCGGGCGTCGATATCGGCCTTGTTGCCGGCACCATCGACGATGGTAGTGTTGTCCTTGTCGATGATGACCTTCTTCGCCCGGCCGAGCATGCCGATGGTGACGTTTTCCAGCTTGGTTCCGAGTTCCTCGCTGACCACATTGCCGGCGGTGAGGATGGCAATATCCTCCAGCATGGCCTTGCGGCGATCGCCGAAGCCGGGCGCCTTGACGGCCGCGACCTTGAGGCCGCCGCGCAACTTGTTGACCACCAGGGTTGCCAGGGCTTCGCCCTCGACATCCTCGGCGATGATGAGCAACGGCTTGCCCGACTGCACGACCTGTTCGAGCAGCGGGATAAGCGCCTGCAGGTTCGACAGCTTCTTCTCATGGATGAGGATGTAGGGATCCTCGAGTTCCACCTTCAGCTTTTCGGCGTTGGTCACGAAATAGGGCGAGAGATAGCCGCGATCGAACTGCATGCCCTCAACCGTTTCGAGCTCGGTTTCGAGGCTCTTGGCTTCCTCGACCGTGATCACGCCTTCATTGCCGACTTTGTCCATGGCTTCGGCAAGGATGTGGCCGACGGTTTCATCACCATTTGCCGAAATCGTCGCGACCTGTGCGATCTCGCTGTTGGCCGAGACGTTCTTGGCATGGCTTTCGAGATCCTTGACGACGGTGCCGACGGCGAGGTCGATACCGCGCTTGAGGTCCATCGGGTTCATGCCGGCAGCAACCGCCTTGGCACCTTCGCGCACGATGGCCTGGGCCAGAACGGTGGCGGTGGTGGTGCCGTCACCCGCCTTGTCGTTCTGCTTGCTGGCGACTTCGCGCAGCATCTGTGCGCCCATGTTTTCGAACTTGTCCTTGAGTTCGATTTCCTTGGCGACAGTGACGCCATCCTTGGTGATACGAGGGGCACCGAAGCTTTTCTCAATCACCACGTTGCGGCCCTTGGGACCGAGAGTTACCTTGACCGCATTTGCAAGCGTATCCACGCCGCGGAGTATGCGATCACGCGCATCCGACGCAAACTTTACTTCTTTCGCAGCCATCTGGCCTGCTCCTTTCTCTTCTTTCGATCGAACCGAAGATCGGGTTGGTTGCTTACGCCGCCTTTTTGAGCTCGGCGGCAGTTTCGATGATGCCGAGGATGTCGCTCTCCTTCATGATGAGCAGGTCCTCGCCGTCGATCCGCACTTCGGTGCCGGACCACTTGCCGAACAGGATGCGGTCGCCCGCCTTGACGGCGAGTTCAACCAGCTTCCCGGCATCGTCACGCGCACCCGGGCCAACGGCGACGACTTCGCCTTCCATCGGCTTTTCCTTGGCGGTGTCAGGGATGATAATGCCGCCGGTCGTCTTTTCTTCGGCCTCGATACGGCGAACCAGCACGCGATCGTGCAAAGGTCGAAAGTGCATGCATAACCTCCATTACAAAGCGAAATGACTTACAGCGCCTCCCCCGGATGATCGGCAGGAGGCATTTCGCGATCTAGTTTTGCGGGAAACGGCTTCAAGAGGTCCAAATCAAATTTTTTGGCACTCGCCGATTGCGACTGCCAACGGACGCTTTCCGTAGGCCATATCAGGGTCTTGACGGTCTCAAATCGACTCACAAAATACGCCGAGCGGAGCAATCCGCAGTGAGTGATCAGCGGCAAGGCAGAATGGAGGATGTTCCGATGTCGCAACCATTCGCACGATATTTGCATCCATTCGATGTAGCGCATCATCCCTCGCTTGAGCCCGAAGTGAAGCGAGCCATCCTGGCTTCCTGGGCCTCCGATCGGCATACCGTCGAAAACCAGCCGGCGATGCGCCAGCCCCCCGAACTCAAAGGTCCGGTTTCGGTAGATGATGTATTCGCCGCGCTGCGCTCGCTCGATGGCCCGGACAGCCAGCCTACGTTGCAATGACCGACCGCGCTTTCCTGGTTCAGCTGAAAGGATACGGGCTGACGACGGCTGAGATCTGCTATTTCATGCCGGATCACCCTTCGCTCCTGCAGATCTATACTTGGCAGGAATACGATGCAGCACCGGATTTCCCGGTGCTGTTCGATTTCCTCGCACATTGGCGGCGAGAGATCGAGGCGGAGATCAGGTCAGTCCGTATCGCACACGAAAAGATGATCCGGCCAGCGAGCTGGCGTTCTGCCGACGGGGTGATTTCCTGGGAGTAGTCCTGCCGGGCGATTGCGCCTGCAGGCTCGGATTCATGCTTATGGACATGGAATGCTACCTAGAAATCTGGTAACCTTCGCCCACTTGATTGACAGCTTTCCCATTTTCTCGCACTGAAATCTGCCAGTCGGTGTCCGATCAAATTATTCATTGAGGCGGCAAGCTCGGAATTTATGCGGGCCCAGCTGCGGGCCCCGGCACCGGATGGGAACAGCTTTCTGATTACGCTGCAATAAATTGAGCGATCAGCGACGTAGCTTTTTCGGGACTTAAAATTGATTCTGCGGCACCAAATGACGCGGTCGATTTTTGTCTGCTTTGCGCCCTAATTTTGGTCAAAAGATGATCATCGAACGAGCTTTCGAAAGCGGGCGTCGCGACAGATAATTGTCGATCGATAACGATTGAAAGAACCAGCCTTACTTCACAACCCCCGCTTATCTCCTGCCATCAGGTTACCCGCGCACTGTCGCGTGTAGGTCATTTTCCAAGGAGGAAAGTTTTGACTTGCCTCGAAGGAAAGTCGCATCTAGTCATTTTCCTTCGAAGAAAGTGAGGGTTTGGCAATGGTGTTGGTAGACAGTTTGGTCCTTCTGGTCGTGCTGTGCGGGCTCGCGTGGATGTCTTGGCGCGATGCGCGCGACTACGCAGCTTTCAAGAAGTTTGATTCCAGCGCGGACCGGGTGCGCTTTTACCGCCGGTGGACTTTCGTTCCGATGGCGCTTTTCGGTGTCGGTGGATTAGCCGTACTGCTGACCTTCGGGAGACTGAACTTACTATACTCTCTGCCCGTTGAATTCGCGCCATTGATCGCTCCCTTCGAGGCAGTTTCGGAACCCGAAGGTTCCAGCTTTGAAACGGTGCTCGGAATGGCCAGTGGCTTGCTTCTAGGCCTTACCATCACGGCAGTGATCTGGCGTCGGCGGTTGAAGAAGATGTCACAACCGGTGGTCGGCGACATTGAAGCTCTTTTGCCGCGCAACGGAAAGGAGGTGGCATGCTGCATCCCTCTGGCTCTGAACGCCGGCATCAGCGAGGAGATCTTCTATCGCGCCGCCCTTCCGCTGTTGGTGCTGGAAGCTACCGGATCAGTATGGGCGTCGCTGACGATCTCGATCGCGGCATTCGGATTGGCGCACTGGTATCAGGGTTGGAAGGGCGTTCTCGCGACCAGTGCGATGGGTGCGCTCTTCTTCTGGCTCTATCTCTCGAGCGGATCCGTCATCAAGCCGATTGCGATGCACGTGCTCATCGATATGATCGGCCTGGTGATCAGGCCTCTGGTTTCTCAGTATCTGGTTAGGCGACGTGCAAGTGCCGAGGCGAGCGAGGGGGCCTTGAGAGCAATGCCTGCAGGAGCAGCTACGGTTGGCGAGACGGAGGCAAGAACATGAACAACCCCGAGGACCCACGGGACGCACTGGCAGCTCTCGAGTCCACGAATGATCGTTTGGCGAGACGAATGAGGTGGCCGATCTGGAGGCATTTTGCTGGTGGATTGCTCATGACGCTGATGGTTGCGGCAGTAGCTCTCCCTCGTGATGTTGCGGCCGTGGTCTTCGTGACGGCAATGGTTCTGATGTTGTTGATTGTCCGGGATGATAAAAGGCGTCACGGCATGTTCGTGAGCGGATATCAACGAGGTAGGACCGTGTGGATCGTAGCCGCGATCAGCGTTCTGATCCTATCCGCGCTGGTCATCGTTCTCACCCAGTTCGAGGACCCGACCGACGATCCATGGTTCTGGGTGACGTTGTCAATCGTCGCTCTCGGGACATCGGGACTCAGCTGGATCTGGGAACGGGTGTATCGCGCAGATGTGCGTGAAGGGAGGTTATGAGCGTGGGTCTCGACGAGATTTTCAACGCTTCCGCGCGCCTGCAGATCGCAGCAATTCTTCTCCGCGCCGACGAAGCCGAATTCTCGGTCATTCGAGACGTCATCGAGGTGAGTGACTCGGCTCTTTCGAAACATCTCTCGACACTCTCAGAAGCGGGCTATGTATCGATCAAGAAAGCGCCGCGGAACGGCCGCCAGCGAACTTGGGCAGCGCTCACGTCGAAGGGCCGACGGGCCTTTCAGCAGCACGTGAAGGCGCTCCAGGAAATGATCACGGTAGCGGACGAGAAAATCGGTGAGACTGCTTCGGACTAGATGACACTGAGGACAACTATGAAGCTGTCGAACTGGATGCCCAGGTCGCGGGGCAATTCGGCGGTTTTAGGCCGAAATGGCCGAAGGGCGAACCTCTGCCCGTTCACACTACTGTGGGCTTCCATTGCCAGTTTATGAGGGTGCCCTGGACGTCCGCAACAAAGGGCTGGAGCTTTTGTAGAAAAGGACTCGCTGATTGTCTGCTTTTTGGAGCTTGCTTTCCGAAACCGGGCAGTCTCCTCCTGGCTCAATTCCAGCCATATGATTTAAGAAAGCCTCAATGGGCAGCTTCTGGGCCGAAAGGAGAATGTCCGGAACTATCGAACATTGAAAATAAGCAGACACCGGCCTCCTTCGCAGTCCCGTGATCCTATCGATCCCGAAATATGGAACAACAAAATTCTGTTGGAAGACCGCGACTGCCCGGAAATCTGTTTGCTAGGATCTTTCTATCCTTTGAAACTCTGGAACCTTACGAAGCAACGCGGCACCGCCGTCCGAGCGCTTGTCGGGAGGCTCTAAACCATCTCGTGAGGAAATTCAGTTGCGAGCTTCGTTTTTATGTAAGGGGGGGTGATGGAACAAGGCCTATCGCTTGCTGTTATTGAATGGCAATCTAAGAAAGGTATTTCATGCGCGCACTGGTCTGGCACGGCAAGAACGACATTCGTTGCGACACGGTGGAAGATCCCGGCATCGAGGATCCGAAAGACGTCGTCCTCAAGGTAACGGCGACCGCAATTTGCGGCTCTGACCTCCACCTGATGGACGGCGTGATGCCCGGAATGCAATCTGGTGATATCCTCGGACATGAATTTATGGGGGAGGTTGTTGAGATAGGCTCGGAAGTTACTCGGCTAAAGAAAGGCGATCGCGTAGTCGTTCCCTTCACAATTTCGTGCGGTTCTTGCTGGTTCTGCGAGCGCGATCTTTATTCCTGCTGCGACACCACAAATCGGACCGCCGAAAACGCTATCGAGACGATGGGTCACGCTCCCGCGGGGCTATTCGGTTTCTCCCACCTCGTCGGCGGCTATCCGGGCGGGCAAGCCGAATACGTTCGCGTTCCGCATGCCGACGTCGGACCCATAAAGATCGAAAGCGACCTAGCTGATGACAAGGTTCTCTTCCTTTCCGACATCTTCCCGACGGGTTACCAGGCGGCCGAAAACGCGGTTAGCGAAGGCGACACAGTCGCTGTCTGGGGCTGTGGTCCCGTAGGCCTATTCACAATTCGATCCGCTTGGATGCTCGGCGCGAAGCGTGTCATCGCCATCGATGACGTGCCTGAGCGGCTCGCGATGGCGCAAAGCTACGGGAAGGCGGAAACCATCGATTTTTCACAGGAGGACGTTTACGAGCGACTGCAGGAGATGACGAACGGTCGTGGTCCCGACGCTGGTATCGATGCTGTTGGAGCGGAAGCGCATGGTAGCAACTGGGGTGCCTCGCTCGCTGAATCGATAGAGCTGCACACTACCGGGGCGCACGACCGGCCACATGTTCTCATGCAAATGGTAAAGTCTGTTCGAAAAGCCGGGAAACTTTCCGTGCCCGGTGTCTACGCCGGCCCGACCGCCTTTCCAATGGGTCCTTTCATGAACAAAGGTCAGACCATGAGAACCGGCCAGACCCATATGCAACACTATCTGGAGCCGTTGCTCGAACGAGTGCAAGCGGGCGAAATCGACCTTTCCGAAATAATCACACACCGTGGCACTTTGGAAAATGGCCCAGACTTCTACAAGACCTTTCGCGACAAGAAAGATGGTTGCGTAAAGTGCATCATGACCCCGAATTAGGAACGGGTATGAGAAAAGGGTCGGGTAGGTTTTGCCAACCGTGCTTGGGGTCTTCGCTAATTAGAGACGGTAAATACCCCCGGTAGTATTCCTCTCGGACCGAGTATTAGAAATTGGAGAGCTAAATCAGATTAGGTGCCAATTGAGCGCATTCGTATTCCGCTGCGCGATGAATACCATTATCTAAAATTACTGGAGCAGTAAATCCGTCACGGCAAGATAATTAATGTGAGAGATGATAATTGCCGCTAGAAGGAACCTAATAGAAATAAGTATCACGACCAGTACCTCACGGCAATTTTGAATTCGTAGCTCACAGCGACCGCCGCAAAATGTGAAGTAAGCGCAGGAAGGTTTTAACTTTCGATGTCCCTAAGCCATTTCAGCGACCCAGCTTCCATTCCTTTGAACTTGGGGTCATCCCCCAACGGGGCGACCAGAAGTGCCGCGCCATCCTTCAGTTGCCATTTGATCCGATGATACAGTTTTGAGCGGGTCAGTTCGCTCTGGATGAGATAGAGTCCGTCACGCAATCTGATGCCGTCACCACACAAGTCGAGGTCCTTTGGACCATAATCCGGATCAAAGAACAGGAGATAAAGGTTCATCTGGTTATAAATAGGCTGATAAGATGAAGTTACAAATTGAGTCTTAGCAGGCCGTACAAGCCAATCTCGCCGGGGGTCACGTCACTTACCTTCAAACGCCCTGCGACCGGTGATTTCGATGTCGTTTTCGTGGACCACAAGATAGACATCTCGATCCTCAGGCTCGCCAATGTGTCGGCTTCGAGCTCTTCACCTGGAATGTCAGCGATGAACGTCGCATCGCGCAGCATGCCTTTCGCAACGTGAAGCTTTTGACCGACATTAATATCAACCGGCACTTCGCGAAGGCCATCGATAAGCACAGCGAAAAGCCGCGCGCCGTCCGCTTCGATCCAAAAACCGCGATCGGTCGGAACCGAGGGCTTGCTCACCTCGCCGCTAAAATCGTCTCGTCCGATAAATTCTGTCGGGTTCTCGACTACGTCGCCAAGCGCATAATTCGCTTTAGCGACCGTCGCGGTAGGAAGGTCATCGTTTACGACCGTTGCTCGATGGGAAGCATCGGAAAGCTCGGCAGTGGTATCGACTACCGCATCGTCATCGTCGGCAGCTGTCGCCAACCAAAACAAGAGTGCGGCCAGTAACACCAATGCCAGCAATATCCATGGCCACCAGGTCGTCTTCTTCTTCACTGGTATTTAGTCCACCTTAATGCTCCATTGCCGCGAAATGCCACGATCAAACAATGGGATGCCGCCGGGTCCGGCTTCGAACTTTCGGACCAACATTTATCAGCTCGGTGTCAGTCGACGAACGCTAGAGCAATTGCGCAATAGATGCAGAAACCCAATCAGAAGGAGCTACGGCCATGACCGGAGACATCAATACGTGGTTCAACAGTGTGAACCGCCTGGAAGATATTCTGCTTTCGGCAACGGTGATTTATCTGGCGATCATCATTCTCGTACGAATTTCGGGGAAACGCACCACTTCGCAGATGAACAATTTCGACTGGATTATAACTGTAGCTCTGGGCGGCCTGGTTACATCTGGCATACTTCTCGAAAACGTCTCGGTCGCAGACGCTTTGGTGGCAGCCTCATGGCTCATACTCCTCCAATGGCTGACGACGAGCATCGTGCTGAGAAGCGATATGGTCGCCAACCTTATTAAGGCGAGGCCAACCCTCTTGGTTGATAACGGCCATTATCTGCGCGACAACATGCGTAAGGAACGCATTAGTGACGCGGAAATCATGGGCGCATTGCGCGAAAACGGTTTGCACGAGATCGGCCAGGCTAAGTGGGTCATTCTGGAAACCGATGCCAGTTTCAGCGTTATCGCCGATAGTGACGAGCGGCCCGAAGAACCGCAAATTCTTGCCAATGTCGGTGGCCGTCCGCAGGCAGACGGATAGCTAGTTCTACTAATGCGAGAAGCACCCATAATGACAATGGCCCTACTTTGGAGCCAGACTTTCGTCTCCGACGTATTCAGCGACCGAGGCGAACATGCTGATTGATAAATGTTACTCCAAAGAAACTGGATAGCTAACTTCGCGTTCTCAAATCGTTCGCGAAAGGAAATCGACATGCTGATGAGACTCGCCGCCTTGGGCGCACTGGGGTATTTCGGATATCGTCAATTCTCGAAGAAACGAAGCGCGCCAGCCTACGCTAAAGGGGAACCCGACGATGGTGTACGCAACGCCGGTCCAGAAGCAACCCGCGATGAGACCAAGGAAAATTGGGACGAAACCGACCAGGCTCTGGACGAGAGTTTTCCGGCAAGCGATCCGCCAGCGAAGTATTGAATGACTTCCAAGCAGCAGGCGATCAACGTTCTTGCGGAGCAATCCATTGTCGTTGGGTGAAGATCTCAGCGAACAGCGCACCGACTTAGCCGAAGACCGGACGATCCTTGCGAATGAACGCACCTTTGCAGGATGGATGCGCACCGGCATGGCTGCGATCGGTATTGGCCTGGCCTTCAATGCGGTCTTCACAAAGATCGAACCGGCATGGGTGGCACGCGCGATTGCCAGCGTCTTTATTGTCGTCGGCATCACAATTTTCTACCTTGCCGAAAACAAGGCGTGCAGCGTGATCGAACGTATGGATCCGCACGAGATCGAGCCGATCAAACAGTTCAATATGAAGCTTATCGCTAGCCTGATGTCCCTCGCAGCCGTTTTGCTGCTCATCGCGATCTGGTTCTTGATGTGACGGTGTTCCGCATCGTCGCATTTCGGTTCATACGCTCATAGTCGTGAACGAACCCTTCTTCGCTTTTGCACCTTACCACATCCTGCTCGCAGGATGCGGATTGGCGATCGTTTTTGCTTATTGGCTTCCACGATGTTTCTCAGGTCGCGAACCAGCAGCTTCCGGACTGTTGATCCTCGTTGGACTGGCGGTCTTCGGTCTTTTGCCAAGCGTACCGGAGGCCTTCAGCCCGCTTGATCGGCCCGTTTTTTGGGAATTTGCGTCCGAACTTGCTGTTATCATAGCGCTGTTTGGAACGGGCCTTCGGCTCGATCGCATTGCCGATTTTGCTAAATGGTCGCCTGCGATGAGGCTGCTGTTGATAGCGATGCCTTTGTGCATTCTGGCGGTGGCCTTTGGCGGAATGCTGATCGGTATGACACTAGCTGGTGCAGTGTTGCTCGCAGCGGTTCTGGTGCCAACCGATCCCGTGCTCGCTGCCGATGTTCAGGTGGGTCCGCCGCTCGAGGGTGGCGAACATCCAGTACGCTTTGCGCTAACGACCGAAGCGGGCCTGAATGATGGACTGGCGTTCCCATTCGTCTATCTCGGCATTTTCCTTGTTGCCGTGACAGGCACGGCCGAAGAGTGGCTATAGAAATGGTTCGGGCTGTACGTCATTTACAAGATAGTGATCGGCACTCTCGCTGGACTTGTCGCTGGATGGCTTCTGGGCAAGGTATTGTTCGCCCTCCCCCGCAACAATCCGCTTGCAACAACGTCCTCGGGCGTGATTGCGTTTGCCGCCGTTCTTCTGACCTACGGCGCGACCGAATTGATTGAAGGATATGGGTTCATTGCAGCGTTTGCGATGGGACTTATTTTGCGGCGCGCGGAATCAGATCATGATTATCACACGCGCCTACATAGCTTTTCAGAAGCACTCTAGCATGCGTTGACAGCAATTCTGTTGGTCCTGCTCGGCGGTGCTCTGCCGGTGCTATGGCCCTACCTCGATTGGCCTCATGCGCTGCTCGGCTGCGCGCTCATCTTTCTCATTCGGCCAGCGACGGGGATGGTATCGCTGTTCGGCAGCGATCTATCTCTTCGGCAACGAGCGATCCTCTCCTTTTATGGTGTGCGCGGGCTGGGCTCGATCTATTATCTCGCTTATGCTGGAGGACAGCTCGATCTTGTCGATGAAGGCGAATTGTGGGCAACGGTCGGTTTCACGATCCTTCTTTCCACGCTCGTTCATGGCTTCACTGCAGGGGCGGTGGTTTCCAAAGCCACAAACACCGCGCATCAATGGTTATTGGGTCGGCCGCTCAAATCGTGACCCTTGCTAAAATCGACAAACATAAGCATGAGGATCTGCAACTTGCGAACCAGACATATCAACGGCTGACCAATGACATAGCGATCCCAAAACGCGAACTGACGCAATCTGATCCGCCGCTAAAGGATTGTCATGCTCACCAAATTGTTTCTGAAGGGTCGCCTAAGGCACGACTTACGCGATGAGGAAAAACGCGCTTTGGAAAATGCGGTGGCTCGCACCGTCGATTTAGAACCGCGAAGGACACTCGTTCAACGCGGAGAGCGGATCGAGAGCTCCTACTTCATCGTCGAAGGCGCCATGCTCCGGTATTTGGACGACCAGAAAGGCGAGCGACAACTGGTCGGGGTAAATGTCGTCGGAGATTTCGTCGATCTCCACGGCTTTGCCATGAAGCGTCTGGACCATTCGGTCGGGACACTGGACGCTGTGAAAGTGGCGCAGGTGCCGCATAAAGCAATCGCAGAGCTAGTGGATCAGTATCCACATCTTGGACGAGTTATGTGGTTTTCCACCATGCTCGATGCTGCCATGCATCGAACATGGATATTCCGGCTTGGTCGGCTTAACGCGGAGGGACGCATTGCGCATCTCGTCTGCGAGCTAATCGAGCGATTGAGGCTAGTCGGGCGCTATGACGGGCAGAATTTCCCGATACCCTTGCTGCAACGCGATTTCGCCGAAGCGTGCGGCGTTACCACAGTGCATGCCAATCGCAGCTTTCGTACGCTGCGCGAGCGCGGTCTGCTCATCGCACAAGGTGACGGCGAAATAGAAATTCTCGATGAAGTTGGCTTGTGCAAGTTGGCACAATTCTCGCCAGATTATCTCTATGGTAAAGGTGAACTTGCTCTTGATGGCCTCTATGATCGCTGAGCGAGTACGTCTCGATAAATATCGATGGTTTCACGCGCCATTCGCGTTGAGGAGAAGCGCTCCTCAAACCGCCTGCGGATTTGCTGCCTGTCGAGCTCCTGAACCTTTTCGATCGCGCGCTCCGCTTCTTCGATCGAGTTCACGACATAGCCGGTAAGACCATCTTCGACGATTTCGGTAGCGCTGCCCCGGTTCCATGCAATAACCGGCGTCCCACAGGCCATCGCTTCGATCATCACCAGGCCAAATGGCTCGGGCCAGTCGATTGGGAAGATAAACGCCATTGCATCGCCTAAGAGGGATTGCTTTTGTGCGTCATCTACGCTGCCAATGTGCTCAATGGTTTTGCCAAGATGCGGCGCGACTTTTTGGGCGAAATAGTCTGGGTTGCCCGGATCGATCGGCCCGGCGAGCTTTAGCGGGAGCGCGGAATTGTGCGCGACCTGAATGGCTCGATCTGGACGCTTCTGGTCGGTCATGCGGCCTAGAAAGGCGAGATAGCGACCTGAGCCTTCGCCTCGCGTATAACGATCCTTCGGCAGCCCATGATGGACAATGCCGGCGAGCGAGGAGTGTGGCACCGCGCGGGACTGGTCGTACGAAATGGCGATGATCTTCTCCCTGGGAAAAGCGCGGAAGTGTTCGACATGATCTGGTTCGTCCGCACGCCAATGGATAGTGCGCACCGCCGGAACATCGAGAGCAGCGCAAACTCCGCTCGCATGAGCGCTTCCATGCAGGTGAAGAATATCGAAGTCGCGCGCGTAGCGCACGAGATCGCACAGCTGCTGCGCTTCCAGTTCAGCCGGTAACCCCGGCGGTGCCTGTGCTACGTTTTCTTTGTATGCGGATACCGAGGAATAGTCGCCGGTCAACTGCGCGCGCTCAATCTTGCAATCGGCGGGTCCGAACACGGTTACATCATGATCGCGTGTCTGCTCACGCACCAGATCGGCGATGACCCTTTCGGTTCCTCCATATTGTTTAGGTGGGACCGGATATATGACCGGCGCGATATGCGCGATCTTTAGGCGATGTAACATTTATTACTCGATTCATTAGAAACGAGAATGGGTTACGCCAGTTGGACCCCCTGTGAAAGGTGGTTCTGGATGTTTGTTTGTCATATCGCGTTGCAGGGATGCCTAACCCTTACCGATGTTCCTTATGGCATTACCGCTGATACAGGCGGGCATATCAAATATCTGCTTGAGCTTGCTGAGACGAGCGCACTGGACCCGGAGATTGATCGGATCGATATCGTCACGCGTGGGTTTGAAGATCCCGCACTTTCCGATGAGTTTGCCCCCGGAACGGGCGAGATCCGCGGCGACATTCGGCTTGTGCGGCTTGCCGATGGCAACGAAGGCTACCTGACAAAAGAGGAATTGCACGAACAGCACGAGGCGCTGTGCAAGGCCTTTCTCGACTATCTGAAAAGCTGTCCGAAGCTACCCGACATCATTCATGCACATTATGCCGATGCTGGTGTTCTCGCACGGGCAGCGTTTGAGGAACTGGGCATCCCCTATGTTTTTACCGCCCATTCCTTGGGAGCGGTAAAGCGTCAGGCCAATGGCACCACAAGTGCCGAACTCGAGCGGCGCATCGAAATCGAAGAGAGAGTGCTTGAAAAGGCGAGCGGCGTCATTTCGAGCTCGCGGGACGAAGCGGAAGCCCAGTACGCCCACTACTCGAAGATAGAAAGCGGCCGCATTCGCGTCATCCCGCCTGGCTGCGACTTGGAACGGTTCAAGAATGCGCCTGTGAGCGACAAGGTCCGCAGCGATGTTGCAAGATTTCTATGCGATCTTGAGAAACCCATCATCCTCGCGATCGCGCGGCCTGTACGTAAGAAGAACCTGGTCGCGCTCGTAGAAGCTTATGCTGCACACTCAGAACTGCGCGAACGCGCAAACTTAGTTATTGTTGCCGGGTGCCGGTCACAGCTATCGGAACTCGAACAGGAATGCCGCGAGGTGATCGAAGAGCTTATCGCCGCGGTCGAAACCCACGACCTTTACGGCCATGTGGCTTATCCAAAGAGCCATGAACCAAGCGACATACCGGCTTATTACGCGCTCGCGAGAGAAAGCGGCGGGGTGTTCGTCAATCCGGCGTTGAACGAACCCTTTGGGCTGACTTTGCTCGAAGCAGCCGCTTCGCACCTTCCGGTGGTGGCAACCGATAGTGGGGGTCCCAATGATATCATTGAGCGCTGTGAAAATGGCGTATTGGTTCGGCCGACCGATCGCAGCGCGATTGCAGACGCGTGCTTTTCGATCATCACAGATCGTAGAAGCTGGATTCGCTATGCCTCTGCCGGCGGTGACGCAGCGAGTGCATATGATTGGCAAGCGCATTGCCGCATCTATCACCGATTGCTGAACGATCTGGTTTCGCCCCCGCAAAATGCGCCCTCATGGGGCCGGCTTTTGGTCTGCGACATTGACAATACGCTGCTGGGCGACCGGGAGGCTTTGCGCGAATTTCTTCGGTGGCAGACCGAGAACAGCGAGAATATTGCGCTGGGCATTGCAACCGGCCGCAGCTTCCACAGCGCTCAAGCTATTCTTGCCGCGGAAGGGGTTCCCAACCCCGATGTCATCATCAGCGGAGTCGGTACGGCAATGCACTGGTACGATCGGGAGCGTCGCTGTTTTGTTGAAGATGAAGCTTGGAAGGCCGGACTCGCGCGCGACTGGGACCACGAACGGGTGCACGATGTTGCGACAAGACTAAACTTGCGGTCGCAGGCTTTGCTCGAGCAGAAAGTCGGCAAAGCCAGTTTCTTCACGGGCGAGCTTTCAACAGATGAAATTCGCGCTGCCTTCGATAAAGAAGGTTTGGCGGTCGAAATAATTGCCAGCCATGGTCGGTATCTGGATATCCTTCCGCGTGGCGGGGGCAAGCAAGCGGCCGTTGTCCACGCTGCAGCTCGATTGGGGCTGACCCAGTCAAGAGTTGTTGTGGCTGGTGATAGCGGTAACGATCGTTCAATGCTCGTTGCCTGTCCTCATCCGGTGATCGTTGGAAACTGGTCGGACGGCCTGGGCGAAGATCCCGCTCTGTCCCATGCGTTCGTCGCGTCGAAAACCCATGCCGCCGGGGTTCTCGAAGGCGTGCGTCACTACCAAGCAGCTGGCAGCTGGTGAGCAATTACCGGTCTTTATCGATCCTGACGCTTATTCGCGGACGCCAGGATCATTTCGACCATATGCTTGCAGGCCTGGCGTCGCAAACTCGCCAACCCGACGAGATCGTCGTCGCCTATATGCAGGACGAGCCCCCCACAGTTCCGGAAAAGGCGGTTTGTCCGATCCGATGCGTTCATGTGCCAGGCGATCCGCTACCCCTAGCCAAGGCACGAAACGAGGCAGCCAAGGCGGCTAGCGGGGATATCCTCGCATTTCTCGACGTCGATTGTATTCCCGATCCGGAATTTGTTCGCCGCGTGGATGAAGCATTCGAAGAGGATTGGTCGGGGGTCTATCTCCCGGAGGTAAGATATCTTCCCGCCAGCGATGGTGATTGGCTCATCGACAGCAATCCCAAGCCTGACTATTCTCGGCTAATACAAGCGGCAGTAAGACATCCCGCCAAGCCGGAAGTGTTCAACAAGGCAACCATGCCAATCGAAGACTACGGCGAGCTATGGGGCCTAGCTTTTGCGCTCAGTTTTGAAACGTGGCGCAACGCGGACGGAATGGACGAAGCTTATATCGGCTACGGAGCTGAGGAAACCGATTTTGCCGAGCGGCTCGCAGCTATCGAAGCGCCGTTATTTTGGCTTGGCGGCACGCTCTGCTTTCACCAGCATCACGCCGTACACAAACCCCCTTTGCAGCATTTTCAATCTATCGTGCGCAACGCGCAGCTTTTTCGCGAGCGTTGGGGCAAGTGGTGCATGGACTATTGGCTCGATGATTTCGAAAGACGCGGCCTAATCACGCGGTATGACGATGCGATAGAGGTACGTCGCGAACCGAGCGCGCAGGAGGTCGAGGCTACCAAGCAGGGGTCGGACATTCGCTTTAGCTAGCAGTCCAGTACTCTTTGGCTTTCGCCTCCAACCATTCCGCAGCTCGTCGCGCTGCATCCGGCTCGTGAAGTTGCGCCAGATTGGCCGTATCAAGATTATCTGTAGCAGTAAGTGCTTCCTTCCACTCCGGAATCGACGCTGGCCAGGTTTCGCGATAGATCGCTCCCCCGACCCGGTCGAGTTCGATTGCTTTGCGGCGCTGTTCATCGAAATAGCGCCACTCAGGAATGCAGAGAAACGGTTTGGCGAACCGTGCAATCTCATGCACGGTGTTGTCGCCGGCCGAGGCGACGACGCGATCGGCTGCGGCAAGATACTCGTTCAGATTGTCGATCCAGCCAAGCTGGCCCAAATTCCCGAAATCGGTCTCATGTCCCTCTTTGTGCAGGGGCCCCGCTATGAGCCATAGCGCATCGGGTTCGGCCCGAGCGGCCACCGTTAAAGGCGCATAGGGAGTCCCCGACCCACCGCCCCCTGCAATCACCAAAGTAATCGATTTGTCAGTTGGAAGACCAAGCCTTTCGCGTGCCAATTCGCGCTCGAGCAACGGGCCTTCGGTGGTGCACAGCCCGCCTGTGTAATAGGTGCGCTCACGTGCCCAGGCAGGATAGTCTTCCTGCTCGATCACTTCATCGAAGGGGGCGAGCATACCTACCGAAGCCTCATAAGCGGCCAGATGTCCCGTATCATTGCGAGAGCCATGCATGCGGATCGAAATGGCCGGAACGCTCATAATCCGCGCCAGTAGGGCAATTTCGGCCGAAACATCGATGACGAAGAGCGCAGGATCAACTTCGCCAAGGGTATTGGCAATGATCCGCATGTGCTGACGCATCTCGTCGACGCCCAATGGCACACAATGCATAATTGATGGTGTCGGCTCTTCGTGAAGCGCGTTGCTGCGCGAAGGCGCTCCGATCATATCAGGCAGCTGCGTGATCTTTGAATGGCGCGGCATGTCGTCGAATTGGTCGGGCTTCGCGGTGAGAATGTGAAGCGGGCGGTCGTGAGGAATGTACGCCGCAATAGCCATTATCCGATTGGCATGGCCACGCCCTTGGTGATGCGCGAAGAAGACGAGCGGGCGTTTAGTCATGAAGCATTCCGGAAAGCATTTGAGTTTCAGCGGCCATAAAGCTCATAGTGGTATGCCGTTCAGACGTCGTCATGAGGCGTGATCTTCACAATAAGCGTTCGGATGGCGGTAAACAGCAGCGCGACCATAGCGACAAGCATGGCGCTCAGAATTACGACCAGCCAGTAGAGAACCTTGTAGAGGCTCGGGAACCAGACCGATGGTATTTCATCGAACTCGCCAATCGGCATAGTCATCAACAGCAGCATCACGACTGAGCCACCCAGTAGGAAGGCGCTGAGTAAACTGATGTGATAGACGCGCTTGTACATCGATTGGTCGAACTCGGAATCGACCCGCCGGACAAGCCCTAGAAGGGTCAGCATTAGTGCCATTGTTGTTGCTGAACTCGCTGCGATTGCGCTGCCGAGATAAAGCGCCGGCGAACTCAGCGCTTCGATCATCTCGCGCGCATGAAGCGAGGAGTAGATAGCCCCGTTCGCAAAATGGCCGCCAATACCCACTGCCAAAACCAACCCTGCAGCAAGAATGGCTATCCAGGCCGACTTCATGCAGCCTTCCTTTCGGTCGATCCTTCATCAGGTTCTGCTCGAATCAAGTAGCGATAGACGCCCCACAGATTGATCGCCAGAAGGCAGATATTCTGCCATCCGATGCCCTCGGCGTCTTCGCTCATAAAAGCCCACACTATTAATGCGGCTGAAGATGTAACGAAGAGTACGAACGCCCAGCCCGATATCCGGGTGGAGATATTGGACGCAACGACAAGCGCGGCGACAACCGCTGAAATCGCGCCATACCATTCGAGAAGATCGAGGAAGTTCATCGCTGCGGCTTTCCCAATTCGATGCGATAATCGATTGGTTTGAAGCTGCCGCCATTCGAAGCGTAGGCCGAACATGCCGTCAGTCCAATGATCAGATCGATATTTGCGCGAAAACGAATGAAGTCGCCTGGTTTGCTGAGCGGCGGCAATACT
Organism: uncultured Erythrobacter sp.; assembly: GCA_947504155.1. Taxonomy (GTDB): domain Bacteria; phylum Pseudomonadota; class Alphaproteobacteria; order Sphingomonadales; family Sphingomonadaceae; genus Qipengyuania. Next base: position 609,614 of record CANNGF010000001.1, read on the forward strand.
TCGAGCGTGCCGGTTGAGGATACCGGCACGTTCATAAAGATGTTGAACGCGGTCGGTATCTGATCTTCGTCGATACCATATGGCTTGAGCGCAGCGGCCAGGTTTCCAAAGCAACCACGATGAGAGGGTTTGTCCGGGTAGAAATGTGAAAAGGTGTTCTTCGAACAAGGGGTGAGCAGAAAATCGTGTTTGCCTACCGTGTCGTCCTCGATAGCAAGCATGATGCGCGAGCGGTTCGACCACAGGCGCGATCCGATCCCGAGATCGATAGTCTCTTCGTAATCGAAGGTGCGCCCATTGGAGAGCCATTCGCGTGGATCTTCGGCTGCAAAGGCGACGAGATCGCTCACCTGCGATCCCTCCGGATCGAACACGGTCAGAGCGTCTCCAGCGCGGAGCTCGAAAGCTACACCAGTACGCGGTTCGATCCGCTCTTTCTCTATTGTCTCGGATCTTTGAACGGACATTCCCAATCTTCCCCCACTATTCGCCCACTGTATTGACGCGCTTCGCTCGCTTCCCCGTGCCGGGCAAGCATTGGATTAATCGACCCGGCGAGTTGTTCGTCACGCTGAAGAATAGCTTTGCGAAGCTTTTCATAGCGCTGTTCGGCTCGTAGCCGCTCGAACTGATCGTGTAGATTGAACACGAGCGTCGGGTATCGCATGCGCCGCGCGGGGCGCGAGGCGTTAGGGTGCATTCCGACTACGAAATATGCCCTGCCCCCAAAGCTCAACGAAAAATGCGGATCGCTCGGATCGCTGCTGACGCTTGGATCATAGCGCTGCCCACGCCACCCATCTTTAGCCGCGAGAGAAGACAATCGCTCCCACATTGCTGATTCGAACGCTTCTTCGTTTAGGTCCAAAGGACCGGAAAAAACCACCACGAAACTGCGAAGTCCGCTTGGGTCATTCTCATAGAGATCGCGCCAGCGAAGCAAACCCTCATGGATCGAAACATCGTCCCATGCGCTTGTCAGCTGCCAAGCCGCTCGTACCTCAAGTAGCCCGGAATTGAGCGCGGACTTAGCGCCGACGCAGGGAAAATTTTGGTCTTCAATATGCGTCTGAAGAGACGAAACCAGTGGCTCCGCATCGACTTCCATTGGCACCCGTTCACGTTCACGCAGCTTACCCATGCGAGCTCTACGCGAATGTACCGCTTAAGTTCCTGCAACATAACAAAGATCACACGATTTTTCGGTCCGAAATCTCCCCGAGTTGGTAGTCGCCTAGGGGAACATGCAAAGAACAAATGAGGCGGTTCATGATCCGGCGAGTTCAAGTCTACGGTCAGCGTTGCAGCGGTACGAACGCGCTGATCAAGTTAATCGAAGCCAATTTCCCCGAACTTGCGTTTACCGAGGAATATGGCTTCAAGCACTGGCTGGTGCCGGAGTGGGTCAGCTTACCCAGTGACGTGCTGGCACTCGTCATCGTACGCAGACCAGATCAATGGTTACGAAGCTTGCACAGGAATCCTTGGCATGCTGACTGCGATCTTAAGAAGCTCCACTTTTCAAATTTCATCCGCGCGCCATGGGAACGTGTTTGGAACGATGACTTTTGGGGCGTTTCGCCAAATCGCGATTTCTATCACACCCCCATTATCGAAGAGCGCTGTCCGTCGACCGGAAGACCATTCGCCAACGCAATCGCTAAGCGGACGGCCAAGCTTAAAAACTGGATCGCAGTAGCCCAGCAGGCTGGTGCTCATGCTTTTGTGTCACACGAAACTTTAGTGTCTAACCCGAGAAGCATTTTGGACAAAATCGCAAATGCCGCCGGTGTAGCGCGACGGGATAACTGGACTTACCTTACGTCCTACAAAGACGCTGGAGAGACACCATTTGTGCTAACCATGTACGAGTCTTTGTCGCGCGCTGATCGCGAGCATGTAGCACAGTACCTCGACGAGACAGTAGAGCGACAGTTTGCCGATCCGATCGAACCAATAATGGAGATGAGAAAATGTTTGTAGACGGAAGTCTGCCCGACCTTCTTGTGCGAAGCGCCGCATTGACCGCGCTTGCGGTGCTATGGGTTATTGGTTTGGTGCGCCTAGTGGGATTGCGGTCCTTCTCGAAGATGACGAACTTCGATTTCGTAATCACGGTCGCATCCGGATCGTTGCTCGCCGGCGCCGCGCAGGCTTCGACCTGGACGGTTTTCGGTCAGGCGATCCTTGCCCTTGCAGCGATCTTTGCGGTTCAGTGGGCGATCGCGCGCATCCGAAAGGAGTCCGATACCTTCGAACACGCCATACAGAATGAGCCCATCTTATTAATGCGCGATGGTGTGATTGACGAGCGCGCGCTCGAGCGCACCCGCGTCGCGCGAAGCGATCTTATTGCCAAGCTGCGCGAAGCAAACGTTCTCCGCTTCTCAGCCGTGCGTGCCGTGGTACTTGAGACGACTGGTGACATAGCAGTGTTGCACGGAGACGAGCTCGAGGACGACCTATTGGAGGGAGTGCAAAGAGCGAGAAGCTAGTCGTTCAAGCATCTGCATCTACGACCGTTTCGCGTTCCCAATAACGCAGCTCTCCAAGCTTGTCGACAAACGCCCGTGCAGACTTCTGGGTTGTCAACTCAACACAACCCTCGTCGAGATCGCCAGCAAGTCCGACCGCTTCGAACATGACGCGTGCGGGTTCGTTGAAAGCAATGAACTTACAGTGCGCGAAAGCATCAGTCACGAAATCACGCGCTGGCGCGTCCTCGGCAAGTTGTTGTGCCCGCCTTCGCTCATAACCAGCGCAACAGCGTCATAGAGAACCGACGGCCCGCCATCGATCTTCTCATCACCTTCCAACTCATCACCGTTATCAAGCGTTACACCGCCTATTTTAGGTGTCACGACTTCACAAACCGCATCAGCCTTCTTTACCGCCGAGCGCAGTCCTTTCACGAGGGACGCTGGAGCCCCTTTAGAGACAAAAAGTCCCAGCTTACGCCCCGCAAAAGTCCGAGGACCGTTCTTGACGATACTCAGGGCATCCGAGGGCTTAAGATCATCGTTTGGCTTCTTTGCCGGCTCGACCGTTTTGGGAAGGTCCATACCCAGCCCCGCGGCAACCGTCCTAGCCAGATCCTTGTCGATGTTGGGAAGATGAGACAGCACAGCTTCACGAATGCGCGGCGTTTTCACTTTGGAAAGTTCGAACACTAGCGCATCGCCAATGTGCTTGCGTTCGATCTCGGTTTGGCTCGCAAAGAACTGACGCGCCTGGCTGTAGTGATCGGCAAAGCTCTCCGAGCGCTCCATACTGAACTGGCCTTCGAGTTCCTCTTCAAAATGGCGATAACCCCGTTCCGGTGTTTCGCGTGGACCGCCATCATCTTTGCCCCAGCTGTTAGGCTCGTAGTTTGCTCGGCCCTTCGGGTTCGACATCGCCATATGGCCGTCCTGCTGGAAATGGTGGACCGGACAACGCGGCGCATTAATGGGGATATGTGTGAAGTTCGGCCCGCCCAAGCGCTTCAATTGCGTATCTAGATACGAGAAATTGCGCCCTTGGAGGAGCGGATCGTTCGAGAAACCGATCCCCGGAGGAACGTTCTGCGTGCAGAACGCCACTTGCTCGGTTTCAGCGAAGAAATTGTCGACGCGGCGATTTAAGGTCATGCGGCCGATGATCCGGACCGGGCTTTCTTCCTCGGGAATGATCTTGGTCGCATCGAGTACGTCGAATGCAAATTCGTCGGCAAACTTCTGGTCTACGAGTTGGACGCCCAACTCCCATACTGGATAGTCGCCCATTTTGATCGCGTTCCATAGATCGCGGCGATGGAAATCAGGATCGGCACCGTTGATCTTCACCGCTTCGTTCCACGCAACCGATTGAAGACCCTGCGCCGGTTTCCAATGGAACTTGACGAAGGTCGACTTGCCCTTCTTGTTCATCAACCGAAAGGTGTGAACCCCAAAGCCTTCCATGAACCGCAGCGAGCGCGGGATCGTCCGATCGGACATAATCCACATGACCATATGCATGCTTTCCGGTGTGAGCGAGATAAAATCCCAGAAATTGTCGTGCGCGGTCTGGGCTTGCGGAAAGCCGCGATCGGGTTCGGGTTTGGCGGCATGGATCAGATCGGGGAACTTGATCGCATCCTGAATGAAAAACACGGGGATATTGTTACCGACGAGATCCCAATTCCCTTCCTCGGTATAGAACTTAACCGCAAAACCGCGGACGTCGCGCGCGAGATCGGGTGAGCCCCTGCTCCCGGCGACGGTCGAGAAACGGGTGAAGACTGGAGTGGTCTTGCCGGTCTCGGTCAGGATCTTCGCGGTCGTGACATCTTCCAAACTTTCGGTCAGCTCGAACTCACCATGCGCAGCGTAGCCGCGCGCATGCACTACGCGCTCCGGAATGCGTTCATGGTCGAAATGAAAAATCTTCTCGCGGAAATGGAAATCCTGCGTGAGCATAGCGCCGCGAGGTCCTGCTTTGAGATGGTTCTGATTGTCGGAGACTGGAATGCCCTGCGCAGTCGTCATGGGTTCGTAGCCATCTTTTGCACTCTGGTGCGTAACCGGGCCGGATGAGCCTTTCGGTGATTTGGATGTGGCCATGACAATTCTCCTTACTTCAGGTGCGACTTAGTTTGAGCGAAAGTCGGGGGCGGCGACGACGAGTAAAGCGTTCAACGCGCCAATGCTCGGTTCGAGCGATGAGTTTGGGGTGGGTATGAAAACGTCCACCTGCCTGCGCGAAATCGCGATGGATCGTCGCGCCGCTTTGCTGCGCATCGTCAAAATGCGCGTAATGATGAGCGAGAACAAGCTGACCGCCGGGGACTAAAACGTGACTGATATCGGCTGCTAGCTCGACCATGTCCGACACCGATAGATAGTAGAGCAGTTCGGAGATGACGACGGTCGTATAGGAAGAGCGAGGAAGAGGACCTGGTAAGATTATCTGGTGAACGCGCGTATGGCGATTATAGTGCAAAGACGCGCGCGTGCGTTCAACGCCCGCAGATGTAGCTTCAATGCAGTCGAGCCGCGTGGAAATTTTGGCGAGCGCGACACTATGCCCGCCAATACCACATCCTAACTCAAGCACGTGAGTTAGATCGCCGCATCTTGTCGCTTCGATTATGGCGTCGCGCTTTTGATGTTCGTCGGGCGAATTCAAGACATCCCATGGATCGGCTGCTTTGCGGTATCGCGCTTCGAACCCGTCGATATCGAGGTAGCCGCTCATCTCAGCTTCCTGAACCGTTCGACGGGAGCACAAAATTGATCGATAAGCTCAGGCGAAATCGTGAACCCTGTCGGATCATCGTCGACTAAACCCAGCTGCGTTGCATACAAAGCAAGCGCCTGGCGCTTTAGGGGCTGGTCGTCGCCAAGTTCGTGACGAAGTTCATCTTCAGGCCCGACACATAAAGGTGGCCAAACACGGTAGGTCCACACCGATTGAAACGAGGGACAATACGCGAGCAGCTGACCAATCGCACGGTGATCCGGATGGTCGTCAATCGGCTCCGGAATCACCAAAAGGTCGGCAGGCGCACTCATCACTGCATCGAGAATTTCACTCTTCTCGGTCGGACTCAGTTCGTGCAATCCGCCGTCGACAAAATCAAGATAGCGGATGCTCGTCTCTCCAACCCCAGCGAGTGCCATCGCAGCGACGGTTTCTTTCTTGCGCTGTGCCACCAGTTTATCCTTAGGCCATTCTCGACTGTTACGGTGAGAAGCGGAGCCATCGCTTACGACGATGATGCTCACTTGCACATCCAAGACTCGAAGCGCGCGGATCAGTCCAAAAGCACCGATCGTTTCGTCGTCCGGATGCGGGGCCACGATGGTCGCCGAACCAAAGGACGACAAGTCTATCACGATGCGGTCCACGATAACGGCAAGGTTCCGCTCGCGAACGCCTCTGCCACCTTGGCAGTCTGTGCATCGGGCCCTGGTTGTCGCAAATACACCGTTAGATCGGCCAGTTTGGCCGACAAAGGGTGATCGTCCATCAATCCTTGTAGCCCGACACTTTGTTGAGCGAGCGTTATAATCTCATCTCCGGCGGTGTATATCGCAGCACGCGCCAGCGCGACCTCGGCAAGCAGGCGTTCGGAATTGCCACCGACATGAACCGCGGCCTTCTCCATGTAGCCCACCACCGATCGCTGAGCAGCCAGCATCCTGGCGAGCCGCAGTTGTTGAAAGGGATGATCAGCTCTTCTGCGACGGCGTAAATCCGCAATGGTTTCATTTGCTATCGCGGAAATTGCACCGACCTGAGCGGCCACAAACCTCAAAGCACCTGCCGAGAACCAAGGCTCGCGTTCGTAGTCGCCCGCCCGCCCGAACCACTGGTCCGGCTTAACTTTAGCACCCTTCCAAGATACGCGGTGCGTCGCGGTAGGTTTCATCCCGATCGGATGCCAAAAGGATGTATCGATCCGTGGTTCCTGTTCCTTGAGATCGAGCAAGACCAACTGCTGATCATGTCCCCCGGCATCGGCCGTTACGAGTGCGTGGGTAAGAATACCGGCACCCGAAGCGTAGGATTTCCCACCGTGAAGTCGACCTTTGTCGAGTTGCAATTTGTTTTGCGGGCGAGGAGCATTCCAGACGCCGAGCAAAGCGCCTCGAGCAAGCGCTGCAGCAAGATCTTCGCGCTGCTCATCTGTACCAAGCCGACAGGCGATTTGAATTGCATCCACATGACCTTCGACCAAGCGAGCCATCGATAGGTCTCGAAAGCCAATCCGAAAGAGCTTTCGCAGCAAGGCGAGACAGTCTTTTGGTGTTTCTGGATCGCGCAGTATTCGATCGAAACCATATTCAACGACGACATCGCACAGATCGCTCCTGGTGATCGTGCGAGAACCTTGTCCCTCGTGTCCGATGTTCGGTTCTATCGCGTTCATGCGGCTTCCACGAAGCGGCTGTCGCAACTGTCTAAAATTGCTTCAGCGGTCTCCAACCGTACGATTCGTGATCTTGCTTTACCTTCGGATACCCGAGTCACGAACGCATCAGCGCTTGGAGCCTTTTCAAGCTCTTGAAGGATAGCAGCAGGTGAGAGCGACCAGCGCTCACTTACCTCCGCACTCAAATCGTATTCACAAGCTGGCTGATCGTACATTCGGCGCAGAACGGCCTGGCCGCGATAATGATCAATAGCGTCAAGAGGATGTTCCACCTCGATAGGCCTCGTTTCAGCCTCGACCAAGGCAGAAGCCAACCCCTCGGAGACGCGCCCAACGAGCCTCGACGATGTGACCACCTGCATGTCACGTGCGTGTCGGACCCTGTATCCGGATTTACGCGCGCGGCGAACGAAGTCGCTATCTTCCCCGCATGCGACGGGCCTCACTCCACCGATTGCTATGTACGTCGATAGTCGAACGCCCAAGTTCGCGCCGCCTACATATGGATGTGATGGAGCAGGATCATAATCGATCGGATCGGTTTGACGTCTAATCGTATGAAGGCGTTCTAAATAGGCTTCGAGCCTTTGTCGGTGGGGGCAACACTTTATATCATCGAGGCGCGTCAAACCAGCGACCACGTCAACCGTTGCCAGGTTTGATCTCGCGGATCTGACCCAATCTTGATCTGGGATCGTATCAGCATCCGTGGAGAGCAGAATGAACTCGGCTGGATTCTTCGCAGCGAAATGTTGGTAGAGCAAATCCCGGCCGTATGACATCGCAGCAATTCGCGCTCGACCGGCGTTTGGAAACTCAGACCGCACAATTTGCTGCGCATGGATCCTCGAAGGGGCGAGAAATGGCTGCACGACTTCCCACCCAGCATCGCGGCAGCCATCAAACGTAAGCGCTATAAGAAGGTTCGGCGTCAGATCCTGAATGGAAGCCATGCGCGCCATTAGTGCAGGCAGTCTTCGTTCTTCGTCGCGGATGGGAATACAAATTGCAGCTGGACAATTGTACGTTTCACCTTCGCGCATCGCCGGTCCACCTCCACCCAAACTGCGCCTCGCGCGTTGGACGAGTGCACGCGCCACCATCTACGCCGCGCGATCGCAATACGAGGAACCCGTTCGTAGATTGAAGACGGCATCGAACTAGCTGTTGGATATCAGCCAGTTCGGCACACACAGTGGCAGTATTAATGCAGCAATTCCAGGTAAGTCGATATAAACTTTGTCAAGTCGAGCAGAAAGGTTGTGGGAGAGAGAAAAGACCAGAAGGCCAACATGTAGGATGTAGAAATTCTCTACCGAGCTTTGATTCGCGCATAGCGCGGTAGTGGGCGCGCAACTTCCGTCCGCTCTTGCGCGAATCGCGGTCAGCAAAGCGCGAGACAACAGGCCGGAAGCGTAACTTGCAGTGATCGGCGACAGCACGTCGCGTTTGCCAAGTCGATTAACAGCTCGTACCGCTTTCTAATTTCCTACGCGCGGCCTTTGTTCGAAGAAAGAACATACATCGAACGCATCGCTGCCATTTTTCGATACGGAGTACCTCGATGACCTAGTTACAATTCAACACGCCGATCCCCTGAAGGACCCGGGAAACCGCCTTTAAAAAAAGGGAAAGAGCGGAACATGCACAGATAAGAGCGATCGCCCAAACCGAAGTGTGTCACTGTCGTAATGCGGCATGCTTGGTGGCGAATGAGGAACATATCATGAACTCATATGTACCTGTTTTTACTTATTGATTTTAGTGCAGGTCCAAAAAGTACCCCCACTGATACCCCCAGAACTGGATTTTGCGCCAAGTCGTTTCCATAGCGCGATTGACCGATCTCGCGCATCATGATCCGCTGCTAAGCTGCACTTCGACCGGTAGAGGTTGGGCCGGTAGCAGTCAGGCAGCTTTCGGCATCTAAAACCGTCGAAACAGTCAGGCCATAGGATGATCGCGACCATCTGAACAAGATTTGATAAAATTTTCGCCTTCATCTTCTCACTAGCACCCCCGCAGCTCTACCCATGCAGGATGGGTAGAATCTTCCGGCTTAGACCAGAAAGTAACCGACGCTCACTTGGGAGAACCTCGTAGCTTGCTAGACGATCGGATGACTTATTTGCGATCGGAGAAGACGGAACGTGAGCCAACAGGCAGCAGACGCGGTCTTTCTCGGCAAGAGGCTAATGCCGGTCGCGCTGGCGATCGCTATCGCACGCCGAACAATGCACATCGTCCGTCAGAACTTCGCATTTGCCATCGGCTACAATGTGCTCGCCGTGCCGCTCGCGCTTGCGGGTCTTGTAACTCCACTCGTCGCCGCCATCTCCATGTCTCTCAGCTCCTTGGTCGTCGTTAGCAATTCCCTAAGACTTGCCCGCGTCAGGCATTCGCCGTGAACGTCTTGGTCTTCCTCATTCCGGTCGCGCTGTTTCTGGGTGGCGCGGGGCTTGTCCTGTTTTACTGGGCCATGCGGAACGGCCAGTTCGAGGATCTCGATGGCGCGGCCAACCGCATACTTATCGACGAGGAAGACGAGCAAGACGGCCTAGATGTCTGAGAAGAAAGACCCAACTCGTGAATCCCTCGCTTTTCGCCCTTTCTGCGATGCTCCCGGCTCTGATCGGACCTCTTCCGGCCACGCAAAAAACTATCGAAGCCCGACTCTGTGGAGGGGGTATTGTTGAAATTCCGATTGGCCCCTTGGAAAAGGAGCCAGCCGCACCGTGTCAGCAAAACGGCTGTCACGCAGGCTGCAACCGCAAGCGAATTGATCCAGCGCAATGAACATGATCCCGAGATCGCGCATGGACATGGGCATGTGGCCTTATCATCCAGATCTGCTGGCAACTCCGGTTCCCCGTTACACCAGCTACCCCACCGCTGCCGAATTCGGCGCCGTCTCATCCATCGATCACGCGGAAGCGCTTGGCGGCACGCACGGAAATATCTCGCTCTATGTTCACATCCCGTTTTGCGAGAAGATCTGCTTCTATTGCGGTTGCAACACCGGAAAGGCTGGAAAGCGTCAACGGCTGGAGTCCTATCTGGACGCCCTGCGTCGCGAAATAGATCTCGTATCCGAGCTATTACCGAGAGATGCGGTGGTCCGCCGTATCGCTTTCGGCGGAGGAAGCCCCAACGCCATTAGTCCGGCGAAATTCCTGCACCTCACCGATCAATTGATGGCGCGTTTCAGCATCGATGAACCCGACTTTTCCATTGAACTCGAGCCGCGAACCTTCTCGGCGGAGTGGGCGCGCGCGATAGGAAGCGTCGGGATCGAACGCGCCAGTCTCGGCGTGCAAACCTTTGCCGCACATTGCCAAGAGGCGATTGGAAGGGTGCAGCCCGAAAGCCTGATCGAGCGCAGCGTCGACCTTCTTCGTGCAAACGGAGTTACCTCGCTCAATTTCGATCTCATGTATGGTCTTCCCGAGCAATCGAAGGCTGATTTGCATGACAGTTTGCAGCGGGCGACAAGGCTAAATCCGGACAGGATCGCCCTGTTCGGTTATGCGCATGTCCCGCACCTCATCTCACGGCAGCGCGTTATCGGCGACAATGCGCTTCCCGGAGCAGTGGACCGGTTTGCCATGGCGGGACTCGGTTATGATTTTCTCACCACCCACGGCTACAAAGCGGTCGGGTTCGATCATTTTGCGAAGCCCGGCGACCCGCTCGCGCAGGCTTTCACCGCAAAAAGGCTGCGACGAAACTTCCAGGGCTTTACCGACGATCAGTCACCGACGCTCATCGGCCTCGGAAGTTCGGCGGTCAGCAGCTTCCCGGGTCTCCTCGTCCAGAACGAGAAGAACAGCGGCCGCTATCGAATGATGGCGAGCCAAGGCAAACTGACGACGAACGTCGGTGTCTCTCGCACGAAGGATGACCGACGGCGGGGGCAAATGATCGAGGATTTGCTATGTCGCGGGAGCGCCAACATTTCCTCGCAATTACGGCAAACATTGCAGGATGCGCTTGAACCGTTCGTCGACCGCGATCTCGCCTCGATCGAGCATGACATCCTTTCCATAACGGCCGAAGGGCTGCCATATTCCCGGACGATCGCCGCGATTTTCGATGCTTACCGTCGGCAATCCGCACGCAGGTTCAGCTCGGCCGTCTGACGCCGATTGATCAAGGAGTTATCACATGCCGCTCTGGTTTCTGCCCGCACTGATCGCGTTGTTCGCGATTGCCAGCCTTGCCGCCGGAATTTGGCTATTGCTGCATCTTCAGGATGTGGCTCGCGTTTTCAAAGGCGCTCGGGTCGGCGAGATGGTGCGCGGGCCGGGGCACCGCAGGGCTACATCGGCGGCGGTATGGACAGCTTTGGTCGTGTTCAATACGGGTTGGATCGCTTGTATCGTGATCTGGATTTTTGTGCTGGGCGGTGAGGCCAACACAGTGGTCAACGCGAAGGGGTAGTTCGCCGTCGCTTGCGGAGATGCAATCGAGATCACCGAAGTCAGAAGGACGCTTTTCCGATTTCCCATTGTTCCAATGTTCCGCGCCAGACCGGAAACCACGTTCCGTCCACTTTCCAGCTCACCTCGGCTTTATGGGGAAGAAGACGCCCGTCCACTCTCCGATAGTCGCCATAGGTGCCGCGCCAAGGTCGCTCCCGAAAGCCGCGCCCTTCCTGCCGCGGCCTGTCTTCTGCACTGACGGATGCAATCGTTCCATCCGCGTCAAGCTTGAACAAAACGGAGGCGCGGACACCAAAAGCATGCACGGATGCCCGGAGCGTATTGTCCGCTTCTTCGGCCCAACTTACTCGGTCATTCGATAACAATGCGTCAGGCGCCCAGGGTAACTCCGCGAGATACCGCATGATTTGCCCTTTCAGCAAGGCGGGACTCGGTGTTGCTTTTGACAAGGTGATTGCGTCAAGCAATCTTACGAAACCGCGAGGTAGCCCGTCTTGCAATTCATCGCGAACTTGCAGGAGACCGAAAGGGCCAACGCTCGCCGTCCAACAGAAACTTGGTCGATTGACGTCTATCGACTGACGAGCCCGAGATTTCATCCATCGACCGGTCGAACCGGTCCGCAAGATTCCACGCTGCCTCAATCTTGCTTTCGTTTCAGCTCGAGTAACTTGTGCGCCAATACGCTCGGCAAGTCTAATCAACGTCTCTGGGCGGGCCATGCCTGCTTGGCGAATATTGGACATTGCTAGACTTGCCTTTATCGGATCGCGATGCTGCCAGCATGGCCATAGCAGAGAATATTCTCGTGACTGGGGGTAGCGGAACTGTCGGCAGGGCAGTGGTGCAAGCCTTGCGGGCTGCTGGCACCGTACCACTCGTCGCCAGCCGTGACGGCAGTAGTGTTGGTGAAGTTCGCTTCGATTTTTTGGACCGGGCGAGTTGGGATTTGGCCTTGTCCGGAGTGTCTCGACTATTCCTCCTGCGCCCTCCGCAGATCACTGACATTGACAACACGCTGGGGCCGTTCGTTCGCTTTGCAAGGTCCATAGGCGTCGAACACATTGTCTTCTTGTCGGTTGCCGGGGCGGAAAATTTGTCGTTTCTGCCGCACGCGAAGGTCGAACGCTATCTCGCCGAGACATCGGGCTGGACAATTTTGCGCCCAGGCTTCTTCGCTCAGAACATCGAGACGGCTTACGCCGGAGATATTCGTTTCGACAACCGGATATATGTGCCGGCAGGCAGGGGCAAAGTTGCTTTTGTCGATGCCCGCGATATCGGAGAAGCAGCAGCGGGCTGTCGGTTACGCCCAGATCTACATTCTGACACAGCGTATGGGCTGACCGGTCCCGTAGCTGTTACGTTTATGCAAGTGGCCGACCACCTGTCGTTTCTGCTCAACCGTCAGATTTCTTACAAGCCAGCCTCGATCATCGGCTATTTGACGCACCTTCGTGCAAAAAACGAACCTTGGAGCAAGGCTATAGTCCAGACCGCGCTTCATGTGGGCCTTCGGTTCGGTCAGGCTGCGGGCATTGCGCCCGATCTTGCGCAAATGATCCCTAAAAAACCAAGGAGTATCTTCGACTACCTTGATGATTATCACGCGCTATGGAAGTGATCGTATCAATCGGTTTACAGCTATGCTGGTTCGGCTCACGACCAATGAGGCAACGTATGAAATTTGCACTATCTGTTATTTTGACTTCGCTTTTGCTGGTCGGCTGCCAATCGAGCGAGAATATGGCGCTCGCGACCAGTCAGGCCAAGGCGCCTGACTACGTCGAGGCGGTATGCGGCGAATGTCACGCTGTAACTGCCAATGCCGTTTCGCCCAAACCCGATGCGCCCGGGTTTGCCGACATCGCGAACAGCCCAGGCCTTACGCGCGAGACCCTCGAAACCTTCCTGTCAGACGCGCACAATTATCCGATGCAGATGGACGTTGACCTCGATGAGATGGATATCGAGATCATCGCCGATCACATCATGACCCTGCAATCGGACGATTATGTCAGGCGACCATCCTGAGATTCGCAACAGACCCGTTCGAATTCGTCGGTCATCGAAGCCTTTCCCAATGGCTTGGCGAGCCAATCAAGGCTGACGACCCTCGATTTAGAGGCTTCGAGACCCTGCTCGCTACTCGCGGTTCGTGACAACGAGAGTGTCGACCGGAAGGCTTCGCAGCAGTTCGTTGGCAGTGCTTCCAATGGTCGCATGCCGCAAAGCAGATTCTCCATGAGTTCCTAATACCAGCAACTCGGCTTCGCTTTCCCGAATGTCCTTTCGTAGTGCGCTGCCCGGGCTGCCATAGACAAGATGCGTCGTAACCCGCTTTCGCGTCTCGGGATCGATCTCCTGAAGGAACTCGTCAAAAACTTTGCGCTCGGCTTTTCGACCTCCTTCCGAACATATTCGGCCTTCTGCCAGCCTTCGAAAGGGACATGATAGGCGTGGATCAGTTGAAAATCCGCTTTCGGAAAAAGCTCTGCTGCCTTCTCCAGCGCCTTGCGAGACAGCGGATAAAAATCCGTTGCGCATGCGATGCCGTCATAGGGCCTGGTCGGCCGGTTCTTCACAACGAGCACAGGGACAGTGGAATGGCGGATCACGTAGTCCACCGCGGTCCCCAGCATGAAATCCTTCATGCTGTTGAAGCGCGCCACGCCGAGCACAATCAAATGAGCGTCTTCTTCCTTCGCTATGCTCGCAATCGCACAGTCGACGCGCTCGACCGGGTAGCGAAAACTTACCTTAAAATCGCCATCAGGAAGAACCGCACGCATCCGCCGGTCTAGTTCGCCTTTCGAAGGCGGGTCTACGTCGGCCGGATCGAGGGCATGGACGAGGACGACTTCGGCATTCCACTCTTCGGCTAATTTCAAAGCTCGATCGATCGACCGATCAGCTTCAGCGCGAAAATCAGTTCCAACTACGATCTTGCCGCCTATGACTGAACCGGGCTCCCTTGCATGTCCGACTACGAGGTCAAACGTAACATCGAGAGCTCGATCGAACAAGAATTCGGGGCGCGCCGCTATCGACAATTAAGCCGGTTTTCCCGAAAGTCGCGACTATGGAATCCCAGTTGCACATCCCCTACCTTCGTGAGGTAATTGTCTTTCTGGTTGTGGCTGGATTTGCCGTTCCACTGCTGCAGCGGAAGTTCAGTCCGGTTATCGGCTATCTGCTGATCGGCGGATTAATCGGTCCCTATGGTCTAGGGCTTTTCGAGGATGAGTTCCCGCTGGTTTCGTTTCTGGTGATCGATGACTTGGAGGGCGTTCGGGCTCTTGCCGAAATCGGTGTCGTCTTCCTCCTTTTCGCGATTGGGCTCGAGCTGTCGCTGGACAGGCTGTGGTCGATGCGGAGGCTCGTTTTCGGGCTCGGCAGCGCACAAGTCATCATTACCGGGGTCTTGATCGGCGGCGTCGCCTATGCGTGGGGAAACTCCGCTTCGGCTGCGCTTGTCCTCGGGGCTTGTCTCGCGCTTTCGTCAACAGCAATCGTGATGCAATTGCTAATCGAGAAAAGCAGGCTGACTACTCCGGTGGGACGTTCGGTCTTCTCGGTTCTGCTGATGCAGGATCTGGCAGTCGTTCCGATCCTTTTTATTGTCGGGGTGCTTGGCACCGTTTCTGTAGGCGAGAGCATCTTCGGAGGCCTAGCCCTTGCTCTTGGCGAAGCGGCGATGACGGTGGTCGTCATCTACGCGGTCGGGCGCTTGTTGCTCAGGCCGGTATTCCGCGTGGTCGCACAGACGGGCAGTCGCGAAGCGTTCATGGCGATGATCGTTCTGGTCGCTCTTGGCGCCGCTGCGATTACCGGCGTCGTCGGACTGTCGATGGCGCTCGGCGCGTTCCTTGCAGGACTGTTGATTGCCGAAACCGAGTATCGTCATCAGGTCGAGGTCGACATCGAGCCCTTCAAGGGCCTGATGCTCGGACTCTTCTTCATGTCCGTTGGCATGGGCATCGACTGGCGTGTTCTGGGCGACTCGCCCTTCTGGATCGCCGCCTCGGTCTTGGGACTGATCGCTCTGAAGGCAGTGTTGAACATAGGCCTTTTCCTGTTGTGGAAGTTGCCACGTCATCGCGCAGTTGAAGCTGGCCTCCTTCTCGCACAGGCCGGTGAATTTGCGTTCATTGTTGTCGGGCTGGCCATGTCGCTGGATCTGGTCCCCGGCCCAACAGGTCAGTTTATGCTGATTGTCGCCAGCCTTACCATGCTGTTGACGCCAACGCTGGCCACCTTGGCGCGCAAGCTGGGCAGCCGGATCGAAGAGAGCCAAGCCGCCGAGGCCAGCGCGATTTCCGATGAGGTGGATCAACTTGAAGGGCACGTTGTCATCGCCGGTTTTGGAAGGGTCGGCCGAACGATTGCCTCGATTCTTGATCGCGAAGACCTGCCATATGTTGCGATAGACAAGGATCCGGCGATCGGATCCGAAGCTCGATCCGCAGGCTTGCAAGTAAGATTTGGCGACGCATCCCGAGTAGAGGTTCTGCAAGCCGCTCATGTAAGTCAGGCCAGCGCCCTCGTGATCACTCTCGGCGATCCCAAACACACTGAATTGCTCACCGTCCGAATGCGAGAAGCTGCGCCTCATGTTGCGCTCTTCGTGAGAGCGCGCGACAAGGAGCAGGCCGGGCGACTGACAGGGGCAGGTGCCACCGCAGCTGTTCCAGAAACCATTGAAGCAAGCCTCCAGCTTGCAGCAAAAGTTCTCGAAGGCTGCGGGCTTAACGAGGACGCAATACAGCAACGCATCAAACTCGAGCGCTGAGCGCATTCAACTAAAACTGCTGGTAGCTAAACCAGTGCAACTATGCTCACAGTGTTTGTCCGATATTATGGTCCAAGCCTATTGGGCTACAAATACCAGCGAAAACCAGATCGTCCGCAATTGTGCAACGAAGCTACGGCTGCGAATGTCCCAAATGAGCGCGCAAAGCTGTCATTCCGAATGAGAAACAGATGCCCTTCCCTGCTCTTGCGCGCGTGCGTGTGTTCGGATCCTACTCAGGGACTCGAACGCAGCCTTGAATTTGGGACCTTTCGAAGATTCCTTTTTTGGTATGTCTTCGACAAGCCGTTGCACCTTTGAGAAAATCCGCTTCTCGCCGCAAGTTCGGAGGTGGGGGTATCGCCCGATTCAACGGCAGTCCAAAATACCCCCACCGATACCCCCAGAAAGCCCCGGCTTCAGACGAACACATGCGGACGCATGCGGCCCCAAGCGGACTGGCGTGGTAGCACGTCTGTTATTGAAATCAGTTATTTGAGTCGAAAATCCGGTCCCATGCGAACATAAGCGAACCTATGCGAACACTATTTCCTGGTAGCGGAGGAGGGACTCGGAAAATCTAGCCAAGATGTTGCGAAAAAAAGCAATTCGTACAAGCGTCTGGCAGAAATACCCCCATCAGCACCCCCACCATGTTTCCGTTTCGACGAATGGTCTCGAAGATGGGACGAACCGAAATTCCGCCGCCAATCGATTAACATCGAATTTCGATTGCGTAGAGACTTTCAAGGTTTGGTGGTCGGTGGGGGATTCGCCAGTTCCGCGTAGATGTGACTAGGTCCGACCTTCGGTGGGATCGGCCCTAAGCCGGTGCGGTCTTCACCTATTTGGGCGGCATCCGAATTGCGCCATCGAGCCTGATGACCTCTCCATTTAGCATCGGATTGGAAATTATCGCCTCAACCATTTGGGCAAACTCTGCAGGGCGGCCGAGTCGGCTCGGATGAGGAACTTGTTGACCCAGTGCGTCCTGAACCTGCTTCGGAAAACTTTCGACCATTGGTGTCAGGAAGACCCCTGGTGCGATTGCGGCCACTCTGATGAGAAGCTGAGAAAGGTCGCGCGCGACCGGCAATGTCAATCCAACTACTCCGGCCTTGGATGAGGCGTAAGCAGCCTGCCCGATCTGTCCGTCAAACGCTGCTACGCTGGCCGTATTTATGATGACGCCCCTCTCTTCTCCGAGGGCCGGCTCGGCGGCAAGCCGAGCTGCAAACTGCGAAAGAACATTGAAAGTTCCAATGAGGTTTACCTCGACCGTAGCGCGGTAGGTATCGAGGGAGTGAGCGATATTCTCTCGCCCAACAGTTTTCATGCCCGGCGCTATGCCCGCACAATTCACCAATATTCTTGCAGGTCCGTGTGCAGCTTCCCCACGTTCCAGCCCCGCTTTGACGCTTGCCTCATCGGTCACGTCCACCATGTGAAAGACAACTCCGAGTGCGTCCGCTGCGGAACGTCCTTCACCCTCTTTCACATCGAAAATTGAGACCCTCGCCCCTTTCGACGCTAGCAACTGGGCAGTAGCCAGACCCAAGCCGGAGGCACCGCCGGTGACAATGGCCGGTATATTTTCGAGTTCCACGTTCCGTACTCGAAAGTCTTCAGGATGTGCGATCAGCCGTCTGGGACGACTATCCCATGGGGATATCGATCGGAACGACGCGCATTTCCGGTGGAATGTTATCCGACCCGATCACTTCGTCGATCGTCTGCTCGTGATGATAGATGAAATGTTCGGCCCAACACACGGGGATCCCGTCGATACCGCCATTGGCCAGTGCCTGATGCATTCCGGCGAGCGCTTCGAGATCTTCCCCGATGAAACTCCGGAAGAATGTAAGCGTGCTTTCGTCGAGCTGCGGGTCGTCCTTGCCGCTGCCAGTCTTGACGAAGGTAACCTCCACCTTGGTGCGACCCGGATCGATCGGCCAGACCATGACGATCGGAAACAGATATTCGGCAATCGGGAAGGTTGCATTCGGGAACACATTATAGCTGCGCTGCGCAAGCTTGGAAATTTCCGCAAGCTTGGCTTCCTGCTCTTCCGCCGTGTCGTTCTCCGACTTGAAGAAGGCCGCCCCCATGCCGCGGGTCAGTTCGCCTCTTGATTTGATGGCGATGGCGGTGTGGCCGTTCTTGACCGCCTGCAGAGCGGAGGTCTTGGCGTCGATGACCTTGTCGATCGTGTTCTCGTGGACATATTTCGCATGGTAATTCTCCGCGAAATTGTCCTGTACGCATTTCCAGTTGCAATCGACCTCGAAGCTGAATCGGTCGAATAAGGTGAGGTCGTCTAGCGGGACATCTGCCCAAAGCGCCGGTATATCGGTCAAGTATTCCATCAGCGGCTCGGCATCGAGATCGAAGTTCACGAAGACGAGGTTGCCGAAAGTTTCGCAACGCAGATCCTTCAGGCTTCGCTTCTCTTTTTTCAGGTCGGAATAGTAATGCTCATCCGGCACGAACTGCAAATCACCCTGCAAATCGTAGGTCCAACAATGGTAAAGGCACCGCATGTTGGGGGCGATGCCCGCCTCGTCCTTCATCAGCTTGGAACCGCGATGCTGGCAGACGTTGTGGAACGCGCGTAGTTCGCCGTCCTTGCCGCGAATGACAACGACCGGACTGTCGTTCAAGGTATAGGTTCGATAGCTGCCCTTTTCAGCGAATTCGTTCGCCAGTCCAACGAAGAGCCACGTTTTCGACCAGAGATGGGCTTTCTCGAGGTCGTAGAATTCCTGGCTCGTATATCGTGCAGCGGGAATGTCAGGCATTGCGGGAAAGGCCTCGGGATACCTCTTGGCCTTCATGTTCTCCGTGACGACTTGCCACATGGATTGAATGCGCTCAGGCGTCTCGATGGTCATGATCACTTTCCCTAATTTATGGTCTGGCGACAGTTTTGCATCCAGAGACACTCATTCGCCATCCCCCTAGGGGGGGACCGCGTCACGTCCCGTCTTGAAGGGACAGTGGTGCGAGAAAAACCAGACTAGGGTCCTTCATACGACGAATTACAGGGGACCGAAGTTGCCTCAGATCTTGACGAGCTCCGCAGACGCGCTGGACAGCTTGCTGTTCGATGGGATGACCATCGTAGCGGGAGGGTTTGGCCTTTGCGGAATCCCTGAAAACCTCATCGAAGCGCTTCGCGACAGCAATGTGCGCGATTTGACGGTCATTTCGAACAATGCCGGTGTCGATGAATTCGGACTTGGTCTGCTCCTCCAGACGCGCCAGATACGTAAAATGATCAGCTCTTATGTCGGCGAAAACAAGGAGTTTGCGCGGCAATATCTTGCTGGGGAGCTCGAGCTGGAATTCAATCCGCAGGGCACACTTGCAGAACGCATTCGCGCCGGAGGCGCCGGCATCCCCGCCTTTTATACCAAGACCGGCGTCGGAACGTCAGTGGCGGATGGCAAGGAAGAGCGTGTCTTCAGTGGCGAGCGATACCTGATGGAAACCGGGCTTTTCGCGGACCTGGCGCTGGTGAAGGCATGGAAGGCCGACAGAAAGGGCAACCTCCTGTTTCGCAAGACGGCGCGCAATTTCAATCCGATTGCCGCGACTGCGGCGAAATTCACTGTGGTCGAGGCGGAGGAGCTGGTCGAGGTTGGCACGATCGACCCGGATCAGGTTCACACGCCCGGTATTTATGTCGATCGGATCCTTACCCGGCAATCGTTCGAAAAACCGATCGAGCAGCGCACGGTCAGGGCGGGAGCATAAGCATGGGCTGGACAAGAGACCAAATGGCCGAACGTGCGGCGCGTGAGCTGAGCGATGGTGACTACGTCAATCTCGGCATCGGCGTTCCCACGCTGGTGCCCAATTTCATCAATCCGGCGATCGAGGTGACATTTCAGTCGGAAAACGGCATGCTCGGTGTCGGCCCCTTTCCTACCGATGAAGAGGTCGATGCCGACCTCATCAATGCCGGAAAGCAGACTGTCACCGCCCTGCCCGGCGCATCTTTCATGAACTCGGCTGAAAGTTTCGCCCTTATCCGTGGTGGCCATGTCGATCTGTCGATTCTTGGCGCCCTCGAAGTCGCCGAAAATGGCGACCTGGCAAACTGGAGCATTCCCGGCAAGATGGTCAAAGGCATGGGCGGAGCGATGGATCTGGTCGCAGGCGTCGACCGGATCATCGTCCTGATGGATCACCTTGCCAAGGATGGCACGGCAAAGTTTCGCAAGACCTGCGAACTGCCTCTGACAGGCGCTGACGTGGTGGATATTCTCATCACCGACCTGGCAGTGTTTGAACGCAAGGGCCGCAGCTCAGAGATGTTCCACCTGCTAGAGCTTGCACCTGGAGTGGACCTGGAGGCCTTGCGATCGAAGACGGAAGCCAGCTTTATCGCCTAGATTGCTTGAAGGTGTTACCGGCGCAAAGGCACGGATACTGATTGGTCATTGCACTCGATCATTGAGGCCGGACGATATGGCGATCACCAAGTGACATCCCATCAATCTTTCTGAGCCGAAAAATGTGGCGGATCAGTCTTGCCCTATCCGGCTGGAATGATCGAGAGAAGGCAAGCGACTCGTCATTCCGCCATCGACTGTAACCGCCTGGCCAGTCACATACGCTCCTCCATCGCTGGCAAGGAACAGAGCAGCTGCTGCAAGATCGGCTGGATAGGAATATCGTCCCAGCACGCTTGCCGCCGACAGATACGCCCGACCATTGGGGGAATCCTCTGGTGCGAACCAGTCTCGGGTGATGCCGGTGACGGTATTTGCCGGATTGATGCAGTTGACCGTCACGCCGCTATTGCCGAGCTCGATGGCGAACCCCTTCATCAGTCCGGACACTGCATGCTTTGAGGCGACATAGGGACCCTGTAGTCGAAGACCGTACTCGGCGCAGACCGATGCAATCGTGATGATACGACCGCGCCGACCAGCTTGGCGCAGCAAGGGCACGCAGGCGCGCGAAATCCTGAAGACAGCATCGACGTTTACGGCGAACACCTTTCGCCAATTCTCGTCCGAACAATCTTCAAGCAGCGCAAGTTCGCCGGGAATGCCGGCGTTGTTGACCAGAATATCGAGACCTCCAAGCTCATTGACGCAAGCCTCGACCAGAGCTGCCGGCGCATCGTCCGCGGACACGTCCACTCGGAGAAGGGTGACACCAGCCCGTCCATCGAAACCCTCAGCCAGCTTTTCCGCGTCCAGGTCCACAGCAAGCACCTCTGCGCCCTGATCGATGAAGCACTCTGCGATGCCTCGACCGATTCCATCGGCCGCGCCGGTCACCAGAGCTCTACGTCCTTGAAGCTGTTTCATCGTTCCACCTGTCACACTCTATTGCCTGCATCAGTTCATCCAGAGCCCGCCATCAACGTTGAGGGTCTGACCTGTCACGAATGCGCTCTGGTCGCTGGCAAGAAACAGCACGGCACGCGCGCAATCTTCCGCGGTACAGATACGGCCCATCGGAGTCATGGAGAGCTGCATCTCCTTTACCGTCGGTCCGTCGACAGGAAGCCTGCCCGCGTAATCGCGTTGGACCTGGTCCCACATCTCTGTTTCGACCGCGCCGGGGGCGATCGCATTCACCCGGATGCGGCTTGCCGCCAGTTCGCTTGCACATCCCTGGGTCAAACTGATAACCGCAGCCTTGCTGGCGGAATAAGCAATAGACCCTGCCGTCGCACGACGACCTGCCGCAGAGGCGACATTGACAATTACTCCCCCCCTGCCTGCTGCCGTCATGGATTGCGCCACCGCTTGCGTCATGAACGCAGCGCCTTTCACATTGACGGCGAACAGCCTGTCCCATTCGGGTTCGGTAATCTCGGGCAGAAACTGCATGCGATAGATGCCAGCGCAGTTTACGAGGATATTGATCTTGCCTGCTTCCTCGCAAACGGAACCGACGACGCTGCCGACATCCTCGATGTTTGACACATCGAGAGCGCGGATATCCCATGCCGCGCCACGGTCAGTTCTAGCATCGGCGAGACGGGCGCTGTCCAGATCGGTGGCGAACACGCGGGCACCTGCACGCTCAAGGCACACCGCGATCTCGGTCCCACGCCACCGGCCGCGCCAGTGACCAGAGCAGCTTGCCCGCTCAAATCGCAAGGGGCAGAAAGGTCAGCCACTCACGCGCCTTGGCGGAGCGAAAAGTCTGCGGGTCGCTTCTCCACGAATGCTGCGAGCCCTTCCCGCCCCTCCGGCCCGGTCGCCTGCGCTTTCACGCTTGCCGCTTCACGCTTCATCTGGCTCACCGGGTCAGCGCGATAGCTGTCGAGGAGCAGTCTGCGGGTCGCCGCATTTGCGCTAACCGGGCCGCGCGCCAGTGCGGCGGCGACTTTCACGGCTTCGGCCTGAAGATCGAGATCCTCGCCGTCGACAACCCGCGTGACGAGACCTAATGCTACTGCCTCTTCGGAGGAAAGCCTGCGGTTGGTAAGCGCCATTTCCTGCGCGAGCCGAAGACCAACCAGCCTCGGCAGAAGCCAGGTCGATCCGCCATCGGGCGAGAATCCGATCCCTGTATAGGCCATCGAGAAATGCGCTTTCGGCCCGCAGAGCACGATGTCGCCGCACAGCGCCAGTCCCAGCCCGCCCCCGGCCACCGGCCCGTTCACGGCAGTGACGAGAGGTTTTTCCATTTCAAGCAGGGTCTGGACTGCGGCATGCAAAGACGTGGTGAGGGTTTCGATGACCTCGCCCACCTTTTCTGCGGCCTCCAACATGGCCGAAATATCGCCGCCCACGCAGAAGAAACGCCCGGAGCCCGTCAGGAGAACGCAGCGAACCGAAACGTCTTCCGCGAATGACTGCACGGCATCCAGGAGCCCGTTGGCCAGTTCGATGCTGAGGGGATTGCCTTTGTCGGGCGCGGCGAGCGTGATCTTTCCCACCCCGTCTTCGATTGTCGTCACGATGGGCGGGGATGCAGTGTCACTCATGAATGGCTCGCCTTCCTATGCTGCGCGACTGTTCGCAATCGACGCATCGGCACCCTTGATGATGTCGGCTGCCTTTTCCCCAATCATGATGGCCGTCGCATTGGTGTTTGTGCTGGTGATGGCCGGCATGATCGAAGCATCGGCGATGCGAATGCCCGTGAAGCCTTTGACCATCAGGTCAGGACCGACCACTGCGCTATCATCGTCACCCATGCGGCATGAACCAACCGCGTGATAGCCAGGTGCGACATGCTTGCGGATGAAGCTGGCCCATTCGTCGTCACTCGACGGGACCGGATTGGGATTTCGATCCGCGACGACGATCTCCTGCATGGCTTTCGTTTGATAAAGCCGGTCGACAAAGCGGCAGCCCGCGACAAGGGTTTTCATGTCTTCGGGGTCGCCGAAGAACTGATGTTCCACTCTCGGCTCGCCATTTTCCCCGAGAAGCACTCGCCCCCGACTTTTGGGATGACATACCGACGCATAGAGCGTCACGATCTTTTCCTTCGGCAACCCGCTGGAATCCCATGCCTCGGCGTTCGGGTCCGCATCGTATCCGAGTGGCATGAAATGCACCTGCACATCGGGTTCGTCCAGATCGGGATCGGTTCTAATTAACCCCATCGCCGGTACGGCCGGCGTAGACAGGGGCCCTGTACGGTTCAGCAGGTAGCGCAAGGCATATCCGGCCACGTGCCAGGGCCGCATACGGCTGTTAAGCGAATGTCGGTTGATGAACTTGTTTTGCCCGACACCTGGATGCTCCTGCAGGTTCGCGCCGACACCGTCTCGATCGGCGATTACGTCAATCCCCAGATCCGACAGATGATCGGCAGGACCGATGCCCGAGCGCATCAGCAATCCGGGAGTGCCCATTGCTCCTGCAGAAAGGATCACTTCGCGGGAAGCCTTGGCCTTCATAGTCTGGCCGTCCTTCACGAACGAAATGCCCACGGCCCGGCGCCCGTCGAACAGGACCTTGCGAGCCTCTGCACCCGTCAGGACGGTCAGATTGGCGCGCCCTTTTGCTGGGCGGAGGTAGGCCTTTTCCGTGCTGCACCGCCACCCGTCCCGTTGAGAGCCGTGCGTGAGAAACACCCCGTCAAGATTACCGTCCTGATATTCGTCGAGTGTCGACATGCCGGCCTGGTTGCAGGCCTCAAGGAAGGTATGGGTAAGTAGATGGTATCCATCGCGCATCGGTGAGGTCGATTGAGGGCCGTTCGATCCATGCGCCTGGTTGGGCTCCCCAGCCCAGTCTTCCGATCTGAGGAAGTAGGGAAAGACGTCCGCAAATCCCCAGCCTTTCGCCCCTAGCTCCTCCCAACGGTCATAATCGCGCCGGGTGCCACGGACATAAACCATTCCGTTGATGGCGCTGCCTCCACCAAGGCCCTTGCCTCCGGACCAGGCGAACTTGCGCCCCTCGATGGTCGGATCGGGCGACTGCGCATAGGTCCAGTCATATCGCTTGTTGCCGATCAACTGGACGACTCCTGCGGGGATCTGCACGATCAGGGAGCTGGTGTTCCCGCCCGCTTCGAGAAGCAGAACTCGCGTCCGACCATCCTCGCTCAGGCGATTGGCAAGAACTGCCCCCGCACTTCCTCCGCCTACAATCACGAAGTCAGCCTGAAAAACGGCGTCCTGGCTCATGTCGAATGCTCCTTGGTCTTTTGTCTCGCTTCGGAAGCCATCAGGAGACTGCGACCTGTGTTAGTCGATCTTCGCGCAATTGCTGTCGGCGTACCTTGCCCGCGTCGTCGCGCAGTCGCTGACGGGTGAATTCGAAACTTCGAGGGATTTTGTAGGTCACAATCCTCTCTCTCAGGAAAGCAACCAGCGTTTCACTATCGGGTTCGTCGAGCCCGTGTGCTTCGAGATCCTCGACCACCTGCACGATCGCATGTACCCGTGCGCCCAAGTCGGAATCGGGCAGGCCGATCACGACAGCTTCAGCTACAGCCGGGTGCGCCATGAGCGCCCCTTCGACTTCCGCGGGAAAGACATTGGCCCCGCCTGACACGATCATATCGGTGCGGCGATCGGCAATGTAGAGATAGCCCTCATCGTCCATCCATCCGAAGTCACCAATCGTTTCAAAGCCTCCGGCAATAGTCCTCCGCTCCGCCCCGATATAACTGTAAGTGGACCCGGCTCCGCTTGCAGGCAGCGCGAAAATCTCGCCGATCTCGCCCTGCGGCACTTCGGCACCCTCGTCGTCGACGATCTTTATTTCGCTGCCGACAGCTCGGCCTACGGACCCGCGATGCTCGAGCCATTCCGTTCCGTTGAGGATTGCCGTCACGATCCCTTCGGTGCCGCCATAGAGCTCCCAGATCGTTTCCGGGCCCAACCAGTCGATCCACTCCTGTTTGAGCTCGGGCGGCATCGGCGCGGCCCAGTGCCAGACGGTCTTAAGTGAGGACACATCGTACTTCGACCTGACCGCTTCCGGGAGGCGCGAAATGCGCATCATCATGGTAGGAACGAAGCTGGTCCAGGCTATAGAGTGCTCGTCGATGAGACGAAGCGCCTCTTCGGGATCGAAACGCTCCATGCCGATAACCGGATGACCTTCGAACAAGGCCTGAAGGTTCGTTGTCATCGGCATGTTGTGATAGATTGGCCCTGTGGCGAGGATTGGTCCCTCGGACGGAAATCGCAGGGGCGGCTTCTTCTCGTCATCGAAAGCATTCGGACCAGGCGACACGATAATCTTCGGGCGCCCCGTCGACCCTCCGGACGACATCGCCTTCCAATTGTCGGCGAGCACTGGCTCCAAGGGCGAAAGATCATCGCAATCGCTACCCAAGTCGGCGGCGAATGCCCCGAGCGAACTCTGCAGATGAGGATCGCTTGCTACGACCATGGCGGGCTTGGCAACTTCGATGATCGCTCGCAATTCGGCCTCGGGCAGCCGATAGGAGACGACGTGCGGTGTCGCGCCAATGCGCCAGAGTGCGAATAGCCACTCGTAGATTTGCGAGCCATTTGGCAGGGCAAGCGTCACCAGATCGCCAACCCCCAATCCGCGCTTTCGCAGAACGTGCGCGCGGCAAAGCGAGCGATCCGCTAGCTCACCCCAGGTAATGACATCGTCCCCGTGCCGAATTGCCCATGCGTCGCGGCCATGCTTTGCAGCGCCGCGAGCGGGAATTTCTGCGAGCATAATCAACGCCACGCGCAGGCCCTCCAATCAATAATCAAGATGTTCACGATGCGTCCTGCTTGCTGTAATCGTTGCGTTTGAACTTTTCTCGAACCGCCGGCGGCAGTCCGGTCGGGTCGATCGGCAGACCGAAAACCTGTTCGTTGTGCGAGTGGCTGAGTTGGTGAAGCGCGAAGCTGGTGTTCATCGCAGACACGCGACCTTGCGCATCCTGCGCCGCATTTACCGCTTCCTTCAGAAGCTTGAGCGCAAAGGAAGGCTTAAGCGAAATCTTCCGTGCCAGATCGAGTGTGGATGCCTCCAACTCCTCAAGGGGCACGACGTGGTTGACCATGCCCAGTCGGTGCGCCTCACTGGCATCTATGTAGTCGCTCGTAAAGAGCATCTCCTTCGCTTTACGAATGCCAAGCTCCCAAGGATGCTGAAAGAATTCAGCTCCCGCAATTCCTATCGCAGCAGTGTTGTCTGCGAACATCGCATCGTCTGACGCGACGATGAGGTCGCACGGCCAGATGAGCATGAGGCCACCGGAAATGGCTTTCCCTTGAACCTGTGCGATTGTCACCTTCGGAATGTTGCGCCAACGTTCGGACAGGCCGAGAAACATCTCTTTCTCGATGCCCATTCTGCCTTCCGCACCGCCGCAGCCGAAACCGCACCAGGTACCAACCGGATCCCATTGCTCCATGCCGGCCATGAAGGCATCCATGTCCAGGTCGTGACCGGCCGAAAAATGAGGCCCACGCGCCGCAAGAATAATTACCTTAATTGCGTCATCGCGCGTGCACAGATCGAACGCATCGTTCAACTCGTACAACATAGTCGAACTTTGCGCGTTGCGCGCCTCGGGCCGATTGAGGACAATCCTCGCTACAGCGTCCGCCGGATGCTCGAGAAGGATTGTTTCAAAAGATCTGCTGGCAGTGTTCGACATTGGCATCCTCGCAAAAAATGAGAGGCCGGCGCAAGGGAGAGGAGATGCGCCGGCCCCTTGGTCGGCTCACGAATTGGCTTCGCGGCCTTCACCTGCTTCGGCGCGATCCTTCGGATAAAGGCGGCGCAGAGTCTTGTAGTGATCGCTTTCTTCGTTGCTTTTGTCCCAGACCATCCAGCCGCGATCGAGGTGAGCAAGCGCCTGCAAGGCCATGCCGTATCCGACCCCAACCTGGTCATTGAACAACTGTTTCCAGCGATCGACAAAGCACTGGCGCGTATATCGCAGCGTCAGGTCATCATAGGTTGCCATCTGATGCGCGAGCTCCATGGCGCGCGGCATCAACTGGTCGGGTTCGAGCACTTCGTTGACTACGCCAAGCTGAAGAGCTTCCTGAGCATCGATGTGCTGCCCCGTCATAAGGAAGTATTTCGCGCGGTTGATGCCGATTAGCTCCTGCCAAAGAATATGAACGCCATCGCCGGGGACTTCACCTGCAGTAAAATGTCCTTCGTCAGCAAAACGGGCTGTTGTCGAAGCGAGATTGATATCTCCTAGGACCATCAGCTCACCGTGGATCAGCGCCGGTCCATTGCAGGCACAGATGATCGGCGCCTCGATCTCGAACATCCGGCGGAACATCATCTTCTCGCCCCAAGACGGAACGTCGAAATCGCGCGGTGTCGTGATCGGGGCGCCCCATTCACCATGACGGTCGATGAAGACATCGCCAGTGCCTGTGAAGACGACAACGCGATTGCCGCGGTCATTGCCGATATCCGTGAAGGCAGGCGCCCATTCCTGGTGATGCTGCGCGCCGTACAGTACGGGACCATCATTGCTGTGCCAGCGCACAGTCAGTACCCCGTCATCAGTTCTGTCGAACTTCAGGGTCTCGTATTTATCGAAATATTCCGGGCGCGTTGCCATTGTAATCTCCGTTCGTGTTCAAAAAAGCTGGGTGCCAATCAGGCGATGACCATTCCCCCGTCCACCGACAGGGTGGCGCCGGTGAGGTAGGATGCTTGCTCGGAGCAGGCCCAGACGACGGCCGAGGCAATCTCGTTCGATGCCCCCGCCCGCTTCATCGGGACCGAGCCCTGCACATATTCGTCGATACTGAAAAAACCCTCGTCGGCCTTCTTTTCCAGCATCGGAGTGCGGATGACGCCCGGACAGACGAGGTTCACCCGGATGCCTTGCTCGGCATATTCGAGCGCAGTCACCTTTGTGAGGCCGACCAGCGCATGTTTGCTGGCGACATAGGCTGAAATATAGGGTGCGGCCCGTAGCGAAGAGACCGAGCCGGTGTTGACGATCGCGCCCCCGCCCGAGTTCAGCATCGCCTGGATCTCATGCTTCATACACAGCCAGACGCCAGTCGTATTGACCGCAAATATTCGATCCCAGAGTTCACGTGTGCAATCGACCGTGCTGCCTGTGTCGGGAGAAATACCGGCATTGTTATGCGCGGCATCGAGTCGCCCATATTTCTCGACAACGGTTGCAATGGCATTCGCCACGGACGCTTCGTCGCTCACGTCGGTTTTCAGGACCAGAGCCTCGCCTCCGCCGTCCACGATGAGTTGGGCCGCCTCCTCCGCCATGATCGCATCATGGTCAAGAATTGCCACGCGAGCACCACACTCGGCAAAACCAAGTGCCGTAGCCCGTCCGATGC
The DNA here is from genome assembly GCA_947504155.1 of uncultured Erythrobacter sp. Classification (GTDB taxonomy): domain Bacteria; phylum Pseudomonadota; class Alphaproteobacteria; order Sphingomonadales; family Sphingomonadaceae; genus Qipengyuania. Next base: position 638,494 of record CANNGF010000001.1, read on the forward strand.
CGCTGCCGCCCCCCGTGACGAGGGCGACACGACCGGCAAAATCGATATTTTTCAATTACTCTCTCCCGTCCCGTGACTTCTTTTCGGGATTACTTGCGCATGTGTTCCGGGAGACGGTCATCGGGGATCGGTGGCCGGTAATCACTCGACTGGCCATTGGTAATGCAAACACGCTGCAAGGTCCGCGTCTTGCCTGGAACTAGGCCGCCACGCGCGTGATGGAATGCCTGGTTCGACCAGATCACGAGGTCGCCATTGCGCCAACGATGCTCATAAATATTGTCATCATTGTAGAGATGCTCATGCAGTTCCCCGATGAGTTCCTCGCTCTCCGCCTCGCTGAGACCGACGATCAGGGCAGTGTTCTGCTGTGTGGCATAGAGCACTTCCCAACCCGTGATCGGATCGACATGGATGATGTCATGTTCGGCGCGTGGCGCGTCTTCGGGATAGCCCTCAATCCGCTGACGTCCGGTCAGACCTTCCTCGCTCGCAGAAAAAAGGTTAAGCCCCTTGAGATCGCGCAGCCGGTCGCGCGTTTGCGGCGACAGCGATTCCAGTGCCAGCTTGCCGCTGGCGAACCGGGTCCAGGTCTCTTCATACGGCACTTCGATACCATGCAGCGAGATGCCAAGCAGCGGGACCGGAGTGTAGATGAAGTCGGAATGGAAAGAGACTTCGGAATCGCCCAGCAGCCCATCTTTCCGGGTGTTCGAAACGTAGCCGACGGTCGTGAAATCCTCGAGCAACGGGCCGAGTCGGGCCATCACGCGCTTCTGTTCGTCCTGGCTAAGCTCCTGCTCGCGAAAAACAAGGAACCCGTGTTCCTTGAACAAGTCAGCGACCTTCTCGTCGTTTGACGGATCGTTGAGATCAAGGTCGACTTCGACACCAAACGGCGTGATTGGGTCGACCTTTACCGATGAAGTTGTTGGCATCGTTCTACTCCTTGCGCGTTTTGTTCTCGACGGGTCGGACAGCTCTGCGCCACGAGCGGTCTGGCCAAAGACTTGAAGGCTTTAATAAACATCGCGTTGATATCGCTTTGCACGGCGCATGGTATTGAGGATGTTCTCGGCACCGCCAGCGTCCAGCTGCTTGCTTCGTGCAAGTGCCTGGACAATGGCATCGTGAACATCGTTCGCCATTCCGGCGTCGCCGCAGATGTAAATGTGGGCACCCGCATCGATCCAGGCTACGATGTCATCGGCGTGCTCCGCGATACGATGCTGCACGTAGACCTTCTCGCTTCCATCGCGCGAAAATGCCGTGTCCAGACGCGTCAGAATGCCATCCGAAAGATATCCTTCAAGTTCCTCACGATAGAGAAAGTCGAATTCCCGGTTCCGCTCACCAAACAGCAGCCAGGCCTTGCCGCGACTCGTCTCGCAGGATCGTTCCTGCAGGAACCCCCTGAAGGGTGCGATCCCGGTGCCGGGGCCGATCATGATAATCGGTGTCGTTGGTGCAGGCGGCCGAAAATGCTCGTTGGGTTGAATGTATACTTGCACCTGCGAGCCGACGGGTGCACGCAGGACAAGCTGCCCTGTCGCGACGCCGCGCCGCGCTTCACCGTGCAGTTCGTACTCAACCGGCGCAACCGTGAGGTGGACCTCTCGGGCGGTAACCCGCTGGCTTGACGCGATCGAATAAAGCCTCGGCTGTAGCGGCCGGAGAAGCGAAATGAACTCTTCCGCGCTCAGCCCTGATATGGGGTACTGGCGGATGACGTCGATCACATGATTGGCATGCATGAAGGCGATCCGCGCCTTATCATCCGATTGCAGCGCTTCGAGCCCAGGTGAAGATGCAAGCTTTGACCACCCTTCGATGAAGCGCGGCGTCAACGCACAGATTTCATAGGATTCAGCCAGCGCACTGGCGACCGAAATCATTCGCCCGTTCGAAGGCACCTGTATTGCCGGATCGAAGGACAAGGCCTTCAAAAGAGCATCGACAACGCCATCATCATTATGCGCGATCAATCCAAGCGCGTCGCCCGGTGCATAGGCAGGAGGTTCGTCCACGAACTCAAGCGCGATATGCCGGGTGGCCTTGGTGGATCCCGGCGCTGTCAGTATCCGGTTTTCCGTCACGCACGCGGTAAGCGGTTCGTACCGCGGCGATCGCTCGACCGATCCTGCGATTTCCGCTTCTGCGACAGGCTTTGCAGCTTCCTCGCCGATGAGTTTGGCCAGGACAGAACCACGCCATTGCGCGGCTGTATCCTCGTAATCGACATCACAGTCGACGCGGTCCTGGATACGTACAGCACCTGCCGTAGCCAGCGCGCGGTCGAGCCGCTTGCCAGCCTCGCAGAACTGTTCGTAGGTGGAATCCCCGAGGGCGAGAACCGAATAGCGAATGCCCGACAGATCGGGGCAATCTTCGCTTTCGACCGCTTCGAAAAATTCCTCGGCTGTATAGGGTACTTCACCTTCGCCCGTAGTGCTTGTCACGAACAGCAGCACATCGAGTGTGTCGAGATCCTCTGGATCGAAATCGGCGACATCCTGACAGGTGACTGTGAGGTCGGCGGCCTCGGCTTCGCGCGAGAGCGCACCTGCCACGTCCTCGCTCGCTCCGGTCTCAGTCGCGTAGAGGATGGTTACCAGTTTCGGTCGCTCGGTCGCAGTCACCATCACAGCTTCCTCGACAAGGGTTTGTGCGCCTGCATCAGCAGACACATCCCGCCCGTCAGCCACGATTGATTGATCGGCCGTCAGCATCGCGACCCCATCGATTCAAACGCGGGAAAGGCGGGCCCGGAATTCATGCCGACGCTTCTTCCGATTCTTCGACGATAAGGAAAACGCTGTCACCTTCGACCTCGACCGGATAGGTCCGGACCGGAATCCAAGCCGGCACGCCGGTGACTTCGCCAGTGAGAAAGCTGAAGCGGGAACTGTGCATGGGGCATTCCACGCTCTCGTCGCAAAGATAGCCTTCGCTGAGCGATTCATCCTCGTGCGTGCAGCGATCGTCGATCGCGCGGAACCCGTGCTCTTCCAGGTGGGCAACGCAGATCGTCCGGCCTGCCGCCTCGATCTTGGTCATTTCGCCAACCGGCAGCTCGCTTGCCTTGAGTACTTCAACCCTGCTCATGCCACTTTACTCCAATTGTCCAGGATCACCGGGAAAGAAACGAATGTCGGGATCTGGTCACGTGGATCATCCGAATGCTTGAGAGGCAGCGTCTGGACCTGCTGATCGGGATCGCGCCGGATACCCGCACGGAACAGGCCCTGAACCATGCGCAAATGGCTACCGCTCTTACCGTCATTGCCGAGCACGGTACGCAAACCCAGGCATTGGTGCGGGCCTGTGGCGAATGCGAGCCCATAGCGATTGATGCCTTCGGGAATTGTCCGGTCCGGGTTGAACTGGTTTGAGTCACCCCCGAACACGTCCGAGTCCCGGCCGGCTCGCGCAATGTAGGCATGGATTTCGTCGCCCGCCTTGATGTCGACTTCCTCGGCATCGACATCGTCGACGGCAAGTCGCGTAAGATAGGGAATGAAAGGTGCGCGCAAGCGCAGCGTTTCCTGGAGCGCATTCGAGACGAATTCCATGTCTTCGATGCGCTGGCGATCCTCGGGATGCTCCTCGAACCAGCCGATGAGATAGTCGACCGTCGACATGACGGCCTGCGCACTCGTACCCGTGGTTGCGACGAAAAACAGGATGGCTTCCTTGACCCCGGTTTCTTCGTCGGCATAATCCTCGACTGCTTCGGTTGCGATCATGTGCAGCAGATTGAGCGGCACCTCGTCTTCAGACAGATCTCCGGCTTCGACCTGTGCCAGCTGGCTCTTCGCAAACTCGAGTGACGGCTTGTAGAATTCCTCTACGAATACCTTCCGTGCTTCGAGCCCCGCATTGGTCACTTCTTCGCGATTTTCGAAATGGGCCGCGCTCAGGCCACCGAAGATGGGCAGCGCACAGCCGCGCAAACGCGCCATGCCTTCCTCGGACTCGACGCCCTGGATGCCGATGATCTTGGCCGCAAATTCGAGGAAGATGAGCTCGACTACGCCCGCCAAATCGATGCTGAAGGTGCCATCGGCATTTTCTTCTGCCTTGCGCCCCATCCAGCGCTGGACTGCCGGGAGGATGATTTCCTCGCGGTAATGTACGAGCTGCTCTGGCCGCACCAGTTGGTTTAGGAGCCGGCGACGCTTGCGGTGTGCATCGCCCTTGCTCATGGCAAGGTTACCCTCCTGAAACGCCTTGACGTTGATGGCCCCCAATTCGTCTGGGTGAAGGTAATTGTCTGCGGAGACGTTTGCATCTTCTTCGACGGCCTTGGACCGCAACACCTTCTGCAGAACATCGAGCTTTTCAATTTCGACGCGCGAAAAAGGGCATTGTCCGGCTTGCGCCGATGAATCGGATGCCATTTAAGTTCTCCTCTGCCTGTAAGGACCAGTCGCCAGGGCGATGCCTCACCTTGTATTGGACTAAACATAGAGGCTGGTCCGACCTTCGTATGTCACCGATAGTGGGGACCGCCTCAAAGCTCGTCAGAGCGCTGACCATCCTCCGTCGACCGGCAGGAAGATGCCAGTCACGAAGGCTGCTTCCGGCGAAGACAGGAACATGACGGCGTTCGCGATATCTCGTGTTGACGCGAGCCGCTTCATTGGATGCATGTTTGCAATTGCTTGACGCGCTGCAACCTCCGCATCGGCATCGAGACCGGAGAGGCTCTGCTTCATCATGCCCGTGGGTGTCCCACCTGGAGCAACACAGTTGATGCGAATATTCTGCTCGGCATATTCGATGGCAGCGTTTTTGGACATTCCCAGAACAGCCGCCTTGCTGGCCACGTATGCGGTTTGCTTCGCCATCGAATGAACGCTTAGAAACGATGCGGTATTGACGATCGCGCCGCCGGAATCCTGCTGCAGCATCAACTGGATCTGTTCACGCATGCAAAGCCACACGCCCATCACGTTGATCCGTAAAACCCGTTCGAATTCGTCCACGGGGATGTCGGCGGCCAGGCTGGAAGACTGGGTGATCCCAGCATTGTTGAAGGCTATGTCGAGGCGGCCGTTGATGGAATGAGCTTTGTTGACGGCTGAACGAACCGAGTTCTCATCGCCAACATCCGCGACGATGGGATGAAACCTACGCTCGCCATCTCCCAGCATATTGCCGGTTGAGGTCAACCCGCCTTCGGACAAGTCTATGCCCGCCACAGTCGCACCATCGGCAATGAATGCGGCGGCCGCCTCTTGGCCGATCCCGCTGCCGGCGCCCGTGATCATTACAGTTTTTCCGTCGAAGCGCATCTTTGTCGGTTCCTTTCCCAAATTCGTCGTGCTCGGACCTGGTGCACTCACAGCGCAATTCACCGCCCCAGAAGTCGTCGGTCGGCCAACCAGCCCTCGGTAAGGTCTATGGCTCTGCTCAAATGATCTGGCTGGCCGACGTAGTAGTGAGTGGCCCCATCTATCCGATGGTACTGCTTGTCCACGGTGCCTGCGGCCTTGAAGACTGACTGGCAATGATAGCTTGGCACTGCATCGTCAGCCGAGTTTTCGATCAGCAGCAACGGAGCGGATATCTGCGCCGCGCATTTGATCCCATCGGCATTGGTGTCGTCGATAGACCATTGCGAGAGCCAGCTACGAAGGGTCGAGAAGCGCGCGAGCCCAACGGGACCGGAATTCACTGTTTCGGGATCGCCCAGATAGCACCATCCGATCGGGCGATCATTGGGGTCGAGCGCAGGATCGAGGAACCGGGGGTCTGCAAGGGTGCGGTGCGTGACGAAACCACGCTCCTTCTCTTTTCCTCCAGCATTGCGGAGTCGTTCGAGCGTGTCCTTTACATTAGCCGTGATCTTGCGCACGCGCGCCAATTGCGCGCCCCGGTAGCGCTCCAGGAAAGCGGTGTCGAATGGCGGATTTACCTGGTCTCCGTAGATGTCCAGCGACTGGTCCCGCGTATCAGGATCGTCTTCATCGATGACGGAAGGATCTATGACATCGAGCAGGAGTTGCGCGCGGGAACTGTGTGCCGCCTGGAAAACTACTGCATCAGCCGGAATCAGCCGCGCCCCTGCGAGGTCTATGGGATCCCCGGCAGGCGTCCCCGTTATGGAAGGATTTTCGGCCTGAGACTGGTAGAACAGCGAAAGGGAACCACCGCCGCTCCATCCGACGAGCACCACATGCTTGTAGCCAAGCACTTCCTTGGCGTGCCGGATATACGCGCCCAGATCGAGCAAAACCTTTTCGAGAATGCAGGCGGTATCGTTCCTTGCATAACGGCTGCCTGCACAAAGGACGTGCGCGCCGCGATGCGCAGCTTCGCGCGGAACCGGAAGCAATTGCAGGGTCGAAGCGGGATGCATATAGACCTGCAGCGTGTCGCTCGACTGGTCGCGCGGTCGAATCAAAATTCCTTCGACGTTCACCGCGCCTTGGTTTCCAGCAAAGCCATATGTTTCGGTGAATGCCTGGCTCTCGTCATAGGCGAGATGAACCCATTCGAATTCCAGTTCGAAGCGCTGCGGCATTTCGTTTTATCCCCTCACATTTCGAGGCAGGGCCCGCGCGAAACTTGCCAGTCAACCTCTTAAAGTCTACGCCTTACCCAACAGCCGCGTCTGCCGATGTCCCCTGCGCGCGGGACGGAATCGGAACTGACGGCTGAATTGGAGAGAGAACATGCCTTTTTGGACCCAATTGTCCGAGACGAAGCTCATGCAATTGGAAGCGGAGTTTCCGAGATTGATCATGTCGATCGGTCAAAAGTCTTTCGGCGCCCACCTGCTTCGCCTTCTCAACGCAACTTGCGGAGCAGAGCACGCATCAGTCTTTAATCTCACTAAAGACGATCTCGTAGAAATTACGGCAGTGAGTATCGACGGCTCGGACACGGCGCACCGCCAAGTGGAAATCTACCTGAAGGAGGGCCTGTGGCGCAAAGATCCTTCTCTTGACGAGGCGCGCCAACAACTGCGCATCGAGGATGCCGCTGTTGTTCGGACCGATGTAGAGCACCTATCAAACCCGACGTTACGAGATCTGGTCTATGGTGAGCCTCATGTTCAGGACCGACTTCTGATCTGCGCACGGAATGGTGACAACATTTTGGGATTAAGTGTCCTCCGAACATCAAAGAAAGGTCCCTTCACCTCAGAGGATGTGGAATCGGTCCGGTCAATCTCCAATTCGATTTTCGCGGTCGTCGCGAAGCACATCAACCTGACCTGGGATGGACCCGATGTCTCGGTGGCGCTCACCTCGCTTGAGGAAATTGAAGCTTGCATCGAGGAATGCGCAAGCGAACTGCCTCGGCGGGAGGCGCAGGTATCGGCCCGTATCATATTCGGAATGACCACGACGGGGATCGGCCTGGAGCTCGAGATCAGTGACGAAACAGTGATGACCTATCGCAAGCGCTCGTATCAGCGATTGGAGATCGCAACACAGCGCGAGCTTCTTCTCTGGTACCTTGAGCTTTGGAGTAAGTGGCAAAACCGATCAACGCGCGAGTGTGATCTTACGCTGTCCAATTCTGACAGGGATCGAGACAGGAGTCTGCCCCGCGCGAGCACCGGTATCACGTCTCGCAAGAAGATAGGCTCGCAGGTAAGCGCGGCGGCCTAGAACCGGCAGCAATTCAGCTTGGCTCGCGACGACAGACTGGTCTTCGGCGAAGCTAGATAGCCCTTTCGATCAACGCGCTCGCTTGATGTCGTTGATGACGTTCGTCATCGATTGGACGATGTCTGAACCCATCTCGATCGCGCGCTGCTTGCCGTCTTTCCACGCTTTGAGATGCGCGATGCCCTTCTCCGAATGATGGTTCCAGTCGGGATCGGTAGGATAAGTGATTTCCAGCCTGATCCCGTTCGGATCCTTGAAATACACACTGTAGATGAGGCCATCGTGATCGGTTGGTCCTACAACCTCCAGGCCCTTTGACGTCAGCCAATCGAACCACTCGTCGACTTCCTCCCGACTCTCAGCCTGAAGCGCGATATGATCGAATATCTCGTATGCCGGGTGCGAGACGGCGGGTCGCTCTGGCAGTCCCGGAGCTTCGAAGAACGCAATTGTCGACCCGTCCTTCATGCGAAAGAAGATATGAAAGTAGGGAAATTCGTCGCCGGTCGAAGGCACCGAATTGCCCACCACGGTACTCGCGAGGTCCATCCCCATGACGTTCATGTAGAAGTCAGCGGTGGCCTCGACATCATGCGTCACCCACGCTGCGTGGTTGAGCATGAGCGGAGTTAGCTTTGTCGACTGGGTTTCGTGGACGGTCATTTCAAACACTCCCCGCATTGGATAGATTGAGGAATTAGACTATCGGCGCCAGAAACTATGTCCCCAGCGATTGGGACAGCTGCGCAGAGGCTACTCAACGCCTAGTAATATTGGCGGCAATTCGCGGCAGTTGGCCTGCTGCCAGGCCAACAAGGTGGACCGAAGGCTCAACGTTTCGGCGATCTCGTCACGCCCTTCGATCAAAGCGCGCTTCCGTCCTTCGGCGATATCGAAGGGCAGCTCGATACCGCCGCCGTAGGTCACTGTCTGACCAATCAGATCGACCCGTACCCGCGCCCGCCCAGCATCTGCCACTGTTTCTCTAAGCGCAGATATTTCAGGAACGGCAAGAACGATCGGCAAAATGCCATTCTTGAAGCAGTTGTTGTAAAAGATTTCGGCAAAGCTTTCGGCTATGATGCAACGAATTCCGAAATCCAGCAGGGCCCATGGCGCATGCTCCCTGCTCGAGCCGCACCCGAAGTTTGCCCCTGCCACGAGAATGCCCGCATTGGCCCATGGCACACGGTTGAGAACGAAGTCGGGATTGAGTGAACCGTCGGCACGATATCGCATTCTCGCAAACAGGGCACGGCCGAGACCCTTGCGCTCGACGGTCTTCAGAAACTCTCCGGGAAGTATCTTGTCGGTGTCGATATTGTCGATCGGTATGGGAGCCGCAGTCGCTTCAAGGCGTTCGAAACGAGTCATCGCTCAAGCTTTCTGGGATCAGCGATCTTGCCCGACAGCGCACTTGCGGCCGCGACCGCGGGCGAGACAAGATGGGTACGTCCGCCGGTGCCCTGGCGGCCTTCGAAATTGCGGTTCGAGGTGGAGGCACACCGTTCGCCAGGCGCCAGTCGATCCGGATTCATGCCAAGACACATCGAGCAGCCAGCTTCCCGCCACTCAAACCCCGCCTCCAGGAAAACGAGATCGAGTCCCAGATCTTCTGCCTGCAGGCGGACCTGGCCGGAACCCGGTACGATCAGGGCGCGCACGCCGCTGGCGACCTTTTTTCCACGCACGATTTCCGCTGCTGCGGCCAAGTCCTCCAGCCGCCCATTCGTACAGCTGCCAATGAAAACAACGTCTATCGGGAGGCCCTCGATTGCCTGTCCCGGCGCGAGACCCATGTAATCGAGCATCGCGTGTAGTTGCGGCTTCTGCTGTTCTGGAAAGTCTTCAAGATCGGGAACCACACCATTGATAGGTACGACCGCATCAGGGCTTGTTCCCCATGTGACCATGGGCGCCACATCGCGGGCGTCGATGATGACGGTCTTGTCGAATTTCGCCGAAGCGTCAGATCGCAGCGCACCCCATCTTTCGACTGCTGCGTCGAATTCTTCACCTTGCGCAACATTCGGGCGGCCATGCAACCAATCAAAAGTCTTTCGGTCCGGCGCAATCATGCCTGCGCGAGCACCTGCTTCGATGGTGAGATTACATAACGTCATTCGCCCGGCCATATCGAGCGCTTCGACAGCAGCTCCGGCATATTCGACGACGTATCCGGTGCCGCCTGCGGTCCCGAGTGTACCGATCACATGAAGAGCAAGATCCTTTGCCGAGGCACCCGCGCATAGGGCGTTGTCGATCCGAACAAGCATCGTTTTTGACGGCCTCTGACGCAGGGTTTGCGTAGCAAGTACGTGCTCAACTTCACTGGTTCCGATCCCGAATGCCAAAGCGCCAAATGCTCCATGGGTCGATGTATGGCTGTCTCCACAAACGATAGTCATGCCGGGTTGGGTCAGGCCAAGCTCCGGTCCGACGACATGCACGATGCCCTGCCGCGCGCTGCGTAAGGGAATGTAGGGGACTTTAAACTGCTCGACATTGCGCTCCAGCGTTTCGACCTGGAGCCGGCTGGCCGGGTCTTCAATCGGTCCGTCACGGTTATCGGTGGGCACATTGTGGTCAGCCACTGCGATCGTCAGCTCAGGATGTGCGACGGTCCGGTCTTGCATGCGCAAGCCCTCGAATGCCTGGGGGCTAGTAACTTCGTTCACGAGGTGCCGGTCGATGTGAAGAAGCCACGTCCCGTCGTCCATCTCCAGAATGGCATGAGCATCCCAGATTTTTTCGTACATCGTCCGGGGCGGCATCACACCGCCTCCGTCAATTTTGCGCGCAGGGCATTGCGCACTCGCCCACCGGTTGCCGCGCCCGGTATGCGCTCGGCCTGCAATGATGCAGTCAAGAGGCGATCAAGATCAATCCCGGTTTCGACCCCCATCGCATCTAGCGTCCAGACGAGATCCTCGGTTGCAACATTTCCGGTTGCTCCCGGAGCGAATGGACAGCCGCCGAGGCCGGCGAACGCTGAATCGATCACCGTCACACCTTCCCCCATAGCCGCGAGTGCATTCGCCACCCCCAGTCCATATGTATCGTGACCATGGAAAGCCCATCCGCCGACTTGCGGGATTTCGGAGACCGCGCGGGCAAACAATGCAGAGACCCTGTCTGGGGTGACCCGCCCGGTCGTGTCGCAAAGGGCGATTTCGGCTGCAGGTGTAATCTCCGACAATCGCGCGAGGATTTGCAGAACCGCGTCCTGTGCTACCGGCCCGTCAAAGGGACAGTCGAAGGATGTGGCCAAATTGATCCTGACCTTCACTTCGGACGGCAATTCGCTGACCAGCAGCGCAAACTCCTCGACCGATTCTTCTGGAGTACGACGCACATTGCTCTGGTTGTGCGCCGGCGATGCGGACATCACGAAGGCAATATGCCCGGCACCGGCCTGGAGCGCCCGCTCGGCTTGACGGTTGGTAGGAACCAGCATCTGGACATCAAGATCTGCGTATCTGGCGCAGTGCGCGAGAATTTCGGGCGCGTCGGCCATCTGCGGAACCGCGCTGGTACTGACAAAGGCGCCCGCCTCCATTCGCCTGATGCCTGCTGCATAGAGGCGATCGATCAATTCGAACTTTTGCTCGGTCGGAATAAAGTCCTTGATCGGTTGGAAACCGTCACGAGGTCCGACCTCGACAATCTGGATTTTACGCATTGTCACTTGAGCACTCCGCTCTGCTGTAATTGCGCGATCTTCCCGGCATCATAGCCAAGCAGTTCGCGCACGATCCGCACGCCGTCGGCACCGGTCTCGGGGCCGGTATTGCGCACGCTCCCAGGTGCGCCGGGAAAATGCGGCACGATTCCCGGATGCAGGACATCGCCGAACCGGGGATCAGCGACCTCCCGCACCATTCCGCGCGCACGGTATTGTTCGTCGGTCGCGATATCTTCCGCAGTGTACACTTTTGACGAAGGTATGCCCGCCGATTCCAGCGAATAGAGCAGCTGCTGCGTATCGAGCGACTGCGACCACCCGGTAATGATCCGATCGAGTTCCGATGCGTTCGCGACCCGTTCGGCATTGCCCGCGAAGCGTTCGTCCCCGATCAAGTCCCTGCGTTCCATCAGTTCTGCAAGGGCCGCGAATAACGGCTCCGAGTTCGCCGCGATCAGGACGAACTCGCCTTGCTTAGAGGGATATGCGTTGGAGGGTGCCGCCGTGGCGATGGCCCCTCCGGTCGGCTGCTTTATCCGTCCAAGCGCGCCAAATTCAGGGAGCATCCCCTCCATCAGGCTCAAAACGCTCTCCGTCAGCGCGACATCGACGGTCTGATACCGTTGATCACTCCCCCTGCGCTCGCGCCGCCACAGCGCTGAGACGATGCCCAGCGCTGCATAAAGACCGGCGAGCGAGTCGCCGACGCTGATGCCTACCCGGACTGGCGGAAGATCGGATGTACCGGGCGGGTGGTCGGTCAGATAGCGCAGCCCCCCAACGGCCTCGCCAATGACGCCGAACGCGGCACGATCCTTACCGGGACCCGTTTGCCCATACCCAGAGATATGGGCGACGATAAGATCGCGATTGCCTTCACGCAGAACATCCGGACCCAGACCCATTTTCGTGAGCTGACCGGGGCGGAAATTCTCGACCACGACATCGCATTTCTGCGCAAGATTGATAGCGATCCTTCGACCTTCCTCGGACTTCAGATCGAGAGCGATGCTTTGCTTGTTGCGACCGTGGACCGACCACCAGAGGGATTTGCCATCGACCTGGGCACCCCACTGCCGGACCGGGTCGCCACGCAGAGGTTCGATCTTTACGACCTCAGCCCCGAGATCGGCTAGTAAGCGGGTACAGAACGGCGCGGCCACGAAGTGGCCGATCTCAAGCACTCTGACCCCGTCAAGAACGCCTGGCAGGGTTGCGGACTCGCTCACGAGGCAGCGTCCTGCGCTTCCCTCGTCAGACGGTCGTAGCGCTCGACGCGGGCGGGATCGACCACTAGCGGGCGTTCATAGGAAGGATCGCTTGTATCGCGGCTCGCCTGCTGCCCCGTTTCGGCCACAGCAAATTCATGAGGCGCGATGCAGTCGAAGTTTGGGGCTCCCTCCGGCGTCTTGCTTCCTTCGATCGTATTGATCGATGGTGCGACCCAGTCGACGATATATTTGCGATGCGCGATGGCCCATTTGCCTTCGCGCTTCTCCATCCGGTCGATGTAGCGACCGCCGATTGAACTGAACGGGGCGCCTGTCGTGTTCATTGCCGAGTAGGAGAGATAGGTTTCGCAATGGGCGGTTTCACCGTCAATTTCCACATGATGATTGCCGATCATGTGCTGAGTCGCGCTCTGATATTGGCCGTGCAGGTTCTTGACCCAGTCCCAGAACGCGTCGGGTGGCCCGACAAAACTGCCGTGATCGTCCATCGCATCGGGGTGATAAGCCGACATAACCATGTCCCGATCAAGTCGATCGCACCCGCGGCAATAGCGCACCACGACGTCATAGATTTCCTGGCGATCCATGAGATAGGTCAGCTTCGCTTCCATCTCTTCTATCGTCATGCTCATATACCACTCTCCATGTTCCAGCCGGCCGAGTGTCTGATCCGATCAAGCAATTGGTGCAGCTTCAAGGCGTCGGCAAAATCCGGCACGCTGGCGGCACCGGTCCTCAGGTCTTTGGAAACTGCGTGATAGGCATGCGCCACGCTATCGGCGTGACTGTCCTCCGCAGTCGTGCACTGGCGATAGATCGGGGGAATTTGGAGCGGCCGCAGCTCTTCCTCGCCCTGCCCGCCGCTTATATCAAGATGACCGTATTGCAGGTGACCGCTGCCGGACTCGATCAGGAGCGCTCCGGAATCACCGGAAATTTCCCAACGCAGATTGCCTGCAGGAGACTCTCGGCCGGTATAGTGCAGCGAAGCGACCGCGCCCGATTGAAGGGTGCCCGATACGACCACCTCATCCGGTCCATTGGCTGCGATTGTCTCCCCGGTGTCGGTGAGTTTTACCTGAGGAAACTGCACCGCCATTGTCGCGTCGAGTTCCGCGAATTCGCCAAGAACCCACGTGAAACCGTCGATCATATGGCCGAAGGGGATCGTGAAGAGAGTAGCCCCGAGACTGTCATCGAGCGTGTAGGCAAGCGAAGCGAGCGCTTGGCCGCTCCAGGGAAACCCGCCGGAGCCCGTCACTCGGGTCGAAATGACCCTGCCGACATACCCTTCCTCCACGAGATCGCGGATATAGCGCAAGGCCGGAGAGCTGCGGGCCTGCAAGCCGACGAAGTGCCGCACGCCTGACTGGCGCGCAGCGTCCAGCATCTCCTCCGCCTCAGCCGTGTTGCGGCCTAGCGGCCATTCGCAATAGACATCCTTTCGGCAATCAAGCGCCTTCTGCACCAGATCACGGTGCTCCGGCACTTTCACGGCCACGACCACCAGCTCGACATCTCCGCTTGAGGCCAGGACCAGCGCATCGCTAGTCGCCATCGAGACTGCGTGCGCCTTTGCGGCAGCTTCAGCGGATTTGCCCGAACTCGCCGAGAGAGCAACAACGTCGAATTTGGCGGGCATCGAGCGCAGTGCGGGAAGATGAGCCAGGCTCGCCCACCCTCCGTTTGCGCTCAATCCGATAATGCCGACGCCGCAGCTATGCGGCGCAGCACCTTCGGCGGCTGGCTCCTCGTCAGCCATTCAACCCGCCTGTTTCGCACCGAGCGTGAACTGCACGTGCAGGCTTTCGAGAGCATGGACCTGGAAATTCGCCATCCATTGCGGCGCAGGGTGCTTTTCGGACAGTCGCAGATCCTTCAGGCGCTCCAGCAGGCGCCGGATCGCAACCCTCATTTCCATGCGCGCAAGCTGGTTGCCGACGCAAAAATGGATACCGCGGCCGAAGGCGAGGTGATTGCGGACACCTTTACGATCAATGTCGATGGTTTCGGGGCACTCCCATTTGGCCTTGTCGTAGTTCCCCGCGAGATAGCTCACCGCGATGATCGTATCCTTCGGGACCGGGAAACCGCCAATTTCCGTGTCTTGAGTGGTGTAGCGGTACTGCTGAGGCACAGGGGCATGCGCACGCAGCATCTCTTCGATGACGGCTGGAACAGCCTTTTCCTCGGTCATCACGCGCTCTTTCAGGGCGGGGTCCTTAAGGATCATCCACATTGCGCTTGTGATGCCGGTCGTGGTCGTTTCGTTTCCGGCCACAAGGATAAGTTGCGCTACCATCAATAGCTGCCCCATGGTGAGGCGTTCGCCATCGACATCGGCATGGACCAGCCGTGAAATCAGATTGTCGCTGGGATTGGCCTCATAGTAACGCGCCCGCTCGGCGAGGTAATTCTGCATGTCGATCATGCGATCAGTCAGCATGAGCTCGCGATCCGGCGGGCAGTTCGGATCGTTGCGATCCACCCAGGCGTTCGACCAGAGTTTGAATTGCTCGTAGTCCTTGCGATCGACCCCCAGCTGATCCGAGATAATATACATCGGGAGATGGACTGCGAAACCGGCGCTGAGGTCAGTTTCGCCATCCTCGATGAAGCCGTCGATCAGGTCATCGATGATCGCCAGCGCATAGGGTTCGAGCTGCTTGGTGTAGCTTGGCGTGAAGACCTTATCGACAAGCGCGCGATGTAGCGTGTGCTCGGGCGGGTCGGCGAATGCCAGAACATGCTCTTCCGGCCATCCCCGCTCCTTGTATCGCCGGGCGACTTCTTCGGAAACCGAGGTTTTCCGGTTGATCATGATTGGCGTGCGGCTGGAGAAAATATCCGGATTGCTGTTGACGAAATTGATGTCCTCATAGCGACTTACCCAGACCATGCCGGTGCCCTCGTCGCGATAGACCGGAGCCTCCTCGAGCAGGCGGTTGAGGTGCGGAATAGGGCAGCGCTGCACCTCAGGGGACGCCCAAGTCCCAAAATCCTTCGCTGAAGATGTCATATTCCGCTCCTCTTGCTCGGCCGCCGAATTTCAAATCGCCACCTAGGATCATGGCGGGTTCGGTCGTGCTTTGGAGCAAGAGCTAACAGACCATGCCAATCACTTCAGTCACCGAAGGGCGGGACAAGATCGGGGCATCTTCTAAAGCGGCGCAGACCGATAGATGTCGAGAATGACGTCGTCGATTTCGCGATCGGAAGAGTTCTTTGCCAGGTTCAGCATGTATCTTGCATCATCGCCAATGGGATAGCGGGTCGAAGGCGGATTTTCGCGCAAGGCCTCCATTACCCCTGCCGCGGCCGCCTCCGGCGACGAGTATGTACCGTTGGCGAGCGCTTCATCGGCGCGATACTTCATCTGACGGTAGAGATCGCCATATCGTTCCGCCTGATCGGCTGACAGGTTGGCAATCGTGTGGCCGAGGTCCTCCTGGGTTCGCCGCATCATTGGCGTGTCGAGCGCACCCGGCTGGATCAGCACGATCTCGACCCCCCAGCCCTGAGCTTCCTGACGCAGGACATCGGTAAGGCCCTCAAGAGCGAATTTCGACGCGACATAGGCGGCCATAACCGGGGTCGCCACCTTGCCGGAATAAGAACCAGTCAGGACCAGCCTGCCCCTCGTTTTGCGAAGATGCGGTATGGTCGCCTGGTAGATGGCGAGCGCTGCGGTACAGTTGATCTCGATTGTGCGTCGAAATTCTTCGATGGCGACCATTTCAGCGGGAGCGCATGGCGCAACCGCAGAGCAGACAACAACCGCATCAACCCGTGACAGCTGACTGGAAAGAGCCGCAATCCTTTCCTTCACCGCGACGGCATCGGAAAGATCGAGAGCCTCGACAGCCTCGCAGGACGGGCAATCCGCAAGAAAGGGATCGATAGCAGCCCGGCGCGACACTGTAGCTGTGAGCGCATAGCCGGTATCAAGCAGCGCCCGCGCAACTGCCCTTCCCATCCCGCCATTCGCACCTATCAGCAATGCTGCAGGCTTGGCACTCACAGGCCTTCCCTGACCAGGGCAAGCGTTTCATGATCCTCGACAGCCGTCGAGACCCGCAGCAAAGCCACTGCCAGCGTATCCCAGCCATAGCTGAGCGGTGGGCAGGTGAGCCAGCCAATATAGAGGGTCCATAGCGCGGCACGGCGATGCTCGCGCCACAGCATGTCCATATCGGGCGGACTGACGAGGCCATTGGCGACAAGACAATCTCGATAATGCTCCAGCAAGTCTCGCTCGTGCACACGACGCTGGGAGACTGAGAGAGACGTGTTGATGATGTATGTGACATCGTGCAGGGCAAATCCCTTCACGCACAGCTGCCAGTCATGGAGTCCTACCGTGCCATCGGGCATCAGATAGGTGTTCCCGATGTGCAAGTCACCGTGCAGCAAGGTTTGGGGCAACTTCGATTGATGCAGCTTGTTCGCGCACATGCCCGCGAAAAGTTCACGCTCGCTGGTCCCCAAACGCTCGAGAATTTCCCGCTTGAACTTGTGCTGCTCAAGTTCGCTTGCGATGCCCTTTTCCGGGATCACGCTGCGCATATGAGCTTCGACGCGCCCGGACAGGTGCGTCTCGACCCAGGCAAGATCATCCTGGAATCGCTCGCTTTCCCAGAATTGCGCATGCAACCCTGCGACAGTGGAGAGTATCCGTTTGACATGGTCGAGCGCGATATCGTCCTGGTTGCTCGGGAACCGCGCCCCCCTTCTGGTGACGTCTTCCATCGCCAGGATGTATCGTCCGGTGGCCTCGTCGAAATACCCGCCAAGTGCGAGCGGCGCTTCCAGTGAGAGTTCGGGACGAATGCGATTGTAGAAATCGACCTCGTTGGCGAACAACCCGGTCAGATTGCAAAACCACGCATCGGTTCCCTCGACGCGCGGATCGAACGACAGCTTCAGGACAATGTCCTTCGGCAGCTCGCGCTCGGTGTCGGAATAGGTCAATCGGGCGGTGGCCCGGGACGAGGTGGAAACATCACCCTCCCCGTATTCGTGTGCCCGGACGATTTCGACAGCAGTGACCAGCGCTTCGGGGTAACGCCGGCGCACGATCCGGGTCATGAGTTCTGGCGTGATATCGAAAGGAGAAAGAGGGATCTCCATCGCTATTCGAAAAGGTCTGCAAGCAGGTCGAGGCTTGTCGCCAACAAGTCGTAGCGACTTTTCTCAAAATCCTTTGCTTCGCCAGGCTGAAGCGGGGTGTCATAGGTCAGCGTTCGCACGACGAGAGTGGTATCATCAGCCGTTACCGGATGGAGTTTCATCGCCCCCCTTACGTTGTAAACCGGCAATGGCAGGTCTCCGATGACATCGTATTCTTGGAAGAATCCGCGATCGTCCTGTGTCGTGAGGATTTCGTCGAAGAACGAACCGTCGCCATAGGTGACTCGGCGCTGGGTACCGATGGTCAGACCGGTGCCGCCCGTAACGGTTATTTCGGGATGGTGTTCGATCCAGCGAGAATGGGATTCGAAATCACGAATAGCACCCCAAACTTTCGACACTGGTGCCTTGATCACCCTGCTTGCGGTCACTTTCGGCATTGGTTGAGGTCCTTAATCCGTACAATTTTCAAGAGGCGGTCATCCCGCCGTCTACGACAAGGGAAGAGCCTGTGATGAACGAGGCCTCGTCGCTTGCGAGAAACGATACGACGGCAGCAATTTCTTCGGGTCTGGCAAAGCGTTTCAAGGCGTGCTTGTCGGCCCATGCCTTGTACGTTCCTTCGTCCATGAACGATTCCGCCAAGGGCGTAAGCACCCCGCCGGGACAGATCGCGTTGACCCTGATCCCATGCGCTCCGTATTCCAGCGCCGCCCCACGTGTCATACCGATCAAACCCGCTTTGGCCGCGGAATAGACCGACAAGTTTTCGAAGCCGATGAGCGCACCGACCGAAGACATGTTGATGATCGATCCCGAACTCTCCGCAACCATTGATGGCAGGACCGCCTTCATCGTCGACCAGCAAGAACGCAGGTTGACGTCCATGACACGCTGGTAATTCTCCTGGTCGCCATCGGCGAGCAAAGCGAGTTGGCCGTCGATGCCCGCGTTATTGACTAGTACATCGATCCGGTTCAAGCGATCGAGCGCCGAGCGGGCGAAGCGTTCTACTTGTGCGTCATCGGCGACGTCGGCAATTTCGGCGAATGCACAGTCGCCAAGTTCATCTGAAAGGTCGTGAACCTTTTCGGAAATATCGACGCAGACAACGATTGCGCCTTCATCGGCGAACCGTCTGGCCGTCGCTTCCCCGATGCCGCTCGCAGCGCCCGTGATGATCGCCACCCGTCCTTCAAGGCGTCGGTCGGATGGCATCATCCGGTGGTCCAGCCCCCGTCTACCGCATAAGCGCTGCCCGTGACGAAGCTGGCGTCCTCGGACAGAAGAAACGCGATGACCGAAGCGACTTCTCTCGGCTCTCCGGGGCGTGGGACCGGCAATGTCTGCGCAAACTGGAGGATCGGCGCGAAAGCGTCGTCGTCACCGACCGGCCGCACCATGGGCGTGTCGATCAAGCCAGGGTGAACGGAGTTTACCCGGATCCGATCTGCAGCAAGGTCCAGAGCTGCAACTTTTGTCATCCCGGTTACAGCGAATTTGCTCGCGACGTAGCCAATCGCACCCTGAACGGCCTTCAGGCCGGCAACCGATGACACATTTACGATCGAACCCCCGCCGGCCTTGCGCATGGAAGGAACAACCGCCTTCATACCCAGAAAGCAAGCCAGCTGATTGACTTCGAATATCCGGCGGAATGACTGCTCGTCGACCTGGTCGAGTGGAGCCGGTACGGCTGCTGCCCCAGCGCAGTTTACCAATCCAGTGACTGGACCTGCAATGTTTTCGAATTCGGTGACGATGTCCCGCCACTCGCCTTCCTGTGTAACATCATGCCGGAAAAACGACGCCCCTGGGCCGAGCTGCACCGCGAGTTCGCTACCCTGATCTCCGGAAAGATCGGTAATTGCAACCGTCGCGCCAGCCTTGATCGCTGCGCGAGCGGTTGCGGCTCCGATCCCGCTCGCTCCGCCGGTCACAATGATATTCTGGCCTGTAAGGTTCTGCATATGCCCACCTTTTCCGCTGACAGGTGTCGGACCTTCGGCGGGGTACGAACCTCGCACCCCGCCAAGCCCCTGTCGTCAACTCAATATCGGAAGCTGAAGGATGCGCCGAATGTCCGGGGTTCACCCGTAAAGCGGACGGCACCGTCTCCGGCAGAAGCGACCGAGTTCCAGTAGTATTCGTCGGTCAGGTTCCTGCCATAGATGCTGAGCCTCCAGCCATTGTCGGAGATCAGCCCAACGCGGGCATCAAGTAGCGTGTAGGACGGCATCGCAAAACTTGCCGGCTCGCCAAGATCAGCGAAGGTGTCATCACGATATGTGACGCTGCCGCCGATGAACGGTCGGATAGTGCCGCTGGTCTGGAACTCGTACTCGGCATCGAGATTGGCCGACCACGGTGGAGCGTAGCTGAATTCCTTGCCAGAATAATCGAGTGGCTGGCCGGCGAAATCGAAACCAACGAAGTTTTTGACCTCTGTATCGATGTAGGTCGCCCCGCCCGTGATTCGGAGTCCGTCAATCGGCTCTGCAGTAATGTCGAATTCAATGCCATCCACCGTCGACTCAGGAATATTGACAAGTGTGGCGGTCACTAGCGCACCCTGAAGGACCGGGAGGAACCCGAAGAACTGTTTGTCCTTATAGTCGTAATGGAACGCTGCCGCATTGAGCTGAACCCTGCCATCGGCCAAAGTGAGCTTTGCGCCAGCTTCATACGACGTCAGCTCCTCCTGTGTGACAGGCTGGATGACCGAATTGAAGAGGTTGACGATAACCGGAAAAGTACCGGCCTTGTAGCCTCTGCTGACTGACCCGTAGAGAAGCACCTGGTCCGAGGGCTCGTAGCTGACGACCCCGCGCCATGCGACGTTATCTTCCTTCTGGGTTTGATCTGCGAAGACTGGAAGGAACGAGAAATTGGGGGGGCCGTCATCAATGGTAATACACCCGCCCGATACGTAGGCTGCCGCCAAAGCCGGATCGATGCCCGAAACGATCGCCTGGCTAATCGCCCGGATGCCCGGCGTGCCCCCGCCATCGAACGTACAACCGAAGATCGATTGTTCGGTGTCGGTGTAGCGCGCACCCACACTCAGCGTGAGACCATCGACAATCTCGAAATCGACATTACCAAAGACGGCGAGAGCTTTCTGCGAAAGGTCGTACCGCCATTCGGCCGGCGAGTTGGGCGGAAAGCCTGTATATCCGATATACTCGTTCGCTACGCCTTCCGTGATGTCATCGTCGGCATAGCTGCCACCGATCACGAAGTTGACCCGACCATCAGCCAATTCGCCGGCTAGCCGAACTTCCTGGTTGATCGACTCGATATCGGCTTTTGAAAGAGCCGGCTGCATTGGAACTGCCGTGCCGTCCTGATCGTGCGGAGAGCGAAAACGCGTGTCGATATAGTTCGTTATCGACGTGAAAGTCAGGCTATCGGTAATTTCATAGTCGGCGCGCAAGATCGCCTGAACGGTATTGCTGTCCGCACGCGTATCGTAACCCAAGTCGAAATCAGCGTCGCGCGCGTCGTTGGGCTCGTTTCCGACATAACTGAGGAACGGACCTGCGGCAGGAGCTGCCGGGTTGACCGGAGTGAACAGGAATGCCTGCGCCTGCTGCTGCTCGCTCTTATCGTAAGAAGCATTGACGTTCAGCGCGACCGTCAGGCGATCTGTCGGAGTCCAGTCGAGGAGCAGCCTGCCTGCGAGTTTGTTCTGATCGCCGTTTTTCTGGTCGTTGAGAAAATACCCGCGCTGCCAGCCACCAAATTGTGTGGTTTGTGCAGCCACACGCGCACGAAGCGTGTCGCTCAAAGGTCCGCTGACATATGCCTCGGCGTTTGTTTCACCCCAATGGTTTACATCGACCCGGAAACCCGCCTCGAGGGAATAAGTAGGTTTCGCCGCGATTACGTTGATCGATCCACCGGTCGCGTTCTGTCCAAACAGCGTTCCCTGCGGCCCCTTGAGCACTTCAACACGCTCGACATCGAGGAACAGCGCCTGACCCATGATCGGATAGGGAATGGACGCTTCATCAATGTAGGAACTGACAGTCGGAGGAGCAGACGCCTGGAACGAGTTAAAGTTCACGCCACGAAGCGAAAAGACTGGCGGACCGAAGACCGAAGTGGATGCGGTAAAACCGGGAACGACAGCTCCCAGGTCGGTTGCATCGATCACACCGGAAGCCTGAAGGGTTTCTGCGGTAGCCGCAACGACCGAAACCGGCACGTCACTCAATCTTTCTTCGCGCTTTTGAGCGGTCACGATGATTTCGAGACCAGTGCTCTCTTCAGCAGCTGGTTGCTCGTCGGACACATCCTGACCAAACGCAGCGACCGGAAAAGTTACCAAGCCCCCTGCCAGAACGGTCCAAGCCACCGAACAACGAAAATTTGGCCGCATACATCCTCCCATAGGTGTCCCGCTGTCGGGGACTTGTTCGATACGATGGATAGGATGTAGCCGTTTGACGGTCTGTCCCTATGGCAGGTGACAATCCGGGTCGATCACAAAGCGGCAAGTTCTTTAAGTGGGATCGAAGCATTGGCGAGGAGGGTCGGGTCGATAACTCTGCGAGTCTCGATCAACTTTCGCGCCTGGACGTAATCCTTCGTGTTGTTGACACAATCGATGGCGACGATCCTGCCATCCTTGCAGTAAACCAGCGAGAACTTGCCTTCGGCAACGGACCCGCGCACCACGGTTTGGTCATAATCGACGGAAAGACCTGCAGTCTGTAAACGGCAATCGTACTGATTGGACCAGAACCACGGGAGCGCATTATAGGCTGCATCCTGTCCGCAAAGCACCTTCGCGACCGTAGTTGCCATGTCGCTGGCGTTCTGCACCGATTCAACTCTCAAGTGCGCATCGCCAGCCCATGAGTTGCTATGGCAGGCGCAATCGCCGATGGCGAAGATGTCGACTACGCTCGTTCTGCATTTCTCGTCGACGTCGACCCCGTTCTCTCCGGCGGCTCCGGCCCGTTTGACCGGCTCGACGGACGGAATAATTCCGATGCCGACGATCACCATATCGGCGGGGATCTCGGTTCCATCGGTCAATTCCACCCCTGCAACATTGGGACCATCGCCAAAGAGTCTCTTCACACCCACGCCGAGCCGCAGATCGACGCCCTGCTCTGCATGCATGGATTGCACGAAATCACTGATGGTTTCGTCGGCCACGCGTGACAGCACCCGCGGCAATGCTTCGACAAGGATGACCTCGCGTCCCATTTTGCGAAGTACGGCAGCCGCTTCGAGACCGATATAGCCCCCGCCGATCACGACGACGCGATTTGCGCCGGATCGCAAGCTGGCTGCAATATGATCGACATCGGTACGGCTGCGAACGCCATGCACCCCCTGAAGGTCGGCTCCCGGGCAACTCAGCATTCGCGGTTCGCCCCCTGCAGCCCAGACAAGCGACCCGTAAGCGAACTGTCTGCCGTCAGCCGATGAGGCGACATGGGATTCAGCATCGATCGACACGATGTCGCAGCCCAGCTTGATTTCGATGTTCTTGCTTTCCCAGAACTCAACCGGTCGGATCAATAATCGTTCGAACGGCTTGTCCCCTGCCAGATAGTCCTTGGATAGCGGAGGTCGTTCGTACGGCAATTCGGTATCGCGGCTCACCATCAAGATCGAGCCTTCGAAGCCAGACTGGCGCAGGCTGATGGCTGCCTGGGCACCGCCGTGCCCCGTGCCGACTATCACAATGTCATAGATTTTCATGGCAATCTCCGCCCGATCAGCCGTTGCAATTTGTGCGAAGACAAACCTTCGGCGTTAATTTTCTCAATCTTCTTGCGCGATTGTGACCTTCAGCCCGTCCAAGTCTTCTGTGAGAGGTATCTGGCAAGATAGCCGTGACTGATCGTCGCGATGATCGGAACTCTCAAGGAGGTCATCCTCGTCTTCACTGATGTCCGGGAGCTTGGCGAGCCAGCTCTCATCCACGTGAACATGGCAAGTAGCGCAGGAACAGCATCCGCCGCAGAGGGCAAGGAGCTCATCGATACCGGAATCCCGGATCGCCTCCATCAGCGAACCGTCAGGCGTGGTCGAGATGGTCTTGGTACTTCCATCCCTCAGTGTCGCAAGAACATTGATCATATCAGGTATCCGAATGTTTCTTCAAGTTGCATTTGAAAGCGTGAGAATGACTTCATCGACAATAAGGCTTGCGCCTTCGCTGACGTTTATTTTGGCCACCACCGCCTGTTTCTCGGCGCGCAGGATGTTTTCCATCTTCATCGCCTCGACCGTCGCCAGCGGCTGGCCCGGATGGACTTCCTCGCCTTCAGCCACATGAAGTTTCACCAGCAGGCCGGGCATCGGACAGATGAGCATCTTGGAGAGATCGGGCGGCACCTTCTCGATCATGTGACCGGCAAGGTGGGCGATGCGGGTCTGGAGGATGCGCAGCTGGTGCGTCGCCCCCCGCGCGGTGATGGCATAGCCCATGCGCGTCGGCTTCAGTAGCAGCGTCAGCGCCTCTCCTTCCGCCTCGAGGTCGAGCATCGTCTCGCCCGGCGTGTATTTCATGTCGAGATCGACCGGCTCGCTGTCGACCGTGATTGCATCTTCTTCGAGCACCACGTGATAGTCGGCCTCGCCGATCCGCACGGTCCAGTCGCCCGGCGCGTAAGAATAGCCGTCGAGCTGCTGGTCGATCCGCCGCGCGCGGTCGGCATCGGCGGTCGCGAGCACACCGCCCACGGCAGCGAGGGCCTTCTTCAACTGGTCGCTCGCCGGAGCGCCCTCGAAACCGTCGGGGTATTCCTCGGCGATAAAGCCGGTTGTCAGCTCGCCAGTGCGGAAGCGCTCGTGCTGCATGATCGCGCTGAGGAAATCGACATTGTGCCCCAAGCCTTCTATGCGGAATGCATCGAGCGCGGCAATCTGCAAGGCGGCGGCCTCGTCGCGCGTTTCGCCCCAGGTGACCAGCTTGGCGATCATCGGGTCGTAGAACATCGACACCTCGCCGCCTTCGAACACGCCATCGTCGACCCGAACGCCGTCGATGCCGCGGCGACCGTTTTCGGCCCCGTCATCGGCCCATGGCTCGACCGGTGGCTGGTAGCGGACGAGGCGGCCCGTCGAGGGCAGGAAACCGCGGTAGGGGTCTTCGGCATAGACGCGGTTCTCGATCGCCCAGCCATCGATCTTCACGTCGTCCTGCGTAATCGAAAGCTTTTCCCCCGCCGCGACGCGGATCATTTGCTCGACGAGGTCGACGCCGGTGATCGCCTCGGTGACGGGGTGCTCTACCTGCAGGCGGGTGTTCATCTCGAGGAAATAGAAGCTCTCGCCCGTCGGGTCCGCGCCCGAGACGATCAGCTCGACCGTGCCCGCGCTGTGATAGTTCACCGCCTTCGACAGGGCGACGCATTGCTCGCCCATGGCCTTGCGCATCTTCGCCGTCACGAAAGGCGAAGGCGCTTCTTCTACGACCTTCTGGTGGCGACGCTGGATGCTGCACTCGCGCTCATTGAGATAAATGACGTTGCCGTGCTTGTCGCCGAGGATCTGGATCTCGATGTGGCGTGGGTTCTCGATGAATTTCTCGATGAACACGCGGTCGTCGCCGAAGGAGTTGAGGCCCTCGCGCTTGGTCGCCTCGAAGCCCTCGCGCACGTCCTTTTCGGAGTAGGCAAGGCGCATGCCCTTGCCCCCGCCCCCGGCGCTGGCCTTCATCATCACCGGATAGGTGATTTCGTTGGCGATCTCGACCGCATGCTCGGTATCACGGATCTCGCCGACGAAACCGGGCACGACGTTGACGCCCGCTTCCTTGGCGAGCATCTTGGACTCGATCTTGTCGCCCATCGCGGCGATGGCGTTCACCGGCGGGCCGATGAAGGCGATGCCTTCCTTCTCCAGCGCCTCGACGAAGCTCGCACGTTCGGACAGGAAACCATAGCCCGGATGCACCGCCTCGGCGCCCGTATGCTTGCACGCGGCGATGATCTTGTCCGCGATCAGGTAGCTCTCGGCCGCGGGCG
This sequence comes from uncultured Erythrobacter sp., assembly GCA_947504155.1. Classification (GTDB taxonomy): domain Bacteria; phylum Pseudomonadota; class Alphaproteobacteria; order Sphingomonadales; family Sphingomonadaceae; genus Qipengyuania. The sequence goes on from CANNGF010000001.1 coordinate 664,160, forward strand.
CCGGGCCGATGTGCACCGCCTCGTCCGCCATCCGAACGAACGGCGCGCGGGCGTCGGCATCCGAATAGACCGCGACCGTCGCGATACCCATGCGCCGCGCGGTCTTGATGACCCGGCACGCGATTTCGCCACGATTGGCGATAAGGATCTTTTTGAACATTAGTGTGAAGCCTCGTCCAGATCTTCACCCGCAGGCGGCATATTGTGGCCGAGCAGGCGCAACACATCGGCGGCGCATTCGACCACATTGCTGCCCGGGCCGTAGATGCCCTGCACCCCTGCATCGCGCAGGAAGTCGTAGTCCTTCTGCGGGATCACGCCGCCGGCGATCACCTTGATATCGGCGCGGCCAGCCTCTTTCAGCAGACCGATCAATTCGGGGATGAGTGTCTTGTGGCCCGCCGCAAGGCTGCTCGCGCCGATGGCGTCGACGTTGTTCTCGAGCGCCATGTCGCGGGTTTCCGCAGGCGTCTGGAACAGCGGGCCTGAGACGACCTCGAAGCCCATGTCGGCAAAGGCGCTGGCAATCACGTTGGCGCCGCGATCGTGGCCGTCCTGCCCCATCTTGGCGACCATCAGCTTCGGCTTGTGGCCCAGCCGCCGCTCGACCGCCTTCACGCCCTCGACCACCTGGACATATCGATCGTCGTCGCCATAGGCTTCGGCGAACACGCCGCGCACCGGCGTCGGCAAGGTGTCGTAGCGGCCATAGGCATCTTCCATCGCCTGGCTGATTTCGCCGAGCGTGGCGTCGTGGCGCGCCGCCTCCACCGCCAACGCAAGGAGGTTACCCTCGCGCTGCGCCGCCCCGCGTGCCAGCGCATCAAGCGCGGCCTTGCAGGAGAATTCGTCGCGGGCTTCGCGGACCGCCTTAAGGCAGGCGATCTGGCTCTGGCGAACGGCGTGGTTGTCGATGTCGAGCGTCTCGATATCGGCCTCTTCGGGCAGGCGGTACTTGTTCACGCCGACGATCACCGTCTCGCCCTTGTCGACGCTCGCCTGCTTGGCCGCGGCGGCCATCTCGATCTGCGCCTTGGGTTTGCCGCTGGCGACATATTCGGTCATGCCGCCTGCCGCCTCGACCTCGTCGAGCAGTTTGCGCGCCTCATCGATCAACGCGGCGGTCAGGCTCTCGATATAATAGCTGCCGCCCAGCGGATCGGCGACCTTGGTCACTCCGGTCTCTTCCTGGATCACGAGCTGCGTGTTGCGCGCGATGCGGGCGGAGAAGTCAGTCGGCAGCGCGATCGCCTCGTCCAGCGCATTGGTGTGGAGCGACTGCGTACCGCCCAGCACCGCCGCCATCGCCTCGACCGTGGTGCGGATGACGTTGTTGTAGGGGTCCTGCTCCTGCAAAGAGACGCCGCTGGTCTGGCAATGGGTGCGCAGCATCTTCGACTTTTCGTTCTGCGCGCCGAGATCGGTCATCACGTCGTGCCACAGATGCCGCGCGGCGCGCATCTTGGCGATCTCCATGAAGAAGTTCATGCCGATGCCCCAGAAGAAGGACAGGCGCGGTGCGAAGGCGTCGATGTCGAGCCCCGCTTCCATCGCGCGGCAGGCATATTCCTTGCCGTCGGCGATGGTGAAGGCGAGTTCCTGCACGGCGGTCGCCCCGGCCTCGTGCATGTGATAGCCGCTGATCGAGATACTGTTGAACTTCGGCATGTTGGCCGAGGTATAGGCGATGATGTCGCTGACGATCCGCATGCTCGGCTCGGGCGGGTAGATGTAGGTATTGCGGACCATGAACTCCTTGAGGATGTCGTTCTGGATGGTCCCCGAAAGCTTGTCCTGGCTGACGCCCTGCCGTTCCGCCGCAACGATATAGAAGGCGAGCACCGGGATCACCGCGCCGTTCATCGTCATCGACACGCTCATCTCGTCGAGCGGGATCTGGTCGAACAGGATTTCCATGTCGCGCACGGTGTCGATCGCGACGCCCGCCTTGCCGACATCGCCGACCACGCGCGGATGGTCGCTGTCATAGCCGCGATGCGTGGCGAGGTCGAAGGCGACCGAAAGGCCCTTCTGCCCGGCGGCGAGGTTGCGGCGATAGAAGGCGTTGGATTCCTCGGCGGTCGAGAAGCCTGCATATTGCCGGATTGTCCAAGGGCGGCCGGTGTACATGCTCGCATAAGGCCCGCGCGTGAACGGCGCGATGCCGGGAACGCCGGGGTCGAGGTCCACCGTATCCTCGGAAGTGTAGAGCGGCTTCACCGCGATCCCCTCGGGCGTGCGCCAGGTCAGGTCGCGGCCCTTCACTTCCTTGTCGGCGAGGGGCTTCCAGTCTTCGTAGGTCGGCTTTTCAGTCATCCGAACGGTCACAACGGAATATTGTCATGTTTCTTCCACGGGTTCTCGAGCTGCTTCGTCCGCAGCTTCCTCAGCCCGAGCGCGATCCGCCGCCGCGTGGAGTGCGGGTAGATTACCTCGTCGATATAGCCCCGCGATGCCGCCACAAAGGGGTTGGCGAAGCGGTCTTCGTATTCCTTCGTTTTCTCGGCGATCTTTTCCGGATCGTCGCGGTCCTGGCGGAAGATGATTTCCACCGCGCCCTTCGCGCCCATGACGGCGATTTCGGCGGTGGGCCAGGCGTAGTTTAAATCGCCGCGCAGGTGCTTGGACGCCATCACGTCGTATGCGCCGCCATAGGCCTTGCGGGTGATGACGGTGATCTTGGGCACGGTCGCCTCGGCATAGGCGAAGAGCAGCTTCGCGCCGTGCTTGATGATGCCATTGTGCTCCTGCGCCGTGCCGGGAAGGAAGCCGGGCACGTCGACGAAGGTCAGGATCGGGATTTCGAAGGCGTCGCAGAAGCGCACGAAGCGCGCGGCTTTCTTGGAACTGTTGATGTCGAGCACGCCGGCGAGCACCAGCGGCTGGTTCGCCACCACGCCCACCGTGCGGCCTTCCACCCGGCCGAAGCCGCAGATGATGTTGGCGGCATGGTTGGGCTGGATCTCAAAGAAATCGCCCTCGTCCAGCGTCTTCCGGATGACTTCGTGCATGTCGTAGGGCTGGTTGGCATTCGCCGGGATCAGCGTGTCGAGGCTGTCCTCCAGCCGATCCCACGGATCGTCGGTCGGGCGCTCGGGTACCGCCTCGCGGTTCGACAGCGGCAAAAAGTTGAAGAAGGCGCGGGTCGCCAGCAGCGCCTCGATATCGTTCTCGAACGCAACGTCGGCGACGCTGGTCTTGGTGGTGTGGGTGATCGCCCCGCCTAGCTCTTCCTGTGTGACGACCTCGTTGGTCACCGTTTTCACCACGTCGGGGCCGGTGACGAACATGTAGCTGCTATCTTCGACCATGAAGATGAAATCGGTCATCGCCGGGCTGTAGACCGCACCGCCCGCGCATGGCCCCATAATCAGGCTAATCTGCGGCACCACGCCCGATGCGAGCACGTTGCGCTGGAACACTTCGGCATAGCCGCCGAGGCTGGCGACGCCCTCCTGGATGCGCGCGCCGCCGCTGTCGTTCAGCCCGATAACCGGCGCGCCGTATTTCATGGCGCCTTCCATCACCTTGCAGATCTTTTCCGCATGGCGCTTGCTGAGCGAGCCGCCGAACACGGTGAAGTCCTGGCTGAAGACATAGACCAGCCGACCGTTGATCGTGCCCGATCCGGTGACGACTCCGTCGCCCGGAATGCGCTGCTCCGCCATGCCGAAATCGCTGCAATCATGCTCGACATACGCGTCCAGCTCTTCAAAGCTGCCTTCATCGAGCAACACATCGAGCCGCTCCCGCGCGGTCAGCTTGCCTTTGGCATGCTGCGCCTCGATCCGTTTTGCCCCTCCACCAAGTTTGGCGGCGGCACGGCGGCGCTCCATTTCGGCGATGTTGGCGGACATGCTCTCGTTTCTTGGTTGGTCAGACGTCTAATCGCGGTCACACGAGTGATGAAGCTCACCGCAGGACGTTGACTCAGTTTGGCTTCGGAAAATCTTCTATTCCGGCATTCTTAGTGAGGCCTTTCGTCCACCGGCTCATTCCCCGTCTACAGGGACACGACCCTTGAAGCTGAGCGCCGAATTGTTCGGTGGACAGACCCTAGGATGACCAGTCATCTGATTTTTCTCCAATTTAAGACCTTTTTCTCAAGAGACGAGGCGGCGCAACGTCGCCCTTGCGGCGCTGGGCTCCGCGGCATTAAGATGCAATGAGCCTGGGAAGCCGTCAGGAACGGCCGCATCCGTGTCAGGGAGGCGAACGGCGGACCGCGATCATCAAAGGAAAAGGTGAAAGATGGCCACACCAAGCAATATTTTGAGGGCGGTGCTATCGAGCGCGATAATTCTGACCGGCTGCCAATCCGTTCCTCATATGCAGGCCACCTCCGATCCTATCGAGACTCTGGATGGCATCTCTAACCCGGAAGATATGGCAATACTTGCGCAAACGCCCTACTTGCTGGTCAGCAGCTATGACAAGCAGTCCGGCGCCCTATATGCCGTCGACAGGTCCACGACCCGAATTTATCCGGGTTTCCCTGCTGCCAACACCACCTTTAACGCAGCCGGATCTGATTACGCTTGCCCGGGTAAGCCGAACGAATTTTTGCCATTGGGCCTTCACGTCGAAGCGCTTTCCGGGAATGCAAAACGCATTTTCGTCGCGAACACAGGAGAGCCGAACCGAATTGAAGTGATCGACCTCGAGCCCGGCTCTGCGACAGGACCGAAATACATTTGGCGTGACTGCCTGGAAACACCTGCAGGTTTCACGATCAACGGGCTGGTTCGACTGTCGGACGGAAGCTTCGTGGTGACAAGCACGCTTGATCAGAAAGGGGATGCCCTGGCCCGCCTGATCCGAGGGGCTCCAGTAGGTCAAATCGCAATATGGAAGCCGGGCACGGGGTGGCGCGTAGCAGAGACCCCCGGCATTTCGGGACCGAATGGAATAATCGCTGCGAGGCGAGCGAATGAGGTGGTCATTTCGGGTTTCGGTGACCGCACGCTTTACCTTTACGATATCGTTCAGGAGGCGGTGGTCGACACGTTAATTCTTGAATTTCGACCAGACAATCTTCGCCAGCGCGACGATAGTTCGATCATCGTGGCAGGGTTTGATCTGCCAAACGATGCGCCCGACGATTGCCTGTTCAACCCGCAATGCAACCTGCCGTCCTTTATCGCGACAGTAGAGGTCGCAGAGGGCAAATTCGCCCCGGCCTCCGCGTCATCGCGAGCAATTTCCTTTGATGGCGCTACTGTAGCCACCGAAGACAACGGCAGGACATGGCTGGGCTCCTTTCGCGGCAATGCGATCGCCGTCCTAACGCCGCAAACGCCGGAGCAGGCGGGCACCACGCGCGACTAGGCTACGCCCGGCGCAGGGTTTGCCGCTCCGGCTTCAAAAGGTAGGCCATGGCGAACAGGGTCAGAGCGGCAAAAACAAAGATCGGGATGATGAAGTAAAAGGCGATTTCTAGCGATTGATCCCCGTACTGAGGCAGAAGGAAATCGCTAATGGCGCCCGTATAGAGAGGGCCAAAGCCAGTGCCGACGAGATTGTATACGAGCAGCGCGATGGCAGAAGCCATGCTACGCTGGTTCGCCGTCACGAAATTCTGTAGAATTGCCATGGTCGGAGCCAGAGGAATCACGTTGGCGGCCATAGGAATTGCCAGGAGCGGCAGGGCACTAGACCACCCGCTCGATGCTGCTCCCAGAACGAAGCATGGCAAGGCTAGCAATATCCCTGCTGCAGGAACCAGCGCATAAAAGTGGATCCGATCGCCCGCCCATCGAGTGAGCGCGCCACTCGCCATCATGCCGACCGCCAGAGCCCCACCCATCACTAGGCTGTAATGTGTCGCGACCTGCTCCAGCGACATTCCCTTCGCACGCATCAGAAGCGACGGCGCCCACGCGCCGAAGGCGTTGAAGGCCATGCTGCACCCCGCACAACTCAGAAGAAGCATTAAAAGGAGTCGCGACCTTCGAAATGTTCTGAGCGTTTCCCGAAATGTGCCGGAGCTCGTTCGAGGCAACTGCGCGCCGTCGAACTCGCCCCTTGGCGGTTCCTTGACCATAAAATAGACCAAGGCGGCAAGCAGGATGCCGGGCAACCCGGCCGCCAGAAAGGCGCCGCGCCACCCAAAAATCGTTGCGATCCAAGCGCCCAGGCCCAGCCCGAGGGTTGCCCCTACCGGAAGGCCCAGCGAATAGATCGCAATCGCCATGCCCCTCTGCCGCGGAGGGAAATTGTCCGATATCAGCGAATATGATGGCGGAACGCCCCCCGCTTCACCCAAGCCGACGCTCGCCCGGGCCAAGAGCAGTTGGGCAAAGGAATTGGCCAAGCCGCATACGGCCGTTCCGATGCTCCACAGCGCGCACGAAAAGGATATTACCTTCACTCTATTGGCCCGGTCGGCCAGCCAGCCGGCCGGGATTCCGAAGGTTGAATAGACGAGCGCAAAGGACAACCCGGACAGAAGTCCGATCTCGCTATCGGAAAGGCTCAAATCTTGCTTTATCGATTGCGCGAGGATGGCGACGATCTGGCGATCGATGTAGTTGAACATATATACGAGCGAGAGCAGGCCGAGAGTAAGATATGCTCCGGCGCGCGGGTTGCGATCTTCATTCATCTCATCGAACCCTAACCTGCCGTACAGCCCTGCTACTGCTGTATCTCACGCACAGCCTTCACGGATGCGCAGACGTGGCTAACTTCGTACAGCGATCTTTAGAAGTTCTTGGTCACTTCGAACCCCACCGTTCTTGGGCGATTGTACGGCCCGCGAGTAATAATCCCTAGGCTGGCCACATGGATCGGCGATGGCTCGAAGCGTTCGTCGGTCAGGTTCTTGACGAAGAACGCCAGTTCCAGATCGGCACTATCGATATAGAAGCTGGTCCGTGCGTTGACCAGTTCATATGATGGACTGTAGGCGTCCTGCTCCACCGCTAGGACACGATCACGATAATTGAAGTCCACGCGCGTATTCCACGTGCCAAAGCTAAATCGCTTGTCGTAAGCGGCGGATAGACCAAACCGCCATCTGGGCGAATTCAGCACGGGGAGGTCAGTATAATCTACGCCGGTCGGCGTGATGTACTGCTCGAAATTCGCGTCCGTCCAAGCGCCGTTGAAACCGATGTTGATGTCATCGAGCGGGCTCAGCAGGAAGTCCCACTCGATCCCGGTGACACGCTCTGACGCAGCATTCTGCGTCGAGACGGTCGATGCCGTGCTGCCAGGTACTGTGCGCGGGACGCTCCTGATTGCGCTGCTGATCCATGATCGATAGACGGCCACGTTGGCCCGTAACCGCCCATCGAACAGCAGCGACTTGATTCCCAGTTCGACATCCTCGACGATTTCAGGCCCAAATGGCTCGAATGCCACATCGGCGGCGGCAACGCTGGTTCCGCCCGCCGATTCCTGCAATCCGCCCGCGCGATATCCGCGCCGCGTGGTGGCGTAGAGCAGGATGTCAGGGGTTGCCTCATACTCTGCGCTCAGAGTGTAGCTCCACGGCCCGAAGCTAACCTTCATCGGGCGGAGACATCCATCAATGCCGCCGATATCGGCAAGGGGCACGCCGAGCGAGAGGCAATTTATCGAATTGTAATTCTGGGATACCAGCTCGCGTGAGTCGTCCGACCAGCGGACGCCGGCGGTCAGGTTGAGCCGGTCGGTGACGGCGAGCGTTTGCTGCGTGAAAATTCCGATGCTTCGCGTGGCGATGTCCGCAAATTGATATGTCGTCGCGGCGCCCTCCCCGATGTTCTGAAGAGCGAGCTGGTGCGAGATTTCGCGCCCGTCCTCTTCGGCATAATAAGCGCCGACCATCGATTCCAGCGCTCCATCCAGAAATGTCCCGGAGAGCTGGAGTTCCGTCGAATACTGGGTCTCCTCGGCAAACAGATAGGGGTATTGCAGAATTGCAAACCGGGTCCCATCCAGATCACCCATCCCCTCTCTTCGAAAAAACCGAACCGCAGACAGCGATTTCAGGTCTATGCTATCGGTAAGTCCGATCTGGAATTCGAGCGAAGCCCCTTTCACCACCATTTCCTCAGGTGCCGGGATATCAATCGACCCGTCATCCACATCGCCGTCCGAAAACGCACGCAAGGCCTGGTCCGCGCGTTCGAGATAGCTCTCCCGGACATCGGCAGGCAGGGCTAGGAAATTTGCTAACCCGACGATTCCGTTTTGTTCCATCGCAGCTTCAACAGTCGCCAGCGGGCCTCCCAATCCTACCCCCGGCGTTAGGGGATCCAGACGTTGCAACCCTTTGTAGATGGCCTGCGTGGTGTCCGTCTTGGTGTAATCTCCGCGCAGGACTACGGTGAAATCATCCTGTTCCCATTTGCCCGTCAAGCGGAAATACCGTGTATCGGTTTCGCCGGCCGTTGATCCGTCGAAGGCATTCGTTCCGTAACCGTCATTGCCGGATACGCTGGCAACGCCGCGAAAGGCCAATTCATCGGTCACGGGAAGGTTTAGCATTCCGGCAACAGCAGCATCGCCATAGCTACCCACGCGGCCTCGCACAAAGCCGGTTAGATCGTCTTCGGGCAGCTTGGTAAAAATTCTGACAGCGCCACCAGAGGTGTTCTTTCCGAACAGCGTTCCCTGCGGGCCCGCCAAAATCTCCACCCGATCCAGATCCAGCAGTTCGGTGGCATTGAGACCAACCGCGCGGGGCAGATAAACGTCATCGAGATAGACGCCGACAACCGGATCGATATTCAACCTGATGTCCGTCAGACTGAGGCCACGGCTTGATAGAATCGTCGATGTGTTTCCGAACAGCGATGGCGCAACGATGAATGATGGCGTCTGCTGCTGAAGTTCCGAAAACTCGGTGACGGACCGTGACCTTAGCTCATCCCCGGAAGATACCGTAATCGAAAGCGGAATGTCCTGTACACTTTCTTCCCTTCGCCGTGCCGTAACGATGATCGTGTTGGACGCCGCAGCTGTGCCTTGCCCGTCTTCTTCCTCAGCGGTTGGCGCGCTATCCATGGCATCGCTTTCCGATTGTGCTAAGGCACTCTGGCCGCTTGCGAACATCAAAGCGGCAAAGCCCACACTCAGCGCAAGATTGGCAACATTCCGCCTCATATCCTCACCCTCCCCTTCGTGCCGCTAGCCATCTTATGGGCAGCTGACAGTATAATTCTGAGTCACAAATCGAGGCTTGTATGTCCCCCGCAAATGGGACCGAACCGACTTGAACCGTCGTCGCAATCGCACCACTCCGGCGCCCGACGCGACCGGAAAATGCAGTCCGGCTTTATGCGGGCGATCTTCGGACGTCCGGAACCTTCGACTTGGCGTTTGAGCAGCGCCTTTGCCCACCGCGGCGCTATGCTCAGGAGGCGAGCGCGTGGCGCGCACTTGGGTCGGAAGCAGCTCCTTGTAGGCGAGCGGCCAGTATTCGTTTTGCGATTTCATGATCCGGGTGATTTGGCCGTGGCGTTCGGGACCAAGGATCTGCCCGATGAGCACCGAGTGCAGCCCGTGTTCAAAATGATAGGCGACCGTACGGGTCAGACCAGCGCGCAGTTCAAAACCTTTCTCGAACACAAGCATCTAAGCAGTGCGGGTTACGCGACCACTATTTCTAAGCTGAGGTCAGAGCCACAAGGTTTGTTGCGCCGCTACCAATCCGGGACCGTTCGGTCCTAGAGTTTTTCGCGTTTCCCGAAAAACTAAATTGACAATGCCCCTGGTACTGTCTCGGCCGTGTCGCGAATGGTAGGTAACACAATCAGGACTGATAAAGATGCCCATCTACTACGGTAAAGAATGAAGAGATCGGTCTATCACCTATCGGCGGCGTCGATCACCGACCTTATCCACTCGTCGACCTCGGTCTCAAGCCAGACCGTGCAGCGCGGCCCGAGAGAACGGGATTTCGGAAAACAGCCTCTCTTCATACGCTCGTAGATTGCTGTCCTTTTTAAACCGACCTTACGCATCACTTCCGGCAAGCGGATGAGCCGATCACTACTGACCGCCGGATCGGTTGATGCGTTGGGCGAGCGTTCAAGCCCCGTCCAATCAGTGAGCGAAGACATGCTCGTCTCTTCGGTCAATATCTTCGAGGTGATCGGAGATCAGTCTTGCCACTCGATGAGCTGCACCTTTCGCCCACCGGGGCCGGATATCGTGAATCTGGTTTCCCAATTGCCTTTCTAGGGCCACTGGAAGTTCAGTGAGAAAGGCCTCGATGAACTCTTCGACCGGCTCCCCAATCCATTCGCGACCGCGCGCGTGGTCTCCCACCAGGCACAAGACGAGGCTGGTGGAGGCCTGTGATCCGGCTGCGTCGAGGATCGCAAGGGCTTCTTTCAGCGAGGGCGAGCGGGTGCCGGCAAGGATGCGGCGCAGGGCATCTTTATGGATTGCACTGCGCATGCCGATCTCGTGACGTGTCCGACCGCTCTGTCGCACAGCCTCTTCGAGAATGGCGCAGACCGGATCGGAGACCGAGGCTGATTCCTCTGCCAGGCGCTGGTGTTCGGTTTCCTTCATTGGCGGTTTTCCTGATAGCGAATCTCTCATCCGCCGACGCTATGACGAGACACACTCTGTAGGAAAACGAAAAGAACATAAAAGGAACCGATAGGAAGAACGCCGAGTGTCCCTTCCCGTGATTCGCGCAGATGTCGGCAGAGCTTGCGCAAAATCGAGCAACGCTGGCGCAGAATCCGGCAAGCTGCTGCGAGAATCTCGACCTACCCGCTCGAAAACCGTCCCGAAGCGCCAAGATCGACGAATTTTCTTGCCGCTCCTGGCGCATCTGCACGTTTGCGTTTTCCTACACCCCGCCGATTAATCGAGGAAGGAACATACAGCGAACATATCGCTGACCAATGTTCAAACGGAGTTCCTCGATGACCAAGACCCTCGCCCTCCCCGCCGCTTCCAAGAGCGGCATCCGCGCCCGCGACTACCTGCTCCCTGCAGCTATCGCGCTGGCTTGTGCGGGCGCCGCTTACGCCGGCGCCGACACGACCTTTGACCCGGCGCTGCAGAAGTTCACCCTTGTCGGCGAGGATCTCGGTGCCGTAGCGCGTAACCCCGTCCTTGTCCTCCCACTGGGTGTAGTGGATGCGGCCCTGGACGGATACCAGCTGGCCCTTGGAGCAGTACTGGCCGACGGTTTTGGCGAGGCCGTTGAAGCAGGTCACCCTGTGGAACTCGCTTTCCTTGGCGGTGTAGCCGTTCTCGTCCTTGTAGGTCTTGCCGTCCTTGTCTCGCGCAGGGCGATCGGTGACGATGGTGATCCCGGTGACGTTGGTGCCGCCCTTGGTCTCGCGGGTATCGGGTTCGCGAGCGATGCGGCCGGTGAGGATTGCGATATTGGTCATGATAGTAGTCCTTCAGTTCCTCAAACCGGAGACCATCTCCGGCTTGCGAACATCCAGAAGAAGCAGGGCATGGGAGGACTGCACCGCAGGCCTAAAGGGCCGAAGGGAAACCTGTTCATGACGGGTGGTGCGGGCAGGCGCGCGAAGCGCGACAACACGGCCGTCAAAGGAACGGGTTGCGGCTCCTCAGCTGACCTGGTTCAGGACTGTTCGCGAAGAAAGCCGGATGGGTATCGGGTGCGGGTCTAAAGGTGCCAAGACCCTGCTGCAATCAGTCTGCCCCATCACTCTCCGATGCTGCCAGGAGATCCATGAAGTTGCGGGCTGCTTCCCGGTCTTCCTCGTCCTCGAATGCCACATCGAGATCGGGGGCGGACCCGAACATGTGCAGGAACGACCAAAGCGCAAAGCGCTTGCCCCGGTCCTTCTCAAGGCCGAAATCGACCCGGCAATGCTCGATACCAGCTTCAAAGGTGTCGGGAGCCACACCGGCGAGGTCGGTGGTGGCAAAGTAGCGCTGCAGCAGATCGTCAAGTTGCATGTGCGGTCCTGTAGCCCGAAGTGTCGGGTAAGAGAATGGAGAGATCTGCTTCAATCGCTGAGAGAAGGAACTTGATCACAGAAGAAATGACTGGAAGGTCAACTGCATCACTGGAAATGAACGCAATCGGGTTGCTCGAAAGCGTACCTATTCGGGCCTGTCGCAAGCCTACAATCGACTGTTCCACGAATGATGGTATTAGGACCGCGCGACCCGAAGGGCTCGGAGCAGCAATGCAATGAGTTCTCTCCTAATGGGCGGTCCCGAAAGGGGCCGCCCTTTTTCCGGCTGAAAAGAACTTTCGATACAGGTCGTCGAAAGAGCCTCAGCAATTACGCTGGACTGGTTCCGAGCGGGCCGCGACGATCGACTACGGTGATCCGGCGCGTCTTAGCATCGATCACCAGTCGTTCGGAGACGCCATTGCCCGGAAAGGCGACAACGTAGCGCGGATTGAGCGAGAGCATTTGCTCATTGCGCTTGAAGCCGGCGCGGGCACCAAGCCGACGATCGAGCGAATAGGTAAGCTGCTGCACTTCGCGGCGTTCAGCCCAGTTCGCGGCCAGGCGATCGGCACCCTTGCCATCGCCACCATGGACCAGGAAGAGATCGGGAACCACATCGCGAACCTTGTCCAGAGTCGCCCAGATGTTCTCAGCATAGGCACGCGCATCTTCGGCGCCTTCAAAGCTCTGGCGACCACCGGCGAAGACGATTGGAGTTCCTTCCGGTATCAGGGCGTGACGCCGGTTCTCGGCGCGTGCGCGGAGGAAGTCGCGGGCATCGATCACAGCCGAGGTAAGGTGGCGCGAATGGCTGGTTCGCGAGCCCGAAACGGGCTTCCAAGAGGAACCGGTTTCGTCGCGGTATAGTGCTGCTGCAGCCTCGCGCATCTGCTCGAAGGCCACCATACTGGCTTCGGCAGCCTGCGCGCGCTCGACCTGCTCTTCCAGATTGCTCGAATGCACTTCGGAGCCATCGGCTGATGCGAGGAGGACCCGGATCTCGTCGCTGGCTCGGTCAAGCTGAGCCGACTTCCGGCTGGCGGCACGGTGAAAGAGATTGACCACGCCCCAGGCAATGTCCTCGGCATCAGCTTCCAGGGCCGTGTCGGAAAACATCGCGAAGAGGTCGGACCATACGGCGCCAAGCGTCTGCTCGATCGCGTCCTCGCAGGGAAAGTCGGTTTCGTTGAAGGGAGCTGGCCTGATGCTAAGGCCTGAGATGTCGAGGCCGCTCAACTGGTCGATGAAGCTGTCGTACATGGGGTGTCTCCTGATCGCGGGGACAAGGAGAGGAGGCACCATTGCCTCGGCCCTGTCCGCCGGAGCCCGATCAGGGCCGGGGAAAGGGGCGTGACGCACCGCGTAGCGGGAAACCTGCAGCCCTAGGCTGGCGCGGGCAACACGGGCCGACGGGCCGCAGGTTGCGGCGCGCCCCGACCGGCCCAAGGGCCTCTCCCGGCGGACAGGGATGAGGCAGGATCAGGGCCCGGTGTCGCAGTTGGATCGGGAGCGCTCGAAGATCGCTTCGCCATTCGAGAACCGCCCGACCAGGCGCAGATCCCCGAACAGGTCGATGAACCTATTCGACACCTGGGCGAGCCAGTGCCGTGCCCTCGCCGTTCGCGGCGTGCAGAAATCGGCTTCCCAGTACCGAGCATCGTCGCGCTCGACGAGCCAGATCGCGGCGAGCCCGCACCAGGTCGATATGCCGCAATCGGCGAAGGCGTTTCGCAGGAGGATGCGGTCCTCGCGGCCGCGCCATCCATCGAAGCGCTCGAACGAAGGAAAGGCCGCCTTTGCGATATCGACGATTTCGTCCACGAGGCACTCGTAGACCCAGTCCGCATCTTCGTCTTCACCGTCATCAAGCAGGCGAAAGGCCACCACGGAGCCGGTCGGATAGCCTGTCGGCCGAGCGACACACTCAGAGACGGCGTGCGGTCATCATGCGCGGGGCAGCAGGCCATCCCCTTTGTGCCGGACCATTTGCCCCCTCGGCTTTCGCAGATCTTGCGGGCGGTGTCCTCAAGCGAGGTACGTGACAGGGTTGAATTCGAAACGGGCATACCGGCTCCATCGCCTCACAATTGCCCCCTCCAGACGAACCCCTCTCCTCTCGGATAAACTTGCAAAAAAACGTTTTCCTACACCCATTCGTTCTATTTATGTTCTCTTGCGGATCGAGGCAAGGTGAAAGGTAATTCGATGCGAATGTCTCTGGTGGCCTGCGGTTGCGCTGCGCTCGCGATTGCGATTTCGGGATCCGCGCGCGCGCAGGAGTTTCAGGTCTTCGACCATGACCTCGCCACAGTTGAGGCTACAACCGACAAAGGGCGCGCTTTCAACCCGACTGCAATCTACTTGGGTAAGCCAGACGGCGGCAAGACTTATATCGATAGAAGCTTCAAGGAAGCCTTGTACGAACCACTCATCCGGCAAGCTGAAGCGCGATACCAATTGCCACCTCGACTGCTTCAGGCCCTGATTTGGCAGGAATCGCGGTTCAACCCGATGGCGATCAGTCCGGCTGGCGCCGCTGGGCTCGCTCAACTCATGCCGGGAACGGCAAGGGAACTTGGTGTGAGCAATCGTCACGACCCAGCTCAGAACATCGATGGCGGCGCGCGGTATCTGAAGCAGATGCTAGAGCGTTTCGGTGCGATCCATCTGGCGCTGGCTGCATACAATGCTGGACCCGGCGCCGTGTCGCGAGCCGGCGGGATACCGGAAAATCGGGAAACACCTGGATATGTGAAGAGCGTTACCGGCCGATGGATGGCATACAGCTCGATATGACTACGAATCGGAAAAGGATCAGCGGACGGCTCGAGCACCTTCCTCGGGGAACTGCAATTGTAACCGATGCCGGAGATCATTGGGTTCTCGAAGACTACGAACCCTCGAACGAAGACTTTGGATTTGAGGTTACCGCAGAGGGTATCGTTGTCGGGTTCGACCGCCTTCGCGTCGAATGGCTGGGGCAGGTGCCCGCCTAGGAGCAGGTCAAGCGGCTCTCAACACAGCTATGTTTTGTGCTTTGCCACCGATGGAATCGAGGAAGTCTGCCCAATCCTGCAGCATTGCACGACGGGGAGCGAGATATTCGGCAGCATTGTATGCCCCGCGAACCTCGTTCTCTTCGCTGTGTGCCAATTGCAGTTCGACCCAATCTTCATGATATCTGCGGATCCACATCGGTGGTTCGCCGACCTCGACCAGCTGCTCATTCGCCCAGGTGCTCGCCAGACCCCTGAAGCCGTGAACAGTTTGTCGCCCGTGGTAACCGAGCCGATAGAGGCCATAGATCATCGTATTCTCGGAAAGCGGCATCTTGGGTTTCTGGCCTGGAAAGACGTATTCGGCTTCGGACTTGCGGATCATATCTTGAGCAAGAGAAGCGGCTTGTCGCGACAATGGCACGATATGCTCGCGGCCCATTTTCATCCGATTAGCGCCAATGCGCCAAACTGGTGAGTTTCCAGCTAGATCCTCAAACTCTTGCTTCTTGGCAAACCGGAGTTCCTTTGTCCGGACCCATGTAAGAAGCGCAAAGGTCAATGCCGCCCGCGTAATTTCGGATCGTCTCTCACCCTCTTCCTGGTATCGCTCCATCTTGATGATGAGTTCGGGTAGCTGTGCCAGAGGCAGCTTCGCCATATGCTTGACCCGAGGACGTGGCTTCAAAGCCCCCCGAAGATGCGCCGTTGGATCGGAATCGCAAAGTCCGCTGGCAATCGCGAACTGGAATACCTGACCAATACACTGCTTGGCCCGTCGACTGATGTCGAGCGCGCCGCGCTCCTCGATCTTCCGAATGACCTTCAAGACTTCTGGTGGAGTTATCTCATGCATCATGAGCTCGCCCAAGACAGGAAGCACGTCCTGCTCCATCCGCGACCACACACGCTTCGCATGGGCGGGATTGAGACTACTTGCTCTGTTCTCATGCCACATGGTGGCAATCGCCCTGAAGGTCTTCGCCTCTTCGAAGTCTCGACCCGGTTTGTGAACCATCGGGTCCCTGCCTTCGGCCAGCACACCCTTGGCAGCTCTCTTGAGTTCTCTTGCGGCCGCTATTCCGACTTCGGGGTAGGCACCGAAAGAAAGCAGCTTCTCTTTCCCGTGGTACCGGTATTTCAGCCGCCAGAGCTTCGAGCCGTTCTTTTGCACAAGGAGGAATAATCCCTCCCCATCCGCAAGCTTGTATGGACGCTCAGCCGCTTTCGCTTTTTTGATCAGAATCTCACTCAAGGCCATTGGGGGTATCGCTCCTTTTCGCTACCCCCGGAAAATACCCCCAAAATACCCCCACACCAAATCCGGCTTCAAGCGAATGCATGCGCACGCAAGCGGACGCGAATCACTCACATCATTTTGTTTTAATTGATTTTTACGGATGCGTGCGGAAGCAAGCGAACCCATGCGGATTCGAGATTGGTAGCGGAGGAGGGACTCGAACCCCCGACACGCGGATTATGATTCCGCTGCTCTAACCACCTGAGCTACTCCGCCCCGAACAGGGCCGCGTGGCGGGCAGTTGCCCGCTCGGCAGGCGGCGCATTAGGGCGAGCGAGCCGTGTGGTCAACACTCATTTCCCCCGAAATGCGAAGCGGCGGATAAATTCCCATGGGCCGCCGCGATAGGCATGCAGGGCGAGGCCGGGAAAAGCGATTTCCTGCGGCTCGATCATCCCGGAAAGAGCGGCCTGCAGTGCCTTTGCTTCCTTCGACGTAACCTTGTTCTGGATGGTCACATGCAGCCGGGGCCGGTGCTGGTCCTGGTGTGTCAGCATTCCGCGGAAATGTTCCGCAATCTCGTCGCGCAGGGCGAGGAGATCGGGGCTGGCAAGCTTGATTGCAGTCCCGCCGCCCAGCGACATCAGACCTTCTACCTGCCCGCGGATCGGTGCAACCTCCCCCACCAAGCGCGCGAGATAGCGCCGCAATTCATCCGCACATTGGGCAGGGATCGCGTGAAAGAGCGTCACATGCGCTTCGAGATAATTTCGCTCCGGCGGGAAATGCTCGGTACGCAAGGCGGTATATTGGCGATGTAGTTCGGGCGGGAGTTCCGCCGTCAGGATCAGGGGAGCGTCCGCCTCGCTCACATTTCCCCGCGCTCGCGGCGCAGCTTGCGCCACGCTGCTGCATTGCGATTATGCTGATCGAGCGTCTCGGCAAAGACATGCCCGCCGCTGCCGTCTGCCACATAATAGAGCGCCTTGGTCTCGGCCGGATCGAGCACCGCCGCGATCGCCTCGCGCCCCGGATTGGTAATCGGTCCGATCGGCAGACCCGCGATGGCGCGCGTGTTGTAGGGGTTCTTGTCGCGCAGTTCCGAAATCTTGATGCGCCGCCCCAGCGGCTTGCCCTTTGTGATGGGATAGATCGTCGTCGCATCTGCGCCCAGCGACATGCCGATGCGGACGCGGTTGGAGAGTGCGCCTGCCACCATGCGCCGCTCTTCCGGGACGCCCGTTTCCTTCTCCACGACAGAGGCGAGAATGATCGCTTCTTCGGGCGATTTCACCACGGCGTTCGCAGACCGGTCAGCCCACGCCTGCGCCAGATATTCATTCATTGCAGCCTGCATGCGGGCCACGACAGAGGCCCGGCTTTCACCGCGTTCGAAATCATAGGTGTCGGGCAGCACCGAGCCTTCCTCAGGCACCGGAACCTCGCCCGTCAGCAGGTCTTCCGCCATCAGGCGTTCCCATACCATGATCGAAGGCAGGCCCTCCGGCACGGTTACGAACCGGCGGATCACCTGCCCGTTCTGGAAGGTATCGAGGATCTGTGACGCGCTGGCACCGGCCGGGATGAGAAACTCGCCCGCCTGGATCGGATCGGCAGAGCCCAGGATCTTCGCGCGCAGCAGGAAGCTGTCCGACGAATCGATCAGCCCTTCGTCCGCCAGCAGACCGGCAACGGCAGTCAGCGTCGAGCCCTGCGGCACGATGAAGCTGGTATCTTCCTCGACATCGGCCGAGCCGTACCAACCGCTGGCGAACCAGATGAGGCCCGCCAGCCCCAGAAGGACCACGGCCCCCGCTGCGAGGCCGAGCTTCTTCATGTCAGTCGACCTTCCGCATGATCAGCGATGCATTGGTCCCGCCAAAGCCGAAGCTGTTGTTGAGGACCGCATTCACTTCGCGCTTCTTCGCCGTATGCGGCACCAGATCGACACCCTCGGTGCCTTCGTCGGGATCGTCGAGGTTGAGCGTTGGCGGAACGATCTGGTCGCGGATGGCAAGGATGCAGAACACCGCTTCCACCGCGCCCGCGCCGCCGAGCAAGTGGCCGATGGCGGATTTGGTCGAGCTCATCGATGCACCGCAGAGATCGTCACCCAGCACGCGTTTCACTGCGGCGAGTTCGATGGTGTCCGCCATGGTCGATGTGCCGTGGGCGTTGACGTAATCGATGTCGCAAGGCTCCAGCCCCGCTTTCTTCAATGCCATGCGCATGGCCAGTTCCGCGCCCCGGCCTTCGGGATGCGGCGCGGTGACGTGATAGGCATCGCCCGACAGGCCATAGCCGGTCACTTCGGCATAGATCTTTGCGCCGCGTGCCTTGGCGTGCTCGTATTCTTCGAGCACGACCACACCGGCGCCCTCGCCCATGACGAAACCGGCGCGGTTCTTGTCATAGGGACGGCTGGCCTTTTCGGGCTGGTCGTTCATGTCGGTGTTGAGCGCACGGGCCTGCGCGAAGCCTGCGATGCCGAGCGGATTGACGGTCGATTCCGAACCGCCCGCCAGCATGATGTCCGCATCGTCATCGCGAATCATGCGCGCTGCATCGCCGATCGAGTGGGCGCCGGTCGAGCAGGCGGTAACCACGGCGTGGTTCGGGCCCATCAGGCCATAGCGGATCGAAACCTGGCCGCTGATCAGGTTGATAATGCGTCCGTGGACGAAGTGCGGGCTGACACGGCCCGGGCCGCGTTCGTGCAGATTGACCGATTCCTTCTCGATCCCCGGCAGGCCGCCGATGCCTGCGCCGATGGACACGCCGGCGCGTTCGCGCGTCGCTTCGTCCATTTCGGTGAGGCCGGCATCTTCGAGCGCCTGACCGGCGGCATCGAGACCGAAGACGATGAACGGATCGACCTGGCGCTGGATCTTCGGATCGACACGCTTGTCAGCGTCGAAGCCCCAGGGATGGTCCTTGTCCTTCACCTCGCAGGCGATCGTCGCCTTCTGGTTCGAGGCATCGAAACGGGTGATCTGCCCCGCCCCGCTCTTGCCCGCAATCAGGTTGGCCCAGCTGGTTTCGACGTCTCCGCCCAGGGGGGTGACGAGGCCAAGTCCGGTAACGACCACACGACGCATGAATTTCTCCGCAAAAAAGACAACAGGCCCGGCCCATCGTCGGGGTCGGGCCTGTCCGGTCCTGCACCCGGGGCGCAGGTCATGAAAAGCTGAAAGCTAAGCCTGCTGGCTTACCCTTTATGCTCTTCGATATACTTGGTCGCATCGCCGACGGTGGTGATCTTCTCAGCCGCATCGTCGGGGATTTCCACGCCGAATTCTTCTTCGAACGCCATGACCAGCTCGACGATGTCGAGGCTGTCAGCGCCCAGATCATCGATGAAGCTTGCTTCCTGGGTGACCTTGTCGGCCTCGACGCCGAGATGCTCGACGACAATCTTCTGCACGCGGTCGGCAGTATCGCTCATTCTTTTCCCTCTCAATCTTAGGGGTTTGATAGTTGGCCATCGCCCTAGTCAACGCCGCAGCGCAGCGCAAGGGCAACTCGTCTCCTTACGCGAACCCATTAGCGCTTTCGGCCATTGTGTGAACAGTAACCAAATCCAAAAGGGAAGTAAATTCAATGGCTACCACAACTTTCAAAAGCCTCACCGACACCACCTTCGATTCGGTCGAAGGCTACCGCCAGGCAGGCGAAAAAGCCGATAGCCCCCAGCTCAAGCAGGCGCTGCAGCAGCGCGCAAGTCAGCGCGAAGCGACACTGCGTCAGATGAATGCGGAACTTGAACGCCAGGGCGACGAGCTGGTGACCAAGGGCACCATGACCGGCGAAGCACACCAGATGTGGCAGAGCATCAGCACCGCATTCGAAAGCAATGACGAAGCCGCTGCGGAACGTGTCGAAGAAGGCGAAGACTACATCAAGGGCAAGTTCGAAAAGGCGCTCAACAGCGACCAGCTCGAGGCGCAGGAACGCGCCGTGGTACAGCAGTGCTACGCGGAAATCTGCGAAGGTGAACGCTTCGGCGACATGATCGAGAAGCAATACGACTAATCACCGAGTAGTCGTTTGAAGGAGGGCGCGGAGTTTCGGCTCCGCGCCCTTTTTCACGTTATTTATCGTCGCTACGCTCGGGCGTATCCCGATCGGTGGCGGTGCCGTTCATGTCGGTTTCTTCCCCCGACTTCGCGGTCTTCTGCGCTTCGATCGCGCCGGGCGACAGGCGCACATGCACATCGCGCAGCTGGTTCTGAGACACCAGACTGGGCGCGCCCATCATCAGGTCCTGCGCCTTCTGGTTGAGCGGGAAGGCGATGACTTCGCGAATGTTGGGCTCGTCCGCCAGTAGCATGACGATACGGTCGATACCCGGTGCCGAGCCACCATGCGGCGGCGCGCCCAGCTTGAACGCCTCGATCATGCCCGAGAAGTTCGCATCGACATCTTCCTGGCTGTAACCGGCGATTTCGAAGGCCTTGTACATGATGTCCGGGCGATGGTTACGGATGGCGCCCGAAGAGAGCTCGTAGCCGTTACAGACGATGTCATACTGCCATGCCAGGATGTCCAGTGGATCCTTGGTTTCCAGCGCTTCCATCTCGCCCTGCGGCATGGAGAACGGGTTATGGCTGAAATCGACTTTCTTGGCGTCTTCGTCATACTCGAACATCGGGAAGTCGACGATCCAGCAGAACTTGAAGCAGCCTTCTTCGATCAGGCCCAGTTCCTCGGCAACGCGGGTGCGTGCGGCACCGGCCAGCTTGGCGGCTTCCTTTTCCTTGCCCGCGGCGAAGAATAGGCCGTCGTTTTCGCCCAGGCCCAATTCGGCATAGAGCTTTTCCATGCCTTCAGTGCCGTGGTTCTTGGCGATCGGGCCGCCGAATTCGCCGCCCTTGCGGGTGACATAGCCGAGGCCTGCGAAACCTTCGCGGCGCGCCCAGTCGTTCATCTCGTCGAAGAACTTGCGGCTCTTCTCATGGGTGTTCGGAGCTGGGACCACGCGCACGCGGCCACCGCCGCCCACGATCTTCTCGAACAGGCCGAAGCCCGACTTCTGGAAGTGATCGGTGACGTCGCTGATGATCAGCGGGTTGCGCAGATCGGGCTTGTCGCTGCCGTATTTCAGCATCGCTTCGGCATAGGGGATGCGCGGGAATTCGCCGGCGGGCGTCACTGTCTTGCCGCCCGAGAATTCCTCGAACACGCCGGCCAGCACCGGTTCGATCGCCTGGAAGACATCTTCCTGCGTCACGAAGCTCATCTCGAAGTCGAGCTGGTAGAATTCGGGGCTGCGGTCAGCGCGCAGGTCTTCGTCGCGGAAACAGGGCGCGATCTGGAAGTAACGGTCGAAACCGGCGACCATCAGCAGCTGCTTGAACATCTGCGGCGCCTGCGGCAGCGCGTAGAAGCGGCCCGGGTGCAGACGGCTGGGCACCAGATAGTCGCGCGCACCTTCGGGGCTGGATGCGCCGAGGATCGGGGTCTGGAATTCGTTGAAGCCCTGCGCGATCATCCGCTGGCGGAGCGAGGAAATGACCTTGCTGCGCAGCATGATATTGGCATGCACGCGCTCACGCCGCAGGTCGACGAACCGGTATTTGAGGCGCGTTTCTTCCGGATAGTCTTCCGCCTGATTGACGATCAGCGGCAGGTCTTCGGCGCGGCTCTGGATTTCCACTTCGCGGGCGAACACCTCGATCTCGCCGGTGGGCAGGTTCTTGTTGACCGCCACTTCGTCGCGCGCCTTCACCGTACCGTCGATGGTGACGACCGATTCCAGCTTCAGCTTTTCCAGCACCGGCAGCGCGGGGCTGTCGCTATCGGCAACGATCTGGGTAATGCCGTAGTGATCGCGCAGGTCGACGAACAGAACGCCGCCATGGTCGCGCTTGTTATGCACCCAGCCCGACAGGCGAACGGTGTCGCCGACATTGTCCTTGGTCAGCTGTGCGCAGGTGTGGGTACGATAGGCGTGCATCTGGAATTCTTTCCAATTTAGGATGTATGGCGCTAAGGGCGCGGGCGTGGCGGCTCCTTAACTCGGAATCGCGCGCGCTAACAGGGCACCAGCGGGCTTTTGTCAAGGTTCGCACGCGGTGCGGGAGCGGTACTCCGCTCGATAGACAGAAATGATACGATGAAAATACACGATCTGATTACCGACACCGACACTCTCGCCGATCTGTGCGAGCGCCTGGCGAAGAGCGATTTCGTCACTGTCGACACCGAATTCATGCGCGAAAACACCTATTGGCCGGAACTGTGCCTAGTGCAGATCGCCAATGAGGAAGAAGCCGCGGCAATCGATCCGCTGGCCGAGGACATCGACCTCACCCCGCTGTGGGACCTGCTGTGCGAGAACGAGGATGTCCTCAAGGTTTTCCACGCCGGCGGGCAGGATGTGGAAATCGTCTACAATTTCACCGGCAAGACGCCCCACCCCATCTTCGACACCCAGATCGCGATGATGGCGATCAGCCAGAACGAACAGATCGGCTATGCCAATCTGGTCGAAAGCTGGCTGGGCATCACAGTCGACAAGGGCGCGCGCTTCACCGACTGGAGCCGCCGCCCCCTGACCGACCGGCAGATCGAATATGCCATCGGCGATGTAACGCATCTGTCCAAGATCTTTCCCAAGCTGCTGGACAAGCTGATCAGGACCGGGCGCGGCGTCTGGCTGGATGCGGAAATGGAAAAGCTCGCCGATCCGGCGAACTATGCCAACGATCTGGAAATCGCCTGGAAACGCATCCGTTCGCCGGGCCGCAATCCCACCGTGCTCGGGCGGCTGAAAAGTCTGGCCGCATGGCGCGAGACGGAAGCGCAGCACAAGAACATCCCGCGCGGCCGCATCATGCGCGATGAAACGCTGGCCGATATCGCCAGTCACCCGCCCAAGAAACAGGCCGACCTTACCAAGGTGCGCGGGCTGTCGAATGCGTGGAAAGACAATGACATCGGCAAGCGTCTGATGAAAGTGCTCGAAAAGGCCGAACCGCTGCCGAAGGACGAAATGCCCGACAAGCCCAAGCGCGGCGCGCCGCTGGGCAAGGAAGGTGCGCTGGTGGCCGACCTGCTCAAGCTGTTGCTCAAGATCCGCGCGCGCGAGATCGACGTGGCCTCGCGCCTGCTCACGCGGGCGGACGAGATGGAGGCGCTGGCCGCTGGGGTCCGCAAGCTGCCGATCCTCGAAGGCTGGCGTTATGAAGTCTTCGGCAAGGACGCGCTCGAACTGGTCGAGGGCCGGCTGGCCTTCGCGGTGAAGGATGGCCGCCTGCTGATGACCCATACTGACGATGTGCGCGCGGACATGATCGCGGCTCAGGACGAAGTGATCACCGGCGACGAGGTCGAAGCCGGGTGAGCACCTACCTCCCTACCCTCAAGCAGCTGCAATATCTCGTCGCTCTGCACGAGCATGGCCATTTCGGCCGCGCTGCCGATGCCAGCTTCGTGTCGCAATCGACGCTTTCGGCGGGCATTCGCGAGCTTGAATCGCTGCTGGGTGTGACGCTGGTCGAACGCAGCCGCCGGGTGGTCAGGTTTACAGCGCTGGGCAATCAGGTGGTCGACAAGGCCCACCGCGTGCTGCGAGAAACGGAGGAACTGGCCGATCTGGTCCAGGCCGCGGGCAAGCCGCTGGCGGGGCAATTGCGCATGAGCGTGATTCCCACCATCGCACCCTTCATGCTGCCGCGTTTCCTGCCGCGCCTGCGCCGGGAACGGCCCGATCTCGAACTCTTCCTGCGCGAGGAAACCAGCCATGATGCGGTGGAATCGCTGCAGCACGGCCGGGTGGACTGCGTGCTGCTCGCCCTGCCCTTTTCGACCGGCGAGGTGGAAAAGGCGCATATCGCCGACGATCCGCTCTATGTCGCCTTCCCCAAGGACGATCCGCGCGATCCGCCCGCGGTGGTCACCGCCGACATGATCGATGAAGGCCGCCTGCTGCTGCTGGAAGACGGGCATTGCCTGAAAGACCACGCACTGGCCGCCTGCAACCGCCCGGAACTGCGCGGTTCAACCACCATGATCGGCACCAGCCTGCACACGCTGGTGCAGATGGTCGACAATGGCCTCGGCCTCACCATGCTGCCCGAAATGGCGGTGGACGCCGGTATCCTCAACGGCACCGAAGTGGTCGCGCGGCCGCTAAAATCCAGCCTCGCCAGCCGCGAAATCGCACTCATCTGGCGCAAGAATTCCCCCCGACGGGACGATTTCGAACTGCTGGCCGAGGAATTGCGGGCAGGCTGACCCAGCGGCTTGCGATCAGGCGCGCTCGTCCTGCCGCAAGGTCAGCACTTCGACGCCATCGGCGGTCACTGCCACTGTATGTTCGAACTGGGCGGATAGCTTTCCGTCCTTCGTAACCACAGTCCACCCGTCATCCAGAGTTTGCGTGTGCCGACTGCCCAGATTGACCATCGGTTCGATCGTGAAGGTCATGCCTTCGCGCAGCCGCACGCCCCGCCCCGGTTTTCCGTGATTGAGCACTTGCGGGTCCTCGTGCATCTCGCGCCCGATCCCGTGACCGCAATATTCGCGCACCACCGAACAGCCGTTCTTCTTGGCGTGTTTCTCGATCGCGAAACCCACGTCCCCCAGATGCCCGCCCGGCCTAACCTGGCGGATGCCCGCCCACATGGCCTCCTGCGCGATCCTGACGATCCGCCGGGCCTGCGCCGACGCATTGCCGACCATGTAGGTCTTGCTGGAATCGGCGATGAAACCGTCCTTCTCCAGCGTGATGTCCAGATTGATGATATCGCCGTCCTGCACGACCCTGCTCGCCGAAGGGACGCCGTGGCAGACCTCCTCATTGATCGAGCAGTTCAGCACATAGGCGAAGCCATATTGCCCCTTGCTGGCGGGCCGCGATTGCAGATCCTCGCGAATGAACCGCTCCACCAGATCGTTGATTTCCATCGTCGACATGCCTTGCAGGTCGAGCCCGTCGAGCATTTCGAACACCGAGGCCAGCAAACGCCCGGAGGCGCGCATCAGGGCGATTTCGTCAGGTGTCTTGACCATATCAGGCCGCCGCGCGGACCGCGCCTTCTTCCTCGCTCGCCAGCGCGAGCTGCTGCGACACGATCTCGTTGAAGGACAGCGTGGGATTGGCTTCCGCCAGCCGCCCGATCTTCATCCAGAATTCGGCCTGCGCGTTGATCGACCGGCACATGACCGCACTGGCAGCACGCACCTGCTCGTGCAGGTCTTCATTTATTTTGACGAGGCCCATGGGAATTCCTGAATATATGAAACGTTTATGCTCCATACACATTTCATTTTTCAAAAGTCAAAGGCTCTTCCTCGGTGAGGACGATCCAGTCAGGATAGTGAAGTCGAGACTTGACCAATTACAGCCCAGCGGATAGTGAAGCCAGCACTTCACCAAGGAGCCTGGCGATGAGCTTGACCCACGATACCTTCGAGATTCGGAAGACATACAGCGCGTCACCAAGCGCAATTTTCGGCGCCTTCGCCTTTCAGGACCGCAAAAGCCGATGGTACGCCGCCAGCCCCTCGCATGAACCATTGTCCTACAGCTTCGATTTCAGACCGGGCGGCGAAGAAAGACTGACAGCCCGAATGTTGCCAGGCACGCCGATTGCCGGGCAGGAACTATGCTGGATCTCGACTTATGCGGAGATTGTCGAGAATGAACGAATTGTGTTCTTCCAGACACTCGATGTCGATCAGGCTCGGGTGTCGGCGGCAGTCGTGACGGTGGAGATCGCTCCCAAGGAAGGTGAAACGGAAGTGGTGCTGACCCATCAGGCAGTCTATATGGAAGGCGCCGATGGCCCGGCGATGCGCCGGATGGGGTGGGAGTATCTGCTGGATGCGATGGCAAGCAGCGCGGGCACCGTATGAATTCCACTGCACCGCGCATCATAGATCCAACCCGGGCTGACGCGTTGTTTCACGCTTTGGGTGACGCGAACCGCAGACGGATGGTGGGCCTGCTCTCGGACCATCCTGCGACGATCTCTGAACTTTCCGCGTTTCTCGACATCAGCAAGACGGCGGTCGGCCAGCACCTTGCAGTTCTCGAGAAGGCCAGGCTCGCACGCTCCAGCAAGGTCGGGAGGACCCGAACCTGCCAGCTCGACCCCGCGGGACTTGTCGCCCTGCAGGACTGGATCAACTTTCACCGCCGAGAATGGGAAGAGCGTCTCGAACGCCTCGGAGATCTAGTCTGCGAAGCAAATTCGCAGTGAAAGCGGCAGTTTTGAACAAATAGCCCCCACCAGACTCGAATTTCGAAAATGACGAGGAACTGCCGAAATGGCTGAACGCCGCTACATTATCGACGTACCTGGGGTGCCGAAATCACCGTCGCCCATCTCGAACGCCGTGGTCGTCGGAAAGACCTGCCATATCTCCGGGCAGTTGGCGGTTTATGACGACGGCTACCGGCGAGGCAGCGCGCGTGAGGAAGCAGCCCGCGCATTCGAACTGGTGTTTGCGATCGCTCGCGAAGCAGGCTTTGCGCCCGATGAAATCGTCTACGTAGACCTCGCCTTCGCGGACCTCGACGACCTGCCCGAGGTCAACGCGCTTTACGCAGAGCTGTTTACCCATCCCCCCGCCCGCACGATTTACGAGGCGGCCCGCCTTCCTTTCGGAGCCAAAGTGAAAGTTCAGGCCATCGCGATGAAGGATTGAGGACTGTGCTCAGAGACGCGCAGTTGCTTCGCGCCTCATCGCCGCCGCAAAACCCGTTTTCCTACACGCCTGTTTTCTGCCAGCCATCAGACCATGCTGGCCGTGCTCGCCCCGACAAAAAATTTCACTGCTGCTGACGGGGCCAGACCGGTTGAATTTCACCGCAAGCGGAAGTTGACAGCCGATGCGCCTGAAATTCGCCGCCAGCCGCAGAACACCGTACTTGCCGGGAATGGAGGAGTTTTTGCAAAACCCCCGGTCGGTGTCATACGGTCAGTCCATGTGCTTGAGGCCGACTCGCAGATAGTCCCAGCCGGTTACCACGGTCATCACCGCAGCGGCCCACAGAGTGATCAGGCCGACCGTGTGCGGGATGTTGGCATCTACCGTGCCGATCATCACGTTCCAGCCGGGCAGGCCCTGGCCCAGGATCAGCGAGCCGAGCGCGAGCAGCTGGAAGGTCGTCTTCCATTTCGCCAGTCGGCTCACGGGCACGGAGACCTGCAGGCCGCCGAGG
This sequence comes from uncultured Erythrobacter sp., assembly GCA_947504155.1. Lineage (GTDB taxonomy): Bacteria > Pseudomonadota > Alphaproteobacteria > Sphingomonadales > Sphingomonadaceae > Qipengyuania. The sequence goes on from CANNGF010000001.1 coordinate 691,463, forward strand.
AATTCGCGCAGGCCCGATACCGCGATCTCGCGCATCAGGATGATCAGCCCGGCAATGACATGCGCATCGCCCACATAGGGACCACGCAGCACGCCCTGTGCCGCCAGCACGAGGATGACCGCGGCGACCATGATCTTGTCCGCGATCGGATCGAGGAAGATGCCCAGCTTCGACACCGTGCCGCTGGTGCGCGCAAGATAGCCATCGAAATAGTCGGTAATGCCCATGGCGCAGTACAGCGCAAAGGCCATCAGATAACCGCTGGCCCAGCCCGGCCACCACAGCAGGAAGGCAAGGAGGGGAATCGCAACGATACGCGACAGGGTGAGAATGTTGGGCAAATTCAGCATCGGTGACGTTCCCCTAACGGCAAACGTCTTACCGCAAAAGAAACAATGCAGGGTTGTCCGCTGCGGCTATCTCTCTACGAAGGGGGCGAAACGGAAGGGTTCTTCCCGGGGGTTCATGTTCACAAGCACACATTTGCTGCGGTCCCGGCGGTTCTTGCCGCTGTTCGTGACCCAGCTGTTCAATGCCTTCAACGACAATCTGTACAAGACTGCGATGGTCCTGTTCGTAGTCTACCAGATCTACGAATCGGAAGAAGCGGAAGGCATATTCTCTGCAGTCGCTTCGGGCCTGTTCATCCTGCCCTTCTTCGTCCTGTCCGCATTGGCGGGGCAGTTGGCGGACATGCGTGACAAGGCGGTGATCATCCGCCGGGTGAAGGCCTTCGAGATCCTGCTGATGCTGATCGGGGCAAGCGGCCTCTATCTGGCCTGGCGCGGCTACGATCTGCCGGTGAACATCCTCGGCATCCAGACAACCTTCCCGATCATCCTGATGCTTCTGGCCCTGTTCATGACCGGCATCCAGTCGACCTTCCTGGGGCCGATCAAATACGCGATCCTGCCGCAGCATCTGAAACGCGAGGAAGTGCTCGCCGGGACGGGGCTGGTCGAGGCGGGCACCTATATCGCCATTCTTGCGGGTACGATCCTGGCCGGCTGGATCCCGGTGGAAGCTGCCGCGGTGGGCATCATCATCACCTCGATTGCCGGCTATCTCGTCAGCCGCCAGGTCCCCACCGCCCCTGCCCAGGGAGAGGTCGAGGAACTGGACTGGCACATCCTGCGCGCATCGAACCGGCTGATCCGCGAAACGATGCACAATCGCGAGATCTACTTCGCCATCCTCGCCATCAGCTTCTTCTGGACCATCGGCGCGGTGCTGTTCATCCAGTTCCCTCCGCTGGCCAAGAACGTGCTCATGGCCAGCAAGGAAGTGGCCAGCCTGTTCTTGGTGGTGTTCTCGATCGGCGTGGCCATCGGATCGGTCGCTGTCGGCGCCTTGCTCAAAGGCGAGGTTTCCGCCCGCTATGCGCCGCAATCGGTGCTCGCCATGGGCGCGTTCGTCGTCGCCTTCTATGCGGTGTGCAAGGTGTGGGAAACGGACCAGCCCACGCAATTGCTGAACATCGCCGGTTTCCTCGCCTGGCCGATGGCCAGCCTGATCCTGCTGTGCCTGCTGGGCGTGGCGATCGCGGGGGGCATGTTCGTGGTGCCGCTCTATGCATTCCTGACCACCCGCGCCTCGCCGGAGAAAGCCTCGCGCACGATCGCGGCGAACAACATCGTCAATTCAGGCGCGATGGTGGGCGGATCATTGCTGGCGATGGGGATGAGCGCGGCAGGCGTGCCGATCGTGGAGCAGGTGCTGATCAGCGCCGCCATGTGCGTGTTCTCGGCATGGCTGGGGCGCAAACTGCTGCTGGCCGAGCGGGATGCGGCGGCAGTAGCCGATCAGACGATGAAGGCGAGCACTGCAACCAGGGTGGCGAAATAGGTGGTCGCGACACCGCGCACATCGTTCGCGGTGATCTTCCAGTCCACACTCGCCGGGCCGGGCGTGTCGGCAAACATCGCGCGGCGCTGGGGGATCTGGGCCCGCATCCAATGGCGGGCGCTTTCACTAGAGAGGACCAGGGCGCGTCTCATAACATGAGCTTTAACGCTTTCTTAACCATCGGTTTCCCGGCAAAAACGCGCGATCCCAATTCGGGACAGCTTTGGCTCGCCGGTCTGACCAGTGGGCGGCATGGCACGGGCGATTGCACGGCAGGCGCAGCGGGGCTAACCGCAGCAGCATGACCAAGCGCCCTACCCCCGCCGCCGCAAAGCTCCTCGTCGCCTGCCTGATCGAGCAGGGATGCGAACGCATCTTCACCGTGCCGGGCGAAAGCTTCCTTCAGGTCTTGGATGCGCTGGGACAGCAGGAAACCATCGATCTGGTCACCTGCAGACAGGAAGGCGGCGTGGCGATGATGGCCTGCGCCGACGGTGCGATGACGCAGCGCCCCGGCGTGGCCTTCGTTACCCGCGGTCCGGGCGCCACGAATGCCAGCATCGGCGTCCACGTCGCCATGCAGGATTCGCAGCCGATGATCCTGTTCGTGGGCGACGTGGATAGCGAGATGCGCGATCGCGAAGGCTTTCAGGAAGTGGATTTTGCCGCATTCTTCGCGCCGATCACGAAATGGGCTGCGCGGATCGACAGCGCGGATCGTATTCCCGAATATGTGGCGCGGGCCTATGCCACGGCAATCTCGGGCCGTCCCGGTCCTGTCGTGCTGGCTTTGCCGGAAGACATGCTTGGCCGCGATACAGACGCCAAGCCACGGTCGCGCGTCGAACGGCCAGCCCAGGCGCCCTGCCCAGACGCGATGCAGGCGATGATGGCTCTGATCGGAGACGCCGCTTCACCCGTCGCCATCATTGGCGGCGCAGGCTGGAATGCAAAGGCGCGCGAGTATTTCCAGCTGTTCGCGGAGCGGTTGGGCATTCCCGTTGCCACAGCCTTCCGCCGCCAGGATGCGATTTCTCCCTCCAGCCGCGTCTATGCGGGCAACCTTGGCTACGGCCCCAACCCCAAGCTGGTCCAGCGCGTCAAAGACGCCGATCTCGTCATTGCTGTGGGCGCGAGGTTGGGTGAAGCCACCACCGATGGGTACACAGTACCGCCCCTCACGGCGGACGACCGGAAGCTGATCCATGTGCATCCGGACGCCACGGAGCTCAACAGCGTCTATCCCGCCGATCTAGCGATTTGCGCCGACATGGCCGAATTCGCCGAGAGCGCAGCTCTCTGGGACGAAGGAGATGCGATCGATTTCGATGCTGGGGCGCAGGCGCATGCGGAATGGAAGGACTGGGCCACCGCCCATCCGGCAGACTTTGCGCTGGATATGGGCCAGTGCGTGCAGTTCATGCGCGATACTCTTCCGCCCGACACGATCGTCTGCAACGGAGCCGGAAACTTCGCCGGCTGGTGGCACCGGTATTGGCGTTACGAAGGTTTTCCCGCGCAGCTCGCACCGACATGCGGCGCGATGGGCTACGGAGTGCCTGCGGCCGTCGCTGCCGCCCTGCGCTATCCCCAGCGCACGGTCGTTGCGGTAGCAGGGGATGGCGACTTCATGATGAATGGCCAGGAACTGGCCACCGCAATCCAGCATGGTGCCAATCTTATCGTGCTAATCGTCGACAATTCGGCTTACGGCACTATCCGCATGCATCAGGAACGAGAGTTTCCTGGCGAAGAGCGGATCAGCGGGACCAAGCTCGCCAATCCTGACTTTGCCGCGCTTGCGGCGGCGTATGGCGGATGGTCCGCCACGGCATCGACAACCGAGGAGTTCCAGGACGCGTTGATTGCGGCGCAAGGTAGATCCGGGCTTCGTCTCGTCCACTGCAAAATCGAGATCGAGCAGCTGGCAGCCAGCGGGGCAACCATAAGCGGGTTGCGCAAGAAGTAGAAAGCGAAAAAGGCCGCCTCCCGCTTGGGAGACGACCTTCTCTCGCTGTTTAGCAAAAGGGCTCGATTAGACGTCGTTGCCAAGCTTGCCTTCGACTTCACCCTTGAACTGCTGGGCTTCGCCCTTTGCTTCCTGGCGCTTGCCTTCACGATCCAGCTTAGGATTGTTGGTGGCGTCCGCTACGGCCTGCTTGGTGTTGCCAGCGGCTTCGTTGGCGTTACCTTTTGCCTTTTCGGTCAGTTCACCCATGGTTCGTCTCCTTAATTTTCAAGCGCCGATCATCGGCGCGTCTACAATCAAGAAACGGTAGTCCCGGTGTTTACGTTCCTCGCCATGCGACCAGTCGAACGTTTGAAGCGACGAAGATTAAATGCCTGCCATTTCGAGTATTATTGACCACTCGGAAGGCTTTATTTCAGCAACGGAGAGCCGGGATAGTTTCACCAGCTCGCAATCGGCAAGCTGAGGCTCTGCCTTGATCTGCTTGAGGGAAACGGGATGGGGCAATTTCGTTTTCGGCACGATCTTTACCGCCGCCCATTTACCTTCTGGATCGGTCGGATCGGTGATCCCTGCTACGCTCACTTCGCAAATGCCGACGATCTCCAGTCCCTCGCGGGAGTGATAGAAGAAAGCTTGATCACCGACCTCCATCGCCGCGAGATTGTTCTTTGCACGATGGTTACGCACACCGTCCCACGTCCCCTCCTTTTCGGCGACCAGGTCATCCCAGCTGTATTTGAACGGTTCCGACTTCATCAGCCAATATCGTGCCATGCGAATTTTCTCTCGTGATTGCGATCTGGTTCGGCACGTAGCGGGCTCAATCACCCTTTTCCACCGTGCGCGCCCGTGATCATCCGGATTAACCGGTTTTTAGGCAGAACAATCCTACCAGTGCGGTGCCGACTCATCGGGGATCAACTTGGCGAAATATTTCAATCCGGACCGCAAGAACAGGGATCAGACCTCCGCCATCAAGAGCGGCGGCAATCTCGTTTCCTTGATAATTGCCCTTTCCGCGATCGCGATTTTCGTGGCCTCCGCAGGCTCCGTATTGCCGGAAATCGTGCGCTCGGGCCACTTGCAGCCGACGGGGTCGGAATTTCTGCTCACTAATGCTCTTCTGCTTAACATCGCCCTGATCCTGCTTGGATGGGACAGATACAAGGCATTGAGCACGGAGCTTGAACTACGCAGGCAGTCGGAAGAGGAAGCTCGGCGTCAGGCCGACATGGACGATTTGACGGCCTGCCTCAATCGCCGCAGCTTCGTCTGTAAAATGGAGGCTTGGCTTCAGCAAGAATCCCCCAAGCAAGAACTCGCAACGATCGCCATCGACATCGACAATTTCAAGCAGGTGAACGACCTCAATGGGCACGCCGCTGGTGACAGCGTCCTGAGAGAAGTTTCTGCGCGCATTTCGGCATTGCTTCCCGAAGGCTCTTATATCGCCAGACTGGGAGGCGACGAGTTCATCTGCGCTGTGCCTTTCATCGGCTCCGCCGATAATCGGCTCAACCCTGTTTTGGGTCGCATGGTAGAGACGGTCGCCCGACCAGTCCTTTACAAGGACGCTGCCATCGAAATCTCTGTTTCGATCGGCGTGGCAACATCGCTCCAGGCGACGGAAAGGGAGGTAGACCTTCGCGCGCAGAGCATGATGCATAAAGCTGATATCGCCATGTATCATGCCAAGAAGCACGGAAAGAACCGTTATTGTTGGTTTGAAGGTTCGATGGAAAACGACCTTCGGTTCCGCAATGAACTCGAAGCCGGAATCAGGCGGGGCATTCAGAACGGGGAGTTTGTACCCTATTACGAACAGCAGATCGATCTGGATTCAGGCGAAATCGTCGGTTTCGAAATGCTGGCGAGGTGGGAATCGCCAGAGATGGGTTTGATCGGCCCCGACATTTTCATTCCGATTGCCGAGGAAATCGGAGTTATATCCCAAATGTCCGAGGGGCTCATCGTCGCGGCATTCGAAGATGCAAAGAAATGGCATCCATCGATCACTCTTTCGGTAAACATTTCGCCGGTGCAGATGCGTGATCCCTGGTTCGCCCAGAAGATCCTTAAATTGTTGCTCGAGCATCGCTTCCCGGCATATCGCCTCGAAATCGAGATCACGGAAACCTGCCTGCATGAGAATATCGGCATGGTGCGGTCAATGATCACTTCGCTGCGCAACCAGGGCGTGCGGGTCAGCCTCGATGATTTCGGCACAGGATATGCCAGCATTTCGCAGCTTCGCAGCCTGCCCTTCGATCGCCTTAAGATCGATCGCAGCTTCATCGGTGAACTGAAAACCGAAGAGCATGGCGATCAACTCGTCAATGCCATCGTCTCGATGAGCAACGGATTGAAGTTGCCCATTACCGCGGAAGGCATCGAAAATGCCGAAGTGCTTGCCGCCCTCAAGCAATGGGGTAGCATGAAGGGCCAAGGCTATCACTATGGTCGCCCCGAACCGGCAAGCAAGGTATTGGAACGCTTGGCGGCGTGCGGGCGCCTCGCAGATTTAGCTCCCGAGCAATCGGATCAACTGGTTCGAGCCGAATTGGACAGCGCGGGCGAACAGGTCCGCGAAAGCGGCATTCGCGCCGGCTGAGGCTGGACCTGATCCTTATCACCACCTAGATGCGCGCAATCATGCGCGTCCCTTTCATCAAGATGCACGGTCTCGGCAACGACTTCGTCGTGTTGGATACGCGCGAGCAGAACCTACCGGATTTGACGCAAACGACAGCTTCGGCGCTTGCCGACCGAAATACTGGTATTGGCTGCGACCAGTTGGTTTTGCTCGAACATAGCACCCAAGCCGATTTCCGCATGCGCATCTTCAATGCCGACGGCAGCGAGGTGGGCGCCTGCGGGAATGCAACGCGTGCTGTCACCCTGCTGCAAGGCAAGGAAGCGCGCATTGAAACACAGGGCGGCATTCTAGTCGCTTCGCCGACCGATGGTGGGGCGAGCGTGGATATGGGCAAACCACGTTTCGAATGGGACGCAATCCCGCTCGCCTATCCCATGGACACCCTCTCCATGCCAGTAGCCTGGGGGCCTCTGAACGAGCCCGGAGCTGTAAGCGTGGGCAATCCGCACGTGATAGCGTTCGTCGATGATTGCGATAGCGTTCCTCTGGATGATCTCGGACTCGAAATAGAAACCGATCCGCTTTTTCCAGAACGCGTCAACGTCAATGTCGCAACGATTGAAAATCGCACACGCATCCGCTTGCGCGTGTGGGAACGCGGCGCAGGGCTGACCCGCGCCTGCGGCACCGGCGCCTGCGCGACTGCGGTTCACGCAATGCGCCGTAATCTTGTCGATGCTTCAGTTACAATTGCTCTTCCGGGTGGGGATTTGCAGATCGAATGGCAAGCAGGCGAGACGATCCGCATGACCGGCCCCGCAAGCGAGAGTTTCCGCGGCACTTTCGAGTGGGAAGACTACGCATGAATGCGCCCCAGAAGCCGCCGGAAGTCGTTACGCTTGGTTGCCGTCTTAACCTTTCGGAAAGCGAGCGCATTCGCGCCATGCTGGCCGGAGAAGAGAACCTCGTCGTGATCAACAGTTGCGCCGTAACAAGCGAGGCGGTGCGGCAAACTCGGCAGGCAATTCGCAAGGCACGCAAGACCAACCCTGACGCTCGGCTACTTGTGACCGGTTGCGCAGCCGATATCGAACGTGAGCAACTTGGTGCGATGCCTGAAGTCGACGGCCTCATTGCCAATAAAGCGAAGCTGGATCCGCGCGCATGGAACGTGCCCGCAAAAGAAGCACCCTCTACTACGCTTCATACCCGCGCTTTTGTGGCCGTCCAGAATGGCTGCGACCATGCCTGTACCTTCTGCGTCATACCACAAGGTCGGGGGAAGAGTCGCTCGCTCACCATTGCGGAGGTGTTGCGTGAAATCGCGATTCATCGCGATGCAGGCGCCGCTGAGGTCGTGCTCACGGGTGTGGACGTCACGTCGTGGGGTCAGGATCTACCCGGCAATCCAAAGCTGGGCTCTTTGGTGAGTTCGGTACTCCACGCATTCCCTACCCTTACACGGCTCCGTATGTCCTCCATCGACGGTATCGAGGTCGACGATGAGCTTTTCGAATTATTCGCGGGCGAGCGCCGGGTCATGCCGCATATCCACCTGTCTCTGCAGCACGGCCACGATCTCATTCTCAAACGCATGAAGCGTCGGCATAGTCGTGCCGATGCTCTCGATCTGGTTTGCCGCCTGAAAGCGCGTCGATCAAACATTGCCGTGGGCGCGGATCTCATCGCTGGTTTTCCGACCGAGACAGATGAACACCACGAAGCCAACCTCTCTATCGTTCGCGACCTCGATATCGTTCACGGGCACATCTTCCCGTACTCTCCTCGGCCCGGCACTCCGGCTTCGCGAATGCCGCAAATCGAACGTTCGATCATCAGATTGCGCGCCGCTGATCTGCGTGCGCAAGTCGCCAAGCTGCGTACTGACTGGGCGGAGACGCTGGTAGAAAAACCACTCGAAGTCCTCGCAGAAGCTGACGGGACAGGCTATTCACCCGAATTCGCCCGCGTAAAGCTGCCTCAAGGTACATCACGCGGCTCTATCGTCACCGTGACGCCCAAGACACTTGAGGACAATCTCCTGTCATGAGCAAACCCAGCTGGACCGAGCGCCTGTTCGGTGGCTTCAAGAAAACCTCTGACCGCCTAAGTGAAAATCTCACCGAAGCAGTTAGCAAGGCAAAGCTCGACGATTCAACGCTCGACGATGTCGAAGATGCGCTGATCATGTCGGATCTCGGACCAAGCGCTGCAGCCCGTATCCGTGCGCGCCTGAAAGAAAAACGGTTCGGGCTGGAAATTAGCGCCGATGAGCTGAAACAGGCGGTGGCGGACGAAATTGCGGCCATACTGCGCCCTGTTGCCAAGCCTCTCGAAATCACTGCGTTTCCGCGGCCACAGGTATTGCTGGTGATCGGTGTCAACGGCAGCGGCAAGACGACGACGATTGCCAAGCTGGCACATCTTTTCGTCGAAGACGATTACAATGTCATGCTCGCCGCAGGCGATACCTTTCGGGCAGCTGCTATCGGGCAGCTCCAGACTTGGGCAGACCGTGTAGGTGTGCCGATTGTACGCGGACCCGAAGGGGGCGACCCGGCGAGCATCGTATTCGATGCTGTCAAGAAGGGGACCGAGATCGGCACCGATGTCCTGATAGTCGATACTGCAGGGCGTCTGCAGAACAAGCGCGAACTGATGGACGAATTGGCGAAAATCCGAAAAGTGCTCGGTCGCCTCAATCCCGAGGCACCGCATGATGTTGTTCTGGTGCTCGATGCGACCAACGGCCAGAACGCTCTCTCGCAGATCGACGTCTTCAAGGAAGTTGCTGGGGTCACCGGGCTTGTAATGACCAAGCTGGACGGCACAGCTCGAGGCGGTGTGCTGGTTCAGGCCGCGGAAAAATACGGTCTTCCGATCCACGCCATTGGGGTGGGAGAAAAAATCGACGATCTTCGCCCCTTCGATCCCGATTTGGTCGCACGCGTGATCGCTGGAATTGCATAAGTTCCGGCCCGTTCGTCAGCGATGCGGTTGAGAAATCACTTGGATCGCTCAACGCGAATATACGTAGAAGCTGCGACGCTGCCTGCGCCAATAATGGATCGAAAAGTATGACGAAGAATGAGACCGATATCACGACGGGAAAAAAGCCCTCGGGATGGCTTCATACCGTAGTAGATTACGGCCCGCTTCTAGTCTTTTTGGGTGTGTACAAATTTTCCCAGCCGCCCGCTGATTCCACGTTCGGCGAAATAGCGGCCGTGATTTACGGTACGATTGCCTTCATGGTCGCTGCCGTGGTGGCTTTGGCATTCAGCAAATGGAAATTCGGGAAAGTCAGCCCAATGCTGATTCTGTCGACCACGCTCATTGTAGGCTTCGGCGCGCTTACCATTTGGCTGCGGGACGAACGGTTCATACAGTTCAAACCGACGGCCATTTACTTACTCTTCGGCGGCGTTCTGATCGTAGGCTGGCTGAGAGGACGCGCCTGGCTTCAGGTTCTGCTCGAAGCCGCTTTCGAGGGTGTCACGCAAAAAGGGTGGCTGAAATTGTCACGCAATTGGGGGTTCTTCTTCCTTTTCCTCGCCGTGTTGAACGAAATTATGGTGCGGAGCATGAGCTTCGAGAGCTGGCTCTGGGCCAAGATCTGGGTCTTCCTCCCACTTACCTTTCTGTTCACCTTCTCGCAGATCCCCATGCTTCTGAAGCATGGACTATCGCTGGACGATACAGACGAGGTTTTGAAGGATGAGCCGCCAGTAGGCTGACGTTTCCGATGCCAATAGCGATCGATATCAATCCCGCAGCCGAAGTGTTTCAAGCGTTAAGCACCGGCATCGTCGACTTCAATCGCAGCACGATTTCCGATCTCGAACCTGTCGAGGCCGAAGTCCGTTTCCATGTGATCGCGACTGACGATGAAGAAAAGCTGATCGGCGGGGTTAGGGCTGCGTGTTACTGGAACACCTTGCACATCGAACTACTCTGGCTGTCAGAGACCGCTAGAGGACGTGGATTGGGCAAGCAGCTTATTCGCAAAGCGGAGGACTTTGCACGGGAGCAGAACTGCGAGAACGCGCTTGTTGAAACGACAAGCTGGCAAGCAAAACCCTTTTACGAGAAAAACGGCTATGTCTTGATGGGCACTCTAGAAGGGCGTCCCAAGGGGCATGCCTCGCATTATCTCACCAAATCTTTAATGTGAAATCACGCCTGATCGTCGGCGGCCTCTAATTTCTCTACGCGAACTTTCTCGCGCTCCTCGGCTACACCGCGAGCATGCTCTGCCAGGCCACGCCAAGTCTTTTCCGAACGCAAAGCACGATCGCGAACGTTATCCAGGATTGCGCCGGCGGCTTCTTCAGCTGCCTGATCTGCGCGGGCTATGCAAAAAGCATAGCTTTGTGTGTTTGCCATTACATGGCTCCACGAATTGGGCGTCGTCCGCCCGGTCGATTAGACGCGGACGGACGACTAGTCAGGATCAATCGGCAGCCGAAAGGTTCACGGCGCTTTCCTTGCCATTACGGCCCTGCTCAACCTCGTAGTTGAGGCGCTGTTCCTTATCCAGCGTCTGCATTCCAGCAGCCTGTACTGCCGAAATGTGAACGAAGCTGTCTGCAGAGCCATCGTCCGGCTGAATGAAGCCGTAACCTTTGTCGGTGTTGAAGAACTTAACTGTTCCGGTCTTGCTCATGTTTGGTTCCTTTCAAGAACGCGTGAGGTTGCCCCGCGGCAACATACCGCAGGGTCGTGCGTAAAATCGTCCGATGAAAGGAAGTCAGCGTCTGGTTTACGCCGGGGCCGATAAGGGCAAGCGGCGGTCGTCAAATAACCGAAGTCCGTCGCAAATTTCGACGTCAGCGAGATTGCATTAGCATGGCTGCGAGGATTTACCTAACGAATATGCCGTAGTTAGATTGCTCTGACTCTAGATCTCGACCTGGCTTCCAAGTTCCACGACACGATTGGTTGGTAACCGGAAGAAATCCATCGCGGTCGCGGCGTTTCGCAACATCCAGGCGAAAATCTTCTCGCGCCAGATTGGCATACCGGGGTTGCTGCTAGGCAACAGCGTCTGCCGGCTGAGGAAAAAGCTGGTGTGCATCATGTCGAACTCGCCGCCACAACGCTCCATTTCCTTTAAACCCTGAGGAACATTGGTTTCCTGCATAAAGCCATAGTGCAGGACCGCACGATAGAACCCATCGCCGATGTCATGGATCTCGCAGCGTTCGTTCGCATCTACGTAGGGTGCATCAGCGATAAGAACTGTGAGAATGATGACACGCTCATGCAGCACTTTGTTGTGCTTGATATTGTGAAGGAGCGCGGACGGTACTCCTGCCGTCTGGCTCGCCATGAAAATTGCCGTACCCGGGACACGGGCGGCCGAATTCTTGGCGCTTTTTGCGAAGATCTCGATGGGAAGTGCGGTTTCATGCATGCGTTCCCGCATGAGTTTGCGTCCGCGCGCCCACGTCGTCAGCAGTGTGAAGGCCACGAGCCCGACGACGAGCGGGAACCAGCCCCCTTCCGGTATCTTGGCCAAATTCGCCGCAAAATACGCCCCGTCAACGATGAGGAAGAAAAGTACTACTGGAGCGGCGACCCACCATTTCCATTTCCAAACGCCCACGAACAGCACACCCATGAGAAGGGTATCGATCGTAACGGCGCCAGTAACGGCGATCCCGTAGGCACTGGCGAGATTAGAGGAGTTCTGGAAGGTCAGAACAAGGATAATGACCGCTACCATCAGCGCCCAATTTATGACCGGGATGTAAATCTGACCGCTTTCGGTCTCGCTGGTATGGCGGATAGTCATGCGGGGCATAAAACCCAGCTGCATCGCCTGATGAGTAATGCTGAACGCGCCCGATATAACTGCCTGACTGGCAATGAATGTCGCCAGCGTCGCAAGAATGACGAGTGGAAGGCGGTATTCTTCACTCGCCAGGAGGAAGAAGGGGTTGCGCACCACTTCTGCAGCCTGTTCGGGGGGCAGTCCGGCAATCATTGCGCCCTGACCGAAATAATTCAGCAGGAGACAGGGCATGACGAAGCCGAACCATGAAAGCCGCATTGGGCCCCGGCCGAAATGTCCCATGTCCGAATAGAGCGCTTCCGAGCCGGTTACTGCCAGAACCACAGCGCCCAAAGCCAGAAAAGCTATAACCCCGTCGGAGATGAAGAATTGTACAGCATACCAAGGGTTCAACGCCCACAGGATATCCGGGTTCTGCCAGATCTGGTTCGCACCCAGCAAAGCGATAGTGGCGAAGTACACGATCATGACAGGTGCGAAAAGCGCCCCCACCTTGGCCGTACCTCGGCTTTGAAGAACGAAAAGAAATACCAGTAAAACCAAAGCTATTGGAATGACGAGCGAGCCCAGCCCCGGATTTACGACGGTCAGACCTTCGACCGCCGAAAGTACAGAGATCGCCGGGGTGATCATACTATCGCCATAGAATAGCGAGGTCGCGAAAACTCCGAGCAGCACGACCAGCCAACCATATTGAGACCGGCCTATATGGCGGCTCAGTAAGGCGACGAGAGCAAGACTACCCCCCTGCCCCTTGTTATCGGCGCGCATGAGAATGGTAACGTACTGGATCGAGACGACAATAAGCATCGACCAGAAGATTAGGCTGACGACACCAAGGACGTGCATCCGGTCAATGGCGATATTGGCTGCCCCGGCGAAAGTCTCTCGAAACGCATAGAGCGGACTGGTCCCGATATCACCGAAAACAATACCGATCGCACCAAAGGCAAGTGCGGCCTTTGATGCTCCATGGCCATTGCCATGGCTATTGTCGCCGCCACGGTCGGGCTGCGAAATCGGCGCGAGGGCCTCGGTCATATAATGGGTTTTACCTGCCGCATTGCGTCAACCTTGTAGGCACGGAAGCCACGCTCCCGCACAAGGTGGCGGCGATTAGCAGCAAGGATGATGCGGAGCAACATGCCGCTCGCAAAGCCTAGTTTTCTGGCGTTTCGGGGTTAGAAGTTTGCAAGAGAGCCTCGAGCCTTAGAAGTCGCAGGGCAAGCGACTCGCGCCACGGGGCCTCTGCAGGAGCAAGCTCAATGGCTTCGCGCCATAGGTCCCGTGTCCGTTCGATTTCCCCAGACCTTAGCCAGGCGAGGCCCAAAAAATAGCGCGGACCGCCGTTCTCCTCGTCCAGGACCTGTGCGCGTTCGAAAGCTTCAAGTGCGGCGGGAGTCAGTCGGCCTTCGGCATGTTCAACCAAGGAAATACCTAAAGCCAACCATGCTTCGCGATCCTTCGGAGACTCTTCGACAGCATTGCGATAAAATCCCGAAGCAGCCTCGAAATCGCCGCGCCGGACATAACTGTCCCCAGTAACAATCCAGCGAGACGGGAATTGAGAGGTGTCAAAAAACTCTCGACGCGCCTCTACGAGCAATTCGCCATCGACGTCATCCGCCGCCTGGGCCTGACCCGGTGAAGCAGGCTGATCTGGTGAGCCCTGTAGTGCGTAGCCGGCCAAGCCAAACAGAAGCGTAGCGCCTAAGACGGTCCAACCTCCCCTGCCCACTCGCAACAAGAGTGCGGCTACCAAAAAGGAGCCGGCGGCCAGCACAATCACGGCAATCCAGCTCACGAACGTCTCCGAAACCTGCGACTGAACAACAGCAAGGCGATCACAACCAGCAAAGCGGGGATCGCGAACAACGGCCAGGTGGTAGCGCTCATCGCCGGCTCATAGCTCACATAGTCGCCATAGCGATCCATGAGCCAGCGCCGGATGGCTTCGGGCTCCTCGCCTGCCGCAATGCGGATGCGGACTTGATGACGCATGTCTCCTGCCATGGAAGCATCGCTGTCGGCAATCGATTGAGACTGGCACTTCAGACAGCGCAGCGTCTCCATCAATTCCTGCGCCGAAGCTTCCAGTGCTGGATCGTCTAGCTGACGATAGGCGTATGGAGCCGGCGGAACATCTTCTTGCGCGGCGAGTGGCATCGCGAGGACGACAAGGAGAACACTTAGCGCGAGTCTCATCGCCCAGCTTTCCGCAGTTCGTCTAGCAATAATGGTACGTGTTCTGCACGAATGTCACCCATATGCTGGTAGGTAATCCTGCCCTGGCCATCGATAACGAAGGTTTCCGGGACCCCTGAGGATCCGATCCCGAGCTGCACTTCGGAAAGGTCGTCGCGACCGATGCGGCTGTAGGGGTTTCCATGCTGGCTCAGGAAACGCGCCACATCCTCCGGCTTGTCACGGATCGCGACACCAATGATCTCCGCTCCTTGCTCCTCTAGTTGTTCCAACTGGGGGGCCTCCGCAATGCAGGGCAAGCACCAACTGGCCCAGATGTTGAGCAATTTCGGACTGCCCTCTTGGAAGTTTGTGTTAGCAGCACCGGGACGATCGCCCACCGCAGGAGGCAGATCGAAATAGGGCAATTCCTCGCCAATCATAGCGCTCTTGACGAAATCATCGCGCGGTTGGGTCAGCTGATACGCAGCAAGTCCCAGGAATGCGAAAAAGACTAGGAACGGTAACCAGAGGCGCCAGCTCATAGCAACGCCTCCTCTTCGCGCCGACGCGCAGCAATCTTTCGCTGTGCGATCCGCCGCTTGAGATCGGTACGAACCCGGCCCACGAGCGCGACAGCACCGCCTAACGCAATCAGAAGCCCGCCATACCAGATGAAGGTGACGAAGGGTTTCCACCACAAGCGCACTTGCCAGCGTCCGTCGAGGCCCTCGCCCCCCATCACTGCGTAAAGTTGGCCATTCCACCGAGTGATCAGGACGCTCTCCGTAGTCTGCTGCGGTGGCGCCCAGAAATTGCGGGACTGAGGCTGTATCTCGACCGCGGAGCCTCCCTTATAAGACGCCTGAAGGCGGCCCGACAGCGCAGTCCAGTTCGGTCCTGCGATCGGCTCGACGGCGTCGAGACGGATCTGCCACGGGCCCACAGAAGTTTGTTGCCCTTCGGCCAGCGCTGCCAGGCGTTCTTCGGAGAAGGCACTTTCGCTCGCCATTCCGAACAGTGATACGGCGATACCGAAATGCGCTATAACCATACCCCATGTCGCCAAAGGAACGCGGATCAATCTGCGACCCTTCAACGGCAGGAAACTGGCAATGCCCAATGCCAGTGCGAAGGAGAGCCCAAGTAGGGGCAAGAGCGCCATCCCAAAAACTACCGCCAGCAGGATGACTGCCGCAACTGCCAGCGCTGCAGTCAAGGCAAGCTCCCGTGACACACGCACCCACCGGTCGCGGCGCCACCGTAATAAGGGCCCTACGGCCATCACCGCCAACATAGGAAAGAGGAAAATGGCACTGACCGGATTGAAGTAGGGCGGCCCGACAGAAACTCGGATGTCGAACGCTTCGGTCAAGAGCGGGTAAAGCGTCCCAAGAAGGACCACAGCGAGTATCGCGCTGAGCATGACATTATTGACCACCAGCGCCCCTTCCCGGCTGGCGACCGAGAAGCGTTCGCCCTCGCTGATCGAACCGGCCCGCAGGGCGAATAGCAACAGCGCACCGCCGATATACAGTGCCAGAAGGAAGAGAATGAAGCTTCCACGCTCCGGATCGACGGCGAAGGCGTGCACACTGGTGAGAATCCCCGAACGTACCAGGAATGTGCCGAGCATCGACATGGAAAAGGCCACCACGCCCAGCATGATGGTCCAAACCCGCAATGCATCTCGGCTGGCAAGGACACTGGCAGAATGGAGCAGTGCGGTCGCCGCCAGCCACGGCATCAGGCTGGCATTTTCGACCGGATCCCAGAACCAGTAGCCACCCCATCCAAGTTCATAATAGGCCCAGTAACTGCCAGCAGCGATTCCGAGCGTCAAAAAGATCCAAGCGCCAAGAATCCAGGGCCTCATCGCGCGGGCAAAATCCGGCGTAACCTGCTTGGTCACGAGCGCCCCCACGGCGAAACTGAACGCCACCGAAAGTCCTACATAGCCGAAATACAGCGTCGGCGGATGAAGCGCGAGACCAATATCCTGCAGCAAGGGATTGAGCCCCAACCCTTCCAGAGCAGGCTGAGCGAGCCGCTCAAAGGGGTTCGAGCTTAGCAGAAGAAATGCATAAAAGCCGAGCGCCACGAAGCCTTGCGCTGCAAGTGTCGCTTGCATTGTGCGTTCGGGAAGGCGCCTCTCTACGGCTGCGATCAGACCGCCCGCGAGCGCCATTACGGTAACCCACAATAGCATCGAGCCTTCATGATTACCCCACGCGCCCGACAGCTTGAATATAAGCGGCTTCATCGTATGCGAGTTCATCGCCACCAACTTCACCGAAAGGTCGGTAATGGCGAAAACCCATAACAGCGCGCCGAATGCTATGGCCACTAGGCCACCCTGCAAAATGGCAGCTGGACGAGTCAGCCCGGCGATTTCACTATCGGTCCCGCTCCAGACAGAGAGCGCGCCGGCAGAAAGCTGGAGAACGGCTAGTGCTGCTGCAAGCCAGAGTGCCGCGAGGCCGATTTCGCCAATCATTTCAGGCCGACCGTAGTATCTTCTGCCATCTCCGCGGCTTGATGCTCGCTCATCCCCTCCAGTTCACGCGGAACATAATTCTCGTCATGCTTTGCAAGAAGATTATCCGCAACAAAGATACCGCTCCCATCGAGCCGTCCCTCTGCCACGACACCCGAACCTTCGACGAAGAGGTCCGGCAGAATACCGGCATACCGCACCGGAATGCGAGAATTTTCGCGGCCCGTCACCGCAAACGTAACGGTGATTCCATCAGCGAGTTTTTGCAATGAACCGGCTTCGACCATTCCGCCAAGCCGAACAGCCTGCCCAGCCTGTGGAGGATTGGCGACCATCTGTTCGGGCAGATAAAAATAGCTCGCCTGATTGCGAAGCGCGTAGACCGCCAGAAGCGCAGCGCCGATCAATGCGACCAGAGCCAGCACGACCAGAACAAGGCGCTGATGCTTTGCTTTCATTTGCCGCGCCTCGATCCCGAGCGGACTTTTTCGCGCCTGGCTTCAGCGCGTTTCATGGCGAACCAGCTCCACAATATCATCGCAAGTGTCCCAGCCACGCCGATGGCATAGGCTGCGTACACGAAGGTCCACTGATCCAACGCCTCGCGCATCAATCGGCCTCCATCGCTCGTCGGCGCAGGCGGGCTTCGGCTTGCATGTCAGCCAGAATGGCACGCATGCGTGCCAGCACGACACCTGCAAAGATCATCGAAAACCCGACGACAGCGGCCAGCAAGGGCGCGAGAAAGACCCCGTCTATCGCGCTTTTGCCCATCGTGATACTCGGCGGCTGGTGAAGCGAATTCCACCACACCACACTACGATTGATGATCGGAATATTGATCGCGCCTAAGAGCCCAAAGATGGCGGGAATGCGTGCCGACACTCCCTCCCGCTCAGCTGCCTGCCCCAGGGCGATATAGGCTATGTAAAGGAAAGCCAGGACAAGCATCGAGGTCAATCTTCCGTCCCAGACCCACCAGGTCCCCCATGTCGGCCTTCCCCAGATCGATCCCGTAACGAGACAGATCAGCGTGAAGGCCAGGCCCGGCACCGCAGCCCCGCGCGCCGCGATAGCAGCAAGCGGGTGCCGCCAGACAAGGTAAACGAGGCTGGAAATCGCTATCGCCGTCCAGCCACCCATACCGAGCCAGGCAGTCGGCACATGAATGAATATAATCCGGACAGTCTCACCCATCAGGCGATCCGGAGGAACCTGTGTAAAGCCCCAGGCAAGTGCCGCCGCAGTCAACACGACGCCTCCCATCAGCAAGACCGGAGTCAGCCAGCCTGCCAGGGCGAGGAAGCGTTTGGGATTAGCGAAGCCATGCATGGTTTAAACCGTGGCCGAAGCCTATTGCAGCCGCAGCCTCCCGCGGCAAGAACGATCAGCGTCCAATCAGTTCCTGCGCCATCCGGTCGGCGACCTGATCGGGCGAAACGCCGGTTTCGTCACTCTTCTGCCAGATTTGTTCGAGCCGGCCAGGAATGAGTGCGATACGCTTACGCACTTCATTGATATCGCAGGGCGCTTCGTCCTTACGGCACAGATATTCGAGAGTTACCGAGATTATCCCGCCCGCATTGATAACGTAATCGGGCGCGTAAAGAATATCGCGCTCGGCAAGCATCGGGCCATGCTCGGGACGTTGAAGCTGGTTGTTGGCACCGCCGGCCACTATCTTGCAATCGAGACGTCCGATCCCATCGTCATCGAGTATCGCACCAAGGGCATTGGGACTAAATACGTCACACGGAACCGACATGATTGCTTCCGGGCCAACGCATTGGGCATCGAGTTCGCGCGCAAGATCTTGGCAACGGTCCATGTTGATGTCCGAAAGGGTAAGCTTCGCACCTTCCTTCGCCAGAAGGCGGGCAACGCCGCCGCCAACACTGCCGGTTCCTTGGATAGCTACATGGACGCCGTCCATGCTGTCCTTTCCAAGCTTGTGCTTCACCGCAGCTTTGATGCCGAGAAAGATACCAAGCGCCGTGAACGGCCCCGGATCTCCGCCAGCAGCGTCTTCACCTTCTACCGGAAGGCCCGAAACATATTGGGTGCGCTGAGCTACGGCTGCCATGTCGGCTTCAGAAATACCGACGTCTTCGGCAGTCACATACTGGCCACCAAGCGCATCGACTGCATCCGCAAAAGCGGCGAGCATTTCGGGCGTCTTGTTCTTATTTTCGTCCGCAAGAATCACCGCCTTGCCACCGCCCATCGGCAGGCCGGCCATGGCATTTTTATAGCTCATCCCACGACTAAGACGAAGTGCATCCCGCATGGCGGCTTCAGGCTCGGCGTAGTGCCAAAACCGTGTGCCACCGGCACCTGGGCCGAGATGGGTCGAATGAAGGGCAATAATTGCCGTGAGGCCGCTTTTCGGGTCGCGTACGACCTCGACCAGTTCATGGTCGTCGTAATCCGCTTCGGTCCAGAACGCCGTCATCGATCAATCACCCCCAAAAGGTATTTCCTATTCCGGAGCGATAAGGGGAGAAAATGGGGCGATCGACGGGGTTCGAACCCGCGACCTCCGGTACCACAAACCGGCGCTCTAACCAACTGAGCTACGATCGCCACACGCCCCCGGAACGCTGCCGGGAAGGCGGCACATATACGCAAGGATGGGGCCGTCAACCCGCCTTGCGCAACGGCGTGCGCCTGTTGCACAACATGGCCCCGATGGGAAGCCAAAAAACGCATTAGGCACCCAACACGCAACTTTCTTTCACGCCTTGCGAGAGCCGTTTGGTCGACTAATGGAATAGCGATGACTTCACGCGGCGAATCTTCCAGCGAACTCCTGCTCTCAAGGCCGGGCGTCCAGCGCCTCCCATCGGACAAGATCGAGCTATTCCAACTACGAGACTTCGTCAGCCCCGATTTATGTGAACGCCTGATTAAACTGATCGAGAGGGATCGAAGGCCATCAACCCTCGCCGATGAAGGAGACGATCGCTATTTTCGCACGAGCGAAACCTGCGATCTGCCAGAAGAAAATCATGCCGTGCGCGAAATCGAGGCTCTGCTGGCCGCGCTCAACGGGATCGATCCCGCTTATGGCGAACCCTTGCAAGGCCAACGCTATGACATCGGGCAGGAATTCAAACCCCATTGCGACTATTTCAATCGCGACGGGCGGGATTGGGAGAAATACTGTTCTGTAGCAGGGCAGCGCACCTGGACCTTCATGGTCTATTTAAACGAAGTCGATGCCGGCGGTGCGACACGGTTCAAGGCAGTGAAAAAGACTTTTCAGCCGGAAGCAGGGAAGCTGGTCTGCTGGAACAACATGCGAGCCGATGGGCGCGAAAACCCGAATACGATCCACCACGGAATGAAAGTCCGGAAGGGCGTGAAATACGTTATTACCAAATGGTATCGCGAAAAAGTCTGGGGCTGGTGACGTAAAAAAGGGCGATCCCAAAGGACCGCCCTTCGAAACATCATCGTTTCCGGAAAGACTTACTTCTTGAGCGTAAGTCCGCCGAAGCGCTTGTTGAATGCTGCGACACGACCACCTTCGGAAAGCTGCTGCTTGCCGCCAGTCCATGCCGGATGGCTGGTGGGATCGATTTCAAGCGTCAACGTGTCGCCTTCGTTGCCCCAGGTGGAGCGCGTCTGGAATTCAGTGCCATCGGTCATCTTGACCGTGATCATGTGGTAAGCGGGGTGACCTTCGGCCTTCATGATATACGTCCTTCTAGCTTCGGAACGGTTCCGACCGGTCCAGCTGTGTTTGGAAAGGTTGCGCCCTTAACGGGGCGCACCTGGATTCGCAAGGTTATTCGGGCGCGTCGGCGATCATGGCGGTGAAGGCTACCTCACAGGTGACCTTCCCATCCACAGAAGCCTCGCCTGCAAACTTACAGACACGCGCGCGTTTCTGCACGAATTCCGCCTTGAGATCGAGAAGGACGCCAGGAGTAACCGGAGCGCGGAATTTCGCATTCTCGATCGCCATGAAATATACGAGCTTGCCCGATCCGGCGAGATTGAGGCTCTCGACAGCGAGAACTCCCGCGGCCTGCGCCAGTGCTTCGATCTGAAGGACGCCGGGCATGATCGGTGCGCCCGGGAAATGTCCCTGGAAGAAATCCTCGTTAAAACTGACAGCCTTGACCGCGTGAATTCGCTCGTCGACAGCGAGCTCCCACACCCGGTCGACGAGAAGCAGGGGATAGCGATGGGGAAGGCGTTTAAGCACCTCCACGACGTCGAATCCGGTCTCGCTCATTTCCCCTGTCCTCCGTCCTGCATCAACGACCTGTGGTCTGCGCCGGTTGCTGCTGCGCGGCAGCCGCCTGCTGCTGACGAGCCGCAACCATACGGATCTGCTCGACCTGCTGGTACACAGCTACCGATTGCTGGCTGGGCTGCCATCCTTGCGGTGCGGCCGTCTGAACGCTGGGCACGCGGGTATTGAGTGCTGCTACGACCTTCTCGCTGATGTTGGCGCCGGGCGCCGACCATGCGACTGCGTCTGGTGAAAGTACGACCTGAATGTTGCTAGCCGACGTAACCGTCTGAAGCGCCGCCGAATATTGCTGGAGGATCTGTTCGACAGCATAGACACGGGCCATGTCGATCTGGTTGCTGAGCTGGCCGATCTCGCGTTCGAGCGTCTGGATCTGCTGAGCCTGCGGAGCATTCTGCGCAGCCTGCTGCTCAGTTTGATCGAGGTTGCCGTCGTTGTTCGTATCGAGCTGCTGGATCAAACCCTGAGCTTGCTGCTGCTTCTGTTGGATCTGCTGAATCTGCGAAGCATAAGTAGTGTTGATCTGCTGGTAGGCGGTGTTGAGCGCCTGACTGGCGGCGATGGTTGCCGGTGGATTAACGATACCGATGCTACCGCTGACCTGTGCTGCGAGGGGCGAAGCGGCGATGGCTGCACCTGCGAGACCCGCGATGGCGAAGGTTTTGCTGAAAATGTTCATCAGAATTGCGTTCCTACGTTGAAGGAGATGACTTTGGTGTCGTCGCCTCTCTGTTTCTTGATCACTTGAGATACATCGATCCTGAACGGACCGAAGGGCGAATTCCAGTTGACCCCGATGCCTGCGGTAATGCGCGGACTGATGCTGTCGCCAAGGAAGACTTCCTTGTAATAATTGCCGATCGCGGGATTGAACGGCGTTCCATCCTCCGCAGTTGCATTGGTGGTCTGCAGGAATTGACCCGTGGGCTCACCGTCGGAATTGAGTACCGGCTGCAAATACAGCAGGTCGCCAGAGAGATTGCGAAGCTGTTCACCATTCGGATTATCGACCAGCGTCGGACGGTCGACCGCAAACAGGGATCCGACATCCAGCCAGATCGAAGGCCTCAAGCCCATTTCTTGAGCACCCGATCCAAGTGGAATTTCAAGCTCGGCGCGCCCCAGATAGTAAGCGCGACCACCAAGCGAGTCATCGAAATTCCGATTGTTGTTCTCGCGCAGGTCCTCGAGCGTCTGAAGGATGCGAGGCCCACTCGGATCGTCAGGGTTCACCTGATACTGAAGCCGCACAACGCGCGGGCCAACGCCGCGAATGTCGAAACCGCGGAATTGTGGTTCGCCAAGCTGGAAACGGTCTGTCAGACGAACGTCGTCAAAGCCAGGGGTGCCGCGATCTTCAAGCGCCTTGATCCAGCCACCTTCAGCTTGAAGCGAGAAGATGAACCCGGAGCCGAGCGGCATCCATTTGCCCATCTTGGACCGCATTCTGAGGTACTTCACATCCCCGCCAAGCCCGGCGAATTCGGCTGTCGTTGAAATCGATTCGCCGCGCGTTGGACGCAGGCGACTGTTTAGCGAGTCGTAGTTCAGCGTGAAACCAAGAATGGAACTCGTCCGCTTACCGACAGCCTCGCAAATAAAGCGCGATTGCGTACATTCATCGACGCCATCACCGTCAAAATCGCCGAAGTAAGCCGACCCTACGGTCACGTCTTCGAAATTCAGGGTATAACTACCGATAGCCGACATATACTCGGTCAACGGCACACCGGCACGAAGCTGGAGGCCCGTGGTCGCCTGCTTGTAACGGTTCAGCTCGCTCGCGTAGAAATCATTGTCGTATTCGCGGTGGTAGACATCCGCGCCCATCGAGATGTTGCGGTCGAACACATAGGGTTCGGAGAAACTTACCTGCGCTGATTTGGAGAAGCGCGAGTAATTCAGGCTGAGACCGATGGTTTGTCCACGCCCACGGAAGTTGCGCTGACGGATCGAACCCGCGAGAACGAACTTTTCAAGACTCGAGAAGCCTGCCGAGAGCTGCAGCTCACCTGTCGGCTGCTCTTCAATGTTGGCTTCCAAAATTACGCGGTCAGGAGCGCTGCCCTCGACCTGCGTTATTTCGAAGTTTTCCTGGAAGTAGCCAAGCGAACCGATACGCGCTTCCGAACGTTTGATGGCCAGACTATTGAAGGCATCGCCTTCTGCCACGCGGAATTCGCGTCGCACGACCTTGTCCTGCGTAAGCGTATTTCCGTTAACATCGATGCGCTCTACATAAACACGAGGAGCTTCACGAAGAACGAAGGTTACGTCCATCGTGAGATCTTCGGGATTGCGCGTAAATTCGGGTCGAACGTCAGCGAAAGCGTATCCGAAAGTGCCGGCGAGATCGGTCATCTGCTCGACCGTATCTTCGACTTGCTTCGCGTTGTACCAGTCTCCGCTCGACATCGGCAGTCGGGTGGTCATTGCGGTGCTGTCGAAATCACGCAATTCGCTGCGCACTTCAACATCGCCGAATTTATACCGCTCACCTTCTTCCACCACATAAGTGATGATGAAGTCTTCCTTGTCCGGCGTCAGCTCCGCGACGGCGGATACTACTCGGAAATCGGCATATCCTTCAGTCAGATAGAAGCTACGCAGATTTTGCTGGTCAAATGCAAGACGATCGGGATCGTAGCTGGTATTCGAGCTGAGGAAGGAAAGCAGGCCACCAGTCTGCTTGGTGACCATCTCATCCTTCAGATCACCATCAGAAAACTGCTCGTTCCCGATGATGTTGATCTGGCGGACTTTCGATTTCGGCCCTTCGTCGATCTCAAACACGATATCTACGCGGTTCTGGCTGAGCTCGACCATCTGTGGCTCGACCGTCGCGGCGAAGCGCCCCTGACGCTTGTAAAGCTCGATAATGCGGGCGACATCTGCGCGGACCTTGGAGCGAGTAAAGATCTGGCGTGGTGCGAGACGAATTTCCGGGAGAATCTTGTCATTCTTGATCCGGTCGTTGCCTTCGAGAATGATCCGGTTGATCACCGGGTTCTCGACCACATTAATGACGACATTACCGCCTTCGTTCGTGACGCTCACGCTCGAAAAGAGTTCAGTTGCGGCAAGGTCTTTGATGACCTGGTCGCCAGCTGCAGCCGTATAGGCATCGCCGGGCCGAAGGCGGATGTACGATAGGATAGTCTGCGGTTCGAGGCGCTGCGCGCCTGAAACTGCAATGCTGCGGACTACGTCCTGCTGCTGAGATGCCATGGTTGGCTGAGCGGCCTCAGGAGCCGAATCCTGGGCCAGCAACAGTCCGGGCGTACCGCCCATGATCGTGCCTGCCAGCAGGCCAGCTACCAACTTCGTAGCGCGCTGTTTCGTCTTGCCAGCGGCAGTCGCAAATCCAGTCATCGACAAGGGAGTTCCCGTCCTCAAATAATCCATCGGCCTGCCCGTCGGGAGGCCCGATGGCCCCCTGCCCGAAGCAGCCCGTCCAATCAAGCCGTGTCGATCCGCTAGAAACCGATCATACTTGGCCTGTCCCCGCCTAATTCCCGAACACCGGGAGCTTGGCGATATCGATGAAGGTGACGAATATCATCAGTGCGAGCACAAGTGCGACACCGGCCCTGTAGGCCACCTCCGTACTCCGGGGGCCCAGCGGTTTGCGGCGGATTGCTTCAGCCGCGTAAAACGCCAGGTGCCCGCCGTCGAGGGCCGGAATTGGCAGGAGGTTGATGAATGCCAAGTTAAGCGAAATCAGCGCGACAAAGTTGATAAAAGCGAGCGGTCCCATACTCAGCTGCTCGCCAGCATATTTGCCGATTGTGACTGGACCTCCCAGCTCCTTCACGGAGCGATCCCCGACAACGATCTGCTTGATCCCTGTTATCATCATATCGACCATATTGGCCGATTGGATCACGGAGAGTTTAGCGGCCTCACCGATACCGACGGGCTGGAAATCAAGACCACCGGAATAAATGCCAAGCCGACCGACACGTGAACTGTTCCCGAATCGATCGGTTTCAACGCTATCAGCGATTGTCACTGGAATTGTCAGGTCTCTGCCATTCCGCTCAATCGACATTTCGATGGTCTTGCCAGGGAACATCAGCACTCGATCCTGAATGTCCTGGAATTGGAGTACTGCCTCGCCATCGATCGCCGTAATCCGATCACCTTCTTCCAGACCAGCCTGGCGCGCGGCGGATTGCTCCGCAAAAGTCTGAATTACATTGGTTTCGGAAGGATCGGCCGGCACCGGTTTTCCATACAGCGCGAAGAAACTGGCAAAGATGGCCAGGGTAATAAGGATGTTCATTGCCGGTCCGGCGAAGACGATCAACGCCCGCTTCCCCAGCGAAGCATGATGAAAACTGCCGTCTCGCTCTTCCGCCGATGCGTTTGCGATTGCTTGCTTATCCGGAATGCTCGCCGGATCCATATCACCCTTGAATTGGACGTAACCTCCCAAGGGCAAGGCGGATAATTTCCAGCGCGTGCCGCGTTTGTCGGTCCAACCGGCCAGCTCCTTACCGAAACCAACCGAGAAAGCCTCCGCCTTCACTCCGAAAAAACGACCCACGAGATAGTGGCCGAGTTCATGGAGAGTCACGAGCGGCCCCAGCAATAGCGGGAAGCCGATGAGATACATCCAGAAGGGTATCGAAGAGTCCAAGGTCAGTCTTTCTCCAGATGCTCTACTGCAAGCCGTCGCGCCGCAGCGTCGACAACGAGTACCTCGTCGAGCGATTGCGGGTCGGGCGGCAGATTTGAGGCGTTCAGAACAGCCTCCACCAATAGAGCAATGCGGCTGAACCGTATCTTACCAGCTAGAAAAGCCGCCACGGCGATCTCGTTAGCAGCGTTCAAAATTGCCGGAGCCGCTCCACCCGCTTCTGCCGCCTGTCGAGCCAGCCTCGTCGCTGGGAAACGATCCTCATCGGGCGAGAAAAAGGATAACTCACCTATCGACGCAAGGTCGAGCGGGTTCATCGGCGTCTCCATTCGCCCTGGGTAGGCGAGACAGGATGCGATCGGTACGCGCATATCCGATGGACCGAGTTGCGCCAATGTCGAACCGTCGCGATATTCTACCATGGAATGGATGACGCTTTGTGGATGCACCACAATCCGAATTTTATCCAAGCCGACCGGGAACAGATGGTGTGCCTCGATGAGTTCAAGGCCCTTGTTGAACATGGTCGCGCTGTCCACGCTGATTTTGGCACCCATGTCCCAGTTGGGATGCGCGACAGCCTCTGTCGGTGTCACCGCGTCCAGGTCATCGACCAGCCTCAGGGGACCTCCACTGGCCGTCAGAGTGATCGATCGGACTTCATTCAGCTTGCCGCCCTGAAGACACTGGAAGATCGCATTGTGTTCACTGTCTACCGGCAGAAGTGTTGCACCGTGCTTATCCACCGCGGCGGTCATCACCTCGCCTGCCGAAACCAAAGCTTCCTTGTTAGCCAGTGCGACCGTCCGGCCCTCTTGGATTGCAGCCATCACCGGAGAAAGCCCAGCGCAGCCGACGATCGCCGCCATGACGATGTCGGCAGGCCGCGCAGCCGCTTCGCCCAGAGCCGTTCGCCCGGTTGCAGCTTCAACGTCGGATCCGGCGAGTGCCGCTTTCAGATCATCATGGAGAGACTCATCGGCGATGACCGCAACGCCCGCCTTGAATTCACGCGCCAGCGCCGCAAGCTCATCAACATTCGAGTTGCCAGTTAGAGCTTCTACGCGCCAGCCCTTGGGATTACGGCGAACAAGGTCCAGCGTGGATGCTCCGACGGAACCTGTTGCTCCGAGAATGCTGATCGAGCGGGTCATAGGCTGCTATTCAGGAACAGCCCGGCCAGCAATACAACCGGAATGATGCCGTCTGTCCGGTCAAAAAACCCGCCGTGCCCGGGAATGAGGTTAGAACTGTCCTTCACCGCTGCCTTGCGTTTGAGCCAACTTTCTAGAAAATCTCCGCTTTGCGCAGCGATCGCTACAACGAGCCCAACGAGAACGATGGATATTATCGAAGTTGGCGCCACGCGTTCTGCGACGCTGCCGTCTATAGCAGGGGCAATCTGAGCGCTGAAAAGGCCAAGCCAAACGCTTGCTCCGACCACTCCTCCGAGCAGCCCGGCCCAGGTCTTCGAGGGACTGATCCGCGGCGCGATCTTCGGTCCGCCGAGGGTTCGACCAAACCCGTATGCAAAGCTGTCCACGAAGATGACTGCGCCGACTACACCGATTATCATCGCGATCGGAAGTTGAGTGAGAATATAACCCGCAGAACAGATATACAGCGTACCTGATATCAGCGAAATAACGCGAGCCGAAAGTTTGGAAGTGGCACGAGGTACGAGCCGCACGAATTCGGCCCAAGTCGCGAATGTGACGAGCACGATAAAGGCATCGAGCCAAAGGTCGCCAGCCAGCACCGCACCAATTGCTACTGCAAGCATGACAACGGCAGACGCAATCCGAACAGGTAGATCGGAAGTGCGCACCGATAGCGGTACGGTCATATATCGAAGCGCCCGCTCCTTCAGCGCATCCCTTCTCCGCACTGTGTCTCCGGCCTCACCGTCCCCCAAATCGCCTCTCCCTGCCCGAAAACTGGTCGAGCGCATCCATCAGATGTGCCGGCGTGAAATCCGGCCACAATATCTCTGTAAAGATCATTTCCGCATAAGCAGCCTGCCACAAGAGAAAATTGGACAGGCGGACCTCACCGCTGGTGCGGATCAGCAAGTCGAGAGGCGGCAGATCGGCCGTATAAAGGTTTGCCGCAATAGTCTGCTCGGTCACTTCTCCACTCGCTGCCGCTTTGGCGGCGGCCTGTGTGATTTCCGCCTGCGCGCCATAATTTAGCGCGACTGCCAGCGTTCGCGAACCATGCGCCGTCTTGGCCAGCGCGTCCTCAAGCATCTCGACGATGTCGGGTGCAAGCGATTGCCAGTCACCGATAATGTGCAACCGGACGTCATTAGCGATGAATTCCGGCAGGTCCGATTTGATGAACTTACGCATCAGGTTCATCAGATCATCAACCTCGTCCTCCGGCCGCTTCCAGTTTTCCGAACTGAAAGCGTAAAGGGTGAGGCATTCGATCGACGTGTCTTTCAAGCTGCGCACAAGTTCGCGGACTGCTTCAACGCCCTTGCGATGGCCCATCACACGCGGGAGATGTTTGCGCTTCGCCCACCGGCCGTTACCATCCATGATGATGGCAACATGGCGAGGGATCTTGTTGTCAGGCTCCATACCCAAATTCCGTCCGCCTGCGGTGTACCGTCTGCATGAGCAGATCGACAAATCGACGACCGAATTTTTCTCCCATCACGGTGTAGTTGTACTGAGATTATCTGCGTAAGGAACAGACCGAACCGCAAAGAAAAGGCAGCGCTCGATCACTGCGTCATGATTTCCTTTTCCTTCGCCACTGCCGCCTGGTCGGCTTCCGCCACATATTTGTCGGTCAGCTTCTGGACGTCATCCTCGTAACGCTTGCGCTCGTCTTCGGAGATTTCTTTCTTCTTCTCGTCTTCCTTCAGCGCTTCCATGCCGTCGCGGCGAACGTTGCGTATCGCGATCTTGCCCTGCTCTGCGTACTGGCCCGCGAGCTTGGCGAGATCGCGGCGGCGTTCTTCGGTAAGGTCAGGCATAGGGAGGCGGATGGTCTGGCCGTCCTGCATAGGGTTGAGGCCGAGGTTGGCTTTGGCGATGCCCTTCTCGACCGCGCTGACATTGGCCTTGTCCCAGACCTGCACGCTGAGCATGCGGGGTTCGGGCGCAGAGACCGTCGCCACCTGACTGAGGGGCATCATCGCGCCATAAACCTCGACCACAACGGGATCGAGCAGGCTGGTATTGGCGCGGCCGGTGCGAAGGCCCGAAAGGTCACCCTTGAGGCTTTCTACGGCGCCCTTCATGCGGCGTTCGATATCGGCTTTGTCGTATTTTGCCATCGTCGGCTTCCTCGTTCTGTCGGTTCGTTCGTCTTATGCGGCCTGATCGGTCACGATGGTCTGCACGCCACCGCCCGAAAGCACACGTGCCAGATTTCCCTTTTCGCGAATAGAAAAGACCACGATCGGGATATCGTTATCGCGGCACAGTGCTACCGCACTGGCATCCATGACCTTGAGGTCGTCCGCCAGCACGGTGCTGTAACTTACAGTGTCATATCGCGTTGCCGCAGCATCTTTCTTCGGATCGCTGTCATACACGCCGTCGACGCTGGTTCCTTTCAGCAATGCATCGCAATTCATCTCTGCTGCACGCAAGGCAGCGCCGCTATCGGTGGTGAAGTAAGGGGCGCCAACGCCTGCAGCGAAAATCACGATGCGGCCCTTTTCAAGGTGACGTTCTGCGCGGCGGCGGATCACGGGTTCGCAGACCTGATCCATCTGGACAGCACTCTGCACCCGCGTTTCGACGCCAAGCTGTTCAAGAGCGCTCTGCATGGCAAGTGCGTTCATTACCGTAGCGAGCATGCCCATATAATCGGCCTGCGCCCGGTCCATCCCCTGTGCAGCGCCTGCCATGCCGCGAAAAATATTGCCCCCGCCAATGACCAGGCAGATTTCGAGGCCCGTTTCCTTGGCGGCCTTCACTTCCTTCGCCAATTCCAGCACGAATGCTGGATCGATGCCGAACTGGTTCGTTCCCATCAATACCTCGCCCGACAATTTCAGGAGGACGCGGTTCATCTTGGGAAGGGTCATGCTGGCTATTCTCTTTTCAGGGTTTGCGGCTCCTTAGCTATGACAGGCTGAAGGCGCAAAGGGAAAGGCCCGAATGTCAGGACCATGAGTGTAGGATTATGTGCAACCTTGCCGACGACCCTGCACAAATGGACAAAATTTCATGACAGTAACGCTGCGCAATTCAGCGCAGCGCAACCAGAACAGTGCACGGACACGCCGATGAAATTCGAAACCCTGATCCGAATCGGCTTTCTTGCCCTGCTGGCGGTCATTTTCGTCATGGCTAACTTGCCGGGCAACGATGCGCCGTCCGTGTTTTCCTATGACAAGCTCAATCACATGCTCGCGTTCTTCGTGCTGAGCGTAGGCGCCACCATTGCCTGGCCGCGAGTGAATCCGCTGGTGGCTGTTGCCTTGCTCAGCATATACGGCGGTGCGATCGAATTATCCCAGTGGGTTATGAACCTGGGGCGCCAAGCCGACTGGCGTGATATTGCCGCTAACAGCGTTGCCATCGCGCTCGGCATGATCGCGGGATATACATTTAATGTTATCCGAAGGCGCATCGAGCGCTCCCACAAAACGTAGCTGCACTGCCTGGATTAATCTCTATGTCCACACACGAAAAAAGCCGCCGGTCCCGAAAGTCCGGCGGCTTCAATAATTAAGCTGTTAGCTATCAGCCTTTGACAGCAGCAGCCACTTCAGCCGCGAAGTCGGTTTCTTCCTTCTCGATGCCTTCGCCGAGCTGGAAGCGGACGTAGTCTACCAGTTCGACCTTGGCGCCGATGTCCTTGCCGGCCTGCTCGACAACCTGTGCGATCGGCGTCTTGTTGTCGATCACGTAGACCTGGCTGAGCAGCGCATTTTCCTTGGCGTACTTGTTGACCGCGCCTTCGACCATCTTTTCCTGGACGTTTTCGGGCTTGCCGCTTTCGGCAGCCTTTTCCTTGGCGATAGCGCGCTCACGCTCGATAACTTCGGCGTCGAGGCCGTCTGCAGTCAGGGCCTGCGGGAAAGCGGCGGCGATGTGCATGCCGAGCTTCTTGCCGAGTTCTTCGAGCTTGGCCTTGTCGCCTTCACTTTCGAGAGCGACGAGAACGCCGATCTTTCCGAGATCGGGAGCAACCGCATTGTGCATGTAAGGAACGATCACGCCGTCCTTGACCGACACGGTCTTCATGCGGCGGATCTGCTGGTTCTCACCGATCGTAGCGACATTGTCGGTGAGCTTTTCGGTTACGGTACCACCATCGGGGTAAGCAGCCGACTTGAGCGCTTCGACATCGTCACCGTCGGTGGCAAGGGCAACCTGCGTAGTCTTGCGGACAAAATCCTGGAACTTGTCGTTCTTGGCAACGAAGTCGGTTTCCGAGTTCACCTCGACGGCCACGCCCTTGGTGCCTTCGACGGCAATACCGACGAGACCTTCAGCCGCGGTACGGCTCGACTTTTTCTGAGCGGTCGCGAGACCCTTGGCGCGCAGCGCGTCGACTGCGGCTTCGATATCGCCATTTGCAGCTTCGAGCGCCTTCTTGGCGTCCATCATGCCCGCGCCGGTCTTCTCGCGCAGGGCCTTCACGTCAGCGGCAGTGAATGCAGCCATGTCAATTTCCTTCTTGGTATCTTGAATGCGTAGGCACCGGGCCTGCTGTGGTCAGCGGCCCGGCGCATAGATCGCTTGTGTGACGGGCACGCTACGCACCCGTCCCGTCAGAACCGGCCTTAGGCCGCAGCTTCTTCCGGCGGATTTTCCATCGCGCCGACATCACGGCCACTGTCCGTCACGCCTTCGCCCTTGCCGCTGCGAGCTGCTTCGGCAACCGCATCGCAATACAGCTTGATGGCGCGGGCAGCGTCGTCATTGCCCGGGATCGGGAAAGCGATGCCGTTCGGATCGACATTCGTGTCGAGCACTGCAACCACCGGAATACCAAGCACGTTGGCTTCCTTGATGGCGAGGTCTTCCTTGTTGGCGTCGATCACGAACATGATGTCCGGAATGCCGCCCATGTCGCGGATACCGCCAAGCGAAAGTTCCAGCTTGTCACGCTCACGCGTCAGCTGAAGGATTTCCTTCTTGGTCAGGCCCGACATTTCGCCCGAAAGCTGCTCGTCGAGCGTCTTGAGGCGCTTGATCGACTGCGAGATGGTCTTCCAGTTGGTGAGCATGCCGCCCAGCCAGCGGTGGTTGACGAAGTGCTGGCCCGAAGCGAGCGCTGCTTCGCGGATCGGGTCCTGCGCCTGGCGCTTGGTGCCGAC
The DNA here is from genome assembly GCA_947504155.1 of uncultured Erythrobacter sp. Lineage (GTDB taxonomy): Bacteria > Pseudomonadota > Alphaproteobacteria > Sphingomonadales > Sphingomonadaceae > Qipengyuania. The sequence goes on from CANNGF010000001.1 coordinate 723,552, forward strand.
GAACAGCACCTTGCCGCCCGAACGTGCGGTAGAGCTGATGAAGTCGAGAGCGCGCGCAAAGAGCGGCACGGACTGCGACAGGTCGATGATGTGGATGCCGTTGCGTGCGCCGAAGATATACGGCTTCATGCGCGGGTTCCAACGGTGGGTCTGGTGGCCGAAGTGTGCGCCGGCCTCGATCAGTTGCTGCATGGTGACGGTAGGAGCCGCCATGGTCATTTCCTTTCCGGTTGTACCTCTGGAAGACTGGAACCCGTGATGCGGAGTATCCCGCGATCGGGCACCGGTATGAGCGCCTTCCATGTGGATTTGCCTGCCATATGAGCAGCCCGAACGGCCGATTCATTGACGGACGGCGCGTCGCATAGCGACCAATCGCCGAGAAATCCAGACTCATTTGAACGTAAAAAAGAAACAGTCAGCGTCGAATCCGCTTGACAGAAGAGAACAAAAAGAGAACATTGCCCTTATCGCCGGAACGAGCGGCTGGATTTGGGGGTTTTCCCCCACAAGTTACCCCGCCTGTCAACAGCCTTGTGCACAGGCATGCGGGAAGGAGATATTTGATATGGTTTCTGGTCTTCTCATTACCTTGTTCGCCTTGGCTACTGTAGCGACAGCTTTCGTTCTCGCAGATACCGGACTACGCTTGTGCTCAGCTTTCAAACTTCTGCGCCACCGGATGAAGCAAGGATATGCAGGCGCGGGCATGGGGCAGCGCCCGGCCGTTGTGACCGGCGGTGCAAATCGCTTCGGGCGGCAGGCCCGCCCCTACCCCGTTATTGGGCAGGTGAAACGGCGCGCCGCCTGATCTTCGAATAACGCATCAGCGTGAACGGAAGCAGTGCCAGATAGCCGATACCGATAACGCTGAGAGTCCACCAAGGTTCAACCAGCAATGCGGCAAACAGCAGTCCTACAAACGCCAGCAACCACAGGCGTATGCCGCGCCGGGGACGCAGGGACGTCCAGCTAGGCGTCGCCATGCTGGAAATCATCAGCAGGGCAGTTGCCAGCAGCCAGGGGCCGACGAAAATCGGCGAACGGAAAACATCCAGCCCGGTCGCCATCCAGAGATAAAACGGCATGAAGGCAAGTCCGGCGCCCATGGGCGCAGGGACGCCTGTAAGAAAGCCGAGCGATTTATGCGGCTGTTCTTCGACATCAATCTGGGCGTTGAAGCGTGCGAGGCGAAGGGCACAGCAGATCGCTAGCGCCAGTGCGGCAAACCACCCCCAGCGAGGCTCGGACGAAAGCGACCACAGATAGATGATGATGGCAGGAGCCGTACCGAAACTGAGCGAATCGGCCAGACTGTCCAGTTCGGCGCCGAACCGCGATTGAGCTTTCAACAAACGTGCAATGCGCCCGTCCATTCCATCGAGGATGCCGGCAACTATGATCGCCACGGCAGCCGCTGCCCATTGTTCCGAAATCGCGAAGCGTATTCCCGTCAGGCCCGAGCACAGCGCCGCGGCGGTAATCGCATTGGGCGCCATCGCGCGAAGCGAAAGCCCGCGCGACCGCCCCATGACAGGCACTTCGTCTTCAGCCGCCTTGGGGCCGAGACGCGCATTTTCTTCGGGCGCGTTGCGACGCGTAGGGTCGGACAGCAGACTCATTGTGAAACTCCTTCAAGCAGAGGCTGGCTGCCTACGGCGGCGATAACGGTTTCGCCTGCCACGACCTTCTGGCCGAGCATTACGTAAGATCCAGTGCCCTGCGGCAAATAGACATCGACACGGCTACCGAAACGGATCAGCCCCACCCTTTGGCCAACGCCCAGCATGTCGCCGGGTTTCACGAAAGAAACGATCCGCCGCGCCACGATGCCGGCGATCTGCGTGAAAGCGACCTTCACCCCGTCCGATCGCTCGATGAGGATATGCTGGCGCTCATTATCTTCGCTCGCCTTGTCGAGATCGGCATTCAGAAATTTGCCGGGGACATATACCAGCCGCCTGACGATCCCCCCAATGGGTGTCCGGTTTATATGCACATCGAATGGCGAGAGGTAGATGGACACCCGCGTTACTGCCCCGGGAGCCAAGCCTGTCTCTCCGCTGCCGTCTTCGACCATAAGTTCATGCGGTGGCTCTACTTCCACGATCTGAACGACCGTCCCATCGGCCGGCGAAACGATGAACCGATCGTCCTGCGGAACGACGCGCTCTGGGTCGCGGAAGAACGCGAAGACCGCAATACTCAGAAAGGCTAGCGGCCAGGCAATCGTTTCCCAAGCAAACCAGGCGCACAGCAGAGAAAGGGCCAGGGTAGCGAGGCCGAACTTTCGACCTTCGGGATGGATGCGCGGCACGCCGGAATGAAGATCACCACGGCCTTTGTTGTCCTGAAGGTCGGTCGCCATATCCGCTCCCCTAGGCGGCAAACGGCTGTGCGACAAGCGACACGGCGAAACACCGGTCCCTTAGCAATTTCTTCACCAGCACATGGTAAACGCACGGTTATGAACGCGCTGAACGACATCGCCCGCCGGTGGTGGGGAGAAATCCCGGTCTATCTCTTCGGCCTCGTATGCAGCCTTGTGTGCTTGTTTATATGGTCAACGTATGGGGTCGATTACGATATCGATCAGTCGCTGTTCAGCTTCACGCTCTTCTATACCTGCGGAATACTCTACTTCTTCGTCGACATCTGCTGGCGTCTGTTCCGCGATCGCCCTGCCCGACCGCTTTCATGGGCCCGCCAGCGCTATTTTTCGAAGAATTCGCTGCTTCTCCTGATCGCCAGCCTCCCGGCAATCGCGCTTTGCGCCACGATGATCCCGCTGTTTTCGAGCATGAAGTCGATGATCCCGATGTTCACGGACTATAGCTGGGACCCCACTTTTATCGCCTGGGACAGGGCGATCTTCTTCGGCACCGACCCGTGGCAGGTCTTGCAGCCCGTCCTCGGATACCCGGCGATCACGGCTGCGATGGCGTTCGCCTACCACGTGTGGGTCGTGTTCCTTTACCCGGGCGTCATCGTGATGGCGCTGCTCCCCTCGATCTCCAACGACCTGCGTCGCCGTTTTTTTCTCAGCTATGCTCTCGCATGGTCGGTGGTCGGTGGTTTTCTGGCTACGTGCCTTGCATCGGTAGGCCCTGCCTTCGCCGAACCGCTGCTGGGTATTGATACGTTTACCGATCAAATGGATTATCTGCGCGCGGCCAACGAGCAGGTCCGCGTGATGACAATAGGCGTTCAGGACATGCTGATCGAACGCTTTCACGACGAGGAGCGGAGCATTGGTAGCGGCATTACCGCGATGCCCTCCATGCATGTCGCGATTTCGGTTCTCTACTGGCTCGCTGCCCGTGAAATTTCGCCAAAGGCGGGGCGATTCTTCTTCTGGTTGATGGTGCTGATCTGGCTTGGCTCGGTCCACCTCGCCTACCACTATGCGCTGGACGGTCTCGTATCACTGGTGGCGATTTACGGCATCTGGCGAAGCGTGCCAATAGTCTTCCGCGCCTGGGACCGCATCCCTGCCCCTTGGCGTCAGCCCGCCCTGCGAACGAATACCGTTCCAGCTGAATAGCCAGCACCAAAGCTACAGATCAGGCCCGTATCTCCGGCCTCCAAGTCACCATTATGCAAATGGAAAGCGATTATCGAGCCGGCGCTTGAGGTATTGCCGTACGTGTCGAGGACGGTAGGGCTTCCGTCCTCATTGGCTTCGTGCCCAAGGACGCGCTGAGCGATAAGGCGGTTCATTCCGGCATTAGCCTGATGCAGCCACAGCCGGCGAAGGCCTTGCGGATCGATATCCAGCCGTTCAGCTTCCTCCACGATCATCTTGGCGACCATGGGAACGACTTCCTTGAAAACCTTGCGCCCTTCCTGGACGAAAAGCTTATCCGGCCCTTCCGCATCCTCCGGATAAGCTCGGTTCAAGAAACCGAAATTGTTACGAATGTTGTTGGAGAACACAGTCTTGAGCTTGGTCCCCACAATATCCCAGTGCTGAGCCGGCGCGAGAGCGGCATCCTCAACCAGCACAGCGGTAGCGACGTCGCCGAAGATGAAATGGCTGTCGCGGTCGCGCCAGTTGAGATGACCGCTGGTTATTTCCGGGCTGACGACGAGAACACTTTTCGCGTTACCCGACCGAATGTAATCGGCCGCCGTCTGAATACCGAAGGTGGCCGAAGAGCATGCCACATTCATGTCGAAGCCAAAGCCATCGATACCCAGTTCCTCCTGGATCTCGATTGCCATCGCTGGATAGGGGCGCTCCATGTTCGACGCAGCGCACAGCACCGCATCGACATCTTCTACCTTGCGACCCGCGTTTTCCAGCGCCTGACGTGCAGCCTTAACCCCGATCTCCGCGAGCAAAGACAATTCATCGTTGGAACGCTGCGGCCACCGCGGTGCCATGACATCCGGATCAAGTACCGGCTCTTTCGCCATGACGTGCCGCGCTTTGATGCCGCTGGCCTTCTCGATGAATTCGACGGAGCTTTCCGTCAGCGCATCCATCTGGCCAGATTCTATTGCGGCGGCATTGGTCTCGTTATGGCGGCGGACATATTCGTTGAAGCTGGCGACCAGCTCTTCATTCGAGATGCTGTCTTCCGGCGTAAACAGCCCGGTAGCCGAGATTACCGGGCGGCCCGACATCTTTGTGGTATCAGTCATGGTGCGTGCCTAACCCCCGCCTTTGCGGGCGGCAAGATCAATCCATGAAGGGATCGCGCATCAGGATCGTATCGTCTCGCTCCGGACTGGTGGATACCAGCGAGACAGGCGTTTCGATCAGTTCCTGAATACGCTGGATGTATTTCACAGCGTTGGCTGGCAGGTCTGCATAACTGCGCGCACCGGCAGTCGAATCTTTCCAGCCCTCCATCGTTTCGTAGATCGGTTCAACGGCGGCCTGATCGGCGGCATGGCTGGGGAAATAGTCGTAAACCTGCCCGCGCAGACGATATCCCGTGCAGATCTTCACTTCATCCAGACCATCCAACACATCGATCTTGGTCAGCGCGATTCCGGTCACGCCGCTGATCGAGCAGCTCTGCCGCACGATCACTGCATCGAACCAGCCTACGCGGCGCTGACGACCGGTTACGGTACCGAATTCATGCCCACGCTCGCCCAAACGTTGGCCGATCTCGTCTTCCAACTCGGTTGGAAAGGGGCCGGAGCCGACGCGGGTCGTGTATGCCTTCACAATGCCAAGCACATAACCGGTGGAGTTCGGACCGAGCCCGCTACCGGCAGCTGCCGTTCCGCTGACGGTATTGGAGCTGGTGACGAAGGGGTAAGTGCCATGGTCGATGTCCAGCAGGACGCCCTGTGCACCCTCGAACAGGATCTTGGCGCCGGCCTTGCGCACTTTCTTCAAGCGCTTCCAGACCGGCTGAGCGTACTGGAGTACGAAATCAGCGATCTCACGCAGTTCTTTGAGCAAAGACTCGCGATCGACTGGAGGCTGGTCGAAACCTGCGCGCAGCGCATCGTGGTGGGCACAGAGCCGGTCGAGCTGCGGTTCCAAATCGTCGAGGTGTGCAAGGTCGCATACCCGTATCGCACGCCGACCGACCTTATCTTCATAGGCGGGACCAATCCCGCGCCCGGTAGTACCGATCTTTCCCGAACCGGCAGCCGCTTCCCGCAAACCGTCCAGGTCGCGGTGGATCGGCAAAATGAGGGGGCAGTTATCGGCCAGCGCAAGGTTATCGGCGTTGATCTTCACACCCTGACCCTCGAGTTTCTCGACTTCCGCCTTGAGCGCCCAAGGGTCGAGCACCACCCCGTTACCGATGATCGACAGCGTTCCCGACACGATGCCCGACGGAAGAAGCGACAGTTTGTATGTCGTTCCATCGATGACCAGCGTGTGTCCGGCGTTGTGACCACCCTGGAATCGGACCACAGCATCGGCGCGGCTCGCCAGCCAGTCGACGATCTTGCCTTTGCCTTCATCACCCCATTGGGCACCGATCACCGTTACATTGGCCACGAAATTTCCTTCCTGCTGAGTGCGCCCCGCTCCGATTCCGCGCAGCGGGCGGCGATTAGGGGAGCGCTTCTTTGAGGGCAAGCCTTGGGCTATCCGTCAGGCGGTACCGGACGAATGATAACCAGCTCGAAAATATTTAAAGCAACACAATCAATGGCGACTGCAAAGTAATTAAGTTACGCCTATCCATCACAATCAATCACCAACAACTGTTTGACACAAACGTTTGGTTACTCTTGCGTTAAATAGGTTCCGTTATAAAAATTCCACTGGCTGATTTCTAAGTCAGCAATGGATCCGGTGCCAGGGATCGGCACTGCAGATGGACGGGAAAACGATGGTCGACACTATCACGCGCGATTGGGCGATGACGGGCGCGCCCGACTTGGACGCGGATGAGGAAGTTGGCGCCCGTCATGAAAGTGCAAACCGAACTAGCGAGATCGTAGGCAAATCAGCAGCCATTGGGACACTGGCGGCGGGACTTGCTGCTTGCGGCGGCGGAGGAAATGAAGGCTCCTCGCCTGGAGGCGGCAATGCGAGTGTGCCGCCGATCGAAGTCCTCAAGCCCCAGACTGATGCCCAGGCAGCACGCTTCGCCCTGCACGCATCGCTTTCGGTATCTCCGCAGGACATCTCCAATCTCCGGCAGAACGGTTACGAGGCATGGCTGTCCAGCCAGATGGATGCGCCCAATTCCCAGACGGCGGCGGAATTCTTCGCTTCGCGCGGCTTCAATCGCATTGACGAAAACAATCATTATTCGCGCACCCGGCCCGCTAATTCGATGATTTGGGCGCAGCTGATGGACGGTGGCAGCGGGGTGCGCAAACGCATCGCTCTCGCACTATCGGAATTCTTCGTTGTCTCGCTCAATTCCGTCGACAGTCTTATATGGCGCAGTCAGGGAATGGGCGCTTACTGGGATGCGCTGAACGATCGGGCATTCGGCAATTTCCGCGACTTGCTGGAGGATATCGCTCTCAACCCTGCTATGGGTGTCTACCTTAATACACGGGGTAACAAGAAGGCGGACGTCCGGACCGGCCGGGTACCGGATGAAAATTTCGGGCGCGAGGTCATGCAGTTGTTCTCGATCGGCCTCTATGCCCTCAACGAGGACGGCACCGAGCAGCTCGATAGTTCTGGTCGGCCAATCGAAACCTACGACAATGATGATGTAACAGGTATCGCCAAGGTCTTTACGGGATACGATCTCGATTTTTCCGAAACGACGCTGCATCCCAATCCGACGGGAGCAAATTGGCAAATACCGGAGCCGGATGTTGCCACACGGCGGATGACTGCGGACGCCAGCAAGTGGCGCTATCCGCGCAGCGAAAGCTACCATTCACCGGAGGAAAAGTCCTTTCTCGGGACAACCATTCCAGCTGGAACGGGCGCAACCGAGAGCTTGGCGATCGCTCTGGATGCGCTATTCAATCACCCCAATGTCGGGCCGTTCTTCGGCAAACAGATGATCCAGCGGTTGGTGACGAGCAATCCCAGTCCGGCTTACGTCGAGCGGGTGGCGCGCACTTTTAATGACGACGGGACGGGCAAGCGCGGCAATCTTCGAGCCGTCTTCAAGGCTATCCTGCTCGATGATGAGGCTTTGTCGGACAATGGTCTGTCCGATCCCCGTTTCGGCAAGTTGCGCGAACCGATGCTGCGTTACATCCAGTGGGCACGAACTGTCGGAGTAGAGTCTGCCAGCGGCAACTGGGACATCGGCAATACCGATTCCAGTTCTAACGGTCTTGCCCAGTCGCCGCTGCGTTCCCCCTCGGTGTTCAATTTCTTTCGCCCCGGATATTTTCCAACCAATTCGCAAGCTTCGGCGAACGGGATGGTGGCCCCCGAATTCCAGCTCGTGAACGAGACGACGGTCGCCAGCTATCTCAACTTCATGCAGCAAGTGATCCGCGGCAAAGGGTCGCGATCGAACGATGTGAAACCTGTCTATTCTGCTGAAATCGCCATTGCGCACGATCCGACGGCCCTGCTCGACCGGCTCGATCTGCTCCTGACTGGCCAGCAACTCATGGAGGCAACGCGCAGCGAAATCCTAGCGGTTATCGAGGGAATGGCCGTGACCGAGGCGAGCCCGAAGCAGGACAAGCTCAATATCATTTATATCGCCGTGATGCTCGTCATGGCGTCCTACGATTATCTGATCCAGCGCTGAGGAGACGGGAATGTTCATCGGAAATCTGCCCGAAGTTTCGCGTCGCGCCTTCTTGCGTCGGTCGGCCCAGCTTGCATCGCTGGGTGCGGCATCCAGTTACGCGCTAGGGCTGACGGGCATCGGCGAAGCGGCTGCCTTCGATGCGAGTGACGGCTACAAGGCCCTGGTCTGTGTCTTCCTTCTTGGCGGCAACGACCACAACAACACCATTATCCCATTCGATCCGACCAATTATGCTCGATATCGCGAAATCCGCGGCCTCGCTTCGGATGGCACGGGAGTGGGCCTGACCCGATCCGACCTGACGGCGACGGTGCTTGCGCCGCCAGACGATCAGCAACTGACCGACGATCTGATCTACGCTGTTGCCCCGACCATGCCACACCTCAAGGCGCGCTTCGATGCCGGGCATATGGCACCCTTGCTCAACGTAGGCCCTCTGATTGCCCCACTGACCCGAGCGGAGTATGAAAACAGCAATCACGTGCGCTATCCACGTCCGGCGAAGCTTTTCTCTCACAACGACCAGCAGTCGACCTGGCAATCCAGCCTTCCCGAGGGCGCACGAAGCGGCTGGGGCGGCCGAATGGCCGACCTTGCACAATCGCACAACACCAACGCGATGTTCACCGGCATCAATGCATCGGGAAATACCGTTTTTCTGTCGGGAGAGAACTTCGCCCCTTATCAGGTCAATGGATCAGGTGCGATCAAGATATCCGGATATGGTGGCTCCCTCCTAGGCTCGCGCGCAGCCGGAGCAGCGTTGCAGACGATCCTGGGGCAACACAATGGCAGCGTGCTGGCAAACGACTATGCCCATATGACCGCGCGATCGCTTCAATACGGGGAATTCGTCAACAATGCTCTGGGCAGCGTCGACCTTACTACCCAATTCGACTCAGGCAATTCGCTTGCCCGGCAACTGGAACTTGTAGCCCGGCTGATTGGAGGGCGCGGCTCACTGGGCGTGAAAAGGCAGGTCTTCATGGTGTCGATGGGTGGTTTCGACACACACGACGGGCTCCCGGGGAAGCATCCCGGCCTGCTCGCCGCACTCGATAGCGCGCTGAATTCGTTCTATCAGGCCACAGCAGAGTTAGGCGTAGCGGACAAAGTCACGACTTTCACCGCATCCGATTTCGGGCGTACTCTGACCTCGAATGGCGACGGATCCGACCATGGGTGGGGCAGCCACCATTTCATCATCGGAGGCGCAGTCAACGGCGGGCGATTCTATGGCACTGCACCGCACATCTCGATCAACAGCGATGATCAGGTGAAACAGGGTCGCCTCCTGCCCAGCACCTCGGTGGACGAATATTCCGCCACGCTGGCCAAATGGTTCGGCGTCAGCGCCAGCGAAATGCCATCGGTCGCTCCCAACATTGCCCGTTTTGCCGCTCCTGATCTCGGCTTTATGCAAACCACGTGATGATCTGCGCACCGGTCGGCGCAAATCCGGCACGAGCGGAAACTGTCTTCGGAAACTTCGGGCCCCTTCTCCATTGATCGGGCAAAGGAGTTATTATGACAGACTATCCCACCCTCGACCTGAATGACGGCCGCCAGATCCCGCAACTTGGGTTCGGCACCTACAAGCTCTCGGAAGAAGAGGCGCCCAAGTCAGTCTCGACCGCAATCGATGTCGGTTACTGGCTGGTCGATACCGCCGCAGTTTATGAAAACGAAATGGGCGTCGGTAAAGGCGTCGGAGACTGGTCGGACATCTTTCTGCAGACCAAGGTCTGGAACGAAAGCCAAGGCTATGATCGCGCGAAACGTGCCGCGGATAAATGCCTTGAACGCTTGGGGCGCGAACATGTCGACATGTTGCTGATCCACTGGCCATGCCCCGACAAGGACCAGTTTGTGGATACCTGGAAAGCGTTCATCGAACTGCGTGATGAAGGCAAAGCCAAGTCGATCGGGGTATCCAACTTTCGCGAGGAAGATTTGCGCCGCATCATCGACGAGACCGGTGTAACACCCGCGTTGAACCAGATCGAGCTGCACCCGACATTCCAGCAGCGCGAATTGCGCAAGGTCCACGAAGAACTCGGCATCGTAACTCAAAGCTGGTCACCGCTCGGCCAGGGCGAAGGCCTTTCGAACGACACGATCGAAGCCATCGCTGAAGAAACAGGCCAGCCGGCCAGCGCCGTAATCCTGAGCTGGCACCTACAGCATGGCCTGTGCCCCATCCCCAAGGCCACCAGCCGCGATCATATCGAGGCGAATTTCAAGGCGCTGTCGTTCAAGCTGACCGATGAACAGATGTCGAAGATCGATGGGCTTGACGATCCCGATGGCCGGATGGGGCCCCACCCTGCCGAACTTAACTGATATTACCGTATTATACGTTTCTCACGTTGAGGCGGCTCTGCAAGGAGCCGCCTTTCGTGTTTTTTGCTCTCGGTTTCGCCGCATCCAACCTCGCGACTGTCGCGTGTGGCTACGTGGTGAGCGATTGATCGCCTACGGGTCAGCCTGCTAGAGGCGCGCTTGTGACCGACCAACCCTTCATCTGTATCGCCGCGCTTTATCATTTTACGCGCTTCGAAGATCCCGCCTCCTTGCGTCCGGGCCTATTGGCCTGTGTTGAGCAGCATGAGGTGCGCGGTACCTTGTTGCTTGCTTCGGAAGGCATCAACGGCACGGTGGCTGGCAGCGATGCGGGCATTCATGCGGTACTCGACTATATTCGGGACCTTCCAGGCTGTGCCGATCTTGAATGGAAGGAATCGCGAGCCACCGAGATGCCTTTCCATCGCACGAAGGTACGCCTGAAAAAAGAAATCGTCACGATGGGTCAGCCGAATCTGGATCCACTCGACGGTGTCGGCACCTATGTCGATCCCCAAGACTGGAATGCCTTGATTTCAGACCCGGACACCATCGTGATCGACACGCGCAACGATTACGAGGTCCAGATCGGAACGTTCGAAGGTGCGATCGATCCCGAAACCAAATCATTCCGCGAGTTTCCGGACTGGTTCAGAGCCCGCCGCGCAGAATTCGAGGCTGAGGGACGTACACCAAAGATCGCCATGTTCTGCACCGGCGGCATCCGCTGTGAAAAGTCCACCGCGTTCGTGAAGAACGAAGGACTGGACGAGGTGTATCACCTTAAAGGCGGTATTCTCAAATATCTTGAGCAAGTGCCGGAAGCCGATAGCCGTTGGAAAGGCGAGTGCTTCGTTTTCGACGAGCGGGTCAGCGTCAAACACGGGCTCGATGTCGGCACGCACAGCTTATGTCGGGCCTGTAGGCGCCCGCTGAGCGAGGCCGATAAAAATCACGAACACTTTGTGGAAGGCGTGTCCTGCCACCAGTGCTATCCCGAGCGTACCGATGAACAGCGCGCGCGGTATGAGGAACGGCAGCGGCAGGCCAGGATCGCCGCGGACCGCGGGGCAGAACATATCGGACGTAAGGAAGAGGATGGCTGAGGCGTTCCTCTACAGCTTCAGGCGCTGCCCCTATGCGATGCGCGCCCGCATGGCGCTTAAGGTTAGCGGTGCGCAATTCGAACATCGCGAGGTCGTGTTGCGCGACAAACCTCCTGAGATGATCGAAGTGTCACCCAAGGGGACGGTGCCCGTCCTGGTCTCCGAGACCGGCAATGTGCTGGAAGAAAGCCTCGATATCATGCGCTGGGCGCTAAGGCAGAACGATCCGGAAGGCTGGCTCGATCGACAGGACGACGAACTGCTCGCGGCCAATGATGGACCGTTCAAGCACCATCTCGACCGCTACAAATACGCGACCCGGTATGATGACGTGGACCCGGAAGAGCATGGCATAGAGGCTGTCGAACACCTTCGCGTACTCGATAACCGGCTTGAAAATTCACCCTATTTACGAGGCGACAAACGCGGCTTTGCCGATATCGCCATCTTTCCGTTCGTACGCCAGTTCGCCAATGCAGACCGCGAATGGTTCGATGATCAGCATTTACCCCATGTGGCCAAGTGGCTCGAGGGTTTCGTAACTTCGGATCTTTTTGCCAGCATCATGGTGAAGCACGACCAGTGGCAGGCTGGCTAGATAACTGCAGGCTTACCGTCGCTCAAAATATGGGTGCAGCCTAACGCCTTGGCATCATCGCTTTCGCCGATAGCTGCCAAGGTTCGCCAACCCTCTCGCCGTAAGCTAGCAGCGGCAGGGCGATCATGGCCCAGGGGCAGAAAAAGCATGGCGCGCTTTTCGTCCTGCACGCTGCCGAGAACCTCAAGCAGCGGCTCCATATAGAGTGAGAAGCCAGTGGCCGCCTCTTCGCTGCCCTTGATGGCATAGGTACCGCCCCGACCCAAAGCGCCGCGCGCTTCGTTGGCGTGGAGGGTGAAGCCGAACCAGCTCTGGTATTCGAAGCCATGGCGCTCGGACGGATCCAGCGTCAGGCGTGCGCGGTCGCCAAGCGCGGAGGCTACTTCACGCAAGGCCGCGATGCGAGTGGCGAGAGCTCCGCCTGCATCGATGACGGCTAGTTTTTCGACTGCTTCGTCGAATGGGCCGGTGGCGTAAAGGAGCGGCAGATAAGCATCACCGCCAGCCGCCTTGAGCGCGCCGGCATCCTTCATGTCGAGTTCGCGTCGGATAGCCTCGCGCTGTTCCGGGGCGAGCGGCAAGGCTTCTTCCGCCAGCGTATCGACGAGATCGGGCATAGTGAAATCGACCGAGAGGCCTGTCACTCCGGCCGCCTCCAGCGCGTCTAGCGCCACGGTAATCGCTTCGATGGCCGCTGCCACACTGTCGCTTCCGATGAGTTCGGCGCCCAGTTGCAGGCGTTGGCGGACGGGATCGAGCTGATCCGCCTTCAATAGCGCGACATCGCCTGCATAGCACAGCCGCAATGGGCGCGGTGCGTCGGCAAGGCCGGTCGCAGCGATGCGCCCGACCTGCACCGTCATATCACCGCGTAAGGCGAGCGTGCGCAGGCTTTCCGGGTCGGTGAACCGCACCATCTGACGGGTTGCGACGCCTTCCATCCGCCCGGCGAGAGACTGTTCGAATTCGATGAGCGGCGGACGGACGCGGTCGTATCCATGACCGTCCATTGCCTGCAGGACATCGCGCATGGCGCGGGTAATCGTGGCGGCCTTTGGGGGCAGCGCGTCTTCGAGGCCGATGGGCAGGAGGTCGTCTGGCTTGGTCATAGCGCCGCGTCCCCTGCCCTATCGCAGATCAGAATGCCAGCGGCATTACCGTCTTCACGCCCTGCAGCGCGCAGGCCTTCTCAACGACATCCTGCGGGATCTTCTGATCGACGCTGAGCAGCAACACCGCTTCCCCGCCCGCAGCGCGGCGGCCGAGGTTGAAGGTACCGATATTGATACCGTTTTCGCCCAGAAGCGAACCGATGCGACCGATGAAGCCCGGCGCGTCTTCGTTGACGATATAGAGCATGTGACCGTCGAGTTCGGCTTCGATGCGTACGCCGAAAATTTCGGTCAGGCGCGGGGCGTCCGAGCCGAACAGCGTACCGGCAACCGAACGATCGCCGCTGTCAGTCCCTACGGTGACCCGCAGCAGCGTGTTGTAGGCACCTTCTTTTTCATGCCGGATCGACCGGATATCTAGCCCGCGTTCCTTAGCGAGGAAGGGGGCGTTGACCATGTTCACGGTGTCGGAATACTGGCGCATCAGACCGGCCAGGACGGCACCTTCGATCGGCTTGCCCGAAAGCTCTGCCGCGGCACCTTCACGCTCGATGTTGATCTTGGTGAGATTGCCATGTGCCAGCTGGCCCACCAGACTGCCGAGATTTTCGGCAAGCTTCATGTAGGGCCGCAGCTTGGGCGCTTCTTCCGCGCTCAGCGAAGGCATGTTGAGCGCATTGGTAACGCCGCCATTGACTAGGTAATCCGCCAGCTGTTCGGCCACCTGCAGCGCCACATTGACTTGCGCTTCAGTGGTGCTTGCGCCCAAGTGGGGGGTGCAGATGAAGTTCGGCTTTCCGAACAGCGGGCTATCCTTGGCCGGTTCGCTCTGGAACACGTCGAGCGCGGCGCCTGCCACCTGCCCGCTGTCCAATGCTTCACCCAAGGCTTCCTCATCGATCAGTCCGCCGCGCGCACAATTGACGATGCGCACGCCCTTCTTGGTCTTGGCGAGATTTTCGCGGCTCAGGATATTACGCGTTTCGTCGGTCAGCGGCGTGTGCAGCGTGATGAAATCGGCACGCGACAGCAGCGTGTCGAGATCGACTTTCTCTACCCCGATCTCCAGCGCGCGATCTTCGGTCAGGAAAGGATCGAAAGCGATGACTTTCATCTTGAGCCCCTGGGCGCGGCTGGCCACGATCGAACCGATGTTGCCTGCCCCGATAAGACCAAGCGTCTTGCCGGTGACTTCGACACCCATGAAGTCGTTCTTGGGCCATTCGCCGGCCTGCGTCCGGCGGTCGGCGGCCGGGATCTGGCGGGCAAGCGCCATGATCATGGCAATCGCATGTTCGGCAGTGGTGATCGAGTTGCCGAAAGGGGTGTTCATCACAACCACGCCCATGCCGCTGGCATAGGGTATATCGACATTGTCGACGCCGATGCCGGCGCGGCCGATAACCTTGAGATTGGTTGCCGCGTCGAGGATTTCGGGCGTTACCTTGGTCGAGGAGCGGATGGCGAGGCCATCATATTCGCTGATGCGGGCTTTCAGTTCTTCGGGCGTCTCGCCGGTGATGACATCGACATCGCAGCCGCGCTCTTCGAATATCTTGGCGGCATTCGGGTCCATCTTGTCACTGATGAGGACTTTGGGTTTGCTCATGACGGAATATTCCTGTCGTTTTCCCGGCGCGTTGCCGGGGCACTAAAAGGGGAAAGCGGCGGCCCGATGCGCGGGCCGCCAGCCGGATCAGGCGTTCTTGACGGTTTCGTAGGCCCACTCGATCCAGGGCAAGAGACGCTTCAGGTCCTCCTGTTCAACCGTGCCGCCGCACCAGATGCGCAGGGACGGCGGTGCATCGCGATAGCCGTTGAAGTCGTAACCGACATCGCGTTCTTCGAGCAGCTTGACGATCTTCTTCGGCACGCCGGCCTTGTCCTCGTCGGACAGGCTATCATACCAGTCACCCTGGAAGACAAAACATACGCCGGTGTTGGTCTGCTTGGCGGGGTCGGAGACCATATTGCGCAGCCACGGCTTTGCTTCGATCCAGTCCTTGACCAGCTTGGCATTGGCATCGGCGCGTTCGAACATCGCCTTGCGCCCGCCCATCGCCTGCGCCCATTCGAGCGCTTCGATGTAATCTTCGGTGGCCAGCATCGAAGGCGTGTTGATTGTCGCGCCTTCGAAAATGCCGGTGTTGATCTTGCCGCCTTTCTTCAGGCGAAAGAGTTTGGGCAGCGGCCATTCGGGATCGTATTCCTCGATCCGCTGCACAGCCTTGGGGCTGAGAATCAGCATGCCGTGCTGGGCTTCGCTGCCCATCACCTTCTGCCAGCTATAGGTCGTGGCATCGAGCTTGGCCCAATCCATCTCCATCGCGAACACGGCACTGGTCGCATCGTTGATCGTCACACCTTCACGGCCTTCGGCAAGCCAGTCGGTGTTGGGGATTTTCGCGCCCGAGGTGGTACCGTTCCAGGTGAAGACGACGTCGTTTTCCTGCGGGATCGAAGCGAGATCGGGGATTTCGCCGTAATCGGCATCCAGCGTGGTGAGCTTAGGCAGCTTGAGCTGCTTCACCGCATCCTGGATCCAGACATTACCGAAGCTTTCCCACGCGGCGACAGTCGCCGGGCGATCCGGCCGCAGCATCGTCCACATCGCGCATTCCAGTGCGCCCGTGTCAGAGGCCGGCATGATGCCGACAAGATAATCCTCGGGCACGCCGAGCATCTCCTTCGACAGGTCGATGGCATATTTCAGCCGCGATTTGCCAAGGGCGCTTCGATGCGAGCGTCCGAGCGATTCGGTTTTGAGATTGGCGGCAGACCAGCCCTTGTGTTTGGCGGTCGGCCCCGACGAGAAAAAGGGGCGCTCGGGTTTGAGCGTCGGTTCGGCAGTCATGTATTCTCTCCTTCCAGAGAGCTCGCGCGGCGTTGGGACCGCGTGGCCCACCGGCGGCAATAAAGTTGCTTGTCAGGGAGTCAATCTGAAATAGGTATGCGCCCGGAAAGCTTCGGTTCGCTCTCACAAGCGCTGAACAGCGGTAGTCGTTCCGGCCAGTCGATAGGGCGGTCATGGCGATAGATACTTGGCAGCGACACGCTAGCACTCGCCAAATGACACAGCTTTTCCTATGTCGCGCCCGATGGACGCCAAAGACCTTCGCATCGCGCTGTTCAGCGGGAACTACAATTACACCCGCGACGGCTGCAATCAGGCACTGAACCGGCTGGCCGATTACGTCCTGCGGCAGGGCGCGGCGCTACGTGTCTATGCGCCTGTGGTCGACAACCCTGATTTTCCGCCGACCGGCGATCTCGTGAACGTGCCCAATATGCGCATGCCGATCAAAAACCGGGGCGAATACCGGCTTACGCTCGGCCTCGGCAGCGATGTGCGCAAGGATTTGGAATCGTTCCGCCCCAACCTCGTCCACGTTTCTGCGCCGGATCCCACGGGCCATGCGGCAGTGAAATGGGCCCGCGAGAACAACGTACCCATCCTCGCGAGCGTACACACCAGATTCGAAACCTATCCGCGCTATTACGGCTTGGGCTTCCTGGAGCCCGCGGTCGAAGCACTGCTACGCCGGTTCTATCACCGCTGCGACGCATTGGTGGCACCGTCCCAGAGCCAGATCGACGAATTGAAAGCGCAGGGGATGCATGACGACATCTCCATCTGGTCGCGCGGCGTCGATCGCGACGTGTTCGATCCTTCGAAGCGCGACATGCAATGGCGCCGCGGCAATGGCCTCGCCGATGACGATGTCGCCATCGTATTCCTCGGCCGGTTGGTGATGGAAAAGGGCCTCGACGTTTTCGCCGATACCATCGTCGAACTGCGCAAGCGGCAGATCCCGCACAAGGTTCTGGTGATCGGTGATGGTCCGGCGCGCGGATGGTTTGAAAAGGCATTGCCCGGCGGCACATTCGTCGGCTTCCAGACCGGCAAGGATTTGGGCCGTGCGCTGGCGAGCGGCGATATCTTTTTCAATCCTTCCATTACCGAGACGTTCGGCAATGTGACGCTGGAAGCGATGGCCTGCGGGCTGCCCGTGGTGGCGGCAGGGGCGACGGGGGCTGCCAGCCTCGTGAACGACGGCGAAACCGGCCAGCTCGTACCGCCGAGCAAGACCGATGCTTTCTCCAAAAGCTGCGCCGAAGCGCTGGCGCCCTATTGTACCGACGATGCCTTGCGCCTGGCGCACGGCGCTGCCGGTGAGCGGGCTGCGCGCGCCTATAGCTGGGATGCGATCAACCAAGCGGTCGTGGATACCTATCTCAGGCTGCAGGACCAGCGCGGGTGATCGGGTCTAGCGCAGGACGCCGCGCTTTCGCATGAGCCAGGCATACCAGAGCTGAAATATTGCGAGGCCCCAGAGCAGAATCGGGAACCAGTCGGGCTGAATTTCGGCCAGTTCGGCGGGCATCTCGGCCCCTGCCTCATACGCCGTTGTCATGGCGATCCCGATGATCGAAGCGACATAGGCCCAAAGCGCAAAGCGGCTTCTGAACAGCAGCAGCACCGAACCCAGCACCGCGCCCCAGACGCCAAACGCCCATCCGGTGTGTGCCCAGATCGGAAACCCATCGAGATAGGCGATTCCCGCGGGCGGATAGCCCATTGTATCGAGATAGGCCTGATCGCGCAGATTGGTCATCGTGTAATCGTAAGCCCCGAAGCCATTCCACAGCAGCGTCAGTAGGCCGATCAGCGACAGGTGCCACGGCGTTTTCCGGTATATCATACTTCCCCCTCCGTATGCGGGGCGACCCGGGGCCATGCTAGCAGTGGTCGGGGGAATGGCAATTCGCTGCCGAGGCACTAGGTAGGGCGCGATGGCTGACCTGTTTCCCGATGAATTGCCCCAGACTACCCCGACCGACGTGGTGCGCGAAGATGCGCCGCTGGCAGACCGATTGCGTCCCCGCACCTTGGACGAGGTGATCGGTCAGGATCATCTGACCGGCCCGGAAGGCGCGATCGGAAGAATGGTGGCGGCGGGGCGTCTCTCCAGCATGATCCTGTGGGGGCCCCCTGGCACCGGAAAAACCACGATTGCGCGCCTCCTTGCCGATAGCGTGGGCATGCGTTTCGAAAGCGTCAGCGCCGTGTTCAGCGGCGTCGCGGATCTCAAGAAAGCCTTCGCTGCTGCGGATAAAGCTGCCGAGGCGGGCCAGCGCACCTTGCTGTTCGTGGACGAAATCCACCGCTTCAATCGCGCGCAGCAGGATGGCTTCCTGCCCTTTGTCGAACGCGGCACCGTTACTTTGGTAGGGGCGACGACCGAGAATCCCAGTTTCGCGCTCAACGCAGCGCTCTTGAGCCGGGCGCAGGTGCTGATCCTTCAGCGGCTCGATCATGATGCTCTCGGGCAGCTGCTCGATCGGGCAGAGGAGCTGGAAGGCCCTCTGCCCCTCACCCCTCCGGCCCGCGACGCGCTGGTTGCCAGCGCCGATGGTGACGGGCGGTTCCTGCTGAATCAGGCCGAGACGCTCTACAACGCCAAGATCGCCGAACCACTCGATCCTGCGGGCCTGGGCAAGTTTTTGCAGCGACGAGTGGCGGTCTACGACAAGGACCGCGAAGGGCACTACAATCTCATCTCCGCGCTTCACAAGGCTGTGCGCGGCAGCGATGTCCAGGCGAGCCTCTATTACCTTGCCCGCATGCTGACTGCGGGTGAAGAGCCGCGTTTCCTTTCGCGCCGTCTGGTCCGCATGGCGGTCGAGGATATCGGCATGGCCGATCCGCAGGCGCTGGTGCAGTGCATGGCGGCCAAGGATGCCTACGAATTCCTCGGCAGCCCGGAAGGCGAATTGGCGCTGGTGCAGGCTTGCACCTATCTCGCCACCGCTCCCAAATCCAACGCGGTCTACAAGGCGCAAAAATCCTCCTTCAAGAACGCAAAGGAAACCGGCAGCCTGATGCCGCCGCAAAACATCCTCAATGCGCCGACCAAGCTAATGAAGGATATCGGCTACGGATCGGGCTACACCTACGATCATAATGCCGAAGAGGGATTCTCCGGGGACAATTACTGGCCCGAGGAAATGGAGCCGCAGACCTATTACGAACCGGTCGAGCGCGGCTTCGAGCGCGAGGTCAAGAAACGGCTGGATTACTGGGAAAAGCTCAGGCGCGAGCGTGACTGACCGCTTCCGGCATTTCCTCGCGATCGACTGGTCGGGCGCCAAGGGGCCGAAGCAGAAAGGGATCGCCGTAGCGATAGCCGATGCCGCGGGCGGCCCTCCCGTCCTCGTCCAGCATCGCTGGTCGCGCGAAGAGGTGCTGGCAGTCCTGCGCGACGCCCTGCCCGAGGACACCCTCATAGGCCTGGACCTCGGCATCAGCCTACCCCACGCCGACTGCGGCGCCTACTTCCCCGGCCTCGATATCACCCCTGCCGACGCGCCCTCGCTATGGGCGATGATAGATAAGATCGCCGCGGACGAACCCAATCTCGGAGCGAACAACTTCGTCTCCCACCCAGAGCTGCGCCCCTTCTTTCGCGACGGCATCGATACCGGAAAGCATTTCGGCTGCGACGGCGCCAATCACGGTCGCGGCCGCTTCCGCGTGACCGAGCATGCGCAGGCCGAGATGGGCTGCAAGCCTTACTCGAATTTCAACCTCGTCGGCGCCGCACAGGTGGGCAAATCTAGCCTTACCGGAATGCGGATGCTGCATGCCCTGCGCGGACATCTTCCGGTCTGGCCAATCGACCCCCTACCACCTGTGGGATCGGTCGTAGTCGAGATTTACACCAGCCTCGCTGCGATGGAGGCGGGACGCAAACCCGGGCGGGCGAAGATGAGAGACCTGGCTGCGTTGAACAATGCTTTGATCTCCGTGGGGTCACCGCCGATTACGAGCCCCGAAGAACTGGATGATCACGCCACCGATGCCCTCCTCACCGCTGCATGGCTCCGCAAGGTGTCGGCAGAAGGCAGCCGATGGTCTCCCGCCGCGCTGACCCCCGAAATTGCGAGGACCGAAGGCTGGACCTTCGGCGCGCTTTAGGCTTCGGGCCGCTGTCCGCTGAATACCGACCATCCGGTCTTGAGCGCGATGGACGACAAAGCCTTCGCCCCCAACAAGCTTGTCCCTGCACGATTCAGGCCTGGTGACCACACCGAGATGGCTGCCCGTCCCGGAACACTCGCTAGGATACCACCGCCGACACCGGATTTTCCTGGGAAGCCGACCTCGAAGGCGAACTGACCGGAATTGTCATAATGGCCGCAGAGAAGCATCAGCGAGTTGATCCGCCTCGCGCGGCTCGCACTGCACATCCGCTGTCCCGTAACCGGGTCTGCGCCATCGAAAGCCAGGAACAGCGACGCCTCAGCCAATTGCCGACAAGAAAGCGTGAGCGCGCACTGGCGGAAGTAGACCGAAAGCACATCTTCGACGGGATTGCGCAGCCGGCCGAAGTCTTCCAAGAAATAGGTCAGGCTGCGGTTTCGCGATCCGGTTTCGCTCTCGCTACGCGCCACCTCTGCATCAAACGCTATTGTCTCGTCACGCGCCATCCGGCGTAATCGCGACAACAGGTCCAAGACCGCCTCGTCCGGTGTCCGCGTACCGATGAAGCGATCGGTAGTGACGATCGCTCCTGAATTGATGAACGGGTTGCGAGGCACCCCTTTCTCCCGCTCCAACTGGACGATGGAATTGAAAGCGTTGCCAGATGGCTCGCGCCCGACAGCATCCCACAGCGCTGCCCCTTCCCGCTCCAAGGCGAGCGCAAGCGCATAGACTTTCGATATGGACTGGATCGAGAACGCCTCGTCCGCATCACCCGCGCAGAAGACCCTGCCATCCGGAGTCGCAAGCGCTATGCCGAACTTCTTAGGGTCGACCATCGCGAGGGCCGGGATGTAGCGGGCCGGATTTCCTCCTCCCCGCTCATCGGCCAGCTCGTTCCACGTTTCGGTGACGATTGCGCTCAAATCCATGCGGCGGCGATAGGCGCGAGAAGGAAGCCGCGCAATCGGACTGGACGTAGAGGAATTTTTCGGCCACAGGCGCGCCCTCACATAGTGACGGGCCGGCTTAGCTCAGTTGGTAGAGCAGTTGATTTGTAATCATCAGGCCAGGGGTTCGAATCCTCTAGCCGGCACCATTTCCTAAAAATCTGCATATTGATCGCCGAAAACGGAAAGCCGTTACGCTATGGTGATGCCTTGGTGACGTAAAGGGCGGGTGGTGGACAGGGCTGGATTCGAACCAGCGTACGCTTGCGCGGGCAGATTTACAGTCTGCTGCCTTTAACCACTCGGCCACCTGTCCACACCGGCTCGCCAATTCTCTCCGGAGAGAGAAATATGCGGGGATTCGCTTGGTATCCCCTGCCGAGAGGCGCCCCTTTGGCGAAGCGGCGCTTGCCTGTCAATGCCCTCACTGGCAGGAGCGCCACGCAATTTGGATTACAGGACAAGAAGCATGGCAAAAGGCGAACGCAAACGTGCATTGAGAGGCCGGGCCGGCCGCATGAAGGGCGGCAGAGGCAGCGGCAGGGCAGGCGCGGGCCATGTCAGGCTTTGGGGCCGCCATGCGGTCGAGGCTGCGCTGAAGAACCCGGAACGCCAGCATCGCAAACTATGGGCGACACGCGAAGGCGTCGCATCGCTCGACGGTGAACTGCCAGCTGATTTTCCTTTGGAATATGCCGATGTGCAGGATCTTGCACGTCTGGTGGCGAAGGACGCACCGCATCAGGGCCTGGTCCTCGAATGTGCCGCTTTGGAGGACAAATATCTGGACGAGGTGCTCGATGGTGACCCTGCCCGGCCGATCGTCGTTCTCGATCAGGTCACCGATCCGCATAATGTCGGGGCTATCATGCGTTCAGCCGTCGCGTTCAATGCCGCAGCGCTTGTGACGCAGGACCGCCACGCCCCGCCCGAGGGCGGAGTGATCGGAAAGTCGGCATCCGGCGCGTTGGAAACCCTGCCCTGGATCCGGGTCGTCAATTTGGCACGAGCGATGGAGGAGATGGCCGAGGCGGGCTACTGGCGGATCGGTCTAACTGGACACACGGATACGACTTTCGCCGAGGCGCTTCCTGCTGGACCGGTAGCAATCGTACTGGGCGCAGAGGGCGAAGGCATGCGCCATAATATCGGAACGCATTGCGATGCGCTGGCGAAATTGCCGATCTCTAACGAAATCGAAAGCCTCAACGTGTCGAACGCTGCAGCGGTCGCACTTTATGCGGTCGCCACGCGAAGCTGAGGTTGAACCGAGAGGAAGTTGATGACTGTTCCCATAAAACTCCGTGCCATTGCATTGGCCGCCGCAAGCTCGATAGCACTGTCCGGATGCCTCCTGTCGCCTGGCTCGTTTAAGAGCGAGTTGTACATGATGAAGGACGGTACTTTCTCATACAGCTATGACGGTGAGATTCAGATGCTGGCCCTTTCTCAACTGGCGGCGATGGGGAACAAGGGCGATAATGCTTTCGAAGCGGAATGCTGGGACGACGATTTCGAGGAGCGTGATTGCACAACCGAAGAGATCGAGCAGCAAAGGGCGGAATGGGACGCTTCGGCAGATGAGCGCAAAGCCAAGAACCGCAGAGAGGTCGAGCAGGCGAAGGCCATGTTTGGCGGGATCGATCCTTCGGATCCCGAAGCTGCGCAGGAACTTGCTGACCGCCTGTCAAGGCAGCGGGGTTGGGATCAGGTCATCTATAAGGGCGATGGCCTGTTCGATGTCGACTTTTCGATTTCAGGCCAAATTACCTATGATTTCGTATTCCCGGTCGTCGAGAAACTGCCGGTTGCAAACAGCTTTGTGACCGTGGTCATGCGCAAGGACAATCAGGTCCGGGTGGATGCGCCCGGCTTTGCCAATGCAGGCGGATCCAATCCGATGCACGGCATGATGGGTGGCATGGCCGGCATGATGCAGATGATGATGGAAGACGAAGGCGGGGAGATGCCCGAGGTCGCGCTTCCTGACGGGACTTTTACCATCATCACCGATGGCCGCATTCTGGCGAACAACACCGATGAAGGGCCGCAGGCAGTGGCGCGCGGGCAGGCTTTGACGTGGGACGTGACTCCGCGGACCGAGCAGGCTCCGACGGCGCTGATCGCTTTCGACTAACTGCGACGCGCAACGAAAAACGCCGCAGCGGCCGGGTGGCTGCTGCGGCGTTTTCTGTATTCGAACGAGGTGTCTTAGTTGACGGCGTCCTTGAGACCCTTGCCGGCCTTGAACTTCGGCTGGTTCGAAGCCGGAATGTTCATCGGTTCGCCGGTGCGCGGGTTGCGGCCGGTAGAAGCCTTGCGCTTGGCAACCGAGAAGGTGCCGAAGCCGACGAGACGTACTTCGTCGCCGTCGGAAAGCGACTTGGTGATAGCGTCGAAAACGCCTTCTACAGCGCTGGAAGCGTCGCTCTTCGAGAGACCGCTTGTTTCTGCAACTGCGGCGATCAGATCGTTCTTGTTCATTATTCTTGAAACCCCCTCAATACGAGTTCTGAATTGTTATCCGGTGAATCGGTTCGACCGGGAGGCCGGGAATTGAGAGCCTTTTGCGCTCCGTGTCAAAGGCAAATTCCCCTGAAAACGGCGGGTTTAACCATGTAAAACCTATTTATGCGGCAAAACGGGCATTTGATGTGCCGCAGCGAGCAAATCGCTGCGGCACATCGTGTCATATGTTAATGCGCAGTCGGCGCCGAACTTCCGACCTGCGGGTGTCCTGGCTGGCTCGCGAGATCGTCCGCCTCGGTCCACTCGATAGGTGCGGGAACCGAAGTCAGCGCATGCTCCAGCACCTCGTCGACATGGCTGACCGCCACGATCTCGAGACCCTGCTTCACATTCTCGGGTATCTCGGCGAGGTCCTTCACGTTCTCTTCCGGGATCAGCACCTTCTTGATGCCGCCACGAAGCGCCGCGAGGAGTTTCTCCTTCAAGCCGCCGATGGGGAGCACCCGGCCTCTCAAGGTGACTTCGCCGGTCATCGCCACATCGGGCCGTACCGGAACGCCCGACAGGGTCGAGACGATCGAGGTCACCATACCGATACCCGCGCTGGGGCCATCCTTGGGCACGGCGCCTTCGGGAAGGTGGATGTGGATGTTCTTGCGCTGGAAGATGCTGGGCTTGATGCCGTAATGCGGGGCGCGCGCCTTCACGAAACTGAAGGCCGCGGCGACGCTTTCGTTCATCACTTCGCCCAGCTTGCCGGTGGTCTTGATTTCGCCCTTGCCCGGCGTGGTGACGCTTTCGATGGTCAGCAATTCGCCGCCCACCTCGGTCCATGCGAGGCCGGTGACCGCGCCGACCTGTGCTTCTTCCTCGCCCATGCCATGCTTGAACTTGCGCACACCGGCGAAGTCGGCGAGGTTTTCCGGCGTGATCTTCACATTGGTCGCCTTGCCTTCGAGGATACGGCGCAAGCTCTTGCGGGCCAGCCGCGCCAACTCACGCTCAAGCGTGCGAACGCCTGCCTCGCGCGTGTAATAGCGGATCAGGTCGCGCAGTCCGTCTTCGGTCAGCTCGAATTCGCCGTCCTTCAGGCCATGATCCTTGATCTGCTTCTGCAGCAGATGGCGGGTCGCAATCTCGACCTTCTCGTCTTCCGTGTAACCTTCCAGCCGGATGATCTCCATCCGGTCCAGTAGCGGCTGCGGCAGGTTGAGGCTGTTGGCCGTGGTGACGAACATGATGTCCGACAGATCCAGATCGAGCTCCAGATAGTGATCCTGGAACTTGCTGTTCTGTTCGGGGTCCAGCACTTCGAGCAGGGCCGAAGCCGGATCGCCGCGAAAGTCCTGCCCCAGCTTGTCGATCTCGTCGAGCAGGAAGAGCGGATTGCTCTTTCCGGCCTTCTTCAGATTGGTGACGATCTTGCCTGGCAGCGAGCCGATGTAGGTGCGTCGGTGGCCACGGATCTCGGCCTCGTCGCGAACGCCGCCGAGTGACTGGCGTACGAATTCGCGCCCGGTCGCCTTGGCGATCGACTTGCCGAGACTGGTCTTGCCGACGCCCGGAGGGCCGACGAGGCACAGGATCGGGCCCTTCAGCTTGTTGGTCCGCGCCTGCACGGCGAGGTATTCGATGATCCGGTCCTTGACCTTCTCGAGCGCATAGTGATCCGCATCGAGGATCTCCTGCGCTTCGCCGATGTCCTTCTTTACCTTGCTCTTCTTGCCCCAAGGCAGGCCGAGCAGCACGTCGAGATAGTTGCGGATCACCGTCGCTTCGGCGCTCATCGGCTGCATGGCCTTGAGCTTCTTCAGCTCGCTTTCCGCCTTCGCGCGCGCTTCCTTCGAAAGCTTGGTCTTGCCGATCTTCTCGGTCAGTTCGGCGATCTCGTTTCCGCCGTCCTCGTCGCCATCACCCAGTTCGTTCTGGATCGCTTTCAACTGTTCGTTGAGGTAGTATTCGCGCTGGGTCTTTTCCATCTGGCGCTTCACGCGGCCACGGATCCGCCGTTCGACCTGCAGCACGGACAGCTCGCCTTCCATGAAGGACATGACCATTTCCAGCCGCTTCAGCGGATCGGGTTCGACCAGCAATGACTGCTTGTCGGATACCTTGGCCTGGATCGCGGCGGCGATGGTATCTGCCAGATCGCCGGCATCGTCGATCTCGCCAAGCTGCTCTGCCGCATCTTCGCCGATCTTCTTGTTGAGCTTGGCGTATTCGCCGAACTGTTCGACCACCTGGCGCATCATCGCGCTGATTTCGGTGCCCGACGTGGTCGGTTCCTCGATCTCGGTGACGTCGGCAGCGACATACTCGCCCACCGTGCGCAATTCGTTGAGCTTGGCGCGCGCCTGGCCTTCGACCAGCACACGCACCGTGCCATCGGGCAGCTTCAGCAGCTGCAGCACCTGCGCGATCACCCCGGTATCGTAGAGGTCGCGGCCTTCGGGATCATCACAGCCCGGATCGAGCTGCGAGAGAAGGAAGATGTCCTTCGAACCTTCCATGGCGACTTCCAGCGCCGCTACCGACTTGTCGCGCCCCACGAACAGGGGAACGACCATGCCGGGGAAAACCACGATGTCGCGCAAGGGAAGGAGGGGAAACGTCTCTGTCATATGCATTCTGTCCATCTGCGGCCCGGGTCAGGGGCCGGCGTGTCGGCACCAGATATGGGTAGCGACTTTGCAAGGTGCAACGCCCGGTGGGGGCTAAGCTGTGTACAGTGCGCCGCGTTCAGTTTCATGCGCCCCAACCTGAAGGGTGGAGCACATGGAGCACACCCCTGGAGATAAAAAACCCGCCCCAAATGCAAGGGGCCGCGGCGATTGATCGCGCGGCCCCTGCCAATGTCCGGTTCTGAAACCATGGCCTGGGCTTATCACGCAAAGACCATTGTAGGAAAGATCAACCCAGACCGGGAATATTCATGCCCGGCGGGAGGCCCATGCCGCCCTGGATCGATTCCATTTCTTCGGCAGACTTGCGATCGGCCTTGTCGCGCGCATCGTTGAAGGCGGCAGTGACGAGATCTTCGACCATCTGCTTTTCTTCGGGCTTCATCAGGCTTTCGTCGATCTGCACGCCGATGATCCGGCCCCGTGCGGTTGCGCGCACCTTCACCAGCCCGCCACCCGAAGCGCCTTCGACCTCGATCGTGTCGAGCTTGGCCTGCGCATCGTTCATCTGGGTCTGAATCTGTTCGGCAGCCTTCTGGGCGGCGGCGATCATTTCTTCCATCGATTTCATTTGTCTGTCCTCATGCTCTGCGGTTCCAGGGAACCTCGCGCCGGATCGGGGGCAGTTCGGCGCCGTCTTCTATCATTTCGGCATCGGGAAAGGCAGCTTCAACCGCTTTCACCATGGGATGCTCTCGCATTGCCGCTTTTGCAGCTTCGGCCTTGGCCTGCCGCGCTTCTTCCATCGAAGGTTTTGCCAGCGAAGGATCGCCGGTTTCGATCTGCCAGCGCGTTTCGGTGACGGCATAGAGCGCGTCTTTCAGCACCGGCTCGATCGCGTCGGAATATCGTGCATCGCGCGCATAGACGAGCTTGCCGGTTTCCACGCTGATCGGGCGGATCTGCAGGCGCATGATGCTTTCGGCCTGCAGCTTGCCCGCAGCGGAGACCTTTTCGACCAACTCTTCCCAGTCGAGCGCGGCGGTGGGCGCGCTTGCCCCGCCCTCGCCCGCAGTGCTGGCGGGTGCCGGGCCGCGTGCGGCGAGTTCTTCCAGCTGCTTGGCCAGTTTGCCGGGATCGGGCATGGTGGAGGCGTGCAGCACCCGCAGCAGGGCCATGCGCGCGGACACCAGCGGATCGGGTGCCTGGCGCACTTCCTCGTGCCCCTTCAGCAGCAATTGCCACAGCCGGTGGACCTGTCCGACTTCCAGCCGCCCAGCCCATTCGGTCAGCTGCTCGCGCTCTTCGGCAGTGGTCGCGTCCGCCTCGCCGCCCGAAACCTGTGTCAGCGCGATGCGGTGGGTAAGGTCCATCAGGCTGCGCATCAGCGCCAACGGTTCGACGCCCAGCGCATATTGATCGTCCACCCCGGCCAGCGCGCCCTTGGCATCTCCATCGAGTATCTGGGCGAACAGCCGCCGCTGCGCCCCGCGATCGGCAAGGCCCAGCATGTCGCGCACGCGTTCTGCCGTGACCATGCCGCCCGTATCGAGATCGGCATGGGCGATCGCCTGGTCGAGGATCGAAAGCCCGTCGCGCACGGACCCTTCGGCGGCATTGGCGACGATATGGAGCGCCTCGTCCTCGGCCTCGACACCTTCCTTGCGGCAGATTTCGGCGAAATGCGCTTCGAGCAGTTCGACCGGGATGCGGCGCAGGTCGAAGCGCTGCGTGCGGCTCAACACCGTGACGGGCAGCTTGTCTACCTCGGTCGTGGCGAACAGGAATTTCACATGCGCGGGCGGTTCTTCCAGCGTCTTGAGCAGCGCGTTGAAGGCGTTGCGGCTGAGCATGTGAACTTCGTCGATGATGTAGATCTTGTAGCGCGCCGAAACGGCGGCATAGCGCACGGCTTCGATAATCTCGCGAACATCATCCACGCCTGTGTGCGATGCGGCATCCATCTCGATGACGTCGATATGGCGGCCCTCGGCAATCGCCCGGCACGGCTCGCACACGCCGCAGGGGCTGATCGTGGGACCGCCCTCGCCATCGGGGCCGATGCAGTTCAAAGCCTTGGCGATCAGACGTGCGGTCGAGGTCTTGCCCACCCCGCGCACGCCGGTCATCAGAAAGGCATGGGCCAGCCGGTCGCGCGCAATGGCATTGGCCAGCGTGCGGACCATGGCATCCTGCCCGATCAGTTCGGCGAAGGTCTGCGGCCGGTATTTGCGGGCGAGCACGCGATAGGGCTGCGCTGCCTCTACCGGCGGTTCTGCAGGTGCCGGATCGGCCGGGGCCTGAGGGGCCTGAGCCGCAGGAGCTTCAGCCGGGGCCTCGGCAGATTCGGGCTCTTGCGGCGCGGGCTCTGCTTCCGGTTCCGGATCGGGCATGGCTTCGGGCGCGTCGCCGAACATCGAATTCTGCCCCGCAGCTTCCAGATCGGCCGCGCTCGGCATATTGTCTTCGACATCGGTTTCCCAAGGAAGACCGTCAGAATTGTCCGGTGAATCACCCATACCGGCCTAGGTAGGCGCTAAGCCGCGTTTTGCGAAGCTTGACATTTAGGTTTCAATTTGAAATCTAATTGGCGAAGGAGTTGCCCATGGCTGTTGTATCAGGGCGGATGACCGCCGATTTCTCCGGTCCACTGGTGGTGTTCGTGATCGGAATGCGGATCAACCATTTCCACAGGATCGCGAAATGGTGGCCTGTCCTCAGCGCGATGGGCCCGATGCTGAAAGAGCTTGCGGCCAATCCGGACAGCGGTTTTCTCGGCACCGAATATTGCCTGCAGGGGCCGCGGCAGGTGATGTTGCTGCAATATTGGAAGGATTTCGACAGCTTGGAACGCTACGCCCGCTCGCGCGACGAGAAGCACTGGCCGGCCTGGGTGGCGTTCAACAAGAATGCCGGGAATGACGGGACCGTGGGCATCTTCCACGAAACCTATACGGTCGGTGGCGGCTCGCATGAGACGATCTATGCCAACATGCCGCCCTTCGGCTTGGGCAAGGTGGCCGGTCTGGTCCCGGCGACCAACTCGCGCAATGCGGCGCGCAGCCGGATGCGGCTTGGTACCGATGCTGGTGATTAAGGAGCCGAGCGACCCGCCGCAATTCACCTGGGCTGCTTCCTTCCGGACCTGACCCGGTGAGCGAACGCTAACGTCCACCCGACTCCCGGGCGGGCATATGGCCGGATGAGTCTCGCTTTTCAAGAGAAACGTCATCGCGAGCCGAAGGCGCGGCGATCCGGCTCGACCTCTAAGCTAGCCTAACAGGTCGGAAACTGTATTGCCGCGTCGCCTGCGGCGCCTCGCAATGACGATGCTCAGCGCAATGGCAGGGCTCAGCGGAAATTGTCGGCGTAGGCCTGCAGCTTGAGATTGTGCGGCGGCGTGGCAAGGACGCGCGCGGCGATGCCATATTTTTCGGCATAGGCCTTGGCTTCGTCCTTGCTGGGGAACTTCAACTGCACCTGCGCCTGCGTATCGCCGCTGCCAGTCCAGCCCATCAGCGGGTCTGCGCGGCGCGCCTCGGACTGTTCGAATTCCAGCACCCATTCATCGGTGCGGGCCTTGCCCGATTGCATCGCGCTCTGCGGTCTTTGATAGATTCGTGCAGCCATAGTCAGCGCTCTGTAATTCAGCCCCCCGAATTTTGGAAGGCGTTCTTGGTCTTCAGGCTGGGCTTTTCCGCCCAAGGCTCGTCTGGCCAGCGATGCTTGGGATAGCGGCCCTTCATGTCCTTGCGCACATCGTCCCAGCTGCCGCGCCAGAAATTGGGCAGATCGCGCGTTGACTGGATGGGGCGGCCAGCCGGACTAGTGAGCTTGAGCAGGAGCGGCGTGTGTCCCACCATCGGGTGGCGTTCCAGCCCGAACAGGGCCTGCACCCGCACCTCGACACTGGGCGCATCATCACCCGTGTAGTCGATCCGGTGCGTGGTCCCGGCGGGCGAGGTGAATTCGCGCGGCGCCTCGCTGTCCAGCCGCTGCCGGTCGTTCCAGTCGAGCATGTTGAGCAGCGCGTCGACCAGCTTGCCCCGCGGCGCATCCAGATCGCGGCGACCTTCGAGCAGCGGAGCGAGCCAGAGTTCGGCGGTATCCGCCAGTTTCCCCGCATCGAACACGTCCAGCCCGATGAACCGGGCGCGCGCGGCCAGTTCTGCAGGAATGAGTTTTGCCGGGTTTTCCAGAGCCTTTTCCACAAGGCTGTCCACAATGGCCTGCCGGTCGGGTTCGGGATCGGGTCCGCTCGCCAGCGTGATCGCGCCCAGCCGCCGTTCGACCAGCGCCTCGATCCGGTCGCCTTTCCAGCGCAGGATCTTTCGGCGTTCCATCCGGTCACCCAGCCAACGGTCCAGATCGGCCTCTTCCAGCCTGATCGCCGAGGTGATCCGCGCGCCCTTGGCCTGCCCCTGCGCATCGCCGATCACGAGGAAGTCCGCGCGCGCCAGTGGCGAGGCGGGATCGAGCATGAAGCCGCGCCCACCGGCGGCGCTCCAGTGCTCACCCGCCGCATCGCGCTTACGGGCGATGAAATCGGGCCGACCTGCGGCGAGAAGCACTCCGGCTGGAGGCATTGCACCTGCCCTGCTCTCGCCTTTGCGCGCGACCAGATCGTGCGCCTGTTTCGCCCAGCGTTCCGCCAGCTTGCGGCTCGCCTCTGCCCGCGTGCCGCGATCGCCGTTCCAGCGCGACAGCCGCGCTTCCAGATCCTCTCCGCGCCCGCCGAGCCCACGCTCCTGCAGCAGCAGGGCCAGCCGCGCCGCAGTCCGTTCCTCGCCATGCTCAGCCGCGAACAGCATCATGGCCGCCGCCGCCGGATCGAGTGGCAAGGCGGCCAGTTTCTCGCCCAGTCCGGTAATCCGGCCCTCGTCATCGAGTGCAGCCAGCCCCTTCAGAGTCGCCCGCGCGGCACTGACCGAAGGGTCTGGCGGCGCGTCGAGCCATTGCAGGCTGGCAGGATCGGTGGTGCCCCATTTCGCCAGATCGAGCACGAGCGGCGCGAGATCGGCCGTCTCCATCTCCGGTGGATCGAAACGCGGCCTGCCGCCATGGCCGCCCTCTTCCCACAAGCGATAGGCCACACCCGGCCCCTGCCGCGCCGCGCGCCCAGCCCGCTGGGCCGCCGCCGCCTGACTGGCGCGGTGCGTCACGAGATGGGTGGTGCCCGCCGCCCGGTCGAACTCCGCCCGGCGCGCGAGACCTGCGTCCACCACCACCGAAACGCCGTCCAGCGTCAGCGAGGTTTCCGCAATCGCCGTCGCCAGCACGATCCGCCTTCGTCCCTCGGCATCGCGCCGGATCGCCGCGCGCTGGTCGGCAGGCTGGACCTGTCCGTGCAGCGGCAGAACGAGCGCCTTGGGCAGCCGCTCTTCCAGCCGCTCACGCGTCCGTTCGATTTCGCCCACACCGGGCAGGAAAGCCAGAATGTCGCCCTCCTCGTCGCGCCAGGCCGTGGCGATGGCTGAAGTCATGGAGTCTTCCACGCGCATCTGCGGAGACGATCCGAGCCAGCGGATGTCCAGCGGATAGGCGCGCCCCTCGCTCTCGATGACCTGGGCGCCCTCGCCCATCAGCGCCGCGAAGCGCGATCCGTCGATCGTGGCCGACATGACGAGGACCCGCAGATCCTCGCGCAGCACGCCCTGCGTTTCAAGCGCCAGAGCCAGCCCCAGATCGCTGTCGAGATGCCGCTCATGCGCTTCATCGAACAGGACCGCGGAAACGCCGGCCAGCTCGGGATCGGCGAGGATGGTGTTCACGAAGATCGCCTCGGTCATCACGAGGACGCGTGTTCTGGCGGATCGCTTGCTGTCGAGCCGGGTCAGATACCCCACGGTTTCGCCGGGCTTTTCCCCCAGCATCTGCGCCATCCGCTCCGCCGCGGCGCGCGCAGCGACACGGCGGGGAGAGGTAAGGATCACCGTGCCATCACACCAGTCCTCGCCCAGCAGAGCCGGTGCCACCGCCGTGGTCTTGCCCGCACCGGGCGGCGCGACCAGCACCGCGCCATTGCGATCACGCAAGGCGCCGAGCAGATCGGGCAGGACGGAAAAGATAGGAAGGTCGGACACGAAGGCGCCCTAGCCGCAAACCGCCGGAATCAATATCCCCGCGATACCGAGAACAGCGCCGCCTGCACCATGGCCTGCCGCGCCTTGCCGTCGGGAAAGATCGACAGGGCATCGATCGCACGCTGGGCGAAATGACGGGCGCGCGCCTTGGTATCGGCCACGGCATTGTGCTTTTCGATCAGGCGGATCGCTTCGTCGAGATCGTCATCCGAGGTGCGGAAACCGGCAATGGCCGCTTTCCAGAACTCGCGTTCTTCCTCGCTCCCGCGGGCATAGGCGAGGATGACAGGCAGCGTCATCTTGCCTTCGCGGAAATCGTCGCCGCGATCCTTGCCCATTTCGGCGGCGTTCGAATCGTAATCGAGCGCATCGTCGACCAGCTGGAAGGCCACGCCCAGATTGCGCCCGTATTCGTCCAGCGCCTGCTCTTCTTCCTCGCTGCATTCCGCGACGACAGCGGCGATGCGGCTGGCGGCGGCGAACAGCGCGGCGGTCTTGGCGCGGATGATGTGGAGATAGCGTTCTTCGCTGGTGTCGATCTTGCGCTGGGCAGTCAGCTGATCGACCTCACCCTCGGCAATGATCGCGCTGGCGCCCGAGAGGATCTTCAGGACCTTGAGGCTGCCGTCCTCTGTCATCAGTTCGAAGCTGCGGCTGAACAGGAAATCGCCGACCAGCACGGTGGCCGGATTGCCGAAAATGATATTGGCCGCTGCCTTGCCGCGCCGCAGATCGCTGCCATCGACGACGTCATCGTGCAGCAGCGTGGCGGTGTGAATGAACTCGACCGCTGCAGCCAGCCGATAGTGGCGCGTGCCGCTATATCCAACCAGTTCTGCCCCGGCGAGCGTGAGCATCGGCCGCAGGCGCTTGCCGCCACCGGAAATGAGATGGCCCGCCAGTGCGGGGATGAGCGGCACTTCGCTCTGCATCCGGTCCAGGATGACCTGATTGACCTGATTCATACCCTGTGCGGTGAGCGCCAGCATGGGCTCGATCGAGGGTTGCGGAGCCTTGCGCGGAAGGGGAACGACGTCTGCTGTCATGTCTGCTTGGCCATGTCCTTCCTAACCTTTCTTGGCAAGAGATGGTTTCCCGCTAATCTGACAAACGATGACGCAGGAAGCGCAACACTCCGCCGCCGAAGATGCCACGCTGGCAGGCTTTCGCAAAAGCATCGACAATATCGATGCCGCTCTGGTCCACATGCTGGCCGAGCGATTCCGAATCACGCAGGCCGTCGGGGCCTATAAAGCGAGGGCGACCTTACCCCCCGCCGACCCGGGACGGGAGAAGGAACAGATCGCCCGTCTCCGCCGCCTGGCCGAGGAAAGCGAGCTCGATCCCGAATTCACGGAGAAATTCCTCCGCTTCATCATCGACGAGGTCATCCGCCATCACGAACAGGCGCGCAGGGGCTAGCGCCCTACCCGATCATTCGATCTGGGTGTTGCGCCGGCTTCCGGGATCGCGACGTATCGACTGATTGCGGACGGCCGGGCGCTGCGGCTCTACGCGGCGCTTTTCCACCTGTCGCGGAGCGACGTAGGCACGGGGTGCCCGGCTTGGCTTGGCAGACTGCGGTTCGCGGCGCGGCGCCACCGATTGCCGGTCGCGGCGCGGGGTCGCGCGTTCGCGGCGCTCTTCACGAGCCTTTCCCCGCGCAGCAGCTTCTGCCGCCTTGCGAACCAGCCCGTCAGCAAAGCCGTTGCCCTGTCTGCCCCGCTCTCCGCGCTCCTCTCGCCGGTCATGGCGACCATGGCGCTCATCCCGGTCACGGCGGTCGCCCCTGTAGTAGCGGTCCCCGCGGTGCTGGCGATCATTGCGATGTCCGCGGCGGCGGTGATCGCGGTAATAGCCATCGTTCCCGCGCGAATATCCATCCCAGTTTTCGTGATACTGCCGGTGTCCACCGCGCCGTGCGAGCCAGTAACCGCGAAGGCGGTCGTTCCACTGGTGCCGTGCCCCGCGGCGATCGTAGACGTACTGACCTGCACCGGGATAATAGTAGTCGTCATACCAGCCGTAATAAGGGTCGTAGTAGGGATCGGCATATCCCGAGCCGTAACCGACGCCGACCGATACGCTTGACCCGTATGGATCGAGCATGGTCGCGCAGCCAGAAAGGCCAAGGCCAGCGGCCATGACCAGTCCCATGCGCAGGGCGAAAGACTTTTTGGGTGCTGTGATATCCATGAGCCGTTGTATATCGGCGCCGGATTGAACGGGTCGTGAACCCTTTATTGTGCGCGTGGCAGGCGTAGCATCACCAGAAGGCCGCCCAGATCCTCGCTTTCGCCGAGTTCCACGTCACCCGAATAGATCTGCGCCACATCCCGTACGATCGCGAGACCGAGGCCAGTGCCGGGCTTGCCAGTATCCAGCCGCGCTCCACGGTCGAAGATGCGGGTCCGGTCGGCTTCGGGGATCCCCATCCCGTCATCCTCTACCCAGATCGTGCAAAGCTCCGCGTCGGGTTCGGCATCCACGGTGACGAAGACGCTGCCGCCGCCATATTTGGCTGCATTTTCGATGAGGTTACCGAGGATCTCATCGAGATCCTGCCGCTCGATCGCAACTATCGCCCCGCGATTGCCGTCGAGGTCCAGGCGCGCATCCTCGTGGATGCGGGTGACGGCGCGCAGCACGCTCTCCGCGCTCGGCCATACGGCCGCCCGGGCGTGGCCGGAAGCGCGGCGACCGACAGCGCGGGCGCGGGCCAGATGGTGTTCTACATGGCGCTGCATGGTTCTGGTCTCGCGGCACACGAGGTCGGAAAGCTTGGGATCGTGCGCCGTGGCAGCATTGGTGAGTACGGTGAGCGGGGTTTTCAGCGCATGAGCGAGATTGCCCGCATGCATGCGCGCTTCTTCGGCCTGCCGTTCACTATGGGCCAGCAGCGAATTGATCTCCTCCACCAGCGGCTCCACCTCAAGCGGCAGAGGCTCGTCGATCCGGTTCGCGCCTTCGGAACGCATGGACTGGATCGCGGCCCGCACGCGGCGGAGCGGCGAAAGGCCATAATAGCTCTGCAGCACCGCCATGATCAGCAAGCCAAGACCCAGCGCGGCAAAGCTCCACACTAGGATCGACCGGATGCGCCTTATCTGCGCGTCCATTTCCTCGCGCGCGGAGGCCACGGCAAAGGTCCAGCGCGTATCGCTATCGGGCAGGATGATGCTACGTTCGGCGATGCGCAGCGGCTCGTCAGGGAACTGGTTGCTGTCATAGAAATGGGCATCGTCGTCGACATGCTCGCCGTCGAGCTGGAGCGTGCGGTCCCACAAGCTGCGGCTAGGATAGGGATCGCGGCCCGGCCCGCTGATCTGCCAGTAGACCCCGCTGTTCACTTCCAGAAAGCGCTGGTCCCCGAGCGAGCGATAAAAGCGGACATCGCCCCAATCATCGACCTCGGCAGAGGCGATCAGGGCGGTGAGCACATATTCCAGCTGGTCGTCGAAATTGCGCTGGACCTGACTGGTAAGCGTGCGTTCGAGGGCGAAGCCGCCGCCAAGCAGCAGCACGGTGATCCAGATGGCCGCAATCGCCATCATGCGCGCCGCGAGGCTCCGCTGCGGTCCCGGCTGGGAGTTCAGGACGACCGGTGACGCGCCGTCCGCAGGCACAGATGCGTCCCCGGCAGGAGAACCTGCCGCCGGACGCATCTCGCCCGCCACTTCCTTAGGAAGCGCGGGGTGCGTCGGCGGGGTCGTCGAGGCTATAGCCCAATCCACGAATGGTCGTGATCACATCTGCGCCCAGCTTCTTGCGAATGCGCGTGACGAAGACTTCGATCGTATTGGAATCGCGGTCGAAATCCTGATCGTAAATATGTTCGATCAGTTCGGTGCGGCTGACCACCTTGCCCTTGTGGTGCATGAGGTAGCTCAGCAGCTTGTATTCCTGCGCAGTCAGCTTGACCGGCTCGCCCGAAAGAGTGACGCGGCCAGACCGCGTGTCCAGCCGGACCTGCCCTGCAGTCAGCTCGCTGGAGGTGTTGCCCGATGCGCGGCGGATCAGCGCGCGCAAGCGGGCGATCAGCTCTTCGGTCTGGAATGGCTTGGCGAGGTAATCGTCGGCGCCCGCATCGAGGCCGGCGACCTTGTCCGACCAGCTGTCACGCGCCGTCAGCACCAGCACGGGGAACTTGCGACCCTCCTTGCGCCACATGCCGAGCACGGTCAGTCCGTCGATCTCCGGTAGCCCGAGGTCAAGGATTACGGCGTCGTAATCCTCGGTCGAACCAAGGAAATGGCCGTCTTCGCCATCGGTCGAAAGATCGACTGCATAGCCATTCCCTTCGAGCGTGCTCTTGAGCTGCAGGCCGAGCGTCGGCTCGTCCTCGACGATCAGGATTCTCATGAATTTCCGTCCTCGCTAATAATCTTGCGCGTGTCGTTCATGTAGATGAACGCGTCAAGATGAACGAGGTTTCGAATGGTGGAATTCAGTTGCTGCGGCGCAGGACGCGGCCGGTGCGCGCATCCACATCCACATAGATCACGCGGCCATCGCGAATGAACTTCAGGCGATAGGCCATGGCGGTCGAATCGTAATCGAAGCCTAGATATTCCGCGCCCTTCATCTGGGGAAGGATACGGTTTTCGATTTCCCGGGCGCGCAGGATATTTCCCGCACGCATTTCCTTGCGCGCCTCGCCCTGATCGGAGCGACGCTGCGCTTCCGCAGGAGTAGCGGCAATCGGTCCGGCGATCAGGCCGAAGGCGAACAAGGATGCGATAACCTGTTTCATGATGCCGTTCTGACTAATCGGATGGCATTGAACAAGGTGTGAATGTGGGCAACTGCCAGCGTTCAGCGGGTCATCTCATATTTGACGGTAATGCTAACACCGGTCGAAATGGTACCCGGTTCGACAGGCGCGGATTCATCCGATGCCATCATCCTGCTTCCCGTTACGACGATCGGCTGCGGGCCCGAGCGGCCCTGCATGCTTTCGTTGATCTCGAGCAGGCGAACATTGGAATAGCCTGCAAGCGAAGCATATTCGCGGGCCTGCGCTTCGGCACGTTTGATCGCGGCGCGGCGGGCAGCGGCCTTCGCGGACTCATCGTTTTCCAGGCCGAACCGCGGTCCGTTGAGATCGGTCGCGCCAGCCACCACAAGGGCATCTAGCACTTCGCCGGTCTCGTCGATATTGCGTAGTTTGATCGTGACACGATTGCTGGCCTGATAGCCGCGGAAGATCTGTTCCTGCCGCTGCTGGTCATAGTCGTAGCGCGCATTGAGATTGATGCTGCTGGTCTGGATGTCGCGCTCCGCCACACCCAGCGATTTGATCCGCTCGATTACCGAGCGCATCGCGCGCGAATTCTGGCGTAGGGCCTCGACCGCAGTGGGCGCTTCGCTGCTGACCCCGGCGCTGACAGTTACCATATCGGGAGCCGCATCGACTTCTTCCATCACGGTCAGTTCGACCACCGGGCCGGTGGCCGCGATCTGGATTTCGGCAGCCTGCGCTGTCATGGGCAGCGCCGCAGCAAGTACCACGGCGGGAATGGCGTAACGGATCATGGACAATCTCCTGTTGTTTAATCGATCTGTGGTCTTGGCCGCTTTACGCGCGCCTGAACGAAGTCGTTCCGTGAAATACTTTGCCGCAAAGAAAAGACCGGGCTAGCCAGAAGCTCGATAGAGGGGACGCCAGTGATCAGATTGCCGAAATTCTTTGCCATTGCTTTGGCCGCCGTAGTTTCCACGCAAATCTCGGCCCAGCCGATGGAACGCGTACCCGATCGCACCGAAGGCGAAGGTCCGTATGACACCCTGATCGTTTCGGGCGCGACGATGGTGGAAGGATCCGGCGCGCCGCCCACGGGGCCGGTCGATATCGTGATCGAAGGCAACCAGATCGCGGCCATTCACGGCGGCAGCGCCCCCGACGCCATTCGTGCCCGCGCAAGCCGCATTGTCGATGCCAGGGGCATGACGGTAATGCCCGGCTTCGTCGACGTGCATGGGCATAATGGCGATGCCGGCAAGGCTGGTCAGGCTTCTTATGGCTACAAGCTGTGGCTCGCCCATGGCGTAACCAGCGTGCGCGGCGTGTCCTTCTACTGGGGCCCCGGCCAGCCCGATCTGGAAGACACCCGCCGCAGCGCCGCCAACACGATCACCGCGCCGCGCCTGTTTCCCTATGCCGCCTTTGGCGACAAGTGGGGCGGCGGCACGATCGACAGCGAAGCGAAAGCGCGCGAGTGGGTCCGCTGGGCGAAGGCCGAAGGGTTCTGGGGCATCAAGTTCTTCAACTCGCTCGAACCCGACCTGCTCGGCGCGGCGCTGGACGAGGCGGAGAAGCAGGGCCTCGGCACCGTGGCCCACCTTGCGCAGCCGGGCGTGCAGCGCGTCAATGCCCGCAAGGCGGTGGAACTGGGCATGGACGGGGTCACCCATTTCTACGGCCATTTCGAGAGCCTGCTCGATGATGCCGCCCTGCCCACCTATCCGCAGGGTTATAATTACGCCGACGAACAGTCCCGTTTTGCCTGGGTCGCGCGGCTGGCCGATCAGGTGGTCGATCCCGGCAGCGAGAAGTGGGACGAATATGTCGATTTCCTCGTCGACAGCGGCGTGACGCTGAGCCCCACCTTCAACATCTATTCCGCCAGCCGCGACGTGATGGCCGCGAAAAACCGCGACTGGCACGAACGCTATACGCTGCCCAGCCTGATGGAATTCTACGCGCCCAGCGCCACCAATCACGGCAGCTATTACAAGGACTGGTCGACCGAGGACGAAGTCGCCTGGCGCAAATTCTATCGTTACTGGTTCGACCTGACGAAGGAATTCCACCGCCGCGGCGGCCGCGTAACCGCCGGCAGCGATCCGGGTTACATCTACCAGACCTGGGGCTTCGCCTATATCGGCGAGCTAGAAATGCTGCGCGAGGCGGGCCTCGAACCGCTCGAGGTCATCCGGGCGGCCACGCTTTCCGGCGCGCAGGAAATCTACCAGCCGCGTGGGGAAAAGCCGCCGATGGGCACGATCCAGGTCGGCAAGCTGGCCGATCTCGTGATCGTGCCGGGCAATCCGCTCGACAATCTGAAGCTGCTTTACGGCACCGGTCATACGAAGCTGAATTACGAGACCGGCGCGATCGAACAGGTCGGCGGCGTGCGCTGGACCATCAAGGACGGCATCGTCTACGACGCGCCCGCCCTGCTGGAAGATGTGGCGCGGATGGTCGAGGAGCAGAAGGCGGCGCGGCGTTAGTCGCGTGGTGATCCCTCGCGAGACGGTGCACCGCTGCCTGCGGGTCGGATGTGGCACCATGGATTGCCGCGTCGCCTGCGGCTCCTCGCAATGACGCCGAGGTACGTCATCGCGAGCGTAGCGCGGCGATCCATCGTGCGACCTCTCCCCCCCAATGCGACGGCCCAAATCGCACGCCAGCTGTCCCGCTGACCTCTCTACACCTCCCGACAATCACGCAGGACACTTGCCGACAGCCCTCCGCCCGCCTACCTCGCCCCACCTATGGCACAGCCCCCAATTCTCAGCCTTGAAGGCATGGCCCTGCAGCAGGGCGGCAAATGGCTGTTCGGTGGCCCGGATCACGAACCGCTCGATCTCCACATCGGCCCGCGTGACCGGCTGGCTTTGATCGGCCGCAACGGCGTGGGCAAGACCACGCTGTTCCGCATGATCGACGGCCTCATCGATACCGACGCCGGCATCCGCAAGATCAAGCCGCATACCAAGGTCGTGCTGCTTGAACAGGACCCCGATGTGGCTGCCCATGCCACGCTGATGGACTGGGCGCTGGCGGGCGAGAATGCGCCGCAGGAATTCGAGGTGGAGGCCATCGCCAACCAGCTCGGCATCGACATGGCGCGCGAGACCAAGGGCGCAAGCGGGGGCGAGAAACGCCGCGCCGCCATCGCCCGGGCATTGGCGCAGGACCCCGATCTGCTGCTGATGGACGAGCCGACCAACCATCTGGACCTTGCCGCGATCGACTGGCTGGAAAGCTGGCTCGACCGGTATAAGGGCGCTTTCGTGGTCATCAGCCATGACCGGACCTTCCTCAAACGCCTGACCCGCGCGACCATCTGGCTCGATCGCGGGAGCCTGCGCCGCAAGGAAGTGGGCTTTGGCGGCTACGAGACCTGGGAAGAACAGGTCTATGCCGAAGAAGCGCGCGCGGCGGAAAAGATGGACGCGAAGCTCAAGCTGGAAGCGCACTGGCTTGAACGCGGGGTGACCGCGCGGCGCAAGCGCAACCAGGGCAGGCTCGAAAAGCTGTGGCAGATGCGGGCGCAGCGGGCCTCGATGATTTCGGCGGGCGGCACCGCCAAGCTGAAGCTGGCGACCGAGGCCGAGTTCAAATCCAAATCGGTCATCACCGCGGACCAGATCACCAAATCCTATGGCGACCGCACGATCATCAAGCCCTTCTCCCTGCGCATCCAGCGCGGCGACCGGATCGGTATCGTCGGGGCGAATGGTGCGGGCAAGACGACGCTGCTCAAGATGCTCACCGGCGAACTGGAGCCCGACAGCGGCACGGTGGACATCGCCAAGACGCGGACCGGCGTGATGATCGACCAGCAGCGCCAGCTGCTCACTGCCGACAAGACGGTGCGGCAGGTACTGGCCGAGGGCGGCGACTGGATCGATGTGCGCGGCGTGCGAAAACATGTGCAGGGCTATATGAAGGAGTTCCTGTTCGACCCGAAGATCGTCGACATGCGGGTTTCCGTGCTGTCGGGCGGGGAACGGTCGCGCCTGCTGCTGGCCCGCGAATTCGCCAAGGCATCGAACCTGCTGGTGCTCGACGAGCCGACCAACGATCTCGATCTCGAAACGCTGGACCTGCTGCAGGAAGTCATCGCGGATTACGAAGGCACCGTGCTGATCGTGAGCCATGACCGCGACTTCCTCGACCGCACCGTGACAGTTACGCTGGGTCTCGACGGGACCGGCAAGGTCGATGTCGTGGCCGGCGGGTACGAGGACTGGCAGGCGAAGCGGCAGGCTCCCATTGGCGGCAAGGCGAAAGGCGAAAAGTCCGGCGACACGCCCGCGCGCCCTCCCCCGCCGCCGCCGAAACCGACCAAGCTCTCCTACAAGGACCAGCGCGATTACGAGCTGCTCCCGGCGCGGATCGAGGAACTGGAAGCAGCCATCGCGCGCGGCGAACAGATCCTGGCCGATCCCGATCTCTACACTAGCGATCCGCAGCGTTTCGCCAATGTATCCAAGGGCATAGAGAGCGCGCGCGAAGAAAAGGACGCGGCAGAAGAACGCTGGCTGGAGCTGGCCGAACAGGTCGAGGCGCTTTGAGCGCACAGGCTCTCAAGCAAGAAATCCGTTCCTGCACGCTGTGCGCGGAGCATCTCCCGCTCGGCCCCAAACCGATCGTGCAGTTCAGCGCCACCAGCCGCGTGGTCGTGGTCGGGCAGGCGCCGGGGCGGATCACGCATAAAACCGGCCTCGCCTTCGATGACAAGTCGGGATACCGGCTCGCCGAATGGCTGGGCGTGAGTTTCGAGACGCTGCACGATCCCGCCCTGTTTGCCATTGTGTCCATGGGCTTCTGCTATCCAGGAAAGGCCAGCGGGGGCGACAAGCCCCCACGCCCCGAATGCGCGCCCACCTGGCACGATCGGGTGATGCACGAACTGCCGGAAGACCGGCTGACGCTGCTGGTCGGCACCTATGCCCAGCGCGCCTATCTGCCGGACACTAAGAGCTGGACGATGAGGGACCGCATCCTGCGCTTTCGCGAATTTCTGCCGCATTTCCTGCCGCTTCCCCACCCCGCCTGGCGCAGCACACTGTTCATGCGCGACAACCCGTGGTTCGAAGCAGAAGTCCTGCCGGAGGTGCGCCAGCGGATCGCCAAGTTGACAGGTTGACACTGTCTTGGAGAAAAACTCCATCTCACCCGATACGGTAGAAATCGGCCACCCGGTCGAGCGCGAGTTTCAGCACCAGCTTGCCGCTCCGGCTCGGCCAGCCAAGCCCCTTCTCCGCTGCGGCCAGGGCCTCGCACCCACAGGCCACGCGCCACAGGATATCCTTCAGCCCCGCCCCGGCTTCGGCCATCGCGCCGTCGAACCGATCCTTGGCTGCCAGTTGGCGTTCCGATGGCGTCATGCCGCCGCCATTGCCGCGATCGACCCGCACCGGATCCCAGCGCATGGTCACCGATGGCGATAGCTGCGCACGCTCGTAATCGGCACGCAGACGCTCGCCTGCGTCGAACTGGCGATCGTCGAGATGACCGCGCGCATGGAGCCAAGTGAGCGGTGATTCTCCAAGGTTCATCGTGACCGTACGGCGTTTGCCGCGCACCCCGCCCCGCCGATTCGGCCCGACTTCGGTCAGTTCGCGTTCGATCAATTCCCGCTTCATCCAATCCTCCATTTCCTGAACAACAGGGTTGCCTTGAAACGGTTCGTGTAGGAAAGCAGAAAAACCAATCTGGTTATTCAGGCATTTTCACATGATCAACCGCATCCGCGATATCCGCAAGCAGAAGGGCATGACGCTCTCCGATCTGGCCGAAGCCTGCGATCCGCCCACCACGCCGCAAACCGTGGGGCGGTTGGAAACCGGCATGCGCAATCTCTCGCTCAAATGGATGGAGCGGTTGGGTGCGGCGCTGGGGGTGGAACCTGAAATGCTGGTGCGGTCGGAGACTGCTACGCATCCGCAGGTGGTTGCCGCCCTGAAGCAAGGCGGCCCCGAGGGGCTGGAGACGACCCGCGACGCGATCCTCGCCACGGACATGGGCGGCGACGGCGCGCTGGTGGTGATGACGATCGACTATCCGCATGGTGAGTACCGCCCCGGCGATCAACTCTGGCTGCGGCAGCTCGATCCGGCCGACGCTGGCCGCGCAGTCAATCGCGATGTGCTGGTGCCGCGCAAGAACGGACGCTTCGCCTTTGGCCGCCTGATCGACCGGCAAGGCAAGCTCGTCGGCCTGCTTCCGCCCGGCCACGGGGAAAAGCAGCAGGTGGTTGAAAATCCTGCATGGATAGGTGTAGCCGAAATGCTCGTCCGCCGCCTCTGAGAGACAGCGGACGACGCATTATGAAACTTCGCCGCGCAGCTTCTTTTCCTGCCGGTCGGCCACCGATTCCTGCGGCACGAAGCTGTTGGAATTGACGCCCATCCACACCAGCAGCGGCGCCGCCATGTAGATCGAGCTGTAGGTGCCGACGAAGATACCTAGCGTGATCGCCGCGGTCAGGCCGAAGAGGCTGGCCGGGCCGAACAGCAGCAACGGGATCAGCGCCACGAGCAGCGTCAGCGAGGTCATCACGGTACGCGCCAGTGTCTCGTTGACCGACAGATCCAGCAGCTCGGGCAGCGGCATCTTGCGGTATTTCTTCAGATTTTCGCGGATGCGGTCGTAAACCACAATCGTATCGTTCAGCGAATAGCCGATGATCGCCAGGATGGCCGCGATGATCTGGAGGCTGAATTCCAGCTGGAATAGCGCGAACATCCCCAGCGTCAGCGACACGTCGTGGAACAGTGCGAACAGGCCGCCCACGCCGAATTGCCATTCGAACCGGATCCAGATGTACAGCGCCACGCCCAGCATGGCGAGCGCCAGCGCGAAGACTGCATCGCTGCGGAATTCGCCCGAGACCTTGCCCGATACGTTGTCGTTCCCGTCCAGACGGAAATCCGGATAGTTTTCCTGCAGCTGCGCGACCACGGCGTTGGCGGCGGCTTGTGCCGCATCCTTGTCCGAAGATACATCGTCGGGGAGGCGGATGCGGATCGAAACCTGGTTATCCTCGCCGAAGCGCTGGACTACGGGCGAGCCGTAACCGAGCTCCTCGATATCGTTGCGCAGTTCCCCGACCGGCGCTTCCGCGCTCTGCGTGAAGGTCGCGCGGACTTCCAGGCCACCGGCGAAATCGACGCCGTAGTTAAGGCCCTTGGTCATCACGAGACCCCAACTCGCCGCGATCAGCACGATGCTGACCACGAAGAACGGGATGCGCCATTTGAGGAACTTGATGTTGGTGTCGTCGGGGACGAGCT
Organism: uncultured Erythrobacter sp.; assembly: GCA_947504155.1. GTDB lineage: Bacteria > Pseudomonadota > Alphaproteobacteria > Sphingomonadales > Sphingomonadaceae > Qipengyuania. Next base: position 768,014 of record CANNGF010000001.1, read on the forward strand.
TGAGCAATTTCATGGTCCGTCCTCCTTACAGGTTCAGATCAGTGGGCCGCGCCTTGCGCAACCATTGGGCCACCCACATCCGCGTCAGCGGAAGCGCGGTGAAGACCGAGGTGAAGAGGCCAACCACCAGCACGACTGCGAAGCCCTTGATCGGGCCCGAGCCGAACTGGAACAGAAGCACGCCGGCAATGAAGTTGGTCACGTTGGCATCGTAAATGGCGCGGCTGGCCTCCTTGTAGCCATTTTCCACCGCTGCCACCACGCGCCGCCCGCGCTTGCGCTCCTCGCGGATACGCTCGTTGATGAGCACGTTGGCGTCGACCGCGGCACCGATGGTCAGCACGAAGCCGGCGATACCGGGCAGCGTCAGCGTGGCATTGAGCGCGGCCATTATGCCGAGCAGCATGAGCACGTTGATGATGAGCGCCAGCGTGGCGTAGACGCCGAAACGGCCATAGGTCACGATCATCAGCAGCATGACCAGCAGCGTGCCGATACCCATGGCGAGCAGGCCCTGCTTGATCGAATCGGCACCCAGATCGGGCCCGACGGTGCGTTCCTCGACCACGGTCAGATCGACCGGCAAGGCGCCCGAGCTGAGTTGGATCGCCAGTTCATTGGCGCTCTGCACGGTGAAGCTGCCGCTGATCTGCGACTGGCCGTTGAGGATCGGTTCCTGCATCACCGGGGCGGAAATCACTTCGCCATCGAGGATGATCGCGAAGCGTTCGCCGGTGTGCTGGCGCGTCATGGTGGCGAAGCGCTTGCCGCCCTGCGGGTTGAACGCGATGCTGACCACAGGCTCGTTGGTCTGCTGGTCCACGCTCTGCTGCGCATTGGTCAGAGTCGAGCCGTCGATCCCGCCAAGGCGATCGACCACGACACCGCCGCCGCCATAGCGCTGCTTGTCGGCATAGGCGACGACTTCGCCGCCGGCTACGAAGCCGCGCTCGACCTCTTCCAGCGTCGCTTCACGCTGCACAAGCTTGAATTCGAGCTGGGCGGTCTTGCCGATCAGTTCCTTCAGCGCCTCGGGATCCTGCAGGCCGGGGACCTGCACCACGATGCGCGTGTCGCCCTGGCGCAGGACGGTGGGTTCGCGTGTGCCGAGGCTGTCGATACGGTCGTTGATGACGCTCAGCGCGGCGTCCATCGCGGCGCTGACGGCATTGTCGAGACCGGCTTCGGTCTGGGTCAGCACGAAGCGCTGGCCGTCGACTACCTGGAGATCCCATTCGCGGACCGGGCCGGTGCCCGACATCAGGCCTTCGATCTCGCCGCGGGCACGGTCGATCTGCGAGGCATCGTCGAGTAGGAAGCTCAGGCGGTTGTCATCGGTCGACACGTCGCCGATGCGGATACGTCCGCCCTCGGCCCCGCGCAGCGCGTTGCGCACGCCTTCTTCCATGTCTTCCAGCCGCTTGGCCGCGACCTGGCTGCGCTCCGCCTCGAGCAGGATGTGGCTGCCCCCGGCAAGGTCGAGACCGAGATTGACGGTCGGATCGGGCAGGCTGTCGGGCCACTCCTGGTTCGACAGCGAGGCAAGCGAGGGAAGCGCTGCGAGCACGCCCAACAGGGCGATACCCCAGAGCATGACCTTCTTCCAGGTCGGGAATTCCAGCATGACCGGGTCTCTATCCTTGTGGCCGGATCAGTCGTTGGCGGGTGCTGCGGGCTTGCCGCTGAGCACTTCGCCGATGGTGGATTTGACCGCGCGCACCTTCATGCCCTTGGCCAGTTCGAGCTCTACGTAATGCTCTTCCACCTTGGTGATCTTGCCGACCAGACCGCCGGCGGTGATCACTTCGTCACCGCGCTTGAGGCCTTCGACCTTTTCGCGATGCGCCTTCTGCTGGCGCAGCTGCGGGCGGATCATGAGGAACCAGAAAACCGCGAAAATGGCGACCCAGGGCAGGACCTGGAGCCAGACCGGCGGCTGGGCAGCGGCGGCAAGAAGGGTGATCATGGGAAAAGAAGACCTGTTGGTTGCAGCAAGAGTTTTGCGTCAGTTGGGCGCCCTGCCCCCGCAGTTCAAGCGGGCTGGAGCGCGCATCTTTCGATCGGTGGCGGGCGGTTAGCAGTAATGTTTGAGACTGGCAATGAATTGGACAAGACTGGTGCTTGCCATGTGGAATAGCCGGGCCTATAGGGCCGCCTCCACTGGTTTCGGGATGTAGCGCAGCCTGGTAGCGCACCATACTGGGGGTGTGGGGGTCGCTGGTTCGAATCCAGTCATCCCGACCAGTGGTTTACCCCCCTTACCTGACTGTTCCGGAAAACGGCCCGAACACCCACTTGATCGGTGGGCCGGCCACCCGAACGCCCGTGATGCATCCGGCTAAAACCGCCGCGTGTAGGATTCGCCCTGTCAGCGCCCCTTAAAGCCTCATCTTTTTCCGCCGGTTGCGCGCCGAGTATCGCACCGATTCCCGCCACTTTGCGCGGCTCGCGATGGGAAATGAGTGCCGCAAGCCCCATACCCCCTTTCCTACAATAACCCATTTGGTTAGCTCTATTGGCAAGGAGAAACCACATGGCACTTATCGAATCGCTCATCGGCCCCCTCGCCTCGATCATCGACAAGATCATCCCCGACAAGCAGGCCCGCGCCGAGGCCAAGCTCGAACTGCTCAAGCTGCAGGGCACCCAGGAACTGCGCCAGATCGAGTCCCGCCTGTCCGCCATCGTGACCGAGGCGCGCAGCCCCGACCCCTGGACCAGCCGCGCCCGCCCCAGCTTCCTTTACGTGATGTACGCGATGATCCTCTTCGCCCTGCCCATGGGCGTGCTCAGCGCCTTCTCCCCCGCCGCCGCGCAAGGCGTAGGCGCGGGCATCACCAGCTATCTGAGCGGCCTGCCCGAAGAACTCTACGCCCTCTTCGGCACCGGCTACCTCGGCTACACCGCCGCCCGCCAATGGGGCAAGGTCAAGGGGACGGAGGTGTGAGGGGGGGGCGAACGGCTGCCGTGGGATGCGGAGCATCGGCCTGTTTCGGGACTGTACTCTGCGGTTCACCGTGTGTGAGTATAGGGTGGAAAGCGGACACCGACTTGACGGCCTCTGAACGGGGGCTCATCTCCCAGGCACCAATATCCGTGAGAAAGCACATGCAACCGTTATTCAGGCTCATTACTCTTGCTTTGACGATCTCGATTTCGGTTCCGGCAACAGCCGGTGAGTGGAAGCTGCACGATGGAGGAGAAGGGAACGGGCTTGTTCTCACCTATGGGTCGGACGAACCTGTCTCCTATCGCTTTGAATGCACATCGGACGCGATCCTTGTTACCGAGACAGGGGTGACCGAGCTTATGGACTTCGCGACGGGCGACGAGGTTGATGATGGAGCTGCATTGTTGCCTTCCGGGGCTGCGATGATGGCCATCTATTCCGGTAAGGGTGAACCAGAGTTCCTTCCCGCGAAAGCTGTCAAAAACCCGCGCGGTGGGTGGGATTTAACATTGCGGCTTCCCAAAGATGACAAGCAACTAAAAGCGCTCGGGACTAGCGAAATGATGTCGCTTTTTACCAGCGGCTACACGATGGCGGTAGCAATGGATGGGAATTCCCGTGCTTCGTGGAAGGACTTCATGAGGCGGTGCAAGGCCATTGGTTAATCTCTTCGACCCTTCCGGCGTCGCAAGCCGCGAGGCGGCTTCTTCCCTGAATACATCAGTTTCTGTCCGTCCGGTCTCAAAAGGGCAATCGGCGTGTTGATGATCAATATGGGTGAACGCAGATAATGCTTCTATCTCTGCGTTGAAACTAGGCCTCAAGATGATAGGCCAGTCCAATAGACTCAGATGAACCGAAGAAATCGAAGCCCACTGTTCGTAAGCGTGCCGACGCTATCAAACCTTTTGTCTGCAAGAACCTGATAGCGGTAATAGAAAGCCCTTCCGATATTCGGAATATCGGGACGGTCATTCGCAACGTGAACGCGCTCGGCGTCGAGAAGGTTTACATTGTCGATCCAAAAAGATCACTGCCTGACGATTGGCAAGAGATGCGTGAGCGGAAGTCATTGGCGCAGACCTCTGTCTCCGCAGTGAAGTGGAGCTTTGTGAAAAGGTTCGACAGCACCGATGATTGCTTTGATCACCTGGAGAAGAACAACTACCATTCGGTAGTCACATCCCCTCACGTCAAAGGGCAACGGAACCTCTGGCTGCATGAGGCAGACTTTACCGAACACACAAAGTTGGCGGTGTGGTTTGGGAATGAAAACGCGGGATCAGCGAGCGCGCAGTGGAACGCAGCGATGCCTGCATTGCGATACCGATGTTCGGAATGGTCGAGAGCCTCAACCTCGGCAAATCATCGGGAATTGTGCTGTATGAAGTGACCAAGCAGCGCCGAGATTACCAGAGCCGTTACCGCAAGGGCGGGCGCAGGGGCAAGCGGGCCGACCCTTTGCCGACCGTAATGGCCAAGGAAGCAGACTAATCGAAGAGAGCGTCCGCAATGAGGGTCGCAAGTCGAAGGCGAATTCTAACTTTGCAGCGCCCAGTTCGTACCTTTTTTGGAGCGGCCCATACCCAGCCCCCCCGAACTGTTGATAGAATCGGGTCGATTCCAGAATGTGGGCTTTGAACAAAAACAGAGCGTTTATTGTTCAAGCCGATTTCCTTCAAGTCCCACGCTCTTTCACACGTACGAAAATATAGCTTTCGGATGTCTCGCCATTACTAAACAGGCTTGTGTAACGGACCTGTACAAGACCTCTAAACGCGTTACCCAGTCGGCGAAACCGCATGAAATTCGGCTCAACATTTGTGCTAGTCGAAGACAGGTCTACCGCAAGCGAACTCGGCTCGCTGGATGTCGCCTGCAATACCGTCCAGGTTTGCCCCTCGGTGAAATCAAGCGACATGTCGTTGCAGCTGGGATATTGCAGCAGCGGGCCGTTGCAGTCGGTCAGGACTGTTGCATCATCCGGCACGAGCACTTCGGCATAATCTGGAACGGCCATGGAAGCCGCAGGAACCGGAGCCCGCAACGCCGCAAAATAAGCAGCGGATTCACGCATGTGCGCGGCATCGATCGCCGTGATGCGCGACAGATTAGGGTTAGGCCATCGGCTGGCAAGGGTCTTGAATTCGACCATGATATCGAAACGGAAGCCCCAAGCCCAACCTCGTACCGCGTCGGCATTGGCAAGATTGTTCGGTATGGCCGCATTATAACGTGCCATAAAATCAGCCATCGCGTCCAAACCTTCTGGCAGACTGCCATATCCATATCTGCTGCGGTCGAACAGGGCGCGAAGGGTTGCCGGATCGGTCAGATCGAGCTGGCCGGTTGCGCGGATCTGTTGCGCCATATAACCCGAACTATCGAGAAGGGTGACCGGTCTATCGACCGGATCGCCATTTGTGTCCTTCAGAACAGCAGCCATTGCAAGAAGTTGCAAGTTAAGCCTCGTCAGCTGCATAGCGTTGTGGCGCGTATCGGCATCGCTGCTGCCGAGGTTCAGCGCTGGGTTAAAAGTGGTGAGGCCGACCGATCCGCGCAAGGCATAGGGGCCCGCATCAAGGCCCAAGGCGCGGCGCACCTCCGCTTCGCTACCGGTCGCATCAATCAATGCGGTAAGGGGCGAAATGACCGTCGCACCGGCGGGTGCGCGCATCTGAGCGAAGAAGAGCGCCGTCGATGCATCAAACCCTGTCGCCTCCATACGGAATGCGGCGGTCGCTGGAACGGTTCCGTTATGGATCGCTGGCGTGATACCGGTAACCGAACGCCCGAAGCGCCCGTCGATCGCTGTGCTGGTGAGCGGATCCGCATCGTCCCCGAAACTGCCGTTCTCGTTGCGGTCGAAACTGACACGGGCAAGCATCGGACCTGCCGCGGCGGCGGCAAAAATCGTGGTCCCTGCCCCGCCCGTCGGGGAAGGTGTCGGGGTTCCGCCGCCGTCGGCGCCAATCGACGGAGGCTGGCTACCGCTAGAAGACCCATCACCACCGCAACCTGTCACTACAAGGGCCAAGCCAGCACAAATAGCGGCCGAAAAGGAAGTCCGGTTCATAGAGAATTGCCACTCCAGGCCAAAATTGGCCGCAGCCCAGTTACCTAGGCAAGTAAAAGCGCGCAAGTCTTGGCAGTATTCGGCTTCGGTACTCCTAAGCTGAAGTTGTTCGCGGCAGGGACTGCGAGAACGAAGCCGTTTACGTACATATCTGGTCTCCTCACCTTTTGGGGGTCAGGCCGTGCCTTCGAATACGGTCTCGAAGCCGCCGTAGATCATGCGTTTGCCGTCGAAAGGCATGTCGATCTGCTGCCAGCGCTCGTCGGTTTCCATGGTCGCAAAGCAGGCGTCGGCCGTGGCCTTGTCGGGCCAGAGGACCCAGCTGAAGACAACGCTTTCGCCGTCTTCGCGCGCCACGGCGCGGTGAAAGTCGGTCTGCTTGCCGTCGGGGACCATATCGCCCCAATTCTCCATCATGGAGAGCGCGCCATATTCCTTGAACAGGGCCCATCCGGTCCTGGCGGAGGCGATATAAGCATCCCTGTTTTCATCGGGCACGGGCTGGACGAAACCGCTGACATACATTTCGCTTCTCCTTTTCGATCCTCGGGCATCCGCCACATTTGCGGCCCTTGTTCGACCGCCGCGGGATGGTCCGGTTCACAGTCACTCCATTGCTGCGACTCGGCACTTGAGAAGTCTGCGCGCGGCACTTACTTAAAGCAACTATGAAGTTACAAAAAGAAACTAAGGGTCGCGCGGTAGGGCACGGAAAATGGTATGGCGATGCCTGCGGGACCGCGTTCGGCATGGAACTGGTGGGCGAGCGATGGTCTCTGCTGGTTGTCCGGGAACTGATGCTCGGGGCGCGCCGGTTTTCCGATCTCAAGGCCAGCCTGCCGGGCGTTTCGGCCAAGGTGCTGACAGAACGGCTCGGCACGCTGGAGGCGGCGGGCGTGCTGGCAAAGCGCAAGCTGGCGCCGCCCGTGTCGGCGCACGTCTATGAGCTGACGCGGTGGGGCTATGCCGCCGAACCGATGATCCAGGAGATCGGCCGCTGGGCCGCCATGTCCGCGCAGCATGATCCGACGCTGCCGCTCTCGCCCGTGAGCCTCATGCTCTCGCTGCGCACGATGTTCGATCCGGTCCGGGCGCAGGGGCTGAGCATGAAGATCGGCTTTCGTTTCCCGGATGCCGAGTTCGTGGCCGACTTGAGCGGGGGCGAACTTCACGTCGTCCGCGACGCACCCGAGCGCTGCGATGCCACTTTCACCGCCCCGGCCGCACCAGCGCTGACGGCGATATTCTATGGCGGAGTGCCAGCCGAGGAAGTCGGCGTGACGATCGAAGGCGATGCCGACGCCGCCCAGCGCTTCATCGACATTTTCGAGCTGCCTGAGAAGATCGGCTAGAAAGCCTTAGGGGAGGGGATTTGGGCGGGACTTGCGTCCCGTTTTACGAGACCGCCACATAGCCGCCGATGGCGATCACCAGCGCTGCAAAGCCGCGTTCGAGCAAGCCTTCGCGCGCGCCCAGCTTCTTGCCGAGGGCGATACCGGCCATTGCTCCGACCAGTCCGCCGGCCACCAGCAACCCCGTGATGCCCCAATCGACCAGCCCAGACAGCGCATAGGATGTGGCAGTGGTCAGGCCGAGCGCGCTGACGACCACGAGCGAGGTTCCGATGGCGAATTCGAGCGGCATGGCGGTCGCCAGGATCAGGCCGGGGACGATGAGGAAGCCGCCGCCGATGCCGAAAAAGCCTGCTGCCAGCCCGGTGCCCAGCCCGATCGGAACGAGCCCGGGCAGCAGCGTCCGCGCGCTCTGGCGGTTCAGCCGCACGTCGGGCGCCCAGGCGGCAGTGCGCTTGCGCAGCATCGTTAGCCCCACGCCGATCATCAGCAGGCCGAACAGGACCAGCAGCCTGTCCCCATCGACAGCCTTCCCCAGCTCTGCTCCCGCAGCCGCGCCCACCATCCCCGCCAGCGCGAAGACGGAGGCACAGCGCCATTTCACCCGCCCCGCCCGCGCGTGGCCCGCCAGGCTCGTGAGGGCGTTGATGCTCACCGCCACGGCCGCGGTGCCGATGGCGGCATGGGTGGACTGGACCCCGACCACATAGATCAGCAGCGGCACGGCGAGGATCGAACCGCCCCCTCCCACCAGGCCGAGAATCAGCCCGATGGCTGCGCCTGCGGCCAGGCCGGCAAGGATCGTGGCGGGGTCCATGCCCGCTTCAGCCAGCCGCCCTGCGGTTCCACGGCATCGCGCCCAGCAAATGGGCCATGCCGCACCATCCGGTCGACCCGGCCATCAGCAGGCCCGCGCCGACGAAACCCGCCAGGCCGAAGAATGCCGGGCTCCACAGGAAGCCGAGCATCACGCCCATCAGGATCAGGATGCCCGCCACGATCTGGACCTGCCGCATGATTTCGAGCGGCTGGCTCTTGTCGGCCAGCACGGGCTGCCCGTCGCGGCGCCAGCCGTCGATCCCGCCGCCGATCAGATAGGCCGGTGCGCCCGCTGCGGCGGCGGAAAGCCGCGCGGCATTGGCATCGGTGCGCATGCCGGATTTGCAGTGGAAGATCACCGGCGACTGGTCGCACGGCAAGTCCTCGATCCGGTCGAGCGGCAGGTTGGTTGCGCCCGGAATGCGTTCGCGCGCATGTTCGTCGGCCGCGCGAATATCCACCAGTCTGGCCCCGGCATCGATCATGCGCGCGGCTTCGGCGGGGGTAAGGGAAACACAGGTCATTCGATCAGTCCTTGCAATAAAGCTGGTACAGCAGCGCAAGCAGCGTTTCGACGCGTGGATCGGCAATCGTGTACCACAGCATCTGGCTCTCGCGCCTGTAAGAGACGAGGCCCTCGTCGCGCATCCTTGCCAGATGCTGCGAACAGGCCGGTTGCGACAGCCCGACTTCCCTGGCCAGATCGCTCGCCGTCATCTCGCCATGCTCGACAAGCTTGCACAGCAGCATCAGCCGCCGGCCATTGCCCATCGCCTTGAGCGTATCGGCCACTTTGCCCGCCTTGGCTTCGAATGTTCTGAGATCCATCGAGTGCAACATGGGCACGCCTCCTTAAGCACTTGCTTATTTAGCACGCCCTTATATATTAGCAAGGGCTAACGGAGCGAAAAAGATGATCAACCCCGTAATTGAAGCCTTCTTCGACGAACCGACGAATACGATCAGCTATCTGGTCGGCGATCCCGCAACGCGCATTGCCGCCGTGATCGACCCGGTGCTCGATTTCGACCTGGCCAGCGGAGAGGCGGATACCCGCTCGGCAGAGCGCATCCTCGCCTTTGCCCAAGACGGCGGCTGGACCATCGCAATGGTGCTGGAGACGCATGCCCATGCGGACCATCTGTCCGCCGCCCCCCTCATCAAGGCGCGCACCGGCGCGTGGATCGGCATCGGTGCGCGGATCAAGGACGTGCAGAAAATCTTCCGTCCGGTCTTCGCGATGGACGACCTGGCCACCGACGGTTCCGACTTCGACCGCCTGTTCGAAGACGGGGACCGGTTCGCCATCGGCGAGCTTGAAGTCAGTGTGCTCCATGTGCCGGGCCATACGCCTGCCGATGTCGCCTATCTGATCGGCGATGCCGCCTTCGTCGGCGATACGCTGTTCATGCCCGATTTCGGCACCGCCCGCGCCGATTTCCCGGGCGGTGATGCGCGCACGCTCTACCGCTCGATCCGCCGCCTGCTCGAACTTCCGGAAGAGACGCGCCTGTTCCTGTGCCACGATTACAAGGCACCGGGGCGCGACGAATATCGCTGGGAAACCACGGTGGGCGAACAATTGCGCACCAATGTCCATGTCGGCGAAGGCAAGGACGAGGACACGTTCGTGGCGCTGCGCGAAACGCGCGACGCAGGGCTTGCGGTACCCAAGCTTCTGCTTCCCTCCATCCAGGTGAATATCCGCGCCGGCCGGTTCGAGGAGGCGCAGGATAACGGCGTCACCTACCTGCGCATCCCGGTGAAATGGGGCGGCGGGGAGTAGCCTGCGGTTGCATCCGGTCGAACTCGAGTATTGCGGGCTGATCTGCTCGATTGTGAGTGATCATATTGAGTCCTCCGCGGACTGCCTCCAAAAATGTAAATCAGCCGCGGCACAGCCCGGATCAAACCGCCCCTTCCGCAAGCGCTGGGTTGCGGCGCCCGTCAGTCTTGGGCGAACGGAAGGGTTGCTTCGCGGTCTTTGGGGAAAGTGAAGAGGAAGCTGGGCCGGAACAGACCCCCGATGCCGATTTCGTTGATGCCATCGAGGCGTTCGATGTGAATTGCGAGAAGATTCTTACTCCCAGGCACCATGTGGTCGGTGAGATCGAAGATGGCGGGCTTTGAAAATTGCCTCCCACTCGATCCGACAAGCTGCCCATTCAGCCAAACGGTTGCCTGATCATCGAAGCTTCCCAGAAAGAGTGCCAGCTGCTCGCCGTTCATATTGTCCGATAGCGGAAAGCTATGGCGATACCAGACCGAGCCATCTGGACTGGTGAGGCGCTGTTCATCCCAGGTGGTAGAGAAAGTGCTGGTAGGTGAAAACGCCGTTTCGTCGGTGCTCGAGCGGTCGTAGTGCAGCTGAAGCCCATCGGCACGCGATGCGAACGCGGTTTGAAGCTTGTCGGGCAACGGCGCAAGGATACCATAGGGAGCGACTGTGTATTCAGCGGCCGCATCGACGAACGGCCTTATGAAACGATCAAGATATTGTGGGCCTTCTTTTGCAGCTATATCGCTATTTTGGTCATAGGCTTGCTGCCAGACATCGCCCATGCCTTCGAATGCCACTTTTGCGGCCGGGAAGTCGAAGCGCGTCGTGGCCTCGTGGTAATTCAGAAAGCGGTCGAGAATCTCGATCGCCGGACGGAAATGGGCGATCCGGGTCTTTTGATCCGCGGTAAGCGCCTTGCGCATCGCCTCGTCCATGTCGCGTTTCGCAGCAACAACGAACTGACGGTCGAAGATGAGCGGAATGGCGTGATAGGAACCAGCCTCCTGTCCCGCGGCGTGCTGCCTTTCGGCAAGGCGCAGGAAATAGGCCTCCATAGCGGGAGCCCCAGCCCCAAAGCTTTTCACGCAATATTCGTGCAGCAAATCTTTCCAGTCGCGGGATGAATCCCATGCCAGTTTGGCGAACATCCAATCGCTCGGACCATTGATGCCCCATGCCTTGGTTGCTTCGACATTCAAGCCGCTGAACCCCATGCGCTTGTAAAAGGGCAACTCCTCTCCCCAAATTCGAACCTTGGTATAGGGAAGTATGTTTTCGGCTAGATTCCAGTTGTAGCCCCGAAACAGGAGAGGGTTGCCCTGTTCGGCGGAGAGGTCGGCCCATTGCTTTACTACCTCACGATAGCCGTCTTGGCTGCGAGAGGTCTCATCGATTACCGAGTGGTACCGCGAGAAATTGATGGGCGCGAAAATCTGCACCAGCCTAGGATGCGGCTTGTAGCGTTGCGGATATCCGGCATGTGCGCCGTAGGAATAGTAGCCGAGGTAGACATTGGGGTATTCCTTCCCGAGCTCAGCGATGATCCGGTTTGCGAGCAAGACCAACTGTTCTGTCTGATCCATGACGCCTGACACAGCGTCCACCGTACCGGACCCAACTGCAAGCGCCTCTGGCGACTCCGAAAAGCCTACGCCATCCGCCGGTCCTATGGGGAACCCGACCTTTCTGTCCTTGGCCCATCCCTTCTTGGCGAAAACCTCCCGGATGTCCTGTGCCATCAATTCGATAACCAGCGGATGAGTGCTCTCAATCTGCGGCCCGAGACGCTTCAGTTCCCCGCTGGCATCACGGCGCAAAGCATACATGGTGGGGTCTTCATCGAATTGCGCTTGGTGTTTCCTGATGAACTCTTGCCAGTGATGACCTTCGGTCTGCTTTGCGACGGGTTCGAACTTACCGCCCCTTTGTCGGCGCATCCATTGCTGAAAGCGCTGGTTCTCGGCTGTTGAGACGAGTTTTCGCCCGCCTCGATACCAAAGTTTCCGCATCGCGAAATCGGGAACCTGGGTTTCATCCATTTTCGGCAGCGAGACCGTATCGCGTTCCGGGATTATCTCGCCGATCACACCCGGCATCACCCACTCGCAACCCATCTTTTCCAGCAAAGCATAGACTCCCAGCAGGACCGCTCCTTCGCTCTCCCCGCCGATCAAGAGCTGGTCGCCCCGCGTCAGCAGCCTGAAGGCTTCGCCGGATTCGCTTTTCTTTGTGGGAATGGCGCCCAGTTTTCGGGCCAGCGCCCCCAGGACTATCGCAGGACCGCGAACCTGCTCCGCATCGCTGGTTAGGACGACTTCAAGCTGCGCCCCCGACATTTTCCGCAGATGATAATTGAGCTCTTCGACAGCGGTTTCGAGCGGCGGCGCCGAATTTGCGCCAGCAGGCTCGGAACTTTCCCCCGGCGCCAAATATATGCGGGCAACAGGCCGTCCGTCGTCCACCAAAGTCTGCGCAGCGGCAGGGGTTGCCCAGCCCATAAAGCAGATAGACAGAGCTATGAAAATTCCTCGAGCAATCATGAACTGTATTGTGAGCGGCGGCCCATCAGAATGCAATGCCAGTCAGCGGAGGCTGGCTCTGGGGCATATTCGCACAATCAAGGCTTTGTGCGAAACTAAGTTCGTTTACCCTCAATGTATCCCAACCTAAAATTGCGCAACCTATGTGAACGATCACAACTCATCCTTTCCGGCTTGAATTCAGTCCGCTACACCTCCGCGCAGCATTGGGAGGACGGACAAGGTTCAGGCGTAAAATGCCTCCCGATCGCCGTTTCGAGGAGAGAGATTGTGCGCCCACTGATTTTGCCCGCCCTGCCCGTTCTGCTGCCAGTGTTGTTGGCGGGCTGTGCCACTGTCGAGCCAGTCCCGGCACCACAGGCGGGAGCCACGGAGCAAACTGCCCCGCTGGAAATCGACCGCGCCGCCTATTCCCGCCGCATGGAAGGGTTCTGGCTCGGCCAGAGCATCGCCAACTGGACCGGTCTCGTCACCGAAATGGACAAGATCGGCGGTGACGGGCCGCATGGCGAATTCTACACGCGCGATGACTGGGGCCAGCCCGACCAGCCGAGCATTTTCGATCCGGGCAAGCCCAGCACCATCTCGCCCACCATCGATTTCGTCCTGCGCACGCCCGGCGAAAGCTGGGGCGCGGATGACGATACCGATATCGAATACATCTATCAGGACGCGCTGCTGAGGCACCGGACCAGCATCCTCACGCCCGAGCAGATCCGGCAGGCGTGGATCGACCATATCTATGACGAGACCAAGCCCACGCCTTATGGCACGGACGAGACCGGCTATCAGAACTATCTGTGGGTCTCCAACCAGCGCGCGCACGAACTGATGCTGGCCGGGACGCTGCCGCCCGAAACATCCTACCCCGAACTCAACGAGCATTGGGAGATGATCGACGCCCAGCTTTCGACCGAGATCTTCGGCATGTTCGCGCCCGGCCGCCCCGATGTCGCGCTGAGCATGGCGGATTTGCCGATCCGCACCGCTGCGCGCGGAGAGGCGGCGGATATCGCCCGCTTCCATGTCGCGCTGCACGCCCTGTCTGCCAAGGTCGATTCACAGCGCCCGCTCGGTCCGCAGTTGCGCGCCATTGCCGAAGAGGCCGCCGCGCTTCTGCCCGAAGGCGAATATCCACTGGCGATGTACCGCTTCGTGCTCGCCCAGTACGAGAGCGGCGCCACGTGGGAGGAAGCGCGCGATGCGGTCTACCAGCGCTATCAGGTCGACATGCAGGACGGCTATGACATCTCCTCGCGCGGGCTCTATTGCAACGGCTGCTTTGCCGGCGGCATCAACTTCGCGGCCGGGCTGGTCAGCTACTTCTACGGCGAGGGTGACCTGCGCGACACGATCCGCATCGGCACGTTGGCCGGCTGGGATTCGGACAACCCCACGGCCACCTGGGGCGGGCTGATCGGCTCGATCATGGGCCGCGCGGCGATCGAGGAAACCTTCGGCACGCCGCTATCGGGCAGCTTCCACATCCACCGTACGCGCAAGGGCTTCCAGAACGACGGCTATGACGATTTCGCCGCCATGGGCGAACGCAGCCTCGCCATCGTCGACCGCGCGGTGACCGAGGAAACCGGTGGCAGTATCGACCGCGCGAACGACAGGTGGATCATTCCGATAGCTGCAAACGACTGAAACCCGTCGCCGATTAGCGTGCGGTAGTGCGTCAGCAGGCGAGTTGCATGAAAGTTCCGCTGTTGCGTTTCACGCACCACACACCGGATTTTTTGCACTTGCGAAAGGAAATGCTGCGCTGCACAATCCGGGTGTAAGTCTTGGGAGGCCGCTCACATCAATCACTCTTCAGGAGAACGATTATGCGCCGCCTGATTATCCCTGCCATGGCTTCGGTCCTGTGCATTTCCGCCGTACCCTTGGCCGCCAAGCAAAACCCGGTCGAAGTCCGTATCTCTCATGCGGATCTGGACCTGTCGAACCCGGCCCACTTCGAACAAATGCAGCTGCGGATCGCTGCCGCAGCCAAGCGTGCCTGCGAAGTGCCGACCTCGGTCACCACCTCGGGACGCATCCTCGACAAGGAGTGCCTCGCCGACGTCACCGAAAAGGCACACGCCCAGCTCGAAAAGCGGCGTGCCCGCCAGATCGCCTACAACGCGCGTTAATTACATGGCCGCTCCAGGGGACCGGGCTGCGTGTCCGGTCCCTCAAGTTTGGGCTTGAAGGCGGCCGGTAGGATTCGCTCCGACATCCGACAAATGACTTTCACTGCGTTCGCAGACCCCCGGTCACTTCGAACAATCCTCGCCGGGTGACACCGACAGGGGGTAAATAGAAAACTCCCCCTCCCCCACCAAGCCCGCTGTCCTCGGGTTTTTGGCAAGTTCTGGCGTGGGCGCTTGTCAACTTCCGCTCGATGCAGTGCCGGGGTTCTCCGGCCCACCAATTGCATCCGCTTCATTCCCCTTCCTTCTGATTCAGCGTCGCTCGACCGGCTGGGAATGGCAGAAAGGTTTTGTGTAGGAAAATGAAGCGCACAGCGGTCACTGGGGTAGGATGCGGATATAGGGAATACAGTAAACTAACCGAATTCGAGCCATAATCGGTGAGTCCGTATTCGGTCAAATTCGATTTGAAGCCGTCATTAGGCTTTCCAATCTAGCGCAGTGGCACCATTGTAGGTTTGCTCGGAAATATCTTGGTCGGATCATCAGTGACGATAGTTCGGTGTCGCAAAAATCTTCCCAAGCTTGTCAATCCACTCGTCGGTACCAGGGCCTAACGGGTCACAAAGGTCGTTCAAGTCACCGACTATCCGGACACCGTCGGAACGGATCCCGTAGAGTCTATTTCGAAAGCGTAAATATGGCACTGCATTTGAAACCAGCAAGTATAGTTCCGCTTGGTCGAATGTGTCTGTTCCTGTCGCTGTTTCAAAC
Organism: uncultured Erythrobacter sp.; assembly: GCA_947504155.1. Taxonomy (GTDB): domain Bacteria; phylum Pseudomonadota; class Alphaproteobacteria; order Sphingomonadales; family Sphingomonadaceae; genus Qipengyuania. The sequence continues at coordinate 783,443 of CANNGF010000001.1, forward strand.
AAACGACGGATTTGCGTTTCATCTACCGTACGTAAAAGGTCATCGAGTCTTTCGTATGGTCCATCCTCAAGAACGCGCAATCGTTCATCGTACGCGTCGGATTGATGTCGGCAATGGCTCAACGTGCCGAAGTAGTTTCGATCAAAGTAGGTTTCGCCAATCGCGAACTCTTCAAAGATGTGATCCACCCCTCTAGAACTCTTATCCCACTTGTATCTCCGGTCACTCCAATTGGTGAATCCGACAAGCCAGGCGAACGGCCGATCTCGGCTTCCATCGCTATGGATGAGATCATCAATTTTAAGAGCAAGATCAATGAGTAGCCGTGCGAGCGCAAGAGATGCCTCTTCGTCATCAATAGCCCAACTGAAATGAGACTGTGCTACGGGCGAAAGTTGCTCGACAACTTTGGGGTCCGGTTGATCACATTTGATAAGCTCTGCTCCACCGATTACGTCATCGAAGCGGTCATCGATCCATGCAACCCTCTCAAGCTTTCCTTCCACGAGAGCGTAGATTTGGTCAGCAGCGCTTCCAAGCGGATGACTACAGTGTAGCCACACCTGATTAAACTGGATGACGACCGCGAGAATTCCGCCGTGACACGGAAGCCCAGTCGCTTCAGACGCAAGCTTATGCCAGCCTGCTTGGTCCAGCCGCCGCAACAATCCCCGTGCGGCGTTCAGATCGTTTGCGTTGGCCGTAGCAGAACCATGATCGTCAGGATCAAGCGATTGGGTGCTGAATTGCTCGGCACTGCCTATACGATCGCCTGAACCAAAGAATTGCGATTGCTCCCAACGATATGGTCCAAGCTGGACAGAGCACCAATAATCATCTTCGTGCGCGTCGTTATACTTGTTCGCGGCGGAAGCGATCGCCACTGGCGACTGTCCAAGTTTACTTAGCTCTCTTGCTGCCTGATCGATAAGTTTCGCCAGTTTTCGCGAAGGATTGCGCCACATCTCAAAACTCCAATTTCACTCGAGGTTCTTCGGAAACTGCATGAACCACTTCGGTCAGGTCGGGTATTCGGCCGAATGCGGCCATGATGACAGCTTCAGCTATCCACGCGTGATCCGTTACGATCCGACCTCCATCAAATTCGGCGACGATTGGAGGGCCAAAGGCTTTTCTTACGATCATTGGACCGACACAGTTCATCAAAACGGATAGGATGGCGGGTGACGCGGAGGGCGCGAAGTCCAGAGGGAGCCAAAGAAATCTTGCGATCTCATTTACTTTTGCGGCATGCTGTAGGGCGATTTCGGGGCTTGTTCGTTTAACTCCAGCACATCTTGCAAGGACCATTTCGGCAATTGCCTCTGGCCCTTTCTCCACCCGGCGAAAAACTGGACGGGGCAGAGTTTCCTGACTCACGCCAGCAAGCCAATCCATGAAGACGGCGCTGCACCGAAGGTCTTGCTTAACATGCTGAGCAACGATTTGAGCCACGTCAGCAATGTCGGAGAAGGCGCGGGTTGCGATCGCCGCTCCCACGTCACAATGATGTAGGACGATGCGGTGCCTTCGATCGGCGCATCCTGCTTTCGATATGTCCAAAAATTCATGGATCTCGAGTCTTTCGGACCAAGATACTCGTTCGGTGGGCGATGCCTGGCATTGCGCGATCGAGGTCGCGAAGGCATGTTGCCAAGGGCGCATTCTAGCTTCCTCGTAAAAACAATTGCATTGGACTACCTAGTTTGGGTTATCGAATTGGAAACCGGCTAATAGTTTTGTTTATTGGCGTGCAGACATTGCAAGGATCGATGCTGATCTACAGTTGCGCCAGCACTGAGTGTTGTTTCCAAAAAGGATGCTGATCCCAAATTCGTTCGGATTAATGTAAGGGCAGTTGCGAATGGCTGTTTCTGGACCGAAGCATAGGAGTTGGCTACGTCGTAATTTGGGGCGGAAAGCTAACCACTCACCATTGTCCGCAATATAGTCGGTCGCGTACTGGCTGCCTTTATTATCGAACCATCCAACAGCAGACAGCCGCTATCTGAAGTCCGCGCCCTTCAACTTCGCGCAATCCAGCCCGCCCCTCTCCCGGGTCGGACATAGTCCAGCAAACAGACGAAACATGTTGAAGCCGTCGCGCCCTGCTTTCATAGCGCGGGCATGACCGACACCGTATTCGTTCTCAACGGACCCAACCTCAATCTGCTCGGCCAGCGCGAGCCGGACATTTACGGGCATCAGACGCTGGCCGATATCGAGGATATGCTGGCCATACAGGCCGAGGAGCTGGGGCTGGCGATCAGTTTTCACCAGACCAATCACGAAGGCCAGCTCATCGACTGGCTGCATGACGCCAATCGGCAGAAGGCCAGGGCCGTGCTGCTGAACGCTGCGGCCTATACCCACACCTCGATTGCGCTCCTCGATGCGATCAAGGCGATCGCGGTGCCGGTGATCGAGGTTCATCTGTCCGATCCCGAGACGCGCGAGGAATTTCGCCACCTGTCCTATGTCGGGATGGCCGCAGCGGATTGCGTGAAAGGCCTCGGCGCGCGCAGCTATTCCGTAGCGTTGGAGAAGGCTGCGGCTCTCTAAAACCCCGCCGTGCCCCTTGTCTTGCGCGGCGAGGGGTAGCATAGGCGCGAGCGAAAACTAACAAGGGACCATTTCATGGCCGATCGCAAAGGCGCCGGTAACTCCGGCATGAATGTCGACACCTCGCTCGTACGCGAACTGGCAGAGATGCTGGGCGAAACCGGGCTCACCGAAATCGAAGTGGAAGATGGCGACCGCAAGATCCGCGTATCGCGCGGCGGCGGCGTGGCCATGGCTGCGGCAGCCCCTGCGCCGGTGGCAGCGGCGGCGCCCGCGGCCCCGGCAGCACCCGCGGCCGATGCTGCGCCCGATGCGGCCGAAACGGCCGGTGCGATCAAATCTCCCATGGTCGGCACGGTCTATCTCGCTGCGGAGCCGGGCGCGCCCGACTTCGTGAAGGTCGGCGACAGTGTGAAGGAAGGCCAGACCCTCCTCATCGTGGAGGCCATGAAGGTCATGAACCCGATCACTGCCGACAAGGCGGGCACGGTCAAATCGATCCTCGTCGAAAACGCGCAGCCGGTGGAATTCGACCAGCCGCTCGTCGTCGTCGGATAAGGTAAAGATCGTGGGCATTTCACGCATATTGATCGCCAATCGCGGCGAAATCGCGCTGCGCATCCACCGCGCCGCACATGAAATGGGTATCGAGACGGTGGCGGTGCATTCCACCGCCGATGCCGATGCCATGCATGTGCGCCTGGCCGATCATGCCGTGTGCATCGGCCCGCCGGCGGCCGGCGACAGCTATCTCAACGTCGCCAACATCATCTCGGCCGCCGAAATCGCGCAGGCCGATGCGATCCACCCAGGTTATGGCTTCCTTTCGGAAAACGCCAAGTTCGCCGAGATCGTGGAAGCGCACGACATTGCCTGGATCGGCCCCAAGCCCGAACATATCCGCACCATGGGCGACAAGGTCGAAGCCAAGCGTACTGCTGGCGCGCTGGGCCTGCCGCTGGTACCGGGCAGCGATGGTGCCGTCTCGGATTACGACGAGGCCCGCCGGATCTGCGCGGACATCGGTTATCCCGTCATCATCAAGGCGGCATCTGGCGGCGGCGGCCGCGGGATGAAGGTCTGCGAAAGCGAAGACCAGCTCGAAACGCTGATGCAGCAGGCCGGTAGCGAGGCGAAGGCCGCCTTCGGCGATGCCACCGTCTATATCGAGAAGTATCTCGGCAATCCGCGCCATATCGAATTCCAGGTGTTCGGTGACGGGCGCGGCAATGCCGTGCATCTGGGCGAACGTGACTGTTCGCTGCAGCGCCGCCATCAGAAGGTGCTCGAAGAAGCGCCTTCGCCCGTGATCACCCAAGAAGAGCGGATGCGGATGGGCGAAGTCTGCGCCTCGGCCATGCGCGACATGGCCTATCGCGGTGCGGGCACGATCGAATTCCTGTGGGAAAACGGCGAGTTCTATTTCATCGAGATGAACACCCGCCTGCAGGTCGAACATCCGGTGACCGAGATGATCACCGGCATCGATCTGGTGCGCGAACAGATCCGCGTGGCCGACGGCAAGAACCTGTCCTGCAAGCAGGAGGACATCACCTTCACCGGTCATGCGATCGAATGCCGCATCAATGCGGAAGACCCGTTCACCTTCGCGCCTAGCCCGGGCAAGATCACCTACTACCACGCGGCAGGCGGCATGCATGTGCGCGTGGATAGCGGCATCTACGCCGGCTATTCGATCCCGCCCTATTACGACAGCATGATCGCCAAGCTCATCGTTTACGGCCGCGACCGCGAACGGTGCATGATGCGCCTGAAACGCGCGCTGGAGGAAATGGTTATCGAAGGCGTGAAGACCAGCGTGCCCCTGCACCAGGCCCTGCTCGAACAGGACGACGTGAAGAGCGGCGACTATTCGATCAAATGGCTGGAAGAATGGCTGAAGGAACGCGAGGTCTGAGAGGACCTCGCGAGCAGGCGAGCATCGCGCAGAAGCCCTTTTCGGGCGCGAAGATCGTCCTGAAGTTCGAAAACAGGCTGCTCGCCTATCTTCGCGACGACAAGCCGGACATCCCCTTTCCCGGCCGGTGGGACTTGCCCGGCGGCGGGAGAGAGGGCAGCGAGACCCCGGCCGAATGCGCGATGCGCGAGGTCGAGGAGGAATTCGGCTTGCGGATTTCCGTCGGCAGGGTCGTCTGGAACCGTCGATATCCCAGTCCCGCCGGGGGCCTCGACAGCTGTTTCCTGGTCGCTCCCTTGCTGGAGGGCGAGAGCGAACAGATCGTCTTCGGCAGCGAGGGGCAGCGATGGCGAATGATGACTTTCGCGCGCTTCCTCGCCCGCAAAGATGCCGTGCCAGACTTGCAGGCGCGGCTGGCCGATTTCATTGCAACTGGGCGATCAGCCGGAGCCTAGCCCTCTTGCAAGCTGCGTCTGACCGGCGTTGCAAGACACACCGCTGCGATCGAGCCAGCATACATTGCAATGCCGCGCGCGCATTGCTAGGCGCGCTGCGTCATCTGGGGAGTAGCCCGCTGCTTCGTGCAGTTCCCTCGCGTCAACATACTCGCCCGAGAGGGCGTGGCGCAGGGGTTCGAATGGTTTCGTTCGAGCAAGACCAATGGCACCTGACTTCCGTCCGGCCGGGCGGGAGGTCCGGTGCTATTGCAGTCGTGAAGCCCGGCCCGGAGATCATCATTGGAAGCCCTGTTCACCTCCACCGCCGTCGTGGCGCTGGCCGAAATCGGCGACAAGACCATGCTGCTGGCCATCTTTCTGGCCACGCGGTTTCGCAGCACCTTTCCCGTCGTGATGGGCATATTGGTGGCGACGCTTGCCAATCACGCGCTGGCTGCGCTGGTCGGGCAATCGCTGGCCAGTCTGCTTGAGGGTCAGTGGTTCCGCCTCGCGGTGGGGATAAGCTTCCTCGCCATGGCCGCCTGGACACTGGTGCCCGACAGGCTGGACGAGGACGAAGAGCCCAAGGCGGCGCGCTTCGGCCCGTTCCTGACTACCACGATCGCCTTCTTCATCGTCGAGATCGGTGACAAGACGCAGGTCGCCACCATCGCGCTTGGCGCACAGTTCCAGAGCGTGATGCTGGTGACCTTGGGCACGACGCTGGGGATGATGCTGGCGAACGTGCCAGCCGTCTATTTCGGGCGCGCAATCGTGGAGCGGGTTTCGCTGCGCCTTATGCGCATGATTGCCGCGCTGCTGTTCTTCGCCATCGGCATCTGGGTGGTGGCCGACGCGCTCACGCTCTAGCCGGGGCAGACCAGGCCGAAGGGCGGCAGGATCAATCGAAAGTGAAGCCTGCCGCCTTGGCTTCGGCGATGATTTCTTCGCCAGTCATGCGGCGGTGTTCGCCCTCGATCCGGCACCAGTCGGCGCGTTCGTCGACGAAGATCTCTTTTTCGACCGGCAGTTGCGCGGCATCGTCGAACAGCCCGGCAGAAAAGCTGCGGTTGCCCGTGGGCAGGAAGCGGAACCACAAGCTGCTGCCGCAGGTGCCGCACGAGGCGCGCTCGGCCCAAGCGCTGGACTTGTAGACGGTGACGCTATCCTCGCCCGTAACCGCCGCTTTTTCGGCGGTCAGCGCGGCGTAGAAGGCACCGCCCCATCGGCGGCACATGGTGCATTGGCATATCTCGAGAGTGCTGTTGGCGCCGGTCAGGTCGACCGTCACGGCGCCGCACAGGCACTGGCCCGAGACCGCATCGATCAAAGCGGAACGCCCGGATCGTTCTTGCTGGTGCGGATAGTCAGCGAGGTCTTCACGCTGGCCACATTGGGCGCGGGCGTCAGCTTGCTGGTCAGGAATTCCTGGAAGCTCTGCAGGTCGCGGCTGACGATCTTGATGATGAAATCGATCTCGCCATTAAGCATGTGCACTTCGCGCACCTCTGGCAGATCCTTCATCGCCACTTCGAATTCGCGCAGCGAATCTTCGGCCTGGCTCTTCAGGCTTACCATGGCGAAAACGGTGATCGAGAAACCGAGCTTTGAGGGGTCGAGTTCGGCGTGATAGCCGCGGATGACGCCCTCTTCCTCCAGCGCACGCACACGGCGCAGGCAGGGCGGCGCGGTCAGGCCGACGCGATGCGCCAGCTCGACATTGGTTATTCTTCCCTCGTCCTGTAATTCGGCGAGCAAACGACGATCAATATCGTCCATATTGGCCATGCCAGTCTTTCCTCAAGCCAGAGATACGCCTATCGAAAGATAAGCCGCACACGAAATGTTGGTGGGGCGTAATGATCCGAATGGCTAACATTATTTTGTTTGCCAGCAATTGAATGCTTTTGCAACGGCGACCGGGACGGTTTTGCGTAAACGACCGTTTACCAATTGCTGCTAAGAGCACTGGGCCGATTGTGCACTGCGGAATTAACCGGCTGGTTCGGCGATCATGGAGAAAGAATGCATTTCGACGACCGCCTTGCCACTGTGCTGCGCCTGCGCGCATCCGGCGAGCGTGCGGCGAAGACGCAGTTTCGGCAGCTGATCGACCTGCTCGGAGAGCGGGCAGAGGGCGGGGATTCCGCGCTCGAAGCGGCAGCCTATCTCCGTCTGATCGCGTTGGCTGACGAGATCCCTTTGCAGGAGCGGGTGGCACTGGTCGGGGAACACGGCTGGCGCTTCCGCAATCCCGACCTGGTGAAATGGTTCGCCGAAGAGCATCCGCATATCGCGGCGGCGGCACTCTCGCGCGCGCAACTGACACCCGACGAATGGGTCGAACTCATCCCCGCGCTGCCAATCCGATCGCGCGGCTTTCTGCGTTATCGCAAGGATTTGCCGCTGGAGGCGATGAGGGTGCTCGACCAGCTAGGCGTATCGGACAGGGCGCTGCCTCTTCCCGAGCCAGCGCAGGAGGTGCCCAAGCGCGAAGCGCCCGCCGCACCAGCTCCAGCCGCGTCGGCCCAGCCCGCCAAGGATCCGGCCAAGACCCTTCCCGGCAAGGATGACGTAAAAGCCCTTCTCGCCCGTATCGAAGCGTTTTCGCAGGAACGCACGCCGCCTTCTCCAACCGGGGTGCCGACAAAGCCTCGCACGCGGCGCGAGAGACCCAGGCCGCCGGAATATCTCGACCACTTTTTCTTCAAAGCCAATTCGGAAGGCCGCATCGAATGGGCTGAAGCGGCCATCCTCCCCATGGTCTTCGGAATTGACCTTAAGAAGCTCGGCTCCGGAAGAACCGTCGAGGCGATCGCCCGGCGCAAGCAGATGCGCGACACGCTCGTGGCTTTGCGCGGTGCCCCGCTGATCGAAGGAGACTGGGTGGTCGACGCCAATCCGCGATTCGACACGGGCAACGGGCGGTTTCTGGGCTATGAGGGGCTATTCCGCCGGCCAGTGGATGCCGGGGACCCGAACGGCGAGCAGGCGGATCGTCTCAGGCAATTGCTTCACGAGCTGCGCACACCGGTGAACGCGATGCAGGGTTATGCGGAAATGATCCAGCAGCAGGTCATCGGCCCGGTGCCACACGAATATCGTTCCATTGCCGCAACCATCGCGGGCGATGCGGCTCATATCCTTGCAGGTCTCGAGGAACTGGAACGCCTTGCGAGACTGGAAGCAGGCTCGATCGAGCTCGAACCGGGCACATGCGATTTTGCGCAGGTCGCGCGCAGTCAGCTGGCGCAATTGCAGTCCGTGCTGCGCCCGAAGGTTGCGCGAATCGAAGCCGACTTCGGCCACCTTCGCACACCGGTGGGTTTGGCCGAAACCGAAGCCGAACGGTTGGCATGGCGAATGCTGGCGACACTGGCCGGGTCTGTCGCCGCAGGTGAAACGATCAAAATCGATCTGGCGACCGAAGGCAGCCAACTCGAACTGGCCGCAGACATACCGGCCATTTTGCGCGATCCTGTCGATATCTTTGCAGTCGAGGCCCGGAGCGGCAGCGGCGCGTTGAGCGCGGGAATCTTCGGAATCGGCTTTTCCCTCCGCCTCGCCCGGGCCGAGGCGCGATCGGCAGGCGGCGATCTCGTGCGCCATGACGGTTGCCTGGTGCTTTCGCTGCCGCTGCGCGTTGCGGCGAACCGTGTTTCCATACCGCAAAATGCAGAAGGATGATAAAAGCGTGTTTTCGCGGCTTGCCCTTCACGGCGCACGCGGCTAGGCGGCGGTTCGAGCCTTCACGGACGGTTCCTTGGGGGCCCGTAGCTCAGTTGGTTAGAGCTGGCCGCTCATAACGGCTAGGTCGCGGGTTCGAGTCCTGCCGGGCCTACCAACCGTCCGGCTTGAAGATCGACGTAATGTCGGGGAGTGGCGCAGCCTGGTAGCGCACCTGTTTTGGGTACAGGGGGTCGCAAGTTCGAATCTTGTCTCCCCGACCACACGTCGATCGATCACAAGGAGCCTGACCTGACCGCCGGCCCCGCCCCCCTATCTTCCGAAACGCGGCTCGATACGCGGGCCATCTGGGCGATCGCCCTGCCCGCCATGGTGACCAATGTGGCCACGGCGCTGATCGGCATCGGCGACATGTGGATCGTCGGCCAGCTGGGCAATGCGCCCACGCAAGGGGCGGTCGACGTTGGTGCGCGGCTGTTTGCCGTCCTCTTCACTGTCATGAACTTCCTCAAGACCGGCACCACCGGGCTGGTGGCGCAGGCAGGCACACGCTCGGGCGCGCAGGCGCAGGCCATGGTACTGCTGCGCGGCGTGCTGGTCGGGTTGTCGATCGCGCTGCTGCTCCTGCTGGCAAAACCGCTCGTGCTCCCACTCGCCCTCGATGCTCTTGGCGCGACTGGCGCGGTGCGCGAGGCAGCCAACGTTTACGCGGATATTCGCTACTGGAGCGCCCCGGCGGTTATGGCGAATTTTGCTGCGATCGGCTTTCTCGTTGGCCAGCGGCGCATGAAAACCGTGCTGGCGGTCGAAGTGCTCTATAATCTGCTGAACGTCGGGCTCGGCCTGTGGTTCGTCCTCGGGCTGGAATGGGGAATTGCCGGGATCGGCTGGTCGAGTTTCATTGCCGAATTCGCCAAGCTGGCACTGCTGGCGGCAATATTGCTGGGCGGCGCATCGGCCAAATCGCTTTTGGAAAGCGCGCGCCGGGGCGGGATTGCGAGCCTGTCCGGCCTCCTGCCCTTCCTCTCCGTCAATCGCGACCTTTTCCTGCGCACGCTGGTGCTGGTCGTTGCCATGGCCGGGCTGACCCGCCTTTCGGCAGAGCGCGGCGCAGTGGTGCTGGCCGCCAATGGCATTCTATATCAGCTGTTCGTCTTCACCGCCTTACTGCTCGACGGGTTCGAGAATGCCGCGCAGGTCCTCAACGGGGAACGCGCCGGCGCAGCCGATCGCAAAGGCTTCACCGGCTATATCCGCGCGATCCTGTGGCGCGGCATGGCCGCAGCGGCGCTTCTTGCAGGTGGTTTCGCGCTGCTGGCGGACCCCATCCTTGCCAGCTTCGCCGCGACCGAAGCGGTGCGCGTGGAGGCGCAGGACCTGGCCCCGTGGCTGATCGTGATACCGTTTGCGGGCCTTGCGGGCTTCGTGCTGGACGGCATCTATGTGGGTGCCAGCTGGACACGGTCGCTGCTGCTGACGATGATCGGCGCGGGCGTGGTTTACGCGGTAGCCCTATGGCTAAGCTGGCCGCTTGGCAGCCATGGCCTGTGGCTGTCGTTCAGCCTGTTCCTGCTGGCACGCGCTGCCTTTCAGCTGGCGCTGCTGCCACGCCTGATAAACCGGGAATTTTCCGCCTGAACCTGTGCCGAAGGCGAGGAGCTTACTGCTCGCTCGCCCCTTCGCGGCGGATCGGCTGTGCGTGGTTGGCCATCACCCCGACCACTGCGGTCCACACCGCGACATTCTGCCGCAACTGCACCGGATCGATCTTGTCGAGCGTGTCATCGGCTGTGTGGTGAAGGTCGAAATAACGCGTGCCGTCCTGCTGCAGGTCGATCAACGCGCCATTCTGTTCGCGCACAACGTTGAGATCGGCACCGCCGGTCGCCAGCCCGCCCGCAGGGGCGACACCGAAGCGCTGCACCGAACCGGCCAGTTGGCCGAAGAGTTCGGAATCGGTGTGGGTGAAGTTGGTTTCCAGCCGCCAGATCCGGTCCGCGCCGAAATCGCTTTCCAGCCCGACGAAGATCGGTTCGTCCGCGTGGGCAGCCGCATAGGCGCTCGATCCCCATAGCCCCGTTTCCTCGGCACCGGCGAACAGCACGCGGATGGTGCGCAGCGGCCGGCCTTGCTCTGCGACATGCTTGGCCGCGGCTGCTGCGATACCGCATCCGGCACCATCGTCGATCGCCCCGGTCCCGAGGTCCCAGCTGTCGAGATGGCAGGCGAGCAGGACAGGCGGCAGCGAGGGATCTTGGCCCACGATCTCACCGACCACATTGCCACTTTTCGTGATGCCCAGATCGCGCGGCGTCATCACCAGCTTCATGCGGATCGGCTCGCCATCCGCGCGGGCAAACATGCGCTCCAGATTGTCGGCATCGGGATTGGACAGCGCGCCTGCGGGTGTCGGGCTGACACCTTCGCCGAAAGTCGTCGTCCCGGTATGCGGAACGCGGTGATTGTCGGTGCCGACCGAGCGGATGACGGTTGCCACCGCGCCCTTGCTCGCTGCGAGCGACGGCGCCGTCCAGCGTGCAGGTCCGGCGAAACCATAGTGCGATCCATCCTGCGCCGCGCGCATCCGGTGGCTCACGAAGGCAATCTTGCCCTTCAGGCTACCCGGGGCAGCTGCTTGAAGATCGGCATAGGAAGGGAAGTACACCACCTCCGCCTCGATCCCCTGCGGGCCGGTGGACGCCGTGGTCGACAGCGAGGTAATCGCCATCGGCTGCGCGTAAGGAGCAACCACCTCTGCCATTTCGGTGCCGCGCACCCAGGTTTCCATGTCGAACGGCTCGTCCGCGACATTCGTGAACCCGTTGGCACGCAGCCAGTCCATCGCCCAGACGCGCGCCCGCGCCTCCTGCTCGGTGCCCGGCATGCGCGGGCCGATTTCCGTCGTCAGTCCTTCGACGAAATCCCAGGCGATCGTGTCGCTCTCCAGCGCGTGGTCGGCACGGTCGGCGGCTGCGGGAACGGAGAGCGAAAGTGCGGCAAGCGCGATGAGCGATCTGGTCATGGAGCGGCTTGCTATCATTCCCAGCGGCAAAGCCAAGCCCTGTCTTATCTACCCTGAACCTTGCCCATCGGCGCTGTGACGACTATCTGCGCCACCAACTTTCCCATTCTTTCAGATCAATTCCAAGGATTCGCCCGATGGCCGCGCAATACGCCTTTGTCATGAAGGACATGACCAAGACCTTCCCCGGTGCTCCGAAGCCCGTGCTCAGCAACATCAACCTGCAGTTCTATCAGGGCGCGAAGATCGGCATCGTGGGTCCCAACGGCGCGGGTAAGTCGACGCTGATCAAGATCATGGCCGGCATCGACAAGGATTTCACCGGCGAAGCGTGGCCGGGCGAGAACATCACCGTCGGTTATCTCGAGCAGGAGCCCGAGCTCGACGAGAGCAAGACCGTGCTCGAAAACGTCAAGGACGGTGCGCGCGAAACCGCCGACATGGTCGAACGCTTCAATGCGATCGGTATGGAAATGGGCGAGGAGGGCGCCGATTTCGACGCGCTCAGCACCGAGATGGCGGAACTGCAGGACAAGATTGACGCGGTCGACGGCTGGACGCTGGACAACCAGCTCGAAGTCGCGATGGAAGCGCTGCGCTGCCCTCCGGGCGACTGGCCGGTGACCGACCTTTCGGGTGGTGAAAAACGCCGCGTCGCGCTTACCCGCCTGCTGATCCAGAAGCCTTCCATCCTGCTGCTGGACGAACCGACCAACCACCTCGACGCGGAGTCGGTCCAGTGGCTGGAAAACCACCTAAAGGAATATGCGGGTGCGGTGCTGATGATCACCCACGATCGCTACTTCCTCGATAACGTGGTGGAATGGATCCTCGAACTCGACCGCGGATCCTACTATCCGTATGAGGGCAATTATTCGACCTATCTGGAAAAGAAGGCCAAGCGTCTCGAGCAGGAAAGCCGCGAGGAATCAGGCCGCTCAAAGGCGCTGTCCCGCGAACTCGAATGGATCCGGCAGACGCCCAGCGCGCGCCAGACCAAGTCTAAGGCGCGTGTGCGCAAGTTCGAACAGCTCCAGGAAGAGCAGCAGAACCGCAAGCCCGGCAAGGCGCAGATCGTCATCCAGGTGCCCGAACGTCTGGGCGGCAAGGTGATCGAGGCCAACAACATCACCAAGGCCTATGGCGACAAGCTGTTGTTCGAAAACCTCAGCTTCATGCTCCCCCCGGGCGGCATCGTCGGTGTGATCGGCCCCAACGGCGCGGGTAAGTCCACGCTGTTCAAGATCCTGACCGGCAAGGAAGAACCCGACAGCGGTACCGTGGAAATCGGTTCGACCGTCCACCTCGGCTATGTCGACCAGAGCCGCGACCATCTGAACCCCAAGAACAATGTCTGGGAAGAGATCTCCGACGGCCTCGACTACATGAAAGTCAACGGCCACGATGCCTCGACCCGTGCCTATGTCGGCGCGTTCAACTTCAAGGGTGCGGATCAACAGAAGAACGTCGGCAAGCTGTCGGGCGGTGAACGCAACCGCGTGCATATGGCCAAGATGCTGAAGGAGGGTGGCAACGTCCTACTGCTGGACGAACCGACCAACGACCTCGACGTGGAAACGCTGGGCGCGCTGGAAGAGGCGATCGAAAACTTCGCCGGCTGCGCAGTGGTCATCAGCCATGACCGCTTCTTCCTGGACCGTCTGGCCACCCACATCCTGGCCTTTGAGGGCGACAGCCATGTCGAATGGTTCGAGGGCAACTTTGAGGCTTACGAGGAAGACAAGCGGCGGCGTCTGGGCGACGCTGCGGACCGTCCGAGCCGGGTGAGCTACAAGAAGCTGACTCGGTAAACGCTAATTCCGGCATTCCCGCACAGGTGGGAATGCCGGATTATGATTCGGGATGGTTGCGTGCCAGATCTCTGAAAGCGCTCTGGATCACCAAGCGTTATAAAAGCGTAAGTACTCTGGCACAATTTGAAATCTGTTTTACAACACGCTGAGTGTCATGCGAATACTTCCTCTTCAAGGAGGGACGGTCGCTATGTTCATTCGCGCATTACTGGGTCTCGTTCTTTTACTGGGGCTGGCAGTCAACGCCTCCGCTGAAGAACCAAGGAACTTCGTCTTTCTCGGCGGCGATGATCTGGATGAGCATTCCAAACTAATCGAACGCCCCGATGTCGAGGGCGTGCAAAAGGTCTATTCCTGGCGCGCTCTCGAACCGGAAGAAGGCATCTACGATTTCACGGACATCGAAGATGATCTCGCGACACTTGATCGCCATGATCGCAAGCTGTTCGTCCAAGTTCAGGACCGCTTCTTTTCGCCAACTGCGCGGCGCGTACCCGATTATATTCTTAACGATCCCAAGTATGATGGTGGGCTCGCACGGCAGTTCGACAATCCTGGAGAAGGCGAGCCCGTCGGCCAGGGCTGGACCACTAAGCAGTGGAACCCCCACGTGCGATCGCGATTTCAGAGCCTGCTGGTTGCATTGGCCGAGCAATTCGATGGGCGGCTTTACGGGATAAACCTTCCCGAAAGCGCTTACGATCCAATCGGCGGGGAAGAACAACCGGGCGTTTTCTCCTGCGACGAGTATTTCTTCGCGGCACTGGACAATATGGCTGCGATGCGTGCCGCCTTTATCAAGACGCAGGTTGTCCAATATATCAACTTCTGGCCCTGCGAATGGAATAACGATCACCGTTACATGGAGCGGGCGTTCGCCATGGCTGACACGCTCGGGATTGGTGTCGGAGGGCCGGATATCGTGCCGTATCGACAAGGCCAGATGAAAAACAGCTATCCCTGGTTCAACAAGCACAAGGAAACCCTTCCGCTCATCGCCATGGCGATCCAGGAACCGACCCTTACCTATACCAATCCCGAAACGGGCGAGACCTTCACGCGGGAGGAATTCATCGCCTTCGCTCGCGACTACTTGGGCGCAGACATCATATTCTGGTCGCCAGATGCGCCTTGGTTGAATCGATAGAGGATCGATACGTGCCTAACCGGGCGTAGCTTGCACCGGCACCATTAAGACAGAGATTATCCAAGACGATTTTCACGAACGGTGACATCGTAATCATCAATTAAGCCTTTAAGCGGGGCGACAGTGAAGTTGTCTGCGATATCGAATAACTCGTCACCGAAAGAAGAAAATTCGCTGAGCGATCCGGAACCAGCCTCCTGCTGTCTAGAATGGGGTCTTAGCGACCCTGTCCTGCAACGTGAGATGAGACTTCCGGATGACCCTCAAGCGTAAGCTTTTTGCCTGCCTGGCCATACTTAGCGCCGCCCTGCTCGCCTTAGCAGGCGCCTTCTATCTTACGGCTCGCACCAATGAGGCGGCGCTTTCAACCATCCTGGTTGATCGTGTCGAGCCGCTTGAAGACCTGAAGACAGTAGCCGATACCTATGCCGTTCTCATCGTCGACAACGCACACAAGGCCCTGAACGGGAATGTCGGCTATGACGAAGCGGCAGATAACGTTCGGGCAGGCGCCACCGCGATCGACGAAGCATGGAAGTCTTATCGCGCCACCAGCATCGATGGTGAAGAAGAGCGGCTTGCGACGCAGGCCGAAGCGCAGATGGCGACCGCGGACGCCGCGGTCGTCAAGCTCGAAGCGATCCTGGAATCTGGTAATTCCGACGCGCTGAGGCGGTTCGTCGAGCGCGATCTCTATCAGACCATCGATCCGCTTTCAGAGACGATTACGGAATTATCCGGAATGCAGATCGACATCGCGAGCTCGGTGACAGAGCGCGCCCTTGACGACACTAATTTCTCGCTGACCATTGTAGTTGTGCTCGCCATTCTGGCTGTCGTGGCGATCGCTTTCTCCATTTTCATCGTCACCCGCAAGGTTGTCCACCCGATCACCAATCTGTCGAATGTGGTGCACGACCTCGCCAAGTCGGGCGATGGGCAGTTGCCCCACCTCGAACAGAAAGACGAGATCGGTGACATGGCGCGCGCTGTCGACGCCTTCCTGAACGCGGTTCTCGAGAAGGAACGAGCCGCAGCAGCAATCACTGCGCGCGAGCAGAAGATGGTCACCGATACGCTCGCCGACGGGCTATCGGCGCTCGCCGCAGGCGATCTGACGGCCGAGGTGACCGCCGATTATCCCCCTGCCTATGCCGCTTTGAAATCGAACTACAATAACGCCGTCAAATCACTGCGCACGCTGATCGAAAACGTGGTCAAGGGAACTACTTCGATCCGCATGAGCTCCGGCGAAATCGCGCAGAGTTCCGAATCACTGGCGCGTCGTACCGAGTCGAATGCCGCCAGCCTCGAACAGACCTCGGCAGCGCTCGCTCAGATGAATGACCGTATTTCCCGCGGCGCCGCCGCTGCCAAGGATACAGCAAAAAGCGCCAACGAAGCCAATGGGGTCGTACACGATGGACGCTCGCTGGCCGAGCAGGCCATGCAGGCGATGGGCCGTGTTCAGGAAAGCGCCGAAGGCATCGACACGGTGATCGAAGGGCTGGACAAAATCGCTTTCCAGACGCGCGTGCTCGCGATGAACGCTGCGGTCGAAGCTGGCCGGGCGGGTGAAGCGGGTCGCGGCTTCGCGGTGGTCGCCGATCTCGTCTCAGCGCTGGCGATGCGGGCGGAAGAAGAAGCGGGCTCGGCACGCGAGCAGCTCACCACCACGCAGGAAGAAGTGGGTAATGCCGTTGGAACCGTGAAGCGAGTGGATGAGGCGCTCGAACAGATTTCGTCGAGCGTCGGCAATGTGAACCAACTGCTCGAAACGATGGCGGCAGATAATCAGGCACAAGCCTCGGCAATTTCGGAAATCGTCACGGCTGTCAGCGACATGGACAACTCGACGCAGCAAAATGCGGCCATGGTCGAAGAAACCTCGGCGGCCTCGCGCCAGCTGGCGTCCGAAGTGACTGTGCTAGCCGAGGAAGCCGGGCACTTCCGCACCCACGCCGGTGCCCCGGTCCCTACCACGAATGTACAGGACGTGAGGCCTGCCCTGCTGCACTGATCCGCCTTCGACGCCGAGGGAGATGCCGCCTTTGCCACCATGCAAATCGCGCGGTTATACGCTAGGTTGCAATCATGGTTGCAAGACACCTCCTTCTCCACGGCACGGTCCAGGGCGTGTTTTATCGCGCCTGGACCGTGGAAACCGCACGCGAACTTGGGCTTCATGGCTGGGTGCGCAATCTGCCCGAGGGGACCGTGGAGGCGCACGTGGAAGGCGAGCTGCATGCGGTCAAACGCCTGATCGGAGCGATGGAGGAAGGCCCTACCCGCGCCCGTGTGGAGCGGATCGATTGCCGCGAGGTCGACTGCAAAGGCTTTACAAGCTTCGAGCGGCGTTAGCTCTATCTATGGCGTGATCTGCGACGCCTATACCGGACTGTATTTGACTCATCGCGCCTCGGTTCCCACATGGGTCGGGAGGCGCCCGGTTCGCGGGTGCTGTTCCTGACGGCGCACCTCCCCCGCGCCGCGAACACGAAATTCAGAGGATATCCATGACTACTCCCAGCAACGGTGACACCGTAACCATCGACTACGTCCTCAAGCGCGGCGACGGCGAAGTTGTCGGCAATACCGAAGAAGCAGGCCCCCAGCAGGTCCAGCTCGGCACCGGCCAGATCTTCCCGCAGATCGAAGAAGCGCTGACCAATATGGAAGTCGGCGACAGCAAGAGCGTCGATATCGCCAGCGACAATGCTTTCGGTCCGCGCAGCGAAGAACTGGTGATCGACATTCCGCGCGCCAACCTGCCGCCCGAGCCCGCCCCGCAGCCGGGCATGGCGCTGAACGCGCAGAGTCCGGATGGCCAACCAATGACGCTCTACATCCTTGAAGTGGGCGACGAGGCGATCAAGGCCGACGGCAACCACCCGCTCGCGGGTGAAGACGTGACGTTCGATGTGACCCTGCGCGATATCAAGCAGGCTGCCTAAGCTTCAAGGCGGAATTACGAAGAAGGGCGGCTGAGGGGATATCCCTTCAGCCGCCCTTTTTGTGTGGGTCAGGTTAGGTCGATCAGGCCGGAGGCGGAGCAACTGAGCTGCGCTCGGCCAGCTCGAAGGGAATTTCGGCGTGACCCTTCGCATCCCCCTTGCCGGCGATGCATTTGGCCAGCAATTCGCAAGACTTCGCCCCCATCTCTTCCAGCGGCTGGCGCACGGATGTGAGCGGGGGGTTCATCGACTTGGCGATCGGATCATCGTCGAACCCGACGATGGACAGCGATTGCGGCACGGACTTCCCCGCCCGCCGCGCTGCGTCGACGAAGCCGGCAGCCATCGCATCATTGGAAGCGAAGACGGCAGTCGGTTCGGCCGCGAGCAGCTTGGCACCCACTTCCATCCCCGATTCACGCGTGTAATCGCCTTCCACCACCAGCGAAGGATCGAGCTTTGCTCCTTTCGAACCGAGAGCGGCGGTGAAACCGTTGTAGCGGCGCATGCTGGACAGGTGCGAGCGCGGGCCGCGAATGATGCCGACCTTGCGATGGCCTGCTTCCAGCAACAGACGCGTGACAGTGAGCACCGCCTCATATTCATCCATAACGATGGTAATGCCGCGTCCCGGATCGAGCATAGGCGCGATGCGTGCGAACGGAATGCCAAGCTTTTCGATCTGCAACATCAGATGGCGATCATCGGACAGAGGGGCGGTAAGAATTACCCCGCCAACGCCCTCCTCGGAAATCGCCTCACGAGCTTCGCGGCCCGTGTTGTGAAGGTTTTCCATCTGGATCTTCACGCCCATCGTGCCAGCCTGCCGGCTTGCTCCCGAGTGCAGGCGCGAAACGTAATCACGGTTGGTATTGTCGAACAGCATAAGAATGCGGTCGCCGGCTCTCATCTCGCTTTTCTCTCCCCTATTTGGATAGCGCTACCAATTCCGCTCATTCTTCAGGAGCGGCGCATAGGCTTGATCAGGGAGTAACCCAGCTACCCTTATTATTGGTAAAGATCGCTCGTTTATGTCCATCGTTCGACAGACAGTACCAGTCGGCGGTTTCAATCGTAACGATCAGGACCGCGAAATTCGTGCGCGCGGGCGCCAGTTGCTCTTCGGTCGGTCGCTTGCCCTCGACATCCTCGGGTAAACCGCTTGAGGGATGGTCCCGCTTTTCACCCGGAGGTGCGCCCAGATAACAACGGCGCGCGTAAGTGTCGCTGGCTTCCCACGCCGAAGTAGCGAGCGGAGTATCACTTTCGATGCGAGCCCGTCCCCGACAACGGATCTGGACCTTTTCTTCCCTGTCGTAGAACAGCACGGCCACCGCTGCGTCTTCATCGATGACCTCTACCTTGTGCGAACGGGAGTCGGTGTGAAACCTCAGGGTCCACTCCTCCCGGTCGAACTCTCGAAGAACCATAATTCGCGCATCCCCATCTGCAGTAGCCACCACGGGCGTGTGCATCGGCGAATGGCGATTGCTGGCAGCGTCCTGAAGGCGGTCTTGAATGTCCTGGCGAACGTTATCGAATGTCAGTGGCATGGACAGCTAACGCCTGATCGGAACATGCGGTCCTCATTCATTATTTGGATTCTTTTCCTGAACGAGAGGCCGCTGACATGGTTCAGAGAGAAGTCAGCCTCGGCTGATACATATCGGTGATCGAAAACGGCCGCAGGTGTGGAGCGGCTCTCGAAAAATGAGGATAGGCTCCATGACATTGATCAGACTGATGAGCGGTGGCGCGATCGGCGCGCTGGCCATCACCCTTGCGTTCACGGCACTGCCATCTCCTGCGGCGGCTGCCGAGGCGGCATCTAGCCAGTATAGCCAGCGCGATCGCGGCGACCGGAACCAGAACCGGGGCGAGCGCAGGCAAGAACGGCGCGGTGAACGGAGAGACCAGCGTCGGCAGGAACGCGGTTCGCGCGGTGACGAGAACAGAAGAGGCGGATTCCGTTCCATAAGAGATAATGCCGTGCGCGAGGCCGCTCAGCGTGCTCGCGAAGAGCAAAGCCAGCGCGGCGCCGAACGGACCAGGCAGTGGGGCCAGCGCAACAATCGCGGTGAGGATAACCGCCGCGACCGGAGCTATGGCGGTGATCGAAACCAGACCTATGCTGGTGATCGCAACCGAAGCTACCGCGACAGGCGACAAGACGCCCGCGAAGATCGCCGGGACCGTCGGGACGCATATCGCCAGGGTTATCGAGAAGCCCGCCGCGACGACCGCCGCTCCCGATATTATGACGGCAGCCGCTGGCGCGATTACGACCGGTGGGACCAGCGCAGGTGGCGACAGAACAATCGCTACAACTGGAGCCATCACCGTGCCCAGAACCGCAGCCTCTACCGCCTGGGCCGCTATTACGCCCCCTATCGCGATTACCGCTATCGCCGACTGAATATCGGTTTCCGTCTGGGTAGCCAGTTCTTCGGCAATCGGTACTGGGTCAATGATCCCTGGCGATATCGATTGCCCGAAGTCTACGGACCCTATCGCTGGGTGCGGTATTACGACGATGTGTTGCTGGTCGATGTCTACAGTGGCGAAGTGGTCGACGTGATCTACGACTTCTTCTGGTGATCAGTCCGACAAGAAAACTTCGAAGACCCCGCCGATCGATCGGCGGGGTCTTCCTTACTCCGGTCAGACCTTTCCGAATGGCAGCATTCGGAAAATGCCGCCATTCTTGTCGAAGAATGTATGCTTAAGCGCGCCGAGAATGTGGAGCGCGATTAGGTAGATGAAAATGCTGCCCCCGGTGGCATGAATGCTGAAGATCGATTTCGCCGCTTCCGGATTGTCGCCCACGGGAAGCGCCGGGATGGTGAACAGGCCGAACATGTCGATCTCGCGCCCGGCGAGGGAGGTGGCGATCCAGCCGCCCAGCGGAAGGGCAATGAGAAGGACATAGAAAACCACGTGCACTATGCGCGCAAGGGTTTTTTCCCACCTCGCGAGATCTGACGGGAGAGGCGGCACGGGGTGCGTCCAGCGCCACAGCAGACGGCCAATTGTCAGGGCAAGGATCAGGATACCCAGCGCCTTGTGATCGGCGAAGATGGCTGAACTATCCGCAGGTGATTGCGCGTGATCCGCATTTTCCGCGAGCCGCCAGTTCACGATGACTGCCACTGCAATGACCCAGTGGAAGATCATCGCCCCGATCGAATACCGGCGTGCGGAGGTGACATTGTCCATCTGTGGTTTCCTTTCCCAACTTGTCGGCGGACAGTAGCGCAGTCTCTTTCGCCCGCAAGCGATGGGTTGATGTGAGACGCGCTGTCGCTAAGAATTTCGGTCATGACGAAGACAAGCACGATTCCCGACCAGGATGCCCTCAAGCGCCTAGGTGCCAAGGTTCGCCAGCGGCTGGAAAGCGATCCGGACATCTACAAGGTGCCGACCGACAAGGCCGAGATTTTCGCCGTCGCCAATTTCCTCAGCCCCGAGGAATGCCGCCGTTTCATCACCATGATCGACGTTGTTGCGCGGCCCAGCGAGTTGCACGAAACCGCCTATATCGAGAAGTTCCGCACCTCCTATTCGGGCAACTTCCATCCCAACGATCCCTTCGTCAAAGGCGTGTCGCGCCGGATCGACGACCTGCTCGGACTGCCAGCCATCAATGGCGAGGCGATCCAGGGCCAGCGCTATCTACCTGGTCAGGAGTTCAAGCCGCATAACGACTGGTTCTACACCGATCAGGAATACTGGAAGGAAGAGCGCAAGCGTGGCGGCCAGCGATGCTGGACGGCGATGGCCTTCCTCAACAAGGTGCCCCAAGGCGGTCACACGCATTTCACCCACATCGGCGCCTCGATCGAGCCGAAGCCCGGCGTGCTCCTGATCTGGAACAACGCCACGCCCGAAGGCGAACCGAACCTCGATACCATGCATGCCGGCACGCCGGTGATCGAGGGTTCCAAATACGTGCTCACCAAGTGGTACCGCACGCGCGCCCACAAATAGGGCCCATGAACAAAGCGCTGGCGGGCCTCAGCCCTTCGCCAGCGCCTCGGCGATGAGCTTGCGGCTGTTCTCTATACCGTAGAGCGCGATGAAGCTGCCCATGCGCGGCCCCTGATCGCTGCCGAGCAGCGTCTGGTACAGCGCCTTGAACCAGTCCCGCAGGTTCTCGAAACCGTATTCCTCGCGCTTGCCGATCTCGTAGACCTGCGTCTGCAGATCCTCCGCGCTGGTGTCGGCCGGAGCATCGGCGAGATAGGCGTCGAGCGCCTTCAATGCCTCGGCCTCATTCGCGGACGGCGCACGCTTGGATAGCGTCGGCACGATGTAGTCGCGCGTATAGGCGACTGCGGTGCCGATCAGCACGTCCAGTTCGGCGGTGATCCGGCCAGCGCCGATGTAGCTTTCGAGATAGTCGCGCAGCGATTCCTCGCTCGCTTCCGCGCCCAGCACGCTGGCAAGGTTCAGCAGCAGGCCATAGGTCACCGGCAGACTGTCGCCCGCCCCCGGCGCCTCTGCCCCTTCGAATCCGCCATTGGCGCGCGCAAGGTGCCACACAGGATTGCCGAGCTGCTTGTCGAGCGGTTGTTCGGCCAGCCGTTCGCGGAACTGCCAGTAATCGTCCACCGCGCGCGGGATGACCCCGACGTGGAGCTGCTTGGCGCTCTTGGGATTGGGGAAGATGTAGAAGCCCAGGCTCTCTTCGCTGCCATAGTCGAGCCACTGCTCGATGGTCAGCCCGTTGCCCTTGGACTTGGAGATCTTCTCGCCCTTCTCGTCGAGGAACAGCTCGTAGATCAGCCCTTCGGGCTTGCGCCCGCCCAGCGCCTGCACGATCTTGCCCGACTGCACGCCGCTGTCGGTCAGATCCTTGCCGTACATCTCGTAATCGACGCCCAGCGCATACCAGCGCATCGCCCAGTCGACCTTCCACTGCAGCTTGGACTTGCCGCCCAGGGCCGACTGTTCGACCACCGTGCCGTCTTCGTCGGTAAAACGGATCGTGCCCGCTTCGGCGTCGACGACTTCCACCGGCACCTGCAACACTCGGCCCGTCTGCGGGCTGACCGGAAGCACCGGCGAATAGGTCTGGCGGCGTTCCTCGCGCAGCGTCGGCAGCATGATGTCGAGGATGGCGTCATTCGTACGCAGCACTTGGCGCAGCGCATCGTCGAAAGCGCCGGAATTGTACCGGTCGCTCGCAGCGATGAACTCGTACTGGAAGCCGAACCGGTCGAGAAAGGTACGCAACTGCGCATTGTTGTGCGCGGCGAAGCTGTCGTAATCGGTATCGAATGGATTGGGCACGCGCGACAGCGGCAGGTGCAGGTTCTCCTGCAACAGCGCCTGATTGGGCACATTGTCGGGCACCTTACGCAGGCCATCCATATCGTCGCTGAAGGCGATCAGGCGCGTCTTGCCGTCTTCGGGCTTGGCCCCGATCATCGCCTCGAACGCGCGGCGGACGAGCGTGGTGCGCAGCACCTCCTGGAACGTGCCGATATGCGGCAGGCCGCTGGGACCATAACCCGTTTCGAACACGACCGGCGATCCATCGGGCTTGGCCCCGCTGGGATAGCGTTTGAGCAGCCGCTGTGCCTCCTGGAACGGCCAGGCCTTGGACACGCGGGCGGCTTCGATAAGGTCGGTCATGCTCATGCGCACCCTCTTGCCGCTGACCGCTGTGGTTGCAAGTGCCAAATGTTGGATTGCCCCTCGGCAAGTCCTACAGGATGGAGCACATGGAGCACGGTCCAGAGGGAAAAATCGGCGGCGGGTGAAAGGCGGCTATTTGTCGAACTGGAAGGGAAAGATTGGCAAGATCTCATGCCGACTTCGATAATTGAGCAAGGGCTTGTAGGACAGCCCCAAACGACAACTCGCGGCGCTTGGCACAGACCAATATATAAGCATTGCCGGTGATGCCGTATCGAGTGATAATCCGCGCAGGACGGATTAGGGTAACGTCATGGAAATGCTCCGACGTAGCTTTATTGGTGCGATAGCGTGCTCATCGCTGGTTGCGTGCTCGCCGCTGCGCCTCGGTAAAAATGCAAAAGGCGAGAATATGTACGGTTTGATCGGAAAAATGACTGCCATCGCGGGCGAGCGCGAAAGGCTGGCCGAAATCCTTCTGGAAGGGCTGCGGGATATGCCGGGTAACCTGTCCTATATCGTCGCAGCCGACGCGGAGGATGCCGATCTACTCTGGATCACCGAAGT
Source organism: uncultured Erythrobacter sp. (assembly GCA_947504155.1). Classification (GTDB taxonomy): domain Bacteria; phylum Pseudomonadota; class Alphaproteobacteria; order Sphingomonadales; family Sphingomonadaceae; genus Qipengyuania. Next base: position 807,191 of record CANNGF010000001.1, read on the forward strand.
CTGGACCGACAGAGATTCGCATACAGCATCTCTTGCCCTGCCTTCGGTTCAGCAGGCTATCCAGAAGGGCCGGCCGCTTATTGCAGGAATGGAGCGAATTGCGGAGACCGCACCCACCGGCGGAAATGGCCTGTAATTGGAGTGACCGGGCGGGACGGCTATTCTTTTTGGTGATGGAGGTTGCGTGATGGCATGGCTTGTCGAAAAGAACTGTCACTTCCCCGGCCCCAATTTCGAGATCACGGACAATCCCGGCGGCCTTAAGCCGATCAACAATATTGGCATTTGCTCGCACTTGCCATGGCAGCCAGTGTCCGAGCCGGTCGTGGCCAGGCAGGACAAGGCCTATCGCGGGAAAATCGATGACATGACGATCGTTGCCGGGCCTGTGGCAGTGAGCCAGCGGTTTCGCGATCTGGTGGAAGAATTCGAACCGGGCGTACATGCCTTTTCGCCGTTGATCCTAGAAAGGAAGAACGGCCAGCGTTTCGAAGAAGATTACTGGTTCTGGACCACGCAACAGGACATCGATTGCCTTATTACGAATAATGATCCGGCAAATTTCAAGCACTATTGGACAAACGACGAAGGCGTTAAGCAGATTATCTGCATGCTAACTCTGCCTGGCTGGGAGGTGCCAATCAGCCGTCCGCAAATCGATGGAAGGCATTTGTGGACGGCTGGCCTTCTTGGGGAAACGCAACTTTTCGTGTCGGATGAATTCATGGATGCGATGCGTAAGGTGCTGCGTGGTCGTATTCGCGATGAGCGTCGCTGTGTAGATTGTGATGAGCCTTGGATCGCCGAAGAACAGATGGGGCCATTGTTGCCTCGCCACCTGGCCTATGTCGCCAGTGGACGCACTTGGGTCGACTACACGCTTGGCGAGGTCTGGGAGTAAAGGCCATGGCGGATTTTGCGAAGCATCGCCTGATTTCTAATTCTCAGGATTGTGCCGCCATCCCCCATAGCGCTGTTGCGACGGAGGGGGTGTGATGGTCTGGGGAATGAACTTGCCGTCGGATTTCGGTCAGTTCTGGCCGGACGGGGAGTTTGAAGGTGAAACCGAAAGTAGCGGGAGGTCTGACAGTGAGCAAAATTTGGGAAAGACAGTCCTCTTAGGACGATCTGCCACATGTGCACATCCTCACTCCGCCATCTGCTGCAGCGCCTCGCCTGACGGGAAGCCGGCGATGTCCAGCGGCGCAACAGGAGCCAGGCGGTTGCGCACGATGGATTCGGGCATTTCCACCGCCAGCCATTGGATTAGCGCCTCGCGGATATCGCAGCGCAGGTCATAGAGCGTGGGGGAGTCCTTGGCCGTTACGAGGAACCGCACTTCGATCGCGTCGCGTGTCAGTTCGGTCACCTGCATATGTTTCACCCGCCCGTCCCAGCGCGCGTTGCTTTCGATCAGCTCCTCGAACTTTGCGCGGATGGGACCGAGCCGGGTCACCGGATCGACATAGAGCATGATCGTGCCCATCAGCTGCGCCGTGGTCTTGGTCCAGTTCTGGAACGTCTCGTCGAGGAACTTGGAGGTCGGTACCACCAGCCGCCGTTCGTCCCACACCTTGACCACGACATAGGTCGTGCGGATTTCCTCGATCCAGCCCCATTCGCCCGCGATTATCACGGCATCGCCCACGATCACCGGCTCGGTCAGCGCCATCTGTACTCCGGCGATCAGCGATTTAAGCGCTGGCTGGGCCGCTGCACCCACGGCGAGACCGGCAAGGCCTGCCGATGCCACCAGCGTTACGCCGATGTCGCGCACGCCCGGGATCGCCAGCAGCATCAGGCCGATCACCACGAAGACGATGATGAAGGTGGCGATGCGGTTGAACAGCGCGAGCTTCGTCCGCCGCCGCCGCGCCCGGCGGTTGTCCTCCATGGAATCGTCGTTGCGCAGGATCGCCACTTCCACCAGCGCATGGAGGATCGCCAGCACCATCCAGCCCACGAACAGCGGCATGACCACGCCGCCGATCCGGTCCCAGATCTCGTTCAGCACGGGAAAGATCGAGGATACCGCCACCAGAGCCAGCATGATCAGCGCCCAGCGGCTGGGCTGCGCCAGCCTGCGCACCACGATATTGTCGGACTGGCTCTCGCTCGACCGGGCAAAGCGCCTCAGCAGGCCGAAAGCGGCGGCGTGCAGGAGCAGCGCAGCAGCGATGGTGACGATTGCGACGAGGCCGACGGCGACCCACCATGGCAGGAAGGCGAGATGGGTGTTTATCCAGTCAGGCATTGGCAAAGGCTATGGGATCGACGTTTATGCTGCAAGCGCGAAAGAAACTTCGCCTGTGCGCCCCTTGCCCCCCGTTCCGTTTGTGTTCTAACGCGCTTTCGTGAGCCAGCCGCTACCCCTGCCCTCTCTCCACGCCAGCCATGCCGGCACCTGGCTGCGCGACGCCAATGGCGCGACGCGCGGCTGTTCCAAGGGCGAAGCGGTGATGGCGGCGGCCGATACGCCGCTGCTGCTGATGAACGCGCCACTGGTGGCGAGCAGGCTGGGCTATCCCGACCTGTCGGGGCTGGATTTGCTGGAGCTGTTCGCCTTCGTCCATCCGGCGAAATTCTGCGTCCCCACGCCCAAGGGGCTGGCGCATGCGCTGGGGCTGGACGAACCGGACGATGACGCGGGCGTGCCGCTGCTGCTGCAGAAGGCAGCCGGCGCGCTGATCACCACTTGCGAAAGCGATGACTGGGCCGAGCGCGAAGGGGCGTGGTCTTCGCTGCAATCGCTCACCCGGCTGCGCTGGCCCTGGGCCAATGTGCTCGCCCCGCATATCCGCAAGCCGGAGCGGGCGGAGAAGTGGCTATTCACCCGCCTGCCCGAATGGGAGGAAACGCCCGAACGCCCCCAGCCCTCGCAGGTGCTGATCGAGGAGCCAGAGATCGAGGCGCATCTCGAACGGCTGACCGGCGAAGGTGCGGAACGGCGCGAGGGCCAGCGGCTGTTCGCGCGCGGGGCTGGGCATGTCTTCTCACCGCGCGACCGGCAGAAGCGCCCGCATGTCCTGCTGGCGCAGGCGGGTACGGGGATTGGCAAGACGCTGGGCTATCTCGCCCCGGCCTCGCTCTGGGCGAGCGCGTCGGGCGGGACGGTATGGGTCAGCACCTATACCAAGAACCTCCAGCGCCAGCTCCGCCGCGAAAGCACGCGGGCATGGCCTGCCACCCGCCCCGATGGCTCGCCGCCCGTGGTCGTGCGCAAGGGACGAGAGAACTATCTCTGCCTGCTCAATCTGGAAGACGCGTTGCAAGGCGGCTTTTCCGGACGGCCCGCGATCCTGGCGCATCTGGTGGCGCGCTGGGCCGCCTATTCGCAGGATGGCGACATGATCGGCGGGGATTTGCCCGGCTGGCTCGGCACGCTGTTCCGCAAGCGTGGGATTGCCGCCCTCACCGACCAGCGCGGCGAGTGCGTCTATGCCGGATGCCCGCATTACCGGAAATGTTTCATCGAACGCAGTGCGCGCAATGCGGCTCAGGCCGATCTGGTCATCGCCAACCATGCGCTGGTGATGGTGAATGCGGCGCGCGGGCGCGATCTTGCCAGCCGCCCTACCCGCATCGTCTTCGACGAAGGACATCACGTGTTCGACGCCGCCGACAGCACCTTTTCCGCAGCGCTGACAGGACAGGAGGCGATCGAGCTGAGGCGCTGGATCATCGGGCCAGAGCGTAATTCGCGCGGGCGGCGGCGCGGACTGGCAGCGCGCCTTGCCAATGTGGCCAGCTATGACGAGGCCGGCGGCGAGGCTGTTGAAGCTGCGGTGGAGGCTGCCGATGCCCTGCCCTCCGACGGCTGGCTGGGCCGGCTGGCGGAAAATGCGCCCTCGGGGCCGCTCGAAGCTCTGCTCGCACAGGTCCGCGCCACGACCTACGCCCGCGATGAGAGCGGGCAGGAAGCAGGCTACGGTATCGAGACCGAAACCTCGCAGCTTCCCGGCGAACTGGTCGAAGCGGCCGGGATTGCCGCGCAGGCACTGGCGCAACTGCGCACGCCGCTGCTCAAGCTGGCCGGGCGGCTGGAAGCCGTGCTGGAAGACGCGCCCGACTGGCTGGACGGTCAGGGCCGCGCGCGGATCGAAGGCGCACGGCATTCGCTCAGCTGGCGCATCGATCTGATCGCGGCATGGGAAGCGCTTCTTTCGCGGCTGGGCGGACCAGCGGACCCGGAATTCGTCGACTGGCTGGCGGTCGATCGCAACGACGCGCGCGAATTCGATGTCGGCCTTTATCGCCACTGGCTCGACCCGATGAAGCCATTCGCCAAGGTCGTGCTGGAGCCAGCGCATGGCGTGATGCTAACCAGCGCTACGCTGACCGACCGGGACGAGACCGGACCCGACTGGCCCCATGCCATCACCAAAAGCGGCGCGCCGCATCTCGAACTCATGCCCAGGACCGCGCAGGCGGACAGCCCGTTCGACTATGCGGGCCGTGCCGAAGTGCTGATCGTCACCGATATCAAGCGGGGCGATATTCCTGCCCTTGCCGGTGCCTATGCCCGGCTGATCGAGGCATGCGGTGGCGGCGTGCTGGGCCTGTTCACGGCGATCCGCCGGATGCGGGCGGTCTATGGCCGGATCGCCGACCGTCTCGCCCGCGAAGGCCTGCCGCTATATGCGCAGCATGTCGATCCGATCGACACGGGCACGCTGACCGATATTTTCCGCGACGATGCGCGCGCCAGCCTGCTCGGCACCGATGCCTTGCGGGACGGAGTCGACGTTCCCGGCCGCAGCCTGCGCTGCGTGGTGATGGAAAGCGTGCCGTGGCCCCGCCCCACCATCCTGCACCGCGCCCGCCGCGCGGCTGCGGCAGAGGAAGAAGGCGGAGCCAAGCGCTTCGACGACCGGATCATCCGCGCCCGGCTGGCACAGGCGTTCGGCCGCCTGATCCGCAGCCGTGAGGATTCGGGCCATTTCATCGTCCTGTCCCCCGCCTTCCCCAGCCGGCTGCTGTCGGCCTTTCCCGAAGGCACGCCCGTCATACGCCTGACGCTTGCGGAAGCTTTACAGCGCGTGGCGAACGGTGTTGGAGGCGATTCCACTGCCGAACCGGCTCAAGCGGAAAAGGAAGAATCGTGAAGATCCTCGGGTTGCTGCGGCACGCCAAGTCCGACTGGGGCCAGAGCGACAAGCGCGATTTCGACCGCGGTCTGAACCAGCGCGGCTGCAAGGGCGCGGAACTGATCGGCCAGCATATCCGCGATCACGGCGTGAAGTGGGACAAGCTGGTCGCCAGCCCGGCGCAACGCGTGAAGACCACGCTTGAACAGGCCGCGATCGGGCCCGAGCCTGAATGGAACGATCGTCTCTATCTCGCCAGCACGGAAACCATCATGGATGTCATCGGCGAGACCGCCGAAGAGGCCGGATCGCTGCTCGTCGCGGGCCATAATCCGGGCCTCGGCGACATGGTGTTCGAACTCGTGGCGCCGAAGAACGAAAACGCCCTGTTCGATGAAGCGAAGGTGAAATTCCCCACTGCCAGTTTCGCCGTATTCGAACTCGATATCGATGATTGGTCGCAGGTTCGCGAAGGATGCGGAAAGCTCGTCCATTTCGCTCGCCCGCGCGATCTCGATCCCGAACTCGGCCCCGAATTCTGAAAAGCCGGGCCAGAGGGAAAGACTTCCCTTTCAATACGCATTCAACCTGCTAATGCGAGCCCTTCGCAATAAGAGGAATGAAAATGCGTAAACTGACTTTCGCCGCCCTTGCGGGTTCCGCTCTCGCCCTTGCCGCTTGCTCGGGCGCCAATGAAGAAGCGACCGACGACACCGCAACGGTAGACGCTCCTGCAGCGGATGTGGTCGACACTGCGACTGAAAGCACGGTGATGGACGCCAATACGGCGACCGAAGAACAGCTTGCTGCAATGGACGGCGTAACCCCCGAACTGGCAGCCGCCATCGTGGCCGGTCAGCCCTATGACAATGTCAGCGCTTTCAACGAAGTCCTGATGGGCAGCCTTACCGAAGAACAGGCTGCAACAGTTCGCGAAACGCTGTTCGTGCCGGTCAACCTCAACACCGCCAGCGAAGCCGACATCAAGCTCATCCCCGGCATGACCGAAAAGATGGAGCACGAGTTCATGGAATATCGCCCCTACGAGGACATGAACGAGTTCGATCGCGAAATCGGCAAGTATGTCGACGAAACGGAAGTTGCCCGCTTCCGCAATTACGTCACTCTCTGACGTAGCTGGATACAAATCCGGATCAGCTCGATCGCGGCCAGGAGACCCACGTGGATCCAGGCCGTGGTCGGGTCGAAAGCCGACCATACCCAGTGCAGGAAGGTCAGTATCGCCGCCGGATAGACCAGCCGGTGCAGCGTCTTCCAGCGCCGCTTCAGCGCCCGCATGGAAGCATCGTTCGATGTGATTGCCAGGGGCAGGAACAGAGCGAACGCCAGCCAGCCCATCACGATGAACTTCTGGTCCAGTTCCGCCAGCACAAGCTCTGCCGAGCCCTTCTTCCAGAGATAGATAACGGTATGCATCAGCGCATAGCCGAAGCTCGCCACGCCCAGATCGCGGCGGCGTTTCATCAGCCATTGCGCCCATTTTTGCCGGCGGAAGAGCAGGCGAATCGGCGTCACCGCCAAAGTCACCAGCAGCAGCCACGCCGCCCAGTCACCCGTATCGCCGATCGCATGACCATATCCATAAGCGTCGGGCGTGAAGACCCAGCGCCATACGATCCACAGCCCCGGCAGGGCCAGGACGAACCAGAGAAACGGGCGGGATTTCAGAGCTGACGTCAATTCACTTCCGATCGTGCAATGGGGACGGCGCTATGCTGGCATGGCCGCCCTATCGCAAGACCCGCGGCCCGCTGCCCGTCTTTCCCCATTCGTCTTGCGGATTGTAGAGCGCGCATTTTTTCAGCGACAGGCAACCGCAACCGATACAACCGTCCAGATCCTCGCGCATCTTTTCGAGCGAAGCGATCCGCGCATCGATCCGGCGGCGTATCTCTCCACTGATGTTTTTCCAGTCGGCGGCATTGGGGGTGCGCCCCTGCGGCAGCGCGGCCAGGGATGCCTCGATTTCGTCGAGCGACAGCCCAAGTTGCTGGGCAATGAGGATAAAGCTCAACCGCCGGATGTCGCTCCGCAGAAAGCGGCGCTGGTTGCCGCGCGTGCGCAGCGCTTCGACCAGCCCCTTCTCCTCGTAATATCTAATCGCAGACACGGAAAGGCCAGTGCGGCGGGCAAGATCGCCAATGGGCAGAAGGTCGTTCGCTTTCATCAATCACGCTGATAGATTCATTCGTGCTTGACCTCAAGCCAGCTTGAGGTTGCATAGAGTTGTGCATCGCTTTCGCCGCAGCCTCTTCAACCGGGAGGAGCACGGCGCAAAACAATGGAGATGCACAATGCCTACCGGACGCCTCGAACATGCCAATATTTCGGTAACCGATCCCGAACGCAGCGCCGCTTTGTTGATCGAGATGCTGGGCTGGAAAGAACGCTGGCGCGGCCCTTCGATGAAATACGGTCGCTCGGTCCATGTCGGTGCGGAGCATGATTATATCGCTTTATATACCGGCGATCACGTTTCGGGAGGATACGCCAAGGGCAACCCGCTCAACCATCTGGCCTTCACCGTTTCCGATCTCGAAGCTGCGGAAGCCATCGTCAAACGGCACGGGCTCGAACCATTCGGCCACGATGATTACGAGCCGGGCAGGAGGTTCTATTTCTTTGACTGGGACGGCATCGAATTCGAGGTGATCAGCTATGAATGAGATGATCCTGCGCCGCCCCCTGTTTGCGGGGTCTACCGCCAGCAAGCCTAAGCGCGATGCTAAGCCGGAAGGGTCCCGGTCTGGCGCAACGCCTCGGTCAGAGCGATGGCCGCACTCGTCGCGAGGTTGAGCGAGCGCACCTGCGGCCGCATCGGGAGGCGCACACTCGCGTCGACCGATGCGCGCACATCGTCGGTGACCCCGGCGCTTTCCTTGCCGAACAGCAATATGTCATCCGCCCGATATTCAAAATCGTAAGACGATTGCGTGGCGCGCGTGGTGAAGAGCACGACGCGGCTTTTCTGGCGGGCCTCGCGGAACGCCTCGAAAGAGGAATGCCGGACTACTTCCACGTGGTCGATATAATCCATGGCCGCACGACGCACGCGCTTGTCCTCCCAAGGGAAACCGAGCGGCTCGATCAGATCGACACCCGCACCCATACATGCGCCAAGCCGCATGACCGCGCCGACATTCCCGGCGATTTCGGGTTCGAACAAGGCTATCCGCATGTCAGAGCAATCCCATCTGTCCGCTGCCCGACCAAGGCTCCGGCGTCCGGTCGAGTGCAAGTTCGCCTTCCCAAGGTTGGCACAGGGTAAAGGCCTCAGCGGGCGTGCCGCCGGTCCATCGCGCGAGGTCGGTATCGGCCAGGAGGACAGGCATGCGGGTGTGGCATTCTGCTGCTGCACCGCAGGCGTCGGTCATCACCATGGAATAGCACGGCCCCCACTCATCCGAATTGCGCCAGATACCTGCGATCGCAAACAGCTCCGCGTCGGGGCGCGTGAGCCAGGTGCGGGTCTTGCTCCCTGCCACGCCCTCCGCCTCGGCCCAGGCCGTGACCGGGATCAGGCAGCGCCGATCCTCGAAGCTGGAGCGCCAGAAGGCGGTGCCGAGCTTGTCGGTACGTGCATTGTTGACCGGCTTGGGTTTCAGCGCCTTGCCGCTCTTCCCCGTCATCGCGAGGGGAAAGCCCCAATTCATCTGCGTGAGCTTGCCTTCGGCCACCACCGCCCCGGGATAGCCCGGAAAAACCTCGTCACCGAAGTTTGCCCCGCCCAGTTCGTTCGTGGCGCTGAACCAGGCGGCGACCTCGTTCTTGTTCTTGGTCATGCGGTAGAGATTGCACATCAGGCATTCCCCACCACGAAGCACGCCGCCGCCACCAGCGCGCCAGCCCAGCGATTGGACCGGAAACGTTCGAGCGGGTTGCCTGCATCCGAGCCGTCGAGCGTCGCAACCTGCCAGGCGAGATGACCCGCTGCAGGAATCAGCGCGAGCAGGGCAATCCAATCCGCGCGATAGAGCCAGAACGCCAGCGCCCATAACGCCACAGCGCCAGCGTAGAACAAGGCAACGCCGCTTTGCACCTGCCCCCCAAGCCTCAGCGCAGACGAACGGATACCTACCAGGGCATCGTCCTCGCGGTCCTGCATCGCATAGATCGTGTCGTAGCCGATCACCCACAGCGCGGCCCCGGCGTACATGGCGGCAAGCGCATCGAGATTGTCGGTACGCAGCTGGGTCCAACCCACCAGCAGCCCCCATGTGAAAACGAGGCCAAGCCAGGCCTGTGGCCACCAGGTGATGCGTTTCATGAAGGGATAGGCTGCCACCAGCACGAGGCTCGCCAAGGCCACGATCTGCGCCTCGACGCGCAGTTGCAGCAGGACCACCAGCCCCACGAAACTCAGGGCGAGAAGCCAGCCCCAGGCCAGCTTCTTCGACACTCTTCCGCTGGCGACCGGGCGAGTGGCAGTACGCGCTACTTGTCGGTCCAGCTTGGCATCGACGATGTCGTTATAGACACAACCCGCCCCGCGCATGGCTATGCTGCCCAGCAGCATCCAGCCGAGAAGTGCCCACTGCCAGCCTGCGCCTGCGAGCCAGACACCCCATACGCAGGGCCAGAAAAGCAGCCACCAGCCGATCGGCCGATCGAACCGCGCCAGTTGCGCCAGATCGCGTGGCCGCTGCGGCAGGCGCGCGACCAGGCCGCGATGTTCTGTGTCGGGGACGATATCGGTAGGAGCGGCGGGTTCGGACATCGCATCGCTCCTAGCGCCGTCCTTCAGTCCCGTCATCCCTGCTTGCCCTCGCCCTCACAGGCAATCATGCAAGGTGGAATTCCTCCTTTCGTCACCCTGCCCATGTGAGCTAGGAGCACACCCATGTCCGCCACCCCCGCCTGGCCGCCCAAGAGCGTCCCTCGCCTTTTCGTCGACGAACCTCTTTCCGAAGAGGCAGACGTCCGGGTCGAGGGCAATCAGGCGCATTACCTTGGCAAGGTCATGCGGATTGCGCCGGGCGATACGGTGATCCTCTGCGACAATGAGACCGGCGAATGGGCTGCTGATGTGCTCGATACCGGCAAGCGTCATGTCCTGCTGAAACCGCAGCAACATCTGCGCCCGCGTGAAGAAGTACCCGACTTCTGGCTATGCGCCGCCCTGCTCAAGAAAGACCGCTTCGACATGGTCCTGGAAAAGGCTACGGAGCTTGGCGTCGACCGTATCCAGCCGATCGTCACCAGCCGATGCGTGGCCGATAAGCTCAATCCCGAGCGCGCCAATACGATCGTCACCGAAGCTGCCGAGCAATGCGCCCGTACGGCGTTACCCGGTGTTGGCGAGCCGCAGAAACTGGATGCACTGCTGCGCGACTGGCCGAAAGAGCGGGTTCTGTTCTTTGCCGATGAAGAAGGCGGCGAAGCGGCAGCCGATGCCTTTTGCTACGCCGATGGCCCGGCCGCTCTGCTGACCGGACCCGAAGGCGGCTTTACCGACCAGGAACGTGCCGCAATACGCGCCCACCCTGCCGCACGCGCCATCAGCCTCGGCCCGCGCATCCTGCGCGGCGAAACGGCGGCGCTGGCAGGAATAGCCGTGTGGATGGCCGAAGCGGGCGACTGGATCGGCGAGGAATAAATTGCTTTCCTCGCAAGGGCGGCTTGCCTAACGCGAGCCTTATGAGCACGCGCGATACCTCTGCCAAAGACGATCCAATCATCGAAAGCCGCGACCAACTGGTTGCGCCGATGCGAGGCGGCGAAAAGCCGAAAGAGGCCTGGCGCATCGGGACCGAGCACGAAAAGCTGGTCTTCCACAAAAGCGATCACCGCGCACCATCCTATGATGAACCCGGCGGCATCCGCGATATCCTCCTGAGCTTGCAGGAGTTCGGCTGGAAGCCGGTTGAGGAAGGTGGCAAGGTCATCGCCATGTCCGGCGAAGACGGGACGGTAAGCCTCGAACCCGCAGGCCAGCTGGAACTGTCGGGCGCACCGCTGGAAAATCTGCACCAGACCTGCGCCGAAACCGGCCGTCACCTCGACCAGGTCAAGAAGGTGGGCGAGAACTGCGAGGTCGGCTTCCTCGGTCTCGGCATGTGGCCGGACAAGACGCGCGAAGAACTGCCGATGATGCCCAAGGGCCGGTATGACATCATGAAGCGGCATATGCCGCGCGTGGGTTCGCTGGGCCTCGACATGATGCTGCGCACTTGCACCATCCAGGTCAATCTCGACTATTCGAGCGAGGCGGACATGGTGCAGAAATTCCGCACCGGTCTCGCGCTTCAACCGCTCGCGACGGCGCTGTTCGCCAATTCGCCTTTCACCGAAGGCAAGCCCAACGGCTACCTTTCCTATCGCAGCCATATCTGGTCCGACACCGATCCGCATCGCACCGGCATGCTGCCCTTCGTTTTCGAAGATGGCTTCGGCTACGAACGCTGGGCCGATTACATGCTCGATGTGCCGATGTATTTCGTCTTCCGGGACGGGAAATATATCGACGCAGCCGGTCTCAGCTTCCGTGATTTTCTCGAGGGCAAACTCGAAGTCCTACCCGGCGAAAAACCGACGGAGAGTGATTGGTGGGACCACCTTTCCACCGCCTTCCCGGAAGTACGGCTGAAAAGCTTCCTCGAGATGCGCGGTGCCGATGGTGGCCCGTGGAGCCGGATTTGCGCCCTGCCCGCATTCTGGGTGGGCCTGCTCTATGACCAGAACGCACTCGATGCAGCATGGGATCTGGTCAAGGACTGGACGATGGAACAGCGTGAGACGCTGCGCAACGCCGTCCCCAAGGAAGCGCTGGACGCTGCGATACCGGGCGGCGGCAAGCTGCGCGATCTCGCGAAAGAAGTCCTCGCGATCGCACGATCAGGACTTGCTGCCCGTGGACGCCTGAATTCTTCGGGCGATAACGAAACCGGTTTCCTCGAAACGCTCGACGAAATTGTCGCGACCGGGAAGGTCCCTGCTCAGGTCCTGCTCGATCGCTACAACGGCGAATGGAACGGCGACATCAGCCGGGTGTATAAATACAGCTTCTAATCGATAAAAAGGACTGCGCGGAATGATCCAGATCAACGGCACCATCAATCTGGGCCGCACGATCGATGCGGCGATGCAGAAAGCGCTGGTCGATATGGTCCGCGCCAGCCGGGCAGAAGACGGTTGCCTTGACTACGCCTTTGCGCGCGATCTTGCCGATCCCGATCGGCTGATCCTGTTCGAACGCTGGCGTGATCAGGCGGCGCTGGATGCGCATGGTCGTTCCGCACATATGGCGGAATTCCAGAAGTTCATGGCGGATAATCCGCCATTGTCCCGCGATTTCAGGGTTTATGAAACCGATGAGGGCCAGCCGCTCGACTGACCCGCTTCGGCATCACAGCATCAACGGAAAGCGGTAATCCGCCCACTGTCGTCCAGCACATAGAGCGTGCCGTTGGCGACCACCGGCGGCAGACTGATCGACTCGCCCAGCTCCCGATAGAGCGAGGCAGAACCTTCGCCGGTGCTGACCGTCCAGATTTCGCCATCAGAGTTCACGGCCCACAGATTGCCGCCCGCAAGCACCGGCCCCTGCCAGAAGATCGGGTTCTTCTTCTTTTTCTCGTTCTCGAAACGCGCGAGCTGCGTCAGCCAGCGCACCTTACCGGTGCTACGGGCGATCGCCATCATGCGTGCATCGTCGGTGAGAGCGAAAATCCAGTCACCGGCGATAGCAGGTGTGCTGATACCGGCTACGTTGAGTTCCCACAGGCGCTGGCCCGTGACGAGTTCGTAAGCAGCCATGCGGCCGCCCTGGCCGAGCGCGAACACTTGCCCATTGTCGATGATGGGATCGGCATCGATATCAGACAAGGCACCGACCTGCGTCGAAATCGACGTGCGCGCCAAGGCGTCTGCCCACAGGCTGCGGCCGTTTTCGTATCTGTAGGCCACCAATTCGCCAGAGGTATATCCGCTGACCACGGTGCCGTTACCAGCCGCAGGGGCTGCCACCCCGAACACGCCGGCCATCGTGGTCGATCCGGATTCCTGCCACGCCAGCTTGCCATCGGCCGCATTGAGAGCGAACAACTGGTTGTCCTGGCTCATCACGAAGATATTGCCGAAAGCTACGGTTGGCGATCCGCGCAAGGGACCGCCGGGCTTCACCTTCCAGAGCTGGGCACCATTGCTGGCATCGAGTGCGAAGACATTACCTGCACCATCGGTGCCGTAAATCTTGTCATTGTCGAAGCTGACCCCGCCGCCAAAAGCGGATGGGCGCATATCGTCGGTCAGATCGGCTTGATAGGTCCAAATGCGTGAACCGCTCTGCGCGTCGAAGGCGGTAACCTGGCCATCGGTTCCGACGGCGAACAGTTTGCCGCCGCCAACAACCGGGGGCGCGCCAAGACGCCGCTTATTGCTGGCTCCGGCGATCTGTGCGGTAAAGGCTTGGGTAGGCGTCGCTGAAAGCGCGAGTTGGCCATAGCTCTTGCTCGCCGTACCCCCCGCTTGTCCCCATGAAGCGTTGGTCTGCGCAGCCGGAAGAACAACGGCAGTTCCTGCCAGCGCCGGATCGACCTTCGCCCCGCTCTCGATGCGCGAGAGGATCGGCTGGCGTTCGCCCAGCGTCGGAGTGGTCTTCTTGCCGTCACCCCCGCCGAACAGGCCGCCGCTGCAAGCCGCAAGGGCGAGCGTTCCGGCTGAAAGAAGCGCGCTGCGCAAGATGGTCTTGGTCATGGTCTGGCTCATCAAATTTCCGTTTCGTGTCACTCGCCGCTGGGCGAGGGATCGTTAACCCGCTGTGTATCGAGCAGGTCCTGAACATCGTCGACAGCATCCACACCCAGAATGCCGGCCATGTTAAGCATGCGTGCCCGTGCCGATTCGGGCGTGTTCTCATCGCGCGAAATCTGCGCGAAAAGGGCACCCGCTTCGCTGCGCTTGTCCTGCGCAAGATAGGCATGGGCCAGCAACTCGCCCGCACTGGCGAAGAAGGGTTTGCCCGGCACGGCCAACGGCTTCACGGCGGCGATGACGTCTTCCGGCTTCATGCTGTCGAACAAGGTCGCAGTGCGCCGGACAGTGGCCAGATCTCGTAACGCTTGGGGAGCTGCTGCATCGTTCGCCACTTCGCCGAACAGCTTGCCGGCTTTCGCACTGTCACCCTGCTCTGCGGCAATGCCGGCAGCAAGCATCTTGGCGCTTACGGCCGGGGTGCCCGTCCCTTCGAAATCTTCGAGACGTCCAGCCGTCGCATCGATATTTCCGGCGTCGAGCTGATCCATCACCGTGACAAGCTGCTCGCTCGACCGTTCGATTTCGGCTTCCTGCTGGTTGTGCCAGTAAAGGTAGCCGCCGAATGCAGCGAGGCCGAGGACGACAACCGCAAGAAGCGCCTTGCCATATGTGCCCATGAAGCTCTCGAGATCGCCTTGGCGGACGGCATCGTCCACCTCGCGCATCAGGGCTTCCTGTTCGGCCGCATCGGCTTTCGCCCGTTTTTCTTCGCGGCTCAGTTCGGTCTTGGGTGTACGTGCCACTTCGGCGCGGTCTCCGGTCCTTGAAATTCGGTTGCGCGGGTCTTTAGGCACCCCGCCGCGAATGGGCAATGCCTAGGACAAATCGCGCCCCTGCCTGTCCCCGTCCGCGTGAATGCACCATGAAAAGCTTAAACGCCTAAAATTCACGCTTCATAGCGCTGGCATATAGGCGGCGGAAAGTAGCGATGGTTTTCGTGCGATCGAGTTCCTGCACTGCACGCAACCGGTTCGCTTCGCCGATTGCACTTCGTAGCGGCTTGTCCTGTGCAAGGCTGCGCAGATTGGCCGCCAGCGTGCTTTCGGCGTTGGCATCGAACAACCATTCGCGATTGGCTTCGGCGAGCAACTGATCCGCTTCGCCATCGCGTACTGCGAGTACCGGTACCGCTGCAGCCATCGCTTCGACCAAATGGACTGGAAACTCTCGGCAAGGCGTAGTCTTAACAAAGATATCGAACAAGCCGATGACCTTCGTGGCGTCGCGAGGAATGCCGAGGAAATAGACCCGATCCACCAATTCAAGCCGGTCGATTTCCGCGTCCAGTGCAGCGGTCTGGATATTCTCGCCCAGAACGATGAGCTGCCAGTCAGTTTCCATTTCGGCGAAGGCGCGAAACAGCATGGACACCCCTTCCTGATCGGCACTGTCAGCCCATACACCGACCCACATCTCACCGGGATGCTTGATAAGGCGAAAACCATCGCGGTTGGGTTTTTTCGCAAAAGCTTTGGTGTCGATGCCCGGGCTGATCCGCTTCACCCGCCCCATGGGCTGCTGCCAGTCGACCAGCGCGGCTTCTTCCAGCCGTTCACCCGGTACAACTATTCCTGCAGACTTCCCGAGAGCGATCCGCCGATACCACGTGCGCTTCAAACTGCGCTTCTGGTCAGGATCATGCTCATGATGGATCAGCGCGGGCAGATTCATCACATCTTTGAACATGGTGTGCGCCATGGCGACGTCGAGAGCGCCGGGTCCGTGAGTCAGAACCAGATCGAACGCTGTCATCGCGCGCGCCATCTTCTGCATGCGTCCGGGAAGCGGCAGGCCTTCGAGAGCGGGAAAATTGCTGGCCGGTTTGATATAGGAAGTGGCCTGCAGCCCCTCGGGCAGCGTCCCATCCAATGTGACCAAAGTGTGCCGCAGCTTGCCACCGAACGCGCCGATCAGTTCGACCGACTGTGCCGTGGGCAGCACATGGAGAAGATGTGGCGGCAGATCGCCAGACGAGGAGCTCATCCGACGCTCGCCAACAGGGCATCAATGGCACTGCGCACTTCCGGCTCGTCAAGAGTGGGGGCATGCCCCACTTCCGGCACGTTCACGGTGTCGGCATGAGGGGCGCGGCGCTGCATCTCGGACAATGTTTCTTTACTGAGCAGCGTCGACAGTGAGCCGCGAACCAGAACGAGGGGCTTGTCCGCCAGCGCTTCGAATCCGGGCCACAGATCGGGCGGCACGGCGCTCTTATCGGCTTCGTTGAAAGGTTCGGCGATCTTCATGTCGTAGTCGAAGGCTATTCGGCCGTTGTTGCACAGGGTCATGGTCCGCTTCGCCATGCCGATCCAGTCGTTGGTATCGAAAGAGGGGTGCGCCTCTCCGTGCACCTCCTCAAGACTGCGCGCGGCATGCATCCATGTCGGGAAACTACCGCCCTTGCCCAGATATGTGCGGATGCCTTCGATTCCCTGTGGATCCACGACCGGACCGATATCATTGAGCACCGCACCGGCGATCTTTTCCGGCGCGAACTGGGCCATCAACATGGTCATGATGCCGCCCATCGAGGTGCCGATCGAAACAAACCGGTCGATCCCCTCCTGTGCCAAAAGCGCCATGACGTCGGAAATGTAGTTAGGGACCGCATAAGTCGCGCTATCGTCCGCGTAGGCGCTCTGCCCTCGGCCGCGCATATCCGGCACGATTACGCGGTGTCCCTGGCTCGCGATGTGCGCGGCCAGATTGTCGAAATCCCGGCTGTTCCGGGTGAGACCGTGCAGACATACGACAGGGATTTTGCCACTTTGGTTATCGGCATAATCCCGGAAGTACAGCTCCAGCCCATCGGGGCTCTGCCAGCTGCGTTCGCTATAATCGCTTTCCATGACCGCTCCGGTAGCGCGGCTTCACGCAAATTTCGAGAGACGACTTGCATGCAGCCTGCACGACGCCCATCCCAAGCAGATGCCGAGTGCACCCAACCCTTCCCCCTATCGCCCTGAGACACCGATCCTCGACCTTGCCGGATGGCTCGGCGATGAAGTTGCTCCGGCCCCATTTCCAGAGACTACCTTGCGCTTCCGCAATGATCGCTGGGCACAGGCGGTAGGCCTCGACAGTTTTTCGGACGAGGAGTGGTTGAAGCATTTCGGTAGCTTCGCGCCCCTGGCGGACAATCTGCCTGTTCCGCTCGCCTTGCGGTACCACGGACACCAGTTTCGCGTGTACAATCCCGATCTTGGAGACGGGCGAGGCTTCCTCTTTGCTCAAATGCGGGATGGAGATGAGCGCCTGCTCGATCTCGGAACGAAAGGCTCCGGCCAGACCCCATGGAGCAGAGCTGGCGACGGGCGACTTACCCTGAAAGGCGGTGTGCGGGAAATACTGGCCACCGAAATGCTGGAAGCCCTCGGCGTCAATACCTCGAAAACCTTCAGCATCGTTGAAACCGGCGAAGAGCTTGTCCGCGGTGACGAACCCTCTCCCACGCGCTCGGCGGTGATGACTCGGCTAAGTCATGGACATATCCGCATCGGCACATTTCAGCGGCTGCTCGCGCTTGAAGAAAGCGCTCACATGGAGCAATTGGTCGATTACTGCCTCACGCAATTCCCCGGCCCGCCTCCCTCTGCGGACGCTCCGGGAACTGACCAACCCGCTGTCAGGCTGATGCACCTCGTAGTGGAACGGCTTGCCGACCTTGCTGCCAGCTGGATGGTGGCCGGCTTTGTTCATGGCGTCCTCAACACGGACAATATGAATGTCTCGGGCGAAAGCTTCGACTATGGGCCGTGGCGCTTTTTGCCTAAATGGGACCCAGGCTTCACAGCCGCTTATTTCGACCACACCGGGCTTTATGCATTTGGCCGCCAGCCTGAAGCGCTGCACTGGAATTGCGGCCAGTTTGCGATTGCGCTGCGCCTTATCACGGACGCGCCGCCGCTAATCGCCGCGATGGAGCGGTTTGGGCCACTCTACATGGCCGCCGTTGGAAAGCGCTGGTGCTGGCGTCTTGGCGTCGAAAGCCGTGGGGTCGAAGAGGATGGCAAGCTGGTCGGGGCATGCGAGGCACTGCTTTCTCAGAATGGCGAACAGCCGGATGCCTTCTTCCATCGTCATCGCGGAGGCCGGAATGCGACGGGTGAGCTCGGAGAAATTCTCGCACGCTATCGCTCCGTAGAAAGCGAGCACGCATATTGGTGGCAAGCTGATCCCGAGAGCATGCTTGTCGAGGAGGTCGAAGCGATCTGGTCCGCGATCGATCAGCGTGACGATTGGAAGCCGCTGCATGATAAGGTGGCCAGGCTTCGCCGGCTGGGAGACGCCCATGGCCCTGCTCCGGAACCGGCAGCAAACAGCTAGCGTTCGCGATTTGACGCCGCCTATGTGGAAGCACATAGGCCATTACAAGCAAGATTACGGGTTTAAGGACAGGATATTCCAGTGTCAGACAAAATGATTTCGACCGAACCGGCAACCGGCAATCAGATCTGGCGTGGAAAGGTAGGCAATGTCGAACAAGCGATGGAACGCGCTCTTGCGGCAAAGACCGGTTGGGCGCGGGAATCCACTGCTCGGCGGATGGAGTTATTACGCCGCTTTGCCAATGAAGTCCTGAAACACGCAGGCCCCTTCGCCGAATTGATTGCGCGTGAGACGGGCAAGCCGTTGTGGGAAGCTCGAACCGAGGTCGAGGCGGTGAAGAACAAGGTCGAGATTTCGATCACAGCTTTCGCGGAGCGTACCGGGCAGAAGAAACTGGACAGCGCGCTGCAGGGCAGTGCCGCCTTACGCCACAAGCCTCACGGCGTAATGGCTGTCCTTGGGCCTTATAACTTTCCCGCACATCTTCCCAACGGCCATATCGTACCAGCCCTGATTGCAGGCAATGTCGTGGTATTCAAGCCAAGCGAAAAGACGCCGGCTGTCGGCGAATTTCTAACCAAGCTGTTCCACGAGGCCGGGATATCGGAAGACGTGGTCCAATGTGTTCACGGCGGGGCGGATATCGGCAAGGCGCTGGTTGCCCATCCTGCAATTGATGGGCTGTTGTTCACGGGCTCCGCCCCGGCGGGGATTGCGATCAACAAGAAGCTGGCGAGCGACCCAGGCAAGATCGTTGCCCTCGAGATGGGCGGCAACAATCCCATCGTCATGCTCGAAACGCCGAAGATCGAGGATGCTGCGGTTACGATAATCCAGTCCGCTTTCACCACTGCCGGCCAACGGTGCACCGCGGCGCGGCGGCTAATTGTCCCTGACAGTTTTTACGACCAGATCATTCCCGCGGTAAAAATTCTGACAGAGCGCTTGCTGGTGGATGAACCCTTCGCCGATCCCCAGCCATTCATGGGCACCGTCATCGATAACGAGGCTGCCGAACTACTGGTCGAGAGTCGCGAGGCTCTGCTGGAGCATGGGGGCCAAGACATTCTTGCCATGACCCGCCCACAGGCCGATCTGCCCTTCCTCACCCCGGGGATAATCGATGTGACCGCAATCGCCGACCGGCCCGATGTCGAATTGTTCGGTCCGCTTCTGCAGGTTATCCGAGTGCCGGATTTCGATGCGGCGATCGCCGAAGCAAACAACACTCGCTATGGCCTGTCGGCATCCCTAATCGGCGGAAACCCTCAGGACTTCGATCGGTTCTGGGCAGAAATCCGGGCTGGCATCGTTAACTGGAACAAGCCGACAAACGGGGCATCCTCCGCGGCTCCGTTCGGCGGAATCGGACTGTCCGGTAATCACCGCCCAGCCGCATTCTATGCAGCCGACTATTGTGCCTACCCGGTGGCGAGCACTGAAATGGAACAACCGCGCGCCAGCATTGGTGTGGGATTGAAGGATACCAACCAGCCGGTCCGCAAATCGAAGGACGCTCACACCTAGGCAATAGAAAGGGCGCCGCCCGCCCCTTTTTGCAAGGGTTCGGACGACGCCCACTGCGACCCGAAGGCCGCCTCCAGGCTGCGGGTGGGCACAGCCTGAAGCTGATCTAAATCAACCGCAGCGCGTGCTGGATCTGTCGATAGTGCGGCCAAGAAGCGCACCGGCGGCTCCGCCGAGGATAGCGCCGAGGGTACGGTCGCCATTCTGACCCGCGACTTCGTGCCCAAGCAAGGCTCCTACTCCGGCACCGACAAGGAGGCCGGTCGTGCCGTCATCCTTGCGGCAGTAGTAGCGATCGTCCCGGCCGCGCCAGATACGGGTATCGCGGCGAACTGGCTGACCCCAATTGCGATCGTAACCTGAATAATAGGGGCGGCGCTCGCCATAACGGCGGTCGCCCCGATAGTCGCGGTGGCGTTTCCATTTCCTGCCGTGCTCATAGACCATGTCCCCGGTAACGGCAGCATGCGCCTGAGGAGAAGAATGCGTCGGTATAGCCGCGGCTGCCGGAACGCCCAAGGAAAGGCCGGTGGCGGCCAGGGCGATTGAGATGGTCTTAATGAGTTTTGGCATTGGTAATTCCTTTCGGCCGTGTTCGACTCGTTTCCCTGTCTGACGTTCATGATTAGGTGTCTTTTTCTGAACGGAAAGCAACCAACCTCAAGAAAATCGATTTTTCGTTGAGCCGTGCATCTAGCCGGGGCGAGATGAAGCTTGCGGCAATATGGCAGCGGGCCTACTCGCGACCTATTCATGGAACCGACAGCAAAAGAGCACCCGAAGACCGGCCTCGGCGCAGCAATTGGCGCCTATGTCATCTGGGGATTTCTGCCGCTTTACCTCATTCTGGTGCGACAGGTTCCAGCGCTAGAATTCGTAGGCTGGCGGATCATCTGGACGCTCCCGCTCTGCATCGTGATCGTTCTCGTCCGCAAACAGCTTCCGCAATTGCGTGAGGCACTTGGCAGCCCAAAAACGATGGGATGGCTGCTCGTTTCTGCGACGCTCATCGCGGTAAACTGGGTGGTCTATGTCTGGGCGATCCAGAACGGCAATGTCTACGCAGCAAGCCTGGGCTACTACATCAATCCGCTCGTCAATGTTCTTCTTGGCACGCTCCTGCTCAAGGAAAAGCTTTCTCGGCTGCAATGGCTGGCCGTGTGCCTTGCTGGGGTCGGCGTGTCTTTGCTCATGGGGGGCGCGCTCACCACGCTATGGATCAGTCTGACGCTGGCGCTCAGCTTCGGAACCTATGGCTTGATCCGCAAGCAGCTTGATGTGGGGGCGCTGCCTGGACTTACGATCGAATCATTGCTTCTGCTTATCCCGGCAGCAGGCGTGACCTCGTACTATGCTGGTCTTCCGGCGGGGTCCGGCTTCGCACAGAGTATCGGCTTAAGCCTTGCAATCATGCTGGGTGGCGTATTGACCGCGATCCCGCTGTTGATGTTCGCAATTGCCGCAAGACGTCTTCCTTATTCAACGCTGGGCTTCATCCAGTTCCTGGCACCCAGCATCGTCTTCGTTCTCGGTCTCACCGTATTCGGCGAAGATTTGAAGCCTGCTCAGGCCGCGTGCTTCGCATGCATTTGGGCTGCGGCGGCCATCTTCGTTTGGGACCTGTGGTCCCGCTCCCGGGTCAGGAAGCCAACCGCCATTTGAGCGTCTCGCCAGCATGGAAGGGTACCACGGGCGCCTCGCCGCCATCGACTTCGGCAGGCACGGTAACATCCACCTTTTCCAGCGTAATCGTCTCTTCGTTTACTGGAAGGCCGTAGAATGCAGGTCCATTCAGGCTGGCAAAGCCCTCGAAGTGCTGGAGCGCCTCTTCTTCATCAAAAACCGTGACATAGCTTTCCAAGGCGTAGGGTGCGTTGAAGATCCCCGCACAGCCACAATCGCTTTCCTTCGCATGGCGGTGATGGGGCGCGCTATCAGTGCCCAGGAAGTATTTTTGCGAACCCGACGTTGCAGCCTTGCGTAGCGCCAGCCGATGCTCCTCGCGCTTGGCCACGGGCAGGCAGAACATGTGTGGTCGGATGCCGCCGACAAGGATCGCGTTTCGATTGATATGCAGATGCTGGGGAGTGATGGTAGCTCCGACGTTCGGGCCTGCCGCATCGACGAAATCGACTGCCTGTTTGGTGGTGATATGTTCGAAGATAACCTTCAGGTCGGGCATACGATCGATCAACGGAGCCAAGACGCGCTCAATGAAAACCGCCTCGCGATCGAAGATATCGATATCGGGGTGAGTGACTTCGCCATGCACGCATAGTGGCATGCCAATCGCAGCCATGCGTTCCAGAACCGCTTCGATCTTGGCGATATCGGTTACGCCGTGTGACGAGTTGGTCGTGGCGCCTGCCGGATACAGCTTCGCCGCGGTCAGCACTCCGCCGGCAAAACCAGCAGCGAGGTCATCGGCAACCGTTTCATCGGTAAGATACGCCGTCATTAGTGGCGTAAAGTCCACACCATCCGGGACGGCATCCAGAATTCGCTTGCGATAACTCTCTGCCAGCTTGGTCGTCGTGACAGGAGGCGCAAGATTGGGCATGACAATCGCACGAGCAAACTGCCGCGCAGTGTGCGGAACCACGGCGCGCATAGTAGCGCCATCGCGAAAATGCAGGTGCCAATCGTCAGGGCGGCGAATGGTTAGCGAGTCGGCAGGCTTGGTCATGATGGTTGCCTATGGCCGCAGGGGACCTATCTGTCACCCATGACAGCAACACGCCTGATGAACCGCGCCGTGATCCGTGTCAGCCCTCAGGGCGAAGGCGAGGATGTGCCAGCTTTCCTCCAAGGTCTTCTTACGAATGACGTGACCAAGGCACTGCCGGTATATGCCGGATTGCTGACCCCCCAGGGCAAGGCGATGTTCGACATGATCGTCTGGCCTGCTGCCGAAGGGGCGCTTCTGCTCGATTGCGAAGCCGACCATGCGGAAGAACTGGCGAAAAGACTGTCGCTATATCGGCTGCGCCGCAAGATCGACATCAAGGTAGACGAGAGCGTTGCGGTTCACTGGCAGGACCACCCAGGCGATGGAGGTGCACCTGATCCTCGGTTGGCAGCGCTCGGTCAGCGCTGGCTCGCCCCGGCCAGTAACGAAGACGAATCTGCCGACGATGCCTATCGTGCTCATCGCTTGTCCTTGGGAGTACCAGAAGGCCGGGGCGAACTGGCGGACATCCTTTGGCTGGAAACCAATGCAGTCGAGCTGCACGGAGTCGCGTTCGATAAAGGCTGTTATATCGGTCAGGAAAATACTGCGCGCATGAACTGGCGCAGCAAGGTAAATCGGCGGCTTGTTGTGGTTCCGCTCAATCAGTCCGACGAAAAGCGCCGCAAGGTGGGATATGATGATCTTGGGCTTGCCGTCGACCATCTGCGCATTGCTGATATTGGTCCCGATAGAGCACCGGAATGGCTGGCTAGCTCGTTGTCAGAATGATCGCGCTCCGCCGTCAGGCTTGCGGTTCCAAAGCCCCTGTAAGCATTCGTTCTGCCCGGTCCCGAGCCGCGGTATCCGGAAGACCGAGCGAGCGCGAAAGAGCAGTACCGATCAGCGCATCGCCTAGCGCCATCAAAACCAGTCCGAGTGTTTCCTCGTGCACCTGGAGGGGTTTGTCCAAATGTAGGGCCTCTTCGGGAGAAATTTCGTCGACCAATTCGTGAATGGTTTCCACGATTGGCGTCAAAGCGTCTTCGTTTCCGGTCAGGATCATCCAGCTAGCTAGCGCCCCTGCTCCTTCCTTGTCGAAAGCGTCGAAGGCAAGATCGACCACTTCACGTGGATGGCCCAGCCCCGCTCTGCTTGCGCGTACGGCATCCGCAATCGTCGAACAGACAGTCTCTGCCAGATGGCGGGCGAGCTCTTTCTGTAGCCCGGCTGCCGAACCGAAATGGTGCAGCAGATTGGCGTGAGTCCGCCCGATCCGCGAAGCCACAGCTTTTAACGTAACAGACTGCGGCCCCGTCTCGATGAGAAGAAGGCGAGCAGCCTCAAGGGCGGCGAGACGGGATTCTTCGGGGGACAGACGCTTGCGAGTGGCCATTCGCTGAAGCGTTATCGCATTGGCGCGCTTTCGCAACCCTACGGGCCGAATTATTGACACCAATGTCAGTAAGCACTATTTACATTGCTCTAAGTGATCATGGAGATTGCCTTGAACACTCCGGCATCCAACAAACCGATTTCCTCCGCGCCCACCCCCGCTGATTTGACCATCACCGTGCGTGACGAGCGCTTCAATCGGGCGACCAAGCCCGATCGCTGGTGGGCAGGCGACGCGTTCGGCACCGCTTGGCACAATGCGCTCTCTGCTACATTCCCGCGCGGAGAAGCCTTCTTCATCGAGGCCGTAAAAGCCCACCGCGATGGAGCGGATCCACGGCTGGAAGCGGAAATTCGCGCTTTCGTCCGTCAGGAAATCAATCACACCCGTGAACACATCGCCTTCAATCGACTGGCTGCCGACCATGGCTACGATATCAAGGCGATCGACAAGCGAGTGGAAGAATTGCTCGCCATGACGAAAGACCGGCCAGTGATTTTCAATCTGGCCAGCACGATGGCGCTCGAACATTACACCGCGATCATGGCCGCAGAATTTCTGGCTAACCCTGCTCATTTTGATGATGCCGATCCTGAAGTGCGCGCGATGTGGGAATGGCATGCCGTGGAAGAGATCGAGCACAAGGGCGTCGCTTTCGACACGTGGAATCACGCGACTAGGAATTGGTCCAAGGTGAAGCGCTATAAGTTGCGGACTTTGATGATGCTGATCGTCAGCTATCATTTTTTCCGTAATCGCTGGACCGATTCGCTCGAACTGCTTGCTCAGGACGGTATCACCGGCTGGAAGGCAAGATGGGGCCTGTTTAAGTACCTTACCATTTCGCCCGGTGTCGTCCGCCGTATCTTCCCTGCATGGCTCACTTATTTCAGGCCTGGGTTTCATCCGTGGGACCATGATGATCGTGCGTTGATCGGCAGGTATGAAGGTGAGTTCGAAGCCGCACTCATCCCTGCCGAATAATACGGAGCGGCCCAGTTTCGAAAAGCCCCCACGACTCGGAGTCGCGGGGGCTATTTCGTTTCTGCTCAGGCTGCTTGTAAGCTTGGCCCGGCGTCAGCTGCCAATTCTAAGACATAGGTAAGGCATTCCGCTTCCTCACCGCGCCCGCAGCTATGCCGCCTCACCGTTTTGCCGGTTGGTCGGAACCCCAGTTTGCGCAGGACCCTACCCGACGCGGGATTATCGACAAAATGCCCACCTTCGATCCGGTCGTGACCTAGGAGCCGGGCAACTTCTAGTACGCCCCGTGCTGCTTCGGTAGCGTAGCCTTGCCCCCAGAAGGGGCGCGCAACCCAATAACCAAGCTCGATGCCGTCGCCCGAATTACCAAGACCCGCTCCGCCGATAATGCGCGAGCCGCCATCTCCCGGAAGGGTGATCAGGAAGCTTGGCATCTGGGGATTCTGATCCATCGCCACGAATTGACGCGCATGTTCCGGCAGGTAGGGCCAAGGCGCCCGTGCGAGGTTACGGACGACGCCTTTATCGGCGATCCCCCCAAACAGCGCTTCAGCATCTTCTGGCCAGGCCGGCCGCAACAGCAGCCGCTTAGTAACATGGAACATCGGTATTCTCCCGGTTCATCCACGCTCCGGGCTCCTAGACCGGACACGTGACAATTGCGTGGCGGCGAAAAGCTATTTCGCCTGCGATGGTGAAGAGGGAGAAACGACAAGAGGGAGACGGGTCGGCCCCATCTCCCTCTTCGTCTGCCGGTTCGTTAGACCGACTGGGACCGTCCCGCTTGGACGATCCCGTTATCGGAACGTCCGGTTATTCGGCTGCTTCCGCCATTTGATCGACGGATACATATTTGCGGCCGAGTTTGCCCGAGTGGAATCGAACAGTGCCGTCGGTCAGCGCAAACAGCGTGTGGTCCTTGCCCATGCCGACGTTTACGGCCGGGTAGAACTTCGTGCCGCGCTGACGCACGATAATGTTGCCAGCGACAACGTTTTCGCTGCCGAACTTCTTCACACCAAGACGACGACCGGCCGAATCACGACCGTTACGCGACGAACCGCCTGCTTTTTTATGTGCCATGGTCCGGTATCCTTACTTCTTGGCTTCGGTCTTCTTGGCGTCTGCCTTCTTGGCAGGAGCCTTCTTCGGAGCCGCATCCTTCTTGGGAGCGGCTTTTTTCGCTTCAGCCTTGGGCGTCTCGTCGGCCTTGGCTGCTTCCTTCTTGGGAGCAGCTTTCTTTTCAGCCTTCGAATCGCCGACCGCAGTGATGCGCAGAAGCGTCATCTGCTGACGGTGGCCGTTCTTGCGACGATAGTTGTGACGACGCCGCTTCTTGAAGACGAGAACCTTTTCGCTCTTCGCTTGCGCAATGATCTCTGCCGAGACGACAGTCTTCGCCGCGTCAGCCAGCTTGTCGCCTTCGCCAGCGAGCAGAACGTCGCCCAGCGTGATGGTTTCGCCGGCTTCGCCAGCCAGTTTTTCAACTGCGATCTTGTCTCCGGCGGCAACCCGGTATTGCTTGCCGCCCGTGCGCACTACTGCGAACATGGTACGTGTCTCTCGTTCAAATTGCTGTGCCGCATCCTTGCGAAATTACGGCGCGCCCGTCGACCCACTTGTTAGTGGGCCCGGAAAGAAGCGTGCCGTTAAGCGAAAGGCTGGGCCAAGTCAACGCCGGAGCATCGCCTTTTTTGCCTTTCGCTCTGGCACGCTGCCTGTCGCATGCTATGTGGCGCGCATGCCGCGATATGCAACTGCAGCTCCTTTAGCTATCCTCACTTTAATGCTCGGCGCATGCGCCACCGGCAATGGTGACTACCCCTCACTCGCCGTACGAGATGTCGAGCGAGCCAAGGGCCAGTTCGATACAGGCGAACCAGCACGGATCGACGTCCCTCCAGTCGAGGTAGATCTTACCGGCGGCCTATCTGCGCGACTCCAGTCGCTACTGGTAGCGGCTGACGAGGCACATGGTGACTTTCTTGCAGTCCGTCCGCGTGCCACGCGAACCGTATCCGCTGCGCGCGGCAGCAGCGTCGGCAGCGACAGCTGGGCTGCGGCACAGGTGGTTCTGGCAGAGCTCGATTCGGCACGCAGCCGTGCTGCAATTCCTCTTGGCGAACTCGATACGCTCTACGCCTCAGCAAAAGTGGGGGCAGAAGATGCGACCGCCATCGAAACGATTCGCGCGCGCGTTATCGAGATGGTTGGCGAAGAAGACGCAATTCTGGAAGATTTGCGCGCGCGAATCCGATGAGTCTAGCCTGTGCTACATGTCCAGTGCGCGATCGCGCCGCCTGCGCCGTATTGAGCGAGGATGAGCGAGACGAGCTTGCCAAGGCCGGCCGGATCAGAACCCTTGCCCCTGGCGAGATTCTATTCGCGGCTGGCACCGGCGAAATGGCCTGCGCCACGCTGAAAAGCGGTGCGCTCAAGATCACCTCCACCAGTGCGGAAGGTCGTGAGCGCATTCTGTCGCTAGTGCATCCCAGCGGTTTCGTCGGCGAGATGTTCGGGCCTTATGTTCATCACGACGTCGTTGCGCTGGCCGAAAGCGAGCTTTGCGTATTCGCCGGCCCAGCCTTTTCGCAGGCGATCGATCGCTACCCTAGGCTCGGCCAAGCTCTCCTGAGGCGCACTCAGGAAGATCTCTTCGCCAGTCGCGAGCTGCTCGCGCTTACCGGCAATGCATCGGCGGGGGAGCGCGTCGCAGGGATGCTCTTGTCTATGGCCAGGGCAGCAAGCGATTCCCCCTGTCATCCGGCCACCTACTTCGAACTGCCATTATCACGTGGCGAGCTGGCAGACATGCTTGGCCTCACGATTGAGACGGTAAGTCGCATGCTCACCCGATTCGAGCGGGCCGGGGCTATCCGCAAGATCAGGAAGCGCGGGATCGAACTCGTCGACCCCGCGCTTCTCCCTCTCCCCTGAGTATCCCTTAGCGTACGAAGGACGCGATAAGGACCGTCGATACTCCCCAGCAGAAAATAATGACCGGCAGGATCAGCATCTGCACGCTCGCATCGCGCGCCGAAAGGCGTCCGGTCAAGGTGGCGATGCCTTCGCGCCGAAGTCTAGCGAAATTCATTTGCTTCGATTTAGTGGGCGGACCAACCTTGGCCCAGAGCGCCGGAACACCGAAACCTGCGATGATGAACAGGGCGAAGATCGCCATCGGGATGACCAGGCCAGGCGAAGAAAGCCCGCTTGCCATCACCAAGAGAAAGCCGAGATAAAGCGACACGGTCGCAGCGTAGAGGCCCTTTGGCAATTCAAACGACCGGTCCACTTCGTGGCGAGGCCGAGGCTCGGCAACGATGATCGCCTGCTGTTCGACGAGTTCGCGGGTAAAATGCTTGGACATTGCGGGTCTCCTTTGTCGGAGATCCGTATGCGAGTTTGGGTAGTCGGCATCCTTGATCGAGATCAAATGGGCAGGATTATTTCCACCTTTCCCTGTCCTGATGATCGGAAGAACGGGGCTGTATCCAGTGCCAGCCGTCGCTCCGGCGCTCGCGCTTCCAGAACCATGCCGCGGATTTGAGATGATCCATCAGGAAATCGGCGGCTTCGAAAGCATCCCGTCTATGGCGGGCTGCGGCGGCGACCAGCACGATCGATTCCCCGGGGACCATGACCCCGACCCGATGCCACGCCAGAATACCATCGAGGGTAAAACGTTCGAGTGCAGACCGCGCAAGATCTTCCATTCCGGTTTTCGTGAGCGGCTCGTAATGTGTGAGCTCCAAGGCTCGTACGTCGTTCCCGGGCCGTACCTTCCCCAAAAAGGACACAATACCGCCCGCTTCCGGATAGGCCGCGTTAAAGGCCGCCGTCGCCTCGCCGACTGAGATCCCCTTGGTGAGAACCCTCACATCCAACGGTGTAGAGAGAGTGAGCCTAACCACCGCTCACCGGAGGTAATAGGGCAACTTCATCCCCATCTTCAGCGAAAAGACTCTTCTTGTCGGTCAGCACGCGTCCGTTGCAGGCCACATTTACCCGGTCTTCCCTTATTTCCTGCGCTATCTCCTCCCCCACCGCTTCTAACAAAACGGCCCAGTCGAGAGGGGCTGACACCTCAAGCTCCGGGCCGCTCGCAAGGTCGGACAAAGGGCCGAGGAAAATGACCGTTACGCTCACGCCGCAGCCTCAAGATATTGGCCGGTAACGCCCGGCGCAGAAACAAGATAATCGAACAGCGCGCCGGCGTGGTTACCTTCGCCAGCCACCATGTTGATCTTGAGCGGGGTATGCCGCCGCGCCAGCATTGCGACCGCTGCCCTGCGCCATTCGCGATGCGTGTGATCGGCAGGGGCGATAGATATGATCAGGCCCTTCCCTCTGGAAAGTGCGCTTTCAATCGGCTCGGCCCAGTCCCGGTGAAACATTCCCGCTGCCGCAAGCGGATCATCCGGCAGCCCTTCTACCGTGATCCGCTGCATCAGCGACGCTCGCGGTGGAGCGTAATGCCGATTTTCTCGCCTGCCTCGGCAATCGCCAACTTCACAATTTTCACAGTCACTGCTTCGATACGCTGGTCCTGAACAAACAGCGTTTCGCAAACATGATCGGCAACGGCTTCGATCAGTTTGAAGTGCACCCCAGCGGGCAACGCTTCCGACGCAGCAAGCTTCAAATCCATGTAATTCTTCGAATCGTCCAGTGACGTATCCGCATCGTAACGGTGAAGCGGCTTCATCCGAACCTGGATCGTGAAGCGCAGAGGCTGAGGCTTACCCGTCTCTTCGGAATAAATGCCGGTCAGGACATCGTGTTCGAAATCGGCAACTTCGAGAATCAGCGAATCGTTCATGATTTGCGTCCTAGCGCGGATTCGACCAACGGGCGAAGATGGCTGTAGGCAGCAAACGCCCGCTATCCTCCTGAACTGCGAGATCGCCATGCTCGATCTTCCCGGGTAACCCGGCGAACACTTCTTCCAAAAGACCGCCCAGCGCCAGGCTGCTCATCCGTACAGCGTAAACTGTCAGGAAAAGAAAACTGCTCTCCGCATCCAATAATTGACGGCAATCGGACACAAGATCCGGCAATCCTTGTTCCAGCCGCCATACCTCTCCATCTGGACCACGGCCGAACTTGGGTGGATCGAGGATAATACCGTCGTACCGCCGTTCGCGCCGGACCTCACGCGCAGTGTATTTCATCGCATCTTCCACCAGCCAGCGAACCGGGCGATCGTCAAGCCCTGCAAGCGCCGCGTTCTCACGGGCCTGGGCAACCGACTTCTTACTGGCATCGACGTGGGTGACGCGGCCGTAGCTGGAGAGCGCTTGCGTGCCGACGCCGGTATAGCCGAAAAGGTTCATCGTCTCGGCATCGGTCCGGCCTTCGAGCTGCTCGCCCATCCAGCTCCATACCGGAGCCATGTCGGGGAAGAAGCCAAGGTGGCGGAAAGGCGTGCACTGAGCAGTAAAGCGGACTTCGTCACCCCAGTCGAGTTCCCAGCCAGCCTCGGGAACATCTTGGGCAAAATGCCAACGTCCGCCACCATCCTCATCGCTCCCCGGAACGAATTCGCCGTGCGCATCCCAATGCTCCAACCGGGGCGACCACATGGCCTGTGGTTCGGGGCGGACGAAACGATAGTTGCCATAGGCTTCGAACTTACGGCCATGCCCGCTGTCGAGCAGGCGATAGCTGTTCCAGCCCTCGCCGACCATCAGGACGGGATTTCGCTCGAGTCCGGCCATCAGCCGGCCTTTTCCAGAATGTGGTCGCGAACTGCTTCGTACGTTCCGGGCAATTGGACGAAATTTTCCTCTCGCGCGAAAAGATCGCCGATCCGGGTCGGCAGGCTCGGGCGGATGCCGGTGGCTTGTTCGACAGCATCGGGAAACTTGGCTGGATGAGCGGTGGCCAGCGTCACCACGGGGATCAAACTGTCGAGGCCAGCCTGCTGCGCAGCATGCAAACCGATTGCTGTGTGCGGATCGAGGAGTTCGTCGCAATGTTCGCAGGCCCAACGCATGGCCTGCAGCGTGTCATCCTCGTCAGCACGGGCGCTGGAGAACAGCGAAGAGGCGCCTTGGGCCTGCACATCCGTGAGTCTCATCGCCCGTTTCGCATCGAAACCTTGCATCTGTTTGGCCAAGCCGTTTCCATCGCGGCCTCCGACGTCGAACAGAAGGCGCTCGAAATTTGAGCTGACCTGAATGTCCATGCTGGGTGCGGCTGTCGGTGTGACAGTGCCTGCCGAGTAATCACCTTCACTCAAAGCACGGTGGAGAATGTCGTTCACATTCGTAGCAACGATCAGCCGTTCAATGGGCAGCCCCATCCGGGCGGCGACATGCCCTGCAAAGACATCGCCGAAATTTCCTGTCGGTACACTGAAAGCGACTTTGCGTTCGGGCCCGCCCAGTTGGAGAGACGCGGCAAAGTAGTAGACGACCTGCGCCATCAACCGCGCCCAGTTAATCGAGTTGACCGCACCGATGCGATGTTTTGCAGTCACTTCCCGGTCGGAGAAGATACGCTTCACCATTGCCTGCGCATCGTCGAAGCTGCCGTCGATCGCGATGTTGTGGACATTGGGCGCGCGCACGGTGGTCATCTGCCGGCGCTGCACCTCGCTTACCCTACCCTGGGGATGCAGCATGAATATCTCGACATTGTCGAGCCCAGCCACCGCATCGATCGCGGCACTTCCGGTATCGCCGCTGGTCGCACCGACTATGGTGAGGTTGCCCTCTTCGCGTTTTAGAAACTCCTCGAACAACAGGCCGAGCATCTGGAGCGCAACGTCCTTGAAAGCGAGCGTGGGTCCGTGGAAGAGCTCGAGAATCCAATGCTGTTCATTCAGTTGGACAAGCGGCGTCACTCCTTTGTGGGCAAAGCGGCCATAGGCCCGATCGGTCAATTCCCGCAGACGTTCAGATGTAAGGCAATCGCCCACAAAAGGCTGCATGACCCTTGCCGCCAATTCGGCATACGGCAGGCCCCGCATGGCTCCGATATCTTCCGATGAAAACCGGGGCCATTCTTCAGGCACGTATAATCCGCCATCACTCGCCAGACCCGTCAAAGTGACATCGGCGAAGTCGAGGCTTGGAGCCTCACCGCGTGTAGAGACATATTTCATTGCGCCATGGCGGTTAGCCGCGCGAAGCGGCCCGGGCAAGCAAGCGGCTCTTTAATCGTCCCTAGCGCGCGTCGTGCTTCCACCGGTACGCCGCCGCAAGGCAAGGATGTAAATGACGAGTGCCGTCAGCGCGAAAAAGAACCATTGGCCTGCATAGGCTAGGTGATTGTTGGGAATATCCGCTGGGTCCGGACGGGCGAGAGTCTCCAGTCCATCCACCGCCGGCGAAGCGACGAGCCGTGCTTCTGTGCCTGCGGGACCCACTATGCCTTCAACTGCTCCACCGTTCCATTGAATGACCTGGGGAGTTGGAGTCCATCCGAACGCAATTTCCGCCTCTCCGCCACCTGCAAGCGCGCAGCGTGCCATTTGGGCAATACCGGTACGTCCTCCTTCATTATGACCAGGGGTCGTGCGTTGCGAGAGGACCTCGGCGCAAGTTACGCTACTTCGACGGTAGAGCGCATCATCGATCTCTTCTGGCGAGCGCGGAAAGGCAACCGGTGCATCCAAGGTCTGTGCCGAAGCGAAACGAGCTAGCATCGCCTCTTTCTCGTCCATCCTGGCTAACTGCCAGAAACCGAGCGCGACCATCACCGCAATTGCAGCGCCTACGATGATGGTTGGCAAGACGGGAATTCTGAAGGTCATGGGTTCCAAACCGAAAGGGGCAGCCACGGCAATACCGGGCTGCCCCATTTTTATCCGTGCGATCCGCCGATCATCCGTGGGTTGCTGCGCCCCAGCCACCCCAGACGTAGACTACGGCGAATAGGAAGAGCCACACGACGTCGACGAAATGCCAGTACCAAGCAGCCGCTTCAAAACCGAAGTGCTGGCGCGGGGTAAAGTGGCCCTTGTAGGTACGCACCAAACAGACGATCAGAAAGATCGTACCCACCAGAACGTGGAAGCCGTGGAAGCCGGTCGCCATGTAAAAGGCCGAGCTGTAGGTGTTGCCACCGAAGGCGAAGGGCGCGTGGGCATATTCGTAAGCCTGGATGCAGGTGAAGACCGCGCCCAGAATGATGGTGAGCCACAGGCCTTTCTTGAGCCCCTCACGATCACCGTGAATCAGCGAATGGTGAGCCCAGGTAACGGTGGTGCCCGAGCACAGCAGGATCAGCGTGTTGAGCAGCGGAAGGCCAAACGGGTTGATCACTGCTTCGATGGCAGCAGGCGGAAATTCGCCACCGATCACATCCGAAAGTTCGGACGGGAAGAGCGAGAAATCGAACCAGCTCCAGAACCAGCCAACGAAGAACATTACTTCCGAAGCGATGAAAAGGATCATGCCGTACCGCATGTGCAGCTGCACGATCGGCGTGTGGTCGCCGCGCTGGGCTTCCTTAACGATGTTCGAAAACCAGCTGAAGAACGTGGCGATGAGGCCTGCGATTCCGAGACCGAGCACGAGGTGCGCCGAAGGCATTTCGTGCATGTAGAGCACCATGCCGCTGGTGAAGATCAGCGCCGAGAACGAACCGATGAACGGCCAGATATCGGGTTCGAGAATGTGATATTCGTGATTTACGTTACCAGCCATTGTACCTGTGTCCTGGGTTTCGCTTAGCGCAAGGCCCTTAATGCGCGTTTGCCTGCGGGTCTAGGGGGCAGAAGCCCCTTAATCCTTCGCTTCGTGGAAAGTGTAGGAAAGGGTGATCTGCTCAACCCCCTCCATGTTGGGATCATCGAGCGCTTTGGGATCGATGAAATAAAGCACGGGCATCCGAACCTCCTGCCCGGGCTGCAGCGTCTGCTCGGTAAAGCAGAAACACTGGATCTTGTTGAAATATGCCCCCGCCTGCTCCGGCTCGACATTGAAGGTGGCCGTGCCAGTGATCGGCCGGTCAGAATTATTCTTGGCAAGATAGATCGCCATATCGCGTTGGCCGATGGTGACAGTATCGGTCACCTGCTCCGGGTGGAAGCTCCAGCCAAGGCCGGGTGCGACATTGCCGTCGAAACGCACTGAAATTTCCTGCCCGCCAGCGGAATTTGCAAAGCGCTCGGCCATCGCTGCATCGCTTTCCGTCGCTCGTTGGGTGGTACCGGCGAAACCGGTAACCTGGCAGAACAATTGGTAAAGCGGGACGGCGGCGTAACCCAGACCCAGCATCGCAGCAGCGCCGATCAGCGCGAACAGCGCAGTTCGGTTCTTCCGGGATTCCAGGGTCGCGGTCGTCATTTGGGCATCACATTCTTACGATGGTGATAGCATAGAACAGTACTGCCATGAACAGCAGGATCCCGCCAAGAACGAGATTGCGGCTCTTCTGGCGGCGGCGGTATTCCTTTTCTTCTTCCGGGGTCATCAGAAAACTCCGTAATGTGCAGCTAGGCGGTCAACCACTAGCGCCCCGAATAA
This sequence comes from uncultured Erythrobacter sp., assembly GCA_947504155.1. Taxonomy (GTDB): domain Bacteria; phylum Pseudomonadota; class Alphaproteobacteria; order Sphingomonadales; family Sphingomonadaceae; genus Qipengyuania. The sequence goes on from CANNGF010000001.1 coordinate 841,436, forward strand.
AGCGAAGAGGTAGAATACGCTGAACGCAAACAGCCGCTTTTCCTGCTTCATGCCATCACCTTCTACTGAGGTGCGAAACGCAACCGGCACGCTCATCAGCAGAAATATCAGCGAAAGTGCGATCGCTGTCACCCCATAGATAGCACCGGTCCCGCCGATGAGCCATGGGGCCGCAGCGATAGGCACCAGGAGCACGCAATAGGCGATGATCTGGCGGCGAGTCGATTTCTCGCCCTTCACTACGGGCATCATCGGAATGCCCACCTTTGCATAATCGCTCTGCACGAAGAGCGCGAGTGCCCAGAAGTGCGGCGGGGTCCAGAAGAAAATGATGGCAAAGAGCAGAACCGGCATCAACGTGATGTCACCCGTCACGGCGATCCAGCCGATCATGGGCGGAAATGCGCCCGCACCGCCACCGATCACGATGTTTTGCGGCGTCCGCGGCTTTAGCCAGATCGTATAAACCACGGCATAGTAAACGATACTCAGCGCCAGGATTCCTGCGGCGAGCCAGTTCACTCCAAGCCCCATGATCATTACCGAAGCTGCGGATAGCAGAATGCCGAAATCCCGCGCGTCAGTACGGTTCATACGGCCGGATGGAAGCGGTCGCTTCGAGGTGCGCTTCATGCCCGCGTCGATATCGGCTTCCCACCATTGGTTCAGCGCCGCCGCCCCTCCCGCCCCGATGGCGATGCAAAAGATGGCAGTAAATCCGATGACGGGATGGATTGAGCCCGGCGCAGCCAGCAGCCCGCAAAGGCCGGTGAAGATCACCAGAGTCATCACACGCGGCTTGGTCAGCGCGAAGAAATCGCGCCAGTCCGCTGGGAGCTGGGAGGGTGAGACGGCGTCGGTCATGGGAATCTCGTGAAGCCGCCTATAGGCTGTTACGATGCGCTGTCCAATCCGTCTCGTGACATTCGCAAGATCACCATGCTTGCCGTCGCAGGATCAGGGCATCGGCTGGAAAAGCTGAAATCACCACCGGGCAGGAATGCGAGCCCGATCGTATAGCTGCCGCAGCCTATGGCCAACGGGACAGGCTTACTCCAAGCGCCATTGATCAGGTCCGACCGCCAGACGCCGAAATCCTCACTATCGGGGCCATAAAGGCCGCGACTGAAAACCAGTGTTCTGCCATCTGCGGACAGAGCCGGGTCAAATTCGCTGAGCGGTCCGTTAATAGCACTTCCGAGTGCATGTGGGCTATCCTCGCTTTTGGGATCGCCATGGAAGAGGTCATGCCTTCCAGCTCCTCCCCAGCCGTCGGAAGCGAAAAGCAGTGTGCCGTCGGCCAGCGGCCAGGGAGCCCACTCATGCCCTGCGCTATTAATCGACGCACCAAGGTTGCGAGGCTCTGAAAATTCAAAGGCATTTGTCCGATCGGACACATAGATATCGGTGCCTCCCAAACCGCCGGGACGGTCCGAATGGAAATAAAGCTTACCGCCGTCAGGCGAAAATGCCGGATCGAAATCTTCTCCCGGTCCATTGATCGCCAAAGGCGCAGGCCTCGACCATGTCCCGTCTGCCATGCGATGTCGTTCCCACAGATCGAGTTCACCGCGTCCGCTACGGCCCACTGATCCCCAAACCTGTTGGCGGCCATCCGGAGTTTCCGCCAACTTGATTTCGTCGGCTTCCCTAGTGCTGATCAGGCCCGGCGCAACGATCTGGGCGACCTCGGAATCATTGTCCACGGTCGGTTGGCTGGTTGCGCATGAGGCGAGCAGCGGTGCAATCGCCGGGATGTAGAAACGGAAACAGCGCAAGACTTCAGACCCTTTTGAGCCACTCGAGTAGAAGTCGATTGACCTCTTCGGGACTTTCCTGCTGCGTCCAATGCCCCACTCCTTCCAGAATATGGCCTTCAACTTGCGGCGCGTTCTTGCGCATCAAGGCAACTGGATCGCGGACAGCGCCGAACAGGAACGTGGCCGGATCCCGTGTACCGCCGATAAACAACGCCGGCTGCTCGATCCGCTTATCTCTCCACCCTTGCAGCCATTCGTAATCTGCCGGGTGGTTTCGATAGCGATTGAGCGGCCCCCGAAAACCAGAATTGCGGAACTCGTTTTCGTAATAGTCCAAGTCCGCTTTACTGAGCCATGGCATGGGCTCGGGATCGGGCAGGCCCTCAAGGAAAGTTGCCCCGTAAGGCTTGGCGAAATAATCGCCCGGATGAACGTCGCCGCTGATGGAATACATCATCCGCTCAACCCAGTCGCGGGGATCCTTTTCGGCCTCGGCTTCCGCAACACCCGGTTCCTGAAAATATTCTTGGTAGAAGAACTTGCCCTGCGAGGTGAAGTGCTCGCGGAAAACTTCGGTGAAGGGGCGGCTCGGAACACCAGCAAACGGCACCGCCATACCGGCAACGGCGCGGAAATGTTCGGGATGGGTGAGCGAGGTATTCCAGACAATCGGCGCGCCCCAGTCATGGCCGACGAGGATCGCCGGTTTATCTGGCTGTAGGGCCACCTTTAGGCCGACCAGATCGCCGACTATTTTCTCTAGCGCATAGGCCTGGATTGCATCCGGCTTGTCCGAACCGCCATATCCGCGGACGTCTATGGCGCATGCGGTGAAGCCAGACTCGGCCAGAGGCGCGAGCTGGTGACGCCAGCTGTACCAGCTCTCCGGAAAACCATGAACGAGAATGACGAGATCTCCGGTGCCATCGGAGGGTTCTTCGAGCGCACAGCGCAGCGTCACTTCGCCCACATCGATCATTCGCATTTCGGGCATGGTTGCTCCTCTATCGGCCAATAGAAAACGGCCGGCCCCTAATGGGACCGGCCGCTCTGTCTTGTCCAGTCTCGGGAGCGATCAGCCGTGTGCAGGCTTCGGGTCTCCGATGTGGTTATGATAATCGTGATGCTCTTCGATCACCGGCAGTTCGCTGAACTGATGGAACGGCGGCGGGCTGGAAAGTGTCCATTCCAGCGTCGTTGCGCCTTCACCCCAATAGTTCGGAGCCGCCTTCTTACCAGCCACGAAGGCATAGATGATGTTGGCGAAGAAGAGGAGCATCGAAGCGGCCATGATTTCATAACCGATCGAGCTGATCTCGTTCCAATATGCATACGCCTCGGCATAGTCGGGATAGCGACGCGGCATGCCCTGCCATCCCAGGAAGTGCTGCGGGAAGAAGATCACGTTCACGCCGACGAAGAAGCCCCAGAAGTGCAGATGCGCCAGCAATTCTGAGTGCATGCGGCCGCTCATCTTGGGGAACCAGTAGTAGAACCCGGCAAAGAGCGAGAACACGGCGCCCATCGAAAGCACGTAGTGGAAGTGGGCAACCACGAAGTATGTGTCGTGTACCACATCGTCCACGCCCCCATTGGCGAGATAGACGCCGGTCACACCGCCCACGGTGAAGAGGAAGATGAAGCCAAGCGCCCAGACCATGGGAGACTTGAATTCGATCGAACCGCCCCACATCGTGGCGATCCAGCTGAAGATCTTCACACCGGTCGGAACCGCGATGACCATCGTAGCCGCCGTGAAGTACATCTTCGTATTCACGTCGAGGCCCACGGTATACATGTGGTGCGCCCAGACGATGAAGCCGACCACGCCGATCGCGACCATGGCATAGGCCATGCCGAGGTAGCCGAAGACCGGCTTGCGGCTGAAGGTAGCAACGATCTGGCTGATCATGCCGAAACCGGGCAGGATCATGATGTAAACTTCGGGATGGCCGAAGAACCAGAACAGGTGCTGGTAAAGGATCGGGTCGCCGCCGCCGGCCGGGTCGAAGAAGGTCGTCCCGAAGTTACGATCGGTGATCAGCATGGTGATTGCAGCAGCCAACACCGGCAGCGCCAGCAACAGCAGGAAGGCAGTAACCAGCACCGACCATACGAACAGCGGCATCTTGTGCAGGGTCATGCCCGGCGCACGCATGTTGAAGATGGTGGTGATGAAGTTGGTTGCGCCCAGGATCGAACCGGCACCGGCAAGGTGCAGTGCGAAAATCGCGAAGTCGACTGCCGGTCCCGAGGATCCGGAGGTTGAGAGCGGAGCGTAGACGGTCCAGCCCGTACCTGCGCCCGGCCCAGTGCCGCCCGGCACGAAGAGCGAGAACATCAGCGAGAAGAAACCCGCAACGGTCAGCCAGAAAGAGATGTTGTTCATGCGCGGGAATGCCATGTCTGGCGCCCCGATCATGAGCGGCACGAACCAGTTGCCAAAGCCACCGATCATTGCCGGCATTACCATGAAGAAGACCATGATCAGGCCGTGGGCCGTGATGAACACGTTCCACATGTGCAGCGACGTGTCGAAGTCGGCGTTTCCGCCCATGAACTCGGCCCAGAACTGGAGATACTGGATCCCCGGTTCGTGCAATTCTGCGCGCATGATGCCCGAGATCGCACCACCGACGATACCCGCGATGATCGCGAAGATCAGGTAGAGCGTACCGATATCCTTGTGATTGGTGGACATGAACCAGCGCGCGAAGAAGCCGGGCTTGTGGTCGGCATGATCGTCGTGCGCGTGGTCGGCGTGGGCCTGGAAGTTATCGGCGGTGGTAGCCATCGGTCGGTCTCTCGGCTTCGGATATTAGAAAAAGCTTACTATTAGGCTTCGGTCGGTGCAACCGGTGCTGCACCTGCCCCGGGCGCACCGGGTTCACTGCTTTCCGGCTCTTGCAACGGAGCGGCTGAAGGATTGGCTTCTACACCTTCTTCTTCCGCGCCGGCAATCGTGCCGCCCTGCGCCAGGACCCAGGCATTATACTGGTCCATCGGGAGTGCTTCCACCGCGATGGGCATGTAGCCATGGCGTGCGCCACACAGTTCGGAACACTGGCCATAATATACACCCGGCTCATCGACCTGGAAGATCTTTTCATTCAAGCGGCCGGGCACTGCGTCCATCTTGAACCAGAGACTCGGCACGGCGAACGAATGGATCACATCGGCGCCGGTCACCTGCAGCCGGATAGGTACGCCTGCGGGAACGACCATGCGGTTGTCGACTGCTAGCTGGTGCGGCTCGCCCCGTGCGTCCGCCTCGTCAGCATCGAGCATGTTCGAGACGATTTCGAAATCGCCGTTGTCGGGATAGGCATAACCCCAATACCACTGATAACCGATCGCCTTGATGGTGATGGCATCCTTGGGCGGTGTTTCGTATTGCTTGGCAATCAGCGTGATCGAAGGGATCGCGATGCCGAGCAGGATGAGCGCCGGCACCACCGTCCATACGACTTCTACCAGCGTGTTGTGGCTGGTCTTCGAAGGAACCGGATTCGCTTTACGGCGGAAACGGATGACGACGTAGAGCATGAGAGCAAGAACGAAGGCGCAGATGAGCACCATGACCCAGATCAGGCCCGAGTGGAGTGCATAAGCAAACTCGCCGGTCTCGGAATATTGGGTCTGAATATTGATGCCCTTATCAACCGGCATGCCCTTGCCTGCCGTGGGCTTCATCGGAGTATAGGCACCGCTTCCGGCAGCTACCATATCGGAATCGGCCACATCCGCGGCTTCGGCAGGATCGACTGCCTCAAGCGCTGCAGACGGTGTTTCATTCGGAACCGGGCCAACGAGGTCGCCTTGCTCCAGAGTCGTCTGTGCCAGCGCAACTTGTGCACCAAGCAGCAGTGAAACGGCCATCGCCAGGCTGGCTACGATCCGGTGAAATCCGAGAGTTTTCATTACGTTGGAACTCTTTCGTGTCGTGTCGTCTGTCGGTATGCGACGCTTTGCGAACTCCGCATGCACGCGGGAATCCGCCCCTCAAGCGAGGCCCTGTTGCGATGCGCCCTATAGGCAGGGTTTGTGCCAGCCTCAAGCCGCGGCAGGATAAAAATATACATCCACCTTTGCCTCTTGCGCAAATCGTCATGAAGCGCTTTGGGTTCGGGCACTATGACAGAAGACGAAATCCTTTCCGAATTCCGCGCCAGCGACGCCCTCCTGCAAGGGCACTTCCTACTCTCGAGCGGCCGGCACAGCGGCCATTATCTCCAGTGCGCGCGGGTCCTGATGAACGCCGAGCGCGCCGGTCGCCTAGCTTTTGCGCTGGGCCAGAAGATCCCGCGAGATATCCGCAACCAGATCGATGTAGTCATCAGCCCAGCGATGGGTGGCATTATCATTGGTCAGGAAATGGGGCGTGCGCTTGGCAAAGACGCGATGTTCCTTGAGCGACCCGACGGCATGTTCCACTTGAGACGCGGATTCCGTCTGGAACCGGGCACGAAGGTCCTGATGGTAGAGGATGTCGTCACAACCGGCCTGTCCAGCAGAGAAGCAATCGAGGCGGTTAAACGCGAAGGAGGCGAAGTCATCGCTGAAGTGGCGCTGGTAGACCGCAGCAACGGATCGGCCGATCCTGGCGTCCCGTTCTTCCCTCTCATTCACATTAACTTCCCCACGTTCGCCGAAGACGAGGTACCAGAGGAACTGGCTGCTATCGAGATCACTAAGCCCGGAAGCCGCAAGGCTTGATCTCACGCGCCTTCCCCTTGGCTGCCGCGCTTTTTCTACTCAGCGCTTGCGCGTCGGCGCCGGGGGGCGGCCAGGTCCCATGGGCGGATGCCAAAATCGCCGAAATTTCCGAACAGGCGAACGCGGGTGGGTTTCGCGGAGAAATTGCCTTCTCCTTGGGAAAAGACGCGATCTACCATGCTTCCACCGATGGTATTGAGGCGGAACAGGCTTGGCCTTGGGCGTCCGTGACAAAGCAGATTGTCGCGACGCTGGTGGTCCAGCAGGCAGAACGAGGAACCTTTGCGCTTGACGACCCGGTCGCAAGTTACCTTCCCAAGCTCGTTGGCAGCGAGATAACCTGGCGCGAACTGCTGCAACATCGCACTCCCCTGCCAAATCCCGACGAGACTGCTACCACCGATGGCTGGCCTGAATTCTATACCGATGATCAGGCACAGACCTTCGACTGGTGCGCTCGCGATCTGGGAAATCGTCCCGAGAGCGGATATCGATACAACAATTGCGATTATATTGTGCTCGGCGCGGCGCTTGAAAAAGCGACGGGGGCAACCCTAAACGACCTATTCGCAGAGAGAATTGCCGAGCCAGCCAAAATTGTTGATACTGGTTTCATGGCCGAGGGCGAAGAGCGCGAGTTTGCGGTACCAGAGCCACTCTATCGAATCATCCTTCCCCGCTTCGGCGCGGCAGGGGGAATGGTCGGGCCGTTGTCGGACATGATCCGGTTCGACCGGGCGTTACTCGAAGAACGGCTCCTACCAGAAGACGCTTTGCAAACCATGTGGACCGGCGATCCGGCGCTTGGATACATGGCTTTAGGGCAATGGGCATTCGATGCTCCCCTGGAAGGATGCATCGGAGACGTCCGTATTATCGAGCGCCGCGGTGCGATCGGAAAGTATCAGTTGCGCAATATCATTCTGCCGGATCGCGGCATCATCTTGGCCATGGCCACCGATCAGGGTGAAGACACCTTTTCCTTCGGAGAAGTCTGGTCGGGGAGTGGCTTCACTTTCGACATATTGAGCACCGCAGCATGTCAATGACCCCTCCCCTCCGCCTTGGCGTGAACATCGATCACGTCGCCACCATCCGCAATGCGCGCGGAGGCGACCATCCCGATCCGGTTCGCGCTGCGCAGATCGTCTCCAGCGTAGGTGGTGATGGCATCACCGCGCACCTGCGCGAGGATCGTCGCCATATTCGCGACGCCGACCTGCGGCGGATTCAGGAGGCGACAGACTTGCCCCTTAATCTGGAGATGGCTGCGACTGAGGAAATGTTGCAGATCGCACTGCGTCACGCACCCCACGCGGCCTGCATCGTGCCTGAAAAGCGCGAAGAACGAACAACGGAGGGCGGGCTCGACGCTGCTGGCCTTCACAACACTCTTACCCCGATAGTTGGGAAGCTGCGCGACGCAGGCATTCGCGTGTCGCTTTTCATCGAAGCGAATGAGCGACAGCTGGATGCAGCACTAAGGCTGGGCGTCCCTGTGGTCGAATTTCACACCGGAGAATACGCTCACGCCCACCTCGATGGTGACAGCGAGAGAATGGCCCGAGAACTCAAACGGGTGGCAGATATGGCCGCCTTGGCTGCGAAGAACGGGATCGAGCCTCATGCAGGCCACGGCCTCACCTACGAGAACGTACAGCCTATTGCCGCCATCCCCCAGCTCGCCGAGCTGAACATCGGACATTATCTGGTTGGAGAGGCTGTCTTCGTCGGTCTGGAGCATGCGGTTCGTCACATGCGCGAACTGATGGACGAGGCGCGGTAAGGAGAGATCGTCGATGATTATTGGAATGGGCAACGACCTCACCAACATGGACCGCATCGCCAATTCGCTGGAGCGCTGGGGAGAGAAGTTTGAGCGTCGTTGCTTCACCGATGTCGAGCGGGCCAAGGCGGACAAGCGCCCTTTCACCCGGGTGGGAACATTCGCGAAGCGCTGGGCCGCCAAGGAAGCTTTCGCAAAAGCTGTCGGAACCGGATTTTCCCGGGGCGTATTTCACAAGGACATCGGAGTCGTGAATGCTCCCTCTGGTGCACCCACGCTCCGGCTGACGGGTGGCGCTGCGGAAAGGCTTGCCGAAATGGTACCGCAAGGCCATGAGGCGCGCATTCATATTACTCTCACCGACGATCATCCATGGGCCCAGGCTTTCGTAATCATCGAGGCCCTACCCGAATGAGTGCAGACACCGCGGCCGTGACCGACAAGACCAAGAAAGAAAAGCAGGACGACAAGCGCGTCGACTGGATCGCCGAAATACGGGGGCTCGCACTCATGCTGCTCGCGGTTTTCGCCTTTCACAGCTTCATCGCCAAACCGTTCTACATCCCCTCGGAATCGATGCTGCCCAATCTGCTCGTGGGCGACCGTCTGGTGGTCAGCAAATATCCCTATGGCTGGAACTGGTCCTCGATCAGCTTCCACCTTGCCCCCCGCGGTGATTGGCGCCTGTTCGGCTCGACGCCTGAGTATGGCGATATCGTGATCCCTGTTCATCCCGAACGTGACGAGGATTACATCAAGCGGGTCGTCGCCTTGCCCGGTGACCGCATCGCTGTTCAGAACGGTCAGATCATTCTCAACGGCGCCCCGATCAAACAGGAAGCCGAACCCCCGCTCGACCTTCCGGTGGACGAAAATTCGCGTTGCTTCGGGTTTGGCGATCCGACTTTCCTCGTCAATAACGACGAAGGTGTCCCGGTCTGCCGCGTACCCGTCTATCGCGAGACTCTGCCGAACGGGGCGACCTATCTGATCATCGACCACATCAACCAGCCACTCGACAATTTCGCAGAGATGACTGTGCCCGATGATGCGGTGTTCGTGATGGGTGACAATCGCGATCATTCCGCCGACAGTCGCGAACTCAATTCCTCGCGCGGACTTCTGGGACCGGTACCGCTTGAGAACATCGGCGGCAGGGCGGAATTCATCACCTTCTCGCTCGACGGGACGACGACGCTCAATCCGGTTTCCTGGTTTACGAGCTTGCGCGAAGGCCGCGCGTGGACCACCCTGCGTCCGGCGCGGACAGGGACCGAGAAAGAATGAGCGAGACATCGTCAGGCACCGGAGACGAGAAGGTCGATACGAACGACCTGGCCTATCACGACGATCCCGGTGCGAGCCCCACCTATATCGGTGATCCGAAGCTACGTTTCGAAGCAGGTCGCGCGCTCGTCTGGGGCCTCGTGATCGGCCTCATCGTACTTGTAATCCATATATCGCAATCCCTGCTCGTGATTTTCGGCGCCATGGTCTTTGCATGCATGGTCGACGGGGGCGCGCGTCTCCTGGCGAAGGTCCTTCCTCTCGGACGCGGTTTGCGGGTCGCCATCGTGTTGCTGCTGGTGACCGCCTTCTTTATCTGGCTGGGCTACTTTGCGGGATCGCAAATATCCCAACAGGCGGCCCAGTTTCCGTCGATCGTCAACGAGCAGCTAGGGCGCCTTATCGGGTTTCTTCAATCGAAGGGCTTCGCCATCCGCTCGGGAGATATCCAGAGCTTCGCCGGTCACATGGCCAGCGGTGTCGGCACAGTCACCAAGGCAATCGGCGGTCTCTTTGGCGGCCTGACGACGCTGTTTCTCATTGTTATCATAGGCATTTATCTGGCCATCGATCCGCGCATCTACGAGCGCGGTGTGGCCTGGATCGTGCCCGCCAACCAGCGGGGCGGCTTCTATGACACGCTGAGCCATCAGGCCTTCACCCTGCGCCGGCTCATGGCCGGGCGGCTGGTCGGGATGGCTTTCGAAGGATTCTTCACCTGGCTCATGCTGGCGTTCGGAGGAATGGTCATCGGGATCGGCTCGGTCCCGATGGCGGCTTTGCTGGGCCTGCTGACCGGCCTGTTGGCCTTCATCCCCAACATCGGAGCCATCATTTCGGGCATCCTGATGGTCCTCGTGGGCTTCTCGGGGGGGACCGATATGGGGCTCTATACGATCTTCGTCTATTTCCTAGTCCAGAACTTCGACGGCTATGTGCTGGTGCCCATGATTGCCAAGAAAACCGTCGATCTGGCTCCGGCGCTGGTGCTTTCGGCGCAGCTGATTTTCGGGGTACTTTTCGGGCTTCTGGGGCTGGCTTTGGCGGATCCGTTGCTTGCCATGATCAAGGTGGCGCTTGAGCGGCGGTCGGCGCGGCGCAAGGGGGAAATCGAACCGATCAGTGCACCGGCGATTTCCTAACATGGCGCGCAAGTTCCTTTTCATCGTCGCGCTGGTCATCGTGATCGTCATCGGCGGAGCTATCGCGCTGTCGATATGGTCGCGCGAAGCCACTGAAATTGCTTTTGTTCCTCGCGGAGAATTCGTCGAGCAGGAGGCGCTCGCCGCCAATGCTTACGAAGATCCGGGCATGTGGTATTCGCGCCCGGGACTGGGGACGAACGACCCTGCGCGGTATCAGCCGGCGATCGCCCAGGCGGCTCCGGACGCTGCCGACCAGCCCCCTTCGCGTTCCGATCCAGCGGCCGAACAGTCTCTTGATCGGGCCGCCCCCGCCCGAACGGCAGGTTCGCTCACCGGAGAAGCCGCCGATCCTGCCGGAACCCCCGATTTCGCCGTCTTCTTCGTTCCGCCGACCAGTTTTCTGAAAGCTGGCGGTACCGCTTGGAACGCCACGCTGGACGATGCCGCGACCAACAGCCGGGCGCGGACCTTCCTGCGCGGGCTGGCCAGCCCCTTCAACCGGGCCGACGAAATCTGGGCGCCGAAATACCGCCAGGCGGCAGCCGGGGCCTTCCTGACCGACCGGCCCGAGGCGCAGCAGGCGATCGACGCGGCCTATGCCGATGTGGCGCAGGCATTCGACTATTTCCTCGACAGCGTCGATCCCGAAAAGCCCATCGTGCTGGCCGGCCACAGCCAGGGCGCGATCCATATCCTGCGCCTGCTGATCGACCGGGCCGAGGCGCGCGGGCTGAGCGACCGGATCGCGGCGGTCTATGCCATCGGCTGGCCGATCTCGATCGAACACGATCTGCCCGCCCTGCCCCTTCCGGCCTGCGCCGCCCCCGCCCAGACCGGCTGCCTGATCGCCTATTCCGCCTTCAGCGACGACGGCGATGCCGATCTGTTCGAAAGCCGGTACCAGGCCACCCCCGGTTTCGACGGGCAGCCGCGCGGCGAAGGGCCGATCCTGTGCGTCAATCCGCTGACCGGGGCGACCGGCGGCTCGGCCCCGGGAGAGGCCAATCTCGGCACGCTCAAGCCCAGCGCGGATCTGCGCTCGGGCGAGCTCATCGTCGGCGCCATTCCCGCCCGCTGCGACGAACGCGGCCTGCTGCTGATCGGCGATCCGCCCGATCTTGGCCCCGGCGTGCTGCCGGGCGGTAATTACCACGTCTACGACATCCCGCTGTTCTGGAAGAATCTGCAGGAAGACGTGCTGCGCCGGGTCCGCGCGCTGGCTGCATCGGCCACGCCGGCTCCCTCCGAAGCGTGATTATCGCCAACGCGCTGGAATATGGCGATGCGCTGCCCGAAGGCGGCGCGCTGCTCGGCCTCGATCTCGGCACCAAGACCATCGGTGTGGCCGTGTGCGATGCCGGCTGGCGCTATGCCACGGCGGGCAAGACCGTGCCGCGTAGCAAATTCACCAAGGATGCGGGCAAGCTGAAGGAGATCGTCGCCGAGCGGAATATCAAGGGTATCGTGATCGGCCTGCCGCTCAACATGGACGGCAGCGAGGGCCCGCGCGCGCAGGCCAGCCGCGCCTATGCCCGAAATCTTTCCCAGGCGCTTGAACTTCCCATACTTCTATGGGACGAAAGGTGGTCGACCTCGAGCGCGCTGAGCGCCATGATCGGCCAGGACATGAGCCGTGCCAAGAGGGCAGAGAAGGTCGACAGCCACGCCGCTGCGATCATTCTGCAGGGTGCGATAGACGCTTTGGCAGGCGGCGGTTTTTGATGGGGAGCAAAAACGGATATGAGTTTTCTCAAAGTCTTCGAACAGGCGAGCAGCTGCAATGACCATGCCGGCGGCATGCTTCAGGCAGCCGGCCGGGCAGCAGCTTTCTGCGTACTGGTGCTGCTGTTCATGCTGACCATCTACACGCTCTGGTAGGACGCTGTCGGGCGGGAGCTGGTGTTTAGGCCATCGCCCTAGATTGAAGCATGGCCGCGCGGTGCGGTTTTCCGCGGACATCGAAAAGTCCCATGGATGACTTGTGGTAGTAGTTTGTTGGCAACTCCCCAGAAGACCCGACTAAGGACACCCCGCATCAGCTCCCGGGCCTGTCGGACAATGGCGATTGTCTAGCGCAGGTCTCCTTTCCCGGAGATAGTCTGCAAGTTCTCGGCGACGATGTAGCGAGCACCTGACAACGTGAGGTGACCGTAGTCAAATTGCATCGGTACTCCATCTGGCGCGAAGAGCAGGCAGGTTTGCAGTGCGCACTCCGTCCCGAGGACGTCGACATACTCCGCACCTGCCGCCTCTGTCGCATCTCGCATGAGGACATTCATGTGATCACGGCCCGGTGTCCTCGCTGCCGCGAAATCGAATTCTTCCCCCGTCAGCTTGCTGCGAGCCAGCATTTCGGGAAATGTGCCTTCATATTCGACTGTTGGTCCGACCACGACGACCTTATCCGCCAATCCCTTCAGAGTTGCTAAGGTTGGTCCTACAAATTGCATCTCGTCTTCCCGCCAGCGTCCACCTAGGATCACCAGATCGATTCTCTGCGACGGTAGAAATTCCGAAAAAACCCAACTCCTTAGATCAGTGCATCTCTTCGCGCCGTCGGTGCCGATCAAGGCGCGGCATCCCGACGAGGTAGCCTGCATGACGTTCGCATCGGGCATCGCTTGCTGCAGCGCACCCCAATATTGAGCAGCGTGGCTATCACCGATCACGAGGACGTTTCGTTTCGTTGGGTCGAATGTTGCGCATTCGGCCCGATCGAAGGCATCGAAGCTGCCATGGGCTTGCCCAATGAGGCAGCTGCCGGTCCGGAATTGCCTCATGTAGTCGGGCCATGTCCGGTATTCGACAGTTGCAGCGATCCGCCGGACATCTTCGGGGAATGTCCGTAAAGTGGCGGCGTTTGCCGCCCCAACCACGCCCATGCCTGCCAGTCCGGCAAGGACAGGTCCGCCACCTATAATGACGCGGCGTGCTGAAATGGAGCGCGCCCGCTGGGTACGGAAGGGGCGCTCGACTACGTAGGTGGAGATGGCGCCCAGAGCGCATGACACGAGCGCTAGTGCGATCATCTCGCCATCCGAAAGCTGTTCGCCCGAATAGGCTTTCCAGAAGACGATTACCGGCCAATGCCAGAGATAGAGGCTGTAACTGATCTTCCCGATCTCAACAAAGGGGCGGGAAGACAGGACCCGGCCGACGACGCCATCGGCGCCCCACCCAATCAGCAGCATAGCCCCGATCACCGGCGCGATGGCGTTCCAGCTCGGAAACGCCGATTCGCTGGTAAGGAGCATCATGGGCACGACAGTAAGAACGAGACCGATGGGTCCGAGCAATCGGAAGAAGCCCGACTGCTTAATGGGGCCACGCGCAGCGACGATGGCAAGCGCGCAACCGATTCCAAGCTCCCATGCCCGCGGCGGAAGGAGATAGAACGCGGCTGGTTGGTGTATCGAAGTAAGGACAACGCACCCGATCAGCGAGACCACGATTAACCCGATCACAATCGGCAGAAGGAATCGTCGTGCATATTGGCATGTTAGGAAGAGTAGCGGTGGGAAGAAGATGTAGAACTGTTCTTCGACGGCCAACGACCAGGTGTGCAGCAGAGGCTGGGTTTCAGCTGGCGCGGTAAAGTAGCAGGCATCCCTGAAGAAATAGAAATTGGATACGAAGGCAGCAGCGGCCGCAATCGATTTTCCGGTCTCGACCCGATCGGCTTCAAAAAAAAGCAGCCCGGAGGCGATGAAGGTTGCGATCAGCACCAACGCAAGAGCCGGGAGAATTCGAAGGATGCGCCTTTTGTAGAACTCGAGCAGCGCATAGCGGCCTAGTTCGATGTCCTTTAGCAGAATGCCTGTGATCAAAAAGCCGCTGATCACGAAGAAGATATCCACGCCCACATATCCGCCGGGGAACAGCGAACTGCCCAGATGGAAAATCAACACGGGCAGCACCGCCACCGTTCTAAGTCCATCGATGTGAGGTTGATACTTCATTAGATCCCCGAAGCCCCGGCGACGAAGGCCTGCGTCTGGCGGTCTGCCGGCAACCAGGCGAGATAGTTTTGATAGGCATCGGCCGGCTCGACCGAGCTTTCGACGATCCTTCCCAGGCACCGGCAGTTCAAAAGCTATCAGGGTGACGCAGAGACAAATAGTGAACCTTTAGGTAACTTTGCGTAGGTCACACCAAGTATTTACATCCAGAAAAACCTAGAGAAACGGCGCTCCGCATGCGGTTCTTCCAGAGTTGCCTTTTGGAAAATTTCGTGGCGGGCCGATAGATTTATGAGACGAAATTTATGGCCGATTCAGCTTTCCGCTCGTTCCCCTCCGGCTTGTACCCAACCGACAATTTTCGAAGTGAGTAGGGGATCGGATATGGCAACCGGAAATAACCGCAAACGCGGTTAATAGGTGCGCCTGCTGTCACGCAGTTGCCGCTACGGAAACGGTGCTGCCGACCAGCAATAGCCAAACTGGCTGCGCGATCACAATCGACCGTAAAGCGCTGCGACGGTCGGTTATTCGGCAATCACAACCCCAAAGCCGCCAGTCCACAAGCGGCGCAAAGTCGGCCATCAAGCGTGATAATTCCCCAAGTCGGCTTTCCACCCACGATCGGACCTTCTCTTGCATAAAGCAGGACCGCAACCAGTCCCAAAAAGCTCGCATTTGAGGTTGGACAACAGGCCCCGAATGCCGCAGAGCAGTGGGGCTAAAAACACATGGGTTCGCCAACGCAAGTGACTGAAAAATGAATGATAGCGTGAACCAACCCAATTTCGACCCGGCAACGGCGACGCCGTTCCTGACCAGTCGCGGCCATCCCGGATGGCTCGGCCTGCGCTATACCAACCATGGCGATGACTGGGTGGAACTCGAACTCCCATGGCGCGAGGACCTGCTGGGCGAGGAAGGCCAGCATGTTCTCGCCTCGGGTCCGATTCTCAGCCTGATGGACATGGCCAGCGGCATTGCCATCTGGAAGGCGATGGATCGCTTCGAACCGATCGCCACCCTCGACCTGCGAGTCGATTACGTTCGCCCGGCGCGCGACGGCGCAGCGGTATTCGGCCGCTCGCAATGCTATCGCATCACGCGCAGCGCAGCCTTTGTACGCGGGCTGGCGCATGATGGCGATGCCGACGATCCTGTGGCGCATATCCAGGCAGTTTTCATGAAGATCGGCGGCGGCGCCAAGCGGGAGCTGCCCAATGGCTGATGCGCCATACACTCCGGACATCGAGATCCTGACGCCCTATTCGCGTTCGCTGGGCATAGAGCTGTCCGAATGGGAAGATGGCGCGCCAATCATGCGGGTGGATTTCGTCGAAGCCGTCGAAGGGCGGCCAGAACATTTCCATGGCGGGGCGACCGGTGGCTTGCTGGAAACCGCAGGCTATGCCGCGCTGCGTGCAGAACTGGCGCGGATCGAGCGGGTGGCGATCCTGAAACCGATAAACATCACGGTCCAGTATCTTGCTGCCGGTAAAAGCCAGACGAGCTTTGCAAAGGGCCGCATCACCAAGCTGGGTCGGCGAAGCGCCAACCTTACGGTCGAGGCGTGGCAGGACGATCGTTCGCGCCCCATCGCAACAGCAGTGATGAATGTGCTGATGGCCGCGCCCGAAAGCTAATTGCCTCCAAGCTCTCGCTGGCGTTCGACTTCGCGCCTTATATCCTCGTAATTCTGTTCGGCCTCCTCGCGCCGTTGCTCGGCCGCGCGCCGCGCCTGCTCGATCGCCTGTTCGTCCACACCGATGCCGTTTTCGCCGACCCGAATGTCGACCGGCACGCCATCGATCTCGGTGGTGAAGATGGCCTCGCCGTCACGGATACGCACGCGCGAATTGCCGTCACCGATCGGGATATCGCCGAGATCGGGCACGTCGAGCGGTTCGACCGGCCCGCCCGGATCGGGAAGATCGGTGGGCGCTGGACGGTTGGGGGCAGCGCTTGTGCCCAGTGCCTGGCTCATGAAATCGCGCCAGATGCGCGCAGGCAGGCCGCCGCCGGACACACCCTTTAACGGCGAATTGTCGTCATTGCCGATCCATACGCCGACTACCAGATCGCCGGCATAGCCCACGAAGACCGCATCGCGATTGTCCTGTGTGGTGCCGGTCTTGCCGAAAGCAGGTACGGAAAGTCTCGCGCTGCGCCCCGTACCCGCATCGATCACGCCGCCCAGCAATTGCTCCATCTTCCGCGCAGTGGAATCCGAAAGGCTGGAAGGCCCATCGACCATGCGTTCGAACCAGCCCTTCTCCGGCCCGACAAATGCCCGCGGTTCGACCGGAAAGGCGTTGCCAGCAACCCCGGCATAGGCTGCCGTCAGTTCAAGCAGGCTCATGGTGGACGTACCCAGCGCCATGCTGGGATCGCCCTTGGTCAGCGGCGAAGTCACGCCCAGATCGCGCGCGGTCTCGATCACCTTTTCGCTGCCCACTTCGCCGAACAGGCGCACCGCGGCGACATTGCTCGATTGAGCGAAGGCCTGCTGCAGCGTCAGGCTGTCAGAATAACGGCCGCCGGAATTCTCGGGCCGATAGCCGCCTTCTTCGATCTTGCGATTGCTGATCGTGTCATCCGGATCCCAGCCATCGCGCAGCGCGGCGAGATAGACGAACAGCTTGAAGGTCGATCCGGGCTGGCGCTTTGCCTGCGTGGCGCGGTTGAAGGGCGATTTCTCGTAATCCTTGCCGCCGATCATGGCGACCACTTCACCATTGGTACGCATCGCCACCAGCGCGACTTGCGCCTCACCTAGCGGGGCGCGGCTCGTCACCCGGCGGGCGATGTTCTGCAGGCGGGCATCGAGCGTGGTGGTCAGCGTGTGCCGCGAATATCCCGTTTCCGATGCCTTGCGCGCTTCGGGCAGTGCCCAGTCCGCGAAATAGGTGCCGGTCGGCAGATCGCTTTTCAGCCGCACATCGAGAGACGGCGGGCGCATGGCCCTGCCCTCCGCCTTGGTGATGTAGCCTGCGGCGACCATCGACTGGACGACCAGTTGCATGCGCTTTTCGGCGCGGTCGTAATGGCGGGTGGGCGCATAGGCGCTGGGTGCCTGCAACAGGCCCGCCAGCATGGCGGCCTGATTGGGCAGCAGGTTTTCCGGCTTGCGATAGAAATAATGGAGGCTGGCCGCGCGCAGGCCGTACACATTGTCACCGAAATAGGCGTTGGACAGATACCGCTCTAAAATCTCGTCCTTGGTCAGCCAAGCTTCCAGCCAGAACGCGATCAGGGCTTCGCGCGCCTTGCGAGAGAGACTGCGTTCGGGCGTCAGGAAGGTGAATTTCGCCAGCTGCTGGGTAATGGTGGAACCGCCGCCCGTGCCGGTGAAGGCCGCGCGGGCGATACCGCGGGGATCGACGCCCCAGTGATCGTAAAACCGGCGATCCTCGATGGCGAGGAAGGCTTCCACCACATGCGGTGGAAGTTTCGCGATCTCGACCGGTTCGTCCACCACTGCGCCATTGCGCGCGATCGGCGTTCCGTCGGATGCAAGCAGCGTTATTTGCGGCGGCGCGATCGGTTCGAGCGACTTGTTGAGCGGCGCGGTAATCGCCAGCCAGCCGACCAGAATGATGAACAGTGCCATCATGGCCGCCAGCCCACGGATCAGCCACCAGCGCTTGCGGCGTCCGAACCAGTGTTCGCGCTGCCACCATTTGAGCCGCCGGCGTTCCTCCGTGCCGACCGCAGGATCTATTTCATCGAGCCGCTCGTCCCAGGCGTCGTCATCGTCCCAATCGTCATTGAGCGCATAATAGCCCCGGTGCCCGGGCGGTTCGGGTTCGGGCCGGTTACGCCGGAAGATGGAATCGAAAACGCCCATACGCTCACTGTGCTATACTAATAACACAGCCATGCATAGTACGGGCAACCTTAACTCTTGCCGACCACGCTCTCCGGCAGATCCTCGCCGAAGACGCGCTGGTAATATTCGGCAACCAGCATGCGCTCTTCCTCGTCGCATTTGTTGAGGAAGGACAGGCGGAAGGAAAAGCCGACATCCTTGAAGATGGCATGGTTCTGCGCCCAGGTTATGACCGTACGCGGGCTCATCACCGTGCTGATATCGCCATTGATGAAGCCCTGCCGCGAAAGATCAGCCACCTTGATCATGTCGGCCAGCACCTTGGGATCGGTATCGGGGTTCTTCGCCTCGACGATTTCCTGCTCGATCTCGGCGGGCAGATAGTTCAGCGCGGTAACGATGTTCCAGCGGTCCATCTGGCCCTGGTTGATAGCCTGCGTGCCGTGATACAGCCCGCTGGTATCGCCAAGGCCGACGGTATTGGCGGTCGCGAACAGGCGGAAATTGGCATCGGGCCGGATCACGCGGTTCTGGTCGAGCAGGGTCAGCTTGCCCTGCTGTTCCAGCACGCGCTGGATCACGAACATCACGTCCGGGCGGCCCGCGTCATATTCGTCGAACACCAGCGCCACCGGGTGCTGGAGCGCCCATGGCAGCAGGCCTTCGCGAAATTCGGTGACCTGCAGCCCGTCGCGCAGCACGATGGCATCGCGCCCGACCAGGTCGATACGGCTGATATGGGCATCGAGGTTGATGCGGATGCACGGCCAGTTGAGGCGCGCGGCCACCTGTTCGATATGGGTGGACTTACCTGTGCCGTGATAACCCTGCACCATCACGCGGCGATCGTGCGCGAACCCTGCCAGAATGGCCAGCGTGGTGTCCGCATCGAACACGTAAGCCTCGTCACGGTCGGGCGTGCGTGGATCGGGCTTGGAGAAAGCGGGCACCTTCCAGTCGATATCGATACCGAAAGTCTCGCGCACATCGACTTCGATGTCGGGCGCGGGAAGCACGGTTTTTTCGGAAGGTTCGAAGCTCTTGTCAGTCATATCGTTCATCGCCCTGCCGACCTAGGCATTTATCTTGGCAACGCCAAGCCTATATTGGGTTTGTGAATCGCCCCGATCCCCTCGAATTTCTACGCCAGCGGATAATCGGCAATGTGCGCGCCGCCTTCAACGAAGGCAATGCACAGGCCCAGCCGCGCCCTGCGTCGGACGATGCCCTGTTCGAAAAAGACAGCCCGATCCGCATGGTCCACGCCGATGTGGTGGGAATGATGGTGGGCGGCGTGCGCGGGCTGTTCCTGCAGATGCTGCATCCGCATGCGTTGCAGGGCGTGCTCGATTTCTCCAACTTTCGCAGCGACATGCACGGGAGGCTGGCCCGCACGGCGCATTTCATTACCGATACGACCTTTGCCGACCGCGAGGTGGCGATGCAGTCGATCGAGCGGGTCAACCGCATACACAGACAAGTCAAAGGCACCCTGCCCGACGGCTCACCCTATTCCGCCACCGACCCGCGCACGCTGGCCTGGGTCCATGTGGCAGAGGCCACCAGCTTCCTTGCCGGCTATATGCGCGTGACGCGGCCCGATATGCCCGGCCACGAGCAGGACGAATATTACCGCCAGTTCGCAACTGTCGCAGAGGCGCTGGGCGCGGATCCCATTCCTACGAACAGGCGCGAGGCAGAAACGATCTTCCGCGAACTGCGCGAGGATCTACACACCAGCCCTCAGGCCCGCGAGGTTGCGCAGTTCGTGGTTTCCATCAAGCCGGAAGGCGCCCCGCCCGCGCTGCAGAAGGCGATCGTGAGCGAAAGCGTCACGCTGCTACCACCCTTCGCCCGATCGATGCTCGGGTTGAAACGCCCGGCCCTGGGCGCGTTATCGGCGCGGGCTATGACATGGGGAACGGCGCGGACCTTGCGCTGGGCTTTCCGCCAGGATTGACCGCGCTGCGGCCCTTGATCAGGCCTCTTTGGACATCCCGACCAGCTTGCCGATGACATCATCCGCCGCTTGCGGCTTGGGTAGGACGGGAGCGTTGAGCTCTCGCAAGTGCTCTCCCACGCGATCGAGATCGCCTGTATGAAGAACGAAGGGAATGTTCTGTTCGCTCAGCGCTCGCGCGGTGGGTTCGCATGTCTCGCCATCGCCCAGGCTCACGTCGAGCACCGCGCCAGCGATCTGATGGTCCGATATGGCGCGGCTCGCCTCGGCATTGTTCACCGCGACGACGGCGCGATGCCCGATGTCTTCGAAGGCGAACTCGAGGTCCATGGCAATCAGCGGTTCGTCTTCGAGAACCAGGTAGGTGAGGCTCATACGGATCTTCTGGTTATGGGGACGATGATGCGCGCTTCCAGACCTTCGGCGTGCCAGTCGGTTTCGAGGACCCCGCGCGCATGCTTGAGAAGGGTTTTCGCGATATTGAAGCCGGTTCCATCTTCATCCGGTTTGGTTTCTATGCGCGGTCCACCACGCTCTATCCAGGTCACTTCCAGCGCGGAATTGTCCATCTTGTCCCTGGTGTGTTTCCAATAAACGGTGATCTTCCCGTCGCGGTTCGAAAGCGCGCCGTATTTCGTAGCGTTGGTCGCCAGTTCGTGCAGCGTCAGACCGATAGCCGAAATGGCGTTGGGCTCGGTCCGGACTCCGTTGCCCTCGAACACG
The DNA here is from genome assembly GCA_947504155.1 of uncultured Erythrobacter sp. Lineage (GTDB taxonomy): Bacteria > Pseudomonadota > Alphaproteobacteria > Sphingomonadales > Sphingomonadaceae > Qipengyuania. The sequence goes on from CANNGF010000001.1 coordinate 862,601, forward strand.
AACCTGTCGCCTTCGGGATCGTAAGGTGCCAGAACCGACCGTATGGCCTGCCCGACATGGATCGTGCCGAGTGCGGCTTCATCCAGCGTAGGTTCGTAGGAGCGACCGAGGGCCTGGATACGGTCGTTGATCTTTTTCGCGACCGGGCGCGCATCCATCGAGCGGCCGGTGATGTTCACGATGCCTCCGACGACGGCGAACACGTTCTTGAGGCGATGCGAAACCTCGCGGGCCATCGCCTTGGCATGGCGTTCCTCGGCGCGGGACTGGTGGATATCGGTAACGTCCCATTGACTGCCGAAGAAATACCGCAGGTTTCCTTCCTCGTCATATATCGGGCCCAGATGGAGCGTGTTCCAGAAACTCGAGCCGTCTTTGCGGTAATTGAGCAGCTCGACGACAACGACGCTTTCCTCGCGGATCGCATCGCGGATCTTGGCTACCTGTGCCTGATCCGTATCCGGCCCCTGAAGAAACCGGCAATTACGGCCGACGATCTCGTCGTGATCATATCCGGTAAGCTGCTCGAACGCTTCGTTGCAGAAAATAATCGGATCATCTTCGAGCCGGGGATCTGTGAGACAGACAGCCATTCGTGTCTGCCCCATCGCCTGTTCGAACAGCAGTCCGGTAGCGCCGTCGAAACCCTTCCTCTGAATGTCAGAGGGGAGAATAGGACGGTGCGCTTGGTGGGAGGACTTCAGCCCGGGGCGACTTTTGTTTTCTGACATCTATTTGCGGCTCCAACCAGCCCAATGAGAAACCTCTGCGCCGGTTCCCTGCGAGCCGGATGCTTTCGCGGGAGGTAGCCGACCGGACCGTATGGGAAGTATCCGATCTTGGCAAACCCTGGGAAAGGGTTCAGCAGGATCGCCCGGGCTGCAACACAAACCGGTATTACTGATACACAATTGAAATTCGATCGCGCCCCTTTGCCTTGGCTTCATACAGCGCCTGATCGGACCTTCTACTGAGATCGGCGAGTCCATCGGTCTCGGCCAGTTCGGCTACTCCGAAAGATGCCGTTACCGGCATCTCCAGATCCAGGCGTTGCGGCAAAAGTTCGGGAATGGATTTTCTTATCGATTCAGCGATAACCCTTGCTTCTACAGCGCTGCGGCCCGGAAGAAGAATCGCAAATTCCTCCCCTCCCATGCGCGCAACAAGGTCATTGCCCTTGACCGATGTGGCAAGCACATCTGCAAAATCGGCGATAACCATGTCGCCAGCCGCATGACCAAAGCTGTCGTTGATAGCCTTGAAGCGATCGAGATCGATCGAAACTAGAGCGAGGGGCAGCTTATTTCTCTGTGCGTAAAGAACAGACTTTTCGGCATATCTTGCAAAGCCACGCCTGTTGAGAAGACCGGACAGCGGATCGGTTTCGGTACGCACCACCATCTCAATGGTCGTGTCGCGCATGATGACCAGAAGAAGAACCAGCGCCAGGGCAATGAGAAACACTGCGCCGAGGGTTTGGGAGATCGCCGCATAATCCGAGGACAGATAGCCTTGCGGTCCGCTCGCGATGCCGATCTTCCAGGCGACTGCCGCTTTCACGAGATAAGTCCCGGCGACCAGAGAGCTTACGACGATCAGGAGCTTGTCGAGAGCCATTTTCCGGCTGGCCCGCAGTACCACCAACGTCATCAACAGCTGGAGAAAGACATACGGAATTTGATAAAGCAGCGTCCTTGGCCCTGACCCGTAAGGAAGCGACATCATCACGGGAATCAGCGCCACGGCCAAAATCCAGATCAGGATGATACCATGCTTGGGCGGCGGCGCCCCATAATGGGTCGCGACACCGATCACGCCGCATGTCAGAGCCGTAAGATAGACGACATAGATACTGAAAACGGCAAGATCCGGATGCACCAGCCAAGGAAGGCTGAATTCCAGGGCGACATCGAGAACACCTACGCCATAGCCTGCCGCCAGCCATCGCGCGCCCCTGACCGTGGGATTGGTCGATGCCACCACGGCGAATGCTACCGCAAACAGCGCCGCCACGAACATATTGATGCTGAGAACGAATGCGCCTGTCATAGTGTGATTACCCAAGACAAAAACCGGCGCACTTCGCAAGTGCGAACAGGGTTGAACGGACTAATCGTTCAACGAGATATTCTCTTACCCGATGGCGCGAGCTTTTCTTAGGGTCTGATAGGCCTCGACCACGCGATTGAGCCGGGTTTCGTACTGACGGTCACCCCCATTGCGATCTGGATGATAGCGGCGCACCAGCTCCGTATAACGCCGCCTCAGCCTGCTTTTGTCCGTATCGGTACCCAGCCCCATCACTTCGAGAGCCTCTGCCTCTTCGCGGCTGAACCTTCCATCCATGGCCATTTCCGCTTCGCGTCGGGCGCGGCTCTTGATCCCGCTGGCGCGGGCCGAGATCGCTTCGAGGGGATCGGTGTAGTCGGCCCAGCGCGGCATTCCATCCACGCCTGCGGTTGGCCGGAAGCTCGGGCTTTCGGTACGCCAGCCGCTCACCGGTCCTTGTGCGTCGAGGATCTCTTCCGCGCTCATGCCCTCGAACCAATCGTAACCAGCGTTGAATTCGCGAACGTGTTCGAGACACATCCAGCGCCACTGACCGGGCCCATCGAACCGATGGCCACTGCCCGGCGCACGGAACTCACCGGGCTCGTCACAAGCGGGGTGATCGCATACCCGGTCGCTATCTTCGTATCTTCCGTGAAACTTTGACTGGCGCATTCGTTCTAGAATGGTGAGGGATTTGCCGGATGCAAACCCCCGACAAGATGCAGACCTTTTAATCAGGAGAATTCAGCGGATGGCCGAAACGGTCCAGCAGGAAATGGAACGCCTTTTAACCGAGGCATTCAGCCCTACCCGGCTCGATGTAATAAACGATAGCGCCAAACACCACGGCCATGCCGGGGACGATGGCAGCGGGGAATCCCATTTTACGGTTGTTATCGAAGCCCCTGCCTTCGCCGATATGAACCGCGTCGAACGACAGCGGGCAGTTAATCGGGCCTTGGGGGACATTCCGGGTGACCGGGTACATGCTTTGGCAATTCAAGCATCGGCGCCCACACCATGAGCGGGGCACCCTACGATCTGTGGTACTGGCCTTCGATCCAGGGCCGCGGAGAATTCGTCCGGCTGTTCATGGCCGCTGCCGATATAGCTTGGCGCGACCGGGCGCGGGATAGAGATGCACAGGCGCTGGTGGAGGATATGGAGGAACGCGAAAAGTCGGTCCAGTTTGCTCCCTATGCCACGCCCTATCTCGTAGATCGCGACGATGACTTTGCCATCGCCCAGGTTGCCCATATTTGTTCCTGGCTGACAGAACGGCATGATCTGGGAACTGGCGACAGCAAGACCGATCTGCATCTGATCCAGCTACAGCTGACCATCACGGACATCGTCGCCGAGGTCCATGATACCCATCATCCGGTGTCCGGCGGCCTCTATTACGACGATCAGAAGGAGGCCGCAGCGCAGGCTGCGAAGTCATTCAGGGAAGAACGTATTCCCAAATATTTCGATCACTTCGAAAAGGCCTATGGCAAGATCGACGGGCCTTTTGCCGCGGGCGAAAAATGGTCTCACGTAGACACCTCGATTTTCCAGCTGATCGAGGGCTTGCGGTATGCTTTCCCTCGCCGGATGAAATCCATTGAGGGGGATTATCCGCGCCTGGTCGCGGCCCGAGATGCGGTCGCAAAGATCGAAGGCGTGGCTACCTATCTCGCGAGTGAAAAACGTTTGCCCTTCAACGAGGACGGCATTTTCCGCCATTACGAGGAGCTCGATGGGGAATGAGCCAGTTCGAACTGACGTTGACGCCCACGACCCATGATCTCGGGCAGTTTCAGGTAAGGCGGGTTCTGCCTTCGAAGAAGCGATCGATGGTGGGGCCGTTTATCTTCGTCGACCAGTTCGGACCGGCCCACCTCGATCTGGGCAAGGGCATGGAGGTGCGCCCTCACCCCCATATCAATCTTGCCACCGTGACCTGGCTGTTCGAAGGCGCGATCGACCATCGTGATAGTCTGGGCACCTTTTCCACCATCCGTCCGGGGCAGGTGAACCTGATGACCGCGGGAAAGGGCATCGTGCATTCCGAGCGTTCGCCGGATGCGGAACGCGAGGCCGGGCCGAAGCTATACGGCATGCAAACATGGCTCGCCCTGCCTGACGGGCGCGAAGAGATCGATCCTGCCTTTGAGGCGGTGGGCGCTCTCCCGGTGATCGAGGATGGCCGTGCCAAAGCTATCGTGATCATGGGCAGCTTGTGGGGAGAAACTGCGCCGACCACGACTTACGCCAGTACGATCTATGCCGAAATCATACTGGGAGCCGGGGGCGCCATTCCCCTGGAAGACGATGCCGACGAACGCGCCGTCATGCTAGTCCATGGCGAGGCCAGCGTCGATGGGATCGACCTCAAGCTTTACGAACTGGCGATTCTCCAGCCCGGGCGGGACATGACGTTGGCAAGCAATACTGGCGCACGCGTGATCCTGCTTGGCGGTGAGGCGTTTCAGACCGAACGTCATGCATGGTGGAACTTCGTGAGCTCGAGCCGCGAGCGTATCCGGCAGGCCAAGGAAGACTGGCGGAAGGGGCGGTTTCCGATCGTGCCCGGAGACGAGGAAGAATTCATTCCCTTGCCTGACGGCGAGCCGAATACCGTTACCTATCCATAAGGAAACGAGCATGAATTTTGAAGGTCAAACCGTCTGGATCACTGGGGCCTCGTCCGGCATCGGCGCTGCGCTCGCCGAAGAGTGGGCGAACCGGGGGGCCTTCATCATTCTCTCGGGACGCGATCACGACCGGCTTTCCGCTATCGCGCAAAGGCTGGAAACCGAAACGCTCACCCTGCCGTTCGATGTGCGTGACGAACAGGCAATGCTGGAAGCGACACGCAAGGCGACCGGGTGGAGAAGCGGAGTCGATATCTTCGTTGCCAATGCCGGCATTTCCCAGCGGAGCGCCGCGATCGACACCGACATGCAGGTCTTTCGCGATATCATCGATATCGATCTCGTTTCTCAGATTGCGGCCACCCAGGCCCTCCTCCCGCAAATGCTCGAATCCGGGTCGGGGAAGCTGATCTTCATTTCATCCATCGCAGGCAAAGTCGGCGTTCCGCTGCGAACTGCCTATTGCGCCGCCAAGCACGGCCTTATCGGGTATGCCGACGCACTACGCGCGGAATTATCCCAGAAGGGCATCGACGTTCATGTCGTCTGTCCGGGTTCGGTCGCCACGGATGTAAGCCGCAACGCGCTCAATGGCGACGGAACCAGGCGGGATCGCAGCGATCGCGCGATCGACAACGGCATCCCGCCCGCCGACGCCGCACAGCGCATCGTCGATGCGATTGCATCGAACCAGCGCGAAGTCATTGTTGCAGAGGGGTCGGAGGAAGCGATGGGAGAAGCGCGGCGTACGCCCGACCTATTGCTCGATCAGGTCGCCGCGATGGTCGCCAACGGGTATATGGAGAAAATTCAGGCCGACTGACGGCTGATCAGTCCAGCCACTCGACCCAGGCGCCATGGGGATGGGCATTGGCAAGATGCTCTGCCTGTTCGCCACCCGGCCAATAGCGGACCGACAATTCGTGAGCGAAGGTCTCTCGATTGGTCTCCAGAGAAACATGCGCCAGCGGAGCGGTAGCAGTCGCCCTTGCGCCCGCAGCTTGCAACGCGTTCTCGATCCGCTCTTGCGTAAAGTCGGGAAGATATTGCCACATGATGGAATGCACAAGTACCCGCGTCACACCTTCCTCCGGTTCACGCGCCAATTCCCTTTCCACCCACTCGCCAGCATCCATGCGCTCAATTTCGGGCGGCATTCGTTTGGCGAGCGAGATTGCGGCATCGATCCGGGCCATCCGCCCCATCGCTTCCGGCCAGACGTAACTTTTCAGCCTCAGCGCCTGTGCTTCATCGGTAAGGTCCACCGGTGCGACATCGCTCCCCCTCGCATCGACGAAACCGAATTCCACCGCAGGCGGAGGTGATCCACGCCATTCCGGTTCAATGACCATCCGGCTTCCGCTCGGCCCCACCGGTACCCCGCCCAGATTATAACGATATCGCCCCATCATCGTGTTGATGCCGGCGCTCGCGCCAATTTCCAGCAATTCGAACTGGGACGTCGTCCGTCCATTGGCCAGCCATAGCAAGGCGGCCGCAAAACTGGCCGAACGGGCAGCTTCGTTCGTTTGCGGCGGAGCATCGAGCCACGGCATCAGTTGCGCATCGTGGGTCTCGACAACTTCCCTGATGAGTAGATCCACATCGTCCTGGGATTGCATCCGGCCTGCGTAAACGTCCTCCAACCTGGGCTCGTTACCGGTGAGGAGAAGGTTATGGATACCCGCGGCGATCCGAAGCGGCATGGCGTCGCGCAGTGATAGGCCCCGCCAATTGAAGATGCGGCGCGCGGTCGCCGCTTCGCTTGTTTTGAGCGCCATCAGCCCACGCACCACCTGTGCAGTACCCGGTGCTCCTGCCTGTTCCGCATGCTCGGCTTGCCATTCAATGGCTTTCGGCACCGAAACGATATCCATGACCGCGCTTGTACCCATACTCGTTGCCCTTTTCGCCTCGTATCCCTATCTGCCGCTGCGCTATGATCGACAGTCTTACATTCGCCATCCCCAAGGGGCGCATCCTTGACGAAGCGCTGCCCGTCATGGCGCGCGCGGGCGTCGTGCCGGAAGACGCGTTTCACGACAAGGCGAACCGTTCGCTGACGTTTGCCACTACGCGCGAGGACATGCGCCTGATCCGCGTACGTGCTTTCGACGTGGCGACTTTCGTCGCGCATGGTGCGGCCCAGCTGGGGATCGTGGGGTCCGATGTGATCGAAGAATTCGATTATGCAGAGTTGTATGCACCGGTCGATCTTGATATCGGCCACTGCCATCTGTCTGTCGCCGAACCCAAGGGGGCAACAGCGACCAATGGTGCCAGCCACCTGCGCGTCGCCACGAAATACCCAAATATTACCCGCCGCCATTTCGAGCAGCAGGGCATTCAGGCCGAGTGCGTCAAGCTGAACGGCGCCATGGAAATCGCCCCCGAACTGGGGCTTGCAGGCCGGATCGTGGATCTGGTTTCCACCGGCACGACTCTCCGCGAGAACGGACTGGTTGAAACCAGCAAGATCATGGACATCAGCGCGCGCCTGATCGTCAATCGGGCGGCGCTCAAAACCGATCCCCGCGTTAGCGAACTGGTAGAGTCCTTCCGCGCCATCAGCGCAGAACGGAGCGCGGCCTGATGCAATTTCTCAAGACCAGCGACGCCGACTTCGAGACGAAATTCGCCAAGGTCGTACGAGACCGGCGCGAAAGCGATGCGCAAGTCGGCCGCGACGTATCCACCATTCTCAACGAAGTGCGCGAACGTGGGGACAAGGCGCTGGTAGAATATACCACGCGCTTCGATCACCATAATCTTTCCGCCGACGAAGACTGGTCGATTTCGAAAGAAGCCTGCAAGGCGGCCTACGATAATCTGGATGCAGAGCTTCGAGACGCACTGGAAACCGCCGCCAGCCGCATTCGCGCCTATCACGAGGGCCAGGTACCCGAAGATCGCGATTACACAGACGATATCGGAATGCGCCTTGGCGCGCGCTGGAGTGCAGTAGAGGCAGCGGGCCTTTATGTCCCCGGAGGACGTGCGGCCTATCCGTCCTCACTACTCATGAACGCCATTCCCGCCAAAGTTGCCGGGGTCGAGCGTCTGGTCGTCACCACGCCTACGCCAAAGGGCGAGGTCAATGATCTCGTTCTCGCTGCCGCGCATATTGCAGGCGTGGATGAGATCTACCGCGTTGGAGGTGCACAGGCCGTCGCAGCGCTTGCTTATGGTACCGACCGTATCAAAAGGGTCGACGTGGTCACAGGCCCGGGCAATGCATGGGTCGCCGAGGCAAAGCGCCAGCTCTATGGAGTGGTCGGCATCGACATGGTCGCCGGACCGAGCGAAATTCTCGTAATTGCCGACAAGGATAACAAGCCCGAATGGCTGGCTGCGGACCTTCTCAGCCAGGCGGAGCATGACCCTACCAGTCAATCGATCCTGATCACCGATGATCGCGGGCTCGCATCGCAGGTGATGGACGCGATCGACATCGAATTCCTCAACTTGCCCACTGCAAAAACCGCCCGCACCAGCTGGGATGACCACGGCCTTGTAGTGCTGGTGGACAGCCTCGACGAAGCACCGGCGCTGTCCGACCGGCTCGCCGCCGAACATGTCGAGATCGCAACAGCCGATCCCGAAGCGCTCTTCCGCAAACTGCGCCATGCCGGAAGTGTATTCCTCGGCCGCATGACCCCCGAAGCCGTAGGTGATTATATCGCCGGACCGAACCATGTGTTGCCGACCGGCCGCCGCGCTCGGTTTGCCAGCGGCTTGTCGGTTCTCGATTTCATGAAGCGCACAAGTTTCATCGGAGCATCCGACGAAGCGCTCAAGGCTATCGGGCCCGCTGCCGTTCGGCTTGCCGAGGCCGAAGGTCTTCCCGCGCACGCCCTTTCGATTTCCAGGAGGCTTTCTTGAGCCAGAACCCAAAGTCCCAGTCACGCAGCGCTGCCCGCCTTGGGGCGGTGCAGGCGCTTTACCAGCAACAGATGGAAGGCACCGCGACCGCCAAACTGCTGAACGAGTTCCATCAGCATCGCCTCGGCAAGGTTATCGAGGACGAAGAATATGCCGATGCAGACGTGGATTTCTTCGACGATCTGGTCAAAGGTGTCGATGCCCGTCGCGGCGAGATCGACGACCTCCTCACCGCTCGCCTCGCTTCAGGCTGGACGCTTGCGCGGCTCGACAAGACCATGCTTCAGATTTTGCGCGCAGGCAGCTACGAACTTCTGGCCCGCAGCGATGTCCCAAAGGCTGCCGCGATCAGCGAATATGTCGACGTGGCGAAAGCGTTCTTCGATGATCGCGAGGCGAAGTTCGTGAATGGCATTCTCGACGCGGTGGCAAAGGAAATCGGACGCTGATTTCTGGCCGCATATTCCAATTCTTGGACTCTGACCGATTGATCTGCACCGCTGAGCAATAGCAGACATTCCTTCGACAAGCTCGGGACGACCGGATAGAGGGTCTTTGTGACTGAGCCCGAATTCATTTCCGCGCTGAAAGCCCTCGCCACCACACCGGCCGCGCGGGGTTTAGAAGACGATGCCGCCGTCATCGATCTCGGCGGAGAGACGTTGGTGCTCACGCACGATACGATGGTCGAAGGCGTCCACGTTTTCGAAGGGCAGGATCTCGCCGATATCGCTTGGAAGCTGGTGGCTGTAAATCTCTCCGATCTCGCGGCGAAGGGCGCGCAGCCCATGGGCGTGCTGATTTCCCAGATGCTCGGAACCGACGATCATCGGTTCGTAACCGGCCTTGGCGAAATTCTGGACGCCTATGACGTCCCGCTACTCGGCGGAGACACGGTCAGCGCCGAGGGAAGGCGCGTATGGGGCTGCACGGCGATCGGACGGGCAACTCACACGCCGGTCCCATCACGGAGCGGAGCGAAGCCTGGAGACGTAGTTTATCTGGGTGGCGCGATCGGCCGGGCCATGCTTGGTTTCGAAGCCATACGTGACGATTTGGAGGGCGACGATACCGCATATCGCCGCCCGGTTCCTCAGCTGGAACTTGGGGCGGCCTTGGCACCGCATGTCTCCGCGATGATGGATGTATCGGATGGACTATTGCTCGATGCTTCGCGGGTTGCTGCCGCCAGTAATATGACCCTGGCTCTCAATTCCGATCAAATCGCGCCGCTCGCTCCCCACGGCCGTTTGGAAGACGCTTTGCGTTGGGGCGACGATTACGTCTTGCTGTGTACGGGGCCTGAAGGGCTGGAGCGCCAACACATGGCAACCCCCATCGGCCGCGTCCTCGAGAAGGGGACGGATCCCATCCTTCTCGATGGTGCGCCTCCGTCCGGCGCACTGGGTTACACGCACTGACATTACCCGATCGGAAGCGCAGGCCTTCCGAACAGTGCGCGGCAAGGCCCTTGCCAGCAATTCCATGCCGCCTATACCTTCATGCCACGCTACGCCGGTGTCTCCCACTGGACGCGATACATATAAGCAGGAGGGGAGAGTTTCGTGGATCTAGTCATCATATCCATTGGGTTGGGTTTACTCGCCATCGTCTACGGCTTCGTCACCAGTCGTCAGGTGCTTGCAGCAGGCGCCGGCAATGAACGCATGCAGGAGATCGCCGCGGCCATTCAGGAAGGTGCGCAGGCCTATCTCAAGCGGCAGTACACCACCATCGCACTCGTCGGCGTGGTAGTCGCCATTCTGGTGTTCATCTTCCTCGGCATGATTCCGGCCATCGGTTTTGTTATCGGCGCGATCCTGTCGGGCGTTGCTGGCTTCATCGGGATGAATATCTCGGTGCAATCCAATGTCCGCACCGCTGCTGCTGCGCAAAGCGGATTGCAGCAGGGCCTGACCCTCGCCTTTCGCGCAGGTGCCATCACCGGCATGCTCGTGGCTGGCCTCGCCCTGCTCGCGATTGCAGTGTTCTTCTGGTATCTTGTCGGCCCCGCCGGACATGCCGCCAACAGCCGCGAGGTAATCGACGGCCTCGTCGGCTTGGCTTTCGGCGCATCGCTGATCTCGATTTTCGCGCGGCTAGGCGGCGGTATCTTCACCAAGGCTGCCGATGTGGGCGCCGACCTCGTCGGCAAGGTGGAAGCAGGTATTCCCGAAGACGATCCGCGCAATCCCGCCGTCATTGCCGACAATGTGGGCGATAACGTCGGCGACTGCGCCGGAATGGCCGCCGATCTGTTCGAAACTTATGTCGTCACCGTGGGTGCGACGATGGTTCTCACCGCGCTGCTGCTCAAAGGGCTCGGCGATCTGTTGCTGCCGATGATGGCGCTCCCGCTGTTGATCGGCGGGGCGTGCATCGTGACCAGCATCATCGGTACCTATTTCGTGAAGCTGTCCAAGGGCGGCACGAATGTCATGGGCGCGATGTACAAGGGCTTCGTCATCACGGCGATCCTGTCGATCCCGCTGATCGGTGTGGCCATCCATGTGGCGCTGGGCGGCCTGGACACGGTCATCGGCGGCGCGCCGGTCAATGTCGATCCGGGTGCTCCAGTATCGGAAGAAGGCGTGTCGGAGCAGGTGAAATCCTTCACTGGCTGGGCGCTGTTCTACTGCTCCATCGTGGGTCTCGCCATCACCGGCCTGATCATCTGGATCACCGAATATTACACCGGCACCAATTATCGCCCGGTCCGCTCGATCGCCAAGGCTTCGGAAACGGGCCATGGAACGAATGTGATTCAAGGGCTGGCCATCAGCCTGGAATCGACCGCGCTGCCGACGATCCTGATCGTGGCTGGCATTATCGTTACTTACCAGCTCGCTGGCCTAATGGGCATCGCCTATGCTGCCACCGCGATGCTGGCGCTGGCGGGAATGGTCGTGGCGCTCGATGCCTATGGTCCGGTCACCGATAATGCGGGCGGCATTGCAGAGATGGCGGGTCTGGACGACAGCGTTCGGGAAAAGACCGATCTGCTCGATGCGGTGGGTAACACCACCAAGGCGGTGACCAAGGGCTATGCCATCGGATCGGCGGGGCTTGCCGCGCTGGTGCTGTTCGCGGCCTACACCACCGACCTTGCCGAATATTTCCCGGCTGCCGACGTCGATTTCAGCCTTGAGAACCCGTACGTCATCGTCGGCCTGCTGCTGGGCGCGCTGCTTCCCTACCTCTTCGGTGCCATGGGGATGACCGCCGTGGGCCGTGCCGCAGGCGACGTGGTGAAGGACGTGCGCGAACAATTCGCAGGTGACGCGGGCATCATGGCCGGCACCAGCCGTCCGGATTATGCGCGCACCGTCGACCTCGTGACCAAGGCCGCCATCAAGGAAATGATCATTCCTTCCATGCTGCCAGTGCTCGCACCGATCGTCGTCTATTTCCTGATCACGCTCATCGCAGGGCAGGAAAACGGCTTTGCGGCTCTCGGCGCGTTGTTGCTCGGCGTGATTGTCGGCGGCATCTTCGTTGCACTCTCCATGACCGCCGGTGGCGGTGCGTGGGACAATGCGAAGAAATACATCGAAGACGGCAATCACGGCGGCAAGGGTTCGGAAGCGCACAAGGCAGCCGTGACCGGCGATACGGTCGGCGATCCTTACAAGGACACGGCGGGTCCGGCGGTAAATCCGATGATCAAGATCACGAATATCGTGGCCTTGCTGCTGCTGGCGGCTCTGGCAGGAGGCTGACGCCACAGCGGAAAACCCGCGAAAACGGGCGGTGCGATGATGGTCGCGCCGCCTTTTTCTTGACGCTTGCGTAAACGGCAAGCACATCGCGCCACGCAGATATGACCAAAACTCCAGAAGAACTCGTCGCCGGCCTTGTCCGCCTCCTGACCGTCGAACCGGCGGGCTCTCATGCCTATAGCGGCAGCCAGCAGCCCGGCGGCGTGGGGCGGGTATTCGGCGGCCAGGTCGTCGCTCAGGCGCTCCAGTCCGCCCAGGCGCAAGCGCCGGCAGACATGGAGGCACACTCGCTCCACGCCTATTTCCTGCGCGGTGGACGCGAGGGGACGAATATCGATTATGCGGTCGCGGCGGATTTCGACGGGCGCAGCTTTGCAAACAGGCGCGTGGTTGCCAGCCAGGAGGGCTCGCCCATCCTCAACCTGACGGCCAGTTTCCAGCGCCCCGAAGAAGGGCTGGAGCACGAAGACAGCCCCATGCCGGATGTAGCCGCGCCTGAAGAGCTGCCGTCCGGCCGCGAAATGCGGGACAAATTCCTCTCGGCCATGACAGATCTTTCGGACGCCCAGCGCCGATGGATGAGCCGCCCCAACCCGATCGAAATGCGCACAAGTGGCGAATTGCACTGGATGACACCGGGCAAGAAACCGCCCCGCGCCTACACTTGGTTTCGCGCCGCCGCGCCCCTGCCCGAGGATGCATCGTTACATCGCGCCGTGATCGCCTATGCCAGCGATTATACGCTGCTCGGCACGGCGGCCCTTCCCCACGGCCTCAGTTGGGCGCGAAACGAGCTTACGGGCGCCAGCCTCGACCATGCGGTATGGTTTCATCGCCCCGCGCGCGCGGACGAATGGCTCCTTTACGCAACGGACAGCCCCTGGTCGGGTGGCGGCCGGGGGTTCAACCGCGGACGCATCTTCAACCGCGAAGGCCAGCTTGTCGCCAGCGTGGCGCAAGAAGGCGTGATACGAAAAAACCGGCGCAGCTGAGACGCCGCGCCGGTTTCGAAATCCTCAAGTGCCGGCTTCAGCGCTTGAGCGCATCCATCACGTCTGCCCATGATACCAGCTTGAAGTTCTGTGCTTCGGGCGCATTTTGCCCGTCCTGCGCGATGAACAGGCCGCCGGGATAAAGCGAACCGAAGCTGCCGGAAGCCAGCTCGATCCCGTCGGTTTCCTCGGTGCTGCCGAAGCGGTCTGCTGCGATACGAAAACGTCCCACGGGTGTCATCTCCGGCAATTGATACACGGCGTATGTGTTATCGCCCTGGCTCGATGCCACGACCATGCCACCCTTCTCTCCTTCCGGGAAAAGCGCAAGCCCTTCGACGTCGGCGACAAGCATGCGGTTATCGACTGCGGCCATCAGGCGTTTGCTGGCATCGATATTGGCGGCGCCTGTATCGAAGGCCCAGATGCCGGCAGCTTCTTCACCCACATACAGGATATTTGTGCGGTCATCGAAGACACAGCCTTCGGGCTGGCTGGCGACGCGGCCGATTTCGCTGGACTGGCCGGTGACATTCGCACCGCTGACCTTCACCGAAGTGCGGTAGATCATCCCTTCCTTGGGCGCACTGTAGAGCGTGACGGACCCACCCGCCGAGGCTTTGCTCATGCAGATGCCATAGCCTTCGCCCGGACCTATTTCGATCCTCCCAGCAGGCTGCAGCGCACCGCTGTCACGGTCGAGGAAAGCGAGGCTGGCATGGGCAGTCTGAGGATTGCTGCGGTCGCTGGCTGCAACCAGGATGCGGCCATCGGGAAGCTCTGCCAGCGCCACGTTGTTGAGGCCGGTTTGCTCCAGAAACGACAATTGCCGTCCCTGCAGATCGTAGACGTGCAGGCCTGCCTTCTTGTCCGTCCCGACGATCAGGCTTTTTTCCGGGTTTGCAGCATTGCGCCAGATTGCCGGATCATCGGCGGCGTCTTCATTGGCCGTACCGACCGGTGCCGTTTCCGCCTTCGCGAAGACCGGGACTGCAGGATCGCCCTGAACAGGGACCGAGGCGCAGGCGCCGGCAAGTCCCAGCGATCCCAGTGCGAGAATATGGATAGTACGCAGCATCAGAATGTCATCCTTACGCCGGCCTTCATCGTCCAGCTGTTTTCCTCATACTGGAAGATGTTACGGCGGTTGCCCAAGTTATTGTAAGCGAAGTATTTCGCGTTGTTGATGTTCACCCACTCGTAGAACATCTGAACCTTGTCGTTGAACCGGTATTTCGCGCTCAGATCGAGCTGGAAATGATCGTCGACATAGCGGTCGAGCTCCGGTTCGGGGCTCAGTTCGTCGAGATACTTGTCGCGATAGGTGCCCGACAGGCGCACATCGATCGGCCCCTTGTCGTAGCCAAGCGAGAGGTTGCCCGTGTGCCTGCTGGTCGTGGGCAGAGTGATGGAGCGCGGCCCTTCGGCAGCTTCCAGCGTCACCGTGCCATCGCTGTCGGTGAAGGTATAGTTCGCGCCGATGACGATCCCGTCCAGCGCGCCGGTGAATGCTTTCGATGCCCCGATCTCGACACCGGCCACATCGGCCTTGTCGCCGTTGAACCAGATCGTCGCCTCGTCGAAGTCGATCCCGCGGAAGCTGCCGTTATAGGGGCCGTCATCCGCTTCGAAGACGGTTTCCACGAAGAAGTCCTCGATGCGCTTGTAGAACAGCGAGGCGTAAACCGCGCCATTACCGTCGAAGTAGTATTCGGCGGCGGCATCGAAGTTCCAGGCTTCCGCCGGGCGAAGGTCGGGATTGCCGAATTCGCCTTCGCGTTCGCCGTCATCCGCCTCTTCCACTGCGAAGCGCGGTGCCTGCTGATAGGGGCCCGGCCGCACGATCGAGCGATAGCCTGCGGCGCGCAGCACGAGGTTGGGCGTGGCTTCGTAGCGCAGGTTCAGGCTGGGCAACCAGTGATCGTAATCCTTGTCGATTGAGACCGGATTGACCAGCACAGTGTCATCTCCGGCCACGGTCCCGTCCGGCAGGACACCGCCTTCTTCGACCAGCAGGACGTCATTGCCGCGCAGCACGTTCGAGGTGTTCTCATAGCGGATGCCGCTGATGATGGTGAAGGTCGAGCTGTCCCAGCGGCCGAGCAGATAGCCGGCCATGATGTCTTCCTCGACCGAGTAATCCGACACGGCGCTGTCGAAGGCGCTGTCGATGTCCTGCAACGCGAACAGGTCGCGGTTGGCGCGGAAGTAGTCGCTCGCTTCGGTGAAGCCCGGCAGCGGGCCGATGTCGCCGATACGATAGGTCGGGCCGTCTCCCAGCGCGTCGGCCAGGTCGTAGCCGTCCAGCTCGTAGAACTCGACCGTGCCGTTGAAGCTCTTTTCACGCCAGCGGCCCTTGGCCCCGGCCTGCACGGTGAACTCGCCCATGCCGGAGGGGAAGCGGCGGCCGATGTCGAACTTGGCCGAGTATTCCTCGTCCTGGCTGTCCGACAGGGCGACGTATTCGATGTCATTCAGGACATAGTCGGAGGCGTTGAGGAAGCTGCCCGGATCGGCATTCACCGTATAGGACGGCACGCGCGGGTCGGACAGGTCGAAGCCCAGTTCCAGCCCGGCGTTCTCGAACTCCTGCTCGAACTGCGCCGGATCGACGCTGCCGTCCTCGCGCTCGCTCGATTTGGCCCAGCTGGCGGAGTAGTCCGCGAACCAGTCGCCCCAGTCGCTTTCGCCGCCCGCCACGATGCTGCGGATCTTCTGGCTTTCGAAGCGGTCCTTCACGTCGCGCTCGACGGTGATGGCCTCGTCGTCGGAGTAGACCAGCGCATCGCTGGTGCCCGAGACGCTCGCATCGCCGAGGTCGAAGGTCAGGCGGCGGCGGAACTCCTGGTCGTCGAACTGGCTGTAGATGCCGCGCAGGTAGAGGCTGGTGCTGTCCCCTGCCCTAAAGTCGAAGCCCAGCGTCGCGCTTATCCGTTCGCGTTCCACGTCATAGTCGCGGTACTGGAACTCCTCGGCATAGACCAGGCCATCGTCTTCCTGCCAGTCGTCGGCCTCGATGTTGTCGGTCTCGAAGGCGCGCTTGTAGTAGGACAGGCCGCCGGTCACGCCGAAGGTGTCGCTCGCCCGGTAGGAGAAGTCGACGCTGCCCTTGGGGCTCAGCTCGTCGGCCAGCTCGTTATAGCTGCCTTCCAGCTTTACCGTCAGCAGGTCCTTCTTGCGGTCGAAGGCGCTGGTGGTCTCGATCTCGATCGAGGCGCCGATGGTGTCCGCATCCATATCGGGGGTGAGCGACTTCTTCACCTCGATCGATTCGATGATGTCCGACGAGATCACGTCGAGCGCCACGGCGCGGATGTCGTTCTCGGGCGAAGGCAGGCGCACACCGTTGAGCGAGGTGGCGTTGAGGCTGGGCGCCAGGCCGCGGACCGACACGAAGCGGCCCTCGCCCTGGTCGTTCAGCACGTTGATGCCCGGCAGACGGCGCAGGCTTTCGGCCACGTTCTGGTCGGGGAACTGGCCGATCGCATCGCGGCTGAGCACGTCGGAGACGACGTCGTTCTCGCGCTTGCGCGACAGCGCGCTGGCAAGGTTGGCGGCCTGGCCGATGACCAGGATCTCTGAATCGCTGCCCATGCCCGACAGGCGCAGATTGGCGCTCACTTCGCCACTGGCGGGCACGTCGATCGCCTGGCTGACCGGATCGGCGCCGACATAGCGGACCTGCAGCGTATAGGTGCCCTCGGGCACATCGGCGAAGCGGAAGGTGCCGTCCCGCTCGGTCGCCACGGTGCGGCCGAGTTCGACGATGGTCACTTCGGCCGAGCGCAGCGCAACCGTCTGGCTGGCATCGGTAACGGAGCCGACGACCTCGCCCGCAATGGCGGGGGCGGCGATGGTGGCGGCAGTGGCGAGAGCGGTAAGACTGGCCGCAAGGCGCAGCGATTTGCGTGTGTTGTTAGACATGTGTCCTCCTGTCGAGGGGGCACATAGGTCCAATATTTGACTCGAACGTGTCCGTTGGATGAAGCCGCTGTGACAGTGTGACAGCTGCATGACAGCAACAGCGGGGACAGGACCGAACCGCCCCGCAAACCCCGCAATTCAGGGGTTTCGCCATCCACCAGGATGGAGCAGGTGGAGCACGGTCCAGGGCGAAAAACCCTTTTCCGTCACCTTGTGGTGCAAAAGCGTCACTCTATGGGCGCGCGTGTCACCTTTGCCGTCGGAAGTGTCACCCGGCGCGGATCATGTGTCACCCTGAGCGCGAAAAGCGTAACCGTGCGCGGCGCCGGAGTGTCACCTTGGCGCAGGCCGAGTGTCACTGTGTGCCAGGCTGATCTGTCACCCTGCGGCAGGATGTGAAGATAGACGAGAGAAAGAGCCGAACTGCACCGCTAGCGGATCGGCGGCGTGTAGGAAAATGGCGAGTGCTGAGTTCAGTTCTTAAGCTGAGTTCAGTTCTTAAAGCGTCCACCATACCGAGAGCAAAGCCGCTTTGGGTGCACCGCTCAATACGTAACGGAGCTATCTTCCGGCTAGCTTGAGATGAACACTCTTACAAAGCTTTAGGTAGTGTCTCAGTTTGAAATCCGGACTAATCTCGCAAGTCTTTGCGCCAGCCGACCAAAACACCATAAGGTAACCATGCCTGAATGACCCCAAGGACAGAAACGGCCAGCCAACGTGATCGGCGCGGCCGTGCTGGTCGGTAAGATCGCTACTGGCGGAGAAGAAGATTGCCCGCCGAAACCGAAAAGCTCTGAGGTCGGTAGCGCGGACGGTAAGGCCCGCGCTCGAAAGCTAACTCATCGCGAGCGAAGCAAGATTGCAAAAACGGCCGCTAATCGTCGCTGGGGCCAAAAAGCTGACCCTGAGCAGGAAAACGCAGGATAGCTTTCGCCTCATCGTTGACCATGCCATCGTTGATACCTTTCATAAGGACGTAAGGTTGCATCGTCGGCTCGACAAATCGGAAGCGATAGGCGCGAGGTTCGCCCGTTCTTTGGAGAATTGCCCCGCGCTTTGACGTGTGCCAATCGCCGAGATGATTTTGGTATTGGGCGATTTGCATGGGACGACCAAGTATTTTTTCTAGTGGTTCCCTCACGGCGGCGGGCGTGAAGTAACCATTGTCGTCTGCGCGTGCGAGGGCGCAAGCCAACAATACTTCTTTGAATAGGTTTCCGGGCTGATTGCTGGAGGTTGCAGCCTCGTATTTATCGCGCAGCGACTGGAGGGAGCCAATCAGAACGTCCTCGATGGCCTTATTGACGTCCGCCTCGGTAATGGTGCGCCTCAGATCATCGATCGCCGAAATCGCAGAATGTTTGCCGAGCCGATGTACGTATGTCGGAAGCCCGCGCGACAGAATGATTACCTTCCAGCGTGCGTCATCCTCGATTTCCATACCAAGTTGGGTCAATCGCTTATCGATGATGTCTCCTAACTCTGGCCTCGTCATTCGAGGCATAAGCACTTCTTCTGTGCAACGCTCGATTGATGCATGATCTGCGAAAAGCTGTGTTACGTTGTCTCCGACACCTACGACCACAATTGTCGCCGATGCGCCCTCGTCCGAAAGGGTTTTAAGCGTATTCGCCATCAACCGCGATGTAGTCCCATCATCATTTATTTCGTTGAATTCATCGATTACAAAAATCGGTATGTCAGTGGCCGCGAAGTGCCTCATTTCCCGAAGAACATCGTCTGGCGAGATGGCCTCTGGATATAGGTCAATAACCGTGACCTCCTTGCTTTCCTCCGAAATCGTGAATCGGATATCCTTAAAAAACTTCCGCCAGATGGTGTCAAACGTGTCGCCTGGGGTGCAGGCCTTACGGGTATGGACCACCGATTGGCGGCCAGATGGAACGAGATGCTCTAAGATTTGGGAAAGCGAAGTTTTCCCGACCCCACGCTCGCCGTATAGCACGACATGTCGTCCTGGCTCAGCAACCGCCTCAACCATTTGATCGATCTTTTCTCTGCGACCAGCAAACATATCCGCAAGACGAATAGGCGTTGAAGGAGTGAAGATCTGGTTGATCTCAAAGCGAAGTGATGGGGCATCTGCGGGGTCGAGTTTTTTCATAGCCTAGTGCTAACACAAGCACGCCCACTGTTGCAAGTAGGCGGCGAACTTATACCTTTACACCTGCATATCTGCACGTTGCAATCGCCAAGGTTGATGACATGGCATCGCCTCAAAAAAGCAAGGACCCTTCAAAAAGCGAAATTAAAGTGAGACACTGCCAAAACTTGGTTGCACTTGCGGCGGTTGGACACACGCTTAGGTTAGGTATGGTCAACCAACCTGCTTTGGCTTCCCCAAAACCAACCTAATCACGGCCCTATGCGGCGCGGGCGCTTCCCGCATCGATAGCATCTCAGCTTGGTCGCAAGCCGCTCCAAACTGATGCGATCTTGGCCCTTGTCCTGCAAAGCACTCAAAATCTCGCGAGGATCGGTCAGGACCACTCTTCCGCAATGGCAATCTATTCTGACCTTGTAGCCGTGCCGCGCAAAATCGCGCAAAGTTTCGAGGCGGTTGGAACTCATGGTCAGAACATTACAGGAACAAACGATTCTTGGAAGGCCATCTGACGTTCCCCTGACCTCAAAACTCAAGTTCTTCAGCAAGGCCCAGCGACCACCCCCGAAAATAACGCAAGCCAAAGCGCGCGGTTTCGTGTAGGGGCCACGGCAAGCGTGGTCGCGTGGGAGCCGTTTTGCCGGTCCGCGATCCTCTCGCCGCCGGTACGAGCGGCCTCAAACCCTATCTAGTTTTCGCCCTGCGGCACTTTCGCCGCGGCGCCAGCCCTGTGAGCCTTATGTCCTTCGAAAATCTCCCGCCCATGATCGGCGAAGCCCTTGCCGCGCGCGGCTATACCGACCTTACCCCCGTGCAGTCCGCCGTAATCGAGGACGAGGCGCGCGGCCGCGATCTCGTCGTCTCGGCGCAGACCGGTTCGGGCAAGACGGTCGCCTTCGGCCTGGCCATGGCCGAAGCGCTGCTGGCCGAAACCGCCAATCTGTCGCTGGTCGAAAAGCCGCTGCTGCTGGTCATCGCGCCGACGCGCGAACTGGCATTGCAGGTCAGCCGCGAGCTGGGCTGGCTCTATGCCCAGGCCGGCCTGCGCATGGCGACCTGCGTCGGCGGCATGGATGCGAGCAAGGAACGCCGGGCGCTGCGCGGTGGCCCCGCCATCGTGGTGGGTACGCCGGGCCGCCTGCGCGATCACCTCGAACGCGGCGCGCTGGACCTGTCCGGCCTGCTGGGCGTGGTGCTGGATGAAGCGGACGAAATGCTCGACATGGGGTTCCGCGAGGACCTGGAAGAGATCCTCGACGCGACACCCGAGACGCGCCGCACGCTGCTGTTTTCGGCCACCATGCCGCGCCAGATCGAACGGCTGGCCGAACGCTATCAGAGCAATTCGCTGCGCCTCAGCCTGGTCGGGCAGGACCGCGGGCACGGCGACATCAGCTATCAGGCGATCACCGTCTCCCCCGCCGAGGTGGAGAATGCGGTGGTGAACCTGCTGCGTTATCACGAAGCGGAAACGGCGATCCTGTTCTGCGCCACGCGCGACAATGTGCGCCGCTTCCACGCCACGCTGCAGGAACGCGGCTTCGGTGTGGTGGCGCTGTCGGGCGAACATTCGCAGAGCGAGCGCAACCAGGCGCTGCAGGCCCTGCGGGACCGGCGGGCGCGCGTGTGCGTGGCCACCGATGTCGCATCGCGCGGGATCGATCTGCCCACGCTCACTCTCGTCATCCATGTCGAAATTCCGCGCGATGCGGAAACCTTGCAGCACCGTTCGGGCCGGACCGGCCGCGCGGGCAAGAAAGGTACGGCCGCGATCATCGTGCCCTATAACCGCCGCCGCCGCGTCGAAGGCATGCTGCGCGGTGCCAAGATCGAGGCGGAATGGATGGATGCGCCCACGCCCGAGATGATCCACAAGCAGGATCGCAGCCGCCTGCTCGAAATGCTGACCGCCGAAACGGAATTCGACGATCATGATCGCGCGCTGGCCAAGGAACTGATGGAAAAGCGTTCGCCCGAGGATATCGCGGCGGCGCTGGTGCAGGCGCATCGCGCCAAGCTGCCCAGCCCCGAAGACCTTTCCGCCAACACTCCCGAAGCGCGCGACAAGGCCAAGGCCGACCGCCAGCGCCCCGGCTTCGAGGATGTGGTGTGGTACAAGATCGGCGTCGGCCGTCGCCAGAATGCGGAAGCACGCTGGATCCTGCCGCTGCTGTGCCGCCGTGGCCACATTACCCGCAACGAGATCGGTGCGATCCGCATCGGCCAGTTCGAAAGCTGGTTCCAGGTGCCGACCGCTGTCGCGCCCAAGTTTGCCGAAGCGATCGCCCGCACGGCCTCGACCGAGGACGAACAGGACGCCATCCTGATCGAGGAAGCGCCCGAAGGCCCGCGCATCCAGGCCCGCGAAAACCGCCGAGAAGGTGGCGGCGGCGGTCGCGGTGGACCGCGCGTGCATGCCAAGCCGTTCCACAAGGGCGCCGGCGGCAAGGGCCCGCGCAAGAGCGAAGGCGGCAAGAGCTTCGGCGGCGGCAAACCCGGTGGTAAGCCTTTCGGCGGCAAGTCGGACGGCAAACCCGGCGGCAAGCCGTTCAAGAAGGGCCCCAAGCCCACCGGCAAGAAATTCGCCGGCAAGCGCAAGCCCGGCGGCGCCAACCCGAGCTGACCCGCTCGATCCGTAATTACCTGCAAGGGTGACGGGGAGGCGCAGATATGCAGCCTCCCCCCGGAACGCGTCTGACGCTCGGACATTGCGTTGTCATGGACATCGCACAAGAACAGCAGCGCTTTCGCAAGCAGAAGCCTTCCCGCCTCGGCCGCGGGATCGAACGGCTTACCCACCCCTTCGGCAAGGCGCTCGCCAGCGTGGTGCCAAACGCGCTCGTCGAAGCGGTGCTGAAGGGCCTCGACACGGCGGTCGGCGCGCCGCAGCTCGTTCGCTTCGATCACGATGTTTCTGATCTTGCAGCGGCCAATCGCGCGGCCAAGAAAGTGACGCGCGCAGCCCGCTCGATCAGCGCCAGCACCGGCGCGGCAGCAGGTCTGGGCGGCGCCATTTCCATGGGCCTCGACATTCCCGCCACCATCGGCATCGCGCTGCGCACCATCCGCGACACCGGCCGCGCCTACGGCTTCGACGGCGAAGGCCCGGCCGAAAAGCTGTTCCGCCTGCAGATCCTCGAACTGTCCGCGCTGGACGATCCCGACGAACGCGAAGCGCGCATCGCCGCGCTGGAAAGCGCCATTGGCGAAGGCGGCCAGCTGATCCATGCCGATCACGAACACATTACCCCCGTGGTCGACCAGGCGGTCGAACGCGTCAGCCGCGCCATCGCCTTCGCCAGCTTCCGCAGCCGCGCAGGCATGATCGTGCCGGTCGTCGGCTCCATCGTGGGCGGGCTGGTCAATTCCTCCTTCCAGGACGATGTCGGCAAGGCTGCACGCTTCGCCTTCCAGGCCCGCCGGTTGAAAAAGGATGGTACCGCCGTAGCCGCCTGACCGGCTGTCTGCGCAGCGGGGTTTCCAACGATAATCCAACCAGCTAGGTCCGAACCCCTACCCTAGCTGGAGATATCGATGATCCTTCGCAGCCTTGCCGCAAGCACAACCCTGATCCTTGCCCTGCCCGCCATGGCGCAGCAGGACGACGCAGCAGTCCGCGAAGTCGCCAGCACCGATATCGAAGCCGCACGGCTCACCGAAACCGTCCGCACGCTGGCGTCCGACCAGTTCGAAGGCCGCGCGCCCGGCACTGTCGGCGAAGAACGCACCATCGGCTATCTGATCGGCCGGTTGCAGGGCCTCGGCCTCGAACCCGCGGGCGAGGATGGCACCTGGACGCAGAACGTCCCGCTGCTCCACACCCGCCTCGGCACGCCGGACCGCGTCGCCTTCCAGCATGGGGGCGACACTACCAGCCTCAGCTTCCCCGAAGACGTTTACGTCTCCACCCTCCAGCCCGGTGATGTGGCGGCAATCGACGCCGCGCCCATGGTCTTCGTCGGCTATGGGGTCCACGCGCCCGAACGCGGGTGGGACGATTTCAAGGGCACGGACCTCAAGGGCAAGGTCGCCGTCTTCCTCGTCAACGATCCCGATTTCCACGCCGAAGACGGCGAAGCTGTCTCCGGGTCATTCGGCGGACGCACGATGACCTATTACGGCCGCTGGACCTACAAGTTCGAGGAAGCCGCCCGCCGCGGCGCGATCGGCGCGCTGATCGTCCACGAAACCGCCGGTGCGGGCTATGGCTGGAACGTCATCGAAAGCCCCGGCGGCGAGAACTACGATGTGGTCCGCCAGCCGGAAGACCTGACCAGCCTGGCGCTGCAGGGATGGATTTCTGGCGAGACTGCGGACAAGCTGTTCGCCGATGCGGGCCTGAACCTCGCCGATCTCAGCGAAGCAGCGCGCCGCAAGGATTTCCGCCCCGTCGATCTGGGCACCAGCTTTTCCGCATCCTTCCCCGTGACCAGCGAAGTGGTGCAAAGCCAGAATGTGCTGGCGAAGATTTCCGGCACCGAGCGGCCCGAAGAAACCGTGGTCTATGGCGCGCATTGGGATGCCTATGGCGAAGGCCAGCCCGACGAGCTGGGCCGGATCTACCGCGCCGGGGCGAATGACGATGCGCTGGGCGTTGCCGGGCTGATGGAAATCGCCCGCGCCTTCAAGGCCGCCCCTGCGCCCGATCGCAGCGTGGTCTTCGCCTTCTGGACGGCAGAGGAACGCGGCCTGCTCGGCTCCGAATTCTATGCCGCCAATCCGATCTTCCCGATCGAAAAGACGGTCGCCAATTTCGATCTCGACATCCTCCAGACGGCTGGCCTTGCCAAGGACGTGATCCTCGTCGGCAAGGGCCAGAGCACGCTGGAAGACGATCTCGCGCGCTTCGCCGCCATGCAGGGCCGCACGGTCAGCGAAGAAAGCCTGCCCGAACGCGGCCTGTTCTTCCGCGCCGACCATTTCAGCATGGCCAAGCGCGGCGTCCCGGTGATGCTGATGATGGGCATCGCGGGCGCATCCGACCTGATCGAAGGCGGCAAGGAAGCGGGCCAGGCCTGGGTCGATGACTATACCGGCCGCTGCTACCACGCCGCCTGCGATGCCTGGGGACCGGAGTGGAACCTTGCCGGAGCCGTGCAGGACATCGCCCTGTTCCGCGACCTGGGCGCCGAACTCGCCAACAGCGACGACTGGCCGGAATGGAAGGATGGTTCGGAGTTCAAGGCCGTGCGTAAAGAGAGCGCCAGCGTCCGCAGCGCAGAGTAACGTCAAACTCGGCAATGACGAATGCAGGGGGTGACGGCACCACGCCCTGCATCCGTGCGTTGAGTAGCCATGAGCAAGACAATCGAAGACCTCCAGCGCGAGATGGCCGCTGCCGTGGAAGCCCTCGACTTCGAGGAGGCCGGGCGCCTCCGTGACCGGATCAATCTGATGCGCGGCGGCGCAGATGCCGGAGAAGCAGCGAAGGCGGACACGTCTGGCCTGGTGCGCCAGCAGCCGGGCGCCATGGGGCTTGGCACCAGCCGTCAGCGCCCGGTTACCCCGCCAGGCTGGAAACCGCCGCAGAAGCCCGACCTCATGACGTCAGGAAAAAAGCGCAAGTGAATGTCGGCGATGCGGAGGCAGCCGTATTGGCGCTGCTGGCCGACCGTCGGCCGGAAGCGACAATCTGCCCGAGCGAAGCCGCGCGCAGGATCGCCGCGGACGAGAAGGCAGAGTGGCGTGAAGCGATGCCCATCGTCCACGAAGCGGTGGATCATCTCTTGGATCAGAAAGCCGTTGCGCTGAGCTGGAAAGGTAAGGCGCTTCCGGCGCGATCGGGTCCATATCGAATTGGTCGTGCACCCAATTGACCGGTAATCGGTCGCTCCAGCGCCGTCACCCGCCCGCGTGATAGAAATCGTAGATCTGCTGCGCCACCCCGGCGCTGATTCCGGGCGCGCGTTTCAGATCGTCCAGCGCCGCAGCCCGGACCTTTCCGGCCGTGCCGAAATGCAGCAGCAGCGCGCGTTTGCGCGAGGGGCCAATGCCGGGGATCTCGTCGAGCGGTGAGGCAGTGATGGCGCGGCTGCGTTTGGCGCGGTGGGCGCCGATGGCGTAGCGGTGGACCTCGTCGCGCAGGGTCTGGAGGTAGAACAAGAGCTGCGAATTGACCGGCAGCGTCTTCTCGCGCCCGTCGGGAAAATGGAACACCTCGCGCCCTTCGCGCCCGTGATGCGGTCCCTTGGCTATGCCGATGACGGGCACATCTTCCGCAATGCCGAGATTTTCCAACACGCGCATAACCGATGAAACCTGCCCCTTGCCGCCATCGATCAGCAGCAGGTCCGGCCAGATCGCTTCGTGCCCCTTGCTGCCCTGCGTACCCTCGTCGGCGCGCTCTGTTTCGGCCAGCTTGCGGAAGCGGCGTTCCATCACCTCGCGCATCATGCCGAAATCGTCATTCGTCTGCGCGGTCTTGATGTTGAACTTGCGGTACTGGCCCTTCTCGAAACCTTCGGGGCTGGCGACGACCATTGCGCCCAGCGCCTTGTCGCCCTGAATATGGCTGTTGTCGTAAATCTCAATGCGCTGGGGCACCTCTTCCAGTTCGAGGAATTCGGCCAGTTCGCGCAGGCGCTGGGCCTTGGTGCCGCTTTCGGCCAGCCGCCGTTCGAGCGATTCCACGGCATTACGCTGCGCCTGCTGCATCAGCTTGCGCCGGTCGCCGCGCTGGGGAATGGAAATGGCGACCGCATGTCCGGCCTTCTCCGCCAGCGCCTCGGCGATCAGGTCCTGTTCGGCCAGTTCGCGGTCGACCAGGATGGTGCGCGGCGGCGGGACTTCCTCGTAGAATTGCAGCAGGACGTCGGAAAGCACCTCGTCATGGTCGAGATCGCCGGTGTTCTTGGGGAAGAAGGCCTTGTGGCCCCAGTTCTGCCCGCCGCGGATGAAGAAGGCCTGCACGCCGATCTGCCCGCCCTTGGCCGCCAGCGCGAAGACATCCGCATCGCCGACGCCGCTGGCATTGATCGCCTGGCTGCCCTGGATGAAAGTGGCGGCGCGCAGCCGATCGCGCAGGATCGCGGCGGTCTCGAAATCGAGATCTTCCGCGGCTTTCGCCATCTGCTTTTCCATATTGGCCTGCACGGTGCCGGACTTGCCCGACAGGAAATCCTTCGCCTCCTGCACGAGGCTATCATAGCCGGCCTCGTCGATCCGGCCGACGCACGGGGCCGAGCAGCGCTTGATCTGGTAGAGCAGGCAGGGCCGGTCGCGGTTGTTGAAGAAACTGTCGGTGCAGCTGCGCAGCAGGAATAGCTTCTGCAGCGCGTTCAGCGTCTTGTTGACCGATCCGGCGCTGGCGAAGGGGCCGTAATAATTACCCTTGGCCCGGCGTGCGCCGCGATGTTTCTGGATGCGCGGGAAGGCATGGTCGGCGCGCAGGAGAATGAAGGGGAAGCTCTTGTCGTCGCGCAGCAGGACGTTGAACGGCGGGCGATAGCGCTTGATCAGCTGGGCTTCCAGAAGCAGCGCCTCGGCTTCCGAATTGGTGACCACGATTTCCATTGCGCGGCACTGGCTGACCATGCGTTGCAGCCGGTTGGTCAGCGCCTTTACCTGCGTGTAGTTGGCCACGCGCGCCTTGAGGCTGCGGGCCTTGCCGACATAGAGCACATCGCCCCGCGTATCGAGCATCCGGTAGACGCCGGGGCGCGGCTTCAATGTCTTCACCGTTTCGCGGATGACATTGATGCCGGTTTCGAGGTCCGGCTGCGCGCTGGCCACGGTCTTTGTGGCGCGTTCCTCGTGGAAACGCTCCCTGCCTCGGGGATCGTTGGGAGAACCGGCTTTCGTGCGCGACATGGCGGTGGAGATAGTGCGCAATGCCCGCTCGCGCAAAGGGGCGCTTGTGCAAATTCTCGTTTGCCGCCATCCCCCGGCGCATGAACGCAAAAGAGCTTACACCACCGCGCACCATGGGCCTGTTCGGCGCGTCGCTGTTGCCGGTGAACGGAATGATCGGTGCGGGCATCTTCGCCCTGCCCGCAACGCTGTTTCTGGCCGTGGGCAATTTCGCGCCGTGGATGATGCTGCTGGGCGGATTGCTGTTCCTGCCGCTGACGCTGACCTTCGCCTGGCTGGCCGCGCGGTTCGACCATTCGGGCGGACCGATCCTTTACGGCGAGGTGGCCTTCGGGCGGTTCGTGGGATTCCAGGCCGGATGGGCCCGCTATGCCAGCGCCATCGTGACCGTGGCAGCGAACACGCATGTCATGGTTTCCTATCTCGCCACGCTCTATCCCGTGCTCGACGGGCCGGTGCTGCGCCCGCTGCTGGTTGCCGGTTTCATCGGTTTCATCACCATCGTGAACCTGTTCAGCCTGCGCAGTTCTGTGACCACGCTGAGCGCGCTGACGGCAGTGAAGATCCTGCCGCTGTTCGCGCTGATCGCCGCCGGGCTGTTCGGCGGCCAGCCCGAGCTGGGTCTGGTCCTGCCCGAATTCTCCGATGCGGAGAGCGTGGTGCTGCTGACCTATTACGCCTTCATCGGCTTCGAATATGTCGTCCTGCCTGCGGGCGAGATGAAGAACCCCAAGCGCGACGTGCCGCTGGCGCTGATTGCGATGCTGGCGGCCGTTACCCTGCTCTATATGCTCGTTATCTGGGCCTATATCGGCATTGCCCCTGCGGCGGGCGCGGATGCGGAAAACCCGCTGGCCATAGCGGCGCAGGATGCAATGGGATCGATCGGAGCCGTGGCCATCGTGATTGCTGCGGCATTCAGCATCGGGGCGAACAATTTTGCCGGCGGGATCAGCCTGCCGCGCATGACCTATGGCATGGCCGAACGCGGCATGCTGCCGCAGTGGTTCATGCAAGTTTCGCCCAAGCTGCACACGCCGGTCAATTCGATCCTGTTCTATGGCGCGGCGAGCATCGCTTTCGGCCTGTGGGAAGGCTTCATGGTGCTGGCGCTGGCGGGTACGTTGACGCGGCTGCTCACCTATCTCGTCGCGGCTTTCGCGCTGCCGGTGATCGAGAAGCGGGATGGCGGCATCAACCCGCTCCATGGCTTTGTCTCCATCCTGACCGTGATCAGCACGATCTGGGTCGGCACTCATGCGAATGAAGAGAGCTGGCGCGTGTTCGGCGGGCTCGTCGCCGCCGGGACACTGCTGTACTTTATTGCCCGGCAGGAACGCCCGGTCGAACCGCTAGCCGCGCAATAAATGGCCCGGTTCGATGCGATAATTCTGGGCGCAGGTGCTGCCGGCCTGATGTGCGCCGCGCGTGCAGGCCAGCTGGGCAAGCGCGTGCTCGTGCTGGAAAAGGCGGAGAAGCCCGGCAAGAAAATCCTGATCTCAGGCGGCGGCCGGTGCAATTTCACCAATATTGGCGCAGGCCCGGCGAATTACCTTTCCGCCAATCCGCATTTCGCCAAGTCTGCGCTCGCCCGCTACACCTCGCGCGACTTTCTGGATCTCGTCGAAAGCTACGACATCGCCTGGCACGAGAAGACGCTGGGCCAGCTGTTCTGCGATGGCCCGTCGAAGCAGATCGTCGAAATGCTGCTAGAAGAATGCGCGAAAGGCAACGTCGATATTCGCTGCGGCGAAGAGGTGACCGAAGTAGCGCATGGCGAGTCTTTCACGATCACGACCGGGACCGCCAGCTACACCGCGCCTGCGCTGGTGATCGCCACCGGCGGCCCCTCGATTCCGAAAATGGGTGCGACCGGCTTTGCTTACGACCTCGCACGGCAATTCGGCCTTAAGGTCGTGGAGCCACGCCCTGCCCTCGTCCCGCTGACATTGGGCGGAGAAGAGGTGCTGTTCCGCGAAATCTCGGGCGTCTCCGCCCCTGTCGTCGCCAGTGCGGGCAAGGCGCGTTTCCCGGAAGCGGCGCTGTTCACCCATCGCGGCCTTTCCGGCCCGTCGATCCTTCAGGTCTCGTCCTACTGGAAGCCGGGTGAGGAAGTCGCCATCGATTTCCTGCCCGACGTTTCCGGCGACTGGCTGCTCGATCGCAAACGGGAAACGCCTCGCGCCACCCTGCGGTCGGTCCTGCGCGAGACGCTGCCTGCCCGCCTCGCGGATATCCTGTCCGAAAAGCTGGCGATCGAAACTGAACTCGGCAATGCGAGCGACAAGGCGCTGCGGTCAGCGCAGGAACGCCTGTCGCGCTGGACCTTCCGCCCGTCCGGGACCGAAGGTTTCGCCAAAGCCGAGGTGACCGTCGGCGGCATTTCCACCTCGGCGCTGTCCTCAAAGACCCTCGAGGCCAAGTCCGTCCCCGGCCTCTATGCCATTGGCGAGGCGGTCGACGTAACCGGCTGGCTCGGTGGCTACAATTTCCAATGGGCCTGGGCCAGCGGCGTGGCGGCGGGCGAAGCCATCGCCGCCACGGCCTGATCCTGCCCTAAAACGCCTTGCGGATATCGATGCCCAGGTAACGCCCCGTCGGGTCGATCCGGAAGGGTTCGTAGGCGGTGGGCACATTGCCATTCTCGTCGGTCACGCGGCGGCGCGCATCGAAGACATTGTCAGCGACCAGCGACACACGCAGCCCATCGAGCCAGCCGTCTTCCTTCTTGAAGACCTCGCCAAGATTGGCGAACAGGCGCAGATCGAAGGTGGCAAGATCGGAGAAGAACAGGTCGCTCGACCCGGGGAAGTCGCCACCCCTCAGCGTGGCATCACCGACATATTGTCCCGAAAGGCGCAGGCCATAGCCCTGCCAGAAGATACCGCCTTCGAGCCTCGATGTGTGACGCGGCAAGGCGCCGCCACCCAGCACGAAGCCGTCGAGCTGGTCGAAAAGCGGGCCGTCTTCGGACAACAGGACTTCGTTTTCCAGCGTGACATCATGGCTCAGGCTGAGGAAGTAGCGCGCGCGCTTATCTTCGCGATCGCCGCCGAACATCATGCCACCGCCACGGCGCCCGCCGCCTTGCGCGTTCTGACCGCCTTCGGCGCTGCACATGCGTTCGCGCATGGCCTTGAGCTTTTCGGCATCGATTTCGCCATCCTCGTTTTTCAGCCGGGCGAGCATCTCTTCCGGCAGATCTTCCAGCTTGGGCGGATCGGCGCAGATCGCGGTTCGGATAGCCGCGAAACGCTCGCCGCGCTGTTCGGCATCCGCACCGCAAAAGCTTGCGCGGGCAGAAGCGATTTTCTGCGGATCGGGATTGCCATTTTCGTCGAGCAGGCGCGCGCGGAACATTTCGGGTATCTGCGACAGATCAGGCGTCTCGCCTTCAGGCGTGTCGCAGAAGACCTTGCGTACCGCCTCCATGCGAGCCGAGTCGAGGCTGAGTGTAGTCGCGCCGCTTGAACGGCCCCCGGCGCGTTCACCGCGCGGGGCGGATTGCGGCTCTTTCCCGATCTCCCCGCGCGTGTTCAGCCCGAAGGAAAGGATGCGGCTGCGGGTCTGGTAGAGCGTCAGCGGCCGGCGATCGATGGCAAGCAGTTCGCCCGCATCATTGCGGTCAACGCGGTCGGGGAATGCCTGTTCGAACGCCGAACTGAAGCCCGGCGATGAGGTTACGTCACGTGAGCGGTTGATGCCGTAATCGACATTGAAACGTGTGTTTTCCCAGAATGGAAGTTCCCAATTGGCGCTGAATTTCCAGTCGGACTGCGTTTCTTCCTGAAGATCGGGATTGCCGCCCGTGATCACCGTCGCCAGCACCGTCTGCCCGGTCCGGTAATCGAATACGGTGGAATTGAGCTCGTCGATACGCGGGCTGCCGAGATTGGTCAGCGACGGGGCAACCTGGCGCCAGATGCGCGTCCCACTGAGGCTGAGGTTCTCGAAAGGCGACCAGTTGACGCCGAGCGACCAGTTGGCGAGCGTGCCGAAATCGGAAAGATCATCGACCCCGGCGACAGCAGTCAGGCCGATATCCCCCAATGCGCCCAGCGGATCCCCCCGCCGCGCAACCGGGAGATTGACCGTCAGGCCCGCGCCCAGGCGGCGGCGGGAGAGGCCAAGATCGGCATCGCTACGCGTGTCCTCGCTTTCGATCCGGTTCCAGTCGAGGTTCAGATCGAGCGTAGTACTGAGTTCGCCCGCCGGCAATGCAAGCGGAAAGCCATTGAGGGTGAGCTTGTTGGCTGTCGTGTAATTGCGGCTGCGTGCGGTATCGAAGCCGGTGGCATCGTTGCGGTCGATCTCGGTCAGCGCGCGCGTGTAATTGTTGTCGCTGGTGAAGGTGGCGATCCAGTCGCCGAGCGGCTTGTTCACGCTCAGGCCGGTCGAGAAGCTGTCGGTATTGCCGCGCCGCTCGAGCGGCGTCGTGCCATCGATTGCCAGCCCGGAAAGGCTGCGGGTTTCGTTATGGCCGAAGGTGCCGTTGAGGTTGAAGGAGGTGCCGCTGTCGATAAAGGCCCGGGCATAGTTCGCCTCTGCCTGCACGCCGAAGGTATCCGAGATCAGGCTGCGAAACGGCGCTTCTTCGGGCGCACCAGCAGGTGTCACGTTGCGCTTAGCTTCGGTCAGCAGGCTGCGGTCTTCCGCTTCAACACTAATATTGAGCCTGCCCTTCTCGCCGATCCTGAGCCAGGTCGCTTCCTGTTCGTTACGCGAATAGCCGCCGATACCGGGCTGTTCGTATTCCACTTCCGCAGTCAGGCTCTGGAAGTCGGGCTTCAGCACGATGTTCACCACGCGCTGGTCTGCCGAATAGCCGAAGCGCTGGGCGACTTCCTCCGGGAACACCTCGACCTTGGCAACGGCTTCGGGGGGATAGCTGCGGAACTCGCGCCAGCTGGATACGCGAATACCATTGATCAGGAACACCGGCCGGCCGCCCCCGCGTCCGCCCCTTGCACCGCTGCCGGTCGCAGGTTCGATGGCAGCGATCAGGTCGGCGATGGAATTGGCCCCGAAGGCAGCGATATCGGCTTCGTTATATTCGGCGATCGGCGGTTGATCGACAATCAGCTGTCCCTTGAGCCTGGTGCCATAGACCACGATATCGCCATCTTCGACCGTAGGTTCGTCGGTGCCGGGGGCCGGACGCTGTTCCCCGGCAGGCTGTTCCTCTTGTGCCATTGCAGAAGGGACCTGCCATACCCATATGGCAGTGAGCGCCAGAAGCGCGGATTTCCGGGATTTGTGGATCATCAGGATCTTCCGATTTCTTGTCGTTGCCCCCTCGCCTCGTCTGATCGACGAACCGCAGGGTCGGCACAAGATAGGTTAGCGTAACATTTCGTCGCAGCAGGCTTGCACGCGGCTGAATGCCACACTCTTTCCTTTTATCCCGCCTCCCGCTATGGGCGCGCGACAATACTCGACCAACTGCATGACTTAAGGACACGAATGGCCAAAGAAGAACTTCTCGAAATGCGCGGGCGCGTTGTGGAACTGCTGCCCAACGCCATGTTCCGCGTCGAGCTCGAGAACGGCCACGAAGTTCTCGGCCACACTGCCGGCAAGATGCGCAAGAACCGCATCCGCGTGCTGGTGGGCGACGAAGTGCTGTGCGAACTGACGCCTTACGATTTGACCAAGGCGCGGATCACATATCGCTTCATGCCGGGACGCGGCGGCCCCGGTCCCCAGTAAAACCTGCAGTAAGTTAGATTGGGCCAGCCCACTCTCATTCTTGCCTCAGCCAGCCCGCGCCGCCGCGAATTGATCGCGCGGCTCGGCGTTGTGCCGGGCGCTATCAATCCTGCCGATATCGACGAGACGCCTGCCAAGGGCGAACTTCCGCGCGCCTATGCCAAGCGGATGGCGCGAGAAAAGGCCGAAGCTGCCGCGAGCAGCGATGGCTTCGTTCTGGCAGGCGATACGGTGGTCTCGGTCGGACGCCGCATTCTGCCGAAAGCAGAGGATGAGGCGACGGCGCGCGAATGTCTGGCCCTTCTTTCCGGGCGCAGGCACCGGGTGCTTTCCGCCGTCGCCCTGCGAGCACCCGACGGCACCTTGCGTGAGCGTTTGAGTGAAACCATCGTCATGTTCAAGAGGCTCTCGCCGGAAGAGATCGATGCTTACATCGCACGCGGCGAATGGGACGGCAAGGCCGGGGGCTACGCCATTCAAGGCATCGCCGAAGGGCTTATCAGCCGCATTCAGGGCAGCCATTCGGGCGTCGTCGGCCTCCCGCTTTACGAAACGCGCACGCTGCTGAAGGCAGCCGGGTTCGCAATTGCCTGACAGCGGGCCCGCTTGGGTCGTCGAAGACGGCGTGGGCGAAACCCGCGCACTGCTGATCGACGGAGACAAAGTGCTGGCCGCCAAACTGCGCTGGCCGGGCGAACTCTATCGCGGGCAGGAACTGCCTGCGAAACTTGCCAGCAAACGCGGCGCCCGTGGGACGGCCATCACTGCCGAAGGCCGCGAACTGCTGGTTGATCGGCTGCCTCGCGAGGTGTCGGAAGGCAGCGAGCTGGACCTGGTAGTAACCCGCGCGGCGCTCGCCGAACGCGGACGCTACAAATTGCCCTCCGCTCGCCTAGCGTCACAGCTATTGCCAGTCACCGATCCAATCGAGACCGGCAAACGTGTTCATCGCTTCCCGTCGGGCATGTGGGAAGAGGTCTGGCAGGCCGCGAGTTCGGGCGAAGTCGCCTTCGATGGCGGATCACTGCTGTTTGCCGTGACCCCGGCCATGACACTTGTCGATATCGATGGCGCTCTCGATCCGCGCTCAATTGCCTTGGCTGCAGTCGAACCGCTGGCACGTTCGCTGGCGGAATTCGATCTGGGTGGCTCGATCGGGATCGACTTTCCTACTCTAGAAGCCAAAGCTGAGCGCAAGGCCGTGGACACCGCATTGGGAGACGCGCTGGGCGACTGGTCGCACGAACGCACCGCCATGAATGGCTTCGGCTTCGTGCAATTGGTCGCACGGCTCGAAGGGCCATCCCTGCTTCACCGCTTCGCCACCTCGCGCCTGGGTATGGCGGCCCGCATGGCGCTGCGCCGCGCGGAAATGGTCGAGGGCGCTGGGATGACCCTGCTTACCGTGCACCCAGCGCTCAAAGCAAAGCTCAGGCCCGAATGGCTGGCCGAAGTCGAGCGGCGCACGGGCAGGCCGCTGCGGATAGAAACCGACCCCGGTCTTGCCATCGAGGCGGCGGCTGCCCAGATCGTGGGCCATGAATAAAGTCTGCCCGATCTGCAAGAAACCACGCGTGGAAGAGCATAAACCCTTCTGCTCCATCCGCTGCCGCGACCGCGATCTCGCCCGGTGGTTCGGCGATGGCTATGCCCTTCCCGGACGGCCCGCCCTACCCGAAGAAATCGCTGCGGAAGTGGTGAAGCCGCAAGACGATTGAATTAGGCCCTTGCCAAGCACGCGCGCCTTCGCCATAGGCGCCCACTCCAACCGCTGGTGAGCCTTCAGAAAGGCCTCAGCGACGGTAAGCCCGGGTAGCTCAGTTGGTAGAGCATGCGACTGAAAATCGCAGTGTCGGCGGTTCGAATCCGTCCCCGGGCACCACTTCTCACAAATTGATCTCCAAGGCCGATTCGGAACCTTTCCGCATTGTTTGGCTGCTTTGCTTCAAGGCTAATGAAGCTGGTACAGACCAGCGTCCACAGACGCGCTTCCCGTAACACGATCTCCGCGCTATCCCGCTGGGATGCACGAAGAAACAGCATCCATGCTTTCCGCCTTCGATATCGCCGCCTTGCTCGTAGTGGCTGCGGCACTGCTTGGCTGGTTCAACCACCATTTCATCAAACTGCCGCATGTCATCGGCCTGACCGTGATGGGCGCGCTGGCAGCAATCGGGCTGATGGTGGCCGATCGGGTTATCCCCGGTATCACTCTTTATGATCAGGTGACCGAATTCCTACAGCAAATGAACTTCACCGAGACCCTGCTGCAGGGAATGCTCAGCTTCCTCCTGTTCGCCGGGGCGCTCCACGTCGATCTGGACCGGCTGAAAACGGCGTGGTTGCCCGTCCTGCTGCTATCCACGGTCGGAGTAATAATCTCTACCGTGCTGGTGGGCGCAGCGACTTGGGGTGTAGGCTCCATGCTCGGGCTTTCCTTCGCGCCGATCTGGTATTTCGTCTTTGGTGCGTTGATCGCCCCTACGGACCCGGTCTCGGTCCTGGGCGTGCTTAGGGAAGAGAACGTCCCCCAATCCCTGCAGAGCGCGGTGGCGGGAGAAAGCCTGTTCAACGACGGTGTCGGCATCGTCGTCTTCATCATCCTTCTGGGCGCTGCGGTAAGCGGCAATGAATTCTCCCTGTCGGAAGGCGCGCGCCTGTTCGCGATCGAAGCGGGGGGCGGCATCCTCGTCGGCCTCGTGGCGGGCTATTTCGGCTATCGCGCGCTCGCTGGAATGGATGAATATACGCTGGAGGTTCTGATCACTCTGGCCATCGTCATGGGCGGCTATGCCCTGTGTAGCCAGCTCCACATCTCCGGCCCTCTGGCGATGGCCGTTGCCGGACTGCTGATCGGCAATCAGGGCGTGACTTTTGCGATGAGCGATGTGACGCGCGATTATGTGATCAAGTTCTGGGAGTTGGTGGACGAGTTGCTGAACTCGGTCCTCTTCCTGCTGATCGGACTGGAGATGATCGTGCTGACGATCACTGGCGAAGTGCTGCTGTTCGGCCTGCTCGCCATCCCGCTGACGCTGATCGCCCGCGCGATCGGTATCTTCGTGTCGACAAAGACCATTCCCGCTGCCCGCCTGCAAGACAAGGGTGCGGGCCGCGTATTGTGGTGGGGCGGGCTGCGCGGCGGGATTTCGGTCGCCCTCGCTCTGTCGCTTCCACCGGGCGAAACGCGCGACTTCATCCTGGCCGGTACCTTTGCCGCGGTGTTGTTCAGCGTGCTGGTCCAGCGCGCGACGCTGGGCATGCTGATCGACAAGCTCAAGGACGATAAGGCCCCGGCGATCGAAGGCGACGGCAAAGCCACCGCCCCATCAATTCACTAGGCTTGGGCCAGCTCGTCCGCTGCCGCGCCGATTTCGCCCCACACGCGATCAAGGTCGCCATCCTCGATGCAATAGGGCGGCATGACGTAAACCGTATTGCCTAACGGCCTGAGCAGAAGATCCGCCTCTCGGAACCGACGCAGCAATCGAGGGCCGAGGTCGGAAAGGTAGCTACCTTTTGCATCGCCAAGTTCGAGAGCCGCGATCGTGCCGCAGCGCCGTGAGTTGCGCACCACCGGATGGCCAGCAAGCTCGGAAAGGTGCTGCTCCTGCTTCGCACCAAGCGCAGCGATCCGGTCCGCCACAGGCTCGTCGCGCCAGATCGCAAGGTTGGCATTCGCTGCTGCACAGGCAATCGGGTTCGCCGTATAGCTGGACGAATGATAGAAGGTGCGCGTCCGGTCGGTCGAATAATGTGCGTCCCAGATCGGTTCGCTCGCCATCGTAACCGCCAGCGGCATGGAACCGCCGGTCAGGCCCTTCGAAAGGCACATCATTTCGGGTACGACATCGGCCTGCTCGCAAGCAGTGAGCGTCCCCGTCCGGCCCCATGCAGTCATGACTTCATCGGCGATGAACAGCGTACCGTGCCTCGCGCAAATGCGGCGCATTTCGGCCAGAACATGCGGAGGATACATGAGCATCCCGCCTGCCCCTAGGACGAGTGGTTCGACGATGAATGCCGCGGCTCCTTCTGCGCACTCCCGCTCCAGAGCATCGAAGGTTGATTGAGGATTGTCTGCAGGGAAAGGCACCCTCCCGACATCGAACAACATGGGGGCATAGGCAGCATTGAACACACCGCGCGCGCCGACCGACATCGCCCCGATGGTATCCCCATGATAGGAATGCTCCATCACGACGATGCGGTTGCGCTCTTCGCCACGATGTTTCCAGTAGCCCAAGGCCATTTTCAGGGCGACTTCCACCGCCGTGGATCCGCTATCGGAGAAGAAGGCGCGACTGAGTTCGCTCGGTAGAATACGCGAAAGTTCGCGCGCCAAATTCTCTGCCGGTTCATGAGTCCACCCTGCAAAAATCATCTGATCTAGCTTACCGGCCTGTTCTGCAATGGCGGCGGAGATACTAGGATTGCAATGCCCGTGGGTCGTGACCCACCAGCTCGAAATGGCATCCACGATGCGGCGACCGTCACCAGTATGCAGGACAGCTCCTTCGGCCCGCACGATCAGCGGGATAGGGTCGCCGAGGCCATGCTGCGTGAACGGGTGCCAGACGGGCGATTGTGTCATGTAAAATCCGAGATATCGAAGTTGTCGGCAAATGCAGCGGCAAGGGATAGTGCATCGAGAGTGGCCAGAAATGGCAGGCGCCCAAGCCGACGAACATTGCCCAAGCGGCAGATCGTAGCCTCGCTGTCCTCGACCGCGTCGCCGATAAAGGCAACGCCACGCACAGACACACCGCGCGAGCGCAGCGCCTCCAAGGTCAGCAAGGAGTGGTTGATGGTACCGAGCGAGGTGCGCGCAACGACGACGACCGGCAGATCCCACCGCGCGAACATATCGGCGTAAAGGAGGTCTTCATTTAGAGGTACTAGAGCCCCGCCCGCGCCTTCAACTATCAAAGGCCGCTGCGGCGGAAGGGCGAGGCGATCGGGGTCGATCCTGACACCATCGATCTGGGCGGCGAGATGCGGGGAACACGGTGTGGTAAGCCGATAGGCTTCGCCAATTAAGCGCTCAGGTGGAAGCGCCGCCAATTCTCCAACGCGCGCGAGGTCACCTCCCTCTTCCAAGCCTGCCTGCACCGGCTTCCAGTAATGCGCGCCGAGCGCTTGAGTCAGCGCTGCAGAAAACACGGATTTCCCGATTTCCGTGTCGGTCCCGGTCACAACATAAGCGGTCATCGAATTATCTCTTCCAACGCACCACCCAAGGCGTCGATCTCGTCTCTTCCTACATTCAGGGTCAAGGAGATGCGCAGTCGGCTGCTGCCTTGGGGTACTGTCGGCGGCCTAATTCCCCGAACATCAAAACCGCGTCTTTGCAAGCGCTCAGCGGCAGCCATCGTGCGAACTTCGCTACCAAGTACGAGGGGCATGATCTGAGATCCGGTTTTTTCGACGCCCAGGGAGGCGAGGCGCTCGCCCGCGTAGTTTACCAGCGAGGCCAGGCCCTCTCTTCGCTCAGGTTCCTCTGCCACGATATTCAGGGCTTCCCGCACACACGCCGCCATCAATGGCGAAGGCGCAGTGGAAAAAATGAAACCCCGAGCGCGATTTACCAGATGGCCACGCATGATGGCGGGCCCGCATAAAAGCGCTCCTTCACATCCCAGGGCTTTGCCACAGGTGCGCAAGACAATGGTGTTGGTTCGGCCATCCAGATCGGCGGCCAGCCCTCTACCCCCCTCACCCCAAACACCCGTAGCATGGGCATCATCGGCATAGAGCACGGCACCGTAGCGATCTGCGAGTTCCAGGAGATCGGTCAGCGGCGCGCGATCGCCATCCATGCTGTAGAGGGTTTCAACGGCAATCCATGGAGTGCCTACTGCACTGTTGTCTCGCCAGTGGCGAAGCACATCGGCAAAAGCTTGCACATCATTGTGAGCAATGCTGCGCGTCTCCGCCCGGGCAAAGCGCATGCCTTCATGTGCGCTCGCATGGATGAGTTCATCGTAAAAGATGATGTCCCCGCGCTGCGGCAAAGTTGAGAGAAGCGCACTGTTAGCAGCGTAGCCGCTAGCCATGAACAGCGTGCTTTCACATCCGAGGAATTTTGCGGCCTCCATCTCCAGCCGTTCATGCTCCGGGTGGTTGCCCCGCAATAGCCGCGACCCTCCCGATCCAACCGAAACGCCTCTCTCCATGGCCTCGCCGACAGCAGCCTTCAGTCGCTCGCTGTCCGCGAGTGCCAGATAATCGTTCGAAGAGAAGTCGATCCCGGTCGGTGTGCAGAGTGAGCGCAGCCGGGACAATTCCCGCAACCCATCCAAGTCGCCCGCCAGTTTTGCGAAGGGCCTGCGCAGTGTTTCCGGCTTTTCCATATGCGGCCCCGCTAACGGGGTCATGCCTTAGCTGCAATTGCTTTCACCGCTCGCGCTCTGTATGGCCCCGCCCACATTACGGCGCAGGGTTGCGAGGGGCGATTCTGTGGCCGAAGGCTTTTCCAGCGAGGGAACATACGCATGGCACGTCGCCGCCAGATCTACGAAGGTAAGGCCAAGATACTCTATGAAGGTCCCGAGCCGGGCACGATCATCCAGTATTTCAAGGACGATGCCACTGCCTTCAATGCCGAGAAGAAAGGCACGATCAACGGCAAGGGCGTGATCAACAATCGCATCAGCGAATATGTCTTCACCCGCCTTTCGCACATCGGCATCCCGACGCATTTTATCCGCCGCCTCAACATGCGCGAGCAATTGGTGCGCCAGGTCGAAATCATTCCTCTCGAGGTAGTGGTGCGCAACGTCGCCGCCGGATCACTGAGCAAGAGGCTCGGTGTCGAGGAAGGCGAGCTTCTACCGCACACGCTGATCGAATACTGCCTTAAGGACGATGCTTTGGGCGATCCCAAGGTCTCCGAAGAAGAGATCGCGTGCTTCAACTGGTGCAGCCATGAAGAGATGCAGGACATGTCCTCGATGGCTATCCGCATCAACGACTTCCTCTGCGGAATGTTTGCCGCCATCGACATCCGGCTGGTTGACTTCAAGCTGGAGTTCGGCCGGATCTGGGACGGAGACTACAGCCGCACGATCCTGGCAGACGAGATCAGTCCGGACGGTTGCCGCTTGTGGGATATCAACACGGGCGAGAAGCTCGATAAGGACCGGTTTCGCCGCGACATGGGCGGGGAAAGCGAAGCCTATCAGGAAGTCGCGCGGCGGCTTGGGCTGTTGCAGAACGAGGACAACGGCCCCGGAGAAGTACTGGACATGAACGCACACCGCGGCCGGCTGCGCAGTCCCGCGAAGCCCGCCAAGAAGTGATTAGACCACGTATCGCAAGGTGAGGCCGCTAGGCGCGATTGCATAGGCGCAATCCGGCATGTGATCGCCATCGACCTGCACGGGGGTCACGCAACGGTCGAACTCTATCCGGCGGCAGGAGCGGACATTTGCCTTGGCAAAGCGCTCCACCGGAAGGCCGAGCATTGCTGCAAGACTGAGGGCTATGATGCGTAGTCGTGTGCCCTCACCCACCGTGATGAGTTCCACCGAATCTGCATGCAGAGCCGCCTCGGGACTGAGACGGAAAGGACCTGCATAAAGCGCGGCGTTGGATACGATCACTGCCTCTGCCTCGCCTGCGAATTCCTCTCCATCTGTCGTAGTTCCGCGAATACGCATCGGAGCACGCGGCCATTCGCGCAATTGCTGCATCATCGCGACGACATAGGCGTAGCGCCCGATCCGTTTTTTCAGTTCCCCCGATACCCGAGCGACCGCGTGGCTATCAGGCCCTATCGAGAGGCACGATACGATAGGCATGTCTCCCAGCCGGTAAAGCGGCGCCTCCACCCAGCCTTCCGGCCCACGCGCCCAAGCGTCGGCCAGCTTTTTGGCGAAAGACTTTGGATTGCGGGGATAGTTCAATTCGCGCGCCACAAGATTGATCGTTCCCGAAGGTGCAATTGCCAGCGGAATTCGATCGGCATCGGCTCCGAGCGCCTGCACTGTGTCACGCAGCGTTCCATCGCCGCCGTGAACACATACAAGGTCGGCAGTTCCAGACAGGACCGTCCCTTCGGCAGTTGTCGGCAGTACGTTCACTTCGAACCCAGCATCCACAAGTGCGGACGCCAGTTTATCACATACGTCTTGGCTGAAGCTTCCTGAGACAGGGTTGAAGACGAGGTCTAGCTTGGTCACCTGATGCTCCTACCCGCGGGAGCGTTCAACGCAACCGTCCGGAGTTCTTGCTGCCCTCAAGAGCCGGAGAAAAATGGGAGATACCAGCTTTCACTACCCACTTCTTTTGTCCTAGCACCGAAACCGATGAACTTACGAAACGGCAGTTAGGATGGGGATATAGGCATGACACGCAAGAAACTCGCTCATTTGCTGGCAGCGCTACCGCTTTTCGCACTCACCGTTCCTGTGGGAGTATTCGCCCAAGGTTCGGGGGACGCGGTAGTCACGGCCTCACCATCGGACGAAACAGCATGGGGGATACCGGTTTACGACATTCCGGCCGATGCCGATGTGCGCTTCGGCGTTTTGCCCAATGGTATGAAATACGCGATCGCGCATAACGAGACTCCGGAGAACACGGGAGTAGTCCGTTTCGGTTTCG
Organism: uncultured Erythrobacter sp.; assembly: GCA_947504155.1. GTDB lineage: Bacteria > Pseudomonadota > Alphaproteobacteria > Sphingomonadales > Sphingomonadaceae > Qipengyuania. Next base: position 904,062 of record CANNGF010000001.1, read on the forward strand.
ATGTCGGCTGGGTGGATGAGCGCGAAGAAGAACTCGGGCTGGCTCATGTCATCGAACACATGGCGTTCAACGGATCGACCAATGTCCCTGAAGGCGAGATGATAAAGCTGCTCGAGCGGCTCGGCCTCGCTTTCGGGGCTGACACGAATGCTTCGACCGGCTTCGAAGATACGATCTACAAACTCGATCTCCCGCGGGTGGATGATGAACTCGTCGATACTGCGTTGATGCTGATGCGCGAGACTGCGTCCGAGATCACCATCGCGGATGAAGCGGTCGATCGTGAGCGGGGTATCATCCAGTCTGAAACGCGCACCCGCAACAATTACCAAATTCGCAGGCTCAAGGATTACTTCAATTTCGTCGCCCCTGATACTTTATATGCAAAGCGATTCAGGGCTGATGGAACAGTAGAGAACATCGATGCCGCTCCCGGTTCCGTCGTCCGGGATCTCTACCGCCGCTATTATCGCCCCGATAATGCAACGCTGGTCGTAGTCGGCGATGTCGATCCGGATGCAATCGAAGCCAAGATCGTCGATAAATTCTCCAGCTGGCAGGCGCCCGCTTCACCGATGGCCGAAGTAGACAAGGGCTTGGTCGATATTCAGCGCGGCCGGGCAGCAGGAAATTTCGTCGATCCAGATGTGCCCTACATCGTGACCATCGATCGTTTTGCTCCTTATAAGGAGCGCGAAGAAACCGTTGCCGAATTGCGCCAGCAGTTGCTCATCAATCTCGGCACCATGATCCTCAATCGCCGTTTGCAGCGGATTGCCACCAGCGAAAATGCGCCAATCGTCGGCGGGAGCGCCAGTGCCAGCGACTTTTTCGACATCAACCGGCAGGCCACAATGCAAGTACAAGCCAAGGAAGGCGAATGGCAGCAGGCGTTGGCAGTTGCCGAACAGGAATGGCGGCGTGCGGTCCAATATGGTTTCACGACCGCCGAACTGGCCGAGCAGTTGGCCAATCTCGAAAAAGCGCTGCGGGACGGGGCTGCACAGGAAGGCACACGGTCGAACCAGCAGCTCGCCGACACGATCCTGGCAACGTCGCGCGCCGAAGATCTGTTCGTCAAGCCAAGCACCTATTACGAGCTCTTCGAACGCTTGAAGCCTGAATTGACCGCAGATGCCGTGAGCGCTGCTCTGGCCGATCATTATACGCTTAGCGATCCGCTGATTCACGTTTCGACCAAGGAACCGATTGAGAACGCGGAAACCACCATTCTCGCAGCCTACGATACGTCAAAACGGCTGGCTGTGTCTGCGCCGGAAGACCGTGATGTCGCCGAATTCGCTTATGCGCCCTCCACAAGCACTGCGAAAATCGTATCGGACGCTGTCATCGATAACTTGGGAATCCGTACGATCCGGTTTGCCAACAATGTTCTGCTGAATCTCAAGCAGACCACTTTCGAAGACGACACCTTGCGGTATTCGATACGCGTGGGTTCCGGCCAGTTGGCATTTCCGGGTGACGATCTTGCCGAAGCCGTTCTGCTCTCGAACCTGAGCGCCCAAGGTGGTCTCGGACAGCACAGCTTCGATGAGTTGCGGCAGATTTTTGCAGGACAGAGCCTTACTTACGGATTCAACGTTGCCGAAGACAAGTTCCTGGTGTCCGGTGCAGGGACCATGGCCGACCTACCAGCGCAAATGCAATTGAGCATGGCCTACCTGACCGATCCCGGCCTTCGCCCCGAAATGATCAGCCAGTGGCTCGGCCTGATCCCGCCTTTCATGGCGCAAATCGATTCGACCCCGCAAGCGGTGGCTCAATTCAAAGCCGGCGAAGTCGTAACGGGAGGAAATCCCCGCTTCGCATTTCCGGATCAAGCCGAACTAGAAGCTGTAAGCGCAGATCGTGCACGCGAGCTTATTGCGGACGAACTCGCCAGCGCACCGATAGAAATCGCGGTAGTAGGTGAATTCGACATGGATGCGGTCATCGCAGCCGTCGCATCGACCTTTGGCAGCCTGCCAGCTCGCAAAACAGAACTCGCGCCGCATGAACAGCGCCGAATGGCCAGTTTCACCAATGATCGCGGCGAGCGCGTGTTGACCCATGGGGGGGCTCCGGATCAGGCTCTGGCGCTCACCTATTGGCCCACGACCGACGATGCTGACGCCCAGGAAGAGGCGACGCTGGAGCTGCTTGCTCGCATCCTGCGTCTCGAAATGACGGATACGATCCGCGAACAACTGGGAGCATCCTATTCGCCCACCTCCAGCTCATCGATGTCTAATATTTATGATGGGTACGGCACGTTCTCCACCTCGGTTATTGTCGAACCGTCACAGGCGTCAGAAGTCTTCGGGGTTGTCGATCAGCTGGCAGAAAAGCTGCGTACCGCACCGGTGGACGAGGACACGCTAGCCCGCGCGCGTAAGCCACTGCTCGAGCAGATCGCGCAGGCGAAGAAAAGCAATGGCTGGTGGCTCGGCGTTGCCGACGACGCGCAGTTGGAGGCGGATCGGCTCGACCGCATCCGTACGCAAGAGGCACGCTATAATGCGGTCACGCCACAAATGCTTCAGCAAGCGGCGCAGGAATATCTCGATCCTGCCCACGCCTTGCGGATCCGCATCGTGCATGAATCATTGGCCGACAGTCAGTAGGAATGACATCCACAAAAAGGGCTGCGAGGAAATTCCTCGCAGCCCTTTTTGTCTTTTCACGTGATTTAGTGCTGGAATCGAACGGAGACCCCGATCACGCGTGGATCGTTTACGAAAGCGGTATTGTTATTGAAATCGATACCGCCCTTCACATTGTCCTCGTTGGTGATGTTTCGGGCGAAAAGCGCCACCTCCAGACTCCCGTCGAACTTCGCATAGCCGATCCGCAGCCCGCCTTCGATCTGGTCTTCCGCGTTGAATTCGGCACTTTCATAAAGAAAGAAGTTCGTCGCGCCTTGGTAAGTCCAATCGGTGTAGGCGAAAAGCTCACCCTGCGCAGAAATAGGAACGGCATAACGCGCTGTAAGATCTGCGATCCATTCCGGAGCATTGGGGAACGGGTTTCCGTCGACCAGCGCACGGCTTGTGCCGCCGATGTCCACCAGCGGATCAAGAACCGTACATTGCAGACAGGTGCCCACCGCCAGCTGATCGTCCTGAATTTCGGTCTTGTTCCAGCTTGCACCGCCCGTGATCAGGAAATCGGGCGTAACCTGAAACGCGGTATCCATCTCGAAGCCGTAGCCGCGGCCTTTATTGGCATTTACGAGCTGGACCAGATTGTCGGCTCCTCCGATTGCCGAAAACTGCGGATCGTCGATCGTGTAATAATAGCCTGCTAGGTTGAACCGGGCACGACGGTTGAGAAGCTCGGATTTGAGCCCGGCCTCATAGCTCATGATCTTTTCGCTGGTCGCGATGGAAGGCGGATTGAAGAAAGCAACGTCGCGGCCCTGAATTGTCGGCGCACGGAAACCACTGGCCACGCGGGCATAGAGGCTTGCATCCCCCGTCAGTTCATAAAAGGCAGCAAGGTCCCAACTGATGCGCTCGTCCGATACGGACCGCGCTTGCGGATCGGCAGCATCACGTACGAAGAAATCCTTGTCGTCCTCTGTATAGCGCAATCCACCAGTAAGCTTGAGTTCGGGCGTTACTTCGCCTGTTACCTGGCCGAATACGGCCCAGCTTTCGTTGGTGTGGTTCACTGTCACTGGCGGAGGGAAATCGAACCCGACGGTTGTCACGTCGAAATCGCTATCGAAATAGAACCCGCCAATCTGCCATTCGAAAGGTCCGCCACTATTGGAGGCAAGACGAACTTCCTGGGTGAACTGGTCGAGCGACAACGAATCCTTCGTGTCCGACTGGAAAGGGATGACGCCGGGACCATCGACCGCGTTGCCGCCATCGATGTCACCGCGGCTCGAGCCTTCACTGTCGGCCCAACTCGTGATGCTGGTCAACGTTGCGAAGTCAGAATCGTATTCGGCTTTGAGCGTCGCGATTTCCGCTTTGTATATCGCTTCATTGCCGCCGCCGGCGTCATAATAGACGGTATCGCGGTCATAGTTGTCGTTCAGATCGTTCGAACCGGGACCAAGGATGTTCGCCCGGAAAAGAGTCGACGTGCCATCGAGATCGCGGACCGAATAGCTGCCGAGGATAGACAGGCGATCGGTTGGCGTCAGCAATAACTGAGCGCGGCCCGCGATATCGCTATAAGCACCGTAAGCGTTTTTCTCGCCGGTAAAGCCATTGTCGACCCAGTCATCGCGCTGCTGCCACAGGCCCGAGAGACGCACGGACGCAATTCCCGGGACCAGCGGAACGGTTACGCCGCCGTCGATCGATACCGTGTCGAAGCTGCCATAGCTGAGCGATCCAGTGACCGAGAACTCATCCCCCGGCTTGGTCGTGTCGATCTTGACGATACCGGCCGGAGTATTGCGTCCGAACAACGTACCTTGCGGACCACGCAGGACTTCGATGCCCTCTACGTCGAAGATGGGGAAGCTCTTGAGCGACACGTTTTCGAGCACGACGTCGTCCATGACAACCGAAACCGGTTGAGATGCCGCAAGGTCGAAATCCGTATTGCCGAGACCGCGTATATAAAAACGCGGAGCAGCGCGGCCATTGGAGCTTTCAACGAACAGCCCGGGTACCCGGCCGGCGAGAGCGGTGATATCCGCTCCGGCGTCGAAGATCGTCCTCGCTGCATCCGCAGAGATTGTGGCCGCAGAAACGGCGACGTCCTGCAGATTTTCTTCGCGGCGGTTGGCCGTGACGACGATGACATCGAGCATCGAATTGTCGGGCTGTTCGGCACCGGTGGCGTCGATGTCAGAACTATCGACGCTTTGCTGTGTCTGAGCCATTACTGGCTGTGCACAAGCGATTGCAAGCGTGCTCGCAGATAGGGAACGGAGAATAAAGGAGCGGTCAATCATCGGAGAGATAATCCTTTTGACCCGGCACGCTAAAATTCGAAAGCGCGGGGCTGGTGGACGGAAATGTAAATTGACCCAGACGCCTGTAATGAGAACGTCACAAAATTGCAGTTCCGAAAGCCCTCAAAGGCGCGGTTTTCCTCCTATATTGCAATGCAGCAACATTTTAATTGACCCAGGTTGACGGCTTACCGTCTCTTAATAAGTCGATTTCTCGCCAAGCTTGCTCTCGGAGCCCGTTGACGGCATAGGCCCGCGCAATCTGCCAACACGGTAAAACCGAAAGGCCGCTAATGAAGATTCGCGTTCTCGTAAGCCTCAAGCCCGGCGTGCTCGACCCTCAGGGACGTGCCGTACACCATGCGCTCGAAGGTTTAGGCTTCAAGGGTGTCGACGATGTTCGCATCGGCCGCACAGTGGAGCTAGATGTCGCTGACGATACTTCCGACCAGGCACTGAACGACATGTGCGAGAAGCTGCTCGCCAATACTGTTATCGAGAATTACAAAATCGAGAAGCTGGGCTGATGGCTTTTCGTTCGGCAGTCATCACCTTCCCCGGCTCGAACTGCGACCGCGATATGGCCGTGGCGCTGAAACGGGTTTCGGGCGCTGCTCCCGTCCGCGTTTGGCATGGTGATGCCGAATTGCCCGATGGACTGGATTTTATAGCGCTTCCCGGTGGCTTCTCCTACGGCGACTATCTGCGATCCGGCGCAATGGCGGCGAACAGCCCGATCATGCGCGAAGTGGTCCGTGCCGCCGATCGTGGCGTACCAGTCCTAGGTGTTTGCAACGGGTTCCAGGTCCTGACTGAGGCGCGCCTGCTGCCGGGCGCACTGATGCGTAACGCAAGCCAGCATTTTATTTGCCGAACGGTGTCATTGAAGGTCGAGAATTCCCAATCACTGTTCACTCAGGGATACGAGGCCGGGCATGAAATCCGGATACCGGTCGCGCATCACGACGGAAATTACTTCGCTGACGACGCCACTTTGGACGAATTGGAATCCGAAGGCCGTGTCGCATTCCGCTATGTCGAGAACTGCAACGGATCGCAGCGGGATATTGCCGGCGTTCTCAACAAGGCCGGCAATGTGCTTGGCATGATGCCCCATCCGGAACGCGCAGTGGATGCCGCGCATGGTGGAACAGATGGTGCTGCACTATTTGAAGGTGCGATGAACGCATTGGCCAGCGCCTAAACGCTGTTACAATCGCCGCTAGGCGATCTTGCGAGTATCCGAAACGCGGCGATCGAAAATGCGGCGGACATCTTCGGACGGCATCGGCCGGCCGAAATGGTACCCTTGGATTTTGGTGCAACCCAGCTGGCGGATCATTTCTGCCTCTTCCTCGTTTTCGACGCCTTCTGCCGTGGTCGACATGCCGAGACTGTCAGCCATGGCGACGACCGCGCGGATGATCGCGAGACTTTCCGGACTATTCTGAGCCGCTCCCTGCACGAAACTGCGATCGACCTTGATGGTGGTGAACCGCAATTTCCGAAGATAACCGAGGGACGAATACCCTGTCCCGAAGTCATCCAATGCTACCGAACAGCCTAAAGCCATGCACTGCTCGAGGGCTTTCCGCGCGACATTGGCGTCACGCATAAAAATGCTCTCAGTCACCTCTATTTCGAGACGCCGCGGATCCAATCCGCTGTGTGAAAGGGCACGCACCACAGTGCCGGCAAAGTCTGGCTCTACCAACTGTTCCGGCGAGACATTTATGTTGACCTTGACGTGTTCTGGCCAGTTCTGCGCAGCTTCGCGGCAAGCTTCGCGCATCACCCAAGTTCCGATCGGAACGATCAGGCGCGTATCTTCCGCCAAGGGAATGAATTTGGCTGGGCTTACAAAGCCGTGCTCTGCGCTGTCCCAGCGAATGAGAGCTTCGAAGCTCACAACCTGTTCCGAGTGGGCGTCCACTACAGGCTGGTAATGCAATACGAATTCGTTTCTCTCCAATGCGCTGCGCAGCGAGAATTCAAGCACTCGCCGTTCCTCCGCATCGAAATGCAAGGAAGGTTCGAACTCGAAATGAACCCCGCCACCTTCGTCCTTGGCACGATAGAGCGCGAGATCCGCATTGCGGAGCAACTCCTCGACTTTCTGACCATCACGGGGGCCGATGCATGACCCTACGCTGGCTCCGACATAAAGGACCTGATTGTCGAGATAATAGGGCATCGACAGCGTGGCGATTATTTCTCTGGCTAGGGCATCAATACGATGGCGATCGCTCGCGTCGCGAATCACTACCGCGAATTCGTCACCGCCAAGCCTTCCGCACAATTCACCTTCGCGCATCAGCGGCAGCAGCCGTGCCGCCACCTGGCCAAGCATTCGGTCGCCGACAAGGTGCCCCAGCGAGTCGTTGATGGCCTTGAAGCGATCGAGATCGATCATGAGGAGCGCGCAGCGCGAGCGCCACCTTTCGGAGTAAGCTAGTGCCTGCGATAGAGATTCATTGACCTGTGTGCGGTTGGGCAACTGGGTCAGGGTATCGTAGCGCGCGAGATATTCGATCTTTTCGCTACTTTCACGCTGCACGGTGACGTCAGAACCTACGCCACGAAACCCCAGCCATTGTCCGTCTTCGTCGAACATGGGTGTGCCCGACATTTCCCACCAACGCAGTTTCTCGCCGGCCGTTACTTTAACTATCAGATTGGAGAAGCTTTCTTTCTTTTTGAGCTTCTCAGCCAATTCATGCAGGCTTCCGTGAAACTCGCCCGACTTCCAACCATCGCCGGAAATGAGTTGCAGGAGCGACTTCCCCTCGATTTCGGAAATTTCGCCGCCAATCGCATAGGCGAGCCGCGGGCTTACGGATCGCAAGCGGCGGTTTGTATCGATCTGCCACAGCCAGTCGGCCTGACCATCCTCGAATTCCCGCAGCAGCATCGAGACGGTTTCGCTCTTCTCGTGCATTTCCAGCTCGGTCGTATGCATGTCCCAAGCTGCGCGCGCGCATTCGATCACGCCGAGACAGCCGAAGGCTGCCGTGGCTACAATTATCGCTGCAATCCCGAAGTAACCGCTGGCTATGGCGGTGACCAGCATTCCCGTGCATGCACTTAGGGTGAAGGCAATGATCGTGAGAGGTGCACAAAAGCGACTGACCGAACCGACCATCACGACGAACGCGAGAAAGGCCCACAACTGCGCAACTATTCCTTGCGCACCTGTGAAAACGAAAACGCCGAGCCCCCCGGACCAGATCACTCCCTTAGCGGCCCCCATCAGGGCGTGGCGCCGCAATTCGGCGCTAGTGAGCGTGCGCTCATCTGCATCCTTCAATTTGCGATCGAGCACGAAGCCCATTGCAAGAACACTGCCCAAGAGGCCACCCCATGCCCATAACAACGGATGAGGGACGCGCGACCAGCACAGCCATAAAACCGCGCACATCGCGATTCCGTGTATGAGAACGCGGGTGTAGGCTCGCTGGGCAACGAGTTGATATCGCTTTCCATGGAAACGGCCAAAGTCGCCGCGATCTGGATTTTCCAATCCGATCACCTGCCGAATGCTCATAGCCGAGCTATCTATCGATGGCATGTTTTTCGCTTCGCTCACGCGGTTGCAATTAAGCTTAAAAGGTTATTTCCCGGTAAAATTCCGCGGGTGTCAGCATTTCTACGCTGGATCGATTAACCAAGAACGCGAGGATCAATCTATTCGACGGTCACCGATTTGGCCAGATTTCTAGGTTGATCGACATCGGTACCCTTAACGCAGGCAACGTGATAGGCCAGAAGCTGCACAGGGATCGCGTAAACTAGCGGAGCGATCAGCGGGTGTACCTCGGGCATTTCGATGGTCGCGATGCAACCTTCACCCGCTTCCTCTAGACCTCTGGCATCCGAGATCAGCACGACTTGCCCCCCACGAGCGCGCACCTCTTCCATGTTGGAAATGCTCTTTTCAAAAAGCGGGCCTGAAGGAGCCAGGACGATTACCGGCACGGCGTCATCGATAAGTGCGATCGGGCCATGTTTCATTTCACCACTGGCATAGCCTTCGGCGTGAATATAGCTAATTTCCTTGAGCTTAAGCGCACCTTCGAGTGCCAATGGAAAGTCGGGCCCGCGCCCCAGATAAAGAACGTCACGGGCAGGCGCGATGAGATGTGCCATGCTGGCGATATCGTCATCGTGGTCCAATGCTTTATTAAGGCACGCGGGCGCCTCCAGAAGGTGGGCAACAACCTGCTGTTCTTCCTCCCGGCTCATCAGTCCCTTCTTAACCGCCATGTGAGCTGCCAAAGCTGCCAGAACGGCAAGCTGGCAGGTGAAAGCCTTTGTCGAAGCAACGCCAATTTCCGGTCCGGCATGGGTCGGCAAAAGCAAATCGGCCTCTCGTGCCATAGTGCTCGTGGGCACGTTCACCACGGCGCCGATCGTCTGGCCGTTTTCCTTGCAATGGCGGAGTGCGGCCAGAGTATCGGCCGTCTCCCCGCTCTGAGAAATGAACAGCGCGAGACCGCCGTCTTCCAAGACCGGTTCACGATAGCGGAATTCTGATGCGACATCGATATCGACCGGTACGCGAGCGAATTGCTCGAACCAGTACTTGGCGACCATGCCTGCATAATAGGACGTGCCACACGCCACGATCGTGATGCGCCGAATAGACGAAATGTCGAAATCGAACTGCGGAAGCGCTACTGAATTATCGGCCTGACGCAGATAGGAAGAGAGCGTTTGCGCCACGACCGTGGGCTGCTCGAATATCTCCTTCTGCATGAAGTGACGATAATTGCCCTTTTCGACGGCTGCAGCGGAAGCGCCGGATGTTCTGATTTCGCGTTCGACGACGCTCCCGTTTTCGTCACGGATGGTCACGCCGCCACGCTGGACAACGACCCAATCCCCTTCTTCCAGATAAGAAATCTGTTGCGTCAGCGGAGCGAGAGCCAGAGCATCCGAACCCAGATACATTTCGTCCGAGCCATAACCTACGACCAGCGGTGAACCGCGGCGCGCACCGATGATAATGTCCGGGTGAGACCGAAAAACGATTGCGAGTGCGAAAGCGCCCCGCAGACGCGGCAGAACCTCTGCGACGGCGTCTTCTGGTGTCGCGCCATTTTCGACCCCAATCGAAACAAGGTGCGCAACTACTTCGCTATCTGTATCGCTTTCGAGCGTGCGGCCCTTGTCGCGCAGTTCCGCTCGCAGTTCCTTGTAATTTTCGATGATCCCGTTGTGAACAAGCGCTACGTGATCGGTCGCGTGCGGGTGGGCGTTATTAGCCGTCGGCGCGCCGTGGGTCGCCCAACGCGTATGGGCAATGCCAATGTCACCGGGCGCAGGGTTTTTGACGAGTTCTTCAACGAGATTGTTGAGTTTCCCTTCGGCCCGGCGGCGGATCAGTTCTCCGTCATCGATCGTGCAAATACCGGCACTATCGTAGCCGCGGTATTCCATCCGCCGCAGCCCGTCGACAAGCCGATCGACTACGGCGTTCTTGCCTACGATTCCGATAATTCCGCACATATTTAGAGACCCTTCAGATTAGCAAAATCCGCTATAACGCCTGTGGCTTATCGATCAATCGGCGCGCGCCATGATCCGCTTCTGCGGGGTGGTCCACCACAATATCAATCCGGCACCGATGATGATCGCTGCGCCAGCCAACGTTACTATGTCCGGCACATCACCGAACCACCACCAGCCCAATACCGTGGCAACCAGCATCTGGATATACGTAGTGGGAGCAATGGTCGCGGCCCCTGCCCGCTGAGTACCGATGTACACCAGCCAGTGTGCACTGCTCGCGGTGCAGGCCACGAACGCGCAACGCGCCAGAACCGTCCAGTCCGGTACACCGAGCCGCAAACTATCAATTCCCGAGATGTGCCCCACAAAGGCTGCTATCAACAATATGGGCATCGCGACCACTTGCACGTAAGCCTGCATCGAAAGGGCGCTACCCTGGTCCGCGCTTGCCCGATTGGCGATGATCATCAGGGCAAAGAAGGTGGCAGAAAGCAGCGGCAAAAGAGTAACAATGCCCAATGCTGCAAGGTTGGGGCGTAAAATCAGCGCGACTCCCACCAGCGCAATTAGGGAAGCTCCCCAGACCGCTGGCCGAACTTTTTCTCCAAGCAACGGTGCACTTAATAGGGCGACGATCACAGGGGAAACAAAGGCCAGAGCCATCGCAGTGGCCAGAGGAAGAACGAATATAGCCGAGAAAAAGCAGAGTGTTGCCGCGGCCAGACAAAAGCCGCGCGCAGCTTGCAACCGAGGATTGCGTGGCCGGAATCCCTTTCTCCCCTCTTTCACTCCCAATAATGCGGACAGCCCGGCTGCACCCAAAGCGAAACGCATGGCCGCCACCCCGAGTGGTGAGAATTCACCAGCCATTGTTTTTATGACAGCATCGCCGACGCTCAACAGAGCGAAGCCACATAAAGCGATGATAATGCCGCTTCGTTCGGAAGGCTGCATGAGATCAGGTTCTTTTATGAAGAAGAGAAGGTTCGCCGCATCGCGGCAAATGTCTTTCCGATCAAGTCCGAGATTAGGGAAAAATCAAGGTTTCCGAATTATTCACCAAAGCTGCAAACGCACCATTGCCCTTGAGAACATAGGGCGCGGCGCATGGAAATATCAACGCTGAGGATTAAGCGATGAGTGCATTCGGGCGAAAGAACGGACCTGCAGGAATGGGCGCGGGAGCGCGGCCGCAGTTCGGTGTGGCTCGCCCGATGTCCGGCGTAGCGAGCCCAGAAAAGGGGCCGATACGCGAAAAAGGCGGTGAACAGTTCCCGCCCCTTCCACAAGATCCCCCCTCCCCGGGAGGAGCGCCGGCGTCGCCGCAGAACAGCGACGCGATGTCCCGTCTCGACGAGCGCATGAATACTGTCCATTCCGGCGAATCGGAGGTGGGCGGGTTCGAGGCATCAGTTCACAAGATCAAGGAGCAGGTGCTTCCGCGGCTCCTCGAGCGCGTAGACCCGGAAGCGGCCTCCACTCTCTCAAAAGATGAGCTTTCGGAAGAATTTCGGCCCATCATCATGGAAGTGCTCGCGGATCTCAAGGTTACGCTGAACCGGCGCGAACAGTTCGCGCTGGAAAAGGTTCTGGTCGACGAACTGCTTGGCTTCGGTCCGCTGGAAGAGTTGCTCAACGATCCCGACGTAACCGATATCATGGTCAACGGTCCCGACCAGACCTACATCGAAAAGAAGGGCAAGCTCACCATCGCCCCGATCCGCTTCCGGGACGAGACCCATCTTTTCCAGATCGCGCAGCGTATCGTGAACCAGGTCGGCCGCCGCGTCGACCAAACAACACCGCTGGCCGACGCCCGCCTGAAGGACGGTAGCCGTGTAAACGTCATCGTGCCACCGCTCTCGCTCAAGGGTACGGCCATCTCGATCCGTAAGTTCTCCGAGAAGCCGATCACACTCGATATGCTCCAGGGCTTCGGATCGATGAGCGAGAAGATGTGTACCGCGCTCAAGATCGCGGGCGCCTGCCGGATGAACATCGTGATCTCGGGTGGTACGGGTTCGGGTAAGACGACGATGCTCAATGCCTTGTCGAAGATGATCGACCCGGGCGAACGCGTGCTGACGATCGAGGACGCCGCCGAACTTCGCTTGCAACAGCCGCACTGGTTGCCGCTCGAAACGCGCCCGCCGAACCTTGAAGGACAGGGCGCAATCACCATCGGCGACCTCGTGAAGAACGCCCTGCGTATGCGACCCGACCGCATCATTCTGGGCGAAATTCGTGGCGCGGAATGTTTCGACCTTCTGGCCGCCATGAACACGGGCCATGATGGTTCGATGTGTACGCTTCACGCCAACAGCCCGCGCGAATGCCTTGGCCGTATGGAGAACATGATTCTCATGGGCGATATCAAGATCCCGAAAGAGGCCATCAGCCGTCAGATCGCTGAGTCGGTCGATCTCATCGTCCAGGTCAAACGTCTTCGCGACGGTTCTCGCCGCACGACCAACATTACCGAGGTGATCGGGATGGAAGGCGACGTGATCGTGACCCAAGAATTGTTCAAGTTCGAGTATCTGGACGAAACCGACGATGGCAAGATCATCGGCGAATTCCGGGCTTCGGGTCTGCGGCCATATACGCTGGAAAAAGCACGTCAGTTCGGCTTCGACCAGGCGTATCTAGAGGCTTGTCTCTAGCGATTTCGGTAATGGCCAGAGCGCAAACAGAAAAAGCTTCTCATATCGCCGAGTTGGACGGTCTGCGGGGTTTGGCTGCACTCGGCGTAACCCTATTTCACCTACGGATTTTTCTTGCTGGCGCATCCAATCCAATAACCTCCGTACCCGGGGGAGATTGGATTCTTGTCAAAGGCTGGCATCTCGTCGACCTGTTCTTTGTGTTATCGGGCTTCATATTTGCTCATTGCTATTTGCATTATGGAAGAATGCGTCAGGGCGTGGATCTATCGAAGTTCGCGTGGGCGCGGATAGCTCGGCTTGTTCCGGTACACGTAGTTATCGTGTGTTTTACGGGCTTCATGCTACGACATGATCCCGGCACGACCGGGCCGAACTTCCTATTGTCCTTGTTTATGCTGCACGCATTTTTGCCAAATATGGACCTGCTGAACCCTCCGGTTTGGTCGATATCTGTCGAACTTCTGTGCTACGCCCTCTTCGCCATACTTGCGATAAAGGCAGGTCCCCGACGCTTCCCCTTCGCATCTATACTGCTGGCGGCGATTGGTGCGTTTCTAGTCCTGAGTGAAACCTTTCCATCGATCGGCCGCGGGCTTCTCGGTTTCTTCACCGGGTGTCTGGTTCAGCAGAATAGGGATAAACTGTCACGCATCCACTGGAGTTTTCTCTTGCTTGCTGTCGCCCCTCCCTTCGTCTTGGGCGCGGAACGCCAATGGGTCGTCGTAGAATCGATAATCAGTTGGCCCGCCCTACTATTGCTCGCACCGAGAGTTGCGGCATTTCGAGCATCCCCTTTACAATGGCTCGGATCACGCAGCTACGCCATTTACCTCGCGCACGTCCCGTTATTCATTTTCTTCGGCCATTTAGCTTTAGATTTTCCGGTACTTCCGACCAATTTTGCGGTCGTAATTTGTCTGGCGATGGTGCTGCTTTTCGCTGACATTCTTCACCGACTTGTGGAACTTCCGATGCAAGCCAAATTGATCAACTGGCGGTTGAAACGAGAACATCCACGGAAAGAGAAGTTCCTAAAATCCTAACCTTTTAGCATTCCGGGTATCGCTACTGCCAGCAGGCCCCCGCCTATTACCGCGAAGGTGAGGAACAAACCGGTCCAGGGCATCCAGCCGATCCGGTCGATGCGCGCCCGGCGGTTTCGGCGGCGATCCATGACAAGCGTGAAAAGAGCCAGCATCAAAAAGCCCGCCCCCCACATGGAAAGGATGTCGGCGTCGCTGGCGAAGGTGAGAAACTCGTGCATCGGCGCGCCATATGGTGTGGATTGGAGAGAGCGCCAAGGCTAACGTTCAGCTTTAACCGAACGGAACGCGTATTATGGAAAGGCGTTGTTAAGCCTCAGAAGGCCACCAACAGGTTCTTCGAGAAGGAAAACCTATGATCAAGAAACTCTTACTCGCGTTTGGCGTAACCTCGATCGCTTTGACCGCAGCGGCCTGCAACACCGTTAAGGGTGTCGGCAGGGATATCGAATCCGTTGGCAATGCCGGTGAAGACGCAATCGACTAAGGATCGATTTCAATGACCAGAAAACTGACGCTTCTCATTTCTACCTTGACCATGTCGGTGGTGGTGGTGGCTGGCTGCAATACGGTCAAGGGCTTGGGTGAGGACATCCAGTCCGTCGGTCGTGCCGGAGAAGAAGCAATCAACTTAGGCCAGTCGACTGGTTGTCAGGTAACGCCCGCCCTAACCGGCGGGCGTTTCGGTTTTGGGGGTAGCGTTCTTTCGGTAAACAAGTACCAAGTTATTGGCCGGCATTTGATAGCGAGCGGTTCGCTCGAACCCAGCCGCATTCGCCACCGAATCCACGTCATCCAAGTTCCGCAGCCCCCATTCGCTGTCGCGGCGCCTTAGATCGGCGTCGAATGCGATGTTTGAAGGCGCTGTTTCGACATCATTTTCCAGATAGGGTCCGTAGAGTATCAGGGGAGCGCCCTCTATAAGCAGTTCTGCGCCGCCGCGGAATAGTCCGGCCGTTGCGGCCCATGGACTGATGTGGATCATGTTGATGCAGACGACTGCTTCAGCTCTGTCTACCGGCCAGACCGTATCACGCACATCCAAGAGCAACGGCCGCTCAAGGTTGGGAAGACCTGCTTCACGAGCCCATTGCTCTGTCGACGCCAAAGCATCGGGATCCGGATCGGTTGGTTGCCACTGAATGGACGGGAAGCGGCGCGCCATGAAGACCGCATGTTCACCAGTGCCGCTAGCAACCTCAAGCACCGACCCAATCTCGGGAAGTTCTTTCGAGAGAACATCGGCAATGGGTGCGGAGTTGCGAGCAACTGCAGGTGATACGCGTTTCATGCGATCCTCATCGAGGAACTCGCAGATTGCTTCTTACCCCACCGGCCCGCGCTCGCCGTTCCCGGATGATCAGCCAAAGCAACAGTCCCAAGGGACCAGCAAGAAACGTGGCGAACAAAATGGGCGCCTGCAACAGGCGCCCAAACGCCTTCGCATCAGCATCCCGTACAATCCAGATGCCGACGAACAGGTCGAAAGCGAGATAGTGGATCCAGCCAATAGTTACCCCGGCATCGGTAGCAAAGATCGACCGAATTCCCTCGATCGAGCCGAAATCCATACCCGACGAGTTTCCCCCCGACGATACGAAGAAACCGGTAAGTACGCCCGCCAGTGACACCGTGTAGGTGAAGCAAAGCAGACCCACCCCCAGATAGAGGGCTGCCGAAAGCAATGCTGGCCAGCGCGGCAGGAAAATCAGAGCAGCCCACATCACCAAGGCGAGAATGTTAGCTGCGGCGAAAAGACTGTCCCACATTTCGATGTCTCTCAATCCTCGACCAGCGTCGGCAACGAATGAGCCGCCCGCATAATGGCGTCGTTATCATGGACGAACCTTCCCCGCGCGGCCCGCTTCGCCAGCGAGAGGGCAGCCTTCGCCACAAGTTCGGCGTCAATTCCGCGATATTGCCGATATTTGCCGTGCATGAAGAGGTTGGCAATCGGTGAGGCAGCGATGCCCAGCCGCTCTGCAGTGCGACGATCATTATCGCGGCTCCCAACCAGCAGGCCGGGACGCAGAATATCGAGACGATTGAAACGCAGCCGCGTCAGATCACGCTCAACCTCGCCTTTCACGCGGAGGTAAAAGGTTTTCGACGTAGGGTCTGCCCCAACCGAACTGACATGGACAAACCGCTCAACCCCGTTGTCCAGCGCCGCATGTGCCGTCTGGAGTACGAGATCTTGATCCACTGCACGAAACGCCGCCTCGTCCTCGCCTGCCTTTTTCCATGTGGTTCCAAGTGCGCAAATGACCGCCTTTGGACGCAAAGCCTCAAATATTTCACCCCATTTGGCCGGATCGGCAACGAAGTATTCAATCCTGATACCATGAGGAAGGTTGGCTTCGCGCCGTGCAACGGCCTGAATGCGGACATCCTCTCTACCCACACATGCCTCGAGGACCTTGCCTCCGACCAAGCCGGTTGCCCCGACAAGACAGAGGCGCAGCGCATCAGACATTGGATAGCCCTTCCGGTGCACGACCATAGATTTTCCGGCACTGGTCGATTGCGAACCGGTCGGTCATGCCCGCGATAAAATCCGCGATATGTCGGCTCTTCTCCGGTTCGGTTACCGGCATTCTCTCGAACCAGTCGTCGGGCATCGTGCTGGGTTCCTGTTGATATGCGACGAACAGCCGCGCCACGACATCGCGGGCCTTTTCCGCCGTGGCGATCTGTTCGGCATGATAATACAGGCGTTCATACATGAATTTCTTAAGCCGCCGTTCCTCGTTCGCCAAATCGGGCGAGAAGCCGGCCAGTTGTCGGCCCGCGCCGCGAATTTGCCCGATATTCTCGATCCCTGATACATTGGCGCGGGTGTGGTCGATCACGTCGTTCACCATCAGCCCGATCTGGCTGCGGATCAGTTCGCGCAGCTGAATGTCGAGGGTGACGTGGGGGAAGCGCCGTTCGACCTTGCGGAACTGATCCGCCAGAAAGTCGAGCTCCATCAGATCGTCGAGATCGAGGAAGCCTGCACGCAAGCCATCGTCGATATCGTGATTGTCATATGCGATGTCGTCAGCGACAGCGGCGACCTGCGCTTCGAGCGAGGGCCATTCTCCCAGTTCGAGCGGAAAGGCGCCGTCGACTTCTGCGAGCGCCCAGTTTGCGGCCTCGACCGGACCATTGTGCTTTGCCATTCCCTCAAGCATTTCCCAGGTCAGGTTCAGCCCGACGCGATCGGGATAAGGGCTTTCCAGTCGCGCAAGGGTGCGGATGCCGTGTGCATTGTGATCGTAGCCCCCGGCATGGCTCATAGCCTCTTCCAGCGCTTTTTCTCCGGCATGGCCGAAGGGCGGGTGCCCGATGTCATGCGCAAGGCAGAGCGCTTCGGTCAGATCCTCGTCAAGCCCCAGCTCGCGTGCGATCACGCGACCGATCTGTGCCACTTCGATGCTGTGAGTGAGGCGAGTGCGGTAGTGGTCGCCATCGGGCGCGACGAAAACCTGGGTCTTGGAGCGCAGGCGGCGGAACGAAATCGAGTGGATGATCCTGTCTCTGTCCCGCTGGAATTCGCTGCGCGGCCCGCGCGCGCCATCGCGGTCTTCGGTGAATTCGCGCCCGCGCGATGTGGCGGGGTCGGCAGCGTAAGGGGCTTTTTGCATGTGCGAGCGGCTTAGGTCAGCCGACTCATCGCGACAACGTGAACGAAAAGCGAACCTTCCCGCTTTTCGGCAGGAAGGTTCACACCATCGGGCAAAAGCCCGGTTCTAGCCGAAGATCCAGTCTGTTGCGGCGCGGCAGTGGATATCGGTGGAATCGAACACCGGCAGCACGTTGGCATCGGTATCGACGACCAGTTCGAGTTCCGTGCAGGCCAGCACGATGGCGTCCGCACCCTGCTTGTCCTTCATGGTGATCACGCTCTTGAGCGCACGTTCCGCATCGCGGGTCACGCGGCCCAGCATCAGTTCCTTGTAGATGATGCCATCGACCAGTTCGACATCGCCCGGATCAGGCGGCAGCAGATCGACGCCGTGCGAGACCAGCCGCTGGCGATACCAGCTTTCGGTCATCACGAAGCGCGTGCCCAGCAGCGCAGCGCTTTCGCACTTCGCCTCGGCCATCGCCTCACCCACCGCATCGGCAATGTGGATCACCGGGATCGAGATCCCTTCGGCGACGCGGTCATAGACCTTGTGCATGGTGTTGGCCGCAATCACGAGCCCTTCGGCACCGGCGGCCTCCAGCTTGCGCGCGCTTTCGACGAGGATCGAGGCAACGCCGTCCCAGTCATCGGAGTTCTTGGCCGCGGCGATGTGCGAATAGTCCAGGCTTTCGATGACCATTGGCGCGCTGGCCATGGGCTGTGCCCGTTGCTGGACCAGCTTGTTGATCCGTTCGTAATAGGCGCGGGTGGAAATCCAGCTCATCCCGCCGATGAGACCCAATGTGCGCAAAGTCCGCGCTCCCTTCATGTTTGTTACGCCGCCCCTGTGCGGCCCCTCATGTTCAAGGGGTTAGAACGGGCTCGGCACCTGCCGGTTCCGCGATCGGCAGATCGGGCGGAACAAGCGCTTCCGGCAGCCAGATCGCAAGGTCGGTGGCGCTGCGTTCCGCCGCCTCTTCCATCGGCAGATGCCCTACCCCGTCATAGGCCACCAGTGTGGAGCGCGGCAGATGGCGATCATACCACAGCGCGGCATCGTAAGGGATCAGCGTGTCCTCCTTGCCCCAGATGATCAGCGTGGGCACCTGAACCCTCGCCAGATCCTTTGCATCGAAGCTGCTGCGGGCCGTGCCGAACCGTTTGCGGGTGGCGCCGCGATTGCCCGGATAGCGCGCCAGTTCCCAATAGCGATCGATGGCAGCATCGGTAACGATGGCCTGATTGGACACACTCTGCCGCAGGCTCTTGGCGACGAGGCTGCGCGGCAATAGCTGGCTCATGATGTCGCCCACCACCGGCACGCCCGCCAGCCGGAAGGCGATGTTGCCGCCCCCTTCCCGCTTCACCGGCGCGCCGGCGGCATCCACCAGCACCAGCGCGTCGAGCCGCCACGGCTTGGCGATGGCATAGGCCATGGCGATGCCGCCGCCCATCGAATTGCCCGCCAGCGTGAAGGTGTCGACGCCCAGCTTGGCGGTCACCGCATCGATATCCGCGCCGAAAGCTTCGGGGCTATAGTCATCGTCCGGTGCGGGGCCGGTCAGGCCGTGGCCGCGCTGGTCGAACCGGATCACGCGGTAATCCGCCTTCAGCATGTCGGCCCATTCCTGCCACGTGTGCAGATCGGAGTTCGAACCATGAAGCAGCACGATCACCGGCGCATCGCGCGGGCCTTCGTCGCGGACATGGATCGCCCGCCCTTCCCCCACCGGGATGAACTGCGAAGGAGCCGCGCCATATTTGGCGCGCATCGCCGCCGGGTCGGTGTCGGGTACGCGAAAGACCAGCACGGCTATGACAAGCACCGCGACGAGAATCAGCAGACCGCGCCAGACCCACTTCATCGAACCCCTCCCCGTTCAGCTTCGACCGTCCATTCCTGAAGGATGGAGCGGATGGAGCACAGTCCAGGGGAGAAAACCCCCGCTACGCATCGGGTGCCCTCATAGCCTGGCTCGGTCATTCTCATTGCGGGGAGGATAGGCGAATTGGTCACGAGTAGGAAAGGGCCGAAGCGGCCTTTGCCCCCGCCCCATCCCGGTCTCGCGATCGCTTTCGTGCGCTGCCGGCTTAGCGGGCCGTGAAGGAGCAGATCGCGGCAGAGGTGCCGACAACCTCGATCGCTTCGGGATCGTCCACCCGCCGCAGCCGCTCGAGAAATTCGGCCATGGTTAGCGGCACGTCACTTTCACCCTCGCGCGCCTGCAAATTTTCCAGCTTGCGCAGCTGGTTGAGCGAGAGGCGTTCCGACATGCGCTGGCCCATGCAGGCGGCCACCGGCTGGGGAATGCCCTTGTCGACCAGCGTGGTCTCGATCCTGTCGGAGGTGACCTGCTCCACCCCGCCGAGAGCGCCCCAGAGAAACAGCCCGCCAATGGCAAGCAGGGCGATGATAATAATGATTTTACGCATGAATTCAGTCGAGCGCCTTCACGATTTCTTCGACCATCTTCTTGGCATCTGACAGCAGCATCATGGTCTGGTCCATGTAGAAGACATCATTGTCCACGCCCGCATAGCCGACCCCGCCCATGCTGCGCTTGATGAAGAAGACCTGTTTGGCCTTGTCCACATCGAACACGGGCATGCCGTAGATGGGCGATGATTTGTCGGTCTTGGCCGCGGGGTTCACCACGTCGTTTGCCCCGATGATGAAGGCTACGTCCGCCTGCGCGAATTCGCTGTTGATGTCTTCCAGCTCGAAGACGTTTTCGTAAGGCACCTGCGCTTCGGCGAGAAGCACGTTCATGTGCCCCGGCATACGGCCCGCGACGGGGTGGATGGCGTATTTGACCTCCACGCCCTTTTCTTCGAGGATGTCAGCCATTTCGCGCAAGGCGTGCTGCGCCTGCGCCACCGCCATGCCGTAGCCGGGGATGATGATGACCGTTTCCGCCTGTTCCAGCATGAAGGCCGCATCGGCCGCGCTGCCCTGCTTGTAGGGGCGCTGCTCTTTCGCCTCGCCACTGGCACCGCCGCTATCGTCCGCCCCGAAGCCGCCCGCGATCACGCTGATGAAGCTGCGGTTCATCGCGCGGCACATGATGTAACTCAGGATCGCGCCCGAGCTGCCCACCAGCGCGCCGGTGATGATCATCGCCGTATTGCCCAGCGTAAAGCCCATCGCCGCCGCGGCCCAGCCCGAATAGCTGTTCAGCATCGAGACCACGACCGGCATGTCCGCCCCGCCGATGGGAATGATCAGCAGGAAACCGATCACGAAGGCCAGCACGGTCAACGCGATGATCAGCGGCATCGTTTCGGCGGGCGCTGCCATGGCGAACAGGGCAGTCAGAACGATGATGGCAACCAGCGTGCCGAGATTGATGACATGGCGCGCGGGGAGAAGGATAGGCGAACCGCTCATTCGGCCCGACAGCTTGAGGAAGGCAATGACCGAACCGGAGAAGGTGATCGCACCGATGGCGATGCCCAGGCCCATTTCGACCTTGGAGACTGCACCGATCTGCATCGGCAGGCTGTAGTCAGTGCCGATCGTTTCCATCGGCAGCAGCAATCCGAACGCACCCGGATTGAGATAGGCCGCCCAGCCCACCAGCACTGCGGCAAGGCCGACAAGGCTGTGGAAGGCCGCAACCAGCTCGGGCATTGCGGTCATGGCAATGCGCCGCGCGATGGTGATGCCGATGATCGCGCCGATGGCGATGGCGATGAGGATTTCGCCAAAAGAAGCCCAGTCTGGCGCTAAAAAGCCGTCACACAGCGTCACGTACTCACTGTTGCCAGATTGAGTGACCGCGCGGGCTTCGGCGCATGATTCATTTCCGATGGTCGGAAAGTGGGTCACCAGCGTCGTCACTACGGCGATCAGCATGCCGATCATGCCGAAGCGGTTGCCCGTCCGGCTCGTCGCGGGGGAGGACAGGCCGCGCAGCGCAAGAATGAAGAATACGCCCGAGACCAGATAGGCGAGCGCGACCCAAGGGTTCACTGCTTCGCCGGTTGCGGCATGGGCAGGTGTGGCGAAACCAAGCATCGTCATCGCGAGAAGCGAAGCGACGACGCGATCCATCGAGGGACCGCGAAGCTCCACGCGAGGGCGATGGATTGCCGCGGCGACTGCGTCGCCTCGCAATGACTGTGTGGTGCCGGTGCAAGCAGAAGCGGAAGCCAGCACCACGCGCCTCGTCATCGCGAGGAGCGAAGCGACGACGCGATCCATCGAGGGACCGCTAGGCTTCGCGCTAGGGAGATGGATTGCCGCGGCGACTACGTCGCCTCGCAATGACGGAATGGAGAGGAAGCGCATCACTTCTTCTCCTTCTTCTTGTACATCGCCAGCATCCGCGCCGTCACCGCGAAGCCGCCGAAAATGTTGACGCTGGCAAGGACGATGCCAAGCAGCCCGAGCCACTTCGCCCCCGGCACATCCGCCGCCGCCGCCGCGATCAGCGCACCGACGATAATCACGGAAGAGATCGCATTGGTCACCGCCATCAGCGGTGTGTGCAGCGCGGGCGTGACCGACCAGACCACGTAATAGCCGACGAAACACGCCAGCACGAAAATCGACAGGATCGAAATGAAGTCCATTATTCGGCAGCCTCCGCCCTGTTATCTCGTTCGGCCATGTCGGTGCCCACCGTATAGCCTGCGTTGGAGGCGGGGATTGCCACGGCGATGAGAAGGATTCCCGCGAAGATCACCCAGCCTACGTTCTTCATCGTTTACCCCGCCAATCTCTCGTTCGCCACTTTGCCGCCCTGAGTCAGCCGCACGGCATCGCCGATTTCTTCGTCGAGCACGGGCCTGCCTGCATCCTTATCCCAGAAGGCGGAAAGAAAATTGTAGAGATTGCGCGCAAACAGGGCCGAGGCGTCTGCCGCCAGGTGCCCGGCGGTATTCGAATAGCCGACGATCTTTACGCCGTGCTTCTCCACTACCTCGTCCGGCTTCGATCCTTCGACATTTCCGCCTTGCGCCACGGCGAGGTCGAAGATCACGCTGCCCGGCTTCATGCTGGCGATCTGCGCGTCCGAGATCAGTTTCGGCGCAGGCCGCCCGGGGATCAGCGCAGTGGTGATGACGATGTCCTGCTTGGCGATATGGCCGGACACCAGTTCGGCCTGCGCCTTCTGGTATTCCTCGCTCATCTCGGTGGCATAGCCGCCCGAGCCTTCGCCCTCGATGCCCGCGACTTCCTCCACGAACACAGGCTTCGCGCCCAGCGACTGGATCTGTTCCCTGGTGGCGCTGCGCACGTCGGTGGCCGAAACCTGCGCGCCGAGCCGCTTGGCCGTGGCGATCGCCTGCAGGCCCGCCACGCCCACGCCCATGACGAAGACCTTGGCCGCCTGCACCGTACCGGCGGCGGTCATCATCATCGGGAAGGCGCGGCCATATTCGTTGGCCGCCGTCAGGACGGCCTTGTAGCCGGCCAGGTTCGACTGGCTGGAGAGCACATCCATGCTCTGCGCGCGCGTGATGCGCGGCATGAATTCCATCGCCAGCGCTTCGAAACCGCCCTTGGCATAAGCTTCGACACGCTCTTTCTCGCGGAAGGGATCGAAGGTCGCCGCGACCCAGGCGCCCGGCTTCGCGCCGGCCAGCGCCATCACCTCGGGCGCCTGCACGCCCAGCACGATATCCGCGCCTTCGACCGCTCTGGCGGCCGGAACGACTTCGGCCCCGGCCTCGCGATAGGCTTCGTCGGTGACGGAGGCGGCGAGACCCGCACCCTCCTCTACCGCGATCGTGGCACCCAGGGCGATGAATTTCTTCACCGTTTCGGGCGTGATGGCGACCCGGCTTTCACCGGGTGCCCGCTCCTTCAGTGCCGCGATCCGCATCCGCCTCGCGCGCTTAGCTGGCGATCATCAGGACGACGATGGCAGCGATGGCCACGATGAGCGGCACTGCCCATTTGAGCATTCCGATGAAAGAGCCGTAAGTCTTTTCGTGAGCCTTGCGGTCGTTGGCGGTTTCCATGTCGTGTACCCTTATCGATGTGACTGTTGCAGCTGGCGGTCTAGAATGGAGTGCTTCGCTCGACAAGAGCGTTAGCCCTGTTGGCTGCGCGTCGCATAATTCAAAGGGGGGTGAGGGTTAATCCGCTCTTTACCGAACCCTTATAGAGGTTAGGGTCGTTAGGGGAGCGGGCAGAAAATGAATTGGGGAGCACGGAAAATGGCAGGGCTGGAAACCAGACTGCTCATGCTGATCGACGAGGACGCACCTCAGCTCAGCTGTATCTCTCCCATCGCGGAGCATGAGGGGTTCGATATCCTCACCGCGAAAACCTACGCGGCAGCGCTGGAAACGCTAGGCGCGGAAGATGGTCCGCAAATTGACATTCTGATGTTCGACGGCGAAGTCGCCGGAGACAACGCCCGCACTTTCATCCAGCAGGTCCACGATCTTCAGCAGGATTGCACGGTGCTGGTCATTGGCAACCGTAACGCACCCGGGATCGTGTTCGATGCGATGCAGGCCGGCGCGAACGACTATCTGGTCAAGCCGATCAGACCCGAACGCCTGACCACGGCCCTGCGGAATTCCAGCCTTGTCGCCCTTCCCCGCGACGAACTGCTGCCGCTGTCGGAAAAGCTCGTCTCCATTCTCGATTTCGATGCGATGGTTGGCTCCGAGGCGCAATTCCGTATCGCGCTCGCCAAGGCGGCTGCCGCCTCGCGGGGCAATGGTCATGTCCTGGTCGAAGGGGAAAGCGGCACCGGCAAGGCCATGCTGTTGAAAGCGATCCAGCACTCTTCAGCGCGGGCCAAGGGGCCCACAGAACTGCTCGAATGCGCGGTACAGCAGCCCGATATGCTCGAAGCGCTGATCTTCGGCCGCGAGAACGGCGCGGTGCCGAACGCGTCCGAACGGCAGGAAGGCATTCTTGCCCGGTGCGACGGCGGAACCGTGATGATCGGATCGATCGACGCGCTTCCGTTCCCGCTACAGGAGCGACTGGACGCTGCGCTCGAAACTGGCATCGTGCGTCCATCCGGGGCGGCTCACGGCTTCAAGATCGACGTACGCATCCTGGCGACCTCGCAGCAGCCGCTCGATGAACTTGTCGAGGACGGCTTTTTCTCGCCTGCGCTTTACGAGAAACTGTCCCTTACCAATATCGTGATGCCCCCTCTGCGCGAACGTGCAGGCGACATTCCCGCGCTCACGCGCTTCTTTCTCGCGGCTTTTGGCGAGGTCGACGGAGTGAAGCACCACTCCATCGCCGATAGCGGCCTTTCGCTGCTCGAAGCCTATGACTGGCCGGGCAACGTCCGCCAGTTGCAGAACGTCCTGTTCCGCGCCTGCATCAACGAACAACGCGAGGCGCTGACTGCGCACAGTTTCCCGCATCTCAGCGAATTGCTGGGCGATGCCGATCGCGGCGAAAGCCGGGCGCGTGGCCTGGGCGTGCTACTTTACAAGGAAGATGGCAACCTTCGCACGCTGGCCGAAATCGAGGCCGACGTCATCCGCATTGCCATCGGCCAATATCACGGCAAGATGAGCGAAGTCGCCCGCCGTCTGGGAATCGGCCGATCAACCCTCTATCGCAAGCTGCAGGAACTCGGGATCGACAATCCGGGCTGATCGCGCCATGATGCGGGTACGCAAAGAGGAGCAAGTCAGGTGAACTAAGGCAACCGCCACGGCGGATATTCCATGCTTCCGGCCCGAATTGGCTGGACCGCCAGACCTGATTCCTTTTTGAAAGATACCTCATGCAAAAACTGAACGACATGCTCTGCGTGGTTACCGGCGGTGCGCGCGGTATTGGCGAGGCCGTTTGCGCCGCCTTCCTGGCAGAAGGTGCGCGCGTGATCCTGACCGACATTGACCAAACCGCCGGTGCTGCCACTGCCGACCGGCTGGGTTGCGAATTCCACCGGCTGGATGTGGCGAGCGAAGCGGACTGGACCGCGCTGCAGGACCAGCATCCCGCAATCGACGTGCTGGTCAACAATGCCGGCATCACAGGCTTCGAGACCGGCACCGCGCCGCACGATCCCGAGACTGCCAGTCTGGCTGACTGGCGCCGGGTCCATGCCGTGAATACAGACGGCTGCTTCCTCGGCTGCCGCTATGCGCTTCAAGCCATGAAAGCGCGCGGCTCCGGTTCGATCATCAACATCTCGTCACGCTCCGGCATGGTCGGCATTCCCGGTGCGGCAGCCTATGCTGCAAGCAAGGCGGCGATCCGCAACCACACCAAGTCCGTGGCGCTTTACGCCGCGCAGCAAGGCTGGCGCATCCGCTGCAATTCGGTTCACCCCGCTGCCGTGCTCACCCCCATGTGGGAGCCCATGCTGGGGACCGGGCCGGAACGCGAGGCTACCATGGCCGCGCTGGTCGCGGATACCCCGCTCAAGCGGTTCGGCACGCCCGAGGAAGTGGCCGCGCTCTGCGTCTACCTCGCTTCGCCCGAGAGCGCTTACATGACCGGCACGGAACTGACCCTGGACGGCGGCCTGCTTGCCGGAAGCGCAGCTTCTCCCGGCTAGTCCGGCAGATCGCCGAAATCGGTCAGCGCCGCATCGCGCAGGCCGCGCCAGACATTGCGTGCCTGCACCGTTTCCGCGACATCGTGGACGCGGTGCAGTTGCACACCCGCATCCATGGCTTTGAGCGCCAGCGCGACACTGCCGCCCAGACGCTGGTCGGCAGCCGCCTCGTTGGACAATGCCCCGATCAGTCGCTTGCGGCTGGCCCCCAGAAGGACGGGATGGCCCAGCGCATGGAACAGCGGCAGCGCGTTCATCAGCGCCAGATTGTCAGCCAGCGATTTGCCGAAACCGATGCCCGGATCGAGCAGGATACGGCCCGGGGCAACGCCCGCTTCCAGTGCCGCATCGCGCCGCGCCCGCAGCTCGTCGAACACGTCCAACACCACGCTGGCGTAGTCGCCGCCCTCGTGCAGGTCCTGGCCCGTGCCGGGCGCGTGCATCAGCACCACCTCGCACTCCGCGCCCGCAATCACCTCGGCGCTTCGGGGATCATGGGTGAGGCCCGACACATCGTTGATCAGCGTCGCACCAGCAGCAAGCGCAGCCTCCATCACCGCGGCCTTGCGCGTATCGACACTGACCGCGGCTCCCATCCCCGCGCACATTTCGATGGCAGGGACCACGCGCTTGAGCTCGTCGCCTTCCCAGACCGCTTTTGCGCCGGGCCGCGTGCTTTCGCCGCCCACGTCGATGATCGCCGCACCGGCCTCGATCATCGCAGCGGCCTGTTCGCGCTGCGCATCGGGATCGTCCATGAAGGACCCGGCATCGCTGAAGCTGTCAGGCGTGACGTTGAGAATGCCCATGATCTGCGGCTGGTCGAGGCGGACGGTCCGCGCGCCCAGTTCCAGCGGCGGATGGGCCAGCGTGAGATTGGACCACTGGCGTTCCGCCTCGCCCCCAACCGCATCGGGCAACTGGCCCAGCACTTCTGCGATCGTGTCGGGCGCGGCGAGCCAACGCTCGACGATCTGGCCATCGCGGCGCAGGATCACCGCGAACCGGCTGGCATAGACCATGCCGCCTGCAAGCCGCATGGCATTGCCGTGTTCGCTCTGCGGGCCGGGAACGAGGCCGATGGGGCGGATGTAGATGCGATCAGTCATTGTTGGATTGTCCTAGGGCATTTCCAACAGGATGGAACACATGGAGCACGGTCTTGGTGAGAAAATCCAAGGCCCATATGCGTACACCGAACGCGGCCAGATTGCTGCGATCAATACCAGTATGAAACGTCCTGCTCATGACCCTTCGCCTAGCGCGAGCGCCGCGTGTAGGACAGCCTCAATCCGGCTGCTGCTCGCGCGGGTCCTTCGCCATAAAACCACGCGAAAGGGCTAGGTAGAGCTTCTCGCGGCATACCATGCTGCCCGCCCAGTCTCCGATCAGAGCAGTTGCGAACAAAGGCAGGATCACGTGGCTGCTGCCGGTCGCTTCGCCCAGGATGATGACCGCGGTCAACGGCGCCCGCACGACACCGGTGAAATACCCCGCCATGCCGAGCAGCACGATAAGCCCGGCTTGTTCTGCCGGGAAAAGCGGTGTCAGGATCTGGCCGAAACCGGCCCCAGCCGCCAGCGAGGGCGCGAAAATTCCGCCGGGTATCCCGCTGGCACTGGTCGCCAGCGCGGCAATGAACTTGGCCGGGCCGAACCAGTAATCACCCTGCTCGCCTTCGAGCAGAGAAGTAGTCGGTTCGTATCCCGTACCCGCCGCATTTCCATCGGTCAGAAAGATCAGCAGGCCGACGATGGCACCGCAGATAAGCGCTGTCAGCAGTGGCCGGCCGCTCAGCAGCGCCGACCAGCGCCCTTCGGGACCGCGCAGCATCAGGAAAGCACGCGAGAACAGTCCGCCCAGCACCCCGCCGAAAAGCCCGGCCAGCGGCGCGGCGATGAGCACGGTCGATAGCGGCAGACTGCCCTGAAGCAGGCCGAAATAGATATAATCGCCAGCCAGCCCCTGCGCGGTGAGGCCCGCGATCATGACTGCGCCCATCACCAGTACGGCAACGCGCTGTTCATAGGCGGTGGCAAGTTCTTCGATGGCGAAGGCAATTCCGGCCAGCGGCGTGTTGAATGCCGCCGCGACCCCGGCTGCCCCGCCCGCAATGACCACGCCGGGCGTAACGCGCAGCCGGAACAGCCGGTGGATCTGGACCATGATCGATCCTGCCAGTTGCACGGTCGGCCCTTCGCGCCCGACCGATGCACCACCGCACAGGGCAACCACCGTCAGCACGATCTTGGCAATCGCCGCGCGCAGCGACATGAGCGCGCGCGCCGCAGGCCCCATCGGATTGCGGCTGGCGGCCATGACCTGCGGAATGCCTGAACCGCCTGCCTCGCTCGCAAAGCGGCGGGTAAGCGCTGCGACGATTACGAATGTCACCGGGGTCAGGACGAGCGGCAGCCAGACGTATTCGCTGCGAACGGAAGAAAAGAGAGCCTGCGCATGGTCGCCCAGCTCGGCAAACAGCAGCGCGGCAAGCCCGATCAGCACCGCCGAGACCAGCATAGCCATGCGCCGCTTCCAGTCCTCGGCGCTGACCAGTTCCTGCGGCATCTTGCCATCGAGGAAACGAGGTCTGCGCGGAAGGAGGGCCATTGCCGCCCCCCCCTATGCCGCCCGCGGGGATTCGTCCAGCGCGGCGCACCGACCGACCGGTGGTCTAAAAACCGAAGAGGCTAAACCAGCTTCAAGCGGATATCGCATTCCACGCCGGTAGTGGGGAAGCGCAGGTCGATCTGGCCTGCAGAACCGATGGCATCGGCGATCAGGGTCGATCCAAAGCCATTGGCCTCGCACGCTTTTACCGTAGGTCCGTCGAATTCGCGCCATTCGATGAAAAGCATCTCGCCCTTCCGGCAGATGTCGACGCGGATACAGCCCTCCTCGTTGGACAGCGATCCGTATTTCAGCGCATTGGTGGTGAGTTCGTGGAAAATGAGGGCGAGGCCCTGTCCGATTGCGCCGGTAAGCGGCACTTCGTCCTTCACCGTTATTTCGACGCGCTGGTCCAGATTGGGCAAGGCCGCCACCTCTGCATCGAGGATAGCGCTGGGGGTCAGCGAAGCCGAGCCATCGCCCACCAGCAGCTGGTGGCTGCGCGCAAGGGCGCTGACGCGTCCCTCGAGCGCATTGGCGAAGGTGGGCAGATCATCCGCCTTGCGCGATGAGAGCCGCACGATCGACTTGATCACCGAGAGCATGTTGCGCACGCGGTGGTTGAGTTCGTCCGTCAGCAGTCTCAGCCGCGCTTCGCGCTGTTTGGTCTCGGTAATATCGATGACATGGCCGATAATCTTCTCGACCTTGCCGCCGTCCATAACGAGCGGCTGGCCCGCAGCGCTGATCCAGCGTTTGTCACCGTGGGCATCGCGAATAGCGCAGTCGAAAGACCAGATGCCCTGGCTGGCTATGGCCGCACGCTGCTTGGCCTCGACCTCACTGCGCTGATCCGAAAGAACGTGGTCGATGAACATGTCGAATGTCCATTCATCCAGCGGCTGGTCATAGCCGAAAATGGCATCGTGCCTTCGGTTGCGGACCGCCACTCCGCTCGCAATGTCGAGCTCCCAGATGCCGATCTGTCCTGCTTCGAGGATTAGGCGCAGGTGGTCGGCGCTGAGTTTTTCAAATGGTAGGACATCGGGCATTGCGGCGAACGCGTAAGCAAAGCCGCGACGCAAGTCATCAAAATACGTTAAATTCCAGTCCTTGATTACCGGCCAGTGCTGTTAAGTCGCTCAATCCTCGACCGCGAGCAGGTAAAGCTTGCGTGCGGCATCGATGGGCTTCACCTCGCCTTCCACCTCGTAATGCCAGAAGGTCCAGCCGTTGCAGCTGGGCGCACTCTGCAAATCCTTGCCGAGCCCGTGAATGCTGCCGGTTTTCATTTCATGGGCGAGCGAGCCATCGGCGCGGACCGTTGCCGTCCAGCGACGCTTCTTGTCGAACACCTCTGTCCCTGGCGCGATGAAACCGTTTTCGACCAGCGCACCGAACGCCACCTTGGGGGCGCTGCGCCCTGCCTGCATGGTGGTGAGCGCGCTTTCGTCGAGCGGGAGTTCCTTCTCGATCCGCTTCAGCGCGGCGTCACGATAATTGCCCTCGCGCTCGCAGCCGATCCATTGACGCCCCAGCCGCTTGGCGACCGCGCCGGTGGTGCCGGTGCCGAAGAACGGATCGAGCACGACGTCGCCCTTCTCGGTGGTCGAAAGCAGCACGCGATAAAGGAGTGCCTCCGGCTTCTGCGTCGGGTGGACCTTGTGGCCGCCTTCCTTCAACCGTTCGGCCCCGTTACAGATCGGCAGGACCCAATCGCTGCGCATCTGGAGCTCGTCGTTGAGCGTCTTCATCGCGCGGTAGTTGAAGTGATACTTCGCCTTCTCGCCCTGCGAACACCACAGCAGCGTTTCATGCGCGTTGGTGAAGCGCGTGCCGCGGAAATTGGGCATGGGGTTCGACTTGCGCCACACGATATCGTTGAGGATCCAGAAGCCCAGATCCTGAAGGATCGCGCCGACGCGGTAGATGTTGTGATAGCTGCCGATCACCCACAGCCCGCCATCCGGTTTCAGGATACGCTTGGCTTCGGTCAGCCATTCGCGCGTGAATTTGTCGTACAGCGCGAAGCTGTCGAACTGATCCCAGTGATCGGTAACCGCATCGACATGGCTGCCATCGGGCCGGTTGAGATCGCCGCCCAGCTGGAGGTTATACGGCGGATCGGCAAAGACGAGATCCACGCTCGCGCTCGGAATCGAACGCATCGCTTCGATGCAGTCGCCATCGAGAATCTGCCCCACCGGCAGATCGCGTGCGATTTCGCCCGCAACCGGCTTCACTTTTGCTTTCGCAACCGTCTGGCTGCGCGTTTTCGTGGTCTCGAGGACCGCCATCACATTACCCCCGCTTGAAGTTATCCACAGGGTGAGTCCAAATGGATTCCGGGTCAAGTCAGATATTTAGGCAACGCGTTGCAAGACGATGTTAACCACGCGGGAACGAAACGAGTCCCCCACCAGATGTAGAGTCCGGCGGCCGCGCACAGACTCCAGATACTGGGGTGTGTCTTTCCGGACTCGGATCGCAACTTTTGCTTCCGCACGCAAATCGTCAGAAATCCGCCAAACTTGCAAAATCGCCTCGACCTATCATATCAAGATACTGAATTGAGGGGCGTTTTTAACAATGATGCAATCGATGGAACAGCGCGGTAGCGCTGACGAGCATCTCGACATGGCTGTGGCCGCTGGTCACATCGGGATCTGGGAACTGGATACCGTCACGGGCAAGGCGTGGCGCAACCTCACGCATGACCGTATCTTCGGCTATGAAACGCTGCGCGACAGCTGGACCTTCGATGATTTCCTCGACCACATCGTGGAAGAGGATCGCGAGGAGGTCGAAGCCACTTACTCCGCAGCGCTTGCTGCTGGGGTGGACTGGGCCTTCCAGTGCCGCATCAAGAGGGCCGATGGGCTTGTCCGCTGGATCGATGCGCATGGTCGGCACTTGCCAGGCGATGACGGAAAGAACGACCGGCTAATCGGCCATGTGATCGACATCACCGAAACCAAGCGCGCGGAAGAGCATTTGCGGCTGGTCACGGCCGAGCTGAACCACCGCCTGAAAAACATCATTGCGTCGATCAGCGGACTGGTTAGTCTCGCCGCTCGGCAGGAAGGAGACCGCAAGGAAATTTCCGAGACTCTGACCGCCCGGCTGGCTGCGATCGGCAGAAGCCACGATCTTGCCTATCGGGAAAGGAATACGGCTGTCGCAGTCGAGCATATCCTGCAGACCGAACTGGATGCTGCTCCGAAACTCGCCTCGCAGTTCCGGTTCGAAATCGATCCCAAGCTTTACGTAACAGCCTCGCTTGCCGAACGCCTGACACTCGTGCTCCACGAGCTCATGACGAACGCGATCAAATATGGGGCGCTGTCGACCAGCGAAGGTCGTGTCAGCCTGAAGACACACAGCAATGAGGATGGCGACATCGTCCTGCGGTGGGCAGAGAGCAACGGGCCCGAAGTTAGCCAACCGTCAGGCGACGGTTTCGGAAGCAAGCTCATTCGCAGTTCGCTGAGCGCGGATGCCAAGGTGCAACAGTCGTTTCCGCCGGAAGGGGCAATATGCACCATCACCTTTCCAGCCAGCACCTTCGTCGATAAGGACTAACCGCAGGCAAGCCGAATTTTGCGCGGTTCAATCCACGGGAGAGAGGCCCGGATCGACCCCAGTCATTTCGACTGATTTTGCCCATAGCCGACTGGCCAGAAGCGGATCTTGCGCAGTCTTGGTGGCGACGGCTGGCCCGGATACCTTCCCGCTCATTTCGCGAAACCCGTAAGGCCCGAAATACTCCCCGCCCTGCACACCTGCATCGGTCGCCGCCTGAAGCGCGGGCAGCGCCCCCTCGTCCGATGAATTCAGGAACAGGCCCACGGCCGGGCCGAAAATCTTGCCGGCAAAGCCCATGTGGCGCGTGAGGTTGGTCTGCGCCACCCCCGGATGCGCCGCGGCCGATTTCACGGTCGACCCTGCTGCGCGAAGGCGGCGATCCAGTTCGAAGGCGAATAGCAGATTGGCAAGCTTGCTCTGGCTATAGAACTTGCTGCGCGAATAGCCTTGCGAAGCATCGAGGTTGTCGAAGTCGATCGCGCCGTCACGGTGAGCGATGGACGACTGGCTTACCACCCTCGCCCCGCCATTTTCAGCGAGCTTGTCGAGCAAGAGGCCGGTGAAAGCGAAATGGCCGAGGTGGTTGACCGCGAACTGCAATTCGCAACCGGTCGACCCGTGCGACAGGGGCGGGAACATAACGCCCGCATTGTTGATCAGCAAATCAATGCGGTCTTCCTTGCGCGCCTCTTCGGCGGCGTCGCGCACCGACGCGATATTGGCGAGGTCGAGATGAAGATAGGCGAGATCGGCGCGCTCGGGACCGCTGGAAATATCATCCATCGCGGCATTCGCCTTGTCCGCATCGCGGCAGGCCAGGACAACCCTTGCACCTTTACGTGACAAAGCCCGCGCGATTTCCAACCCGATGCCAGTATTGGCGCCGGTGACAATGGCGGTTTTACCGCTGAGGGTCGGGATATCTGAAAAAGCAAAGGTCACGCGAACATCTCCATCTGGCTGACCGGAGCGAAGCTGCGGCGGTGCAGCGGGCTCGGGCCATATGTTCGCAATGCTTCCATGTGCTGGGCCGTTCCGTAGCCCATGTTGCGCTCCCAGCCATAATGGGGATGCGCAGTGGCCGCCTCGCGCATCAGGCGGTCGCGATATTCCTTGGCCAGGATACTGGCGGCTGCGATGCAGGCTTCCTTCCCGTCGCCGCCGACGATGGCGCGTGCAGGCCAACACCATTCCGGGCGACGACCCGCAGGTGTGAGATTGCCATCGATCAGGACTTCTGCGGGCTCCGCGCCCAGCGCCTGGATACAGCGCTGCGTCGCCAGCGTCATTGCCAGCATGGTTGCGCCAAAGATATTGAGGCGATCGATTTCGTCAGGATCGACCACCGCCAACCCCCAGGCGCAGCGACGCTGTATCTGTGGTTCGAGCTTGGAACGCTTCACTGCGGAAAGTTTTTTGGAATCGTCGAGCCCGCCAGGACATGGCTTGCACAAAACCACCGCAGCGGCCACCACTGGTCCGGCCAGGGGACCGCGCCCGGCCTCGTCCACGCCCACAATGAGCGGGGCCGTGCCCAGACCTTTCTCGGGAGTTGATGAAAACATGAAGCGACTATCCGTTCTTGCCGCCACCCTATCGCCTGTCGCGCTGCTCGCAAGTTGCGGAAGCGGATATTCCACCGGAGAACCAACTGGCGAGGCGGTTTCGACCCCCAGCCAGAATGGCGATTTCGAAGGCGAATTTGCCATCACCGAACATGGCACCTTCAACGAACCCTGGGCTTCTGCTTTTATACCCGGCACGCAAAAGCTGTTCATCACCGAAAAGCCCGGCACCGCGAAGATATACGATGTTGCCACCAAGCGCACCGCGACGGTCAGCGGCCTTCCGCAGGTCGATTACGGCGGTCAGGGGGGCCTTGGCGATGTCGCCTTCCTGCCCTCTGAAAGCAGCAGTTCGATCAATGGCCGTACGATCTATCTCAGCTGGGCCGAAGCCGGCAGCGGCGATACGCGCGGCGCGGTCGTCGGACGTGGGCAGCTGACCTGTTCGCAAGCTGAAGCCTGCAGAATTCAGGGCCTCGATATCATCTGGCGTCAGACGCCCAAGGTGGCCGGTCGCGGCCACTATTCGCACCGCATCGTTTTCAGCCCCGACGAACAATATATGTTCGTGACCAGCGGGGAGCGTCAGAAGAAGGATCCTGCGCAGGATCGGTCGAATACGCTGGGCACGATTGTCCGCCTCAACCTCGACGGTTCTCCTGCTGCGGGTAATCCCTTCGCCGGTGAAGGCAGCCCGACCGACGAGATCTGGACCTATGGCAATCGCAACATGCTGAGCATCGATTTCGATAGCGCAGGCCGCTTGTGGGAGATCGAGCACGGCCCTCAGGGTGGTGACGAACTGAACCTGGTCGAGCCTGGCAAGAATTACGGCTGGCCGGTGCGTTCCAACGGCATCAATTACGACAACTCCAACATCCCCGATCATACGGCGAATGATGGTTTTACCAAGCCGGTTATCAGCTGGTCACCCGTCATCGCGCCGGGTAACATGATCTTCTATCAGGGCGATCTCTTCCCCGGAATGGATGGGGATCTGATCGTGGCAGGCCTCAAGACCCAGGCACTAATCCGCGTGGCCGTCGATGGAACCGAGGCGCGGGAGGTTGCCCGTTACGACATGGGTGAGCGTATCCGCCAGGTGGTCGAAGGGCCGGACGGTGCCCTATGGGTGCTGGAAGACGGCGAAGGCGGCCGCTTGCTGGAGCTTCGCCCCGAATAAGGCGATTTTGTTCGACAGCTTTGGGCTGCGCCCCTAACGGCGCGGCCCATGGCGACTCTGGTTCCCCTCGACGCAATCGACCCGGCTCTGGTCGAACAACTTCTAGACGCTGCTTTCGGCGATGGCCGCCATGCGCGAACGGCCTACCGTATCCGCGAAGGCGTGGGGCATTTGCCGGGCCTGAGTTTCGCCGCCCTGGACGATGACGATTATCTCGTCGGGTCGATCCAATTGTGGCCCGTGGCGCTGACCGATCCCAAGGGCCGCCCGCATCCGCTGATCATGGTCGGCCCGGTTGCCGTCATGCCCGGGCGGCAGGGCGAAGGCTTTGGAAAAGCGCTGATGGCCGCCAGCCTCGGCGCGATCGATGCCGCATTCGAAGACGGCGCCCCGCCCTATCCGCAAGTGATGATCGGCGATCCGGATTATTACGATCGCTGGGATTTCACCGCCGAACACACTGGCGGCTGGCATTGCCCCGGCCCTTTCGAGCAGGCGCGACTGCTGCTGCGGACCGGCAATCCTGCCATCCTGCCGCCCGAAGGTATGCTGGGCCCGTGGACGCCGGAAACGAGCTAGGCGGCCGGCTGACGCATTCGCTTGCGCGGCACGAAGCGCCGCGTCATCCATTGGTGCAACGATGGTCTATACCCCGCCCCCCGAACTCGCCGGAATGAGCCTTGCCGAAATTGCCGAGGCTGTGGCCGAACGCCGTCTGCCGCCGGTCGAACAATGGTCTCCCGACAATGTGGATGACAGCCACATGGTCATTCGCGCCGATGGCACCTGGCTTCACGACGGCAGCCCCATCACCCGCCCCGCCATGGTCCGCGCCTTTTCCGGCCTGCTGAACCGCGAGGAAGACGGCAGCTACTGGCTGGTGGTGCCCTATCAGAAGCTTTCGATAGAGGTGGAGGACGCCTGCTTCATCGCCACCGACGTCAGCCGCAAGGACGGCGATCTCGCCTTCCGCCTGAATACCGACGAACTGGTGGTGGCCGGGCCGGACAACCCGATCCGTGCCGAGGGCGATCCAGACAACCCGGCTTTATATGTGCATGTCCGCCGTGGCTGCGAGGCGCGCCTGAACCGCTCCACCTACGAACAGCTGGCGCAGATCGCCTTGGACGAGAGCGATGACTGGACCGTAACCAGCGGCGGCAATAGTTTTTCCCTCATCCCCGCATGAGCGCCATATTCGAGCGGCTGACCGATTTATTCACGCAGGGGCACAAGCGTGATGTCGCCGATCTGCTGACCGATGCGAGCTTCGCCGATCTCGATCGTACTGCCGATGCCGCCGTGCTGATCGCGGTAACCGAATGCGACAATCCCACCGTGCTGCTCACCCAGCGCCCAAGGACCATGCGCGACCATCCCGGCCAGGTCGCTTTCCCGGGCGGCAAGATCGACGATGGCGAGGGCGCGGTCGAAGCAGCCTTGCGTGAAGCCTGGGAAGAACTCGGCATTGGAGACGAAAAGGTCCGCGTAATCGGCACCACCGACCGCTATCAGACGGGTACTGGGTTCGACATCACTCCGGTGCTCGCAACCGTGCCCGCCGATCTCGCCATCCGCCCCGACCCGCGCGAGGTCGAAAGCTGGTTCGAGGCTCCGCTGGCCAAGCTGATGGACCGTTCCGCTTGGAGCGAGAACGAAGTCTTCTGGAAAGGTTCGATGCGCCACTATTACGAGATGGACCACGAAGGCTATCGCATCTGGGGTGTTACCGCCGCCATCTGCATCAATCTGTCGCGCCGTCTGGCGTGGCTGGACTAGAGCAGCAGCCATAATCCGTTCGCACTGAGCTTGTCGAAGTGCCGCACTTCACTTAGGCGCTGCGATCAAAGAAAGAGCGGTGCTTCGACAAGCTCAGCACGAACGGAACGAAGGTTGGCCACTTTACCCCAAGCAGACTGGACGAAGCGCGAAGATCTGGCGCAGCTCATCGCTGCGCTTGGCGCGGATAATACGCGCTATGTCGGCGGAGCCGTGCGCGACAGCCTGCTCGGCAAGGACATTCACGACATCGATTGCGCTACCCCGCTGCATCCGGCCGAGGTCATCGACCGCTGCAAGGATGCAGGGATACGTACGATCCCCACCGGCATCGACCATGGCACGGTCACAGCGATCCTCCCGCACGGCAATGTCGAAATCACCACCTTGCGCCGCGACGTTTCCACCGATGGCCGCCGCGCCACGGTCGCCTTTGCCACCGAGTGGAAAGAGGACGCCTCGCGCCGCGATTTCACTATCAACGCGCTGTACGCTCACCCGCAAACGCTGGAAATCGACGACTATTTCGGCGGTGTGACCGATCTGGAAGCAGGCCGGGTGCGCTTCATCGGCGATGCCCGCGAGCGGATCCGGGAAGACCATCTTCGCATCCTGCGCTATTTCCGTTTCCAGACCCGTTTTGGCGATGACTGGGACGATGAAGCTACCGCAGCGTGCGAAGAACTTGCCTCGACGCTCAAGGGCCTGAGCCGCGAGCGGGTTGGCTGGGAATTGCAGAACCTGCTCGCTTTGCCCGATCCCTCGCCGACCGTCTTCAAGATGCGCGAACTCGGCGTGATGCAGCAAGTGCTGCCCGAATGCGGCAAGCGCGAGGCGGAGAACCTTGCTCAGCTCGTAAGGACCGAGCGCGATTATGAGATCAGTCCCGACGCGATGCGCCGGCTGGCCGCGATGCTGCCCCCCGTTCCGCCGGTCGCCGAGGCAGTATCCGCCCGCCTGCGGCTTTCGCGAAGCCAGCGCGAACGGCTCGCCTGCGTCGCGGCACGAGACACGCGCGATATGAAGGGCCCGCTCGCACTTGCCTATTATGAAGGGGTAGACTGCGCACGTGATCGCCTGCTCATTCTTCGTTCCGATCCCAGTATGCTGGACGATTGGGTAGCGCCGCAACTCCCACTCAAGGGCGGCGAGATCGTTGAACGGGGCGTTGCCAAAGGACCGCAGGTCGCGCGTATGCTGCAAACGGTGGAGCGGCGCTGGGTGGATGCAGGATTTCCCGATCGCAAGCACGTCCTTGCCATGCTGGACGAGGTTCTGGCCGCGGAATGATGCAGCGCAAAACCACAGATTACGTCCTTCAAAACACCATCTTCAGCTTCGCTTAAGCTGCGGTGCAGCATAAGGCTTGGTGAAGCGGTTGCCTCTCGGGGACCGGTTTGCCATAGAGCAGGTCGTTTCCTCGGAGGGGGAACTGGCGGCCTTTGACAGAGACTTACAGTCTTCCCGCCGCTCTAACAATTCAGATTTGTCCGCCGGGCGTCCTTTTGCGCGCAGCGGACCCGTAAGTTCAACACGTCCAGGAGATACACATGAAATTCGCGAAGCTGGCCATCGCCTCCGTCGCTCTTGCTGCAACCCCGGCGCTTGCCAATGACCAAGTCGTCAGCGGTGCTACCGTAACTGGCCCCGAAGGCAATGCCGTGGGCACGATCGTCGCAGTCGAAAACGGCACCGCCGTGCTCGACACAGGCAAGCACAAGGTTCCGCTGGCAGTCGACATGTACGGCCAGGGCGAAACCGGCCCGACCATCACCGTGACCCAGGCGCAACTCAACAGCATGATCGATGCTCAGCTGGCCGAAGCGTCTGCCAAGCTCGACGCCGCACTTGTCCCTGGCGCTACCGCCATGGATGCAGAACAGGCTCCGCTCGGAACTATCGTTTCGGTTGAAGGCAATAACGTGGTTGTCGCCCGCGGTGGTGACGAGACCAAGAAGGTCGCCCTGCTGCGCGAACACTTCGCGGCCACCGACAACGGCCTTATCGCCCTGCTGACCAACGCCCAGATCGATGCGGCAATGGCGCAGGCAGCTGCCGCAGCACCGGCTGCCGACGGTGCAGGTCAGTAAACACTAGTCAGAGCTTCTCTGGAGCCACCGAAAAATCCAGAGAAATCCCCGCAAGGGGACTTGGGCCGGAAGCGATCACCGCTTCCGGCCTTTTTTTGTCAGCTGAAGGTATTGTCGCGGGGGAAGCCTTGTGGCGGCAACCGTCCGGCGCCGCCGCGCGCGACCTTCCACTGCCACATCTCGGTTTCTGTCCGGGTGCGGCCTTCCTTGCCGCCCATGGTCCAGCTGAGCCCTTCTTCCATCGTGAAAGTGGTGGCATCGGAAAGCCCGCCATCGCGATAGTTCTGCAGCTTGTTGCCCTGCCCGCGCGTCATCTGTGGCAGTTCTTCCAGATTGAACACCACCAGCTTGCGGTTCTCGCCCACCACGGCAACGTGATCGTGCGCCTTGTCGATCGGCCGCGCCACGCGCAGCACCGCCTTGCCGGGCAGGTTCACTACCTGACGGCCTTTGCGGGTTTCGGCCAGCAGATCATCGGTTACGGCGGCAAAGCCCTTGCCCGTGCTTGCCGCCAGCAACAAACGCTTGCCCGCTTCGTGCACGATGACCGAGATGATGTGGGCGGTGGTCTCTATATCCAGCGTATTGCGCACCGGTTCGCCGAAACCGCGCGCACCGGGCAGCTTGTCCGCGCCGAGCGTGAAGAAACGGCCTTGGTCTGTGGCGAGCAGCAGTTTGTCGGTAGTCTGCGCATGGAAGACGAAAGCCGGGCCGTCGCCTTCCTTGTATTTGAAATCCTGATCCAGCGGCAGATGCCCCTTGGCACCGCGGATCCAGCCCTTCTGCGACAGGATGATGGTGACCGGTTCTTTCTCGATCATCGCATCCATGCTGAATTCCACTGCCGGGGCAGCTTCTTCGATGGTGGTACGGCGGCGGCCGAGATCGGTATCCTCGCCATATTCCTTGCGCAGCGCATTTAGATCGCGCTTCAGGCGGGTGCGCTGGCGGGCCGGACTGCCGAGCAGCTTTTCCAGCTCGTCCTGCTCTTTCAGCAGCTCGTCCTTCTCGCCGCGCAGCTGCATCTCCTCCAGCTTGCGCAAGCTTCGCAGGCGCATGTTGAGGATGGCTTCGGCCTGCCGATCGGTCAGGCTGAACTCCGCCATCATCACCGGCTTCGGCTCGTCCTCGGTGCGGATGATCTCGATCACCCGGTCGAGGTTGAGGAAGGCAATGATATAGCCTTCGACCAGCTCAAGCCGCCGGGCGATCTGGTCGAGGCGGTGCTGGCTGCGCCGTTGCAGAATGTCGATCTGGCTGGCGATCCAGTTGTCGAGCAGTTCCTTCAGCCCCATCACCATCGGCGTGCGGGTCGCATCCAGCACGTTGAGGTTGAGGCCGAAGCGCGTCTCCATATCGGTGAGCTTGTAGATGCTCTCCTTCAGCAACTCGGGATCGATATTGCGGCTGCGCGGGATCAGTACGATGCGGATCTGCTCGTCGCTCTCGTCGCGAACATCTTCGAGGATAGGCAGCTTCTTGTCCGAGATTGCCGCCGCGATCTGCTCGATCAGCTTGCCCTTGGCGACCTGATAGGGAATTTCGGAAATGACCAACTGCCACTGGCCCCCGCCAAGCCGCTCGACACCCGCTTCGCGATCTTCGGCCTTCTCAGCCTCTGCCGCATGAAAGCGGCCGCGCACGCGGAAGGATCCGCGGCCGGTTTCATAGGCATGGCTGATGGTCTGCGCGCTTTCCGGCACGACACCGCCAGTGGCAAAGTCGGGCCCCTTGAAGATTTCCATCAGCCGCGCGTGTTCGACATGCGGATTGTCGATCACTTCCAGCGTCGCATCCACGATCTCGGCGACGTTGTGGCTCGGGATGTTGGTGGCCATGCCGACCGCGATCCCGCTCGCGCCATTGGCCAGCAGATTGGGGAAGAGGCCCGGCATGATCTCCGGCTCTTCTTCCTCATTATTGTAGGTCGGGATGAAATCGACCGTCCCGGCGTCCAGCCCTTCCATCAGGCGCATCGCCGTCTTCGTCAGCCGCGCTTCGGTATAACGATAGGCGGCGGCGTTATCGCCATCGATATTGCCGAAGTTACCCTGCCCTTCGACCAGCGGATAACGCAGCGCGAAGTCCTGCGCGAGGCGCACCATAGCGTCGTAGGCGGCGGTGTCGCCATGCGGGTGATATTTACCGATCACCTCGCCCACGACGCGGGCCGATTTCTTGAACCCGCTGGCCGGATCGAGTTTCAGCTGCCGCATGGTCCATAGCAGGCGCCGATGGACCGGCTTCAACCCGTCGCGCAGGTCCGGCAGCGAACGCGCCGTAATCGTCGACAGAGCATAGACGAGATAGCGTTCGGACAGCGCGGAATCGAAGGGCGCGTCGACAATAGCGTCGAACGGATCAGCGCCGGAATCGTCAAGGTCGGTAGTGGCCATGAAGCCTGCCCTATCAGAGCCACGGCTCACCTGTCACCGCGGAACGGCACGTCATCCCCACACGTTGCATGGGTAACACGAAATCGAAGGAATACACCCATGACCAAGCACGTAATGATCCTCGCCACTGACGGCTTCGAACAATCGGAATTGATGAAGCCTAAGGCCAACCTGGAAAACGCCGGTTTCAAAACGACCGTTGTCAGTCTCGAAAAGGGCGAAATCAAGGGCTGGGACCAGAAGGACTGGGGCGAAAGCGTTGCTGTAGAGAAGACGGTCGATGAAATCAGCAATTGTAGCGAATACGATGCCCTGCTTCTGCCCGGCGGCCAGATGAATCCGGACATCCTTCGCATGAATGATCGTGCCGTTGCGATTGTCCGCGAATTCGGAATGGCGAACAAGCCAGTTGCCGCCATCTGTCATGCGCCGTGGCTTCTTGCAGAAGCCGACCTTGTGAAGGGCAAGACAATAACAAGCTGGCCTTCCATCCGCACCGATCTCAAGAATGCGGGCGCAAATGTCGTCGATCAGGAGGTTGCCGAAGATGGCAATTTGATTACCAGCCGTAATCCCGATGATATCCCTGGATTCAGCAAGGCATTGATTGAAAAGCTAGGCGCCACTGCTGATAAGAGCGCGATGGAAGCCGCCTAACTGATTTGAAATTACTCGCAACCCCGCTGTCGCTGACGGCGGGGTTTTGTAGTGCGCGGGACCCATTTCAATCGCAATTCATTAGAGCGGCATGGGGAATTCATTCAATCGCACGATAAAAAGCCTGTTCCTGTTGATATTGGCATGCTTCGCCATGCCCCTCGCGGCTCAAGCCAGTCGGGAAGTCGCTTCGGGTTCGGAAGCCTATGTTTACGAAATCGAGCGCCTCCAAAATGCAACTCCGCCCGGAGAAACTCCTCTCGATCTCGATACGCCCTTGGGGCTACTCGAAAGCTTTATGGCTGCTGGCGAGCGTGAAGAATGGTCGAAGGCTGCCGCAGCTCTTGATCTGGCCAATGTCGAAGACAGTTCACGCGAACCGGAGGTACTAGCAGCAGAGCTGTACGACCTGCTCCATCGATCACTTGTAGTCGATTGGGGCAGCCTTCCCGATCGACCGGATGCAGTGGATACCAAGACAACTTCCAAAGATCCCATGGCCGGCGTCCCTCGCCGAAGCCTGACTTTGGGCGTGCTCGAACTCTCGAACCGAACCGTGCCGATCCGTATCTCTCGCGTTCTTGCGCCCGGAACCGAGCCTGTTTGGGTTTTCAGCAGGCAAACCGTCGAGAACGTCCCCGCGCTCTACGAGATTTACGGCCCAACGAATTTCGAGAAGTCACTGCCCAATTCGCTCCGCAAACAGGCTTTCTGGACGCTGGCATGGTGGGAGGTCATCGCCTTGCCGCTCATACTCCTGGCGGCAGCGCTTGCGGCTGCGCTGACCTATCTCGCCATTGACCGCCTGCGAAAGAGGCACGACGAGGAATCGAAGTTCCACAGCGTCCTGCAGGCGATCCATCTACCTGCCACTTTGCTCGCCTTTGCAGGTACGTTCGCGATAGTCAGGGCTACCTTCTTCAGGCTTTCGGGGCCGGTCAAGGATCTGCTCGACCCCCTTCAGCTCATCCTGATTATCCTCGCAATCATTGGCATCGCGCTATCGGTAATCGAGGCGCTGTTCGATCTAGCTACATCACGGCGGACGAAGGAACTCGAAGCGCCGGACAATAACGAAGATCGCAATTTCTACACCAAGATGAGCGCCATTCGGCGTATCGTTACCGTTCTAATACTTCTTGCCGGGATCGGCTTCCTGCTGGTCGCGAGCAATCTGTCGAATACTCTCGGGTTTTCCATTATTGCTTCAGCGGGTGTTCTTGGCATCGTACTGGCCTTCGCCGCGCGGAAAGTTCTGGGTGACATCATGGCGAGCGTACAGATCGCTTTCGCTCAGACCGCCCGGATCGGCGATGCCATCTTTTTCGATGGACAATGGTGCTTCGTCGAGAAGATTGGTTTCACCCATTTGCGTCTGCGGACATGGGATGAACGCCGCGTGATTGCCCCTGTGAGCGACTTTACCAGCAACAGTTTCGAAAACTGGACCAAGCAGGATGCCTCTCTGATGATGCATGTCGAGCTTGAACTGGATAACCGGGCCGACGTCGAAAAGCTGCGCGGTCCATTCCGCGAATTCATCGAAAACGATGAAGATGTGGTCGATCCGGAAGATGCGGAATGCCAGGTTGTTTCGCAAAACGCCAAAGCCATGGTGGTGCGTTTCATGGCACGATCATCCGATCCCAAGTGCGGTTGGGACATGCATTGTCGCCTGCGCGAGCATATGCTTGCGGCCGCTTCCCGGCTGGATGCAGCTTCCGGCAACGAACCTGTCCCCGCCTTCATCCCCAGGGAACGTGAAGTCCGCATGGATGCGACAGAGGATTAGGCTCTCTGCTTATTCAGTGATCCGCACGCCCCTTTTAACGGGACATATCATGGCTCTCGACGGGAATGGATACAGTCAAACCTTCTAAATCAGGGGTTAGGACGATCTGGCAGGACAATCGGCTCGTCCGGCGAACACCGGCGGCCAAGTCGAGCATGTCCTCCTCTTCCTCGCTAGCTTCGGGAATCCGGTCGAACCACTGGCTGTCGACAACCACATGGCAGGTCGAGCATGCCATCTGCCCTTCGCACGTTCCCTCAAGCGGCATTCCGGCAGCCTGAGCAACGCGGAGAAGCGTATCGCCTTCGTCGCCTTCGGCAACGACGCGATTGCCTTCGCTGGTGATCAAATGAATTTTCATAGAGCCCCCTGAGCCTTTGCAGCTTCGTTGATGGTTCGGCCCGCTTCTTCGATTTCCTCGAGCGTGGTGTAGCGCCCGAACCCCAGCCGGATCGAACATTTCGCCAGTTTCTGAGGCAGGCCGATCGCCTCCAGCACATGGCTGGTCCGGCCCGATCCGCTGGCACAGGCCGAACCGGCGGAGAACATGACGTTGCGGCACTCGCTCATCAGCCGGTTCACATCCAGCCCGCCGCCATTGGGGCCGCGCGGACGGATGTTGAGATTGCCGTGATAGCGCGCTTCGGCGCTGCCGTTCAGCTCCCAGTCCTCGAATATCTGTGCGGCGCGTTGCCAGAGTTTCTGCACGTGTTCGGCATCCTGCTCCATCCGGTCTTTCGCCTCCGCCGCTGCAGCGCCCATTCCCGCGATCAAGGCCGGAGAA
Source organism: uncultured Erythrobacter sp. (assembly GCA_947504155.1). Classification (GTDB taxonomy): domain Bacteria; phylum Pseudomonadota; class Alphaproteobacteria; order Sphingomonadales; family Sphingomonadaceae; genus Qipengyuania. Next base: position 948,749 of record CANNGF010000001.1, read on the forward strand.
AGCGTACCCGATCGCAGGCCGAATTCCTGCCCGCCGCCGGTCTGCACTTCTGAAAGCTCCACCCCGTTGCGCACCCACAGCGCGCCCACACCCTTGGGGCCATGGAACTTGTGCGCGCTGATGGCGATCATATCGGCGCCGGTCACTTCGATCTTGCCATAGGCCTGCACCGCATCACAGAAATACAATGCGTTGTTTTCCTTGGCCTTGCGATGCCATTCGACCGTGGGCTGGATCGTCCCGATCTCGTTATTCACCTGCATCAGGCACACGAGGCGCGTGTCCTGCGGCAAATCCTGCTTGGTATTGCACTGCCCGTTCTTGGCGACATTGAGGACGTGACAGGTTCCTGCATCGCGCGCCGTGTCCTGCACCGCGGCATGTTCGATGGCCGACACCGAAACCGTCCCACCCGTACCGCTGCCGCGAATGGCCAGATTGATGGCTTCGGTTGCCCCGCTGGTGAAGATCACCCTGCCCCCGCCGGGAAACAGCGCGGCGACCTGATCGCGGGCGAACTCGATCGCTGCCTTCGCCTGACGACCCATCTTGTGCGGCGAATGCGGATTGCCGAAGCCGGTTCCGCCCGGCCCGTCGAGCCAGCGCAGCATGGCATCGCGCGCTTCGGGGGCGAGCGGGGTGGTGGCCTGGTAATCGAGGTAAATCATCGGTGCGAAAACGTCCCTATCCGTTCGCCCTGAGCTTGTCGGAACCGCAGGTGGGCAAACGCCCTACGGCCGTACTTACTTCGGGTGCCGCGCCAGTCGAAAAGAACAACGGTGCTTCGACAGGCTCAGCACGAACGGACACTACTGTTTCGCCAACTCAAGCCACACCGCGCAGAACCGTTCCACCTCTTCGCGCGTAGTGCTCCAGCCGAAGCTGGCGCGGATGGTGCGGTCGGCGATCTCGGGTTCGACCTGCATGCCCTGCAGGACATGGCTGGTCTTCATCGTGCCCGAAGAGCAGGCAGAGCCCTGACTGACCGCGATCCCTGCCATGTCGAACCGCATGACCTGCGCACTGCCGCTCATCCCGGGCATCGCAATCGCGTGGACTAACGGCGTGGGGTCGGACAGAAGGTCGGAAAGCCAGGTGCCGCCCATCTCGCGGCATTCCTGTGAGAGTGCGTCGAGCGGTTCGAGGACGGCCGCATCGATATAAGGTTCGCCGCAAGCCTCCAGCGCCGCCGCCATGCCCAGCGCGCCGGGCATATTCTCCGTTCCGCGCCGATAGCCGCGTTCCTGCCCACCGGCGGGATCGAGCATGGCGAAATCCCTTACCAGCAGCGCACCGACACCGATCGGACCGCCGAACTTATGCGCCGAAACGATCGCCATCTCGCAGTCCGGCAGCGCAAGCTTTCCGGCGGACTGCGCACAATCGGCCAGCAGCATGCCGCCGGCCCCGCGCACGATATCGGCGATGGCCGCCATATCCTGCCGATTGCCGGTTTCCGAATTGATCTGTTGCACCGCCACCAGCGGGCGTTCGCGCTGCACCGCTTCGGTCAGCAATTCCAGATCGAGCGCGCCATCCGCCTGCACGAACAGCCTCTCGGCATCCGGCGCGGCTTTCAGCACGGCATCATGTTCGATCGCCGAAACCAGCCGTGCCCCGGCCTTGGCATGGTTCAGCGCCAGCGCCGCCGCCTCGCTCGCGCCGGAGGTGAAGATCACTTCCCCCTCCCAGCCAAGCGCGCGCGTCACCCGTTCGCGCGCATCCTCCAGCGCGGCGCGGGCCTTGCGGCCTTCGGCGTGCGGACTGCTGGGATTGGCCCAGCGGGCGAAGCCTTCTTCCATCGCCGCCCGCGCTTCGGGGCGCAGCGGAGTGGTTGCGGCATGGTCGAGATAGATGCGGTTATTGACGGGACATGCTCGAATTTATTGCGATTTCGGTGGTAAACACTATATAGCCCGCGACCCCGCGCAAAGCCCTTCCCGGGATCAGCGCCCCGAAAATTTCTGCCAAGGTACTTTCACCTTCATGCCTACCGTGATTTTTCCCGGCCCCGAAGGCCGCCTAGAAGGCCGCTTCTCTCCTGCCCCCCGGCCCCGCGCCCCCGTGGCGATGATCCTTCATCCGCATCCGCAGGGCGGCGGCACGATGAACGAACAGATCACGCAGCGTCTGTACAAGACCTTCGTGAATCGCGGTTTTGCCACCCTGCGCTTCAATTTCCGCGGTGTCGGCCGCAGCCAGGGCAGCTTCGACAATGGCGTGGGCGAATTGTCCGATGCGGCGTCCGCGCTCGATTGGGTCCAGCAAATCCATCCCGAAGCGCAGGTAACCTGGATTGCAGGCGTCAGCTTCGGCTCCCTTATCGGCATGCAGTTGCTGATGCGTCGGCCGGAAATTCGTGGCTGGCTGTCGATTGGCGCGCCGGCCAGCATGTATGATTTCTCTTTTCTCGCGCCCTGCCCCGCATCGGGCATCTTCATCCATGGTGCGCAGGATACCGTCGTCCAGCCGAATGCAGTGACCAAGCTGGTCGAAAAGCTGCGCACGCAAAAGCACATCACCGTACACCATGAAGAAATCCCGCGCGCCAATCACTTCTTCGAGAATGAGCAGGAAGAACTGATGAAGTCGGTCGACAATTATCTCGACTTCCGCCTCGACCCGTCCTGCCCCATCACCTGATGGTTCAGGCATTTCTGATGTGATCAAAAAGGGGCCCTGCGGGGCCCTTTTTATTGCCGCGGCGCCTACCGCACGGATGCATTCCATCAAACCCTTGCCATATGACCGTAATGTTGTAACATTGCCGAGTCATGGGTTGCAATGGAAGAGGAGGCATCAAATGGCATATGTCGATCAGAAGCAGGGACCATCGCCGGCCGGGCTGGCCGGTGCCATCGTTACGCAGGCCGCGATCGGTGCCCTGGTAATTGCGGGGCTGTCGGTAGCCACAGGGGTCGCCGAACCGGGAGAGATCATCGATACCTTCGATATCCCCACGGTCCCCCCGCCCTTGCCCGAACCGGAGCCGCTGCCGGAACCGAAGACCACTGCCGAGCCAAAGGTTCAGTCAGACCCGCCGGTCACGGTGCCGAATCCCAAGCTTGAACTCAGCGATGAGAAATCGCAGTCTAAAACGACGACCACAATCGTGGATCTTCCCCGGTTGCCCGTGCCGATTCCCCAGCCGGAACCGCTACCCATACCCGCCCCTCCCGCGCCGGTGGCCACTTTCGATCCCGTCAGTGCCAAGCCGCGCAATGATCCGGGCGGATGGCTTGGCGATCGCGATTACAAATCGAGCTGGGCCCGGCGCGAGCTGACCGGCGACGCGAAATTCCAGCTGGACATCTCCAAGACCGGGGCCGTGACCGGCTGCCGTATCCTGGGCTCGACCGGACATTCCGAACTGGACCAGGCGACCTGCTCGCTGGTTACCAAGCGTGCGAAGTTCGAGCCTGCCCGCGGTTCGAACGGCGAACCTGTCGCTGGAAAGTTCGTATCATCGGTAAGGTGGCAATTGCCCCGGTAATCCGCCGCTTCAGTTGAGATTTAGCGCGAGCCTCGTTCGACCTTGTCGAGCGGGGCTTCGCCGTCTGTGGTGGGCACCGTCCAGATCGCCACATTGATCAGCGCGATGAAGGCCAGCACCACCATGAGCGCGGCGTTCTTCGCATTGCCTGTCCGCCGCCAAAGGAAGAATGCGCCTGCCAGCAAGGCAATGGCGGCAAGCACGACGATCGAAAGCACGAGATCCAGCATGCCGCCTGCCTAGCGGGCGCGGTGCGATTCGCGCAATCCATCGGAACGCGCGTGTTGGCCTGCCGTTGATCGGGCAAGCATGCGGCATTCCGCCGCGAGCCGGATTACGGAGCATATTCGAATGGGCATTTTCAGCAGTATCAAGGACGCTATTTTCGGGAAGGAAGCTAAAGCGAAAACGCCTCCGGTCCAGACCAAGACAGGGAATGCGTGGGCCGATGCGCCTGTCACCCAGCCCCAGGCAACTCCCGTTGTCGATGTTGAAAACAGCCTCGATTCCATGCCGGGTGCCGATCGCCTGAACTGGCGGACATCAATTGTCGATCTGATGAAGTTGATCGGGGTCGATTCCTCTTACGAAAACCGCAAGGCCCTTGCTCAGGAACTGGGCCGCCCGGAATACTCTGGTAGTGCCGAAGACAATGTCTGGCTGCACAAACGCACGATGCGCGAATTGTCCGCCAATGGTGGCAAGGTCCCGGCGGAATTTCTCGATTGATTTGACTTGGTTTTGTGAGGAGCGCACATGCTCCTCGCATGACCACACCGACATTTAATGCCACCCGCCGCCAACTTCTTGCAGGTCTTGGCGCGTCGACTGCTCTTACCCTCGGCGGATGCGCCACTCTCCCCAGGGGAGCTAGCTCCCAGTCGGTAGACCAACTGCTTGAAAGCGTCGCTTACAATTTGCTCCAGCATGAACCTGAGCGCGCCACTGGACTTGGCGTCGACACGGGCGAACATGCTGCTCTCAGAAGCAAACTGGAAGATCAGTCGCCCGCCGGACAGCGAGCCTATGCCGCTACGCTCAAGCAAGATCTGGCGCGCGTTAGTGCATTCCCGCGCGATGGTCTTGATAGCACCAGCATAACCAATCTGGAGGTCATACAAAGCGCCTATCAATTAGCCTTGGATGGCTTTGCCCTGCCTTATGGTGACACACCAATAGGCAACTGGCGCACGGCCCCTTATGTCGTAATTCAGAATGTCGGTGAATATATCGGCTTACCCCGCTTCATGCAGTCGACACACATGGTCGGAAGCATGGCAGATGCAGACGCCTATGTTGAGCGCCTCCAGCAGGCTCCCGCCACTTTCGACGGCGAACTCGCGCGGATCCAATCAGCTCGTGGCATGGGCGTGGTTCCGCCGGATTTTCTGCTCGACAAGACCATCCGGCAGATGGAACAGACCATCGAGAGTGCAGGAAAGGGAGAGCTTTTTGCTGCTGACCTGCGCGCAAAACTTGTAGCCAAAGGCCTCCCCGAAGCTCGGGCTGACCAGGCACTTGCGCTTGAACAGGGCCCAATCGCGGAAGCCCTCGGCCGCCAGCTTGCGGAACTCAAGGCCGAACGAGCTGTCGCAACCTCGGCACCGGGCATTTCCGCGCGACCCTATGGCGATGAATTTTATGCTTGGGCATTGCGCAACAGCACGACCACCACTTTAAGCCCCGATGAAGTCCACCAGCAGGGACTTGAAGAACTCGAAGCCCTTCATGCGCGCATGGACCCGATATTGCGTAAGATCGGCTACACCGACGGCAGCGTCGGTGCTCGCATGAGCGCGCTGGCCGAAGACCCACGTTATCGATTCGCTGAGGGCGATGCTGGCCGCGAGCAGATCATGGAATTCATCGAAGAGCGCGTTGACTGGATACGCGCCCAGATGCCCCGCGCCTTCAACACTCTGGTCGATCCCAATCTCGAAGTCGTGCGCATTCCGGTAGCCGAAGAGCCTGGCGCCCCAGGCGCTTACGGGGGTGCAGGGAGCAAGGACGGCACAATTCCAGGGCGTTTCTGGATCAACCTGCGCACCACCGATCTGCACCGCAAATACGACCTTGCAGATCTTACCTATCACGAGACTATTCCCGGCCATGTCTGGGAAGGCGAATATTCCAACCGCTTACCGCTCATTCGTTCGGTACTGGCCTTCAACCCGTTCAGCGAAGGCTGGGCTCTCTACGGCGAACAGCTTGCGGATGAGTTGGGAGCCTATGACGGTTTCGAGGTGGGGCAGCTTGGCTACCTGCAGTCCCTCGCCTTCCGCGCCTGCCGCATGGTCGTGGATACAGGCCTCCACTCCAAGGGGTGGAGCCGGGAGCAGGGCCGCCAGTTCTTCATCGAGCGCAACGGTTCGAAACCGGAGGAAGTGCAAAGCGAAGTGGACCGATATTGCAGTTGGCCGGGCCAGGCGACCGGCTACAAACTCGGCCACAGCCGTATTGTTGCCCAGCGGGAACGGGCACAGGCGGCCTTGGGCAGCGCTTACGATTTCAAAGCCTTTAATGATGCCGTCGTCTTGGGCGGCAATGCACCAATGGATGTAATGGAGCACAATATCGGAAGATATATCTCTCAAGCAAAGAGCTGATCACTCTTTAAGTTTTTTCCGGACTTGATAAATCCGGAAGAAACAACGGGGGTTGAACGTGCGGGGTAAGCTCTTTCTTCTGGCGACGCTTTTTATCTTTGCGTCACCAGTGCAGGCCAAATGGCATCGCGCCAGTAGCGAACATTTCGTTATCTATGCCGATGACAGCGAAGATGATGTCCGAGAGTTTGCGGAGAACCTGGAAAAATACCACGCCGCAATGGAAGTGGTGACGGGAAGAGAGGTAGATACACCTAGCCCCTCGAACCGCGTCACCATTTTCGCTGTGGGAAGCCAGCGTGATATTCGCAGGCTTGCAGGTTCCGTCGAAGATAATGTTGCAGGTTTCTATGTGCCACGCGCCGGGGCTTCACGCGCATTTGTCCAAGATATTCGAAACAAGAGCGGGTATCCGGATTTCTCTACCGTGGTTTTGCTCCACGAGTATGCCCATCACTTCCTTATTTCTTCATCGCGATATGCGATGCCGCGGTGGCTGAGCGAAGGCGCCGCAGAATTCTTAGCGTCGGCTAGTTTCGGTCGCGACGGCTCCGTCCAAATCGGGCGGCCCGCGATGCACCGCGCCGGAGAACTCGCTTATGCAGACGATGTTTCGGTCGAAGAGCTCCTCGATCCAGACCTATACGAAAAACGACGCGGAAACCGGCAGGATGCTTTTTACGGCATGAGTTGGGCTCTCTATCATTATCTGTCTTTCGAAGAATCACGTCGAGGCCAACTGACACAGTATTGGCAACTAATCAGGGAGGGACAATCATTGATCGGCGCCGCCGAGAACGCTTTCGGTGATATTAAAGTGCTCGACCGCGAGATTTCCCGATATCTCCGAAAAAGCAGGATGTTTAGCTACAACCTCAAGCCCGACATGATTTCGTATGGCCCCATCTCGATCGAGGAGTTGCCCGAAGGCGAAGCAGAAATGATGGAAGTGCGCATGAAATCGCAGCGGGGCGTCAATCGCGAACAAGCGCTGAAACTGGTCATCGAAGCGCGAGACGTAGCTGAGAGATATCCTGCCGATCCAGGAGTCCTTGCCGCACTTGCCGAGGCTGAATTCGACGCGGGGAATGATGATGCAGCGATAGCCGCTGCCGATGCCGCGATTGCGATCGATCCATCGCGTCCCAATGCCTATGTCCAGAAGGGGTTCGCTTTATTTCGAAAAGCTGCGGAGGCCGATGATGGAGAGGCAGGCTACAGAGAAGCCATGAGGCCATTCTCGGCACTCAATAAGATCGAGAATGATCACCCGCTTCCTCTTATCTTCTATTATCGCAGCTTTGTGGCTCGCGGGGTCCCCCAACCGAGCAGGCCAGGGCAGCACTCGAACGAGCTTCGGAGCTATCGCCTTTCGATCAAGGTCTCGCTGTAAATGCCGGGATAATGCTTGCTGGCGAGGGAAAGATCGCGCTGGCGCGCCAGACCTTAATGCCCGTAGCTTCAAGCCCCCATATCGGATCCCTTGGTGAATTAGCACGCGATACACTGGAGGCGCTAAAGAGCGCAGAAGAAGGCGTCGCATGGACCCCGGCGAACTCGAATCCCTTCGAATCCACATTCATGAATGACGAAGAGGCTGGGGCCCCGAGCAGTTGAAGTTTACCGAACCTCACCTTCGGTTTCGACCAGACTGATCTCGAACAGCGTTGGCCAGAGTTTGCCCGTTACAAACAGTCTGCGGTTCGCCGGATCCCAGGCGATGCCGTTCAAGACAGCGTCGCCCTCTGAATTAGGTATAGCCTGCACGACTGACCGAAGATCGATGAGCTTCCTCACCACGCCATCAGCAGGATCGATAGCGACGATGAACGGTGACATCCAAACATTGGCAAACACCAGACCATCGATCATCTCCAACTCATTAAGCCGCCTCAGCGGCCGTCCATTGAGCGTGACCTCTACACTTCTACGCACTGCATAGGTTTCGGGATCGAGTATACGCAAAAGAGCGCTGCCGTCGGAATGGATCAGGCCTTCAGGAGAGGATGTAAGGCCCCAGCCTTCCAGCGGATAGTCCGAATACGTGGAAACATGTTCAAGTGTATCGGCATTCCAGCGGTGGATCGCGCCGTTACGCCAGGTAAGACTGACAAACTCGTTCTTCCACAGAGCCAAGCCTTCACCGAATTGTTCGCTCGGGATCGCGCTTTCGGCAAGCGCCTTACCTGTGGCGAGATCGACCTTGCGCACGACCGACCGACCTTCCTGTCCCGTACTTTCGAACAAAGCGCCATCGTGCCACACTAGCCCCTGTGTGAACGCTTGTTCGTCATGCGGATAATGAGCGACTATATCGGCAGTGTAGACAGTCGGTCCAGAATATGGTGCCTCCGCGAGACTCGTCGATGGCTCCTGTGCCGTAGCCGCAGAAGGCACTGCGAGCGCAAACAGCAGAGAAGGTAGTGTCTTACGAAACAGCATCGAGGGAAGATGTGCCTTTTTAAATCTTGCCGCAAGCTGAAGCTAGCAAGACGAGTTGGCGTCGGGGGTAGAAACCACCTTCTATGCGCGATGCCGAAAATTAAAACCCCCGGTCCACACCTAAGTATGGCCGGGGGTCTCCTCTCCAACTGTGTGCCCGCAAGCAGGCTATCAGGTCAGGCGGCTGCAGGGGCCGCGTCGCGCACACCTTGGTCGACGTGGGCGGCAAACGGTTCGAAATTATCTACAAACAGGTGAACCAGCTTCGTCGCTGTGCGATCGTATTCTTGCTTGTCGTCCCAAGTGGAACGCGGGTCAAGGATTTCGCTATCGACGCCGGGCACGCTCACTGGAACTTCAAACCCGAAATTAGGATCCTTGCGGAACTCCGCGTCATTAAGCGAACCGTCGAGAGCGGCATTGAGGAGCGCACGGGTCGCCTTGATCGGCATCCGGCTTCCAGTACCGTATTTCCCGCCAGTCCAGCCGGTATTGACCAGCCAACATTGGGCCCCGCCTTCTGCAATGCGTTTTTTCAGCAGGTTTCCGTACACACTTGGGTGGCGCGGCATGAAAGGTGCCCCAAAGCAGGTCGAGAAAGTCGCCTCTGGCTCGGTGACTCCGATTTCCGTCCCGGCGACCTTGGCAGTGTAGCCGGACAGAAAATGATACATTGCCTGATCCGGCGTCAGACGCGCAATCGGGGGCAGAACCCCAAAAGCATCTGCGGTAAGCATGATAACATTACTTGGGGGCGGCCCCATGTTCTTGTCGGACGTATTCGGGATCGACGAGAGCGGATAGGCACCGCGCGTATTCTCCGCGAGGCTGTTGTCGTCGAGATCAATCTCGCCGTTCTCGTCCATCACCACGTTTTCGAGAACAGTGCCTTCCATCTTGGTAGTGGCATAGATTTCCGGTTCGGCTTCCGGGTTCAGACGGATCATCTTGGCGTAACAACCGCCCTCGAAATTGAAGACCGCCGTGTCGGACCAGCCATGTTCGTCATCGCCGATCAGCGTTCGGCTAGCGTCGGCGGACAGTGTGGTTTTACCGGTACCAGATAGACCGAAGAACACCGCGCTCTTGCCATCGGGGCCAATATTCGCCGAGCAATGCATAGGCATCACGCCCTTAGGTGGCAAAAGGTAGTTGAGCACACCGAAAACGCTCTTCTTCATCTCGCCGGCATATTTGGTACCGCCAATAAGGATCAGCTTCTCTTCGAGATTCACTGCAATCACGGTCTCGCTGCGGCAGCCGTGACGTTCCGGATCGGCAGTGAAGCTGGGGAGATCGATGATCGTATATTCCGGCATGAAGCTGGCAAGTTCCTGGGCCGTCGGGCGGACCAGCAAGGTCCGGATGAACTGGTTATGCCACGCAAGTTCGTTGATGACGCGCACATTCACTCGGTATTCCGGTTGCGAGCCGCCAAAGAGGTCGGCCACGAAAAGATCGCTCTTCTCGGCAACCGCTTTCATGAAGTCTTCCTTCAGCGCCGCAAAATGTTCGGGCTTCATCGATGCATTATTGTCCCACCACACCGTGTCCTCTGTTTCGGCGTTGCGGACGATAAACTTGTCCTTGGCGCTGCGTCCCGTGTGCTTCCCCGTCTCCACTACCAGCGGCCCATGCTTGGCACGGCGCCCCTCGCCCCGCTCGAGCGCGGAGGCAGTCAATTGCTCCGAGGTCAGGTTGGGGTGAATGTTGGCGGCGGTCTCGATGCCCTGCGCGGCAAGCGAGTGGGAAAGCTCGGTGGTCACTGAATTCTCCGGCGCAAAAGAGGCGGTAACGTAACGGGACTCGTCGGCGCATACGAATGCGCCGCTCTTGCCGCTGCCATTACGCGCCGATCATGCGAACGTCAAATCGCATCCGATAGAATTCGCTGGCGATTGAATGGAGCGCGTTGTCTTGCCCCTGCAACTGCGTTAACCGCTGCAATTATGCAAAATGTAGCCGGACAGGGTACGCCCCCTCAGGAAGACGATCGCACGGTCATCGCGCTGGTCGACGACGATCGCAATATTCTCACCACCGTATCGATCGCGCTACAGGCGGAAGGATTCGCAACCCGCGTATACTCGGACGGTGAGGCTGCGCTCTCTGCATTGCTGGGAAATCCGCCAGACCTTGCCATTTTCGACATCAAGATGCCCAAGATGGACGGAATGGAACTGCTTCGGCGACTGCGTGAACAATCTCCTCTGCCGGTGATTTTCCTCACCAGCAAGGATGACGAGCAGGATGAAGAGGCCGGCCTTCAGATGGGCGCGGACGACTATATCGCCAAACCGTTCAGTCTGCGCCTTTTGCTTGCCCGTATCCGCACTATCCTGCGGCGTTCCGACGCCCGGCGGCCTATGCCTGTCGACCCGGGTGAAAAGCCCGCGGAAATCATAGAGCGGGGCCGGCTACGGATGGACCCCGCACGCCATCATGTGACTTGGGACGAGAAACCGGTCTCGCTCACCGTGACGGAATTTCTGTTGCTCGAGGCGCTCGCCGCACATCCAGGCGTAATAAAGAGCCGCAACCAATTGATGGATGCTGCCTACCCAGACGACGTCTTTGTCGATGATCGCACGGTAGACAGCCATATCAAGCGCATGCGCCGCAAGTTTCGCAGCGTTGATGGCGAATTCTCCGCCATCGAAACTTTATACGGCGCGGGCTATAGCTTCAGCGATGGCTGAACGGAAAAGCGTCCTTCGGGGCGATCCAAGGCTGGACAAGCTGCGCTGGTCGCGGCGATTGACGCTCACCAGCCGTATTCTATTTGTGAATGTACTGCCGCTGGTCCTGCTGGGCGGTGGTGTCCTTTATCTTGACAGTTACCGAACCCAACTCCTCGACGAGCGGTTCAAACTGGCATTGGTCGAGGCCCAAATCACGGCTGAGGCTCTCGCGGGCGCTACACCACAGCGTCAAGAAGCCCTGCTGATCCAGATCGGTAAAGAGCAGAGGCTCCGCATCAGGGTCTATGGGCCTGAAGGCAATCTGGAATCCGACAGCTTCCAGCTCGCGCCCCCAAGCTTCGAGCTCCCCGACCCGGCGGATGTAGACCAGACCGATTTTGCTCTGCGCACGGATCGTTGGTTCGATCGCGTGGTTGGCGCCCCCGCCCTGCCCGACTATCGCGAACCCGCCTCCGACAGCGTTGCAGCATGGCCAGAACTGGTTCGTGCCCGCGAGGAAAGCCTGACGCAGATCGTGTTGCGCGATGCGCCAGATGGCACCCATGTCATCAACGCCGCAGCGCCAGTTGGGCTCGATGGCGATACCTTGCTGATTACGCGCAACCCTGTCGATATCACACAGAGCGTCCGCGAAGCGCGCACCACGGTAGCCATGATCGTGTTGCTGTTCCTTCTCGTTTCAACTTTACTGAGTTTCTTTCTCGCACAAACAATCGTGCGGCCTTTGCGCGAACTGGTGCAGGCCGCCGTGCGCGTGCGCCAAGGTCGTGATCGCCAGGTAGAGGTTCCCCGCCTCCCCGACCGGCGGGACGAGATCGGCATGCTGGCCAGGGCCGTATCAGATATGACCGCCGCCCTGCGACACCGGATAGACGCGGTTGAAAGTTTTGCTGCCGACGTGGCGCACGAAATTAAGAACCCGCTAGCGAGCCTTCGCAGCGCAACCGAATCGTTGGGAAAGGTCGAGGATCCCGAACTGCGGCGCCAATTGCTCGATATTGCGGTACATGACGTACGCCGCATCGACCGGCTGGTAACGGAGATTTCAGATGCTAGCCGTATAGATGCTGAAATGTCGCGTACGGAATTCGAGCGGGTGGACATGGCGGAATTGCTGCGCAATGTTGCCGCCAGCCGTGAAGAGCGCGGCGAAAACGAGGGGCGCATAGTAAACGTGTCCGCCGCCGAAAGCGGACTGGTCGTCAACGGCGTCGGGATTCGGCTGGAACGCATCATGGAGAATCTGCTCGACAACGCCGTTTCATTCTCGCCTGTGGGCGGCTCTATTGACGCAAGCTTAAACCGGCGCGAAGGGCGGGTTATCCTGACAGTGTGCGACGAAGGCCCGGGCATCCCGGAGGAGAAGCGAGAAAAAGTGTTCCAACGTTTTCATTCGGATCGCCCTGAAAGCGAGGATTTCGGCAACCATTCCGGGCTTGGTCTCGCGATCGGTCGGACAATTGCCGAAGCGCATGAGGGAACACTTCATGTTGAGAGCCGCGCCGACGCCAAGCACGGCGCATGCTTCGTCCTGAACCTCCCGGCCTTGGCCAAATGAAGACTAAACTCCCTAACGTTACGGCCGTCTCTATCGATGGTCGCGGGCTGCTGATTGCGGGTGAGCCGGGCGCTGGTAAATCCTCGCTGGCTCTTGCCCTGATCGATCGCGGCGCCACGCTGATCGGTGACGATGGACTCGTCATCGATGATGAAGACGGTTTTCCCCTCGCCTGCCCGCCAAAGACTACACGCGGTCTGCTGGAAGTTCGCAATGTCGGACTGGTTGAATTTACGCCAAGCGAGGCACCCGTTTCGCTGGTGCTGCAGCTTACTACCCTTGCTCCGCGCTACCCTATGGAACTCGCCACCACTAATCTCGGTGGAACAGCGGTTCCGGTCCTCCTGTTTCGCCCCGGCGATGCGACGCAGGCTTTGCGTGCGGAATTCGCGCTCAGCAAGCACGGGCTCCCGCTGCCCGAAACTCTCAACTCTTTCGACGAAGTCGAGCAGTGAACAAGACCGGCGCGACCCAGCAAATCCTTCTGGTCACCGGAATGTCGGGTGCGGGGAAATCGACTGCACTTCAGGTCCTGGAGGATCTCGGTTGGGAAACGCTGGATAATTTCCCCCTGCGGCTCTTAGCAAACCTGCTCGATACCTATGGCGAATCGCAGATGCCCATCGCCATAGGTCTCGATTCCAGGACCCGCGGTTTTGCTCCGCAAGACATCATCCGCGAATGCGAGGCACTCGGGGCACGAGACGAAGTCAATCTGACGACGCTCTTCATCGACAGTTCCGATGGAGAGCTACAGCGCCGCTATAATGAAACTCGGCGTCCTCACCCAATGGCTCGTGAACGGCAGGTTGCGGAAGGCATTAGGGACGAACGGAGCCTACTCGAACCGTTGCGAAATTGGGCCGAAGTCCTAATCGATACGAGCGAATATTCGACCAACCAACTCCAGCAGGTCATCCGTGAACGCTTCGGCGGGAAAGATGTTCAGGGGATGACGATTACGGTGACAAGCTTCGGCTTCGCCCGGGGTATGCCGCCACTTGCTGATCTGCTGTTCGACATGCGGTTTCTCGACAACCCTCACTGGATCGGCGAATTGCGAGACCTGACTGGCCTCGACAAACCAGTGGCCGACCACATCCGCAGTGATCCCGCATTCGACCCGGCGTTTGCCAGCATCTGCAATACACTACTCGAACTGCTCCCGCGGTATGCAGCACAGGATCGGAGCTATTTGAACATCGGCTTCGGCTGTACCGGAGGGAGACACCGTTCAGTATTCAGTGCGGAAGCCGCCGCGCAAGTCTTGCGTGAGGCCGGATTTTCGCCCACGGTTGTGCATCGCAACCTGGAAAGCCGGCCCGCCGATCCGTTCGAGCGCAGCTAGCCCAAGCAATGGTTAATACGCAAAGTCTACAATTTCGATACACGAAACGGATATCGATAACCGCATGATCGGCATGATCCTCGTCACCCACGGCAAACTGGCCGAACACTTCATTGATGCGATGGAGCATGTCGTCGGTAAGCAGGAATCCGTGGCCACCATCTGTATAGGCCCCAATGACGACATGGAGCAGCGGCGCAAGGACATCGCCGATGCCATCGCCAGTGTCGACACCGGAGAGGGGGCGATCATCCTGACCGATCTTTTCGGGGGAACACCATCAAATCTGGCGATCTCGCTGCTGGATACGGGACGGATAGAGGTGATCGCCGGAATCAATCTGCCCATGCTCATTCGCCTCGCCGGCGCCCGCAAGAGCATGAATGTGGTGGATGCTGTACACGCGGCTCAAACTGCCGGCCGAAATTACATTACCGTGGCAAGCGAATTCCTCGGCCAAGACCTCGACAGCGCGCGGAAAGCAAGTTGAGCGAAGTCAGGAAAAAGGTTGAGGTTGTCAACCAGCGAGGGCTGCACGCCCGAGCAAGCGCGAAATTCGTCGGCGCCGTAGCCGAACTTCCCGACAATTGCAGCGTGCGCGTGGCGAAAGGTGACAATGAAGCTGCCGGAGGGTCGATACTTGGCTTGATGATGCTAGGCGCCGCCAAGGGTGACACGATCGAAATCATTGTAGACGGCCACAATGCTAATGCGGTGTTGGCGGATCTTTCCGCGATGGTCGAGGACGGTTTCGGGGAGCCCTGAGAATGTCGGCGGACCGCCGGATAATCACCGGCTATTCAAATCCAACCGTAAAAGCGCTGCGCGCTCTGCGCGAAAAGAAGCATCGCAAGCGTGAGAAGAAGTTTCTCGCGGAGGGCCTGCGTTTGCTTACGGATGCGCGCGAGTGCGGGCACATCCCGGAGATATTGGTTCTGGCCGATAGGCGCGATCCTCATCCCCTGCTTACGGCGCTTGAAGATGCTGTCGATGCGAACGGGGGCGAAGTGATCGAAACCTCTCCGGATATCCTTTCCAAGATCACTGGCAAGGACAACCCGCAAGCTGTTACCGGGGTTTTTTCAGAGTTCGACACGTCTCTCAGCTCGCTGAAGCGGGACACTTCAAATATCTGGCTCGTTGCGCAAGCCCTGCGCGATCCGGGCAATCTGGGCACTATGCTTCGCACCGGTGATGCGATCGGTGCAGGCGGACTAATCCTGATCGATGATTGCGCCGATCCGTTCAGCGTGGAAGCGGTCCGAGCGAGTATGGGTGCGGTATTCACCCAGGCAATCGCACAGACCGAATGGGCTGAGTTCGAACAGTGGCTGCGACAGGGATCAGGGCAGTTGGTGGCAGCCAGTTTACGCGAAGCTCAGCCATATCGCGGCGCGCCCTATGTGGCGCCCTGCTTTGTCATGGTTGGCAATGAGAGCCGCGGTCTGCCTGAAGAATATGAGATGGCTTGCGATCTGAGGGTGACGATGCCGATGATGGGCCGTGCCGACAGCTTGAACGCTTCAGTGGCTGCTGCGGTGCTGGGCTATGAAGTGCTGTCTGGGCTAAGTTTGGATAAATAGTTTTTTGAGAGACCAGCCTTTCGGATTAACCGAAAGTGCGAAGTTCGTCTGTGCCACCTTCAGCGATGATGTGTTCGAGGACCGCAGGGTAAAGCGGCTGGTCGAATTCCACCCCTGCCTGACGCTTTTCGATCCATCGCACCTTGGCATGCAATGGGCCAATCTTTCCGATGCGCAGCGTGATTGCGTCCCCTACCTCCAATCTCCCGACGATATCGTAGAACTGGCATCCGTATTCGGACAAGTCTTTGATTGATATATCGAAACGGATCCCTGTGCCACGCCGGTATCGCCCCGACGTAGAGATGGAATATCGAGGTTCTCTGCGTAGTTCCATCGGTCTGTTCCGGACCCCCTATCCAGCCGCGACCCAGGATTGCCGTCATTATTAAGGCGAAACGATACCGCAATTTTCTTAAGAAATGGCTAATCCAAATCCGGTCTGAATAATTACCGACTCCCCTCGATTTGAGCTGCGTCATCGGCATTGTATCTCGGCGTTGCTTCCACCTGCGGGACTTCGTCGATCTCTCTTTTCCCGATCTCGATGCCCTTGTCATGTAAGCGTCGCCCCGCCGACAGGACATTCCGCTCAAAACTGCCGACGAATTTGTTGTAATTGTTCACGGCAGTCTCCAGCCCGCCGCCAACACGTTTCATGTGCTCGGCTGCAACCGCAAGGCGGTCATACAGTTCTGCTCCGGCCTTGCCGATTTCCACCGCTTCACGCGCAATCGTATCCTGTCGCCATACCTGCGCGACAGTTCGGGCAATAGCGACCAAGTTGGTCGGGGTGGCAAGCAAGACCTTGTTGCGGAAAGCGAAGTCCCAGAGTTCAGGGTCATGCTCGAGCGCGGCCGAGACAAAATGCTCGCCCGGTACAAACATGACGACATAGTCCGGCGCATCGTCGAACTGGCTCTGGTAGCCCTTGCTGCCAAGCGTCTGGACATGGTTGCGCATCGACTTGGCATGCAAATCGAGATGCCGTTTCCGCTCCTGATCATCCTCCGCCTCGAAGGCTTCCTGATAGGCATTGAGCGAGACCTTGGCATCGATGACGAGCTTCTTCTGCCCCGGGACGTTGACAATGGCATCGGGACGCAGGCGCCCCTCGTCCGTTTCGATGGATTGTTCGAGGATGAAATCGGTATGTTCGGACAGTCCGCATTGTTCGAGCACATTCTGCAACGCGCGTTCGCCCCAGCGCCCGCGCGCCTTGGGTGCATTGGTCAGGCTGTTGCCCAGCCGCTGCGCCTCGCGCCGGACCTCTTCCTGCCCGCGCTGCATTTCGGTAATTTGCTGGTGCAGCCGCCCAAAGGCATCGGTGCGTTTTTCTTCCAGCGCGGCGACCTGTTTTTCATAAGCTTCAAGCCGCTTGCCGACCGGATCGAGCAAGGCGCGCAGCTTTTCTTCGCTGGTTTTTTCCGAGTGCCCCAGCCGCTCGTTCGCGCGTTCGAGGAAGGCATCCTGCGCCTTTGTCAGGACAGCAGATCCGGTGTTCTGGAATTCTTTCAGCAGTTCTTCCCGCGCCTCGAACAAAAGGCGTTTCTGCTCGTCGAAATTGGCGGTCCTCTCCTTCAGCGTGGCAAGCTCTGCACCCTGCGCTGCCTTCTCACGACGAAGGGCTTCCATACCCTCTTCATGAATGCGCCGTGTTTCGCGCAGTTCGGTATCGAGCGCATCGGCACGCTGGGCGCGCACAGTCGCATTTTCCAGATCGACAATAGCGCGGCGGAATTTCTCGTCCAGTTCCCGTGCCTCGGCATCGCGCTCACCATGGCGCGCCTGCCAATCCTTGGCAGGGGCCGAGCCGAAGCGATGGCCGAGAAAATAACCCAGGCCGAGGCCGAGGATGAGGCAAATGATAGCGATTAGAGTCGGATCCATCATTCCAACCTATGGGGAACACATAAGGAACACCAGCCCCGTTTCCAACGGTTTCCCCATGAGAGTGCGTGGCTTCGATATTTGATAGCCCTATTCGCCTGAGCGCGTTCGCGTGGACCAACACCACACGATCAAATTGTCCGACGAAAAAGGCGACCAGCTTCGCGCGGATCGCCTCTTCGAATTCCGGTACTTCTCGAAAGTATTAAGCCGCCTCGCGCAGCTTCTTCAGTTTCTTGAGCGCCATTCCGCGCTTGAGGCGCGAAAGGTGGTCGATGAAGAGAATGCCCTCCAGGTGATCCATCTCATGCTGGATGCAGGTGGCCATCAGACCGTTCAGATCTTCCTCATGCGTTTCGCCTTCTAGATCCTGATAGCGGACGCGGCAGGTTGCGGGCCGGTCGACATCTGCAAAGATATCGGGGACCGAAAGACAGCCTTCCTGATAGGTGGCGAGTTCTTCAGCCGGATCGAGAATCTCGGGATTGATGAAGACGCGCGGCTCTTTCCGCGTGGGATAGTGCACGTGTTCATGGCCGCCATGATTGCAGACTTCGCCCTCTGCATCTTCGTCCTCGGGCTGAAGGTCGATGACCAGCACGCGCTTGGGCACGCCGACCTGGATCGCAGCCAAGCCGATGCCGGGCGCATCATACATGGTTTCGAACATATCGGAGACGAGCGTGCGGAGTTCCTCGTCGAACTCGGTAACCGGTTCGGACACGACTTTGAGCCGGGGGTCCGGCACTTCAAGAATTTCACGGATAGCCATGACAGGTCAAATAAGCGCGAAATGCGCGATTTTCAATCCACTTGGAGCGGTCAGAGTGATCGCCTAGCCAAGAGGACGTCTCGCCCTCAAAGCTTGCGCCAGCGTTCCCTCGTCGAGATAGTCCAGCTCCCCACCTACCGGCAGGCCATGTGCGAGCTGGGTTATGCGGACCGGGTAATCGTCCAGCCGCTCAGCCAGATAATGCGCAGTGGTTTGTCCCTCCAGCGTGGCATTCATCGCCAGAACCACTTCGTCCACCCCGCCTTCTTCGACGCGGGAGAGAAGGCTGGCGATATTAAGATCTTCGGGCCGGATGCCGTCGAGTGCCGAGAGCTTGCCGCCCAAGACATGGTATTTGCCGGTAAACAGCTTGGCGCGATCCAGCGCCCACAGGTCCGCCACGTCTTCCACCACGCAAAGCCCCTTGCCATCGCGGCGCGGGTCGGAGCAGATTCCGCAAGGGTTGGTGGTATCTACATTGCCGCAGACATCGCATTCTATGAGGGCTTCGCCCACGGTTGCCAACGCTTCCAGCAGCGCGGGCAAAGCGCTTTCCCGGCGCTTCACCAGCCATAGCACGGCACGCCGCGCGCTGCGCGGGCCAAGGCCGGGGAGGCGAGCCAGCGCGGCTGCCAGCGTCTCGATCTCTTGCGATGCCATGACCGCACAGATAGGGGCCTTGATGGAACAGAGAAAGACCAGACAGGGACTTCATGCGCATTATCTTCATGGGATCGCCGGAATTTGCCGTGCCGACGCTAGAGGCGCTGGTTCATGCCGCGCATGAAGTAGTGTGCGTCTATACTCAGCCGCCGCGCCCCGGTGGCCGCCGTGGCAAGGAACTGACCAAGACGCCCGTGCACCAACTGGCTGACCGGCTTGGGATCGAAGTTCGCCATCCTACTTCGTTGAAATCGACAGAAGAGCAGGAAGCCTTCGCCGCGCTGGACGCCGATGTGGGCGTGGTCGCAGCTTATGGCCTCATTCTTCCGCAAGCTATTCTCGATGCGCCGAAGCATGGTTGCTTGAATGTCCACGCCTCGTTGCTGCCCGATTGGCGCGGAGCTGCACCAATCCACCGGTCCATCATGGCTGGTGACGAGGTCACGGGCGTCACTATCATGCAGATGGAAGCAGGCCTCGACACCGGGCCGATGCTGGCCACTGTGCGAACACAGGTAGAGGAGAAGACGACCGGTGAACTGACCGAGGAACTGGCCGAATTGGGCGCCCAGTTAATGGTCGGCACGCTGATCGACATCGATGCCCTGCACGCAATCGAACAGGATGACGAAGCAGCGAGTTACGCCAAGAAAATCGACAAGTCCGAGGCGCGGATCGACTGGGCGAGGCCTGCCGCAAAGGTATTGCAGCACATCCACGGCCTTTCGCCCTTTCCCGGCGCATGGTTCGACATGGACGGCGTTCGGGTCAAAGTGCTACGCGCCGAACTGGCGGACGGATCGGGGGAACCCGGCGCGGCGCTGGACGATGATCTTGCGATCGCCTGTGGCGAGGGGGCGATCCGCCCCACCCGTCTTCAGCGCGCGGGCAAGCCGGCAATGGATCGCGCCGATTTCCTGCGCGGCAATTCGGTGTCGAAGGGCGCTGTGCTGGCGTGACCCGCTTCGCGCTCACCATAGAATTCGACGGCACACCTTTCTTTGGCCTGCAGCGGCAGGACAATGGGCCGAGTGTTCAGCAGTCGCTCGAAGATGCAGCTTTTCGCGTCACCGGCGAAGAAGTGCGCCTTCATAGTGCGGGCCGCACCGATACCGGTGTCCATGCGCTTGCCATGCGCAGCCACATGGATATCGAAAAGGATATCGCGCCTTTCAGACTGATGGAGGCTTTGAATGCGCAGGTCCGACCCGACCCCATTGCGGTAACCCACTGTGAAGTGGTGGCCGACGACTGGCACGCTCGGTTTTCGTGCACGGGCCGCAGCTATGTCTATCGCATCGCCAATCGCCGCGCACCGCTGACGCTGGAGCGGAACCGTCTCTGGCAGGTTCCGCAGGATCTGGATCACGATGCCATGGACCGCGCTGCGAAGGCGCTGGTCGGCCTGCATGATTTCACCACCTTCCGTTCGGTCCAGTGTCAGGCGCAAAGCCCCGTCAAGACGCTCGACCGGCTCGATGTCGAGCGCGTGGATGATGAAGTGCGCATCCACGCCGCGGCGCGAAGTTTTCTTCACCATCAGGTACGCTCGATGGTGGGCTGTCTTGCACTGGTCGGCATGGGCCGCTGGCACGAAGAGCAGATGGCAGAGGCGCTGGAGGCCCGCGATCGGCAAGCGCTGGGGCTCAATGCGCCGCCCCACGGCCTTTACTTCGTTGAGGCGACCTATCCTGACGATGCCTGACGTAACGGCACCCTAGCCAACTCTCCGTTCGAGGCGTAGCGAAGCGGCCAAACAGGTTTCAATAACGCACCGAAAGGGAACAGGATGACTACTGGCAAGCAGCTTTTCACGACGCTTGAAAGCGACGGCACGCTCACTCTCGCGATCGAGGAGGTGACTTTCCCCGAGCCGAAAGGCAATCAGGTTCTGGTCAAGATGGAAGCGGCGCCGATCAACCCTTCGGACCTTGCCATCCTGACCGGTGCTGCCGATTTCGAGAATGCCGAATATTCGCCGGGCAAGGTTGTCGCCAAGATGCCCGAACCGTTCAATTCCGGCCAGAAATCGCGGCACGGCAAGAAGCTTCCTGCAGGTAACGAAGGTGCCGGCACCGTGGTGGCCACGGGCGATAGCGACACTGCGAAGGCGCTGATGGGCCAGCGGGTTTCCTGTGTCCCGGGCAACGCGTTCAGCCAGTATGCCATTGCCGATGCGAACATGTGCCTCCCGCTGGGCGATCACAGCGCCGAAGCGGGCGCATCGAGCTTCGTAAACCCGATGACCGCCCTTGGCTTCGCAGAGAATGCAAAGATGGAAGGACAAAGCGCCATTCTCCACACGGTCGGCGCATCCAACCTTGGCCAGATGCTCAACCGTATCTGCATCGAGGACGGGCTTGGCCTCGTAAATATCGTGCGCAAGGACGATCAGGCCGAACTGCTGAAATCGCAGGATGCGACCCATGTCGTGAACTCGTCGGACGATGATTTCATGAAGCAACTCCGCGATGCGATCGAAGATACGGGCGCTTTCTTCGGCTTCGATCCGATCGGTGGCGGCAAGATGGTCGACAGCTGCTTCAAGGCCATGGAGCAGGTCGCAGTGGCGAACATGAAGGAATATTCGCGCTACGGTTCGAACCAGGCGAAGCGCATGTTCATTTACGGCCGCCTGGATGTCAGCCCGACCACGCTGACGCCGTCATACGGCTTTGGCTGGACCTTATCCGGCTGGCTTCTGTTCCCCTTCCTCCAGCAGGCGGGCCAGGAAACGATGGCGCGGATGCGCAAGCGCGTGCTGGACAACCTCACCACCACCTTTGCCAGCAGTTACAAGGCGAAGGTCGACCTTGAAGCGATGCTGACCAAGGATGCTATCCTCGACTATCGCGAGATGAAAACCGGCCAGAAATATCTGGTCACCCCGCAGGGCTGACCTATCGGCGGTCGAACTTTTGCTGGATGGCGGCGGGGTCGGTGATCCCGTTCGCCAGAAGCAATTGCAGAAGCACGCGCGCTTTCTGGGGGTTCAGGGCGCGCGCTGCGATAAAGCCGTTTTCCTCATCTTCCGGCTCGCGGTCGACAAGACCTTCGTCGGTTCGGCTAGCCCGGACTACGGGCAGACCATTGCGAGCCCGGGCAAGCAGAGCCTGGCGAACCGGGTCCGGCATATTGCCCTCTCCGAGCCCTGCAACGACGATGCCCTTGGTCGCCTCACCAATTTGGCGCCTCACGACCAATTCATCGAGTCCGGCATAAGCGTAGACAATCACGACTTCGGGAAGGTGGTCGCGCCACGCGAATGCCGGCCCCCTGCCCTGGCGCCATGGCGCACCGAACCATTCCAGACTGGCAGGCGTGACGAGACCGATCGATTCGCGCGGGAAGCCGCGGAAGGCCTCCGTACCGCGTGTGCGAACCTTGCGCACATCGCGCGCGGCAAACACGCGGTCCCCCATCACTACGAGCACACCACGCCCGCCAGCATCCGGATCGCTCGCCACTCGCACGGCATTGGCGAAGTTGCGCAGGCCGTCATACCCCACCGCATCGGCAGGCCGCATCGCGCCCACGACGACCACCGGCTTGTCCGCCGGTAAGGTCAGGTCGAGCAGGAAGGCGGTTTCTTCCAGCGTATCGGTGCCATGCGTAACGATGATGCCGCGGCAATTATCGTCCGCCATCGATTCCATGATCGCCGCATGGAGCGGATTCCAGACCGCAGGCCCCATGTCGGCCGAATCAATGTTGGCGATCTGGCGGCCCGAAAGGTCTGCGCCCAGCCCCAGACCACCGACTTTTTCGAGATAATCTTCGATCCCGATTTCACCCGCGCGATAGTCTTTCGCTATCGCAGAACCGGCGATTCCCGCGATTGTGCCGCCGGTGGCAAGGACGGTAAGGCTGGTAGAATTCGTGCTTGTCATCATAAAGCGCACTAGCGGGAATTGATTTATGCGTCACGCACGCTATGTGGCGCTTCACCCGATGCTGGTCGGGGCGATTAGCTCAGTTGGTAGAGCATCTCGTTTACACCGAGAGGGTCGGCGGTTCGAGCCCGTCATCGCCCACCAGTTCAACGCTTCGGGCCTTCATTTCAGCCACAGCCTGAGCCCGTAGGCCACCACGCCGAGAACGGCGACGCTGGCAATCCAAATTAGCACCATCCACCCCACCCGCCGCCAAAGCGGGGCTTTCTCCGCGTCTTCAGCGCCGGAGAGCGGGTCGAATTTCATCAGTGGTAGCCTTCCGTACCCACCTTGCCGCGGAAGACCCAATAGGCCCAGGCGGTGTAGGCAAGGATGAGCGGCATCGTAATTGCCACGCCGATCAGCATGAATATCTGGCTTTTCTCCGGCGCGGCAGCTTCCCAGATCGTCACGCCCGGCGGGATCACATTGGGCCAGATGGTCAGGCCAAGACCGGCCATGCCAAGGAAGAACAGCGCGATGGAAAGCCAGAACGGCTTGCTGTGCCGCTCCTTGCGGAGCGCCCCCAGCAGCGAAAGCGCAATCACGGCGGTTACGATCGGAACCCAGGCGGTGATATAAATCTCGGGCGCGGTCAGCCAGCGGTCGGAATATTCGGGGTTGAGCACGAGGTTATAGGCACTCACGGCTCCCATCAGGGCGAGTGTCGCCAGGAACGCTTTCTTGGCGAGTCCACGGGCATGATGCTGCGCATCGCCTTCCAGCTTCCAGATGAGCCATGTTGCCCCAAGCAGGGCGTAGCCCGCCACGGTGCCAACGCCGGTCAGCAGCGTATAGGGCGTCAGCCAGTCCCACCAGCTGCCCGCATAGGCCCGGTCCTGCACCTCGATCCCCTGCAGCATCGCGCCAAGGATCATGCCCTGCGACATCGCGGCAAGGAAGCTGCCCGCGGTGAAGCTGATATCCCAGAATTTCTCATGTGCTTTGTCGCGCCAACGGAATTCGAAGGCCACACCCCGGAAGACCAGCCCAAGCAGCATGGCGATGATGAGCGGATAGGTTGCGGGCAGGATCACCGCATAAGCTAACGGAAAGGCCGCAAACAGCCCTCCGCCGCCAAGCACCAGCCAGGTTTCGTTGCCATCCCAGACGGGAGCGATGGAGTTCATCGCCTGATCCCGCTCCTGCCCCGGTTTAAAGGTTGGGAAAAGGATGCCGATGCCGAGATCGAAGCCATCCATCACCACATAGGCGAAGACGGCGAAGGCGATGATGAAGGCCCAGATGACCGTGAGGTCGAAATCAATTCCCATCGGTCGCCTCCTCCTGGCTATCGGGCAGCACGTCCGGGTCAGAGCCCGGGTTCTGGGTCGGTCCCGGGGTGATACCGGCAGTACGGACCGGACCCTTCTCCGTGCGCTTGACGCCCTTCTCACCAAGATGCGGCGGATGGCTCATCAGGCGAAGGATGTACCAAGTGCCCACACCGAACACGGCAAAATAGACCACCACGAAGGCGATGAGCGAGGTCGCCACGGCGGGCGCATCGAGCGGGCTCGCGCTGTCCGCTGTGCGCAACACGCCATAAACGGTCCAGGGCTGCCGCCCCACTTCGGTGGTTATCCACCCCGCGATTACCGCCACGAAGCCCGACGGCCCCATGATCACGGCGGCGCGATGCAGCCAGCTCCAGTCGTAGAGCTTTTTCCGAAACCGCGCGAACAGGCTCCACGCTCCCAAGCCGAGCATCAGGAAACCGATGCCAACCATGATGCGGAAGGCCCAGAATACGGGAAAGACCGGCGGCTGGTCTTCATCGGCAATTGTGTCCAACCCTGCCAGTGGAGCGTCGAACTCATGCTTCAGGATAAGGCTGGAAAGCTTGGGAATGCCCACCGCATAATCCAGCCGCTGCTCCTTGTCGTTGGGAATGCCGAACAGATAGAGCGGCGCGCCATCCGGGTGGCTTTCATAATGCCCTTCCATCGCCATGACCTTGGCCGGCTGATGTTCCAGCGTGTTCAGACCGTGCATGTCGCCAGCGAAAATCTGTATCGGCGCCACCAGCGCGGCCATCCACATGGCCATCGAGAACATCTTGCGCGCATGCTGGTTGGTGCGATCCTTGAGCAGGTGCCACGCGCCCACCCCGCCCACGACCAAGGCGGTCGTGAGGTAAGCAGCGATCACCGTATGCACCAGCCGGAACGGGAAGCTGGGATTGAAGACGATGTCGAACCAGCTCGCCTCGGGCAGAAGCTGGCCCGCGTCGCTCACGCTCCAGCCGACCGGCGTTTGCATCCAGCTGTTGACCGACAGGATCCAGAAGGCGGAAATGAAGGTACCCAGCGCCACCATGAAGGTGGCGAAGAAGTGCAGACCCTTGCCCACGCGGTTCATCCCGAACAGCATGACCCCGAGGAAACCGGCCTCGAGGAAGAAGGCGGTCAGCACTTCATATGCCATGAGCGGCCCAAGGATCGGGCCCGTCTTGTCGGAAAATACCGACCAGTTGGTGCCGAACTGGTAGCTCATCACGATGCCGGAAACGACGCCCATCGCAAAGGCGATGGCGAAAATCTTCAGCCAGTATTTGAACAGATCCTGGTAAAGTTGTTTGCCGGTTTTCAGCCACAGCGCTTCCAGCACTGCGAGATAGCTCGCCAGCCCGATCGAAAACGCCGGGAAGATAAAATGGAAACTCACCGTAAAGGCGAACTGTATGCGAGCTAGCAGAAGCGCGTCGGCATTTTCGAACATGGCTGGAGCCTATAGCGCCAATTTGACCAAACCGCGATGAAAGCTGTGCATCACATGATGCGCGCGGCGCACCAGCTTATTTTGCGCAATCGGAGAGAATAGCCAAACGGCCGCCCCTAACCCGCTAAAGCCTGATCGATAGCCGAGCGAGCTTCCTCGCTTCCCCAATCGAAATCCCCCCGCACGCGCCAGACTTCCTGGCCGCTTGCATCGTAGAGAACCGTGGTCGGCAGGACGGTGTCACCAAGAGCGTATCCAAGTTCGGCCTCTGGATCGATCCACGGCTCGAGATGCTCATAGCCACCATCTTTGAAGAATGCGGCGACCTTGTCTGCGGTGCCCATATCCTGGCTGACCGTGACCACTCGCAATTTGTCGCCATAGGCCCCCGCCAATTCATCGAGCAGGGGCATTTCCTTGACGCAGGGCGCGCACCATGTGGCCCACAAGTTGAGCAGAACGGGCTGCCCCTGCAGCGCCCCCAGATTGAGATCGCGGCCCTCCGGGTCCTGCACATTCATCACCGGCATCAGCGTGCCTGCACTGGAGGTGTCGATTTCCCCGGTTGCCGCATTTGAAGCACCGCTTTCTTGCGCCTGCTCGGGCGCGCTCCTATCGCAGCCGGCAACAGCCAGACCGAGGATACAGACGAACGTGAGCAACAAGCGGGACAATAAGGGCTCCAACAGCATGTGGGGCGGAAGGTTCGCCGAAGGACCTAGCGCGATCATGCGTGAAATCAACGCCTCAATCCCTTTCGACAAGGCGCTGTGGCGCGAGGATATCGCGGGCAGCCGCGCGCATGTCGCCATGCTGGCGAAGCAGGGCATTGTGAGCGAGGCCGATGCCAAGACCATCGACGAAGGGCTGCAGCAGGTTGCCGCCGAATATGAAGCCGACGGGATGCCCGAAGACTGGGATCTCGAGGACATTCACATGACGGTGGAATCGCGCCTTACCGAAATCGTCGGACCGGCGGCAGGTCGCTTGCACACTGCCCGCAGCCGCAACGACCAGGTGGCAACCGATTTCCGCATGTGGGTCCGCACGGCGATGCAGCGCGCCATTGCCGGGATCGACGCGGTTCTTGGCGGACTGGTCCAGCGTGCCGAGGAACATGCCGGCAGCATCATGCCCGGCTTCACCCATTTGCAGACCGCGCAGCCGGTCACGCTTGGCCATCACCTGCTCGCCTATTTCGAGATGCTGGTCCGCGATCGCTCGCGCTTCTCGGACGCGCTGGCGCGGATGGACGAATGCCCGCTGGGCTCTGCCGCGCTGGCAGGTACCGGCTTCGATCTCGATCGCGACATGACTGCGCAAGCGCTTGGATTTGCCCGCCCCACGCGCAACAGCCTCGACGCCGTGTCCGACCGGGATTTCGCGCTCGATTACTTGATGGCGGCCAGCCAGTGTTCGCTGCACCTCAGCCGTCTGGCCGAAGAATTCATTATCTGGGCCAGCCAGCCATTCGGCTTCGTGAAGCTGCCCGACACGCTTTCTACGGGCAGTTCGATCATGCCGCAGAAACGCAATCCCGATGCCGCCGAACTCGTGCGCGGTCACGCGGGCCGCGTGATTGGCTGCGCCACCAGCCTGATGGTCACGATGAAGGGCCTGCCCCTTGCCTATTCAAAAGACATGCAGGACGACAAGCCGCCCGTGTTCGAAGCCGCAGGCCTGCTCGATCTCAGCCTTGCCGCCATGGCCGGCATGGTCGCCGACAGCGGCTTCAACACGGACCGGATGCGCAAGGCTGCCGAGGCCGGCCATGCGACAGCCACCGATCTTGCCGACTGGCTCGTGCGCCAGGCCGACATCCCCTTTCGCGAGGCGCATCATATCACTGGCGCAGCCGTAAAGCTGGCCGACGAGAAGGGTGTCGCGCTGGACGGCCTTGCGATCGAGGATTTGAAAGCCATCGATGACCGGATCGACGAACGTGTTTTCGATGCCCTCTCGGTCGATGCCTCGGTGGCTGCCCGTGCTTCCTATGGCGGCACGGCACCCATCCGTGTAAGGGAACAGGCGAAAGAAGCCCGCAAGCGGCTGGAGGAATTCTGATCTCTATGCGTACAATCGCCATTCTCGGCCTGGCCACCCTGCTTGCGGCCTGCGGACAGAAAACGGATCTGAAGCCGCTGGCGGGTGAGACCTTGCCGCCCACGCCCTATGGCGCGGAAGTGCAACCGGATTCGCAGGATCTGCTTGCCCTCGACCCGCAGGCGGCACCGGACCGTTCGGTTGAATTGCGGACGCGTTCGGAAGAACGGGAAGACGATCCTTTCGACCTTCCGCCCGAATGAATTGCACCCTGACAAGCACACATTGTTAGACACATCGTTCGGGATTGGGCAGAGGCGCCGGCATGGACCATTTCCAGCTTCGTGACGGCGCACTTTACGCCGAGAATGTCCCGCTTTCCGCGATTGCCGAAGATGTCGGCACGCCGGTCTATGTCTATTCGCGCGCCACGCTGGTGCGCCATGCGCGCGTCTTTCGCGATGCTCTGGCGGAGCTGAAAAACCCGCATATTGCCTTTGCGGTAAAGGCGAACCCCAACCTCTCCGTTCTGCGCGTACTCGCCAATGAAGGCTACGGTGCCGACGTGGTTTCGGGCGGGGAACTGCGCCGCGCTCTGGCTGCCGGGATGAAAGCGGAAGACATCGTGTTCTCCGGCGTCGGGAAAACCCACGCCGAACTGCAGGAAGGCCTCGAAGCGGGCATCGGCCAGTTCAATGTGGAGAGCGAGGAAGAAGGCTACGAACTGGCTGCCATCGCACGGCGGCTGGGGCTGAAGGCCGCCTGCGCCTTGCGGGTGAACCCCGATGTCGATGCACGCACGCATGAGAAAATCTCGACCGGCAAGCGCGAGAACAAATTCGGCGTCCCGCTCGACCGGGCGGCGGAAATCTACACTGCGCTGTCGAAGGAAGACGGTCTCGATATGCGCGGTATCGCCGTTCACATCGGCAGCCAGCTTGCCGATCTGGAACCGCTGGAAACAGCCTTCGGGAAAGTCGGCGCGCTTATCGCGGAACTCCGCGATGGCGGCTGCAAGCTCAGCCATGCCGATCTGGGCGGAGGTTTGGGCGTTCCTTACAAGGCTGGCGAAGAACTCCCCGCCCCTGCTGAATACGGCGCCATGGTTGCGCGCGTTACCCGCGACTGGGACGTGCAGCTGATGTTCGAACCGGGCCGGGTGATCGCGGGCAATGCGGGCGTCTTGCTGACGCGCGTCATCCGGGTGAAGCGCGGGATCGAGCGGCCGTTCGTCGTGGTCGATGCCGCCATGAACGATCTTGCCCGGCCTGCCATGTATGGCGCTTGGCACGATTTCGAAGCGGTCGAGCCCAGTGGCGCAACGACCGTGGCGCATATCGTGGGACCGATCTGCGAAACCGGCGATACTTTCGCAATGGACCGCGAATGCGACGAACTGGTCGCGGGCGATCTCGCCGTATTCCGCACCGCAGGGGCCTATGGCGCCACCATGGCATCGAGCTACAATTCACGCGGGTTCGTGGCCGAAGTGCTGGTGGACGATGATCGCTATGCCGTGGTGGCAGAGCGGATCGGGGCGGATTCGATCATGGACGCCGAACGCGTGCCCGACTGGCTCGAAGGCTGATGCATTCGCTCCCCCTCTTCCACCGGATCGGGGGCGAGCGTGTTGTCGTGGTCGGCCACGGCGAAATGGCCGATGCGAAAGCGCGGCTTGTCGTGCGGGCGGGAGGCATTCCCTGTGCCGAGACCGAGGCACATTACGCGCGGCTCGCCTTCGTGGCGCTGGACGACCCGAAGGCGGCGGCTGCCGCGCATTTGCGGCTGAAGCGCGCCGGGCTGCTGGTGAATGTCGCCGACCAACCCGAGCTGTGCGATTTCACGCTGCCCAGCGTGCTCGACCGCGATCCCGTGCTGGTTGCCGTGAGCACTGGCGGTGCTTCGGCGGGCCTCGCCAAGCATTTGCGCCTGCGGCTCGAGCGCCTTCTGCCGCAGTCGCTCGGCGAGCTGGCGCAGGCGTTGTCCGATGCGCGCGAGGCTATTCGCCGCAAATTCCCCGAAGCTTCAGCACGGCGCAGGGCGCTCGACGATGCGCTGGCCGAAGGGGGCGCGCTCGACCCGCTCGAGAGCCGCGAAACTATGGGCGTCGAGGAATGGCTTGCCAGTCCCGCAACCACTGGCGGCATGGAATTGCATGAATTCGTCCTGGCGAGCGATGATCCCGACGATCTGACCCTGCGCCAGGCACGCCTGCTGGGCAAAGCGGACGCCGTGTTGCACGATTCCGCCATTCCCGAAGCGATCTTGGTGCGCGCCCGGGCCGATGCGCAGCGCATCGCCCTGCCCGCCGACCCGCCGGGCGACGGGATCGCCGTGATCCTGCGCCGCAAAGCCTAGGCCGCGACAGCCTCTCCGGTAGTGACAAGGCCGATCGCTTCGAAATAGCGCGCCATGCTGTCCGCGGTCCTGTCTGCCAGCGCGATATGGGCACGCCGACGATCGTGCGGATCAGGGATGCGCAGGAGGAGATCGGCATCCACCATTTGCCCGATCCACCTGAGCGCGGTCGTGGCGGGGACACCGGCCGCGATGCAGAGCGATGTCACGCTGACCTTCTGACGTTCGGCCCGCGCAGCGGCCAGATCGAGGAGGATATCCCACGCCGGATCGGCGAACAAATCCGCATCGAAGAAATTCATCCGCAGCTGCCGCTGGTGGATCAGTTGCCGGATCGCCTCGGGCGGTGGCAGCTGGGGCACGCGGTCACGACCCGGCACGCGCTGATTGTCATCATGCCCAGTGAAGCCCTGCGTAGGAGATTCGAACCGGAAGGCCCCGCCATCTGCAGACCGGCCAGCAAAGATCTGGCCCGACAAGCCTTCGATGCGCTGCGCCATCCGACCGACCTGTTCCGTCAGGCGCAGCAACATGAGCCGGTCGGTTTCCGACAGTTCCCGCAGTCGCAGATTTGGCACCTGCGCCAGCACGCGCCCGATCGCGATCACCCGCTCTGCCCGACCGGAATCGACGAGGATCTGCGCACCCGAAAGCGCGAAGCAGCCGAACACCGCATCGAGCGTTTCCATGATGGTGGAGACGACCATCTGCGCACCCGACTTGGCCGCGCGCAAATCCAGCCGCGACAGGAACGCCAGGGTCTGCGCATCCATCGAACGGCAGTCCACCAGCACCAGATCGCCCAGCCCGCCGGTCGATCCGCTGGCGAATTCTTCGAGGCTGCAACATTCCAGCACCCGGAAGCCCGCGCCTTCCGCATCGCCGCGCATTTCTTCGCGCGGGGCGTCGCGATCGCCGAGGATGGTAACGGTAAGCTGGCAGCCCGCCCCATCGTAAACTGGCTCGTAAGCGAAATCCTGCATCGAATCGGCCCTCATCAAACTTCCTGAGAACAAGTATGGAACAAACCGTGAATTAGTCAATAACTTGCCCCCGCAACCGCGAACGCCACCGCCCCACGCACCACGGCGCTCGCCAAGGGCGGCAAAAGCGATTAGGGGCTGGACCATGCATTTTCTCGACCAAGCCAAGATCTATCTGAAATCCGGCGGGGGTGGCCCGGGTGCGGTCAGCTTCCGGCGCGAGAAGTATATCGAATATGGCGGCCCCGACGGCGGCAATGGCGGCAAGGGTGGCGATATCATCTTCCGCGCCGTGCAGGGCCTCAACACGCTGATCGACTTCCGCTATGCCCAGCATTTCAAGGCCCCGCGCGGCTCCCACGGCATGGGCAAGGACCGCACCGGCGCAGGCGCGGATGATCTGATTATCGACGTGCCGGTGGGTACGCAGATCCTGTCGGAAGACAAGGAAGAGGTGCTCGCCGACTTCACCGAAGTGGGCCAGGAAATCGTCTTTCTCGAAGGCGGCATGGGCGGGCGCGGCAATGCGAGCTACAAAAGCTCCACCAATCGCGCCCCGCGCCAGCACCAGCCCGGCATGCCCGGTGAAGAAATGTGGGTCTGGCTGCGGCTGAAGCTGCTGGCCGATGTCGGCCTGCTGGGCCTGCCCAATGCGGGCAAGAGCACGCTGATCAACCAGGTCACCAATACCAAGGCCAAGGTCGGCGATTACGCCTTCACCACGCTGATCCCCAAGCTGGGCGTCGTGCGGCACAAGGGCCGCGAATTCGTACTGGCGGATATTCCCGGCCTGATCGAAGGCGCGGCGGACGGTGCCGGTATCGGTGACCGGTTCCTGGGCCATATCGAGCGCTGCCGCGTGCTGATCCACTTGATCGACATTGCGGGCCAGGATCCGGCCGAAGCCTATAACACCGTTAATGCAGAGCTGGACGCTTATGGCGAAGGGCTGGCCGACAAGCCGCAGCTGGTCGCGCTGAACAAGCTCGACCTTGCCGATGCCGAACTGGGCAAGGCCTTTGCCGACGAATTGCTGGCCGCAGGGGCCGACAAGGTGTTCAACATCTCCGGCGCGACCGGCGAAGGCATGGAAGAACTGCTCGACGGCGTTCTGTCCTACCTGCCCGATCGCACCTCCACCGAAACGCAGGCCGAAGAGGTCGAGGACGAGGCCGACGAGCCCGACTGGTCGCCCATCTGACGCCCATGGGCATTGGCAGCCTATCCGATCTCGCGCAGGCGAAGCGCATCGTCATCAAGGTCGGTTCGGCCCTGCTGATCGAACGCGGGCAGGCGCGGGCCGAATGGCTGGCCACTCTGGTTGAAGAGATTGCCGGGCTGGCGAAAAACGGCACGCAGGTCATCGTTGTATCATCGGGCGCGATCGCGCTGGGTGCGGCAAAGCTGGCCCTGCCCAAGGGCGGGCGCGCCAGTCTTGCCGATGCGCAGGCGGCGGCATCGGTGGGCCAGGTCGAACTGGCGCGGCTATGGTCCGAAAGGCTGGCCGATCACAGGCTGACGGCGGCACAAATGCTGGTCACGCTCGACGATCTGGAAGATCGCCGCCGCTATCTCAATGCTTCCGCCACGCTCGAACGGCTGATCGAGGCCGGGGCAATCCCCGTCATCAACGAGAACGACAGCGTGGCGACCGAGGAAATCCGCTTCGGTGACAATGACCGGCTGTCCGCCCGCGTGGCACAGGCCGCGCAGGCACAGGCCGTGCTGCTATTGTCCGATGTCGACGGGCTGTACGATCGCGATCCCGCCGATCCCGAAGCCAGTTTCATCCCCACCGTCGAAGGCGTCACCCCCGAAGTCATCGCCATGGCCACCGGCGAATCCGGATCGGGCATGGGCTCTGGCGGGATGCTGGCAAAGCTGCAAGCCGCCCGCATTGCGGAACGGGCCGGAATCGCGCTCGCGATCATCAATGGCACGCACAATGCTCCGATCAACAAGGCGCTATCGGCCGGTCGCGGCACGATCTTCCTGCCGCAGGGGGATGAAAACGCGCGCAAAGCTTGGCTTTCGGGCCGGCTTGCCCCCGCAGGCGTACTGACAGTCGATGCCGGTTGTACCGAAGCTTTGGCCAAGGGCGCCAGCCTGCTGGCCGCAGGGCTGACCGAAGTCGAAGGCGATTTCCGGCGCGGCGATCTGGTCGCGATCTTCGGCGCCAAGGGTGAACGTCTGGGCCAGGGTCTGGTCGAATATACCGCCGCCGAATGCCAATCGATCCTCGGTCTGCGCGAGGAAGAACAGGCGGCAAAGCTTGGCTATTCACCGCGCGCGGCCGTGGTCCACCGCGATCACATGGTGAAGGCATGATCGTTGCGCTGACCGGGGCGACCGGCTTTGTCGGTCAGGCGGTGCTCGATGCGGCTGCGCGGCAGGGCATTGCCGTTCGCGCCCTCACCCGGCGGCCGCAGGAAGATCGCGACGGCGTGACGTGGATCGCGGGCAGCCTCGATGATCCCGCCTCGCTCGAAAAGCTGTGCGATGGTGCGGACAGCGTGTTGCATGTGGCGGGCCTGACCAATACGCCCGACCCAAGCGAATTCGAGCAGGCCAATGTCGTCGGCACGCGCAATCTTCTGGATGCGGCTAGTAAGGCGGGCGTGTCGCGCTTCGTCTTCACCTCCTCGCTCTCGGCGCGTGAGCCGTCGCTGTCACAATACGGCGCCTCCAAGGCCAGCGCTGAAGCCTATGTGGAAACCTCGGGCATGGATTTTACCATCGTGCGTCCCCCGGCCGTCTATGGCCCGCGCGATATCGACATGTTCGAACTTTTCCGCACCGCCAAATACGGCGTTGTGCCGGTGCCGCCCGAAGGCCATACCTCGATCATCCATGTCGACGATCTGGCCGAATGCCTGCTGGCTCTGGCCCCCGCGGGTATCGCGTCCGGCGCCACGCTGGAACCCGATGACGGCCGGCAGGGCGGCTATGAACATGGGGAACTGGCGCGGCTGATCGGCCAAGCAATGGGCCGCCGCGTCTTCGCCCCGCATCTCCCCGGTGCAGTCCTTGGCCTCGCCGCCCGCGCCGATCAGCTGCTGCGGCGGGACAAGGCCAAGCTGACGCCCGACCGCGTGGGCTATATGGTCCATCCCGACTGGGTGGCCCGCCCTGCCCGCCGCGTGCCCGAAAATGTCTGGACACCGCGGCTCGACGGCCCGGCCGGGCTTGGCGCCACGGCGCGCTGGTACGAACGCGAAGGCTGGCTCTAGCCTTTTAGAGGAAGGGTTCCTCGCCCGGCTTGTGGATGCCGCATTCCACCTTGTCCCAGCCGGCCCAGCGTCCGGCGCGCGGGTCTTCACCCTCGCCCACCGGCCTTGTACAGGGCGAACAGCCGATAGAGGGGAAACCGCGTTCCACCAGCGGATGGCGCGGCAGATCATGCTCTTCAAAATAGGCGGCGATACGGTCCGCATCCCAATCGATCAGCGGGTTGATCTTCAACCGGCCCTGCTCGTCCGAAGTGTCGATCTCTATCCGCGGCAGATTGGCGCGGGTCGATGACTGGAAAGCCTTGCGACCCGTCAGGCTGGCATCATAGGTCGCCAGCGCCTTGGCCAGCGGGCGCACCTTGCGCAATTCGCAGCAGCCATCGGGATCGTAGGACCAGCGCAGCCCGGTTTCATCGCGCGTCTTCAGGTCGTCGAGATCGGGATAGAGATTGACGAGATTGAGGCCGAAGCGGTCAGCCAGCTCGTCCCGATAGGCCAGCGTTTCGGCAAAATGCTTGCCGGTGTCGAGGAACAGCACGGGCACGCTCGGATCGATCCGCGAAACCAGATGCAGCAGCGCCGCACTTTCCGCGCCGAAGCTGGACACGATCGCCACATCGCCTGCCAGCCCGTCACGCAAGACTGCGCTTACCCACTCTTCGGTCTCGCTGCCGCGGAACATGCGATTCAGGCGGATCGCATCATGCTCCGAAAAGCGGGGGGCCGTGTCGAGCCGGTCGATGGCGCGCAGCTGGTTCACGCGTGCCTCTTGCTCCAGATCGTCGTGCGACCGTCGGCAGCTTTCTGATAGACTTCGGGCCAGCGATCGAGCGCGGCTTTCAGATCGCCCTCGTCGAGCGCGCTGTCCGGCTCGAACGCATCGAAGCCGCAGCGGCGCATATAGGCCACCTGATCCACCAGCACATCGCCCACCGCGCGCAGCTCGCCATCGTACCCGGCTTCGCGCAGGATCTGGGCAGAGGAATAGCCGCGACCATCGCCGAATGCGGGGAAGTTCACCTCGACCAGCGAAAGCCGTTCCAGATGGGGAATAAGCTCGCGCGCATCGTCGCCCGGTTCGATTCTGACGGCGGAAGCGTTGGACTGGTCGAGGAAAGCATCCACGGTCACCGCGCCGTGATCGACGGGCTGGTCGTCCCGATAGCGGATGAGGCGGTCGGTTTCGGAAGACAGGTCAGCCATACAGCGCCTCCTTGAAAGGGTTCATGCCGATGCGGCGATAGGTATCGAGGAAGCGCTCTCCGTCCTGGCGTTCACGCAGGTAGACATCGGCGGCGGTTTCTACCGCGTCGACAATGCCTGCCTCGTCGAAGCCGGGGCCGGTGATCTTGGCCAGGCTGACGTCTTCGGCCTCGCTTCCGCCGAGGAGGAGCTGGTAATTCTCCACCCCTTTGCGGTCGACACCCAGGATGCCGATGTGGCCGGCGTGGTGATGCCCGCAGGCATTGATGCAGCCGGAAATCTTCAGCTTCAACTGGCCCAGCGCCTCGGTCTTGCCGTTGGCGGCGAAGCGCTGCGAAATCTGCTGCGCCACGGGGATCGACCGCGCATTGGCTAGGCTGCAATAATCTAGCCCCGGGCAGGCGATGATGTCTTCCACCGTATCGAGATTGGGACTGCCCAGCCCCGCCCCGTCCAGCGCGGTCCACAGCGCATGCAGATCCGCCTTGCGCACGTGCGGCAGGACGATGTTCTGCGTGTGCATCACGCGCAATTCGTCGAAGCTGTAATCCTTCGCCAGATCGGCCATCAGGCGCATCTGCTCCGAAGTCGCATCGCCGGGGATGCCGCCGACGGGCTTCAGGCTGATGACGGCCGACACATAACCGGGTGCCTTATGCGCCACAGTGTTGCGATCGACCCACAGTGCGAAGTCGGGATCGGTGCGGTCGATCGTTTCGCTCGCAGCTTCCTCGAACAGGGGGTCCTCGAAGAACGTCCGGATGCGTTCCAACTCTTCGACCACCCGATCAAGAGGGTGTTCGGCCAGTTTTCCGTACACTTTTTCAACCGCCTCGGCATAGGCCTCGGCGCCCATCTCATGGACCAGGATCTTGATGCGGGCCTTGTACTTATTGTCGCGCCGGCCTTGCAGATTGTACACGCGCAGGCAGGCTTCGGTGTAGGTAACCAGCTGATCCAGCGGAACAAATTCTTTGATGCAGGGCGCCACCATCGGGGTGCGTCCCATGCCGCCGCCGACATAGAACTTGGCCCCCAGCTCGCCATCGCGCTCCACGATCTGGATCCCGATATCATGCAGCCGCATCGCCGCCCGATCGCTGTCGCTGGCAATCACCGCGATCTTGAACTTGCGCGGCAAGTAACTGAATTCAGGATGAAAACTCGACCACTGGCGAAGCAATTCGGCATAGGGCCGCGGGTCGACAACCTCGTCCGCAGCAGCGCCAGCGAAGTGATCCGAACTGATATTGCGGATGCAATTCCCGCTGGTCTGGATCGCATGCATCTCGACCTTCGCCAGATCGGCCAGGATATCCGCCACATCCTCCAGCTTGATCCAGTTGTACTGGATGTTCTGCCGCGTGGTGAAGTGCCCATACCCACGATCATACTTGTCCGCGATATCCGCCAACGCATGCATCTGCCGGCTGTTGAGCGTGCCGTAAGGTATCGCAACCCGCAGCATATAGGCGTGCAGCTGGAGGTAGAGCCCGTTCATCAGCCGCAGCGGCTTGAACTGGTCTTCGGTCAGCTTGCCGTCGAGGCGGCGCTGCGCCTGGTCGCGGAATTCCGCGACGCGAGCATCGACCATCGTCTGGTCATATTGGTCGTAAAGATACATCAGATAACCCAGTTGCCGATATCGGGATCGGCCGGTTTGAGAGTGAGGTCCTGCCGCACGGTAGGCCCGAGGGCACGAACGCGGTCCTTGATATGCGCCGGGCGCGGACTGCCATCGTGCAATTCGGCGTCGATCGCATAGGGCACGTTAACGCGGCGAGCGGCTTCCTCGCGGCTCGCGATTTCGTCTTCCTTGCCGGTAACATCGACGGCATCTTCTACATGCAACGACCAGTCGCTGCCCGTCCACCAGGTGACGAAGCCGGTCTTCAAATCATTTCCGGTGAGTATTCTCATATCGCCGCCTCCTGCGCGAGAGCCGCCAGCGCATCGTCACGTGCAGTCACTTCGCCAATCACAATAAGTGAAGGGCTGATCACATTTTCGTGCTCCACCAGATCGGGCAAGCCGGCCAGCGACGCCCGCAGGACACGCATATTCGGTCGCGCACCATTTTCGATGACCGCAACTGGCATTTCGGGCGAAAGGCCATCGGCCATGAGCTTTTCGGCGATCAAAGGCGCAGTCTTCACGCCCATATAGATCACCAGCGTGCGGCCCTTTCCGGCCAGCCCCGCCCAATCCTGATCCGCCAGCCCCTTGCATTGCCCGGCCACGAAGCTGACGATTGACGACGCATCGCGGTGCGTAAGCGCGATCTGCGCCGCCGCTGCCGCACCATTGGCTGCACTGATACCGGGGACGATGTCCACGGTAACCCCAGCCGCACGTGCTGCTTCGGCCTCTTCGCCGCCACGACCGAAAACGAAGGGATCGCCACCCTTAAGACGCACGACGTCATGCCCGCGCTTCGCAATCGACACTAGAAGCCGATTGATCTCTTCCTGAGGCATAGTGTGCTTCGAACGCCGCTTAGCGACCGAAATGAGCTCTGCATGAGGAGGTGCAAGATCGAGAATCGATTGATCGACGAGGCCGTCGTGGACGATGACACGAGCGCTCTCGATCAGCCGCGCTGCGCGCACGGTGAGAAGGTCGGTATCGCCCGGTCCTGCGCCGACGAGATAGATGGTTCCAGCTTTTGCCATGACTGGAAGATGTGCGAGCGGGCGGAACTTCGCCAATCAGAATGCGTGTGCCGCAAGGTAGCGGAGATTTTGAAATCCCCGCTGTAGATGCTCCAACCTAATCTTTTGCAGGCAATTCACCATTACGCGCGGCGAACCACCGATCCAACTGATCGCTGGAGCGGATATGGATGTCGCGCTGCGGGAATGGGATCTCCACCCCATTCTCCTTGAAAAGCCACCACAGTTTCTTAAGCACGGCACTCCGAACATTGCCCACACCATCTTCAGGGTCCTGGATCCAGCAGTGTATGATGAAATTCACCGAATTGTCGCCATATTCGCTCATCCAGACCGTGGGCGGAGGAGCCTTCAGTATTCGGTCGCAATTGGCTGCGGCTTCGAGCATCAGCTTTTCGGCCAGGTTCATGTCAGCTTCGTAGCTGACCCCTACCGGGACCTGCATCCGCACGTTTTTGCTGGAATAGGACCAGTTCTCCACCTGATTGATCATCAGATTTTCGTTCGGAATGAGATATTCACGCTGGTCACGGGTCGTAACGGATACGGCGCGGACACCGATCTTGCGGATCTGGCCGAAAGTTTCGTTACCAGCCATGTCCGCCACTGCAATGACATCGCCTGGCTTGATCGACTTGTCCATCAACAGGATGATTCCGGCGATCAGATTACCGAAGGTTTTCTGAAGGCCGAAACCGATTGCAAGGCCGAATGCGCCAGAGAACACCGCCAGCGCGGTAAGATCGATACCGAGCAAATCGATGCCGAGGAAAAATGCGGCCGCCCACACGACGATGGTAAGTATCTTTTCGGCCAGCAGTTGCTGCGTTTCGTCCAGCTTGGTGAAACGGCGTACCCCGCGACGTGCAAGCTTGCTGAAGAACCAGGCAAAGAACAGCACACCAGCCACGATCGCAGCGACTAGCAGCACGTCGAGCAGAGAGATCCGCATGTCGCCCATGCTGAGTGCCACCGCATCGAGACCATCCAAGACGGAACCGACCGTTTCATTCTGACTGCCGACCGCTTCCTTGAACCCCTCGGCGGCGGCGACACCGCCTTGATCCGGCGCATTTTCGGCCAAGCTCCAGGCTTGCTCTACCGGAGCTGCGTCCTGGGTAGGAGTGGCAGTGGGGGGTGTATCGCCTTGCACGTAGGTCCCGTATCTATCCCTGATTCATGACCGCGAAGGCCTGTTCCAGATCGGCGATCAGATCGTCCGTATCTTCGAGCCCGATGGATAAGCGTATACCGCAGCGATCCTCAACCCCCCAGCCCTCTTTAGGCCAAGACATCTTCTTGCGGATCGGTTCAACGTCGAACGGAAGCGCAAGGCTTTCGAAGCCGCCCCAACTGTAGCCTATGCCGAACAGATCCAATGCGTCGATCAGGCGGCAGCGAGCCGCATCGTCCCGCCCACGCAGGACAAAGCTGAAAAGGCCGCACCCTCCAGTGAAGTCACGCTGCCACAGCTCGTAGCCCGGCGCGTCGGGGAGCATCGGGCACAACACATGCGCCACTTCGTCGCGCCCGCTGAGCCAGCATGCAATTGCAAGCGCGCTTTCGCTTTCCTGTTTCAACCGTACGCCCATCGTGCGTAACCCACGCAGAGCGAGTGCGGCATCGTCGGGCGATACAACATGCCCGAGTTGCTGCGCAGTCTGACGCAAGCGGCGGTGCCATTTTTCGCCTGCGCTGGAAGCACCCATCATCACGTCGGAGTGGCCTCCGATATGCTTGGTCAACGCCGTGATCGAGATATCGCAGCCGTGCGCCAACGCGGCAAACCCTGTCGAGGTTGCCCATGTGTTGTCGATCAACGTTACGGCGCTCTTTTCGCGAGCCACTTGTGCAAGCGCCGGAACATCGCAGATTTCCATTGTCAGGCTGCCCGGATTTTCGAGCATGACCGCCTTGGTCTTTTCGCAAAAGGCAGCGGCGTAGGTGTCTAAATCGAGCGGGTCGAAAAAGCGATGCTCTACTCCGTAGCGCTTCAGCAATCCCATCGCCGTGTTGCGGGTTGGATCATAGGCATTGTCCTGCACCAAAAGTACATCGCCCGCGCGCAAAACTGCCATAAGCGCTCCAACGAGCGCAGCCAGTCCGCTTGGATAGAGCACGGTTCCATCGGCGCCCGGCTCAAGCTCCGTCAGCGCCTCGGCCAAGGCCCATTGCGTGGGCGCGCCCCGCCTTCCGTAGAAGAAGTAGCCATCCGCATTGCTTTTGACGCCTTCACGCAGAGCACCGCAGTCGGAGTAGAGATGCGTACTGGCACGCCAGATAGGGGGGTTGACGACATGCTCGCCGAGGGCGCCGGAGCGCCCACCGGTAACCAGCTTCGTACCCTTACCTATCGCATCGCCCTTATGAGAACTCATTTATGCTCCGGTCATCCTGCGGTTCAGACGCACTTGGCTGTGGCCGTATTCGGCAAGAGAGGTGGCAAGTCTCACTCACCGCGTTCCGTTGGCATTTCGGGATCGCTACCCCATTCCATCCAGCTGCCGTCATAGAGCTCAACGTCTTGCTTGCCCGTCAACTCCAATCCGAACAGCAAGACCGCTGCGGTCATACCGCTGTTACAAGTGGTGA
Organism: uncultured Erythrobacter sp.; assembly: GCA_947504155.1. GTDB lineage: Bacteria > Pseudomonadota > Alphaproteobacteria > Sphingomonadales > Sphingomonadaceae > Qipengyuania. Next base: position 989,540 of record CANNGF010000001.1, read on the forward strand.
CCACTGGCCGCTCGAGATCAACCCCAACGCGCTCGAATTCGGTACGAATGGCATTCGGGTCCTTGTAGGTACCATCGTCATTCAGCAGGCGAACGAAGGGTACATTGCGTGCACCCGGGATATGCCCTTCCGATCCGCTACCTTCCTTGCCTTCGAACCGAGCCGTATCGCGCGCATCGACCACCTGCCACTGCGCGTCCTCAAGGTTCTCGCGGATTTCCTCCTTGGTCCTGACCTCGCGCGTCGGCTCCGGTTCGGCACGGTGGCGCGGCGCGTTTTCTACGTGACGTTGGGATAATTCACGGCCTTCAGCCCTCCATTTAGCCAGACCGCCGTCTAGAACCGCAAGATTGTCTTCCCCGTAACGATCGAGGATGAACCAGGCACGCGCAGAACTGCGGATCGCGCTGTCATCGTAGAGAATTATCCGGCTTCCCGGTGCGATACCCAGATCACCCATGCGCTCGGCGAACTGTTCGGCGCTCGGCACGGCTTTGGGAACATCGGATTCTTCGTCCACGAAGCTCGCCAGATCGAGAAAGCGCGCACCCGGAATGTGCCCATCCTCGAATTCAGCGCGTGCATCACGGCCCGTATCGGGGAGGTGCTGAGTGGCATCGAGGATCACGATGTCATCGGAACTCATCCTCGCGGCAAGCCATTCGGTAGAAACAAGTTTGTCCATGTCCGGCACGCTAGCGTGCGCTTTGGGGACTGTCGATGATGTCGGCCTTCCTTAGTCCAGGGCGCGAGCGGAAATCGGTTCGTAACTGCGAGGCCCTTCATCGATACGGAAGGGCATCACCCTTCCACCGCCGGGCACACCAAGACCTACTACGAAGGTTTTTACCAACGGCTCGGCGGTTGCCCCGTCGACGCGCAGGCGCAGAAGGGGCACGAACAGCGCAGCGTTGTTCTGACGGATAGCGCGCACCTGCGAAAGCGGGATCGTTATCTGGCCTTCATAACGGACATTCTGGCCCGGCGCGATGCGGTCGAAATGGTGGCGCTTTTCCAGCGTTTGGCTTGCGCTGGCAACTTGCTGCTCCATCGGCACGCCGCCATGCGCCGAAACTATATCGGCCCCGATTGTGACGTTCGACAGTGCTCGGGTAGCCTTGTTGATCAGCGATACGCGGTAGTGAAGCGTAGCGTTCATTACCGAACGCGTAAGTTTGATAGCGTCTGTGCGGATATGGATATCGTTTACCGCGATGGGGCCGCCCGAACTGACCACAGGCCGCTCTATCATCGGTGGAGGCTCGCTCCGGCGCCGTCGCGAAAAGGCGTAGCCAAGGCCAAGCAGCGCCAGGACGCTTCCTCCCACGGCAGGCCAGATCCAGTTCGAATTTTCACTTGCGAGATCGGGCTCCAACGCAGGAACGATCGGATCGGCTTGGATCGGTGCAGGCGCTGCTGTCGTGTCGGCGGATGGAGGCTCAGCCTGGGATGCTGGCACGACTGGCCCGTTTTCAGCCGGATCAATCGGCGAGCGTTCTTGCGGTGTGGGCGAGGTGCGTGGCTGGTCCTGCGTGGCAGGAGGCTGGCGATCAGCTGGTACAACTCGTGTCGGTGCAGGGCGCACCAACGGAGATGGGCTCGGAGCCGGCTGCTCGTTTGTAGGCTGAACCGGGGCTGTTTGCCGCGGTGTCGGGACTGGCGCCGGAGCCGGGGTAGGGGTGACGATGACCCGTGGGCGTACTGGCACCGCATCGCCCTCGGTATCGACGGGTCCTTGGACGCGCGGAGTCGGCGTAGGTGTCGGATTTGGCGGCAGCTGGAAATCCTGCACACTCTGCGCGAGCAGCGGAGACGGCGCAGCGAGTGTAAGCGCGATGAATGGAAGGTATTTGCGGGTAAACATGGGCGTGGTTGCCTGATTTGATCGGGCCGCTGAATAGGCACTGAAGCCCGCGCTTCCAAGCCCCGCCTTGCGCCGAACCGACATTCACGGCAGATGCGCTGCATGAGCGACACAGTGACACCCAAATTTCTCGGAGAGAATAGCCCCCTTCCCGCGTCCCCCGAAGAGGCGGAACTGGACTATGTTTCGAACCCACGAACCGGACAACTTTACATGGTGAGGTTCGCGGCGCCCGAATTCACTTCATTGTGCCCGGTCACTGGCCAACCTGATTTTGCACATCTCGTGCTCGATTACGCACCCGATGCGACCATAGTTGAATCGAAAAGCCTAAAGCTATTCCTTGGATCTTTCCGCAATCATTGCGGGTTCCATGAGGACGTGACGGTCGGGATCGGCCAACGCCTGTTCGAAGAAATGAAGCCGAAATGGCTGCGCATCGGCGGCTACTGGTATCCTCGAGGAGGCATACCAATCGACGTTTTCTGGCAGAGCGGTGCTGCTCCTGACGGCCTGTGGGTGCCTGATCAGGGTGTTTCGTCATATAGGGGTAGAGGGTGATGCAAGACAAAGATCAGTCGGACCGGGTGACCAAGCCAAACGAAGAGGCCCACTCTAACTCAACACCCGTAATTGAACGCCGCGAGTGGCGCCGTCGCCTCCCCGAATATGCACTCTGGCTTTCACTCGCCGTGCTTGCGTGGTTCGGGCTAGCGGTCTTCGGCCCGAAATTGGGACTGATTGATTGGCGTACGGGCCTGGGGTTCATGATCCGTGACGCTGGAATAATCTTGATTGCAATCGCCGCCCTGGTAGCGGCGGTCGCCCTTCTGCTGGCATTTTTCAAGACACCACGAGGACCTTGGTGGAAGGCTGCGATGGCGTTCGCCATCCCTGCCCTGCTTTTTGCTGGACTTCTGTCAATGAAGTCCCAGGCAGAGTCGGTCCCGCCGATCCACGATGTTGCAACCGATCTGCGGGACCCGCCGGCGTTCTCCGATCAGACCATAGCAATGCGTTCGCAGGCGGGAGCCAATCCGATCAACGATTACGGCACCCCGCTCGGCAGGATCGAGATGTGGGCGAATTCGGATGATGATGCCCTGAAGGTCAAGAATCACGCCGACATCATTGCAGAAGAATATCCCGAACTGCGCCCGATCGTCCTTGGCCAAGCCACCGACGATGAAGCTCTGGACGCTATCGTCGCGGCGATGGGCGCAATCGGATTGCAGGATGTGCACCGGGTATCAGGCAGCAACTCGGTCGAGGGCGTGGCCGAGACATTCGCTTTCGGGTTCAAGGACGACGTGGTGGCACGTGTCGCAGATGGTCAGATAGACTTGCGATCGGTAAGCCGGGTGGGTGTGTCGGACCTTGGTTACAATGCCGCCCGAGTTAAGGAACTGCGTGAGGCGATCGAGGATCGATTGAAGAACTGAACCGCCTGGTGGAGCCGAGCGGGATCGAACCGCTGACCTCGTCATTGCGAACGACGCGCTCTCCCAACTGAGCTACGGCCCCGTTCCAGGTGTGCCCGCAGAAATAGCTAACCCAGGCGCCAATTTGAAGCCCTTCTCAGCTGCGGATTTTCCAGCCCGAAGCAAGGACACGGTAGACCACGAAGGCGAAGACCAGATTAAAGAGGCCCAGGCCGATAGCGCTATGAATAACGGCCTGATTGGTGTCGCCGATATCGCTTTGCCCCAGGAAGCCGTAGCGGAAGCCGCTGATCACATAGAAGAATGGGTTGAAACGGCTGATCGTCTGAAAAAGCGGCGCCAGATTATCGATTACATAGAAAGTGCCCGAAAGGAGGCTCAGCGGCGCAATCACGAAGTTCGTCACTGCGGCATTGTGATCGAACTTTTCAGCCCAGATCGAAGCAAGAAGCCCCATAAGCGCCAGCATTACCGCTCCCATCAGGCCGAACCAGACCACTGCCCAGGGATGGGCAGTCGCCAAGCTTACCCCAGGATAGAAAGCCATGGCGAGAGCCACTGCGAAACCGACAGCAACCGCTCGCGTAACTGCGGCGGCCACGATGCCTGTCATCAGTTCGCCGGTCGAAAGCGGCGGCATGAGCAAATCGATGATGGTCCCCTGAATCTTGCCGGAAAGGAGTGAAAAGCTGGAGTTAGCGAAAGCATTTTGCATCATGCCCATCACGATCAGCCCAGGTGCAACGAAAGTTGCGAAATTCACGCCGAGGATTTCCCGGTCCGAACGGCCCAATGCTACGGTAAAGATTACCAGAAAAAGCAATGTCGTTACGGCTGGAGCCCAGATCGTCTGCGTCTGGACCTTGAGAAACCGGCGAACCTCCTTAATATAGAGGCTCCATAACCCCACGCGGTTGATCCCGGTGATCACCGGTTCTCCGCGTTTCGGGAAACTGCCCCTCCCCTTGCCCGTGTTTTCGGTGAAAGAGGCATCCTCGCTGGACTGACCACGGTCGGGATTTACGGCGGGAGAGGGTTGGACTTGATCGGCCATGGGCCTGCGCCTAGGGCCAAGCACTTCCGCTGGCAAGACAGCCGTGGCGGAGACATGAAGGATACAGGATTCGCATGAGCTGGACCGACGAACGGATCGCGACGCTGAAAAAGATGTGGGAAGGCGGTTCAACTGCCAGCCAGATCGCCGAGGAATTGGGCGGTGTCAGCCGTAATGCCGTAATCGGCAAGGCGCATCGTCTTGGCCTCAAATCGCGCCCATCGCCGGTAAAAGCAGCGGAAAAGAAAAAACCAGCGCCCAAGCCCAAGCCAGCGGCGAAGCCCGCTGTAAAAAAAGCCGCACCTCGCCCTGCTGCGCCCCCTGCACCAACGCCTGCGCCAGCAGCTGCCCCCGCTCAACCGACCGCGCAGCCGGCACCAAGAGCGGATGCGGCAATCCCTTCTCAGCCGATGCCCAACAAGAATTCGGACCTTCCCAAGATCGTTTCCGTCGGTCCGGGCGGCTTCTTGCGTCAGGGTCCGGGCGATCAGCAGCCCCCTATCCCGCCGGCCCCGCCCAGGCGCCTCGTTCCGGCAAAGCCCGACCCTTCGATCGCAGACAAGACCAGCCTGCTTGATCTTTCCGACAAGGTCTGCCGCTGGCCGATGGGCCACCCGGGTGAGCCCGATTTCCATTTCTGCGGTGAAGCGGTAAACCCCGGCTTCCCCTATTGCGTCGAACATTGCGGCAGGGCGTATCAGGCACAGCTGCCCCGCGGTGCCCGCCGCCCCCCTCCGCCGCTGCCTTTCGGCGGACCGCGGGTTCGCTAGGAACATATTCGTGGGCCCGTCGGAGCAATTCCGGCGGGCCCTTTTTATTGACCGGAGAATATCTTGGCTTTCGATCTCTACGCCGCCTTCGTACCGACCATCCGCCAACTGCTGGACGCTTTGCCCGGCCTGATCGACAAGGGTGAAGCCTTTGCAGGAAACGGTGGTTGCTCGGACGCCGAAATGTATGAAGCCAGACTCGCCGACGACATGTGGCCACTCCCTTGGCACATACGCTCGTGCTGGATGCATAGTGCCTATGCACTCGACCAGCTTCCCGACGGCGCATTCACGCCCGACTTCACCGACATTCCTGCAGACTGGAACGCGATGCGCGCCATGATTGCTTCAGCTCAGAAACGCATGGATGAATGCCAGCCGGACGAAATCAATGCGCTCGGCGCGAAAAATATCGACTTCGTGCTAGGCGGCGAGACTCGTTTTTCCCTTCCGGGAGAGCGTTTCCTGCTTGGCTTCAATATGCCCAATTTCCAGTTCCACGCGACCACCTTTTACGGACTTCTGCGGATGAAGGGCGTTCCGCTGGGCAAGCGGGATTACATGGGCAATCCAGCGGGCCCGATGTTCCAGCGCTAAGGCCTTCTTGCGAACCAGATCGTGTGGTGCGGCCCTTTATTGTTGGGCCGCGCCCGCACCCTGCGCTCCTCAACGTCGAAGCCTGCTTCTTTAAGCCGCGTGCGGAACTTATGGTCCGGTGCGGCGGACCAGACAGAAAGCACCCCGTTCGAATTGAGGGCGTCACGCGCCTTGGCAAGACCAGTGCGCGAATAGAGTCGTTCGTTTCCATCGCGCACGATGCCGTCAGGTCCATTGTCCACGTCGAGCAGGATTGCATCCCACTTGGCGCATGTACCGTCATTGGCATCGTCGATCAGGGCTGCCACATCGCACAAGACTACTTCGCCACGCGGGTCTTTGAGCGTGTCGCCGGTCAGATGGGCCAGCGGCCCTTTTGCCCATTCCAGAATTTCAGGCACAACTTCTGCGACTACTACTTCCGCGCCCTCGCCGGCCTTTTCCAGAGCCTTGCGGAAGGTAAAGCCCATTCCGTAGCCGCCGATCAATACTCGCGGGCGTTTCTTTCCCAGTTCTTCCAGCGTCAACTCGGCCAACTGCTCTTCGCTGAATTGCATGCGCGTGCCCATCAGCTCGTTCCGGGCGAGCATGATGATGAAGTCACGGCCATGACTGACCAGCGTAAGAGTTTCCCCTCCGGGAATATCGGCGGTGGCTATGGTTTCGCGGGGAAGCATTCACGCTCCCTAGCACCGGTCAGCACGCGAGCAACGTCTAATAGCGGAACGCGGCAGGGCCCTCGGTCATTTCCACGAGCAAGACTTATGGAGAATCTCATGCCCACAAAAGCCCGTATCGCCGTCATTTCAGAAGCTGGAGCGGATTACGCTATAGAAGAAAGGGCAATTGCAGATCCAGGACCCCACGAGGTTCTGATAAAACTGATCGCGACAGGGGTTTGTCACACCGATCTCTCTGTCCAGGCAGGTAATCTACCGACGAACTATCCGGTCGTGCTGGGTCATGAAGGTGCCGGAACGATCCTCAAAGTAGGAGACCATGTCAGAGGTTTGACCGAAGGCGACAACGTGGTCCTCTCATACGGGTCGTGCGGTCGCTGCCGTCCGTGTCAGGAAGGGGATCCGGCCTATTGCAACGATTTCGAAGCGCTGAACTTCATGAACAAGCGTCAGGGAGAAGACGCACCTGTATTCGATGACGGTCCGAACGCTGCTTTCTTCCAGCAATCGAGCTTCGCGACGCACTCGATCGCGCATGAGCGCAATGTCGTGAAAATCGAGGGTCACGTGGATATTTCCCTGCTCGGCCCCCTCGGCTGCGGCATTCAGACAGGTGCAGGGGCAGTGATGCGTACGGCGCAGCCGCCTGCAGGTTCTAATTTGCTGGTATCAGGCGTAGGCAGCGTGGGTATGGCGGCGGTCATGGGGGCTAAGCTTGCCGGATGCGGCACGATTATCGCAGTCGATACGAATGATGACCGGCTCGAACTGGCAAAGGAATTCGGTGCAACACATACGATCACAGCGGGAGAAGGCATCGATGTAGCAGAAGAAGTGCGGGGCATCATTGAGGCCGGCGTGGATTTCTCGATCGAATGCAGCGGCAATGACAAGGCCGCGCGTGCAGCGCTTGAATCACTAGCGAAGAGGGGCACTTTGGTTGTCGTCGGCGCACCGCCGTCAGGCACCGAGTATGCTTTCGACGCGAACGACCAGATCCTCAGCGGCCGCAAGATCGTCGGCTGTGTGGAAGGTGACGCAAAGGTGAAGCAGTTCATTCCCGAACTGGTCCGACTGTACCAGCGCGGGCTTTTCCCGTTCGACAGACTGGTTAAGCGCTACCCCTTCGATAAGATCAATGAGGCTGTGCAGGACCTGCACGATGGCAAGGTCTTCAAGCCGATCCTTGAGATGAGCTGAGTTCTACGACGTAATCATGGAAAAGGCCGCGAAGATTTCTCTCCGCGGCCTTTAAGTTGTCTAAGTCAGAAGGGTCAGTCCTTCAGGAAGTCCGGCACGTGAGCTTCACCGCCCCCATTGTCGCCGCCCTTACCACCATCGCGGTCACGTCCGCCGCCACGAGGGCCACGGCCGCCGCCACCGCGACGATCACCGCCACGGCCGCCGCCGCCACGTGGGCCACGATCACCGCGCGGTTCACGCGGTTCGCGCGGTTCGCGCGGAGGGCGGGTGTCTTCCAGCTCTTCGCCGGTTTCCTGATCCACGACGCGCATCGACAGACGGACCTTGCCGCGCTGATCGATTTCGAGGACCTTGACCTTAACTTCCTGACCTTCCGAAACGACGTCGGTCGGCTTTTCAACGCGCTCGTTCTTCATTTCGCTGACGTGGACGAGACCGTCCTTGCCGCCCATGAAGTTCACGAATGCCCCAAAGTCGACGATGTTGACGACCTTGCCGTTATAGATCTTGCCGACTTCCGCCTCTTCGACGATGCCTTCGATCCACTTCTTGGCGGCTTCGATCTCGTCGGCGTTCGAGGAGCTGATCTTGATCACGCCCTCGTCGTCGATATCCACCTTCGCACCGGTTTCAGCCACGATCTCACGGATCACCTTGCCGCCCGTGCCGATGACGTCACGGATCTTCGACTTGTCGATCTGCATGGTTTCGATGCGCGGAGCGTGCTTGGACACTTCACCGCGAGCACCCGAAAGCGCCTTCGTCATCTCACCCAAGATGTGCGCGCGACCGGCCTTGGCCTGCTCCAGAGCTGTCTTCATGATTTCCTGCGTGATGCCGGCAACCTTGATGTCCATCTGAAGCGAGGTGATGCCCTTCTCCGAACCGGCGACCTTGAAGTCCATGTCTCCGAGGTGATCTTCGTCACCCAGGATGTCCGACAGAACTGCAAAGTCGTCGCCTTCCAGGATAAGGCCCATGGCGATGCCCGATACCGGACGCTCGATCGGAACACCGGCATCCATCATCGAGAGACAGCCACCGCAGACAGTCGCCATCGAGGACGAACCGTTGGACTCGGTGATGTCCGACAGGATGCGGATGGTATAAGGGAAATCTTCATGCGCAGGCAGAACCGGGTGCAGCGCGCGCCATGCGAGCTTGCCGTGGCCAGTTTCGCGGCGGCTGGTGAAGCCGAAGCGACCCACTTCACCGACCGAATAGGGCGGGAAGTTGTAGTGCAGCATGAAGTGATTGTACGACAGGCCTTCGAGACCGTCGATCATCTGCTCGGCATCCTTGGTGCCCAGCGTGGTGGTGCAGATAGCCTGCGTTTCGCCACGCGTGAACAGCGCAGAACCATGCGTGCGGGGCAGCAGGCCAACCATTGCTTCGATCGGGCGGACCTGATCAAGCTTGCGGCCGTCAATACGCTGGCCGTCCTTGAGGATGGCGCCGCGAACGATTTCCGCTTCCAGCTTCTTGACCGCCTTATTGGCGACCATCTGGGTTTGCGGCTCTTCCTCGGAGAAGGCTTCCTTGGCCTTGGCACGCGCATCGTTGAGCGCATCCGAACGGGCCGATTTGTCGGTCAGCTTGTAAGCAGCAGCGATGTCATCGCCGACGATGCCGCGAAGCTTTTCCTTGATCGCCGAGGTATCGTCCGAAGTATCCATTTCCCATGGATCCTTGGCAGCCTGTTCGGCGAGATCGATGATCGCACCGATGACCTTGCGGCTTTCATCATGCGCGAACATGACGGCGCCGAGCATTTCTTCCTCGGTCAATTCCTTGGCTTCGGATTCGACCATCATTACCGCGTCCTGCGTCGCAGCGACGACGAGGTCGAGACGACCGTCTTCGCCGAGCGCGCTGTCGAGGCTCGGGTTGAGAATGTAATCGCCATCGTTGGAGAAGCCGACGCGTGCAGCACCGATCGGGCCCATGAAGGGGACGCCAGAGATCGTCAGCGCGGCCGAAGCAGCAATCATCGCGACGATATCGGGTTCGGTCTCGCCATCATAGGAGAGAACCTGGCAGATGACGTTGATTTCGTTATAGAAGCCTTCCGGGAAAAGCGGCCGCACGGGGCGGTCGATCAGGCGGGAGGTCAGCGTTTCCTTCTCCGTGGCGCGGCCTTCGCGCTTGAAGAAGCCACCGGGGATACGGCCCGCGGCGGAGAATTTTTCCTGATAGTGGACGGTCAGCGGGAAGAAGTCCTGCCCTTCGCGTACACTCTTGGCGGCGGTCACGGCGCAGAGCACCACGGTTTCGCCATAAGTCGCCAGAACGGCGCCGTCAGCCTGACGGGCGATCTGTCCGGTTTCGAGGGTGAGGGTCTTTCCGCCCCACTCAATCGATACGGTTTTCTTGTCGAACATGTATTTTCCTTGATGACCCGCACGGCCTTATTGCGGTGCGGGGCCTACTGTGCCGGGCAATCCGTCCCGGTCCGGTTCGAGGCGCTTTATCTTGCCTCTGGTTTGCCCCTGCGCCGAATTGCGAAGGTAGCCAAATGCGAAAAGGGCGGCCCGTTTGAGCCGCCCTTCCCGAAAACTCTTACTTACGAAGACCCAGCTTCTGGATCAAAGCGTTATACCGCTCGACATCTACCTTCTTGAGATAGGCGAGCAGGTTGCGACGCTTGTTGACCATCATGAGGAGACCACGACGCGAGTGGTTGTCCTTGTGGTTGACCTTGAAGTGATCGGTGAGGTTGCGAATACGCTCGGTAAGGATTGCAACCTGGACTTCCGGCGAACCGGTATCGCCTTCGTTCTGGGCGTTGTCCTTGATGATTTCCTGTTTCTTTTCGGCAGTAACCGACATGCATTCTACTCCGCGACACCCGGTAGGTTGAAACCCCGCACGACCTTCGCCGAGCCTCCCTCCAGCTCCATCAGCGCCACCGGAACTTGTCCAAGTTTAGCCATATAGAGCCCGTCGGGTTGGGGCAGTTCCGACAGTACCCGGCCCTGACGGACCGCCTGCGCGCTGTCGGGATCGAGGTGAAGGACCGGGATGTCGTCCAGTCCTGCCTCTAGCGGCAAGAGAAGGTGTTCAAGAGGCGCGCCCCTAGCGATTTCCTCCGCCGAGTCCAGCGAAATCGCTTGTTGCTGCGTGAAAGGGCCAGCCTTTATACGTCTCAAGTAGGTGACGTGTCCGACGCTTCCAAGGGCGGTCGCGATGTCCCGTGCAAGAGAGCGGATGTACGTTCCCTTCGAGACATGGGCGCGCAGCGTTACGGCGCCTGCTTTGCTGTCGAGAACGTCGAGCGAATGGATCGTCGTATCACGCAGCTTCATCTCCACCTCTTCGCCAGCCCGCGCACGGTCATAGGCGCGCTTGCCGTCGATCTTGATCGCGGAATAAGCGGGCGGCGCCTGCTGGATCGCTCCGGTGAAAGCGGGAAGGATGGCCGCGACTTCTTCAGGTTCCGGAAGGAGGTCCGAAGTCACCACGACCTCCCCCTCGGTGTCGAGCGTGTCGGTCTGCTCGCCGAACCGGATGGCGAAATCGTAGATCTTGCTGGCATCGAGCATCCGCCCGGCAAGCTTCGTTGCTTCACCCAAGGCGATCGGAAGCACCCCTTCGGCCAGCGGGTCAAGCGTGCCGCCATGGCCCACTTTTGTTTTCTGATATCCGCCCTGCCTAAGAACGCGCTTTACCAGCCCCACGGCCTGTGTAGAGCCAAGGCCGCGCGGCTTATCGAGCAACAGCCAGCCATGGGGTGCGGGTTTCGTGCGCTCACTCATGCGATGACGCGCGCAACGCCGTCTGCGACCGAATAGAAAATGCCGGTCAGCCACTCCACGGGCGGAAACAGCGTGTTCTCGATCCAGCGTGTGTCGGGAAAGGCCCAAGTCGCCGCAATCAACACGACCAGCAGCAGCATGCCCATCGCCTGTAATTTCTGCCAGTGATGCGCCCAGCGCCGGGGCATCAGGCCGCCAACGATATGCGACCCGTCGAAAGGCGGGATCGGAAGCATGTTGAAGAGCGCCAGAAACGCGTTGATGAGGACGAACGCCCCGAAGAGAGTCAGCGACCACTCCGGCAAAGCGATGCCCCAATTCGCGGCGAAACCTGCGAATATTCCGAAGATGATCGCACCGACGAAAGCGAGCAGGATGTTCGTGCCAGGTCCGGCAGCTGCCACTGCCATCATGCCGTAGCGCGGATTATCGAGCCGGTTCTGGTTCACAGGCACCGGTTTTGCCCAGCCGAATACGGGGCCGCCCATCAGCGCCAGCGCGCCAGGCACGAGCAGTGTGCCGATCGGATCGACATGGCGGATCGGATTGAGCGACAGGCGCCGCTTTTCCTTCGCGGTAGGGTCGCCCAGCATGAGCGCGACCCAGCCATGCGCCACTTCATGAAACACGATGGCCACAATCAGACAGGGGATCAGGATCGCCGCTAGGGTAAGGGTGTCAAGCATCGAAGCTATGTAGATACGCTATGGCTGCGGCGCACCCCTTAGCGTGCCTGCGCCCCCGAAAAATGATTGCAACCAGTGCGTTCGACGAAGTGCTTGCGACATAGCGCCACGTAGCGGTCATTTCCGCCGATTTCGGTCTGGGCGCCTTCGCGCACCGCCTTGCCGCTTTCGTCGACGCGCAAATTCATCGTCGCCTTGCGGCCGCAATCGCACACCGCCTTCATTTCCACGAGCTTGTCCGCAATGCCCAGAAGCGCAGCCGAACCCGGGAAGAGTTCACCTTGGAAATCGGTTCGCAAGCCATAGCAAAGCACCGGGATATTGGCTTCGTCGCTTAGCCGAGCGAGCTGCCATACCTGGGTCTTGGTCAGGAATTGCGCCTCGTCGATCAGTACGCAGGCGACTGGCGCTTCGCCATGTTCAGCGAGAACATGTGCCTCGATATCGGTATCATTTTCGAACCGGTGAGCATCGCTCGACAGGCCGATGCGGCTGGAAATGGCTCCGAAACCCGCCCGATCGTCGAGAGCAGCTGTCCACAGCGACACCTTCATTCCGCGCTCGCCATAGTTAAACGCGGTCTGGAGCAAGGTCGTGCTCTTCCCGGCATTCATGCTGGCGTAGTAGAAATAGAGCTTGGCCATAGCGGACGCCTACCTCATTTTCATCGGCGCGAGGAGCGTGGCATCTAGGCAATCCACGGCACGACTGCGTAGGTGCGTGGAAGCCTGCAATCTCGCAGTCGCTTTCAAGCGATCATTCGGCCTCGTCATCGAGATCGCGGACCACCTTGGGGTCGCTTAGCAACTCCTCGATCCGGTCTGCTTCGTCGAAGCTCTCATCCGCCTGGAATGACAGCTTCGGCGCGAATTTCAGGCCCAGACGCTTGGCAACTTCTTTCTGAAAGAAGGCAGTGTTCGTACGCAGCGCTTTCAACACAGCTTCTTCGTCCTGACCCAGCAAGGGCTTCACGTAAGCCTTTGCATTCCTTAGGTCGGGCGTCATGCGCACTTCGGTCACCGAGATATTGGACGCGCGAAGGACATCGTCATGTGCCTCGCCGCGCGCGAGCAATTCGGAAAGAATATGCCGGACCCGCTCGCCCACCTTGAGGACGCGGACCGATTGCTGTTCGGGAGTGGACTGATTGCGAGCCATCAGGGAAACTTCTCTATTATGCGTGTCAAAGACCGGATATTCCGGCCCGTACCTTTGCAGCCGAGCCTCCGCTCGATGAAAGGTCCGGTCAATTTGGATCTGCCAACGCCGGAAACGTAATTGATGTGCAAGGCACGGGTTCCGGCAGAGACCTTTTCGTCGCCACAGCCTTTCAAATCATCGGCCACGGTATCGAACTGTTGCCTGCTGGGCTGACCCGTCAGAAAATGGACGTGAACCAACTTATCCTCGCCAACCCCGGCAAAGGGGTTCTCCTCGAGCACCAATTCCAGCTCGGCGCGCGTCCGTACGACGGCGAAGGTAGCAATGCCGAATTCGCTTTCGACCACCTTGGCGATCAAATCCGCGACGCCTTCACTTGAAGGCTCCTGGTGATCGAACAGGACGTTGCCGCTGGCAACGACCGTTTCGACATTCACGAAATCGCGCTTTTCCAACGCCGCCACCAGCTCGGCCATCTTCAGCCGGTTACCACCGACATTGATGGATCCGAGCAGGGCGACGCGGCGATGCATTAAAGTGTGCGTTCACGCTCCTCGACCTCGAAGACTTCAAGCTGGTCGCCCGGCTTGATGTCGTTCGTGTCGGCAAGCACGACACCACATTCGAGACCGGCGCGGACTTCGTCCACATCGTCCTTGAAACGGCGCAGCGACGCGATAGTCGTGGCAGAGACGATGACGTCTTCGCGCGTGAGGCGTGCGTGCAGCCCCTTGCGGATGACACCTTCTTCGACCAGCAGACCGGCGGCCTTGTCCTTCTTGCCCGAACGAAACACTTCCTTGACCGCGGCACGACCAACGACGTTCTCGATCCGCTCCGGACCCAGCTCGCCCGCCATCTCCTTCGCGATTTCCTCGGTCAAGTGATAGATGACGTCGTAATACTTCATCTCCACCCCATCGCGCTTGACCAGTTCGCGGGCCTTCGCGTTGGGACGGACGTTGAAGCCGATGATCGGCGCGTTGGACGCCGAAGCAAGGCTGACATCGCTTTCGGTGATTGCACCCACGCCTGCATGCAGGACGCGGACCTTGATCTCGTCGTTCGACAGGTTGTGCAGAGCCGAAGTGATCGCCTCGACCGAACCCTGTACATCGGCTTTCACCAGTACGGGGAATTCGATGACATTGGCGGCAAGCTTGTTGAACATCGTGTCGAAGCTGGTCGGAGCAAGCGCGGTGCGCTTCTCGGTCGCCTTTTCCTGACGATATTCGGCCACTTCGCGAGCGCGCTGCTCGTTTTCGACAACGGTCAGAACGTCACCGGCACTCGGCACGCCGCCGAGGCCCAGGACCTCGACCGGCATCGATGGTCCGGCCTTCTTAATCTGCTTGCCCTGATCATCGACGATCGCACGAACGCGGCCGCTCTCGGTGCCCACCACGAAGGTGTTGCCCCGCTCAAGCGTACCACGCGTTACGAGCACGGTCGCCACAGGACCGCGGCCCTTGTCGAGCTGCGCTTCGATGACGGTTGCTTCCGCCAGGCGATCGGGGTTCGCCTTCAGTTCGAGCAATTCGGCCTGAAGCGCGATCTTGTCGAGTAGATCGTCCAGACCGGTCTTCGCCTTGGCGGAGATTTCGACGTCCTGCACATCGCCCGACATCGATTCCACGATGACTTCGTGTTCGAGCAAACGGGTACGGATATTGTCCGGATTGGCTTCCGGCTTGTCCATCTTGTTGATCGCAACGATCATGGGGACGCCAGCGGCCTTGGTATGATTGATGGCCTCGATCGTCTGCGGCATGATCCCGTCGTCGGCAGCGACTACAAGCACCACGATATCGGTGATGTTGGCACCGCGCTGACGCATTTGCGTGAATGCGGCGTGGCCAGGTGTATCGAGGAAGGTGACCTTGTCGCCGTTCTTCGTCTTAACCTGATAGCTGCCGATGTGCTGGGTGATGCCGCCCGCTTCGCCTTTCACGACATTCGCACCGCGAAGGGCGTCCAAGAGCGAGGTCTTGCCGTGATCGACGTGACCCATGATGGTCACGACCGGCGGACGCGGCTTGAGCGTTTCTTCCGGATCGACATCCGTATCGGCGGCGATATCGACGTCGGCCTCGGATACCTTCTCGATGTTGTGGCCGAACTGTTCGACGAGCAATTCGGCAGTGTCCTGATCGATCGTCTGGTTGACGGTGACCATCATGTCGAGATTGAAGAGTTCCTTGACTAGGTCAGCTCCCTTCTCGCCCATGCGCTTGGCCAGTTCGCCGACCGTAATCGCCTCGGGGACGACAACATCGCGCACCTGCTTTTCGCGCGGCTTGTTGGAGCCGCCACCTTGCATGCGGCGCTCTTTTTCACGCGCACGCTTGAGCGCGGCGAGGCTGCGCGCACGCCGGCCTTCGTCTTCGTTGAGAGCCTTCTTGACGGAAAGCTTGCCCGACCGGCGCTTGTCCGGTGTTTCCGCGGTGGCGCCGCGAGCAGGCTTCTCTTCTTTCTTCTTCGCGCGTTCAGGCTTCTTGATTTCCGGACGCTTGACCGGAGTGAACCGACGCGGTGCAGGCGCAGAGGCATCTTCACTCTGAGCTTCCGCAACAGGCTCATTTTCTTCGGGAGCGGCTTCCGCCGGCGCAGCTTCTTCGGCTTTTTCAGGCGCTTTGGCAGCGTCTTCGGCGGCCTTCTTCGCCGCCTCTTCTTCAGCCTTGCGGTTTTCCTCGGCGCGCTTCTTCTCGTCTTCGGCAGCCTTGCGAGCGTTCTCTTCCTCGCGCTTGCGAGCTTCTTCGGCCTGACGCAGGCGATCTTCTTCAGCCTCGCGCTGCAGGCGAGCGACGCGCTCCTGCGGCGTCTCGTTGGAAGGAGGTGCCTTCTTGGGCGCAGGCTTCTTCGCCGCAGGGGCCGGCGCCGGAGTCGGCTCGGGTGCGGGCGCCGGAGCAGGTGCGGGCGCCGCCTCGGCGGGCGTCGGGGCCGGAGCCGCTTCGCCCGGTTTCACGAGCTTGCGGCGGCGCTTGACCTCGACCGCCACCTTGTTGGTGCGGCCGTGGCTGAAGGTCTGTTTGACCTCGCCCGGTTGCGCGCCCTTGAGGGTAAGCGGTTTACGGGCCGGTTTCTTGTCGTCGTCGCTCATTCTTGCTCGTTTCTCTTCGTTCAATCGTTCGTATCGGTTGCGGCGCGCGAATTCGCACGCCCGGATTCTTCGGGAATTTCCTGTCCCAGATAATGCATCAGCCGCTTCAAGGGCTTCATCACCCGAGCGGCCGCTGCATCGTTCGCCAGTCCGAAATGGACGACATTGTCGCGGCCCAATGCCACAGACAGAGCGTCGCGGTCCAGAGGCAGCGTCCAGCCGCGCTCTCCGCTGCCTTCGGCATCCCGACCAACCCGCCAGGCCTGATCGAGCTTCTTGCGCCCATCCTCGCTGGCGTCACTGGCGTGGAAAAGCGCCGAGATACCACCAGCACGGGCAGTCTCGGCAATGCGCTGCGTCCCCAAGATAAGGGCTCCGACGCGCATTTCGAGACCCAGACGGTCAAGAAAGACTCGTTTAAGGGCATCTTCGATTTTCTGCGGCAGTTCCTCGGGTATCTCGAGATCGCCCGTCTTGAAGGCGCGAGCCAGCGCTCCCTTGAGCTTTCCGTTCGCTCGCGCTTCTTCGATCGCAGTGCGTGAGGAACAGACCCACGCCCCTCGCCCCGGCGCTTTTTCCTGCACGTCGGGCAGGACGAGACCCGATGGCGAAGCGGCAAGACGCACCAAGGCATCCCGAAATGCCGTCTCGCCCGTCAGGATGCACCGGCGCTCCGGGCAGGACTTGTCGGGCCCGGAAGCTTTCCGGGCCTTGCCAGTCTCAGCGATGTCGGACGTCAGGCTCTCATTGGGTGGAGTCCGCATCGGCGGCCTCCTGCGTGTCGGTCGTCTCGGCAGCAGCCGGAGCTTCCTCTTCATCGTCGAACCAGTGGGCGCGGGCCGCCATGATGATTTCGTTGCCCTGCTCTTCGGTCAGGCCGTACTCACCAAGCACACCGCCCTTGTCAGCTTCACGCTGCGGACGATCGCGGCGCATCGGCGGGCCATCGGTATTGTTCCGGCGACGCGGTGCTTCGCGCTTCTTGGCGATCAGTTCGTCGGTGGCAAGGTCGGCCACATCGTCGAGCGTCTTGAGACCGGCCTTGCCGAGCGTGACCAGCATCGCCTCGGTCATATGCGGCAGCTCGGCCAGATCGTCTTCCACACCCAGCTCGCGGCGTTCGGTACGCGACGTCTCTTCCTGACGGTCGAGCGCTTCCTTGGCACGGTTCTGAAGTTCTTCGGCCAGCTCCTCGTCGAAGCCCTCGATCGCCGCAAGCTCGTCGAGCTCGACGAAGGCGACTTCTTCCAATTCGGCGAACCCTTCGGCCACAAGCAGCTGAGACAGCGTTTCGTCGACGTCCAGTTCCTCCTCGAACATCTTGGAGCGCTCGGCAAATTCCTTGCTGCGCTTTTCCGAGGCTTCTTCCTCGGTCATTATGTCGATCTGGTTGCCCGTCAGCTGGCTGGCAAGACGCACGTTCTGGCCGCGGCGACCAATGGCAAGCGAAAGCTGATCGTCGGGGACAACAACTTCGATACGACCATCTTCTTCGTCAAGCACAACACGGCTGACAGTGGCGGGCTGAAGCGCATTGACGATGAACGTCGCGCCATCTTCCGACCAGGGGATGATGTCGATCTTTTCGCCCTGCAGTTCCTGCACGACGGCCTGAACGCGGCTACCCTTCATACCGACGCAGGCGCCGACCGGGTCGATGCTGCTGTCATGGCTGATCACGCCGATCTTGGCGCGACTGCCAGGATCGCGGGCAGCGGCCTTGATCTCGATGATGCCATCGTAGATTTCGGGCACTTCCTGCGCGAACAGTTTCTTCATGAAGTCGGGATGCGCCCGGCTCAGATAAATCTGCGGGCCGCGATTATTGCGCTCGACCTTGGTGATCAGTGCGCGGACACGCTCGCCCACACGGGCGGCTTCACGCGGAATCTGCTGATCACGGCGAATAACACCCTCGGCGCGGCCGAGATTGACGATCACATGGCCGAATTCGACCGACTTGATCACGCCCGTAATGACTTCGCCTGCACGGTCCTGAAATTCGTTGAACTGACGCTCACGCTCCGCATCGCGGACCTTCTGGAAGATGACCTGCTTGGCCGACTGAGCATCGATGCGCCCAAGATCCACCGGAGGCAGAGGATCCACGATGAAGTCACCGATCTTGGCATCCGCTTCCAGCTTTTGAGCCGCCTTGAGATCAACCTGCTTGAAATAGTCTTCCACTTCCTCGACGACCTCGACGACGCGCCACAAGCGAAGGTCGCCGGTCTGGGGGTCCAGCTTGGCGCGAATATCGTTCTCCGCGCCGTAGCGGTTGCGGGCGGACTTCTGGATCGCCTCTTCCATCGCCTCGATGACGATGGACTTGTCGATCATCTTTTCCGATGCGACCGCGTTCGCGATTGCAAGGAGTTCTGCCTTGTTGGCGGAAATGGCACTGGCCATCAGTCGTCTGCCTTTTCTTCTTCGATGTCGTCGGCACCGCTCGTGTCGAGCGGCTGGGTGGCGGCGATCAGCGCGTCGGTCAAGACGAGCTTTGCCGAATGTATAAGATTGCGGGGGAAGGAAACTTCTCCCGCCTTGTGATCCTCGATCGTAACCATGTCGCCATCGATACCCTTGAGGTCACCTTTGAGCGTGCG
Source organism: uncultured Erythrobacter sp. (assembly GCA_947504155.1). GTDB lineage: Bacteria > Pseudomonadota > Alphaproteobacteria > Sphingomonadales > Sphingomonadaceae > Qipengyuania. The sequence goes on from CANNGF010000001.1 coordinate 1,008,458, forward strand.
CTGACCGTGAACCTTCTCGACCAGCGAAATCTTCGCTTCGTGCCCGGCCCAGTTGGCAAAATCCTTCGCCCGGGTCAGCGGACGGTCGATGCCGGGGCTCGACACTTCCAAATGATAGGCGCCCGGTACGAGCACATCGCCCTGCTCTTCCAGTTCGTCGAGTTTGTCGGACACCCGGCGGGAAAGAGCGGCACATTGCTCAATCACGAGCTGACCGGTCGCCGGATCTTCGGCCATGATCTGGAGGGCCTGGCCGCCATCGCCAGCTTCGGATGGCATCATCTTCACGCGCACAAGTTCGAAGCCGAGCGCTTGCGCTTCGGGTTCGATGACTTCGTTCAGGCGGTCGATATCAGCCATTCACACTCCAGCTTCGAATAACGTTGCAACAACAGCTTTTCGTGCCGGCCCCTCGCGGCGCCAGCCCCACAGTGTTGCGACAATGTCGGGATGGAAGGGGAGATAGTCGCGAGTTCGCGGAAAGGCAAGGGCTAAGGTCAGGAAGCGCCTATGACTCGTTCGACAATACCTTCGATCACTCTCTTTGACCATACTCACTGCCAGTCATTTTGCCGACATCAGTCGGAATCGGCGAGACCGTGCTTCTTTATTGCATGGCGCAGCTGATCATAACTCAGCCCGAGTGCCTTCGCAGTCTGGCGCTGATTCCACCTATGCTTTCCCAGCGCATGCTCGAGAATCGCCTTTTCATGGGAATCGACGGCAGCCCTCAGATCGTCGATCTCATCCAGCTGCAGCCCATCCTCGATCACCTCCGAAGCCACTTGGTCCCTCCCTGCAGCTGCCGCCGAAGGCATCGGGGCGGGCTTCCATGGGCTGTCGAATGGATCGAAAACGACATGCCCGATTGGATTCGACCAATCGTCCCATCTATATACCGCGCGCTCTACTACATTTCGCAATTCACGCACATTACCTGGCCAGAGGTGCTTCTCCAGCTGCTCCGCCACATGATCGGCGAAGCCTGGCCAAGCTTCCCATCCGAGCTCAGCCCCCATCCGTCTGCCGAAATAATCGGCCAGTACTTCGATGTCTCCCTCGCGCACGCGCAGAGGAGGCAAAGTGATTACCTCGAAACTGAGGCGATCGAGAAGGTCGGACCGAAATTCACCCCGCCTCGCCTTGTCCGGAAGATCTTCATTGGTGGCGGCGACAATCCGTACGTCCACTCTGACTGGGCGGGAAGATCCGATCCGCGTAACCTCGCCATATTCGACTGCCCGCAACAAACGCTCCTGCGCGCCCATGGAAAGTGTGCCCAATTCGTCGAGAAAGAGGGTTCCCTTGTCGGCCTCTTCGAACCGTCCCACGCGCTGTTTGGTAGCGCCCGTGAATGCCCCGGCTTCGTGGCCGAACAATTCGGCTTCGATCAGGGTTTCCGGCAATGCGGCGCAATTCATCGTTACCAATGGCTCGCCCCACCGTGTGGACAGACGGTGGAGGCGCTCGGCGATCAACTCCTTCCCGGTACCCCTCTCACCGATAACGAGGACGGGCCTGCGCATAGGCGCGGCTCTACTCGCCCGCTCAACTGCGTCGAGAAAGGCACCGGACTGCCCGATGAACTGGTTTTCACGCTCCATAGCCAAGACATAGGAAATTTCCCCAAGGCTTGGCAATAGCCGCCAACCCCGACGTGGAGCGACGCCATAAAATTGGAGGTTTTCCGCGCCTACACGACTTTGGCACGGTCGTTGCTGACTAGGGGGTAACACAAATTCACGTCCAGGGAGGACACCATGTACGATCGCAAGTTCTTCAGCACGACCCTCGGCAAAGCCGCCCTTGCAAGCGTGGCTATGATGACTGCATTCGTCGCTTTGAGTTCGCAGATCACAGTCGCCACCCCGATGCCGATGGTGGCATCGATCCAGCAGATGGAAATAGCGTGACCAATCACAAGCATCCCCTTGGGCCGGAGCGCCTCGTCCCCGAAGAGTCCGAGAATACGTCTCGGCAAAACAGCGCTTCGGCCCGCCCCGAACGGGTAACCTTGTCTCGTCTCGATAGCGAAGTTGAACGGCTCCGCCGTTCGCCTACTCCGACCCAGGACAAACCCCGCAACCGGGGCACAGACTTTTTCTCCAGTGGAGCACCTTTAATGGGAATATTCAGCCGTACCCGCGATATCATCGCGGCCAATTTCAACGATATGCTCGATAAGGCGGATGATCCCCAGAAGATGATCCGCATGATCATCCTCGAAATGGAGGAAACCCTTGTCGAAGTTCGCGCCAGCGCCGCGCGCACCATCGCCGACCAGAAAGAAATGCATCGCCATACGGTGAAGCTGGACAAGCTGCAGGCCGATTGGGGCGAGAAGGCCCAGCTCGCGCTCTCGAAGGATCGTGAAGACCTCGCCCGCGCGGCTTTGGTAGAGAAGAAAAAGGCAGTCGATATGGCTGACCAGCTCAAGCAGGAAATCGCAGTTCTCGATGATGCGCTACGCGCTTATGAGCAGGACATCACCAAGCTGCAGAACCGCTTGCGCGAGGCTCGCAGTCGGCAGACCGCAATCGCGGCACGTCTGGAAAGCGCGGAAAACCGCGTGAAGCTGCGCAGTCTGATGACGGAAGAGCGTGTGGACGATGCCTTGAGCCGGTTCGACCAGCTTGAGCGACGCGTCGACTATGCCGAAGGGCGTGCGGATGCACTGAGCATTTCGGACGGTTCGGCAAAACCAAGCCTGTCCGACGAGATCGCCGCGCTGGAAGGCGCCGATGCGATCGATGACGAACTGGCACAAATGAAGAAGGCGCTCGGCAAGACAGACAGCGCCGAGAAGGAGGGCTGATTCATGGAAGAAGTATTTGCCGTCGTAGCGATATTCATCGCCCTGCCGTGGATCGTCCTTCATTACATAACCAAGTGGAAGACTTCCGCCACGATCACGACCGACGACGAGGCCTTGCTCGAAGAGCTCTACAACCTCGCCAAAAGGCTGGATGAGCGCATGGATACGGTCGAGCGCTTGGTCGCTTCCGACAATCCCGACTTCCGCCCCGCCCGCCTGATCCATGACAGCGAACAGGATAACCAGCAGCTGCGCGAACTAGAGCAGCTGATCGCCGAGAAAAAAGGAGTTCACCAGTGAACAGCCCCCGCACCACCCTCTATCGTGACAAGCAGAATGCGAAGCTGATGGGCGTATGCTCGGGCATCGCGGACTATACCGGTGTCGACGCCTTCTGGGTTCGGCTCGGGTTTCTCGGCCTGACGTTCATGACCGGCGGATCGACGATCCCGTTCTACTTCCTGGCCGGCATTTTGCTCAACAAGAAGCCCGCTCATCTGTATTCGGAGCCGGACGAGCAGCGTTATTGGCAGCGCGTTCGCCAGAGCCCCAAGCGCACGGCCCGCGAAATTCGCGCGAAGATGAAGGACGTAGATCGCCGCCTTGCAGACGTGGAAACCTTTTACGTCAGCAGCAACCCACGCCTGAATGCCGAAATCGAACGGCTTCGGTAAAGCAACTTATTAAAGGGGGAATACCGTGTTTGACTGGGCATATCTGATCCCGCTGGCGCCTTTCCTGATGGTAGCGTTCATCGTGTGGTCCAAGAACCAGCGCGCCTTGGAAGAAAAGCGTATCGAAGCGACCGCCGCTCAAACCGCTGAACATACCGCACAGCATGTCAGCCGCATCGTGGAACTGGAGCAGCGGGTGCAGGTTCTCGAGCGGATCGTAACTGACCGCGGTTATGATGTGGCCACCCAGATCGAGGCCCTGCGCGATCAGCGCGAAGTTGAGGACAAGGGCAGCGGCGTTTCTCTGGGTATCAAGCAAGGGGAGCGTGCGTAATGGATTTCGGAGCCCCCTCTTTCATCATCGCCATTATCGCCGTCAGTACCGGTGGATGGCTGATCAACAACTGGATCAGGGCCAAGCACGGCTATTCTCTCGAGAACGAATGGGGCGGGATGACCGAACCGGCTGATACCGCGGAAACCAAGCGCTTGCGCGCTGAGAACCGCGAACTGAACGACAAGCTCGACACCATGCAGGATCGCATGGTGGTGCTGGAGAAGATCGTTACCGATCGGGGCTATTCGCTAAGCGAAGAGATTGAAGCGCTACGCCACGATTCATCTCACACTGGCGTTCCTGTTAACGCGCGGACATCGGAGAAGTCGTGATGCCTATCGAAATCACATCGGAAGTCGTTGCGGTGATCGGAATTGCTGGGGTTGCCGGCTGGGTCTTCACCACCTGGTTGCGGATCAAGAATGGCTATCCGCTCGAGAACAGCTGGGGCAAGGCAATCTACCCCAAAAACGATCAGGCGATCGAACGCGTCAAGCTGCTCACGCAGGAAAACGCCGAATTGCGCGCAGAACTGGGTTCGCTCAAGGATCGGCTCGGCAATGTCGAACGGATCGTCACGGACAGCGGATACCAACTTACCAGTGAGATCGAATCTCTCCGCGCCAAGCGGGAGGCGAACTGATGGATCCGGACCTCCTTCTCATATTCGGCTTTATCCTCGCGATCATCATGATGGTGCTGCCATTCGCCTACATCGTAAATCAGCGCGTGCAGGAACATGAAGCTCGCAAGCTTGAGCTTGAAGCGCGAAAAGAGGAAGCGAAAGCCGAACAGCTGCGTTTTTCCAAGGGCGACTATTCCAAGATGGAGGAGCGTGTTCGCGTGTTGGAACGCATCGCCACCGAAAGGAACGACGTGCTTTCTTCACAGATAGACGAATTGCGTCTCTTGGACGCAGCTGAGGAGAAAACAGCGTGAGCGGTTGGGCACTCGTAGCTCTAGTGGCCATCGTGGTCTGGGGAATTGTCCAGATGCGCAAGGCACGACCGGCAGAGGACGTGCAAGATCATGGTCCTGAAGTCCGCGACGATGTCGCCCAGCAGGAAATCGAAGAGTTACGCGAACGCATCAAGGTGCTCGAACGGATTGCCACGGATGGCAATTCGCCGAGCGCCCAGGAAACAAAAAGAATTTCCGCCGAAATCGAAGCTCTGCGCGACACGCAGGCCGATTGAAGCGGTAGGGATAGACACTGGTTCAAGGAGGACATGGGGAAATGTTCGAGCCGACAATCATAATTGCAGCGGCGAGCCTTACTGGCCTAGTCATCGTAGCAGCAGCTTTGCTGCGAGGGTGGCAGGGATGGCTTGAGCTCAAGCGCCGCGAACTGGAGGGCCATTCGCCTCCCCGTTCGGAAGAAGGATCCACAATTGGCGCAGCCCGGATCGAGCTGGCCGACTTGAAGGAGCGGATTAAAAAGCTGGAAGCAATCGCCAGCGGGGTCGACCTGTGAACCAATCTGCTTCCCGTTCGTCCTGAACGTATCGTAATGAAATCGATCAACTGGCATCTGGCGGATTTTTCCCTTAGCGCCCTGCCGCACCACGAGATCGAACTTTCGATATAAACAGAACGACGGAGTTTCCGTGAGAAGTCTCGACGATATCCAGGAAGAATATGAATTTCTCGAAGGCGATGAACGCTATCGCTTGCTGATCGAGCTCGGGCGCGAACTGGATCCCATGCCGGATGCGCTCAAGACTGACGCCACACTTGTACGCGGATGTTCCGCAAGTGTCTGGGTCTATCCGACCGTCGAGGCCGATGAGCTCCACTTTCTTGCCGACAGCAACGCCGCCATAACGAAAGGCATCGTCGCTCTGGTTATCTCCGCTGTACAAGACAAGCCGGCTCGGGAAGTTGCAGCGATGGACATTCATCACGCGCTCGCCCCCTTTGACCTGAAGAACCAGCTTTCGAGCAATCGTACCCAAGGGGTTCCGAACATGATTGCACTGGTCCAGGAACACGCCTCGCGCATCGCGACAGAGTAAGATGCGTCATGTGTACCGCATATTAGGCTATATTGCGGTGGGCCTTGGCGCGATCGGGGCCATCTTGCCCATCATGCCGACAGTACCGTTCTTGCTTCTGGCGGTTTACTTCTTCGCCCGTTCAAGCCCCGAACTGGAGCAGAAGATCCTCGATCACCCGCATTGGGGGCCGCAGGTGAAGGACTGGCGCGATCGGCGCGCGATCAGCCGGTCATCGAAAACTATCGCCATAGGCGCGATGGCAACCGGTACGATCTTCACCTATTTCACGCTTGGCCATCCTTGGTATCTAATTTCTGTATCGATTTTAGTAATCGCAGGAAGCTGGATCGCCACCAGAAATGAATGAGCGCAGGCCCAACATCGCAGAGTTCACGGATAAGCTCCTGACGTCAGAAACCGTTGAGAGTGGACTTCAAGCCCCGGCGCTTTCGCGCACCATTGCTTCTCCTGCCTCACGCTGACGTCGCAGTTCTGCTTTCAACTTGGCGGGTTCCTGAGCAAAAACAAAGCCGAAGCTGACGCCACCCTCTCTGCCGATGGTCGCGTGGTGAAGTTTGTGGGCCTGAACCAAACGCTTGGCATAGCCGCTCTTCGGCACCCACCGGAAATAACGCTGATGCACCAAGCCGTCGTGCACGAAAGTATAGATGAGCCCATAGCAGGTGATACCGAAGGCTATCCACCACAGCAGATCCGACCAGACATAACCGATGGCGAACATCGCGAAGACAATCGTGCCGAAGGTTACTGCGTAAAGATCGTTCTTCTCGAACGTGTTATCGTGCGGTTCGTGGTGATCCCTGTGCCACCCCCAGCCCCAGCCATGCATGACATATTTGTGCGCCCACCAAGCAAATATCTCCATTCCGACAAGGGAAAGGAAAACGGTGAGAAGGATGGCTGGAACGGTCATGCTGTCACTTGTTGGTCGCTGGATGCCCACCGGCGTGCTGCCGGCAATTGCCACCACGGCACATGAGGTGCGAGGTGATGTTCGTGATGATAGCCGAAATGGAAGCAGGTGGCGAGAGACGCCATGGTCCCGAACCTGTCGGACCTCGCATTATGATGATCAGCAAAACGATCGTCACGATGTCGGTGGGGACGGAAGGTGCCGAAATAGAACAACTGCATTGATGAAGCGATCGCCGGAACGCCGTAGAGCAGCACGATCTTTTCCACCGGCACGCCAAATGCCAGCCAGTAAGTAAGCACTACGGTGAAGACGAAAACCACCGACTGCCAACCGAAATAGCGCTTCAAAAATTCGGCATACCAGGGCCAGAAATGCGAAGGATGATCCGCGCTGAAATCGGGATCGTCCGCACTTCCCGGCGCCCGATGATGAGCGAAATGCGCGTCTCGCATTCGTCGCCACGAAAAACCGGCATAGATGAAAAGGAGAAAGCCCCCGACAATGTCATTTATCCGACCGCCACGGGGAACGAGTGAACCATGCATCGCATCGTGGCTGACAATGAACAGCCCCACGGAAAGCCAGCATTGTATTAATACTATCGCGAGAGCGAGTGGGATGGTCGCCCAGCGCAACTCGAAAAAGAACATGGCATACACGTGTAGGCACGCCCAACCGACAACGATGGCAAAAGCCAAAGCCAGACCAGTCACCGCCTGGCGACGGACCGATAACGGCATCCTCGCGACCTGATCTGTATCTCGCATGCCGCCTATATAGGATGTACGGCTGCCCAGCGCAAAAGACTTAGTCGGTGGCGACACCGCTCTTGCGACAGATACCAAAATACTTCTCCGCCACATCGGCGCTGATGCGAGCCGGGCGGTGACTGTCGGCATCAAGGCAGCACCACATGCTTTTAACCTCAGCCAGCACGTCTTCGCCCCGGCGAATCACCGTGTTGTAGAAACTGCGTGCGCCCTTGATCTTCTCCAGCACCGTTTCCGCAATGACCTCGTCATCGAGAAAGGCGGGTTTGCGATAAGTGATCTCATGCTTGAGAGCGACCCAAGCCTTGCTCGCCACTTCCTCTGCAGGCGCCAGCTTCTGCCAATGCGCCAGAACCGTGTCCTGCACCCAATTTAGGTAGCGTGCATTGTTCACGTGCCCCATGAAATCGATATCGCCGGGAAGGACTTTAATCGGGAAGCTGAATGGCTTTGCTGACATGAATGTAAGTAAAGCACAGAAAGGTTAAGTTTGGAAGACTCTGGATTTGCCTTTTTGCCCCCGGAGCAATCCGGGACCACAAGGTTGTCATGGCGACCAAACCACGGACACTTTACGAAAAAATCTGGGATGCCCATGTCGTGGAGCGGCATGACGATGGCACCTGCCTGATCTACATTGACCGGCATCTCGTGCACGAGGTGACTAGTCCACAAGCCTTCGAAGCGCTCCGCCTTGCAGGCCGGAAGGTCCGTCGCCCCGACCTTACGCTAGCCGTGCCAGATCACAACCTGCCCACCACCGCCCGCTTGGACACCGCCGGTAAGCGTCTTCCCATTGAGGACAAACAGAGCGCGGCCCAGCTCGCCGCGCTGGAGCGTAATGCACCGTCTTTCGGTATCGATTACATAGATGCTGTCGCACCTGAACAAGGCATCGTTCACGTTGTGGGGCCCGAACAGGGCTTTTCCTTGCCCGGATCAACCATCGTATGTGGCGACAGCCACACTGCCGCGCATGGCGGAATCGGCGCACTCGCATTCGGGATCGGCACTAGCGAGGTCGAACATGTCCTTGCCACACAAACGCTTCTTTTGCGGCAAAGCAAGACGATGGAAGTGCGGGTCGATGGCGCACTTGGTCCCGGTGTGACCGCAAAGGATCTTATTCTCCACGTCATAGGCATTATCGGTACCGCTGGCGGAACCGGCCATGTGATCGAATATCGCGGCGAAGTTTTCGATAAGATGAGCGTGGAAGGCCGCCTGACCGTCTGCAATATGAGCATCGAAGGCGGAGCGCGCGCCGGCCTGATTGCCCCCGATGATACCGTGTTCGCCTATCTCAAAGGCCGTCCCTACTCGCCGACAGGAGACGCTTGGGAGAAGGCTGTTGACTGGTGGCGGTCGCTCACTACCGATGAGGGCGCTGCATTCGACAAGAGCGTGGTGATCGATGCCTCTGATATCGAACCCACCGTAAGCTGGGGAACGAGTCCCGAAGACGTGGTGGCTATTGGCGGCACCGTCCCCTTCCCCGACAGTTTTGCCGATCCCGCCAAGAAGGAAGCTGCCCTCAAAAGCTTAGATTATATGGGGCTCGAACCAGGAACTCCGCTCGAGACCGTCCCGGTCGAGAATATCTTCATCGGCTCATGCACCAACAGCAGGATCGAAGATCTTCGCGCAGCTGCGGAGGTTCTCAAAGGTCGGGCCAAAGCCGCGAATGTGCGCTGGGCCATCGTGGTGCCGGGATCCGGGCTGGTGAAGCGCCAAGCCGAACAGGAAGGGCTTGATCGCATATTCACCGATGCCGGTTTCGAATGGCGCGAACCGGGCTGTTCTGCCTGCCTTGCAATGAACCCCGACAAGGTTCCGCCGGGCGAGCGCTGCGCCTCCACGTCGAACCGCAATTTCGTGGGAAGGCAGGGCCCGGGCGCGCGTACTCACCTGCTGAGCCCGGCGATGGCCGCAGCAGCAGCGGTGACCGGGCGCCTCACCGATGTTCGAAAACTGATGGGCACATGACCCCTTGCCCTCACCCGAACCACATACCATGAGGGGCGCATGACCAAACTCCCCAAAGGCAAGGCCGCCATCGCTGGCGCCATCGGTTCCGCCGCTATCGCAGCAGCGCTTCTCTATGCGAACAAGCGCCGCGAAAAGAAGAACAAGCCGCACCAGCCGGGACCAATCCCCTCAGGCGAAAACCCGGAGACAGATTGATGAAACAGGTATCGACAATCCACGGCCGCGCCATTCCGCTGGGCCTGAAGAACGTCGATACCGATGTCATCATTCCGGCGCACTGGCTCAAAACGGTCAGCCGAGAAGGGCTTGGCAAGGGCGCGTTCGAAACGATCCGCCAGTCACCCGGCAATCCCTTCGATGTCGAGGATTTCGCAAATGCCCCGATCCTTATAGCGGGTGACAATTTCGGCTGCGGGTCCAGCCGAGAGCACGCTGCCTGGGCTATGCTGGACATGGGCCTTACCGCAGTCATAGCCCCAAGCTTTTCAGACATATTTTCCGGCAATGCCTTCAAAAACGGTATCCTCGCAGTCGAATTGGCGCAGGAACAGGTCGATCGGTTACTCGAAGTCGCTCGCGAATGTCCGTTGACCATCGACCTCGAAAATCAGGTTGTCACCACCCCGTTCCAGGATCGATTTGCATTCGAGATCGATCCTTTTCGCAAGCATTGCCTGACCAACGGCCTTGATGAAATCGGCCTGACGCTGGAGCGGGATGCCGAAATAGAAAAACACGAAACAAAGCGTGCAGCCAGACTACCCTGGCTAGACGCGCCACGAAATAACCGGAGAGAATACGCATGAAAGCAGTCCTGTCGAAGGAAACCGGCGGTCCCGACACTCTTGTTGTCGAGGAGGTCGAAGCTCCCACCCCAGGCAAGGGTGAAGTGCTTATCAAGGTTGCCGCCTGCGCCATCAATTTTCCCGACACACTGATCATCCGCGACATGTATCAGTTCAAGCCGCCCCGTCCCTTCGCTCCGGGAAGCGAAATTTCGGGCACGATCGAAGAGCTTGGCGAGGGTGTGGAAGATTTCGCGGTCGGCGATCGCGTAATCTGTGGGCTGGGCAATGGCGGCTTGCAGGAAAAGGTCACTACACCGGCTGCAAAGCTGTTTAAGGTCCCTGAGGGCATAGACCTGGTCCAGGCTTCCGCCCTCCTGATGACCTACGGAACCACGATCCACGGTCTCAAAGATCGCGGCGAAATCAAGGAGGGCGAAACCGTCCTCGTATTGGGCGCGGCAGGTGGTGTTGGCCTTTCCGCAGTGGAACTCGCAAAGGCTTACGGCTGCCGCGTCGTCGCCGCCGTTTCGACAGAAGAGAAAGCCGAGGTTGCACGAAATGCAGGGGCCGACGAGGTGGTGATCTATCCCCGCGCGCCTTTCGACAAAGACATCTCGAAAAAGCTGGCGAATGACTTCAAGGAAGCCGTCGGCTCGGATGGCGCGGATATCGTCTACGACATTGTGGGCGGCGACTATTCCGAACCGGCTTTACGATCAATCGCTTGGGAAGGCCGCTTCCTGGTGGTCGGCTTTCCGGCAGGCATTGCCAAAATGCCCCTCAACCTCACTCTTCTGAAAAGCTGCGACATCCGCGGTGTGTTCTGGGGCGCATTCACCGCGCGAGAACCCGAACGGAACAATGCCAACATCGCCGAACTGTTCGATCTTTGGAAGGCCGGGAAGATCAGTCCCCTTGTCAGCGAGACCTACCCGATCGAACGAGCGCACGAGGCGATCACCAAGCTGGAGAACCGCGGCGCGATCGGAAAGCTCGTGGTGACGATGGAATAATCGCGCCTACCTCCTTGCCGCTCGCGCCTTGCGTCCCTATTCGGATGGCAACTTCTTCAAGGGAAATGACATGACCGACTTCAAGGATCGCGAACGCGGAGAGGAAACCAAATTCGCTTTCGATCAGGAAAACGAATTCAAGATCGCCGCGCGCCGCAACCGGCTTCTGGGCGAATGGGCGGCCGAAAAGATGGGCCTCACGGAAGAAGAAACCGATGCTTACAAGAAGGCGGTAGTGCAGGCCGATTTCGAAGAAGCGGGTGACGAAGACGTGGTCCGCAAGCTTCTCGGAGATCTTACTGCCGCCGATTGCGACGTGAGCGAAGCGGACATTCGCGCCAAGCTCGACGACTGTGCCATCGAAGCGCGCCGCCAGTTCATGAGCGACCAGAGGTAACCCAATGCCGATGCCAGCAGAAGACATCGTCGCGTTGATCGAAGCCGCGCTTCCGGGCGCCACGGTGGAGATGCGCGATCTTGCGGGCGATAATGATCATTGGGCAGCCAAGGTCACGGCCCCGCAATTTACGGGAAAGACCCGGGTCGCCCAGCACAAGCTGGTCTACGATGCGCTGGGTGATCGCATGGGCGGGGAACTCCACGCCTTGCAACTGACTACCGAAGCCCCCAACTGATTCCCTGACAAATTCAGCAATACCAAAGGCAGGGCTCACATGTCCGACGTAAATTCGCGCATCTCCGACATCGTCAAGGAAAATGACGTTGTGCTCTTCATGAAGGGCACGCCGCTCTTCCCACAATGCGGTTTTTCCAGCCGCGCCGTGGCCATTCTCGACCACTGCGGTGTCGCTTACGAAAGCGTCGACGTGCTGCAGGACATGGAAATCCGTCAAGGCATCAAGGCCTATTCCGACTGGCCGACCATTCCTCAGCTCTACGTCAAAGGCGAGTTCCTCGGCGGAAGCGACATCATGATGGAAATGTTCGAAGCTGGTGAATTGAAGCAGCTGATGGATGAAAAGCAGGTGGCCAAGGCCGAGGGCTGACCTTTCTTCCGATTGCGAAAAATAAAACCCGCCCGGGGGACCACCGGGCGGGTTTTTTTATCGGGGAGGCATCGCAAGACCAGAATGCGCGCCTCTAGAAGACTATAGGGACGCACATTCCCATGCAGGGCCTGTGCCAGCACCCCTGCTTCCCGCAAAAACCCGACGAGATAGTGGTTAACGGCTACGCAGCAATTCACCGGCGTGTAAGGAATTCCGACAGTACCGGAATTTCTTCATCGCTTGGCATTCCAGCTTGTTGCCGCCAGACTGCACCGCGATGACGAATTTGCAGACCGATCCCTCAGACGGAATACCCGCTGCCACGGTAATCGTATTCCGGGCCCCCCCCGGCAGAGGTCCGCCGGAGATCCTGATGACCATCCGATCACGCGAGATGATCTTCGCTGGTGGTATGGCCGTGTTCCCTGGGGGGCGGGTCGATCCAAGTGACTATGATCTCGGCGCAATGATCGGCGGCCCGCTGGATCCGGAGGAGGCGGCGCATCAGATCGCAGTCGTGCGCGAAACTCTTGAGGAAACTGGGCTAGCGATTGGCCTGTCCGGAGAGATCGACGCAGAAAAGGCCCGTAAGGCTCGCGCCTTTCTGCTTCAGACCGGTGATCTGGCAACCGTACTGGATCATTTCGCCTGGGAGCTGGACCTGGATCAGTTGACCCCATTCGCCCGGTGGTTCCCGAAGAACGAGCGGTTGACCCGCCTTTTCGACACCCGATTTTACATCGCCGATCTGGGGACCGGCGCAGTTGAAATCGAAGCCGATCTTGCCGAAAATACCCACCTCTTCTGGACCAGCGCCCAAGGCGCGCTTGATGCAGCGGAGAAAGGGGAAATCAAGATCATCTTCCCTACGCGCCGCAACCTCGAACGGCTCGCGCAGTTCGACAGCTTTGTTGCGGCAAAGGAGCATGCCGAGCGTTTTGAGGTTCGCACCATCACCCCTTTCACCGAGAAGCGCGATGGAAGGCAGTGGCTGTGTATCGACGACGACCTCGGCTATCCCGTAACTGCAGAAGCGATCGAGACGGTTGCAAGAGGGTAAGTCGGGGTCTCGCAAGCGCCTGTTGATACCGCTATCATACCACGCGTTGTCCGCGAGCCTTTGCTTTTGGTTTGGTAGATCGAAGACCTTGCCAGCTTTAGCGCAATTGACAGCATAACCGCCGTTTTATAGCGTGATGATAGCGCTCACATGTCGGTGCGCTTGGCCGAGCTAATAGGCAGGCTGTCTAAGGGGAGGAATAATGTCCGTGAAATCTGTCGGTATTGTCGCGCTTTTCGGCGCCAGCGCGCTCCTTGCGGGATGCTCGACATATTCGGTCGCGAGCGATCCCAGGGCCGATGCAGCCGGCGCCGCTAGCCCGGCCGTCCCCGGCGCCGGTCTTGCCCATCCCGAAATCTGGCCTGCGTATGAGTACCCCGTTGCGGTTCAGCCCGATGACGAAGCGCGTATTACGGCCCTACTTTCCAAGATGACGCTGGAGGAGAAGATCGGCCAGCTCGTTCAGGCGGATCTTTGCTGCGTCACTCCGGAAGACGTCCGCGAATACAATCTCGGATCGATCCTCGTCGGGGGGAACAGCGGCCCCGGTGGCAACGATTTGGCACCGGCGCCGGAATGGCTGGCGGCGGCTGACGACTTTTACCTTGCCTCCGTCGACAAGAGCGATGGCGGTGTGGGCATCCCGCTGATCTGGGGGACCGATGCCGTTCATGGGCACTCCAACATCATCGGCGCCACGATTTTCCCGCATAATATCGGCCTTGGCGCCATGCGCGATGCAGATCTCATTCAGAAGATTGGCGCAGCTACCGCGAAGGAAATTCGCGTGACAGGGCAGGAGTGGACCTTTGCCCCCACCGTGGCAGTACCGCAGGATTTCCGTTGGGGCCGCGCCTATGAAGGCTATTCCTCCGATCCCGATCTCGTGGCTTCCTATGTGGGCGCGATGGTCCGCGGATTGCAGGGGCCGCCGTCCAATGACGATCTGCTGGCAGGGCCTTATGTTATCGCCTCGACCAAGCATTTTCTCGCCGACGGCGGGACCGATGGCGGCGTCGATCAGGGCGATAGTTCGATCAGCGAAGAAGAATTGCGCGATATTCATGGCAAGCCTTATGGCCCCGCCATCGCAGAGGGTGTCTCCACCGTCATGGTCAGCTTCTCCAGCTGGCAGGGCAAAAAGATGACGGGCAACCGGTCGCTGGTGACAGGTGTACTGAAGGATCGGATGGATTTCGGCGGGTTCGTGGTGTCCGACTGGAACGCGCATGGGCAGGTCGAAGGGTGCAGCAACGAAAGCTGCCCTCAGGCCCTGATGGCCGGTATCGACATGTATATGGCACCTGATACGTGGAAGCCGATCTATGAAGATCTGCTGGCGCGCGCCAAGGCCGGTACCATACCGATGTCCCGGATCGATGATGCGGTGGCGCGAATTCTCCGGGTGAAGGGCCGTGTCGGCCTGTTCGAAGCAGGCAAGCCGTCCGATCGCCCCTATTCGGGCGATTACGAGGAACTGGGCTCGCCCGAGCATCGCGCCATTGCCCGTGAAGCTGTGCGCAAGAGCCTCGTGCTACTCAAGAACCAGGGCGTTTTGCCGCTCAAGCCAGGTGGCCGCTTGCTAGTGGCTGGCGATGGGGCCGACGATATCGCCCGTCAGTCGGGTGGTTGGACGCTGAGCTGGCAGGGAACCGGCGTAAACAACAGCCATTTCCCGGGCGCGACCTCCATCTGGAGCGGTCTGGATCAAGCCGTAAAAGCGGCAGGGGGCAGCGCGGAACTGTCACCCGATGGCACTTTCGAGACGCGTCCCGATGCGGCCGTGGTCGTCTTCGGCGAAACGCCTTATGCGGAGTTTCAGGGGGACCGCGAAGCACTCGCGCTCGACCCCGAACTGACCGCGCCCTTCGAGACGATGCGCAAGCTGAAAGCGCAGGGAATTCCGGTGATTGCGCTGATGATCACCGGACGCCCGCTCTATGTGAACCCTGCCCTCAACGATGCCGATGCTTTCGTGGTGGCATGGCTTCCCGGTAGCGAAGGCGGCGGCGTGGCCGACGTTCTCGTCGCGGAAAACGATGGAAAACCGCGCTTCGACTTTACCGGCAAGCTGCCCGCTGCCTGGCCGCGCACCACACAGATCGATGACGGCGTGCTCTACGATTACGGTTATGGTCTGACCTATGCCAGCCAGCCTTCAGATTGGGCCAATTTACCCGAGCTCGACACCACCGAACTGGCGGGAGACAGCCGTTTGTGGTTCAGTGCGGGGGCTCCGGCGGCGCGGTGGTCGCTGCTTGTGGGTGGCGGGGACGATGGGGACCAGATCCGCATCACCAATGTACCGGCCGAAGTTCTCTCGGGCCGGGCGACGGTCACGGCGGACAATTTCCTGGTTCAGGAAGGGGCGCGGCGTTTTGCGATCGACTCCGGAATGTCCTCCGTCCAGCTCCGCAATTTCGAACCGGTAAACATTGATCGCGAGACGAATGCGGACGTTATGTTACTGGTAACATTGAAGGTTTGGGACTCGCCTGACAGTGCGCGCCTTGGTGCGATCGGGCCCGATAGCGAGGGTTTCATCGATCTCGATATGCCCGTTACCGGCGAATATGTGCGCTATGGTATCCCGCTCAAATGCCTCAAAAACCAAGGCGCGGACGTTACCAATCTGACGCAGCCTTTCGTGCTGGAAACGCAAGGAAAGACCGATTACGCCATCGGCGAAGTGCGACTGGGCAGCGATGCGGAGACCGTCTTGCGTTGCGGATAATGGACCGAACACCCTCTTGATCGGAGCCGATACGCCCGATCAAGAGGGTTTCTCTCCCGAAAAATCGGGAGCGGCCAAGATATTGTGGGAGAGAAAACATGAAGCGATTTTTGCTGCGATCATCGATGATCCTGTGCGCCACTTCGCTGGCGACGCAGTCCATTGCGCAAACCCCGTCCACGCCGGTAGCGGAAGACCCGCTGCCCGTCGGCACCTGCGTCAATCTGGGCAACACGCTGGAGCCTGAGACCGAAGGTGCCTGGGGCGGCGCTCGTGTAACCAAGGAAGATATGGAGCGGATCGCCGCTGCCGGCTTCGACACCATTCGCATCCCGGTGCGCTGGCACAACAAGTCGCTGAGCGAGCCGCCCTATACGGTCGACGCGGCATGGATGGACCGGGTGCAGGAGATAGTCGACTGGGCGCTGGCCGCCGATCTCAACGTGATCCTCAACAGCCACCATTTCGATCCGATCTACGAGCGCCCGCTGGAAGTGGCGCAATGGCACGGCGGCGTGTGGAAACAGATCGCCGAGCGGTTCGCGGGCTATCCCGAAGACACGCTGTGGTTCGAGCTCGAAAACGAGCCGCACAATAAGTTCGACCATTCGAACCTGCTGCAGACGCTGGCCCCGGGGCTGGCCGAAATACGCAAGGTTCACCCCACGCGGGCGGTCATCATCGGCGGCGAAAACTGGAGCGGGATCAAATCGCTCGAGACGCTGCCCCTGCCCGAAGATCCCAACATCCACCCGACCTTCCATTATTACGAACCCTTCGCCTACACCCACCAGGGTGCGGAATGGGCCGGTCCGGACATTCCGCCGGTGGGCCGCACCTTCCCCACTGCCGAGGACGAGGCGATGCTGAAACGCGATGTCGCGGCGATCGAGGCATACAAGGCGCGCACCGGCAAGACGCCCTTCATGGGCGAGACCGGCGCGTTCGACCGGCATATCCCGCTGGAAGACCGGGTGACCTATCACCGCACGATCCACGATGCCTTCGCCCCGACCGGCATCGGCATGTGCGTCTGGGCCTATACCAACACCTTCCCCTTCTACGATCATCAGAAAGGGCAGTGGCTGCCCGGCATGCTCGAAGCCATCGGCCTGAAGCCGGAAGACTGATTGCCCATAAAAAAGTGCCCGGCATCACCGCCGGGCACCCCTTCACGCGCGGTCCAGCCCGCGCCGTTCGATCAGCCTTTAGCGTTTCGAATAGGCATAGGGCCCGACAACAACGCCGGTGAACAGCCCGGCATGAACCGAGGCGAGCGGTTCGACGTCGATTTCGCCGCCGACAGCCTGCCATTGCGAAGCCCCCTTAGCGCGCCACCAGGCCTGCGCATCCCCTTCCCTGATGGCGAGCTTCAGTTCGATCGGGCCATCCGTGTCCAGCGCCTGCTGGGCCACCAGTTCGCCCTCATCCGATTGATCGCCATCGGTCCGCAGGCGCACGACCAGCCTGTCCCCCTCCTGCCCGAAAGCGAGGAAATGGCTTTCGTCCATGAATGCGAGCAGGCCCGCGAAATCATTGGAAGAACCGGGATCGAAATCCACGCTGGTGGTGAAATCGGCGGAAGGATGGCGCATCCGGCGGCCGGTGAAGGCGGGCTTGCCCAGACTACCCGCGGCATCGCTGCCGGAAATCACATGCAGGCTGCCATCGCCGACCATCAGCGACTGTTCCGCTGTCGGATTGCGAATGCCGATCCATTCATCGGATAGGGGCGCGCTGAAATCCTCGCGCCATTGCGACCAGTCGGTGCCCTTGCCCACCGGCAGATTGGGCCGCTTCGTCACCATGGGCACGGCTTCGCCCCGGTCGAGGAAGCGCGGCCAGCCGTCCTTCCATTCCAGCGGCAGCAGGAAGGTTTCACGCCCCAGCAGCGTCGATTGCCCTTCGAACGGCCGCGTGGCGAGGAAGACGCCCCACCAGCTGCCATCGTCCAGCTGCACGATATCGGCATGGCCGGTCGCCTCCACCCGGTCGGGCCGGTCGGCAGGCATATCGCGCTGGGTCAGGATCGGGTTGAAATCGCCCGGCTCGTAAGGACCCTTCAGATCGCGCGAACGATAGATGGTCTGCGAATGCTGGTCCGCCGTGCCGCCTTCCGCGGTCAGCAGGTAATACCAGCCATCGACATGATAGATATGCGGCCCTTCCGCCCAGATCGGATTGGTCGACGGATCGACTCCGCCATCGACCAGCAGCGTGCGTTCGGGCAGCACCTGCATCGTATTCAGATCGAATTGCTGCAGCCACAAGGCGCGGTGGCCTTCATAACGCGGCTCTGTCGGCGGAGCATCGTTATAGACGATCCATGCCGTGCCATCGTCGGCGAAATAGAGCGAGGGATCGATCCCGCCGAAATCGAGCCAGGTCGGATCGCTCCACGGGCCCGCCGGATCATCGGCGGTGATCACGAAATTGTCCCCGCATTCAATGCAGGTGTTCACGATCCAGAACTTGCCATCGTGATGGGAAATGGCCGGGGCGAACAGCCCGCGATTGGTCCCCAGGCCGCTGAAATCCATCTGGCCCGGGCGGTCGATCGCATTGCCGATCAGCGTCCAGTTCACCAGATCGGTGCTATGGAGAATCGGCAGGCCGGGAAACCAGCTGAACGTGGATGTGACGGCATAAAAATCATCGCCGACTCGCACGATCGATGGATCGGGATGGAAGCCGGGGATCACCGGATTGCGATAGCTGCCTTCCGGCGCAGCGGGCGCTTCGTTCACCGCCTTATATTCCATGTAATCGAAACTGGCGGTGGATTTCGCCGGTCCCTGCCCTTGGGCCTGCACCGGCACGCCAGCGGGCAACAGGGCCGCCGCACAGCCGAGCAATGCGGTTTTGCTAATAAACTTCATCTCTCTCCCTCCATTGGCCGCGATGGGGCTTGTTCCCTCGCGGTCTCGTGCTTATGGTAGCGCTATCACAAGGGAGGGCAAGAGCCAGAATATGGCCGACAATATTTCCGACAGCCTGCCAGCCGATTACGAACGCGGGCGTTTTCTGGGGCGGGCCCAGTCACCCGATGGCCCCTGCGTCATCCTGATCGAACAGGGCAATCTTTACGATCTGACCAACCGCGTTGCCTCCGTTTCGGGCGCCATCGCGCGGCGCGCCTTCGATGGCGGTACGCTGATCGGCCCCGTGACCGATGGCCTGCCCGAAGGGTGGAGCCTGCTTTCCCCCATCGATCTGCAATGCATCAAGGCGGCGGGCGTAACCTTCGCCCTGTCCGCCATCGAACGCGTGATCGAAGAACAGGCACGCGGCGATGCTGCGGCGGCTTCCGAAATCCGCACCCAGCTCGAAGGCAAGGTGGGTTCGGGCATCCGCTCTGTCGTGCCCGGCAGCGATGAGGCCATGCAATTGAAGGCCGCGCTGATCGAAGAAGGCATGTGGTCGCAATATCTGGAAGTGGCCATCGGCCCCGATGCGGAAATATTTTCCAAATCGCCAGTGCTGTCATCGGTGGGCCATGGCGCCGAAATCGGCGTGCGCTCCGATTCCAGCTGGAACAATCCCGAACCCGAAGTGGTGCTTGCCTGCGATGCGCATGGCGAAGTGGTCGGCGCCGCGCTGGGCAATGATGTGAACCTGCGCGATTTCGAAGGCCGCTCCGCATTGCTGCTGTCCAAGGCGAAGGACAATACGGCCAGCTGTTCGCTCGGCCCCTTCATCCGCCTGTTCGACGAGCATTTCACCATTGACGATGTGCGGTCGGCCAATGTCGATCTTACCATCGAAGGGCCCGATGGCTATCGCCTCGAAGGCACCAATATCATGGGCCAGATCAGCCGCGATCCGCTCGACCTGGTGGCCCAGTGCCTGTCCGAACATCACTACCCCGACGGCTTCGTGCTGTTCTGCGGCACGCTGTTCGCGCCGACGCAGGATCGCGATGAAGAAGGCGCCGGCTTCACGCACAAGATCGGTGACAAGGTCACTATCAAATCTGACCGGATCGGCACGCTGCAGAACACGGTCACCACATCGCGCGATGCCGCGCCTTGGGAAATGGGCATTGCCGCCTTCGCCACCAATCTGGCCGGGCGCGGACTCATCGACAAAATTTAAAGCGCCGCGTGCATCGAGAACAGCACGTTTCCGCTTGGGACGAGGATAGTAAGTACATGAATGAAGAGCCCCGCAACGCAGCGCTTGGCGCCGTCTATCCGAGTCTCCGCGGGCGAAAAGTCATCGTCAGCGGTGGGGCATCGGGGATCGGTGAAGGGATCGTGGAAGGCTTCGTGCGCCAGGGTGCGGCGGTGGCCTTTCTCGATATCCTCGAAGAACCAGGCCGCGAACTGGTCGAGCGCCTGTCACCCGATGCCGAGATCGCCCCGCATTTCGTGCAGTGCGACATTACCGATTGCGATGGCTATGCCGCCAAGATCGACGATATCGTCGCCCATCTGGGCGGGTGCGATGTGCTGGTGAACAATGCCGCCAACGATGACCGGCATTCGGTCGAGGAAGTCAGCTCGGACTATTGGGACCAGAGCATGGCGGTGAACCTCAAGCACCAATTCTTCGCCGCGAAAGCAGTCGTGCCGCACCTGAAGAAAAACGGTGGCGGTTCGATCGTCAACATGGGTTCGATCAGCTGGCATCTCGGCCTGCCTGATCTCACGATCTACCAGACTGCCAAGGCCGCGATCGAAGGGCTGACGCGCAGCCTGGCGCGCGAACTGGGCCGCGACAATATCCGGGTGAACACCGTGATCCCCGGCAATGTCCAGACGCCGCGGCAGATGAAATGGTATACGCCCGAAGGCGAAGCCGAAATCGTGGCGGCGCAGTGCCTCGACGGGCGGCTGCAGCCGGTCGACATTGCGGCCATGATCATGTTCCTGGCTTCGGACGACGCGCGCTATTGCACCGCGCATAATTACTGGGTGGATGGAGGATGGCGCTGATGGCCGATGTAAAGGCAGTACTTCCCGCAGAAACGAAGCTGGGCGAAGGGGTCCTGTGGGATGCCGAACGCCAGGTGGTGTGGTTCGTGGATATCAAGCGGCACCGGCTGTGGCATTTCGATCCGGCCAACGGCAGCAATTCCTATGCCGAGGCACCCGAACAGATTGGCTGGGCGATCCCGGCGGAAGGCGGCAAATTGCTGTGCGGGTTGAAGGATGGCCTCTACCTGTTCGATCCCGAAACCGCCTCGTTCGAAAAACTGGGCGGCGTGCCGGGCGAACCGGCGACCAACCGGCTCAACGATGCCTGCACCGACCCCTGGGGCCGCGTGTGGTTCGGATCGATGGATGACGGGGAAAACAGCGCCTCGGGCCGGTTCTATGTGTTCGACCGCGGCGATATCCGCGCGGCGGGGCCTTCGGGCATCACCATCACCAACGGCCCTGCGGTGAATGCCGCCGGGGACCGGATCTATTTCACCAACACCAGCGATCAGAAGATCATGGTCGCCGATCTGTCGCCGCGCGGCGTGGGCGAAGCGCGGCCTTTCGCCGATACGGGCGCCCTGTTTCCCGATGCCTATCCCGACGGCCCGGTGGTGGATGCGGAAGGCTATGTGTGGACCGGCCTCTATCTGGGCAGCAAGGTCGCCCGCTTCAGCCCTGACGGCAAGCTCGACACCACGATCGATATCCCCGCGCGCGATGTGACCAAGATGGCCTTCGGCGGGTCCGATTTCCGCACTGCCTATGTCACCAGCGCGACGAAGAACATGACGCCTGCCGATATGGAGCGCTATCCCGAAGCGGGCAGCCTGTTTGCCTTCGCCGCACCCGTCGCCGGGTTCGCGCAGACGCGGGCGAAGCTGGGATGAAGTACCTCCTCCTCGGCACCGCCTTCGCCTCGCTCGCCGCTGCCGCCGCCAGCGCCGCGCCCATACCGGGCCCCGCTTATGGCGATGGCATGGTCCTCCAGCAGGGGCAGCCGATCGTGATTGCCGGGACTGCCGAGGCTGGCTCCACGGTCACTGCGGTAATGGGCGAAACCCGCACCAGCGCCCGCGCCGATGCGGAAGGTGCCTTCACCGTCACCCTGCCCGCCCGCGCAGCCAGCGCCAGTCCCGCCACGCTCACCCTGACCGACCCGACCGGCGCAACCCAGCTGAAGAATATCCTGATCGGCGATGTGATCCTGTGTTCGGGCCAGTCGAACATGGAACTGCCCGTCACGCGCGCGCTCGATGCGGGCAACCAACTCAACCGCGCGGCGGATGACGGGATCCGCCTGCTGAAAGTGCAGCAGAGGACGGCCCCCGTTCCGCAGGAAAGCTTCGCGTCCCCTGTCGCCTGGAATGCCGCCGACAAGGAAACCGTCGCAGATTTTTCGGCCGCCTGTTTCTACATGGCCAAGAACCTGCGCGCCGAGCGGCCCGAAGTGCCCGTCGGCCTCATTCACTCGAACTGGGGTGGCAGCGCGGCCCGCGCCTGGCTCTCACCCGAAGCCGTCTCCAGCCTCTATGGCGAAGACACGCTCGCCCTGCTCCGTGCCTATGAAGCCGATCCCTACCGCGCCACGCAAAGCTTCGCGCCGCGCTGGATGGATTGGTGGCGCGAGCAGGACGGCGGCCGCGAACCGTGGCGTGACAGCTCTGTACTCGACTGGGCGCCGATCCCGGCTTTTTCCTTCTGGAACGAATGGACCGGCACCGGCCTCGACACCGAACCGCGCGCCAATGTGTGGCTGCGCCAGACGCTGACGCTAACCGAGGAACAGGCCGCGCAGGGCGGGCAACTTTCCATCGGCGCGATCGACGATCTCGACCTCACTTTCGTCAACGGCCAGCCGGTCGGCTACACTTTCGGCTGGGGTGTCGAGCGCACCTATCGCGTGCCCGCCGAAGTTCTGAAAGCCGGCGAGAATGAAGTTCTGATCGCCGCCAACAATGCCTGGGACATGGGCGGGTTCTTCGGCGGACCCGATCGCTTGTTCTTCACCCTCGGCGATGGCGGCGAAGCCCTCCCGCTGGGGGCCGACTGGGAATATTCGGTCGCGCCGTTTCAGAACGTGCCACCACGTGCGCCATGGGATGCCAATGCCGGGGCAGGCGTGATGCACAATGCGATGATCGCCCCGCTCGGCCCGATGCGGCTGGCAGCGGTGGCCTGGTATCAGGGCGAATCCGACGCCGGTCAGGCCGATTACGACAAGCGCCTCGAAGGGCTGTTTTCCGGCTGGCGCGCCCAGTTCGGCGATCAGGCCCAAATGCTGGTCGTCCAGCTTGCCAATTTCGGCCAGCGCCAGTCGCAGCCTGGCCCCTCAAGCTGGGCCGACTTGCGTCAGGAACAGCTTGATGCCGTCATGGCGGCACCCAATGCGGCGCTGGTCACGGCAATCGATCTGGGCGAGCCGGAAGATATCCACCCGGCCAACAAGAACACGCTGGGCCGCCGTCTGGCGCATGCCTTCATGGGTCAGCAGATGCCCATGCCGCAAAGCGCAAAACGCGAAGGGGGCAGCGTGACGGTCCGGTTTACCGGTGTCGACGGCGCGCTGGTGGCATATGGCGGCGCGGCGGCGCTCGGCGTGGAGCTGTGCGGCGAGACGCAGGAAAGTTGCCGCTTCGTCCAGCCGGAACTGACGGGTGATCGCATGGTCATTCCGGTCGCCCCCGATGCCCCGGTGACGAAGGTACGCTATGCCTGGGCCGATGCGCCGGTGGTGAACCTCTATGACGGCAATGGGGATGCAATACCCGGCTTCGAACTCGCCATCACAGAATGAGCCTCTGGCCAGATCGGGCTGCGACGAAGATGGCAAGCGAGCGATAGAGGCAGTCGATGGCTGACATTATCCTGACGGCGGGCGCGTGGGAGGCCATTATTCGCCCGAAAACCGGCGGCTGCCTTGCCGGTCTGTTCCGCGATCGCCTGCCGATCCTGCGTGAAATGCCCGCGAAATCGGATGAGGTGCTGGCGTCTGCCTGTTTCCCGCTCGTGCCCTATTGTAATCGCATTGCCGAGGGCCGTTTCTCTTTCGGCGACCGCCAAGTGCGGATCGGCCCCAACTTGGCGCCACAGCGGCATCCGCTCCACGGATTTGGTTGGACAAGTTCATGGACCATCGCCCGCCAGGACACCGGCTCTGCTGTCCTGGAGCATGGCTATGACGGGGGCGGCGAATGGCCATGGCCCTATCTTGCCCGGCAGCATATCACGTTGGACGAGGACGGCTGCACCATCATGCTGCAGGTCGAAAATCGCGCCAGCGAAGCCGCTCCGCTGGGGCTTGGCCTGCACCCCTACTTCCGCCGGTCTGCGACCACACAGGTTTGCTTCGACGCCGACGGGATGCTGGCCATTGACGCGGAATTTCTGCCCGATGGAAAAGTGCAAGCGGCAGATGCAATAGCCGAATGGTCGAAGGGCAGCGCGCTGCCCGAAACTCTGGTCGATCACTGCTTCACCGGCTGGAAAGGCCGCGCCACCATCGCAGACGATCAGGGAACCATCACCGTCGCCGCATCGGGCGCCCCCTTCCTGCATGTCTTTTCGCCGCCCCGATCAACCGAGCTCTGCCTCGAGCCGGTGAACCACCCGCCCGACGCGCTGAACCGCGCCCCCGCATCCGTGCCCAGCGCACCTAAAGGCTGTGCCGTTTCGGTGGCGATGCGGATCGAGGCAGGCTGAGCGCGAAGCCCCGGCCCGCCCCAGATAATCAGTGGTTATGGCGCGGCAGCTTCCTCGATGTGCCGCGATATTTTAGCGCAAAATCCATCACGCCGCCTTCACCAAGCTGGCCGGTCTTTTCACGGAAAAGCTCTTCCCACGGCGTGTTGTGCGCGGGCGTTTCCGGAATGCTCTCCTCGGCCAGCCGTCGTTCGATCTCCGCCTCCGCAACATCCGCGTTGCAGGTGCCTTCGTTGAGATCGACGCGGATGATGTCGCCGGTGCGCAGCCATGCCAGCCCACCGCCGACCGCGCTTTCCGGCGAGATATTGAGGATCGAGGGGCTGTCGCTGGTGCCGGACTGGCGACCGTCACCCAGTGTCGGCAGCCACTGCGTGCCCGCACGGATCAGCGCGTCAGGCGGCTGCATGTTTACCACCTCTGCACTTCCCGGCCAGCCGATAACGCCCGATCCCCGTATGACCAGGATGCAATCCTCGTCGATGTTGAGATCGGGGTCGTTGATCCGGTGATGGTAATCATCCGACCCGTCGAACACGATAGCGCGCGCTTCGAACACGCCTTCATGGCCGGGGCGCGAGAGATAGCGGGCGCGGAATTCGTCCGAAATGACCGAGGTCTTTAGAATGCCGAAGTCGAACAGATTGCCCGACAGGACGAGAAAGCCCGCCTTCTCCATCAGCGGACTCGCGAAGGGGCGGATCATCTCGCGATCCTTCGTCTCGCGGCCCGCGAGGTTTTCCGCCATCGTGGCGCCGGTACAGGTGTGCACATCGCCTTTGAGCACGCCCGCTTCCAGCAATTCCCACAGCACAGCGGGTACGCCGCCTGCGCGATGGAAGCGTTCGCCCAGATATTCGCCCGCAGGCTGCATGTTGAGCAATAGCGGCAGATCGTAGCCATGATCCTGCCAAACGCTCGGCTCCAGCCGCACGCCCGCATGCGCTGCCATCGCCTGGATATGTGGCTGCGCATTGGATGATCCCCCCAGCACGCTGACTGCGGCGACCGCGTTGAGGAAGGCATCGTGCGTCAGAATGTCCGAGGGCTTCAAATCCTCATGCACCATTTCCACGATCCGCCGCCCGGTGCGATAGGCAACCTGCCCGCGTTCGCGATAGGGTGCCGGGATCGCGGCGCAGCCGGTCAGGCTGAGACCGAGCGTTTCGGCCACCGCGTTCATGGTGCTGGCAGTGCCCATCGAATTGCAATGCCCCGCGCTCGGCGCGCTAGAGGTTGCCCGATTGAGGAACTCTTCCTCGTCGATCTCGCCCGCCGCCAGCTTCCGGCGGCTGCGCCAGATCACCGTGCCGCTGCCGACCAGCTCGCCGTCGTGCCAGCCGTCGAGCATCGGCCCGCCGCTGAGCACGATGGCGGGAATATCGACCGTCGATGCCGCCATGATCTGGCTCGGCGTGGTCTTGTCGCAGCCGGTGGTGAGCACCACGCCATCGATCGGATAGCCGTTGAGCAGTTCGACCAGCCCGAGATAAAGCAGGTTTCGGTCGAGCGCAGCGGTTGGGCGGCGGCAATTTTCGAAAATGGGGTGGACAGGAAATTCGATAGGAATGCCGCCTGCATCGCGGATGCCGTCGCGCGTGCGCTTGGCCAGTTCCAGGTGAATGCGGTTGCAAGGCGAAAGATCGCTGCCGCTTTGCGCGATGCCGATGATCGGCTTGCCGCTGCGCAGTTCTTCCGGAGTGACGCCGTAATTCATGAACCGCTCAAGATAGAGGGCGGTCATGTCCATGCGTTCATGGTTGTCGAACCAGTCACGCGATCTCAGTTTGGCGCCACTGCGCTCTGTCATGGCTTCTCGCCCTTTGGATTGAAGGATGATGCAAGGCTGGGTCCCGCATCGGAATTGCGGCGGATGAGTTCGTAGGGAAAGAGAATCTCTTCGCTTTTGCCACGCAGCGACCGGCTCGACTTGTTGTGGGCTTGCGAAATCAGCACCACTGCCTGGGCGGTCATTTCCCGGATCGGCTGCCGAATCGTGGTCAGTTCCGGCCAGATCGATCGGGCCAGCTCGGTATCGTCGAAGCCGCAAACGGTGATATCGTTGGGCACATCAAGATGGCGACGATGTGCCATGGCTACGGTGGCGGCGGCCATATCGTCGTTGGAGGCGAAGATCGCGGTGGGACGATGATCCGCGCTCAGTAGCTTTTCAGCAGCGACCATGCCGGAACGATAGGTAAACTGCCCTTGTGCGATCAGGCTTTCATCGACGGTCAGTCCCGAAGCTTCCATCGCTTCGCGATAGCCTTTCAAACGGCTGCCGCTGGCGATCTGTTCGGGGTTGCCGATAATGAAGCCAATGCGTTCATGGCCCAGGCCGATGATATGGCGGGTCATGTCATAGGCGGCCTGATATTCATCGATCAGGACCGAGCCATAGGACCCGCGGGCTTTGCCGGGACCCACGGCGACGGCAGTTGCTCCCGCCTCCTCGATCAGATCGAGCACGCGCTGATCGTCGCACAGCGGGGGTGGCAGGATGAAGCCGCTGATGCCGCCTTCGATCAGGCCCCGGACCAGTTCGCTGCTGTGAGCGACCGCCTCCTGGCTTTGCACGACCAGATAAATGTCGCGGCGGCTGGCTTCTTCCAGAGCCCCCATCAGGAATTCGCTGAGGTAAGATGCAGACGGATTATCGAACAGCAGTGCAATCCTGAGCTGCGACCCCCCGGCAAGAGAGCGCGCCGCGCGGTTGGGCACGTAATTGAGTTTCTTCACGGCAGCGAGGACGGTTTCGCGCGTGTGATCGCGCACGTTTTCCTCACCATTGATGACCCGGCTGACCGTCATCGGCGAACACTGCGCTTCGCGGGCAACGTCAGCGATGGTCGGTGCGGTGTTGTTGCGGCGTGCGCTGCGCTTCCGCCTGCTGGCGGCTGTCCCTTCGGTTCCGGTCATGCGCAGAGCCATAAAGCCATGCTTGCAAGATCGGCAAGGGCCATCACTGCCCGGGCGCTTCGGGAAATTGGCGGGCCTTGTAGGCTTCCAGCGTTTCGGCTGGAGGAGGAGACCCAGCGGGCATCGGCAGTCCGTTGACCGATTGCCAGTAAGCAATGGACGCATCGCGCCACCAGCGCGCTTCGGCCTGCTGGATTTTTAGGTTTTCTGCCACAGCGCGATAGCGTTCGGCATCTATCTTCCCGCGCAGACCTGCCCATTTTCGAGCCATGTCATCGACAGTCGCCACCCCGCGATCGTATTCGTAGACCAGTTCCTGCCAAATCGTGCGACCGCTCGGCAGAACATCGTCCCACGCGACATGGTGGAACCAGAGGAGATATTTCGGATCGATTTCCTTGGGATTCGCCCACTGCGCTGCAACCGGCAGGGCGTATTGGGACAAGGCATCCGATCCGCTCTCGGTCCGGTCGAAACCGATACCCGAACGGTCCGCCCGGTGGTAATAGCAAGGGTTCCATTCCGGCCTCGCCAAATCGCAAACCCACGGGCCCGGCCCGTAATGGTGGCCGGTGTCCATCTGATGCGCAAGTCCGAGCGGGGTCATATAGCTCACCACCGCCTCGCGGCTTTCCAGCATCATTGCGGTAATCGTGTCTAGCGCGCCAGGATCGCGGGTGAATGTCTGGGCTGCCCATTCGCCCGCTATCTCTTCGCTCGACAGGTCTGGATCCCAGGCCAGGCGGCCGAACGCATACCAGTTGGCCTGGTCGAAATCCGAACCGCTCCAGTTTCGGTCCGATCCGGTATTGGCGACCCCGGCTATGCCCACCGGCGCGATGATCTGCGCAACCGTTCCGCCGCGGCCGGTATCGGCATCCAGCACTTCCTTCCACATGGGTGCAAGGAAGGCGAGATGGCTTGCGAAACCGAGATATTCCTTCGTGATCTGTGCTTCGAGCATCAGCTTGGTTTCCGGCATCGCGCCGAACATCGGATGGAAGGGCTCGCGCGGCTGAAAATCGACCGGGCCGTTCTTGACCTGCACGATCACATTGTCTGCGAACTGACCGTCGAGCGGGACGAATTCCTCATAGGCCTGCTTGGCGCGATCGTTCTCGTCTTCGGCAGAATAGACGAAGGCGCGCCAGATGACCGTGCCCCGCTTCCCCAGCGCCGTTGCGAGCATGTTCGCGCCATCGGCATGGGTGCGTCCGTAGTCCTGCGGCCCCGGTTGCCCCTCGCTATTCGCCTTGACCAGAAACCCACCGAAATCCGGCACGGCGGCATAGATCTCGTCCGCCTTCGCTTGCCACCATGCACGGACCGCCGGGTCGAGCGGATCTGCCGTTCCGAGACCGCCGATATCACGCGGCGCGCTGAATCGAGCCGACAGGAAGATGCGAATACCGTAGGGGCGCCACGCATCGGCAAGCCGCGCGAGCTTGGCGATATAGCGCGGCTCCAGCATGAAGGATTTCGCGTTTACGTTGTTGACCACCACGCCGTTTATGCCAAGCGACGCGTTTGCTCGGGCATAGTCGATAATCCGCTGGTCGAGGCGTTCGGGCAGGTGCCACCAGTCGAAGATCGAGCGTCCGGCATAGCCGCGCTCCACGTGGCCGTCGGGGTTGTCCCAATGGTTCAGCATGCGCATTGGCATCGCCGGAGCTTCTGCGACCGCGATTTCGGAAAGTGGCTTGCCAGTGCTTAATTCACGGAGCAGCGCGAAACTTCCATAAAGGCACCCGAGGTGATCTTCGGCGACGACAACGAAGGTGCTCCGCCCGGCGTCCAGTTCCGATTCCAGACGATGTCCGCGCAGTCCGTCACCGACATCCTCACCGCAATCGAGCAGAACCGTTACCGAACCTGGCTTCGGTTGCTGATCCCTTACTCCCTGAAGAGCGGCAAACCCGCGCGACAGCTCGTCCATCGCGATGTCGAGAGTCGCGCTCGACGTCGTGCCATTTGCCAGTGCAGCAACCGGCGAATTCGCCTGCAGATCTGCCAGCGCCCCGCCTTGCAGGGGCGCATAGCGCAGCCACAGATCATATCCGTCTTCGGCATATGCGGGCGCCGTCCCAGCGCTGCATATCGCCATCGCCACAAACAGGCATTGAAGCCAGTTGACAAGCCTTCTCCCTCTCATCATGGTAGCGCTACCACAACGGCGGCGGCAGTCAAGTCGCCCCACGGGAGAGGGACAAGATTATGCGTCGAATCAAGCGAACTGCGCTCGCCATGGGCGTCTGCCTGGCAGCGCTCCAGCTTACTTCAGTTACACCCGCGATGGCTCAGGAAGTCGCTGTCGAAAGAGCGATGAAGGATGCACCTTACTGGGATAGCAGCCTGCCGGTCGCCCAGCGGGTCGAAGATCTTCTCGCGCGGATGACGCTTGAAGAAAAGGTCGCGCAGATCATCACGATCTGGGACAGCAAAGGCGAAATTCAGGGCCAGGGCGACGACTTCGATCCCGCGAAGGCTTCACGCCGCTTTCCCAGCGGTATCGGGCAGATTGCCCGCCCGTCTGACCGGCTCGGCCCATCCAGCCCGCGCGAAATACCGCGCAGAAATATTGAAGACAGTATCCAGTATGTAATCGACGCGCAGAAGTGGGCAATGGAAGAAACCCGCCTGGGCATTCCGGTTCTCTTCCACGAAGAATCGCTCCACGGCTTCGCCGCCAAGGATGCCACTGCCTTTCCCCAATCGATTGGCCTCGCCAGCACATGGAATCCCGATCTCATCCGTGAGATAAACGATCTCATTGCAGGCGAGGTCCGCGCGCGCGGCGTCCACCTCGTCCTCTCCCCGGTGGTAGACGTCGCGCGCGATCCGCGCTGGGGCCGGATCGAGGAAACGTTCGGCGAAGATCCCTATCTGGTCGGCGAAATGGGCGTGGCCTCTGTCGAAGGCCTGACCGGCATCGGCACGGATCGCAAACTGCGCGATGGCCAGGTCATGGCGACGCTCAAGCATATGACCGGCCATGGCCAGCCGGAAAGCGGCACCAATGTCGGCCCGGCACAGATCAGCGAGCGCACGCTGCGCGAAATGTTCTTTCCGCCGTTCGAGCAGGTCGTCACCCGCACGGCAATCGATGCCGTGATGGCAAGCTATAATGAAATCGACGGCATTCCGTCGCACTCCAATAGCTGGTTGCTCAATGACGTGCTACGCGGCGAGTGGGGCTATCAGGGCGCTGTCGTCAGCGATTACTACGCAATCGAGGACATGGCGCGGCTGCACAAGATCGTGCCGGACTACAAGGCGGCCGGCGAACTCGCCCTCACCTCCGGTGTCGATGTCGATCTGCCGGAAGGCGACGGTTTCGAGAACCTGGCTGCCAGCGTGCGCGAGGGCAAGGTGTCGATGGAACAGTTGGACACCGCCGTCCGCCGCTTCCTGACAATGAAGTTCAACGCAGGCCTCTTCGATAATCCTTGGCCCGATCTTGCCTTGGCTCAGCAGTCGAATGGGCCGGAAGGCGTCGCTCTCGCTCGCGAGGCGGCAGCGCAATCACTAGTTCTTCTGAAGAATGACGGCGTGCTGCCGCTCGCCCTGCCCGATGCTGGTGCGGCGAAGCCGACAATTGCCGTGATCGGCCCGAATGCCGACGTCGCGCGGCTTGGCGGCTATTACGGCGAACCGCGTGCCAGCGTTACTCCGTTGGAGGGCATTCGTGCACTTGTCGGCGACCGCGCAAATATCGTTCATTCCCTCGGGGTAGAGATCACCAAGGGTGATGACGACTGGTGGGATGACGAGGTTGAGCTCGGCGATCCGGAGGAAAACCGGCGCCGTATTGCTGAAGCCGTGGAAGTCGCGAAGGATGCAGACACCATCCTCCTTTTCATCGGTGACACCGAAAAGACGAGCCGTGAGGGCTGGGCCCCCGGCCACCTCGGCGACCGTACCAGTCTCGACCTTGTGGGCGAGCAGGACGAACTTTTCCAGGCGATGAAAGCCCTGGGCAAGCCTGTTGTCGCTGTGCTCGTGAATGGCCGTCCGCCAAGCTATACCGAAGTTGCCGAGCAGGCCGACGCCATCCTCGAAACCTGGTATGCCGGGGAACAGCAGGGCACGGCAATTGCCGATGCGCTTTTCGGTCGTATCAACCCGGGCGGCAAGATGCCCGTAACGACTGCCCGCAATGTGGGCCAGCTGCCCAACTTCTATAACTACAAGCCAAGCGCGCGGCGCGGTTATCTCTTCGATGAGGTAACGCCGCTGTATCCGTTCGGCTATGGCCTCTCTTATACCAGCTTCGATATCGGAGCCCCGGTATTGTCCACCAAGAGCATTGCGGCAGGAGAGGGCGTCACCGTTCGAGTTCCGGTTAGCAATACCGGCGATATGACGGGTGACGAGGTGGTGCAGGTCTACCTGAGGGACGACATCAGCTCGGTGACGCGCCCGGTCAAGGAACTGGTCGGTTTCCAGCGTATCACGCTCCAGCCCGGCGAAACGCGGCAGGTCGATATCGCCATCGAACCTCGCGCCTTCATGATGTGGGACAGGGATATGGAACGCGTGGTCGAACCGGGTGATTTCACCATCATGGTGGGTCCGAATTCCGAGGACCTGAAAGAAGTAACTCTGACGGTTCGACCATGAGCATGCACCGCAGAGGTGCCTTGAAATTGCTTGCGGGCGGGAGCCTTTCGGCTCTCGCCTTCATGCAGGCGCCTGCGGCTTTCGCCCAGGGCGCAGCGCACTACAAAGACCCGTCCGCACCGATCTCCGTCCGCGTCGCCGACCTCATGGCGCGCATGACTTTGGAAGAGAAGATCGCTCAGATCCGCACGGCTTGGGCTGGCAAGGGGGACATGATCGATGATCTGGCGTTCAACCCTGCAAAGGCCAGCGCGGCCTTTCCCGATGGCATCGGGCATGTAACACGCCCAAGCGACAAGCGCGGCGTACCCGGCATTTCCGGAGCGGCAGGCGGGACGGCGGCCCGGTGGCGGACACCCCGTCAGACGGTCGAGTTCATCAACGCGCTCCAGCGGTGGGCCGTGGAGGAAACCCGGCTCGGCATTCCAGTACTTCTGCATGAGGAATCGCTGCACGGATACATGGCCACAGAAGCCACCATGTTCCCCCAGGCAATTGGTCTTGCCGGATCGTTCGACCTTGATCTGATGCGCCGGGTACAGTCGGTCATTGCGCGCGAAGTCCGCTCCCGCGGCGTGCCGCTGGTCCTTTCTCCGGTCGTCGATATCGTCCGTGATCCGAGATGGGGCAGGATCGAGGAGACATGGGGCGAAGACCCCTATCTCGTCGGAGAAATGGGGGTTGCCGCGGTAGAGGGCCTGCAGGGGCCCGGTAAGTTCGAAAAGCTTCGCGACGGCAAGGTGTTCGCTACGCTCAAGCACATGACGGGTCACGGCCAGCCCGAGGCCGGGAACAACGTGTCGCCCGCTCAGGTAGCCGAGCGCGAGCTCCGCGAATATTTCTTCCCTCCTTTTCGCGAAATAGTCCGCCGCACTTCGGTCGGCGCCGTGATGCCGAGCTATAACGAGATCGACGGCGTTCCCAGCCACGCGAATATCTGGCTGCTTGGCGACGTTCTTCGCGGCGAATGGGGTTTCGATGGCGTGATCGTGAGCGATTACGGCGGCGTCCATGAGCTCGAAACCCTGCACAAGGTAGCCGATAGTCTGGAGGATGCCGCCCGTCAGTCGCTGGAAGCTGGCGTCGATAGCGAGCTTCCCGAAGGCATGGCCTATGCTACCCTCACGCAAGCGGTGCGCGACGGACGCGTGCCCATGGAGCTGGTCGACATCGCATGCGCACGCATGCTGACGCTCAAATTTCGCGCCGGCCTGTTCGAAGATCCTTATGGCGATTGGGAGCAGTCGGAGCAGATCACGGGCAATGGGGAAGCACGGGCTCTGGCCCTAGAGGCCGCGCGCAAATCGCTGTGCTTGCTCACAAACCGCAATGAGACCCTGCCGCTGAACCGCAACACGATGGGCCGTGTCGCAGTGATCGGCCCCAACCATGCGATCGCACGCCTTGGCGGTTATTCCAGCGTGCCGAAACAGACCATCAGTCTTATTGAAGGGCTGCGTGAGATTGCGCCCGAAGCTGACTTCGTAACCGCACAAGGGGTATTCATAACCACCAGCGAAGATCGCTCACAGGACCTGATCGAACTGGCGGATCGCGAAAAGAATCTCAGCCTCATCGAGGAGGCTGTCGAGCTCGCCAGGACTGCGGATACGATCATTCTCGCAATCGGCGATACCGAACAAACCAGCCGTGAAGGCTTTGCAAAGAATCATCTGGGTGATCGCACCGATATCGATATTGTGGGCGAACAGAATGCGCTGGTCGATGCGTTGGCAGCGCTGGGCAAGCCTTTGATCGTTGCCGCCTATAATGGCAGGCCGCCGAGCTGGCCCAATGTGGTCGAGAAGGCCGATGCCGTCTTGGAGTGCTGGTACCCGGGGCAGGAGGGCGGACTGGCCGTGGCCGAAACTCTTCTGGGGAAGGTCAATCCAGGCGCCAAGCTGCCGGTCACGGTGGTGCGCAATGAAGGACAGATACCCTTCTTTTACAACCACAAGACCAGCGCACGGCGCGGCTACCTGTTCGACAATAAGGACCCTCTGTTCCCGTTTGGTCACGGCCTGAGTTATACCCAATTCGCCATTTCAGCGCCGCGCACTTCGAAGAAAACGTACCGGGCAGATGAGACGATAGAAGTCGCAGTGGATATACGAAATACCGGCTCCCTCGCCGGTGACGAGGTCGTTCAACTGTATATCACGCGGAGCGATGTTTCCGTCACTAGACCGGTGCTGGAGTTGAAGGGGTTCGAACGCCTGACTTTGAAGCCGGGTGAGCAACGCACTATCGCTTTCACCCTGTCACCAAGCCAGCTGGCCTTCTGGAACAGAGACTTCAATGAAGTGAACGAACCGGGCCCAGTTAAACTTTCGGCGGGCAATAGCTCCGTAAACCTCGATTCAATCCTTGTGGAGATCGTCTGATGGCACGGGATCTACGCCTTTCCCGCCGCGAAGCACTGACCGGCCTTGCTGCCATTCCTCTTGTAGGATGCGCTTCGAATTATGGGGGGAGTTCGGTTCTCTCGTCTGATGCCACGGGCGGTGGCTCCCCCTACCCGAAGCCTAGTCTAGCTACGCTTGCCCGCAGGAACGGCCGCAGGTTCGGTAGCGCGGTGGCCTCGACACCGGGGCGTACCGACCAGGGATCGATCCAGAACCCGCGTTACATGGAACTCATCAAAGCCGAATGCGGGCTGGTGGTACCCGAAAACGAGATGAAATGGCAAACCGTCCGTCCGACGCGGGACACTTACGATTTCTCACGAATGGATTCCATCGCGGCTTGGGCGAAGCAAAACGACATGGAGCTTCGCGGCCACACGCTGCTCTGGCACCGGCCGCAGTGGTTTCCCGACTGGCTCAATACCTATGATTTTGGCGCCAATCCCTCTGCCGAGGCAGAGAGGTTGCTTGTCGATCATATCAGGACGGTTACGCGGCGCTACCGTGGGCAGATTACCAGCTACGATGTCGTCAACGAGGCAATCGATCATGATCGCAATGCACCGATAGAAACAAGCCTCAGCCGTGCCATGGGTAGCCCCGAAGCGGTCATCGACCTGGCATTCCATACTGCTCGCGACGAACTGCCTGATGCCCAGCTGGTCTATAACGATTACATGAGCTGGGAGCCGGACCATCGCAAGCATTGCGACGATGTTCTCCGGCTGCTCGAAGGTATGGTGAAGCGCGGCGTTCCGGTAGATGCTCTGGGTATCCAGTCACACATCGAGATGTTCTCCATCGATCCGGCAACCGAAGTCGGTCCTTACCTTGAGCGGGAATGGCGGCGTTTCCTCGACGAAGTGACCGGGATGGGCCTGAGACTGCTGATCACCGAGTTCGACGTGAAGGACAAGGCGCTGCCGGCCAATATTGCGGAGCGCGATCAAAAGGTTGCCGAGTTCGCGCGGCGCTATTTCGATGTCATGCTCGAATACGGCGATCACCTCGACGATATCCTCGCATGGGGCATGACCGACACCTTCAACTGGTTGCAGTATTTCGAGCCAGCAGAAAGGCCTGACGGTCTTCAGGTACGGGGCACGCCATACAGCTCCGACTACGAGGTCAAGCCGCTCAGAACAGCAATCGCCGAGCAGCTTGACTTTTAACGGGGCCCAAATCGCACATAAATCTGCCTGCCGGAACCGGCGGGCAGATATGCTTCGTCCGCATTCTAATTCTACGTAGGGTCGTAGGCGCTGCGCAGACTATAGCTTCAAAGACAGTGACGTAAAAAAGCCGCGCCACCATTAAGGTGACGCGGCTATTTTTCTGCACTTCCTGGCCGCTAGAAATTGCCGCGAATGATGAAGGAGAACCGTCGGTCGTTCATGAAGAAGGAGCGCGGCGCCAGGTCGGACGGATTGCCCGTGTATGCCTGGGTCGTTTTCGTCACTTCGTTCAACAGGTTCACACCCTGCGCGCCGATCTTGATGTTGTCGCTAACGTTGAAGAATACGGAAGCGTCGAGCTGCCCCGTCGGCTCGTTAAAGATCGAGTAATAGGGAAAGATCACGTCAGAAGCTGTCAACAAGAAGCGCGATCGCCAATTGTAGGCAGCCCTGAGAGAGATCGGTCCCTTCTCGTAGAAGCCGGCAACGTTATAATTATGCTTCGACAACTGCTCCAGCGGCAAATTGCCGGGTGGAATGGTCGACGGATCAGGCACCTCCCCACCGTTAAGGAACGTGTTCGGCAAGCCGGTGCTGTCGATATAGGTGTAGTTAGCCTGCACACCGAAACCATCGAGTGGCTCAGGTAGAAAATCGAATGTCTGCTGATAGGCGACTTCGAATCCCTTGATCTTCCCGGTGCCATCGAAATTTGCCGGTCCACGGACAAGCACGTCGCGCGTCTCACCGCTTGCATTACTGATCGTCTCGGGCCTGACCGACTGGAAGAAGAAATTATCGATCGATTTGTAGAACCCGTTGAGGGTCAGCGAACCCACACGCGCGAAGTACCACTCGAGCGTGGCGTCGAATTGCCACGCAGTAGCCGGAAGCAATGTGGGATCGCCGGCGGTACCGGTGAGATTTCCGGACGTGTCGATGCTCGAGGTAAAGTAATTCCGAATATAGCTGTTTTCCGGCCGGGTAAGGACTTTTGATCCAGCTAACCGGAAAATAATGTCATCGGTCAGACCGAACTTCAGGTTCACACTCGGCAGGAAATAGTCATATTCGTTGGTGATCGAAGTGTACTGGAAGCTGCCATCAGCAAAAGATTGCAGTGCATTGTACTCGCCCTCGCTCAGATTACAGATCCCGCCCGGGCGAACTTCTCCGCCCCCGAGTGCGTCTGGCCGCGATCTGAGTGCACAGCGAACATCATAGGGATCGGCGATATTGAGGGAAGCCGCCGAGCCTGGGCCACGCGAACTGGCCGAACGAACCGATGTGTGAACGTAGCGGACGCCCGCATTACCCGAAAAGCGAATGTCACCAAACAGATCGTCACTGCCGAAGCTGACCATTGCATAAAGAGCGCTATCGGCCTGGCTCACCGTCTGGACTTCGGATGGCAGGAAAGGCGATCCAGAAATTGCCCCGGGCCGTTGGGCCAGTGGATTCCATGATGGCGAAGCGCCCAGTTCGCGGGCACGGTCCTGTATTGTCAAAAGGTAATCGACCGTATCCTGATAGTCGCCGGTCAAATCCCCGCTGTAATAAAATGCGCCCGGGGGACCGGGGACTTCGCCACGGAAGAAGTCTGGAAACTCGTACCGCTCTTGATTGCCGTCTTCAGCCGTATCGCCGAAATTCACCGGCCTGTCGCCGGACCACACTTCGCTCAGCATACCCCAGTTGTATTGCGAGTAGCGAACAGTCTGATCACGGTCCTGAAAACGAGCCCCGAACTTGGCGCGCCGAATGAAGGCGTCATCACCGATTTCGTAATCGAGATCAGCTTGGAATGCGAATTGCTCGCCCTCGCTGTCCTCGACGTGATCCATCGCCGAACGCCAGAACTGGAACCGAGGATCGTTAAAATATTCCTCTTCGCTGGAGTTTGCCAAAGCGTCTCCGGGCGTAGACCAAGTGTATCCAAGGAATTGGGGCTTATGCACGATGCCGACCGGGTAATCGCCCGACACATCGAGTTCGTTGTCGGCAAAATTCGATCCGAAAACGCTGAAGTCCAGATTTTCCCTGTGCGATTTTGCATATTGCGCGTCGAGAGACAGATGGGCGCGTTCCGTCAGCTGGTGCTGAAGATTAAGGCTGAAATCCTGGTTAAGGGTTTCTTCCTCAACCTGTCGGCGTGCCAAGGTATATTGAGATCCGCCAATCGGGACGAACGGAGAAAGAGCGGGGTCACCGCGCCAGCCGTCGCTAACATCAACGATATAGCCTGACTGGAACAGCCCATTCTCATCGTAGACGTAGTCGGTGAATTCACCGACTGGACACTGAGCTCGCGGGGGAACCTCATCATCCGGATTGACCGCATTATTGCTATCTACAATCGGCGGACCATTCGAATTCTGCTGGCAGCCGATGGGGAAAGTTGAATATTCCGAAAGATCGGGGGCAACCTCGTAGGTGTATTCGCCCCAATCGTTGGTTGTATGCGAACGAATATATTCGGCCGTGAATAGGGTACGCTCGTCCAGACTCTCCCACTGCGCAGAGACAGCAAAGCCATCGCGCTTTCGGTCAAACTCCTGCGTCCGGAACTGTGCGCCTACTGGAGCAACGCGGTAATCCGCATAATCGGCAAACCCGTCAGCACCG
The DNA here is from genome assembly GCA_947504155.1 of uncultured Erythrobacter sp. Classification (GTDB taxonomy): domain Bacteria; phylum Pseudomonadota; class Alphaproteobacteria; order Sphingomonadales; family Sphingomonadaceae; genus Qipengyuania. Next base: position 1,046,950 of record CANNGF010000001.1, read on the forward strand.
TCCGCGCCGAGGTCGCCACAGGCTGACCCAGGAGGAGGCAATGTCATGGTGTCGGTCCCCGTAGGCAGGCGAGTGCGACAAATGAAGCGGTCCGACTCATTGGCCAGACCGACTAGCATTCCATCACGCGTCTGGTAATTGGCAACCTGGATACCGTCGGCTCTGCTTTTCACCTGCGAGAAAGAGCCGCTTACCAGCACACCAAAGCGCCCGGCATCGGTATCCCAAGTATTACTTACCAGAACAGAGCCCGTCGGCGACCATTTATCGACGAAGTCGCTGTAGTTTGCTTCTGCGCTGAATCCGATATGGAAACCGTCACGATCGAACGGCTTGCGCGTGTTGAGATTTACCGTTCCTGCCAGACCGCCTTCGATCATCTCTGCGGTGGCATTCTTATTCACAATTACCGAACCTAAAAGCTCGGAGGGGACATCGGCAAAGTTGAGGGCCTGCCCGCCGACGCCGGCTGCGAATGCCGTACGGCCGTTGAACTCAGAGCGGACGAAATTCAGGCCACGAATGACCACGCCCGAACCTTCTACCGAGAAATGGTCCGGATCGTTCGAGCCGGCGAAGCGATTGATCGCGATACCGGGCACGCGCTGCAGAGCTTCGGTGACGGATCGATCAGGCAAAGCGCCGATGTCTTCTGCCGTGATTGCATCGACGATAGTATCGGCGTCACGCTTGATATCCTGCGAATTCGCGAGCGACTGGCGAATGCCAGTTACCACGATGACGTCGTCCGACACCAGAGTGGGGTCCGCACCAACCTGCTGTTCGCCAGCGCCCTCGACTTCCGTCGTTTGCTGACTGTCCTGCGCATAGGCGACAGGCGCAACGGTGGCGCCAGCCACCACAAGCGCCGAAGCACTTGCACGCAAAACTGATTTGAAAAAAACGTTCTGCCCAAATGCAGACGCAGTCCGGCTAGATGTAGCCTCGGCCATTCAGCCCCTCCCATGTTACCGCTACCAATTTAAAGGCAGCTTTCCCTTGCTTCACGCCATTCCTAAAGCGACGTCGGCAAGATGGCAAGGGACCGGGCTTGCCGTAATAAAGAAAATTGTCATATTCCCCGAAAGACGGAGGGGAATGGGCAGGATGGCGTCACAAAATGGTATCGGTACCGGCGGTGGAGAGCGCATCAAGCGCGTCGTCATAGTGGGTGGTGGGACTGCCGGATGGATGGCAGCAGCTGCCCTGTCGCGCTTTTTCGACGATGGACAACGAAGCATCGAACTGGTTGAGTCCGATGCCATCGGCACGGTCGGTGTGGGTGAGGCAACCATTCCCCCTTTGGCCAAATTCAATGCAATGCTTGGTATACGAGAGGACGAATTTCTCAGGGAAACCCGGGGAACCTACAAACTCGGGATCGAATTCGTGAACTGGGGCCAGATCGGCGACAGCTATTTTCATCCTTTTGGCAGCTACGGCCAGCCGTTCCATGGCATTCCATTCCATCAATTGTTCCTGCGAGAAAAAGCGCGGAGCGGTAATGGAGGTAAGATCGGTGACTATTCGATGAGCACCGTCGCGGCGCTCAGGCAAAGGTTCGGTCGCCCCTCCCCTACTGCAAAATCCCTCGTGAACCAGATTGCCTATGCTTACCATTTCGATGCCGGGCTCTATGCTGCCTTCTTGAGACGGTTTGCAGAGGATCGCGGTGTGACGCGCACCGAAGGCCGGATCGCGCATGTCGAACAGGATAGCGAGGACGGGAACGTTACGGCAGTAGTGCTCGACAACGGTCGTCGCATCGAAGGGGAACTGTTTATCGATTGCTCTGGCTTCCGGGGCCTACTGATCGAAGAAACGCTGGAGACTGGCTATGATGACTGGAGCAAGTGGCTTCCCATGGATCGGGCAATTGCCCTTCCGTCCAGTAATGATGGATCTCCTCCACCATTTACGCGATCGATAGCGCACGGTGCGGGCTGGCAGTGGCGCATTCCGCTTCAGCATCGCACTGGGAATGGCCACGTCTTTTCAAATGCTCATATGGAAGAACAGACCGCCCTGGACGTTCTTCTGGCGAACTTAGAAGGTGAGGCGCTGCAAGACCCGCGTAAATTAGCCTTTCGAAGCGGAATGCGGCGTAAGGCTTGGAACAGAAACGTCGTGTCACTTGGCCTCTCCGCAGGGTTCGTTGAACCCCTGGAATCGACGAGCATACATCTGATCCAGAACGGCATCGCGCGACTGTTTGCGCTTTTTCCCGACAATCCCATCAGTCCGATAGAACGTGATGAGTACAATCGCGGGATGGCCGAATTATACGAAGACGTCCGCGACTTTATCATTCTTCATTACAAGGCGACCCAGAGGGAAGATACCGAGTTCTGGCGCTATGTGCGGCATATGCCGATACCCGACAGCCTTACCCGGAAAATGGATCTGTGGAAGCTTCACGGGAGGGTTTTCCGCGAGAATGCGGAATTGTTTGCCGCGGATAGCTGGATCGCCGTAATGCTGGGCCAGAATATTTGGCCGGACACTTACGACCCAATCGCCGATACACTGGATGCCGAGAAGATCGCTTCCGCGATGGTACAGATGAGACAGGCCTATAGCGAAACGGCAGATAGGCTGCCCACGCACGAGAATTTCCTTCGTCAGTCTGGTGGCTGGCATCACCGGCAGGATATGCAAATGAAACAGCCGGACTATCAGGCTTGATGCCAGAACCAATCTCCAAAGTTGTCATTCTGGGCGGCGGCACGGCGGGTTGGATGGTCGCCGCTGCGCTATCCAAAGCGATGGGGGGCATACCCGATTTCTCGGTAAAACTGGTCGAAAGCGAGGCAATCGGGACCGTCGGGGTTGGTGAAGCGACCATCCCGCAGATAGTCAGTTTCAACCGGCTTCTGGGCATCGACGAGATGGAGTTCTTGCGCGAAACCCACGCAACCTACAAGCTTGGAATCGAATTCGTCGATTGGCTCCGCGAAGGGCATTCGTACATTCATCCGTTCGGTTCGTTCGGCATCGACATGCTTGGTATCGAGTTCAGGCATTTTTGGTTGCGCGGCAAGGAACAGGGCGCAGCTGAGACCATCGAGAGCTATTCAATCGCCGCGATGGCTGCGAAGGACGGGCGGTTCGATTGGCCGCGCCCCGACATGCCCCGCTCACCTCTCTCGCGGCTGGCTTATGCCTTCCAGTTCGATGCAGGCCGCTATGCCCGATTTCTGCGAAAGATTGCCGAGGCTAGAGGGGTGGCACGCATAGAGGGCGAGGTAGCCGATATCCGCCAACACCCCGAGACAGGGTTCGTGACCGGACTAACGCTGGTCGATGGGCAGCAAATCGAAGGTGATTTGTTAATCGATTGCTCCGGCTTTCGCTCGCTTCTGCTCGGTCAGACACTCGAGATCCCTTTCCTCGATTGGTCACGCTGGCTTCCTTGTGACAGCGCCGTTGCCGTGCCGTGCAAACTAGGGGGCCGTAACGAGCCGCTGACTCGGTCCACTGCGAGACCCGCTGGCTGGCAATGGCGCATTCCCTTGCAGCACCGCATCGGTAATGGCCACGTCTTTTCTTCTGGCCATATGGAGCGCGATATTGCGACGAAAACGCTTCTCGATAACCTTGATGGAGAACCGCTGGCCGATCCCATACATCTGAGCTTTAAGGCTGGTCGCAGGGAGCGCTCATGGGAGAAGAACGTGGTGGCGCTGGGCCTAGCTGCTGGCTTCCTCGAACCCCTGGAATCCACTTCGATCCATCTAGTTCAGTCCGGCATAGCACGCTTGATGGCGCTTTTTCCGGACAAAGATTTTTCCGCTCTCGAAATTGCCCGCTTCAACGCCGAAACCGAAAAAGAGTACCGGGATATCCGCGACTTCCTGATCCTGCATTATAAGGCGACCGAACGCGATGACTCCGAGTTCTGGCGCTATTGCCGAAATCTGGAGGCACCCGATGGGTTGGCGGAAAAAATAGCCATGTTTCGGAGTTCGGGCCGCATTTTTCGTGAAGACAACGAGCTATTTACCGAGGAAAGCTGGATGGCAGTCATGCTGGGACAAGGTATCGAACCGGATCGCTATCACCCGGCCGCGCGGTTACTCGACGGGCCCGAGACGCTTGATCGCTTGCAACATATCCGAAACGCGATCGCGGGTACCGTCGCGCAAATGCCCACGCAGGACGTTTTTCTACGGCAGCGGGGCGGCGCTATCACTGCAGGCAGAATTGCACCTACATGATGGATCTTCCCGCTCCTGCCGCAATTCGTGAATTTGAGGGTCCGCTCGATACAGAAGGTCTGGAACAGGTTCGCACGAATGGCGAGCCGGTGGTGTTTCGAGGCCTGGTCGCCGACTGGCCCGCCGTGGAAGCTGCAAGGCGCGGTGATGCAGAAATTATCCGATATTTGACGAGCCACAATTCGTCTCGCGCGGTCAGTGCTATTGCTGCACCTCCTGCGGCAAAGGGGCGCTTCTTCTACACGGATGATTTGAAAGGACTGAACTTCGTGACGGCGAAGGGACACCTTTCCCGCTTCCTGAGCGATTTACTTAAAGCAAGCGACATAGACGATCCGCCCGCAATGGCGGTGCAGTCGGAGGATATTGCCAGCCTTATCCCCCATTTCTCACGAGAGAATGGCCTCAGCATTTTAAGCGATATCTCGCCGCGTATCTGGATCGGAAACCGTATAAAAGTAGCACCCCACTACGACGCCAAGGAAAACGTCGCCTGCTGTGTTGCCGGATACCGTTCCTTCACACTTTTCCCTCCAGAGCGTACCGGCGATCTCTATCCCGGGCCCTTCGAGCTGACACCCGCCGGAACGCCTATCAGCATGGTCGATCTAGAGTCCCCCGACCTTGAACGCTTCCCGCGATTCGCCACCGCATGGCAGGATGCACGGCAGGCGACTCTTGCACCCGGTGATGCGATCTACATTCCTTATGGCTGGTGGCATGGGGTGCAGTCGCTCGATCCGGTGAGCATATTGGTTAATTACTGGTGGAAACCATCCCAACCTGAGGGGGTCGGAAGTCCATATGGCGGATTACTTCATGCAATGCTCGCCTTCCGCCACCTACCTCCAGATCAACGTGCCTTTTGGAAAACCATTCTCGATTTCTATGTCTTCGAAAGCCACGGCGATCCCGGGAAGCATCTGCCCGATCATGCCAAGGGCATACTGGGCCCGCCTTCCCACAGCCTGTTTGGGCAGTTGCGGTCGATCATCCGCCGCGCACTGGATAAGCCCGCGTAACGGAAGCTAGCCATTTTTCATATGGCGGCGCAAACGCCAGAGCCTTAGCGACCGTCGCGTCGAATTCGGTCATTGCTTTCTCCTCATGACGAGAGTCAATTGAGGCGGCCGAGAGTGGAACGCGCGGAGCGAAACCAAGCGCGGTAAGTAACGAAAATTGTTCCTGCGAAGAGAGCGGAAATTCTTCTCGGAATGGCGTGCGGCCGCGACGCGTGAACTGATCGATTAGATTGGTGACATTGGCGTGCGTAGGGCGATCTCCAAAAACCTTGCGCGCCCGAGTACCGGCATAATGCAGAGCCAGGATATCGTGCACATTATCGATCATAAGACCGACCCGACGATTGTATTCTTCCCGTTCAAGCGGTTCGATTATGCGTCCTGGTAGCAGTTCCAGCAGCAGGTCGAGTTGGCGGTGAGCGAGATCGGCGTGCCAGGGACCAAGCGGCTCGAAACGCGCCCCCGCATCGCCAAGCGCGATCACATTGCCGAGCCAAGGCTGGGTCGCGCGGCCGGGCGAAAGATCGACACCTGCTCCCAAAGATGCACCAAGTGCAGAAAGCACTGGCTGGCGGGGAATGCCCTCACCGACACCAATGACAGCGCAAAGGCCTTGCCTTCCTGCCACTTGTGTCTGCCACCCCAGATCCAGCAGCGCGATACGGTCTTCCAGCGCGATGACAGGCTGGTTCGGTCGTGCGATGTATATCGTGCGGGTCGGCAGCGTAGCCGACCAGTCGATTGCGGCAAAATCAGGATGGGCAGACAAAAGAACCGCATCAGGCCCGCTGCAATCCACGAAGAAATCCGCCTCTAAGCGGCCTGCCCTATCAATCTCAATCGCGTCGAGCGAACTTGCCTTACTCCAGTCTGTCGCCTTAATCGGACCTAGGGCAAAGCATACTCCTACATTGCGGGCTTTCGCCACCAAGAGTTGATGATAGGCATGTGGATCCCAGCGGAGTGCATAGGGAATGTGGCTCAACGGCGTGACCCGATCGGGCGGGGGCGAGGCGAACCGGCCGGCAGCGCAAAGCCGCTCGGCCAGATAAGGAAATCGCACGGGAGATGCTGGTCCCACATTGCCAGAGCCAAAGTCGCGAGCGAACGCTATTTTCACTTCGGCGGGAAGGCCATCACCGTAGCAGAAGACACCATTTGAACCGAGTTCATCCCACCCCATGAAACGGGTCAGCAAACGATAACTGCCGCCTGCTTTCTGGACGATTTCGCTTTCTGCGATCCCCAGCCTTTGGTGAAGGGAAGTAGTGAAAGGCATCGCGGTATGGGACCAGTCGGCAAATGAGCTGACGCCCGGCATTTCACCCGCAACGACCAGCTCTGAGGCGGGCGAGGCGCGCTTCAATCCGATTGCGGCAAGTAATCCAAGCGGACCCGCACCAACCACAACGATGCGACTCGGGGGTTCGCGCGGGACACTCATGCCGCAGGGGCTAGTCGCGAGGCATCGGAGCGCAGGAAATCGCGATGGCGCGGCATGCCCTGTACCTCGGCACGCACCGCCTGCTCCAGACGGTCCACAGCGCGCTTCAGTTTCGTCCGATCGAGTGCAGCCGGACGGGGGTCATGCTGGTCCGGCATCAGGCCTTGGCCGATATACACCGCAACCCAACTCGGTTCGAAAAACAGGCCCTCTGAGTATTTTGCGATCCGGCCGGTCCTGCGCCACAACTCTAGTTTGTCGGCGAGAGTGTCGGGTACCCGCATGGTTCGCATGTCATTCCAGAATTCGGAATCATCGCGGGTCGTCGCGTGGTAGTGAAGGATTAGGAAATCGCGGATCCGCTCGTATTCCATATCCACGAGACGATTGAATTCGTCTCTGTCACTCGCGTCGATAGCGTCGGCTTGGGGAAAGAGTTCGATCAGATAGGTTATCGCCATTTGCGCTAGGTAAATGGAAGTGGATTCGAGAGGTTCGAGAAACCCACTCGCAAGCCCTACCCCGATAACATTATGGGACCACGACCTGCGCCTTCTTCCCGGGCGAAAGCGCAGAATCCGTGGATCGGCTAATGGCTTGCCGTCCACGTGGCCAATGATTGCCTCGCACGCTCTATCTTCACTCACATGCGCACTGGAGAAAACATAACCATTACCCATGCGATGCTGCAGCGGGATCTGCCATCGCCACCCTGAAGGCATAGCTGTGGCCGTGGTATAGGGAGAAATGTCTTCGCTCGAATGCGTACACGGCATGGCTGCTGCGCGGTCGCATAGAAGCCAATGGCTCCAATCTTCCCACTGCTCCCCCAGTTCCTCTCCCAGAAGAAGAGAACGAAAGCCCGAGCAGTCGACGAACAGATCGCCTTCTATTAGACCCCCATCATCCAGTTCGAGGGCCGCGACATCTCCATTCGTGGTGTTGCGCCGAACTGCAACCACCTTCCCTTCGTGCCGTGTCACACCCGCTTCGGTAGCAAAACTGCGCATGAAGGGGCCGAAGAGTGTGGCATCGAATTGATAGGCATAACCATAGGTCGAAGCGAGGCTTTCGTCGGCTGCCGGTGGGCGAAACTTGTTCGCCAATGCAGCGGCAACGGCCAGAGAATAGTCGCCAAGCTGACCGGCCAGCCCGTGCCTGCGCAATTCGAGCCAGTAGTGATGAAACGCGACCCCATTCAATTCTTCGCCGAAAGAACCGAAGGGGTGAATGTAACTGGTGCCGATCCGCCCGAAATCGCGAAAATCGATGCCGAGTTTATAGGTCGCGTGAGTAGCCTCCATGAACGCCGCCTCGTCGATACCGAGCGTTTCGATGAAACCCCGAATATGTGGCAGCGTAGCCTCGCCAACACCGACGATCCCGATATCTTCGCTCTCGACTAACTGCACGTCTACGGCGTGGGGGAGCAACCGCACGAGGCCCGCAGCAGTCATCCAGCCAGCAGTACCCCCGCCCAGCACAACCACGCGCCGCTTGCGGGAACCGCCTGACCTGCTCTGGCCGCTCTGCTTCATGTGACGAACGGTATCATCAGGGGAAGACGCGAACCAGAGTCAGGCGCAGGCCGTTGTGAAAGTGCAAGGGCCGCTAGCCCTCCATCTGCTCCAGTTCGAGACCCTTGGTCTCGCGGACCATCAGCCAGACAAAGACTACCGAGACCGCAGCGCTTATCGCATAGAAGCCATAGGCCCCGGTCAGGCCAATACTCGCCAGCATGATCGGGAAGGTCATGGTGATGCCGAAATTGGCGACCCATTGAGCAAAGCCGCTGACCGCAAGGCCCGACCCACGGATCTGGTTGGGGAACATTTCGCCCAGCATAACCCACATGACAGGGCCCCAGCTGAAGTTAAAAAAGGCGACATAGATGTTCGCGGCTACCAGTGCCGCCAAGCCCGCACCATCCGATAGCTGCAATTTGCCATCGACAAGCGATCCGCTCATGAACGCGAAAGACATGATCGCGAGCGTCACCGCCATACCGATGGAACCGATCAACAACAGCGGTTTGCGGCCAAGCCGGTCGATCAGGGCGATCGCCACCAGGACAGATGCGATCGAGATGGCGCCACTCAGGATATTGATCTTGAGCGCATCGGACTCGCTGAAACCGACGGCCTGCCACAAGACCGCACCGTAATAGAACACCACATTGATACCGACGAGTTGCTGGAAGACCGCCAGTCCAATGCCGACCCACACGATCCGGCGAACCTTGCGTGTGTTGCGGTCGAGCAAATCGGACAGCCTGGGCGCATGATCGTTGGAGACGGAGGCCTCGATTTCACCAACCTTGCGGTTCGCCGTTTCGTGGCCAAACAGTCGGTAAAGCACCGAATGAGCCTTGTCGCGATCACCCCGGGTGACGAGGTAGCGCGGGCTTTCGGGGATGAAGAATAATGCCAGCAGGAAGATCGTTGCCGGTATCAGTTCCATCCAGAACATCCAGCGCCACGCTTCGAAACCGAGCCAGAACTGGTCGGTCGAAGAACCAGCGAACTCAGCCAAGAGATAGTTCGAGAGAAACGCCGCAGTAAGGCCGACGATGATCATGACCTGCTGCAGGCTCGAAAGCCGTCCGCGCATAGCAGCAGGAGTCACTTCGCTGATGTAGGCTGGCGCCAAGACGCTGGCAGCCCCTACCGCAAGCCCCCCGATGATGCGGTAGATGACGAACTCTCCGGACGATCCGGCAATACCCGAACCGTAAGCGCTGATGATGAAGAACGCGGCTGCGATCAGCAATGTGCGCTTGCGCCCGAGAATATCCGACAGCCTGCCAGCGACGAAAGCGCCGACCGCGCAGCCGAGCAGCATGGAGGCCACGTTGAAGCCGGTGCCGACTTCATCCGAGTCGAACGCGATCCTCAGACCATCGACCGTCCCATTGATAACACCGCTATCGAATCCGAATAGAAACCCGCCCAAGGTGGCAACTGCCACAATTGCGGAAATCAGCGCCATATTGGCACCTGTCTGCGCTCTCTCCAAAATTCCCTCCCATGCTGTGCTGTTGCACAATCGTGTGTATATGTTAGCGCTACCTTTCACGGAAATTTGCGGCTTTGCAAGTCGCCTTTTCACGAAGACAAATTTGGATCCAGGAGAGAATGGCCATGCTGACAGGCAAAAACTACATCGCGGGCGAATGGCGCAACGGCGATCGCACTTTCTCGGCCGTAGAGGCGGCCAGCGGGGACAAGCTCGATCCCGAATTCGCCGAAGCATCAAAATCCGACGTTGCCGATGCCTGCGCCGCCGCTGCAGAAGCGCAGAAGGTATTCGGCAGCCTGGCGCTCGACAAGCGTGCTGCCTTCCTGCGCCTGGCAGCTGACAAGATTGACGCGCTTGGGGACACGCTCACCCAGCGTGCCATGTCGGAAAGCGGCCTGCCCGAAGCGCGCCTAAACGGCGAACGCGGCCGCACGGTCGGTCAGTTGCGGCTGTTCGCCGACGAGGTGGAGAACGGCGCGTGGCAAGGTCTGAGGATCGATCATGCCAACCCTGACCGTACTCCGCCCAAGCCCGATCTGCGCATGCGCAAGATTCCGTTGGGCCCGGTCGCTGTATTCGGCGCCAGCAACTTTCCCCTCGCCTTCTCGGTTGCAGGGGGAGACACTGCCTCTGCCTTTGCCGCGGGTTGCTGCGTCGTGGTCAAAGGGCACCCCGCACACCCCGGAACTTCCGAACTTGTGGGCGGCGCAATTGCCGAAGCCGTCAAGGAAAGCGGTTTGCCAGAAGGGGTCTTCTCGCTTCTGTCCGGTACCGATTTCGAACTCGGCGAAGCTCTCGTGAAGGACCCGCGGATCGCAGCAGTCGGCTTTACAGGTTCGCGCGGCGGCGGGCTGGCGCTGATGGAACATGCTGCAAATCGCGAGGTGCCCATCCCCGTCTTTGCCGAGATGAGCAGCATCAACCCGGTCGTCCTCATGCCAAACAAACTCGCAGAAGCGCCCGAAGCCTTGGCGGAAGCTTACGTCGGATCGCTATCGATGGGAGCGGGCCAATTCTGCACCAACCCCGGCATCGTGCTGACGGTTGAAGGCGAGGCAACCGATCGCTTCATCGCAAAGGCGCGTGAAGCGCTGGGTTCGGTACCTGCTCAGACCATGCTGACCCAAGGGATCAGCGACGCCTATCGCAACGGTATCAGTACGCTTGGAGCGCTCGACGGCGCCGAGCCGGTCGGTGTTGGCGAAGAAGGATCGAGTGCCTGCGGTCGCGCGCAGGTCTATACCGTTTCGGCCTCTGCCTTCCGCAAGAATGCCGGCTTCGAGGAAGAAGTTTTCGGCCCGAGTTCGATCATCGTGCGTTGCAGCGATCTTTCCGAAGTTTCTGCCATTCTCGAAAGTCTGGAAGGTCAGCTAACCGCGACTCTTCACCTGAACGAAGCCGACCATATGGAGGCGGCAAAACTGCTGCCAGTCCTGGAGCAGCGCGCGGGTCGCATTCTGGCCAACGCTTGGCCGACCGGCGTCGACGTCACCCATGCCATGGTCCATGGCGGTCCTTACCCGGCAACTTCGGATGGCCGCAGCACCTCAGTGGGTACGCTGGCGATCGATCGGTTCCTTCGTGCGGTTTGTTACCAGGATCTGCCCGAAAGCTTGCTTCCGGCAGCGCTGAAAGACGACGCGAGCGGCACCCTCACCCGTGTCGATGGGACCTACCAACTTTAAGCTAAGCGAGTTGGACCGAACCTAAGTGATCTGGAAGGCGGGGCAGCAGATGCCCCGCCTTTTTCCTTTGGGTGTTCGATAACCTCTGTACTTAACCGCCCTATCGCAACTTGACGGCACGAACCCGGTGCGCTGTGCCTCTGGCCACACGATGCTGTTATGAGAACAGCGGCAGGACGAGGCAATATGACGGACAATTTGACTCTGCTTCTAGGCGGCGCGCGGTCGGGGAAAAGCCGCCGGGCGCTGACCTTGGCAGAGGCGCAACCACCGCCGCATATATTCGTCGCGACGGCTCAGGCCTACGATTCAGAAATGGAAGACCGGATCGCGCTCCATAGGGCAGAACGCGATGCACGCTGGATCACTGTCGAAGCGCCTCTCAAATTGCCTGAAACAATTCAGAACCAACAGGAAGGCACGGTGGTCGTAGACTGCTGCACGATCTGGCTGTCGAATCTCATGCTTGACGATCGGGACGCGAACTCTGCCACAGATGACCTGATCGACAGTCTCAAAAGCACAAGAGCCGAGGTGCTTCTGGTGAGTAACGAGGTTGGATCGGGCATCGTCCCTGAGCACCCGCTCGGGCGCCGCTTCAGGGATCAACAGGGGTGGCTCAACCAACGCTTGGCGGAGGTTTGCGACACGGTAGAATTGGTTGTGGCGGGACTGCCACTTAGCCTTAAACGGCGAGTGCCTTAGCCAATCTGGATAGCGATTGAGGGTCGGGAGGAAGCCCGACACGCAGAGCCTGATTGCAGTTTTCGAACCGACGCACGGCAACGCCGTTCTCCGCTAGGCCTCGCCAGACTGCTGCCGCATCTTTAGTTTTGACGTAGCGAAAAAGATCGGTTCCACCCGCGTCTTCAAGGCCCGTGCCAGAGAGAACTTGCTGCAGCGCAAGCGAAGCATCGGCCAAACGGCCTCGCGTTTTTTTCTGCCACGTTTCGTCTGCGTAAGCCGCCTGTCCTACTGCAAGCGCAGGTCCCGACACGTCCCAACCGCCGACTTTTTCTGCAAGCTCGTCGAGGACCGGCGGCGGCGCAAGAACTGCGCCAAGCCGTGCTCCCGCAAGACCGAAGAACTTGCCGAAAGACCGCAAAACGATCAGCCCTGCGCGACCTGCTGCTGGAGCCATGCTGGCCTCGGGATCGAGTTCGGCATAGGCTTCATCGACTATCAGCCACCCGCCACGTCCAGTCAGCCTTCGCCGTGCTTCTTCCATCTCGCCAACTGACCAGCGATGTCCATCGGGATTGTTCGGATTGACAAGAACGACGGTATCGACGTCATCGACCACTTCGAGCGGATCCTCGATTTCCCAGACGTCTGCTCCCGCAGCGTGCCAGCTGTGTCTGTGATCGGCATAGCTTGGAGACCGAACGGCTACGGAACGCGATCTGAGAATGGATGGCAATAGCCGGATGGCAATCTCTGTCCCACCGACAGCCCGGCAAGCCTCGGGAGCGCAGCCAAATGCGTTCGCCATGGCACCTTCGCAAGCCTTCCGTGCTTCTTCTGTCGGCAATCGTGTCCACGCTTCTGGCGCCAAGGTTGGCACAACGTAGGGCCAAGGATTGATACCCGTCGAAAGGTCGAGCCAAGGTTTGGTCGCGTGTGGAAACGCGCGCGCCATGACATCGATGCGCCCGCCGTGACCTGTAAAGAGCTTGTTATCGGTCACAGCGAAACAACGCCGCCCACCGCGAAGAGTGTAAGGCCCATTGCGATGACTGCGCGCCGATAAATTGAGAGCGCTTTTGCCAGATCTTGCATAGACGGATCGCGACCATCGGTATTCAACCAAGGCTCTTCCCTAAGACCGTCTCCATAACATCGGGGACCGGAAAGCCGGATGTCCAGTGCACCAGCCATCGCGGCTTCCGGCCAGCCAGCATTGATAGAGCGATGGGACGATGCATCGCGAACCATGACTCTGAATGATCGCGCTGACCCGCTTACAAGACCGAACAAGAAACCCGTCAGGCGCGCAGGAACGAAACTGGCAATATCGTCAATCCGAGCGGCTATCTTGCCGAATGCCTCGTATTTCGCATTGCGATGCCCAATCATGGAATCGAGCGTGTTGATTGCTTTATACGCGAACAGCCCAGGCAGTCCGAACAGTGCGCCCCAGAACAAAGGCGCCGTTACACCGTCAGACGTGTTCTCCGCCAGGCTTTCTATAGCCGCGCGCGCCATCGCTTGCTCATTCAGCGAATGCGTTTCGCGGCCTACGATCTTGCTCAGCGACGATCGGGCGCCCGGTAACCCATTACGTGCAAACGCCTGCGCAACAGCGGCCACATGATCGTTCAGCGATCGGCTCGCGATTAGACTGGCAGCGACCACTGACTGGATTAGCAAGCCCACCACTCCCGAAGGCGCTAGGACTTCGATGGCTAGTCCTGCCGATGCCGCGATAGAAATCATGAAAAGTGCCGCCATGCCGCCAAGAAAGATGCGAACGGCCCTCCCGCTATTTTCCCGGTTCAATAACCGTTCGGCCCGCGTCACGAGCCAGCCGAACCACCGCACCGGATGGCCGATGCGTTTATCCAGCCTATCGGGCCAGCCGCAAAACGCCTCAAGAACCAGCCCGCCCAGCATGATCCAAGCGGCAGTCATCGCGCCAGTTCGAACAACGCTTTTATATCGAGTGCCGTTTCCACTCCATCCGCAAGCTGATCGAGCGCCCGTTCCACATCCTGTTCGTAGTTCAGCGAACTGGTCCTGCCGCTGCGAATGTTACTCAGCCAGCGGGTCCGAAAGGTATCGCTAGCGAACAATCCGTGCAAATAAGTCCCTATTAGCCGCCCACCCGCGCCCACAGCACCATCATTGGTACCATCATCAAATTGGCAGAAAGGCGCATCGAGAGCAGTACCGGTGGATCGACCCGAATGAATTTCGTAGCCAGTCACGAGCTCGCCATCTGCAAGCGTTTTTCCTTGTACAGGACGAACGGTTTTCTCGCCGGACATAACGGTTGTCATTTCGAACAGGCCGAGAGCGCAAGCAGCCCCCTTCGAACCGTCACGCCCGTCTGGATCCTCGACCCGAGCGCCCAATAGCTGAAATCCGCCGCACAGGCCCACGATATGCGCCCCGGTACGGAATGCAGCCATAATATCGTGATCCCACCCTTCGCCGCGAAGCATGGCGAGATCCGCCAAAGTGGACTTGGTACCGGTGAGTATGATCGCGTCGCATTCGCGGGGAATGGGTTGGCCGGGAGGAATGATGCGTAGGTCGACGTCTTCTTCCGCTCGCAAGGGATCGAGATCGTCGAAATTGCTGATCCGTGAGAGCATCGGAACGGCGATTACAATTCCCTTCCCTTTTGGCAGACGCCGATCGAGCACCACGGCATCTTCCGCCGGAAGTCTCGAAGCCGATGGAAGCCATGGAACAACCCCAAAAGAGCGCCAGCCGGTCCGTTTCTCGATGAAGCTGATGCCTTCGTCGAATAGCGAGAGATCCCCGCGGAACCGGTTTATTGCGAAGCCCGCAATCATCGCAGCATCCTGCGGTTCGATAACGGCCTTGGTCCCGACGATGGAGGCGATGACCCCGCCACGGTCAATGTCTCCAACCAGCACCACCGGGACATCGGCGGCGCGCGCAAACCCCATGTTGGCGATGTCGCCCTGCCGCAAATTGACTTCGGCAGGACTCCCCGCGCCCTCGACGATCACCAGATCATACGTTTCACGCAGACGCTCGAACGCTGTCAGAACGGGAGCAAGCAGGCTTCCACGCTCGGCCATGTACTGCGCTGCCTCCTCGCTTCGCAGCGCAGTGCCGCTGACGACGACCTGTGCGCGCCGATCACCTTCGGGCTTCAGCAGCACAGGGTTCATGTCAGTCGAGGGTTCGAGCCCAGCTGCACGCGCCTGCAGCGCCTGGGCCCGCCCGATTTCTCCGCCATCCGAACAGGCGGCCGCGTTGTTCGACATGTTCTGTGGCTTGAAAGGCGCGACCCTTATCCCTCGGCGATGTGCAATGCGGCACAGGGCAGCGACCAGAAGCGACTTGCCAACGTCCGAACCCGTACCCTGAAGCATGATCGCCCGTGCGCCCATCGCGGATTTACGCCGGCCCTTCGATATCGAGACGCAGCCCTTCGCTCTGCTGCGTGACGCGTGAAGCAATGCCGAACACCATATGCAACATTTCGGGGGTGCATGTCTCCTGTGGAGTACCATCCGCAACGATCCGACCCTCATGCATCCATATAACGCGATCCGCATAGCGCATGGCGAGGCCCAGATCGTGGATCACCGTAAGCACGCCGCGACCTTCGCGAGCCATTTCGGCAAACAAACCCATGGTTTGATGCTGGTGCCGGGGATCGAGAGCGGCGACCGGCTCGTCGGCAACCACCAGCGGTGTCTCCGAAGCAAGCGCGCGGGCAAGGTGAACGCGGGCCAATTCGCCTCCGGACAGAGTATCGGCAGCCCGTTGCTCAAAACCCTCCAGCTGGCAGGCGGCGATTGCGCGGGCCACTGCCCCTTCATCTTCCGGCGAAAGGCGGCCCAGCGCTGCGCCATAGGCAAAACGGCCCAAAGCAACGATGTCTTCGACCGGTTGCGGCCAGACCAAGGGGCGGGTCTGAGGGAGATACGCCACCCGGCGAGCCCGTTCCAGAGGTGACAGGTCCATGACTGCGCCCCCGCCGAGAGAAGCGCTGCCGGTGTCGCTGGGGATCAAGCCAAGCGCGAGGCGCAGAAGAGAGGTCTTGCCAGAGCCGTTCGGGCCGATCAGCGCCGTCAACGTGCCTGCTTCCAGCGAAAAACTGGCATTTGCTACAAGCTGCTTGCCATCGACGGCATAGCTCAGATTCCGGGCATCGAGCAGGGTCATGCCAGCCTCCTCCGTGCCGCGATCCAGATGAATACCGGCGCCCCCAATAGCGACGCAACAACACCCAGCTTCAGTTCGCTGTCGGTCGGCAGGATGCGCACGCCGATATCGGCCACGACCAGGATAAATGCGCCGAGCAAGGCGGAAGGTATGAGCAGACGTGCCGGATCATATCGCAGGAATGGACGCACGAGATGCGGCGCCACGATACCGACAAAGCCAATTGCTCCGGCAAGTGAGACCGCTGCACCTGTGGCGAGGCCAGCCCCGATGATGACCGCCAGCCGCTGGCGGCGCAGATCGAGCCCCAGCCCTTCAGCTGCCTCGTCGCCCAGCGCCAATGCCGACAAACCGCGCCGCGAGAGCAACAGCACGGCTGCACCTGCGATCATGAAAGGAGAGGCAAATGCCAGATCAGCGAAACTGCGATTGTCGACCGTTCCCAACATCCAGTTCACCATATCGGCGAGGCTGAAGGGATTGGGGGCAAGGTTCATCAAGAGCGCCATGATCGCAGCAGAAAAGCTCGACAGGCCAACGCCGATGAGGATCAGTGTGACGACCGAGCGAGTCCGGATCGCTGCCAGAGCGACGACCAGTGTCGCCAGCAGCGCACCGGCGACCGCCGCCAGTGGCAAAACCAATGGCCCAAAGGCGGCGAAACCAAAATAGAGCACGAAAGTCGCGAATAGGGCGGCCGTTGCGGAGACCCCGAGAATTCCCGGTTCTGCGAGCGGATTGCGAAGGAGGCCCTGAAGCGCGGCACCGCTCATGCCGAGCGCTGCACCTACCATGGCCGCAGCCAGCGCGCGCGGGAGGCGTATTTGCCAGACGACCAACCTATCCCCTTCGCTGCCCTGGAAGGCGAGCGCAGCCAGCAAACGGTCGATTGGCAAGGATACCGACCCCAGCGTCACCGAAAGCAATAAGGCCGCTATCAGTGTAGCGCCGAGCATGGCCACAACCCGGTTCACGACGGTTCCTCCGCCGCTGCAGCCAGGGCCTCCACGGCATCAACCAAGAACCACCCGCCGCATGCAGTCCACGCCCCTTCCAGAGGCACAACGGGCAAATCCCTCAACTGGGCTTGGGCCACCGGATGACGCGCAGCGCTCCAGTTGTCGACGTGGTTCGTCCCTCCCTCGAAGAATGATGCGGCAATCAGATCCGGCTTTTCGTAAGCGAGCCGCTCCAGCGGAAGCGGATTCCAGCCGGGCCGACCCTGGAAATTATCCACCCCCGCAGCCACGAACAGTTCGTGCACCAAGGTTCCTTCTCCGGTCGTGACGCCCGCTGGTGTCATATACAGCGCACTCCTTCGTGGGTGTTTTCGTGCCGATATCGCCCGGAGCCGGCTATCCATTTCGGCCACCAATCCTTCAGCTTTTTCGGGTTTTCCAAGCGCGGTCCCGACGCGCAACACTTCGCTGCGAACTTCGTCCAGCGTCTGCGGAAAGCCGATCTGGATCACCGGAACTCCGGGCTTCTCCAGAAAGTTGGCGATGTCATGCCCCCCGCCATAGGTTCGCACGACCAGATCGGGTTGAAGTGCAAGGACATCTGCCGTGCGCGGGCGAACTGTCCGAATGCCCGCGGCTTCCGCCCGCATGTAGGAGAAGCTCTTTTCGGCATCGGGTGACAGAGCGAGTATGTCACCCCGGTCAGCGAACTTCAGCACATATTGGTCCGCACAGTAATCGAGGCTGACGATCCGCCGCGGCGCGTCAGCGTCAGCCCTTTGCCCCGGAGCCTGTGTACAGGCTGCGAGGGAAAGGCCTGCCAACGCCGCGAAGATCGCCAGCCGGATCATCAGAGCCGGTAACGCACGCCGCCGAATGCAGCACGCCCAGGCTGGCCGTACCGGAACACGGTTTCATACTCGGCATCGAAGAGGTTCTCGATGCGTCCGAAAACTTCAAGGTTGTCAGTAAGACCGTAGCTCGCGCGAACATCGGTCACGACATACCCATCGAGTTCGCGGCTGTTGCTGGCATTATCGAAGCTGTCGCCGACCATCAGGACGGTCGCACCGATCCCGATGCCGCTTTCCAGTCTGTAATCCACCAATACACTGGCCTTGTCCTTGGCCCGTCGGGGAAGGAAATTGCCGGTCGTCTCATCGACTGCATCGATCGTAGTGTAATTCAACGCAACATCGAAGCCATCGACCGGGCGCATCGCTACGCCAAACTCCCAGCCATGGGCTGAAGCGAGTTCCGTATTATCGTAGAAGCCGTAAGGATCGGTGTCGGTCGACACGAACCCGATCAGATTCTTTGAATCGCGTTCGAAATAGGTCGCGCCGACGTGGGCCCGACCGCCGAGAAAGCGATGGGTGAGTCCGACGTCCCAGCTCTCGGACGTCTCCGGCATAAGCGCCGTGTTCCCGTAAACGCTGTATAGCTGGTATAGCGATGGGGCCTTGAACCCTTCGCCATAGCTTGCCCGCAGCACCGTTGCGCCCGCATTAGGCGAATATGCACCACTGGCGGCGAAGGTCGTTTCGTCGCCATAGGTCTCGTGATCGTCGTAGCGAAGCCCCCCCGTCAGCGAGAGGCCGCCAAGTGGGGTGAGGTTGAGCTGGCCATAGGCGCTGTTGAGCCATACATCGGCCTTTTCCGGCGTGCCGCCATAGCTTGAACTGCGGAATTCAGACTCTTCGCGCTCGGCACCGAATACAAGTTCGGCGAAGGTGGTTGCGTCGAAAACGCCCTGATATTCGTAGCGACGGTTTTCGCCATTCGCATCGAAAGTCTCGCTGTCGCTGCCGAAGTCGAAATTGCGGCGATCGATATTGGTATAGGCGAAACCCAAGCGATTGCGCAGGCGCCCGTCGAGCAGATCGGCCTTGATACCGGCATATCCGACGAAGTCGTTGCGATAGGACACCTCTTGCGTATCCCCGAAACCATCGGCCCCGAAACCGTCGATGTCCGTCTCGCCGTCTGCATAAAATGCGCGCAAGTCGAGCGAGACGTTATCCGCCAAGGCAATGTCGAGCTTGCCGTTGACGCCAAGGCTTTCGAAACCGTCCTTCTCCTCGCCGCCCCGGGCTTCGGTGAAGGCAGAAATGCCGTCCGTCCGCAGATAGGTCGCGCCTACGCTGGCGCCGACGGGTCCGAAGCTACCAGATACATTACCGACCAGTTCCGCCGTATCGCGCTCCCCGTATTCCCCGCTCAGAAAGACGCCGAGGTCTTCGCTGGGTTCACGTGTAATCAGATTGATCACACCGCCGATTGCCTGACTTCCGTACAGCACGCTTTGGGAACCGCGGACGACTTCAACCCGGGAGATGTTACCGGTCAGGAGAGTGCCGAAGTTGAAGCCCCCGCCTGGTGAAGCCGGATCGTTGAGCTTAATGCCGTCGATCAGGACCACGGTCTGGTCGCTATCTGCACCGCGGATGGAAACGCTGGTACTCGTCCCGAGGCCGCCATTGCGGTTGAAGGTGACACCGGGAACCGTACGCAGCAGGTCGAGAACTTCATTGGGCTGGCGGTTAACGATTTCCGTTTCGCCGATCACGGTTACCGATTCACCGACCTGGCTAATCGCACGACCGGTGCGATTGGCTGTCACCACGATGATCTCGCCATCGGTATCGATTGCTGCAGGTAAGTCGGTCGATTGCGCGAAAGCGCCGGTTGAACACAGGGCAAGCACAGCCGCTGCGGAAGATGTATAGAATGCGGGTTTCATCAAGAAATCCAAAGCCATACCCGGCAGGGGCTCCGGCGCCCGCCAGGTTTAATCGACAGATGGCCACACTGCGACAATCATGGTCGCAGTGCCGGTAACCGGCCTGGCTGCCGTTACTTCGGAAAATAACTTTCCTGTCCCATTGGGCTGGACCCGGCCCCGGACGAACGACGCGACGGCAGGTTTCCTGACTTGCCGATCATCGCCTTCGAACCGCCTTCCCGGAAACGCCTTTTGATGGGCTATCCAGTGGCATAAGTGGTCCGGGGCTCCCGGCTTACAGTTGCGGGCACAGCGTCGGATTTGCCCAACCGGGCTCACCGACTTCCCTCTTAGCTTCAGGCGTTTTGGACCTGAGGCACCGTCTGCCGGCGCCAATGGGCGGAGAGATGGCCGCTGTCAATCCTGCCCGGTCAGAAGTCGAGCCCCTGCTGCGCCCGGATTCCGGCATGGAAGGCGTGCTTGATTTCGCGCATCTCGCTAACCGTATCGGCATATTCCATCAGCTCGGGCTTCGCATCGCGGCCTGTCAGGATGATGCGCGTGTTTCCGCGGCGCTCCAGCACATCGATCACGGCCTCCGGTGTGAGATAATCGTACCTCAGGGCGATGTTGATCTCGTCGAGCAAGACCAGATCATAATCGCCGCTGCCAATCAGTTCGCCGGCTTTGGCGAGTGCCTTTTCGGCAGCTTCGATGTCGCGGTCGCGATCTTGCGTGTCCCATGTGAAGCCATCGCCCATTACGTGCCAGTCCACCAGATCAGGGAAGCGAGCGAAGAATTGCTTTTCGCCGGTCTTCCACTTGCCCTTGATGAACTGGACCACTGCGACGTTCTGGCCCCAGCCCAAAGCGCGGGCCATGACCCCGAAAGCAGAGCTAGACTTGCCTTTCCCATCGCCCGTGTGGACCAGAACGAGGCCGCGCTCCGGGTCTTTGAGTTCGCGACGTCGCTTGGCCTGCTCGGCCTGCAGTTTCTTCATCTGCGCCTTGTGGTCGCCCTGCCCGGTTTCGCTCATGTCATATGGTCCGTTTCGAAGGTGAGAAAATCGCCGAAGTCCAGCTTCAGCTCGTATGGATCGGCATGTCCCAAGGCGGCAGCCATAGCTCGTGCCACTCCGAGGTGACTTACGGCCAGGACGTCGCCCTGATCGTTCGCAATTTCAGTGAGATAGATACTTACGCGCTGCACCAACTGGGCAACACATTCGCCGCCGTGCGGACGAGCTCCCTCGATATCTTCGGCCCACAGATCGATCTCTGCGCGGGGAATATCGTCCCAGCGTTTCATTTCCCATCGCCCGAAGTCGATTTCGGCAAGCCTCGGATCGGCCTCAACTTCGAGACCCAGCATGGGTGCCAGCTCTTCCGCGAGCTCCCGGCAACGGCGCAGCGGACTGGTATGCAATCGGGCAACGGGCCGGTTCAGACGGCTGAGAAGCTGCTCGAGCTCGTCCTGACGCGGGATGAGGGCAGTGATGTCTGACTGTCCATAGCATACGCCACGCGACACCTCCGGCTCTCCGTGGCGCAGCAGGATCAGAGCCATGCGAGCAGGCCGAGATAGAAGCCTATTTCAGACACTTGCTGAACGGCACCAAGGCAGTCGCCCGTGTATCCGCCCAGCTTGCGCTCGAACAGCAGGCGCGTTGCCCCATGGCCTACGCACAGGCCGACTACAGCGCTGACAGCTGCACCAATGCCAACGAAGAGACCGAAGAGCAGCAAGGCAATCAGCCCGGTAAGCCAGGCAACGACCAACCCGTTGCGCGCCATTCCGCCAGCCACGGGATTGGCTATGCCTTCGGGTCGCGCATAGTTGCTGGTGGCGATCACAACCACTGCCGACAGACGCGAAAGCCCATGCGCGACGGGTAATGCGGCCAGCGCGCTCCAGGGGAGGATTGAAGAAAGGGCGGCGACCTTCAGGCTCAGGGCGACGAACAATGCCGCGGCCCCGAATGTGCCCAGCCGGCTGTCGCGCATGATTTCCATCATCCGCTCCGGTGTGGAGGCGCCCATTCCATCGAACAGATCCGCCAGCCCGTCTTCGTGAAAGGCGCCGGTGGCGAGCAAGGTGGCGGCAGTGGCGAAGATCGCGCCGATAATCCCGCCGCCGATCCACGATCCCAGCGCGAAGCCGATCGCCCCGATTGCGCCGATCAGGATGCCGACGAGCGGATAGAAGGCGGGAGCGGCTTCGAAGTCGCTTTTTCCAAGAGCTTTCGTACGCACCGGGATGCGGGTGAGGAACATCCAGGCGGCCAGGAAAGCGGCCAGCGGTCTCGTCATGACGCTACGGTTTCAGCGCCGGAGACGCCTGCCTGCGAGAAGCTGGCCATCGAGAAAAGCGAGAGGGCGGCGTGGATCATGGGGACGGCCAGGAGGGCTCCCGTGCCTTCTCCGAGACGCATGTCGAAATCCAGCAGGGGATCGGCTTCCAGCCATTCGAGAAGGGCGCGGTGCCCCTGTTCTGCGGAGCGGTGCGCATAGACGAAAGTCTCTGCGCTTTCCGGTTCGATTGCCCGCGCCAAAGCGGCGGTGGAGGTGGCGATGAAGCCGTCTACCACGACCAGCTTTCCTGCCTCCGCGGCGCCGATCATGGCGCCGGCCATGGTGCCGATCTCGAAACCGCCGACCTCTGCCAGAACTTCCAGCGGAGCCAGCTGCCCGGTGCGCTTGGCGGCGCGTTCGAGCACGTCTTGTTTGTGCGAGAGGGCGGCGTCGTCGAGGCCTGTCCCGCGCCCTACCAGCTTCGCAATTTCGAGGCCGCTGAGCTTGTGGACCACCAGCGTCGCGGCGGAGGTATTGGCGATGCCCATCTCACCGAAACAGGCGATTTTTCCTGCCAGATCAACGCCATAGCGGCGCCCCTGATCGACAGCGCGGCGCGCGCAATCGGGGGTCATGGCGGGTCCTTTTACACTGTCCGCAGTGCCTTCGCCGAGCCGCATATTTACCAAGGCGGAGTGGCCCGAAGGAGGCGTTGCGATGCCGCAATCCACCACGGTTACGGGGATGCCCAGAGTGTTCGCGATGGCGTTTGCGGCAGCGCCGCCGGCGAGGAAATTGGCGACCATCTGGCCGGTCACCTCCTGCGGGAAAGCCGAGACGCCATTGGCGGCAATGCCGTGATCTCCGGCGAAAATCGTAAGGGTTGCAGCGGCTTCTTCTGTCTGTTCATGGCCCAGCACCGAGGCGGCCTGGACGGCCAGTTTCTCAAGACGGCCAAGCGATCCGACCGGCTTGGTCTTGTCGTCGAGTATGCTCTGCAGGTCTGCCTTCGTCATGTCGTGCGTTTAGCGCAAGGCCTTCGCGATACAACATCACTGTTCCGAAATTGGGCCCGAACACCCTCTTGATCGGCCCGGTCCCAGGCCGATCAAGCCCGGTCAGGCGAATTCACCGCGGCGATAGGCTTCGAACGCGTCGCGAATCTCTTCCTGGCTGTTCATCACGAACGGACCATGCGCCACCACCGGCTCTCCGATCGGGTCGGCATGGCCGAACAGGATGAGCGCGCCATCGGGTGCCGTCACCTCGATTTCGTCACCATCGTCGAAGCGGGCGAGGCAATGTTCGGGCACGCTGTCATTGCCGATGCGGACCGATCCCTGGACGGTGTAGAACAGGATATTGCGGCCAGCGGGTGCCGGCAGGCTGGCGCTGCTGCCCGGCTGCATATGGACGGTCGCCAGTGCAACGCCGGTCAGCGAGGATACGGGCGCACCCTCGAAACCTGAGACGGGACGAAGCTCCACGCCATCGGCCAAGGACAGCGAAGGGATCTTGGCCGCCGGGACTTCGATGTAATCGGGATCGGTGAATTTGAGCCGCGCGGGCAGATTGACCCATAGCTGCAAGATTTCCAGCGGCCCGCCATCGCGTTTGAAGCTGTCGGGCGAAAGCTCCGAATGCACGATGCCCGATCCGGCGGTCATCCACTGCACGCCGCCACCGGCCACCACGCTTTGCGCGCCGCTGCTGTCCTGATGCGCGAGGCTGCCTTCCACCATGAAGGTCACCGTCTCGAACCCGCGATGGGGGTGCGGGCCGAAGGGCAGGCCGTTGTTGCCCGGCGGATAGCTTTGCGGGCCATGGTGATTGAGAAAGAGGAACGGATCGATCTGCGGTAGGCTGGGCCCGGGCAGCGGCCTGCGCGTGGTCAGATCGGCGATATCGTCGCGATAGGCGCGGTGAACCGAACGGAGCGCGCGTGAAGTCATGCCGTCACCCCTTTTTCCTCGAGGCCCGGCACTTCGGGGCGCGGCCCCGGCGGCACGATGCCATTGGGATTAATATGCTCGTGGCTTTCGTAATAGTGCTGCCGGATGTGCTGGAAGTTCACCGTCTCGGCCACGCCGTCCAGTTCATACAGCCGCCGCGTCAGCGCTGCCAGATTGGGATAATCGGCAATCCGGCGGCGGTTGCATTTGAAATGCGTGTGATAGACATGGTCGAACCGGATCAGCGTGGTCCAGAGGCGAATGTCCGCCTCGGTCAGTTGCCCGCCAACCAGCCAGTCCTGCCCTTCCAGCCGTTGCTCCAGTTCGTCCAGCTTATCGAACAAGGGCCCGATCGCCTCGTCATAGGCGGATTGCGATGTCGCGAAGCCCGCCTTGTACACGCCGTTATTGACCGCGTGATACACCTCCTCGTTCACCGCATCGATCTCGTCGCGATGTGCTTCGGGGTAAAGGTCCAATTCGGTCGCGCCGACATTGTCGAAGGCGCTGCCCAGCATGCGCAAGATATCGGCGCTTTCGTTATTCACGATGGTGCCCTGCTTGATATCCCACAGCACCGGCACGGTGACATGGCCGCTGAAATCGGGTTTCGCCGCGGTATAGACCTCGTGCAGATTATCGGCATCCAGCAGCGGATCGGGCGTGACGCATTCGCCATCGCGGAAGGACCAACCGCCTTCCTTCATCAGCCAGTGGACCACCACCAGTTCGATCATGCCTTCCAGCCCCTTCAGCCGCCGCGCCACGGTGGCACGGTGCGCCCACGGGCAGGCCAGGCTGACATAGAGGCGATAGCGCCCCGGTTCGGCGGCGAACCCGCCCTCCCCCGTCGGCCCGGCGGATCCATCGGGGGTTATCCAGTTGCGGAAAGGGCTTTCGGTGCGTTCGAACTTGCCGCTGTCCTCGTCATTGTAATCCCATTCGTCATACCATTTGCCGTCTTTGAGAAATCCCATGTCCCGTCCCCTTACACATCGTCCGCGCTGAACGGATATTGGCGGCGTTCGTGCTGTATGCTGATCCAGTGCGTGCTGGTGAAGGCGTCGATCGCCCATTCGCCGTTGAACCGGCCGATGCCCGAATTCTTGACCCCGCCGAAGGGGGCAAAGGGGCTGTCGTTCACCGTCTGGTCGTTAATATGCGTCATGCCTGCCTGCACCTGCTTGGCAAAGGCGAGCGCGCGGCCCTCGTCGCGGCTGAACACCGCGCTGGACAGGCCCATTTCGGTGGCATTGGCCAGTTCCAGCGCATGGTCTTCATCCCGTGCGCGCTGGATCGGCGCGATGGGACCGAAGATTTCATTGGCGACCAGGCAGCTGTCTTCGCCCACATCGGTGAAGACATGCGGCGGCATGACCAGCCCGTCAGGCTCGCCGCCCAGCGCGCAGGTCGCGCCTTCTTCCTTCGCCTTGGCGATCATGTCGGAAATGCCGTCGAATTGGTCGCGGTTGACGATGGGGCCGATGAAGCACTTGGGATCTTCGCGCTTGCCGACCGGCAATTGCTTCACCCGCTCCACGAACTTCTCCACGAATTCATCGTAAATCGCGTCTTCCACGATAATGCGGTTGGCGATCATGCAGATCTGGCCCTGGTGCATGAACTTGCCCCAGACGCTGGCTTCCACCGCGCGGTCCAGATCGGCATCGTCCAGCACCACGATCGGGCTGTTGCCACCCAGTTCCAGCTCGACCGATTTGATCCGGTCCCCATCGAGCGCGGCCTTGCCCACGCCGCGGCCCACGGGGGTGGAGCCGGTGAAGCTGACGACCGAGGGGATCGGATGGCGGATCAGCGCATCGCCGATGGTGGAACCGGAACCCGGCAGCACCGAAACCAGCCCTTCGGGCAGGCCCGCTTCCTCGCAAATGGCGGCAAAGATCGTGCCTCCGGTAACGATGGTATCGCTGGCAGGTTTGATCACCACGCCATTGCCCAGCGCAAGGGCGGGGAACAGGGTGCGCGCGGTCAATTGCAGCGGGAAATTCCACGGGCTGATCAGCGCGATGACCCCGGCAGGCTGGCGATAGGCGCGCGATTCCTTGCCCGGAATATCTTCCGGCATGATCGCGCCCTTGACCATATATGGCAATGTCGCCGCTTCGGAGCGGGCGACCTGCGTCACCAGCATCAGTTCGAGCGCCGCCTTCAGCTTGGTGCCCCCGGCCTCGCGCACGATCCAGCCGGCGATCTCGTCTTTGCGGGCTTCCAGAATGTCGGCAATCGCGTGCATCTTCGCAGCGCGCGCGGCGGGCGGCATGGCGCCCCATTCGCGCTGCGCCTTTTGCGCGGCCTTGCAGGCTTCATCGACATCGTCTTCGGTGGTGGAGGCCATTTCGAAGATGGTGGATTCGTCCCACGGGCAGATGTTGGCGATCGCATCGCCGCTTGCCTTGCGCCAGCTTCCGCCGACGAAGGATTGATCGAGCTTTTGGTATGTATCGGACATAGTGCCGAAGCGATTGCTTACGGATTAGGTTCCTTTTCGCCACGTGATAGCGCTATCATTTTGCGAAGGGGAAGCTATCATCGCCCCAACGGGGCCGGTCCATGAAGGCTGGCAGGATACGAGGGAGAAGAGACATGGCAATGAACCGCCGGGACCTACTGATCGCAAGCGGCGGCGCGCTGACCGCCGCCATGGCCGGGCGCGCGCTGGCGCAAGAGGCGCAGGGGCAGCCGATGATGGGCAATCCCACCCTTCCCCTTCCCCCCGAACAGCGCATGGGCTGGGCCGTGGTGGGCCTGGGCAGTTTCGCCGTGGGCCAGTTGATGCCCGCTTTCGGCGATGCCAACCGGTCGCGCCTGACCGCGCTGGTATCGGGCAATCCGGAAAAGCTGGCGCGGCTGGCCGATACCTACGGTGTCGAGCACACCTATAGCTATGACGATTACGACAGCATTATCGACAATCCCGCTATCGACTGCGTGCAGATCGCGCTGCCGGTGGGGCTGCATGCGGAATATACCATTCGCGCGCTGGAAGCGGGCAAGCACGTGCTGTGCGAAAAGCCCATGGCGTCGACCAGCGCCGAATGCGAAGCGATGATCGCCGCCGCGCGCAAGGCGGGCAAGGCGCTGGGCGTGGGCTACCGCGTCCATTTCGAACCGACCAACCGGGCCGCGCTTTCGATGATTACCGGCGGCGACATCGGCACCATGCACCATGTCCGCGCAGAGCATGGGTTTCAGGCCGATCCCGAAAACTGGGCGCCGCATCGCTGGCGGCTGGAAAAGCAGCTGGCGGGCGGCGGTTCGATGTTTGACATCGGCATTTACGGCATCAACACATCGCTGATGATGCTGGAAGGCGATGCGCCGGTCAGCATGTCGGCCGTCTATGCCTATCCGAAAGACGATGCCCGTTTCCGCGAGGTCGAAGGCGGTGTGGAGTGGCGGATCATCATGCGCAGCGGCGCGGTGGTCTCGGGCTCAAGCTCCTATTGCTATTCGCCCTATCATTCCAAGCAGACCTATATCGGCAGCAAGTCCTCGCTGCGGATGAGCCCGGCAACCACCTATTACGACAATGCGCTGTGGCACGAACAGGGCGGGCGCGAGGTGCAAGTCTCGACCGGCGCGCCCTACACCCAGTTCGCGGGCCAGGTGGATGCCTTCAGCGAAGCGGCGCGCGCGGGCAAACCGCATGCCACGCCGGGCGAAATGGGCCTGCGCGATATCCGCCTGATCGAAGCGGCCTATCGCAGCGCCGATCAGGGCGGCGTGGCGGTTTCACTGGAGGGGGTTTGAATAGGACGCGGCTCACGCCCGCATTTTGCAAGTAATGGCGATGTATTTCCGGCATATCTGAAAATTAATCGCAGCCAGTCTTGCAATTAACTATCAATCGGGCTTTGTCTGAACACATGGGATCAAGTGGGGGGTACTTGTTCATTCTTGAGGGACGATTCTGCGCGCTGGGCCGTGCTGCATTGCCGATGGCGGCGGCGATCGGGCTGTCGGCCTGCGCCAGCTTGCGCCCGGCGGTGCCCGAACCGGCGATTGCCGTTCCCGCCGGTTGGGCGGAGGCGGAAACCGGCACCACCTCTCCCGATCTGGCGCGGTACTGGACGCTGCTGGGCGATCCGCTGCTAACCGATCTGGTCGAACGCGCCATCGCCGAAAACCGCGATCTGGCGATCGGCATCGCCCGGCTGGATCAGGCGCGCGCGGGATTGCGCGGCGCACGGGCGGGCTATTTCCCCACCATCAGCGGCTCTGCCGGGGCGCGGCGCGATGTCGGCGATTTTGCCGATGACGATCTGCAATTCACCGTGGGCGCCGATGCGGCATGGGAAGTGGATCTGTTCGGCCAGATTTCCGGCAATGTCGCGGCCAGCCGGGCGGACCTGCTGGCGGCAGGCTATTCGCTGGCGGATATCCAGCGGCTGATCGTGGGCCAGGTCGCCAGCCAGGCGATTGCGGCGCGGGCCTTTTCCGAACAGCTCGCCATCGCGCGCTCCTCGCTCGCCTTCCAGGACGACAATCTGCAGCTGGCGCGCTGGCGCAATCAGGCAGGGCTCGTCTCCAGCCTCGATGTCGAACAGGCGCGCACGCAGCGGGCGCAGACGGCGGCGAGCATTCCGCTGCTCGAAAGCAATCTCGTGGCTACCGCCAACGCGATCTCCACGCTGATCGGCGAACCGCCGGGCCGCGTGCTCGCCGCCTTCCGCGCCAGTGAGCCCGAGCCGGTGCCGGTGCCCCCGCAGCTCGACGGCTTTGCCGCCCCCGCAGAGGTCCTGAGCCGCCGCCCCGATGTGCGCGCGGCCGAGGCCGATGTGATCGCCAGTTCGGCCCGCATCGGCGTCGCCCGGGCAGACCTGCTCCCCGCCCTGCGCCTGACGGGCAGCATCGGGGCCGGCGGATCGCCGCTGTCCGACATTTTCGACCTCGTCACCGGCAATCTGTTCGCCGGGCTGACCCAGCTCATCTTCGACGGCGGCCGCACCGCCGCGCGGGTGGACAATGCCGAAGCGATCGCCCGCGCCAGCCTCGCGGCTTACGAACAAGCGATCCTGCGCGCGCTGGAGGAAGTGGAAAGCTCCGCCACTGACCAGCGCACCGCGGCAGAACGCGTGGCGATCAGCGAAGAAGCGGTGGACGCGGCGGAAAATTCCGCCTTTCTCGCCCGCAGCCAGTATGAGGCAGGCCTGACCGATTTCCAGACGCTGCTAGTGGTCGAAAGCCAGCTGCTCTCCGCGCGCAACCAGCTCGTCAGCGCCCGGGCCGACCGGGCGACCGCCTTCGTCCGCCTGACGCAGGCGCTGGGCGGCGGCTGGAGCGAAACGGATTACAACCTCCCCATTCCCGGCACCGCAGCCGGGCAGGACGACAGGACAGCGCAATGAGCGAGAGCGATACCGCCACCGGCGAGGATATCGAAAGCTACCTCGAGACCGGCAAGCCGAAGAAATGGTACAAGCGCAAGCGGGTCTGGGCAGGCGTGATCGTCGGCCTGCTGCTGCTGTTCGCGATCTCGCGCTGCGCGGGCGAGGATCCCAAGCCCAATTACATCACCAGCGATGTGGTCAACCGCTCGCTCGACCTGGCAGTCACGGCCACGGGCAATCTGCGCCCGACCAATCAGGTCGAGGTCGGCTCCGAAGTGTCGGGCCGGATCGACCGGGTGCTGGTCGATGTGAACGATCAGGTGGCGCGCGGGCAGGTGCTCGCCGTCATCAACACCGATGTGATCCAGGACCAGATCGTCCAGAACCGCGCCAATCTCAATGCCGCCCGCGCGCAGGTGGCGCAGGCACAGGCGACGCTGGATGCCGACCGCGCCCAGCTCGAACGCCTGCGCGAGGTGGAGCGGCTTTCGGGCGGGCGCGTGCCGTCGGATGCCGAAATGGAGCAGGCCGTCGCCGCAGTGCGGCGCGGGCAGGCCGCGATCGCTTCGGCCAAGGCCAATGTCGCCGCCGTGCAGGCCCAGCTTTCGACCGCGCAGACGCAGTCCAACCGCGCCGTGATCCGCGCGCCGGTATCGGGCGTGGTGCTGGCCCGGCAGGTGGAACCCGGCCAGACCGTGGCCGCCAGCTTCAACACCCCCACCCTGTTCGTGCTGGCCGAAAACCTCGCCACCATGCAGCTGCGCGTCAATCTGGACGAGGCGGATGTGGGCCAGGTGAAAGCCGGACAGACCGCGGCATTTACCGTCGATGCCTACCCCGGCCGCCGCTTCCCCGCACGGGTCGAACGGGTGGATCTTGCCTCGAACAATATCGCGCAATCCGAACAGCAGATGGCGCAGCAATCGCAGCAGGTAGTAAGCTATGAAGCGCGGCTGATCGTCGACAATCCCGAAGGCTTGCTGCGCCCGGGTATGACCGCCACCGCCACCATCGCGACCGCGAGCACCGGCCAGCGGCTGCTGGTGCCCAATGCCGCGCTGCGGTTCGAGCCTGAGGAAGAGGGCGAAGGCGGCGGCATCTTCGGCAATCCCGAACTCGGGCTCGACCAGAAGAGCGAAGCCAGCATCGGCGTGGGCAGCCGCCAGTCGGTCTACATTGTCTCCGACACCGGCGATCTCGAAAAGATCGACGTGGTCACCGGGCAAAGCGATGGCCGCCTGACCGTGGTGACATCCGAAAAGCTCAAGGCCGGCATGAAGGTGGTGACCGGCATCGGCGCTGGCGGGAACTGAGGCGAAGGTGAGCGAAGCACCGCTTATCCAGCTTGAAGGCATTACCAAGACCTTCGGCACCGGCCCGGCGGCGTTCCAGGCGCTGAAAGGCGTCAATCTGGCAATCGATCGCGGTGACTTCGTGGCGATCATGGGGCCATCGGGTTCGGGCAAGTCGACCACGATGAACATCCTCGGCTGCCTAGACACGCCGACCAGCGGGACCTTCCGGTTCCGCGGGGTGGAAGTCCAGTCGCTGAGCCGCGACCAGCGCAGCCTGCTGCGCCGCCGCTATCTCGGCTTCGTATTCCAGGGCTTCAACCTGCTGGCGCGCACCACCGCGCTGGAGAATGTGGAGCTTCCCCTGCTCTATCGCGGCGAACCCAAGAAGGCGCGGCGCGAGGCGGCGGAACGATCGCTGGACAAGGTCGGCCTGCTGCCTTGGGCCAAGCATACGCCCGCCGAACTGTCCGGCGGCCAGCAACAGCGCGTGGCCATCGCCCGCGCGCTGGTTTCCGATCCGGACGTGCTGCTGGCGGACGAACCGACCGGCAATCTGGACACCGAACGGTCGATAGAAATCATGGAACTGCTCCGCGATCTCAGCAAGAGCGGGATCACCGTGCTGATGGTCACGCATGAGGAGGAGATGGCCGAATTCGCGCGGACCATCGTCCATTTCCGCGATGGGCTGGTCCAGCGGATCGAGGAAGGCAAGCGGCGCGAGGTGGCGTTATGATGCTGCGCATGTTCGGCGCGACCTTCCTGCTCGCCCTGCGCGAGATCAGGCGCCATCTGCTGCGCAGCTTCCTGACCACGCTGGGCATCATCATCGGCGTTGCGGCGGTCATCACCATGGTGACGCTGGGCAGAGGCCTGACCGCCAATGTGCAGGAAGACATCGCCGGGCTGGGTTCCAATGTCTTCATCGTGTTTCCCGACGGCGTGGACGATCGCCAGCCCGCCCCGTTCGACGACATGGATGTGCTCGCCGTCGAACGCCAGATCCCCGGCGTGATCAATGCCGCCGGTTCCTCGCAAATGCCGGCCGTGGCGTTTCACAACGGGCAGGACTGGTCCACCACCGTCCAGGGCGGAGATGCGGCCTTCTTCTCCGCCCAGTCGATCAAGGTGGTGGACGGCCGCGGTTTCTCCGAACAGGAAAGCGATCGCGGGGAAAGCGTGTGCATCCTCGGCCCCAAAGTGGTCGACGAGATTTTCGTCGAGGGCGAGGTGCTGGGCGAAACCATGCGGGTGGGCAATGTGTCCTGCCTTGTCGTGGGCGTGATCGACGAACGCTCGAACGCGGTGGGCGGCGGGCAGGATGCCGACGATGTGGTGTTCATGCCGCTGAAAACCGTGCAGCGTCGCTTCACCGGCGGGACGAATATCCAGTTCTTCGTGGTGAAATATGACGATTCCTACACCAGCGCTTCGATCCAGCAGCAGCTGATCGACCTGCTGCGCGAACGCCGCGTGATCCAGGAAGGCGAGGTGAACGATTTCAACATCATCGACACGGCCGACATCAACGAGACGGTGAATAATGTCACCGGGACCATGACCGCCGTCGTCACGGTAATCGCCGCAATCAGCCTGCTGGTCGGCGGCATCGGCATCATGAACATCATGCTGGTCAGCGTGACCGAACGCACGCGCGAAATCGGCATCCGGCTGGCCATCGGGGCGCTGGCCAAGGAAGTGCGGCTGCAATTCCTGACCGAGGCGGTGGTGCTGTGCTGCTTTGGCGGCTTGATCGGCATATTGCTGGCATTCGGCCTGTCCATCACGCTGGCCAGCGCGATCGACCTGCCGTTCTTGTTCGATCCGACGGTGAACATCATCAGCTTCCTGTTCAGCGCCGCCATGGGCATGATCTTCGGCTATTATCCGGCCCATCAGGCCAGCAAGCTCGACCCGATCGACGCGCTGCGCCACGAATAATCCGGGCGGCTGTCAGACAGTTGCAGCACCGGTTTGGGTGCCGCAACCAGGAGTAGCGGGCGCTTCTGCGGGGCGCCAATTTGATATTGTGACCGAAATCCGTATGTTGGCGGCGTTCCCACCCGCTGGTCGTCGAACCTGCGGATCTCCACAATAGAGAGAAAACAATGTCTTCCGAGACCAAGAGGGGTATTGCCCCGCCCCTGACCGACCTGCCCATCAGCACCGCCAGCCGCGGGTTTTACGATGGCTTCAGCCGGCAGGTGACCATCCCTGCCAAGATCATCGTCAGCCTGATCATCCTTTGGGCGATCTTCTTCCCGGTGCAGGCGAACGAAACGCTGACCGCCGCCAATTCGACCATCATCGCGTCCTTCACCGGCTGGTATGTCTATCTGGTCGCCGCGCTGATGACGACATGCGCCGTGCTGGCCGTGATACCCAAAGTCGGCCGCCTGCGCATCGGCGCCGCCGACGAGGGGCCCGAATTTTCCCGTCTGTCATGGTTCTCCATGCTGTTCGGCGCCGGAATCGGGATCGGCATGCTGACCTATTCGACCGGCGAACCGCTGGCGCATTTCTCGAACAATCCGGAAATCATCACGGGCGAAGCCGGAGCGCAAACTGCCGAGGCAGTGCATTCGGCCTATCTCTACACTTTCCTTCACTGGGGCTTTGCGGCCTGGGGCACTTATGCGCTGGTCGGGCT
The DNA here is from genome assembly GCA_947504155.1 of uncultured Erythrobacter sp. Classification (GTDB taxonomy): domain Bacteria; phylum Pseudomonadota; class Alphaproteobacteria; order Sphingomonadales; family Sphingomonadaceae; genus Qipengyuania. The sequence continues at coordinate 1,080,429 of CANNGF010000001.1, forward strand.
GGCAATCGGTTATGTCGCCTATCGCCGGGGCCTGCCGCTCACCATCCGGTCGGCACTCGCGCCGCTCTTCGGGCGCACCATGTCGGGGCCGGTCGGCCATCTCTTCGATGTCGTGGCAGTCGTGGCGACCATTCTTGGCGTTGCCGTGACCATGGGGCTTGGCGTCGAACAATTCGTGGTCGGTCTTGCGCGCGTCGGCGTGGGCGACTGGCTGCTCGATGCGGACGGATCGTCCTCGGTTGCCGCCATCGTGGTGGCCCTTACCGTGCTGGTCGGTGCGTCCACAATCAGCGCCCTGTCCGGTGTCGGCAAGGGCATCAAATGGCTCTCGAACATCAACCTTGGACTGTCCTTCCTGCTGCTGCTGCTCTTCGTGGTGGTCGGCTCCAGCCTCTATGCGCTCGAACTCTTCAGCAGCGGGCTGGTCGATTACGTCGCCCATCTGATCCCGCTCTCGCTGACCATCTTCCATAACAGCGGCTCATTCGGCGAAGAACTGGTGACCTGGCAGCGGGACTGGTCGGTGTTCTACTGGGCATGGTGGATCGCCTTCGCGCCCTTCGTGGGCATGTTCATCGCGCGCATTTCGCGCGGCCGCACGATCCGCGAATATATCCTTGGCGTGGTGCTTGTCCCCTCGCTCGTTTGCTTCGTGTGGATGACGCTGCTGGGCGGAACGGCAATCGCGCTGGAACTGGATGGAAGCGCGGCGGGAACCATCGTGAACGCCCCCATGGCGGACCAGCTTTACGCAACGCTGGCGGTGCTGCTCGATCCCGGCTTCGCCATGGTGGTGTCCGGCCTGATCGTGCTGCTGCTGATGACCTATCTCGTCACCTCTGCCGACAGCGCGATCCTGATCATCAACACCATCAACGGCGCAGGCGAAACCGAAGGCGAACGTCGCCGCCACATCCTGTTCTGGGGCGCGGCGCTGGCACTGATCGTGGGCAGCATGCTGGTGCTGGGCGGGATCGAGGCGATCCGCATTACAATGATTATCGGTGCCCTGCCCTTTTCCTTCGTGGTGGCGCTGATGTGTATTTCGATCATCAAGGCGATCTGGTTCGATCTGATCCGTAAAAGTCAGGGCGTTCCAACTACTTTGGCCGGAATTTCCCAGGTCGACGACTAGGGCCGTTCTTTCGGGGAACCGGCGCAAACTGTGCTGTTGCAAAAATGTGACAGCACTTTTCGCTTTCCCGGAAAATCGGGACTGCGGGGTGGCCGGGGGCGGTCAGCTTTATTAGGTCGCGCCCACTTCACATTCTCACCGCCGTTCACTGGCCGACATCGTCGTGCCGGTTGTGCGGCCTTATGTCCGATTGATGGGGGCTAACCATTCTTAGCAAATTTGTAAGCAGTACGTCCGCTGGCGCACTGGCTATCGCTCTTCTTTCGCCTGCGCCTGCCCAGGCCCAGGCTCAAACCACCGGCACGGCCCAGACGGCGCAGCCCGCTGCGAAAAAGCCGCGCACCGGCGGTGTCCAGACCATCGTCGTGACGGCGCAGCGCCGCAGCGAAGATCTGCAGGACGTGCCGGTTTCCGTTCAGGCTCTCGGCGAAGAGCAGCTCGACCAGCTGAACATCTCGACCTTCGACGATTATCTCAAGCAGCTGCCCACGGTTACCGCCGGTGGCGGCAGCCCGGGTCAGAGCACGATCTACATCCGCGGTCTCGCCTCGACCACGCCGAACCTGACCACCGCCGGTGTCGCAGGCCTGGCGCCGAATGTGTCGCTCTATCTCGACGAACAGCCGCTGGCCCAGCCCGGCCGTAACCTCGATGTCTATGCCGCCGACCTTGAACGGATCGAAGTCCTCTCCGGCCCGCAGGGTACGCTGTTCGGTGCCAGCTCGCAGGCCGGTGTGGTCCGCCTGATCACCAATAAGCCCGACCTGTCCGGCTTCGATGCCAAGGTGACCATGGGCACGTCCTTCACCAAGGGCGGCGAAGCCAGCTACAATGCGGAAGCCATGCTGAACGTGCCCGTCACCGACAGCCTCGCGCTGCGCGGCGTCGTCTATCTCGACGATCAGGGCGGCTATATCGACAATGTCGCTGGCACGCGCACGGCCCGCGAAAGCGCCCGCTTCCGCCCCGCCGGCACGGTGCGCGACAACGGCGTTCCCGTGGCGCCCAACCGCGCCGGTTTCCAGGCCGATGCCGATCTTTCGGACATCACCTTCATCGAAGCCAACAATGCCGCGCTGGTCGAAGAAGATTTCAACGACACGCAGTATTCGGGCTTCCGCGCATCGGCGCTGTATGAAGTCTCGCCCGACTGGCAGGTCACGCTGGCGCACAGCCGCCAGAGCCTGGAAAGCGATGGCGTATTCTTCGCCGATCCGGAACTCGACCTCGACAATCTGGAAATCCAGCGCTTCGAGGACGATCGCCTGGAAGACGATTTCTCGAACACCGCATGGACCGTCGAAGGCCGTCTCGGCATGCTCGACGTGATTTACAACGGTGCATACACCGAGCGTAAGACCGAGCAGCGCGTCGACTATTCGGACTATCTCTTCGCGGGTCAGTACCTGCCCTATTACATCTGCGATGGATCGGTCAGCTATCCCGGCGATGCGGCCCCCAGCGGCACATGCCAGGCACCCAATCTCTATGTCGGTTCGAACAGCGAACTGTCGGTCTTCACGCAGGAACTGCGCTTCAGCACGCCTGAGGAAAACCGCTTCCGCGTCACCGCAGGCGGCTTCTATTCCGACCTCGAGCTGAAAGAACGCAACGACTACACCTATCCGGGCAGCGAACTGGCCGAACCTTTCGGCGGTTTCGCACCGAACTTTCCGTTCCCGGGTGCCTATCAGTCCGATGCAGGACCGTTCCCTTATGGCGTGATCTTCCGCAACGACGTGAAGCGCACCGACGAACAGTTCGGCATCTTCGGCGAAGCCACCTTCGACATCGTCCCCGATGTGCTGTCGATCACCGGCGGCGCCCGCTACTACAACGTAGCCGTCGATTTCGAAGGCACGGCCAACAGCTCGTTCTGCAACGCAGGTGCGGCTGAAGACGCGAACGCCTTCGGCACCAATCTGTCGGACCTCTACGATGGCGACGGCCAGTACACCTTCATCGGTTCGTGCGATGCCAGCCTGCGTCAGACGTTCGACGTGAACGACACGCTGGAAGACATCCAGGCCGCCGGCCTGACCGCTGCCCAGGCGCAGCAGGTGTTCAACGCCGTGCGCGCTCCCGACAAGGCCAAGACCGACGGCTTCATCTTCAAGGGCACCGTGAACTACACGCCCACCGAAGACCTGCTGTTCTACGCGACCTATTCGGAAGGCTTCCGTCCCGGCCTGCTCAACCGTCCGGGCGGCGCACAGGGCCCCGGTGGCTTCACCGTGCCGTTCGAACTGCAATCGGATGAAGTGCAGAATTACGAAATCGGCGCCAAGACCGAACTGCTCGACCGCCAGCTGCGCATCAACGGCAGCCTGTTCTATGTCGACATCAGCAATCTGCAGACGACGATCTTCGATCCGAGCATCACCAATCTGTTCTTCTCGGACAATGCGGCGAATGCAGAGATCAAGGGCTTCGAAGCCGACTTCACGCTGGCACCTTACGATCTGGCCGGTCTGACTGTCTCGGGTGCCGTGTCGTTCCTCGACACGGAAATCACCGAGGTTCTTACTCCGACCGACGACGTACAGGCCGGTTCGGACCTGGCTTACGCCCCGTCCTTCCAGGGCAATCTGCGGGTTCGCTACGAGTGGGATCTGAGCGACAGCCTCGGTGCGTTCGTGCAGCCTTCGGTGTCGCATTCGGCATCGAAGTTCACGGATATCATCTCGATCAACCGGCTCGAACTCGACAGCTACACCATCGTCGATCTGTCGGCTGGTGTGTCCTACGACCAGTGGACCTTCGAGGTTTACGGCGCCAACCTGTTCGACACGCGGGCAGAGATCGCTGGCGATTTCTACTATGATCGCGCCCGGATCGTTACCAACCGTCCGCTGACCGTGGGCGCAAAGGCCACTTTCAGCTACTGATCCAGTAGACTGTTGACTGACGGCGGGGGCGGAGCTTCAAGCTCCCCTCCGCCGTTTGCATTTATACTACCGAAGGGGACGCAGTGGTTTCGCGCGAAGAAGCTCTGAAAGAAGCGCAAGCCGCCCTGCAGGCGCAGCAGTTCGAGCGCGGGCTTGAACTGGCGACCAGCCTTCTGACAAACACGCCCGCAGATGCCGAGGCGCTGTACATCGCGGCAGTCGCCAACCGCTATCTCAAGAATTTCGACGCCGCGGCAGAGCAGCTGGACAGGCTTCACGGTGCCGTTCCCGAATATGGCCGCGCCTGGCAGGAAGCGGGCCACCTCGCGCGCGACCGGGGTCATACCGCAAAGGCGATCGAAGCCTATGCGCGCGCGGTACGCTTCAACCCCGCCCTCGCCGCAAGCTGGCGCGCGCAGGCCGATCTGCTCGAAGCCGCCGGACGCACCGCCGAAGCCCGTACAGCGCGCCTGCAGGAACAGCGCATCGCCGATCTGCCGCGCGAACTGCTCGCCGTGACGCATCACTTGCACGAAGGCCGCCCACTGCGCGCAGAAGAGATCTGCCGCCATTTCCTCCGCCACCATCCCGATCACGTGGAAGGCATGCGGCTGCTCGCGCAGATCGGTCTCAGGCTGGGCATTCTCGACGATGCCGAATTTCTGCTGGAAAGCGCCGTGACTTTCGAGCCGGAGAATATTCAGCTCCGCCTCGATTACATCGACGTGCTGCGCAAGCGCCAGAAATTCACCCGCGCCCGCGAAGAAGCCGAAGCACTCTATCGGCGTGATCCCGAAAGCCCGCTGTTCCAGTCGCACCTCGCCATCGAGAGCATGCAGACCGGCGATTACGGCCGGGCCTTTGAGCTGTTCGAAGAAGTCCTGAAGCGGCTGCCCGATGATCCGGCAACGCTTACCTCGCGGGGGCATGCGCTGAAGACAGTGGGGCAGCAGGACGAGGCAGTCGCTTCCTATCGCAAGGCCATCGCTACCCGGCCCGGGCATGGCGACGCCTATTACGCGCTGGCCAATCTCAAGACCTATCGTTTTACCGACGATGAAGTCGCCGCGATGCGCGCGCAAGCCGACCGGTCGGATATTGCATTTATGGACCGCGTCCACCTCGCCTTCGCGCTGGGCAAGGCATATGAGGATCGCAAGGCATACGAGGATTCTTTCCGATTTTACGAGCTGGGCAATATGCTTAAGCGGCAGCAGACCGGTTACAGCGCTGACAAGATGACGGCGGAACTCGCCGCCCAGCAGGCTGCCTGTACCCCTGCCCTGTTCGATGAGAAAGCGGGCGCCGGCAATGGCGCGCGAGATCCCATCTTCATCGTCGGCCTCCCTCGCGCGGGCTCGACGCTTCTGGAACAGATACTGGCCAGCCATTCGCAGATCGACGGCACGCTCGAACTGCCCAACGTTCTCGCGCTGGCACATCGCTTGCGGGGCCGGAAGGCAGGCCGGAGCCGCTATCCCGATATCCTCCATGACATTCCGGCAGAACGGTTCACCGAATACGGGACCGCCTTTCTGGACGATACGCGCATCCACCGGCAGGGCGCACCGTTCTTCATCGACAAGATGCCGAACAATTTTCGCCATATTGGGCTGATCCATCTCATCCTGCCGAATGCGACGATCATCGATGCGCGGCGCGATCCGATGGATTGCTGCTTCTCGGGCTTCAAACAGCTCTTCGCCGAGGGTCAGGACTTCACCTACGGCCTCACCGAAATCGGCCGCTATTACCATGACTATACCCGTCTCATGGAGCACTGGGACAAGGTACTGCCGGGCAAGGTTCTAAGGGTTCACCACGAGGACGTACTCGACGATCTGGAGGGCCAGACCCGCCGCATGCTCGATCACATCGGCCTGCCCTTCGAAAGCGCCTGCCTCGATTTTTACCGGACCGACCGCGCCGTACGCACCGCAAGCTCGGAACAGGTACGGCGCCCGATCAACCGTTCGGGCCAGAACGCCTGGAAGCCCTACGCTGCGTGGCTCGGCGATTTGCGGGATGCGTTGCACGGAGGGTGATCGGCATCGCCTTCCCGCCATGAGGTACGAATTTTTGTATCAAATTCGTCACAGTTTATATTCAATTAAGAATAAATGGCTGTCATCACTCTGAAATATTGATTCCTTCCCGCACCTGTGTTCATCTTCCGGCTTCACAAAACGAAACCGTGAAGGATTACGAATGCCATCAGGTCACATCGCTCGACGCTCTTCCTTTCATCGCCTTGCACTCTATACCACTACCGCAACCGCATCCCTGATGGCCTCGGCTGCAGTCCATGCAGAAAGCACCGATGCACCGAACGTTTCGTCGGTTGCGATCAGCGAAACAGGTTCCGCACACGGTCTGGATCTCTCGGTTGGTCCGGTTAATTCCGACGTGCGACTGCCTTCTTCATACCTTAACACTCCGCTGACCGATGCTGGCGTGGTGACCACCGCAGCGGCTGCGCGAACCCCCGATTTTGTCGTAGACACGCCGCAAGTCGTGGTTGAAGGACCCGGTGAAGGGCACACTCTCAACCCTGGCGAACCAGGTTCGATTTTCGATGACGCTGTCGATGTCACGGGCGTTGGCCAGTTCTACCGCGCGGATGGTTTTGTTTGCACCGGCACGCTGATCAATCCGCGGACGGTCCTGTTTGCGGCGCACTGCGTTAACGATGCCGGAGAAGACGGTTTCGGGGCTGCAGTCGGGAATATTCCCGCAGCTTTCGCCTTCCAGGCCGACGCGCTCGATGGCCTCAGATCCTGGATCGGATCGGGCTATTCCTCAGTACCGGAAGACTATGTCTACAACATCGAGCAGATCCTGTTCGATCCGGATTCGCTCGCGCGACCTGAAGCACGAGGCTTCCTCGAAAGCGACGTGGCTCTCGCTGCACTCGACACTCCCGCAAGCGATGTGCCCACGTGGGCGATGCTGTTCTCGCCCCTGGCTACGCCAGATTCGATCGATAGCGTCTCGGGCACAGGATATGATGTCCGCGTGGTAGGCTATGGTCGCAGTGGTTATGGCGAAAGCGGGTCATTCCAAGGCACCGATTTCCGTCGGCGCGCCGCCGAAAACGTGCTCGGTGCGCTCGCTTCGCTGAACGATCGGAACGAATGGCTGTTCGGCCCCGGCGATTATGGCTTGCCCCAAAACCTCTACCAGACCGATTTTGACGATCCGAACGGGACCAACCCCTTCGATTTCAACCTCTTCCGCGATGGCGCCCGCGATGTCGAAGGGAGTACTGCAGGAGGGGATTCGGGCGGCCCTCTCATTCTCCAGTCGTCCATGACCGAGCTGGTGATCGGCGTGCTTTCGGGCGGATCACGCTTCTTTGCCGCCCAGCCCGATTCATCCTATGGCACCAACAGCCTGTACCAGCCGCTCTATCTTCACTGGGACTGGATCGTCGCCAACAACCCTTATCGTTATGCCCAGACCCTGGCAGGCGACGGCAATTGGAGCGACGCGGATCACTGGCAGCTGGCGCTCGACCCGAATTACATGATCATCGATCAGAACGGGGACTTCGCAAACGGCGTGCCCGATAGTCCGGGCGCCGGACTCGAAGGCACCGAGCCGAAATTCGGCCAGGTCTGCGATGGCAACTTCTGCCTCGATCTGGCGACAGGCGATATCGTCGATTACGATGGCAATATCCTCGTGCCCGGCGGGTCTGATACCGATCCCGAATTCACCTCGAACTCCATCGGAACCGTGATCCCGGAACGCCTGCTCGACCTCTCCCGCTCGACGGCCGAAAGGAACGCTGCGGTCGCGGAAGCCGAGGATATCGCTGCCCTGCCTGAAGCCACTTTCGCCAACGGCCTTCCCGGCGGCAGCGACTTCGTACCCGACAATGTGGCCTATTCGCCCGAGACCGCCGATAGCGAGCGTGTGAACGCGCGCTACTTCGACGTCACTCTCGCGAATGCCGGAACCACCACGCTCGACACCGACGTCACGATCGACAAGTTCATGATCGCCGGTGCCGAAGCTGCGCTCGACATCACTGCCGACGGAATGCTGACCAGCCTGGTGGACATCACGCAGATGGCCGGCATGATGAATGTCGACGGCACTTTGGCCAGCAATGGCGACTATCTGCTGTTCACCGGCGCGCTGACCGGCAACGGGACCGTGCAGACGCCTTACTTCACGAACATGATGGGCATCGTTGCCCCCGGCACGATGGGGACCATTGGCACGCTGACCTTCGAAGGCAACGTCATCCTGACATCAGGCGGTGTCTACAGCGTCGATTTCGACGGCATGGGACAGTCGGACCTCATTTCGGTCGCTGCCACCGAGTTCGACGATGAAGGAAACGCACTCAACGGGGTTGCCAGTATCGGCGGCACCGTACTGCTGAACCCTGTCGAGGGCTCTATACTGCGCTCGGGCGATACCTACACGATCTTTACTGCCGAAGGTGGCTATGAAGGGACGTTTGCTTCGCCGGACGTCAGCGCCATTCTGCGGCCGGAATTCACTTATGGCCCGCAATCAGTCACGATCTCCATCGAGGCTGGATCCTATCGTTCGGTTATCGACACCAGCTCGCCGGTTCAGTCCGCTTTCGCTGCGCTTCTCGATCGTAACCGTTCGCAATATGACCAGTACGATGATCTTTTCGGACCGCTCGACCTTCAGGACACGGCATCCATCCGCGATGCGCTCGAGAGCTTCGCCCCGCGCGAACAATCGCTCCGTGGTGCCATGGGACTAGCGGCGGTCAATGTCGGCAATCGCTTGATCCGCGACAGACTGGTGCAACTGGGCGCCAATAACGACATGGGCGGCGGTGTTGCCGTGATAGGTCAACCAAATCAGGTGGCCCGCGCAACTTCGCTGGACAGCGGTAATGTGCCAGCGGCAGAGCGAGCCTATCTGGGTCAGGAGCAGACCGGACTCGCAGAGGACTATAGCGGTTATCTGGCCGGCGGTTACGTCGATGGCGAAGCGTCCGGAATGCCTACTGCAACGCCGCAGGGCCAAAGCAAGTTCGATGGCTTCTACATCGGCGGCGGTCTGGAAAAGGCGATCGAAAATGGCGCGATCGGCATTGCCCTCACTTATATCGATATGGAAGGCAATACGGTGGTGCCCACACACACCGCAGACGCTGAGTTGTATCAGGGTTCGCTCTATGGCGTGACCACGATCGGCGGTATCCGTCTCGATGCCCAGATTAATGCCGGTGCTTACGCGACAGAAACTCGGCGCAGCGTAGCGGCCGGATCGAGCGAATTCGACATCGTCGGAAATGACACAGCCTTTGTGTTCTCTTCCGAGGCTGGCGTCGGCAAGGTTCTCAGCGCAGGCGCGTTCGATATCACGCCTCGCGTGGCCTTCCGGGCTGCCCGCATCGACTTTGGTCGTGTGGCGGAACAGGGTGGAGGCCCTGCCCTGTCCTACGAACTGCCAAATTATGACAGCTATCAGGCACGCGCCGGGATCAACCTTGCCGGGAAAGGTGGCTTCAGGCCCTTCGTGAATGCCAGCTATGTCCACGATTTCGCGGACCGTCCGGCCCTGTTCGGCGCAAACTTTGTGGGCGGCGTCGGACCGAATGTCGGTTTCGCGCTGCCATCAAGCGATCACAATTGGGCCGAAGTAAGTGGCGGCCTCGGCTATCAGGCTGGCAATGTCGGCTTCTCAGTCGCCGCCGAAAGCACGGTCTGGCGTGATGAGGTGTCCTATCAGAGCTATTACGGTTCGGTCACTTTTGCCTTCTAGGCTAAATACGAAGGGGCGGCCTGCTTGTCAGGTCGCCCCCTTACCTGACATATCGAATGGGCTGAGGACTGAAATGAAGGTAAGAACCTTGGCCATCGCGACCTCCGTTACGCTGGCCACAGCCAGTTCTTCCGCGATCGCCCATCAGAAAACATCCTCTCTCTCACAGTCCGAGAAGCTGCAGGCTATCGTCACCCGTTCATCACAACAGCAGATCGCTCTCTGGCTGAGTGAAACTGATCTCTGGATCGCAAACTACCGACAGGCAGAGGCCTTGCTCGGCAGAGAACTCCTTCGGGGTGGCGATGAAAATTCCTTTCTTCTTCACCGTGCCGAGATCGTAAGGCTCAAGTGCAGCGCAGAGCAGGCCGGCACTTCATTTCTCGAAAGAGTCGAAAGGCTGCGTACAGCTCACGAAGACCTACGCCAGTCGCATCGAAATTTCATCGCAACCATGAAAACGATGGCCGCGCGATCCAGTAGCAGCAGAAAACCAGAAACTGCGATCGATGAACCCTATTAAACGTCTGTAAAAATTGCCGTTCCGGATTTTCCTCTTCGTCATGAAACCGGACGGGACACGTTCTTGGATGATAGCTTGCCACGGCTAGACTTTATTCCGTTCGTCGAGAAGCGCTTCCCTCTATAAAGTAGCGAAGGTAGTGGGCCAGGCGTGCTACCCGGAAGATCCTTTTCCCGGCTGTTGTTGCCACTTGCTGCCCTGGTTACCCTCGTGCAGATGGCAGTGCCGCACGGGTGGATGATCGGCGCTTCGGAAGATGGGGCTCCCACCTTTGTTCCCTGCCCCACTGCATCGCCGGAACTTGCCCGTTTTGTCCAAACCGGTCGGAATTCCGATGCGGCGCAGGATGAACACGGCGGGCATGGCCAACATGGACAGCACGCTGCACCGCAAGCTTCGTCGCACGGGGCGCCTGCCGATCATGCCGGCATGGCATCCGATGACGAAGAAAAGCACGACACGCATTCGGCTCTTGCCAGCGTAGTCTGCGATTTCGCTGCATTAAGCGCTCCAGCCACGCTCCCCGATCCACCGTCCATCGAGCCTTTGCTGCCCGATGCGCCTGAGGTTCTGGCCGGGATTACCTTGGCCATTGCGCCTGGTCGCGGTCTTGCCGCACCGCCACCGCCTTCGACGGGACCGCCCCTCACTGCCTGACACTCTACGCTCGATTTGCCGCGCTTCTGCGGCCCTAAGCTTTTGTCAGGACAATTAATGACATCGAATTTTAAAAGCCGCGCGCGTTACGGCGCGTCGGCATTCGTTTTGCTATCTTCTCCCGCCTTGGCCGATACCAGTGACGCAGCTGCGGAGGCTGCCGACGATAACAGCCCGATCGTGGTGACCGGCACGCTCGAAAGCCGCGAGATGCGTTCGCTCGACACGCCTGCACTGGGCGTGGCGATCGATGCCGACCAGATCGGAGCGATCAACACCGTCAACGCAGAGGATGTGATCCGCTATGCGCCGAACCTGGTCGTCAGGAAGCGCTATATCGGCGATGCCAACGCCACCCTCTCCTTCCGCAACATGCACACCACGCAAACGCCGCGCGCACTGGTGACAGTGGACGGTTTCCTGATCTCGGATTTCCTCGGCGCAAGCTTCGCAACCGCACCGAAATGGGCAGTACTTTCGCCGACCGACATCGCCCGGGCTGAAATCATCTATGGCCCAACATCCGCACGCTATGCGGGAAATTCGCTGGGCGGCACGCTGCGGCTCGAAACCGCTCCGGTCGACAGCAATTCCATTTCGATCAGCGCGCAGGGTTTCTATCAAAATTACGAATATTACGACACGGACGAAGATCTTTACGGCTTTGCCGTGAACGGCCAGGCCGATGTTGCAATCGGATCACGCGGGGGCATCTCGCTCGCCTATCGTCACTTCGAGAACGAAGGCCAGCCGCAGCAATGGCGCACGGTTTCGCCAGGCACACCGTTTGCCGATCAGGCGATTGTCGACAACGAGCTGGGCTTCCCACTGCGGATCGCGGCGCAGGACAGCACGGTCGACAGCGTCGAGGATCAGTTCCGCCTGCGCGGCAATTACGATCTGGGCGGCGACTGGGAGCTGCGCGGCCTCGCGGCCCTGCTGATCGACGACGAGACGACCGACGATCCCAAGAGCTTCCTGCGCAACGATGCCGGAGAACCGACCTTCGTCGGCATTTCCGGTCTCACCCGTGGACAAACGCAGAGCACCGAATTGCTCGCCGGGCTTGGCCTTGCGGGCAATGTCGCAGGCTGGGATGTCGACCTATCGGCAAGCCGCTTTGAACTGCTCGACGAGCGTTCCCGCCAGTCGAACGGTGTCGATGTAACGACCGGCATCATTCCCGACAGCGGCATCGTTACCGATGAGGATGCTCACTGGACGAATCTCGAAGCGTCTGCCGAGCGTGACTTTGGCGCGCATCATATCGCCTTGGGCGCATCCTACGCGGGCTATTTCGGTGCAAGCGAGACGGGCGCCGTATCCGACTGGCGCACCGGCGATCCAAGCGCGATCCGCAACGCCTCGGGCGGGCAGACCCGGCTTGCAGGCGTGTTCATCGAGGATGCGATCACCCTTGCCCCGATGCTCGAAGCCACGCTTGGCCTGCGCTATGAGAACTGGCGCGCGAGCGGCGGCTTCCTGCAGGATGGGCCGACCAGGGTAGATTATGTATCACGCACCGAAGATGCCTGGTCGCCAAAGGCGGCACTGACTCTGCGGCCCGACGATGCGACGGAGATCGTTGCCTCTGCCGCATGGGCCACCCGCTTTCCCACGATTGGCGAGCTCTATCAGGCAGGCCTCATCAGCTACGGCCCGAATGTCGGCGAAATCGATCTGGACGGGTTCGATCCCAACCTCGCTCCGGAACATGGCTTCGACCTCCAGCTCACCGCATCGCGGCGTTTCGACAACGTAAAACTTACACTGAGCGGCTTCCGCCAAGCGGTGGACGATACGTTGTTCAGCCAGACGATCCTCGTGCCCGGTGCCGAAGATCCTTCCGTGCCGGTCAGCCAGTCGCTGATCACCAATATCAGCGAGGTCGAGACTTGGGGCGTGGATGCGATCGTGGCGGTCGAGGACATGTTCATCGAGGGCCTGTCACTGGACGCCAACGTTTCGTGGATCGACGCGAAGATCTCGGACAATCCGCTCAATCCGGAGCTTGAGGGCAATCGCTTCCCGCGCGTGCCTGAATGGCGGGCCAATGCGTCGCTGCGTTATGCGGTTTCGCCGCTGCTCGATCTGGCGGCCAATCTGCGGTACCAGAACACGCCCGAGCGCAATCTGGAGAACAATGCCAGCTCGCGCTGCGACACCTATTACTGCGTGTCGCCCTTCGCTTTCGTCGATCTGAAATCGACCGTGCATTTCGATGGTTTCGATCTCGATCTGGGCGTCGACAATTTGCTCGATGAAAAGGCCTTCGTATTCCACCCCTATCCGGGTCGAACCTTCGTGATCGGCCTGCGCTGGAACGGAGGCTTCTGATGGCAGATGCCACCGCCGCAACCGGCAACTCCGCCGCCCGGCAGGAACGATGGTACCGCTCGGTGTGGCGGTGGCATTTCTATGCCGGGCTGTTCACCGTACCCTTCGTTTTGTGGCTGTCCGCCACCGGCGCGATCTACCTGTTCAAGCCGCAGGTGGAGAGCTGGATCGATCGGCCCTATGACCGCCTTGAGATTACGGGCGCATCGCTTGCCCCGTCAGCGCTGGTGGACAAGGCGGAAAGCGCCGTCCCCGGTTCGGTCCTCCACCGCTTCATCCTGCCCGAAGAGGCCGACGATGCACAGCGCATCGTGGTAGGCGTGGGTGCGGACGAAACGCGGGTTTACCTTCACCCGCAAACCGGTGAGGTGCTCAAGACCGTGGGCGAACAGGACCGCTTCATGCGCGTCATCTTCCGCCTGCACGGCGAGCTGACCATGGGCCGATGGGGTTCGACGCTGGTCGAACTCGCGGCCAGTTGGACGATCATCATGCTGCTGACCGGCTTGTTCCTGTGGTGGCCGCGCGATGCGAAAGGCCTGGGCGGCGTGCTTTATCCGCGATTGAGCCAAACGGGGCGCAACTGGTGGAAGGACGTACACGCCGTCACTGGCATTTGGGTTGCTCTATTCGCTGCCGCGCTGATCTTCACCGGCCTGCCTTGGGCCAAGAGCTGGGGCAACTACTTTGGCACTGTGCGCGAGGTGACCGGACAGGTCGATGGCCCTGTCGACTGGTCGCGCGGATCGGATGTCGAGCGGCAGGAACGCGCCGCGCTCGATCGCCAGGCGCGCGCAGTGATGGGCGAACATGCAGGGCATGCGGGCATAGGCGCAACAATGGCTGGCGGTCCTGATACAATCTCGACCCCGGCGCTCCAGCTGGATCGCGTGGTACCCTCTGCCACCCGTCTCTCGCTGCCCGCGCCGGTCGAGATCACCCCGCCTGCGCAAACCGACGCGCCATGGAAAGTGGTGTCGAACACACCCAATCGCCCCGAGCGTACCAATGTCGAGATCGACGGCGCGACGGGATCGGTCGTCGGACGGGTCGACTTCGCTCAGCGTCATTGGGTCGACCGTGTAGTCGGCTATGGCATCGCATGGCACGAAGGCGCCCTGTTCGGCCTCGCCAACCAGCTCTTCGCGCTGGCGATCCTGATAGCCCTCGTCGCTCTGTCGGTTTCAGGCGTGGTGATGTGGTGGCGGCGGCGACCGGAGGGACGTCTGGGCGCGCCCGCGCCGAAGGGCGTGCTGCGCCACAGCTGGCTGCTCGTGGGACTTACCGTTGTATTGGCATTCGTTGTGCCCCTGTTCGGCCTTAGCCTGGCGCTGATCGTATTGGTCGAGCGGATACTGCTGAGGAACGCCGGAGCAAGAACATTCCTTGGCCTCAGGGATCCTAAAGCTCAGCCATAAAGGTGCTAACCCTGCAATGGTTCTGCTGGTGGGGCCCCTACCCCACCAGCCGGATCACCTGCTGCACGGCGAGCACAATGAACAGGATTGCCGATCCTGCCAATGTCACGTTAGCGATGACGCCGTTCCGGGCCTCGGCAGGCAGGCGTGCAGAATTATTCAGCAGCAATAGCGTGATGGCGAGGAACGGCATGAATAGCGCCCCGAATGCGCCATAGACGATGACCAGCAGGAACGGGCGATCCGCGAACAATAGGACCATTGGCGGAAATGTAAGCCAGGCGAGATAAAAGCGGTAGGCATTGCTGCCCTCGTGGCCGCCCTCGCCCTTCTCCTTAAACTGATACCACCAATCGGAGAAGAACAGGCTCATTCCTTGCCACACACCCAGCAGCGAAGAGACAGAGGTCGCGGCGAAGCCGACCAGGAAAAGGATCGCAATCGTCGCTCCGAACCGCTCTTCCAGGACATCGGACAAACCAAGCAGGCCCCGATCGCTATCTTCCAGCGCGATACCGGCGGAGTACAGCAGTTCGGCTCCAACGATCATCATCGCTATGACAAAAGTGCCGGTGACGACGTATGCAACCGAATTATCTACCCGCATCATCGGCAGCCACGGCGTACCGCGCCATCCCTTCGCCTGCGTCCAGTAGCCATAGGCAGCGGTCGTGATCGTCCCGCCCACTCCGCCAATGAGACCCAGCGTGTAGAACAGGGAGCCTTCCGGCAACATGAAGGTCATGCCGCGCGCAAGATCGGGCAGGCTGGGCGCCACAAGGATCGCAAGGCCAACCATAATCACGAACATCGTGCCGACCAGAAACTTCATGACCGTTTCGAAGGTCTCGTACCGGTTGAACCAGACGAATATGAAACCGAACACCCCTGCGATCATCGCCCAACTGCGCAGCGACAGTCCCGGGAACAGCGCCGTGAGAGGCAGAGCGGTCGCGCTCATCGCAGTAGCGCCGTAGATGAAGCCCCAGATGATGACGTAGATGCCGAAATACCAGCTGGTCCAGCGCCCGAGTGAGCGCCACCCAGCCAGAATGGTCGAGCCGGTCGACAGGTGATATCGCGCCGAACCCTCCGAAAGCGCGATCTTGACGATGCAACCAAGCACGGCGGCCCACAGCAGTTCATATCCGAAGCGTGAGCCCGAGATCAGCGTGGCAACGAGATCGCCCGCGCCAACCCCGGTGGCAGCGACAACGATGCCCGGACCAAGATGGCGCCACATCTTTCCTCGCGATGGCGGGCTCTGGCCAGCGTCTGGACCATCGTCATCAGTCGGATTTTCATGCCTGCCGATTTCGCGGTTGGTGGTCATAAATTCCGTCTTCCCACTTCGATTATTGTCCCGGCCCATGATCGTTTATGCCTAAACTAAGTTAGCCATTCTCGATTGCCTCCAGCGCGGATCCGGCTACCAGCCAAGCTTCTTCCGCCTCCGCAAGACGGTCTGCAGCTTCAGCACGCAGCCTCAAGAGGTCTTGGATCTTGTCGCCAGTCTGACCAGCGTCGACAGTACTGTGTTCGATGACCAATCGATCCAGCTTCTCGACTTCGCCGCTCAGGCGCGCCACTGCTTTTTCTGCCTTATCCAATTCCGATTTCGCGAACCGCACCTTGCCCGCAGAGTTTGCCCCGCGCGCAGGACGGGAGCCTGCGGCACCGGTGCGCGTGTTATCTTTGTCCTTCTTGGGCTGATTACGGCCCAGGACGAAATCGATGTAGTCCTGCATACTCCCCGCATATTCGCGCGCAGTACCATCATCGACCAAGAAAAGGCGATCTGCCGTCAGTTCGACCATATGGCGATCATGGCTGATAAGAATAACGGCACCGGAATAGGCATTAAGCGCCTGGATCAGTGCCTCACGCGCATCGACATCCAGATGGTTGGTGGGTTCGTCCAGGATCAGAAGGTGAGGCGCATCGCGTGTGATCAGGGCCAGGGCCAGCCTTGCGCGCTCCCCTCCGGAAAGCTTGTCCACTCGTGTCTGGGCGCGGGGACCGGAAAAGCCGAACCGTCCCAGTTGTGCCCGCACCGCGCCTTGGGCGGCCCCTTCCATTGCGCGGTTCATCAGGTCCAGCGGGGTGTCTTCACCCGCCAGCTCTTCAACCTGATACTGCGTGAAATAGCCCACTTTCATCCGACCGGGAGCATTCACCTCGCCTTCCGCCGGGTCCAGCTGGGCAGCCAGAAGGCGCGCCATAGTGGTCTTGCCGTTACCGTTTCGACCTAGCAGCGCGATCCGATCGTCGGCTTCGATACGGAAGTTCAGGCGCCGTAATATCGGTGGCGCCTCGCCATACCCCACTGCCGCCTTCTCAAGCGTTATCATGGGCGATCGCAATTCTTCCGGATCGGGAAAATCAAAGCTCAGGCTCGGGTCTTCCATCAGCGCTGCGATCGGCTGCATCCGCGCCAGCATCTTCGCCCGTGACTGAGCCTGCTTGGCAGTCGAAGCACGGGCGCTGTTGCGGGCGACATAATCCTGCAGCTTGGCTCGCTGGGCGTCTTGGGAAGCCTTGGCCGCTGCCAATTGTGCCGCACGTTCTGCGCGCTGTTTTTCGAACGCATCGTAGCCGCCAGTATACAGCGTCAACTGCCCGCCCTGCAGGTGCAGGATGTGATCGACCACCTTGTTCAAAAGGTCACGCTCATGGCTGATTACCACCAGCGTGGCCGGATAGGATTTTAGAAAGTTTTCCAGCCACAGCGTCGCTTCAAGATCGAGGTGGTTGGAGGGCTCATCCAGCAACAGAATATCCGGCTCAGAAAACAGCAGCGCACCCAGCGCAATGCGCATTTTCCAACCACCGGAAAAGCTGTCTACCGGTCGCTGCTGCATTTCTTCGTCGAAGCCGAGACCATTGAGGATCTTCGCCGCGCGCGCGGGCGCGCTGTAAGCATCGATAGCCAGCAGACGGTCATGCACATCGCCCATCCGGTCCACGTCGGTGCACGTCTCGAGTTCGGCCAATAGTTCAGCGCGCTCCGTCGCTGCGGCCAGCACAACCTCTTCCGGCGTCATCGTGCCGCTGGGCGCCTCCTGCGCAATATAACCAATGCGGGCACGCGACGGCTTGGAGATTTCGCCTGCATCAGGTTCGATCTCGCCTATCAAGGCCTTCATCAGCGTGGATTTGCCCGCGCCATTGCGCCCAATCAGGCCTACACGCGCACCTACCGGCACAGTCGCGCTGGCATGCTCGAGAATGGCTCGGCCGCCAAGCCGTACTGTGACACCGTCGATGGTAAGCATGGAGCGCCCCTAACAGCCTATTGCTGCTCGCCAAACGAAAATAGGCTCTGGCCAGTTTTCACAGCGCTGCAGAGAAGATTCATTTCGGCATAAAGATTGAGATTGCGCCAGTTGCGCAGGAGTGCTTCGCATCTTCAAAAGCGGAAAGCGCGGCTCTGCATTCTTCGGTCAGTTATGAGACGCGCCGCCCCCGTCAGCGAGCCGGCAGCGCCACGACACGCGACAGTGATCGCCTCCTCAGGATTCTCGGTTTCGTGTGGCAATGGGCGCGGTGGATCGTCTAGTTCCGGAGACGTTTCGTTATGACCAGGAGTACGCAGCCGGACTATCGCCCTTTCCAACTCTGCGACTGCGCGGACAGCGGACGGTTGAAGGCTTTTTGAAGCGGTGCGATCCAGCTGACGCACTGCAAGTGCGATTTCATGCACCCAATAGCTGGTGAGCACGAGTTGGTGCGTGATCTTGTCCCTTTGGCCACTTGCGCGTGCGCCCGGAAAAATACGCAACGGCTGGATTGCCTCCCTCATATTTGCAAGCTTGGTCTCGAAATCATGCAATGCTGCTGTGAGACGCAAACGATCCAGTGGATCCCCAAGCTTGAATGCGGCCAAGACCTTATGGGTAGCATCGAGAAGGTCGTTCAATTGCTCACGCGCGTGGGCATCGGTGCTTTTGGGCAGCACGAACGAGGCGACGATAATCCCGGAGGCGGCACCGATCGCCGTTTCTTCGAGTCTGAGCAGCATCAAGGCATCGGTGAAACGGCCGGTAGCCGAAAACAGCAGAGCGACAAGAACCGTTATGAAAAACGCCATCCAAGTGTAGGACTGAATGAAAGCGTAAAAAACACAGAAGATGGCGAACGGCATCAAGGCTACCGCGAGATAGACGTTTCCGTGCAACAGCCACACGATGCCCATCGCGACAAGAATACCGGCCAGGGTTCCGAAGGTGCGTTGCAATGACTTGGCCAAAGCCTGCCCGCGCGAAAACGTACCCGTAAACATCACGAAAGTGGTGATGACAGCCCAGTACCAGCGATCTGGTGAAAGCATAACACCACCCAGTATCGCCAGTCCCGCGGCCGCCGCAGACTGAACTCCGGGCCGAACGTGAGGTTTTATCGGCGGTGAAGGTGGCAAGCTCCATGATCGGGCCGCGTCGAGATCAGGCGGCATCTGCAATGCCCTCTCCAGATCATCTACCGCCGAGCCGATCGATCCGAAAATGCCTTGGTTCTGCAACGGCGAGTAATCCGTCAAGGCATCGGAAAGCTTCTGAAGTTGTTCCCGCTCCTTCGCTCCAACCATTTCCGGATTGCCTCGAACCTGAAGCGAAAAACGCTCGGCAATCACCAGGATGGCCAGAAGAGCCTCGGCCAGCGGCCGATGGGCCAGCCGTCCTCCCGATAGGTTCTCCAGTTCATTTTCGGCAACGGTAACCGCTTGAGCTACTCGGGCCAGATCCCGCTTCAAGCGAGCAACGTTGTCTCCTCCAGCCACATGAGCGGAAGTAGCTAACATCTCGCTCATACGCATCCGGATCGAACTGACCGCCCAGCGCATTCGGCGCCATGGCCTGTGCGGAACGACCAACTGATGCACGATGAGCGCGGAGACCGCACCTATGAGCACTCCACCCCACTGCCAATGAAGCATTGCGGTGTCGGGCTTCAGGAAGGCACCGAAGAAATAGCTGACGTTCGCTGCCAAGCCGACCGGAATCCAAGCTCCTCCGAATTGGCGCGCGTAAGCCGCAATGCCGATGACCAACACGAAGACTACATGATTAAGCCAGCTTGTGTGAAGCAGCGCGGAAAGCGTGAACATCGCGCCCGCTGAAAGCGACAGAGCCGCAATTTTCCCCACCCGCGCACGAGTTTGGTCATCGCTGATTGCCGCGCAGCAGAAGACCGTGACGGGGAACGCGATCAGAAACGCCGTTACCGGAACCCCGAACACGCGATCGATCGAGAAAGTCACAACCATGGTCAGTAGAAATGCAAACATGGCACGCGCAGCGCGCGCGGTTCTCAACATGCCCGGATCGGCACGCACGAGCACCTGCCGTGCATGTGATGGAAGCGCGTTTACGAAGAGGGTCAGGAGTGTCGGCATTGGAGCCCGATACATCAGTTAATAAGACATCACACTTTCATTTGGGCATGCATTGCGATCGCCAGTTCGCACCCCGATGGGAGCTCGGGCTAGCGGTAAAAGGGAAAGACCATCTGTAAGCGGATTAATGGGCTAGACTGCACCTATAATTAGATGCGCTGTGTAGGCTGTAAGCACATCGCCCCTCGTTCAGGGGACCTGCTATGGAGCATGGCAGAACCGCCTGCCAGAGATTGGACAGGGCTGTTACCAGGGCTCCCGACTGAGACAATTCAGGCGAAATTGGTGTTTCAGCCACCAATGTCTGTCCAATCAAAATCTCTCTGCGTGAACCGAACCGCTGCCCAAGCATAGTGCAGTAGATGACGGTATTTCACACCTACGATCCGGCTGAGGGGCATCAATTGCCGCACGATCCCTTGAACGCGATTATCGCGCCGCGGCCAATCGGATGGATTTCGACCATGAGCGCTGATGGGGCAAGGAACCTCGCTCCTTACAGTTTCTTCAATCTGATCAATTACAGCCCCCCGCTCGTTGCCTTCGCTTCGTCCGGGTGGAAGGACTCCGTGGCCAATGTCAAGGAAACCGGCGAGTTCGTTTGGAACCTGGCGACGATGGCTCAGGCAGAGCAAATGAACGTCACTTCAGCGAGTGTGGATGGCGATGTCGATGAGTTCGATCTTGCCGGGCTCGCCACATTACCATCGGCGATCGTGAAACCCGATCGAGTGGCTGGCAGCCCGGTCCATTTCGAATGCCGGCTAAGCCAGCTCATCCGTCTGGAGAACAAGGAAGGCATCGAACTCGACCAGTGGCTGGTCATAGGAGAAGCCGTCTGCATTCATATCGACGTGGCGATGCTTGAGGACGGGATCTATCAAACCGCGCGCCCACACCCGATAACTCGCGGTGGCGGCCCGGCCGACTATTTCGAGATAACGGAAGACCAGATGTTCAAGATGAAGCGTCCTGGCTGATCACGTCGGACCTTGGCGAAGGCCAGGCTACACCGCCGTACCCGCCCGATCTCGGTCGGAAACGCATTGAAAATTTGGGCAGAAGTTCTATACTTAAAAGTATGGAAAAGGTTACAACACGAGGTCGCCCACGCGAATTCGATACAGACGAGGCGCTTGGCCATGCGCTGCGCCTCTTCTGGCAGAAGGGCTATGAAGGCACCTCCCTAAGCGACCTGACCGAGGCGATGGGGATTACCCGCCCGAGCCTGTATGCCGCTTTCGGCAATAAAGAGAATCTCTTCATCCTGGCGCTCGACCTCTACGAGAAAGACAAGCTCGCTTATATTGGCGAGGCGATCGCAGCGCCCACGGCGCGGGCGGTTGCCGAAACGCTGTTACTTGGCGCCGTAGATGTGGCCACGGGTGGGGAATGCCGAGGCTGTATGGGCGTAATTGCTTCGGTCGGGTGCCAGAGCATTGAGCCTTCCATTCGTGACGATGTGAATGCGCGTGCCGAGTCTGCAAAACAACTAATCGTCGACCGGATGCAACGCGCCATCGATGCCGGTGAATTTGTCGTACCGACCGATGCCACGGCGATAACGCGCTACCTTCTTGCCTTGATGCAGGGCATGTCCGTTCAAGCGCAATCGGGGGCGAGCAGACAAGACCTCCTGCAAGTTGCTGAATCTGCATTGCTTTCCTGGCCGTCGCGCTGATCTCTCACTGAGATTCGCTAAAAAATACCTAGCGGTACATAAATTCCGCTTGACCTGAACGTCAGATTACATACTCATCGGTACAGATAGTCACGCAGCGATACTTCGTTGTGCGGCGGCTGGTTGCAGCAAGTCTCCAGCTCATCCGAATTACGAGCGTTTTGCTTCGAAAGCCCTTGCTTTTGGAGACGGGGACGCTTGTCCGATAAGGTCAGGTATATTTCATGTTCGACACACCGTTCGATCGCCAAGCGGATCAAGTCGCTGAAGAGCGCCGCGCCCAGCACATTGCCGAAATTCTGGACGGTTCTGACCCGGAAGAAGGTGTTCGTCTTGCTGACCGACCTCTCATGCCTCGACGGAAGCGACTTTGGCTCGGCATAGCCTTAGTGGCCGCCGTTTTGGCTACCTGGTGGCTGATCGGCAGCAGGCCTGAAGCTACCGCGGCCGCAGGACCGCCGGTCGTAACTGCCGCGCATCCGCTGCAAAGAGAAATCACCGAATGGGATGAGTTCGTCGGCCGTTTCGAGGCCAGTCGCAGCGTTGAAGTTCGCCCCCAAGTATCCGGCGAGATCACACGGGTGCATTTCACCGATGGTCAATTCGTACAACAAGGCGCTCCCCTGTTTACCATCGATTCGCGCACATATCGCGCAGCGCTGGCTGAAGCGCGGGCAGAAGTTGCGCGCGCCGAAAGCGCGCTTGCCTTATCTAAGGACAATCTGGCGCGCGCACAGCGGCTTGTTAGCGAAGATGCGATTGCTGGTACCGAAATCGATCGCCTGGAAGCAGAGGTGCGAAACGATGCGGCAATCTTGACCGCCGCAAAGGCCCGGGTGTCCGCGCGTGCCCTAGACGTTGGTTTCACCACAGTTCGCGCGCCGATTTCCGGCCGCATATCCGACCGCCGCATCGATGCAGGCAATCTCCTATCCGGCGGCGGCGGAACCAGCGCTACGCTGCTCACCACGATCAAAGCCGTCGATCCGGTCTATTTCGAATTCACCGGCTCGGAAGCGCTGTTCTTGAAAGCGCGCCGCGAAGGACTGGAGAAGGGCACCCCGGTTGAAATCCGCCTGCAGGACGAAGCCGAGTATCGCTGGCACGGCGCGTTGGATTTCACCGATAACGGGCTCGACAGTCAGTCGGGTACTATCCGGGCGCGGGCTGTTGTCCGAAATGGCGATGGCTTCCTCGCGCCAGGTCTCTTCGGCCGGATGCGGCTGGCGACCGGGGGTAAACACCAGGCTTTGCTGATACCCGACACCGCCATCGTCACAGACCAGACACGCAAGCTGGTGTTAGTGGTCGAGAAAGACGGAACGGTGACTAGTCGGCCAGTCGAACTCGGGCCGCTCGTAGGGCAACTCCGCGTGATCGAGAGAGGTATCAAGCCCTCGGACCGCGTCATTATCAAGGGCACTCAAATGGCGATGCCTGGCCAGAAGGTCACCGCTGAGAATGGACGGATCGAAGTGGCCGAGCCCGCCGAAGACAAAGCAAGGGAAGCGCCCGCCGCGATCCCTGCCTCATCCGCCAGCCTCGCTAGCTGATCCGCGCACGCGGCACCCCACACGCCCTTATTCACGCCCGGAGTGCGTCCATGTCAATTTCCCGCTTTTTTATCGATCGGCCGATCTTCGCCAGTGTCCTGGCGGTCCTGGTGACTCTTGTTGGCGCGATTTCTTACTTCTTCCTGCCGATCAGCCAGTATCCAGACATCGTCCCTCCGACTGTAACCGTTACCGCGGTCTATCCCGGCGCATCTGCCGAGACGGTGGCCGACACCGTGGCCAACCCGATCGAGCAGGAGATCAACGGCGTCGACGGCATGCTGTATCAGTCGAGCGAGTCAACCGGCGACGGGCGCATGACCATAACCGTAACGTTCGCGCCCGGTACTGATCTCGATGAAGCTCAGGTTCTGGTCCAGAACCGCGTCGCGATTGCCGAGGCTCGCCTGCCAGAAGAAGTTCAACGATTGGGAATCGTAACCCGCAAGACGACGCCCGACTTCCTGATGGTTGTAAACCTGATCTCGCCAGACGGCTCGCTCGATCGCGAATATATTTCCAACTATGCGCAAACCCGGATCAAGGACCGAGTGGCACGACTTGACGGCGTTGGTGACATCCAGATGTTCGGCCAGCGCGAACTGGCAATGCGCGTCTGGATCGATCCGGGACGGGCTGCGACGCTGGGCCTTACGGGAAGCGATGTCGTCCGGGCCCTGCGAGCGCAGAACGTACAGGTCGCGGCAGGCACGCTCGGCCAGCAACCAAGCCCAGAATCTGCCTTTCAGCTAAATGTCGAGACACAGGGCAGGTTTACCAGTCCTGCCCAGTTTGCCGACGTCGTAATCCGTACCGACGAACAAGGACGGCAGATCAGGGTCGGTGACGTTGCGCGGGTTGAAATCGGCGCGACCGACTACGCCACATCTGCCTATCTTAATAACATGGACTCAGTGATCCTGCCGGTATTCCAGAAGCCCGGCTCCAACGCTCTCGACGCGGCGGAGGGGGTCAAGGCAACGATGGAAGAACTCTCTGCCGATTTTCCGCAGGGGCTCGAATACCGCATCGTCTACAACCCAACCGAATTCATTGCCGAAAGCATCGATGCAGTGCTGCACACATTGCTCGAAGCAGTGGTGCTGGTGGTGCTGGTGATCATCGTGTTCCTGCAGAAGGCGCGCGCCTCCATTATCCCCGTGCTTGCCATTCCGATCTCGCTGGTTGGAACCTTCGCCGTCCTTGCGATGCTTGGTTATTCGCTCAACAATCTTTCGCTTTTCGGGCTGGTCTTGGCGATCGGCATCGTTGTCGACGACGCTATCGTGGTGGTCGAAAACGTCGAACGCAATATCGAGGCAGGTTATACTCCGCTGGAAGCTGCGCGGCGCTCGATGGATGAGGTCGGCGGCGCCTTGGTGGCGATCGTGCTGGTCCTGTGTGCTGTATTCGTGCCCACGCTCTTCATGAACGGTCTGTCGGGAGAGTTCTACAAGCAGTTTGCCGTCACCATTTCCGCGGCGACGATTATTTCGCTGTTCGTGTCACTAACCCTCTCGCCGGCGTTGTCCGCGATGTTGCTCAAGCCGCATGAACACTTGCCGCACGATGCACCTCGCTGGCGCAAATCGATCGAGGGAGCAGGCGAGAAATTTAATGCTGGCTTTGAGCGATTCAGCGATTGGTATGCGCGCCTGACAGCGCGATTGGTAGGGATGCCGCGGCGCATGATGGTTGCCTATGCGATGTTGATCGGGCTCACCGGTCTCACGCTAGCCGCAACACCGACAGGCTTCGTGCCGCAACAGGATCAGGGATATTTCGTGTCGGTGATTCAGCTTCCGCCCGGGTCGGCGACCACGCGAACCGATGCTGTCATGAAGAAGGTTGCCGAGCGCGTGCTGCCGATCGAAGGCATCACCGGTACGGTCATGCTCTCCGGTTTTGATGGAACAACGCAGACTCAATCCGCCAGCTCTGCTGCAGCCTACTGGGTGCTCGACGAGTTCGAAAACAGGCAGGGCAATGGCCGCTCGATCGACGAACTGATTGCGAAGGCCCAGGCTGCAACTGCGGACA
This sequence comes from uncultured Erythrobacter sp., assembly GCA_947504155.1. Classification (GTDB taxonomy): domain Bacteria; phylum Pseudomonadota; class Alphaproteobacteria; order Sphingomonadales; family Sphingomonadaceae; genus Qipengyuania. Next base: position 1,105,813 of record CANNGF010000001.1, read on the forward strand.
TAAACGAAGCACGGCTGATGATCGTAAAACCCCCTGTCATCCAGGGTATCGGCTCAGCGGGCGGCTTTCGCATGATGCTGAAGGACAACTCCGGGCAAGGCTATCGCCAAATGCAGGATGTCGCGAATGCGGTGATCGCTCAAGCGAACCAGCAAGAGGGACTGGCCGGCGTTTATACCTTCTTCGATACGGGTACGCCGCGCGTAAAAACCGACATTGATCGCGACAAGGCGCAGATGCTCGGCGTGGCTCCAAGCGACATCTTCGATACGCTGTCGGTCTATCTCGGAAGCGCCTTCATCAACGATTTCAACCTGCTCGGTCGGACGTACCGCGTAACTGCCCAAGCAGATGCCAGCTATCGCGATGATGTAAGCGACATCGGAAATCTGCATGTCCGTTCGGGCAGCGGGGCAATGGTGCCACTTGGATCCCTCGCGACTATTTCCGATACTACCGGCCCTTACCGCGTGAGCCGCTACAACCTTGCTCCAGCTGTCGCGATTGATGGCGACACTGCTCCGACGAGTTCCACCGGTCAGTCGCTTATCACAATGGAAAAGGTTGCGGCAGAAACTGTGCCGCAAGGTTATTCGACCGAGTGGACCGGCATAGCGTTTCAGCAGGCAAGTACTGGCAACACTGCCATCTACGTTTTCGGGCTGGCGGTGTTGCTCGTCTTCCTTGTGCTGGCAGCTCAGTACGAAAGCCTGATCATGCCGCTGGCGATCATTCTGATTGTGCCGATGTGTCTGCTTGCGGCGATGATCGGGGTCAACCTCATGGGCATGGACAACAACGTCCTCACTCAGATTGGTCTCGTCGTTCTGATCGCGCTGTCAGCCAAGAACGCAATTCTGATCGTTGAATTCGCTCGTCAGGGCGAGGCTCTGCACGGCCTCTCCGCAGTCGATGCTGCAATCGAGGCGGCACGCACCCGCCTGCGCCCGATTCTGATGACCAGCTTCGCCTTCATCCTTGGATCGGTGCCTCTCGTAATCGCGACGGGCGCGGGCGCCGAATTGCGACAAGCGCTCGGCACTGCAGTGTGCTTCGGCATGCTCGGCGTGACCGGCTTCGGACTGATCTTCACTCCCACCTTCTACGTCGTCTGTCGTGCCTTGGGTGAGCGGTTCGCTGGTCTGCGCGGGCGCGATCGTCGCGACGACGCGGGCCATTCCATGCTGCCTGCCGAATAGGACTATCGCCAATGACCTTCCGTAACCTTCTGTTCCCCGCCGTTTCCGCGCTTGCCTTAGCCGGCTGCGCGGCGGGGCCGGATCGCATCGCCTCCGTCCCAACCCCCGATGTGGATACCGGCCCCTTCCTTTCTGCAGAGCTGCACGCGGTATCGGCCAGACCGGTCCCGGAAGGGTGGTGGCGCCTGTATCGCGATCCTGTCCTGGACGGACTGATTGCCGATGCGCTTGCCGAAAATATCGATATCCGAGAGTCGGTTGCACGGATCGACCGGGCCCGTGCGGCTCTGCGTGGCGCGCGATCGGACCGTCTGCCCCAAACGGGTCTGAATGCCGCTGCAGGTTATGGCCGCACGCCTGAAGACCAGACCTTTCCAGGCCAGGATCGCGATGGCGGCCAGTTTTCGGTCGGCGCAGACATTGCTTATGAAATCGACCTTTTCGGTAGGGTGAGCAGCGGTATTGCCGCAGCCCGCGGCGATATCGCGGCGGCGCGGGCCGATGCCGATGCGGTAAGGGTAATGATAGTCGCCGATACGACCCTAGCCTATGCCGACGCGGCCAGCGCCGCTCAGCGGTTGCGAGTGGCGCAATCAATCGTCGAGCTTCTGAATGACAGTCTACGGCTTACCCGGCTACGGCATGATGCCGGTTATACCGATGGTCTCGCGGTCGCTCGGATCGAGACTTTGCTGGAACAACGGTCGGCGGAGATCCCCTCGATCGAGGCTCAGCGCCGGGCAGCACTATTCGCGCTGGCAGCGCTCACAGGTCGTGCGCCAGCAGAATTGCCTGCCGATATCGGTAAGCGCGACGTTCCGCCTGAGATCAGTGCGCCACTTCCTGTGGGCGACGGAGCTCAGCTGTTAGCTCGACGTCCCGATGTTCGCGCGGCCGAACAGCGCGCGTTAGCCGGTAGCGCGAGGATCGGGGTTGCCCGCGCCGATCTTTATCCCCGCATTACCCTAGGCGGATCCATCGGATCGAACGCTGGAAATCTGGGCGATCTGTTTTCGGGAGGTCCGCTACGCTTCCTGCTCGGACCGTTGATCGACTGGACCTTCCCAAATCGGGAGCCGATCTTTGCGCAGATCGATGCCGCTGAGGCAGATGCCAGGGGATCGTTGGCAGCCTTCGACGGAACAGTGCTCGCGGCGCTTCAGGAAGCGGAAACAGCACTGTCGAATTATGCGCGGTCGCTCGAACGGCGGCGTATCCTATTGACTGCCGTCCAATCCGCCGAGCACGCCGCCCGCATCGTTCGCGCTCAAAACCGAGAGGGGCTGGTTAACTCCCTCGACGCTCTCGATGCCGAGCGGACGCTTGCCGAAGCGAGGGCTGAGCTTGCCGATCAAGATGCCGCAGTTTCCCAAGACCAGATTTCAGTGTTTCGCGCCCTGGGCGGAGGGTGGCAGGTCAGTTCCGAAGGCGAAGATGAAGAAGGATAGAGATCGCTGGTGGCAGTCTCACCGTGACGCCTTCGCCTCCGGATTGATCGGCTTTGCGATTACATCGGCCGTATTGCTGTGGCCAATTTTTACAAATTCTCCATCGTGAGCATAATGGCCAGCGACCCTTTGACAGAGATCGCATCACAAGTTCTTGGAGGCGGAAATCACCTTGACCTTGTTAACAACCTTTCATCTGGCTGCGCCCTACACTCAAATCAGCTAGTAAGGTGCATCTTCTCCGCTACCCGCCTCAGAGCGTTAGCATAGGCTTCCGGCGGTTGTGCGCCGGGGATGATGAAGCGGCCTTCGACCAGCATGGCAGGCACGCCCGTGATGTTCAGCTCCATCGCCGCGCGTTCTTCGGTGCGGGTCTTGCGGGCGATGTCCTCGCGGTCGAGCGCGACGGCAGCGGCATCTCGGTCGAGCCCGGCCTCCTGAGCGATATCGAGGAGCACCTCACGCTCGCCAATGCGGCGGCGCTGGTTGAAATACGCCTCGAACAGGGCGACCTTCAGCCGGGTTTGCGCCTCGGGTCCGTGCTCTTCCATTGCCCAGGTCAACAGCCGGTGCGCGGCGAATGTGTTCCACATCATCGCATCGGGCGCAGGCTCTTCACCCTGATAATCCAGCGACACGCCAGCCGCCTCGGCTGCGGTGCGCATCTGGCCCTGCACATCCTTCGACTGTTCGATGGTGCGGCCATATTTGCGGGCGATGTGGGCGGTGCGTTCCTCGCCCTCGTCGGGCATGTCGGGATTGAGTTCGAAGGCGTGCCAGCGGATTTCCGCCTCGATCTCGCCTTCCAGCTGACCAAGCGCCTGCGACAGATTGCCCCAGCCCACTAGGCACCATGGGCACATGACATCGGACCAGATGTCGATCGAGAGTTTGCGCGGTTCGGTCATTTCTTCACCCACCATTCCATCAGATAATGCGCGATCGCATGCGGCGGCGGGGCGATGAAGGGGCCGTTGCCCGCCAATGCAGCCACCACATCTTCACGCGTATACCAGTCGATCTCGGCCATCTCGGTTTCGTCGATCGTCAGCGCGGTGTCGTCGGCGAAGGAATGGCAGCCGATCATCAGCTGGCTGGGGAAAGGCCATGGCTGGCTGGCGACATAGGTCACATCGCGCACGCGCACGCCGCTTTCCTCCAGCACTTCGCGCTGAACGGCTTCCTCGATGCTTTCGCCCGGTTCCACGAAGCCGGCCAGCGCGGAAAACCGCCCTTCGGGCCAGCCTAGCCCGCGGCCGAGCATCAGCTTGCCGTCATGTTCGACCAGCATGATGGTGACCGGATCGGTGCGTGGGAAATGGCTTGCCCCGCAGGCAGTGCAATCGCGTTGCCAACCACCTTTCGCGATCTTGGTATTCCCGCCGCATTGTGCGCAGAAGCGGTGCCTTGCGTGCCAGTCCACGATACTGCGCGCCCCGCCGTAGAGCGCCAGGTCGTCCGGGGCGAGCGTTGCCATGAGCGACCACAACTGCGGATTGGCGAGCCTCGGGCTGGCATCTCCGGCAGGCGGGACCGCGGCGAAACACGCCTTGCCATCGTCCAGGCCCAGGAAAACCAGCTCTGCATCTTCCGGCGCATCGGCCAGCGTGCCCCAGGCCAGGCCACCGTCATCGTCGAGCGCGGGTATCAGGCCGTCGAGCGCCAGCAAACGCGCCTTCCAGTTCATATAGCCTGCCAGCCGTTCAGGATCGGCGCGGACGTGATCGGCGCGGTCCAGCCGCGATCCGGTAAACGAAAGAGGGATGGCTCAGGCTCCCTGCATGGCGGCAAGATCAGCCAGCACGGCCTCGGGAAAGCCCTCGTGAATGGGGTAGGCTTCGGAAGGCATATATTGCGTCATCATGGTGGCGCGCAGATTGGCCTTGTAGCTGACGACGGCGACCGTGCCAGCCGCCCCGCCCCAGCCATAGGCGCCATCCTGGACCCGCCCACCGGCGCCGAAGCCCTGGCCTTCGATCCATGTACCCTTGGTGGTCGCGGTTTCGGGCAGCAGGTTGGACGTGCCCAGCTTGACCGCAGCTTCGCTCATCACGCGGCGGCCGTCGATCATGCCGTAACCCAGCAACATCTTCAGGAAGCGGTCGTAATCGCGCGCGCTGGAGACAAGGCCCGCCCCGCCGAAGGGGAAGGCAGGCTTGTCGAGATAGACCGAGGCCCCAGCCGGATCGAGCGGGAGGAGATTGCCGCCAAGCACGCCGTAATTGGTGGTGAGACGGCCAACCTCGCTCTTGGGCACACGGAACCACGTGCTGTCCATGCCGGTAGGTTCGAAGGTCGCGGTGCGCAGATATTCGTCGAACGGCATTCCGCTGACGACTTCGATCACGCGGCCCATCAGATCGAGCCCGACCGAATAGCTCCATTTCGTACCCGGCTGCAGCACCAGCGGCATGCGGGCGAGGTTGTTGGCGAACTTGTCCAGCCCGGCGATTGCCTCATCGCGGCCAAGGCCGGGGATCGGCAAGCGACTGACCTGGCCGGGGGAGATGCCGTATTTGGCATACATCTCGCGGATCGGACCCTTCTGGACGATGCCATAGCCAAGGCCCGCAGTATGGGTCAGCAATTGGCGCACGGTAATCGGCCGCTCGGCAGGCTCCAGATCGGTGACCGAGCCATCATAGGTCTTCTGCACCATCATGTTGGAGAAGGCGGGGAGTATCTCGGCAATGGGCTGGTCCAGGCCGAGCTTGCCTTCATCGATCAGGATCATGGCCGCCATGCCGGTAATTGGCTTGGTCATCGAATAGATGCGATAGAGGCTGTCCGCATCCGCGCGCTTGCCGCTGCCGAGCGCGAGGTCGCCGCGCGCGAGGTAGGTCGGCGCCGCTTCGCCCCAGCCAAGCGCCGCGACCATGTTTGCCAGCTTGCGCCCGCCGACATATTTATCGATCATCGCCTGCACGTGAGGCCATGCTTGCGACGCTTGCGGCAATGCTTGCGCAAAGGCGCTGCGGCCCAGCGGTGCCGCGGCCAGAGCGGCGCCTGCGGTGAGCCACGCCCCGCCGCGCAGTAAGGATCGGCGCGAAATTTCCGGTGCGTCGAATTCACGATAAGCCATGAAGCGTCCTCTTTCCCTCAATCTGGTTCCGGCGATTGATGCGGATTTGAAGCTGAACGGTCAATTGCGAAACGAAACCTCTTGCAGCCGCGCGGTGCCCTATCCATATAGGACACATGCTTAATCTGATTTCTTTCCTCTTCGGAATCGTCTCGCTGATCATCGTCATTCCCTCGACCATTCCACTGCTTGGCTGGGGTAACTGGTTCGCGCTGCCGCTAATCGTGATCGGCGTGGTGATCGGTCAGCTTTCATCGAGCAATAGTGGGCGCAATTTCAACCTGATCGTGCTGCTGATCGCGGTGATCCGACTCTCGCTTGGCGGCGGGCTTATCTAATCGAGCGCCAGCCGCGCTGCCTTGGCGAAGAGGGTTGGCAGGCCCGCTTCGTCGAGCCGGTCGAGCGGCCACCATTCGCCATCGCCCATGGGCTTGTCGCTGCCCCCATAGCGTTGAACCGACAACTCCAGCGCGAAATGCGTGAAGGTGTGGCGCACCAGGCCGGCGGCGTTCCATTCGCCTTCCAGCGGCGCTTTCGCATCGCCATCGCTGCGGGCGGACCATCCGTCATCCGGCAGCGAACGCATCCCCCCCAGCATCCCCTTGCCTTCGCGCCTGACCAGCCACACCGCGCCTTCGCGCTCAATCCAGTAGGCATTGCCTTGCCGCACGGGCTTGGCCTTCTTCGGCGCCTTGACCGGAAGCCTGGCCGGATCGCCATTCTTCAGGCCCTGGCACTCGGCAGTCAGCGGGCACAGCAGGCATTTGGGATCGCGCGCCGTGCAGATCGTTGCGCCAAGATCCATCATCGCCTGAGCGAAATCGCCTGCACGCTTATCGGGCGTGATCGTGTCGGCGCAGCTGCGGATTTGCTTGCGAACGCCCGGCAAGGGAGCTTCCAGCGCAAAGAGCCGCAACACGAAGCGCTCGACATTCGCATCGACCACCACCGCACGCCGACCGAAGGCGATCGCCGCCACGGCCGCCGCAGTGTAGGCGCCCAATCCGGGCAATTCGCGCAACCGCTCTTCCGTATCGGGAAAGCTTCCCAGCTCAGCCACGGCTCGCGCCGCCTTCACCAGATTGCGGGCGCGCGAATAATAACCCAGCCCCGCCCACGCCGCCATGACGTCTTCCTCCGGCGCGGCAGCGAGGTCTTGCACCGTAGGCCAGCGGGCTGTGAACGCCTCGAAATAGGGTTTCACCGCCGCCACCGTGGTCTGCTGCAGCATCACCTCGGAGAGCCATACTCGATAGGGATCGGGGGCGGCTTCGCCCAGCATCGCACGCCACGGCAACTGCCTTGCATGCATATCATACCAGTCGAGCAATTTTTCGGAGACTATGGCGGCCACGGCGCGCCTATGGCATGAGCGGCGGCATAATGGGAAGTGACAAGACAGACAGCCGGAAACCGAAGAAGGGTGCAAAGCCCTTCAAGCCCTATGAACGCCCTCGCGGCGGCGGGGCCAAGGCGATTTCCGACCTAATGCCGCAGATCGGCCGTCCGGCCTTCCGCCGGTTTGGCTTCGTGCAGAGCAGCGTGGTCAGCCGCTGGCCCGAAATCGTGGGTGAAACGCATGCTCGCGTCTGCATGCCCGAAATGATCCGTTTTCCCCCTGGCGAGAAATCCGAAGGCATATTGGAACTGGTCGTCTTGCCCGCCCATGCCCCGCTGATCCAGCAAGTGCTGCCGGAGATAACAGAGCGGGTGAACCGCTTCTTCGGCTATAAGGCAGTGGCGCGGATCAAGATGCGGCAAGGTGCGGTTAAGCCTCCGGAGGACAGAAACAAGGCGAAAGCGCCACCTTCGCTCAAGCCGATTCCGATGGAGTTGGGCGACAGTCTGCGCGATATAGGGGATCCCGAACTGCGTACCGTGCTGGAATCGCTGGCGCGCAACTTCGGGACCGATGACAACAGGAAAGACTGACGTGCGTTCAATGTCCCGTTTTACCAAGCCGCTAATGATCCTGGCAGCCTCTGCGCTCGCCGTTAGCGCAGCCGCGCAGGATAAACCCCGCCCTGAAACCGAGAAGAAAGGCAATTGGGGCACGATGGTCACTGCGACCGAGGGTGGTCACCTGATCGGCAATCCCGATGCTGCCGGCAAGCTCGTAGAGTTCATGAGCTATACCTGTTCGCACTGCGCCGATTTCGCGCGAACGGGCGATGGGGCGATAAAGCTGCTCTATGTGCCGACTGGCAAGGTTTCCTTCGAGGTACGCCACCTCATCCGTGACCCCATCGACCTGACGGCAGCGCTGGCCGCCCAATGCGGAGAACCGTCCAAGTTCTTCGGCAATCACGAAGCACTTATCATCAAGCACGGTGAATGGATGGCCAAGGCCAGGAAAGCCACGCAAGCGCAGACCAGCCGCTGGCGCTTCGGCAGTTTCGCCAGCCGTGCACAAGCCATCGCCAGCGATCTCGATTTTTACGACATCATGGAAGGTCGGGGCTTCACCCGCGCCCAGTTGGACCAGTGCCTGACCGACGAGGCGAAGGCCAATGCTATCGCCAACCAGAGCCAAGCCGATATCGAGAAATTCGATCTCAGCGGCACCCCGACCTTCATCATGGCGGGCAAGACGCTGGACGCGCATGACTGGAAATCGCTCCAACCCCATCTCGACGAGTACTTCAAGAGCCCCAAAAGCTAGCATTGCTGCGCTTTTCCGGGGACAGCCCTGTGGACACAGTCTCAGCCCTGCTTCATCTGCGCAAGGGCTTGGAATAGCCTTTTTGGCCAAATTAAGAGGATTTCGATGACACGCAGCCTTCGTTTCGCTTTTGCCGCTCCGATCGTTCTGGCACTCGCCGCCTGTGGCTCCGGTGCAGAAGAAAGCGCCAATCTCGAAGGGGAAGCCATCGCGGCGGTGCCTGCCCCCGCCGAAACGCAATGGCGCGACGTGGCTACCGAAACATCTGAGGGCGGCACTCTCGTCGGCAATCCCGATGCGCCGCTGAAGCTGGTCGAATACGGGTCGCTGACCTGCCCTACGTGCGCGCGCTTCTCTGTCGAGGGGGGCGAGCCGCTGATGGAATATGTCGACAGCGGCCGGGTGAGCTTCGAACTGCGCCAGTTCGCGATCCACGGCCCGATCGACATCACTCTTGGCCGCCTGACCAAATGCGGTGCGGCTGAATCGGTCATTCCGCTGTCGGACCAAGTCTGGGCCAATCTCGAGACCATCATGAATTCCTACCAGGCTAATGCTGATGCCTTTTCGCAGGCCATGGAACAGCCGATCGAGACGCGCTTCGTGACCGGAGCAGAGCGGATCGGCCTACTGGATTTCTTCGCAGCCCGCGGAATCAGCGAAGATCAGGCGCGCACCTGTCTGGCGGACACGGCAGCAATCGAAAAGGCTGCGGGTTTCACTCAGCGCTACGGCTCTGAATTCGACATCGCCGGTACGCCGACATTTCAGTTGAACGGGCAAACGGTGGACGCCAATACCTGGTCCGCTCTCGAACCCATCCTGCAGCGCGCGGGCGCGAGGTAAAGCCGAGTCGGGGGGGCAGACAGCGATGCTCATCAAACAGCTCAGGCTGAGCGGTTTCAAGAGCTTCGTCGAACCCTCCACCTTGCGTATCGAACCCGGGCTGACCGGCGTGGTCGGCCCGAACGGGTGCGGCAAATCCAACCTGCTCGAGGCGATCCGCTGGGTGATGGGCGAAAACTCGCCCAAATCCATGCGCTCGGGCGGGATGGAAGATGTGATTTTCGCAGGGACGGCGACCCGCCCTCCCCGCGATTTCGCCGAGGTCGTGCTCTCCGCCGAAACGGGCGACGCCGAAGAACTCGAGGTCATCCGCCGGATCGAACGCGGTGCCGGCAGCGCCTACCGCGTCAATGGCAAGGACGTGCGCGCCAAGGACGTGGCGCTGACCTTCGCCGATGCCGCCACCGGCGCGCATAGCCCTGCCCTCGTCAGCCAGGGCAAGATCGCGCAGGTCATCGCCGCCAAGCCGGTCGAACGCCGCATGATGCTGGAAGAGGCCGCGGGGATCGCCGGCCTGCACGTCCGCCGTCGCGACGCGGAAAGCAAGCTGCGCTCGACCGAAAAGAACCTCGAACGGCTCGAAGATCTGATGGCGGGGATGGACAGCCAGATCGCCTCGCTCAGGCGGCAGGCCAAGCAGGCCGAACGCTACCGCGCCCTGTCGGACGAGATCAAGACTGCCGAGGCGCGGCTCGTCTACGTCCGCTGGCGCGATGCGGCTGCCGCTGCCGAAGAGGCCAAGAAAGCTGCCGCCGAGGCCGAGGCGCAGGTAGCAGCGGCACAGAAAGCCGCGGACGAAGCGCAGAGGGCGCAGCGTGAGGCGGCCGAAAAGCAGGCAGAAGCGCGGGAGGAGCAGGCCGACCGGCGGGACGATGCTAGCGCGCACGGCCACCGGATGGCGGCGCTGACCAGCCAGCTCGAAGCAGCCGAGCAGCGCCTTGCCGATCTCAACCGCCAGAAGACCCGTCTCGAAGAAGATCGCGGCGATGCCGACCGGCTGACCAAGGATGCAGCGGAAGCCTTGGCGCGCCTCGAAAAGGAACTCGCTGCCAGCGAGAAGTCGCTCGCCGAGGACGAGGCGCAGCGCCCCAAACTCGTCGCTCAGGCTGAAGATGCCGAACGGGCCAGCCGCACCGCCGAACTCGCGCTGGCCAAGGCGACGGCAGACAACGCCGGGGTGGAGGCCGAATGGCGCGTGGTCGAGGCGGAGGTTCAGCAGGCCAGGACACGCGTAGAACGGCTGCAGGCCGACAGCCGCCGGATTTCCCAGCAACGCGAGGCACTTGCTGGGCAGGATTTCGGCGGCGCAGTCGATGCCGCGCGCAGCGCCGCGGAAGAGGCAGCAGCCGAGGTCTCGAGCAGCCGTGAGACCATCGAGGATATGCAGTCTCGCAAGGCTGCATTGCAGGCCCAGCGCGACGAGGCTGCCAGCGCCTATTCCGCTGCCAAGGCCGAATTATCGGGGGTTCAGCGTGAATACGACGCGCTGACACGCGACCGTGAAGCGCGCGAAAGGGCGGCAGCCAAGCGGTCCGGGCGGGAGCAGGCGATCGACGGCATACGCGCTGAAAAAGGCTATGAGAGAGCGGTCGCAGCGGCACTTGGGCGCGATGGCAAGGCACTGCTCGGCCTGCCCGATGGCGAGAGCGACGGGCGCTACTGGACCGGGGCAAGTGTTCCGAAAAACGTCCCGAACACCCTACTTGATCGGCTCGAACGCTGCCCGGAACAACTCTGCGCACGACTTGCGCTGGTGCAGGTGGTCGAGGAGGACGACGGCCGCGAATTGAAGCCGGGCGAACATCTGGTCACCATGGACGGCAAGCTGCGCCGCTGGGACGGGCTGGTGGTGCGCGGCGAAGGCGCGGCGGAGGCCGCACGACTGGAGGCAGAGAACCGCTTCGCCGAACTCGATGCGCTGGTGCCCGAGCTGCAGGCTGCGGTGGAGCAGGCCGATGCCCGGCAATCGCAGGCGGCGGACGCTCTCTCTGACCTCCAGCGCGATCTTGTCGCGGCGGAGCGTGCGCTAACCGCTGCCAGCGAAGCAGAGCGCAGCGCGCTGCGTGCCCTCGACCAGGCAGAGGCTGCCCGCGAACGCAACGCCGCCCGACTCGAAGAACTGGCCGAAGCCGAACGCCAGCAGGCCGATATTGTGGCTGGCGCCCAATCGGACCTCGCCGCTGCCGAAGCCAAGCGCGCCGCCCTGCCCGATCCGGCAGCCGGCCGCGCCGCGCTCGAAACCGCGCGGGCGAAGAATGAGGCGTCCCGCACCACCATGCAGGCCCGCGCTGCCGAGCTTGCCGCGCATGACCAGTCGCTTGCCGTCGCGCGCGAGCGCACCGCCGCCCAGCGCAGCGACATGGCCAACTGGCAGGCCCGCTCGGGAGAGGCCGCGCGCCGCCTGTCCGATATGGCCCGCCGCTTCGAGGAGATCGAGGAAGAACGCGCGATCTTCGCCGCCAAGCCCGAAGGCCTAATGAAGGAAATCGAACAGGGCGACACGGTTCGCGAACGGCTCGGCACGCAACTGGCCGACGCGGAAAAGGCCCTCGCCGCAGCAAATGCGCAGGCGCAGGCCACCGATCAGGCCTTGAGCGCCGCGAACGAAACACTCGCCAGCGCGCGTGAAAACCGCGCCGGCCTGTCCGCCCGCGCCGAAAACCACGATGCGCGCCGGATCGAGATGGCCCGCACCTCTGGCGAGCGGTTCCAGTCCCCTCCCCCGCTCTTGCCGGGCAAGTTCGACTTTGCCGAGGACACCGTCAAATCCGCCGAGGACGAGGGCGAGGCGATGGACCGCCTGACCGCCAGTCGCGAACGGATCGGGCCGGTTAACCTCGTCGCCGCCGAGGAACTGGAGCGGATCGAAAGCGAGCACGGCACCAATGCCGCCGAACAGCAGGAATTGCGCGAGGCGGTTGCCCGGCTGCGCGGTTCGATCGGCAATCTCAACCGCGAAGGACGCGAACGGCTGCGCGAAGCCTTCGAGCAGGTCAACGCACATTTCATGCGCCTGTTCACCCGCCTGTTCGAAGGGGGCGAGGCGCATCTGGCGCTGATCGACAGCGACGATCCACTGGAAGCGGGTCTGGAGATATTTGCCCAGCCACCGGGCAAGCGCCTGCAATCGCTGACCCTGCTATCGGGCGGCGAACAGGCGCTGACCGCCACCGCACTGATCTTCGCGCTATTCCTCACCAACCCCGCCCCGATCTGCGTGCTGGACGAAGTCGACGCGCCGCTGGACGACGCCAATATTGACCGCTTCTGCGACCTGCTGGAAGCGATGGTGAAGGAAACCGACACCCGCTACCTCATCGTCACCCACAACGCCGTGACGATGAGCCGCATGCACCGCCTGTTCGGCGTGACAATGATCGAAAAAGGCATCAGTCGCCTCGTCAGCGTGGACCTCGGCGGCGCGGAAGAACTGCTGGCGGCGGCCGAGTAGACGGGACCGATGTCTGGAGGTGCGGCGGGTTTGCACCGCGCCACTGGCAAAGGCACTGACAGAGACTGGCAAGCGCGTTGAAGTCGGCGTAACCCGCTGTTTAGAGATTTGATCCAGTTTCGGAGAACACATCTTAGGCAACAGGGTGTAATCTGCCTGTTGCTTCCGCATCGAGGCCATTCATGACAATTCAACGCATTCTCAAGATTGCCGTTCTTGCGTTGCTCTTCGCGGCTGCTCCTGCGATTTTTCTATTTCTCAGCAGCCTGTGGACTGTGCTGGTGACGGCCGATGATGAGTACAGAGAGGACGCTCTCGTCATATTGGCGAGCGATGTCTGGTTTGCGAAAGATCGTCAGTTGCGCATCTCCAACCTCAGCCAGAATGAATATTTATCTCGGGATATGAGTCCGGTCCTGGTTTTGGCTGATCCCGGCCCACCCCCGAAACCACCCTTGGTCATCAGATTTCCGTCGTGCAGCGATCCTGAGATAATCGAGGATCCCAAGAAATTCCGCCTTTACTCGTCAACTGGCTATCCATTCTCGTTGCGAAGACAATACATTGCCGATGCCGGCAATCTTCGCTTCGCAGAGAAGTTGGGTGTGGCGCGGCTCGCATTCTTGAGGTCCTGCCTGCTGGCCACGCCCTTCGCCGGCTCCTGCGGCAGGTGGCTCGATAGTCAGGCGGTGGGTGATGATGAGATCATCCCGGTGCTGTTGAAAAGGCAGCAGCTAGAACTTTCCGATAATGGGCTGTGTTGACCACAAAGCGAGTTGGTGGGGCCAGACACGAAGGGCGACGAGTCCTCGGCTGATTAGGGAGCAAAGCGTGCAGCGGCGGGCATCCCTCAGGAGATGTTGGCCGCCTTAAGCTCGCAGCCAAGATTTTTCACCAATCCACCTGCCATGTAAAACGATCGTTTTACATGGGGCCTGTCATCGTCTATCCGTCTCAAATGGATAGAACCGATGCGCTAACTCTCGCCGCCGAGCGGCTCTTCGACCAGAACGGCTATACCGCTACCGGAATGGACAGGCTGACGCAGGCCGCGGGCATGTCGAGCCGGACCCTCTACAAGCATGCTGGCAGCAAAGCGGCACTGATGGGCCGGGTGCTTGCTGCGCGCGACCGGCGTTTCATGGAAAGCATGGATGTGGCCAGCGTGGATGCGCTGTTCTCCGCATTGGAAGAATGGATCCGCAACGAGGGTGCGCGCGGGTGTTTCTTCCTGCGTTCTCTGGCCGAGACTGGCGGCGAGACGCCCGACATCTCCGCTGCTGTCACCGCGCACAAGGCGGCGTTCGTGGAGCGGATTCACCAGATCGTGGCCGCAGAACTCGGCCGAGACGATCCTTCTCTTGCCGAACAAATCCTCGTTCTGATCGAGGGGGCGACGCATGCCGCTGTCTATCGCGGTGTCTCGGCCGTCTCGGCAGCCCGCTCCGCCGCGGCGATCCTTATGAAGGCGGGCGGGTGAGCCCTGCGCTTCGCATCGGTGCAACCGGCTTTGGCCTGATCGCTCTGTGTTACGGGTTTGCGCGCTTCGCCTTTGGGCTGTTCCTGCCACAGATCGACGCGGAGTTGCATCTCGGTCCATCGCTGAGCGGCGTGATCTCGGGCGGGTCGTTTGCGGGCTATTGCCTTGCCATCATCGCGGCGGCCGCGCTGACCGAGAGGCTGGGCGCGCGCACTGTCGCGATGGCGGCGGCGATCATGGCGGCACTCGGCATGGCGGGTATCGCGCTGGCGCCTTCGCCCACCCTCCTCGCGCTCGCCGTGATTGTAGCGGGATGCAGCGCGGGCCTCGCCTCTCCTCCGATGGCGGCAGCGGTGGCCTCCGCCGTACACAGCGACCGACAGGATGCGACGAACACGGTCATCAACGCGGGGACCAGTGCGGGCGTCGCCCTGTCCGGGCTGATCGCGCTTGCCGTGCACGGGCAATGGCGAATGACCTTCGCGGTTTTTGCCGGGTTGGCAGCCGTGCTTGCGATTGGCGCCGCTATTGGTCTTCCTGCATCGCGGGAGAGCCGGCCCTCAGGCGGTTTGCCGCCGATCACGGGGCCGCTGGCGCGCCTTATCGTTGCGACCTTTCTCGCCGGGATGGCGAGCACTGCAATATGGTCGTTCGGTGGTCAGCTCGTCTCGGAAAACCTGGGTTGGGGACCGGCAGGAACCGCATCGCTGTGGATCGCAATCGGCGCAGGCGGAATAGCCGGTGCGTCGGCGGGCAGTCTCATTGCGCGCTTCGGCTTGGGGGGTGTCCATCTGACGTTCTGCGCAGCGCTTGCGATCACCATCGGCGCGGTCGGGGCCGGAGTGGCAAGCACGGAACTGGTCCTGGCAAGCGGAGCGCTGTTCGGAGCGGCATATGTAATGCTGACCGGCGTTTATCTGGTCTGGGGCATCCGCGCCTTGCCGGACCGGCCCGCCACCGGATTGACGATCGGTTTCCTGTCGCTGGCGATCGGACAGACCGTCGGCGCGCCGATCTTCGGCCTGTTGGTGGGCGGGCCCGGCATGACGATTGCGATTATCGCTTTCGGCGCCCTCGCGCTGCTGGCTGGTGCAGTCCGCCCGGGCTTGCGACGCGCCCCGACGTCAAAGGCTGAGCGAGACCTCCAGACTTAGGCACACGCTGGCTCACGCACACTGAAGATCATCGGCGTTTGAGCCTACAGTATGACGCTCCGCTTTCTTGGATTTACACTCCGCGGCGGGGGTGACTTTCCGCACTGCCACTCGCCCCCGCACATGTACTCGACCGAAACTCTTGCAATGCTGCTCAACTTTGCAATGTTAGCGCAAACACAGGAGGGGATGTTGCGATTACTTGCGGTCTTAGCCGGCGTCGTCCTGACGTGTGCGTTTGTCATACCGGCCGCATCGCAGGTCCCGCATTTCGAGCGGGGTAGCGCTCACACCGCTTTGATCGTCGATGGTGAGCCTTATCTGGCGCTGGCTGTTCAAGCGAATAATTCCTCCAACTATCCAGCCATGCTGGAACAAGTTTGGCCGATGATGGACCGGCTATACGCGAACACATTGCTGATGCCCGTCGCGTGGGAACAAATCGAGCCCGTAGAGGGGCAATACGATCTCTCCTTCCTCGATACGCTGGTGCAGCAGGCGCGTTTGCACGACAAGCGGCTGGTGCTGCTGTGGTATGGCGCCTTCAAGAATGGGACTTGCCAGTGATGGTGAATGCTGCACTGGGCGATGCGTTTACCGATGGGGGCGGAGATGTCGGGCCATCCGGTGGGCCCAACTGGAACGCGCTGCCGATCTGGCGGGTTGCCGCCCCCAGCGTGGATGCCTACGGACCCGACATCTACAACCGCGATGCTGCGTCGGTCATCCGGTATCTCGATCACTATGGTGAGGGCGACTGGCCCCTGCTGGTCCCTGAGATCGGGAATGCGAGTGCCTACGCCCGGTTTATCTGGCCGACACTCGGCAGGGGCGGTGTCATGTTCAGCCCGTTCGGGATGGATGCCACCGGCTACGTCAATCATCCTCTCGGCGCGCCCGAACTGGACGAGGAAACACTGGAAACCTTCGCTGCGCCTTATCGCTTGCTGGCTCCCGCAGCGCGCGACTGGGCCCGCATCGCAATGAACCACCCCACCTGGGGCACTGCCCGTGGGCCGGACGCAAGCGACCAGTTTCATATTATGGGCCGGTGGCAAATCGGCGCTTATTACGGCTGCTGGATGTTCGGCGAGGATGAATGGTCGTTCGAAGACCAGCAGGATCATCCGCTCAAAGACGTGCCCACCGGCGGGACCATGATCGCGCAACTGGCAGACGACATTTTTCTCATCACAGGAAGGAATGTGCGTGTGCGTCTGGCGCTGGCCAATCCCGCTACGGGAGAGCAGGCGCAGATTATCGAAGCCCAGGAAGGCAGCTTCGTCGATGGCCGATGGGTTATGCGCCGCCGCTGGAACGGCGACCAGGTGGATTACGGATTTAATTTCGGAAAACAGCCCGTGTGGCTCCGTGTGGAAATGGGAACTTACCGATGAGAATTGCAATCGCCGCGACCGCCAGCATGTTGGCGCTTTCCACTTCGGCTCTGGCAGGCGAAGTGGAGCAGGTCGATCACGGAATGCTGGTGACGACCGATGCGGGTGAGCAGGTTCGCGTGCTCGCTTTCGCCGATGGCAGCTTTCGCGTGACGGTGGCCGAAGAAGTAGGCGATGCTGTCGAAAGCCTGATGGTCATCGCCGATGCCGACGGTGATCCGCAGTTCGCTTCATCGGACGGCTGGGCCAGCCTTGTATCAACCGGCGGTACTGCAATGGTGCAGATGTCGGACGGGCGACTGGCGGTTTACGGCCGCGAGGGAGAATTGCTGCTCGACGAGAATGCATCGGCCCGCACCATCACCCCCGTCGAGCTGGAAGGGCAGGAATGGTTTGCCACCCGGGTCCAGTTCAATCGCTCTACGGATGAAGGCTTGTACGGCCTTGGCCAGCACCAGAACCGGCAGATGAACTATAACGGCGAAGACGTGGAACTGGCGCAGCACAATATGTCGATTGCCGTGCCCTACCTTGTTTCCACCCGCGGTTACGGGCTGCTGTGGGACAATAATTCGATTACCCGCGTCGGCGATCCCAAGCCTTATGAGAAGCTCTCGCTCGATTGGCAGGCCGATTACTATCTTGGCGACCGAATGGTTATCTCGCGAGCCGAGGATACAGTCGATTATCAATATATTCGCGACCAATCCCGCTGGCCAGCCGAAGCAACCGCCGCAGTGGAAGCAGCCACCACGGGCCAGAATACGGCGGGCAATTCGGTGGAAGAGCAGCGCGTCGTGTGGACCGGCACGTTCACGCCTAAAATCAGCGGCACGCACAAATTCCGGCTCTATTCCTCCAGCTATGTCACCGTGTCGGCCGATGGCGAAGAAGTGCTGTCACGCTGGCGGCAGAACTGGAATCCCTGGTACCATAATTTCGAACTCGACCTCCAAGCTGGCGAACCAGTCACGCTGCAGATCGACTGGGAACCCAACCAGGGCTACATCGCACTCGAGCATGCGGACCCTCTGCCAGACGCCGACCGCCATTCGGTTAGCTTCGCGAGCGAGGCGGGCAAGGCCATCGACTATTATGTCGTTCCCGCCCCCACGATGGACGATGCGATCGCAGGGTACCGCCGACTGACCGGCAACGCACCGATGATGCCCAAATGGGCGTTCGGCTTCTGGCAGTCACGCCAGCGCTACAATACGCAGGCTGAATTGCTGGATGTCGTGAGCGCTTATCGCGATGCCGAGATACCGATCGATAACATCGTGCAGGACTGGTTCTACTGGCCTGAAGACAGCTGGGGTTGCCATTGCTTCGATCCCGCCCGCTTCCCAGATCCCGCGGGCATGGTGCGCGAGGTGCACGACCAGGATGCACGGATCATGATTTCGGTCTGGCCGAAGTTCTATCCCAGCACCGCGCACGCCAAGGAGCTGGCAGCGGGCGGGTACCTCTATGAACGGCCGCTCGAGGCGGATCAGCTCGATTGGGTGGGTCAAGGCTATCCCAACACCTTCTACGATCCCTACGCACGGGAAGCGCGCGAGATTTACTGGCGGCAGATGCGCGAAACACTGATGCCAATGGGCTTCGATGCGTGGTGGATGGATGCAACAGAACCGGACTGGCATTCCAATCTCTCCGTCGAGGAACGCAAGTATCAGATGACCAGCCCCGCCATCGGCGTACCGGGCGCGGCGATCTTCAATTCCTATCCCCTCCCCCATGCCGAAGGTGTGGCGAATGGATTGCGTGAGGCGCAGCCGGATAAGCGTCCCTTCATTCTCACCCGCAGCGGTTTCGGCGGAGTGCAGCGCGCGTCGGCTGCACTGTGGTCGGGTGACGTCGCAGCCCGGTGGGACGACCTGCGCGACCAGATCAGCGCCGGCCTCAACCTTAGCCTCGCAGGTGTGCCGCATTGGACGCACGATATCGGCGGTTTCTCGCTGGAAAATCGCTACAGCCAGGAAGACCCCGAACACCTTCCGGAGTGGCGCGAGTTGTATACGCGCTGGTTCCAGTTCGGCGCCTTCAGCCCGCTGTTTCGCAGTCATGGCGAATATCCGCAGCGCGAGACACCCATCATTGCGGCGCAGGATCCTGCGATGATGGAAAGCCTCACATACTATCACCGGCTGCGCTACGCGCTCATGCCCTATATCTATACCGTCGCCGCGAGCACGCATTACGACGACGCGACGATGATGCGGCCGCTGGTTATGGATTTCGAGAGCGATCGCGCGACTTGGGAAATCGACGACCAGTACCTGTTCGGTCCGGCGCTGCTGGTGGCACCCGTCACCGAATTCGAAGCGCGCGAGCGCGAAGTCTATCTTCCGGCCGGAGCAGATTGGATCGATGCGAACACCGGCCAGCGCCTGACCGGAGGGCAAACGATAACCGCTGCCGCCCCGCGCGAGCGCATGCCTCTATACGTGCGCGCCGGATCCATCGTACCCAGCGGCCCAGAGGTTCAATCGACGGCGCAGGATACGGGAGGCGACCTTACTGTGCACGTCTTCTCAGGAGCCGACGGCACCTTCACACTCTACGAAGATGAAGGAACCGACATGGGCTATGAAGATAGTGAATTCACCCACATCCCAATGGCCTGGAGCGAGGCTAAGCAAACTCTGACCATTGGTCAGCGAACAGGTAGCTATCCCGGGATGCACA
Organism: uncultured Erythrobacter sp.; assembly: GCA_947504155.1. Classification (GTDB taxonomy): domain Bacteria; phylum Pseudomonadota; class Alphaproteobacteria; order Sphingomonadales; family Sphingomonadaceae; genus Qipengyuania. The sequence goes on from CANNGF010000001.1 coordinate 1,125,223, forward strand.
CCCGGCGCCAGATAGGCGTGATTATACACAATGGCAGTGGCGATGTGGCAGTATTCTCTAAGGAACCGACTAGGACGATCATCTACGATGGTGATGCCGTTGAACTGTCTTTTCGTTAGCGGATACCTTCATAACTTTGCTTTTCAATTCAGTGCCTCTGGTGTGCCGAAATCATAGATAGCGCAACTTCAAGACAATTTTACGCGTTATTTGGGGATGCTCCGCGAGCGCTACAAACGTGCCTCCGCAACCTGCAGCTTTGTCCGAGCCAAGTAGTTGGCAGCACGGTGCGGAGGGAAACCGGACATTTCGGCTTCTTCGAATACCCTCGCGAGGCGCTCACCGCTTGCCCCTACGCGTTCTTCGACTTCGGCGACTTCCCAGCCGAGATATTCGGCGCACACGTTGATGATTCCCCCTGCATTCACTACGTAGTCTGGCGCATACAGAATATCCCGCTCAGCCAGCATGTCGCCCGCTTCCGCGGTCGCCAGTATGTTGTTAGCCGCGCCACAAACGACGGCTGCCCAGAGTTTTTCGACGTTCTCCTCGGTCACCACTGCTCCCAGCGCGCAGGGTGAGAAAACATCGCACCGCGTAGAGAGAATTTCGGACGGGCGCACGATCTCGGCTCCATATCGACAGGCGACACTCGCCGCCACATCGCTCCGGACCTCGGTTACAATCAATCGGGCACCGGCCTCGTGGAGAAGGCCGCAAAGCGAAGAGCCCACATGACCCAAGCCTTGCACCGCCACTGTAAGGCCGGTCAATTCGGCGCCGAGCTTATAACGCACCGCTGTTTGCATAGCACGGAAGACGCCCAGTGCGGTCCATGGGGAAGGATCGCCGCCAGCCTTGCCTCCTTTCGGCGTCAAGCCAGCCACGTAGTCCGTTTGGCTTCGTACCTTTTCCATGTCCGCGACGCTGGTACCCACGTCCTCGGCAGTGACGTACTGGCCCTTCAACTCTGCAACCTTGCGGCCAAATGCCTCGAACAGTCGCTTGCGGTCGAAATCGCCTCTGGGCACCTTGATGACGGATTTGCCACCACCCAAAGGAAGATCCGCCATTGCATTTTTGTAGGCCATTCCTTCAGCGAGCCGCAGACCATCACTCATCATCGCGCCCCTGTCCTCATAGTGCCAAAGCCGGCACCCGCCGGCGGCGGGGCCGAGACGAGATGAATGCAACACGATGACCCCATCGAGGTTGCTCGCCTCGTCCGTTACGACATGAACTGCTTCGGGCGGACATTCTGGATCAAGGCGGGAATTTTGCATCGTGGATCTCCATTGTTTCGGAGCCACTTGTGGTCGAGTGCTGGCGGATTTTTCGTTCTAATACCGGTTGGAAGTTCAGCTGAACCGGTAGAATTGACCCGAATGGTTACCTTTTGCGGTTTATTCGACCGGTCGATCAATCGACGCGCAGACAGGTTGTCGATTTGATTTCCGACAGCGCGATTGTCGAGTTGACCTCTTGAACACCCGGCAGGCGCGACAGCCGATTAAAGAAGAACCGTTCGTATGCCTCGATGTCGGGTGCCACTACTCTAAGAAGGAAGTCCACCGGCCCCATCAACACATGACATTCGAGCACTTCGGGAAATGCTTGGATGGCCTTCGAAAATTCGTCCAGATTGGCGCGACCATGCGCGTTGAGCTTTACTTGGGCAAAAATCTGGGCATTCAGCCCCACTTTCTTGCGATCGACGAGTGCAACCCGTTTTTTAATAAAGCCTTCGCGTTCGAGCCGGTCGATCCGCCGCCAGCAGGGTGAGGTGGACAGCCCGACCTTTTCCGCGATCGCTGCATTGGAAAGCGATCCGTCTTCCTGCAGCACGCGCAAGATCTTCTTCTCAAATCGGTCGAGGGTCGCGTTCTTTTCCATGCAGCCCTCATCAATCGCGTCGGCGGGCCTCCGCTTCCACTTCGCGCATGATACGCAGCACATTGCCGCTCGTCATCTTCTCGATATCTGCAGGTGAATATCCGGCGGCGAGCAAGCGCCCGGTTACCACGGGCAAAGAGGAGATCTCCATCAGACCCTCGATGCCGCCGCCACCGTCCCAATCACTGCCGAAGCAGACGTGATCGACACCGGCGACCTCGATCATGTGCAGCAAAGCTTGCATATAGCGGTCCAGATCGATGTCCCACAGTGGCTGCGTCCTATCGAGTTCGCGCCACTTGGCAATCAACTCGCTTTGCTCGGCCTGAGACATGCTGGCGATATCTTCGTATTGATCGAACAATTCGCCGCGCTCGCCGCTGAGATTCAGCTCGCTCATGAAGATTGTCGACATACAGATTGCCCCACCCTGCGCAGCCAGCTTGCGTATCCGCGCATCGTCCAGATTGCGTGGGTGATCATAGGCCCAGCGCGGCGAGGTGTGCGACAATATGATCGGCGCAGTGGAGAGTTCGAGCATCTGGTCGAACACCGCGTCCGATGCGTGGCTGCCGTCGATCACCATGCCGAGCCGGTTCATCTCCTTCACCCACTCGCGGCCGAGCGGGCTCAACCCGTTCCACTTTGCTTCGTCAGTCGAGGAATCGCCGAACTGGTTGGTCCCGGTATGAACCGGTCCCGCCATGCGGACGCCGCGATCATAGAACTCCTTCAGCAAGCCCAGATCATTGCCCAGCGGATAGCTGTTCTCGATCGACTTGAATCCGATCAAACTGCCCGCTGCCGCCAGTTTTTCTGCTTCGGCGACGGTGGTTGCCGGGCGGATAAGGTCGGGAAACTTCGCCAGCTCGCTGTCGATCAGATCCGACCGGGTTCGCGCACGGGCGAGCGCGTCGGCATAGCCCTTCGCCGTCAGCGGGCCCTGTTCGGTATAGATGACGAAGAACCCGCCATCGAGGTAGCCTTCTGTCATCCGCCCGAGATCGACCTGCGCGATGTCGTTCTGCTCGGTATGCGCTTCGGAGAAATCCCACCCCTCACGCCCGAAATTGAGCGCAGTGTCGAGGTGCGTATCGAGCACCAGCAACTCACGATGGACCGCCATCGGATCAACGTCGTCCGCAGGAACGGTGGCGCATGCAGTGAGTGTAGTCGCACAGAGCGCTGTGATGAAAGTGCGCTTGGTCATTCCTGTTTCTCCTTGACCGGACGAAGGTCGAGATCGCGATAGTCGTAGCTGAAGTCGGCTAGGGGCGAAGCTGCCTCCATCGCCACCCGTTCGATGTTGCCATTGGCGTCCAGCCCGAAAGTCACCAGCGCATTTTCGAGCGAGGGGTCGGTCAGTTCGGTCTTGAAGGTATCATACTGGTAGTGGACCAGCGGCCCCTCCATTCGGGAGTTGGTGGTGAAGTCGATCCACAGCCCGCGATCACGCTCGCTCACCACAACATCGCCGTACCACGGGTCGCGATAGGTGCCGACGTAGCGCGCGACCGGAAGCGAGGGGCCGACATTGGCGGGCTTCTCCTCCCTTTGTGCCAGGAACGCCCTGCCCCCTTCGAGCCGCTCCGCGACGAAGGCGTCCCACTTGGCAGGCCAGTCGTTGGCCGGAAGACCGAGGTAGTAGTCCAGCAGTTCGTAAAAGAGCCCGCGCCGCAACGCAGCCTCTTCGGAATTGATCATGATCGCGATGCCGACATCCTGATCGGGCAGCAGCGCGACGAGCGTGATCGCGCCGAACACGCCGCCGCCGTGCCAGATCAGCCGCGCGCCGCGATAATCCTGCACCTGCCAGCCGAGGGCATAGGCGGTGTAGTTCGGATTGGCCGGAGCCAGATCGCCCGGCCAGTCTTCGTTCCGCATGGGCGTGACCGGCGTCCACATTTCCTTCGCGGCGGCTTCGCTGAACAGCCTGCCACCGCCCAGCATTGCGCCTTGGGCGAGCTGGATCTTTAGCCACTGCGCCATGTCCGTCGCGCTCATCGCCAGCCCCCCGGCAGGCATAGCATTGCGACCCAGCTCGTCCCGCTCATTTAGGACAACGTTCGGTCCGAGACCGCGCAGTAACCCCGTCGTGCGTGCGTGCGGTCTGGCACGGTTTTCGACGGCATATCGGCTATCGTAGTCCGATGTAGAATCGACCATGCCACCGGCCCGCAGCACCCGGTCGAAAACGTATTGCTCCCAGGTCTCGCCGGTGATCTCCTCGATCAATTGCCCGGCGACGATGTAGAGAATGTTATCGTAGGCGTAGGACGAACGGAAACTCGTCGCTGGTTCGATATATCGAAGGCGCTCGACCGTTTCCTTTCGCGATAGGTTGGAGCGCGGAACGAATAGCAGGTCGCCTGCGCCCAGCCCCAGTCCGCTACGGTGGACCAACAGGTCGCGTACGGTCATCTCCGCAGTCACCCAGGGGTCGTTCATCCGAAACCATGGCATATGGTCGTTCACCTTGTCGTCCCACGAGAGTTTGTGTTCATCGACCAGTGTGGCGAGGGCGGCGACGGTAAACGCTTTGCCGGTCGAACCCGTTGCAAAGATCGTATGGGCATCAACCGGTCCCTCTTCGCCCAATTCGCGGACGCCCCAGCCACGCGCCAGAGTGGTCTCGCCTTGTTCGACGATTGTAATCGCGATCCCGGGTGCGCCGGATGCTTCGCGAAGACTTTCGACGCGCTGTTCGAAACCGTCTGGCGGTGCGGCCTGTACATTGTGCGCGAAAGCAAAAAGGATCAGGGCTACGGTGTATTGGATCGTCCTATGCATGGTGTTTTCCCGATGCCTGTGTCCGGAAGGCACGCGCTGACCAAAGTCTGTAAGCTCCGATTGTCAGCAGCGGCAGGATGAATGTGAACAGGAAGACGCCCGCCATAATGCGGTAGCCTGAGGCGATCAGCTCCACGAGGCCAATCGAGTTGGCGACGAACATGCAGCCGGCTAGGACGGAGATGGTCAAACAGAGGCGGAACCATGGCGACACAGGCCGTTGCGGGTCAGAATTTTGTCGCCAAGCGACTGCCCGCTCATTTAGCGCGTGGATCACGCCCACGCCGCTTTCCAGCAACGCGCCGAATACCATCATCTGGAAGACGAAGCGAAAGAAAGGGCTGCCGAGGCGCTGGAGAACGTAGTCCGACGGCAGCGTCTCGCCCAGTATTGCGGGATAGAACCCGATCATCGCGACGAGGAAGGCCAGCGCGGGAAGCATTGCCATCGGCCCCGCTATCAGGCCTGCTACAAACGCCTGACGTGGCGACGTCAGGTGCCGCAGAACCGGCAGTATCATGATCGCTGCGACGATATTGTAAATGCCGTAGGTCAATCCGCTCACCGGCCAGCCGGGTTCGATACTGACACCCGCGAACGCCTCGTTCATCTGCCCTCCGACCCGGCTGAGAGCGAGAACCAGGAAAGCCGCATAAACAAGGTAGAGGAAGACCGAGACATACTTGAACATCAGTTCGACCGCGCGCTCTCCGAGCCCGGCAACCAGCGCGATCGCAGCAGCGAGGACAAGCGTGCCCACAAGTGTCGGAGCGCCAATAAAGCTCGCTCCAACCTCGCCCGCGGCGGCACCGAACACCGCGAGCAGCAGGATCGAAAAAAGTAGAAAGCAAATCTCGAAGACGATCGCGCCGCGACCCAACAGTTGCGAGATGAATGCGCGGTAATCGTAGGATCGGGTCTGCTGCGCGAAAGCAAACGTCAACGCTGAAACGATCGTCCAGACCGCCGTTGCCAGCGCCATGGCTAGAAAAGCTCCCAAAGGCCCTAGACTCAGAAAATACTCAACCAACTCGCGACCGGTTGCATAGCCACCACCGATGATGACCCCTTTCAGCGCGAAAGCGGGCAGGAGGTAACGCTGAAAGAACGTCCCTCCGCCCGCTTCGCTCTTACCCCTCATGCAAGGCAGCAATCGAGCAGGCGTTCGAAAGGCCGTCCGCCTCGCATTGGGTCGGCCACCGGCATTCCGTGCAGCCGCTTCGATTCTGTAGCGAGAACTTCCGCAGCCTCCTCTTCCGAGAGGCTAGACGTATTCAAGCTTATGCCGCCGCACCGTATAGCCGGGTTGGTGAGCGAACCGAGGCGGATTGTGAGATTGATAACCTCCTCGACGCTGGGCAGTTGATAGCCGTCCAGCCCTATGATCGTTTTTCGTGTCGGGTCGTGACACACTACGAAGACGTCGGGCTGACTGCCATGAAGCAGGCCGAGCGAAACGGCAGCATAGGCGGGATTGAAAAGAGAACCTTGTCCTTCGATAACGTCCCAGTGATCAGGAGCTGCATCGGGAGAAAGAACCTCAGCCGCGCCGGACTCAAAGTCAGAGACTACGGCATCCATTGGGATTCCACTGCCCGAAATCATGATACCAGTCTGGCCCGTTGCGCGAAAATCGACATCTAGCCCCCTCTCATCAAAGGCGCGTGCTAACGCGAGAGCCGTATATTTTTTGCCAAGCGCACAGTCGGTCCCGACCGTAAGCAATCGTTTCCCGGATCTTTTGCGTCCCGTCCCGACCGGAAGATCGCTTGGAGGGCGGCGAATATCGATGAGGCGGCGACCTGTCCTCTCCGCGGTCTCCGCGAGAACAGGTATCGAGCCGAGGGGAGTGTGCAGACCGCTCACGATATCGAGCCCGGCTTCCAGTGCCTGCGCCAACGAATGGGACCAGCGTTCAGGGATGATACCGCCCTGATTGGCAACCCCAATAACCACCGACCTCGCCCCCTTTCGGATGGCCTGCTGGGGTTTCATCTGCTCCAACCCTACGCTCACCGCGGCGCCTTCGATCACCATTTCCCCGACACAGAGATCGGGCGCCCAATCGACCAGACCGAAGGCAGTCTTGGCAAAGCCCTTCTCGGTAATATCTCCGAGAAAAAGCAGATAGGGTGTTGGCAGAACCGTGGCGCATACCTTGCGCTGGATCGGTAGGTTCATCTCTCCCTGCCGATCAGAATTCGGCGCCGACCGTGACACCGTAGGTGCGCGGCCGAATGGGGGCAGCGGATAGCGTGGTGCCGGGCCGCAGAAGGAAATCGCCCAGCCCCGTTAGGCCGCGAGAGTTGGTGACGTTGCGCATGTAAGCGTTGATGCTGAAACGCTCCAGCCGCACTCCCGCGCGGAGATCAGCCGAAGCGTACCCGTCGAGCTTTAGGCGACGGCCGAAAGCCTCTTGATAATTGGCATCGAAGTTGCCGGCCTGATCGCTGACAAGCCTGACATTACCACCGACAAAAGCTGTCGTTTCGCCCCCGAGAGACCATTCATAGTCGGCGGCGAAATTCGCCGTCCATTCCGGCGCATAGGGCAGACGATCGCCAGCAAACCCGCCATTCCCATCCGGCAGGTCCTCATCGAGCTTGGCATCGTTATAAGCCACGCTCGCGACAAGGTCCAATCCACGCGTTGGCCGCAGAGTCGCGGTGATTTCGGCTCCCTTGCTGGTCGCCGTCTCGCCGTTGCCATCTGCCCCCACCGGGCCGATATCGGTGTTGTAGGTGACCAGCACCTGGATATCCCGCCAGTCCAGGTAGTAGACCGATGCGTCGATGGAAAACTCCTGCCCCGGCGTCTCCGCTCTCACGCCTGCTTCGTAGCTGATCAGCGTGTCGGCATCGAACTGCGTGGGGAAGCTCGAGCCCGCACCGGGTGGCACCACGTTCGGCCCGCCGGGACGGTATCCCTTGGCAACTCGGGCATAAACAGTCGTAAAATCTGAAATTTCGAACCGCGGCGCGACCGACCAGGTAAACACATTCTCTGACGAGTTACCTTCGACAATTTCCGGCACTTCGTCGGGCGCCGCACCAGACAAAACCAGCAGCGAGCCGTCCAGAATCTGCGAGGTCTCTTGCTCGTTATGGCTATAGCGGCCCCCTGCAGTAATATCGAAGCGGTCCGATATAAAGAAAGTGACGCTGCCGAAGGCGGCATATTCCTCATATTCGGAATCCAGCTTCGCAGTCAGGAAATCATCGAAGACGATGCCCGGAGCGAGCTCGAGCGTGGGATCAAGGGGCTGCGGATCGTTCAAGGGGAATGGCGTGTACGCTTGGAGGAGGAGGCCCGTTTCCTTGGTGTAATACCCCCCAACTAGCCATTCGAACCGATCGCTCGCAGCGGAATCCAGGCGCAGTTCCTGTGTGAATTTCTCCTGAGAAGCCGAGGCGGGGAACACTACGCCGAGCGGCCCGGCATCAGGATAGAGCCCGCCGAACACAGCGTCGGCAATTCCCGGCAATTGATAGGTGACATCGTAGGCCTCACTCTGGTCAAGCGTACCATAGCTGGTGACAGAGGTAAGAGAGGCGGGGCCGAAATCCCAATCGACGGCTGCGCTATAAACGCGGTAATCGACATCGTTCTTCTCTGGAAAATATTCCGTACGGACAAGGCGCCCGTCCAGCGGTGCGCCCGTCGCCGGATCTGTTTCAATCGGGTCATGAGTGAGCGGATCGACATCGAAGCTCGCCTGCGAATTCGCCCGGATATTTTGCGCGAGCGCAGTCAGCCGGATCGAGAAGTCTTGGATCGGCTCGAACAGTAGCGATGCCCTTCCCCCGTAACTCTCGAAATCGTTGGCGTTCTCGCGATCAATTCCGATCGTGTCGATGAAGCCGCCGGACTTGCGGTAGTAACCGCTGGCGCGCACCGCCAAAGTATCTCCCACAGGGACATTGGCGACGACATTACCGCTATAGCCCGGATCGCCACCTTCGGTTAGCTCCACCCCGGCGCGGACACGAGCCTCATATTCGCCGAGTTTCGGCTTCACGGTGACAAACTTGATGAGACCACCAAGCGAGTTGGCCCCGTAGAGAGTACCCTGAGGTCCCCGCAAAACTTCGAGCCGCTCAATATCGAACGTGTCGATATCGCCCGCCAGCACTGCACCGTTGGCTTGCCCGGTACTAGGGCTAAAGGGCGTCTCATCAACATAGATCGCGGCAGTCGGGCTTGCTCCTCCGGTGTTCACGCCGCGAAGGATTATGCGGGTCTGACCCGGGTTGGATTGCTGAAGGCTGAGACCGGGAACTTGCGCAGCATAGTCCACGAAGCTCGTTGCCTGCTGCTCTTCCAACTGCTTTCCGCCGAGAACAGAAATCGACTGCGGGATTTCCACTAGCGTCTGCTCCCGCTTTTGAGCGGTAACCACAATCACCGTGGGCTCTCGGGCAGTAGTAGTGCCCGGCTCCGACACGCGAGACTCCTGAGCTTGCGCGCTGGCGGTCGAAGCCAAGATCGCGATGACCATCATGCTACTGCCGAACTGCAAATATCTCATCATGATTTCCCTCCGCCCCTATTGGGCCCCTCGTGTCGCCATCGAGCCAAAGACCCGGAATTTCTCAGTAAGACATTGTTGTCCTGAATAGAGAATTGTCAACCTAAATGAGATTGTGCCGCGGGATGACCCCAAATCTGCGCAGAACAGGCGATGTGTCCGTTCCGATATTCCACCGAGGGTTCGCGATCTTTCTTCAGGAAAGTCGGGCCATCCAAATCCACGATCTGGCACAGCTGGCCCACAAGGTAGGATGGCGCCATCGACAGGCTCGTCCCCATCATGTTGCCGACCATGACATCAAGACCCAGCGCCTTTGCCCTGCGAGCTATGGCGAGTCCCTCCGTAAGTCCGCCGCACTTGTCGAGCTTGATGTTCACAACATCGAAGCGCCCGGGAAGTGATTCAGTGTCCGCTAGCGTCAGAGCGCTCTCATCAGCCGCGATCGGGATTGGACTAGTAAAGCTGTCGAGTTCAGCCTCGCGGCCGCGCCGAAGCGGCTGCTCAAGCAACTTTACGTCTATGGCTTCGAGCGCAGCCGAAAGTTGGGGAAGGTCGCCAATTTCGTAACCTTGGTTGGCGTCCACCCCAAGCCACGCGTCCGGTCGCACCTGCCTGATCCCCTTCAGGCGCGCGACATCCTTTTCCATATCTCCGGTCAGCTTGACCTTGATCGGCGCGGCCGAATCGAGAGCCAGCGCAGTTTTCGCCATTTCTTCCGGCTCGTCTGCGCCTATGGTCAACGTAGAAAGAAGGGGTCGAGGCTCGGACAGCCCCGCGAGCCGCCAGACAGGCTCACCCGAAAGCTTAGCCTCCAGATCCCATAAGGCGCAGTCAATGGCGTTCCTCGCGCCCCCGGGAGCCATGAGTGCCTGAAGTTCAACCCGCGTAGCGCCGGTTTCCACGGCGCTGCGTGCGTTCTCTGCCTGCCGGAGCATGTTCTCGATATCATCTCCGAGGTAATACGCCCCAGCCCCTTCGCCCCGTCCCTCGCTATCTCTCTCCCCAACCGAGGCAACGAGTACCGCTGTCTTTTCGAAGACATGGCCCGAAATGCGGAACGGCTTCTTGTAGGCGAACTCTTCGACTGCAAGGGTAAGGCTGCGTCGACTAAGCGAACTCATCAGTAAGCCATGTTGTAGCCGTAGAGGTGGTGGGCGATTGTGACCCACGACAGGATGAGCCCAGCAAACACCAACAAGACTGCCCCCAGCTTCATCGTCCATCGGCGATGCCCCAGGAAACAAAGCACAAGGTGCCAGACTGCAGCCACGAGAACTCCGAAAGCAGCAATTGGCGTAAATGTGCGCAGCAGGTTCAGCAGAAAGTCCAGATCGCCACCCAGCGCTCCACTGTCTGCCATGAATGACTGAATGAGAAGTACCCATCCTGCCAGCACCACGAGCATCATACAGCAGAATATTCGCGTAGTGCGATAGGCGATTAGGCCTCTTCCGGTCAGCACGAATTGCGCACCATATTTGCGCCGCACGATTGCGCGGATCGGCCAGGCCAGCGCCGCGATTGTTACGATGGCGAGCGAGATTAAAAGAGCCGGCAGCAACCAAGCTGGATTGGTTGCAGCGGGAGCAGGCCTGAGAACCATGAACGGGGAAACGACATCCATGCTCACGCGGACGACTTTTCCATCTTTCACTTCGGCCGCAATGCGCTCTCCGGAGTTGGAATCCCGCCACACGAATGGTTCGACTTCGACCCAGTCACGCGTTCCGGCAGACACGAGGTCTAGCCCAGGCATGCTGATTTTACCGTCAGGGCCAACGACGATCTTGTTCGAGTCGAGTAGCCCGAGCACTGACAGCCAACTGTTGAAAAAGCCACGGCTGGATACGTAAGTGCCAGCAAGCAACTTTGCATGTTCAAGGGCGGTCTCTGGGTCGATTGATGTGACCTCGGCAGTGTCGGGGTCCCGCGGGAAATAGCGGTTGGCGAACTCGTGCATGATCGTCCCGCGCAGACCGTATGCGGCCGCTTCCTTACCCGCGCTGTTCATGGAGATGAACATGCCGATATCGCTGCCGGGGAATATCCATAAGTCACTATGGAAGAAGTCGGTATCGCCGCCATGGCTAACACTTCGCCGGCCATTGATAGTTTGTTCGTAGAAGCCCAGCGCCATGGTATTCAGAGGGCCAAGACCGGGCGCCTTGAAATCCTGCATTTGTCTCGCCGTTTCAGGTTCGAGCAGCGGGCCACCATCATCCAACTGCGCAATCATGAACTTTGCCATGTCGGCTCCGCTAGCGGAGACACTTCCGGCGGGTTCCGGGATGACAATTTCAAAAGGCTCGGAAGCCCCGTAGGTTTTCTGGTATCCGCCCGAGGCATAGGTTTTGAGCTTGTCTGGAAGTGGCTGACGGGTAGACGTATAACGCATATCGAGAGGGCGCAGGATCTCTCGCTCGATGTAGGAATGGTATGGTGTGCCGCTGACCCGTTGGACGATGTAGCCAGCCAGTGCGGTTGCATAATTGGAATAAGCCGGAGTTGTGCCGGGGGCGAAAACACGTGCAGGCAGTGCCTCGCGCACATAGTCGTCAAGCGTGAGGAGATCATCAGGATCGCTGGAGATCAAGTGGCGCACCGATTCCTCGAAACCGGCAGTATGGGTCATGATCTGGCGCAGCGTTATGGGCTGTCCGTCATAGGGAGGGACTTCGAAATCGAGATATTCGTTGACGTCAGCATCGAGATCCAGCCGCCCCGCCTCGACCTGCTGCATAACCGCGGTCCAGGTGAAGAGCTTGGAGATCGAACCAATGCGAAAAAGAGTGGTGTCGGGGTCCACCGGTTTTCGTTTGGCGATGTCGGCATAGCCATAGCCCTTGTTCGCCAATACCTTGCCGTCTTTGACCACGGTCACCACGGCGCCTGGTATGTCACCGGAAGCCAGCGCGTAGGGCATGAGGCCATCGAGCCACGCGTTCACATCCTGCGAGGTTAGCTGCGCCGCCGGCTGTTCGACTGCTTTGCGGGGCTCACCCCTATTGGTTTGGCTCGGTGCAAGCTGCTGAGGAGATTGGGCCAGCAGCGGCGTCAGGCTCAACAGCGCCAGGACCATCGCGAGCTTCTTCAACATTTGCTTCCCCTTCTTCGATCATCGCAACTCTTGCGAGCGCCGCCGAGCCGTTTTACATTAGAACAATCGCAATCCTCTTCGGGACATAATGATCCTGATTGGAAAATTGTCAAATGAAGAGATCGACTCCCGATGCAGGTCACCAAGAAGCGCCCCACTCTCGCCGATGTTATTCGGGGCATCCGAACCCGGAACGGCTGGACGCTAAAACAGATGAGCGAAAAGTGCGGCATTCCGGTTTCGACTCTCTCGAAGGTCGAGCACGGACGCTTGACGCTAACTTACGATAAGCTTCAGCAAGTCAGCGATCGCTTGGATCTACGAATGTCTGACCTATTCGCGGAGCAGGATGAGGATTCAGCCGCGATAGTGACTGGCAGGCGCTCAATCGGCACGATCGAAAGTGCGGTACAGGTCACGACCGATAATTACGATTATCATTACCTTTGCACCGACTTACGGCAGAAACGGATGATTCCGATCATCACCCGGATAAGAGCGCAAAGTGCAAAGGAATTCGGCGAGCTGGTCACGCACAATGGAGAAGAATTCATCTACGTGATCGAAGGTGCTATCGAAGTTCATTCGGAATTTTATGACCCGGTGACGTTGAAGGAGGGCGAGAGTATCTACCTCGACTCTTCGATGGGGCATGCATACGTTACCGCCGCTGGGTGTGATGAAGCCGTCGTTCTCGGCGTATGCTCGAGCTCGGACGAAGATCTTTTCGATTCGTTGATGAGCCTACGATCTGAAGGCACAGAATAAAGCCAAATTGCCGCCCACGTATTATCGGCGTGGGCACGCCCATGTGGGCACAACACCACGCCATCTCATGACGGCTTTCGGTGCGTCCGAGATCCAAGCCAAGCCAACTACAATTGTCCTATCTCCAAACACCCGTCTTAGGCTGGATTGAGAGGCCTCTTTGCGGATTGCTCGCCAATACATAAGGCGTCAACTTTCCGGAGCAAATTGGTCGCACGCTATCATTATACGGTAAAGGTGTACCAACATCTTCGAACGAAAGATGGCGCACCCGGCATAAAAGTGATGGGCACTGTAATCGCTGGAAAATCATGGTGCCATTGCCTGGCTAAAGGCAGCTTTGCGCCCTCATTTCGGTCATTCGAGGTACCATTGCTACAACCCGAAAGCTGCCTTCAGTTCAGGCTTGATCCGATGGCAACTACGCGCCCCAATCTCGTTTATTAAGTGCAAGGCGCAAACAGTCTAAGAGCAGACATGAAACATGACCAGTTAGTGCTTGCTAGCTGCGCCGGAAGGTAGACAGCCAAAGAGCAGGCGGTTTAAAGGAAGTGCGTCATGGTCCGTTGCACGGTTGGCTAACTTATTTAAACTTCGAGAATGAGTTGGGCCGCACACTAGCCCTACGGTCCAGAGCGCTGGCTTCGCGCTTGCAATCTGGGTCTCGCAAAGCGCACGTATTTCGCTTACCTTGTTCTCATATCCGTAAAAACAGTACAGAAATCCTTCCGACCTTTTGAGGGTGTCACGTTCACTTCGTAGAGTGACCCAGTGGGCAACTCGCCTTCCAAGCTTGCTGATCTGGATGGCTTTGTACGTTTGGACCAGCGGACTATCAAAGTAGCAGCAGGAGAAAATGGTGTTCTTAACGGTCGACTGTACGCCGACCTAAGACGTGCGCTTCAGACCGTTCGCAGCGTGGGAAAGGGCTGAGAAATTGCTGGTCATGCGGATCGGAAATATGTTTGAGTTGTAGAGAACGGAGGAGGACGCATCGGTGCCAGCATGGATTCCCTATTGCGGTAGCGCGCCCGATCCTGCGGATACGTGGGCGCGGTGGAATTTCGGTCCCGAACTGGTGCTGGTAATATTCGCGGCGCTCGTCGGCATTCATCTGTATCGAACGCAACTCAGGGTCGGCCCGGCACTCATAGCCATTGGAGTGTTCGGATTTCTCTTTGTCAGTCCGTTCTGCGCGCTGGGGTCGGCGTTGTTCACCGTGCGGATCGTCCATGACGTAATTCTGGCCGCCCTTCTGGCCCCCTTCCTCGTGGCGACGTTACGGCTGGAGAGCCGCCGGATCGCGGGATCGCTCGGGCTTTGGACGGCGATCCACGCCGTCACTTTTTGGATCTGGCACGCCCCACTGCTCTACACAGCGGCGTTGAGCAGCGATTGGGTGTTCTGGGCGATGCAGATCGCCATCACCGGGACCGCCGCGATCTGGTGGGCCAAGGTTCTGAACGCCCCGGCGCCATCTGCCGTCACGGCCCTGCTGGCGACGATGGTGGCGATGGGAGCGCTGGGCGCCTTGCTGACCTTTTCGCACGGCGCGCTCTATGCGCCACATTGGTTGACGACGCAGGCCTGGGGCCTGTCGCCGATCGAGGATCAGCAGATCGCCGGCATCGTGATGTGGGCCCCGGCCAGCCTGGTCTATCTGCTCGCCGCGCTGACGATCCTCTACCGCTCCTTCGACAGTCGGGTCGCCGCATGAGACTGCACCGGCTCGTCCGCAGATGGGCGGTGAGCTATACTGAGGAGGGCAAATATTCGCCCGTCGGCGTATGGTTTCACTGGATCATGGCGGGATTGGTGCTGTTCCAGCTCGGCTCGGGCTGGCTGATGTCGCGCTATCCGGTCGGCGGCGACAAGCTGGCAACCTATGAGCTGCATAGCCAGCTCGGCCTGACGATCCTGACGCTCGCCATCCTGCGGTTCGCGTGGAGGCTGTTCGTCCCCGATCCCATCAACGATGCCGATGCGCCGGGTTGGCAAAGCACGGTGTCCCATCTCGTCGCGGGCACATTCTACGTGCTGTTCGCGCTGTTACCGCTGTCGGGCTGGGCGATGTGGTCAGCGATCCAGCCGGTCGAACCGCTCTATATCGCCGGGCTGGTGGCGGTGCCGCCGATGCCGTTTCATACCTTGTCCCCCGCCTGGCAGTTCGAAGTGCTCGACTGGGCCGAAAGCTTGCATGTGCTGGGTGTCATCGGTCTTGCGCTGCTGGTGCCGCTGCACGTCGGCGCGGCGCTCAAGCATCATTTCTGGGACCGCGACGACGTGGTTACGGGCATCCTGCCGGAAGTTCGCGACGACCAGACCGCTCCGGACCATACGCAATATACGCCGCGAGTGGGCTGATCTCCTCCTCGCGCAAGGCGTCGGCAGCCTTGTGCATCACGTTTTGCGGATCGCCATAGCGTTCGCCCATGCGCCAGCGTTGCAGCTGCTCCTTGATATAGGCCGCGCTCTGTCCGGTCAGCGAGGGATTGCCGGGGCCGATCCCCGCACCATCCGCCCCGTGGCAGGATGCGCAGGAGGCCAGCCCGCGATCGGGCGCGCCGCGATGATAAAGCGTCGGCGCGTCGCCGAAATCGCATTGCGGAGACTTGGCCGGGATCGCGGCGGCTTGCGCTTCGGGGATGGGCATTGCGGCATAATAGGCCGAAACCGCCAGCCGTTCATCGCTATCGAGCCGGCCGGCAAGCCAGCTCATCTGCGGATGCCTGCGCTGTCCATCGGCATAGAAACCTAATTGCCGCACGAGATAGCCCGCATTCATGCCCGCGATCCGCGGCACCAGCGCTCCGTCGCCGCCTCCATTCAGGCCGTGACAGGTGTGGCAGGCCGCCTGCGGCCCGGCATCGCCGCCCGACAGCGCGATCAGCTCGCCGGTCGCATCGAAGGGATCGTCGACCGGGGCGGGGCTGCACGATGCCAGCGCCAGGCCGAACAAAGCTAAAAACGGGACCGATCGGAAAAGCATCGCCTGCCGGGAACGAAGCGTGTTATTGTCCGGTTCCCACCTGAATGCGGTTAGGGGAGCGACGGGATCTGCGTGCGAGGATTGACATGATTGCCATGGCGCTGGGGGCCTGCGCCATGCTTGCCGGATGCAAGAACCCGGTCGACACCCGACGTGAGCCGACCGACGCGGCACAGGAGCGCGGGCGCGCCGCGATCCAACGTGCGGGTTGCGGTTCGTGCCACGAAATCCCCGGGCTCGACTGGCCTGCCGGGCGGCTCGGCCCCTCGCTGAAGGGGTTCGACGATGTCGGCTTGATCGCAGGCGCGCTGCCGAACCGGCCCGATGTGCTCGCCGCCTTTGTCCGCAACGCGCCCGCGGTAAAGCCCGGATCGCCCATGCCGCCCATGCCGGTGAGCCAAAGCGAGGCGGAGGATATCACGGCCTATCTGTACGGGTTGGATCATGATTGACGCGCTGTGGGGCTGGCCGCCGCCGGTGCTCGACCCGGCCGGGCCGTATTCGGCCAAGGTGACGACGCTGTCCTGGTCGCTCTTCGCATTGGGTGCCATCGTAACCGCGGTGGTCGTCCTGGCGTTGTGGGTCGCGATCAAGGGCCCCGATCGCTGGAAGACGAAGCTCGGCGGCGAACGCGCGATCTGGCTCGGCGGCGTGACATTTCCCGGCGTCGTGCTGACCGCATTGCTGGTCTGGGGCCTGACGCTGACCGCCAGCTTGACCGAGCCGATCCGCGGCGATGAAATGCGCATTCGCGTTACCGGCGAGATGTGGTGGTTCCGAGTCCAGTATCTCGATGCGGCGGGCAATGTGACGATGGAAGATGCGAACGAGATCCACATTCCCGTCGGCGAGCCGGTGGTGCTCGAACTCGAAAGCGCCGATGTGATCCACAGCTTTTGGGTGCCGCATCTTTCGGGCAAGAAGGACATGATACCCGGTCGCCGCACGCTGCTTCGGATCGAAGCCGACCGGGCGGGGGAGTTCGGCGGGGTCTGCGCCGAATATTGCGGCGGGCAGCACGCGCTGATGGGTTTCGTCGCGGTCGCGCACGACACCGCAGGATGGAATGCATGGCTGGCGCAGCGCGGCGAAAGTGCGCGGCGGGTGGAAACGCTGGCCGCGGCCGCGCCCGCAGGCGCGACGGTTTTGCCGGGCGATCGCGATGCCTATCCGACCGAGGGCGAAACCCTCGAACGATACGATCCGCAGGCCGGATACCGCCTGTTCATGGAAACCGGGTGTGCGGCATGCCACCGGATCGCGAGCACCGAGGCGAACGGCGAGGCTGGTCCCGATCTGACCTATGTCGGCAGCCGCCGCACGCTGGGCGCGGGTATCTTGCCCAACAATCGCGGCACGCTGGTCGGCTGGGTGGGCGACAGCCAGTCGATCAAGCCAGGCAACCGCATGCCCAGCTACGATGTCCTTAGTGCCGATGAACTCGGCCATATCGCCGCTTTCCTGGAAGCGCAGCAGTGAGGTCCGAAACCGGGTTCGATCCTGCGCTCTACGATCGCTTTCCGACCGAAAAGCGCCCCGATCGCGAGATCGAGGAACTGAGCGAGATCTGGAAAGCGCCGACGGGCTGGGCCCGGCTGACCGCGGTCAACAACAATTACGTCGGCTTCTGGTATGTCGTCACCGCCTTCGGGTTCTTCCTGGCAGCGGGTGTGCTGGCGCTCGGCATGCGGGTCCAGCTTGCCGCGCCGATGCAGGATTTCCTGGGCGTCGATACCTACAACCAATTCTTCACCATGCACGGCACGGTGATGATGTTCCTGTTCGCCGTGCCGATGGTGGAAGCGATCGGGATCATGCTGCTGCCGCAGATGCTGGCGGCGCGCGATCTGCCCTTTCCCCGTCTGTCCGCCTTCGCCTTCTGGGCCTATTTCGTCGGCGGGACGATGTTCTTCCTCTCGCTCTTCGTCGGGCTGGCACCCGATGGCGGGTGGTTTATGTATCCGCCGCTCACTTCCATCGCGTTCAGTCCTGGGATCAACACCGATTTTTGGCTGCTCGGCATCGGCTTCATCGAGATTTCCGCCATCGCCGGGGCGATCGAGATCATCGTCGGCGTGCTGCGCACGCGAGCTCCCGGAATGACGCTCGACCGGATGCCGATTTTCGCCTGGGCGATGCTGGTCTTCGCGGTGATGATCGTGGTCGCCTTTCCCAGCGTGATCCTCTGCACCATGCTGCTGGAGATCGAGCGGGCCTTCAACTGGCCGTTCTTCGATGCACTGCGCGGCGGCGACCCAATGCTGTGGCAGCACCTGTTCTGGTTCTTCGGCCATCCGGAAGTCTACATCATCTTCATTCCCGCCGCGGGTCTGATGAGCATGATGGTCGCCGCGGTCGCGAAGGTGCCGCTGGTGGGATACCGCCTCAATGTGCTGGCGCTGGTCGCGACCGGCTTCATCAGCTTCGGCGTCTGGGCGCACCACATGTTCACCACCGATATGCCGCGCGTCTCGGCGGGCTATTTCTCCGCCGCGAGCATGGCTGTCAGCTTGCCTGCAGGCATCCAGGTGTTCTGCTGGATCGCGACGCTCGCCAGCGGGAAGATCAAATGGACCACGCCCGCCCTGTTCGTCGTCGGCAGCGTGGTGATCTTTACCATGGGCGGGCTGACCGGGGTGATGGTGGGCATGGTCCCGTTCGACTGGCAGGCGCACGATACCTATTTCATCGTCGCACATCTGCATTACGTGCTGATGGGCGGCATGGTCTTCCCGATGTTCGCCGCCTTCTATCACTGGCACGGAATGACCAGCAGCAAGGCGCTGTCCGAACGCGTCGGCAAATGGGTATTCGGGCTGATGTTCGCAGGATTGCACATCACCTTCTTTCCGATGCATCTGACCGGGCTGATGGGCATGCCGCGCCGCGTCTATACCTATCTGCCGGGGCGCGAGCTCGACCTGCTCAATCTCGTTTCCACCATCGGCGCCTTCGTGATGGCGGCAGGGGTGCTGCTGTTCCTGGTCGATCTGGCGCGCCGGTTCCGGTTCACCGTTCATGACGATGCGGGCAATCTCTACGGCGGCGGCACGCTCGAATGGTTGCCGACCGGATTGTATTCGACCCGCTCCATCCCGCTGGTAACTTCGCGCGATCCCCTGTGGGACCGGCCCGAAATCTCGCAAGAGGTCGCCGAGGGTCGCTATTTCCTGCCCAATTCGGCGACCGGCCAGCGCGAGACGCTGATCACGTCGACCGTCATGGCCGAACCGCAATATGTCCAGCTGATGCCGGGCCCGTCGCCCTGGCCGCTGGCAGCGGCGGTGTTCACCGCGCTATTCTTCCTCTCGCTGACGGTGCAGGGCTATGCCTTTGCGGTGTTCTGCGGGATCATCGCGGTGGTCAGCACGCTGCGCTGGCTGTGGGAGACCGATCGCCCGATCAAGCAGGAACGCGCGGATATCGGCGCCGGGATCGAGGTGCCGATCGCGATCACCGGCCCCAGCAGCCATAGCTGGTGGGCTTTGAACACGCTGATGGTGGTGATCGGCATGATCGGTTTCATGGCGGTGTTCGCCTATCTCTATCTCTACGGCATCCATCCCGAAGTCTGGAGCGCGCCGCCGCCTCTGGGCGGGACTGCGTTGATCGTCGGCGTCGAGGCGCTGGCTCTGCTTGCCGCCTGGGGCGGTCGGCGGTTGCTCGCAACCAGGGAAGGGCGGCTCGCGCAAGATTTGCCTTGGGTGCTCGAAGCGCTGGCCGCTGCGCTGCTGGTCGGGGCGCTGTGGCTCGATGTGACCGGCTGGCTTGCGACCGGCCTCCTGCCGACCGCCAACGGCATGGGCGCGACCGTCTTCATGCTGTCGGTGCTGCAGGGGCAGGTGGTCGTCGTCGCTGTGATCATGGCGATCTATCTCGCTTTCCGCGAAGCGCGCGGGATTATGACCACGCCGACCAACGTCACGATGAACATCATCGCGCGTTTCATCATGTTCTGCGCGATCCAGGGCATGGTCTTTACTCTGCTGCCGCGGATCTTCCCCGGTGGCTGAGGCTCACGAAACCGCACGGCCCACCCCCGGCGAACCGGGCGATCCGATCGACCGGCCACCGGTCTATCGCGCGCTGCTGATCGCCTTTCTGGTCTGGGCGGCGCATTTCGCGATCAGCTACGGCGCGGTACTGATCTTTCCGGGGCAGGCCGTCGCGCGGATCGTGGCGTTCGCGGCCGGGCTTGCCGCGCTCGCAGTGCTCGTCATACAGGCGCGCAAATCTGCGCTCCCGCGCTCCTCGCTGGCGCTGGGCGCGCTTGGGCTGGCGGCGGCCGCGATCGTTTTCGGCACTTTCCCCGCGATCGTGGGTTAGTGCGTATCGGCCCCTGCCGGTAAAGGAGAACTCCCGCATGGATCGCACTGCGCCGCATTCTCGTACTTTCGCCAATCCGCTGCACGCGATCCTGCTCGCCTTTCCGGTCGCGCTCTATCCGTCGGCGCTACTGACCGACATCACCTATCTCAACACCGCGGAAATCCAGTGGACGAACTTTTCGTCGTGGTTGATCGCGGGGGCGGATTTCTTCGCCGGGCTCGTTCTGGCCTGGGCGCTGATCGGCCTGTTCGTAGGCCGGGCGCGTCACGCCCGGGGCCGCGGGACGCTGTATCTGATCGTGGTTGCGGCGATGTTCGTGCTCGGCGTGATCAACGCCTTCCAGCACGCGCGCGACGGTTGGCATTCGGTCGGCACGCTCGGCCTTGCCCTGTCGATCCTGTGCAGCATTCTTGCCTTCGTCGCGGCGTTCATCGCCTATGGGGGCAGCTATTCGGTGGAGAAACGCCAATGAACCGGCCCCTGAATCGGCGCATGAGCCGAATTGCCATTCTCGCGCTTCCGCTGACGCTCGCGATCGCCGCCTGCCAGGACAGCAGCGATCCCGATCTCGACCAGACCGGCGCCCGGCCCGCTTTGCCCGCGCAGAACGATGCGCTGATCCCGGCGATGGAAATTCCCACGCCCAAAGGCTGGGGCGACGAATTGCCGACGGCGCCCGCTGGCTATACTGTCAGCGCGATCGCCCAAGATCTCAAGATCCCGCGCCAAATGCTGCTCCTGCCCAATGGCGATCTGCTGGTGGCGGAAGGATCGGGCGGCAAGGCGCCCAAGCTGCGGCCCAAGGATGTCATCGCAGGCTTGATCAAGAAGCGCGGCAAAAGCCCGGTCGAAGACGGCGACCGGATTACCTTGCTGCGCGATAGCGACGGCGACGGGCGGACCGATCTCCAGACAACCTTCATCGACGGCCTCGATGCGCCATACGGCCTCGCTCTCGTCGACGGCACGCTCTACGTCGCCAATCAGGGCAATCTGGTCGCCTTCCCCTATACCGAAGGTGCGACCAGTATCACGGCCCCGGGTCGCGAACTGACCAAACTGCCTTCGAAGATCAATCACCACTGGACCAAGGCGATGACCACCAGTCCCGATGGCAGCAAGCTCTATGTCGGCATCGGATCGAACAGCAATGTCGGCGAACGCGGCATGGATGTCGAAGAAGATCGTGCGGTGATCTGGGAAATCGACCGTGAAAGCGGGGCCAGCCGCATTTTCGCTTCCGGCATTCGCAACCCGACCGCGCTCGCCTTCGATCCGTGGCAGGAACGGCTATGGGCGGTGGTTAACGAACGCGACGAACTTGGCCCGCAGCTCGTGCCCGATTATCTCACGTCGGTGAAAGACGGGGCCTTCTATGGCTGGCCCTACAGCTATTACGGGCAGACCGTCGATCCGCGGGTCAAGCCCGCGCGCCCCGATTTGGTCGAGAAAGCGATCGCACCCGATTATGCGCTCGGTTCGCATGTGGCTGCGCTTGGTTTAGACTTTACGACCGATGGCGGGCTTGGCGGGTTCTTTGGCGAAGGCGCGTTCGTGGGCATGCATGGCAGCTGGAACCGCGCCGATCCTTCGGGCTACAAAGTCGTATTCGTGCCGTTCCGCGGTGGACGGCCCGCGGGCGAACCGGTCGATCTGCTCACCGGGTTTTTGAAAGACGGCCATGCGCGCGGGCGGCCCGTGGGCGTGACGTACGATGGCGAACGCGGCGTGCTCTATGTCGCGGACGACGTCTCCAACACCGTTTGGCGTGTCGCTCTCAACATGTCCGGGGGGCAATCTGACTAAGCGGAACTTCTTCTGTCTTCCCTCTTAGCATAACCTATGGAATTTTTTGAACCCGAAACAATGGACTGGGGAGGTGCGGCAATCCGCTTCGCTTTTGCTACCGTGCTTCCATTTCTGATTGGGCTCGAACGATTTTTGCGACGCAAGCCCATCGATTTCCGTCCATTTGTCATCATCTCTGTTGGGTCGTGCGGTCTGGTGATGGCTTCAATAGAAATGCTTCAGACGATCAACGACACGAATTCAAATATCGATCCCACTAGAGTCATCGAAGGTGTCATAACAGGAATTGGATTTCTCGGGGCTGGCGCAATGTTTCGAGAAGGTAACTTTATTCAAGGCGCGGGGTCGGCGGCGTCCATTTGGGTTGCGGGCGCAATCGGTCTCACTTGTGGGATGGGTGAACTTTGGCTCGCAGTAACAATGTCAGTAATCGTGCTGGTCTTGCTCGTCATCAGTGCTCCGTTCACATCTAAATGGGACCCGGACCACAAAGACAACTGAAGTGCTTTGCCGGACGCTTAACCAGCGTCAGCGTTGGTAGGACTAATGAATGAAAGCTTTGGGAATATCTTTCGAGCCAAAAGCAGAAAGTCCAAAAACGGCCCATTAGTCGCCTTATCGCTTGTCCAGCGGCATCCGAGAGAATCTACTCTGATAGGTATCCCCTATCGTCCAGTGAGATAGTGCAAAATCATACCCGTATAGGCGTCGATCAAATTTTCATCCGAAGGCCGTAAATCATCCTTGGTCGCCGCTGCCGGCAGCACGATGCGATCGAGAAACGCGATGTTGAGGAAATAGCTCACCATTCGGGCGGCTTCATGCAAATCGGTATGAACGATCTCGTCGTGATATTTGTCCAACTCTGCGGCCAGCAACTCAATAGCGTCGCGGCCAAGCTTAGATACCAGCGGAACTTCGACATCGGGATTGAGCCGACGATAGGTCAGCAACGCTCGGCGAAGGCCGAGAGTCTCGGTGACTTGGCGATGCGCCCCGCGGATTGATTGTTCTATGGTCCCGCGAAGATCAGGCGCCGCGCTGGGCTCATACTTCTCGCCGTCAATCGTGCCATGCTCGACAAACTCGGCGACGCGCGCCTTGATCCGCTCAATATAGCGATCGAACAGCGCCGGAAGCAGCGCCTCCTTGTCCTCGAAATGGCTGTAGATCGATCCGACCGCCACCTCACCCTGGCGCGCGATATCGGCGATGCTGATCGCTTCGAATTCCTTGCTTTCGAGCAGCTGTTCGAGCGCAGCGAGGATCTTTTCCCGGGTTCTCGCCGCGCGCTTCTGCTGAACTTTCGCCATCGCACCGCTCCTTCCGCATCGGCACGCATCCCGCAAGCCTCAATTCAATATTGAATTTGAATTCGGATTCAGTATTAAGCGGGAGAACCGATTGCAAGACTGATTAGAAAGGACCTTCCATGACCATGACCACCCCCTGGACGGCCGACGCGGTTGCCCCCGCGCAGCCGGCCCAACGCCGCACGCCCGTTCCCGCCTGGGCCGAAATCCTGTTGGTGATCGCCACCTTCTGCATCGCGCGCGAAATCCCCGGCATCGAATACACCGGTCCGGTGGCGTTGATCGCATCGGTGCTGGTCATCACCGTCCTCCTCCGGCTGCGCGGGACGGGATGGAGCTCGCTGGGCCTGCGCGGGCCGCAAAGCGCGCGCGACGTGCTCAAGGGGGCGGGCATGGTGGTTCTCGTCTTTCTCGGCGCGGCGCTGACCAATGCGATCTCGATGGTCGTGCTCGGCTCGCTGCTCGGCGCGGAAGCCGAACGCGAATTTATGGATGTCTCCACCTTCCCAAAATATCTCATGATGATGGTGATCGTGTGGACCACCGCCTCCTTCTGCGAGGAAATGGTCTTCCGCGGTTTCCTGATGCACCGTGCAGTGGAAATATTCGGAGCCCGCCGCTTCACCTGGATCCTCGCCGCAATCTTCCAGGCCGCGCTGTTCGGCCTCGTCCACGCCTATCAGGGGATCGGCGGGATCCTGACCACCGGCCTCATCGGCCTCACTTTCGGGCTGCTTTATCTCGTCGCGCGGCGCAATCTCTGGCCCACGATCATTGGCCACGGGCTGGTCAACACTTTCGGTATCACCGTGCTGCACCTGCAGGCGACCGGCGCGATCAACACCAGCGGCCTCGGCTGAACCAACACGCATCAAATACGAAGGATACCCACAATGAACTGGAAGAAGCCCACTCTTATCGCCCTCTGGTCCCTCGTCGCGTTTGCCTGGCTCGGCGTGGTCGGGATTTACTTCACCGATCCGTCGAAGGCGCTGTGGGTTGGTACCGTCGCCGGTGCGGCCGTCATTTCCGAAATCGCTGTTTGGACCACTGCCGCGATCCTTGGCTTGAGCGTGATCGAGAGTCGTAAGCGCATCTGGTCTCGCATTCGCGCGCCCTTCGGGCCACGGTAACAGCGAAAATTTGAGAGGGTCGCTATTTGGCGAATAGCGACCCTTTCTCCGCTTCGCCGCTCGACGTTGGGCGCCCCGCCTTCCTACCCGAGGAAAATGACTGCTTACGCGTAGTTTCAACCAAATGCGGAAGATCCGCAATCGGCCCGTTTCGGTCGGTCAGAAAAGCGCCCTCATTTCGGTCATTCCGCTAGTCCTGATCGCACCCTAAAAACTGCCGTCGTTTCAAGCTATAGCCTATGCCCTACGCTCTGGAACGCCCGTAGTTGGTTACGGGGAAAGCGAATAAGGGAGCGTCAATATTCCGTCGCCCATTTCTCGCCATTAGGCGACATCTCGTGAGAGGACCGGGTCATAGCTCGGCTGACAAATCGAAGGCGTCAATGTAAGCGCCACGCCGAATGCAATCCTTGCGTGCCTTGATGCGAGTTCACCGCCACTTCGCGCTGGCGCTGCTTGTATTGGCATTCTGCATCAAGGCAGCAGTTCCATCGGGATTCATGGTTTCGACATCGGCTGATACCGTGCTGACCGTGACAATCTGTTCCGATGCTCCCGACGGTTCAAAGCATGCGCAGATCGAGATCGCCGGCACGGAACGGCGAAGCGAGCGTCACGACGGTGCAAAGAAAGGCGAACACTGCGCCTTTTCGAGTCTCGCCAAGGTCGCAGTGGGTGGCGCGGATGCGATCCTCCTGTCGTTGGCTTTTGCGATCATTCTTATGCTTGGCGTCGCGGCGATGCACCCGCTTTCCGTTCCGGCAATTTGCCCGTCTCCGCCCATCGTTACGCGGACCACCGGCAGTAGCCTGACAAAGCCAGCCTAAGTTGTAAGTCCGACTGGCTTACGCCCGAATTTGGAGCGCCTGCCTGTCAGTACTTCTTGCCGAAGTCCGATGAAAAGCGATTCGCGAGCAGGCTGCAATTCCTCGTCAAATACATCAAAGCCGGAAACCTTTCTCAACAAGCTCGAACGACTGGTAAGCCGTCCCTGAAAGACAAGATCACATGAAAATTACCATCACCGCATCGTTGCTGGCTACGAGCATCTTGGCTGCCCCGGCATCGGCACAAAATGTCGTAGAAGATAGTCAGGAACAGGCCGTCAGCTCGCTTGCCGACACCATCGTCGTGACCGCCGAGAAAGAGGGATATGCCGCGCCTTCATCGTCTGCATCCACGCGCACCGACACCCCGCTCATCGAAGTTCCGCAGTCTGTTCAGGTCATCACCGACACACTGCTGAAAGAGCAGGATCGTCGGCAATTAAACGAGGCGCTGATCAACGTGTCCGGGGTGACGCCGACCAGGTCCGAAGAGAATGTGTTCATCCCGCCGATCGTGCGGGGCTTCCCCGCCGAAGTGTATCTCGACGGGCTTCCGATCTTTGCCGGAAACCAGCAGGCCTACGATCCTAGCAGTCTGGTCGGAGTGCACCGCATCGAGGTGCTCAAGGGACCCACCGCCACCCTGTATGGCGGCAGTTTGGGGACACCGCTCGGCGGGCTGATCAATGTCGTCACGGCGCGGCCCAACCACGACTTGGGAGGCTACGTCGCGCTACGTGGGGGAAGCTTTTCAACGATTAATTCGCATGGCGAACTCAATCTGCCGCTCGGAGAAGGTATCGCCGCGCGGATCGTCGGCGATTACCAGAGCAATGATAGCTGGATCGATCTCGTCGATGGAGAACGCTGGTCGGTTCAGCCCAGCATCTCTTTCCGGCCTGCGTCGGACACCGAGCTTGTGCTGCAGGGCCAGTTGAACGATCGCAGCAGCCTCGAATATTCGGGCATTCCCGCAGGGCAGGCACTTGTCGGCGAGATCGATCGCAATGCCTTTCCCGGGGCGCCGATCGGGCAGCCGCGAACCGAGAACGACAACCGGATGGGCACCGCCAGCCTCCGCCATGCTTTCTCGGACGGCTTTGTTCTGAACGTCACCGGAAGATATTACTCCGGCGAGATCGACGAGTTCGGCAGCTTCGTTTCGCACTCTTTCTTCCCGGCCGATCCGGCGAACCCCACGGTCTACCCGGTCGCCCCGGTGACCATGGACACGCGCACGAAGGAAGCGACTTTCGACGCGAACCTGGAGCTGCGCACCGGGGCTCTTGGCGGCGAGCACAGGCTTCTGTTCGGCGCGAGCTATGACTGGACGAGCTTCTACAATGCCATGGGCCTGTTAGTCAGCAACACGCCTTCGGGGACAATCGGCTTGGCCGATCCCGAATACGATCTGAACTATACGCCGCAGGTTCCAGTGAACTCTTTTACCGACGACCGGTTCGAGACATTCGCGGTCTACCTGCAGGACCAGGCGACCTACGGCCCGCTACACCTCACAGGCGGCGTGCGGCTCACGTCGCTCAAGTTCATCGAGGACAGCAAGATCGGGGTGGACAACGATTCCACCGATACGCGGCTGTCTCCGCGTATCGGTGCGACGCTCGGTATCGTTGCGGGTATCGCCCTCTATGCCGGCTATGCGACTGCCTTCCGTGCCCCATTCGGATTTCTCGGCTTCCACAGCCCCGTCCCGAAACCTCGAACAATCTCGAAGGCGGGGTCAAGGTGGCGCTTCCGGCAGCAGGCGTGTCCGGCACCATCGCCGCATTCCGCCAGGTTCGCGACAACGTGACTATTTCCGATCCCGACAATCTCGGCTTTTTCATCCAGAGCGGGCGGCAGCGCGCCAGCGGGCTTGAGGTCGACCTGGTCTGGGAACCGAACCCGGCATTCTCCTTGCTGGCGAACTATGCCTACACCGACACGCGCGACGATGGCGCGGCGCCCGGCGATGAACTAACCCGTGTGCCCGAAAGCAGTGGGCGAATTGCTGCTCGCTACCGTATGCTCGATGGACCGCTGACGGGCCTTTCGTTCGGGGCGGGCATCACCGCCTTCACTTCACGCGAACTCACCTTGCCCAACACCATCGCGGTGCCGGGCTACGCCGCGATCGATGCGCAGGCGTCTTACAATCTGGGTCGCTTCTCGCTCGGCGTGTCGGTCATCAATCTCGGCGGACGCGAGGCCTTCGATCCGTTCTCCTATTTCGGCGATCCGATCGTCGCGCCCAACCAGCCGTGCTCCGCCTTCGTCACACTCAAGGCGGAGATTTGACGATGATCGGTAGGACATGGGCAATGGCGGGACGACTGGCGATGTGCGTCGCCATGGTGGCGGCGAGTCCGGCGGCAATGGCGGCGCAGGAGACCCGCAGGGTGTTTCCCCTTTACGAAGCGGGGGAGACAGCCACGCTCGGCGTGCCCGAAACGCAAGTGCGCGTCGAAGAGATGGGTGAGACGCTGATCTTCAATGTCAGTAACCCGACATTGGAGCTGTTCCGCCCGGCACAGGGGACCGCCAACGGCGCGGCGGTGATCGTCGCACCCGGCGGCGGCTTCGTCGCCATCGGTTACGAACAGGGCGGGACGGCCATCGCTCGCAGGCTGGCAGAGCAAGGGATCACGGCGCTGGTCCTGAAATATCGCACCATCTCGAGCTCGGGCGATCCGGCAGACATTCCGCAAGTCCACCTCAATGAAATGAGCGCGCTGATGGCCCGTGCGCAGTCCGGCACCCCGGATACGATCCCGGCATTTGCAGGCGAGGCAGCCGGTGTCGAGGATGGCGCCCGCGCCGTGCGCTTCGTTCGAGAGCACGCTGCGCAATGGAGTCTCGATCCTGAGCGGATAGGCATACTTGGCCTGTCGGTCGGAGCCTTCATCTCAGCAGATCTTGCGACCGGATCTGAAGAGAGCCGCCCCGATTTCGTCCGCATGCTCTACGGCGGGCTGCGACTCCCCGAAAGTCATCGCGATGAAATTTGCGACGAACAAAACTTTAGTTGGTCGCAAGCCTGATTTAGCTGTGGCATATCCGCGCGCTTCTCCGAGCGCGGCGACTAAAAGCTAGCGCTCCGCTCGGAACTCAAACTGAACCGGTTGGCCACCGTTATATTTTACAAAATAGGTTCCTAAGGCGGCGTTGCAGAGCGTTAGCTCGACCGTGCAACGCCGCCTTCGATCTTGGATAAATGTGTTCTTTTGCCGTTAGTCCTGCTTCACGTTCTCGCGGTCCCAGAAACGCAGCTCGCCACATTTCTCGATGAAGTCGTTCGCCGCGTCCTTCCCGGACGAGACATCTACGAAGCCGCCGTCCATCCAGTTCCACACTCCAGCCGTCTCGAAGAGCGGTTTAACCGCCGGTACGTAGGCGACGAACTTCGCATGGGCGAAAGCATCGTTGACGAAATCGATGCTCGGCTTGTCAGTGTTGTAGCGCTTGGCCGAAGCCTCGCTCATCACCACGGCCACCGCGTCGTAGACCACCGACGGACCGCCATCGATCTTCTCGTCGGCTTCCATCATCTTGTCGTCGGAAAGCTTGGCGCCGGCCACGTGCGGTGCGACGATTTCGACCATTCCGCCCGCGCCGGTCGCGGCGTCTTTCAGCGCCTTGACGACACTCGCATCGGCGCCTTCGGCAATATAGATGCCCAGCTTGCGGCCCTTGAAATTGCCGGGCCCGTTCTTGAGGATCGAGAGCGCGGGACTTTCGGCCAGATCGGTAATCGGATCGCGCTCCACCGGGACCTTTTCTGGTAATTCGGGAAGGCCGATGCCGTCGGCAACCTCTTGCGCCAAGCCTTCGTCGATATGCCGCAAATGGCCGATCATCCGCTTGCGAATGCTCATTCGGCCGACCTTCGAAAGCTCGAAGGTCAGGGCGTTCGCCATATGCGTCTGTTCGACGGGAGTCTGGCTGACGTAGAACTGACGGGCCTGGCTGTAGTGATCGGCGAAGGTTTCGCTGCGCACGCGCAGCTTGGGCCCTTCGACCGGAGCTTCGTAGCTTTGAAAGCCTTTCATCGGGCAGGCGCGCGGGCCGCGGTCTTCCTCGGCCCCGTCGCCGTCACCCCAGCTATTGGGCTCGTAATTCACGCGGCCCTTGGGATTGGTCATCGCCATGTGGCCATCCTGCTGGAAGTGGCGCACCGGGCACTTGGGGGCGTTGACCGGCAGGTGCGTGAAGTTCGGCCCGCCGAGCCGTTTTAGCTGGGTGTCGAGATAGCTGAAATTACGCCCCTGCAGCAGAGGATCGTCCGAATGATC
The DNA here is from genome assembly GCA_947504155.1 of uncultured Erythrobacter sp. Lineage (GTDB taxonomy): Bacteria > Pseudomonadota > Alphaproteobacteria > Sphingomonadales > Sphingomonadaceae > Qipengyuania. Next base: position 1,154,994 of record CANNGF010000001.1, read on the forward strand.
GATCCCCGGTACGAGGTTTTGAGTGCAAAATGCGACCTGCTCGGTTTCGGCGAAGAAATTGTCGACATTCGCGTCGAGTGTCAGCGTACCGATAATTTCGACCGGCACTTCTTCTTCGGGAATGATCTTGGTCGCGTCGAGCACGTCGAAATCGAACTTTTCTGCGAATTCCTCGTCGAAAACCTGGATGCCTAGATCCCACTGCGGGAAGTCGCCGGCGTCGATCGCGTCCCACATGTCGCGGCGATGGTAATCGGGGTCCATCCCGTTGACCTTCAGCGCCTCATTCCAGACCACCGACTGGAGTCCCAGCTTCGGCTTCCAATGGAACTTGACGAAGTGGCTCTCACCCTTCTCGTTCACCAGCCGGAAGGTGTGGACGCCGAAGCCTTCCATGAACCGGAACGAGCGCGGGATCGTGCGATCGGACATGATCCACATGACCATGTTCATCGCTTCGGGGCTGAGCGAGATGAAATCCCAGAAATTGTCGTGCGCGGTTTGTGCCTGCGGGAAGCCACGATCGGGCGCGGGCTTGGCCGCATGGATCAGGTCGGGGAACTTGATCGCATCCTGGATGAAGAACACCGGGATGTTGTTGCCGACGAGGTCCCAGTTGCCTTCCTGGGTGTAGAACTTGGTTGCGAACCCGCGCACGTCGCGCGCCAGATCGGGCGAGCCCTTGTTGCCCGCCACGGTCGAAAAGCGCGTGAAGGTGGGTACCTTGACGCCCTCTTCATTGAAGATCCGCGCCCGGGAATATTGCGGGATCGCTTTCTTCAGCTCGAAGTGACCGTGCACGCCATAACCACGAGCGTGAACCACGCGCTCGGGAATGCGCTCATGGTCGAAATGGAAGATCTTCTCGCGCGCGATCTGGTCTTCGAGCAGCTGCGGCCCGCGCGGACCGGCGGTGAGCCAGTTCTGATCGTCGGCAATCGGATGACCCTGCGCGGTGGTCATCACATCATTGTCACCCTTGGGCTTCTGGTGGTTTGCACCCCCGTCGGACAATTCGAATTGATTAGACATACCCAGCTCCTCGTAATCTTGGTGATGCGACCTCCAACGGATGGCACTCTATATTGTTGCGCTTACCAGCTAAAATACTTTTCACCGGAACTTCTATAAACAAATGTTATTTTCGGTCTATTCCGCCCTAAAAGATGATAATCATAATTTGACAGAAAGATTCGTTGGGATTGGAACCATCTAGCTTCCGCCGTTCTTTAACCGGCGCGGCTGTGAATAGCGGCCGAGCAGAAACAAACGAAGGAGCCCTCGTCATGTCCGCCCCCGAAAACTTGAAAGATTGCTATCTCGAGGAACTGGCCGATCTGTGGTCTGCCAACGATCAGATGGAGAAGGTCGTCCGCGACCTTGCGCAGAAAGCGGGCGACGATGCACTCGCGCGGCGGCTTCGCAAGTCGGCCGACGGCATCGCCAAGCATACGGATAGCCTGAAATCGCTACTCGACGATTGCGGCGAGCAGGAGAAGGAACACTGCAAGGGCATGGAAGGCCTCGTGAAGGAGGCCCGCAAACATGCAATCGATGCTGATATAGAGGATGCCGATGTCCGGGATGTGCTGATCGTCGCGCAGTATCAGCGAATGTGCCACTATGGCATTGCCGGTTTCGGTACGGCGAAGGCCTTTGCCGAGGCGCTTGGCAATAAGGATCATGTTCAAACCCTCGATACGATCACGGAGGAAATTTATGACGCCGACGAGAACACGAGCGATTTGGCGGAGCGTAGCGTTAATCTGGCCGCCAAATGACCCCAAACCTCGGACGCCGACACCATCAGGTTCGGCCTCCATTTTCCACGAGTGACTTCTCCTGCGATGGGGTGGACCCAAAGGGTTCGGGCGAAACTGAACTCGCTGCTATCTTGGCTGCCCCCCCATTTGAGGGTCAGGCCGAGGTCTCGCGGTGCCGAGGGGCGCTCGAGCGCGGCTGCGATTTCGCAGTAGCCGTCCCGGTTCGTGACGAGGAAGGCCGCCTGCCCGCTACCCTCGACGCAATCTCTGCTGCCATGCATACCGTGCCGTTCGCGGGGTGCGCGGTGTTCGTCCTCAATGACACGAGCGATGCCTCCGCCGATGTGATCGAGCGATGGGCAATGCGCGAGAGGCAATCGTTTCTGGCGCTGGAATTGTCCTTCGATCGGACGATCCGCAATGCTCCGCACTGCCGCCGACTCGCCTTGGAGATTGCGGCGCGAGCAGTGTCTGGCGGGGCTCTCTTTACTACGGATGCCGACACAATCGTGGGCAAAGCCTGGATCGACACGGGACTTCGCTTCCTCGCCCAAGGCTACGATCTCGTCTGCGAGGATGTATTGCTCGACGAACAAGAGCTTGCGGCGCTGCCAGCGCAAGTACGCGCGGTCGGGGATGCCGAGCGTGCTTATTTCGACCTTTGCGACCGTTTGTGGCGGTACTGGACCTATGGGCATGCCGGAACACTGGGATACCGCCCTTCCGGCGCCAGCCTTGCCATGAAGGGATCAAGCTATCTCGCACTGGGCGGCTTGCCGACTCCACTCAGTGGAGAGGATGGCGCCTTGTGCGATGCAATGCTCGCAGCGGGGTTCGCGGTCAAGGCAATGGAAAATTTCGGCACGCGCACCTCTGCTCGCCTAACCGGGCGCGCAGTGGGGGGATGTGGCGAGGCCTTGGCGGACCGGGCCGTATCTGCCGATCCAAAATGCGATTCCCGTCTGAAGCCGATCTGGTTGCTGCATGATGAAGCCACTCTGTGGATGGCAAGTCGTCGTCTAAGGAGCCGCAGTGTGCTTGCTATTCCGCAGCCGAGCAGACCCCTGACTTTTAGCGCCGTTCAGCGCGAACTCGAAATCGCGCGCAAGCTCGCCTCTGCCTACGGGCTGGCCGATGCCTGATCCGGCCGAGACGGACACGATCGAGGCGATCCTTCGCGAACTGGCTCCCTCGTCGGACTGCGAGGGCGGTTCGCTTGCCCGCGAGGTCGCGCTGCTTGGTGAAAAAGGCTGGCTAAGCGCTTGCCTGCCGCGTCGCTGGGGCGGCCAAGGCTGGGGGTGCGAGGCTGCCGGGACGCGCGGCGCATTCGATGCCTTACGAGCCTTGGGCAGGGCCAATCTCTCCGTCGCACGATTGTTCGAAGGCCATATGAACGCGGTCATATTGGTCGATCTTTATAGCGGTGAGAATACCTTCCGAGAATTGGCAGACGCTATCGAGGCAGGCGTGCTTTTTGGTGTTTGGGGTGCCGACGAGCCCGCCGACCCACTCGGGTTCGATCGGCGTAAAGGCGCGCTGGTACTGACCGGAACCAAGCGTTTCGCATCTGGCCTCGGGCTGGTCGGCCAGGCTGTTGTCAGTGCGGCGACCCCGGAAGGCCAGCAGTTGCTGCTCGTTCCGGCGGACGAAGCGGAACGGTGCGATTACGGGGCCTGGTCGATGGGTGGTATGCGAGCCACCCAGTCCGGCCGATACGATTTCGCCGGGGTCGAGGTGGGCGGCGGTACTTTGATCGGCGCTCCGGGCGATTATCAGCGTGAACCTCACTTCGAAGGGGGCATCTGGCGTTACTGCGCGGCGCATCTTGGCGGAGCGGAAGCGCTCTATCACGCGATGCTGGCGCAGCTGGCGGACCGCAGGCGCGCCGATGATCCAAACCAGCAACGCCGTATCGTAGCCAGTGCGATTGCGATCGAAAGCACTCGGTTATGGCTATTGCGTGCAGCCGAGGAAGTCGAGGCGCCGGGCGCCGAGGCCGGTAAAGCCGCGCTATCCCTCCTCGCCCGCGAGGCGACCGAAGATGCGTGCCGACTGGTGATGGAAAACGTCGAGCGTGCGCTCGGCATGGCAGCGCAGGGCGAAGGCTCGTTCATTCACCGCACGATCCGGGACCTGCGCCTGTTCCTATGCCAAGCTATGCCGGACGCAAAGCGAGGCAAGGCCGCCGAGGCCCTGATCGGTCTAGCCGCGCGGCCCGAGGGGCTGTGAGCGTTCCCTCTCTCCCCGAAGGATCGGTCCTTCGTGCCGCCCAATCCGCCTCGCACGTGACGCTCGATGTGCTGGCTCCGCCTGGCAGGCTGCTGATCGTTGCCCCGCATCCCGACGACGAGACCTTGGGCTGTGGGATGGCATTAGCGGCCGCGCTGGCCGAAGGGCGGCAAGTCGCCATCCTGCTGCTGACCGATGGCGAGAGTTCGCACCCCAATTCGCGTAAATTCGGGACCACTCGGCGCGTCGCCACGCGCCTGGCGGAATTCGAGAGCGCAATGAGCGTGCTCGCTCCCGGCAAGCCCATACCCGTGGTTCGTGCACACCTGCCCGATGGTCAGACGACCGACAAAAACGCCGCACAGGTTATCAGTCGCCTGCTGGAACACCCCTGCATCGCCAATCCAGATACGATCTGGTCGACGTGGCTCCATGATCCGCATTGCGATCACCGCACCGCCGCTATTCTCGCGCGCATGCTTGCCCACCGATCGAATGCCGAATTATGGAGCTTCGCGGTCTGGGGCCGTTTCGGGCCGCGCCCAGTGCCTGATAGTTTGGCGCTGTTCTTCGACAGCCGGTTCCATCGCGCCAAGCGCGACGCGATGGATGCCTACGTTTCCCAGATGGCCAACCTGATCGACGACGATCCGGCAGGGTTCACGATGCCACCCGCTTTGTTCGAGCACTTCGCGAGCCATCCGGAGGTGTTTTTCCATGAACGATGAGGCGTCGGACCGGCGCTGGACCTTCGATAACCTGTTTGCGAGCAATCCTGATCCGTGGGGCTTCGAGAGCACTCAGTATGAAGCGGCCAAACGGCGCGCCACGCTCGCGATGCTGTTTCCCGACCGGTTCGGGCGGGCATTGGAGGTTGGATGCGCCAACGGCGTATTGACGGCGGAGCTGGCGAACGTATGCGAAATAGTTCTGGCCATTGACGTTTCACCCGAAGCTCTGCGGCTGGCAGCGACGCGTCTTGGCGGTCTCCAGAACGTCTCTCTCGCTCGTGTCGAGGTCCCGTGCGAATGGCCGGAGGGGGCCTTTGACCTTATCGTATTCTCCGAAATCCTTTACTTCCTCTCGCGTGAAGAGATTTCGCAGGTCGCGCGGCTCGCGTGGCAAAGTCTCTCCGACGATGGCACATGCCTGCTAGTCAATTGGACAGGCCCGAACGACTTGCCAGTGGATGGACAGAGTGCCCGCGATATTTTCGTCGATGAATCGCCGTGGCTTAGCGTGGCCAGCAGACTTCGGCCCCAATATCGCATTGACCGGCTGCACAAAGCTTTCCCTCAAAGGAGCGTTCCCCAGGACTGAGATACTATGCGCCAAATTGCCCTAACCGTACCAACTTACTTGTCCGCCGAGGCTATAGAAAAAGCGCGCCGGGCAGGGGCATCGATTTTCGCGGAGATAGATGCTCAGCGAGACGACCAGCCTTGCCGCCTTTTGATCCTCGAAGTACCCAATGCGCGCGTCGAAGACCTCTTTAGTGCGCTGGAAAACATCGAGCCGTTGCGCGCAAGCTTCCTCCCCAGCGGAATCCTTTCGCTAAGGCCCCCTTCTGACGAGCCTGAAAGCCGGATGACCGACATAGAGCCGCGCAGTCCACTCGAAATCTTCTTGGGCGCTCTTCAGAGCATCGGATCGTGGTCGGGCTTTCTCGGCTATTCGGCGGTCGCAGGAGTTATCGTGTGGGTCGGTCTCTTTACGCAGAGCGTTTTCCTGCTCGTTGCGGCGATGCTGATCGCGCCGTTCGCAGGTCCTGCCATGACCGCCGCGCTTGCGACGGCGCGAGGCGATGCGAGGCTACTTGGCCGGTCCCTGCTGCGCTACGTCGCCGCTATGGCGACAACGATTGCGATTGCCTTCCTTTTAAGCGTCGCTTTCGATCAGCGGATCGCGACCGAGCTAATGGTGGCTACCAGTCAAAGATCGACAGTGTCGCTCCTTCTGCCCCTGGCAGCGGGCGTGGCAGGCGCTTTAAATCTCGTGCAATCGGGACGAAGCAGCTTGGTGAGCGGGGCGGCAACCGGGATGCTGATTGCTGCCGCGCTTGCTCCACCCGCAGGTCTCGTTGGGATGGGTCTCGCGATAGGCCAGACGGATATTGTCATTTCCAGCTTGTGGGCGCTGGCCATCCAGATCGTAGGTATTAACCTCGCGGGTTTCCTCGTCTTCCGCATTCACGGAATGAAAAGCGAGGGCGCGCGTTACCCACGAGGGCGGAAAGCGGTTTCGATTGGTTCGGCTATCATCAGCGCCGCGATCTTCAGCGCGCTCGTCTCTTTGCAATTCTCCCAAATGCCCGAATATCAGCAATCGTCGATCGCCCAGCGAATATCCGCGCGAGTGCAACAGCAGTTCGAGCGGCGGGACGATCTTGCGCTGGTATCAGTCAACTCGCAATTCAGTCGTCAGCGCAGCCAAGGCAAAAATCCCGTATGGGTGGAGGCCCGTATCCAAGGCGAACTTTCGGAGGAAGAGCGTGCTAAGCTCGCGCGTGCGCTCGCCAACGGGATCGAACACGACTTCGGAGTGGAAGCACTCGTCGATCTGACAGCCATCCCCTGACCAACCCCATATCCCGCCGCGGACCCATGCATATCACTGCACGAAATTACCGCAAAGCTGGATTTCGGCTCTAGGTGGGGGCTTGCGGGACTAAGCACCTTGGAAGCGGCGGCTTCTCTGCGGAATAAGAACCGCCCGCGCCGCGACGTCTAAATCGACAAGCGCGAACCGAAATGCGACCGGGTGGTAGGCAAGAGCAACGTGCCGCTGGGCGTCGTATCGTTGACCGAAAACCTGTTCATGATCGGCGTCGGCCTGCGGATGGCAACCAAGAAACTCTGCTGAATCGCGATGCGAATACAGGAAGTGCGCAATGTCGGTTTCTTGGAATTGGCGCACGAAACCGGAATGTCCTTTTCCGGCCCATTGTCGGACTTCGCGGTGGTTTAGATGAGGCAAGGGACAAAACGCCTGCGCGCCTGTGCAATCAACCGCGGTTTTTCTTATCCGTTGATTTGCGTTGCACCGCTCTTGGAGGGTGACGGACAATGCGGATCTTGCCGATGATCGGACTGCTGAAAAGTCCGTTCTCTTTTGCCAACTCTTCGCGTGTCACTTCCCCAGATTCCAGCCTGCGAGCGTCTTCATCCCGCGAAAATTGTTTATCGGCTCGATGCTTCTCAATCGTCCACTTTGGCTCTTCGTCACACATGGGGAAAACTCCGCGCTGCCTTCGTTAAAATAAGAGGCGTTTTCTCCACCCCCCAGCGCAATCGGCTTATCGCTGAGCGCCCCCAATTTTCGGAATTACAGTGTCAGCACCCATCCCGCTTTCAGCACCAGATCTGCCAACGGAAGGCAGTCTCGCCTAATGGCCGAGGACGCCGAACTGATCCGCTCGCAGAGGTTTCACGGACGTGCGCGTGATGGCGGAATATTTCGAATTCGAAGGGGTCGAACTGACCAAGACAGGTGGCCTCCATGGCACGCGCGAAGCGGTGGAGGCCGCGCACGACATCCTGGGCGACGTATCGGGGCTCGTCTTCAACCATCCCGACGAAAAAACCCTTTATATCGCGGGCGACACGATCTGGAACGAATATGTGGTTGCCAGCCTGGCGGCGCATTCGCCCGACGTGATCGTCCTCAACGCGGGCGATGCGCAGGTTCCGGGCCTCGGCTCGATCATCATGGGATGCGAGGACGTGAAGCGGGTCCACGACGCGGCGCCCGCCGCAACGATCGTCGCCAGTCATATGGAGGCGGTGAACCACTGCGTCCTGACCCGCGCCGACCTTGCCGATTTCGCCGCTGCGAACGCAATGGCCGAACGCCTGCTGATCCCCGCCGATAGCGAAGCCCTGAGCTTCTGAAGGAGACCGGACCATGTCGATCGAAACCAACAAGCGCGTCGTGCGCGACTTCTACGAAGCGATCAATCGTGGGGCGTTCGACACGCTCGGCCAGTATTGCCACAAGGATTTCGTGTTCCATCACCAGATCGACACGCCGCATCCAAGCGTCGCGGGCTTCGTGGCGTCGGAAGAAAAGAACTTCGCCGCCTTCGACGATTGGAGCATGCCGGTGTACGACATGATCGCCGAAGGCGACAAGGTCGCGGCCTATTTGGTGTTCGAAGGCACCCATGCGCGCGCATTGATGGACGTCGCGCCGACGGGCAATCGCGTACGCTTCTCCCTCCTGATGTGGCTGACGCTGAAGGACGGCAAGATCATTGAGAAACGCGCGCACTTCGATTCGGCGGACATTCGCCGTCAATTGGCCGCCTGAGCGGCAGGGGGCATGGAACATCGGCAGGCTGCCCCGCTTTTGATCCTGCCGACATCTTCTTGAAAGGAACTATCATGAGCAAGCGAGCCCTGGTCGTCGTCGACCTACAGAACGAATATCTCCCGTCCGGCAAGGTGCCGCTGGAAGGCGTACACGAAGCCATCACCAATGCCGCCAAGGTGCTCGCGCATTTTCGCGAGAGCGGCGAGACGCTGGCCCATATCCGTCATGAACTGACCGAGGACGCGCCGATGTTCGTGCCCGGCAGCGACGGGGTGGATATCGTCCCCGAAATGAAGCCCGAAGGCGATGAACCGGTCGTCACAAAGAGCCACCCGAACGCCTTTCGCGATACCGATCTCAAGAAAATCCTCGACGACAATGGCGTCGAAGAGATCGTGTTTGCCGGTGCGATGAGCCATATGTGCATCGCCGCTTCAGTCCGTGCCGCGGTCGATTTCGGCTACGCCGCCATCACCGTACACGATGCCTGTGCGACCATGGATCTCGAATTCAACGGCACGCAGGTTCCGGCCGCGCATGTGCACGCCGCGAACATGGCAGCGCTGGAGTTCGCTTATGGCGAGGTCGTTGCGACGGAGGAATTGCTCGCCGGATAATTTGGCGAGCATCGTAGAATTACCGGATGTCGAACAGCGGTCGTTGGTAAGGCAGACGACCGCTGTTTGCTTGTTTGCATTCTCGACCCGACTGTCCGAAACCGGCCAAGTTTCGGCCGGTCAGCAATGCGCCCCAATCTCCGCCCTCCAGACTGCGGGAACGAATGCCCGAAAGCCGTCCTCGATCCGAATTGAGAAAGTAGCCCGTTCTTGGCGCGGTGGCGCCCTCGTTCCAAGGGCGAGAACGGCATGACGGATCAAAACTCTGGCACCCACCGTCAAGGCCCGGCTGGGCCGATCCCGCTAGGTTCATCTCGTCACCAAACAAAGGAGGCGACGATGCCATTCAAGACTTTCGATTTCCTCGATGCGCTTTTCGGTTCGCTTCTGGGCGTGCTGTTCGTGCTGGGCACCCTGTCGATCGTGACGGAGGTTCGGGCCTCACCCGAAGCCGGCACCGCGCTTGTCGGCCCCGCCTATGCGGTTCCTGCGCTCGCAAATGCCGCGCAGGAGAACGCACCCGCCTGAGCGCGAGACGAGATCGTTGCAATCATCCTGGCGCGACAGGCCAAGAAGTTGTCGCGCAGAAGCAAGAGCGCAGCCTTTGCTTCCGCTATTCGCTCACCCGAACGAGACAGAAGGAGCGAGCCATGCAGACCGTATCGACGTCCAACGAACCCATTCTGGTGCTCGGCGGAACCGGCAAGACCGGCCGCCGCATCGTCGAGCGGCTGCGCAGTCGCGGGCTCCCGGTCCGCGTCGGCTCGCGGGCGGCCACGCCGCCTTTCGACTGGGCGCGCGAAGACACCTGGGACGATGCGCTGGACGGCGTATCGAGTATCTACATCTCATACGCCCCCGATCTTGCGATACCCGGCGCGAAGGACGCGATCGCCGCGCTGGTCTGGCGCGCGAAACTGCACGGAGCGAAGCGCCTGGTGCTGCTGTCGGGCCGGGGCGAGCAAGAGGCGCAGGCGTGCGAGAAAATCGTGCAGGACAGCGGCCTCGAATGGACCATCGTGCGCGCCAGCTGGTTCGCGCAGAACTTCTCCGAAGGCGCCTTCGCGGACATGGTGCCCAGCGGGATCATCGCGCTGCCGGGTGGCGATACGCCCGAGCCCTTCATAGATCTCGACGATGTGGCCGACGTCGCGCTCGCCGCCCTGACCGAGGAAGGGCACGGCGGCGAAGTCTACGAAGTCACCGGCCCGCGCCTGATGACGCTGCACGACGTCGCCCGCGATCTTGCGCACGCCACCGGGCATCCGGTCCGCTATGTCGACGTGCCACATGACGAATTCATCGGCCAGCTGGCCGATACGGGCGCGCCCGAAGCGATCGTGTGGCTGCTCGACTACCTGTTCTCGACCGTGCTCGACGGACGCAATGCGAGCCTCGCCGACGGGGTGCAGCGCGCGCTTGGCCGTCCGCCGCGCGATTTCGCGCACTATGCGCGAGAGGCCGCGCGTGCCGGAGCATGGGAGATCGCGGCATGAGTTATCACTGGAGCCTTTATCCGTGCGTCTTCCTCGCGCTGTGGGCGATGCTCACCGGCGGCGTGTTCAAGGCGTTCTCCGAATTCGTCATGCGCGGCCTTGCGCAGGCCGGGCCAGCCGCAGGCATAGCCGCGATGCAGGGGATCAACCGCACCGTGCTGCGGACCGAATTCGTGTTCGCGATCCTTGCGCTCGGCGCGATTACGCCGGGCTTTGCGCTCTATGCGTTCCTCGCCCTCGACGGCACGGCCGCCGCGCTGATCGTGGCGGCAGCGGCAGTCTATCTGCCGAGCACGCTTTTTATGACGATGCTGGACAACGTGCCGATGAACAACCGTCTCGACCGGGTCGACGCTGCGAGTGCCGAGGGCGCAGAGTACTGGGCGCATTACGTTCGCCGGTGGACGGCGCTCAATCATTTTCGCACGCTCGGTTGCATCGTGACCGGCACGCTCTATGCACTCGCCGCGCTCGAACTCGGCGCGGCCACGGGGAGGCTTGGATGAAACGCTATGGGCTTCTGATCCTGGGAACGCTCGCGGTCTGTATGGCGTGGGCGGCGCTCGTCTTCGCGACCTTCAGCGAGGGCTGGCTGCGCAGTCCGCTTGTCGAAGGCGACGACCCGCAGGCCTTCGTCGCTGCGGCGAAGGCCAGAGCGATGGCAGAACAACGCGGCAATCTGGCCTTCGTGATGCTCGAACAGGGGCAAGAGGTCGGCAGCTTCACGATGTCGAAGGGTGATCCTGTCGAGCGCGATACGCTGTTTCAGGTCGCATCGCTGGGCAAGTGGCTCACCGCATGGGGCGTCATGGCGCTGGTGGAGGAAGGCCGGATCGATCTCGACGTGCCGGTGGCCACCTATCTCTCGCGCTGGCAATTGCCCGACAGCGAGTTCGACGCCGACGGCGTCACCGTCCGCCGCCTGCTCAGCCATACGGCGGGGCTCGACGATGGCCTCGGCTATGATGGCTTCGCCGCGAAGGAGGATCGCCAGACGCTGGAAGACTCGCTGACCCGCGCGCGCGACGCATCGCCAGGCAAGAGCGGCGTCGTGGCGCTGGGAAGCGAGCCCGGTTCTCAGTGGCAGTATTCGGGCGGCGGCTACACGCTGCTCCAGCTGGTGATCGAGGAGGTTACCGGGGAATCACTCGCACAATATATGGATAGCACGGTGTTCGACCCGATCGGCATGGAGCGCACCACCTTCGATCACGAGCGCGCGCTCGAGCTGGGCCTTGCGCAGAACTTCCGGTCCGACGGGACGGTCGAGCCCTTCCGCTGGTACACCGCGCTCGCGGCCACCTCGCTGTTCACGACCGCGGACGATCTCGCGCGCTTTCTCGCCGCGCAGGGCCTGCATGGCGGACAGCCAGTGCTGTCACACGACACGCTCGGCCTCATTGCCACGCCGCACGCCTCGCAGCTCGGCGCCGATATCTGGGGGCTCGGCGCGATGCTCTATGCGCCCACCGCCAGCGGAGGCTTCGTCATCGGCCACGACGGACAGAACGACCCGGCGATCAACACCGCCGCACGGATCGACCCGGCGACGGGCGACGGCATCGTGATCCTGTCGACCGGCCATGGCTCGCTTGCGACCGAACTGGCCGGGGAGTGGGTCTTCTGGAAGACCGGCAATGTCGACACTCTCGATTTCGCCGCCAGGATGGAGACTGCGCTGGCCTGGTTCGCCGCGGGGATCGCGGCGATCCTGCTGCTGGCGATTTTCATCGGCTTGCGCCTGCGTCGCCGTTCACGCCAAGGCAGTGGCAGCTGACGATCAGGCGCGCAGGCGCTGGCCTGCCTGCGTTGCCTGCCCCAGCACGCCCGCCGGCATGCGCGGCGAGCTTTCCCGATACCTGCGCGGCGTCGTACCCGACCAGCGCCTGAAGGCGCGGGTGAACGAACTCTGCTCGGCGAAACCGGTCAGGAACGCCACCTCGACGAGCGACTGGCGCCCTTCCGCCACCAGCCGCAGGGCAACCTCGCGCCGCGCTTCGTCGACCAGCGACTGGTAGCTGTGGCCCAGATCGGACAGGCGACGCTGCAAGGTGCGACTGCCGATGCCCAGATGGCGGGCCACATCCTCGAGCCTGGGTACGCCCTCGCTCAGGGTATTGGCGACATGGACCAAGACGTCGCGGTCGAGATGGTCCTCCTCGGTCGCGGCGATGCTCTCTTCGAGGTGGCCGCGCAGGAACTCCCAGATATGCCTGTCGCCCACGCGGTTGGGCCGGTCGAGATCCTCGCTGCGCAGCACGATCGCATCGATCTGAGCCCCGAAGGTGACCGGGCAGCGGAACAGCGCTTCGAGCGGGGCGATCGAGCCGACCGGCTGGTGCATGAACTGGACGCGTGCGGGTGTCAGATCCTCTCCATTCGCGTCGCGCCACAGCGTCAGGAAGGTCCCGAGCCCCGCCTCGTGCGACAGGCGCGCGCCGTCGCTGTGCGCGACGCGCGAATTGGTCCACCACCATTCCGAGCCGAAATCGGACAGGGCGAAGACCGAATAGCGGTTGAACAGCCGCACATAGCGATCGAGCCGCGTCAGCGCGCCGCGCAGGTCGGGCGCGGACCGGGTCGTCAGGCCGAGCGTGCCGAAGTCTTCGCACCGCATCGAAGCCGATGTGCGCATGTGGATGCCGATATCGGGCCGTTCGGCTTCGGCCAGCGCCTCGAACAGCGCATGGTGCTGCGACACGTCCACCGTGCTGGCAGGATCGGCCAGCGCCTCGCGCGTGATCCCCGCGCGTGCCAGCGCCCGATCCGCCGCCTGCGGATCGGCCTGCGCGACCGCCTTGGCCGAGAATAGCGACGATATTTCCACCCGTGCCCCCGGAATTTCTGCGCAGCGACCCGTAAAGCACCCTGCCTTCCTTTAGCGCATCGCGCCGCGTTTGGCACCTGGCGTCAATCAATCGGCATCCGCGGACAAGATGACGTAGCCGGATCCACCCTATCCAGATGGTCGACCACCGGAGTGGCGAGCGCCCCAGTCGGCGCGGAACTGCCGGGTCATAGTCTCGAGAAGGAGCCGATCATGACGTGCGATACGATCACCCGACAGCGCCTGGCAGCGGCCGCGCTTGCTTCGGCAGCGACGATAGCCCTTGCCGTGGCGTCCGCTGCGCCGGCCACCGCACAGCCTCGCGCCGCCAGCGCAACCCAGCCGCCGGTCGACGATGGCCTGCCGATGCCAGGCTTCGATATCGAACCGGGAACGACCGCGCTCGTCATTACCGATCCGCAGAACGATTTTCTCTCGCCCGAAGGCGTCACCTGGGGCGTCGTCGGCGAAAGCATCACCGCGAACCGCACGGTCGAGAACATCGAGGACCTGTTCCTGGCCGCCGACCGCCACGGCATGCCGATCTTCATCTCGCCGCACTATTATTTCGAGCACGATCATCGCTGGCAGTTCGAGGGCACGCTGGAGACGCTCATGCACGGCATCGGCATGTTCGATCGCCCGCATGCGCTCACCCTCGAAGGGTTCGAAGGCTCGGGCGCGGACTGGCTGGAGCGATACAAGCCGATCATCGAAAACGGCCGCACGGTCGTGACCAGCCCGCACAAGGTTTACGGGCCCGACTCCAACGATCTCGTCCTGCAGCTGCGAAAGGCGGGCATCTCCAAGGTGATCCTCGGCGGCATGTCGTCGAACCTGTGCACCGAATCGCACATGCGCGCGCTGGTCGAGGCAGGCTTCGAAGTGATGGTCGTGACCGATGCGACCGCGGGCGCGATCACCGAGCATTACGACGGCTATGCCGCCTCGCTCGTCAGTTTCCGCATGATCGCGAGCAAGGTCGACAACACCGCCAACACCCTGCGCGCGATCGCCGCAGCATACGAGTAGCGCGCCGCGCGTAACCCGAAACCGGCCCGGGCTTCCTACCCCAGCCCGCACCCGGCCCGGCGGCAGCCGACCGCACCTTCCTCCGATCCCCACCAGCGCGGTCGGCTGCCGTCACCCACGTCCCACCGACACGCTTGAAGGAGACCACCAATGACCAAGACCCTGCTTCCCAATTCGATTCTCGTCGCGGTCCTGCTGGCCGTGGCGCCCGCCGCGCCCGCGCTCGCCGAAGACGAATATAATGTCAGCAAGGGCTATACGCTCGACGGCGTCGGCCTCGGCGTCCACGGCGTCGACCCGGTGGTGCTGAGCACCGCCAATGCGGTCGCCGAGGGCGACGCCGCGCACACGGTCATCCACGATGGAGTCGCCTATTACTTCGCCTCGCCGATCACGGCAGAGCGGTTCGAGGCCGATCCCGGTCGCTACCTGCCGCAATATGGCGGATTTTGCGCCTACGCCGTCGCGCTGGGCCGCAAGCTCGATGGCGATCCGCGCTTCGCCGACATCGTCGACGGCAAGCTCTACCTCTTCGTCAATGCGGCGGTGCTCGAGAAATATCTCGCAGACAAGGAGAACACCCTGCGCACCGCCGAAGAGAAGTGGGGCACCATCAAGCACGTGCCGGTCGAAGACCTGTAACCCCCGAGACCTCGAGTGGCGGCGGGTTCTGCCGGACCTGTCGCCGCTCCTATCCCTCTGCCGGAGACACGAGATGACCGAGCGCCCGCCGCTGCCGCCCTTCACGTTCGAAACCGCCACGCAGAAGGTAAGGCTGGCCGAAGACGGCTGGAACAGCCGCGATCCCGACAAGGTTTCGCTGGCCTATTCGCCTGATACGCGCTGGCGCAACCGGGTCGAATTTCCGGTCGGGCGCGAAGAGGTGCGGGCGTTCCTTGCACGCAAATGGGCCCGCGAACACGACTACCGGCTGGTGAAGGAGCTGTGGGCTTTCGACGATGCTCGTATCGCGGTGCGCTATGCCTACGAATATCGCGACGACAGCGATCAGTGGTTTCGGGCTTATGGCAACGAAAACTGGGAATTTGACAACCAGGGTTTGATGACCGCGCGCCACGCCAGCATCAACGAACTGCCGATAACCCCGGAGCAAAGAAAGTTGCTCTGGCCGCTCGGCAGCCGCCCCGACGATCATCCGGGGCTTTCGGATCTGGGGCTGTGAGCTTCACCTATCTGAGTATTTAATCACGAATTCAGCATTGACGATGCGCAGGCAGTTCTCGCCGACTGAATCCTCATGGCCTGAACAGGGAAACTCGTGCGAGTTATGCAGCGCCGTCACACACGGTGGCCAGTCAGCTACCTGCCCAGATTTTCATTTTCTTCGGTTGCTCTTCCCTTGGCCATTGAGGGCCAAGGAGAAAGACAATGGGATACTCACGATTTGATCATGCCACGCAGAGACGCGTGGCTTGGAACGCTGGAAAAAATGTCGGGACCAAGCGTCCACTAACGCAAAAACAGATATGGGCGATCCGCTTTCACCTCGATCGAGAAGGCCGGTTGAGGGATAAGGCGCTCTTCGATCTCGCCATCGACAGTAAGCTGCGCGGCTGCGATTTGGTGAAGATCAAGATTGGCGACGTCGTCGCCGGCTCTGACATCCGCAATCGCGCGACCGTCATCCAGCAGAAGACCAATAGACCAGTACAGTTCGAACTCACCGCCGATGTGCGAGCAACGTTATTAGCTTGGCTGGAACGACGGGGTGGTTCGACAGGCGATTACCTCTTCCCTAGCAGGGTCGATCATGCCGGGCATATGAGCACGCGCCAGTATGCCCGCCTCGTCGATGAATGGGTGACTGCGATCGGTCTTCGAAAGTCCGAATACGGAACGCACTCGCTTCGGCGGACAAAAGCCGCGATGATTTATCGGGCAACCGGCAACATTCGTGCGATCCAGATTTTGCTGGGTCACACGAAGATCGAAAACACGGTCCGCTATCTCGGCGTCGATGTCGAAGACGCCCTTCTTCTAGCAGAGCGCACTGAAATCTGACTCCATGGGCGGTCGGCCGTGGCCCCTCGGTCGGCCGCTTTAGGGCATCTGCTTGGCGCGGTCGGACGATCGAGATAAGGGCGTGAGCGGAATGGCAGCTGTTCACGAACTTCAGTCATTAGCGGACTGTCTGCATACGGCCCAAAAGGCGCCACTTTGGTTCACTTGCGCTGAATAGCTGGAATTGGGCCGTTAGCGGACGGTCGATTTCAATATGAATTGCTACAAAGCTGGCGTTCGAATGAGTGCGCTTCTCGTCACCAAGTAGAACTTGGTCGAAAAGACTCCGGGACCGCTGCTTACCCGCGGCCTTGGTCAGGCAGGATCACGAGCAATTCCGCCTCGAACCGGTCGGGCGCCTCGACCTGCGGGGAATGGCCAAGGTCAGGAAAGGTAACGAGCTGTCCGCGAGGCATCCGCCCTACCGCAGCGTCCACGAGCTCAGGGATCGGGCGAAGACGCTGGGATACCTCCGGCGGTGCCTGTCCCTTCCCGAAAGTCGTCGTATCCAGCATGCCGACCATCACAGTCGTCGGCATCTCTAATCGTTCGAGATGCTGGGAGACGGGCTGGGTCAGGATCATCTCGCTGGTCTTCGCTTGGGCGAAAGCGACCCCGTCGCCGCCCTCGCTGGCATATTGCCCGGCAAGCATCGTAACCCAGCGGTCATAACGCGGCTCCCACTGGCCGTGATAATAGGTGTCGAGCTGATATTGCTTGATCGCTGCGAAATCCTTTTGGCTTTCCTGCGCGAACAGTTCGTCCAACGTCACGTAGGGAACCCCTTCGGCCATGCGGTCGGTCAAGCCGAGCGGATTGATCAGCACGAGATGTTCCACCGCCCCGGGAAACATCAGCGCGTAATGCATCGCCAGCATTCCGCCGGTCGAATGGCCGATGACGATCGCATTCTCGATCCCGCGCGATTCCAACAGGTCGCGCGTGAAATTCGCCATCATCGCAAAAGTGTATTGCGCCTCGCGCGGTTTGGAAGACTTGCAGAAACCGATCTGGTCGGGGATAATCACGCGATATCCCGCATCCAGCAGTGCGCGCGCGGTATCTTCCCAGGTCGCGCCACAGAAATTTTTGCCGTGAAGCAGCACCGCAGTGCGGCCATTTGGCTGCTCGGGTTGCACGTCCATGAAGGTCATTTGGGCTTGCGTCGCGCCGACCATGACGGGGAATTGCTGGGCGGCCCACGGATATTCGAAACGTTCCAGATTGGCGCCCAGGGGCGGCGCGGATTGCTCTTGCGCGCTGGCGTTCCCCGTCGCGGAGACAGCCAGTGACAGTGCGGCGGCGATTGTGGAGAGGCCCCTGATCATGGCAGTTCGGGTACCGCGCAGGACGCCTCACCGCCTCGTGATGGGCGATTGCGAATAGTTGGAACGGTCATGCTATGCTCCCGGTGTTCGGCGTATGAATGCATGGCACGCCCGGCAGTTTCAATGAAGCGGGCCGTTATCGAGGGGCGGCATGTACAAGCGGACAAAGCATGTTGCACCTTCACCCGATCCGATCCATTGAATGTTCGGCTATGACTGAACGGAACGATGCGGCAGTCGAGCGCTTCGTGGAGCGGCTCGGAAACCTTGCGGTCGGACAGGGCAACTCGCGAACGTTCGGACGAATCTTCGCCTTGCTCATGACCGCAGACGAGCCCTTGAGCTTCTCCGAAATTGCCCGGCGCCTTGGATTGAGCCGTGGCGGGGTCAGCATGAGTACCCGCAGCTTGGTCGATCTCGGCCTGATCGATCGGATCAAGCGCGCAGGCGACCGGCAGGACTATTTCGAACTGACCGGCCAGATCTGGAAGAAGCTGTACGAAAGGCAGATACAGCGCGAAGCCGATATGCGGGACGCAATCGTGGCGCTCACATCCCATGAAGACGCCTTGCCCGGAGCGGTCAGGAGCAATCTGCAGAACCTCGCCCGCGCCATGGACCTCTCGCTCGAGACCAAGCGGAAGGCGGCGGATTCGTTTTTCAGCGAACGCTGCTCTTCCGAACAAGGCGAATGACAGGTTGTTCAACTAATCCCTTGCACCACCAGTGTTCAATCCATATTGAACATTCCTGATGTCTGGCTGGAGACCCCTGCTGCTGGCTCTGGCCGCAGCCTCGATAAGCGCATGTGCGACGGTCGACACCGATCCGCCTGCGCTTTCGCAAGTCGTTGCCGATCCACCCGACGCGTTCCTTTCCGCCGTGCCCGGCCAGAACGCTTCGGTGGACGAGCAATGGTGGCTGCGCTTCGATGATCCAGTGCTGGCAGATTACGTCGAACGTACGGTCGCCAACAGTCCGGCAGTCCTCGCAGCCATTGCGCAGGTCGAGCAGGCGCGCGCCGCCGCACGTATCACGCGCGCCGACCTGTTTCCACAGGCGTCGGCCGGCCTCGACGCCAGCCGCAGCCGCCAGAACCTTGCTGGAAACGGCCTTGGCGCGTTGCTGGGGGCTGGTGGCGAAAGCGGGGAAGACCTTGATGGTGATGCCGATGGCGACGATGCCCCCGTCAGCATCACGTCCGACAGTTTTCAGCTTACCGGCCAGGTATCCTGGGAGATCGACCTGTGGGGGCGGCTCGGGTCGCAAAGCGCCGCGGCCCGGGCGGACTATCTCGCCAGCGAACAGAACCTTCGTGCGGTACGCCAGTCTATCGCGGCGGAGGTCACCCGGACCTATTTCGATCTCGTGACCAGCCGCAACCAGGTCGCGGTGTCGGAAGAACTGGTCGATGCCATCGCCGAGGTTGCCCGCCAGGTCGGGAACCGCGCCGAGGTGGGTATTGCTCCGCCCAACGACCGCACGCTGGCGATCGCAAATCTGGGGCAAGCACGTTCCGGCCTCGCCCAGCGGCGCGAAGCTCTGGAGCGGGTGACACGCGGGTTCGATCAGCTGACCCGCGCCTATCCCGACGGGGACGTGGTGGCAGCACAGGTGCTGCCCGAGGTTCCCGCCCCGCCGCCTGCAGGCCTGCCGGCGGAACTGCTGTTGCGGCGGCCCGATATCCGGGCGGCGGAATGGCAGTTGCGGGCCGCGGGCCTGCGGTTGCAGGCCGCGCAAAGATCCTTCCTTCCCGGCATTTCGCTGACGGGCAATGCAGGCACCTCCAGCAGCGCGCTGGAAAACCTGCTGGACGGCGACTTTTTCGTCTGGACCATCGCGGGCTCGATCCTTCAGCCGATCTTCCAGGGCGGCCGCCTGCGCGCGCAGGCGGACCAGGCAGAAGGTGTACAGGCCGAAGCAATCGCGAATTATACCGACGCCGTCCTGCAAGCACTGACAGAAGTGGAAACCGCTCTGGCGGTGGAGGAGCAATTGCTTGCGCGGCAGGAAGCCGCACAGTTCGCCGCCGAGGCGGCGCGCGCATCGGTCGACATATCCTTCAACCGCTACCGTGCCGGGCTCGATCCCTTTGTCACCGTGATGGAAAGCCAGCAGCGCGCACTCGATGCCAATGCCGCCTATCTCGACGCGGTGTCCGCCCGGCTCGAAAACCGGATCAACCTCCATCTCGCCCTTGGCGGAGGGTTCGGTGAACCGGGCGCCGCTGCCGCTGAAACACAGGATTGAACCCCGCAATGGTCCGAATTTCACGCTTGCTGCGCCCCCTCGCCATAGGCACCATGTTGGCCCTGACTGCGTGCGGCGGTGGTGCCGAGCCTGAAGGCGAAGGAGAAGCCGACACCGCCCCGGCAGCAAGCGTGCGCGTGGCGCAGGCGGAGATTCGGCCGATCCAGTCCTTCCTCTATGCGCAGGGCACCGCCCGCGCGACGCGGCGCGAATTCCTGTCCTTCCAGCAGGCCGGTCGCGTGACCTATCTTCGCCCAGGCCTCGAAGTCGGCGACTATGTCCGCCAGGGGCAACTCATCGCACGCGTGGAGCCTGCGCGCGCGCAATCGGATTTCGCCCAGGCCGAGGCAGGGCTGGCAGGCGCGCGGACCGAGCTTTCCGTCGCCCAGGCCACGCTGGCCGAAGCGCGCGCGCAGCTCGAACTGGCGCGCGCCACGTTCGAGCGTTTCGCGATCCTTCTGGAACAGAACAGCGCATCGCAGCAGGAATACGACGAAGCCGAAGCGCAGCTCGAACAGGCGCGGGCTGCGGTTCGCAAGGCCGAAGCACAGGTGGCGGCGAACCGCGCACAGATAGGTTCGGCACGCGCCCAGGTCAGTGCGGCGCAGGTGGGTGTGTCCGACACGCGCATCGTCGCTCCGATCTCAGGGCAGGTCGCGCGGTTGAATATCGAACGCGGACGCTATTTCGCGCCCGACCTAGTTCAGGCCGGAGACGAAAGCGCCGCTCTGTCCAGTGTTCCGGTCGTACTCATCAACGCCTCGGCATTCGAAATCACTGTCGACGTACCGTCCTTCTCCAGCGGGTCGGTGTCGGTCGGCGACGAAGCCCTGATCCGCAGCAATGAAGGCATGGCAGGCGGGCCGAGCGCGCAGGGCGGAAACCGGGGGTCGGGAGGGGCCGCGGCAGTCAACGTGCCGCCCAATGCCGATTCCGAATTCGTCATCCGCGGAGAGGTGACCGCGGTGAGCCCTTCGCTCGATCCGATGTCTCGCACCTTCCAGGTCAAAATCCGCACCACGTCGGGGGCCCGGGAGCTGCGCGACGGTGAATTCGTGTCCTTATGGATCGGCGGATCCGATCCGCAAGAGGCGCTGGCGATCCCGGCAGAGGCGATCCGCTATGCCGACAACCGCCCCTTTACCTTCGTTTACAACCGTGAGACGAAGAAGGTCGAACGGCGCGAGCTGGAACTGGGACAGGGCAGCTCCGACCTGCGCGCCGTGATTTCTGGAATCCGGCGCGGAGAGTGGGTGGTCACTGCCGGTAACGGTCGGATCGACGACGGGGATAGCGTGAGGGTGATCGGCCGCTCGGGACAGACCACGCGGCCCAAGGCGAACACGCAGTGAGCATCGAAGACGATCATCCCGAAGAGCCGGTCGCTACTTCCGAGCAAGCGGAGGCGGACACGCGCGCCGACGATACCTTGCCCGAGCGGCCCGAGACCCGGGAAGACGGCGAGGAAACCGAAGAGGTCGCCAACGCCGGCCCCTTTAAGCGGTTCTTCTATCTGAAAACCACCTTCGCCATCCTGCTGGCGCTGATTTTGAGCATCGGCGGGCTGCTGGCCTATGCCTCGCTGACCAAGGAATCGCTTCCCGACCTCGAAATCCCGCAGGCGACGATCCAGACCGAATGGCCCGGTTCCGATCCGCAGACGATCGAGCAGCAGGTGACCCAGCCGATCGAGGACGAACTGACTTCGCTCGCCGGGGTCGACACCATCACCAGCGCTTCGTTCGACAGCTTCTCGCTTATTTCGGTCGAATTCCAGGCCGACGCGAACGCGCAGGACGCGATCCAGCGCCTGCGCGCGGCGGTGGATCAGGCGTCCGCCGAACTGCCTTCGGATGCCGAGGCGCCAAGTGTCGAGCAGGTTTCGGTCGACGACCGGCCGATCATGACCGTCGCACTTTATGGTGAGGTGGACGATGCCAGCCTGAGCAATCTTGCCCGGCTGGCACAGGACAGGCTCGAACGGCTGCCCGGGATCAACGAGGTCGAACTAGGCGGCGCGCGCGAGGAAATCGTGCGAATCCTGCTCGATCCGCGACGCTTGCTGGCACTCGGCCTTTCGCCTACGGCGGTCAGCAATGCGGTGCGCAACGCCAACCTCGACCAGCCTTTCGGCGAAATCGAGAGCCAGAACCTGGCCGCCGTCGTCCGCCTGGAAGGTCGCTTCCGTTCGCCCGAAGATCTCGCATCGCTGCCGGTTGCGCGAGCGCAGGACGGCAGCGGTACCGCAATCCTGCTGGGCGATGTCGCGCGGGTCGAACTGGCGCTCGAATCCGAAGAGGCGCGCGCCTTCTACTCGTCTACCGACGAACCTTTCATCCCCAGCGTCTCGCTATCGGTCAAGAAGACCCCCGGAGCCGACACGATCGAGATTGTCGATCGGGTGACGACCGAACTGGAAGCCATGCACGACTTGGCGAGATGGCCTTCAGGTGTCGAATTCGCGATCACCCAGAACGAGGCGGAGCAGATCTGGGACGCACTGGTGGGCGTTTTCAACAATGGCTGGCAGGCGATGCTGGCCGTATTCGTTATCCTGCTGCTGGTCCTGACGTGGCGCGAAGGCCTGATCGCCGGGCTCGCGGTGCCCGTCACTTTTTCCGGCGTGCTGCTAATCGTCATGCTGCTGGGCTACACCCTGAACGAGCTGGTGATCATCGGCATGGTGGTGGCGCTGGGCTTGCTGGTCGACGTGTTTATCCTAATGATGGAGGGGCTGCACGAAGAGATCTACGTCAAGAAAAAGACCTTCGGCCAGGCCGCACTCGCCACGATCCACCAGTTCGCGATTCCCGCCTTCGCCGGGCAGTTGACCACGATCCTCGCGCTCGCGCCTCTGATGGCGATCGGGGGGGTGTCGGGAAAATTCATCCGCGTCCTCCCCATCACCGCCATCGCCTGTTTGGCGCTGGCATTCGTGGTCGCACTGTTCATTTGCGTGCCGCTGGCGCGCTACCTGCTGGCTTCGGAAGCGCGCAAAACGACGGAGCGCGAGAAATCGCGGGCCGACAGGATCAGCGAACAGGCCTCTGGCTGGCTCGACGGTTTTACCCGCGCCCATGTCATTAGCGACAAGAAGCGCGCTCTCAAGGTGGTGCTCGGCGCGCTGGGCGCCTTCGTCCTGTCGATCTTCCTGTTCACGCAGACCCCGCTGGAGCTCTATCCCGATACCGACGGGGAAACGCTGGGCATCGATATCGAACTGCCCGCCGGCACCACGCTCGACCAAAGCCAGCAGGTCGCCGATGCGGTCGGTGCGGTCCTGCACGACAAGCCCTATTTCGACAGCCTCATCAAGCTGGTCGGGCGCAAGAGCCCGTTTACCGCGACGTCCGGCCCGGCCACTCTGCAACCTTCCGAAGCGGAGAATTTCATCGGCTTTTCCGCCATCTTCAAGAATCGCGGAGAGCGAGATGCGGCCAGTTATACCATCGCCGAAGATCTGCGGGAGGAACTGGGCTCCTATCTAGACGCGAACGTCGCCGGGGCGACGCTGCTGGTGGTGCCGGAAGCGGGTGGCCCGCCTTCAGGCGATCCCATCGAGCTGCGCCTGTCGGGCGCGGAGTACGCCACCCTGCAGGAACTATCTCACGACGTGCAATCGCTGCTCGAAAGCACGCAAGGGACGGTCGACGTGCGCGACAACCTCGGCAATGTTAATGCCGAGATCGGGTTGCGCCCCAACCGCGAGGCGATCGATTTCTTCGGCCTCGACGTGGCGGACGTGGTCGCCCAAATCCGCTTCGCGCTGGGCAATGACACCATCGCCACTTTCCCCACTGAAGGGCTGGAAGACGATCTCGAAATCCGCATGGGCACCGCCTGGCCAGGGCGCGATCCGGGCGCGTCCGGCGGGCCCATGACGACCGAGGAGCTGGCGCTTGCGCGCGCCTTCACGTCCGACGGACGGTCCATTTCCATGGCGTCTGTGGTCGAACCCGTCCTCGATGAAGCGCCGATCTCGATCACGCATGTCGACGGACAGCGCACGCTGACGGTGATGGCGAAGAACCAGGGCCGCCCGGTCAGCGATATCATCGAGAAGCTTCGCCCGCAGCTCGACGAAATGGCGGCGGCGTGGCCCGACGGTTACGAATATACAGTTGCGGGCGAGGCGCAGGAATCGGCCGATACGTTCGGATCTTCCGCAATCGCACTGGTGGTTGCGCTGATCCTCGTCTTCGGCGTGCTCGTCATCATGTTCGACAGCTTCCCGCAGGCCTTCATCCTGATCACCACGATGCCGCTGGCGCTGATCGGTTCGTTCACGTTCTTCTGGCTATTCGGTCTGTCCTTCTCGTTCTTTGCCATGATCGGCGTGATCGCACTGATCGGGGTGGTAGCGAACAATGGCATCGTCATGGTCGATACGATGAACCGCTACCTCGAGAAGGGCGGAGACAAGTTCGATGCCGCCGCGCTCGGCGTGGCAGACCGTCTGCGCCCGATCGTCACCACTTCGGTGACGACCATCGTCGGGCTGATCCCGCTCGCGATAGGCAATGCGCTCTATCGGCCGCTGTGTTTGGTCATCATCTTCGGCCTGATCTCCTCGACCGTGATGTCGCTGTTCGTCGTACCGGCGCTCTACACCCTGTTCACGAAAGAGAGCCGGGCGGGCGCAGGAAACCTCGACTGATCGGCAAGGCGAGCAAGCCAATCGAGATCGCAACGTGTAACGCCCGATCGGCGGGCTCCGCCCTCTACGCTTCTGCGGACGTCTCGCGGCGCAGGTAGAGAGTTCGCGTGGGGAAGGCGATGCTGATCCCGGCTGCTTCCAGCCGTTGGTAGATATCGAGCATCAGATCGCTGCGGATTGTCAGACTTTCGTCGAAGTCGGACGTCTGGATATAGGCATATGTCTCCACGGCGAGCGAATCCGGGGCGAAATAGCGTAGCTTGGCACGTAGCGGCTCTTGCGCGACATGTTCGTTCTCGACCAGCGCAGCTTCGATGATCGAGATGGCCTGGCGCAGTTGTGCAGCGCTCAGCGCATATTCCAGCCCGATCGTTTCGTTGAACAGAAAGCGATCGCGCTTTGTATAATTTTCGATCTGCCGCGAAGAAAAATCGCCATTGGGAATCGTGACCACCGTGCGTTCCAGCGTGCGAATGCGGGTGGATCGCATGCCGATATCCTCGACCGTGCCTAGAACATCGCCAACCCTGCAGAAGTCGCCGACCTGGATGGGCCTGTCGGCCAGAACGGAGACCGTGCCGACCAAATTCTCGACCGTCTTCTGCGCACCCAGCGCAAGAACGAGGCCACCGATCCCCAGCGCGGCAACGCCTGCGGTGACATCCACTCCCAGCGTATCGAGAATTCCTAGTGCCACGATGATCAAAAGCGCCGATTTCACGATGCGGCGAGCGAACACGATTACGGAGGCGCTCTGGTGCCGCTGCTTGCGCTCCATGCGCGTGGACAACCATCTCGCCAAGGCATCGACGAGTCGCAGGGCGAGCCAGACCATAGCTATCAGCCCAGCTATGCCGAGATAGCGCAGGACGAGCTGACGCGCGACAATCGAGATGGCTGCCTCGTCCGACCAAATTCGGAACGTGACAATACCCACTAACACGGCGATCGGTGGCAATGCCGCGTGAATAAAGCGATATGGCGCCTTGGTTGGCGGCATCACCTGTCGCAGCAGAAGCAGAATCAGGGCGGAAACTATCCGGGCGATCAGAAACGCGAGGATCAAAAGTCCGAAGATCGTGACCCAGTCCCACAAGGGTGCTCCGGCAAATGTCGGGCTCTCGTCGGCCGACATTTCGTTTGCAGGCAGGTTATCCGGCAGAGCTTCCAGTGTTTCCGGTGCGATCTTCCAGATTGGCGGCCCCCCTTCGGTTTCCTGCCGCTCCAGCAGAATGGGAGTGTCTTCGCCCAGAAGCGAACCGACGCGCTCGAGCTCGGGCGCAAGTCCATCGTCGAGACGACCCTCCGGCGCGTTCGAGAGTTCCTGAAAGGTAGCAAGAGTTCCGCCCATGTCGAGCGCAGCCTGTAACCTCGCCGCCAGTATCTCGACCTTTTCCTCGGCACCGTCGGGATAGGCTAGATAGGGTTCGGCTACAGTCGGATCGCTGCTTCTCAACGCCCTCAAGAGGCCAGTTACAGCAGAGCGGGGGGTTTCGCGTCCCAAGGGATCGGATTGTACCATAGCAGCTTCGGTCTCGGGAGAACCCCCGAGAAGCGCACCCGCCGCCATAGCGGGAACAGCGGAGATTCCCAGCAGAAGCGTCATCAATATAAAACGAAGACGAGGCCAAATTCTGTTCATGACTTCTGGCAGTGCAGTCGCGAGGGTCGATTTGCAACCATATCAGCCACTCTTACGAAAGCTGTCACGCGGTATGCTAAAGAATGTTACCATTCAACTTCCCCGGAGCGCAATTCTTCCACGAGGCAGGGTAAATGGAAGGATGATTGCGCGCCGAACTCTTAGATCGATTTAATGACCGTTTTCAGCGTCAAAGTGATGGCGTCCAGGGCGACCGGTTTTGAGGGCGCTCTGCCGACCGACTGCTTTTTCCCAGGAGATGCCGGTTAGTAAACGGGCTGACAGACGCCTGTCCTCCTCTAGGCGCTGTGACACGAGAAGCAGACGCCAGCTAAGGGCATGGACCAAGACCTCAATTCTATGCTTAACGACCTCTACCGTTTCGAGCATGCAACGCCGAGTGTCAGTTAGTTTCCCGTAACGAAGCGCTATGAGAGAAGCCGTTCGATTCGATGACCGAGGAGCGCTTCCAGTTCACGAAAATGGTCGGGTTTAAGATCCTGGAGCGGTAGACGCATCGGTCCTGCGCTGCGCCCAGTGATGCGCATTGCTGCTTTCACTATTGCGACGGCATACCCCGCGCCGCGATTTCGGATCTCGACAAATGGTAGAACGAACTGTTCAATTATCTCCGAAGTAAGACCTACATCACCAGAGCGGAGTGCCTCATAGAACTGTAACGCAAGTTTCGGTGCAAAATTCGCGATCGCAGAGGAATAAGTTGAACAACCCATGGCAAAGTAGGGAGTTGCGAAAACTTCCGCAGTGGGAAGTCCGCCGATAAAAATTAGCCGATCGGAAACCGCGGTTTTTTGGGCTACGAAGAGTTCGATATCTCCGATGCCATCCTTGTAACCTATAAGGTTTGGACACATTTCGCACAAAGCACTCAAGGTAGTCGGCGCGACCATACAGTTGTCACGGCCATACAAAATCACTCCCAACCTGGTCGATCTGCAGACAGCTTCTACATGTTGGGCCAATCCTTCTTGGCTTGCCTGAACTAAATATGGCGGAAGAAGGAGTACAGCATCGGCTCCAGCGTTTTCGGCATCGCGCGCCATTTCGCAGGCCAGCGCAGTTCCATATCCACACCCCGCGACGACCGGCACGCGTCCCGCGGTTTCCGCAACCGCTGCCTGGACGACCGAGGAAGTCTCCGCTGGAGTGAGCGAGAAGAACTCTCCTGTCCCCCCAGCTGCAAAGAGTGCAGCGAAACGGTGTTGCAGAAGGAAATCACAATGCTCACGGTATGCGCCCTCATCGAATTGCAGCTCAGTGTCAAAATGGGTGACTGGAAACGTCAGCAATCCACTGGCTATCTCACTTGCAAGCTTTCGATATCCGTCCATTGCGATCTCTCAAGGGTAGTAATTGGCCGGTTGATCAAACGAATAGCTCAGCCAAGTCTTCGTAGCCTCGCCAGAGCGGACTTACGTCTTTATCTGGAAGAAGACAGTGTTGGATTAGCGCCACGCGGCCGCCCCCCCGAACGATATGCGTCAGCTTTTCCCCATGAGGGTCATCGACCCATCGGCCGTCCTGAAGATGCCAAATCCAGGCATCAAACCCGGCTCGTATTGCGTCCACCGGACGTCCAAGATTCCTTAACTTCCGGGCGGTTTCGAGCCAGCGCTGGGGGATCTTTTGCGTTCCATCCATCGCTATCTGGTCTAGGCGATGCATTAAGGCTGGATCTGCAAACCGCTTCATGAGGTGATTTGCATATTTGAGTAGATCCTGCTCCGGCGTTGCATCTATCGTCGGCCTCGCTTCGTTGCGCATCAGCCTGTTCGCCAGATCCTGCAACCTTGGATCGGCAACGGCCTCATGAACAAATTGGTAGCCCGCCTGCAAACCGCAGTAAGCCAGCATAGAGTGGGCACCGTTGAGCATCCGGAGCTTCGCGGTTTCGAAGGGCGCAACATCCGGCGCAAATTCCACACCGTGCTGCTCCCAGTGAGGCCGGCGGCCTGCAAAATTATCCTCGATTACCCATTGGCTGAAGTGCTCGGTAAAGACTGCACCTTTGTCGATAATACCAATGCTCTCAGGAAGCGTTTCGAGATCACATGGACGTGTACGAGGAACGATGCGGTCTATCATTGTTGACGGCACACGGCATTCATTCTCGTACCATCGTATAAGGTCAGGTTGTTCGACCTCGAGCCACTGTCGTACCAACCGGTCCAAGACTTTACCGTTGTTTGCAAGATTATCGCAGGAAAGAATGGTTAGCCCACCTAGGCTAGCGGATCGCCTCTTTCTCAGAGCGTCGGAAAGCATCGGGTAGAAGCTTTGCCGCGCAAGTTCTAAGTCCAAATCGCCACTTTCACTCCGAGCATAGCCTTTTTCAGTTACCGTGAGACTTGCTATCGAACAGGAAGGATCGGCCAGCCGGGCTACAACCTGTTCTACTTGATCGGGAGCAAACAGAACTTCTCGGACTGATCCGATGACCCGGGTCGTGGCGTTTTCACCGGACCGTTCTGTCAATGTATAGAGGCCGTCCTGCGGCTCGAGTTGTTCGGCAACTGCAGGAGATCGCATCGATACACCACATATGGCCCAGTCACCTTCTCCGGCATTCATCGCGAGATCGGTGTACCATGCTTGGTGAGCACGATGGAAAGCGCCAATGCCGAAGTGGACGATGCCGATCTTCTGAGCATCGCGGTCGTAGTCAAACCGCTCGACTGCGTCGTCGACCCGAGAAAGAGTATCGCGGCCTAGTCTCACAGGCGGTAGGCTTTCTTGGCAAGGTTGTAGGCGAGATCCCGAGCAAGTTCGACCGCTTCCCAATCCTCAAGGCGATGTTCAGCTACTAGCTGAGCGAGAAAGCCGCAATCTATGCGCCTGGCCACATCATGTCTCGCCGGGATCGAAAGGAATGCACGTGTATCGTCGTTGAAACCGACTGTGTTGTAGAAGCCGGCGGTTTCGGTGGTCATCGACCTGAAGCGGCGCATTCCTTCAGGGCTGTCATGGAACCACCAAGCTGGGCCCAGCTTGAGGCACGGGTAGTGGCCGGCAAGAGGGGCCAGTTCGCGCGCATAGGTGCTCTCATCCAGCGTGAAGAGAATGATAGAGAGGTCTGCACTGTTTCCAAACCAATCGAGGAGAGGTCTCAGGGCATGGACGTAATCGGTTCGCGTTGGGATGTCCGCACCCTTGTCGCGGCCGAACTTTTCGAAAAGCTTGAGATTATGATTGCGGAAGCTGCCGGGATGGATTTGCATGACGAGCCCATCATCCAAACTCATCGCGGCCATTTCAGTCAGCATCTGGCCGCGAAACAGTTCTGCATCGGAAGCCGACACTCCTCCGGATTTGACACGGTCAAACAAGGCTTCCGCGTCTGCCCGGCAGAGGTTGGAGGTTGCAGCAGTCGGATGGCCATGATCGGTCGATGTCGCACCCAAGCTGGCAAAATACTCACGCCGATTTCGATGAGCAGCGAGATATCCCGACCAAGACATCGTATCCTCGCCGGAAACGTCTGCGAGGCGCGCGAGATTATCTGCGAACCCCTCGAATTCGGGGTCGACCACCGGATCAGGACGATAGGCAGTAATAACCCTTCCGTCCCAATCGCCTTCGCGGATCCTACGATGATGTTCGAGGGTGTCGAGCGGGCTTTCGGTAGTCGCCAAGACTTCTAGCCCATATCGGTCGAACAAAGCTCGGGGACGGAATTCATCCTCCTGGAGTTTCTCGGTGATCGTATCGAAATAGAAATCAGAGGTGGATTCATCGAGCGTCACTTGGAAACCGAACGCTTCAGCGAAGACCCAGTCGAGCCAGATGCGGGATGGCGTTCCCCGAAACAGGTAGTAGTGCTTCGCGAATACGTGCCAAGATGCGCGCGCATCCGCACCGCTGTTCGAAATACCCAAGCTTTCCAACGTGATGCCCTGAGAATAGAGCATGCGAAAAAGATAGTGATCGGGATGAAGGAGAAGTTCGGTCGCATTGCCGAAAGCCTCGTTCTCAGCAAACCACCGTGGGTCAGTGTGACCGTGCGGACTTAAGATCGGAAGTTTGGCAACCTCGGCATACAAGGTGCGCGCGATAGATCGAACCCCTGCATCGACTGGAAATAGACGGTCTTCGTGCAATTGCAGCGGTTTGCTCATCGTTCTCGTCCTTGCGGTCGCGGGTTCTGCTCCCGGTTACCGATTGCCAGTGGTTCGCAATTTATGGTAACCGGTGTCAGAAGAAAGTTTCTGACCATTCCGGCGCAGAAAATCAACTATGATCATCCGCAGGACGAGCCTATCGACATGAATAGGATCCCACAGAGGCCCACTATGGATCAAGGCATTCCCGCAGTCTGGCACTGCCACCGCAGTGATACTGTGGGGATCGCGATGCGCGAACTCCCGAAAGGAGAGAAGATTGCCATCTCAGGGCCCACACTATCGCTGACCCAAGCCATTCCTGCAGGACATAAATTTGCGCTGAGGATGCACGCAAAAGGCGATGGGGTAATCCGCTATGGCGCGCAAATAGGCCTGGCCACGGAGACAATTCAACCGGGTGAGCATGTCCACTCGCACAACCTCGCGACGGCGTTGTCGGGCGAACTGGATTACGGCACCTTAGAGCCGGCATTACCGGCAGTGGTCGCAGGTGGCTTAGTGGGCAGTTGGCAAGGTTATCGCCGCGCGTGTGGCCGGTTTGCGACGCGCAATGAAATCTGGATCCTGCCCACAGTGGGCTGCGTTGCGCCGCTTGTGGAAATGGTGGCCCGCGAAGCTATGGAAATCCATCAAGGAGAGGTCGACGGAATTGTCGGGTTCGGTCATCCGCACGGATGTTCTCAGTTGGGCGACGACCTTTCCAGGACTAGAGCGCTTTTAGCGGCATTATGCGACAATCCTAATGCGGGAGGCGTGGTGCTCGTCGGCCTCGGATGCGAAAGCAACCAGCTCGATGAGCTGGTGGGGTTGGTCCCCGAAAGAAGCAAGCGCAAGCTGAGGACACTACGCGCCCAAGATGCGGGCGACGAGCGCGCGCAACTGCTCGCAATCACGAAGGAACTTGTGGGCGAGCTGGCAGCGTTGGAGCGCGAAGCTGCCCCAGCGAGCGCCCTTACGGTTGGATTAAAGTGCGGGGGATCGGACGCGCTTTCAGGCCTGACTGCCAATCCACTGCTAGGCCGGTTCAGCGACAGCTTGGCCGCATCCGGGGGGAAACTTATCCTCACCGAAATTCCGGAAGTCTTCGGCGCTGAAGAGGCGCTTCTGGCACGCTCGGCTACGGTTGAAACATTCTCGGCGGCTGGCGGACTTGTAAACAGGTTCAAGCGCTATTTCATCGACCAGGGGGAACCCGTCTCGGAGAATCCTTCGCCAGGAAATATTGCTGGTGGTATCACGACATTAGAAGAGAAATCACTCGGTGCGGTTCAGAAGGGCGGTAGCGCTCCACTCGTAGATGTTCTTAATTACGGGGAAACCGTCAAGTTGCCAGGATTGAGCCTGCTAGAAGCTCCCGGAAATGATGCAGTTTCATCGACTGCGCTAGCCGCTGCCGGCGCGACGGTAATTCTGTTTACGACTGGCCGGGGAACCCCACTCGGGTTTCCTGTTCCAACCGTAAAAATCTCCTCCAGTTCGCAGCTAGCCGAGTTGAAACCAAGGTGGATTGACTTCGATGCTGGCCGTGTCCTGACCGAAGGGCTTAAGGCAGTCGACGACGAGTTTAACGAATTTCTGATCGCTATAGCCGGAGGAGAGCTCACTCAGGCCGAACTCAGCGGTCAGCGAGCAATCTCTGTCTGGAAGAGCGGAGTGACGCTTTGATCAGCCACCTATTATGCTGGGCAACCAGAGCGACAGTGCCGGCACGAAGGTTACGATGGCGAGCGCCGCGATTAGGGTTAGGTAGAACGGCCAGATAGTCTTCACGAGCGAGGTCACTGGTATTTTGCCTACCGCGGATCCGACGAACAGGACCGATCCAACGGGCGGTGTGACGAGTCCGATCCCGAGGTTGAGCATCATGATAATCCCGAAATGCACCGGATCGACGCCCACGCCCATTGCCACCGGAAGGAAAATCGGAGTGGTGATTACGATGAGCGGCGCCATGTCCATGAACGTGCCTAATGCAAGAAGCATCATATTGATGATGAGAAGAGTAAGGACGGGGTTATCGGTCATGACTCCGATCAGCGCGCCCAGCGCCGCAGGAACTTCCAGCAACGCAAGCGCAAAACCGAATGCCGTAGCGGCTGCAATGATGAACAATACCATCGAAGCCGTACGTACCGATTTGCCCGCCGCCTCCCACATGCCTTGCCAGCCAAGGCTACGATAGAGGAACGTGCCGATGAGCATCGTATAGATGACTGCGATCGCTGAACTTTCGGTGGGGGTGAAGAAGCCGCTGAGAATCCCTGCCATGATGATCACCGCAGTCATGAGACCCGGTAGCGCATAGGCTGTAGCAAGGATGAAGGCACGCCAGCCTGGGAAAAGACCGGTCGGCAGATTGCGGTGGCAAGCCACTAGCCAGGTGACCAGCATGAGCAACAGGCCCGTCAACACTCCAGGTATCACACCTGCCAGAAACAGATCGCCGATCGAAACTCCGATGCCGGAAGCAGCAGAATAGATAATCATATTATGTGAAGGAGGAATCAGCAGACCAACGATGGCTGCAGTAACAGTTACGTTGACCGCGTAATCTCCCGGATAGCCCTTTTCCTTCATCAGCGGGACCATCGTCGACCCAATGGCCGATGCACTGGCGATCGCTGAGCCAGATACGGCGCCAAACATCATCGATGCCCCGACGTCGACAATTCCGAGGCCTCCGCGCACCCTGCCAACCGCTGCATCCGCGACCCGGACCAGGCGTTCAGCAATGCCCGCGCGATACATGAGATCGCCTGCGAAGATGAAGAAGGGGATCGCCATAAGCGTGAATACGCTAATACCGGACGCGACCCTCTGGACGGCAACGATCAGCGGAATGTCCATCGCGACAAAGCAGGCGAGAGAGGCCGCCAGTAGCGAAAAGGCGACGGGTACCCCGATGATAAGCAGGGCAAAAAGCACACCGAAGAGGACCAGAAGCTCCATTAATCAGCTCCCGTTTCGCATATCTCATCGACCGGATGGCGGCCGGTCAGCATCTGCGGCAATGCGAACAACGTTATGAGAAGGCCGGAGATGGGCAAGGGAATATAAGCTGCCGCTCGGCTCACACCAAGAGATGGCACGACATTGGAACGGACAGCCCAGCACAGCTGCGCTCCGTAAATCAGCAGCACGATGCCGATAATGGCAATGATTGTAGCCACCAGCCGGAGCAGAGGACGCGCTCTTTCCCCGAACTTTTCCTCCAGCAGGGCGATGCGAATATGGAAACCTTCGTAAACCCCAGCAGCGGCGGCAAACATAACATACCAGATCATCATGATCAGCGACGCCTGCTCGGTCCACGACGGGCTGGAATCGAGCACGAAACGACCGAAGACTTGCCACCCGATGATGGCCGTCATTGCGAGGAGCCCAATCGCGCCGAACGCAATCAACATACGCGAGATGAATGCGGTCATGACTACCCTCCCCTCATTTCGAGTATGCGCTGAACGACACGCTGTTGGCTCGGGCTGGTGATGAACTGTTCCCACACGGGGCGCATGAGTTCGGCGAAGGCCTCCGTCTCAACATCATTTACTTCTACGCTCGAGGCTGCGACGGCAGCCTTCGCTTCGTCGACACGGACATCCCACAAGCGTCTCATTTCGATTACCGAGGCTTTTGCCGCCTCACGCAAGAGAACCTGGTCTTCGGGAGAGAGGCGATCCCAGCTGGCTTCGCTCATCACAAGCGCTTCTGGGGTTAGCAAGTGTTGTGTTAGGCTGAGATAAGTCGCGACTTCGTAGTGGCGTTCGCCAACGAACGTCGGCCAGTTATTTTCAGCGCCATCGATCACGCCTTGAGCGAGCGACTGGTAGATTTCGCCGAAGGGGATCGGCACCGCGTTCGCACCCAGCGCATTCACCATGGATATATAGAGGTCGGATGCTGGGACGCGGATTTTGAGTCCTCGCATGTCTGAGGGCGCCGTGATGGGACGACGAAGGTTGTAGAAGTTGCGCGCCCCTGAATCGAAAATGCAAAGACCTATCAGCTTGTGCGGTTCGAGCGATGCCAGCACCTCGTCGCCTACTTCGCTGTCGACAACCCGGCGCATATGAGAAACGGAATCGAACACGAACGGTAGGCAAAATGGCAAGGTCATTGGCTCGATGCTATTGAGAGGAGCGAAATTGACCCGATTAAGATCAATCCCGCCGAAGCTGGTGATTTCCAGCGTGTCGGTTTCGCTTCCCAACTGTCCGCCTGCGAAAACCTTGATGCCAAGCCGGCCACCAGTTTTTGCATCAAGATACCGGCCCATGAATTCAACGGCGCGCACCGTTGGGTAATCCGCTGGATGAGCGTCCGCTCCGGTCAAAAGGCCCGACATCACCGGCTTGCAGGCTGGTAGCAACGCACCGGCTCCGAGCGTTAACGTTCCGGCCAGAACTGACCTCCGAGAAAGTGAGACACGCTCGCTCATCGTTTTTCGGCCTTTCCCCATCGCCCCGTCAAACGTCCAATGCTGTAAATTTGAAGTTGCGGAATTTCGCCTCGCCCGGACCGGAAGCGTAGAGGCCAGGACGTAGCATGAGGAAATCGCCTCTCACGTTGTGGTGATATCCGGAGACCTCCATGCCTCTGTCAAATCGGCGCCAATTGCGACCGCCATCGCCACTCGTGTCATAAACCACGATATGGCGCCGGTTCGTCACCCGCATTCGCATGCTGTTACCATGCGGATTAGCGGGGCGTGCACGCTCACGTCCGTATTGATGGGTCACGAACCGATCCCTGTCGAAGCCGAGGCCACAGTAAAGCTTGTCATCGTAAAAGAGGAGCAGACCGGCTCTTCCACCCGGCGACACTTCGATATCGCATTCGAACTGGTAGGAGCGATCACCAGCGGTCAGCAAAAGCGGCGAGCCGCTTGAGGGCGCTTCTCCTTTGCCGGCGAGCCGCAACACGCCCCCGCCGGACGAGACCCGGCGTGTTTCGCGATTGCCCGGTTTGAAAAATGCCCATTTGCTACCGAGGGCGAGCGGCCCGGCAAAATCATCCGACAAAGGCATTCCGTGTGTGACGGCCTCCCCCCCCACTGGTTTCTTTACCGGTGCGGCAAGATCGCCTCCCGTCATGCGAAACCATCCGTCCGGGGTGAATTGAACCGGATCGAGCAAGCACTGGTGGCCCAGCGTCCAGTAGCTGTTCTCATATCCGTGATAGAACGACCACCAGCTACCGTCCGGTGCCTCGACCAGCGACGCATGGCCACGCGACCACCACGCCTCGTCGATGCTCATAGTGCGCACCAGCGGGTTTGCAGGGTGATGTTCCCATGGGCCGTGGAGCGACCGGGACCGGGCAGCGATGACCATGTGCCCAGTCGGCGGACCTGCGGTCCCACCGACGGCCGTAATCATGTAGTACCAGTCATTGATCAAGTGGATCTTCGGGCCCTCAGGTGAAAAGCCCTCCACGATCCAGTCCGACGGGTACCGCCATGGGTCGTAAACATGCTCGACCTCCCCCGCGAGCGACAGATTGTCGGGCGCCAGTCTGACCCGGTCCCCACCCGAAAGGAACAGCCAGCGTCCCCCGTCTTCGGCAATTGCGTGGCACGGGTCGATATGGTTTGGCAGGCCAAGGGCTATCGGATCACTCCATGGACCCGTTATATTGTCTGCCCAAGATACGAAGATGTCGTTGCCGGTGGATGCTTTCACCGGGATGTAGAGTAAATAGCGGCCGTGGTCTTTGTGAAGGCTCGGCGCCCAAACGGATCCGATATTGCGCGTAAGTGCCGCCTCGAGCGGTCGCCAATTTACGAGATCGCGCGAATGCCAGATCGTTAAACCGGGGTAGGCGTCAAAGGTCGAGAAGGTCATGTAATAATCCTCCCCATCCCTCAGAATTGCAGGATCAGGCCGATCACCGGAAATGACCGGATTTAAAAAACTACCGTTCCCCAGATCGGGAATGCGCTGATTGTCAAATCCCCGCCGATAATTCGGTTGCTCGGGAGCGGACACCTTTTCCGGATTGGCGCGCAACCCGGTCGATGAGAACGGCAAAAGGCCTACCGCCCCCGCGCCGCCCAGTCCGGCGAGCAATTGCCTGCGCCCGATCATCCGGCGAAACTCTTGGTTTTCGCCCATGAAAGCCACAATTCCGGCCATGTGCCGACAGGTTTGCCGATAGCCTTGCGCAGACCAAAACCGTGTCCGCCGTATTCGAATAAATGCGTTTCGACGGATATGCCGTTTGCCTTGAGCGAGGCGCGAAGTCGCAGGGAATTTTCAACCGGCACCACGTCATCATCCTCGGCATGAAGCAGGAAAAAGGGCGGTGCGTCTTTGGGCACGTTAAGATCCGGCGAGTGTTTTTTTACAAGCGCTGGAGATGGGTTATCGCCAAGAAGAAGATTTTTGGAACCCAGGTGCGCCACTCCCTCCATCATACTGATTACAGGGTAGATCGGCGCGGCGCAGAAAGGTTTGGCGGACAGAAGGTCGGCCTCGTCCTGCTTTTGATATGTCTGGTCAGCGAAGCGCGTGGCGAGGTCCGCGCACAAGTGCCCCCCGGCAGAGAAACCCATGACCGCCACGCGCTCGGGATCGATAGCAAATTCCTGCGAGCGATGTCGCATCAGGCGCAGAGCTCTTTGTGCGTCGGATAGCGATACATCTGGGCCTGCAGCCCATCCATCCCCCGGCAGGCGATAAAAAAGAACAAAGACGGTGAAACCACGAGCGGATAGCCAGCGGCCCATTTCATACCCCTCCTTATCGACTACTACATGCCGGTAGCCGCCGCCCGGACAGATCAGAACCGCCGCCCCGTTCGGACGATTGGGTCGGAATATCACCATGCGAGGGACTGAAATTCCAGATACTGCCCGATCAGTAACGAGTGGATCGGTCGACCTTTCGGTTACTAGCTCGGATGGAGCGGATAGGGATGCCCCGGGGGCTCCGCCTTGCCAGAGGTCAATTGCCTCCAGCGGTTGCGGAAGGCCCGGAGGCAGTCCCCAGTCGCTTGCTGGCGGTGCCGTTTGACCCGCGCTCCGACCAGCCAGAGCACCGGAAAGGACTAGGCTCGCGCATAGGAGCGACCTGCGATCACTTCTCATACGCGAGCCTTTCTGAATAGCATTCAGTCTCAGTATTCGACGCGGACACCGGCCATGAAGATGCGGCCGAAATGATTGTTTTCGTAATTGCGACGCGCCGTATCGTCCGCCCAGCGATAGCGGTAATCGTCAGTGAGATTGTTACCGTCGAGAGTGAGCTCGAGGTAGTCTGTAACCTTGTAACGGATAGCGGCATCGAGGTTGAAAGAGTCATCAAACCCTTCAAGGAAGTTACCGTTGCCGCTGTTCCCGGTGTTGTAGTCGCTGCGATATGCCCCGGAGACGCGAACGGACAGGCGTCCGTTGTCATAATAGACGGTACCATTGGCTGAATATTTCGATACGCCCGGGAAAGTCGTCTGGAAAAGTTGCCCTCCGAATTCCACCTCCTGGTTGCTGTCGACATAGGTGACGTTGCCGAGGATACCGAAGTCGGAGAAGGTGCCGGACGAGAAAACCGAAAACGGAAGGTGTAGACCTAATTCCAGCCCCTTGATTATCGCGCCTTCGCCATTGGTAGTGGTGCGGAACTCGAATTCTCGGTTCGGATCTGTGCCATTGATAACCGCATCGTAGGCCGGCGTTCCCGACGTCAGAAGCGAGAGCGGAAGACCGCTTTGCGCGTAGGTTACCTGCAGCGAATTTCCTACTGGGAAACTTGCGATGTCTTTAATAAAGCCAGCTAGTGACAAAATTGCGCCAGGTGCAAAGTACCACTCTGCCGACAGGTCGTAGTTCCATGCCCGGTAGGGATCGATAAAAGGGTTGCCGGTCGAAATACGGAAGTTGAATTGGTCGACCGAACCTCCCGGGGTGAGGGAACCGAGCGAAGGGCGCGTGATCACCTGGGCGATGGCGCCGCGTAGTACGAAGCTGTCTGCTGGGAAAACGTTAATGTTTAGCGCTGGCAGAAAATCGTCATAGCTGCGCTCTACGGTGACGAATTGTCCGCCGTTGTACCCTTGCGACGACTGCTCAGTATGAGCATACCGCACACCGAAATTGCCAGTGACGCGCAGGTCGGTATCTAACTCAAAATCCGTCTGGAAGTATCCACCTTTGGTTTTTTCCTGCACTGAGCGCTCATCCCCCTGCTGGAGGACGGCGGGTCTGTTGTACAGGTCAAGGAATGCTACGGCCGCATCAAGGTTGGGCACGATCCAAGAGTTGGTGTTGCCTGCTGGCTGACCTGCGTCACCCAATTGAAAGAGCTCGGCTAGGTCCTGAGTCACTAACGCCCCATATGCCCCCGGTGTACATGTGAAGGCCGAACAATACTGACTATCCCTACGTGCACCGGTGGTGAAATAGTCGAATTGGCGATAGAATGGACCTGCAGAAATCTTCAGCCCGGTGGTCGGCTCCCATTCCAGATCAAATGCGATGGTCTTGAATTTGTTTTCGACCGAGCTGGGACGATCACGGAATTCCGCCAGCTGAAAATTTGCCGGATTGGTTACGTCGGTTCCGAATACCAGTAACGGAAAATGCATGTCGGAATAGTCGTAGCTGTAAATACCGTCACGGTCGTCAAAGATGACCGTGGTTTCGACGGGGATCGCTGCATCCGACTTCGAGAAGCCACCGAGCAGTGAGGCCGTAAAATTGTCACCGAACCCTTGCTCGATTTCACCCGAAATCTGGTAGAAATCTGTCTCACTTTCGCGATGGTATCGCTCGTTGCGGATCCAAGCATTTTCAAGATCCGCACTGATTACGTTATTATTTTCGTCAATTGTGTAATTTGATAGATCCATGGCGCGCTCGTTCGAGCGCAAGAGCACCTCTCCCCAGTATTCGTCGCGGTCTTCTTTAAAGTTGGAGTAAAGAGCATTGATCTGGATATCGGTCCGATCTGTCGGACGAAACTGGATCGCTGCGGTAGCGCCAAGGCGTTCGCGATCATGGTTCACCAGACCGTAACGCGGGATACGCGGGTGGAATGCATCGCGGACTTCAACGCAACCAGGATCCGCTGGCGAAGCCGTGCAGTCGACCCCGTCGACCGACCGAAAGGTCGCATCATTTGCCCAGCGGACCGAATTATTACCTAGTTCAGGCGTTTCGTATTTCGTCCATGCGGCGGACGCAGAAACACCGAAGGTTTCTTCGGCATTGTTCCAAGCCAACAGGCCGGCCAAGCGCGGTGCGACTTTTTCGTTGAGATCGTTATAGCGAGCCTGTGCTGAGGCCACCAGTTTGATCCCTGCACCATAAGCGAGAGGATCGCCGGTGTTCAAATCAATCACAGCTCCAAGCGAACCTTCATCGAGAGCCGCCGACGCGGTCTTGTTCACTACGATCGAGTTGAAAAGTTCGGACGCAAAGACGTTAAAATCAAATGCACGGTCACGGTTAAACGAAGCCCCATCCACCGAGGTTGCAATCGTTTCCATGCCATTGACACGAACACGGGTGAACTGAGCGCCGAGACCGCGAACGGTAATCTGGCGGCCTTCGCCGGCATCACGTTCGATGGCGACACCCGGAATGCGCTGTAGGGACTCAGCAAGGTTCGTATCGGGAAATTTTGCGATATCCTCGGCCACGATAACGTCGACCTGACCCACAGCTTCACGCTTTGCCGAAATCGCAGCATTTAGCGACTGGCGGAAGCCTGAGACGACGATGACATTGTCTTCATCGGAAATTTGGCCCGACGCCTCCGACGCGACGTCGCTAAGCTCGTCATCGTCAAGCGTGCCAGCATCCTGTGCGAACGTTGGTGTCGAAAACGCGAGAGCACTGCCAGCTAGCAATGCCGCTTTAGCACTCCACTCGGTAACCAAAACCTTCATGGCATCCTCCTCCAAATGGCACCGGTGTCTTTTTTAAAGAGGGGACTGCAGCTGCGATCGCAGCGCATCCTCCCAAAGCACCGTTATTCCCAAAACCCGGTTTTTGGTAACCGGTGTCAATTCTTCTTGCTCCATACTTAGCTTGGTGTCAAGGTGACATTCTGTGGAGAGGAAATAGGCATGAAATTTATCGGAAATTGCTTGCTGGCTTTGTGCCTTACGATTTTTGCGGATCCAACAATTGCACAGTCCAGAAATCCTACGGACGGAGGGACGGGAGGCAGAATCATTCGCGTCACGACCTTGGCAAAGGACGGCCCTGGTAGCCTTGCTGAAGCGATTGAGGCTAAAGGCCCGCGCATCATCGTGTTCGAAGTGGGCGGAGCGATCGACTTGGCGCGCTCGTCGCTGGCAGTCGCTGAACCTCACGTCACTATTGCTGGCCAGACTGCCCCCTCGCCCGGGATCACAATTATGCGAGGCGGCATCGATATCAACACCAATGATGTGATCATCCAGCATCTGCGCGTAGTGGTGGGCAGTGACGGCTTACCCAAGCGTCAAGGCTGGGAGGCTGACGCACTTTCTACCCGTTCAGCCCACAACGTGCTGATCGAAAACAACAGTTTTTTCTGGGCTGTCGACGAAAATATGTCCGCTTCCGGACCTCGATTCACGGGTGACACAGTCGAGGACTGGCGCCAGGGAACCAGCCGTAACATCGTTTTTCGCGCCAACCTCGCAGCTGAAGGACTCGCCGACTCGACTCACCCCAAAGGCGAGCATTCAAAGGGCTCGCTTATCCATGACAATGCGACGGGGATTGTTTTCGAAGGAAACATTTGGGCGCACAATGTCGAGCGTTCGCCGCTTCTTAAAGGCGGCGTCGAAGCGGTGATGGTCAATAACCTGATTTACGACCCACAATATCGGGCGGTTCATTACAATCTTATGGATCTAGAGTGGGCTGGGCATCCGCCGGTCGACGGCAAGCTCACCGCGGTCGGCAATGTCCTGCGCGGAGGCAACAGCACCGATCCCGACCTTCCGTTCCTGATGATCGGAGGCGTAGGCGATCTGCTATATTACGGACGCGACAATGTCGCTGTGGATCGCCACGGAAAGGATCTGCCGATGTATGGCCGCTACGGTGTGACCTCCGCCGAAATCCGCCAACAGGACCAACCCCTCCATGACCTTTCAGGTTTCTCCATCCTCCCATCGTCGGATGTAGAAACCCATGTCCTCGCCACAGCCGGTGCCCGCCCATGGGACAGAAGCGAGATGGAAGCCCGCGTGCTGTTTTACATTGCTGAAGGCAGGGGAGAGGTCATTGATGCGGAAGATGAAGTTGGAGGCTACCCGACATTCGATGCGACCAGCGCTCCTTTCGTCGAAAGAGAGTGGGATCTCAGCCGTATGACGACGAAGTCTGGGGTCATGCCAGGCCAGAAAGAGGGAGCTCAGGAGCATCTTTCGCCGCGCGACCGCGCGATGCGGTTAACCAATCCATGAAACGCCCAGCATTTGTACTCGCCGCCCTTCTGACGACAGCTTGCACATCAATTCATACGCACGGGACTTCCAGCGTGCTGCCGATGGTGGTTGTAGCAGAAGACGATGTGATGGTTCGCGAAGCTCCGCCGCACGGAGCGATCGGCATGTCGACCGCCTATCGGATAAGCGATGCCGCTCCGCCACCCCGTACGATGGAGTTCCGGCGCCGTGTCCTTGATCCAGGAGCTGCCGTTGGCGAGCACCCTATTTCGCATGACGAGGTATACTACGTCACTTCAGGACGAGGAATCGTCATCTCCGACGGTATTGAGGCGGAACTCGGACCTGGCATGGCGGCTTATCTCTATAAAGGCGCCGTCGTGGGTATCAGGCAAATTGGATCCGCACCATTGTCTATCGTTATTTCCTATCCAGTGGCCCGCATGGACTGAACTCCATCACGGACGCACGATAGAACGAATTTCAGGTTCAACGATTACCACTTCCGTCGCTACAACCGACGCGAACAACTTCGCCCCGTATTCGCCAAGATGAGTATAATCGAAGCGCGAATTCATTTTGGCGACGCGCAAGTCGGCTGGTGCATCCGGCAAGTCGGGGCGCCCAGTTTCCGCTGGCAGGGTTTCACCGTCGATGGCGGCTGCGGCAGATACTTCGGGACTAGCTGGCCGTTCGGCCAACATATTCTGAACCGATGGACCAAGCGCCTGGACTATAGTCCGGCTGCGTTCGTTCAGATCTATCAGAGGAGTCCCCGTTTCATGCGCGATCTGTCGAATGACATCGGCCCATGGGTCAAGATCGCGCGCAACCTCGCCTTCTTCGAACAAACGGCGTGTAAGCGGAGTGAATAGAATCGGTGTCGCTCCGGTTTCCTGGATTTCTTCTACATACCGCCTCATATTCTCTGTGAACTCGGAGTCGAGATCCGTTGAACGCCCCGGTTTTCCTGGCTGATCGTTATGGCCGAAGCCGATGATCACAAAAACCTTGCGATAACCTTCAATCCTCATTTCTCGAAGTACGACCTCCCAAAGCCCTTCCGCCCGGTAAGATCCGCTACTCCTGCCGTTGCGAGCAAGGTTGAGACACGCGGTCGGGTGGGTAGTATGGTGTGCGCAGAACATCGATCCCCAGCCATTTCCTGTGGCTGTCGTTGAATCGCCGACGAGGATAATCTTGTTGATGCTTTCAATCTTCGAGGTCTGAAGCGGCACTGGCGTCGCTGACGGAACTGTCTGGGCCGATGCGAGGCTGGCCATCCCAACCATGGCAATGCCCGTCAGTTCAAGATGCAGTCGCTTCATGTTTCAACTCCCTGGCTGTATGTATGGGCCGGTGGACCAGAGTTCGCGTTCCCACCGTCTCGGATCGCTCCGCAGCGCAATCCTCTCCTGCCCAATAACAAGGGTCTCTCGATCCGGAACGGAATAGGGGTGCCAGCCGGCAAGACCGGGCCTCCCCTTGTGTGCCATGCCAGCGAATGCAGCAATCATCGCAGCGCTAATTTCTTTGGCTCGCCGGTCTGTGCCCGAATAGCTGCCCGTAGCGGCCAGTGTGCCAAAGACATAAGGCAAGTCGTCCGTGTGGGCTGCGCCGCGATAAGGATCGATCGGACTTTCTCTGTCTAGCTGATAGACCCAAGTGGCCTTTGCGGCCGCTTCAGCCCGTCGATCTGCTTCGATCACCTGTCCCGGCCAGCTCCGTCCCGCTGTAGTTGCGGCGTAAAAC
This sequence comes from uncultured Erythrobacter sp., assembly GCA_947504155.1. GTDB lineage: Bacteria > Pseudomonadota > Alphaproteobacteria > Sphingomonadales > Sphingomonadaceae > Qipengyuania. Next base: position 1,198,444 of record CANNGF010000001.1, read on the forward strand.
AGCTTTTCCGCGGACCAGTCAGGAAACTGGCTTCGGTATCTTGAGACAACCCAGTCCGCTCGCAGATCGATTTTGATGTGTTCGGCTAGCCGCTCGGCGATATTCGACCAGTCGAGGCCTTTCACTGCCGGTCCATCTGTGGGAATAAAAGCTCGGGTTTCGTCTGTGGTATTACCGAGGATCATGGGAATGTGGAGCGACTGCGGCGCGGCATCGGGCCAAAAAGGATGGCGGTGTAAGTGGATCATATCGAGCACCGGACCGAAATAAATTCCGCCGCCGAGTACAGGATCTTGCGCGGCCAATCCTTCGACCAGCCTCTCATGCGGCAGTGCCAGCAGAGTTTCCACATTGCTCTCGCCTATGCCGAGCTCGTTCATGAAAGCGCGGATGCGCAGCCATGCATTGCCCGGGCCTTGGCCCGTAACTTGCTGACCGCTCATTGTCGCTGCCGAATGAAACAGGCCATTTGCTTCGGGCATTGCCATTAGAGTCGCGATCTTTGCTCCTCCTCCCGACTGACCGAACACCATAACCCGATCTCGATCGCCCCCGAATGCGCCGATATTTTCGCGTATCCATTCTAGCGCGCAAATGAGATCGAGCTGTCCGGCATTACCGCTATGGCGAAATCTTTCACCGAAGGGAAAAAGCCAGGCATAGCCGAATAGATTGATACGGTGATTGACGCTCACGACGACGACATTGCCTTGGGCTGCAAGGTGCGGCCCTTGCGTCAAGGGATCGGTGACGGATCCCCAATTGTACGCGCCGCCGTGGAAATAGACCATAACCGGGAGGCGAGCATCGGGGCGAGGATCAGGTGACCAGATGTTGAGGAAGAGGCAATCTTCGCTCATTTCGGGTGTCATGGGATTGCGCTGAGGGCACAAGGGCCCGAATTCTGTGGCGGGGGTCTCAGTACGCGGAAGCGGCTCGCGAACCGGGCGATCGAAGCGTTTTGCGCGGGCGTAGCGAATACCCCGAAACGCCGGAGTGCCGCGATCAATCAATCCGCGAAAATTCAGCGCGCGCGGATCCGCTTTTCCAACCTTCGCATGCATTGCGGGCGAACCGATGAATGCGGCTCCAGCCAAAGCACCCCCGAGAGTGCCGCGACGCGTTATGCCTTTAGCGACTGACATCTGCCCCTGCCGGGTTAAAGGACTCCAATTCTTCCCGGGTGACGGCGATCATGTCACCCGGATAGCCGTGTTTCATCACTGCGAGCGAAAGACCGGTATTTGCCATATCTTCTGCCGTGCCTTCCTCGAGCCAGCGAAGCAGGATCCCTGCAGCAAACGCGTCGCCTGTGCCAATACGGTCAACGATTGGCGCAATGCGGACCTCTTCGGTCTGCCAGTGCCTTTCTCGCAAATCCACGCGTGCAGCGAGGCCATTGACCGTAGCGCTTTCGACTTGGCGCGCCGTTGAAGCGATCACCTTCAGCTTCGGAAAATGGGCAAAAGCTGCATTTGCAGCTTCCCTGCGGCGATCAGGACCATCGCCGGAAAAAGTTTTGCCGAGCAGCAGCGAAATGTCGCGATGATTGCCGATCAGGATCGTCGCTGCAGCGATTAATTCGGAAAGAATTACTCGTGGGTCATTATCCCATGATTCCCAAAGGGTAGGCCGATAATTGCCATCGAAACAGATTGGCACGCCGAGCTGCTGAGCTGCTTCGACCGCGGACCTAGCAAGATTTACGCCTCTCGGTCCGAGAGCGGGCGTAATACCAGACAGGTGAAGCAGCCTAGCTCCATCAAGCGCAGCGATAAAATCGAGATCTTTGGGCTCTGCCCTTGCGAACGCACTATCCGCGCGATCATAAATGACCCGTCCCCCGACCGGGCCGCTGGGACGCTCGAAAAAATAAAGTCCCATTCGACCGTCGGCGCAGCGCAGATGATTCCGCCCAACTCCTCCTTCGCCCAAAGCAGCCATGGCCCGAAGCCCGAGCGAACTATTCGCTACAACACCGACAAATTCCACCGGCACGCCTAGGCTCGCAAGTGCGATCGCGACATTAGCCTCTGCACCACCGACCTGAAGGTCGAGATGATTTGCCCGCGAAAATGGCGTTCCAGCCGCAGGTGAGAGACGCAACAAAAGTTCGCCGAAACAGACGACATGGCCGGATTTCGGCAATGGACTCATCGCGCGAGCCAGCCGCCGTCGACTGCTAGGATGTGCCCTTGGACATAGTCAGAAGCTCGGCTCGCCAGGAACACAGCGGCTCCACCGATGTCGCTAGGATCGCCCCAACGCCCTTCCGGAATACGCTCGACAATCTGTCGGTTACGGCTACCGTCAGCCTGCAATGCGGCGGTGTTATTGGTGGCGATATAGCCCGGTGCGATAGCGTTGGTGTTAATGCCCTTGGATGCCCACTCATTTGCCAAAAGCTTGGTCAATCCACCAACGCCGCTCTTACTGGCCGTGTAACTCGGGACGCGAATGCCCCCTTGGAAGGTCAGCATGGAGGCGATGTTAATTATCTTGCCACGCGCCCCCGTCTGGCTCGCCCAACCAATCATGTGACGGGCTACAGCCTGGCTGAGGAAGAACAAAACTTTGAGATTGACCTCCATCACTGCGTCCCAGTCCTCTTCCGCGAATTCGAGGGCGTCGTCACGGCGGATGATGCCTGCATTGTTCACGAGAATGTCGAGCCGGCCAAGCGTTGCCACTGCATCGTCGACAATCCGCTGGCAGGGTTCGATCGACGATAGATCGGCCATGATAACATGTGCCCGCACGCCTTCGGCCTCGACGAGCTCCGTCGTTTCCGAGGGATCTCGCCGGGCGACGAGCGCCACGTCGGCGCCGGATTTTGCGAGCGCGATAGCAATGCCTTGGCCGATGCCTGTGTTCGCGCCCGTGACGAGAGCCACCTTACCGGTGAGATCGAATGTGCCATCAGCCATGATCTAATTCCCTCATCCGCACTTAGAGACTGCGCAGGTATTCGCTGATGGCCTCGTCTTTCGAATTGGCATAAAAAAGGTCGGCAAATTTCCCCCCTGCCACTGCGCTCTTCAGCAGCTCTTGGTCCACGGTTTTGAGCACGGTCAACATGTCGTGACAGGTCTTGGCTTTTAAGTCGGCAAGCACACCGCGATTCTTCTTCATGATCGCCGCACGCTCTTTAGGGTAGCCGACGCCGCTCTCACCTTCGAACAGCTTGCGATAGCAGTCCTGAAGGTTCAGTTCCGCCGCCCAGCCGAAGCCCTTGGCATAAGGCATCGCGACAGCATTGCCGTCGTTGATCTGGGCGAAAAGAAACGCGTCTGTGGGGTCAATCACCAGGCCGCAGAAAACGCCTGGCATGGCGTTGGCCGCCAGCATTGAGCCAGAGCCTGTACCACAGCCCGTAACCACGAAGTCTGCCGCGCCAGAATTCAATAAGATGCCGGTCAGGAGGCCAACCATCGGATAAGTAACCTGCGCTTCGTCATCAGCAGCGTACATACCATAATTGTGTACTTCGTGCCCTAAGGGCTCCGCGACCGACGTGAGCGCGTCGTGAATAATGCCGTTCTTTGCCGCTTGGCTGTTCTCATTGATCAAAGCGATTTTCATAATCTCTCCTCGCTCGTCAGAGCTGTGTGTCGCACCCCGCCATCTTGGATAACGAAGCGTCAGGAAACCGGTGTCATTTACCTCTTTAAACCTAAATAGAGATGCATTTCAACCTTCCGGATTAACTCTTTGCTGGCGGTGGGCCTGCTGAGTCGCGGGTCACTAGGCGTGCGAGAAAGGTGGAAGCCTTTGCATCTTCCGAGCCCGGATCGACCAATTTCAATGCCGCAGCTTTAGCCATTTCGCGTATCGGCCAACCAACGGTTGTCATCGGGGGCCAGATATGTGCAGCGATCGGCGAATTGTCGAAACCGACGATCGATAATTGCCGCGGAACGTCAATCGCTCTCTCTTTCGCTGCATGATAGGCGCCTGCGGCCATCTCGTCATTGCTAGCGAATATTGCCGTGATTTTCTCTTCGGCTTCAAGCAGTTTGTTCGCTGCCTCAACTCCCGAATTAAACCGATAGGTTCCTTGGGCAATGGCGCTGTCAGGCACCTCAAGCCCGTGGCGTTTCATCGCCTCGAGAAACCCCGCTCGGCGCTCGGCAGCAGAACGGAAACCGGAGGGACCTTCGATTATTCCAATCCGCTGATGGCCGAGCTCGACTAGATAATCAATCACGGCTTCAACCATCTCACGGTCATTCGACTGCACAAGATGCTCGGCATCGTCGAGCGCCGCTGAACCCATGCGGACATAACCGCAACCCATGTCACGGCAAAGCTTCGCGACCTCATCATTTTCGGAGATTGGCGGCAACAGCAGCACGCCATATAGCCGCTGCAATTCCAGAAAGCTGCGAATGTCTTCGAGCATGTCAGGTGAATGGCGATCGACGGGGCGAACGACGAGAGCGAACTCCGTATCACGGATCGCATCTAACACGCCTTCCTGAAAATTCAGAACTGTTTGCGCGTTTGGGTTATCGTGCAGTAAGCCCAGCAAAAAGTTTCGGCGCAAGGCGAGGGCCCTGGCCTGTGGGTTGGGAATATAGCCGAGATCGGCGATGACCTTCTGGACTTTTTGTCGGGTCGCCTCCTTGAGCAATGGGGATCGATTAATGACCCGGCTGACCGTTTTTTTAGACACACCAGCAATGCGCGCAACGTCGTTAATCGTCGGTGTCGAACCGGATTTAGTCATTCTTCAAACCTTCTCGATCATTGCACTTCCTCTATAGGCGAGCTCTCGTCGAAGTGGAGAGCGCAACTGCAGTCTATCCGCAAGCGCGACGCCGAAACCTTTTGACACCGGTTTCCTTTTTCGTCAAAGTTCTGCGATTGAATGAGTTCTCCGAGGGGAAACAAATGAATTCCGTAGTCGGCGAAATTGCGCGTGCGTTTGTTGATGCCCGCCGCTCCTGGCAATCCATCGCTGCCTATCCGGGGAACCCCCCAAGTGATCTGAAAACTGCTTACCGCATCCAGGATGAAGCCATTTCTATCTGGCAACGTCCGATCGGTGGGTGGAAAGTAGGTAAAATAAATCCGCCAGCCAGTGAGAATCTTGGCGCTAACCGGCTGATTGGGCCGGTATTCGAGGACGCTATCCAGTACGAGCAAGCGGGTGGGAATCGATTCCGCATTTTCGCCGACGGGTTTGCCGCCGTCGAGGCCGAGTTCATGCTGCGGCTAGCCCCTGCTGATGGGCCGCTACCTCGCGATCCTGTGGAGGCACTCGGGTGGGTGGATGAGGTCAGGATTGGCATCGAAGTCGCATCCTCGCCATATGCAAAGATTAATGCGGATGGCCCCTGCGTCACTGTCTCGGATCACGGCAACAACGCCGGCCTTTTAATCGGCAAGCAGGTGGAAAAAACAAACTGGGCGAAGCTCGATGATGTTGCGTTAACGCTCGACATCGACGGTGAACAAGTCGGCAAGGCCACCACGGCAACGATGCTGGACGGTCCGTTTGGAGCGGTGTGCTTTCTCCTTCAAAACCTTGCCGAACGCAAAATTAAGCCAAAAGCCGGCTGGTGGATTTCCAGCGGCGCCATTACCGGCGTTCACGAGATCGCGCCTGGGAGCGTCGCGGCGGCTCATTTTTCTAACGTTGGCAGTGTTTTAGCGCAGGTCGATGCCGAGGCATTCTAATTTTTGAGCCTCTGAAGGGGGGGGGCCCTCATGCGCGCTCACTGGTGCGCCTTTCGCTTCCCTCCGACAATCGCGCTTGCAATCGCAGGCTATGCTTTTGCTCTCTTGCTGGCCATTGGACAGATAGTTGGCTATAAGAACCAGTGGATTGTCGCCGGGGCGGCTCTCGCCATTGCAACTGGCATTATGATCGCCGGAATATGGTGGGACCTTACTGACATTCGCCGTGAAACCGAACGGTCACAGGTCGCCTTCTGGCTCCATTGTCTCGCCGGGGTGCTGATGAGTCGTGCGCTGTTCTGGCTTTTGACCGGAACCGGCATGGAGGATGGCCAACTGATCCTAACCGGGCTCCCAGTTGCAGATCTTCCTTATGTTTTGCTCATGGTGGCAGGCGCAGCAGTGATTTCCCTGCTGCTTGACCGGCGCTCGCTGCTTGTAGGCTGTCTCGTGCCCACCGTGGGCATCTTCGATCAGTTCGGCAACGGCGTCTTGGCAGCCGTAATGGGTCTTTTAGTAGCGGGAAGCTCGGTGATCTTCTTCAGCGTGACCTGGAACGATCTGCGCACTCGCTTACTCGCAATTAGCCTCACTGTCTCGGGCCAACGACCGACCCGTCGCCGGAGCGAACTGTGGCGGTTACGTTAGTCTGATCACAAACGAGGCACACCGATAATTCACTAATCATGCCTTGCTTTCGAGAAACTATAATCGAGCGTTCATCCAAAAAACGATACGAAACATTTCGCCCCCGACGGTGATCAAGCACTGCACGCTTACTACACCTTTGGCTCGCGAATTAGCAGCCACGGGTTGAATGCTTAGTCTCTCGCACGCTCCCGGATCGCGGAAATGGTATCTGCTGTTGGGACTGGTGAGGTATCCCTCGGACGTCTGAAATGAGGGCGCAAAGCTGTCGTACGCCCTCCGTCACCCTGGAAATTTTCGACTAGGCATTACGCGAATCTGCGAAAAGGTCACATCAAGGTTGCGATTGGGTCACGGTAAGGTTGTCCCAACACAGGGATTTTAGTTGATGGCGCGCCCGGCAGGACTCGAACCTGCTGCCTCAAGATTAGAAGTCTCGCGCTCTATCCAGATGAGCTACGGGCGCGCTGTTCGATCGCCATAACGTGGCTTTCGCCATGCGCCAATCGGCGATATTCGCTTAGGTATGGAAAATCGAGTGATCATGCCCCGCCAGGGACGGACGTCTTTCCGTTTCTATGATTTGGTCATGGCGGCCTTCGTCACCATTCTCTTGCTGTCCAATTTAATCGGCGCGTCCAAGCCAAGCTACATCGATGTACCCGGCTTCGGCCATTGGTCTTTCGGGGCCGGTGTGCTGTTCTTTCCGATCAGCTATATCATTGGCGACGTGCTTACCGAGGTTTACGGCTATGCCCGCGCCCGACGCGTCATCTGGACTGGATTTGCCGCCCTTCTGTTCATGGCCTTCATGGCTTGGATCGTTGTTCTGCTTCCCCCGTCGGAAGGCTGGCCGGGACAGGATGCCTATGAATTCGTGTTTGGAAACAGTTGGCGCATAGTGCTTGCATCAATGGTCGCGTTCTGGGTTGGCGAATTTGCCAACAGTTTCGTGCTCGCCAAAATGAAAATATGGACTTCAGGGAAGCATCTATGGATGCGGACAATCGGATCGACCGTCGTCGGACAAGGTTTGGACAGCCTGATTTTTTATCCGCTAGCTTTTTGGGGGCTGGCAGGCTGGCCTGTGGAACTTTTGTGGCAGGTCATCCTATCGCAATGGCTCATCAAAACACTATGGGAAGCGCTTCTCACACCTGTGACTTATCTGGTCGTGGGTAAACTCAAACGAGCTGAGCAGGTCGAGATTTTCGACGACAACGTCAATTTCTCTCCCTTCGCGTCGCAATGACCGCAGATCGAGAGGGCTCAGAAACCTTGGTTCAGGAGTTCGGCGCTTTCGGCAATATGCGCGATACCCCGTTTGCCATTCGCATCCCGGCTTAACTGCACCACAACATCAATCACACTCGCTGCATAAGCGATTGTATCCGAACGTGTAAGCCCGATTCCGGTCTGCATGACCATGAGAGACAGCTGTTCGAGCGCGCCGCGCAGAGAATTAGCATGGATAGTCGAGAAGCTGCCAGGGTGCCCTGTATTGATTGCTCGCAAAAAGCTTACGCTTTCTGCTCCGCGCAATTCGCCGAGCACGATCCGGTCGGGCCTAAGGCGCAGGGCAGCCTGAAGCAGCTCGTTAGCCGTGACCTTGGCCTCGCCGAGCTCTCCCTTGACGGCGACGAGACCCACACCGTTCTCGCCGGGCAGCTTCAGTTCGGGGGTGTCTTCGACCAGCACCACACGTTCACGCTTGGGTATCTCTGCGAGCATGGAGTTAAGGAAAGTTGTTTTGCCGGTGCTCGTCCCGCCCGAGACAAGAATGGTGCGCCGCTGCCTGATGGCCTCCCGCAGGAATACTATCGGCTGAGCTTGGGGATCAGGCATTTCGCCGGGGCTCGGCGGGCTGAGCGGTCCGGTATCATAAGCATCGAGAGGCAAATCGAGCTGGCGGTGACGGCGAATTGCCATTGCCCAGTGCTTACGGGCGGCTGGAGGGCCACAAAACTGAACGCGCGCCCCGTCTGGCAGCGTTGCGCCCAGCAGTGGGTGTTCGCGATTGATCCCCTGATGGCTCACGCGGGCAACTTGCTCTGCCAACCTCTGGATGAGACGATCATCGATGTCGGGCCGAGGGACTTTCTGCATGCCCCCCGCCGCTGCATCTTCGATCCAGACCTCGCCAGGTCGATTCACCAGTATTTCGGTGACCGTGTCCCGCTCCAGCCATTCGGCAAACGGTTTGAGATACGCATCCAGATAGACACTGCGCTCGCCATGCAGGTCTACATTCGGCGCATCTTCGTCCGGGAAATCATCCGGATGGAAAGGATGGATATCGGCGCTCATTCCGAGATCAACTCACCCTGCTAAAATCGAGATCACGAGCGGTGAAGATGCGGATCGGTTCACCTTGACGGACACGAACAGTTGGGCCGCGTTTTCCGTCCTGTTCGGCCGCCGAAGCGGCAGCCGAAGAGCTTGCGCCGCCGAGGACAACTCCGCCTGCCCCCCCCGTGGCCAGCGAACCGAGACCGCCAACCACAGACAGCAACATTGCCGAACCGAAGCGCTTGAAGAAACCGCCTCCGGTAACCTTTCCTTCAAGACCGGTAGTGCCGTCGAACCCGATGGCTGGCGAGGCGAGATTGACCGATGCGCCATCCGGACGGATCAACCGCGTCCAAATGACATACGCGCGCTTCTGGCCGTTCTGCATACCCGACTGGTACTGACCGATCAGACGGCTCGAGCGCGGCACTAGCGTCTTCGTACCATCGAAGCTCCGGACATCTTGGCTCACCACGGCACGAACATACCCCGGTACGTTGGTATCGATGGCCGTCTCGAGAATTGCAGGAATAAGTGTGCCCTGTGTCACCGTGGTGGAAGGATTGGTCATGGCTTTTGCCTGCGCCGGAGCGCCGCCCACGCCGCCAACCCGGCTCGCAAAATCACTTGCCGAGCCGGCAGGAGCTGCGGCTGCGGCACCTTCCGCTGCTTCGACAGGCTGCATCGGTCCAACCGCTGCGTTGTTAGCTCCCGCATCGAAAACCACGGTCGGGCTGTTATAGGGATTACCCATCGGCTGGGTCTGCGGCTGAGGCGGTGCAGCATAAACGGGTGAAGGCGCCGGATCTCGCATCGCTGTTTGCTGAGCTGCCGTCGGAGGGTCGACCTTTACCGGAGGAGGTGCGACGGCTTGGACCGGTGGTGGTGCGACCGTTTGCTGCTGCCCGCCGACGCCTGCCTGATCAGGCAGGCGAGCTGAATTCATACTCCACAGCGTAATCGCCCCAAGGCCAGCAACTATGGCAATGCCAGCCACCATGCCCAGGGCATCGCTCTTTCCGCCTGGCCGTGCAACGGCGGGAAATGCATTACGCTGGGCTAGGTCGATGATCTCTGCATCGCTGCCGTCACGCGGATCGGTATCGTTTGCGACAGTGGTCGATTGCGGAATGCGGTTGGCTAGGCGCATTGTCAGTTACCCCTCTGAGCAAAATTGCTGCCTGTATTCTGCGACGCGGAGGCGCGTTCCGGTCCGGCATTGACCAGCATGGCACTCTCCTCTCCGGACCGAAGTACGATGGTACGCGGAACACCGTCGATAACAATGGTGTCACCGCGTACGGTATAATTGACGGGACCTTCGTCACCCTTTGAATTTGTGATGAGAATGGCAGGCACGTCGCGTCCGGCAGGCCACGTCAGGAAGGTAGCTTCGCCATCATCGAAGGCCCGTTCTGGCAAAAGACCGGGAGCTCCGTCTCCGTTCCAAGCAAAGTTGAGATCAGCAGGATCCACGGACGAGAAAGGATCAGCCGGGGTCTCCGGCTCTGCTGCTTCAGCAAGCTCAGCCTTCCGAGCTTCTTCAGCAGGGTCGACAGGATAATCGAACTGCAGGACATAAACCGGCTTTGCACTCGGGCTGGCAACCAAATCGAACAAATAGGTCCGCTTGCTGGTGACCACCGTCAGATTGGTGGCAGCCCGCGCTTCCAATGGTTTTACAAAGAGAATGTTGGCGCGCTTGTTGGGTGTGACCTGCCATGTTTGCGAGTTGCCGATCGCAACGTTCTCGATTGTCTCATCATCACCGAAAACGATGCTCGCTTGCACGTTCACCCGGCCAGGAAGGGTAAAAACTTGCATTTCATCGTACATGACCTGCTTCAGTCGAGCATCGGCCAGTGCCGGTGTCGCGACCAGCGAGAGAGACAGCGCGGCAAACGCTACGCATTTCATGAGCTTTTCTCCGTAGAACCGAGACTGCGTGGTGGGGCGGCCTTGAAACGGCTGCCGATCCCAGAGGTTCGGCTTGGGCCATTGCTGCCTGCAGTGTCTTTAGCACTTGCTGACGCTGTGGCGTAAACCTTAGTCGTGCGCGACGACGAAATACCGCCGCTGTCGTTGGCAGCCGCTCCAGTTGCAACGGCCGACACATCGATGCGGCGTGCCTGATCGCTTGCGCGTGTCGCAGCCTGCGCCTGAGCGAGAGGTTGATAAGCTGCGATCGGTTGTGAGGGCGAAGCGGAAATCGATGCATCGCCTTTTTCCGTGGATGGGACGAGTCCGAACACAGTCCAGCCCGAAACCATTGCGCCCGCAACCTTGAACACCATAAACATCAGCGCGACATGAACTGCCCCGATCATGAAAAATGCCATACCCGCCTGGGCAGGAACTGTGCCCGGATTTGCTGTCAGAGCTCCAAGAACAGGAACTGAAAGCTCCAGCATTATGGAACCGCCCAAGACGGCGAAGAGTGGAGCTAGCCCGCACATCACCACCCCTTTAAGCCAGCCGGTGAAAAGGCCGCGGGTGCCGTTGAAAAGCGCCAAAACAACGAACACTGGCCCGAGCGCGACCAAGATACCAAGCGCAATTTTCGTGGTAACCAGAAGACCTACAGTGCCGAGCATGAACAGCATGGCACCCAACCACATCATCCCTTGGGGTGAAAAGGCGGAGAAATCGCTTTGACTACCGCTGGCTTCTTGGATTGCCAGGAACACCACATCGATTTTCTGGGCGAACACATCGGTGGCTGAGCCCTGCGTGCCGGTAAGGATACCAGCCAGATAATCGGGGGTGCCGATAGCCAGGTTCCAGACCACGCTCTGGTAAGCGACCCAGCTGGTTGCGAACGTCAGGACCAGTCCCAAGGTCATCATTCTGGGGACCAATGCGCGGACCCCGATGTTGGTACGCCCCGTTAGAAGCAGAAAACCGAAGATGGCGATGTAGAGCGTAAGGACAATCGTCAGCGTAGTGCCCAGCGCGCCGCCCGGCGCGAAAAGCTTGCCGAAGGCCTGCGCGCTTGCTTCACCCGCAACGCAGTCCACACCGCGCAGGGCGGCTGCGACACCATTGCCAACCTCTTGGGCTGCTTGCTGACAGGCCTGGCTGGTCATTCTGCGGCCAGCCCGACTTGAATTTCCTCACCGCGCGCATCGTCGAGACCGCCCGGCCAGGCTGTACCTGTAAGCGCCGGATACCAATCCGCAGGCGCGTCCCCCATAGCATGGCGCAGCAAATCGAGACGGCGAACCGAACTTTCGCGCCCGGACAGCAGTGTGAGAACTTCAGGCGCGCCGGAGAGGTCGAGCCGCACCACCACACTCGCATCGGGCTGGCGCACGAGAAAGCATCGACTATGCGCAGGTAGTGTTCGGATCAGCGCCAGTTCGTGGCTGGTCAGACCGAACCCGTCACAATAATCTTCCGGCCTTGCGCGACTGTTAGGCATGAAAACCATGGTGGCAGTCTGTTCGACCAATGCGGTGGAAATTCGGCTTTCCAGTGCATCGCGTGCCGATTGGGTTGCGAAACCAACCAGGGCATTGCGCTTACGAAGCGTTTTCAACCAATCGCGGATACGCGCAGCGAAGATTTCATCGTCCAGCGCTTTCCATCCTTCGTCAATGAGGATCATCGTGGGTTTGCCGTCGAGACGTTCCTCGATCCGATGGAATAGATACATCATCGTCGGCGTGCGCAGCTTCGGGTTCTCAAGCAGCGCAGTCATGTCGAAGCCGAGGACGCGGGAGGTCAGGTCCAGTTGATCGTCTGCATTGTCGAACAACCAGGCATTCTCGCCCTCTCCGATCCACGCGCCAAGCCGGTCGGCAAGGTCGCCTGGCTGCGGCCGGCGAGTGCCCGAAAGCAACTCTTTGAAATGTCGGAGGCGGCGGAGCGATGCATCATTGGCATAGGCGGCATCGACAGCTGCCGCGATGGTCGCTTCCTCTTCTGGTCCCTGGGCCTTCAATAGGACCGAAAGCCAGTCGCGCAGAAAGGCCTTGTTGCTGGCCGTGTCGGGCAGCGCCATCGGATTGAAGCCGGTCGGTTCGCCTGCCCGGATGCTGTCATAGCGGCCTCCGATGCCGCGGACAAAAAGCTCCGCTCCGCGATCTTTGTCGAACAAAATCGTCCGAGGGCTGAATTTCTGAGCTTGAGCCGCGAGGAAGTTCATCACTACCGTCTTACCCGAGCCGGACGGGCCAATGACCGAGAAGTTACCCAGGTCACCATGATGGAAATTGAAGAAGAATGGGGTTGCGCTGGTAGTTTCCAGAAGGGTGACGGCTTCGCCCCAGTGATTTCCCTGCGCTTGTCCTAAAGCAAACCCATGGAGTGAACCGAAGCTCGCCATGTTGGCTGAGGAAATCAGCGCGCGACGAACAAGATAGCCTTCGTTTCCGGGGAATTGCCCCCAGAACGCCGGCTCGAGATTGGTGTCCTCGCGAACCGCGATTGCACCGGTATCGGCGATAGCGGCGGCGCAGGCCGCGGTCGCGTCATCCAGCCTAGCAAGGCTGCTTTCCTTCACCATTACGGTAAGGTGATGGTCACCGAAACCGACAGCGCCATTCCCAAGGACGTCCCGTGCCGCCATCATATCGGCACGCTCGGCAGCCGCTTCTTCGTCAGCGCTCTTGAGGCGACGGATCGCAAGATCCATGCGTTCACGGGCAGTCTGTCGTTCAGCAGGAGCATAGCTTTCCGAAACGACCATCTCGAAAGGCAGACGCAGAAGGCCGTCAAGCAGACCGGGGCTTGTCGCTTCAGGATAGTCCTTGAGACCCAACATCGCACCAAAATCAGGCGATCCCGAACCCCGCATCTCGATCGCGTCTAAGCCGAAACTCACGCGGCGATATGGAAGGAGCATGCCGAGATCGACATCGTCGGACGGCCTGCGAACTGGCCGCATTTCACCGTTATATAGCGCCGAAAGCAATTCCAGCATCTCGGAATTCACATTACCCTGCGGCCCGACATAATCACCCAATACGCTCGCCCCATACGAGGTGAGCGACGCAACCAAGCCTTGCGAGGCAGCGCGCAGGCTACGCAGATCCTTTGGATCGGCTTCTAAGCGTTCCTTGCGACCCTTCGTCTTTTTCGAGATACGCTCGACCAGACCGGCCTTGCCGCGGGCTGGACGGCGTATCAAGGTTATGAACTGGTCGTTGACGAATAGCTGCCCCGATCCAAGACGCTCCTTCCAGCGGGCGTCGATGTGACGACTGATCGGATCTGGGAACTCGGCATCCAATTCGACGGCCACACGGCGCCGAATAACGTGGTGATACATCACGAAGCGCGCATCGAGCGTGCTGCGAAGCATGACCTCCCGAGTGGCAGCGTGGGCATTAAGGGCTTCGCTATCTTCGGTTTCGAACAGCAAGCCTGGAACCTGGATCGCGGTCATCAGGCTGCCGTCGCGCATCAATACCGTATGCTCGTCGACCAGGCGCGAATAGGGCAGTCGATCGCCCGCCCTGGCTTCCTTTTCGCTCCATGCAGCGGGGCCGAGCCATTTAGTCTTACGCGGCATAGGAATTGCACCCCCAGCGCTTGTAGTTCTTGACCCGCGGGCACTTCGAAACCTTGGTCATCCAGAGGTCGAAGATGCGCGGCTCGCGCAGGCAGGCGAAATAACCGATCCCGTGCATAACCAGCGCGGCGAACAGCGCCCAGAAACTGCCGGTGATAAGAAATATCTCGGTCGTCACCACCCCGTTGATGATGAAATAATTGAACGTCACGCCTGCAAACATCTGCGGCCGTGTAAGCGCTCTATGGACGGGGTGGCGGACCAGCGTAGTCACTATGCCGCTACGCCCTGAATCCCGGCGACAATCGAAGCTGCGCCGAACAGAATGAAGACGCCGATGATGACCGTTGCCCCGAAACGCCAGTTAAGCCTGCCCGTGAGCATCATGAAACCCACGGCAGCGACAGCCATCACCGCCACAGCAGTCGCGACGTTGCCAAGCAAAGTGCCCTGCAGCCAGCCAAGTGCATTTACTATCGGCCCGGATCCAGCAGGATCTTGCTGGATGGCTTGGGCCATAGCCGTGGATGGACTAATAAGGGCGGCCATTACCGCTAGCTTGGCGAAAAACGATTTCAAACTTCTACTCCCGTGAGTGGTCTGCAAGGCGGCCCATGATTGAGGCCACATAAAGCTTTGTTTCGCGGATGCGGGGGATACCGTTAGCGCGTTCAACCCGCCCCGGCCCGGCATTGTAAGCGGCAAGCGCTTTCTCGAGATCGCCATCGAAGCGGTCGAGTTGCTGCCGGAGGTAGCGTGCACCGCCCTCAAGATTTGCGAATGGATCACCCGGATCGACGCCCAGATCACGCGCAGTTCCGGGCATTAGTTGAGCGAGCCCCCGGGCCCCTGCAGGAGAACGTGCATCATGCCTCCAGCGGCTTTCCTGCCAAACCATTGCCTCTATCAAAGATGGAGACAAATCGAAACGGGCGGCAAGTTCAGCCACCTTTACGCGATATACATCTGGCACGCCGGCTGCATGGCGCGTCGGATCGCCGACAATATTGTCTGGAAAGACAACTTCGGCAGGGACTTCTACAAGCGCAGCCATGTAATCTGCCTGAGCAGTTGGCACAGCGGTATTCGCAGGCTGCCCGCCGGCTATCCAGCGCGAACCATCCGAATTAATCTCCATGACATCCGCTTTCGCTGGGAAAGCAGTGAGCGCCAAGCAGACAACCAAGGTCTGCAGCGCCCCGTGTGCGCGAATCATTTCGTACACCCTCCGTACGGCCCCACTGAACATCCTACATGACAACGGGGTGACAAAAACCTGAATATACTATGTTATCGCATCCCCAAAAGAAATTGGCCCGCAACCTCACATTAGAGGGCGGGCCAAGGCGGAGTAAGCTCGAAAAGCTAAGCTGTTTATCGGTTACCGCACAGCAAGAGTTTCCATCGAACCGAATTTCCCGACATCAAGCATGGCAAGTCCGCGCCGCGCCAACACGCGAGAATCGATCCAATCGCCAGTAGCAGTTTCGAGTTCATAGCGATCTGCATTTCGGGCCGCCGCCTCGAACCGCTCTCGCGCTGCTTTATACTCTCCTACCCGCGCCAACGCCACTGCCAGATTTATCTGCCGGGCAGGATCGGTGGAGGGTATTTCATCGCATTCTTCGATTGCATTGATGGCAGCATGGTTTTCACCAACGACGAGTTCCTTGTATCCGATGTCGTAATCGGTTGCCGGCGCGGAGACGACCATTACCGGGCCTTCGGCGATCATGAGGAGCGCTGCTGCAGCTGTGATAGACATTTTAATTCTCCCAAACTTCGAAGCTCATCCATGATCATACCAGAGCCATCCTGCAACAAAACTGTAACAGTGTCATAATTCTGCAATGTCGGTGCATGGCCGATTTGGGTGTGGAAACTGAAACATAACGGTCACGAAGCGACACAAACTGTCACACGGCGTCACTAGCTGACGAGTCGCGATCAACGAATTCGCACTTCGAATTTCGACTCATCCGGTTTTTTGAGGGGACCGAACCCGTGAAGACACTCCACCGCTCGCTTATCATTGGCACTTCCGCATTGGCTCTCGCGGGTTGCGGCGCCGACGAGATCGTTTCGCCCGGCACCGGCGGCGATGTAATCATCAACCCCGGCAACGGCGGCGGCACGCCCACCCCTACACCGACACCTCCGCCATCAAATTCGCTCGTAACGCCAGCTGCAGGCTGTCCAACCATCAGTGATCCTGAAGGTCTCACGGACAACGGAACCATTTCGGGTCCAACCGGCGAGTACCGTGTTTGCACTATGCCCGAACGGTTCACCGCAAGCTCCACTCTCCCATACGAAAGAGGGGTTCTTTATCGCATGAATGGCCGCGTTGATGTTGGTACAGATGGCGGCCCCACAGCCGACGACAGTGACGGCGTTACCGATACGAACGTCGAATTGACCATCGAGCCTGGCGTCATTGTCTATGCCTCGGGTGTAAGCTTTCTGAACGTGAATCGCGGCAACACAATTCAGGCTAATGGCACTGCCGAGCGCCCAATCGTCTTCACGAGCCTTCAAAACGTGGAAGGCAACAACAATGATGCCTCTTCAGGTCAATGGGGCGGCATCGTTCTCTCGGGCCGTGCCCCTGTAACGGATTGCATCGCCTCGGGCGCAACACCGGGTAGCGTGAACTGTCAGCGCCAGGTTGAGGGCGCGGCGCAGCCCGCAATCTTCGGCGGCGCAACTGCCGACGATAGCTCCGGCAGCATGTCATATGTTCAGATCCGCTATTCGGGCTTCGTGCTCTCTGACGATAACGAACTCCAATCCCTGACTACCGGCGGGACGGGCACGGGAACCGAACTCGATCACATCATGAGTTTCAATAGCTCGGACGACGGCGTCGAATTCTTTGGTGGGTTCGTGAACGTCAAAAACCTTATTGTCGTGGGTGCAGAAGACGACGGACTCGATACCGACACAGGTGTAAAAGCTAACATGCAATATGTGCTCGTGGTGCAGCGTCCAGGCGCTGGTGACACGATCATTGAGGCAGATAGCGACAACGCGTTTAACGAGGACACCCCGCGCCAGCAAACCCGCATTTCCAATGCAACATTCGTACAGCAAAATGCGAACGATCAAGCTATCCGGATCCGCGGTTTTGCCGACTATTCGATCGCCAACTCGGTGTTGTTCTCTACTCAAGGCACTGCGTGCCTTCGAATCGATGGTCAAGAAGAGCTCTTCCGGGCTGCTGATGGATCGAGTGATGAAGCCGGTCCGGTTACCTTCGATAGTTTCGCACTAGATTGCGCTACACCTTTCCGTGACAGTTCGGAAGCAACTGCGGCAGAAATCGAGAGCGTCTTCGATGATGGATCGAACAACAACTCTAATTTTACCAACACGCTTCAGGCATTGTTCCTTAACGGCAGCAACGAAAACGGTGTGCCCGTCTTTGATGTGACCACATGGAGCGATTTCTTCGAGAACCCTGCTCAAATCGGTGCGGTTTACGACGAAAATCGTGACTGGGTGAATGGCTGGACCTGCAATTCGAGCACTATCTCCTTCGATGACAGCGTATCGGCTTGCATAAGCCTTCCAGTCTACAATTGATCCCAAATACTGTTTCCGGGGACGCGGCGAATACGCGTCCCCGGACTTTCAACATTTCCCATGCTTTTGACCTGATCTGAGGGGGTCGTTCACATGTCATCCGGCAAGCAGCTTTCCGCACTGCTCCTGCTCTCCACCGCCCTGACCTTTCCAGCCGCAGCGCTTGCGCAGAGCACGGGTGCAGAAGGTCCGCCTCCGACGGAGGAGGAAGTTCCTGACGAGGCGCAGGCACAGGAAGTAGACCCTGCGAACGACAGCGTTCCTGGTGAGATCGCAGATAGCGATCAGGCAGCACCGGATATTTCCATTCCTGGTGGGACGATCGTGGTTACTGGTCGCCGCAACCGCGATATTACCCGCGCATCACCGCAAGTTGTCACCGTCCTAGACACAGCAACCATTGCCCGTACCGGCGAAGGCGATATCGCCGGCGCGCTCGGTCGTACGACCGGTCTTTCGCAGCAGGGTAACGGGCTCGTTTACGTTCGTGGCTTGGGCGATCGCTATTCGCTCGCCTTGCTGAATGGCCTGCCCCTTCCCTCGCCCCAACCCCTATCTCGAGTGGTCCCGCTGGACATTTTCCCGACCAGCGTCGTAGCATCGAGCCTGGTCCAGAAGACCTATTCGGCGAACTTCCCGGGCGAGTTCGGTGGCGGTGTTATCAATCTTACTACCCGCGCCATTCCAACCGAAAGTTTTCTCACCGTAAGCGGCTCTCTTTCCGGAGATACTGAAACTACCTTCAGCCCCGGGTACTCGTATTACGGAGGCGATTACGATTGGACTGGTTTCGATCGGGGGCGGCGCACGGTTGAAAATTACGACGCTTTGCAGGGCTTTTTCGATAGCGGCGCGCGTATAAACGATAAAAATGTCGATACGCGTGCGATCCTGCACGATATCAACGATCCCAACCTCTATCTCGTTCAGAAGATTGGCGATCTTCCGGCTAATTTCTCAGCTGGTTTGACCGCGGGTACGGCATTCGATATCTTCTCAGACGGGCGGTTCGGCATTATCGCTACGGCTTCCCTCAGCAACAAGTGGCGCAATCGTTTCATCACCAAACAGACGGCGGTGAACGAAGAACTGGACCTCGATACCGATTTTCGCGAACTCGCCACCGATAACCGCATGCTTTTCAATGGCATGTTGGGATTTGGCCTTGAGGTCGGCGAACACAAATTTAGGTTCACCAACCTGTTCATTCGGGACACCTTGAAGCGAGCCTCGCTCGAACAGGGGACGGACTTTCAGGATGGAGACGATGACTTCATTCAGAATACTGCGTGGTTCGAGCGCCAACTGCTCAACAGCCAGTTTGTCGGAGAGCTGGAATTCGGAAAACTTTCGGTCGATTTACGCGGTGGCTACGCACAAACGAAGCGCGAGGCGCCATTCGAATGGACCTTTGAGTACGTCCGCACAAACAATGCGAACGACCCCTTTGGCGATACCTACCTTAACACGCTCGATCCACAGCGTGGCGGTGCGATCGTCAGCTTTTCCGACCTTACCGAAGACTTGTGGTATGGGGGTATCGATCTAGGTTATGAAGTTACCGACTGGCTGAATGCGACAGTCGGTTATGCCTACACGGATACCGATCGGTTCTCCACCCGACGCGAATTCGACATTCGGGCATCCTCGACCTTCCCAGATGCTTTTGGCGCTCTGCGTCCTGATAATCTGCTGGGTGACGCCCTGATCGACTTTGGCTTTGATCGTGAAGCGCAGTTGGCGGGGGGTCTCTCCCCCTATGACCTCAATATTATCGAGACCACGCAATCCGATCCGGCTTTTGATGCCGCGCTGCGCATCCATGCTGGCTATGGGAAATTTAACGTGCGGCCACTTGATCGGCTCTCGCTGGATGTCGGCGTTCGCTACGAAGACGCGGTCCAGTCGGTGGATGCGGTCCAAGTCTTTGCGCAACCGGTCAACTCCGCCAGCGGTACGCTTCTCGAAAATGATTACTGGCTACCCGGAGGTACGCTGACCTGGGAACTGACCGATAATCTGCAGTTCCGGGCCAGCGCCTCGAAAACGATCGCGCGCCCTCAATTCCGAGAGCTTGTATTCCAAACCTATTTCGATCCCGAAACGAACCGTCAGTTCAATGGGAACCCGCGACTTGTTGACAGCCGACTTACCAATTACGAAGCTCGGCTTGAATACTACACCGGTGGTGGCGGTCGGGCGAGCGTAGCAGGTTTCTATAAGGAAATCGAAGACCCAATCGAAGTATTCACGAGCTTTTCAGACAACGACATCGTCAGCGGCTTTGCCAATGCGCCAAAAGGTGAGCTGTTCGGCGGTGAAGCCGAAGTGCAGTATAATTTCGATCTAGCGAACCTGGGTGGATGGTTCGACAGCCAGCAACTTGTTGCTGTTGCAAACTACACCTACACCCAGTCAAAAATCGAAGTTGGGGCGGAAGACATTGCGCGCGTCTTTCCATTCGCGGATCAGAAGGCGAGCGATTTTTTTGATGACGGGGTTCCATTGACGGGCCAATCCGATCATCTCGTAAACTTGCAACTGGGCCTCGATGATCTGGATCGCCTCAGCCAGTTTACGCTGCTTCTAAAATACGCCAGCGAACGCGTGAGCAGCCGTGGTGCCGGGCCCTTGCCCGATATTATTGAAGAGCCGGGCTTGTCCCTTGATTTCGTAGTGCGGCAAGGGGTCAACCTGGGCGGCAACGAGGTCGAGCTAAAGTTCGAGGCGCGCAATCTTACAGGTCAGGACCACGAAGAGTTCCAGACCAATGGCGAGCGCCGCATCGATATAAACAGCTACGATGTCGGTCAGAGCTTCAGCATCGGCGCTTCTCTCAATTTCTAACCTCCTGCAAGGGTAGCCTTAACACGGGGTCGCTTCATAAGCGGCCCCGTTTTTTTGTGGGAATGGGTCACTGCTCTAGATTTAGGGATGCTCGTGATACCTCAGCTGAAACCCGCGAAGGCGAAGCGAAGAGCTAAGAAGATTAGATGTGAGCCGCAGGCTTTAGTGACTATCGTAGACGTATCCAAGGGAGCGGACGGTGCGGATAGGCTCTCCCGCGCCGACTTCACGTAGCGCGCGGCGCAAACGGCCGATCCAGACGTCGACGGTTCTCTCGTCGATGGGCGGATCCTGCTTTCCAAGACCATCGATTAACTCGGTCCGACCTAACACGCGATCGGCGTTTTCAGCGAAGAAGCGCAGCAGCCGGAATTCATTCGGGCGAAGAGGAATGGGCTGTTGTCTCCATCGAGCCTGGAGCGCCGGAAGGTCGATTTCGAGATCGCCGAGCACGAAAGGTCGAGCGCTGGCCTGCGCGACGCGGCCTGTACCGAGTGCAAGTACACGATCGAGAACCGCTGTCCGATCAACCGGCCCTACAACATAGTCGTCAGCCCCTGCGGCCAATGCACGGCGCTTGTCTTCTGCGTCGCAGCTTTCGAGCACCATTGTTATATGCGCATCGCTTGTCCGGGGATCGGCTCTGAGCCGGCGACACATCTCAAGCCCGGAAAGTTCGTCCAGAACCCAATCGACAAATGCGCAGACGGGCCCCTCGATAAGTCGGTGTGGCCCGCTAGCGGTGAGGTGATCGAATACATAACGTGTCTCACCGTTGTCGAAGGAGTCATACATTGCCGCTTCTTCAGCGGTCATCAGAATATTCATCACGCCCACGCACACGTTAATTGCCCCTCTATTCCGTGGCAGGAATGACGCATTCATGTGACTAGTTTGTGACCGCGAACGCTCAGTTGTAACTTAAGCAATCACGTCGATTTCACCGTTACATTCCCAAAGTCGGGCGAGGTAGAAACTACGCCAACAGGCATCTTCGGGCGGTAGGGTTTTTCGAGCCTTTCCACTTCCTTCTCCGTCAGCCTGAGTGTCACTGCTTCAACCGCAGCGGCTATGTGCCCGGGCTTCGTTGCACCGACGATCGGCGCAGTAATTCCCTTTGCGAAGTGCCAGCCCAAAGCCACTGTCGCGCGGGAAACGTCTCGCTCTGCAGCGATCGCACCGACGGCTTCGATCACTTCGCGATCAGCCTCGACATTCTGAGTGTAGAGTGTTTTTCCAAACCCATCGGTCTCGCTTCGGATTGTGCTTTCGTCCCAGGCTCTCGCCAGTCGTCCACGAGCGAGCGGCGACCATGGGATCAGGCTAATTCCTTGATCCCGGCACAGCGGGATCATCTCGCGCTCCTCTTCGCGATAGAGCAAGTTCACGTGGTTCTGCATAGAGATGAAGGTAGTCCACCCCCGCCTGCGGGCGATTTCCTGCGCCTTTGCAAACTGCCATGCGGCCATGGATGAGGCACCGATGTAGCGAGCTTTTCCCGCCTTTACGATCTCGTGCAAAGTCTCCATCGTCTCTTCGATCGGGGTGCTGTCGTCCCAGCGATGGATTTGAAGCAAATCGACGTAGTCCATGCCCAGTCGTACCAGGCTATCATCGATGGCTTGAAACAGGCTTTTTCGAGAAAGGCCGCCGGCATTCGGCGTGTTGCGCCAGGGCAGATAGGCTTTCGTCGCAACGACGATCTCGTCGCGATGAGCGAACTCGGGCAACAGCCGGCCAATAACCTCTTCGGAAGCGCCTTTGGAGTACATGTTCGCGCTGTCGAAGAAGTTGATCCCCGCTTCAACGGCTTCGCGGATAAACGGGCGGCTTTCATTCTCGCTTAGCACCCAGTCGCCGTGCCATCCTTTACTCGTGTCGCCATAGCTCATGCATCCAAGGCAGAGACGGGAAACCTTGAGGCCACTAGGTCCGAGATTAACATATTCCATCCTGCGGGTCCCTAGCCAGCCGGAAACGCAGAAAGGCGCTTCGTGATGATTTCCTCGGCCTGAGCCATGATACGATCGATCAACTCCTTGCAGGTTGGAATGTCATCAATAAGGCCCGCTACCATACCGCATGACCAGGCTCCGGCATCCATGTCCCCCTCGGTCATGATGCGCGGATAAACCCCTGCGACCTGTTCGATAATGTCCTCGAATTTGAGATCTTCACCTTTTTGCTTCTCGATCTCAAGCAACTCTTCGACTGCGTCGTTTGTCATGACACGCTCGGTATTGCGCAACGGACGCATGACCAAGCGGGTATCGAGTTCGCTGGCCGCAACGATCGCCTGCTTCACATTCTCATGGACCGGCGCCTCCTTGGTGGCAATGAAGCGCGTTCCCATGTTCATCCCGTCCGCCCCCATAGCGAGTGCCGCGACCAGGCTCCGGCCGTCCGCCATGCCTCCGCTCGCGACGAATGGAATTTCTAATTCATCCGCAGCGCGCGGCAGAAGGATCATATTAGGGATGTCGTCCTCACCTGGATGTCCGCCGCACTCGAACCCATCCACTGAAACCGCGTCACATCCGATCGACTGGGCTTTGAGGCTATGCCGGACACTGGTGCACTTGTGGATCACCTTGACCCCGGCATCCTTGAAAAAGGGTAATACCTGCGCAGGATTATTGCCTGCCGTTTCGACGATCTTCACCCCACCCTCGATGATGGTGCGCACGAGCCCCGAATAATCCGGCGCATTGACCGTCGGCAGAAAAGTCAAATTCACACCGAATGGCTTGTCGGTCATGTCTTTGCAGCGAGCAATTTCATCGGCCAGTTTTTCAGGCGTCCCCTGCGTCAGTCCAGTTATGATGCCGAGCCCGCCCGCATTACTTACGGCCGCGGCCATTTCCGCGAAACCAACATAGTGCATGCCGCCTTGAATGATTGGATGCTGGATACCGAACATTTCGGTGATGCGGGTTTTCATGGTGCGGCTCTCCCAAAGTTGCTCTTCGCAACCGGTATCGGGCAGGGCAGCCCAAGTCTAGCGCTTGGCTAGTGCCTGTAGTGCTTCGAGCAGTTCGCTGCCGCGTTCAGTCAGGATGAGATCGCCATCTTCAGCATGAGCCAGCCCTTCCCGCTCGAGATTTGCCCCGGAAGGCGTTCGCATAATCCGCCCATACCGTCCCCCATGATAAATAAGTGGCTCAGCCTCGCGGCGATCGAAGTCGGTCACTTCGCCCAGAAAAATGGCATGATCCCCGCCTTCATATTCGAACTGCGCTTGGCAGCCGAAGCGCGCTGCACAGCCCTCGATAAGTGGCGCTCCTTCGGGACCGTCGGCAAGGTCCAGCCCGGCAAATTTATCTACTCCGGGGGTGGCGAAGCGATCGGACATGCCCTGCTGATCCGCAGCGAGGACATGAACCGCCCAACTTGTCGCGTCGCGAAAGACCGGCAAGCTGCTGGATTGAAGCGCAAGACTCCAGAGCACCATCGGCGGGTCGAGGCTCACCGAATTAAAACTGTTGGCCGTCAACCCTACGGGTGCACCCGCTTTGTCTCGGGCAGTGACGATAGTTACGCCAGTGGCGAAGGAGCCAAGCGCACTGCGAAATGATACCGGATCGAACATGCTGGACGCTGAGCTAACCGCCAAGCCGAGTAAGGGCAATCCGCAAGCTCTTTAATATGGCTTAAGTGAATACTTCTTAAGAGCTGGCGTGAGCAGAAATGCCACAGCGAGGGAGGTTTGTTTCGATCCTGTTTCAGCTGCGTTGACCAAGTGAACGTTATCAATTAGGTGAACGTTCACAAAAGGGGTTCTGGGTTAGCCAGATCCTTGTGTTGGGAGGAGAATCACTGATGGCTTTTGGACGTAAGCGCACGTTCGCCAAATATCTCGCAGGTGCCTCGGTCATGGCACTGGGTTTTGGCTCTACTTCTGCGATGGCGCAGACAGACATTCCCGCAGATGAGAGCGCGCAGGAAGTCACTACCCCGGATGACGATGTCATCGTCGTCACCGGGATCCGGGCTTCACTGGAAAACTCGATGAACATCAAGCGCGGCGCGCAAGGCGTTGTCGACGCAATTTCCGCCGAAGACATCGGCAAATTCCCCGATACCAATCTAGCCGAATCCATTCAGCGTATCACCGGCGTCTCGATCGATCGCAGCAATGGCGAAGGTCAGTATGTCACGGTTCGCGGCTTTGGCCCCGAATTCAATCTGGTCCTTCTGAACGGTCGCCAGATGCCCGCATCGAGCCTTGCCGGTACCGCGCCGCCCGCCACGCGCAGCTTCGACTTTGCCAACCTCGCATCGGAAGGCGTTGCCTCGATCGAGGTTTACAAGTCCGGTCGTGCAACCCTGCCGACTGGCGGCATCGGTTCTACAATCAACATTCGCACACCCAAACCGCTGGACCGTCCAGGTTTTCAAGGTAGTATCGGTGTCAAGGGAGTCCTTGATAACACATTCGAGGACACCAAAATCACGCCAGAAATTTCAGGCATCATCAGCAAGACCTTCGCTAACGACACGTTGGGAATCCTGATCAATGGTGCCTATCAGAAGCGCGAAGGCAGCACGGCCGCGTTCTCCGTAGGCGAATGGCGCGAAGGCATTCTTGGCAGCAACACCGACGCTTGGGGCGCACTTCCGCCGGTTGATAGCGGCCGTGTCGAGAACCGCCCCGGTGCAGACGACATCTATCAGGTCCCGCAAAACGCGGCGTATGATTTCACGAACTTCCAGCGCGAACGGATCAACGGCCAGGCCGTTCTACAGTGGGCCCCTTCGGACCAGTTCGAAGCGTCTATCGACTACACCTATTCGCAGTACACACTCGATGCGCAAACCAACAGCATAGGTGTCTGGTTCAACCACGGTAACACCTCCAGCAGTTGGACCGACGGACCAGTCGCAGGGCCGAATTTCTACGGCGAAAGCTTCAGTGCCGGCGAAGGGAAAGACTTGGCCATTACGGGCGCTGTTGCGGCCAACCGCAATGTGAACCATTCGGTTGGTGGTAACCTGAAATGGAACCATCCGAGCGGTTTCAGATGGGAGCTGGACGCACACCATTCGACCGCGGAATCGAAGCCGACGTCACCATTCGGAAGCAGTGTCGCCGTCGGCAGTGCGATTTTCGGCGTACAGGAACAAATAGTCGACTTCACCTCCGACATGCCGGTTATCTCGGTGGCCATGTATCCTGGTTCGGAAATTCAGGCTTCGAATATTGTTGCCTCAGGTAATGCGTTCCGCACTGGTTACATGAAAGATCGAATCCAAGAATTCCGTCTCTCCGGCGGATATGACTTTGATACCGGTCTCATCGACGCACTGGATTTCGGTGTTACTTACACCGATAACAAGGTCCGCACCGCATATGGCAATCTTCAGAACGAAACCTGGGGCGGCATTGATGTAAATCCCGATCCAGATATTTTCGAGCGCTACGATCCAGCGGACGACATCTTCACCGAACGTGATCTGTCTGCCGACCTTGAGGGTATGGAGGGATCACAGGATCCAGCGATCATCGGTAGCTACTTCACCATCGATACAGTGCGACTGATCAATGACCTCGAAAGCCGCTTCGGCGTCTGTTCGAATTCGATAGTCGGCGATTGGTCGGGCGAAGGCTGCCTCGCGGAATTGACGACTGACCGTCGTTTGCGGGAAAAGACGATCGCTCCGTACATCCAGTCATCGCATACTTTCGACATCCTGGCTGACGACGCGCATCTTCTTCTCGGCCTGCGCTACGAAATTACGGATCTTGTAAGCTCGGCTTTGACGCCGACCTACTCCGGGGCATCGTTGCTGTCCTTTAATGAAATGACGTTGTTCGAAGTTGGGCGTCAATTCCGCACAGACAGAAATTCATACGACAATTGGCTACCTGCGGTCGATTTCGACATGTCGCCAATCGAAGACGTCGTTCTGCGCGCTTCTTACAGTCATACGATTACACGTCCAAGTTATGGCAACCTGGAAGCGGGCTTTAACCTTAACTTCCCAGCGCGGCCGGACGGTGGCAGCACAGGTGGTGGGGGCAACCCATTCCTCTTGCCGTACAAATCGAAGAACATCGATCTATCCGCTGAATGGTACTATGGACCGTCCAGCTACATTTCCGTTGGTTATTTCAACAAGCGAGTTTCCAACTTCATTGGGAATCGCAATCGTCGGGACACGCCTTTTGATCTGCCCGATCCCAGCGATGGCGCAATCTTCAACGAAGCTGTTGCCGCACTGGGCTCCGACGCCAGTTTCGCGCAAATCCTGAATTATGCGGCAACCAATTACCCGGACGCCGTTCAATACGATGCTGACGGCAATCCCCTTGGCATCATTGGACAAGCAGGCGATCCACTACTCAGCTTCAATTTGAGCAGTCCGGTAAACCTTGAAGAGCCCGCGACGGTCGATGGCTTCGAGTTTGCGATACAGCACAGCTTCTGGGACACGGGCTTTGGTGCGATCTTGAATTACACGGTCGTCAACAGTGACCTCGAGTACGACTTGCTTCGCCCGGGTTTCGATCCTGAGCCGCAGTATGCAATCAACGGAGTATCGGATAGCGCCAATGCCGTTCTTTACTACGAGAACTACGGCTTCCAGGCTCGTGTCGCCTATAACTGGCGCGACGAGTTCCTGGCGGGCTATGGAACTGATCCATTCTTCGTGGAAGATTATGGTCAGTTCGACGTGAGCGCGAGCTACGAGTTCGATAATGGCCTCTCGATCTTCGCCGAAGGCATCAATGTGACGAATGCTGACCGCCGTGGCCACCGGAGAGCGGATCAGGCTGTCCACTTCGCTGCGCCGGGCTATGCCCGATACGCAGCGGGCGTACGCTTCAGCTGGTGATCGGCGGCATGGAGCGGTTCATGCTTTACCGTTCCTTGCACTAGCCACAGAATGGGTCACGCTGCAGAACCGCAGTGTGGCCCTTTTCTTTGTCACTTGCTGCCAAGCCTGTATGGAATGTCGAACTGACATGGCGATAGATTTCGAAAAGGTGGTTATAGTTGGCGGGGGCACCGCAGGGTGGCTCTCGGCCGCCTATCTCGCAGCCCGGCGTCCAGAACTTCAGATCACATTGGTCGAAGCACCCGATATTCCGACCATCGGAGTGGGCGAAGGAAGTTGGCCGACCATGCGTGAGACGCTGCGCATCATCGGCATTCCCGAAAGTGAATTTCTCTTCGAATGCGATGCCAGTTTCAAGCAGGGTTCCCGTTTCGATGGTTGGCGTACGGGCGGAGCAGAAGACAGTTATCTCCATCCCTTCACCCCGCCCACCCCGGGAGATGTGAGGCCCCTCATCACAGCTTGGAAGCAGACTGACGGTCGATCCTTTGCAGAACTGGCATCTCCGCAGGCCGCTGTATGCATGCAAAATCTGGCTCCGCGACAGCGTTCCATGCCCGATTACGCTGCTGCCTTGAATTATGGATATCATTTCGATGCTGGCAAATTCGCCAGACTTTTGTCCCGACATGCGGTAAACCGCCTTGGCGTCACGCATATACGCGATCAAGTGACCGATATCCTTTCTGAAGGTCCTGACCGCATCGCTGCCGTAATTCTGCGGAGTGGTGGACAACTCAGCGGCGATTTCTTTCTCGACTGTACGGGCATGGCCGCACACTTGATTGGCGAGCATTTTGGCACTGCATGGATCGACCGATCGGACGTGCTGTTTAACGACCGCGCGTTGGCCGTTCAGGTCGAAACCCAGCCGGCCAGCCCGATCGCCTCGCAAACGATTGGCACGGCCCACAAGTCTGGCTGGCTGTGGGATAT
The DNA here is from genome assembly GCA_947504155.1 of uncultured Erythrobacter sp. Taxonomy (GTDB): domain Bacteria; phylum Pseudomonadota; class Alphaproteobacteria; order Sphingomonadales; family Sphingomonadaceae; genus Qipengyuania. The sequence goes on from CANNGF010000001.1 coordinate 1,226,786, forward strand.
TGCTCTCCCGACGCGGCGAGGGATCGGATGCATTTACTCGTCGCAGTTTACGGAAGACGCAGAAGCCGAGAGGACACTGAAAGACTACGTAGCTACAAATCTTCCTTGGCAAGAACCCGAGGCGATTGTTCCGCGCAAGATCAGCTTTCGCACTGGACATCGGGAACGCTTCTGGCGGGGGAATTGCGTTGCCATAGGCTTGTCCGCCGGGTTTATCGAACCTCTCGAAGCCTCTGCAATCGTACTAGTAGAGCTTTCTCTCAAAGCACTCGCAGACAGCTTTCCTGTAACCCGTGAAGCTCTTCCGGCTTACTCGGAACGGTTCAACAAGCTCTTCCACTACCGCTGGGTACGGGTCGTCGATTTCCTCAAGCTGCATTATGTGCTGAGCCAGCGCTCCGAACCCTATTGGAAAGCCCACCGAGATCCCGCGAGCATACCGCCTTCGCTTGGGCGTCAGCTTCAGCTCTGGCGCGATCACCCCCCAACCCAATGGGACTTTCCTCAAGTAGACGAGATGTTCTCTGCTGCCAGCCAGCAGTATGTGCTCTACGGAATGGGTTTCGCCGAACCGCTGAGCGGGTCCAGCGAGGAACTTGAACCTGTTCAAGCGCAATTAGCGGCAGTGCGGGAAAAGGCGCGGGCGCTCACTGCTGCAATGCCGACAAACCGTACCTACCTCGATGCACTGAGATCAACACACCCCGCCAATCCGCGGGAGGGAGAATTCGCTTAAATGGCAAACCATCAGACCTTGACCCCCGAAGATCATCGGGACCTCCGGATCCACACCGAACCCAAAGCAGAATTGGGCGATGGAGTGATGGCTACGATGATTATTCCCGAGGAATTCCGTCGTGTGCAGAGTGAATTCCCCATCGTGTTCCGCCGCACGCAGGAAGGCGATACTTTCGTGCCATTGGCGCTCTTCGGCTTCGAGAATGGCGAGAACCTGTTTCTGAACGCAGGCAAATGGGAAGCGCGGTATCGGCCGCTTACGCTGGCCATTCAACCTTTTCTGATCGGAGCCCCGAGCGAAGAAGGGAGCGAAGGACAAGTCCATGTCGACATGGATCATCCCCGCATTTCCAGTTCCGGAGAAGGCATGCGTGTCTTCGACGAGGACGGCGGCTCCACCCCATACCTCGAACAAATAGCCGGCCAGCTCGGCGAGCTCCACGTAGGATATCAGGGGACTGCCGCCTTTATCGAAGCGTTGGAACGCTACGAGCTTTTGGAAGCCTTCACGCTCGAAGTTCCGCTTTCAAACGGGTCCAAACAGTCCTTGGTCGGCTTCCATATCATCAAAGAGGACAAGCTTCAGCAGCTCGATGGTGATGCGCTGGATGACCTGCACAAACACGGCTTCCTGCTGCCGGTGTTCATGGCCGTGGCGTCGCTGTCGCACTTCTCCGCTTTGATCGAACGCAAGGATGCTGCGTTGGGCAATGGCTGAAGCGGGCACTCCTATCTTTTCCAAGCTCGCCCATATCGCGGACCGCGAGGTGGCGGATTTCGATGGGTTGGCGGAGCTGATCGAGGGAGCGCGGGAGCCGTTCGTGGTGCGGGGCCTGGTGGCCGACTGGCCGCTGGTGCGCGCGGGGCTGGAATCCGCCGCCAAGGCGCGGGAGCACCTGCTGGCCCATGCGCGCGCCATGCCCTTTACCGTGGCTCTCGGCCCGCCGGGCCATGGCGGGCGCATGTTCTATGCCGACGACATGCAGATGAACTTCCGCGAGGGGACCGGCAAGCTGGCCGACATCTTCGGCGGCTTCGACCGGTACGAGGGCGAGGACAATCCCCCCACCGCCTATGTCCCGTCGGTCGATATGAACAGGCATTTCAACGGCTTGACCGAGGCCAACCCCAGCCCGGTGGCCCAGTACAAGCCGCGCGAGAGCATCTGGATCGGCACCCGCACCCGGATCGCCGCGCATAACGACTTTCCCGACAATCTCGCCTGCTGCGCCGTTGGCCGCCGCCGCTTCACCCTGTTTCCGCCCGAACAGTTCGAGAACCTCTATCTCGGCCCGGTCGACAACACCCCCGCGGGCCGCGCGGTCAGCATGGTCGATTTCCACCAGCCGGATTTCACCGCCCACCCCCGCTTCGAAGCCGCGCTGGAAACCGCCCTCACCACCGAGCTGGAGCCCGGCGATGCGGTCTTCATCCCGTCCATGTGGTGGCACCATGTGGAGGGGCTGGCCCCGTTCAACGTGCTGGTGAACTACTGGTGGCGCGAGACGCCGAAATGGCTGGGCCAGCCGCAGGACGCGCTCAACCACGCCATCCTCGCCATTCGCGACCTGCCTCCGCAAGACCGGGCAATCTGGAAACAGATGTTCGACCATTACGTGTTCGAACACGGCCCGAAGGTCACCGATCACATCCCGGAAGGTGCGCGCGGCATCCTCGATCCCCTCACCCCCGAGGGGGCGAGCCGCATCCGATCATTCCTGCTGAGAGCCCTCAACCAATGAGAACCGCAACCACACCCCGCCGCATCGTCATCGCCGGTGGCGGCACATCGGGCTGGATGGCCGCCGCCGCCCTGGCGCGAACCATGGGTGGCACGATCGAGCTGACGCTGGTGGAATCAGATGCGATCGGCACTGTGGGCGTCGGCGAAAGCACCATCCCCCCGCTGGTCAAATACAACCAGCTGACCGGCATCGACGAAGCCGAGTTCATGCGCGAGACCAATGCGACCTTCAAGCTGGGCATCGAGTTCGAGAACTGGAAAACCAACGGCGAAAGCTATTTCCATTCCTTCGGAGCGACCGGCAAGGATCACTGGTCCGCCGGGTTCCAGCACTTCTGGATGCACGGGCTGACACAGGGGCACGAACACAGCTATGACGATTACTGCCTGGAGCTTGCCGCCGCGCATGCCGGCAAGTTCGCCATCCTGCCCGACAACCGCATCAACTATGCCTATCAGCTCGACGCGACGGCCTATGCCCGCTTCCTGCGCCGCAAGGCGGAAAGCTTCGGCGCCACGCGCCGCGAGGGCAAGATCGCCGCGGTCGAGCTCGACAGCGAGAGCGGCGATATCGCGGCCCTCACACTGGAAAGCGGGGAGCGGATCGAAGGCGATCTCTTCCTCGATTGCACCGGTTTTCGCGCGCTGCTGATCGAAGGCGCGCTGCATGTCGGATATGACGACTGGAGCCATTACCTGCCCAACGATCGCGCCATCGCGGTGCAGACCGAAAGCGTTCGCGATCCGATGCCCTTCACCCGCGCCATCGCCCATGAAGCGGGCTGGCAATGGCGCATCCCGCTGCAGCACCGGCAAGGCAACGGCATCGTCTATTGCAGCCGCTACATGTCGGATGACGAGGCCGAGTCACGGCTGCTCTTGACCGTCGAAGGCGCCACCTGCTCTACCCCCAACCGCCTGCGCTTCACCACCGGTGCGCGGCGCAAGCAATGGCATCGCAACTGCGTGGCCGTGGGCCTGTCCAGCGGGTTCATGGAGCCGCTGGAATCGACCAGCATCCACCTGATCCAGCGCGCCGTCCTGCGGCTGATCCGGATGCTGCCTTCGGGCGAGCGGGTGAGCCAGCGCGATATCGACGAATTCAACGACCAGCAGCTGACCGATATGGACCAGATCCGGGATTTCCTGATCCTGCACTACAAGGTCACCCAGCGGCGGGATTCGCCCTTCTGGCGCCAGTGCGCCGCCATGGAAATTCCCGACAGCCTTGCGCAGAAGATCGAACTCTTCCGCGAGACCGGCCGCGTGTTCCGCAAGAACGAGGAACTGTTCGCGGAAAACAGCTGGGTGCAGGTGATGATGGGACAGGGGCTGATGCCCGAAACCTATCACCCCGTCGCCACCAAGATGAGCAGCGAGGAACTGGACCGCTTCCTTGGCACATTGCGCGCTAATGTAAGCCGGACCGTGGCGGGCCTGCCCGAACACCATGCCTTCGTGAAACGCTATTGCGGTGCGAAACAGGCCGAAGTTGCGTGAAGGGGGCGATGGGGTCGGTGCGCTCTAGAGGGACCACTGACCGGGCCATCGATCGGAGCCCTGAGCCGCAGCAGCCAGACGTTCGTGGACCACGCCTCTTTGATTTGGAAGCAGAAGAGGTGTCGCCAAACTTGCTCCTTATTTCTTGCCCTTTTTAGCGGTATGTCAAAGCTGCCTTATTGTTGCTTGAGAAGCGAAGCATACGGGTGCGGTCTTTCGACAAGAGCGCCGGCGAAGATGTGTCTTTGTAGGCATCGAGCCGTTACGATCTCCAAATCTCTAACCGGGTCCTCGCGGTAATCAGTGAAGTATTTTTGATAGACGCTTGCCTCATAAATGTTCGGCGCACCACCATGGATCACCCCAGCCCGTAGCTTCGCCAACCGGCGCGCACGTGTGGCATCGAAGGATGTGTCAAAAAAGTTCCCGACCGCATCGACCATTGCCTGCGTGGCAGCTTCTCGGTCGCTGAACACGGCCTCGAGCGCTCCACAGAGGGGCGCAATTCGAGAGGCTGGATCACGGCGCCATGCGCGATAGAAGTATTGCAACGCGAGTACGGCCTTCCGATCGCGTCGATCTTTGGAAGCAAGTTTGCGCTCCAGCAGGTGCAACCATTCGTGATCTGATTGGCCGATAGAAAGCATCTCGCTCAAGGAGGGCGTTGAAGGCTGACCCGAATGGAATATCCCTGCTTCTGAGAAGCTAACATAGCCCGCTGGTACCGTTGCAATTGTAAATTGATACCGGAGGAGCGGGTGAGGAAGAAGAGCGATCGAACCTAGAATTGCGTCGCGGGTTCGAAATGCGATCTCATCCACGGGAGCGCGAACGCCAAGCCAGCATGACACGTCCTTCCACACGGTTTTCGCCATCCTCGAAAACGGCGGATGCTTTTCAGCGGCTAGGTCGCGGGGATCGCACCAGCTGGGCAACTCCTTCAGTAATTCGCTCGGTGGGACGAGAAAAAAGCTCTCGCCCCGGAAGGAAGCATCGATCTGCAACACTGTGATAGGGAAAAGGAATAGGACCGTGGCAGGTGCAAAAATGGGCGACTGCGCCATCGCATCCGCTAGCTGCTCCTTTTGGTAGGCATTCAGCGCGACTGCGTAATTTTCCCCTTCCAGTGGAACGTGAAAGTCGAGTTTCCAAACATTTAACTGTTCCTCGATGAATTGGAGGAGCATCTTTTGTAGGGCTTCAACCGACAGTGAAGCTAGATGAGGTGAAGCATTGCGGCGAATGAACAAAGCCGCATCGAGGAGCGGGCTCGCTTCAACAGATAGGCCCGCTCCCTCCAATGGTCGCCACAACTCGATGTATTCACGATCGCCGGACGGCGGTGTCCTACGGGATACGGCCTTCAAGAGAAGATCGATCGCTAGCGACACATTAGAAGTTGAAGTGGATACCATATGGCATGATGGCGTAAATATTTAAACCAAGCAATTGAGTGTGGCAGATGAGGGAAAGTCAATCTTCGTCTGCTTCTCAAATCGTTAATTTCCAGCGCTCTCTGCTCGCCTGAGCTTCCGTATGCTGCAAAACCGCCCAACCTCGGTCATTCCACCACGGTACTGAGCCACACTTATCCTCACCGAATAGACAAACCGACTGGAAACTCGACCCAAGCGGTTTCAATGTGCTGGCGAAGACGGTTTTGCTGCGTTAGCGAGAGATACGATTAGGGGGATGTCTTAATGGGTCGGCGGCGCCAGTCGGTGACAATCAAGCATGTTGCTGCCGATGCAGGGGTTTCCCTGCAGACCGTCAGCCGCGTCATCAATAACGAACCGAACGTGCGCCCCATTATGAAGGAGCGCGTGCAGGCGAGCATCGACAAGCTCGGTTACGTTCCCAGTATTGCCGCCCAGCGCATGAGCGGTTCCAGATCCTACATCATCTTGGCGATAAACGATCGCGACCGCACGATCGCCGACTGGCGCGCGCGCGAAGGGCGCGACTGGATCGATCAAATGCTGCTTGGCGGGATGCTTACCTGCGCCGAGCACGGCTATCGGATGATGATCGAACTGGTCGATACGCATAACGATCACGTCGAACGGGAGTTGAGCGCGGCAATTGCAGCGTTGCAGCCCGATGGGGTGATCCTCACCCCTCCCCATTCGGAAAACGATCTGATCACCGGACTGCTCGCGCAGCGCGGCATTCCGTTTGCCAGGATCGGCTCGACGCAGGACGGGCCCGGTATCGCCATTACGATGGGTGATACCTTCAACGCGGGGCTGGCCACCGATCATCTGATCGAATTGGGCCACAAGCGCATCGGCTTTATCGCCGGGCCGGAAGAATTCAGCCTCGCAAATCGCCGTATCGTGGGATGGGAAGCGGCCATGGAACGCGCGGGCCTTCCCTGTGAGGGCCTGTGCGAACGAGGAGACTTCGGCTTCGACAGCGGCACTGCGGCGACGGAGAAATTGCTGTCGCTTGCCAAGCCGCCGACCGCGATTATCGCCAGTAGTGACCAGATGACGCTTGCAGCGCTGGCCACCGCCCGCAAACGCGGCCTGCGAGTGCCGGAGGATCTGTCGCTGGTCAGCTTCGACAATTCGCCGATCGTTCGCTTTACTCAGCCGGCGCTGACCGCTGTCGACCAGCCCATTGCGGCAACCATATCTCGCGTCGTGGAATTGCTCATCGAGAAGCATACTGCGAAACCCGAAGACGGGCCGACCATCGTTCCGGGAGAATTGATCGTTCGGGAATCGACGAGCCACGCACCAAAGCATGGCTGATGCCGAGGTCGCCAGCGGGGAACGCCAGTCGCTGCGCTTCATGTGGCTCTATGCCCTGTCCGTTGCAGGCGGGGCGGTTTCCTACGTTCCCTTCCTCACACTTTTGCTCCCGCTGCGCGCAACCGAACTGGCTGGCGATGCAAGGATCGACCTGCTCGCCTATATCGCCTTCGCCGGAGCGATCGCCGCCAGCGTCGGCAATATCGCCTTCGGCTGGCTGAGCGATCTCACCGGCACCCGTCGGCCTTGGATAGTAACCGGTCTGGTGCTTTCCTGCACGCTGCTGATCTGCGTGCGCGCAACCAGCGGTCCGCTGGATCTGCTCGGATTGATCGTGGTCTGGCAGCTGGCGCTCAACATGATGCTGGGGCCGCTCGGCGCATGGGCGGGAGATTCGGTACCGGATAGCCAGAAGGGCTTTCTGGGCGGTTTGCTGGCCTTCGCGCCCGCGCTCGGGGCCGCTTCCGGCGCATTCGTCACCCTGCCCGGCCTGGCCGGACCGGACCAACGCCTGTTGCTGGTTGCGGGGCTGGTGGCAGCGATGGTGCTACCCGTCCTCCTGTTCGGGCGCCCCCGCCCGATGCCGCATCTCATGCTCGACGACGCCAGCCCCGAAGAACGGATCAGGCACGCCAAACGCAGCGCGGCAGCCCGGATGTGGCTGGTCCGCCTGCTGGTTCAGATCGCCGAAGCCGCCCTCTTTGCCTATCTGCTGATCTGGTTCACCAGCATTGATCCAACATTCACGGATAGCGAGACCGCGCGAGTGTTCTCGATTGTCCTCGCGCTCTCCGTGCCACTGGCTCTGTTGGCTGGGCGCTGGTCCGATCGCCGCGAACGACCGATCCTTCCTCTGGCGCTGGGTTCTGCGATTGGCGCGGTCGGGCTGCTGCTGATGGCCATTTCCGACAATCTCGGCAGTGCCATCGCCGGTTATGTCGTGTTCGGCCTATCGACCAGCGTGTTTCTGGCCCTGCACACCAGCCAGACGTTGCGTGTCCTGCCCAAACCATCCATGCGAGGGCGGGATCTGGGCATCTTCAACCTGACCAACACTGTGCCCAGCCTGATCATGCCCTGGCTTACCCTTACCCTTGTTCCGGTCTTCGGCTTCAGCGCCCTGTTCTTCACGCTGGCCGCCCTCGTCGCGCTTGGCACTGCGCTTCTGCTTACACTCGTAAAGACAAAGTAGCCGCTTGATTTCACGCGCACAGCGTGCCAACCCTCGCTCTTGATAACGTTCTCAATTAAGAGAGCGCGGAGAGGGATGATCGTTATGAAAGCGTTTTGGATGGCCACGGCCGCGGCGATAACTCTTGCCGGGTGCGCCACTGTTCCAGACAATGTGGAGACGCCTGCCGCCAGCACCGCACGCGCTGCTGAAGATGCCCGCGTCGCCGATCTGATCGCCCGCATGAGCGTGGAGCGCAAGGTCGCCCAGCTGATCCAGCCGCAGATTAACAGCTTCACTGCCGAAGACATGCGCCGCTATCGTTTCGGCAGCTATCTCAATGGCGGCAACGGCGGCCCTTATGGCGATGAATATGCCGAAGCCAGCGAATGGCTGAAGCTTGCCGACGAGATGTATCTCGCCTCGATCGCCCAGCAGCCCAACGGTGAGCCTGTCATCCCGACCATGTGGGGCACCGATGCTGTGCATGGCCACACCAATGTGATGCGGGCTACGATCTTCCCGCACAATATCGGCCTTGGCGCAACACGCGACCCCGATCTGATACGCCGCGTCGGCGAAGCCACCGCCACCGAAATCGAAGTCACCGGGATCGACTGGAACTTCTCGCCCACCATTGCCGTGGCGCAGGACGACCGGTGGGGCCGGACCTATGAAAGCTATTCCGAAGATCCGAAGATCGTCGCGCCGCTGGGCGCTGCGCTGGTGGAGGGCCTGCAGGGGCGCAAGGGTGATCCCAATCGGCTGGGCGCAGGCCATGTCATTGCCACTGCCAAGCACTTCTTCGGCGACGGCGGGACCGATCAGGGTGTCGACCAGGGCGAAGTGACCGGCGATATCGAGAAGCTGAAGAAGATCCACGCTGCCCCCTACCCCGCTGCCATCGGGGCGGGTGTGGAAACGGTCATGGCCAGCTTCAACTCGATCAACGGCCGCAAAATGCACGGCAATGAAACGCTGCTGACCGGCGTGCTGCGCAACGAACTGGGCTTCGACGGCCTCGTGGTGGGTGACTGGAATGGGCACGGCCAGGTCGCAGGCTGTACCAATACCGACTGTCCGCAATCGCTGCTCGCCGGGCTCGACATCTACATGGTGCCGGACGATTGGAAGGCACTGCTCGAGACCACCGTCGCGCAGGTCAAGGACGGCACGATCCCCATGGCCCGCCTCGACGAAGCCGTGACCCGAATCCTGCGCGTAAAGTACCGTGCCGGTCTGCTGGACGAATTCGTTCAACCGTCGGGCCGCCCCAATGCCGGCCAGTACGATCTCCTCGGTTCGCCCGAACACCGCGCCATCGCACGCGAAGCGGTCGCGAAATCGCAGGTGCTGCTGAAGAACAATGGCGTACTGCCGCTTAAAGCTGGCGCGAACATTCTCGTCGCCGGCAGCGCGGCGGACGATATCGCGCAAGCCGCCGGGGGCTGGACGCTGACCTGGCAGGGCGGCGGCGATCTCGACAACAGCTATTTCCCGGGCGCGACCTCGATCTGGAAGGGTCTGGAAACCGCAGCGAAGGAAAGCGGCGGCAAGGCCACGCTGTCGGCCGATGGCACCTATTCGGCCAAGCCGGATGTAGCCGTGGTCGTCTTCGGTGAAGAACCCTATGCGGAGTTCGCGGGCGACCGCAAGCACCTCGGCTTCACCGACGAGGAAGGGCTGACGCTGCTTCGCAAGTTCAAGGCCGACGGCGTGCCCACGGTCGCCGTCTTCCTCTCGGGCCGCCCGATGTGGGTGAACCGCGAAATGAACGTGGCCGATGCTTTCGTCGCATCGTGGCTGCCGGGTAGCGAAGGCGCCGGCGTTGCCGATGTCCTTACCGGCGCAGTACCGGCCACCGGCAAGCTCGGCTTCAGCTGGCCCGCCACCTGCGATGACGGCCCTCTCAACGCCCCCAAGGGCGCGCTTTTCCCAGTCGGATACGGCCGCGCGCTGACCGATACCTCACCTACCGCGAAGCTTGACGAGAACTGCGCCCCGCTCCTTGAGGGTCCTTCGCGCGCGTTGTTTGAATCCGGCCGCCTTGCGGATGGGGTGGTCGCATTCGCCGTCAAACCTAATGTCGAAGGTGTGGGCGAATACCTCGCCCAGATGCGCGGTGATCTGACCGATTCCGGTGTTCTCGTCCGAGGCTATGATCGCAATGCGCAGGAAGATGCGCGTGAAATTACCATGCGTGCCAATTCGCGCTTCGGCCTGTCGCAGACGCCCGATACCGGCGGCGCCTATCGCATCACCTATGAAGTCGTGACGCGCCCGACCGCCCCGATCAAGCTGCGCGTGGGCGAGGATGCTCTGGTCGACCTGACCCAGCCCTTCGCGGTGGCGCATGGCAAGGGTTGGCGCGAAATGCTGATCACCGAGCAGTGCGCGCCCGGCCTTGGCAACCGCATCCGGTTCGAAACCGAAGCCGAAGTCACCTTCCGCATCGCCAGCGTGGTACGCGAAGACGTTGCTGAAGGAACGGCCTGCTCGTTCTGAAGTCACGAAATCGTATTCGCTTTGTGCTGCCCGAAAAGGCTGGCACATAGCGCGATGCAAAATCAACGCCGGTTCGTGAAGTCGTCGGCACTTGGGAGGAATACTGAAATGGCACTCGCACCAGATGTCGCGTCGAGCACCGACCCGGCGCCCATCGACGCCGACGATACGGGCATTCACGCGCCCGGCCTGAATTACTTCGTTTTCGGCTTGTTCTTCATCTTCGGCGGCATCACTTCGCTTAACGACGTGATCATTCCGAAGCTGAAGGAACTGTTCACGCTCAACTACACGCAGGCCATGCTGGTCCAGTTCTGCTTCTTCACGGCCTATCTCGTCGTCGGCATTCCCGGGGCGAAACTGGTCAAGCGGCTTGGTTACATGCGCGGCGCAGTGGCGGGCCTGCTGACCATGATGGTGGGGTGCCTGCTGTTCATTCCCGCCAGCCAGACGGCCACTTACGCCCTCTTCCTCTTCGCGCTCTTCATCCTGGCGAGCGGCGTGGTGATCGTGCAGGTCGTCGCCAATCCGCTGATCTCGCTGCTCGGCCCGCAAAGGACCGCGCACAGCCGGCTGACATTCGCGCAAGCGTTCAACTCGCTGGGCACGACGATCTTTCCGATCGTCGGGTCGATCGTCATCCTCGGCAGTCTCGCCAATCTTAGTGCCGACCAGCTCTCCGGCGCTGAACTGACCGCTTACAGGCAGGCGGAAAGCGAAGCGATCTGGCAAGGCTACCTCGGCGTTGCTTGCCTGATCGGTCTCGTGGCGCTGGCTGTATGGCTGTTCCGCAACCGCCTTCAGGGCGAAAAGCATGAAGCATCTTCCGGACTTGCCGGTTTCGACCTGCTGAAACGCAGCCGGTTCGGATATGGCGCGCTGTGTATCTTCGTTTACGTCGGGGCGGAAGTCTCGATCGGATCGATCATTATCAACTATCTCGCCCAAGATCGGGTGCTCGGCCAGCCGGAGAGCGTGATCGGCTGGATGATCGGGTTGTACTGGGGGGGCGCGATGGTAGGCCGCTTCATTGGCTCTTACTTCCTGCGTCTGTTCTCACCCGGCAAGATCCTCGCCTTCAATGCTACCGGATCGATCCTGCTGATCATCATCAGCGCGCTCAGCAGCGGTGAAGTCGCGGCCTACAGCCTCCTCGCCGTCGGCCTGATGAACTCGATCATGTTCCCCACCATCTTCTCGCTCGCCTGCGAAAAGCTGGGGCCGCGTGCCGCAGACGGTTCGGGCATCATCAACGTCGCGATTTTCGGCGGTGCGGTTGTCCCGCTGCTGTTCGGGGTCCTCGCCGATACGAGCGGCAGCCTCGCTTTCGCGCTGATCCTGCCGATCATCTGTTATGCGATCATCGCCGGCTTCGGCATCTTCGCGAGAAAACCTGCCGTCGCCTGACCGCAGAATTTCTAAACACCTCGGGGGTTCGCAAGGCGGCGCAGGTCTGTCATGCGAACCCCCTTTGCGTTTAAATCTGCGAGAACCCAATGACCGACGCTGAACTCGCCGCCCATCTCGCTCATGTCGCTGGTCGGATACTGCTCGAAGTCCGCGCGAGTGGAATGTTCGAAAGCAAAAGTCTCGGCAAGGCGGGCGACCAGACGGCCAATCAGTTTCTCTGCCACGCAATCCGCGCCCAGCGCCCCGATGACGGGCTGCTGTCCGAAGAAAGCAAGGACACGGACGAAAGGCTCTCGAAAGAGCGGGTGTGGATCGTCGATCCCGTGGACGGTACGCGGGAATACGGTGAAGAACGTGACGATTGGGCCGTGCACGTGGCCCTCTGCGTAAACGGCAAACCCGTGACGGGCGCGGTGGCCCTGCCGGGTCTGGGGGAAGTGCTACGCAGCGATACGCCCGGCGCCCTACCGCTGGCGGCGCAAACCCCGCGCATGCTGGTAAGCCGCACGCGGCCTGCCAGCGAAGCCGTGGCGGTGGCCGATACGATCGGCGCAGAACTCGTCCCGATGGGCTCGGCCGGGGCCAAAGCGATGGCGGTGGTCAGGGGCGAGGCGGAAATCTATCTGCATACCGGCGGACAGTATGAATGGGACAGCGCTGCCCCCGTGGCGGTCGCGCTGGCGCACGGACTGCATGCCAGCCGTATCGATGGCAGGCCGCTGATCTACAACCAGCAGGATACCTACATGCCAGACCTGCTCATCTGCCGCCCGGAATGGAGCGAGCGCGTTCTCGCCGAAGTGGGCAGACTCAGCGCCTAGCCATCAACTTGTGCCAGAAGCTGCCGCGCCCGGCTGAGGTGCGGGCGGTCCAGCATCTTGCCTTTATGGCCGATGGTCCCGGCCTGCGGATTTGCCTCGAACAGCGCCATGATCTCGCGCGCTTCGGCGATTTCATCCTCGCCCGGGCTGAACGCCTCGTTGATCACCGGCACCTGCGCAGGATGGATCGCGAGCATACCGCGATAGCCGTCACGGCGAACCTTTTCCACGCGCGCCTTCAGACCGTCCAGATTGCGGAAATCGCCGTCTATCGTTTCGATAGCGGGTACGCCGGCGGCGGCCGCACCCAGCAGGGTAAGGCTACGCGCTAGTTCGTAAGTGAAGGAGTATTCGCCATCTTCCAGCCGGTTGGACATGGCCCCGATAGAATCCGCCAGATCCTCCGCCCCCCATGTCATCGCTACGAGGCGCGGCGCATCGGCGTAGTCGCCGGTGGTAAACATCGCGGCAGCGGTCTCGGTGACCAAGGCAATGACCGGAGTGGATCCGGGAGAAATGCCGAGCTCCATTTCGAGCGGCGTGAGAAGCCGGTCAAGTTCCTCTACATCATGCCGACCTCTCGATTTAGGGAGCATGATGCCCCCCGGGCGGGCATGCATGACGGCCGCCAGATCATCTGCGGTATGCGGCCCGTCGAGCGGATTGACGCGAACCCATAGCCTAGCCTTTTCCGCCTCGTCGCGTGCTTCGAGAAACGCCGCAATAGCCTCGCGAGCCGATCCTTTCTCTTCTTCCGCCACCGCGTCTTCGAGATCGAAAATGACGATGTCGGCTTCGCCTTCCGTAGCCTTCGTCATTTTCTTCTCGCTATCGCCTGGGGCGAACAGCCAGCTGCGGTGCCGTGGCGGAAGATTATGGGAAGTCGTCACTCTTTGATCTCGCTTTTTTGGTCAGTTGCCAAGAGCCTGCACCACTCCTTTAAGTCAAGGCGCAGCATCAGCTATCGGACTGCTGCTCGTCCGCTGCTTCGAAGATAGCGGCCATGGCCGTTGTGCGCGGGAGGCTTTGGAAAGCCTGCTGGTCCTCTGCCGGAACCGACGCACGGGCGAAACTGCGCCAGATACCGAACATGCCGCCGAGTATCGCCAAGGCGCCCGTCACGGCAAAGAGACCGCCCGGCCCCAGTGCACCCATGCCGATCGAACCCAGCATAGGCCCGGCCACCGCACCCGCCGAATAGGTCAGGACCAGACCGCTGCTTGCCCCGATCCGCTCCTCTTCGGAAAGATGGTCGTTCGAATGCGCCACGCATAGCGGGTAGAGCGCAAAAGCAAATCCGCCGAACAGGCTGCCGAGGCCGATCACCGCTACCGGTGTAAGATCCATCAGAAAGATCGGGAGCGAGACGGCGAATGTCGCGAAGAAGCTGGCAACGACTACTAGCCGTCGATCGAAGCGATCAGACAAAAACCCGAGCGGATATTGGAGCGCCACGCCGCCAGCGATGACGCATGAGGTGAACAGTGCAACCTGCGACAAACCCATTCCGATCCGCTGGATGTAAACCGCGCCCAGCGCATAGAAGGCCCCCAATATTGCTCCCGTCACCAGCGTACCAACGATGCCGAGAGGCGACACCTTGTAAAGACGACGCAGCGAGAATGGCGCAACAGTTTCGATGACCGGCTGATCCATCCGCGTGAGGAGCACTGGAAGAAGAGCGATGGAAAGCAGGATTGCAGACAGCATGAACGGAAGATCCGGCGCCTCATCGCCCAGGTTAAGCAGGAACTGTCCAGCCGCCTGACCGCAATAGAGCGCGATCATGTAGGCGGCGAGCATTGCGCTGCGGTTCTTCGGGCTTGCCTGCTGATTTAGCCAACTTTCGAGGCATACGAAGACCCCCGCCATGGCAAGCCCGTCGATAAAACGCAGAACCGTCCAGATGGCTGGGGAATCGAAAATCGCATAGGTCAGGCTGCTGGCAGAGTAGATCGTCACGAAAGCGGCAAAGGCGCGGATATGGCCTGTGCGTTCGATAAGTTTCTGTACGCGGAGCGCCCCCAGCATGAGGCCGCCAAAATAGCTGGTGCCGACAAGGCCGATTATGCCTGCCGAAGCGCCCGCCAGTTCCAGCCTGATCGCAATCAGCGTAGACAGAAAGCCGCTGCCCGCCATGAGGACGAAAATCGCGATCAATAGCGCGCGAACGGGATAGGCCGAGGAAAGCATCGAATCGCCCGTATGCCTGCACGCTATCGGCTTCAAGCGGAGTCTGCCGATTGGACAGCACAGCCATGCTTTCTTATGCAACCAGCATGGAACAGATAGACTTCGACGACTTCCTGAAGATCGATATTCGCTCCGGCACGATTATCGAAGCAGAACCCTTTCCCGAAGCGCGCAACCCCGCGATCAAGATGCGGGTCGACTTCGGCGGCGAGGTAGGGATAAAGAAAAGCTCAGCCCAGATCACCGACCTTTATGACCCGGATGGGCTGATTGGCCGGAAAGTGATGGCCGTGGTCAATTTCCCAGCGCGCCAGATCGGGCCGATAATGTCCGAAGTGCTGGTTCTGGGCTTTCCCGACGAAGAGGGGCGCATCGTGCTTGCCTCGCCGGGCGATGCTCCCGATGGCGCTCGCCTTATGTGATCGACAGCGGACCCAAGAATTCGGCTTCTCGTTGCGCTGGCTTAATCGACTGCGATATAGACCGGCCTTCTAAAGGGGATCGTCATTGAAGAAGCGCCACGCCCTCTCCACACGCTTATGGCATTGGGTGAACGCCTTGTGCCTTATCGTGCTTTTCATGAGCGGGCTCAATATCTCGAACGCACACCCGCGCCTGTACTGGGGTGATAAGGGCTTTTTGCCTTCGGAAGCCTGGCTATCGCTGCCCGATTTCCCCGGCTGGATCACAATTCCAAGTTATTACAGCCTCGCCGCAGCGCGTGACTGGCACGTCGTCTTCTCGCTCGTCTTTGCCTTTGGCCTGCTGGCCTTCATGATAATCGCCCTCATCCACGGCCACATCTGGCGCGATCTGGTGCTTCGCGCTGAAGAATGGCGCCCGCAAAGCATCTGGCGCGATGTGAAAGCGCACCTCCGGCTCAATTTCGACCACGGCACCGGCAAATACAACGTCCTGCAGAAACTCGCCTATGCTTTGGTGATCTTCGTCCTGCTCCCAACCATGATCTTCACAGGCATGGCGATGAGCCCCGGGATGGAAGCGGCCTGGCCGTGGCTGAGCGAAATTTTCGGCGGCAGGCAAAGCGCGCGGTCGATCCACTTTCTGAGCGCCTTCGCTCTCGCCGCCTTTTTCATCGTTCATGTGCTTCTTGTGCTGCTTGCAGGCCCAATCACGCAGCTCCGCGGCATGATATTGGGCGGACGCATGGAAACCAGCGGAGGCCGCAATGCGCAGGCGTAACTTTCTGGTAGCCCTGGGGGCCACTGTCGTCGCGGGCTGCGATGCAGTCGGCGACAGCGCATGGTTTGGCAAGATCGTCGACCGAGCGCAGGACTGGCATCGTGGTTTGCACCGGACACTTGGCGGCGGGCGCATTTCCATGGCTCCCGAATATGGCCGCGAGGCAATCTCGCCCTTCTTTCGCGGCAACGGCACCCAAAGCGTCGACACCGCAGCCTATCGCGCGGCCATGGAAGATGGCTTTGCCAACTGGACCATTAGCGTATCAGGACTTGTCGACCACCCGCTCGATCTCTCGATGGAAAATCTTCGCGGCCTGCCGCAGCGCACACAAATCACGCGTCATGATTGCGTGGAGGGATGGAGCGCTATCGGTGAATGGACAGGCCCCCAGCTCTCGACAATCCTGGAAGCTGCGAAAGTCCGACCGGAAGCCCGCTTTGTTATCTTCCGCTGTGCCGACAATTTGAACGGCGGCGATTACTATGAAAGCTGCGATCTCGACGATGCTTTCCATCCCCAGACCATTCTTGCGCATCAGCTTAATGGGGAGCCGCTGCCCGAACGCAATGGCGCCCCCGTCCGGCTGAGGCTGGAACGCCAACTAGGCTACAAGCACGCGAAATATCTGACCAGCATCGAACTGGTCGAAAGCCTCGATGAGGTTGGCGGCGGAAAGGGCGGCTATTGGGAAGATCGCTCGGGCTACCAATGGTATGCCGGGATCTGATCACAGACATCTAGCAGCCCTAGCACGAGAGGCAGAAGCCTATCGGACCGTACCGATCCCGCCTCCAAGAGCGACGAACAGGGTCGTTCCGTTCTGCAGATAGGCCCGTCGCGTGGTGAGCAGTTGCTGCTGGGCTGAAAACAGATTGCGTTCCGCATCAAGCACTTCGAGATAATCCGCCACGCCTTCGCGGTAACGCAGGCGCGCAAGACGGGCGAGCCTTTCCTGCGCTGCGACGCCGTTCTCCAGGGCCGCAACCTGCTCGGCCAGCCAGCGTCTTCCGGCTAAGCCGTCCGATACTTCCCGGAATGCGGTCTGGACCGTCTTTTCGTATATCGCGACCTGTTCGACCTCGCGCGCTTCGGCAAGGTCCAAGCTCGCCTCGCGGGCACCCCAATCGAAAATCGGCAGCGATACTGACGGGCCGAACGACCATGAGAAACCATCCGACCCGAATAGGCCGCCCAGATCGCTCGACGCCAGACCCGCGTTACCGGTCAGCGAAATCGTGGGGAAGAATGCCGCCCGGGCGGCGCCGATGTTCGCACGCGCTGCGCGGAGCTGTTCCTCCGCAGCCTGTATGTCGGGGCGCACGAGCAGAAGATCTGACGGCGTCCCAGGGTCCAGAGCCATCCCCCTGTTCTGCGCAGTCATTGGCAAGGACTGCGGCAAGTTGGCGGGGATCGTCCCGCCTACCAGGACTGCCAGCTGGTTGCGCAACCTTGCCTGAGCGAGACGCTCGGACGCCAGCTGTTGCTGAGCCGTAGTCAGCAGCGTTTCCGCCTGCCGGAAAGGCAGCGCGGATGTCACGCCTGCATCAAGGCGCCGCTGAGCAATGCGCAGACCTTCCCGTCGGCTCTCCAGTGTCGCCTCAGCCAGCTGGATCTGCGCTTCGGTCTCCAGCAATTCGAAATAGGTCGATGCCGTGTCTGCAATAAGAGAAAGGTAGAAGGCTCGCTGGTTTGCTTCGACCGCCAGATACTGCGCCCGCGCTGCTTCGGAGAGGTTGGCAACCCGTCCCCAGAAATCCAGTTCGAAGGAAGATACGCCGACACCAACATTGAACCGATCCGTGGTTGTTGCGCCTTCAGCGCCCGGTTGCACCGTACCGAGAGGCGTGCGGGATCGGGTAGCAGATGCGCTTGCGACCGGGGTCGGCAATCGGCGGCTGTCCTCGATGCGATACTGCGCGCGAGCTTGTTCGATCCGGGCTGTCGCCGCCACAAGGTCGCGGTTGTTCGCAACAGCCGTATCGATAAGCGCGACCAGTCTCTGATCGGCAAACCATTCCGCATAGGTCAGCGTACTGGCGACCACGGTTCCGTCCGGCCGGTAATCAGCGTCGTAGGCAAGTGGCGTGGAGAGAGCGGGACGCTCATGATCCGGTGCCATGTTGACGCAACCCGAGAGAGCCAGAGCCGACAGGCTGGCTGTTAGCAAGCGCCTCATTCCATTCCTCCTTCGAGATGGCCCGCCGGTTTGGGTTTGCGTCCTCCCAGTCTGGTTCGCACCAGCAGGTAGAGCAGCGGAATGATGAAGATGCCGATTGCCGTAGCCGCGATCATCCCGCCCATGACACCTGTTCCGACCGCGATGCGGCTTGCAGCACCAGCGCCGGAAGAGAGAACCAGCGGAACCATACCCAGAATAAACGCAAGCGAGGTCATGACGATCGGACGCAACCGCAACCGTGCTGCTGCCTTCACCGCCTCAAGCGGGCTCTTGCCCTCTGCCTCTTCCTCAATAGCGAATTCGACGATCAGGATCGCGTTTTTGGCGGCAAGTCCGATAATCGTGATGAGGCCTACGTTGAAGTAGATGTCCGCCGACAATCCGCGCAGCATGGTGAACACCACTGCACCCAGAACACCCATCGGCACGATCAGCAGAACCGAAAGGGGCACGACCCAACTTTCGTAGAGCGCGGCAAGCACGAGAAAGACAATTACGACCGAAAGGCCAAGCAGCAGGCCGATCTGACCGCCAGCCTGCTTTTCTTCATAGCTGATGCCGGTCCATTCGAAGCCGATGCCCTCCGGCAACTGGCTGGCAAGTTGCTCCATCTCTGCGATGGCGGCCCCGGATGAAGCGCCAGGCGCCGCAGTGCCCGACAGCGTCATTGCTGGGTATCCATTGTAACGGGCTACCGCTGGCGGACCCGCAGTCCATTCGGCCGTAGCAAAAGCACTGAACGGTACCAGCGCGCCTTCCGCATTGGGAATACGGAGCGAGAGCACATCCTCAGGCGTCATTCGATGCGGCGCATCAGCTTGAACGAGAACCTGGAGGACACGCCCCTGCCGGTTGAAATCATTAGCATAAGCGGAACCGAAATTGATCGACAGCGCGTTGTTCACGTCGTTCATTGAAAGGCCCATCGCACGTGCATTGACGCGGTCCACTTCGACGTGAAGTTGCGGCGCAGGTGCCTCATCCTCTGGACGGATATTGGCCAAGGTCGAACTTTGCGATGCCATGCCCAGAAGCTGGTCACGTGCTGCGGTGAGGGCGTCGCGGCCAAGACCGGCACGGTCCTGAAGTTTCATCGTGAAGCCGCTGGCCTGACCGAGTGACTGAATTGCCGGAGGCTGGATCGCGAAAGCCAAGGCGTTGTCGAGCCCCATGAACATACCCATGGCACGGCCCACCAGACCTTCGGCCGAACTCGCATCTCCGCTACGTTCGCCCCAGTCTTCCAGAGGGGTGAAGATGATAGCGTGATTTTGCCCTTGGCCGAAGAAGCTGAAGCCTCTCACAACCACACGATCTTCAACCTCTTCTTGCGAGGCCCAGAATTCTTCGACCGGAGCCAGCGCCTCGTTCAGCCTTTCGCGGGTAGAGCCCGCAGGAGATTGGACAACGGTGATGACATAGCCTTGGTCTTCCGTGGGCAGGAAGCCGCCGGGAAGCCGAAAGAAAAGCAATCCGGTCAGTCCGGCAAGCAGGAGGAAAACTGCGAAGCCACGCATCGGTCGGTTCAAGATCCGCTCGTTGGTCTTCCCGTAGCGATCGGTCATCTTGCCGAACCAGCGGTTGAAGCGACCAAAGAAGCGCCCCGTCGAACGGCGGGCTTTCTCTACCACCCCGCGCCAGCCATCGGGTACCGGCTCGTCGGTCTCACTTTCGGCGGGCGTCTCGTCGCCGTGGCCCTGAATATCTTCCTTGCGAAGGAAAGTCGCACACAGCGCCGGCGTCAACGATAGCGCAAGGACGGCGGAGAAGAAGATCGAAATGGAGAGGGTTACGGAAAACTGCCGATAGATGCCGCCAGTGGACCCAGGGAAAAATGCCATGGGAATGAATACGGCAATCAGGACCAGCGTAATGCCGATGATCGCTCCTGTGATCTGGTCCATGGCTTTGCGCGTCGCCTGCAGCGGACCAAGGCCCTCTTCACGCATGATGCGCTCCACATTCTCGATGACCACAATTGCGTCATCAACCAGAATACCGATCGCCAGCACCATGCCAAACAGGGAAAGCACGTTGATCGAAAAGCCGAACAGCCAAAGGCCGAGACAGGCGCCTGCGAGCGCGATTGGGACCACCAGTGTAGGAATAAGTGTGGCGCGCCAGTTCTGAAGGAAAAGAAACATTACGAGGAAGACGAGAACCATCGCCTCGATGAGCGTCTTAACCACCTCCTCGACTGAAATTTCGACGAAGGGAGTTGTGTCGTAAGGAACTGACCAAGCCACATCCTGTGGCAGGCCCGCCCCAATCTCCGCCATGCGTTCTTTCACGCCCTCAGCCGTGGACAAGGCATTGGCACCGGTCGCAAGCTGGATCGCCATGCCTGCCATGGGCTGGCCGTTCAGCGTGGTCGACGTGGCGTAGCTTTGTGCGCCGATTTCAACGCGCGCCACATCTCCCAGGCGCACACTTGCACCACCTTCATCCGTACGAAGAATGATGCGGCGGAATTCGTCTTCCGTTGCGAAACGGTTCTCGGTCGTAATCGTCGCGGTGATTTCCTGCCCCTCCTGGAGCGGGAGCGCGCCGATCGAGCCACCGGCCGTCTGGGCATTCTGTTCCCGGATCGCAGCAACGACGGCGCTGGGCGAAAGGTTGTAGGACGCGAGCCTTTCCGGATCGAGCCAGATGCGCATCGCATATTCCGAACCGAAAAGGGTGACATCGCCAACGCCAGCGACGCGGCGCAATTCATCGACCACTTGGGTCGATGCGATGTTACCAAGGTCGGTAGTGTCCAGATTGCCCGACTTGGACGTCAGCGCGACGATAAGCAGGAAGCCTGCGTTCGCCTGCCGCACCGTGATACCTTGGCGGCGCACTTCTTCGGGCAGGCGCGCCTCGACCGTGCTCAACCGGTTCTGCACTTCGGTCTGCGCAATATCGATGTCGGTGCCGGCTTCGAAGGTCAGCGTGATTGCGGCCGAACCGTTCGAACGACTGGACGAGGACATGTAGAGAAAACCCTCGACCCCGTTCAGCTGCTGCTCGATCACCTGAGTCACGTTCTGCTCGAGTGTTTCGGCATCGGCACCAGGGTAAACGACATTGATCGCCAGTGATGGCGGAGCAACCTCGGGATACTGTTCGATGGGCAATGCCCTGAGAGCGATGAACCCCGACAGCAGAATGCCCAGCGAGATCACCCATGCAAAGATGGGGCGATCGATAAAGAAGCGCGCCATTGTTAGTTGGCCTTCGCTTCAGGCTTTGCAGGCGTCGCGGAGCCGGTACGACCGGTTGCGGCATTCGCCACCTTGACTGGCATTCCGGGTTGAAGTTTTTGAAGGTTCGATACGATAACCTGATCGCCTGGGTTGAGACCACTTTCAACGACCCAGTCATCGCCCATCAGTTGGCCGAGCTTGATCGGACGGACTGCCGCCTTCCCTTCCTTGTCGACAACCATGACGCTGCCGCCACCTTCGCTTACGGTTACAGCACGCTGCGGGATCGCAACGACATTGCTGACTTTGCCTGCATAGATGCGCGCATTGACGAACTCACCCGAGAGCAGAAGCCCGTCAGGATTGGGAAACTCGGCGCGTAGCTGAACGGTGCCGGTGGACTCATCCACGCTGAAATCGAGAAACTCGATTACCCCCGGCAAGTCATACTCGGTCCCATCTGCAAACAGGAGGCGCACTTCGACCGCATCGCCGGGGGACAAGTCGAGCTCGCCATTCGCAATGGCCCGGCGAAGCTTCAGAACATCCGTGGCGGACTGGGCAAAGGACACATAGATCGGCGAGATTTGCTCGATCCGCGTCATCAGCGTTCCTTCAGGCTGAGAAACGAGCGCACCCTCGGTTACTGCGGCGCGACCGGCACGGCCGGAAATTGGGGCACGCACGGTCGTATACCCTAGCTGGAGCGATGAAGCGCGGAGCTGGGCTTCGATCTGGGCCACGTTCGCATTGGCCTCCCGGGCGGCAGCTTGAGCAGCGTCGAACTCCTGACCGCTGATCGCATTTTCTTCGAGCAGTGGCCTATACCGCTTCAAAACTGCGTTCGCATTGGCAGCTGTGGCACGTGCCCGCTCGAGGCTGGCCTGCGTCTGTGCGTAGCTCGCGCGAAGTTCCGACGGATCGATGCGGAAAAGGGCCTGGCCTTTGCCGACATCCGTGCCCTCTTCATACATGCGATCCTGAACGATACCCGTGACGCGCGCCCTGACTTCAGCCACGCGCACTGGCTCGACCCGCCCGGGCAGCTCAATAACGTTATCGAGATTGGTTTTTCCGACGGTCACCGTCCTCACGGGGATCGGCTGATCCTGCGGCGGAGCCTCGGAAGACGAACAGGCGGCAACGAAGGCCCCGAGGGTCAGCAGTAAGAATGTTCGAAAAAGCTTCATCTAAAATCCTCGCGGGACGCCGCACGGTTTCACCCGCGGCTCATGTGGATCGGCCTTTTGACAATTTAAATACAATTGTAAATTGACATTTTTGCATCATTTGTCAAAAACAATGCCATGGAAGAACGAGCATGCAGGATAGCGCAAGCTGGCTATGAAGTAATCAGTCGCTACGGCATTCGGCGCGCTACGATGAATGATATTGCACAAGCGGCCGGAGTGTCACGGCAGACGGTTTACAATATCTTCCCGAACAGAGAAGAACTATTACATGGCGTTATCCGCTATCATTTCTGGTCGAGATGGAGCGAGATCGCCGAAGCTACTGACGGCGTCGTCGATCGCGAGGACCGGATATTGATCCTTCTTGATAGGCTGGTCATCAGGTCTTGGGAATCCATGCAAACGATGCCCCACGCCGATGAACTCGAACTCGAGATAGACACGACGATGCGCGAACGCATCGCAGACATTCACCAAGAGGCTACCCGGAAACTTTGCGAGTTTTTCCTGCCCTATGAAAAACAGCTTCGTTCCCGAGGAATGTGTGCGAGGGGCATCGGTGAAATGCTTCACCTCTCCTTTATTGGTTTAAAGTTGAGTTCGACGGGTCGGGAGCAGATTGAGACGGTGGTTGGTACGCTGCGGGCGTGCTTGCTGGCGGTGACCGAGTAGGGTTGTATTTGGAAGAGTTCTTCCTGGAGCCGTTAGGTGTTCAGCAAGGAACGGGCGCCTCTACCTATTCAGCTGCGTTCAGAACGCACCGTAGAGTTCCGCCTGAAGCAAGAAGGTGTATTTGCGAGTAATTGAGGGCCCCATGCTCATGGTGGTGGGTATTGGGCATAGAAAAAGCCCCGCTGGCGAGAGCCACGGGGCTTTGATGAATTCAGGGAAGTGGTTGCGGGGGTTGGATTTGAACCAACGACCTTCAGGTTATGAGCCTGACGAGCTACCGGACTGCTCCACCCCGC
>CANNGF010000002.1:0-1219174 GCA_947504155.1 uncultured Erythrobacter sp.
GTCCGGTAGAAACCGTCAGCGCCGCGTCGGTGAGGGCCATCTAGGCCCCACCCGGGATTCGGTCAATGGGTTTTTTGAAAGTTTTTTGAACTTTTTTCGAACCCGTCGCTTCCCGAGCATTTCTGCCTGTTTAATATGGGTGCCGGACCAAAAGTTTCAATAGAACCTCGTGGAAACGTGTTTCCGGCTGCCAGAGTTAAAGTAAGGCAATCTGGCAACTGCGCCCCATAACCTTGCCCAGAACAGTGCGACATCCCAAATAGCGGTCAATGCCACCCGATACCATTACCTCCGACCAGCGTCAGGATGCTGACAGCTGGAAAACGCTGAAGCGCTTCTTCCCATACCTCTGGCCTAAAGAGCACCCGGACTTGAGGCGCCGGATCGCGATCGCCATGGGCTTCGTATTGCTGGCGAAAGCAACCACCTTGGCCCTGCCCTATGCGTATAAGAAAGCCGTGGACGCGATGACCACCCCGGCGAACGAGGCTGCGATGGTCGCGATCGCTTTTGTAATCGCCTATGCTGCAGGACGGCTCGCAAGTGTGGTGTTCGATAACACCCGCAACATCGTTTTCGAACGTGTCGGGCAGGAAGCGACGCGGCATCTGGCGGAAGACACTTTCGCCAGGCTCCACAACCTCTCGCTAAGGTTCCACCTATCCCGGCGCACGGGCGAAGTTACCAAGACGATCGAACGTGGAACGAAGAGCATCGATTCCATGCTCTATTTTCTGCTGTTCAATATCGCGCCGACGGTCATCGAACTGACTGCCGTTGCCATAATATTCTATTTCAACTTCGGTTGGGAACTGGTCGCAGCGACGGGAGCGACGGTCGTTACCTATATCGCTGTCACAAGGTGGATCACCGAATGGCGCACCAAGCTGCGCAGGCAAATGAATGACCTCGACGGGAAAGCCCTCTCGCGCGCGGTCGACAGCCTTTTGAATTATGAGACCGTCAAATATTTCGGCGCTGAGAAGCGCGAGCGCGAACGTTACGGCCGCGCTGCCCGTTCCTATGCCGAGGCCGCGATCAAGAGCGAAAATTCGCTCGGCATGCTTAACATGGTGCAGGCGCTCATCATGAACCTGCTGATGGGCGGCGCAATGGCCTATACCGTTTGGGGTTGGAGCAAAGGACAGCTGACGACGGGCGATCTAGTCTTCGTGAACACGTACCTCACTCAACTCTTCCGTCCGCTCGACATGCTGGGCTGGGTCTATCGCACGATTCGACAAGGCATCATCGATATGGCCGCGATGTTCAACCTGATCGATACTCCTGTCGAAGTGGCAGACAAGCCGGGAGCCCCTGCACTCTTAGTTAAAAGGCCTACCATCACTTTCGACCACGTACATTTTGGTTACGAACCGGAGAGGACCATCCTTCATGGCCTTACCTTCGAAGTCCCTGCAGGCAGCAATATTGCAATCGTGGGCCCCTCGGGAGCCGGTAAGAGCACCATAGCGCGCCTGCTGTTCCGTTTCTACGACCCACAGCGTGGCCGCATCCTGATCGACGGACAGGACATCTCAGGTGTGACGCAAGAAAGCTTGCGGTCGCACATCGGCATTGTTCCGCAGGACAGCGTGTTGTTCAATGACACCATTGGCTACAACATTGCTTATGGCCGTGAAGGCGCAGAGCATGATGCAATCGTTGCTGCTGCTGACGCGGCTGCAATCCTGCCGTTTGTCGAACGACTGCCCGACGGTTTCGACACGGAAGTCGGCGAACGGGGCCTCAAGTTGTCGGGTGGAGAGAAGCAGCGCGTCGCTATTGCCCGCACAATGGTGAAAGACCCACCGATACTTTTGCTGGACGAAGCCACTAGCGCCTTGGATAGCAGGACAGAGCAGGACATCTTGCGGACGCTGAAACGCGTAAGTGAGCATCGAACCACGCTGGCTATCGCTCATCGCCTCTCCACCATCGCTGACGCGGACCGTATCCTCGTACTGGACCACGGTCGGCTCGCGGAGATCGGCACACATGCGGAACTTCTTCGGAGAGGCGAACTCTACGCGGAGATGTGGGCCCGTCAGCAAGCGGAAAACAGCGAAGAGGAAAGCGCACTCGCCTAAACACCTCTGCTATCGGTAAGGTGTGAGGGTTGTGCTGCAATGCACAATTGCTAAAGAGAGTCAGAGTTTTTTGGCGCGGGGCGCGCCTTCCCTTCAAAGCTGGACGACAAACATGCCTGACATCGGCGCGATCAAATGCGACTGGTTTTCCAACATCCGCGCAGACATTCTTGCTGGTATAGTCGTTGCGCTTGCCCTGATTCCCGAAGCGATCGGCTTCTCGATCATTGCAGGGGTCGATCCACGTGTTGGTCTTTATGCTTCTGTCGCCATCGCGATGGTTATCGCCTTCACTGGTGGCCGCCCAGGCATGATCAGCGCCGCAACGGCGGCAGTGGCCGTCGTCGTCGTACCTTTGGTGCGTGAATACGGGGTGGAATACCTTTTCGCTGCGACGATCCTGATGGGTGTATTCCAAGGCATAGCCGCTTTGCTTCGGCTCGACCTTCTCATGCAGTTCGTCTCTCGTTCGGTCATAACCGGCTTTGTCAACGCTCTGGCAATTCTCATCTTCACCGCGCAGCTGCCGCAATTGACAAACGTCGGGTGGGAAACCTACGCGATGGTCGCTGCTGCTCTGGCGATTATCTACCTATTCCCCCGATTGACCACAGCAGTTCCCAGCCCCTTGGTGGCGATCGTCGTCCTGACTGCCCTAAGCATTTGGATGGATGCTCCGGTTTACACCGTGGCGGATATGGGTGAATTGCCAGAAGGGCTGCCCTATTTCATCCTTCCGGACGTACCGCTTACGTGGGAAACACTGGCAATCATCGCTCCCTATTCGGCGACCATGGCTGCCGTTGGCCTGCTGGAATCATTGCTGACTGCGCAAATCGTGGACGATATGACCCACACTGGCTCTAACAAGCGTCGGGAAAGTGCAGGCCAGGGCGTGGCCAACATCGTCGCCGCGTTCTTCGGCGGGATGGGCGGATGCGCCATGATCGGCCAGTCGGTCATCAATGTCACGAGCGGCGGTCGAGGCCGCCTGTCGACCTTTACCGCCGGCTTGGCTTTGCTGATCCTGTTGGCCGTTCTCGGCAATCTTGTGGGTCAGGTGCCCATGCCTGCTCTTGTCGGGATCATGATCATGGTATCGATCGGTACATTCTCGTGGAATTCGATACCGAACCTCTCCAAACATCCCTGGCAGTCCAGCGTGGTGATGCTGACGACGGTCGTCGTGGTTGTCGCCACCCATAACCTGGCACTCGGCGTATTAGCCGGTGTGATCCTCTCGGGTGTGTTCTTCACTCACAAGGTGATGACCATGTTCGAGGTTGTTCGCGAGCGCGAAGGTAGCTCTGCTATCTATAGGGCCAAGGGCCAGATTTTCTACGCCAGCGTAGAGCGCTTCGAAGCGGCTTTCGGTCCGGAAAGCTCACAGCCCGATCCCGCCGACCATGTCGTTATCGACGTGCGCAAGGCGCATTTCTGGGACATCTCTGCTGTAAGCGCGTTGGACAAGGTCGTGGAGCGCATGCGCCGCAACGGTCGTAGCGTTCAGGTTCGCGGATTGAACAGGGCGAGTAGCGACCTCGTCGACAAGTTCGCACTGACCGACAAGACCGGGGTCGAAACCGGGCTTGCGCCACACCCCTGATCAGAGACTCATCTCTAGACCTTCCAGTATGGCCATGGCCTGGTCGGCGCGTGCCGCGGGTACGAACGCATGGTCGTGGTGGAAAGCTGCGACCATGTTGCAGGCAATTCCGGCCTCGGCCAATGCTGTCGCTATTTTTGCGGTGAGGCCGACTTCCTCCAGACCGGAATGGATCATCAAAGAGATCCTGCCAAAATCGGGGCCCTCGATACCAAGTTCATCGGCTGCATGAACGGGAACAATCGCCGTGATGCCTTCGTCCTCGCGGAAGGTTCCGATTGCTGAGCCCAACAACTGGGGAGCGTTGGCGGGATTGATCATGACAAACCGCCAGTATTGCCTGTCCAGACGTGGCGTAAGCGAGGTGCCCATTGAACTTGCGTGGTCCACAATTCATCCAGAGACTAGATCTGTCTCGATCCTGTCCAAGAACGCTTCAGTCGACCAGTCCACCTGATCCATCTCGATGTCGGGCTCGTAGATTACTCCCCATCCGCGCGGTCGCCCGACATATACCTTGCTCGGTATTACCAGCTGCCCTGGGCCAGCGGGAAGCGGAACGGATCGCACTTCCATATAGGTTGAATCGGCAGAAGTCGGTGCGCCGATGATTTTGGTGTTATCGAAAAGGGTGAAGAAGTCATTCGCGTCGAGACATGCACTGGCGCAAAGACCCCAGTTGATCACATAAACCGGTGCCGTAAAATCGGTTTTCGCCGATACGGCCTGCCCCGGATTTGCACTAACGTCACCCTCAGTTTCTCTCCAAAGAGGCTCGCCTGCATCGCGTGCAGCTTTCATCTCTGTCGTTGCTTTAGACAACCAGTCGGCGATTTCGACCTCGCCATTCTCGCGAAACTCAATTTGAGCTTCGTCCAGATAGGCTATCGTGTCCGGGCTGACGCGCCAATCGATAGCTTCGCTTTTGGGAGCACGAGACTTAAGGGCACTTTCACCCCATAATATCGAAGCCAGTCTGCGCGACCATTCCGACGATCCACCATTGTTGCCACGCATATCCAAGACGATGGCTCTTGCCTTCAGTAGCTCATCTCTCCTGCTCTCGACGGCCGAGTAGAGCGCGGCATATTCCGTCCGCATTTCTTCGTCGGGATCGAAATCCCCCAAGCCAATGACGAAAATCCCATCGCGAGGTTCACTGATGAGAGTTGGTTCTGCAGCAGGGAACACGCTTTCCCCGTAGAAGTCGCGCTGCTCCGCGTCGGGAAGAGTCCAGTCCAAAGTTCGGGTTAGCTCTTCTCCATCCGACAACACAAAAGTGCATTCGCGCGGATGGATGCTCGTAGTCTCGCCTATGGAATAGAACAATTGGGAAGGCCTGACCCACCACTGCCCTTGCTCATTCGGGCGGAAATTTCGGACCTGCAGGCGGTCCCTCAAGAAATTTTCGATCGGGACACCATGACATGCAGTAATCTGACTGCCATTCAGGATCGCACTTGGATCCGGCGTACTGGCCAGCAGGCGGTCGCCGCGCCACAGGGCAACAAACCCCGGCCAGTATCGCGGAGCATCTGATGGAACTGGCGCAGAGATTGCGAAAGCCTGCGCATGGCCATCGGACAGCATTGAACTGAAACGGGCCAAGGCCAAAGCGTAGCCTGACCGGTCGGTCGCTTTCTCAGCGGCAGCCAGCCCGGCCGACCTCGCATCGCCTAGCTGCTGGAGAAAGCCTGGATTGGCGAGGTCGTAAACGCCCGGATGGTTTTCTATGAATTCGCGATAGGCCGCGAGAACATCAGTGCGTGCTGCCTCTGACCAATCACTTTCAGTCCAGTCCGCATATTCTGCCTGCGCACTATCCTGTGCGCTTGCCGGAATAGAGCCTGTGGCTGCCAGTAATGCAGCTGCAACGATTACCTTCACTATTGCCCTCCGACCCTCGATCAGCGCGGCCGGATAGAAGAATCATCCAGACACGGTCATTTCGTCAGAGAATATACTTGCTCAGGTCCGTGTCGCCAGCAAGATCGTCAAGGCGTTCGCGAACGTAAGCCGCATCTATCGTGATGGTCTCACCTTTATGCTCTTCCGCTTCGAAGCTGATATCTTCCAGCAAGCGCTCCATCACCGTCTGCAGCCGCCGTGCGCCGATGTTCTCGACGCTTTCGTTTACGCGGGCAGCGATTTTCGCCACTTCGGTGATGGCTTCGTCGGTTATGTTCAGCGTTACGTCTTCTGTACCGATCAGAGCCTTGTACTGCTGCGGAAGATTGGCGCGCGTCTCGGTAAGAATGCGGACGAAATCCTCTTCCGTTAGGGCGCGCAATTCGACCCGGATTGGCAAACGCCCCTGCAATTCGGGCAGCATGTCGGAAGGCTTCGAAACGTGAAACGCGCCGCTGGCGATGAAGAGGACGTGGTCGGTTTTCATCGGACCATACTTGGTAGCAACCGTGGTGCCTTCGATCAGAGGCAGCAGGTCACGCTGAACGCCTTCGCGGCTGACCGACCCACCGCGAACGTCGCTGACAGCGATCTTGTCGATCTCGTCCAGGAATACGATGCCGTTGGTTTCCGCATTTTCCAACGCGACGCGGTTCACGTCATCCTGGTCCATGCGCTTCTCGGCCTCTTCCTCGACCAGGCGATCCCATGCATCGGGCACCTTGAGCTTGCGGCGTTTGAGGTTTGACTTGCCCATCGCCTTGCCGAGCATATCGGAGAGGTCGATCATGCCGACATTGCCGGGCATGCCGGGAATTTCCATGTTCGACTGGGGCTGGTCCTTGACCTCGATCTCGACCTCGGTGTCGTTCATCGCGTTCTGGACGATCCGCTCGCGGAAAGCTTCTCGCGTTGCCTCACTGGCGTTTTCGCCAACGAGAGCATTGAGCAACCGCTCCATCGCCGCCTGACTTGCGGTTTCGCGAACCGCTTCGCGGCGGCGATCTTTCTCCAGACGGATCGCTTCTTCGGCCAGGTCGCGTGCGATCTGCTCGACATCGCGGCCGACATAGCCGACCTCGGTGAACTTGGTCGCCTCGACCTTCACGAAGGGGGCTTCGGCAAGCTTGGCCAGACGCCGACTGATCTCGGTCTTGCCGCAGCCGGTGGGCCCGATCATGAGGATGTTCTTCGGCGTCACCTCGTCGCGTAGATTGCGGTCGAGCCGCTGACGGCGCCAGCGATTGCGCAGGGCAACGGCGACAGCACGCTTGGCTTCCTTCTGGCCGATGATGTGTTCATCGAGAGCGGCGACGATCGCCTTGGGGGTCAGATTTTCGATCAAGCTATCTTGTCCAATTTCACGCATATGAGGGGTGGCAATGTAGGATTGGCCCAGAGGGAATCCATCAGACCTCTTCGACGGTGACATTGCCATTGGTGAAGACGCAGATGTCCGCTGCGACCTGCATGGCCTTGCGGGCGATCACTTCGGCATCGTCTTCATATTCGGCGATCGCCTTGGCAGCGGCCAGGGCATAGTTGCCGCCCGAACCGATGGCGGTGATGCCCCCTTCGGGTTCCAGCACATCGCCATTGCCGGTGAGGACGAGGAGGTTCTCCTTGTCCGCCACGATCATCAGCGCTTCCAAATTGCGCAGATATTTGTCGGTACGCCAGTCCTTGGTCAGTTCGACTGCGGCGCGCAGCAGCTGTCCGCTATACTGTTCAAGCTTCTTTTCCAGCCGTTCAAACAGGGTAAAGGCGTCGGCCGTGGCCCCGGCAAAGCCGGCGACGACCTTGCCGCCTTCGCCGATCCGGCGCACCTTGCGGGCATTGGGCTTCATTACCGTGTTGCCCATGGAAACCTGACCGTCGCCAGCGACGACGATGCGGTTACCCTTGCGGACGCCGATGATGGTTGTTCCGTGCCACTGAACGAGGCCGTGGCGATTGTCCTGATCACTCATGCCGCGCGATATGGGGTGCGCGGCAGAGGGGTCAAGGCGAGGCGGTCAAGCCGCGTATCAGCGGCCCGGACCGCCCGGTCCCTGACCGCCGAGGCCCGGCTGACCGACGGTGCCGATATTGCCGAACAGATCTTCGAGAAATCCGCGCTCGCGGCCCAGTGTCGGCGTTTCTGCGCCATCGGGCGTGAGATAGACCACTTCGTCGATACCGGTACGGTCCGCCGAAAGGACATCACCATCGGGGCCGAACTTCACGGCGAGCACCTGATGCGCTTCGACCCGGGGACGCACGAAGGGTTTGCGGCCCGTGGTGGACGACACGTAATACCAGGTCGGATCGCCGAACTGGCTGGTGAAGGTCGGGCGGCCCAGCGTCATTTCGACGCTGCGCTGATTGTCGATTCCCGGCTGGACCGAATTCAGCAGTACCGAATCGATGACATAGCCGCGGTTCTCCCGGATCGACGAGCAGGCCCCAAGGGAGAGGCCGGCTGCAACCAGTGCGGACGTGGCAAGGATTTTCGTGACCCTCATGGGAACTGCTTTACTCCGTTTCCGAGGCGCTTGGCCTGCTGGCCCGCGCGCCCTATATGCGCGAGCGAGGCCCTAAACCGCCGCGCGCGTCCATGCAACTTGGCTTTGCGTGCAACAGGGGATGGGCCCTGCCCCCGGCGGTTTGAATTGCCGCTGAACGATTTCGCGAAACGAGTACCGATCCATGTCTTTCCTCACCCGCTTCTTCGGCACGCAGCCCGACCCGCGCGAAGAATGGCGCCCGCTGTGGCACACGATCGTGGAACAGGCGCGCGAACCCGACTGGTATCGCATGTGCGGGGTGGCCGATACGCTGGAAGGCCGGTTCGACATGGTCACGCTGGTCCTCAGCCTGGTTCTCCTGCGCATGGAAGCAGACGAGGATCTGGCGCCGCACACCGCATTGGTGACCGAGCTTTTCGTGGAGGACATGGAAGGCCAGCTGCGCGAAGCCGGCATTGGCGATCCCACCGTGGGCAAGAAGATCGGCAATCT
This sequence comes from uncultured Erythrobacter sp., assembly GCA_947504155.1. Lineage (GTDB taxonomy): Bacteria > Pseudomonadota > Alphaproteobacteria > Sphingomonadales > Sphingomonadaceae > Qipengyuania. The sequence goes on from CANNGF010000002.1 coordinate 8,604, forward strand.
GATGAGCAGCATGGGCGGCCGCCTCGGGAGCTATCGCAGCGCCCTGGCCGATGAGGATCGCGCCGCGCTGGCCGAAGCGCTCAGGCGCAACGTCACCATGGCGCAGGAAGACGAAAGCCATGCCCTGGCCGAACGGATGATCCGGCTGCACAAAAGACTGGGGCGGACGACTGCCGACCATCTGCGCGCCGGGGAGATTGCAGCATGAGCAAGGACAGCAACGAACTGGCGCGACTGATAAAGCCGCGCGCCCTTCCCGCAGGATCGATGATTATCGAAGCGGACGAGGCCGAGCGTGCGGCATTGGCGCGCCGGTTCGGCGTCAGCGAGATTCACAAGCTGACCGCCAGCGTCGAGTTCGGCGAGAAGGACGGGGCGGTTCTGGCCGACGGCACTTTGTCCGCAAAGGTCGAGCAACCCTGCGCCGTCACCCGCGAAGATTTCGCCTACGACATCTCGGAAAGCTTCTCGCTCCGCTTTGTCCCCGCCGGGACCATGGGCGATTACGAAGAGGACGAGGAGTTCGAGCTGACCGAGGAAGATCTCGACGAGATCGAATATGAGGGCGAAACCTTCGACCTTGGCGAAGCGATTGCGCAGGAACTCGGCCTTTCCATCGATCCCTATCGCGAAGGCCCGGGCGCAGATGAGCGGCGCGCCGAAGCTGGCATCGAAAGCGACGAGGAGCGCACCCCCACCGGGCCACTCGCCGAAGCGCTATCGTCGTTGAAGAAAGACTAGTCCGTGGAGGTCATATCGCTTCACCCCTTTGGCGAGGCCAGCGATATGAACGACCTTGCCGCCGCGCTCGCGGCCGATGGACTGCCCCATGACGACCTTTCGGAGCCGGGGCGCCAGTTCTACATCATCCGCCGCGCGGATCGCCAGCTTGGCTATATCGGGATCGAGGGGACCGGAAGCGATCGCCTCCTGCGATCCTTCGTCATCCCGGCAGAACATCGGTCTGCGGGAGTGGGCACAGAAGCCCTCGCCGCTCTGGAGGGCCATGCCCGGGATGCCGGCACCAAACGGCTTCACCTTCTGACAACAACGGCAGCGAGGTTCTTTCTCCAGAGTGGCTACCAGCCTGCGAGCCGGGAGGACGCTCCAAACGACGTTGCCGGTTCAAGAGAATTCACGACGCTTTGCCCGGCGAGTGCAGAGTATCTCGTGAAGGAATTGTAATCCGTTCGAAACGACGGTGAGCTGAGCTGCACGAGCGCAGTCCGAGTAATGCATAAGTGCCGATTACTTCCGTATTGATGCGAGCTCGGATCACCTGCGCAGTGAATGCACGCCAGCACTGCCGCTATACATTCGGACCTCGAAAGAGCCCCATCCGCCAACGACGAAACAGTTGGCGGCACCAAAGAGTATGAGCGGGCCGCCTGGCCAAGCCCCTGAGGTGCTTCGGTTAACCAGTTCATTGCGCCGCGTTTGCCAAGTGGCAGCCCGCGGAACTTTGGCAGTGCGATGCACATTGTAGTGAATATTAACTATTATGGGTTAGTCGAGAACCATCTTGGAGACTGACTATGCGGAAATCTTGTCTTATTCTGATTGCGGCTCTGATGGGCACTTCGGCGCACGCCAAAGCGAGTGATCTGGGCGGATTTTCGGTGTCTGCCGTGGTCCCCGAGCACTGCGACATTGCTTCCGACGCACTTTCGATCGATCCGGCTTCAGGCGAAGCGCGCGGGACGCTGACGGAATTCTGCAATTCGTCGCGCGGCTACCATATCCTTGCAAGCCACCGTTCGCTTGCAGCCAATGAGAAAGTCGAAATCGACTTCAACGGGCAGTCCGTTTTGCTCAGCGCTTCGGGTCAGTCCCCCATCGCATTCCGGTCCGGCCCCCGCATGAGCCGGGAACCTATCGTCGTGCGATCGGAAAACCTGAATAGCGACATGGCGATAAGCCTGTCGCTTGCCCTGTACTGATCAGAGCGGCGACACCGTGACCGTTACCCGGTCGGAATAGCTTCCGGCGCGAGCCGTTGCCGGACCTGCCCGAACGCTGAGGCGGTGAATAATGCCAAGGGGCGGCGCGACGCTGGGTATGGTGAATTCGCTTCCCGTCACGAGGTTTACGAGCATATTATCCATCCGCAGATCGTAGGGGATCTGGTCGAGACCAGCCTCATGCGCCAGAACGCCGGCATTTTCCGAAGTGAAGCTTACACTATAGGGTGAAGTGCTCCACACCCGCACACCGAAGGGATCGGAATGGTTTGGTCTTTCCTTCCCGATGGTCCCGAGATTGATCGAACGGATTGTTTCGGTCCCCGTCGCCCCGACCAAGCGCATGCTGACCGATGACGGTATCTGCATGTTGATGGTCAGCACATGCCGATCGAGTACCTCACCGGCAGCATCGAGAAGCGTGAGCAGGAACTGTTCGCTGCGAAAGCCCGCCTCGATTCCCCAGCGTGTAGGAACCGTAACGATGAACGGCACAGCGCGGCCGTTCGCGCCACCGGGAATGCCGTTCACCAGGAAATCGCTCTCCGCAGTGGCGGCAGATGCTTCCATCGGCAGGATGTCGATCGAGTTCGAGCCTGACCGCAAGCTGTAGGCAAGCGGAGATCCGATGTTTGCCCCATCGATGCGCGCGACACGGATGCTCGCCGTACAGCGCCCCTTGCCTTCGTTGCGCACGCGGATGTTGAAGTTTTCGCGGGACACCTCGTTTGCGCCGACATTCACGCCCCCGACCGTCACCGTGGTGCTCGCCTCGGTGAATTCAGGGTCGCAATCCTTTGCCATCGCCGGCGTGGAGAACAGGGAGGCAAAAGCAATCGCCTTGATGAAGTTTTTCATGCGTTTCTCCTAATCCTCCATTGCAGGCAGGTCGACTTCGTCGAGGCGAAGCAGGCCGGCGTTGTCTTCGGGAACGCTTATTTCGAATTCCCGCCCTTCGCGGCTGATCGCAACCCGGTAGGTTTTGCCCGGCGCCAGGCCGATGATACCGAACCTGCCTCTGGAATTGGTAAAGAACGGCATGGGTTCGAAGCCCTCGTCATCCACCGAAGTGATCGTGCCCGACCACAGTTCGGCCTGCGCCCCGCCAACTGTGAGCGTACCCACCGCGCTGACGAAACGGGAATTGCCAACCACGATCTTGTAACCAGAGCGGAAGCGTGGCTCCACTCGCGCCGTACCATCCCCGACGGCCACGACCTGGTCGGCCCCCGCCAGATCGTACTGGATCGACTGGACATTGTAGGATGACAGGTCCGATTGAACGGCGGCCCCGAGTGGTCCGCTGCGCGCCGTATATTCGTTATCGCTCAGCGAACGGCCCGAAATCACTTCCTGTTCGCGAAGGACCTGATTGGGTTTGAGCACGGCGAAGGAATCGAAAATGGGGCGACCGATGCCAAACGAACCGTCGGCATAGGCCAGCGATGTTCCCACCTGCAGGCGCGCGCGCTGGTCGGATGTGAGATCGCCGAAACCGGTGCCGCTGGATATTACGCTTGCCCGCGCATCGAACCGGTTACCGACATAATTGACGCTACCGTCCACGCTGGTGGACCCGCGCGTATCGGAAAAGCCGACGTCATAGCCGAAGGAGCCCACCGAATTGTCCGACCCGCGTGAGGCCGTGACACGGGTTGTTTCCCTCCGGCTGCGGTAATCCGCATTCAAGCGGCTGCGGTCGCCGAATTGCCAGGCGAGACCGAGGTGAACGCCGAAGCTCTTGTCGGTAAATTCATCTTCGCCGAAGACGAGGCCGCCGGTCAGCCTCATCCGATCCGTCAGCCGGTGGAAGACATCGACGAACGCCAGTTTGCGATCGTCTCTATTCCCGCCGCGCTTGGAATAGAGCACGCCAGCGCTGGCGTAGGTTCTTTCGGTGAGCGACTGGGTGTAGCTTCCGGAGACTGTCAGCAGGTCGAAATCGCTCGGGAATATGTCGCCGATCGTGGTGTAATTCGCGCTTTCGTAATCGACGGTAATGCTCAGTTGCCGACGGTCCGCCAAACTGTTGCCGCCCTGCACGCGGTATCCGGCCCGCACCGACACGCCTGTACCATCTGCAAAACTTGTGGCCACCTGTGCATCGAAGACGCCCGGGATTACTTGCGGCACGAAGGTCGTCTCGGCCGCGATGACCTGCACGTCTTCGGATACTTCGAGCGCGCCACCGAGTATGAGTGTCTCGTTCAGGGCGCGGCGGTAATATCCGGTCGCGACCGGGTCGCCGGTATAATCGGGCTCGAATTCGATATCCCGCGCGATGAAGCCTGCGCCGAGGACATATTCATCCTCCCCCACGGCCAGATCGAGGGGTTCGAAGAAATAGTCGAGGTCGAGAGCCTGACGCCGGCCGGCAGAGTCCGTGATTACCACCCGCACATCGTTCGAACCGGTTTCCAGCGGGAGATTGCTGAAATCGTAGCGTCCCGGCTCGAGCTGCAGCGACCTCACCACGTCATCGTTCACGATCACTTCGACATCCGAACGGCTGTCGAGGAAAATTTCCCGCCCGCTAAGCAGCGGGACCGCGATGAATGGATCGAAGATTCGGCGCCGCTTCTCGACCGCGACGCCGCCTATGAAGGGCGTTCTCAGCACGGGAATAGTGTTCAGCCGAAGATCGCCTGCCTGGTAGCGGCGATAGCTGTCGGGATCATCGTAAATGGCACGGACACTGCGGCGGTAGAAGCGGTAGTCTTCGCCAAACTGGCCGGTCAGCGCGCCGTCGAACTCGAGTACGACGTTGCGATAGCGCGCCGCGCCGAACGCGAAAAAGCTCGGCGTGTCCGCCCCGTCATTGTCCGAATAATCGAGGTTGGCGTTGATGTTCATGTAGGCGCTGAACTCAGCCGGCTCGATTGTGGGGAGCTCGGATGGAATGGGGGAATACCGTTCCCCGCCAAGCGAACCTACCGGACGAAATTCGCCGGGAAGAGTTTCAAGTACCAGTTCGAGCCGGCCATCGTCGAAACGCAGCGGAAAACCCTCTGCTGCGAGACTGGCAGGAGTTATGAAACGGGCATCACCGAGCACCTCGTCGAGCGCCGCCAAGCCATCTTCATTCAGCAGTTGGGCCAGCTGGAGGCGCAGGCTTTCACGCTCGATCCGGGTTTCTCCGCCATACGGAGAGGTTCCCACCACTACATCGCCCAGCACCCGCTCTCCGTAAACGAGTGGTACAGCGAAGGTGATCTTCCGCTGGCTGGCGGGAACTTGTGACGGAGCGGTCTGCCAGGCAATCTTCTGCGCCCAAGCAGGCGTTGGCGCGACCGCTGCCAAAGCGGCAGAAATAGCGATCCTGCTCGCCAACCCCTTCATGCTCCTGCCCCCGCCTCGCATAGTCTTAGGGGTTGATCTCGACCTGGACGCTGCCGGGGTTCAGCTTGACATCGGTCGGCAGAAAGAAACGCCGCGCGCGGCCCGGGCCAACCACACCTACGCCGATGTGGCGGGTCAACTCGCCGCCTTTGAATTTGCCCTCGTAAGGAGCGCCGTCGGATGTCACGCCCGTGACGACCCAATCTGAAAGGCCTGCCATGAAATATCGGTTGCCGTCATTTCGAACCAGCAGTTTGAGGCCGTTCTTCTCATCCTGTGTGGCGGGGCTCACCTCTGCCACAGCGGGCAGCGGAGCGGTCCCGTCAGGGACAACATTGATGAGGACGTTGTAGTTCACCACGATCTGGACTTGCGAGGCTTCGCCCTCGAATTCGACGGGCACCTGGCGCAGCGCGAGGTAGTAGATCTCGGATTGGGGCAGCTCTGGCTCGCCCACATATTGAACGCGAAAAACTTGCTGGGAATTGCCCTCGACGATTGCTTGTGCCGGGAAGACCAGGAACTGGTCCTCTGCCGGGGTCATTTGCAGCTCGCCATCCTCGGTAATGACGCCGCGCATGACGATCGCCTCGAAGGGAATATCGCGCAAACTGTCGTTTGTCATTTCAACGCGTGCGATCGAGTTCTGGCCGGCCGGCTTCAGCTCAACGATCATCGGGGAAATCTTGGCCGCCTGGCCGACCGCAGGATGCAAGATGAGAGCGAACCCCGCCAGTATCTTAAGTCCTTGGCGTATGAATGAACCCACGACTGCAGCCCTTTGTTATTTTCTCAGTCCGCCCCGGCACAATCACCGTAATGGCGGGAAGTGAGAGAGGGGGCGCACAACGCCCCCTCCCGGTTAAACACGGCGGGCGTGATCAGATTGCGCCGAGATTGACGGTCGCGGTGGAGGAATACGCGCCTGCGAGAGGACGCTTGCCCTTTAGGTCTTCCTGATTAACCACAACCGACAGTTTTGCACGGTCGTGGAAGGCGTCGGTGTTCGTCTTGGAATCGCCTTCCTTGGTCAGCGAATCGAAGAACATCTTGCGGAACGACGTGCCGTTGGATGCCTCGAGACCCATGCGAACCGGGATGACATTGGTGAAGTCGTCAGCGTCAGGCCCGTCGTTTGCTTCGTCGGTCGTCATCGATTCAGCGGCGATCGCCATATCGGCACCGTAGTTGCAGCTAACCCAGATATTCTGGGTTTGAGTACGGCGACCGAAGGTGCCTTCAAGGGCGCTTTCGCCCGGATCTTCGTTAATTGCGAGGTTGCCGAAGTTGACATCCTTGGGCGCTTCAACACTGCATTCGGGCAGGATGTTGGCGCTGATCGTGAAGCTTTGGCTGTCCGTGTCGCCGGCATAAGCAGCGGTGCTAAAAAGAGCGGCCGACATGGTCGCGAAAACAAGCTTCTTCATAGGGGGTACCCTCTCTAAGACTGTGTATCGAATTTGGACGTCGATGTGCGGTTTCGAAATTGGTGAATGAACCAGATAGGTTCGAATGAATCTCGAAGTGCGACGATCGGGGACTACGAAGATTTTCTTAATCCGGGCAGAGAGATCCGCCTTTGTGCCAGATTGACGCAGTCCCAGATTGAACCGTGAGGATAACTTCCGAAGGAATAGCCCAGACTAGATCGAAGCATGCCCGCAATCAGCGACACGCGGCCGGAACAATACGATACGAATCCGAAAAAGGCGTCGGCGCACCGAAGCGCTGACGCCCTGTTTTGACAAGCTCTCTGAAGACCGTTTGCACCTTGTGCCCTGCGAAACTATTCAACCATAGTCCCCAGGCGCAAAAGGCCAGATTCTAGAACGGAATATCGTCGTCCAGATCGTCGTAGTTCGAGCCGCCGCCCTGGCTGCCGCCGGAGGAGCCGCCACCCTGGTTCCAGCCGCCGCCGGACTGGCCGCCACCGCCGCTGCCGTAATCTCCGCCGCGCGAAGCGCCGCCGCCGCTTCTGCCGCCATAACCACCGCCGGAGCCCGAACCACCACCCTGACCGCCGCCGGGGCCATCGAGCATGGTCAGCGTGCCGTTGAAGCCGCGCAGTACGACTTCAGTCGAGTAACGATCATTTCCCTGCTGATCCTGCCATTTGCGGGTCTGCAGCTGGCCTTCGACGAAGACCTTCGAGCCTTTGCGCAGGAAACGTTCGACCACGTTGATGAGGCCTTCGGAAAAGATCGACACGGTGTGCCATTCGGTCCGTTCCTGGCGCTCGCCAGTGTTGCGATCCTTCCACTGTTCGCTGGTGGCGATGCGCAGGTTTGCGACCTTGCCGCCATTGGGGAAGCTGCGGACTTCGGGGTCTGCGCCCAGATTTCCGATCAGCATGACTTTGTTGAGGCTTCCGGCCATCGATTCGTTCCTTCGTAAATGTTGGCAGTGGCCTATCGAAACGCGTAAGGACTCTCCACCCCTACGATTGCTTACCCACATCGTCATTGCGAGCGAACCGCAACAATCCAGAGCGGTTGCATGCTAGCCTGGGATTGCCGCGTCGCCGGCGGTTCCTCGCACTGACGGGATTAGAGGCCTAAGGACACAGCGATCCAGTAAGTCGCACCTGCCGCCAGCCATGCCAAAGCAAACAGATAGACGACCATGACGGTCGGCCACTTCCAGCCATTGGTCTCGCGCCGTGCGACTGCAATCGTCGAGAGACACTGGGGCGCGAAGACGAACCAGGCTAGGAATGCCAGCGCGGTCGGCAGGCTCCACAGGGCGGCGATCTTCTCGGTCACGCCCTCGGCCGCGACATCTTCGTCCTCCGTATCGACGGCATAGGTCGTGGCGAGTGCAGAAACAGCGACTTCACGGGCGGCGATGGCAGGGACGAGGGCGAGGCTCATCTCGCGGTTAAAGCCGACCGGTTCCAGGACCGGGTGGATCGTATCGGCCACTGCCCCGGCGAAGCTGGCATCCAGCTGGCTCTCGCCCGGTTCGGCCTTGGGGAAGCTGAGCAGCACCCAAAGCGCGATCGTGGCCACGAAGATGATCGTACCCGCGCGGCGCAGGAAGACCCAGGCACGCTGCCACAGGCCGATCGCAAGGTCCTTCAAGTGGGGCAACTGGTAACGCGGCAATTCCATGATGAAGCCGCTGGCCGCGCCTTTCGTCACCGTGCTGCGCAGGACCAGAGCGACGACCATGGCGCCGACGATGCCCGCCACATAAAGTGCGAATAATACGAGCCCCTGCAGGCCGACACCGGGACCAATCGTCGTCTGCGGGATGACGGCAGCGATGATGACCGCGTAAACCGGCAGCCGCGCCGAACAAGTCATCAAAGGCGCGATGAGGATGGTTGTCAGCCGATCCTTGGGATCGGAAATACTGCGCGTCGCCATGATGCCCGGAATGGCGCAGGCAAAGCTGGAGAGCAGCGGAATGAAGCTTTTGCCGGACAGGCCGACACCCGCCATGAGCCGGTCCATCAGGAAGGCTGCGCGCGCCATGTAGCCGCTCGCTTCCATTATGAGAATAAAGGCGAAGAGGATTACGATCTGCGGGAGGAAGACGACAACCGAACCGACACCGGCCAGCACGCCTTCGGTGAGGAAATCACGCAACGTCCCTGCGGGCAGTACCTCGATCACCGCTTCGGAGAGAACGCCGACGCCGCCTTCCAGCGCATCGGCGAAGGGCGTAGCCCAGGCAAACACGGCTTGGAAGATGATGAAGAGCAGCCCGAACAGGATTACCGGACCGATCCACGGATTGAGGAGGACCTTATCGACGCCGTTTTCGATTGTGTGCCGCGTTGACTTGGACAAGATTGTGCCGCGCGCGATGTGCTTGGCAGAAAGCCGCCGCTCGGGCAGCGTCAGGTGCCAGCGCGTGTGCGCTTCTTCGTCCGCATGGGTTTCGGCCTCGGCAATCGCCGCCAGCAATTCACTGATCCCGCGCCTGCGGACGGCGACCGTCGGCACCACGGGAACGCCGAGCGCTTCGGACAAGGCCGCCGGGTCCAGCGTCAGGCCATCGCGCTCTGCGAGGTCGACCATGTTGAGCGCCACCACGGTGGGGCGTCCCAGTTCGAGCACTTCCTGCGCGAAGACGAGATGCTGTTCGAGATTGGCTGCATCGATCACGATGACCAGCACATCAGGCACGGCCTCGCCGTCGAACGTGCCCTTCACCACATCGCGCGTGACCGCCTCGTCAGGGCTCGCGGCATCGAAACTGTACGATCCGGGAAGGTCGAGCAGTTCGACCGGCTCCCCGCTCGGCAGCAGCAGGCGACCAGCCTTTCGCTCCACGGTGACGCCCGCGTAATTGGCGATTTTCTGCCGGGCACCGGTCAGCGCGTTGAACAGCGCCGACTTGCCCGAATTCGGGTTGCCGACCAGCGCGGCAGTGTATTTGCGGCTCATACGGCTTCTACCGTGATGGCTGTGGCGTGGGCACGGCGGATCGCAATGGTCATGTTGCCGAGACGCAAGGCTATCGGATCGCGCGTGCCGAAGATTCCGCGGTGCATGATGGCAACCTCGGCCCCTTCGTCCACGCCCAGCGCCTGCAGCCGCTTGCTTTCATCCTCGGCAAGCGCTGCCCAGTCGACGCTGGTAATGCGAGCGCTTCTCTCACTGTCGAAACCGTCCAATGTCATGCGCGCCCCCTCTCATATCGGAAGGCTTGTTGCAACTGGTTATCAATAGCGCGGCGATTAGCGGGCGGGATATCGCAACCGGCCAAGGAAACGCGTGACGCTGAAGCTCTCACGCTCAGATCCCAGCCACTTCGCCTTGACCTTTTCGAAGGTCATCACCCCTTCGATACGCTGGTCGAGAAAGGCGCGGGTGTCTTCCTTGCCTTCGCTCTGGTCGTCCACGAAGACCGCCAGTGTCGCCCCGTAGATAGAGGCCAGAATGGCGCGCTTGGTATAGTGATTGTAGTCGGTCGCGGTATCTCCGGCGAGGCGCCACATCACATCGGCACTGTTCCAGCCCAGCTTTACTGCACGCGCGGCATTCTGGGGCATGGACATGATGGCAAGGCCGCGCCGCAGCGCCTCTTCCTGCCCCGCCACCGCGTCGAGCCTGAATTGCACGAGGCTTCGAATCCGCTCGCGTATCTTCATCTGGGCCAGCTTTTCCGGCGGAAGCGCGGCTGCCATCGCTACATCGACGGTTTCGATCCAGCCACTGACCATGTCCATCGCCGAGACGCCGCCGCCCTTGCCCTTGAAGGCGAGCCGGGCGACATCGACATCCGCGCCCATCTGGTCTGCCGCCATTACCAGCGCCTCGTTGGTCCAGCCGTCGAAAACGGCCGCATCAGCGATGGCCGGGGCGAGTGCCAGACGTAGCTCGTCCAGCGTCAGGTCGGCGGGGTTCATCTCAGCTTGGTCCATAGGTTTCGGCCTCGTCCTCGTCCGACTTTTCCGCCTTTTCGATGGCTTCCAGCGCCCCCGAGCGCGCGCCCAGCAGCGTTGCGTAGTCACGCGCGCTGCGGCCCGAATTGTCCGTCCGGTCAGGATTGCCGCCCTCGGAAACAAGCAGTTCGATAAGCCCCAGATCGCGGCGATGGACCGCGCTGATGAGAGGCGTCTCGCCCGTGCTGTCGGAAACGTCGATATGCGCGCCTCCCGCAATCAGCCTCTCCACCCCTTCGACAAAGCCGAGCTGCGCGGCGATCTGGAGCGGATAGACACCGTTCTTGTCGGCAATGTTGGGGTTGGCGCCGCGCTGCAGCAGGAATTTCACCCAGGTGATGTCGCGCCGCTGGACCACGGCATGCAGGGCTGTCTCGCCCGTGCCGATATCCCGCGCGTTGATGATCGTATTGCCCGGCTCATCCAGCAGCCTGGTCGCGACATCGCCTTCACGATCGCGCACCGCCTTGATGAAGGTATAGCCATCGGATTGGCGCTGCGCCGCCACCGGGCTCGCCGAAAGAGCAAGCGCCGTTCCGGCAACCGCCAGAATCCGTTTCAGTCCAACAGTACGCACCGTTGCATTCTCCGTATCGAAATCGCGAATATCCTCGCGGCAAACCCTTGAACCCGAGCCGTTAGCAGACCATGAACCCCACTGTCATGCCCCGCTTTTCATTCCTGATTGCCGCAAGCCTTCTCATGGCTGCCTGTTCGCAAGCCGATTCTGCATCCGACCCGGGCGAGCCGCCGCTTGCCGGCGCGGCGATCGGCGGCGATTTTACCCTCACCAGCGAGACCGGGCAGCCGATCAGCTTCTCCGATTTCGATGGGCAATATCGCACGATCTACTTCGGTTATGCCTTCTGTCCCGACGTCTGCCCGACCGACAACCAGCGCGCGATGGCGGGGCTCAAACGCTTCGAGAAGGAAAATCCGGATCTGGGCGCCAAAGTGCAGCCGCTGTTTGTCAGCATCGATCCGCAGCGCGACACGCCCGAGGTGCTGACCGAGTTCACCGACGCCTTCCATCCGCGCCTGATCGGCATGACGGGCAGCAAGGAACAGCTCGACAAGGCCGCATCCGACTTCGCCGTTTTCTACAGCAAGGGCGAAGAAACCTCCAACGGCGGCTATCTGATGGACCATTCGAACCAGACCTATCTGTTCGGCCCGGACGGCCAGCCCCTCGCCCTGCTGCCCACGTCGGACGGGCCGGATGCCGTTGCAGCGGAACTGGCGAAATGGGTGCGTTGAGGGATAAATTCTGGGACCGGCCGCTCGCCGATCTCAACCGCGAAGAGTGGGAAGCGCTGTGCGATGGCTGTGGGCGCTGCTGCCTGCACAAGGTCGAATATGAGGATACGGGCGAGATCGAGGAGACCAATGTCGCCTGCACTCTGCTCGACTGCCAGACGGCGCAATGCCGCGACTACAAGCACCGCAAGGCCTTCGTGCCGGACTGTTTGCGCCTGACGCTCAAGCTGGTGGACCGGGTGCCGTGGCTGCCGGAAACCTGCGCCTATCGCCGCCGTGCCGAAGGGCGCGCCCTGCCCCGCTGGCACTACCTTTTATCGGGTGACCGCGAGGCGGTTATCGCGGCTGGAGTATCGGTTGCGGGGCGGGTTATTTCCGAGGACGAGGCGGGTCCTCTGGAGCATCACATCGTCGAATGGGGCGACGGCGAGGACCGGGACGGGGACTGGGCGGCATGATCGAATGGCTGCGGCAGGCGAGCGCCGACCCGCAGATTACCGTGGGTTCGCGGGTTCTGCCGATCGAAATCCGGCGGCACAAGACGGCGAAAAGGCTGACTTTGCGGCTGGCGCCCGATGGCAGCGCGGTTCGCATAACCTTGCCGCGCTGGTGTGCCACGAAAGAGGCCGTCGCTTTTGCCGAGGATCGGCGCGAATGGCTGGCCCGGCAGCTGGAGAAAATCCCCGAAAAACAGGACCCTATAACCGCCGGGAAGGTACTCTACCGCGGCGGCGAAATCGCCGTGGACTGGCGCGAGGATGCGCCCCGCAAACCCCTGCTGCGCGATGGCCGCCTGCAGCTTGGCGGCCCGCTTGAGTGTTCCGGAAAACGCCTCGAACACTGGCTTGATCGGGAGGCGATCGGCCTGATCACCGAGGATGTCCGCTATTATTGCGACCGCGCCGGCCTTCCCCCCGCCCAAGTCCGGCTGAGCCGTGCGAAACGCCGCTGGGGCAGCTGTTCGAGCAAGGGCGTCCTGCGCCTCAACTGGCGGCTGGTGCAGGCACCCGATTTCGTCCGCCGCTCGGTCGTGGCGCATGAAGTGGCCCACCTGGTCCACTTCGACCACTCGCCAGCCTTCCACGCCCTGCTCGACACGATCTATGAAGGCGAGATCGAGGACGCCAATCGCTGGCTCAAACAGCACGGCCGCACACTCTACGCCAGCTTCAGCTAGCGCTAAGGCGCGTCTGCTATTATCTAGGCATCATGCGTTTGAGAAACAGGATCAACCCGGTCGGCGGTTTTGCCGACTTCTGGACTGAATGGAAACGGCCCACCCCCTATCGCTGGCCGATCCTTGCCGCGTCCTTTGCCATGTCGGGCACGCTGCTGTTCTGGATCACGCAGGAAAATTACTTCTACCCGCCCGAACAGCCCAAGGTGACCTATATCACCACCTTCGCCGAAGGCCGGACCGACGAGGAAATCCGCCAGTCCAACATCGAAAACCAGAAGCTGAAGGAAGAACGCGCCGCCGAACGCGCCCGGATCGAGGAGCGCAAGCGCGATATCTACCGTACGCTTGGCGCAGCCAGCGGCATGGATGTCGAAGCCATGGAAGCCGAGGCGGAGGCTGAACGGCTGGCCGAGGAACGCGCCGAACAGGAACGGCTCGACCGGCTCTTCGGAGAGCGTGACGACAGCCCACGCGAGGAACAGGCGGACAGCGCGGTTGAAACCGGCGGCGAGTGATGCGCGCTGGCTGGCTGCTGCGGCGCGGCTGGCGTCGCGCGGCCGCCCGCTGTCGCGCCCCAACCCCTCGGTCGGCTGCCTGATCGTTAAGGATTGCCGCGTCGTCGGGCGCGGCTGGACGCAGGCCGGAGGCCGTCCCCATGCCGAAGCGGCGGCGCTGGCACAGGCGGGCGATCACGCGCGCGGCGCCACCGCCTATGTCACGCTGGAACCCTGCGCCCACCAGTCGCCCCGCGGCCCGGCCTGTTCCACCCTGCTGGCAGAGGCGAAAGTCGCCCGTGTGGTGATCGGCGCGCAGGATCCCGATCCGCGCACCGCCGGCGCCGGGATAGAGCGGCTGCGCGCTGCCGGGATCGAAGTCGCCCTGCTCCCCCTTCCCGCCGTTCAGCACAGCCTCGAAGGCTATCTCGCCCGCGCCCGCCATGGCCGCCCGCATGTCACGCTCAAGCTCGCGCTCTCGCTCGACGGGTGCATCGCGATGGCCGACGGGTCGAGCCAGTGGATCACCGGCGCAGAGGCCCGCGCCCATGTCCATTCACGGCGCGCGCTGAGCGATGCCATCATCGTGGGCGGCGGCACCTGGCGGCAGGATCGCCCCCGGCTCGACGTGCGGCTTGCCGGGCTGGAAGGATACAGCCCGCAGCGCTTCCTACTCAGCCGCGGCGTCCCACCCGACGGGGTGAAGGTGATCAACGCGCCCGAGCAGATCGGCATGCTGGACGGCGTGCAATATCTCTATGTCGAAGGCGGCGCAGGCGCGGCGGCCAGCTTCCTGAAGGCCGATCTGGTCGACCGGCTGGAAATCTACCGCGCGCCCATCATGATCGGTGGCGGCATGGCGTCACTGGGCGATATCGGTCTCGCCAATCTGGCCGATGCGCATGGCCGCTGGCAGCTTGCCGAAACCCGCCAGCTTGGCAGCGACACATTCACCGCCTATCGCCGCACCAGACAGGAGGATCAGCCCTAACATGTTCACCGGTATCGTCACCGCCATCGGCACCATCGACAGCGTCGAACAGCGCGGCGACACGCATGTCACCGTCGCCTGCCCCTTCGATCCCGAAGGCATCGATATCGGCGCCTCCATCGCCTGTTCGGGCGTGTGCCTGACCGTGGTGACGCTGGCCGGGACGAAGGGCGATGCGCGCATCGGCTTCGACGTGTCCGGCGAAACCGTGGCACGCACCGTACCCGGCATGTGGGAGAAAGGCCGCAAGCTGAACCTCGAACCCGCGCTGCGGCTGGGCGACGAACTGGGCGGCCATCTGGTCACCGGCCATGTCGATACGGTGGGCGAAGTGCTGACGAAACAGGAAAAGGGCGGCAGCTGGCACCTCGCCATCCGCATCCCCCGCGACTTCGCGCCTTTCGTGGCCGAAAAAGGATCGATCACGGTCGACGGCGTATCGCTGACCGTTAACGAAGTGCACGACCGCGAAGACGGCACCTGTGACTTTGCCCTCAACATCATCCCCCACACCGCCGAAGTGACGACGCTGGGAACGCTGGAAGAAGGCGCGAAGGTCAATCTGGAGATCGACGTGCTGGCGCGTTATCTCAAGCGGATGCAGGGGCTGGCGGGGTAGGGTCCGGGACTGACTGGCGAGGCGAAGTTCACGCGTTAGCTTCCCGGCGTAATCCTACATCCGTTCAGGGTCGCGCACATTCAAGGTGTAATGGATCGTCTGCATCACGATCTTGCCGTACTCTACCACGTAGGAACGGCGCCGTCGTGAATGGCGACATTGCCATCGTCCGCAGTCCATTCGAGATAGCCGAACCTGTCTTCGACAAGCTTGAGGATATATTTGTATTCGGCGTCGCGTACTTCCTTGCCGAGAAGATCCGCCAGTTCGCGCAGACCGTCATGGCCGCGATATTGTCCGCGCACGGTCAGCACCACGCAATCCTCGGCGTAATTCCGCTCTAGATCCTCGTCGATCTTTCTTGCCTGCGCGACTGAGATGATCGTCGAGTACCCCCTGCGCGGTGCGATTGGCGAGTTCGTCCATGGTCTGTGCTTCCTCGAATGCGGTGCGGGGGACGGATGCAGGGCAGCGAGCCACAAGTCGGCGGGCGCTAATTTACGAAGGCAGGCCTGAATTCGTTCCTACCGCCGGGCCGAGCGTAGGGTCACCGCATTCCTATCGACTGTCCAGTTCAAGCGCCGGGAGGGGATTGGCTACCAGCCCGGCGACCATCGCCGCCTGGATCTTGTTGGCTGGCCACAGGCGCGACAGGGGGCCGACCAGCCGATCGCGGATGAAGGGCAGCACCCGGCTGTCGGACTGATAGACAGGGGTGAAGAGCCAAGTCAGCCATTGATAGATTTCGACATGGGCACGCCGCAGCGCCACCGCATCCTTCAGCGCTTCCGCCACATCGGTATTGCGCGCCATGGCAAGCGAAAGCGCCCAGGCATCCAGCAGCGCCATATTCGCCCCCTGGCCCAGTTGCGGGCTCGCCGAATGCCAAGCATCGCCGATATGGATCAGCGCCTCTTCGGCCGGCTGCTCCAGCGTGCGATGGGCATAGCGTGCGAAAGTAAGCTGGTCCGGCCGGGCGATCTGGTCAAGCAATGGCTCGCACATCGGCCACAGGTTGCGGACCTGCGCCTTCCAGCGATTGAGGCCTTCATCCTGCCACCGGGCATGATCGCTGCCCTTCAGCGACCAGAAGAAGGCCAGCCGTTCGTGCGGCCCGCGCCCTTTGCTTAGCGGCAGAACGCCCGCCATCGTGCTGGACAGCCGATAGCGCTGCGAAAGCGTGTCGCGCGGCAGGTCGAAACCCTCGGGCCAGTCGAGCGAAGCCCAGAGCGCGCCATAGGGCAATTGACCCGACGGACCGGAGACAAGCGCCGACCGCGTGCCCAGCGCGTCTACGATGAGGTCGAACGGCTCGCTGGTCTCACCGTCGTTGAAACGCAGGCATCGCTGCGATCCCTGCATGACCGATCCGGTGATCGTGCGGCCGGTGCGCAGCGGAATGCCTTCGGCCTGCAGGGCATCGTAAAGTGCGGCGAACAGGCTGGCACGGTGGATGCCGATGCCGAACATGGCGGGCCGTGCCTTCAGCGCCTCATAGCGGACCGAGAGGACCACGCGGTTTGCTGCCGTGCCATGCAGCCGGTTTATCCGCGCGCCTTCTTCCATGATCCGGTCGGCAAGGCCAAGCCGGTGCAGCACGGCAAGCCCCGTGGGCTGGATCATCAGGCCCGAACCGATCGGGCGAGGCTCGGTAAAACGCTCGAAAACGACGACGCGATCTCCTGCCCGCGCGAGCAGTAATGCAGTGGCCAATCCGCAAGGACCGCATCCAGCAATCGCAATCGAACGCCCCGTCATGCGGCCATCTCTTAGTGACGGAGGCGTTGCAGGCAAGTGGCGAATGCAGGGATTAGGGGGACTTTTCTTGGCTTCGAAATCGTCGCTGGCATGGGCGAAGCGGCCAGCGAAGCTATGCCCGCGAACTTGCGTGGCGGCGTACGACGCGCACGGGGAGAGTGTCCAAAGACAAGAGTATAAAAACAGGCACCAATCAGTTACTGGCTGTCCAAACCCTGTAAATGGCGCAGGTTTTACAGGGCCCGCGTCGACTATTCCCCATTATTCCCGAATATTCCGCTTGTATTCGCGCCATTCCTCCCCGTGAATACAGCTATCGAAAGCGGAAAGGGCGGATATGAAATTCGGCGACTATCTGAGGCAGAAACGGGCGGAGCGCGGCTGGACACAGCCGCAAGCTGCATCCCGTGCGAAGATCGAGCAGAGCTATCTGTCCAAGCTCGAGAACAACAAGTCGATCCCGTCGGGCGATATCTATGCGAGGCTGGTCGAGGCTTACGGCATCGATGCGGAGGAGATGGCAGGCGTGCTCTTCCCCGCCGAGCTCGACCGGCTGCGCGAGATCGATGCGCTGCGCGATCTCCTGCTCCAGCGCTCGCAAGCCGATATCGAAACGCCGCGCCGGATATTGATCGCAGGCCTCGCCGCGCTGATGATCGGCGGCGGCTTCCTCGGCTTCTCTCAGCTCGAACCTGCGCGCATGCTCACCCAGTATACCTATCAGTCTACCGGCGTGATCGCCGCCAATGCCCCGTCGGATACCGAAATCCCGCCGGGCGCGCCGGGTGAGGATGAGCAGACCCTGTTCCTCACCCAGATGCGCGGTCCCGTGTTCACCGAACAGGTGGCAGGCGGCAAGCGTGTGTGGAATCTGGTCGGCAGCGACGTGGTCGCACAGGCGCCGCCTTACCGCTGGGCGCTCATCCCCGGGATCGCGCTGATCATCGGCGGGCTAGGCTGCTTCTTCGTCGCCTGGCGATGGCGATGACCTGCTGACGGACTCATTATCCGCAAACTCACACACCTACTTCCGCGCCTCTAGCGCAACCCTTTCGCTCGTCCCCTTTAATAGGAGAATACCATGAAAACGCTGCCCCTTCTCGCCGCTACCCTGCTCGCGGCCTGCGCGCCCAACGCCCTCACCGCTCCTGTCGCGAGTGCTCAGACGAGTGCCGTCACTGACGATTACGATGCGCTCGACACGCGTATCGAGGAATTGATGGCGGCCAATGACGTCAAGGGAATGGCGATCGCGATCATCGACGGCGACGAAATCCGCCATGTCCGCGCCTTCGGCCATGCCAATGTCGAAAAGCAGGTGCCGCTCGAAACCGATACGATCATGTATGCCGCATCGATCACCAAGGCGGCGTTTACCTATATGGTCCTGCAACTGGTCGATGAAGGCAGGATCGGTCTCGACACGCCGATCAGCGAATATCTGGCCAAGCCGCTGCCCGAATATAGCAATGATGATTGGGATTGGTCGTCGCTCGAAGGGGATGAGGACTGGCGCCTGCTCACGCCGCGAATCTTGCTGACCCATAGCTCGGGCCTTGCAAACCTGCGCTGGTTCGAGCCCGACCACGACATGTCGTTCCACTTCACGCCGGGCATCGCTTATGCCTATTCGGGCGAAGGCTTCTACCTGCTGCAATTCGTGCTGGAGGAAGGGCTGGGCCTCAACGTGAAGGAGGAGATGCAACGCCGCATCTTCGACCGCTTCGGAATGCCCAATACCAGCATGCAATGGCGCGAGGACTTCGCAAGCCACCTGGCGGATGGCTACAAATTCGACGGCAGCTTCGTGGAGCACGATGCGCGCAGCAATGTGAGCGCGTCGGGTTCGATGGACACGACCATCGCCGATCAGGCCCGGATGTGGCGCGGAATGCTGATGGGCGAAGGACTCTCGCCGGAAATGCGCGCCGAATGGACGCGCCCCGAAGTGCCGATCAGCACGAAATCGAAATTCCCCACGATCGGGGTGCTCGATACCTACGACCCTATCGGACCTAAGGTGCACCTCGCCGGCGGTCTGGGTGTCGATACGTGGGAGGGGCCTTCCGGGCGCTTCTTCGCTAAGGGCGGCCACAACGAATGGACCGGCAACATCGCCCAGTGCGACGAGGCGAACAAGCGTTGCGTCGTGCTTCTGGGCAACGATGTGCGCGCCGAACTGATCTATCCTGCAATCGTCACCATGGTGTTGGGCAACAATCGCTATCCCTGGGCGTGGACATATCCCGACCTGTTCCGGAAATGACGAAGGGGCGACGGTAAGCAGGGCATGAGCGCCACCCGTTCCAAAGCGACGCTTCCTTTTCTACCTGCTTTTGTTGCGAGGCTAATAGAGCCGCACTTCCGATCTCGGATGGCGCGGTAACTACGAGGTGATTGAATAGAAGCACAAGTGTGGCTAATATTCAATTAAACAGCCATAGGGCATTGAAATGGTTGAAAACCCAGGGTCGGAAGAAGAGCGGCTTCGTGCCCTGACGAGCTATGGCATCGTTGATACCCCGCCGGAATTCGCGTTCGACGAGATTACGCGGCTGGCTGCCCTCCTGCTCGACGTGCCCAGCGCCGCGATCAGTCTCGTCGATGAGCAAAGGCAGTGGTTCAAGGCGCGGACCGGGATCGCTTTCCAGGAGACCCCGCGCGAGCACGCCTTTTGCGCCTATGCCGTCGAGGCCCGTAAATTCTTCGAAGTCACCGATGCGGCGGATGACGTTCGATTTGCCAAAAATCCATTGGTTACACGAGAAAACGGCATTCGCTTTTATGCCGGCGCCCCGATGTTCGACGCTGCGGGATACTGCCTGGGTACAGTGTGTGTATTCGACACTTCGCCTCGTGCGCCACTTTCTTCCAGCCAGCGCCAGGCGCTGGGGGATTTGGCGCAGCTTGCCGTAGAACGGATCCAGGAACGTTTGAGCCGAATCGAGGGCGAAGTCGCGGCCAGCGTGGTCACGGCGACTTCGGACGCCGCGCTTGCCGTTGGGAATGACTGCCGGATTACCTTCTGGAATCCGGGTGCCGAACGAATGTTCGGATACGATGCTGCGGAGGCCATCGGACAATCGCTCGACCTCATCCTGCCTGGCGGAGAATTCGCAATGCCTCCCCCCGGCGGGCCTACGACACCGGGCAGCGAAGACAAGACTTTGCCGATCGGAACAACGGTAGAGCTGGAGGCGCACCGGGCTTCGGGCGAGAGATTTCCAATCGAGCTTTCGATCGCCCGGTGGAACGGCGAAGGCCAAGACGGGAAGGAAGGCTTCGCTGCCATCATCCGTGACGTCACCGACCGTAAATCGCTGGAACAGGACCGAGCGAGCACGCGCGCGTTTCTTGATACGATCATCGAGCAATTGCCTGCCATGCTGTTCGTGAAAGACAGCGTAACGCGTCGCTACCTGTTGCTCAACAAGGTGGGCGAAGAGGTAATTGGCCGCCCGGCGTCGGAAGTGATCGGCCGCACCGATCGCGAGCTGTTTCCTGACGTGGGCAAAGGATATTACGACCGCGATACCAGTGTGCTGAACTCCGATGACGTAGAATTTTCCGAAAGCGCGTTCACAAATGACGACGGCCGGCACGTTATGCTGCGGACCAAGCGCCTCGTCGTGGACGCACCTGGGTCAGAAAAGAAATTCATCCTCGGATTGTCGGAGGACGTGACCGATTTGCGCCGGAACGAACGCCGCGCTTTCAAGCTTGCGCATTATGATTCCCTGACGGGGCTGTTTAATCTGAACAGCTTTGTTTCACGCATGAAACGGCTGATCGTAGAAAAAGCCGCCTTTGCTGTGCTGATGATCGATCTGGATCGCTTCAAGGCCGTGAATGATCAGTTCGGCCATTTTATCGGGGACCAGCTCTTGCTCGAAGTCGGCAATCGCTTGCGCAGCCTGGTCGATATTGAAGATGTCATCGCCCGTATCGGTGGCGACGAGTTCGCAATCATCGTGGTCGGGCGGGACGCAGCGATGCGGGCAAGGAGCGTTGCCAGCGCTGTCGTCGATGCCCTGTACCACCCCTACACTATCGATCGGTTCGAAGCGTATACGAGCGCCTGCATCGGCATCGTCGTATGTCCACGCGACGGTCAAACCGTCGATGGGCTACGCCAGGCGGCCGATTTGGCATTGTATCAGGCCAAGGAGATAGGCCGGGGAAAAATCTCGTTTTTCAGCGCCGATCTTGATGAAGCCGCGGCAGATCGACGGGCAATCGAGTCAGAGCTTCGTAAGGCGATCGACTCCGGCAGGATCGAGGTTGCTTACCAGCCAGTGGTCTCGACGAGCACAGGCCGAATATCGAGTTGTGAAGCACTCGCGCGCTGGACACACCCCGACCGCGGCCCAATCGGCCCCGATGTCTTCATTTCGATCGCTGAAGAATGCGGCCTGATCGGCGAACTCGGCGCCCAGGTTCTCGAAAGCGCGTGTACCACTGCGACAACATGGCGCGAAGATATCCGCGTTGCGGTCAATCTTTCCCCAATGCAATTCGAGAACCCTGGCCTGGTCGGACAGATCAGTGACATTCTCGAAAAAACGGGTTTGGCGCCCAACAGGCTTCAGCTGGAGGTAACCGAAGGGCTGGTGATCCGCGATGTCGAAAATACGTTCCGCCTTCTAGCGGAATTGAGAGCGCTCGGCATCCAGATCCTGATGGACGATTTCGGTGTCGGCTATTCCGCTCTGAGTTATCTCGAGCGGTTCCCTTTTGACAAGGTGAAGATCGACCGGTCGTTCATCGGCAAGATCTCGACTTCGCCAGCAGCGAAGGCAGTGATCGAAGCCGTCGTCGGCCTTGGCAAGGCACTGGGAATGGGGATCGTCGCGGAGGGGGTAGAAACCGAAGCTCAAATGAAATTGCTGACTGACTTGGGGTGTACCCATCTCCAAGGTTATTTTTTCAGCGCACCAAAGCCTGCAGCGACGCTTGACTATCTATCGGCTCAAGCGCCCGACGAACGGTTTCTCAGAGAGATTTCGTAATAACGGTCAATTGAATCGAGATAGCGGGCTTCCAAGCGCGGTCCCGTAACGCCCTCTACGCGGTTGGCCTCAAAGGCGCACCCGCTCGTCGCGATAATTGTTCGATACCCAAGAGCCTTTTCACTCTGCGAGCGTTGATGGGTTATCCGCTGATGAAAGGGTTCCGATGCGCATCGCACAGATTGCTCCGCTGGCCGAAAGTTGCCCCCCTAAACTCTACGGCGGAACGGAGCGGATCGCTCACTTCCTGACCGAAGAACTGGTGCGCATGGGGCATGACGTCACCCTGTTCGCATCGGGCGATTCCCGAACTTCGGCAGAACTGGTTCCCTGTACGCCGCGCGCCCTGAGACTTGTCGACGGAGCGGTCAATCTCGTACCGCATCATATCAGCATGATCGAACGCGTGGGCCAGCGGCTGGCCGATTTCGACGTCGTCCACTTTCATATCGACCTGTTTCACTATCCCGTGGTCCATTCCTGGGATACGCCGACCGTAACGACGCTTCACGGGCGGCTGGATATTCCCGAGCTGTACGATTGTTACGGTGTGTTCCGCGATGTGCCGCTGGTATCGATTTCGAACAATCAGCGGTTACCGTTGCCGCCGGTAAACTGGGTCGGGAATATCTATCACGGTCTGCCTGCCGACCTGCTCCCGTACAACGAGACAGGGGGCGACCATCTCGTCTTTCTGGGCCGTATTTCACCCGAAAAAAGGCCGGACCGGGCAATCGAAATCGCGGTACGCAGCGGGCGCCGGCTGATCATGGCGGCCAAGATCGATGACGTGGATCGGGCTTACTGGGAAAGCGAGATCCGGCCGCTGGTCGAGCAACACGAACAGATCAGCTTCATCGGCGAGGTGAACGAACAGCAAAAAGCCGAATTGCTTGGAAATGCCGGAGCCTTGCTGTTTCCGATCGACTGGCCCGAACCCTTCGGGCTGGTCATGATCGAAGCCATGTCGTGCGGCACTCCGGTAGTGGCCTGGCGCAACGGCTCGGTCCTGGAAGTCATGGAAGACGGAGTTAGCGGCAGGGTAGTCGACAGCATGGACGAAGCCGTTGCCGCCGTCGACGATGTGCTTGGCATGGATCGGGCCAAGGTGCGGTCCTATTTCGAAGAGCGGTTCACCGTTCAGCGCATGGCCAGCGACTATGTTCGGCTTTTCGAAGAACTGATCGACGAGTCTCGCGGGGGTGAGGCTATGCCGGGTGCACGTATACCGCGCCATACTCCCACCCCTCCCTTTGCGCGGAAGCCTAAAGGTCTCGGCATCGCTACGGCTGCGTAACTCTCAAACGGGAAATTCGGATTTTGACAGAGCAGGAAACCATCGAAGCCGGCTACGAACATCAGATCCAGTCACCCAGTTCCATTCAGGAGCAGGAATTGCGCGCGGTGAAGCATGGCGATTCCTTCGCGCTTTTCGACACGCATGGGGATGTGGTCGGAACCGAAAAGGCCCCGGAAGGCGTCTACTACCGCGACATGCGCCAGATTTCCTTCTGGCGGCTTACCCTGTGCGGGTCTTACCCATTGCTGCTCGGTTCAGCCTTAGACGACCGCGTCGATGCCCTGATCGTCGATCTTACCAACCCGCGCCTCACCAACCGGCAAGGACAGCAAATTCCCCCCGACGTACTGCATTTCAGCCGGGTCAAATTTCTCTATGACGGTAGCGCTTTCGAACGGCTCGCAGTGCGCAATTTCGACAAGCGCACGCACACTTTCAGCATTGAGCTGACCCTCGGTGCGGATTTCCGCGACATGTTTGAAGTTCGCGGTGATAACCGCCCGCGTCGCGGCGCGCATACGGCCCCTAACTCCAGCGCAAATGGCGTCGAATATACTTACACCGGCCTCGACGATATCGAGCGCCAGACCGCGGTCACCTTCGCGCCAGAGCCCGATTTCGTAGGGGCGCACAAGGTTCGTTTCGACGTCACGCTGGCACCAGGCGAGCGTAAGGTGTTCTACACGCGGGCGCGCTTTGACGAAGACGACGGTGTAGAGCCGATGCGGGCCTACCTCGAAGCCTATCGTGCCTTGCGCCGTGGGCGACGCGAAGCTCTGGAGGGACGCCCATCGATCTTTTCCTCGAACACATCGTTCGATGCCATGATCGCGCGCAGCATAGCCGATGTGACCACTCTCACCACCCAGACGCCGCAGGGTCCCGCAGCTTACGCCGGAATTCCGTGGTATTGCACGCTCTTCGGGCGGGATTCCCTGATCACCGCTCTCGAAATGCTCTGGTACGACCCTTCGCTGGCCCAAGGGACGCTGCTTCGACTCGCGGAATTGCAGGCCCAGTCCGATGATTCAGTAGCCGATGCCGAACCGGGAAAGATCCTTCACGAAACCCGTCTGAACGAAATGGCCAACACCGGCGAGGTGCCTTTCCGGCACTATTACGGCAGTGTCGATTCCACGCCCCTGTTCGTCTTTCTTGCCGGAGAATATTTCCGGCGAACCGGCGACATGCAAACGATCGAGAGACTCTGGCCCCATATCGAGGCAGCTTCGGGCTGGATCGAACGGTCGGGCGATCGCGATGGGGACGGGTTCTTCGAATATGGACGGCGCAATCAGGATGGCCTGCGCAATCAGGGCTGGAAAGATAGCCATGATGCGATCTCCCATGCAGATGGCAGGCTGGCCGAGGGACCGATCGCACTCGTTGAGATGCAGGCCTATGTTTATGGTGCTTGGAACGCCCTCGCCGAGTTGTCGTGGGCGCGGGGTGATGAAGCGGCGGCGAAGGAATGGAGAGCAAAGGCAGCGGATCTCAAGGAACGTTTCGCGTCGACGTTCTTCGATGCGGAACTTGGTTGCTATATCCTTGCGCTGGATCGGGAAAAGAAGCCATGCCGGGTGGTGTCCTCGAACGCCGGCCACGCGTTGCTTACGGGAATTGCCACTCCGGAGCATGCGCAAGCCGTGGCGGACCGACTGCTGGAGCCGGACTGTTTTTCAGGCTGGGGAATAAGGACGCTGTCGCGGCGCGAAGTTCGCTACAATCCGATGAGTTATCATAACGGCTCGATCTGGCCGCACGACAATGCCCTGATCGTGGCTGGCCTTTCCCGCTACGGACTTCAAACTGCCGCGAACAAGGTGTTCGGCGCGCTTTTCGAAGCGACCTTCTATTTCGATCAGCAGCGGTTTCCCGAGCTCTTCTGCGGATTTGGCCGCCGCCACGGGCGTGGACCAACGCTCTACCCGGTTGCCTGCGCACCGCAGGCTTGGGCTAGTGCCGCCCCGATGTATATGGTGCAGGCTGTCTTGGGGATGAGTGTCTGTGCGCCGAGCGCCGTGCACTTCGCAAAGCCGCAGTTGCCGCCTTTTCTTGCCAGGCTGGCGATGAACGGTTTGGGCTGCGGAGAGGCCAACGCGGATCTCGACGTCCAGCAATTGGGGCCGGCGACCAGCGTGTTCGTACGCCGCACGGAAGGGGATATGGACGTGGCGATCGCGGTCTAGCCCTTCATGCCACAGGTGCCGAACTATTCTGGTTCGGCTGCCAATCTGTCGAGCAATTCTCCAAGCAGCAGTTTCTCGCCGGCGCTTAGCCGTTTTTCGTCATCGAGATGGGCGCGCAGGCCTACCGCCAGTGGAGCGATTGTGTCTGCCTTTGCTGCGGGCGGATCGGTGAGAATTTCACCGAACACCGCCTCACGCGCATCGCCGGGCAAATTACCGCGATCCTTGGGCGGAAGCGCAAGCAAGGTCGATACCGTGCCGACGCCGGCTGCATGGATCAAAGCCACCGCTCTGTCCTCGGCCACCCTGAGGCGGCCGGCTTCCGCAATCCGGCGGACGCGCTGTTGAAGCACCGCCTTTCCTGCAAGGGAGGCTGACGATTGTGCCATGCGCGACCCGATCGCGTTCATGATCGCAAACACGGCCGGGTTGCCCAGTCCAAATTCGATATAGTGGTCCCATGCATCGCTCAGGTCCTGCACG
Source organism: uncultured Erythrobacter sp. (assembly GCA_947504155.1). GTDB lineage: Bacteria > Pseudomonadota > Alphaproteobacteria > Sphingomonadales > Sphingomonadaceae > Qipengyuania. The sequence continues at coordinate 34,579 of CANNGF010000002.1, forward strand.
GGATCCGGGTTCGGCATCATCGCGGCCTTTTCGGCTACGAACCGGGCCATCCCCTGCTCGGCTACTGCGTCGAGCAGGCCCTCCTTGTCACCGAACAGGCGATAGAGCGTGGGCGCCTGCACCCCGGCGGCCTGCGCCACGGCCCTGGTGGTCAAAGCAGCAACGCCTCCCTCATCCACCAATTGCAGGGCTGCATTGACGATACGGTCGCGTACTTTTTCGGGGCCGTTTTGTTCTGGGGGTGACGGCCGGTCGGATATATTCATGGCGTCGGAATATCACCGCTACGGGAACGATGATAGCGCCTATGGCTTTCCATTGTTATCACTGATAATGTATTTATGATAACAACGGAAAGGGTGCGGTATGATCGTCATTACGGGAGCAAGCGGGAACCTTGGCCATGCAATTGCGGATCACGCGCTGCGCCGGGTGCCGAGCGCACGGCTGGCCGCCGCGAGCCGCAAACCAGAAGACCTAGATGATCTGAGAAATCGCGGAATGGACGTTCATGCTTGTGATTTCGCCGATCCGGAGAGCCTCGGCGCAGCATTCGCAGATGCGGACAAGGTCTTAATCGTCTCGGTAGACAAGCTCGGAGATGAGGCACGCACATTGCATCGCAATGCTATAGCGGCCTGCGCGCGAGCCGGTGTCGGACGCATTTTCTATACGAGTCATGCGGGCGCGAAACCGGTATCCTCCTTCGCCCCGGCGAGCCAGCATCACGCCACAGAAGCCGATCTCGCCGCCGCAGTTCCGAGTTTCACTGCTTTGCGCCATGGCTTCTACGCCGAAAGCTGCATGGCCATGATCGGCAAAGATCTGAAAGCCGGGACCTTGCGCGTGCCCGAGGACGGTCCGATCGCCTGGACGGTCCGAGCGGACCTAGCCGAGGCCGATGCGGCCCTGCTGTGCAGCGCAGAGACTATCGATGGGCCGACCCCGCCTCTTACAGCGACCAGCGCCCCAACGATGACCGAAATAGCGCAGATTGCGTCCAAAATTACCGGACGCAGTATTCGCCACGAAATCGTCAGCGACGAGGAATGGAAGGACGCTCGCATCGCGGCAGGTTTGCCCGAACCTTACGCGGAAATGCTGCTCGGCGCATTCCAGGCAGCGCGTGATGGCGACTTCGCAGCGACCGACCCACTGCTTGGCGAGCTGCTGAACCGCAAACCGACATCGATGCGCGAATACCTGCGCGGTGCCCTTGCGTGAGCGCCCTCCCCTTATTCGAAAGGAATCTCCTATGACCAAACGTACCGCACTCGTGACCGGAGCCAATAAGGGCATCGGCCTGGAAATCGCCAGACAGCTGGGGCAGCAGGACTATCGCGTCTGGCTGGGCTGCCGTGACCGCGATCGCGGCGATGAAGCCGCGGCGGAGCTTGAAAAGGAAGGCATCGAGGCGGAGACGCTCGTTCTCGACGTTACCGATCAGACCAGCGTCAACATGGCAGCCGAAGCGCTCGGCTCACAAATCCCAGGCCTCGACGCACTGGTAAATAATGCCGGGATGCATAAGGGTTACGCTGGCACCGTTAGCAATGAGTCGGTCGAGGACATGCGGACGATTTTCGACGTCAACGCGTTTGGCGCGGTGCGCGTCACACAGGCTTTTCTGCCCCTGCTGCGCAAAGCCGATGCGGCACGGGTCGTCATGATGAGCAGCGGGCTCGGTTCGATCTCCGCGACGCTCGATCCAAGCAGCGAGAACTGGGATGTCGACTTCGCCGGCTACGGCGCATCGAAGGCCGCGCTCAACATGTTCGTCGCCAAGTTCGCGCGCGAACTGATGGCAGAGAAGATCAAGGTCAACGCCGCCGATCCAGGCCTTACTGCAACTGACCTTAACGGCCATATGGGCCAGCGAACCCCCGAAGAAGGCGCACGGATCGCGGTTCACCTGGCCACGCTCGACAATTTCGGCCCGACCGGCGGCTTCTTCCACGAGACTTCTGCCAACCCCCGCCCACCCCGCCATCCCTGGTGAGCGGCGGCTAAATCCAGATCGCCGAGCGACCACTGCAGCCACCCACCAAAAAATGGAGTGGACGATCAGTGGTTGCCTTTCTCAAAGTCCGCCTCTGCCTGAACGAGGGTATTCAGCGGGTCATCTTCGACCAGCAAACGCAACACATCCCCGAGTCGGGTCTGCATCGCCATGTTGGCATAGCTGGCAGCCATGGCGTAGTTTTCACCCGAGTAGTGTGCGCGAGTGCCCGTTTCCCAGTTCAACCTCAACTTCTCTCCATCCGGTCGCGCCAGTTGTCCGGCACACCCGTCCGATGCGAGAGCGCGTGGCGTAGATTGATCTTCTGTGCGCACGGGTCATCGGTAAGGTCGCGATCGACGAACTGGGTGGCCAGCGGTGTGTCGAGATCGAGCGTTCCCGACCCGACAAAGCGCAAGATCGTCTCGGCAATCACTGGCTTGGCGAGCGAGGCAATATTGTAAAGCGTGTCCTCGCCTGCCGCTTCACTAGGAGCACGCTCTCCATAAACGGCTGTCCAGGCGACTTTGCCACTCTCGATATAGCCAACGGGCATGCTTGGCACATCATTTGCGGCGAGCAACCCAGGCGCTGCGGCGGTTAGCGCCTGCCGCTGCGGTGAGGACATGGCTGTCATCGCCGGAACGGTGCCGCCGGAAAGGGCAAGAAGTGCGGCAGCTCGAGCCAGAAATTTCACGCCACCCCCCTCTCCTGAGTTAGCGAAGTAATACAGTTATCTCAGCCACGACCAAGTTCCTTATCAGAACGGAACTATTGGTTCGCGTCATTTGCGGTTTCAGAACTGCCAAAGAAAGAAGGCGCCACCCACTTGGGGCAACGCCTTCTGTTGAACTGTTAAAGTAAGCGAATCGCTCAGCAGTTGCCTTCAACGCCATCGACACAATCGCCAACGGATTCGACATCTTCGCCGACACCGTCGACGGTGTTGCAAGCAGAAAGCGTCAGCGCGGTTCCGCCGAACAGCAGCATAGTCAGAAACTTCTTCATCGGTATTCTCCCCTTGGCGGATACAAGCAATTGATTTGCCAGTCCGTTGAACCAGAACGGAGCGCGTGGCGGCTGGTTCCGCAAGAGCGCTTTATACGTCAGGCCAGCGGGCCATTCCCGAACGCCTCGCGCGTGATCCGATAGATGAGGTGGACGACGCGCCGCCCCTGATAGCGGCCAAGCTCATAGCGTTCGGTCCGCTCGGCGCCGATCGCCTCCAGCGCGTTGCGCGAGCGGTAATTGGTATCGCCGACGCGGAACTGGACTGTGGCCACATGCCCGAACGCGTGGGCGAGCATGGCGCGCTTCATTTCGGGGTTCAGCCCCCTGCCCCAGCATGCGGGTGCGAGGAAGGTCCAGCCGATCTCGACCACGCCGCCGTCATCCGCGTCGAAATGGTCATAGCGCGTGTGGCCGATGATCACGCCATCACTCTTGCGCAGCACGGCAAGTGATCCGCCGCTGGCCAGCCCTTCGTCGAAGAAGGCCTCGAAGACCTCGCGCCGCCAGCGGTCGTGGACTGGCTGCTGTTCCCAAACCGCAGGATCGGACGTGACGGCGTACAAAGCCGCGCGATCGTCCTCGGCCAATGGGCGCAGGGTGAGGCGCTCGGTCTCCAGTAGCGGTTGTCGGTCGAGCGCCATGTCCTGTCAGCCCTTCGTCACCTCGCCCAGCGCGGCGATGAATTTCTCGATATTGCCCTGATGCAGGCCAGCCACATTGATGCGGCCCGATCCGGCCATGTAGATGCCGTGATCTTCACGAAGGCTGGCGATCTGGTCCTTGCTCAGCGGCAGCATGGCAAACAGGCCGTTCTGTTCGCCCAGCGCGGCGAGATTGAGGCCCGGCACCTCGTTATCCGCCGCTGCCAGCCGGTCGCGCACACGCCGCATTCGGGCGCGCATCTCGTCGAGCTCTTCCTGCCAGACGGCCGTCATGCCGTCATCTTCCAGCAGCAGGCGCACCGCCGCACCGCCGTGATCGGGCGGCATGGACCAGTTGGCGCGGGCCAGCGCATTGGCGTTGGAGGAGATGGCGTCCATGTCGCCGCCTTCGCGCGCGATCATGTAGAAGGCCCCGACCCGGTCGCGATAGAGGCCGAAATTCTTGTCGCAGCTATAGGCAACCAGCGCTTCGGGCACCTTGGCGAGCACGGCGCGCACACCGGCGACGTCTTCCTCCATGCCCTGCCCCAGACCCTGATAGGCGATATCGAGGATCGGCAGAACACCGGTTTCCGCAAAGGCATCGGCGATCGCATCCCACTGATCGGGCGTGTAGTCGATACCGGTCGGGTTGTGGCAGCAGCCGTGCAGCAACACTGCGTCGCTGGCGCCAGCACCGCGGATCGCGCCGAGCACGGCGTCGAGATTGGCAGTGCCATCGGCATTGGCGTGATCAAAAGGCACGACTTCCACGCCCACATCCTGCAGGATCTGCGCATGGTTGGGCCAGCTCGGCATGCCCAGATGGATGCGGGCAACCCCTGCCTTGGCCGCCAGCGAGACGGCAAGACGTACAGCGCCGGTGCCGCCCGGGGTCTGCATCCCTTCGATGCGTCCGGCCAGCGGGCTATCGTCGCCAAAAATATAGGGCATCAGCGCCTTCACGAAGCCGCCATCGCCTTCGGGCCCCAGATAACTCTTGGAATCCTGCACTTCCAGCAGCCGCTTTTCGGCCTGCTTGATCGCGCGAAAAACGGGCGTTGCGCCTTCATTCGTGCGGTATACGCCCACGCCGAGGTCGATCTTGTCAGACCGGGGATCGGCGGCGTGCATCTTGATAAGGGCGAGAAGGGCGTCGGGCGCCTGCGGTGCGAGTTTGTCGAGCATGGCCCGCTCTTTGCGCAATCACGCGAAGGGCCGCAACCTCAATCGAGATTGCGGCCCCTCAAATGGCGCTTGTTTTCCTCTGCCGGATTAGAACGGCAGCCATTTCTGCTTTTTGGAGAACTTCATGTAGCCCGCATTGACGCCCAATCGCAGGCCGGCACCTACGCGGATCGGGATGAGGACGACATCGCCCTTGCGCACATAGCTGGCGTTCAGCCCGCCCACCGCATAGGCCGTGCCTTCCGCAGCGGGGAAGCGTTCGTAAAGCTCTTCGGTATCGTAGAGATTATAGACCAGCACGAAAGTGCTGCCCGCATTGGCCCCGGCATCGAAGCCGATCGACGGGCCTGTCCAATAAACCGGCATTTCGCCCTCGATCTTGTGGAACAGCGTGCCCGAACCATAACGAGCGCCGACGATGAATGCGCCGCCAGCCTCGCGGCCGACGATATAGCCATTGGGTTCACCCTGATCGGCCAGCAGTTTGCGGATCATGTCGGCCACGCCCTTGGCACCCTTGCCGAATACGCCTTCTGCGGCGCCGATCAGATCGTCTTCGCGATAGGTTGTGGCCGGATCGTCGACCCCCGCGCTGTTAACGGCAGCGTCGGCAGCCACTTCCGCCTCGCTTTCGGACCATTGCGGCTGGATGGTGGTCGCGGGTGCCTGGGTCTCGGCCGCCTGCTCGTTCCATGCAGGCTGCTCGGTTTGCGCCGGGGCGGCGTCACCTATTGGCGGCAATTCATTCTGCGGCGCATCGAGATCTCCATCGATCGGCGCATCCCAGGCCGCATCCGGATCCACACTCTGGACCTGTGCGGCAAGCGGGCTTGCCGCCAGCGTAAAGGCGGCCAGCAGGCTCGCAGTAAATTTGGTGGCGATGTTCATTCTGGTTCCCTCGTCCGGCATCGCGGGCAAAAAGCATGGCGCTGCCCCGCAAACAGAATCCCTTTTGAGCAGCCGCGCAATGAAACGGCGATGAACCGAATCCCGAATGCGCTGAATCGAGTCCTGCACGCGTTATTTGGAAGGAATTGCGAATGGCCCGATTTCTTCCTTGAAGGGTGCGAAGGTGGTGGCTATAGCGCGCCCCTCGCAGCCGATATGCGTCATGCGGAGACGTGGGTGAGTGGCTGAAACCAGCTCCCTGCTAAGGAGCCATACCTGGTAACGGGTATCGAGGGTTCGAATCCCTCCGTCTCCGCCATATATCTTCCTGATATCGAGGTCCGGCAATTGTCATTGCGGACTGCTTGACGGCGTCCTCACCTACGCAGGCGTAATGCCATCAACAGGCCGAGTCCGGCGATGCCCGCCAGCAGGCCGGAGACGGCCAGCGGATGCCGGCCGGCGGCGGTCGTGACGCTGTAGCCCCGTCCTTCCTGCCGCCCCTCGACATCACCGTCATTGCCTTGCGGCCGGCGCAAGTTGCCCTGCGTCTCGGCGATCGGGTCGTCGCGATCGACCAGCTTATCGGTCATTCCCGCGGCGATCTTGTCGAACAGGCCGGGCAAAATCATCGAACCCAGGATCTGGAACTTGCCCGCTCCACCCACGACGACATTCCGGCGAGGATTCTGCGCGGCATCGAGAATGGCCCGCGCGACCACTTCGGGCGCGTAGATCGGCTGAGGAAGCCGCGCGCGGTAACCGGTCGTATTGCGGGCGTGTTGCGGAAATGGCGTGCCGATGGCGCTCGGCTGGATCAAGGTGACCGAAACAGGCTCGTCATTGCCCTGAAGCTCGATCCGAAAGGAATCGGTGAAGCCCTTCACCGCATGTTTCGAGGCGTTGTAGGATGCCAAGATCGGCCCCGGCATATCGGAATTGATCGAGCCCACATTGATCAGCGCGCCCCCGCCGGGCCGGTCCTTCAGATATCGTGCGGCGATGGTGGAGCCGTAGACCACGCCCCAATAGTTCGTTTCGAATATGCGGCGATGGTCTTCCATCTCAAGGTCGAGGACCTGCGCATACACCCCGATGCCGGCATTGTTGACCCACGTGTCGAAGCGCCCGAAGCGTTCCAGCGTCCTGTCGGCGAGGCGCTGCATGTCCTCTTCGCTCGCGACGTCGGTCACCACGTAATCCGCCTCGCCGCCGCGCTCGCGAATGCCTTCGCACACCTGGCGCAAGGCATCCTCGTCCCGGGCGGCAAGCATGACACGCGCACCCCGGGAAGCCGCCATGCGAGCGGTACACAGCCCGTGCCCCGAAGTCGCCCCGGTGACGACGATGACTTGTTCTGCGACTGGCTTGAGTTCGTAATTGCCCGGCATTTCACACCTCGGATCGATTGATGGGGATACTTGCTCTACGGAACAGCCGACGGGGGCGTTCCGGACCTAACCTGGCATGGGTCGCTCACAATCCGAACGGGAAGGTGCCCCGCATACCGTCCTCCTGCGCGGGGCCGTTCGGCAAGGGCTCCAGCGCAGTGGTGCGGTCGAACCAGCACCACGCATCGAACTGGTCTTGCAGGACGGCATGCGCATAGTGGCTGCCGCGTTCAGTCTCGGGCCTATAGATAACGCCGATGAAGCGCTCCAGCATCGGCTCGCCCAGCCGCCGCGACAGTTCGTCATCGCGGTTCGTTTCCAGCAGGAAGCGCAGCTTGCCGCTCTCGTGACAGAGACGCTCGAAACTGCCGGGGAGCGAAGGCTGGACGTTCATGGTCTGGCGCTCTGCGTCCCAGTCGCTTGCGGCGCTGACAGTGCCGGTATGCGTGCCGAAGCCGATCAGGGCTGCGTCATCGCCCCATTTCTCGCGCGCGAGCTGCCCGATATTGTGCTCTTCGCGACGCCTGCCCATGTCGGTCGCCCGTGCATCGCCGATATGGCTGTTGTGGGCCCACACGACGGCCTTCGCATCGGGGCCACGGGCGTCGAGCAGGTGTTCGAGCGTTTCGAACATGTGCCGATCGCGCAGGTTCCAGCTTTCCGCCCCGCCGTGATACATGATGCGGTAATAGCGTTCGGCCGATGCCACCAGCCGGGCGTTCATCGCGGCATCGAAGCTTCGGCCTTCCCCTTCCAGCGCCTGTTGCAGCAGCTCGCGACATTGCTGCACCACCGGCTCTTCGCAGGCATCGTAGGATGAGCGCAACGCGGCGCGCCCGTAGAGCACCGGGTCCTCCTGCCATGGAGCAAGACAGCCGTAGCGCTCACGCGCGACCTTCGCGGCGTCGCGATCATGCGCATCGAGATAGCCCAGCACCGCCTCGATCGAGGCATGCATGTTGTAGATGTCGAGCCCGTAGAAGCCGATCCGGTCGTCCTTCGGCCGCCCTTCGTTGATCGACCGCAGATCGCGCAGGAGCCCGGGCATTACCGTGTTGCGCCACATCCATTCGGGAAACCGGGTGAAGGGGACGAAGCTCTGGTCGCGCGGGGGCTGGCCGCGGATGTAGCGGTCGAGGACCGCCGCATCGGGCCAATCGCCTTCGATGGCGACGATGTTGAACCCATGCCGTTCCACCAGACGTCTGGTGACCGCCGCACGGGCAGCGTAGAATTCGTGCGTTCCGTGGCTGGCTTCCCCCAGCATGACGATCCGTCGGCCCCCGAAGCGGTCGAACGCTGCGGCAAAGTCCGGATCGTCGACCGGAGGCAAGGCGTTTGCACGTTCGCCGATGAGGCTGGACAGGCTGCGCTCGCCGGACGACGCGGCATCGTCGCCGTTGGCTTCGGGCCGGTCGACCTCGCCCTTCAGCAGGGGAACGAAGCGGACGGGGGCTATCTCCTCGCTTTCCCAGCTATCCTCCCCGGTCCGAATAATTCGCGTGAGCTGCTGCATCCTCTCGTCGCCGACGGGCATGACCAGCCGTCCGCCGATTGCCAGTTGCTCGCACAGCGCGCGGGGCACTTGGGTCCCCTGCGCGGCGACGAGGATGGCATCGAAGGGAGCCGCTTGCGGCAGCCCCTCCATCCCGTCGCCTGCTACTATCGTGCAATTGTCGTAACCAAGTTCGGCCATCCGTTCGGCGGCGCGGTCGGCGAGCGTGTGATGACGCTCGACCGCGAAAACCACTTTGGCCATGCGCGAGAGAATTGCGGCGGCGTAGCCCGACCCTGTTCCCACTTCCAACACCCGATCGTGCAGGCCTATCCGCGCCGCGTCGATCATGCGCGCCACGATATAGGGCTGGGAAATCGTCTGCCCCTCGCCGATCGGCAGCGGCTCGTCGCCATAGGCGTCGTGGGCCAGGTGCGCAGGGACGAAGGCGTCGCGCGGGACCGCCTCGAAAGCGGCCAGTATTGCCGGGTTCTCGATCCCGCGATCGCGTATCTGCTGCGCCACCATTCGATGGCGCTGTTCGTCGTTCCACTGCTTCTCCCTATCAGCCATCGCCTTGCTCCTTTGTCGACTCGGTTTTCAGTGCAGCCCTTCGCGTTTGACCTTTCTCAACGAAAATGTTGCCCGAACTATCCTGGATCAGGATACCGGGAGACCCCGGGTCACTGCCCGTGTCCGAACCGCACAGCTGCCCGCCCCCCCATGAAGCCCATTCCCAAGCAGAACGCGGCAATCGCAGCCATCGGAGCGGTTCTGGCGAAGGGTACGAATTCCAGCGGCGGAACGGTCAGGCACAGCAGCAGTAGGATACCCGCAACGATGCGCGGAGCTGCCTGGCGCTCGACCCACTGCATCCGGCTTGAACTACTTGTCCATCCAGCCAGCGACACCATCGAGCTTGTCGGCTACCTTCTGAATGGTCTTCGCGCTCACCTATCGCTTACGCACGAAGCCCGGAATCCTCAAATGCTCCTTGCCCCACAGCAGCTGCCCTGCAAAAATTGCGCCGATCAGCGCAGGAATTAGCAGCGCGGAACCGTACGACTTATCGCCGATGCAATCGAGAATGTTGCCGATCGAAACCTTGTCACGATAGTTGGCAAGCTGACGCAGGCGATGGAGAATGTCGCCTGCCGAGTGCCAGCAAGTCATCCTGCCGTATGTCATTCATGCTCATACTCCGAAATAGGTCGACATCAGCAGCACCACGACGAAGCCGTATGCGAGCCGAGACCTTAGACGCGGCGGCGCGCGCCCGGCCGGTCCCCCTCGGGCACAAGGTCCTCTTTTAACGCAAATCAAGCACCCTGGGAAACGGCTTCGCTGCGATGGCCGCCAGGAAGCCGGGCTCCCGTTACCGGGAACAAGTGCAGCTCAACCGCTGTCTTTTTAAAACAATGTGCGAAGCTCGTCCTTCGCTTGTTCCAGCTTCTCGCGGTCCGCCTTGGACAGGTTGTCGCCCGCGCGGTTAATGTAGAAGGTGAGCATGCTCATCGCCGACTGCAGCGGGGTGCCCTTGCGGTCCGAGCTTTCTTCCGCCGAGCGTTTGAGCGAACGTGCGATTTCGCGCGGATCGTCTTGGGTGAACACGCCGTCATCGAGATCGAGCGCGTCGGAATTCTCGGTTACGTCCTGCGACCACTTTTCCTTCCCCATTCTCAGATGCCTCCCATCGCGATCGCGAAGACCACGATCGCCACCAGTCCGAGCACGAAGATCCAGCGTGCAACACGGCTGCGCAGAATGATCTCGCCCCCGCGGGCATCGCGCGCCTTGACCTTGGGCGCCGAATTTTCTCCCCTGTCGCCGGCCATGTTCAGTCGTCCGAGCCGCTCTTGCGGCCACCCTTGCGCGCGGATTCGTGGGTGTCCTTCTTGCCCCGGCCCGAGCCCGACTTGTTGCCGCCGCCCGACTCCTTGTTCACGGTCGCCCAGGCGCGGCGCTCCGCTTCGTCTTCGCTTACGCCCTGTTCCTCGTAGCTTTCCTCGATATGCTCCGCCTTGCGCTTCTGCTTGTCGGTGTAAGCACTCTTGTCGCCTTTAGGCATTGCCTGCTCCTTCGATCTTGCGGGCCTGAACATGGTCCCTACCAACTGGATCAAGCGCCGTTCCCCCGGGGCGGCCCCGAATCAACCTAGGTAAGGATGGGTCACTACCGCATTCACTCGTGCGCGGTGATCTTCACCTCAGCGACCACGCAATAATCGCGCTCGATCTGTGCGATGCGCGCGTCGCATCCCTAATAAAAGCGGATATTGCTAGGTTCCCAAATTGCCTCAGGTTAGGTGACCCCAAATTATCTTAAAATCGAATATGATCCTGCGTTCCTGCGTTTTCTTCACACCAATCCAGAGAGGAGAAAACGGATGGCACGACAAGAATATGGCTCTGGCCGACGGGGCCAGGGAGGCGGTCGCAATTATGGCGACGATCGCGATCGGTGGAGCCAAAGAGAGGCTGGCGGAAACTACGACGATCGGAGCTGGCGTTCGGGTAGCGGGTATGGAAGCGATTCCGATTACGACGAGGATATCGGCCGCGACTCCGGGCAGGATTATCGCGATGGCGGTTATCGCCGCAGCTATAGCGAAGGATCGGGCCGGGGCGGCTATTCGAGCCGGGGTCGAAGCTTTTCGGGTTCACGTTACGATTCCGATCAGGACCGCGACGATGCTGACTATACCGGTCGCCAATCGTATTCGGACATGAGCGAGGATCGTGATGCGCTGCGCCGATCTGGAGGCCGCCGGTCGGGTCGTTCCAATGACGATCATTATCATGAGCTGCGCGAGCGGCACATGGACCAGTTCGACCGCGACTACGACGAATATCGTCGCGATCGGCGCGAACGGATGGGGCAGGACTTCGACGAGTGGCGGCGCGAGCGTGGCTCCACCGACGAAGGTCAGTCGAGCCCTGGCTCCTCCAGTTCCGGCTCCAGCGGCACCCAAAGCGGCTCGACCCCCACTTCGGGCAAAACGGACAAATCGTAACCCCGAATTGCGCGGGCCCTCCCCCCCTCCAAAACCCGCGCCAACCCCTTCCACATATAATTTTGATGGAGAGACATCATGGCAGACTATCGCAGGACCCGCGGTTCCACCGGTCGCAGCGATCGGGACTTCAGCCGTACCGGGCGCGGTGACACCCGCTACGGGCATGACAATTACGGCAGCTCAGGTGGCGCTCGTCGCAGCGTCAATCGCCGTGAAACCGGCAGTCTGATCGCCTCGGACAAAGTCGAAGGCACGCCGGTCTACGATCCGGACGGCGAACGGCTGGGCACGATCGAGAACTTCATGGTCGGCAAGCGCAGCGGACGCGTGGAATATGCGGTCCTGTCGTTCGGCGGATTCCTCGGCATCGGCGAGCGCCACTTCCCGATTCCCTGGGACGAGCTCAGCTACGACGAAGACGAAGGTGGCTACGTCGTCAGCATTACCGAGCGCGATCTGGAAGAGGCGCCCAGCCACCGGGCGGGCCAGAACATCGATTACGGGCGCGGCTACGGTGCAGATGTGCGCCACTATTACGGCCGGCATTGATATAGCTGGCACTGAAGGTGCCGGCTTCGAGAAATGATCCGATGTTCCTCACCAGGAAGGATCATTTCATCGAGAGGGCCGGGTCGCGCGAAGCGGCCCGGCCCTCTCTTTATTCCTGGTCGCCGGGACGCGCTATCTTTCGAAAGGAAAGCGTGGCGAGGTCGCCGTCCGAGGGCGCGGCGCTGAACTGGAGCTGCGGCCCGCTCGCCTCGCTTTCGATCATCTCGCGCGTGATCTCCTGTTTTTCCAGGCAGTCGCGAACAAGCGGGACGATCCTTTCCCGCACGCCTTCAAGGCGCGAACCGTCTTCCAGCCAGTCGCCTTCGACCATCGATCCGAGCATTTCGCGGGCCGCAGGATTGGCCTCGAGCAGCTTGAGCCGCTCCTCCGCGCCGTCGCCGACGAACTCCACCAGCAGAAAGCCCTGATCCATGTTTTCGAACAATGTCCGGTAGCGTTCCTCGCTCGCGCGCAGTTGCTCTTCCGCCAGACGCCGCTTGGTGATGTCGACGAAGCTGACCACGATGCCCTCGATCCGGTCCTCCACCGTCCGATAGGGGCGCAGTCGCATCATCAACCAGCGCCCGTCCTTGGTCTTCACCTCGCTTTCCCGCGGAGCGAGATCGGAAAGCACGCGCCGCGCGTCCTTTTCCACCCCGTCATAGGCCAGCTTGTGCGTGAAATCGGTAATAGGTCGGCCTACGTCCGAGCGAGTCACGCTGAACAGGCGCTCCACCGCGGGGGTGAGCATCTTGATCCGCAGCTTGGCGTCGAGGAACAGCGTGCCGATCTCGGTCGCGTTGATCAGGTTCTGCAGGTCGCTATGGGCGCCCGCGATACCGTCCAGCTTGCTCTTGAGCTCGGCGTTGACCGTCTGCAGCTCCTCGTTGATCGATTGCAGCTCTTCCTTGCTCGTTTCCAGTTCCTCCGCGGTCGACCGGTATTCCTCGTTGATCGACTGGAGCTCCTCGTTCGCGATGCGCAGTTCCTGAAGCGAGGTCTCGTGCTCGCGCCTGCTCGTGCTCAGCCGCTCCTGCGCGTTGCGCAGTTCCTCGCGCAGACGACGGATTTCGCCGGTCGATCCGGGGCCGCCTTCGCCCTCTGCATGCTCGTCCGCGGGGACTTCTCCGCCGTCCATGAAGACGACCAGCGCCTGGGGTGCGATATTGGGTTCGGGTGCGCTCGCAGCGACGTACGTCGTCACCCGGTGGCGCTTGCCGTCGAACGCGACGTCCAGCGGCAGCGTGAAGCACGAGCTCAGGTCCGCGAAGACCCGGTGAAGCGCGCTGCGCAGTTCGGCGCGCAATTCGGGGCGAACGATATCGGGCAGTTCGTGGCTCAGCGGCCCGGTCGGCGGCATGATGAAACGGCCGGCGCTGGGGGAGAGGTTGAGGACCCGGTGATCCTCGTCCACCAGCACGGAGGGCGGAGCGATATCTTCCAGCTTGGCGACATGCGCAGCGCCGGAGGAGTTCTCCGAACGGTCGGGCGCCCTGCGCAACACGCCCGGCACTTCCCGCCGCCGCTCACGCGGAAGTTGCTCCAGAAACTCGATCGAACCCTTGTTGCGCGGTTTCGCAGTATAGATGCGGCTATCGCGCGAATGGGCCGCAAAGAGTTCGGGCCGCGCATCGGCGGTTTCGGCCGAGCCCAGGAACAGGAATTTTCCGGGGCTCAGCGCATAATGGAACAGCGCCAGCAACTCGCGTTCGAGATAGATCAGCAGGTTGCGGCATGTGACCATGCTTATGTGGAGGAATGGGGGATCCTTCATCGCGCTGTGATGGGCGAACAGCACCAGGTCGCGCACATTCTTGCGGATGCGGTAATGTTCCAGTTCGCGCACGAAGAAGCGCTCGAGCCGTTCTTCGGACACATCGGCCTCGATCGCCCTCGGGTACCGTCCCTCGCGCGCCGTCGCCAGCGCCCCTTCGTCGAGATCGCTTGCGAAGATCTGGATATTGGGGTGGGTCCCGCGCCGCTCCGCTTCCTCGAGCAGCAGGATCGCCAGCGAATAGGCTTCTTCGCCGGTGGCGCAGCCGACCGACCAGATGCGGATCGGCTCGTCATCTCCGTGCGAATTCATCAATGTGGGGATCACCGTTTCGGCGAGCTCTGAAAACGCCTCCCGGTCACGGAAGAAGGACGTTACCGAGATCAGCAGGTCGTCGAACAGCTCCTGCGCTTCCTCGGGCGTTTCGCTCAGATAGCGGGCATAGTCCGCCAAGCCCCCCTGACGGGTGACCTGCATCCGCCGCCCGATCCGGCGATAGACCGTGGCCGCCTTGTAGCTGCTGAAATCGTGACCGGTGCGGGCGCGCAGGAAGGAGAGGATTTTCCCGACCTGCAATTCCGCGTCCTTCTCCGACGTTTTGCGGAGCGCCTTCTTGCTGCGAGAGGTTTCCGCAATCCGCGCGGCGAGCCCGGCGATGGGCTCCACGAAATCGGCCGCGCCGGTCGCGATCGCGCTGCGCGGCATCATGGAGAATTCCGCCTCGCCCGGGTCCTGTACCAGAATCAGGCCGCCCGCTTCCTTCACATCGCGGACCCCGACCGCCCCATCCGCCCCGGAGCCTGTCAGCACGACCGCGAAACCGTCTCCCCGGGCGGCAGCGATGGAGCGGAAGAAACCGTCGATCGGGGTTCGTCTGCCGCGCGGTTCGGCAAAGGCGCGCGAGCGGATTCCGTTGCCCTTGATTACCAGCTCGCGATCGGGCGCGATCACGTAGACGCAGTTCGGCTTTAGCTCCGGCCCGTCGGAAACCTGGTTGACCGGCATCTTGGTACAGCGCGACAGGATGTCGGACAAGTGACTGGGATAGTCGGGTGCGAGATGGACGATGACCACGTAGGCAAGACCGAGGTCGTCATCGAGTGCCGAGAAGAATTCCTGCAGCGCCTTGATGCCGCCAGCAGAGGCACCGATCGCGCAGATCGGCGTTTCGCCAGGGTCGAGAAGATCCGATTTTTCAAGCTTTGCCATAGTCCGGGGTATCTTGCATCCTGACAAATAGATAAGGGATTGATCCGGTCGGCGGTTCAGACGCAGGAAAGCGCCTGCACCGTAAAACACCAGAGTTCCGCCGTCTTATATGACAGGATAGACATTGGCCCGCTATTTCTTCCATTTCCGCAACGGCGAAATGCTGACGCGTGACGAACTTGGGATCGAGTTCGACAGCGCGGCCATGGCTCTTGCGGAAGGAGCCAAGGCGGCCATTGCGATGTGGTCCGAATTGCTGGAACAGCGCAGCGAGCCCACGCGGTGCGCGTTCGAGATTTCGGACGAAGGGGGCAACGTCCTGTTCGTCCTTCCTTTTTCGGAAGTGCTGGAGCGTTGCCAATTGACCAGGCTCAGAAGGCCCCCGGCATCCGAACTGACGAAACTGCTTCACCTTACTCATGAGCGTGCCCTGGCCGCACGGACGGACGTGCAATACGGCCTGACCAGTGTCCGACATTCGCTAGGCGAAATGCGGAGGCTGCTCGATCAACTGGATTCCTATACCCAGCCCGCTGAAAACGGTAACTCTCTTGACGCAACGCGCTAGCCCCGGAAAAGCCCGTCGACCGGCGCAATAAGAAGCCAAGTGACCCCTTCGGGAGCATGATCGAGGACGACTTCGCCTCCGAGCGCCATCGTTGCCCCCGAGGTAAGCAGGCGCGTACCGAAACCGGTGCGCGATGGCCGTTTAACTTTCGGCCCCCCAGTCTCTGACCACTGGAGCCATAGTCGAGGGGTTTCGTCGGTGTCGAGAATTTTCCAGAACAATTCGACCTTGCCGGAATCGCTCGACAAAGCGCCGTACTTCATCGCGTTCGTCTGGAGCTCGTGGAGCACTAGGGCGAGCGTCATGAGCGCACGTCCGCCCAGTTCGATATCCGGCCCCTGGCGGTTAATCCGGATATCATCCTCGGTCAGTTCCATCGCACGACGAACCACCTCACCAAGCGAACCGCGTTCCCATTGATCGCTTTCGAGTGCATCGAACGAGCGCCGCATCGCTTCGAGCCGCCCGTGGAACGCATCGCGCGCAACTTCGATCGCGGCGTCGTCTCGAAACGTCTGATGGGCCAGTGACCCCACGACCGCCAGCAGGTTCTTGTACCGATGCGCCAACTCCCCGCGAGTATCCAGTACTCCCGTTTCCTCAAGGGGCATCTTCTCGCCCGCTTCGGCTCGCCTCTCGGCCTGCAGCAAGAGATATTGCGGATGGAAATCGGCAATCTCGCGCAGCCGATCGAAATCGAGGATGTTCAGTCGCTGCGCCCGAAGTTCGATGAGACCTTCGGCACGAATATCCTGTAGCGTGCGGTTCACGTGAACTACGGAGAGGCCGAGGATACAGCCCAGCTGTTCCTGCGTGATGGGAAAATAGTGCCCGCGCCAGGTGGGGGGCGCGATTTTCTCCAGGCGGGTGGCGATCTCGCAGAAGAAATGCGCCATCCGGTCACGCGAACAGCGTCGGCCGAGCCGCGCAACCTGTTCGCCAAGCGCGCATTTGTCGGCTGCGACCGCGGCGCCCAGAGCGTAAGAGAGTTCGGCATATTGCGCCGCGAGGTCTGTAAGAACATCGCGATCGATCTCCATGATCCGACATTCGGTCAGCGAGGCGAGGCCATGCTGCGCATTGTCGAGATAGAGCCGGTCCGCATCCAGAACGTCGCCGGGCAGATATACCGCGCAGGTCTGCCGCCATCCGTCTGCACCGGAAAGGTAGCAAGAGGCCCATCCGTCGAGCAAAATATGGATGCGCCCGTCACTCTTGCCCGCGGGAACGAAGTCGGTCTTCGGGTCTATCGTTTGCGGCTCATGGGCGACCCCGGCCAGCGCCTCGCGCGTAGCCCGATCGAGCGAACCGAACCATCCCCAACGATAGTCCAGAATCTCTTCCGGTCGATCCTCTTCACCCGCTTTCGACGGGCCCGACAGTTCGCCCTCCATACCTTCGCTCCACCCTAAGACTTGTGAAAAACCTCAAGCCCGAACGACCGTAACCGAATTATCGTTCACTGGCAGAAAGGTACGTCAGCGCACACTCATTCAAATTTAAGATATGTTTACTTGCCGGACCGATCCCTGTAGTGTCCGGTATTCTGCGGCGCATTGCCGGATGGGCGCTGTCGAGCATAAAGCGATCATGCTTCACCGAAAGGAATTGTGATCCATCAGTCGCGGACCTGCCGAAATGCTCTGATACAGTCGCTCCGGGCGGGCGACCGGGAGGCGCTGCTTTCGTGCCTCGAACCCGTTCAGCTAGAGCGGGAGGCCACGCTGGTTCGTAAGGGCGCGCCGATCGAGACGGTCTTGTTCCCCCAGGATGCGGTCGGCTCGATCGTCGCCGAATCCCCGGATGGCCACCGGGTCGAGGCGGGATTGGTGGGTCGCGAAGGGTTCCTGCCAGTCGAGGTCGCACTGATCGAGGCGCCGGCCGCGCAAACTGCGATGGTGCAACTGCCTGGCCATGCCCTTTCGATAGAGACGGAACGTCTGCGCGCGATTATTGCGGAGCGCCCCTCCATCCGCGATGCGCTTCTCGCCTATGTGCACGTTCTATCGGTTCAAACCGCACAGACGGCGCTGTGCAACGCGGCCTATCACGTGGAGCAACGGCTCGCACGCTGGCTGCTGATGTGCCACGACCGGGTGCTCGGAAACGAGCTGCCGCTCATCCACGAATTCGTTTCGGTCATGCTGGGCGTGCGCAGGGCAAGCGTCACCACCGCGCTCCACCTACTGGAAGAAAAGAGACTGATTTCTTCCGAGCGCGGCTGCATCCTCATGCGCGATCGCGAGGCGCTCGAGAAGCTTGCAGGTGCGAGCTACGGAGCACCGGAATCGCTTTACGAAAGCGTGATCGGGCCACTTTAGTGCGCGCCCTCGATGTCAAATCCCCCAGCCTCGGCATCGGCGGCTGCGAGAAAAATACGGGGTACCCGAAGGGGTATGCCGGGGCATAAATTCCGACGGTATGTCATATCTTCAAGGAGTTGCTCGCTGCATGCGAATCCCTCCGTCTCCGCCACCGGCTTTAACTGACAGCGTTTAAGCCACAGGCGTAGTCAGAAAGCCGAACTTTTCAGAGTTGTGCGACCTTTGGGTACGCACAATTCGCCCCTTCCAAAGATCTTTTCTTCGCCTCCTCCGCACGCAGTTGGAAAGAACGTTTATCTCCGCTCGAATGTAGCGTAGAGCCTAATAACCAAACGAAAATATCCGATCCAGCACCCAGGAGCTCGGCCGACACTGGCTACCACTGCAAAAGGGATGCGTGCTGCCGGGGCCCCTGAAGGAAGACGCTGGATGGTTTACGACACGCAAGGAAGATACGGACTTACCTGGAATGTAACGCCAGATATGCTTGGGGTCCTGTGTGAAAACGGTCGCTTCGAAGCGACCAATCCGGCTTGGGAGAAGACCATTGGCTGGACCTCCAAGGAAATTGAGGACCGGCCTTTTTTCGATTTCGTTCACCCGGACGATATGGAAATTACCGAAAATGCGTTCGTGAAAATCAAGACCGGCGAGCCGATCTTGCAATTCGTCAATCGCTATCGCCATAAAGAGGGCGGTTACCGTTGGCTTTCGTGGAACTGTGTTCCGGAAGGTGGCAAATATTACTGCAGCGCCCGCGACATCACTCAGAATGTCGAAAATAAGAGCGCGCTTGCCGATAGCGAGGAAGAGGCGAGACTGCGGGAGCAGTTCATCGCTGTTCTTGGTCACGATTTGCGGAACCCGCTCGCTTCGCTCAAGGCCGGTTTTCAGATCCTTTCGCGCGAGGGGGGGCTCAGCGCCCGCGGCGAAACGGTCATTGATGCCAGCACCCGGACCATTTCGCGCATGGCGCGTCTGATCGACGATCTGATGGACTTTGCACGCACGCGACTAGGTAGCGGCCTATCCCTTGACATAACCGACGGAGCCGATCTGGCACCAGCGCTTGAGGCCATTGTCGAGGAAATTCGATCCGTCCATAGCGAGAGCAAGATCGTAAGCCGGATTGACTTGGAGCGGGATGTACCGTGCGACGTCTATCGCATTTGCCAACTCGCTTCCAATCTTGTCGCCAACGCAGTCACTCATGGAAACAGCGACGGCACCGTCACATTATCGGCGCGCACTTCGGAAAATGGTCTGGCGATCGATGTGACGAACCATGGCGAGACAATCCCTCAACGGATAATCGATCACCTTTTCGAACCCTTCGTGCGTGAAGAAGTGTCACCCTCTCAAGAAGGTTTGGGGTTGGGGCTGTTTATCTGTTCTCAGATCGCCCAAGCCCATGGTGCAGACCTTAACGTTAACTCAGTCGACGGAGTTACGACTTTCAGTTTTCGGCTACCTGCCCAGAATTGGTAGGGCAGTCTTCTTCAATCTCCACCAAGATGGGTCCGATCTGATAGGGCTTGGAATGGAAATGAGAGCCCGGGGGTAGCTTCGCAGCACAATCCAGAGACTGACCCGAAGTTACTATGATGCACGCTTCAGGCAATTCCCGCCTGACTTCATGCGCAAGCTCTATGCCACTCAACCCGCCAGGCATGTCGACATCGGTAAACAGAATCTGGATGGGGCCTTGTTCGTGAATTACCTCCATTGCGTCTTGAACGCATCCCGCCTCTAGCGTTTCGAAGCCTGCTGACTGCAATTGATCCACTATATCCATCCTGATGAGCGGTTCATCCTCTACAACAAGGATAACTCTCGGCATTTCGGCCATCGAAACGTTCTCCAGCGATCATCCATCCGCATTTAAGAAGGATAAATATGAACGCTACGTCCATCAATTCGATCCGAATACCTAAAATTTTAAAAGTAAAATCAAATTTTTTGTCAATCGAAACACGACCAACTAATCCTAGCTATACCCAATGCCAAAAAGTTATTTTGCAATACTCACGCCATGCTGATTAAAATATACGTAGCATTAAAGCATACATGAACCATGTGAAACCAAACGTTAACCATCTGGCGGAAGTCTGGAAAACGTAATATCGTTCCAGAAAGCCATGGAAAACACTGAGCCAAGTCAGGCACAAGCGAAGGGCGCCCAGCTTTTAAGGCTACGGGTCTGGCGAGACATCATCTTGCTGGCGATCTGCTATTATATCGCGGGCCGTATCGGCATTTCGCTTGCCGTCCCCCCAGGATACGCGACGATTATCTGGCCGGCCTCGGGCATAGCCCTTTGCGTTCTGCTTGCACGAGGGCCCGCGAGGTGGCCCGGCATCTGGCTCGGATCGTTCGCCTTCAACATCATGGTCGGCTTGGAAAATTCTGTCGAAACCTGGGGCGACTGGCAGGTATTTGCGATTGCAGCAGCGGTGGCTTCAGGTGCAGCTTTACAGGCTCTGGTCGGATTTCGCATGGCACTCGGTTTTGCCAATGGTCTCGATCTGTCGAACCTGCGACGGCTTGGCAGTGCAATGGTTCAAGTCGTCTTCCTACCTTGCTTCATTGCTCCGACGATCGGGGTTTCGATCCTCTTTCTTTCAGGAACGATCGACTTGGAACTGGCACCTCGCAACTGGTCAACCTGGTATTCGGGCGACCTTTTCGGCGTACTCCTGACACTACCTATCCTTCTTTTTTCTCGCCGCTCGCCGGTCGCAGTGCGCTGGCACGGGCGGCTTCTCCAAGGCATTCATTCGTTGGTGGCGATCAGCCTCGTAGCAACCTTGCTGCTTACTTTATACGCGTGGAAATTCATTTCCGAGCAGGAATACGACCGCGCAGAAGGTTATTTTTCCGCAATGGCGGCCGACACCGAAGAAGCCCTGCGGCATCGGCTTCAGATTTATCAGAGAGGTATGCAGGGCGCGGCAGCTTTCGTGGCAAGCAGCGATGAAGTTTCGGCTGCCGATTGGCGCAGCTACGTAAACCGGCTGGACGTGTCGCGCGCTTACCCGGGGGTACGCGGTATCGGCATATTCGAGGAAGCTGATAATGACGATCTGTCGGCCTTGGAAGCGCGACTCAAACAGGAATATGGCAATGAGTTCAAAATTCACCCTCAAGTTCGAGGCGAACCCCATTACGTTATCAATCGCGTAGAGCCGCTCTCGGCCAATTACGCAGCACTTGGATTAGATCTCGCTTTCGAAGAGGGGCGCAGAGATGCCATCCTGCTGTCGCTCACGCACGATGATCCTGTTCTGACGCGACCCGTCGTTTTGGTCCAGGATGCCAAACAGGGGCCCGGCTTCTTGCTGGTCCTACCTGTTCGGGACAACCGCGGCACCCCGACCGGCCAATGGATTTACGCCCCCATCGTAGCGGAAGAGCTTTTGGCTTCGCTCACACCCACACAAGGCAAAGATTTTGTGCTGGAAGTTTATCATGGGAGGCCGGGAGCAACCGACAGTCAAATTTATGCTTCGGGAAATATTCCTGCAAAGCCAAGGTTCGAGATAGAGCGAGCGATAACCTTAGGTGGCCAGCCGCTCGTTTTACGCTGGACCAGCCGCCCCCCTTTCGTCGCACGCAATTCATCCAGCGCTCCTGTTTTGGCCGTTGGCAGCGGATTTGCGATCACACTTTTGCTCGGATTGTTGCTCGTCACCTTCCTGCGGCGGGAAAACCATGTGTTCAGCGAGGTCGAACGGGCGACTACCGAGCTTGCAGAACAGAACCGGATGCTCGAACTTGCTGAGGCCACGGCGCATATCGGCCACTGGCATCTCAATCTGGTGAATAACCGCCTTCAATGGTCGGACGAAGTTTATCGCCTCCATGGCCTCGGTCCCGAACAGGCACCACTGCTTGAGAACGCGATCGAGTTCTACCACCCTGATGATCGCGCGCTGGTCGGAAAATCGCTCAGCGATGCTGTAGAGACGGGGGAGCCCTACGAATTTCGGGCGCGCCTCGTGGCTACGGGCGGCGAACTTCGACACGTGGAGGTGCGAGGCCGGGTTCAAAAGAACGATGATGGCGAAGTGACAGCCGTCTTTGGCGTAATCATTGACCGCACCCACGAAACGAACATGCGCGAAAGGCTTACCGAATCCATTGAGGAAGCTCGGGCCGCAGACAAGGCCAAGACCAGCTTCCTCGCTAATATGAGCCATGAAATCCGCACACCGATGAATGGCGTGATCGGCTTCACCGAACTTGCCCTTTCAGCGGAAAAGAACCCCGATCAGAAGCGCCGGCTCCAAATGATTGCCGATTCTGGCAATGCGATGCTTCGCTTGCTCAACGACCTTCTCGATTTCGCGAAGATTGAGGCAAAACAAATGGCGATCGTTAAGGAGTCGACCGATCTTTCGCACGCGCTGCGAAGCTGCCAGCGGCTGATGGAACCTGTAGCCAGGGGGCAAGGTCTCGATCTGAATCTAGAAATCGACCCCGCCCTCCCCGAGCGCATAATGGTAGACAAGATGCGCCTTCGACAGATCGTACTGAATCTGGTCGGCAACGCATTGAAGTTCACCAGCGAGGGCGAAGTGAATCTATCCGCCGCAGTAAATCCGCAGAGTCAGCGAACGCTAGCTATCAAAGTAGAAGACACGGGTATTGGCATTCCGGAACATCGCCTGGAAAGCATTTTCGGAAAGTTTACACAGGCCGACGATACAACTGCCCGGGAATACGGTGGCACCGGCTTGGGGCTGCCGATCAGCGCCGAGCTTGCCGAGCTCATGGGTGGGAAACTTACCGCCCGAAGCACACTTGGGAAGGGGTCGACTTTCACTCTCTTCCTTCCGCTGGAGGAAGGTGCGGCAGTGGTAGAAATGCCTGTCGCGTCCGATCCTGAAGAAGAAGCGCGGCGTGGGCGCAAACTGACCGTCCTCGTTGCTGAAGATAATCCGGTAAATCAGGAATTGACCATGGCCATGGTCGAACGAGCGGGTCACGAATGCGTGCTGGCACGTGACGGCCAAGAGGCGGTCGAAATGGTACTCCAAGCTGAAAAAACACATCAGCCTTTCGATATGGTCCTGATGGACATGCAGATGCCACTTATGGACGGTATCGAGGCAACCCGTACTATCAGGGCAGAGGGAATCGACGCCAAAAAGCTGCCAATCATCGCGATTACGGCCAATGCTTATACTGACGACATTCAGCGCTGCGAGCAGGCCGGAATGCAGGCCCATCTAGCGAAGCCGCTGAGGTTGAAAAACTTGCGGGCGGCGATCGCCGAGTGGTCACCGCGAGCGGAGCAGATCGGCGAACCAGAACCGCAGACAAAACCCGCAGAAGAAACCCTCGAGCAGGAAACCGACCCGCGCCTGCAGGCCATGTTCCAAGAACGCGTGTCGCTCGCCAGCGCAGCCATCGAACGTGGCCTGCATCAAGACACCGTATCCGACGAACAACGAGGTGAGATAGCAGATATCCTTCACCAAATAGCCGGGGTAGCTGCCTATTTTGGCCACGATACGTTCGGTTCGCTGTGCCGTGCGAAATCGCATGAACTGCGCGATTGCTCTTCGACCGAAGAAACGCAGAGCGTTTTGACTGAGGTTCAGGAACAATTGGCAATTTCGTTTGGTTGATATTACGCTAAAGCAAGCCTTAGTTTTCAGGTGTCCCGATTTGGGAGACATGTGCCTCCCGCCCTGAAAACCCCGATTGTTGCGTCGCAGGTGGAGTGAAATGGCTGATATCCTTGTAGCCGATGACGATCCCATTCTCGTTGAGATCCTGAAATTTCGACTGGAGGGTGCGGGTCATTCCGTTTCGGTAGCTTCGAATGGCGAAGAGGCCTTGGCTGCAGCGCGTCAAAACCGCCCCCACCTAATCGTGCTGGATTCAATGATGCCGGTGCTGTCAGGTCCGGAAGTGCTTGCCGAGATCAAATCCGACCCTGAGCTTTCGGCTATCCCAGTCGTCATGCTTACAGCTCGGGATGGCGAAGCAGACGTAATTGCCGGCCTCGAGGGCGGTGCAGCTGATTATTTGACCAAGCCTTTCATCCCTCAGGAACTACTTGTGAGGATTTCTGGCCTCGTCGAAACCGCCTGAGTATGAGTGGCTGTCTGCGTCTTGGGATAATTGCTCTCACTGGCGTTTTCTATACCTTGCCTGCCTCAGCGCAGGACACAGGGACACATAGAGCAGAGGCAATCCACGCTGCCGAGGCAGCCCAGTCTGGTGGAAATTACGATACGGCGCGTGATATTCTTCTAGGTCTGCTCGAAGCTGCGCCTGATAATCCGGACTTACTCAGGCGCATTGCTCGTGTAGAGGCTGCGGCAGGTCGATTGGAGAAGGCTCAACGGCGGATCGATCGAGCGGCGTCTCTTGCCCCCCAAGATCTCGACGTTGCGCTTGCACGTGGGTATATTTTATACTGGCGTGGAGAACTTCAAGCAGCTGAAGATGTCGCGCAAACCATCGCGGCAAGCGATCCCGATTATCCGGATCTGGCGCAGTTGCAGTCATCACTGCGAAAAGCGCGCCAAGGTTCGGGCTTTGGCTTGCGCGCACTATCTATAGGTGCCGGTGTTTCCGATATTAAGCTGGATAATGGTGCGAGCAGCACTTGGAATACGCAGAACTTGGTTGCCGCGCTCGATGTTTCCGAAGCGGATACTCTTACACTCAGCCTCTCACGCGAAGAAAGGTCCACGGTAGACATCAGAGGAGGCGCGCGTTTCGATCATCGGATTGCCGATGGCTCGGTTTACATCGCCGGCACAGTGGTGAAAGATCCCGATTTCCAAGAGAACTGGAGCTTGGCGACTGGCGGGGAGTTTTTGGTTTCCGGTCGAACCGCTGCGCTGATGGATGTACGTTTGGCGGACTATGACACTGGCACGATCGTATCTGTCCAACCCGGCCTGCGCCTCCCTCTTAGCGATAGTTTTTCCCTCACTGGTCGGGCTATCAATATTTTTGGCGGGGGCGAAAGCTATCGGTTCGGCGGTTCGGTGAGGCTGGATTACCAGCGCGATGCTGGTCCATCTCTCTTCGCGCTTGCCGCCAGCTATCCAGATGCAGAAGCTGGCGATGTGCGGCAGTTGCGCAGTGTCGCCGCGGGACTTTCTGTGCCCGTGTCGGAGCGACTGTCCCTGTCGGCCGCTGGTAGCCACGAAGATCGCAAAGATAGCTATCGCAGATGGGCTGGTAATTTTGTTCTGACTTACAGGTTTGATCGGTAATGAACGCTTATCAGCAAGTGGTCCTCGGTATCACGATAGGCGCAACGATCGTGTTTCTCCTCTTTCTCGTACTCGTTCTGAGACGGTATATTGGCGAGAAAAAAAGTGCTCTGCTTGATGCTCGGGATACGGCTATTACGCGCAGTTATCTTCACCGTGTTGCTGGGCACAAAGTGGATGATCCCAACAGGTGGAACCCGAGAGCGCAATTGGCCGCCGTAACTCGCATCCTCCCACTTTTGCGAGGAGGGGAAAAAACACGCCTACTCCAAATCGCCGAGCTGGATGGAGTTCTCTCGGATACGCTTTATCGGTCTCACGGAATTTATAAAAAAGACCGGATCAATGCGATTCATCTTTTGCAACGCGTCGGGAGCGAAGCTTGCATAGGACGCCTGCGGGAATTGATGGCGCGCGATCCCAACGACAGGGTCAGGCTGGAAGCCGCCTTCGGTCTCGCTGCGAATGCCGCGCTACCCCCGCCCCGCGAAACCCTCCGCATCTTGGGTGCGATGGAACGCCACCCAACCCGTATTGACGTCGCATTGCTGCGTTCAACCGCTCCGCTCTATACCGAGCAGATGCTCCTTTTACTCGATGACGACCTTGAGGGCGCATGGCGTGCAAGGATTATCGACGCGCTTGGATGGTCCGAGAGTTTGAGTGTCATCAATGCCATTGAGAAGGCTGCCGCTCATCCAGAACATGAGGTTCGCAATGCTGCGTTACGAGCTTCGGCTAAACTAGGCCATCCTGCAGCAGCCAACTGGATCCCTCATGCCTTAAACGATCCCGTGATTTCAGTCAGGCTACAAGCAATCAGAGCGAGCGTCCAACTGGGTCTGAAACAAGCTCTTCCCCAAATTCTGCAGATGCGGAACGATGATGAACTATGGGTTCGGCTAAGGGCGGAGCAAGCGATTGATCATTTTGACCCCAGTTTGCTCGCAGCCTCGGTAGAGGAGCTCCGATGACCTGGGCTGAGTTTACGGAAGTCGCCGCGAATGTAATCCTTTGGATTGCTTACTTCTGCTTCATCGTTGTCGCACTGCGCAATGTCATTGCCCTCAGTCAATTAGCATTGGCAGGATGGGTTTTCGCAACGCGCGTACGTCCTGGGAAGGGCGCGCGCGATCTGTGGAATCGGTATGCCGACCTTGCATTGCCCATCTCGGTCATTGCGCCAGCCTACAATGAAGAACTCTCGATCGTTCAGAGCGTTCGTGCCCTACTGGCGCTCGAATATCCGGATCATGAGGTCATCGTTGTCAATGATGGGTCGAAAGATCGAACGCTGGCAACGCTTATCGCTGCGTTCGGAATGCAAAAAACACAAAGAACGCAGATCGCTCACCTGCAGCACACGCGAATTCTCGGGGTGTACCGGTCCAAACGATATCCCAACCTGCTGGTCGTAGACAAAGAGAACGGACGAAAAGCGGATGCGGCAAATGCAGGGATCGGGTTTGCCCGGACCCCTTTGGTATGCGTAATCGATGCAGATTCGATCATCGAACCCGATGGATTGCTGCGTGCTGCGGAGCCGTTCATGTATGATGATGACAAGCTGGTTGCGGTCGGCGGCGCTATCAGAATTGTCAATGGATGCGTCGTCAAAGGCGGTTCACTTCATCGGATGGGCATCGCCCGTGAGATGATCCCGCGTATTCAAATCGTGGAGTATCTACGCGCGTTCCTAATGAACCGCGTAGCCAATGCACACCTCAATACGCTGATGCTAATTTCGGGGGCTTTCGGGCTCTTCCGCCGCTCAACAATTGTTGAGATGGGCGGATATCGGCACGACACTGTCGGCGAAGACTTGGAATTGGTCGTACGGATGCACCGCTTCCTACGCGATAATCGGCGGGACTATCGCATCGCATTCGTGCCCGATATCGTCTGCTGGACGGAAGCTCCCGCCGCTTTGAAAGGGCTCGATAACCAACGGGCCCGTTGGCAGCAGGGAGCTATGGAGACTTTACAGCGCCATCGAGGGATGATCTTCAATCCGAGATACGGTCGCATCGGTCTCGTGGCAATGCCGCAAATCGTGCTGGAAGACATTCTGGGCCCTCCCGCTGAATTGCTAGGCTACCTCGTATTGCCTGCAGCAGCTCTACTCGGTTTGCTTGACCCAATAATGGCTGTGGCGTTCTTTTTCGTTTCAATCGTCTTTGGCTGTGCGTTGAGTGTCGGCACGTTGGCATTGGAGGAACAGCAGCTTCGCCGTACCCCAAGCGCGCGCGACCTCCTCCGCATCGGCGTAGCCGCAGTCGTAGAGAACTTCGGATATCGGCAGATCAATCTTTGGTACCGCCTTTACGGCATCGTCCGTTTTTTCAGGAAGGATAGCAGCTGGGCGGCCGTCCCGCGTATTGGCTTTACCGAAGGCTAGTTTCAAAGCGACTTGGGCTCTGGGTGATACTATAGGAAAGAGGTGCCTTTGCTTGGGCAGACGGATCGGATAGGCGCGGCCGCGACAAGGGAAGATGATCGTGGCAATATACCGTTTTATTCAGGTCCACCTTTTTGCCGGAGCGTGCCTGCTTTGCCTTTCTGCTACGCCAACTGCTGCGCAGAATAGCAACGACAAGCAACCCGCAGCTGAGCCTCCTATCATTGTCGTAACTGGGCAAGGCCTACCCCCTCCGCAATCGAGCGTTGCCTACGCCGCCGAAACAATTAGTCGCAAAAAGTTGGTCACGACCGCGTCCGGACGCCTTGAGGACGCACTCGCATCCGTTGCTGGTTTCCAGCAGTTCCGTCGCTCGGACAGCCGCTCCTCCAACCCAAGCGCTCAGGGCGTTACACTTCGCGCACTCGGTGGCAATGCAACTAGCCGTGCATTGGTATTGCTCGACGGCGTACCAATGGCAGATCCCTTTTTCGGCTTTATTCCCCTCAGCGCAATCGCTCCCGAACGCTTGAGCGATGCGAGGGTTACCCGTGGTGGCGGCTCGGGGCCATTCGGTGCAGGTGCTCTTGCGGGCACTATCGAATTGACCAGCGCGGGACCTGGCCAACTTTCTCCCATCGGGGGGCACATCTATCTGAACGATCGCGGAGAAACCGAAAGCGCCGCCCATCTCTCCGGTAAGCTTGGGTCTGGCTTCGCGGTAGTATCGGGCCGGTGGGATCGTGGAAAAGGCTTCTATACGGCACCGGCAGAAGATCGCGTTGCCGCTTCCGCCAGAGCTGCCTTCGACAGCTATTCGGTTCAGGCTCGCACTACTGCACCCTTGACGAATACGGTCGAACTTCAGGCGCGCGCGCTGGTCTACGAGGACCGCCGTACTTTGCGCTTCAATGGGGCTGATAGTTCGAGCACAGGACAGGATGCCAGCTTACGAGTGGTAGGTCGCGGCGCCCTCCCCTTCGATGCTCTTGGCTATGTGCAGTCGCGAAACTTCACTAACATTGTCGTCAGCTCCACGCGCTTTGTGCCGGTTCACGATCAACGCAATACGCCCTCGACCGGAGTTGGTGGCAAATTCGAACTCCGTCCTGAGCTTGGTGAAACCGTCAAATTTCGGCTGGGTGCCGATTACCGTCTGAGCGACGGTCAATTGGCGGAAGTCTCTCTGAGCGCATTCAGCGGGTCGGTTAACGAACGCCGCGCTGCGGGTGGTCGGACGAGCGACCTCGGTGTTTTTGCCGAGAGCGATGTCTCGATCGGAAAGGTCATTCTTACCGCTGGAGCACGGGTGGATCGCACCACGATAAGCGATGGGTTCTACATCGCGCGTGACACCTCCGGACAGGCATTACAGTCGGCATTCTATCCGGACCGCAGTGATTGGGAGTATTCTTTCCGAGGTGGCGCGATTTACGATATTGGTAACGATGTCCGCCTGAGAGGCGCAGCATATTCCGGCCTGCGCCTTCCCACCTTGAACGAGCTCTACCGCCCATTCACGGTCTTCCCCGTTACCACCGAAGCTAATGCAAGTCTCAGCAGTGAGCGGCTCGTCGGGTTCGAAGCCGGACTGGACCTGACCCCGAACGATGCCTTTCGTTTTTCTCTTACGGCGTTCGACAATCGCGTCGAAGATGCAATCGCGAATGTCACCCTTGGCCCGGTTACCCGGCAGCGGCGGAATATCGAGGAGATTTCGGCCCGCGGTCTCGAAGCGAGTGCCGACTTAAGTTTTGGCGCACTGAGCTTCGATGGCTCTGTAGCCTACACAGACTCAATAGCCCGCCAAGCGGGAGCAGCGTTCGATGGAAAGAGACCCGCACAAGTTCCCGCATGGGCTGGCAGTGGCAGTGTGCGCTACGATCTTGGTAACGGAAATATCCTCAGTGCAACGATCCGCCATGTCGGCAAGCAATACGAAGACGATCTTGAGACCGATGTCTTGCCTGCCGCCACCACGCTGGACGCTTATGGTGAATTTTCTCTCGACGAGACCTTCTCGCTAGTCGTGCGTGGAGAGAACCTCACGGACGAAACGGTAGTAACTCGGAATCAGGGTGGTTCGGTCGACTTAGGCGTGCCGCGCACTCTCTGGGTCGGCTTGAAGCTGAAGAGTTAGTGGGGAAGCACAAGGTGCAACGCACTTTACTTGCATGCGACTATCCTTACTAACCGGTGAAGCGGAGGGAAAAGGATATCCTGCATGGCGGTTCGCAGTCTGTTTGGCGACGAGAGTTTGGAAAGAAACCTCGGCCTGTGGGTTCCGCTGCTTCTCACGATCGCAACCTGCGTCCTCGGAGCCACGGTCGCGCCCGGATTCTTCTGGGCGCTGGTGATCTTCGGACCGCTGCTGGCCTTAGCCGTGTGGGACCTGTTCCAAACTCGGCATTCGCTCCGCCGTAACTATCCGCTCACCGCCCGCTTCCGCTGGCTGTTCGAGGACTTGCGCCCGTTTCTGCGCAGCTACATCGTAGAGGGCCCGCTAGAAGGGCGGCCATTCGACCGCGTCTCCCGCTCGCTGGTTTACGCTCGCGCGAAGAAACAGGAAGATGCCCATCCGTTCGGCACAGAACTGGACGTCTATTCCGAGGAATACGAAGCTCTCTGCCACTCGATCAATCCCAACTCCAATGCCCCGAAGCGAACCCGCGTGAAGGTAGGCACCGATCAGTGCAGCAAGCCCTATGAAGCAGCGCGCCTCAACATCAGTGCGATGAGCTTCGGGGCGCTGGGCAACCACGCAATCGAAGCGCTCAACCTCGGAGCGAAGATAGGCGATTTTTATCACGACACAGGCGAAGGCGGCTTGTCTCCCTATCACCTCAAACACGGTGGAGACGTCGTGTGGGAATTGGGTTCCGGCTACTTCGGCGCACGGGACGACGATGGAAATTTCGATCCGGAAAGCTTCCGCGACAAGGCGCAACACGATCAGGTGAAGATGACCGAGATCAAGCTGAGCCAAGGTGCAAAACCTGGGCATGGCGGCTTGTTACCAGCTGCGAAGGTCACAAAGGAAATAGCCGACACCCGGCAGGTTCCAGCTCACGAAGACTGCCTTTCACCTCCAGGACATTCGGCCTTCTCGACGCCACGAGAAATGCTGGAATTTGCGGCGAAGATGCGTGAGCTTTCCGGTGGCAAGCCGGTGGGCATCAAGCTTTGTGTCGGGATGCCGCATGAAGTCTTCGCTATCTGCAAAGCGATGCTTGATAGCGGAATAACACTCGATTTCATCGTAGTGGATGGTGGTGGCGGCGGCACGGGTGCTGCGCCACTCGAACTGTCCGATCATGTGGGCCTGCCGCTGCGAATCGGGCTTTATTACGTTAATAACGCGCTGATCGGCACGGGTTTGAAAGACAAGATCAAGCTGGCTGCATCGGAAAAGGTATTTTCCGGTTCTTCCATCGCCATGAACGCAGCATTGGGGGCCAACTGGTGCAATGCAGCACGCGCGTTCATGTTCTCCCTTGGGTGTGTCCAGTCGCTGCGCTGTCATACAGGCACCTGCCCAACCGGTGTGGCGACCAGTTCACCGGCTCGTCAGCGCGGCCTCGTTATTCCGGAGAAAGCGCAGCGCGTTGCAAATTTCCAGTCGAAGACGCTCGACAGCCTTCATGATATCGTAGTCGCCTGCGGCCTTGATAGTCCGGACGATTTCACGCCTCGGCATCTTCGCCAATGGAAGAACAACGCAGAAATGGTCCCTTGGTCGCAGATCGTCCATGAAGTTCAGCCTGGCAAACTCCTGCACGACCCTGACGATACACCATTCGCCGAGTATTGGCAGATGGCGAACCCGGACACCTTCAAACCAACGGTATGATTAGGCAACCTGATGTCAGTCTCCTTGTCAGTCAGATCATGAGGGCTTGGTGACAGGAGCGGCCTCTAACCACCGGAAGAGGGAAGCTCGGACAGGGGCATGGCTGATGACGGCAGCCTGTTTGCTGGTAATGCTCGCAGCGGCCCCGGCGACCGCTTCTTCAGCGCTTGAACAGAGCTTCTTGCAACCCATGGGACCAGTTGCCGAAGAACAATACAACCACCTTTGGCGGGTGGTGGCAATCACGATGGTTGTCATCCTTCCCGTACTGATCGGCGTGCCTCTGATCCTCTGGCGCTATCGTTATTCCAAACCGCGCGGTGATTATTCACCCCGGTGGGAGTTTTCGAAAAAACTCGAATTTGCCTTGTGGGGTGTGCCGATATTGGTTGTCGCCCTGTTGGCAAGCTGGCTTTGGTATTCGACGCTGAAGCTCGATCCCTACGAGCAGATAGGCCCCGAGCCACTACAGGTGCAGGCTATTGGCCTAGATTGGAAATGGGTCTTCATCTACCCCCAGGAAGGCATCGCCACGGTGGACGAACTTGCCGTTCCGGTGGGCCGCCCGGTGGAGCTCACCCTCACTACCGACACCGTGATGCAAAGCCTGCTGATCGCTCCGCTAACAGGGCAAATCTACGCAATGCCCGGAATGACGACGAAGCTGAACTTTTCCGCCAACCGGAGCGGGGAAGCGGAGGGCGAGAATACGCAGTTCAATGGGGCAGGGTTTGGCCGCCAGAAATTCACCGTGCGTGCCCTTCAGCCGGATGATTACGTCGCCTGGGTAGAGCGCGGTAGCAATGGCCCAATTCTGGACGAGGCAACCTATGCCACGCTGCGGCGGCAAAGCGTGCTGGCCGATGCGCGAGTGGACCTTGGCCTGGAGAAAAGGGCAGAGCCTATCCTGATGGAACTGGCCCATCAGGACGTGTTCGATCAGATCGTGGCGAAATATCACGGCCGCAGCGACGGATCTGCATGGGGCGGCACGGGCTTGCCTGAAGGAAGCACAGAAGGGTCACGGCGATGAGCAATACCGCCAGCCCGATCTTCGGAAATCTGAACTGGAACGTCACGCCCTACACCGATCTGCTGCACGACGTGAACAGCAGTACCATCGTGGGCGCAGGCGCGGCCAGCGTGCTGGTGCTGGGTGCGATCGCCAGCATCGCATTGCTCACTTATATGCGTTGGTGGGGTCCGCTCTATCGAAATTGGCTGGTGTCGCCCGACGCAAAGAAGATCGGCATCATGTATATCGTGCTGGCGCTGGTGATGATGGCGCGCGGTATCATTGAGGGCTTCGTGATGCGCGCCCACCAAGCAACCGCACGGGGCACGCTGGCGCAGCAGGAAAGCGGGCTAGTGGCGCCCGATCACTTCGCACAATTGTTCAGCACTCATGGCACCATCATGATCTTCTTTGTGGCGATGCCGCTGCTCATCGGCCTCATCAATTTCGTGCTTCCACAACAGCTCGGCGCGCGCGACATGGCGTTTCCGGTGCTGAACCAGGTCAGCCTGGGCCTCACCGCCGCTGGTGCTGCACTGGTGATGATCTCGCTGCTGATCGGCAAGTTCGGCACCGGCGGGTGGACCATGTACCCGCCCTACACTGGCAAAATATTCAGCCCCGGCGAAGGGGTAGATTACTGGCTCTGGGCAATCCTGATATCGGGCATGGGATCGACGCTAACGGGCATGAACTTTGCCGTCACCATCTTCAAGGAACGCGCTCCGGGCATGCATTTCATGCGCATGCCGCTGTTCTGCTGGACCAGTCTGTGCGTCACAATCATGCTGATCTACGCCATGCCCGCGCTGACCGTGTCCAGCCTGATGCTGGTGCTGGATCGCTATGCCGATTTCCACTTCTTCACCAATGACGCAGGCGGCAACATGATGAATTATGCCAACATCTTCTGGATGTTTGGCCACCCGGAAGTCTACATCCTGATCCTGCCCGCTTTCGGCGTATTCTCCGAAATCAGCTCCACCTTCTCGGGCAAACGGCTCTACGGCTACACCTCACTGGTGATCGCCAGCATGAGTATCGCGGTCATAAGCTTCACCGTGTGGCTGCACCACTTTTTTACCATGGGGCAGAGCGCTGGCGTGAACATTGCCTTCGGTATCGCCACGATGATTATCGGCATCCCGACGGGCGTGAAGATCTACGACTGGATGGCCACCATGTGGCGCGGCCGCGTACGCATCACCGCGCCCATCGTGTACCTGACGGGCTTCTTCCTGCTGTTCGTGATTGGCGGGTTGTCGGGTATTGTCCTCGCCAATCCGTCAATCGATTATCAGGTCCACAACTCGACCTTCCTCGTCGCGCACTTCCACAATGTAATCATTCCCGGTGTTCTCTATGGAATGCTGGCAGGCATCCATTACTGGTTCCCCAAGGCCTTCGGCTTCCGCCTCAGCGAGACCTGGGGACGGCGCACCGCGCTATTGTTTGTAGGTGGATTTATCTTCACGTTCATGCCGCTTTACGTGCTTGGCCTGATGGGCATGCCGCGCCGATCGCCCACCTTCCAGAACCCCGACTTTATGCCTTGGATGTATCTTGCCGGCTTCGGGGCGATCCTGATGCTGTGCGCGCTGGCCAGCCTCGCATGGACATTCTGTACGAGTTACCGCAACCGGCTAGCTCTGGCCGTTCCCGGCGGTGATCCGTGGAACGGCTCCACCCTGGAATGGTCCACGCCCGCGCCGGTGCCGGAATGGACGTTCCCGCGCATCCCGCAGGTGAAGGCGCGCCACGATTGGGGAGAGGCGAAGCGCGCCGGCGATCCGTGGAAGGCGCCGGCCGAATATCGCGACATCGAAATGCCTGCCGATACGGCGCACGGCCTGCTGATTGCGGGCGCATCTTTCGGCCTTGGCTTTGCTATGGTGTGGCACATCTGGTGGCTGGCCATCCTCAGCTTCCTTGCCATCCCCGCGCTGGTGGCTCTGCGCGGAATGCGGGTGATCGAGCCTAAGATCATCCCCGCCGCCAAAGTGGAGGAGGCAGACCGACGTTTCCGCCGGCAGGTTGCCAATCTCACACCAGCGACCCGCGCCCACGAGGAGACGGAACGCAATCGCGGCGTGCCGGACCTGTCGGAGTTTGCCGGATGAGCGAGAGCAATCTCTATCCTGGACTGAACCTTGGGGGCGGCCACGGCGAGGCACACGAGCAGGCCGAGAGCACCGTGTTCGGCTTCTGGGTGTTCCTGATGAGCGACCTCATCATCTTCGGAATCCTGTTCGCGTCCTATGCCTCCTATCTAGATCCCGTTGGTATGGCCGGCGCCCCCGGGCCGCAAGACCTGTTCGACATAAAGAGCGTGGCGATCCAGACAGCTTTTCTGCTGGTAGGCGGCGTTGCCTACGGCAGTGTGTCGCTGGCCGTAAAGTACGAGCATGGGCGTGGCAAAGTGATCGGCTGGCTACTGCTATGCGCTGCATTGGGCAGCGGCTTTCTGTTCTTCGAGGTAAAGGATTTCATCACCCAGGCGGGTGAAGGCGGTGTGCCCCAGGCCAGCGGCTGGCTCAGTTCCTACTGGACGCTGGTTGGCCTTCACGGCATCCACGTCTTCTTCGGCATCATGTGGATTTTTGCCACGATCGGCCAGATTGTGTTTCGCGGGCTGGACGACGTGGTGAAGGTCCGCCTGTCGATGCTCGGTGTGTTCTGGCATTTCCTCGATCTCGTGTGGGTCGGCATTTTCAGTTTCGTGTTCCTGGTCCCTCTCGCATGACACAGCCTAACACCGGAGAGCTTGATCCCAAGGATGAAGCGGCAAGCGAGATCAGGAGCTACGCGATTGGTTTCGTGACCAGCCTGCTGTTGACGGGGGGGGGCTTCGCAGCCGTCCTGTCTGGGATGCCCACGACTTGGAAAATTATCATCGTCTGCGTCGCCGCGCTGCTTCAGATCATCACACACCTGCGCCATTTCCTGCATCTCAGCTTTTCCGGCGAACAATCCCGCGAGGATTTACTGCTCGTTCTGTTCTCCGTCAGCCTGTTGGCGATAATGGCAGGTGGAACGTGGTATATAATGTCCGACCTGAGTGGCCGAATGCATCTCTCAGAAGAAACTACTACAACTATGCACGAAGCGTCCGAACGTTGAACGGCACATGCGAGTGATTACCCGTAAACAAGCCGTCTTCACTCTTAACTTCGTGGCAGGGTGGGTGGACGCAGTCGGTTTCCTCGCCTTGGTCGGCTCTGTGCAAGCCTTTCCATCATTCATGAGCGGAAACTCGACCAAGGTCGTTACCGATCTCGTATCCGGGAAGCTGGCTTTGGCCGGTTTGGTCGCCGGGGTTGTGGTCACATTTATTCTGGGCACGGTGGTCGCGCGCTTGATTAATAACGGTGCGCGGTGGCGAGAAACCGCCGCCCTGTTCATGGTAGCCAGCACCCTGTGGCTAGCGACCGCTGGCGTCCTGATGGGGTGGGACGATTATATGCTCCTTATTCTCCTCGCTTTCGCGATGGGAATGATCAACCGCGCTCTGCAAGGCAGGAACGGCTTCACGGTTCATACTTTTGTCAGCGGTGCCGTCGTTGCAATTGGTTCAGATATTGCCGATGCTTTTTCGGGACGCGGCAAATGGCGCCAAGTCCTTCTTCCCCTGACTATTTGGGGTGCTATTCTTGCTGGGGCGATCGCAGGCGGAATTCTTACGCTAGGAAAAGGGCTTTTCTTCGCGCTTGTCGTTCCTTCGCTTGCAGTCAGTTGCCTTGTGTGATCAACGGCGCTAACTGGCTCGAAGCCCCGGGCAAAGCGCAAGATGGCCATACCAATGCTGTTGAAACGCACGGTTGATGGACTCCGGCGCCCTTTCGATCACACTCTTACATTTTTTCTTTCAGTCCGACCCGGATAAGCAGCCAATTCGGGAAATAGGCGGTAGCGAAACCGGCCATCATGGCGATTTGCATCGCTGCCCAGAACGATGGGTGGCCGGCATCAATCCTCGCATCGAACAGAGCTGGGAACAGGATGAAATGCGCCAGCCCCATAAAGCCATACATCCCTACCTGCCAACTCGTGAGCGACAGAAAATCGGCTTTGGCAGCAGCTTTGATACCGTCAAATACCGGCAGGTTCCGCATGGGCACAATCGCAAAATATTGGAAAACAATGCCGGTCAATAGGGCAAAGATGTAATCCATGGTCCAGGTTGCAAACAGCTCTTCAGAAAAGAGCGTACCAAGACCGAAATATTTAAGGGTGCCGGGCACGTAATGCGCAAGGTTTTCGCAGATGATATCGGCCAGCGCGCAGCCCGCCCCACAATGAAGCGCTCCCGTTGCAACCGTCGCCGCGAATGGAGTGTCCTCAACCCCTTTCCGGCCATACCGGTGATAAAACCATATCAGCAGAGGCCCGGCAAACAGGGCGCACAGCGGCCAGACATAACGCATAATCATCATGGGTGGAGGATGGCGCACAATCTCTCGCACCATATAGAGAGCGCTAATTGCGCCAAACAGTAGAAAGGCGAAAGACAGTAGCTCAACCCATAACGACACAACTGCGGACCGCTTCGTCTGTTATGGAACTAGCCGCGGCTAAACAGCCTCGATTCGCACGGGGATCGACTTTGAAGCCGGTGTCTTGGATATCTGATCGTGATGCGTGATCGGCACCAGCACATTACATTCCGGATAATAGCCCGCAATAGTGCCGCGGGGCAGTTTGTACGCTACTAGCTTAAGCCCGCCCAGTTTGCGTTCGACATCGTCCCCATCATAATCGGTAACGAGTCTTACGGTGTCGCCGTCGGACAGGCCCGCTTTGGCGATATCGTCCGGATTCATCATCACGACATCACGGGTGCCCTCGATGCCGCGGAACCGGTCGCTGTAGCCATAAATGGTGGTATTGAACTGATCGTTCGAACGAAGGGTGATAAGGCGATAGCGCCCAGGCTTGTCCTCGAAACCCAAAGAGTCCAATTGCGGCGGAGTTGTAATAACCGCCTTGTCGCTATCGGTCTTCCAGACACGTTCGGCAGCTGGATTTCCACGCCAGAAACCGCCTGGCTGGAACATGCGTTCGTTGAAATCATGAAAGTCGTCCGGATAAGTGGCCTCGATGAGATCCCGCACCAGCGAATAGTCGCCAGTCCAATCATCCCATTTGAGCTTGGGGTTGGAATCGAGCGTAGCCTTGGCAATCCCGGTAACGATTGCCAGTTCGCTTTTAAGATGCTCGGACGGCGGCGGACGATGTCCGATCGAACCGTTGATCATCGAGAAACTGTCTTCGCTGGTCACAGCCTGATTACCGCCAGCCTGCTCGTCGATCTCGGACCGGCCGAGGCACGGTAGAATATAGGCCGCTTTACCTGGATAGAGATGACTGCGATTTAGCTTGGTGGACACCATCACGACGATATCCTGCGATGCCCACCCCTTCTCCATCCGTTCTTGATCTGGAACCGCACGCACCAAATTCCCGCCGAGAGAAATGAAACCCTTCACTTTTCCATCGATCAGCCCCTCCACGGCGTCGACGATATGCATGCCGTCCTTGGTCGGCGGGTCGAAATCGAACAGTTGCTTGAGCTTGTCCAACGGCACCAGATGGGCTTTCTCGGCGATGCCAACCGTGCGCTGCCCCTGGACGTTGGAATGTCCGCGCACCGGGCAACAGCCGGTGCCGGGCCGCCCGATATTACCTTTGAGCAACAGCAGGTTGACCATCATCGCGATGTTGAGCGCACCATGCGTATGCTGGGTGAAACCCATGCCATAGACGCCGATGGTCTTTTCGGCTTCGATATAAACCTGCGCCGCATCGCGCAGCGCGCTTTCCGTCAAACCGCTGGCATTTTCGATGTCGCTCCACTGCGCATCGCGGCAATAGGCGATGAACTCGTCGAACCCGGTCGTGTGCTGCTTGATGAAATCATGGTCGATAACCTCGCGCCTGCCTTCGGTCTGCGCGGCATCGTCCGCTTCGACCACCACCTTGCACAGGCCAAGGATGGCGGCGACATCGCCCCCAGCCTTCAGCTGGTGGTACTGATCGGAAATGATCGTTTCCTTGCCGGTCATCATCTCCAATGGGTTTTGCGGATCGACGAAGGAGACCAGCCCCTGCTCGATCACCGGATTGAAGGTGACGATCTTGCCGCCGCGGTCCTTCAGGTCTTTCAGATTGTGCAGGAAACGCGGGCTATTGGTGCCGGGATTCTGGCCGAAATAGAAATAACAGTCCGTCTCGGCGAGATCTTCGAAGGTCACCGTGCCCACCGGCGATCCGATCACCTTGGTCAAGCCGACCGATGTCGTTTCGTGGCACATGTTGGAGCTTTGCGGCAGATTGTTGTTGCCATATGCGCGCGCCAGCAGCGCATAGAGATAGGACGCTTCAAGCCCGGCATGGCCGGAAGCATAGAAAACCACGTCTTCGCGCGGCAGGTCGCGCAGCGTGGTACCGATTTCGGCAAAGGCCGTATCCCAGTCGATCGGGACATATCGGTCCGATGCCGGGTCGTATTTCATCGGATGCGTCAGGCGGCCGGATTTCTCCAGCTCATGGTCCGACCATTCGCGCAGTTCGGCCAGCGTATGGCCTTCGGCGGCGAAAAATTCTGGCGTGCAGCGATCCTTGGTCAGTTCCCACAAGGTTGCCTTGGCGCCGTTTTCACAAAACTCGAAAGCAGAGTAATTGGCCGGTTTCGGCCAGGCACAGGACATGCACATCACGCCCTTGGGCTTGTTTAACCGCCGCAGGCTGTCGAGCGCGCCGGGCGATGCCCAGGTTTCACCATAGATGCTGGCGATCCCCTTCATCGAGCCCCAGCCACCGGCAGGGCCGGGCGAGTGCGGGAGATCCTTGGGCTTGTGTGCGCTATCGTCGGCCATACATCTCTCCTGCTCGTTAACCCGGCGCATCCTGAACCCCAAAAGCGGGCGTAGCAAGACTGTCGCCGGTCGATAAACGCAAGGGACCGGGAACGGTTCTCACGCAATTCGATCCCAACTCTCCACGGTTGGCATATCGCCCGGACGGTGTAATCGCGGTGCCATGGCATTCGGTATGGGAGCATCGCATTGACGGCACAGCCTTTCCGCGTTCTCGGAGCTGTCCTCGCAGGGGGGCAGAGCAGCCGTTTCGGCTCCGACAAGGGTGATGCCCAATGGCAGGGCCAGTCGCTGCTGAGCCATTCGGTGCAGGCGCTGCGCGATACATGCGATGAAGTCGTGGTCTGCGGCGGTTGCGATGAAGACATCGCCCAATCGTCAGCCCGGTTGCAGGACATCCCCGAAAGCGGGCTCGGGCCGCTGGGCGGATTATGCGCCGCCCTTGCCCATGCACGCGAGCATGGGTTCGATGCAGTGCTCAGCGTGCCGGTCGACGCGCATCCCGTGCCCGATGGTTTGCTGGGGCGGTTCGCGGGCGAAGGTCCGGCTGCCCTCGACCGGCACTGGCTGTTCGGGTTCTGGCCCAGCGATCTGGCCGGGGCGCTGGAAGAGCATCTGCAGTCCGGCAGCCGGTCCGTCCTTTCGTGGATCGAAGCCTGCGGTGCGCGCATGGTGGACTATGCGGGCCGCGAGATCGTGAATGTGAACACGCCAGCCGCGCTCGAAGCATTGGAAACGATGAGCGCGCTGGGGGCGGCAGCCGATGTCTATGGCGCTTACGAGCTTGCGTTCGAGACCGGGCAGGCGGAGGAAACCGCGCGCATCGTCCCCGTCGAAGTGCCGGTGGCGATCGAATATAATGGCATCGGCTATGCAGTGATGATGGCCACGCCGACCGATCTGGAAGATTTCGTGACCGGCTTCTCGCTCAGCGAAGGGCTGGCCCGGCAAAACCAGATCGGAGAAGTTTCCTTGTTCGAGACCGGCGGAGGCTGGATCGCGCGCGCAAACCTTCCCGCATCCAGCGTTCCGCGCGTCGCGGAACGTGCCCGCAGCCGGGTTTCGGAAAGCGGCTGCGGCATCTGCGGCATCGATTCCATCGCCGCCGCGCTGGCCCCGCTGCAGCCGGTCACGGCCCAGCCGCGTGCCGACCACGCAGCCGTGCACCGGGCGCTGTCGGCGATGCGGTCCCATCAGGATCTGGGCCGGGCAACCGGGGCGGCCCATGCTGCTGCATTCTGTTCCTTCGATGGCGAGATCATGCTGCTGCGCGAAGACGTCGGGCGGCACAACGCGCTCGACAAGCTGATCGGTGCGCTCGACCGGCAAGGTGTCGACCATGAACAGGGCTTCGTGCTGCTTTCGGCGCGGTGCAGCCAGGAATTGGTGGAAAAGACCGTGCGCTGCGGGATCCCGATGCTGGTGACGATTAGCGCGCCTTCCACCCTGGCCATCAAGCGTGCCCGCGAAGGCAGGCTAACGCTGATCACCCTTGCGCGCAGCGACACCGCGCTGGTCATGAACGATCCGCACGGGCTTTTCCCGCGCGGGCGCCGGCCTGCGAAAGGTTAGGTGGCCGGATTTCGCCGCGACGGGATCAGAAGGCCAGCGCCTGCACCACGCTTGCGGCGGCGGCCGCATCCGCACCCACGGCGCGGCGGATCAGCCAGTCGCTTGCGGCGAGCGGGGCCTGCGCACCGCTTTCTTGATTACTGGCGGGCAGCAGCCCTTCTTGGGTGGCCCGCGCCCTTACGAAGGTTTCCCGCGATCCATTGGGCGGCAGATCGGCGGCCAGCAGATGCGGCATGAACTGCGTTTCGGCACCCGGCCGCCCACCCTGCAGCGCCGCAATCAGAGGCGCGAGGAACAGGCGGGCGGTCACCATGGCGGAGGTGGGATTGCCCGGTAGGCCGAGCACAGGCTTTTCCCCCGCCATCCCGAACCAAACCGGTTTGCCCGGCTTTATCGCCACTTTCGCGAAATGCTCTTCCAGCCCGGTCCCGGCGAACATCGGCCGGGCCAGATCGTGATCGCCCACCGATGCGCCGCCGATGACCACGACGCAGTCTGCGCTGTCCAGAGCATCTTGCGCAAAACGCGCAAGGCTTTCCAGCTCGTCGCGCCCGGTCATTCTTGCCGCGATCGCCCCGCCCCGGCTTTCGGCCAGCGCGGCGACGCCGAAACTTCCCGATTCCGGAATTGCGTGCGGCGATTGCGCGGCACGGCCCGGCTCGGCCAGTTCATCGCCCGTGGCGATAAGTGCGATGCGCGGGCGGCGGGCCACCTCGACCCGAGCGATGTCGGCCCCGGCAAGCGAGACCATTGCCCGGGGATGGAGGCGCTGCCCTTTTTCCAGCAGCACGTCCCCGGCCGAAAAATCGCCGGCTTTTATGCGTATATGGCGCGCCGGGCCGAAACCTTCCCGAAAGCGAACCTTGTCCCCGTCACGTTCGGCATATTCCTGCATCACGACGCAATCGGCGCCCGCGGGCAGGTGCGCGCCGGTGAAGATGCGCACGGCTTCACCCGCGTTCAATTGCCCTGCAAACGGCGCGCCCGCCGCCGCCTCGCCGACCATGGTCAGGCTGCCCTCACCCGCAGCGTCGGCGATCCGAACGGCATACCCGTCCATCGCCGAGACATCGGCGCGGGGTGCATCGAGCGCCGCCGATACGTCCTGCGCCAGGACGCGCCCTGAAGCCTGCGCGATCGGCACAGTCTCGCCCGATAGGGGATGCACTGCACCGAGGATGGTTGAGAGGGCTTCTTCGTAGCTGATCACTGTTGCGCCATACCTTTTCATTCGAGCCCTGCGTCCAGGCGGGTTGCAAGACGGCGATCCGGCATAGACTTCCCCAGCGCAACTTCCAATCCGGCGGGTGCATGAAAAACCCCCGGGACATGCCATCCCGGGGGTCTTGTACGAGCCCCGCCCTTCACCACGGGTCTAAGGTCTCTTCGGTCAGAAGCGGTAGCTTACGCCTGCGCTCAAGACCCAGGGATCGAGCTTGTGCTCGGTTTTGATGGCCAGCGTATCGCCCGCATACCAGCGCGCGGTGGTGTCGACGAAATAGCGTTTCGCATCCACTGTCAGGCCAAGGCCCTGATCGCCGATCCCAATGTCGGCGCCTGCCTGAAGGACCAGCCCCAGCTCATCCGAAAGCGTCGTCCGCGTGACGCCGAGCGGGATGGTATCTGCGCCCGGTTCGACATCGACCCACCAGAAATAGGTCGCGCCTGCACCCACATATGGCTTCACGCTGCCAGCATCGAGATGGTATTTGGCGGTCAGCGTGGCGGGAATGAGCTTGGCATCCGACACCAGTTCGGCATTGGGCAGAC
This sequence comes from uncultured Erythrobacter sp., assembly GCA_947504155.1. Classification (GTDB taxonomy): domain Bacteria; phylum Pseudomonadota; class Alphaproteobacteria; order Sphingomonadales; family Sphingomonadaceae; genus Qipengyuania. Next base: position 77,353 of record CANNGF010000002.1, read on the forward strand.
CAGACTCTGCATCGACATCATGCTGGGTCATGCAGCAGATCGTCTCGACCGAGAAATTCGGGCTGACGAAATATTCGACCGCTAGCGTGGGGACGAAATTCTCGTTGGCCTCGGTCTGCAGCGTGTCGGGAAGGCCGACGATATCCTCGTTCACCGCGGTGATCTTGCCATCGGGAATGACATAGCTGCCCAGCAGTTTGACCTGCACCTTGCCATCGCTGTCCTGCGCGTGGGCCGGGGCGGCGGCCATGGCTGCTCCGGCAAGAGCAAGTGCGAGATACCTTTTCATCTGAATTCACCTCTAGCGCCGCAGTAGCCGCACCGCGCGGCTCAGGGTGGTTGCAGCGGCTGACGGCGCAATAGGGCGGGATTTTCCAGCCTTCCTTGATCTAGATCAAGGAACCGGAACGCATTCGAGCCGACAGGAAGCGCCATGGACTCGCTGCCCGACGCCTTCGATCATTTCGCCATGCGCATATTGCCGCCCGGCCTGTCCGATGCGGCGCATGTCCGCTTCCAGACGCTCGCCCGATACGAGAAGCTGGAGTGCGATCAGTCGCTCGATTTCAGCGATGCCGGGCCGCACATCCTGTTCCTCGCCAGAGGGGCGATCAAGCTCGTCGCGCACGCTTCCCGATCGCGCGACCAGATCGTCGCGTTCCACTTCGGCGGCGAAATGCTGAGCGTGCCCCGGCGCGACCATTATTCCTATTCCGTCTGCGCGCTGCGGCAGTGCCGGATCGTGAGCTTTCCCACCGCGGATTTTCTCCAGCTGGCGGCTGACGATGCCACGGTGATGGGCTGCCTGCTCGAAAGAGCCACCCTGTCGCTGCAGCGATGCCGCGAGAAAGCGATCGCGCTGGGGCGCAAGACCGCCTCGGAACGCATCGCCATCTTCCTGATCGGCATGGCCGACCGCATCGGCAACATGCAGGAAGGCCGCATCCTGCTCGACCTGCCGATGTCCCGCTGCGACATCGCCGAAAGCCTGGGCCTGACGATCGAGACAGTCAGCCGCCGCCTCAGCGCGCTGAGGGCCGAGGGCGCAATCGAAACCGTAGGCCGATCGGCCATAATCCTGAACGATCTGCCCGGCTTACAGAGCCGGGCCGGCTTCCTGCGAGAGGCGGCATGATTTCTTTTGCAAATTTGATCTGGGTCAATGCGACCCGCGCTTCCCGCGCTTAATCCCCGCCGCAAATAGGGAGTATTCTATGCAAGCGGAAACGGCACTTGGCCGAGTGGGCCTGTGGTTCCTGATCATGCTCGCGGCGCTGGCTGCCGCCGTCGGAGCCGCTGATAGCGGCTTCGCTGCGCACGCCATCATCATCGCCCTCGTCGCGTTCGTCATGGTCTGGATGAGCGCATCCCGCTTCGATCCGATGGGCAAGGCGCAGGGCTTCTTCAAGATGCCCGAAGGACCCTCGCGCTACGATGACGACCCGATCCGCTGGGGCGTGATCGCGACCATGTTCTGGGGCCTGGCGGGCTTGCTTGCCGGTGTCTTCATCGCGTCGCAGCTGACGTTTCCCTGGCTCAATATCGAACCCTATCTCAATTTCGGGCGACTTCGCCCGCTGCATACCAGCGCGGTCATCTTCGCATTCGGCGGCAACGCCCTGCTGGCGACCAGTTTCTACGTGGTGCAACGCACCTGCCGCACACAGCTGGCCTTCCCCGGCCTCGCCCGCTTCGTGTTTTGGGGCTATCAGCTCTTCATCGTCTTGGCGGCTACCGGGTACTTGCTCGGCGTCACGCAATCGAAGGAATATGCCGAGCCGGAATGGTATGTCGACCTGTGGCTGACGATCGTCTGGGTGGCCTATTTCGTGGTCTTCGTAGGCACGCTCGCCAGGCGGAAAGAACCCCACATCTATGTGGCTAACTGGTTCTATCTTGCCTTCATTATTACCATCGCGATGCTCCACATCGTCAACAATCTGGCGGTTCCGGTCAGCTTCCTCGGCGCAAAGAGCTACAGCGCCTTTGCCGGGGTGCAGGATGCGCTGACGCAGTGGTGGTACGGCCATAACGCAGTGGGCTTCTTCCTCACTGCCGGCTTTCTGGCGATGATGTACTACTTCGTCCCGAAACAGGCCGAACGCCCGGTCTACAGCTACCGTCTGTCGATCATCCACTTCTGGTCGCTGATCTTCCTCTATATCTGGGCCGGACCGCACCACCTCCATTACACGGCCCTGCCCGACTGGGCACAGACGCTGGGCATGGTGTTCTCGATCATGCTGTGGATGCCCAGCTGGGGCGGCATGATCAACGGCCTGATGACGCTCAACGGCGCATGGGACAAGGTCCGCACCGATCCGATCATCCGGATGATGGTGATGGCGCTGGCGTTCTACGGCATGAGCACCTTCGAAGGCCCGATGCTGTCGATCAAGAGCGTCAACAGCCTTAGCCATTATACCGACTGGACCATCGGACACGTGCATTCGGGCGCGCTGGGATGGAACGGCATGATCACCTTTGCCTGCATGTATTTCCTCGTGCCGCGCCTGTGGAAGCGCGAGCGGATGTATTCACTGCGCATGATCAACTGGCACTTCTGGCTGGCCGCTCTCGGCATCGTCTTCTACGCGGCCAGCATGTGGGTCGCCGGGATCCAGCAAGGTCTGATGTGGCGCGAATACGGGCCCGACGGCTATCTGGTCTGGTCCTTCGCGGACAGCGTCGCTGCCATGTTCCCCATGTATGTCATGCGCACAGTCGGGGGGCTGATGTACCTAGGCGGGGCCATCATCATGACCTACAACATCTGGATGACGCTTGCCGGCAAGCTGCGCGAGGAAAAGCCTCTGCGCGACGCGGCTTACGATCCGCAAGCAGATCGCCCCATCGTCAATCAGCCCAGCGCCGTTCCGGCCGAATAGGATCACCCAACCATGACCGATCCCGTCGTCGACGAAACCGTCAAGGGCCATAAACGGCTCGAACGAAACATCACCTTGCTTGCCATCGGTACTTTCGTGACCGTGGTGATCGGCGGCCTCGTCCAGATCACCCCGCTGTTCTATCTCGAGAATACGATCGAGGAAGTGGAAGGTGTGCGCCCCTACACCCCGCTGGAGCAGGCCGGGCGCGACATATATATCCGTGAAGGCTGCTATGTCTGCCACAGCCAGATGATCCGCCCGTTCCGCGATGAAGTGGAACGCTATGGGCATTACAGCCTGGCGGCAGAAAGCATGTACGACCACCCGTTCCAGTGGGGGTCCAAGCGCACCGGACCGGATCTGGCGCGCGTCGGTGGGCGCTATTCGGACGAATGGCATGTCCAGCATCTGACCGATCCGCAAAGCGTGGTGCCGGAAAGCGTCATGCCGCAATATGGCTTCCTGAAGGAAACCCCGCTCGACATCGGCGATCCCAAGGCCACCATGACCGCGCTCATGCGGGTGGGCGTGCCCTACTCCAAGGACGATCTGGACAATGCCGAGGCCGACATGCTGGCCCAAGCTGACCCCGATGCCGATGCTGGCGATCTGGCCGCACGCTATCCCAAGGCGCAGATCCGCGATTTCGACGGTAATCCCGACAAGCTGACCGAGATGGATGCGCTTGTCGCCTATCTCCAGATGCTCGGCACGCTGGTCGACTTCGACAGCGCCGCACCCCTTGAAGAACTGGCCGAGGAGAAAGGGCGATGAGCCTTTACGAGACCCTGCGTCATTTCGCCGACAGCTATGCGCTCGTCGTCATGCTTACCCTGTTCGTAGGACTGTGTGCCTGGCCTTTCAGGCCCGGCGCCAGCAAGCGCAACAAGGCCGCCGCAACGCTGATATTCGAGGGGCAGGACGATGCCGAATAAGCGGATCGACGAACCGACCGGCGTCCATACTGTCGGCCACGAATGGGACGGGATCGAGGAACTCGATACACCGCTTCCCCGCTGGTGGCTCTGGACCTTCTATCTCACGATCGTTTTCGCGATCGGCTATGTCATCGCCTATCCCGCCTGGCCCATGATCGACAAGGCGACCGAAGGCGTTCTTGGCTGGTCGAGCCGCGGCCAGCTTGCTGAGGAAATGAGTGCTGCCGATCAGGCCCGCGCCACCATGCGCGAACGGCTGGCGCGCGTGCCGATCGAACGGCTGGAAGAAGACAGCGAATTGATGCAGCAGGCAGTGGCTGGGGGCGCCGCAGCCTTCCGCGTCAATTGCGTGCAATGTCACGGCTCGGGAGCCGGCGGCAGTCAGGAACTGGGCTATCCCAATCTGAATGACGACGACTGGCTGTGGGGCGGCGATCTCAAGGCGATCCACTATACGCTGACGCATGGTATCCGGCAGCCGGGCGATGCCGATACCCGGGCCAGCCAGATGCCACCCTTTGCCGGTGCGTTCGACAGCAGCCAGCTCGACGATCTGGTGGACCACGTCCTATCGTTGAGCGGCAAGGCCGATGCAAGCCAGCCGGGTGCCCAGCTTTTCGCCGACAATTGTGCCGCCTGTCACGGCAGCAAGGGCACTGGCAATCGTGAACTCGGCGCGCCCGATCTCAGCGATGCGATCTGGCTGCGAGGCAATAGCCGCGAAGCGATCAAGCACCAGATTCTGGAACCACGCATGGGCATGATGCCCAAATGGGAGGGCAGGCTGGACCCAGTGACCATCAAGATGCTGGTCGCCTATGTCCATTCGCTCGGGGGAGGCGAAGACTTCTTGGAGGTCGCCGCAAACCCCGAGGTGAAAGTCGATGACCAGCCCTGACGATCAATCCGGAGACCGGCGCGACTGGTCGGTGGTCGTCGATAGAGGCGTCGCCAAGACCAACCGCCCGGTCTCGAGTGCGGTGGCTGGGCCGGAAGCGACCACCCGGCGCCACGAACCACACGAACCGGCGCACGAAAGCCTGCCGCAAAAGCTCTACGAGCCGCGCAGGCAGGTTCATAACAAGCGCATCGATGGGCCTTTCCGGCGCTTCAAATGGTTGATGATGCTGGTGACGCTGAGCATCTATTACGTAACGCCATGGCTGCGCTGGGACCGTGGGCCCTATGCGCCCGATCAGGCAGTGCTTGTCGATCTGGCCAATCGCCGTTTTTACATGTTCGGCATCGAAATCTGGCCGCATGAATTCTATTTCGTCGCCGGTCTGCTGATCATGGCCGGGATCGGCCTGTTCCTGATCACCAGTGCGGTCGGCAGGGCATGGTGCGGTTACGCCTGTCCGCAGACCGTGTGGACCGACCTATTCCAGCACATAGATCGCTTCATCGACGGCGATCGCAATGCGCGCATGCGGCTCGATGCCGCGCCGTGGACTTGGGGCAAGGTCGCCCGCCGCGGCATCAAGTGGACGATCTACCTAGTCATCGGCTTCTGGACCGGCGGCGCGTGGATCATGTATTTCGCGGACGCACCCACGCTGGTGGATGATTTCTGGCGCGGTGAGGCCGCGCCCGTCGCCTATATCACCGTTGCGGTGCTGACGATGACCACGGTGATCCTCGGCGGGTTCATGCGCGAACAGGTGTGCATCTATATGTGCCCATGGCCGCGCATTCAGACCGCGATGTTGGACGAAAAATCGCTGTTGGTCACTTACAAGGACTGGCGCGGCGAACCACGCGGAAGCGTGAAGAAATCGCAGAAAAATCCCGGCCATTTCGGCGATTGCATCGACTGTCAGCAATGCGTCCAGGTCTGCCCCACCGGGATCGATATCCGTGAAGGTCCGCAGGTCGGTTGCATCACTTGCGCGCTGTGTATCGATGCTTGCGATCGCGTGATGAAAGATGTCGGCCGCCCGCGCGGATTGATCGATTATGCAACGCTAGAGGATTGCGAGCGCGAGGCTGCGGGAAGCGAGCCGAAGTCTCCCTGGCGCACCTTGTTCCGCCCCCGCACCATCGCTTATTTGATGATCTGGGGCGGCATCGGCGGTGCCTTGCTCTTCGCTCTCGGAGTGCGCAGCCATACCGAACTGACCGTGGCCCCCGATCGCAATCCGCCCTTCATGCTCTTGTCGGATGGGTCGATCCGCAATTCCTACACGCTCAAGCTGCGCAATATGGAGAGCAGGCCGCGGGACATGGAAATCGCCATCGAGGGCGTGCCGGATGCCGCGATGTGGACCGACACCATTGCCTATACGGACGCAGCAGCCGTGCAGACGGTCACCGTGCCCGCAGATCTCGTGCGCCAGGTACGGGCCTATGTGTCCGCTCCAGCCGGAACGATCCCGCAAACCCTGACATTTCGCGTCACCTCCCTCGACCAGCAACGCGAGACCGATGCGGTCGAAACCCGCTTCGATGCACCGGAGACTGAATGATGAAACGCATATTCACCGGCAAGGACATGGCGATCATCCTGATCTGCGGATTTGCCGTGGTGGTCGCCGTCAATTTCTACATGGCATCGGTGGCCATCGGCGGCTTTGGCGGCGTGGTGGTCGAAAACTCCTATGTCGCCAGCCAGAAATTCAATGGCTGGCTGGAGCAGGCACGCAGGGCTGAACAGCTAGGCTACGCGGTAAGCCTGGACCGCGACTCCCAAGGCCGCCTTGCCGCGATTGTCGACAACGCTCCAGCAAACGCAAAAATATCCGCAGAGCTGAGACGTCCACTGGGTCAGCCTGAAGTGAGAACCATCTCTCTGCAGCAAAACGCCGACGGGCGCTATCTGTCCCGCGACCCACTGCCCTCGGGGCGCTGGATCGCCCGGATCACAGTCGACACCGGCAGCGCCCCGTGGATCGACGAGCTCGAAATAAAATGAACGCTCCTTTTCCCAGACATGACCTCACCGGTTTAGAACTGGAAGACAGCCGCTTCACTGTGCCTGGGATGCGCTGCGCCGGCTGCATCGCCAAGATAGAGCGAGGCCTGAACGAACTCGATGGCGTCGAATCTGCGCGAGTAAACTTCTCCACCAAGCGAGTTGCCGTACGGCATCAGCACATTCTCAGCCAAGCGGACTTGGTGCGTGTAATCGAAGGGATAGGTTTCGAAGCTCAAACCGCCGCGGAAAACCCGATGGCGTTGGATGACCTAGAGGCAAAGGCGCTATACCGAGCCGTCGCTGTCGCCGGCTTCGGCATGATGAATATCATGCTCCTCTCGATCAGCATCTGGTCGGGCGCAGGCGGGGTAACGCGCGATCTGTTTCATTGGCTGTCTGCACTGATCGCAATTCCAGTAGTCGCCTATGCCGGACGCCCCTTTTTCTCGAGCGCGCTGATGGCTCTGCGACATCGGCGAACCAATATGGACGTACCGATCAGCATTGGCGTCCTTCTGGCGACCGTGCTAAGCGCATACGAGACGTTGGTCGGCGGACAGCATGCATATTTCGACGGCGCAGTAATGCTGCTCTTCTTTCTGCTGACCGGCAGAGCACTGGACACGGCGATGCGAAACCGGACCCGTGCCGGAATTGGCGCTCTGCTGTCACGCATGGGGCGAAGCGCCACCTTGCTGCAACCTAACGCCGCCTCCATGACCGTTGCAGCCGAAGATCTCGAACCTGGCATGGTCATGCTGGTCTCACCGGGGGAAGCGCTCGCTGCAGACGGAATTCTCTTGGAAGGCTGCACCACTTTCGACAATTCGATGCTAACGGGAGAGAGCCTGCCCGTATCTTCTGGTGCCGGCGAAAAAGCCTATGCGGGCGCGATCAATCTCGGGCATGCAGTGAAAGTTCGCGTGACTGCTGCGGCATCCCGAACTGTCCTTGCCGAGATCGCGCGTCTCATGGACGAAGCCGGGCGATCGCGCAGCGGCTATGTCCGTATAGCCGACCGCGCATCCCGGCTCTATGCCCCGGTGGTTCACTCGCTTGCCCTGCTCGCATTCGCTGGATGGATGGTCGCGGGCGCGGGTTGGCACCAGTCGCTCGTAATCGCCATCGCTGTGCTGATAATCACCTGCCCCTGCGCCATGGGGTTGGCCGTACCAGCCGCGCAGGTTGTCGCATCCGGCGCGCTGGCAAAACAGGGGCTGTTGGTCAAAGACGGCAGTGCGCTGGAGCGCCTAGCGGAAGTCGACATGGTCCTATTCGACAAGACTGGCACGCTGACGCAGGGCGAACCGATACCGGATATCAAGGCTCTTTCGGCAGACGAAGCATCGATCGCATTGACCCTATCGCAAGCGAGCAGCCACCCCCTGAGCAGAGGCCTTTCACAAGCACTCAAAGCCAAGGGCTACGCGCCCACTTCTGTGACAGACATTAGGGAAGTTGCCGGAACGGGACTGACAGGACACCTCGGATCCATACCCGTTGCCCTCGAACGGCCGAACACATCACAGGGAGGGCTCGCCACCAGCCTTCGCGTAGGCGAAAAAAGCACCGTCATTCCTTTCTCCGATCCTCTGCGGACTGATTGCGGTGAAGTAATCGGACGTTTGCGCCGTGAAGGCTTGGAAAGCCAAGTGGTCTCCGGTGACCAAGCGGCGGCGGTTGCTGCTATCGCCAATCATCTCGACATGGACTTTAAGGCCGAATTGCTCCCGGAAGATAAGCTAACCTTAATCGACGGATTGAAGATCGATGGCCGGAAACCCCTTATGGTCGGGGATGGCATAAACGATGGTCCCGCACTTGCGGCGGCTCATGCCTCCATTGCCCCCGCAAGTGCAAGCGACGTAAGTCAGCAAGCTGCTGACGCTGTGTTTCTCGGAAAATCGTTGATGCCGGTAGCGCACGCTGTGACCGTGGCACGTCGAACAATGCACATCATCCGCCAGAATTTCACATTCGCGGTGATATACAATGTCTTCGCTATCCCCCTGGCTCTGGCAGGATGGGTGACCCCGCTAATCGCGGCTGTGGCAATGTCTTTGAGTTCGCTTGTCGTTGTCGGCAATTCATTACGGCTCGCAAAGCCATGATCGGTCTCGCTGTGCTTATTCCTGTTGCTCTGGGTCTGGGCCTCCTTGGTCTGACCGCTTTCTTCTGGGCAATGCGCAAAGGCCAGTTCGAGGATCTTGAGGGTGCCGCACAGCGCATTCTCATCGATGATGATGAGAAAGAGCAGTGACCAGGACCTTCTACGCTGCAATCCTGGCAATGGTGCCATTGGTCTTCGGCCCTACGGAAGCGCCCTCAACCTCAGTCAGCATCTCTGCGAAACTCTGTAGCGGCGGCACGATAGATATTCCTATCAAACGCAGAGAAAGGCCAGTTCCGTCATGCCCTGAAAAGGCGTGCCATGCCGGAAGCTGCCGCAGGAGATTTGATCTAGCTCAATGACGCAGTTCGCCCACTGGCCCAAATGGGCTGACATGTGGACATATCACCCAGACCTGCTCGCCAAGCCCGTACCTCGATACACGAGCTATCCTACCGCCGCCGAGTTCGATGATCTCGACCCCGAGCTTTATTGCCAGGCGCTGAGGCAGACCGATGGAGATATATCTCTATACGTGCACATCCCTTTCTGCGAGAAGATTTGCTTTTACTGTGGTTGCAACACCGCAGCTGCTGGTCGCAAGCAGCGTCTGGAATCCTATCTCGCCGCACTCCATACCGAAATTGAACTAGTCGCATCGCAGTTGCCCAAATCAGTGCGAGTGCGTCGTATGGCGTTTGGGGGTGGTAGCCCGAACGCGCTCCAGCCCGATGAATTTCAGCGGCTTATCGACACTATTTTCTTCCATTTCACGTGCCACGATCCCGTTATCTCGATTGAGCTCGATCCACGCACCATGACGCGGGATTGGGCTGATGTTATCAAGCGTATCGGCATAGAAAGAGCTAGTCTGGGTGTGCAGACTTTCTCCCTTCAATGCCAACAAGCGATCGGTCGCATCCAATCCGAAGATTGCATCGTAAGGACGGTGGATTGGCTCCGTGAGGCGGGTGTGACATCGCTCAACTTCGATCTGATGTATGGCCTGCCAAACCAGTCGCTCTGCGATCTCGAAGACAGCCTGCAACGTACACGGGTACTCGGTGCAGATCGGGTGGCATTGTTCGGCTATGCTCACGTTCCGCATATCGTGGCTCGCCAAAGAGCTATTAATGATCACACCCTACCCGACCAACGACAACGTTTCGCCATGGCGCAGCTGGGCTACGCCTATTTCGTGACCCATGGGTACGCACCCATTGGCTTCGACCATTTTGCCAAACCCGGCGGCGATCCACTGGCCAGGGCTGCTATGGCAGGCACACTTCGCCGCAATTTCCAAGGCTTTACCGACGACCAAAGCGACGTGCTGATCGGCCTCGGAGCCTCGTCCATCAGCAGCTTCCCCCACCTGCTCGCGCAGAACGAGAAGAATAGCGGTCGTTATCGAATGCTCACCTCACAAATGCTGCTGTCCGCCAATCGTGGTGCATTGCGATCTGCAGACTCCCGGTATCGGGGAGCGGTTATCGAGCAATTACTCTGCCATGGCCGTGCACAGCTTGGGGCATGTCTGATGCACGAAGCTCGAGCCTCGCTGGCTCCGTTCATTGATCGCGGCCTTGCGTCGATCGATCGCCAATGGCTAACCATTCTCTCCGAGGGGCTGCCTTATGCCCGCACCATCGCGGCGATTTTCGATGTTCACCGTGCGCCGGCCGCCAGACAGTTCAGCTCCGCAGTCTAGGAGCACGTGATTCAAGCTATAAAGCGAAATGGTGCCGCTTAGGTGACTCGAACACCTGACCCCATCATTACGAATGATGTGCTCTACCAACTGAGCTAAAGCGGCACATTCTCTACAACAGAGAGAAGTGGAGGCCCGAGCCGGAATCGAACCGGCGTGCAAGGATTTGCAGTCCTCTGCGTAACCACTCCGCCATCGGGCCTCGCCCGGCCTCTCGGCACGGGAAGCGGCCCACTAGCGATTCTGCGGCAGCTTTGCAATCGCCTTACGTAACGTCATACTGGACGCAGCCGAAAACCTTGGCAAATACCGTGTATGAGTATTGCTAGATTGACCGATCCGGTTGCCACTAATGGTGGCCCGACACGCTTTGAAAATCTCGATCATTGGATGCAGGGGCGCACTCTTTATGGCGGCGCGTCCGCCCTCATAGCCTATACCGCTGCAATCAAGGCATTCCCTGACTTACCGCCATTGAGAGCGGGCCAGATCTCTTTCGTAGCGCCCACAGGACCGGAAGTGGAACTCAAACGCGAAATCGTCCGTCAGGGACGCAATGTCGCTCAAGTACGCAGCGAGATCTGGTGCGAGGGGCAATGTACGCTTACGGCCTTCTGGCTATTCGGTACCGAGCGCGACGCGAATGCCGAGCATCCCGCTGCGCAAATAGCAAATTGGCCTGGCCCACCCGAAGATGCCGAAGTAACAATGACCGACAAGGGGCCCGCATTTATCCAAAATAATTTCGAGTTACGCCGTGCACAGGACATCAGCGGCCCCGGGGAACCGGTCGTCCGCCGTTGGGCCCGCCTTACGGACAGCGAACGGCTGGATCCCATTAGTGAACTGGTCCTGCTAGGTGACGTCCTGCCTCCTGGGGCGATGCGGGCGATGAAACGGCAGGGACCGCTCAGTTCGATCAATTGGTCTTTTAATCTGCTGACCACCAAGCCGACAACGCGCGATGGATGGTGGCTTTCCGAAAACGCCAGCCAACATGCTGCGGGTGGCTATTCTTCGGAACGCCTCCGATTGTGGAATACCGAAGGTGAGCAGGTTCTGGACGGTATGCAATGCGTCGCAATCTTCGGTTAGGGGCAACAGGATGCAGAAAGGAAAAGTCCTGACGAGAGATCAGCGAACCCTGATCCTTGCAGGCGCCACCCTGTTCCTTTTCGGCCTGCTCCAAGGAGCCGCACTGCAATTTTTCGTTAATCCAAAAATGGCTTTGTCCGCATATTTGACCGGGGTGCAAAGCGGCATGGTCATGATGATTGTAGGTACGATATGGACCGCTGGCCACCTCCGCCCCTCTGTCGCCAAAATCGGCAAGTGGGCGATTATTGTCGGTATGGTCGCACTTTGGCTTGGCCTTACTGCCGCAGCTGCCACAGGGGCGAGCAGTTCTCTACCTATAGCCGGCAATGGCTACAGTGCCGGTCCGATGACGGAACTGCTGATCTCGGCTGCGGTGCTCGGTGGAAGTGGATCGATGACCGTGGGGTGGTTGATTTTTGTTCTGGGTTTAATTCGAGGAATGCGGAATGCGCCCTGATCTAGGATTACCGCGTCGGCGTGTCGGTGTACTTCGCCGGACGTTTTTGCATCCCGGCCATCACGGCTTCGATCTGGTTGGGAGTGCGCATAACGGCAGCTTGTTCAAGGCTTTCGGCCAATAATATCTCGTCTCCCGAATTTTCCAACATAGCTTCGGAAAGACGTTTGGCCCCGCGGATGGCATCCGGGTTACGATTGGCGATTTCATTAGCGATATTGGTCGCCTTACCTAGCGGGTCCTCGCTGACATGCGTCGCGAGGCCGTAAGAATGCGCTTCGGTCCCGGAAAATTCACGGTTGGTGTAGACCAGCTCGCGCAGGATATCGTCTCGCACAAGTCCGCGCCACAGATGATAGCCGCCCATGTCGGGAACCAGGCCCCATTTCAACTCCATGATCGCCATGCGCGATGCGGGATGCACAACCCGTATATCCGCGCCACTTGCAATTTGCAGACCGCCGCCGAAGCATACGCCGTGGACCGCAGCAACGACAGGTACCGGGCATTTTCGCCAGGTCATTGCGACTTCCTGAAACGCATTGGCGTTGCCATGAGTGCGCTCTGCCAAAGGCTTGCGATCGGCATCTGCTGCGGCGGTAAAGCTCGAGACATCCAGCCCGGCGCAGAAAGCTCTCCCCTCTCCCGCAAGGACCACAGCCCGCAAACCTTCCATGCTGCGCAATTGCTCCCCTACATTTAGGATCGCTTCGAACTGGGCAGGGTCGAGTGCATTCATCTTGTCCGGGCGATTGAGGCGAACCTGCGCGACCCCATTATCGGCAAGATCGATGGTAACGCGTTCGGTGCTCATGGCTCTCTCCCTTAACTCGCGCGGTCGGCGAGGAATTTTTTAATATTCCTCGCGGCTTGGCGAATGCGCTGTTCGTTTTCGACCATGGCAATTCGCACATAGCCCTCACCTTCTTCGCCATAGCCGACGCCTGCCGCGACGGCGACGCCCGCATGTTCGAGCAGTTGCTTGGAAAATTCCAGGCTACCCATGTGCTTGAAACCATCCGGCAAGGGCGCCCAAGCGAACATGCTCGCGGCAGGCACGGGAACGTCCCAACCGGCGCGGCCGAAGCTTTCGACCATGACATCACGCCGATGCTGATAGCGTTCGCGGTTTTGCTCCACGATATCCTGAGGCCCGTTCAGTGCTGCACAGGCGGCCGCCTGAATTGGCGTGAAAGCGCCGTAATCGAGATAGCTTTTCACGCGCGTAAGTGCTGCGATCAGTTTCTCATTGCCCACCGCGAAGCCCATGCGCCACCCAGCCATGGAATAGGTCTTCGACATGGATGTAAACTCGACCGCCACATCCTTTGCCCCCTTGGCTTGCAGGATAGAAGGCGTCGGTTTGCCATCGTAATAAAGCTCGGAATAGGCTAGGTCGGAGAGCACCCAAACGTTGTTCTCCTTGGCCCAGTCAACGACCCGCTGATAGAAGGCGGCATCGACAACCTCCGCAGTAGGATTGCTGGGATAATTGACCACCAGCACGGTCGGGCGCGGCACGGTATAGGCCATGGCGCTGTCGAGCGCCTGCCAATAGTGCTCGTCCGGCGTAGTGGGGACGGAACGGATTGTCGCTCCTGCGATGATGAAGCCGAAGGTGTGAATAGGATAGCTGGGGCTCGGCGCGAGGATCACGTCACCCGGTGCCGTGATTGCCGTCGCCATGGACGAAAGACCTTCCTTCGATCCCATGGTGACGACCACCTCAGTTTCAGGATCGAGTTCCACGCCGAAGCGTGATTGGTAATATTTCGCCTGCGCCTTCCTGAGGCCCGGAATGCCCTTCGATTGCGAATAACCGTGCGCGCTGGGCTTCTGGGCAACTTCGCAAAGCTTGTCGACGATGTGCTGCGTTGGTGGGTGATCGGGATTTCCCATTCCAAGGTCGATCACGTCACGTCCGGCCTGCCGCGCCGCGTGCCGCATCGCGTTGACCTCTGCGATCACATAGGGAGGCAGGCGCTTAATACGGTAGAATTCGTCGGACATATAGGCTCCGTTGCGCGTAGTTAGTATCGCACTGATTACCTATTCGCGCCTCAAGCGCAAAGGTGCTCGCTTTTGCGGGCCCGCGAATTATCGTAGAGGCCTGACAAGCGCTGCTTCACAGCTGCAGGGGAGAGACATGACCGAGACACCTGATCCGTTCACCAACCTCTATGAACAGCCAGCCAAGCTGATGCGCGCACTTTTCGCCCCGATGACCGGCGCGATGGATCCAGCAGCTATGTCCGGCGATCATCCGATGAGTTCGGAGGACATGAAAGCCTGGGCCGAGTCGACGGCACAGCTGCAGGTCTTGTGGGCTCAATTTCAAACCGAGCAGTTTAGCAACCCGCAGGCTCTGGTTCCATATTTCGATCCGGCACGATGGATGGCTCTGGCAACCGACTGGTATAAACAAATGCCCATCGCACAGACAGAGCAGCAGCAGGCTTTGTGGAACGAAGGTATGCAGCTCTGGTCCGATGTGCTGGGTCAGTACGGCTTCGGGCCGAAAGCGGCTGAGAAAAGCGCTGAGGAAGTACAGCTACCACGGAAAGACCGCCGGTTTTCGAATGAGAAGTGGCGGGCCCATCCCTCCTACGCACTCATCCATCAGACTTATCTCTTCCTGGCGGAGCGGTTGGAGCAAATGGCTGAAAGCTTGCCCGATCTCAGCCCTCAGCAGCGCGACCAATTGCGGTTTACCACAAAGGCAATCACCGAGGCTGCTAGTCCTGCCAATTTCCCCTTGCTTAACCCAGTGGTGATGGAGCGGACATTGGAAACTCATGGCCAGAATCTGGTCAAGGGCATGGAACATCTCCTCGCCGACATGCAACGCGGTCAGCTCAGTCACACCGACGCCAGCGCATTCACCCTGGGCGAAAACATAGCGACCACGCCGGGTAAGGTTGTGCATGAAACACCGCTGTACCAGTTGATCCAGTACACGCCGAGCACCGACAAAGTACTGGCTACTCCGCTGGTGATATTTCCCCCTTGGATAAACCGATTTTATATTCTCGACCTCAACGAAAAGAAGAGCTTCGTGAAATGGGCGGTCGACCAAGGCGTAACGGTATTCATGGTTAGCTGGAAGTCAGCCGACGCCAGTATGAAAGACGTTATATGGGACGATTATGCGCTGGCGCAGGTCGATGCGATCGACCACGTCCGCGAGCGACTTGATGTCCCCAGCGTTCATACGATCGGCTACTGCGTGGCCGGAACCACACTAGCCGCTACACTCGCCCTGCTGCACCGGCGCGGCGAAGCCGACCGTGTGAAAAGCGCGACGTTCTTCACGGCACAGGTAGACTTTGAAAAAGCTGGCGAACTGCTCAATTTTGTGGACGATCAACAGCTGGGAACCGTCAAGGCATTATCGCCCGACGGCTATCTTGACGGGCGCTACATGGCTGCGACTTTCAATCTTCTGCGCGGCACGGACCTGATCTGGAACTACGTCGTAAAAAACTATCTCCTAGGGGAAGATTATCCAGCATTCGACCTGCTCCATTGGAACGGGGACGTCACTAACCTGCCCGCGAAGTGGCACCAGCAATATCTACGCGACCTTTATCGGGACAATCTGTTGGTACAAGCTGATGCGCTGAAAATCGACGGGACCCCGATTGATCTCGGCCTGATTGATACGCCAACATATATTCAGGCGGGAAAAGAAGACCATATCGCACCGGCCGAGAGCGTCTGGCGGATGACCGAGCATTTCGCCGGTCCGGTCAAATTCATTCTGGCTGGGTCGGGCCACATAGCTGGAGTGGTCAATCCACCTTCATCAGGCAAGTATCAGTATTGGACGAACGAGAGAAATCCGCGCACCCTTGCCGAATTTCGCGAAGCTGCCGAAGAGCACCAGGGAAGCTGGTGGCCCAACTGGATTGAATGGCTCCGCAGCCAAGATGATACGATGGCACCGACCACCGGAAAGCGCACGCCAGGAAGCAATGGCGACGAGGTTATTGAGGACGCTCCCGGGCGATACGTAAGAGCGAGATAGCTTTCTGCCGCTATTGTGCACTGCACAAAAATGCTTGACTTCAAAGCCGCAATGCCTATTTTGTGCAGTGCAGCAATTTGAGGTTATTGCGATGGCCAAAAGCCAGACTAAGCACGGCTCCACAGCTAAAAAAGCTGATGCGGGTGCAATCGACAAATCAGTTACCGCGAGCGCGGAAAAGGTTGGCGAGGCAGTCGAAGTCGATAGCCACCAACCGGTAAAAGTGGACGCAGTGGCCGAGGCCGTAGCTGCTCCTTCCGGGCTCGACGCAAGCGGAGCTACGGACAAAAAATCGACTGGCCCCAAAGCACCAGCAAAGAAGAAACCCTCTTCGCGCAAAAGCACTTTGAAAAAAGCAGCCAGCCGTCAGGTCGCTGACCCCTCAAATACCCCCATCGCGAAATTGAAGGAAACTATCATGGCAACTGCCAACACAGAAAAAACCACCGAATACACAGCAGTCACGAACGATATGGCTGAAGAAATGCAGAGCCGTGCCAAGGCTGCTTATGACAAGGGAACCGAAATGACCAAGGAAGCTGTCGAATTCCAGAAGGGAAATTTCGAGGCAATGGTCGAGAGCAGCAAGATCCTTGCTTCGGGTATGCAGGACATGGGCCGGACCTATGTGGAAGAAGCCAAATCGGTAGCTGATGCCATGCAGGGCGACGTCAAGAACCTTGCGTCCGCAAAGTCGCCGACCGATCTTTTCCAGCTCCAAGGTGAAATCGCGCGTCGCAACTTTGACGCTATGGTCTCGACTGCATCGAAAAACACCGAAGCTATGCTCAAGCTGGTGAACGAAGCATTTGCTCCTCTGTCGAGCCGTATGAGCCTCGCCGCAGAAAAGGTGCGAACGACCGCCTAAGGCAATTTGCTTTATTCAGCTGGGCCTCTCTCCTCTCTCCATCGCCCGGTAGATTAAAGGGTCGGATGACGTTCGATGTCATTCGGCCCTTTTGCTTCGACCAATCGCTCCAGTTCGCCAGCCATCACGATATCGGCTTGAGTGCACAAATGGAGCAGGATTGTTTACACGCTTGCGATTTCGCGAACCGATACGATATTGGCGCCGTAATGATCCATCCTCTTCCAAACCAGACTACGCGCGGTTCAGCCGGAGACGACGACCCCGGTGAAGGTGACGGTCAGGCCAACGTCGCGACAAAAACGCGTGCGAAACCAAAGAAGCCAAGCCAGTACAAAGTCCTGCTTCTGAATGACGATTACACTCCGATGGAGTTCGTCGTCATCGTGCTCAAACGGTTTTTCCGAATGGATATGGAAGAGGCCACGCGGGTGATGCTCCACGTTCATCAGAAGGGCGTCGGCGTGTGCGGAATTTTCCCATACGAGGTTGCCGAAACCAAGGTGAACCAAGTGATGGATTTCGCTCGTCAAAATCAGCACCCTCTGCAATGCACCTTGGAAAAAGCCTAAACCGGTAACTTCTTCGTCGCCCGCCTCTTTCTCGGTCCTATCAACAAAGACTGACAAGCGCGTCGGCAGTCGCGCGGTGAGAGTTGCTCCTTCCAGATCGCAGGGCGAGATACACCGTCGCGCCCGAATGCCCGTATCTTTCGTAGAGCGCGTAAAGGGCGTCACCGCCGGTAACGCATGACGCGGGGGTTTTTTCGCGCTAGGGCCTCTGCCTCAAGCGACCTACAGGCCGGATACCGAGTGTTCAATTTCATCCCCGCAATCGACCGCTACATCTTCCGCTTGGTTATCGTGCCAATGCTTGGTGTTTTTGCGCTCGCCGCCTCGCTACTCGTGCTCGACAAGATGCTTCGCCTGCTCGACTTCGTGGCTGTCGAAGGGGGGCCGGTAGGGGTCGTATTCAAGATGCTCGCCACGCTCATGCCGGAATATGCGAGCTTGGCCATTCCCCTCGGCTTGCTACTCGGCATTCTGCTCGCGTTTCGCAAATTAGCGACTACCAGCGAACTGGATGTGTTCAGGGCCGTCGGCATGTCATATGGTCGACTACTGCGCGTACCTTATATGATTACCGCTGTACTGATGGCGGTCAACATCGCCCTGGTGTTCTTCGTCCAGCCCGTCAGTCGCTTCACTTATGAAAGGCTGGAGTACGACTTACGCTCCGGCGCCCTTGGTGCCTCCATAAAAGTCGGTGAATTCAACACGATTGCAGATCGTATGGCTCTGCGTATCGAGTCTAGTGAGGACGATGGCCGGGAGTTGAAGGGCATTTTCGCACGCGTCGCCAACGACAAAGGACAGGTGCTTTCGATAAGTGCGAAGTCCGGGGCCTTCCTCGCGACAACAGATAATCCCGATACCATCATTCTGCGCCTGACTGACGGAACGATAGTTCAGGATACCGGGAGTCAAGATCCCCGCGTTCTGACATTCACCCGCCACGATTTGCCGATCGACCTGCCAGCAATCGAGGAATTCCGTGCACGAGGCGAAGACGAGCGTGAATATATTCTCCCCGAACTATTACGGATGGGCTGGGCTGACGATGAGCCCAAGATCAAGCGCGCTGCTTCGCAGGCCAGCTTCAACTTCAGATTGGTGGAAGTGGTGATGATGGCGCTCATGCCGTTGCTGGCAGTTGCACTTGGCATTCCACCCAAACGAAGCACGAGCGCCTTGGGTGTCTTTATCTCCATCGTGATGGTGGTCGCCTATCACAAGGTCAACCAGTATGGAGAGGATGTGGGCGCGTTGGGCATGGTAGATCCGATATTGGCTCTCTGGATCCCGTTTCTGTTGTTTGCGGCGTTGATTCTGTGGATGTATTATCGGGTCGCCTTCGTTCCCGGCGGCCAGGCAATTGGCGCACTGGAGAACTGGTTCTCGAAAGTCGCCAAGCGCATCACAAAACTGTTCCGAAGGCGGCGCAAAGTGGTGCTTGATGGAGATATCAAGGCCTGATCATGCAGCTGGACTTCTTTCCCTCTCGCACTCTCACCACCTATCTTGCCAAGCTTTTCCTTGTCAGGATTCTTGCAGTACTAGCCATGCTGGTACTGGTGCTGATGATGCTCGACTTGCTATCGACCAGCGGAGAGATCCTGGCTGTTCCTGGAAATGGCCAAGGCGAGTTACTCACCTATGCCGGGCTCCGTATTCCGCAACTGATACAGCGGTTTCTCCCCTATTCGGTATTGCTGGCCACGCTGATCACTTTGGTTACGCTGAACCAGAATTCCGAAGTGATCGCGATGAAAGCCGCAGGACTTTCCGCCCATCAGGTGCTGGCACCGTTATTGCTTACAGCTTTGGTCATGGGCGCAGTCAGTTTCATCTTTAACGAACGCGTCGTTACCCGTTCAACGGCGACGCTCAAGGCTTGGGACGCAGCCGATTTCGGGCCGATCCCTGAA
This sequence comes from uncultured Erythrobacter sp., assembly GCA_947504155.1. Classification (GTDB taxonomy): domain Bacteria; phylum Pseudomonadota; class Alphaproteobacteria; order Sphingomonadales; family Sphingomonadaceae; genus Qipengyuania. The sequence continues at coordinate 96,852 of CANNGF010000002.1, forward strand.
GCATCTCAGGTACGCGCCAATGTCTACCTGACCGACGGAGCCAATATCATCACCGCCGCCCAACTCACTGGCAGCGGAAAGAACATCCGTATGCGCGATGTTACTTGGTACCGTCGCAGTGCTGACGGCGCCATCGTGGAACAGGTCGACGCCGCAAGCGCGCGATATGTCGAACCAGGTTGGCAGCTGGACGACGTTACGCGTTTTGATATTGCCAGCGCCTCCCAGCGCGAAACTGCGCTTATGACCGTGGGAATGGAGCTCACCCCCTCCCAGATCGATCTCGCAAAGATAGATCCCGATGCGGTGCCCTTCTGGCAGCTAGGTGACCAAATTGCGGCATTTGAGGAAGCTGGACGTAGGACAGGGGAAATGCGAGCCAAATGGTGGCACAAGCTATCAGGCCCCCTCTCTTCATTTTTGATGCCACTCTTGGGCGCGGTAGCGGCCTTTGGGCTTGCCCGATCAGGCGCGCTGTTCGTTCGGGCGCTTATCGGCATGGCGCTTGGGTTCGCCTATTTCGTGGTAGACAACGCAGCGCTCGCTCTGGGGAACTTTGGTGGCTACCCACCATTCCTTGCGGCTTGGGCCCCGTTCTTCCTGTTCGCGTTGATCGGAGAAACCGTCCTGATCCGAACGGAGGAGTGACGGTGCCACTTCCCCTCGTTATTAGAACAATCGGTTCATAAGATCTAACCGAACAGCAAGGTCAGGGACGACCGCGCATGGTGTTCCGAGCAATTCGCGCGACGAGAACACTCATTCCGGCGTGATTGGCGCCCGCGTAGGTAGATCCCTCGCCCAGTTCACGCGCAAGACGGCGATGCGCTTCGGGTAGCGAATGGTAAGGCATCGAAGGCATGAGGTGATGCAGCGCATGATAGCGCAATCCAACCGGCGCCCAAACCTCCGCGATAAACCCAGGCGGTGGCACATTGACGGAGTCAAGGAACTGAGCCGTAACCGTCATGGCATCGCCTTCGTTTTCCCACAAATGGGCAACGAGAGTGCGCAGTTGGTTAAGCAGCGCCACTATGGAAGCAACAGAAAGGGCAATCAACAGAGGCTTCCACCCAAACGCGACCACGCTTCCGATCAGCAACCAAGACCAGACAAAGCCGCCCAGCTCCTGCAGCAATACACGCAACCGCAAATCCCCTTCAGCCGGCCGGCGCCGGAATTCCGGGTTAATCGCCAGCGCGCTCGCCCTCTGCCATGTCAAACGGCGCACGGCCGGAATGAGCGCACCTAGCGGAACGAGAACCGCGAAGCGGAACAGGAGAGCCACTGGGGCAAGAATGGCGACGACAACGAACAGCGGAAGGCTCCATGGCTTCATGAGCGCTAACGGCAAATACTCCGGATCAGCGACTGTACCGTATTGCGTGCGCTTATGATGCAAAGTGTGCACCTGCTCGTACATGAAGGACGGAGTCAGCATTGGAATGCCCACCAGCGCGTTCCAACCGGTACGAAACCCGGGCATTGCGCCGTTCCGGAAATGCGAAATCTCATGGATAAATAATAGCGCCCGATAAAGCGCAAGAACGGCAACCACCGCGAGAACGATCGCAATAGCAGTATTCTCGATCAGGATAGCGCCAGCCAGAGCACAATAGCCGATGAGCGCAGATCCGGCCATATCTGCCCAGTACACTGCAGCCCGATGATCGGCGATATCCTTGGTTAGATCGCGAGCTGCGCGGAGCATCGCCTTGTCGTCGGCGATCTGCGTCAGCCAGCCTCGCTCGTGATGGGAAGCTGCCTTTCCGGCAGTGGGAAAATTTGGTTCTGCGTTCATAATCTTTGGTTCCGAAGCTGCGCCCTTAGCGCAGAACAGCATGGGATTACAGCGTGCGCATTCGATCACTGAAATCGTCGGCCGATGAGGCTTCCTTGACTTTTAAGTGGTGCCATAGACAGGGCTAACCGCGGCTGAACAAGGACTATACGCGTGAGCAAAAGCAATATCGTCATCGTATCTGTAAAGGGCAAGAAAGATCGGGCAGACTTCGTCGATCTAGGCCGTAAATTTGCGATCCGAGAACCGTATTATGTTCCCCAGCTGCGCTCCGAGCAGATAGAACTTGTCGATCCGGTTAAGAACCCATTTTTCCAACACGCAACTGTCGAGCTTTTCATCGCTTATCGTGATGGGCGCGCTGTAGGACGGATATCAGCACATATTGATCACCTGGCCTTGGAGCTGCCACGGGGACAGGGGATGGGTCCGGGCACCGGCATGTTCGGTTATTTCGATGCCGAAGACGAAACGACCGCACATGCGCTTCTTTCGAAAGCCAGCGAATGGTTACGGTCGAGAGACATGGCGCGCATGCTGGGCCCGATCTCGCTCTCCATCTGGGAGGAACCGGGACTGCTCGTCCGAGGGCAAGATCATTCACCCATGTTCATGATGGGACATCATCCTGCGCATTATCAGGACTGGATGAAGAGCTTCGGCTTGTTGGAAGCAAAACGACTCTACACCTTTGATCTCAATATCGCCCAGGAATTCCCAAAGCTTGTTCAGCGAATTGTGTCTTCGGGAGAAAAGAACGATCGCATCGTCATCCGCCAGATCGATATGCAAAACTGGGACGAGGAAATTCGCACCGTTCTGCACATTCTCAACGATGCATGGTCGGACAATTGGGGCTTTATACCTTTTACCGAAGCGGAAATCTCGCATGCCGCGAAAAAAATGAAGCCGATCATCAAGCCAAGCCTCAACATGATCGCCGAACTCGACGGAAAGCCTGTAGCTTTTATGATGGTGCTTCCGGACATGAACGAAGTTCTGAAGCAGACCGATGGGAAGCTTTTTCCATTTGGCTGGATCAGGATCCTGCGTTGGCTCAGGAAACCCATGGGCGCTGGAATGCGCGTGCCGCTTATGGGCGTACTTAAAGAATTTCAGAACTCGCGCCTTGCAAGCCAACTAGCCTTTATGATGATCGAATTTATCCGTCGCAGCGCCACAACTGATTACAACAGCAAGCGCGCCGAAATCGGATGGATACTCGATGACAACAAGGGAATGGTAGCGATCGCGGACACTATAGAGAGCAAGATCAATCGTGAGTACGTGATCTATGAGAAATCTATTTCTGCGCTCTGAGGCCGTGGCCCGTTGGCCACAGCACTCCAGTGGATTAGTCGCCATGGGAACTCGTAGACTTCGCCCGCCGTTCCATGGGAATACGGCGCCCGTTTTAGGCGCTAACCACTGGTAAATCGACAAGGGCCGCGTGAAAACAAACTCAATCTCAGCCCGCCTTCCTCGCCATGTGCTGGTCGTCGAAGACGATGCAATAATCGGACTGACGATTGAGCAAACACTCACCGATGCTGGCGTTATCGAGGTGGATATCTGCCCCACCACTGATGAGGCTTTGGCCGCACTTCGCCGCAAGCAGCCCGAAGTTATCATTCTTGATGTACATTTGGCTGACCGAGACGATGGTTGGGCGATTGCGGAACTGGTCAGAACGCTAGGCCCCGACAGCCCGCGTATCGTGTTTTCAACGGGTATGCCGGAAGACATTCCCGAAGAGATTGCAAGCATGGGAACCGTCTTAGAGAAACCATACGAGCCGGAAGTTCTCGTTCAACTCCTTCGGGAGCCGAAGCGCGAGGGTATCATCTCGCGTTTGCGGAGCAAGCTGGCACACGATTGAGCGAAAATCCTCGCATAAGAGGGCAATCTCGGCATAAGCGTCAATTGATCGAGATCACCTTTGATCGGTTTCATGACCCTTTTAATGAGCAAGAAAAAAGGCCTCCGCTCTTTTTGAGCGAAGGCCTTTCGGGATCGTATCACCTGCCGCTTGGACGGGAGGGGGGTCTCGGCGGTGACATAAGGTAAATGAGCCAGCAGATATCGGGTTCCCACTACGTGAGAATTTTTTCAATCCCGGCAAACACACCCGTTGATCTAGATGAAAGGTCGATCGCTATCATCGCTTCGTATGATCCCTACCAGATCTGCAGCACTATTCATGTCGGGCACGCAAATCTCTTTTTGCCCCCAATGTACCAGCCCCTCATTGTGAAGCGCCCGAATCGTTCGGTTAGTATGTACCAGCGACAGCCCGAGCATATCCGCGATCTGTGATTGCGTGATCGGGAGAGCTAGCTTGTTACCCTCACCAGCAACCCCGGTGGCCTGTGCCCGGTCAATTAACCAAACCGCTAGAAATATGACTCGCTCCCTCGCGCTGCGCTGACCCAGCGAAACGATATGGTTCTCAAGCGCGGTTTCTTCCTTTGCCGCGAGCCATGTCACATCGTAGCCCAAGCGAGGATTGTCCTTGATAAGTTCAATAAAGGTGCTGCGGTCGAAAACGCATAAACGAGCGGGTGTGACAGCTTCGACCGAATGAGTGCTGGGATCATCGAATGCTGCCTGCAGGCCCACTAGATCACCCGGAAACATGAAGTTTACGATCTGTCTGCGACCGTCTTCCAAAGAATGAAAACGGATCAGCACGCCATCGAGAACCGTGAAAAGGTGCGTGGCGCTGGCCTCCTCTGCCAAGACGGTTTCGCCTCTGTCGACGAGTAATTCACCGCCTTTGATCCGATTGATATACTGAGTTTGCGCTTCATCCAGCCGGCGTAGACCGCGGCGTTCTTGAAGTGGACAGTGAACGCAATTATGTGGATTGGCGACGTCGAGCAAGGCAGGCCCCCATGCCTCAGTTGATACAAGCTGATCTCGTTTCCGTCGTAAGAAAAAATCCGTTTGTCAAATCACAGGATTTCCCCGTGATTGCCGGAACCTATGCTGATACGGGGCGTTCAGCACGCGCAAACCACGGAAGGGGTTATATGTCGCTTGGTGACCAGATTGCTAAAAACTTACCTTATCTTCGCCGCTACGCGCGGGCTCTGACCGGCTCGCAAGCTACCGGAGATGCCTTTGTCCGCGCCACCCTCGAGGCGGCGCTGGCTGATGAACAGCTCAAGTCTTCTCTGGAAGGCGGTCGCGTTCCGCTTTATCGCGCTTTCAATAAGGTGTGGTCGAGCGCCTATATGGACGTTCCCGATATCGATAGTGAACAGGGCCACGAAGGTGCTGCTCAGGATCGCCTGAAGTCGATAACGCCCCTCAACCGTCAGGCCCTTCTTCTGACCACACTGGAAGACTTCTCTGTCGAACAGGCAGGCGAAATCATGGAACTGGAAACCGACGAGATCGAACGTCTCGTACAGGAAGCCGTCGGTGAAATTGATCGGGAAAGCGCGACCAGCGTTCTGATTATCGAGGACGAGCCGCTCATATCCATGCAGCTCGAAGATCTCGTAACCTCGCTCGGTCACGAAGTATGCGGCACCGCCGCCACGCGTACTCAGGCCCAGGAAGTCGTGGCTCAGAAAACGCCGGGGCTAGTATTGGCCGATATCCAACTGGCCGATGGCTCGTCGGGGCTGGATGCGGTTGACGACATTCTGGCCATCGATAGCGTTCCGGTGATCTTTATCACTGCCTATCCTGAACGCCTCCTCACGGGTGATCGTCCTGAGCCTACCTATTTGGTAACGAAGCCGTTCCAGGAACAGACTGTTCGCGCCGCAATCAGCCAAGCGCTCTTCTTTGGATCAAGCCGCCCGCTGGGCTGACGAAATAAAATACAATCTGTAGGCCGCCGGGGGGAATTCCGGCGGCCTTTTTGATTCGCACCCAATAGTCCAGAGTTAGCAAGCTTGATGAATGCCGGTCCTCTAAAATGCAGGCCAGCTAGAGCGTGGGCGCTACCGTATCATCGCGAGAACAGAATGTATCGGCTTCTTATTGTCCGATCTTAGCTACGGAATATTTGCTACGAAGTGCAAATTCGCCTGGCTCGCGCACTGCCGTCATCAATCGGCATCTCACACCCTCAGGATCGAACTCCAATTCCACCGGATGGCGAAGTTCATGGGCTACAATCTTTTCGATGAGATCAATGCCGAACCCGCGCTTTGTCGGGGGAGCTACACTGGGACCGTTGCTCTCGACCCATTCGATACGCGCCAGATTTGGATTTACGAGCTCCCAGCTGATGGATACCCGCCCGCCGCTGCATGATAATGCCCCGTATTTCGCTGCGTTGGTGGCCAATTCATGAATGGCAAGGCCAAGAGATAGGGCATCATTCGGCGCCAACTCGACATCGGGGCCAGAAGCAACGACCTCGTGATCGTTCGCATTGGTATAAGGTGCAAGCTCGACCGAAATGACCGCTGCAATCGGCGTCGTGCCCCACTCCGATTGCGTCAAGAGGTCGTGTGTAGCAGATAGAGCACGGATACGATTGTCGATACCCTCGGCAAATTCGTCCAGAGTTTCCGCCCGACGGCGAGTGAGCGAGACGATGGAAAGCACATTCGCAAGGGTGTTTTTCACCCGATGATTTAATTCACGTGTCAGAGAATTACGTATTGAGTTTTGCTGTGCGAACCACTCCAAAGATCGACTGTCTTCCTGGGCCTGCTGTGTGAGTAGACGAGCGACAACAAGGAGAAGGCTCGCAACGGCCAGACCGAACAGCAGGGTAATTAAGGACAATGGCGATAGAGCCATATCCCTTTTTGACTGTACAACGAGCACCATGTGCCGATTTGCCAGATCGACATCGCGTTCGACGGTATGGCCATCATCCGACCAATTTTCCGTTTCGACCATCATCAGCGGTTTGCCGCCAGATACATCGTAAAAGCGAAGTGCCGCTTCCGGCGATGCGATTAGCTCGGAAGCAGATGAGAGAAACTGGGAAGCATTAAAAGGGCTATAAACGAAACCTTTTAGGCTGCGCTGGGAACCACTTCCGTCGAACACGGGCATATAAATGATGAAGCCGAATTCGTCAGGACCGGTGTCCTGCACAAGGTTCACGCGCCCACTCGCGGTAGGGCGGACAGTGCGTGTTGCCTCATCCATCGCTGCACGTCTCGTAGCTTCTGAATACATATCGAAACCGAGCGCCCTGCGATTACGTAATGTGTCAGGCTGGAGGAAGAGAATTGGCACAAGCTGGCTGCGCGGGTCCTGATCTAGCGTAGGCCTCACCTGCATCGGACCAATTCGTCCCGAACTGAGCTGCGCTTCCACAGCAGGAAGTTGGCTATCGGTAATCGCGGGTGCCCACCCGATCCCCTCTGCCCCCCGATAATCAGCATCAAGCCTCAGCTCCGAGACGAATTGACGGAAGACATCACTGGTGACGTTTTGTTGTGACCCAAATAATGCCGCGCCAGCGCGCAGAAAGGAGGAACTGGAGTAAGCTCGCCTCTCGATAGCTGAAACCATAGCATCGGCCTGACGGCTGAGATCGGCGCTCTCCCTCACCCTCTCGCCTCTTTCGATGGCGAACACGCTGAGAACGGTGACCGCTGCCACTAGAAGGAAAATAGCTAAGGGTACGGCTCGTGGATAATCCACGAGCCAACGTCTTTTCCTCCCCCGTCGCATGAGTTGTTCTTGTACCAGCGGTATGCCTCGCGAATTCTGAGCCCAGCTTTGCCCATCTATCCGCTGACTGAGAGAAAGTTCCTCTAAATTTCCTGAATTGAACAATAAGTCGAGATTTGTCGGAACCTCTTGCAAGTGACGTCGTTGTCGCACAACTAGGGATCATGATTCAAAGGCACGGGGCGGTAGAAACCTTCCCTCCGGAGAAGGCTAAGGACAAAATCTTTACACAATGACCGTTGATAACTCTTCCGCAAGCAAGCCCGGAACGGGCGCGGGCAAGGAAGCGAAAACTGGCGAAGGCGAGCGCCCCGATTGGGCGCTTGGACTTCGTCGGCTTTATGATTCTGTAGTCGAAGAAGATCTTCCCGACACATTCAAGGATCTCCTTTCTCAACTGGACAGTAAGGACTGATGGGGGCTGAACAACGTACGGCCTCCGAGAAGGCCGATTTCAAAAAGGAACTGACCGATGTCGTTCCTCACTTACGCGCTTTCGCCCGCGGTCTCTGCGGCCGCGCGGACATGGCCGATGATCTTGTACAGGAAACCCTGCTGAAGGCTTGGGCCGCACAAGAGCGGTTCCAGCCCGGAACGAGCATGCGCGCATGGACATTTGTAATTCTGCGCAACGCTTATCTTACTGATATGCGTCGCAACCGCTTCCGTGGGGAATATGATGAAACCGTGGCGGAGCGGATACTGACGGCGCCTGCCGGCCAGGAAGAACCAATCCACTTGTCAGATATGCATCGCGCCCTGCTCACACTCCCGCCAGAACGCCGTGAAGCTCTTCTTCTGGTAGGAGCTGGAGGGTTTTCTTACGAAGAAGCTGCTAACATTTGCGGCTGCGCGGTTGGAACGATTAAAAGTCGTGTTGGACGCGCCCGTTCCGCTCTGAATGCGATGCTAGCCGATGGGTCTATTCCAAAGCGCTCGATAGACGACGATACAGCACATCGAGCTATACTTGAGGAATTGGACGATGTCGCTGCAGGACAGGGCTCTACTTCGCGGAATTAATGGCGAAGCCAGTTCCCTTGTTCGCTTGTCGATCAGGCGCGAGATAAGCTCAAATGACTGACAGCGAGATCAAACAGGAAGGTCTTCCTCCCTCTCTTGGTTCGCAGGGAGACGGTCGCTTTTCGCTCGCCGAACAAGAGCTGCGTTTGATCTCCGCGTTGGTTCTCCTGATTGGCATCGGGCTGTTTCTCGCCCTTCCCTTCGTCCTTTCGATCGGATCGGTAGTCTTTCTTCCGGTTGTCACCGCTATTATCCTCACCGTCATTCTTTCTCCTCTGGCGGACAAGCTAAATGGATGGGGACTTCCCAACGCACTGTCTGCATTAATTTCATTACTGGTTTTTTTCGCGGTCCTGCTGCTTGCGCTCGCTCTAATCCTGCAACCTGCCATTGCACTTTTCGACCAGTTGCCAGCGATGCTGAAGCAAGTCGGCGAACGCTTTACCCAGCTGCGAGACCAGTTCGCATGGATCGGGCAGATAAACGAACAGCTCGCCGAATTAGTGGACCGCGGCGAGTCGCAAGAAGTCGTCGTTGCCACGCCGAGCTTATTGGAAGAACTCGCTTTTGCGACACCTAGCTTGGTGATCGAAACCATTCTCACCTTGTTAATGGCGTTCTTCATGATCGAAGCCCGTATTCGGCTTCGTCAGCGCTTACTGTTTGGCCGGACGAATTTTGGAACCAGCATCAAAGCTGCGCGCGTACTTCGCGAAGTGCAAGACCGGGTAGCGGCGTACATTCTGACGGTCGGGTGGATCAACGCCGCCGTTGGCATCATTGTCGCGCTCGGCGCTTGGGCACTTGATGTCGATGCCCCGATCATGTGGGGCGGCCTCGCCGCAATTCTGAATTTTCTGCCCTACATCGGTCCGACAGTGATGGTTGGGCTGCTTGCTCTCTTTGGCATCGGAACCGCAGAAACCATGTTTCTGGGGCTAATACCCGCGGCAGCCTATCTTGGCCTGCATACGATCGAGGCTAATGTGGTCACACCATCCATACTTGGTGCGCGGTTCACTATGAACCCGGTCATGATCCTAATAGCGTTATCCTACTTTACGTGGATCTGGGGCGTTTTCGGCGCCCTTCTATCGGTCCCTATATTACTGATGCTGACCGCATTGTTCGATCATGTCGGAAGGCCCAACCTCGTAGGCTTCATCTTTGGCGAACCGCTTTTTGCCAACAATCTGCTGGATCTTTCTGCCGAACCCGACACCGAAACATAAAAAAAGCCGCCGTGCCATCGCACAGCGGCTTTTTGGGTCTTGAGGGACTGGCTGCTCAGCCAGGATATTCCCAAGTGGTGCCGCGGGCAAGATTATCGCTCGCGAAGCTCCAGTTAAGCTTGTCACTCACAGCACCCAAATATTCAGGACGTGCGTTCTGATGATCGAGATAGTAAGCGTGTTCCCACAGATCGATGACCAGTAGCGGGTTAACACCGTCCTGATCCGCCAGAGTATCACCGTCATGGGTTTCTTCGATAGTCAGCTCGCCATTCTTTACTGCGAGCCAAACCCAGCCGCTGGCAAAATGCCCAGCGCCGCGCTCTTTAAGCTTATCTTTGAGATTGTCGACCGAGCCGAAAGCCTTGTCGATCATGCTCTTAAGTTCATCTGAAGCAGCGGTTTCTTCGCTGGCCATCGAATGCCAGTAAAATCCATGATTCCAACTCTGCGCAGAGTTGTTGAAAAGGCCCTGATCGCTACCGCGAGCCGACGAAATCACCTCTTTGAGCTTCTTACCCTCAAGGTCGCCGCCTTCGATTGCAGCATTTGTTTTGTCGATATAAGCCTTGTGATGCTTGCCGTGGTGGTAGCTCAGCGTTTTCGCCGACACAGCTGGTTCAAGGGCGGTGTCTTCATAAGGAAGGTCGATAAGCTCGAAAGCCATGGAATGGTCCCCTTTAAGAATTGGTGTTGAAAAATCGGGTGTTCGAAACCCTAACGCACATCAGAGCTTGTGGTTGCACATGGCCAAGACAATAGGAACACAACTGCCAGCATAGGGCTTTTCTTTAGGCGACAGTGGGCTCTGTAGGCCACTTAAGATTTTTACGAGAGGTAGCGATGGTCCGCAAATTTTTTGGCACTGACGGTATCCGCGGTCGGGTGAACGACGGCGTTATGACCGCAGAAAATGCAATGAAGGTCGGACAAGCAGCGGGAACACACTTTCTCCGCGGCGACCATCGTCACCGAGTTGTTATCGGTAAGGATACCCGCCTGTCAGGGTACATGGTCGAAAGCGCCCTAGTGGCAGGGTTCGCCAGCGTCGGAATGGACGTGATCATGACCGGCCCTCTACCAACGCCCGCGATTGCCTTGCTAACCCGAGAAATGCGCGCGGACCTCGGAGTCATGATCTCTGCCAGCCACAATCCCTTCGAAGATAATGGGATCAAGTTGTTCGGACCGGACGGCTTCAAATTGTCCGATGCGGCAGAGATGGCCATCGAAACGCTGATGGAACAAGAGCCGTTGCTCGTAAGGCCGGAAATGATCGGTCGTGCACGCCGCATCGATGATGCGAGCGGGAGATATATTCATGCGGTCAAGCAATCGGTTGCAAGCGACATCCGTTTCGATGGCCTTAAGGTCGTCGTCGACTGTGCAAATGGTGCGGCCTATCGCGTTGCCCCCTCTGCCATCTGGGAGCTTGGAGCAGATGTCGTTGCAATGGGCGTCGAGCCGAACGGCATCAATATCAATCGCGGTGTGGGATCAACTTCGCTCGATGCGATCAAGTCTCGGGTAATCGAGGAAAAGGCAGACATCGGAATAGCCCTAGATGGCGATGCGGACCGGCTCATTGTGATTGATGAAAAGGGCCGAGCGGTCGATGGGGATCAGATCATGGCTTTGATTGCCTCACGCCTGCATGAGCGCGGCGACCTTACTGGAGGCGGTGTCGTTGCGACCGTGATGAGCAATCTTGGGCTCGAACGCTATTTACAAGGTATCGGCCTCTCACTCGAGCGAACGAAGGTGGGTGATCGTTACGTGCTAGAAAGAATGCGCGAGGGTGGCTTCAACGTAGGCGGTGAACAATCGGGTCATATGATTTTAACCGATCACGGCACGACGGGTGATGGCACAGTAGCCGCATTGCGCGTACTCGCCAGCCTCGTCCGGTTGGGCAAACGAGCGAGCGAATTGCTGCACGTTTTCGATCCGGTTCCCCAGCTTCTCAAGAACGTTAGGTATTCAGCTGGCGTTCCACTGGAGAATGAAGCTGTTAAAAAAGCGGTAGCCGATTCTGAAAAAGAACTAGAAGGCAAGGGTCGCCTTCTGATTCGGCCCTCCGGCACCGAGCCTGTCATTCGAGTCATGGCCGAAGGTGATGATGCAGGGCAGGTGGAAAAAGTGGTCGACCGTATTTGCGACGCCGTGAAGGCCGCTGCGTGATGCTGGAGATGCGAACCAACTGCGAGAAGTGCGGCGCGCTTACCCCGGCGGAGGCGCCCGGTGCATTCATCTGCAGCCTCGAATGTACGTTTTGCGCTGATTGTGCGGATACTTTGGATGATCTTTGCCCCAACTGCGGGGGTGAACTTATGGACCGGCCGACGAGAAGTTCTCAACTACAGAAGAAATACCCAGCCGCCACTGTCCGGATGGACGAGAATGGCTGATCGGCTGCAAGCGCCTCGTATTCTGGCGATTGCCGGATCCGACTCATCCGGCGGAGCGGGCATTCAAGCCGACATCAAAACCGTTACCATGCTTGGCGGCTACGCGATGACGGCCATAACAGCCGTCACTGCCCAAAATACTATCGGCGTTCAGAACGTCGAAGTGTTCGGCACCGATTTCGTGCTGGAACAAGTTGAAAGTTGCCTTTCGGACATCGGCGCGGATGCCATCAAAATCGGTATGTTGGGATCGCCCGAAATCGCGCTGGCGCTGGCGGAGCGACTGAAGAGTTTCGCCGGAGCCATCGTATTCGATCCGGTAATGGTCTCGACGAGCGGTGCGATCTTAGCCGATGACCATACTGTCGAAGCGTTCAGTGCATTGATGCAGATCGCTACCATCGTAACGCCAAATCTGCCGGAATTGGCGGCTCTTACCGGACGCGCGGATATACCTTCCGACGAAATTTTCGATGCTGCACGCCAACTAGCCGACGCTCAGGATGCGATCGTTTTGGCGAAGGGTGGTCACGCGGATGGTGATCAGGTTATTGACTACGTCGTATCGGCCAGCGGCAAGATTGCCAGCTTTGGCCACGAACGGATTGAGACCAATCACACTCATGGTACGGGTTGCACGCTTTCTTCAGCGCTTGCCACTATGCTGGCACACGGCCAGCCACTCACACACGCCGTGCGCATAGCTCGCGCTTTCACACGAGCAGCCATTGAGAGTGCGCCTGGGTATGGCCGAGGAAACGGCCCGCTCGGCCAGCAGTCCGTGAGGAAGCTGGAGCCGGGCGAAGCGCTTTAGCGATCGAGTTCGTAGAAGGCCGAGATGTGGTCCCACGCATCTTCCGCGGTTTCACACCAACGGAACAGGTCGAGGTCCTTTCTCGAAATGGTGCCTTCTTCGGCGATTGCTTCGAAATCGACTACGCGTTTCCAGAAATCCTCTCCGAACAGCAGGATGGGCATGGGCTTCATCTTGCCGGTCTGGATCAGCGTAAGCAGTTCGAAGAATTCATCGAAAGTGCCGAAACCGCCCGGAAAAACCGCCACGGCTTTCGCGCGCAGCAGGAAGTGCATCTTGCGCAGGGCGAAATAGTGGAAGTTGAGTGAGAGATAAGGCGTCACATAACTGTTGGGCGCCTGCTCGTGCGGCAGAATGATGTTGAGCCCGATGCTCTCGCCACCTGCATCGCTAGCCCCGCGATTGGCCGCTTCCATGATTGAGGGGCCGCCACCCGAGCATACGACGAATTGTCGTTTACCATCCTCGATGATCGACTTTTCCGTCACTATGCGCGCGAGCTTGCGTGCCTCGCCGTAATACTTTGATTTCGCTACCAGGCTTTCAACAACCTTGCGCTCGTCCTCGGGCAGATCCTTAGCGCCCGCAAGCGCCTCGTCGGCGGCTTCCGGAGGTGGGATCCTCGCACTACCGTACATTACCATGGTGGAGCCAACCCCAGCCTCGTCGAGGATCATTTCCGGCTTCAGCAATTCCAGTTGAAAGCGCACGGGGCGCAATTCCTCGCGCAGCAGGAATTCTTTGTCCTGAAACGCGAGTTTATAGGCTGGATGCGCCGTCTGCGGGGTCTGCTTGGGCTGGGATTTCTCGAATTCGGCCTCTTTTTCGGCCGGGTAGAACTTGCGATCCTTGAGGTCGCGCTTCTTATTTTCTTCTTCTGTCATGTATCGCGCGATAGTGCGGACGTGGGTCAGCGACAAGTCATGAGAAGGAAATGGCAGGGGTGACAGGATTCGAACCCGTGGCCCTCGGTTTTGGAGACCGATGCTCTACCAGCTGAGCTACACCCCTGCAGCGTCAAGACGGGGCGCATTAGTATGGGGCGCGCGAATTGGCAAGACGCGTATCGCACCCGAGTTCAAACTGTTAGAGATAAATCCATGCATGCCCCCCCTTCCGACCTCATTCCGGTTGAACTCCTGTTGCGCGCCTATCGCAGCGGTGTGTTCCCGATGGCGGATCATCGAAGCGATCGGGAAGTCTATTGGGTCGAGCCTCGGGAACGGGCCATCATTCCGCTCGACGGATTTCACCTTTCGCGAAGCCTGCGCAAGGTGATTCGGCAAGAGCGCTTCAGAGTCAGCTGCGACGAGGACTTTGCGGGCGTGATCTCAGCGTGCGCTCAGCCCCGCGAAGAACTTTCCGAAAGCTGGATCAGCCACCAGATCGAGGCGAGTTACATTGCCCTCCACGAGGTTGGGCATGCACATTCGGTCGAGGTGTGGGACGCTGATACATTGGTTGGCGGCTTATACGGAGTGGCGTTCGACCGAGTATTTTGCGGAGAGAGCATGTTCAGCCGCGCTACCAATGCTAGCAAGGTCGCTCTTACCTGGTTGGTCGCTTCGATGCGTCGCGCTGGATACGTGCTTCTGGATTGTCAGTTCATGACCGGACATTTGGGGTCAATGGGTGCGGTAGCCATGCCACAAGCTGCCTACCTCGAGCGACTCTTTGAGGCCAAAGGGTATCCTCTTATGAGCTTGCCCGACGCATTCGCCGAAATCCTGGCTCACTCTTCGCCAGGGAAGTCCATCGCGCAGGATTTGACCCAGACATCATAAATCGGGTGCTCGACCACATTCAGCGCCGGTTTGTTCTTGAACAGCCAGCCTGAGAAAACCTTCCGAAAATCATTTTGAGTCCCGCGCTCGCGGACGAGCATTTGCACGAAGGCGCCTTCGTCCTTTTCGAACTCCCACGGTGCAGTGCGTTCGCAGGCGCGCAATCGAATGATCACGTCGCCCACACGTTTTTGTTCGCCGGGCTTAAGTTCCAAATCTTCGCTTAAATTGTTGCGCTTGTTCAACAAGCCGATCGTGGCAACACGTTCCTCCATCGGCGTGCCAATGCCGGCCTCATCTCCTGAAATTTCAGGGAGGTCGATGCTTTCGAGCTCTTCGGGTATCTGCGTTTGTACTGGCGCCGGCTCGGGCGGATCATCCGAGCAGGCGACGACCAGCGACACCGCCACGAAAAGCGCGACCGGCCGAAACATGATCAAGCGTCCGGCGACCAAGCTTCGTAATCGCCTACCGCACGGGCACGCTTACCGCCCCGCTCCAACGCGCCCTGCGGACGGTAGGCCGTAGCCGTGCCGGTTGCGTTGGGCGTGTAATCCGTTTCCCAAATCCGCGCGGGCGGAAGATTGCTTTCCGGCACATCGTCGAAGGCACCATGCAACCAGCCGTGCCATTCGCTCGGCACGCGGCTTGCATCGTTCACGCCTTCGTAGATCACCCAGCGGCGTTCGCGCTGGCCCTTCTTCGGTTTGGACCGAAAATAGGCATTGCCCTGCGCATCGGTGCCGACCTGTTCGCCGTTGCGCCAGCTCCAGAGGTGCGTGCCGATGGTCGCGCCATTCCACCAGGTGAAGATTTTGCCGAGGAAACTCATGGTCGCGCGCCTAGCCGATTCGTGTCCTTGCGCCAAGCTTCTCGTGAGCGTTTCACCACGCAACCCGATCGCCCGGCTCAATACCGAGTTCGGCCGCACGCCCACCGGCAATCTCGAGCACCGCGCTCGCAGAGCCGACCGAATAGACCTGATCTTCGGAATAGGGTTCGGTCATTGCAGCGATATTTGAGATACGGCCATCCAGGCCAACGAAAATGATATCGAGCGGAATGGGCGTGTTCTTCATCCAAAATGCGCGCGCTGTCGGCTGCTCGCTTGGAAAAATCATTGCCTCGTCGGGGCCAAGTTCGGTGCGGTACATCAGGCCTTTCGCCTGACTTTCCGCAGTGTCGGCCATCTCCGCGACGAACTCATGCGCTCCGTCCTTTCCGGTGACGGCAACCGGAACGAGTTCCAGCCCGGAGATCGGGTGGATGTACTGATCCGCTGGTGTAACTTCGGCCCGATCGGCCGCGACATCGGCTGCGGGCGAACAGCCCATGATTACGGCGATCATTAGGGTGGGAATTAGTCTCGTGCTTCTTCGACCCATTCTTCCAGCTCCGCTTCAGCGTTCGCCTCGACTACTCGCCGGGCATGATCGAAGGAATGGCCTGCTCGGAGAGTAGCCGCAAGCTGCTTTTCGCGCTTCTTGCGGGCTGCGTCCGCATTGTCGCCGACATCACTCGTTCCAAACAATCCGAACCGCCTACGTCTCGCGTAAGCAACTGCAGCATTTCGTGCCTCCCATTCCCCTGGCGCGTTGGTCTGGCGCAAGTCTTCGCTTAGGCCATCGGCCCGCAGCTTTTCTTCTACGCGGCGGGCCCCGTACCCCCTCGCTAGCAAACCGGTTGCTTTCGTCCGGGCATAAGCCTCATCATCAACGTAGTCCTTTTCTGCAAAACGGGTGACGAGACCGGCAACATCGGGCTCATCTTCGCCTTCCCAACCTCGTTCGCGCAGTTTGCGGCGTAGATAGGTTTCCAGCTTTCCTGAAGACGTTGCGAAGCGAGCCACATAATGAAGCGCGAGGTCGTTCAGCCGCACACGGTCGAGCGGTTTTGGTGTGCGACGAGTGCGCCTGCGTGTTGCATGACCATCAGCCATCGGCCATATTCGTGCCACAAACCCCTTCGAATGGGAAAGTTTGATTAGCCTCCGATATGGATAAAAGGACGCTATTCGTCTGAAGGTCGCCTTCTAAGGGCATTGTTTTCAAAAGGTTACAAGAGAAAATATGACCGACGCCGTTTTGACGCCGACGCCGAATGATTGCGATCTTCCCCGCCGACGGAGCGATTTCGCCACGTTTAGCGAAGCTATCGACTACGCAGCGCGCAGCGCGAAGGGTCTAAATTTTCACGATATGCGCGGGGCTCTCGAACGGGTTTATCCATTCTCTGAGATGCGCGACGATGCGCTCTCTCTCGCCTACAAACTGGTTGCCGCCGGCATCGGCAAGAACGACCGAGTTGCACTTGTCGCCGAAACCAGTCCGGAATTCTCCGCTCTGTTCTGTGCGTGTATCTATGCTGGCGCCTGGCCGGTCCCGCTGCCTTTGCCGACCACCTTTGGCGGAAAGGACAGCTATATTGATCAGTTGTCCGTCCAACTGGAGAGTAGCGACCCGACAATCCTTCTCTATCCCCCCGAGATCGCCGAGATGGCCAAGGCCGCGGCAGACAAGCAGGGCTGCGATGGGGAAAGCTGGGATGTTTTCGCAAGTCGCGAAGGCCCCGAAGTCGAACTTCCCGAGGCGAAGCCCGATGACATAAGCTATCTGCAATATTCCAGCGGATCGACGCGCTTCCCCACCGGGGTCGCGGTGACTCACGAAGCATTGCTCCATAACTTGCGCGGTCATGCCGAAGCGACGGACATTGGCGCAGGCGAACGCGTGGTTAGCTGGCTTCCATGGTATCACGACATGGGCCTGGTGGGCTGCCTGCTGTCCCTTATCGCCAACCAAGTCAGCGGCGATTATCTCAAGACCGAACATTTCGCGCGCAGGCCGCTCGCATGGCTCGATCTCATCAGCCGCAACAAGGGCAATTCACTCAGCTACTCGCCCACTTTCGGTTACGATATCTGCGCGCGCCGCATTTCCAGCCAGAGCAATGTCGCCGAACGGTTCGACCTGTCGCGCTGGCGCACCGCCGGTAACGGGGCCGACATGATCCGCCCCGACGTGATGCAGAACTTCGTTAACGCCTTTGCCGATGCCGGCTTCAAGGCGACGGCCTTCACGCCCAGCTACGGGCTGGCCGAGGCGACTCTGGCCGTCACCGTCATGCCGCCGGGCGAAGGCATCCGCGTCGAACTGGTCGAGGAAGAACGCCTGTCCGGCCGCCCGCGCGATCTTTCGCGTCCGGTCCGCTATCGCGCCATCGTCAATTGCGGCAAGGCGCTTCCCGGCATGGAAGTGGAAATCCGCGGCGAGAACGGCGACGCGCGCGGCGATCACCAGATCGGCAAGGTCTGGTGCCGCGGCAAGAGCGTGATGCATTCCTATTTCCGCAACGAGGAAGCGACCGAGGAATGCCTCGTCGATGGCTGGCTCGATACGGGCGATATGGGCTATCTTGCCGATGGCTATCTGTTCATCGTCGGCCGCGCGAAGGACATGATCATCATCAACGGCAAGAACCACTGGCCGCAGGATATCGAATGGGCGGTGGAACAGCTGCCCGGCTTCAACCACGGCGATATCGCCGCCTTTTCGATCGAGACCGAAAATGGCGAAGAAGCGCCCGCCGTGCTGGTCCATTGCCGCATCTCCGAACCGGACGAACGGATCAAGCTGCGCGACCAGATCGCCGACAAGGTCCGCGGCGTTACCGGGATGAGTTGTGTCGTTGAGCTTGTTCCCCCACGCACGTTGCCACGGACGAGCTCAGGCAAGTTGAGCCGCGCGAAAGCAAAGAGGCTCTACCTTTCAGGCGAGCTTCAGCCTCTCGATGTGGCTGCATAGCCTAAGCTTACCAAGAGAGCGCCAACCCCGGTGGAACAAAGGCAATTCCATGAGCTGTCGAAGTTCTACCGCGACCGTATCCCGGAGCTCATTACGTCGAATCTGCTTACAGCTGATGGAGCGGGTGGCGCCCCGCCCTAATGCATGGCCGCGCGAGTTTGGCCTTAGTACATTGATGATGGGCGGCACAGCCGTATGTTGCGATACACATCGGCCCAAAACATTTTTGTGTTTTGTCCGACCGTATCGCTCGCTACGCTCTCAATGCTTGAACATCCTGTCTTATGTAACTAATACAGGAACGGAACAGATACGGAGGTTTCCGCTAGTCATGAGTGATGCCAAACCGCGGGCAGAAAAGGCAAGCGCGCCTGCCGCTGCACCCACTACGACGATGGCTCCGCCAGAGTTTGATCTCACTCCTCCTGATCCCGTGCCGGCTGTCTCGGCGGAAAAGGCCGCTGGCCTCGTCCCGGTGTCGGAAGAAGTGAAAAGCAAGCTGGACTCCAAAGTCGACAGCTTCGTTGACGATCTGATCGCGCAGGACGCCAACTCGCCAGAGTTCGGAAAGAAGGTCGACCAGCTCACGAACATGGGCCGCAAGGAAATCATGGCGGCTTCCGGCATGTCCAACAGATTTCTGGACCGCCCGGTTCGCGCGATGGACAAGGATGAAGGCGTCGGTGCGAACCTCGCCGAATTGCGCCGGGTCGTCGAAGATCTCGATCCGGGGAAACGAGGCAAGCTTTCGGGTACACGCAAGATTTTGGGCATCATCCCGTTCGGCAACAAGCTGACTAACTATTTCCGCAGCTACCAGAGCGCGCAGACGTATATCCAATCAGTTCTTTCCAACCTCGCGAGCGGCAAGGACGAACTGATCATGGACAATGCAGCTATTGATGTTGAACGACAGAAGCTATGGGAAGCGATGGGCAATCTGGAACAGATGATCCATATTTCCAAAGCTCTCGATGCCAAGCTTGAGGACAAGGCCGCCGAACTCGATGCAACCGATCCCGCCAAGGCAAAGGCTGTGCGGGAAACGGCTCTTTTCTATGTCCGCCAACGGACTCAGGATTTGCTTACCCAGATGGCGGTCAGCGTACAGGGCTATCTCGCTCTCGATCTCGTGAAGAAAAACAACATCGAACTGGTCAAGGGTGTCGACCGGGCCAGCACCACCACGGTAGGCGCGCTCCGCACCGCGGTAACGGTTGCAGAAGCGATGACCAACCAGCGGCTCGTGCTCGGCCAGATTACCGCTCTCAACGATACGACTGCCGGCATTATCGACTCCACCAGTAAGATGCTGCGCGACCAGACTGGCAAAATTCATGAGCAGGCAGCAGCCAGCACCATTCCGCTCGAAACACTGCAGCGTGCTTTTCAGAACATCTACGACACCATGGACGAGGTGGACCAGTTCAAGCTTCGTGCGCTCGACAGCATGAAGCAGACGGTTGACGTCCTGTCTGGCGAGGTCGAAAAATCGAAAGGCTACATCGCCCGGGCAGAAGGTCAGGCTCAAGCGCAAAACCAAGTGGCCGAAAGCGGCTTGCTGAGCATCGAAAACTAGGGGTCACAAGGTGAACGACCTTACCCGAGAGACTGAAAGAGTTCTTTCCGAGAGCAAGGCTCTGGTTCGGGACAACCGCGAAGGTGGGCGGCATCGCCGCGCGCCCTCACTTGGCCAGGGATCGGCCAAAGCCAAACGCAAGCATCTAATGCGCAAATTACGCAACCTGCTGCTTGCCGTGTTTGCAATTTGGGTTGCCGGCGGGATTGCAGGAGCGATCCTTGGCGGCATCGGCTTCTGGGGCGTGATGGCTGTGGTTTTGGCTACCGCGATCGCGATTGGGATATTCTCCAGCTTTCCGAAGCTCAAGACACCGAAGCGGGTCGATATCAACAAAGGAACTGTGCAGCAGATGGTCGGGCGGACTGAACTGTGGCTCGAAGCGCAACGCCCCGCCCTGCCGGCGCCCGCAGTGCGAATCGTCGATGACATGGGTGTGCAACTCGATGCGCTCGGTCTACAGCTCGACGGTCTCGATCAGAACCACCCCAAGGCACGCGAAGTGCGCAGCCTCGTCGGTGAGCAATTACCGGAAATGATCGACAGTTATCGGCGCATCCCGGCAAACCTGCGTACCGAAAAGCGCGCCGGAGGGACACCGGACGAACAACTCACCGACAGCTTAGGCAAGATCAGCGGCGAAATTGACTCCATTACCCGGCAGCTTGCCGAAGGCTCGCTAGACGATCTGGCAATCAAGCACCGCTATCTCGATTACAAGTTCGGGGAAGGCGCGGACACCGCTCCGCAACTGGAGAACAAGAACTGATGCGGGTGCCCTTGGAACACAATCTCGGCAAGGAAGAGGTGCGGCGTCGCCTGCACAGTCGGAGCCACGAAATCGGCGCTGCTATCCCCGGCGGCGTTGCAGACGTTACGACCAGTTGGCCTAATGAAGACTGCATGGCTCTCGACATCAAGGCCATGGGCAATGTCATGCGCGCACAGGTTCTGATTGAGGACACGCAGGTGATCTTTGAAGTAGATTTGCCCCCTGCCCTGTCGTTTGTCGAGCCGATGATTGCAGGTGCGATCCGCAAGAACGGGCAGAAGCTCTTGGCAAACAAGTAGGCGTTTCAAATTCGATCCAGCTTCTCTTTCGAGCAACCATTTGCGGTGTTCGGAACCAACCCCGACCGAGAGCGCTTTCTATCGCGGAAAATGCCGGTTTTTATCGGGTTAAGGTATCGCAGGTTATGCGCAACGGACAGCGCATTTCTTGCGCACACGAATGCGGGGTCGAATTTTGAGGAACCAATTGCGGGACGCGACGGGCGATATTCACGCCCGGCTCGATGAGACTGTCGGACACATGCCGCTTTCCTCCGATGCCGACTACGGCGCTTTTCTAAGAGCCCAGCACCGCGCGAGACTGGCAGTCGAGAAGGCACTCCAGGGTCAACCTCCCTATGGGCTGGCTACCCCCCCTTCACAAGCGAAGCTCCTCGAGCTCGACCTTGATGACCTCGGGATTCATCCTTCCTCCCAGATCAAGGACATTGCATTTGGAAGTCCGTTCGAGGCGCTTGGCGCAGTGTGGGTGATAGCCGGCAGTTCGATGGGAAACAGGACGATGCTTCAGCAGCGTCGCAAGAAAGGGCTGGCCGGACCTCAACGCTTCCTTGAAGACTCGCGTCTCGGCGTCTATTTCGTCGAACTCCGCGCGATACTCGGTGAAGATCACGATCACCTCCGTGTTGCCGAGGCGATTGCGGGTGCCACGAAGACATTCGAGGTTTTCGAACGCGCCTTCACGATCGAGCGATTGGGAGTCGCTGCATGAATACCGAGAATATGGACGTCGACCTTTCCAACTGTGACCGCGAACCGATACACCAGCTCGGTATGATTCAGGGCTTCGGTGCCCTGATCGCGATCAATTCCGATTGGTTCGTAGGACAACGATCCGCTAATCTCGAGGAGATGCTGGGCCTCGACGAACCTGTCGAAATCGGCGCCCGGATATCTTCGTTCGTTTCCAAGAAGGCTTTTGAGCGCCTTCGCAGCGCGGTTGCAGCGCTCGTCGATCCCGATCAGGTCGGTCGGCTCTTCGGCCTCGATCTTGTTGGAGATGGAAGACTTTTCGATTGTGCCGTCCACTCGACAGGCGCTTACACGATCATCGAGATAGAGCCGCACGCCGAAGGAGACGTCAATCGTCAGATCGGCCTCCTTCGCCCCATCATGGCGCGTCTGGAAAAGTATCAGGACGCTGACAGATTGCTGGTCGAAGCTGCACGGCAGCTTCGCATGTCGCTCGATATTGACCGGGTCATGGTCTACAGATTCCACAAGGATCTGTCGGGCGAGGTGGTTGCCGAAGCCAAGCGCGAAGATTTGCATGGCTTCCACGGCCTTCGGTATCCCAAAACCGATATCCCGGCACAGGCACGCGAACTCTACAAGCGCAATCGCTTTCGTATCATCAGCGATGTCACTGAAAAGCCAGTCCCGATCGAGCCAGGCTTTACGACCGAGGGCGATCCGGTCGACTTGTCGATGAGTACCCTGCGCGCGGTGTCGCCGATCCATATCGAATATCTGCGTAACATGGGTGTCGGGGCGTCGCTGTCCATTTCGGTCATCATCGAAGGCAAGCTATGGGGCCTGTTCGCCTGCCATCACTATTCGCCTAAAATACTACCGTATTCGCAGCGGACCTCCGCGGAGCTTTTCTCCGAACTGTTCTCCATGATGCTGGAGCGTACCCTCTTTCGCAAACGGGACGAACAGCGCGACGCCGGACGCCGAGTCCACGACCGGCTTATGCGTGATATTGCTGCAGGAACCCCTCTAGCCGAGAGTCTTCCCATGCTCACTCCGGTCATTCAGCAGATCATTCCACACGACGGTGCCAGCGTTTTCGTCGAAGATGTGTATGATTCAAGCGGCGCGGCTCCCAATGAGGAAGAGTTCCGCGCCATAGTTTCAGGTCTCAACAGTTCGGCCACCAGTCGGGTGCTGGCCATTGACGCTTTGGCCGAACGTTTGCCGAAAGCCGAACGGTTTGCCGACCGCGCTGTTGGCGCTCTCGTAATCCCCGTATCACGCACTCCGCGTGACTACCTCGTCCTCTGGCGCCGGGGATTGACGCAGACGGTAATGTGGGCAGGAAAGCCCGAAAAGACTGTCGAATATGGTCCGAATGGGCCCCGCCTCACGCCCCGGAAGAGTTTTGAGGCGTGGCAAGAATCTGTTGAAGGACGCAGTGAGCCGTGGACGGACGGGGAACTACAAGTCGCTGAAGGTCTACGGGTCACCCTGCTCGAGATTATCCTACGCCTCACCGATGAAGCAGTGAAGGAGCGCGCCAAATCGCAAGCGCAGCAAGAACTGCTGATCGCAGAGCTCAATCACCGCGTTCGCAATATTCTGAATCTTATCCGCGGCCTTATCAATCAGTCCAAGCACGAGGCGGGGACGATCGAAGAGTTTTCCGACATCGTCGGTGGTCGGATATCATCGCTAGCTGCCGCTCACGACAATATCACGAAGGGAAACTGGTCTGCAGCTCCGCTGAGCGAACTGATCGACACCGAAGCTCATGCTTATTTGAGCAGACAGAAAGATCGATTGCGGGTGACGGGGCCAGAGGCCATGGTTTCGCCTGAGGCCTACACGGTCTTGGCTCTAGTCATCCATGAGATGATCACGAATTCCGCCAAGTATGGTTCACTTTCGGACAGTTCGGGACATCTTGATATAGCGATAACGCGTAACTCGGATAATTCGCTACAGATCGACTGGAAGGAGTCCGGGGGCCCCCCCGTGAAACCGCCAACCCGCCGTGGCTTTGGATCGACCATCATCGAACGCTCAATCCCATTTGAATTGAATGGCGAAGCCAATGTCGATTACCGGCTATCGGGCCTGGAAGCTTCGTTCTGCATTCCATCTCGCTGCGTCGAGTGGAATGGCGAGCTCGTCGGCGAGCCGGACGGAGACAAAAAGATGCAAAATGAGGACGGCGCGCCACAGGATGTCCCCGATAGCGTCCTTCTGGTCGAGGACAGCATGATCATCGCTCTCGATACGGAAGATTGTCTTCGTGAACTCGGCGTCGGCGAGGTTCATGTTCAAAGCACAGTCGCAGGCGCCCTCTCCTTCTTGGAGAAAACGTCACCAGGCCTGGCGATCCTCGATTACAACCTTGGAAACGAGAGTAGCGAACGTGTCGCGGAGAAGCTAGCAGAGCTGGGTGTCACCTTCTGGCTGGCAACAGGGTATGGAGAAATGGAAGATCGCCTGGAAGAATTGGGCGCTTCTGGTTTGCTGACCAAACCATATGGGAAGGCGGAACTCGCGAAGATTCTGGCGGGGCCAGAGTCCTGATCAAATCTACACGGCCGCGAATAAGAGCGCTCGTTCGCAATCTTTGAGATCAATACTGCGTAGATCGTGTGCCCAACCGGCGCTGCCTGGATAGATCTCAATCTCTCCTATTCGGCAGGACCCTGACAGTGGCAGCACCTGAACAGCGCTCGCAAAACGTTCAAGGATTTTGCCACCAGGCTGCCCTACCGATTGGGCCACGTGAAAATGCCGACTTTCGAGCAAGATTTGCTCTTCTTCTGGGCTAACGGCGAGCTGAAAACTCTCGGCGGATGGCTGGTCCGCCAAAGATCGAAGGGCCTGCTCTAATTGGAGTTGCCTGCCCCGCCCATGATCGTAGAGGCGGTAAGTTGTATCGACGTTCTGCTGCAGTTCCACCAGAGTGACCCCTGCGCCAATTGCGTGGACCGTACCGGATGGAACAAAGATGAAGTCATTCTTCTTGACGGAATGCCATTCGAGCAAGTCTTCCAGTATCCCTTGCATCGCGGCCTCTCGGATCTCCGGCTCGGAAAACGGCTTCCGGAAACCTATGGCCACACGAGCAGTGTCGTCGGCGTCCGTTACCATCCAACACTCATCCTTCCCGGCATTTTTCGGACAGGTTTGTTCGGTCGGATGCAGCTGTATCGAGAGCGTATCACTGGTGAACAGGTATTTACCTAATATAGTTTGAAGGGCGCCAGGCGCCTGGAAGTGAATTTCGCCTATCTCCGTGTCCTGCATTCCATATGGTGGAGGCAGATGCCTACGACCCCAAGGCTTCGGCACAAAGGATACCCTCAAAGCGCCGCCGGTCACTCAAGGTCGCCGTCAAGGTAACTATCCAGCTTGCTGGCACAGTCTGGCGAAATGACGAGGATCTCGTCCCCGCCCACCACTATAATGATGTCTTCCAACCCTATCGTGGACACCCTAGGCCCATCGGAATGAACCATAACGTTCCGGCAGTTTTTCAATCGAGTGGTCCCTTCTGAGACATTGCCTTGCTCATCAGAAGGCAAGCTGGCCATGAGGGAATTCCAGTTGCCAACGTCCGACCAATCCATGGCAGTGGTGACGACCGCAGTATTTTCGCTATGTTCAAATACAGCGTGGTCCACACTTTCACCGGTGATTTTTAAATAGGCGTCAGCGGATGGGTAGAATCGTTCGCCCACCACCTTTCCACGCTCGACGGACTGTTTAACCAAGTCTGAGGTGGCCGGACGGAATTTATCCAGTTCAGCTAGAAAGTCAGAGGCGCGAAAAACGAAAATACCAGCGTTCCAGAACACATCTTTCTGAGCAAATAGCGTTGCAGCTTTGCCAGCGTCAGGTTTTTCCAGAAAGCTTGCGATTTTATATCCCGGGTCGAGGCGGTCACCCACTGTTATATAGCCATATCCGGTTTCTGGGCGTGCTGGCTGGATACCTAGGCAAACCAGGAATCCCAGGGTTGCGAGCTCCGCCGCTTCGGCAATGGCTTGGCGAAATGGTGCATTATCCCCAATCTTGTGATCGCTTGGGCATACAAGAAGGATATCTTCCTCCCTTGCGAGATGCGCGGCCAAGGCAATCGCAGTTGCAGTGTCCCGGGGGGCTGGCTCCACCACAAGCCGGGATGACCCTGCTTGTTCAGCGGCCAATTCAGCGTGCTGTTCGCCGCAAACGATTATTGGTTGCGAAAACATGGGATGTGATATCCGGCCGATTGCCTCCTGAAAAAGGCTGCGTTCACCTGTTAGTCTCAAGAAAGGCTTTGGCCGACTTGGCCGACTGACCGGCCAAAGACGCTTCCCTGAGCCGCCGCACAGGATCACCGGCTGGATCATCGGATATACACCTTGCCCATAGCATGGGCATAGCCGCCCTGGCTAAGCTTGTCAGTTAAAGAACCGTTGACGGTAAAGGAAGCTAGATGCGACCGGGTTACCCTGTGTATCGCGTGCCGGCTCGAACCTGATGTTCTGGTAGGACAATTCGCAAACACGTGCATCTGTCGCTGGAAAGGGGCTGGCTCGATAAACGTTACATCCAGTCACCCTGCCTTCTGCCGAGACCGAAAGTCGAACGATTACCGACTTACCGATCCTGGCCTCTCGCCCACCCGGTGGGATCGGGAAGGAACTAGAGTCGGAGATGCTCTGAATGAGTACAGGTTTTGTTGCAGCGACCCCGCCTTGCCCATCGCCGCCGCTACCAGCTCCGGTACCCAAGCCATCCCCTGCAGCACCGGTACCGTCCCCCGACTCAGTCGCACCGGAAGTCGAAGCGTCTCCATCAGAAGACGCGCGTGGCAATGGCCGATCTTGTCTGACTTGCTCTTTCGGTGTTGGAGCACTCACCGGCTTCGGAATAGCCTCCTTACCCGGCTCTCCCTGATAGCCCTGTTCCGGCTCGGGTTCGAGTTCAGCAGATTGCTTCTGCTCCTCGGGCGCAGTCACCGTAACGGTGAAAGCGGACAAGACTGACCTCTCGACGCTCGCGACGGCATTGGGCGCAAAGCTGCGCACGAGAAAGTAAAATATGGAAATATGTAGAAGGAGTATGGCTCCGACCACATAGGGATTTGGGCGTGGCTTAATGGTGCTGAAACCGGACGCTTCATCGCTCATGAGCGCACAACGGCCGGATTGTGCTGAGCGTTCCGCAGTCAGTTCAGCAAGCCCCTTCACACCAATCTATCAATAAAAAGGGCGGCCCGAAGACCGCCCTTTTCATACTTACTGTATCAGGCCTGTCAGAAGCCCCAAACCAACGACGCCGTGAATGCACGCGGTGCACCGATGTTCACGAACTCTCCTGAAGTGGTAAGTCCGGTCGGTGCCGAACCGATATAAACTTCGTCAAACAGGTTCATCACGTTGAGCTGGAAGTATGCCTTGTCGAGGTCTTCATCGAAGTAGCCGAGCGACAAACGAGCATCGAGGTCAGCTACGGTGTAGCCTGGCAGCTCGATGGTGTTGATATCATTCAGGTAACGAGATCCCGTCCGCTTCACCTGAGCGCCGAACTCGATTGGGCCGAGATCGAACTGAGTGCGTGCGCCAAGGGTAAATTTGGGGGCGCCTGCCTCGCGCTTGCCTGCAGTAGCAGCAAAGCTGTCGGCTCCAATCTGGACATCTTCTTCGATGTCAGATTTCAAGTAAGAACCGAAGACATAGAACAGCACTGGTTCGGTAGGCTTCCAAGCGATGCTGCCATCTACACCATATTTATCGACCCTTCCCAAGTTGCGAGTAATAGTACGATCCGCAACTGGGTCATAAGCCGAAGCAAGTCGGTTATTGTACCGGTTGAACCAGCCTGTCAGCTGAGCCTGAATCGTTTGGGTCTGATAGCGAACCCCGACGTCAACCGAATGGGAGGTTTCAGGCTCTGGAGCGATCCCTGTATAAAGCGAACCGTAAAGAGCATCTGTACCAGGAACAGAAAGGTTCTTCGCATAGCTAGCGAAAACGCTTGCACCGGGCATCACTTCGTAAGTGAGGCCGACGTTCGGAAGAACGGCATCGTAATTATAGGTGGCCGAAACCGGAGCTACAGAACCTCCGTTCGCTGCGACATAAGCTGCGATATCATCTTCGCCGTTGATGCAATTGACATTGCCAGATGGATCGGTGGTTACGCAATACTGGTTGAGTTCTCGTTCAAAAAACGGAACACGAAGACCAAGTTCTGCAGTCAGGCCCCCGAACTCTCCGCGGTACTGAGCGGCCGCCTGATGAAGAATAGCGAACGACTTGCGGTTTCTTTTTTGCGGAGCAACGCCATCCGCGTCAAGAAGAGGGTCGTTGACCGGATAGATGTCCGCCGGCTCGCCGTTGCCCAGAAGCGATCCTGCGGTACCAGTCTGGCGATGACGAGCGTGATCAAGGGTGTACGCAAGACGAACGCGATGGTCCGGATTAATTTCATATATCAGGTTCGCAATCACGCCATACCGGTTGGTGCGCGTGTGACTGGGAGAAAGGACATTGACGTAATCAAGGGTATCACCGTCCCCGTTTAGATCCACGCCGCCGAAATAATAATAGGTGGTTCCGCGATCCGGACGGTTGGGGTTACGAGGGTCGGTGGTGTAGATTCCGCCCGTGAACCCGTCGGGGGAGGCGCCTTCGAAACCGACCGACGTACCCCCTCCGTTCGCTTTGACATATTGGAAACTCGGATCAACAGTCAGCGTCAGAGCATCGGTTAAAGTAAAGCGTGACGCGCCACGGATATTGCCGGTGTTGGAAGGGTTGTACCGACGCTCGAACGGAGTTCCGCATGAATTGTAACCGTCTTGTTCGCCGGGAGTACCTGCCACGATCGAACAGGGGGTGCCGTCCGATACTTCGTAGAAGCGATCTTCGGGATCTTGCAGGGGGCTCGGTTCGCCAGTGTAGCGGTAGGTTGAACCGTTAAAGTTATTACGGTTCTCGTTGTAGTGACCGGCGAGAGAAATGAAGTCATCAGCATTACCGAGCGGCTGAAAAATTTTGGCGTTGTATTGCTGTTTGTCTACGCCGCCGTAGTTCGAGAAAACAGAGTCATTTTCCGTCCGGGATGCGCTGACGTAAGCCTTCAGGCCACCAGGCGTAATTTCGCCGGTCTCGACCTTACCGAAGAAGCGGTACATCATGCGATCGCCTGGATCGCCCCGCGCGATTACGTTGCCATAGGTGAGAGTGGTAGTGATGCCGAAATCATTGTCCGGGGTCTTCGACAGGATGTTAATAGTGCCGCCGGCGGCTGCTGCAGTCGGACTGTCCACGTCGGTGGAACCAAGGGTTACCGTTGCCGAGCCAATGATTTCAGGATCGATCATCTGGTTCGTGTAGAGAGCATAGTTACCGGAATCGTTCAGCGGCAGACCGTCGAAGGTCTGCGAAATGCGATCGGATCCGAAACCGCGGATGGTGAAGCTACCGCCTAGCGAACCGAACGGGTCGTTATTGGTGAAGCTGACGCCCGGAACGAGGTTCAGTGTGTCGTTGATCGTCTGACCAGGTGCCTGACGCATGATAAGCTCGGAGTCGAGCGTGACCTTCGCCTTGGGCGAGTCGGGAATTTCTACGCCGCCGACATCCTTCGAGCGCGTGCCCGAAACAACAATAACGCTGCTGTCATCGAAATCGACCGAACCGGTCGACTGCGCTGCTGCCGGCACGGCGAGCATGGCGGTGGCTGTGCTGGCTGCGCTTGCGGCCAGGAGATACTTGAACTTCATCGGAGAAGACCCCTTCGTCTCTTCAGATTGGATATATCGGTTAGCACTGGAGATGCGCCGCCCCGCTAGGCTGGCGATGTTTCGCCAAAGCTATCCTTTTGTGACAGAGTCAAGACAACCACAGGCGCAGGTTGGGCCGGGAAGAGGCATCGCCGAAAAACACATGTGTTTTCTGTGCATTAATGTTGTTGCAAAAAGCACACAGGCAGTAAAAACTTTCTCTGGCAGCCAGTTTTCGGCCGAAGTCAGGCCAGATTTATCTCGCGCAAGCGCTGCATCAGGTAATCGTGACTCGATATCGGTTCGGGATGGTCCGCAGGATTTTCCGCATCGATGCATGACGGCAAGGTCTCGATCACATAGTCTGGCCTGAAGTGCAGGAAGAAAGGCATCGAGTAGCGTGCGCGATAGGCTGCTTCACCACGCGGGTTTACAACTCTATGGGTCGTGGACCGGAGCTTGTGGTTGGTCAGACGGTCCAGCATGTCGCCAATATTGACGACCAGTGCGCCCGCTGGCGGGTCTACCGCTAGCCATTCCCCGTCCGACGTCAGCAGTTCCAGGCCAGCTTCCTCTGCCCCAAGCAGCAAGGTAATCGTATTGATGTCACCATGGGCAGCTGCGCGAATGGCACCCTCGGCCTCCGCCCCTTCCAAGGGCGGATAGCGCAAGAGCCGCATGACGGAGTTTCCATCTTCGACCGTTGGTACAAAGAAATCGCGCGGCAGATCGAGATGAATTGCGATCGCTTCGAGCACGCGACTGCCCGCCAATTCGAATGCAGAATAAAGCTCGCTAAACGTATTGCGGAAGCCTTCAACTTCCTCGGGCCAGACATTGTCCGGCATATATTCGGAGAGCGGATGGCCGGCTGGCAATTCGCGGCCGACATGCCAAAATTCTTTGAGATCATGTACCTTCGCGTCTTTTGCCTTTTCCGTGCCGAAGGGAGTATAGCCCCGCGCACCGCCGCCACCGGGAACATGATAAGCTTTCTTCACATCGTCTGACAGCGCGAAGAAAGCTTTCGAGAGATCTTCCGCTCGATCGATCAATTCTTGCGGAATACCGTGATCGCGAATGACCGCGAAGCCATATTCCTCGAAGCTGTGGCCGATTTCCTTGGCGACTTCCTCGAGCGGGCGAGCGATGGATACACTGGCAATGTCAGACATCGCGTCGCGATACGCGCGCCGGCAAGAAGGTGCAATAGTGCCCGGTCGGGCGGCGATCCACTCGCATCTCCAAGTGTCAGCGATTGGCTAATACGGCAGGAACAGCCCTGCCAGAGCAGCACTCATCAGATTGGCGAGCGAGCCTGCAGCAAGAGCCCTTAGGCCGAGTCGTGCGATGACGGGCCTCTGATTGGGTGCCAAGCCGCCGGTCACTGCCATCTGGATGGCGATAGAGCTGAAATTGGCAAAGCCGCATAACGCGAAGGTTACGATTGCACGGCTACGATCATTCAGCGCCGTCCCATCCAGAGCACCGAGATCGATGAAGGCGACGAACTCGTTCAGCACGATTTTCGTACCGAACAAACCTCCGGCGACGCCTGCCTGATCCCAGGGAATGCCAAGGAGATACATTACGGGAGCGAACACCCATCCCAGCACCATCTGAAAACTCAGCGCGTCATAGCCGAATAGGCCACCGACCCAGCCTAGCAGTCCGTTGGCCAGCGCGACCAAAGCCACAAAGGCGAGAACCATGGCCCCCACTGCAACAGCAAGCTTCACACCGGTCTGCGCGCCTTGCGCGGCTGCCTCGATTACATTGGCGGGTTTTTCACCATCCTCGAATGTTTCGGCCACCTCTACTTCGTGCGCCTT
Source organism: uncultured Erythrobacter sp. (assembly GCA_947504155.1). Lineage (GTDB taxonomy): Bacteria > Pseudomonadota > Alphaproteobacteria > Sphingomonadales > Sphingomonadaceae > Qipengyuania. The sequence goes on from CANNGF010000002.1 coordinate 128,312, forward strand.
TTCGCTCTCGGTAATTGCAGCTGGGCCCTCGCCGCTGATACGACCGCGCGGCAGGGAAAGCTCGCCCTCTGCCTCAGGAGATGGTTCTCCGTCGTCAGGCATGATGATCTTGGCCATCAGAATGCCGCCCGGTGCAGACATGAACGCTGCCGCCAGCAGGAACGGCAAATAATCATTCCCCAGCAATCCGGCATAGGCGGCCAGAATGGTCCCAGCGACACCAGCCATTCCCACGCTCATCAAAGTGAACAGGCGCGATGGCGCGAGTGCGGGGAGATACGGCCGAACCACAAGTGGACTTTCGGACTGGCCGACGAAAATATTCGCAGCCGCACCAAGCGATTCGACTTTCGAAATTCCCGTAACCCATCCAATCGCCCCGCCGACCCAGCGCACCACACGTTGCATGATTCCGAGATAATAGAGGATCGAGACCAGCGCCGCGAAGAATATGATTACCGGCAAAGCACCCAAGGCAAACGTATTCGACAAGGGATTATTCTCGGGCGCACCGAAGAGGAACTGGGTTCCTTGGTCTGCATAGGAAAGCAGCGCAGCGACACCGTTCGACATTCCGTGAATGACCGCCCTGCCCCCGCTGGTACCAAGGACGAGGAACGCCATGAGAGCTTGCAATGCGAAAGCGGCCCCCACGATGCGCAACTTGATCCGCCTCTTGCCGGTCGACAGCAGGAAAGCGATGGCAAGGATCACCACGATCCCAAAGATATTGATGAGTACTGGCGGCACGCGGACCCCTTCGCATTGCACTAGGGACAACTGGGACTAGTTGCGGATGAAATCGGCCGCTACCTTGCGCGGCGGCACCGCTTAGTCAATTTATGCCCGCAATTCCAGCTTCGGCTGTCACCAGACATGAAAGCATACCGACCTTCATCATGACCGAACAGCATGGCGAGATTCGCATAAATGCCGCAGCGACACCGCTAGGACTCTTCGTCTATACTCTAGTCTATGGCGGGATGACGGTGCTTGCCGGTGTGCTCGCGTTCAAGCAGGTCCAGCTTTACCCCACCGATCTCGCAGTCGAATCCGGCATATTCGCCTTCTTGTTGCTGGTGGTGATATCGAGCACGATCGCCCAGCTTTACGGTGAAAAACTCGCAAATCGAATTGTTTGGTGGGGGTTTCTGCCCCTCCTGATCGCAGCCCTTCTTATGCAGCTCGTACTGCACCTCCCGGCGTCACCCGAAATGGCTGGTGGTCGAGCGGAGGATCTTGCCGCTTTCGAGCGCGTACATGCCACCATCTGGCGGGTATGGGCGGCGGGGCCGGCCGCCTATCTCGTTTCCCTGCTGTTGAACGTCTGGATTTTCGCCAGATTGCGCGGAACCGATGAGAACACGAGCACGGTCTCTCTGATGATGCGAGGAGCGATCGCTTCCGCGCTCAGCCAGGCAATCGATTCGGTGATCTTCATCACGCTGGCCTTCTATGGGCAATTTCCCATCGGAAACCTTCTGGTCGGCCAGATAATCGCCAAGGTTCTACTAAGCTTTGTGCTGGTTCCGTTCCTGATCACCGGCGGAGTAGCTTTTGCCAAATGGCTGGACACACGAAAAAGCTAATTAGGGTCTTTCGATTCCCTCGATGATGCGGTCTTCCAGCGTATCTCCATGAAGGACCGAGATGTCTCCAGTGGTTTCTAGTACCACCGCCCTTACTTGTTTTAATTCAAGCACGTTTGCTTCGCGAAGCTTGGCAAACAGATCACTCTCGGCGACGCGTGAGACGTTCAGGGCTTTGTCGATGACCTTGCCGTCATACATGAGGATTATGGGGCCGTTTTGGATCGCGTCCTCGAACGCTTGCGAATGGCGTCTGATCCGGGCGATCAGATATTGTACGCCGAACAAACCGCCCGTTGCCAGCAGGGCCTGAGCAAAAGCCGTCCATTCGCTTGCTTGCACTGCACCAGCAAGCAGAGAGCCGGATGCGATCGTTACGACGAAATCGAAGTTCGTCATTTTGGAAAGGGTCCGCAGGCCGATCATTCGGATCAGGGCAGTCACCCAGGCGACACCGATTATTGAGAGGATCGCTGCGCGGGCAACGATATCGAGCCAGGTTTCTTCGAAGAACATGGTCCCGCAACGCGCGGGATGCGAAACCCTTCCCGAAACTGCCAGATATCAGGTTGAGCAGCTTGCTCCGCCGAGCACGCAGAAGCGGGCGCAGTGGGGATGATTCAAGGAGACATCGCAATCGGCTTCGGCAAGGGTCTCACCGAGATCGAAGCCGGGATCGTAAGGGATCAGGGTACAGGCGACCACGCGCGGCGCGCTTTCGCCCTTCCGATGCACGACCATCCGGCTGGAGCTGCACATGACATCGGTCGGCGACTTGCCAAGAATGCCCCAGCAGGCGGTGGTAATCTCCGCGATGTCCTTGCCGGCATCCATCTCGGGGAACAGGACAAGTTGGCTAACATCATCCATATCGATGGCCACGCCCTCCTGCTGGAAGAGGGCGGCGTAGCGGTGGCGGGCGGTGGACTCGTCCTCGCCGGGGAGGAGGCGGCCGGCGACGGCGATCGAGAAGCCGTTCCGCGACAGCCAGCGCAGGCCGTCCATCGCTGCATCCCAGCTGCGCGGCCCGCGTTCGGCCTCGTGGACCGCCTTGCTGTAGTGATCGAGGCTGACGCGCAGGGTCAGCCGGTCGCCGTGCTGCTCGCGCAGGGCCAGCAGCGCGGTCTCGTGGCGGCGCATCGGCTTCATCGCATTGGTCAGAACGAGCGCTTCGAACCCGCGATCGAGCGTCTCGCCGAGCATTTCGAGCATGCCGGGGTTCATGAACGGTTCGCCGCCGGTAAAGCCGATCTCGCGCGTGCCCATGGCGGCCGCCTCGCTCAGGAACCGCACCGCATCGGCGGCCGTCAGATAGACCAGCGCATCATTGGTCGGACTGCTTTCGATGTAGCAGCTGGCGCAGGCAAGGTTGCACAGCGTCCCGGTGTTCAGCCACAGCGTGTCGAGGTGCTTCAGCGGCACGCTGGCGCGCGGTTCCCCCTTGGCGGTGACCTGCGGATCGCTGAACTTTTCGCGCGGCAGGCTGGCGGCCTCCACGGCGAAGGGCGAAGGTCCGGCGGGCGCATTGCGCGATCTGGTCCGGGTATCGGTCATGCGAGGCGCCTCCGCATGCGGGCGACGAACCGCGCCCATTTCTTCGGGACCGTTCCGAACACCGTCGGCTCCCACGCGCTGAAAGCCGCCGCTTTGGAGATTTCGCTCCGGGTGGGATAGGCGATCATCGCCGAACCGAGCGCGAACGTGCTGCTTTTGCCCGTAATCGACTGGGCGAAGGGCAGCAGCAGCTCGCCCGCATTCCTGCCGACTATGCTGGCGCCCAGCACCTTCTTGCCCTTGAGCACCAGCTTGAGCTGGCCTGCGTCATTCCCTTCGGCAAGCGCGCGCTCGTTATCGTGGAAGCTCTGCGTCACCACGCTGACCTTCTTGCCGTGCCTGCTGCGCGCGTCCTTTTCGGTGAGGCCGATCTGCGCCACTTCGGGATCGGTATAAGTGCACCACGGCAGGGCCGACCAGTCGACCTTGGCGGGCAGTCCCAGAGTGATCTCCAGCGCGACGTTAGAGCCTTCATAGCCCGAGACATGCGTCAGCCGCGGCCCGTCGCGGCAATCGCCGATGGCGTAGATGCCCTTCACCGATGTCCGGCGACGATCGTCCACCACGATACCGTTGTCGTTCATCGCAACGCCCGCTTCCTCCAGCCCGAAGCCGGTGCAATTCGCACGCCGCCCCGTGGCGATCAGCAGATGCGAGCCCGCGATCGTCTGGTCCCCCGCCGTGAGGCGAAAGCCCGTGCCATCCGCTTCGACCTGCTGCGCAAGGCCCTTTACGAAGCGCACGCCCTCACGCTCCATCGCGGCGCGAACCACGGCCACGCTGTCGGGATCGTCCCGCCCCATCAACTCGCCCGGCTCCACCACAGTGACCGCGCTGCCCAGCCGGCGGAAAGCCTGCGCCATTTCCATGCCGATCGCCCCGCCGCCCACGATGACGAGATGATCGGGCAGTTCCTCCAGATCGAACAATGTCTCGTTGGTCAGATAGGGCACGTCGTCCAGCCCCGCGATCGGGGGAATGGCAGGCTTCGATCCGGTGGCGATCACGATGCGCGGCGCGGTCAGCGTACGCCAGCCCACCTCGACCGATTGCGGCCCGGTGACCTGCGCCCAGTCGCGAAACACCTCGCAGCCCATCTCCTCGAACCGTTCTTCGCTGTCGTGATGCGCGATTGCGGCGATGGCATCGTGAATGTGTTTGTGCACCCCGCCCCACTCCACCGCCGGTTCCGCCAGAGTAACGCCGTGGCGCGTGCGCACCCGCGCCTCGCCCGCGCGCGCAGCGGCGGCAATCAGCGCTTTCGACGGCACGCAGCCATCGTTGAGACATTCACCGCCCATCTTGCGCGCTTCGATCAGCGCAACGTCGAGCCCGAACAGCGCACAGCCGCCCGCAGCAGTCAGACCGGCAGCACCGCCGCCGATAACGATCACGTCGTGAGTGAATTTCATCGCTTGCTCCCTAGGCCAATATGCCTGACAGGCGAAGGGACTTTCCCGAATGCAGCTTTTCGAAAGGCCCACAGCCCCATGAACCTGGCCAATTCGCAGGATTATTACGGCAAGGTGCTTGCCTCCTCCGCCGATCTCAAAACCGATGCCTGCTGTACGGCAGAAGCGCCGCCGCCAGCCGTGCTGGACGCGATGCGCAATGTGCATGAAGACGTGCGCAGCCGCTATTACGGATGCGGCCTCGTTGCCCCGCAGGCGATCGAGGGCTGCCATATCCTCGATCTTGGATCGGGCAGCGGACAGGATGCCTATATCCTGGCGCAGATGGTGGGCGAAAACGGCTCCGTCACCGGGGTCGATACCACGCCCGAACAGCTGGCCGTCGCCCGCACCCATGAAGACTGGCACCGTGAACGCTTCGGCTATGCCAAGCCGAACACGCGTTTCATCGAAGGCGATATCGAAAAGCTGCTGGAGCTAGATCTGCCGGAAAACCATTTCGACGTGATCGTATCCAATTGCGTGATCAATCTGGTGGCGGACAAGGGGGCCGTGTTCGAAGCGGCGCACCGCCTGCTGAAGGATGGCGGCGAACTCTATTTCTCCGATGTCTATTCCGACCGCCGCGTGCCTGCCGAATTGCAAAGCGATCCGGTCCTGCACGGCGAATGCCTTTCCGGCGCGCTGTATTGGGGCGATTTCGTCGCGCTGGCGAAAGCGGCGGGCTTTGCCGATCCGCGACTGGTGACCAGCCGCCCGCTGGGCATCGACGATCCGCAGATCGCCGCCAAGCTGGACGGGATCGGTTTCCATTCGGCCACCTATCGCCTGTTCAAGCTGCCCGGTCTCGAAAGCCAGTGCGAGGATTACGGGCAAGCGGTGCGGTACAAGGGCACGCTTGCCGGGAGCGAGCGTGTCTTCGAACTGGACGGCCATCACCTGATCGAGGCCGGGCGCATGTTCCCAATCTGCGGCAATAGCTGGAAGATGCTGGCAGATACGCGCTTTGCCCAGCATTTCGATTTCTTCGGCGATTTCTCGGTCCATTACGGGGTCTTTCCCGATTGCGGGATCGCCATACCCTTCGATAGCGGCAGCGGAGCCGAGCCTCAGCCGGCTGCCTGCTGTTGAGGATTCTCGTCACGGGTGCCGCCGGCCTGTTGGGCGGCGAGGTGTGCAAGCGTCTGCTTGGCGCCGGCCATGCGGTCACCGGCCTCGTCCATCGCAACCCCACCGTCTGCGGGAATGACGGGCAGGCGCTGGAGATGGACACGCTTGCCGGTGACGTTTCGGCCCCGCGTTTCGGTTGGGACGCTGATCGGTTTGCCGAAGTGGCGGCGGCGCATGACTTGCTGATCCATTGCGCGGCGACCGTCCGGTTCGATCTTGCGGAAGAGGCTTATCGCGCAGTCAATGTGGACGGCGTGGCGCATGCGCTGGCGCTGGCGGATGCGGGCGGCATGGATTTCCTGCATATATCGACCGCCTATGTCTGCGGCGTGCGCAATGGCACCATCGACGTCCACGATCCCTTGACCGAAACCGGCTTTGCCAATGGCTATGAAGCCAGCAAGGCCGCAGGCGAACGGTTGGTGCGGGCCAGCACGGTCCGCTGGGCCATCGCCCGCCCATCCATCGTGGTGGGCGATTACGAAACCGGCGCGATCCGCCAGTTCGACACCACCTATGCAGCCTTCAAGCTGATCGCCGAAGGGCGGGTGCGCCAGATGCCCGCGCGCGAGGACGGCACGCTGGATTTCGTGCCGCTCGACCATGTGGCGGAAGGGATCGTCACCATTGCCAACCGGATGGAAGATGCGGCAAGCGGCACCTATCATCTCGTCTCCGGCCAGCCGCTGCCCGTAACGGCCTTTGCCAGGGCTATCGGGTCCTACCCCCAGTTTCACGCACCGCGGCTGGTCAAACCGGAAGATTTCGATCCCGCCTCGCTACAGGCGCTGGAGCGGCGCCTCTACAAGCGCGTGGCCGGCCTTTACGCCAGCTATTTCCAGCGCGACCCGCATTTTTCGGATGCCGAATTTCGCAAGCTGTCCGGCCGGGGCTGCCCGCCGACCGGGCCGGCCTATATCACCCGGCTGATCGATCACTGTATCGACGTCGGCTTTCTGCCTGCCGCCTAGCGCACGTCGGGATATTGGCGGGCCATGCGATCGCGCAGGCCGAAGGCCCAGAGCATGCCGACCTTGAAATAGATCCAGTTCGCCTTGAGCGGGCCCCATGCGGCAATCCTGCGGTCGGACGTATAGACGCGGCGGCGGACCATTTTTACCCGCCCCAGCGCCGCCAGCTTCACGCATAGATCGGCCTCTTCCATCACGGCATCGCCCGGGGTGCAGCCGCCCACGGCAAGGAAGTGCGCGCGCCGGAAGAACATCGCGTGATCGCCGAACAGCAGCCGCACGCCGCGCAGGAACAGATGCGGCCTTGTGATCAGCGGCGCATACCAGGTCTTGGCCCAGTTATGCACCGTGGTGCCCCAGCGGATTTTCTGCGGCCCCGCGATGACGGGCATGAAACTGGCGAGCGCAATGGTCGGATCGCGCAAGGTGTCCTCGATCACGGCGACCATATCGGAAGGCGGGATCGTGTCGGCATGGACGATGCAAACCAGATCGCCTCTGGCATGACCAACCCCGTGATTGATCTGTGTCGCCCTGCCCTTGGGCGAAGCGAGCACGCGCCATCCGGCAGCTTGGGCGATAGACACTGTGGCATCGATGCTGCCGCCATCGACCAGCAGGATTTCGTGCGGCGCGGGATCTAGCTTTGCCAGCGTATCGACCAGAGCGGGAAGCGCCTTTTCCTCGTCCAGCGTCGGCACCAGCACGGTGACGGTCATTCGAACTCGGGCCACTGGGCAAGGTCTTCGGCAGTGTCGATATCGGCCAGTTCGGGCAGGATTGCCGGGCCATGGCCCCGCGCCGCCAGCCGGGCGAGCGTTTCGGGCAGCACCTTGGGCGTGCTCCATTCCATGTCCTCGAACAGGAAAGGCACCGGCTCGCGGTAGCCGATCAGATAATATCCGCCGTCATTGGCCGGGCCGAGCACGACCCGCCGATCCTCCAGCGCACCGGCCGCAGCACGGAGCAGCGGTGCGGTGATGCCGGGGCAATCGCTGCCGATAATGAGGGCGGGCGCTTCCACCCGTGCCATCCGCGCGCCAAGATCGCCATCGCCTTGGTCGACCACCGGCACATCATCGCCGAACAGCCCCTGGAACGCGCCGATCTCTCCGCCAGTGACGCGCAGTTCGAATTCGAGCCCGCTTTCGCGTGCGACCTCCACCGTCAGGGCGAGCAATCTGGCATAGAGCCGCGCCGCGCCTTCCTCGCCCAGCGCGGAAATGAGGCGCGTCTTCACCTTGCCGGGGACCGGCAGGCGGGCGAAAATGGAAAGGCGGGGGGAAATCATCGCCGCCACCTTAGCGCCTGTGCGCCGGGGGTGAAGGGGATGAAGGAGAAAACGTGGTGAGCCGTGCTGGGTTCGAACCAGCGACCTACTGATTAAAAGTCAGTTGCTCTACCGACTGAGCTAACGGCCCGACCACGCGCGGCTCCCTAAGCAGGTGGCTCCGGCTGGTCAAGCATGGTTTGCCCTGCTTTTTGGGATGGCGGCTTTTAAAGCCGGGACCAAGGGCGGCCGGCTGCCGGATTTAGCGGGGTGCTGTGCCGGTCTTGCGCTGGCGTGCCGCCAGTTGCCTCAGCGTCAGTCCGGTCACGGGATCGCGCCATTGCGGGGCGATCTGCGCTGCCGGACCGATGACGAAATCGCGCTCGCGGAACAGCGGGTGGGGGATGGTGAGATCGGGTGATGCCCAGGCCCCGCCGCTCCACAGGATGATATCGAGGTCGAGCGGGCGCGCCCGCCACCGCGCGCCCCTCCGGCGGCGCCCGAAGTCCGCTTCGACCGATTGCAGAACGCTGAGCAGGTCGGGCGGCGTCAGATCGGTTTCGACTTCGATGGCGGCATTGGCATAGACCCTGATCGAGGGGCCTACCGGACGGCTGGCGATGATCCGCGACACCGCCGCGATATCGAACTGCCCCTCGGCCAACCTGTCAATAGCGGCGCGCAGGACCTTCCCCGGCCCGCCCACGCCGGGAACGCGCATGTTCGATCCCAGCGCGACGAGATAGCGATGGCGCGGCCCGGTCATCACGCCGCTGATCGCGCCATCAGATATCCTCGGCAATCCGGCCATAGAGCTGCGGACGGCGATCGCGGAAGAACCCCATTCCGGCCCGATGCTTCGCCGCGCGGTCGAGGTCGAGCTTCGCGATCAGCGCCCCGCTTTCCGAGCCGCCGAATTCCTCGATCAGATCGCCCCATTCGTCGGAGATGAAGCTGTGGCCGTAAAAGCTCTGCTGCCGGTCGGCAGGCCCTTCGTGACCGATGCGGTTGGCGGCGCAGACCGGCATGCAGTTCGACACCGCATGGCCGATCATCGCCCGGCGCCACATCCGACTGGTGTCGAGATCGGCGTCATAGGGTTCCGACCCGATGGCGGTGGGATAGAACAGCACCTCCGCCCCCTTGAGCGCCATCACCCGCGCGCATTCGGGATACCACTGGTCCCAGCAAATGCCGACACCGATGCGCGCGCCGAACAGGTCCCACACCTTGAACCCGTCATTGCCGGGGCGGAAATAGTATTTTTCCTCATAGCCCGGCCCGTCGGGAATGTGGCTCTTGCGATAGGTACCCATGATCTCGCCATCGGGGCCCACCATCGCCAGCGTGTTGTAGTAATGATGGCCGTCGCGCTCGAAGAAACTGGTCGGGATGGCCACGCCGAGCTTTTTCGCCAGTTCCTGCATCGCGATCACGCTGGGGTGTTCCGCCGTCGGACGGGCGCGGGCGAACAGTTCCTCCTCCTCCTCGCGGCAGAAATATTCGCCAGCGAAGAGTTCGGGCGGCAGGATCACCTGCGCGCCCTTGCCCGCCGCCTCTTCCACGAGGGCACAGACGGCGGCGATATTGTCGGCTTCGTCCGCCCGGGCGAGCGGCAGCTGAAGGACGGATACGGTCAGTTCTCTCATGGCGAAGAGCGTTATTTCTCCCGCAGGGCGAAGTCCACCTGGATATAAACCTGGCTGCGCGTCGTGCCGACCATCATGCCGGGCGAACCTTCTTCCGGCCGCGGGGCTGTGCGCACCATCGGCGGCGCAACCGGCGGAGGAGCAGCAGACGCGCTTTCGACCATCGCATCGTTCATCGCCTGCGCACCGCGGAGCCATTGCTGACCCTGCTGCCCGCCCGCATCGCGGATATAGAGTACACGGCTGATCTCCATGTCGGCAGCCTCTGCATAGGCCTGCGCCCGGCTCCGCGCGGCCTTGTACGCATCGGCATAGGCGAGATTGGCGACCGTTTCGGGATCGCTCATGGTCAGGCTGGGGGCGGACAGGACATTGGCGCCCGCTTCGGTCACCGCGCTTACCGCCGCGCCCGCACGATCGGGATTGTCCATCGTGACCTCGAAGACGTTGGACGCCTGATACTGTCCCTTCCGATCGCCCCATTCGACCCTGCGGACAGAGACGTTCTGCGTCTGGATATCGTCTTCATTCACACCCAGTTCGCGCAAGGCGGCGACGATCTCGGCGATCTTTTCGGCATTCGCCTCGCTCGCCTCGGTGGCGCTGCGCGAGAAGGTCTCGACCCCGGCATTGAACTGCGCGCGGTCGGGTTTGCTTTCGGCCTGGCCACTGGCGCTGACGGACAGCAGCGTTTCCGAGTGCTCGACGCCGCGCACGTCGTCCGCCCGGTCACCGCATGCGGCAAGCGCGAGCGTGGCAGCGGACAGGAACAGTACTTTACGCATGAGAGACCCCTGATGAAATACTATAACATCAGGGGTCTCTCATGTTGGAAATTAACGGCTGCTGTCAGCCGTTGGGTTCTCTTACGTCCGCTTGCGAAAGAGCAGCGTCATCCGGTCACTTTCGCCGAGATCCTTCAGCTCTTCCTTCTTGCCGCCCCAGCTTGGCGGCATCTGCCAGACACCGCCTTCGTGATTGGCCGGATCGCGCGGGTTGGCGTTGATCTCGCTCATGCCGACCAGATCGAAACCATGCGCCTCGACCAGCGCGATCACATCGTCCTGCCGCAGGTAACCGTTGCCGCCCAGCGTATAATCGCCCGGCGCATCGGCATTGGCACGATGCTGGACTATGCCCAGCATGCCGTCATCCTTCAGCAAGCTGCGCAAGCGGGTCAGTTCGGTGTAAAGCGCGCCCGAGCGAAGAAGGTTGTGCATCTCCCGGAAGATGAGGACTCGGTCGACAGTGCCATTCATTCCTTCTGTCAGGTCCTGCGAGCCATGCACTTCGACCGGTGCGCCGGTCAGGCCCCATTGCGGATAGCTTTCGGAGAACTGGCCCGGGAGCTTCCCGAAATATTCGCCGAAGCGACTGGAATCCGCCGCGTCCGGATCGGGTGTCACGCCGATATAGCGGCCATTCGTGCCGAGATAGGGCACGAGCACGCGGGAATACCAGCCGCCGGCAGGCATATAGTCGACCACGGTCATACCGGGTTCGACACCGAAGAAGTCGAGGGTTTCGAACGGGTGACGATACTGATCGCGGGCCCGGTCGTCCGCGCGGTTTTCCTGCGCCAGCGCGGCCATCAGGGCCTGATGGCGGCTGTGGCGCTCGGCCATCGGGCCTTCGTTATGATGATCGGCAACCGCCGGAGCGGCTAGAGCGAGGGCGGCAGCCCCAGCGAGCAGTAGGCGCATAGAAATTCTCCCCATGTGAAACGAATGCTGTCCTCCTGCCCCCGCCCGTAACCGATGACAAGCGTCGGCAGTCTTCCTACATCGTTGGCCAAAGGAGATACGAATGGCTCAGGAACAGATTATCGTGGCCGGCGGGTGCTTCTGGTGCACCGAGGCAGTGATGAAAGACGTGATCGGCGTGATCGAGGTCGAAAGCGGCTACATCGGCGGGGACAAACCCGATCCGACCTATAAGGAAGTATGCAGCGGAACCACCGGCCATGCCGAGGGCGTGCGCGTCACCTATGACAGCGATCGCATCAGTCTGGAGCAGATTCTCGACGTGTTCATGGGGACCCACGATCCGACCCAGCTCAACCGGCAGGGCAATGACGTAGGCACCCAGTATCGCAGCGCCATCTTTCCGGCGGATGACCAACGGGAAGCTGCCGATGCGGCGATCGCTCGCTGGAACGAGGAGCATCCCGGCCAGGAGGCAGTCACGACGATCGAGAGCGGCGACTGGTATCCGGCAGAGGATTACCATCAGGAATATTGGGAAGGCGAAGGCCAGCGAAACCCATACTGCCAAGCGGTTATTCCGCCCAAGTTGATGAAGCTGAGGAAAAGCTTCCAAAAATATCTCAAGGCAGACGCCGAATAGAAAAAGGGGCGGACATTGCGGTCCGCCCCTTTCCTTTTGGCTGGAGAGAGTTGGCTTAACTTTCCTCGGTCGCCTTGCTGACGAGGATGTTGACCGAAACACGGCGGTTTTGCGCTTTGCCATATGCAGTCGAATTGTCTGCCGCCGGGTCAGATTCCGCCATGCCGGTGGGCGTCAGCATGCGCCACGGCTGCCATTTGCATTCCTGCTGCAGGAAGTTGACCACACGGCTCGCGCGGCGTTCGCTCAGGGTCTGGTTGTAATCCTGGCTGCCATCGGAATCGGTATAGCCGACCACCAAAAGGAGCGCGTTGTTCATCGCTTCTGCGTCAGCCGCGATGGCACAGATTTCCTGGCGGCCTTCAGGCGAGATATTCCATTTGCCGCTGTCGAAATAGACGTTCGTCACGCCCTTCACATTATACTGGTCGATATTCGCCATCCGGCCGCGCAAGGCTTCGGCAGCAGCGGAATTGGCATCGATATCGGCGCGGTGTTCGGCAAACTGCTGCTGGGTGGCGCCGCGGATCATCGCGGCCGTTTCAAGGTCGCTTCCCTTGAGCTTGATCTGCTTGGCGACCAGTCCGCCGTCGAACTGCAGCGTTTCCACTTCGACCGGAATGCCGTTCATCAACTGGCTGGTCTGCAGGCTCTTGCTGCCGAGGCCGAGGAAGCCGCCCTTGGCCCTTACTTCGGTGCCATCATCGACGATGATCGTGGCGTTCTGGCCATCTTCCATGGTCACCTGAATGGTGTCGCCGTTTCGAGCCGTGATGATGCCTTCCACTTCGGGGCCATCGGACAGGGCCGAACCGTACACGTCGATATCGGAATCGTCCTGCGCCATGGATGGCGCTGCCATGGGAAGCGTGAACGCGGAAAGCAGCAGGGGAAAAGCCGCGGTTTTCTTCAATGCAGTCATTCAAATTCCTCCGTCTAGGGCCGCCACCCGAAGATACGGGCAACGGCTCATGAACCCGTGACGCAGGTGCCGCCCACGGGTTAGAATACCTCTACTCATCAAGCTTAACGCCCGAAGAGCGCGGGTGCGGTTGCGCCCGATGGAGGGTTGGGTGCTGATCACGGCCTTGCTCGAAAATGAACAATGGCAAGAATAAGGCAAAGTCGGAGGCAGTTTGCGCTGCCGCTGCGATAAACCGATCCGCCATAGTGACGGATCAGGCGATTCAGGCTTCTTTTCGGCTCATCGAAATGAAGAAACCGTCGAGCCCGCCCACTTCTGGCAGCATGCCAGGATCGGTCCTGACCGTACCGTCCTCCGCTGGCGTGAGAGTGGCGGGAAGTGTCGCGGCATCGATTGGCTCGAGTCGAAGACTATCCGGCAGCGTCTGTTCTTCGCCCTCCGGCCGTTCGAGCGAACATGTCGCATAGATAAGGACGCCCCCCGGCTTTAGCCATGCTGCCGCCTTGGCGATCAGCGCGGATTGCAGTTCCGCCATATCCTCGATCTGGCGCGGTCCGATCCGGTGCAGCACATCGGGATGACGCCGCGCCGTGCCGGTCGCGGTGCAGGGTGCATCCAGCAGGATGGCATCGAACTGGTGCTTCGGCTCCCAGGTCAATGCGTCTGCACGGACCACACCCGCCTTCAGCCCAGTGCGGGCCATGTTCTCTTTCAAGAGGCCGAGGCGGCGTTTCGAAATGTCGAGCGCGGTGACCTTCCACCCCTGTGCCGCAAGCTGGAGGGTCTTGCCCCCCGGCGCTGCACACAGATCGAGGACCTGCCGCCCTTCTCCCGCACCAAGCAGATGTGCCGGCAGCGATGCAGCAAGATCCTGTACCCACCATGCTCCATCGGAAAAGCCGGGCAGCTTTTCGACATTTTCGCCGCGGGCAAGACGCAGGTGCCCCGGCATGAGGCTGTCCGCCGCAAGCTTCGCTTTCCAGATCTCGGTCTGCTCCGCATCCTTCAGCCGCAGATCGAGCGGCGGGGGCACGGCGAGACCCGCGGCAATGGCGGGCGCTCTCTCGCCCCAGCGTGCGGCTACGTCATCAGGCAATGTAGGCGCGGGAGGCAGGGCAGCCTCCTGTTTGGTCAGCGTCGAGAAAACGCCATGGGCCAATCTGCGCGGACCGCCAGCCAGCAGCGGCAGGCAAGTGGCGATGATGGCGTGAGCCGGCGTGTCGAGCCGCAGCCATTGCGCCAGCATCATGCGCAGAACCATGCGCGCCTTCGAATCGGGTGGAAGCGCCGTTTTGGTGGCGCTGTCGATCAGCGCATCGAGATCGACCAGCCAGCGCAGGACCTCGCTGGCGATTGCCCGGGCCAGCGCCCGGTCCTCCAACTTGCGCACGTCTTTCGTTGCGGCTGCAAATGCAAGATCCATGGTGTCGCCCCGCCGCAAAACGGCGTCGAGCAGGCGAAGCGCGGCGCGGCGCGCGTGAATTCCGGAAGGCTGTGCCATTGCCCCGCGCCCTACGCCTACTTGAAACCATGCGCCAGTCCGCGCATCTTGGTTATATGACCAAACGCGCAGACAAGCGGCCCGAGACCTTCGAAAAGCCCGATCACTGGACGAGCGAACCGCCGCCCAAGCCGGAAAAAGGCAAAGTCGACGAAGATCTCAGCCCGACCCGCTATGGCGATTGGGTCAAGGACGGCATCGCGATCGATTTCTAGATTCGTTCGAGCGCGATCCTGAGCCCGTCCTTAGGCTTGGGGATGGGCCATGCCTGCCAGTCGGGCTCCTGCTCCAGCGTCACGCGATAGCGCGGCAGCAGTTGCGCCAGCAGTATTTTCACCTGCATATAGGCAAAGTGCAGGCCCAAACACATATGCGCGCCTCCGCCAAACGGCACCCAGGCATATTTATGACGGGCCTTCACGGCTTCGGCGGTGAAGTGGTTGGGATCGAAGCCGTAGGGGTCGGACCAGTGCTCTTCTTCATGATGCACGAAATTGGCATTGATGCCGACATGCGATCCGGCCGGGATGCGATAGCCGCCGAATTCGAACTCCCTCAAGGCGCGGCGCGGGGTCGATGGAACCGGCGGCATGATGCGTAGCGCCTCCTTGAAGGCCATCTCTACCAGTTCGAGCTTCCCCATATGCTCATAGGCCAGGTCGCGCGGCCTACCGTCCTGACCCATCCCGCCGGTGACGCTTTCGATTTCGTGGCGCAGCTTCTCTTGCCAGTCAGGGTTCTTGGCCAATTGCCAGATCAGCGATGTGGCCGAGCTGGTGATGGTGTCATGCGCGGCCATCATCAGGAAGTTCATATGGTCGACCACCTCGTCGACCGGCATCAGGCTGCCATCGTCATATTCGGCGGTGGCGAACTGGCTAAACATGTCCTGCCCCCCGCCTTCGGCGCGGCGGCGGTGGGTTTCCTGTGTGAAGAAATCGACCAGGAATGCGCGCCCGTCGGTCCCGCGCTTCATCTGCGTAAACGGCAGCGGCTTTCTCACCGGGGCGACCGAAGCCTGGACCATGTCGATGAAGGCCGTGTTGATCCTGTCCGCTTCCGGGCCCCATTCGATACCGATGAAGCTGTCCGCCGCCAGATCGAGCGTGAGCGTCTTGATCGCGGGGTAGAATTCCATCCGCCCGGCACCCCAGTCCTGCATCTTGCGGGCGATGCCCCGGTTGAGGCTGCCCGAATAATGCCGCATCGGTCCGGGCTTGAAAGCGATAGAGAGCGCGCGGCGATCGGCCCGGTGATGGTCGAAATCCATCAGCATCAGACCACGCGGGAACAGCTGGTCGAGGATCGGACCCCAGCCCTGTTCCGAAGAGAAGTTCTTTTCGCGATCGAACAGCACCAGCTCGTTGGCGTCGGCGCCGATCATGGCGATGTTCCACCCGCCGAATGCCTTGCTCTTGTAAACACGCCCGTAGGTATCGACCATGTGCTGCGTGAAGGCGTGCGGGTCCTTCAGCATCTTGAAGGTGTTGCCGACCACCGGCCAGCCACCTTCGCCGGGAATGTGCGCGAGCTGGTCGTCGGTCGGATTGCCTTCGGCCCAGTGGGTCGGGATCGGATTGTGTGCTGCAATAGTGGCCATGGGCAGGACTATGCCTCACCCAACATTAAGTGGCAATTAGCAATCTATATCCATCCTGAGAGTTCGCGGCGAAGCAATGTTTCAAGCATCGCCACGCCAGCATCCGAAGTGTTCAGGCAGGACAGTGCGGCAAATCGTTCACCGCCTGCTTCGAGAAACTGGTCGCGCCCCTGCATGGCAAGCTCCTCGAGCGTCTCGAGGCAGTCCGCCGAAAAACCGGGAGCTGCAATCACCATGCGCTTAGTCCCGTTCCCGGCTTCCTCCGCAATGACCGTATCGGTTGCCGGTTCGAGCCATTTCGCCCGTCCGAAGCGCGACTGGAAAGTCGTGCGAATCCGCATGCCGCGTTCCGCAAGCCGGTCCTGCAGGAGGCGCGAGGTCTTCTGACAATGGCAGTGATAGGGATCGCCCAGATGCAAGGTGCGCTCCGGCATGCCGTGAAAGCTCAGCAGCAGCACTTCAGGCACGTAATCCAGACCATCCAGCTGGCGCGTCAGGTCCTTTGCCAGCGCATCGATATAGGTCGGATCGTCGTGATAGGGCGGCAGGGTCCGCAAACTAGGTTGCCAACGCATTTCCCGCAGCTTGTCCGCAGCCTTGTCCACAACCGTTGCCGTCGTCGCTCCAGAATATTGCGGATAGAGCGGCGCGAGCAGAATGCGCTCGCAACCGGCGTCCATCAGGGCCTGCAGACGGTCAGGGATTGAGGGCGTACCGTAACGCATCGCCCAGTCTACCGTCACGCCGTCGCCCAGCCGCGCCTGCATAGCTTTTGCCTGTTGCCGCGTGATGACGGCCAGCGGAGAGCCTTCCTCGGTCCAGACCTGCGCATAGGCATGCGCGCTTTTCTTTGGTCGGGTGTTGAGAATTATACCGCGCAGGATCGGCTGCCAGGCGATGGGAGGGATCTCGACCACGCGGCGGTCGGACAGAAATTCCGCAAGATACCGCTTTACCGGCCCGGCCTCGGGCGCATCGGGCGTTCCGAGATTGACGACAAGAACACCGACGCCGCCGGAGCGGACAGGCGGATGGTCTTTCGGAAGGTTCTGTTTCTGCCAGGTCATGGGACGAGGGGCAGACGGTAAGAACGCTCTCCCGTCAAGGCGAACAATGCATTGGCTATGGCAGGAGCGGCCACGACAACGCCCAGTTCGCCGGGATCGAATGGCTCGGCATCGCTCTCGATAAAGTCGATCCGCATGTCAGGAGTATCGGCAAGTCCGGGCAATCTCATCCCGCCAAACGTGCGCGGCACGGGATGACCATTTTCGAATGCAAGCGGCGCGCCCAGCGCCAGCCCCATACCGTAAACAAGCCCGCCCTCGATCTGCTGGCGCGCAATATCGAGATTCACGATGCGGCCGATATCTACCACCGCGCTCAGCTGGCGCACCTTGATCCCGCCTTCCCCTCGCGCGAGATGTGCCACACAGGCAATGTGTCCGGCTGCCGCTTCGCCCGACACCATTCGTACGGCAGCGACCCCTTCACCGGACCCTGGCTGCGCTCCGTCCCATTCGCCCAGCCTCGTTGCCCGGCGCAGAGCTTCCGCCAGCCGAGGCGCGGATCCCAGCATAGCCATTCGATAAAGAAACGGATCGCGTCCTGAAGCCTTAGCGAGTTCATCGATCAGGCATTCGGTGAAAAAAGTGGTGTACCCTTGCGCTCCACCGCGCATGCGACCGGTGGGCAAGGAAATGGTCGCCGGAACATGCTCGACCGCGATGTGCGGGATTCCATATGGCGGAACCGCGCCTTCGACCGCAAAGGGGTCTGCAGCACCCGAACTGTCTCGCCGCGCGGCATCGGGAAGATAATTGTCAAACAGGCGGTGTCCCGTTTCGCGCATCCACGAGGGGGAGGTAATTCGCGCTCTCCATGCCACTGGTTGCCCCTCAGCCCCCAACTTCGCAGCAATTTCAGCCGAAACCGGCGCCCGTGGCGGAACTGCCTGAAAATCCTGCGGGCGAGACCATGTGAGCTGAACAGGCCGCCCAACCTCTGCGGCGATCTGGGCCACTTCGATTGCATGCCGTTTTTCCAGCCGCGCATCGAAGCTACCGCCAGCGGGCATCGGGTAGAGCACGACATCGGAAGCCGAAAGGCCCACCGCCTGTGCAGCCGCATCACGAGCTGCAGCGGGCGCCTGTGCCGCCATCCAGAGTTCCAGCCGCCCGCCCGCCAATCGCGCAGTCGCAGACGCGGTTTCGAGCGGGGCATGCGCGGCTGGAGCCACATCGAAACGACGTACAATCGAAGGTTCGCTCAGCATCGCATCAGGATCACCGACGGTCTCGATACGCTGGGCTAGATCGGCGGTCCTACCCGCTGCATCTTCAAGCTGTGCCTCAAGCCTGACCTGTTCGAGCGCGCCCGTCCCGGTGAACTCCGGACGCATCTTCGCCAATGCCTGGTCGGCGATCCACCAGCTTTCGGCGACTGCGGCGAGCCAGCGCTTGGAACGGACAACGGCTACTAACCCCGGCGTGCCGCCGGCAGCTCTCTCGCTGAACCGCAGGAGCTCTGGCAAACCCTCCGGGCCGTGGCGGATCGATGCATAGACCATTCCCGGGAGGCGGATGTCGCCGGCGAACAAATGGCTGCCGTCCACCTTGGAAGGCAGATCGAGCCGCGGATACATTCCCTGTGCATCGGCTTCGCCCGGAATCGGCTGTTCGAATGCAGGCATGGGACGCAGAGGCGCTGGATCGGGTGGATCGAGCCGGGCAGCCTCTTCGACCAGATCGCCAAACGCCATGCGCTGCTCGCCGTGAATGACGAACCCTTCTGCTACCTGGCACTGTTCGGGCTCGACCTCCCACCTATCGGCTGCAGCGCGGGTAAGCATGTCGCGCGCGCTGGCCGCTGCTTCGCGAAGCGGGAGCTCGTATGCGGCAAGGCTGGTGCCGCAGGCCGTGACAGTAAAGTCTTGGCTGCGCGCGAACCGCGCGACCGACCGGTCGCTTTCGGGTAACCAGCCTTTCCACAACGAAGACCATTCTCGCGCCAGGGGTAGATTGGCGAAGCTGCCGGCAGGCGGCACAGGTTCGATCCCTATCTGGCGCCAGTCTGCACCAAGCTCGACCGCCGCGATCTGGGCAAGCAGAGTGCCAACGCCTTGGCCCATCTCAAGCTGAGGCTGGGCGATGGTCACGACGCCGTCACGCCCGATGACCAGCCAACCTCCGAAGATTTCCTCGCCCTCGCGCGCAACGAGAGGGCTCGCATATTTCCGTGGCCAATAGTTCCATGCGACCAAAAGGCCGCCTCCCGCCGCTGCCCCGACGAGCAATTTACGGCGCGAAACGGAAAGATCGTTTAATTTCGTGCGGCCAGCCACGCTTGCAAACTTTTCGCTATCGCAAGGAAGGGCTCGGCAATGGGACCATCAAGAGCCGCTGGCGGCTCGCCATGATCACTACCCTGACGGATTTCGATGTCGAGCGGGATCCGTCCAAGGAACGGCAGTTCGAGACGTTCGGCCGCGGCTTCCACGTTCCCCGCTCCGAAGGGATTGGATACCTCTCCGCAAGAAGGGCACGCATATCCCGACATGTTCTCTACCAAGCCAATCACCGGCACACCCGCGCTATCGAACAACTGTCCGGCACGCGCGGCGTCGATAAGCGCCAGATCCTGCGGGGTCGAGACGAGCACCGCACCGGCAGGCTTGAACTTCTGCACCATGGTCAGCTGAACGTCACCGGTGCCAGGGGGCAGGTCGATAAGCAGGACCTCCGTATCCTTGCTCCAGTGGGCCTCGATAAGCTGACCAAGCGCACTCCCCGCCATCGGCCCGCGCCAAGCCAAGGCCTTTCCCGGTGCTACGAGGTGTCCCATCGATAGATGAGGGACACCAAATTTTCCTTCGATCGGGATCGGCTTATTATCTCGGGCTTCCGGCTTCTCGCCCTGTGTTCCGAAAATTACCGGCTGCGACGGACCATATATGTCTGCATCGACCAGCCCCACCTTCACGCCCTTGCGCGAAAGAGCGATGGCAAGGTTCGCAGTCAGCGTGGACTTTCCCACGCCGCCCTTGCCCGAACCGATCGCGATGATGACTGGGCCCTTCCGCTCGGCAGTCATCACCACCCGTACGTCGTTGACATCGGGGCGCCCGGACAATGCCTGTTTTATAGCAGTCTCGATCCCGCCACGCTCTGCTTCGCCCAATTTACCGGCATCGACGACAAGCGTCGCCCTGCCCTCGTTCAGGACAGAGCCCGTTACGAGAGAGGCAATTTCGGGAGGAAGATCGGCGGAAAAGTCAGTGCGGCTCATGGCTGGCGCTGCTGTAGCATCGAAAAGCGCGCCGCAACCCCTGTTTTTCCGGCCAAGGCTGCTTATAAGACAGATATGAGAATTTTGGACGGGCTTGGACAGAGGATCCGCCTAGCGATGGCTGGCAACAATCCGTGGGGCGGGGGAAGCGATGATTCTTCCGGTTCCGGCAATGGTGATGCACCCAAGGGTGACAAAGGCGGGAGCGACGGACCGCGCAACCCGTGGTTGCCAACTGGTTCGGGCGGCAGCGGCGATGGACGCCGTGGCCCTAACATTGAGGACATCTTCAAGAACCGCGGGCCGGAAGGTCCGCGCCGCAAAGGCGGTGGCGGCGGTCCGGGTGGGCCCGGCTTCCGGATGCCGCAGCGCCCCGGTGGCAAAAGCTGGTTTCCCGTTGCCGTAGTCGCGATCGTGGGCATCGCGCTTCTCGCCACCAGCGCGCATTTGATCGACCCTCAGGAAAAAGCAGTTGTTAAGCGGCTCGGCGATTACAGCCGGACGCTCGATTCCGGACTTCAGTTTACCCTGCCCTTTCCAATCGAAACCGTCGATGTCGAGAATGTCGAAGGGGTTCGCCCGATCCGCATTCCGGGCAATGACAATCAAGCCAAGCTGATCCTTACCGGCGACCAGAACCTCGTCGACCTGAGCTATATCGTCCGCTGGAACATTCAGGATCTCCAGCAATACAAATTCCGCGTCGTCGATCCGGAAGAGACGGTAAATGAAGTCGCCGAAGCTGCCATGCGCGCCGCGGTTGCGGAAAAGCAGCTCGACGAGACTTTTTCAGGTCAGGGCCGTGCCGCGATCGAGCTCGACGTACGCGAGCGTATGCAGGCGACACTCGACCGCTATCAGGCCGGTATTCGCGTACTGGGTGTGGAAATCGAGAAGGCCGATCCGCCCAGCCAGGTGGTCGATGCTTTCCGCGATGTGCAGGTTGCCGAACAGAACGCCGATGCGGCTCGAAATCAGGCACAGGGTTATGCCCAGCAAGTCCTTGCACAGGCCCAGGGTGAGGCCGAAGCCTTCGACAAGGTTTACGAACAGTACCGCCTTGCTCCTGAAGTTACCCGCCAGCGTCTCTATTATGAGACCATGGAGCGGGTGCTGAGCAATACGGACAAGACCATCGTAGAGGCCCAGGGTGTAACGCCTTATCTCCCGCTTCCGGAAATCCGGCGCCGGGCTCAGCAGCAGCCCGAAACCACTGTAACCGCACCGGGAGGCCAGTAAGATGCAGCGCATTTGGGAAGACCATCGCCTTTCGATCATCGTAGCCGCGGTGGTTCTGATCGGCTTGATGATGAGCCTCTACATCGTGCCCGAAGAAGAGCAGGTCGTCATCGTACGGACCGGTGAACCGCAGGGCATCGTGAACACGCCAGACGGCACAAAGGGCCCGGGCCCGTACCTTCGCGTACCTTTTCTTGACCGTGTAGTGAGGATCGAGCGCCGGTTGCTCGATCTGGAAATGACCAATGAAGAGGTGCTTTCCAACGATCAGCAGCGCCTCCTGGTGGACGCCTACGCCCGGTTCCGGATCATCGATCCGGTTCGGATGGTGGAACGCGCCGGAACCACCGACGGGGTGCGCTCTGCGCTTGAGCCGATCCTGAACTCGGTTCTGCGCCAGGAGCTCGGTCGCCGTACCTTCCAGGCCATGCTGACTGCGGAACGTGGTTCTGCGTTGCAGAATGCCCGCGCCAATTTGGACAGGCAGGCACGTCAGTATGGCGCGGAAGTGGTAGATGTACAGATTACCCGCACCGATCTGCCCGAGGCACCGTTGCAATCCGCCTTCAGCCGGATGGAATCGGACCGTGAACGCGAAGCGCGGACCATCCGCGCGCAAGGTTCGCGCGATGCGCGGATCATTCGCGCCGAAGCCGATGCCGAGGCCGCACGAATTTATGCAGAAAGCTTCGGCAAGGATGCGAATTTCTACGACTTCTATCGCGCCATGCAGAGCTACGATGCAACGTTCGCTTCCGAGAACGGAGATGCCGCCAGCAGCATCATCCTTTCACCGGACAACGAATATCTGCAGCAGTTCCGCGGACGCCGTTGACCATTCGTCGATTGAACGGCGGTGACTGCCCCGCTGTTCAACACGCATTCAGCGCCTAGACGCTGACAGTGCGGCGGAACAGCGGAAGCCAGCACGCTTTATGACAGCGTGCTGGCTTCGAGCTAAGTTATTGAGGATTTGAAAGAGGACGTGAAAAAAGTGCGATACGCTTATTCCGTAACTGCCACCCTGTTAGCTGGTGGCGCTGCCCTCTCCCTCGCCGGTTTCCCGGCCGGAGCGCAGGTCGCCCAGAACGACGACTCCCAGATCGCGCGGGTTGTCCCGCGTGCCGGAGCGCCCGAGAGTTTCGCCGACCTCACCGAGCAACTTCAGCCGGCCGTCGTCAACATCTCGACCCGCCAGCGGATCGAGGTGCAGACCGGTGGCAATCCGTTTGCCGGCACACCCTTCGAAGGCATGTTCAACCGTCGGCGTGGCCAACAGGATAATGAGCCCCAATATCGCGAGGGCCAATCGCTCGGTTCGGGCTTCATCATTTCCTCCGATGGCTATGTCGTGACCAATAATCACGTCGTGAGCCCCACCGGGCGTGGTTCGGTCGAGGAAATCACCGTAACTCTGCCCGATGGTACCGAGTATGAAGCTGAGCTGGTCGGCACCGACGCGGCATCCGATCTTGCCGTGCTCAAGGTCAATCGCCGCGAAGCTTTTCCTTTCGTGACGTTCGGCGATTCCAGCCAGGCGCGAGTTGGCGACTGGGTAATCGCGATCGGCAATCCTTTCGGGCTCGGCGGAACCGTAACGAGCGGTATTGTGTCGAGCGTGTTGCGCAACGCAGGTAGTGGCGCTTACGACCGTTATCTGCAGACGGACGCGAGCATCAACCGCGGCAATTCGGGCGGTCCGCTGTTCGATATGCAGGGCAATGTCATCGGCATCAACAACGCCATCATTTCGCCGACCGGCGGGAGCGTCGGCATCGGCTTCGCAATTCCCGCGGAAACGGCTGCTCCAATCGTCGATAAACTGCGCCGCGGCGTAGAGATTGAGCGCGGCTATCTGGGCATCCAGATCCAGCCGGTGACCGAAGACGTCGCTTCCTCGCTCGGCCTTGCGCGCAATCGCGGTGAAATAGTGCAAATGGTACAGCCTGGAGAGCCGGCTGATCGCGGGGGCATCGAGGCGGGTGATATCGTGCTCAAGGTAGATGGCAATGACGTCACACCGGATCAGACGCTGTCCTATCTCGTTGCCAACATCTCGCCGGGCACCTCGATCCCTCTGGAAGTGATCCGCAATGGTGAACGTCGCCGGGTGAATGTGACCGTCGGCAAACGTCCGAGCGAAGAAGAGATGCGTCGCAGCCAGATGTTCGATCCCGATGCCGAGCCGGAAGACGACATGTCTCCCAGCGATAGCGAGGTCATTCAGGATAGCGTCGGCCTGCAAGTTCTCGAGCTGACGCCGCAGATTGCGCGCCAACTTGGAGTTGCACCGGATACACAGGGCTTGGTTATCGCTTCGGTCGACCAAAATTCCGATGCCGCACGCAAAGGTCTCCAGCGCGGGCATATCATTCTGACGGCTAATTACCGTCCGATGACTTCGGTTGCCGATCTCGAGAACGCAGTTCGCTCCGCTAAAGCAGAAAACCGTGATGCGGTTCTCCTGCGTATCCAGCGACGCGGTGGCTCGCCACAGTACGTGGCCATTCGGCTTCGCTAGATTTGATATTTAGGCTTTTAAATGGCCCTCCCGACATTCTCGGGAGGGCTCTTTTACATCGGTTTGCTTTTCAGGAAGAAAAGTCGCGCGCTTCTGACGGTTAACGATCTCGCCCGATCACACCGTCCAGGAAGTCGTCGTCGATCGCCTGGGGTGCGCCATCCTCACCGCGCCCCGTAGAAGGTTGCGGTCGTGGCGGCGGGACACGTTGAACTCGCGGCTGCTGCGGTCGCGTAACTTCCACGCCAGAATTCTGTTCTGACTGGTCGCGGGGTTCGGGCAGCGCGCCACCTGGTCCGTCGCTTCGTCCGGGCTCGATCAGATTGCCCTGTTCATCGATGTAGTAATAGTCGTCCGGGTCGCCGAAGAAGAAGTCGTCTTCTTCGTCCAGTTGCCATTCCGGCACCTGAACTTCCGTTTCAAACTCCTCGACGGGGCGGTCCTTCACAGCATAGCGCATGAAAGCAGCAAAAGCCTGTGCAGGCGCGCGCCCACCCTGTAGCCCACCTACCCGGCGGTTATCGTCCCGGCCCATCCATACGCCAGTGGTTACGCCAGAGGAAAATCCTACGAAATAGCCGTCTTTATTAGAACTGGTCGTTCCCGTCTTACCTGCGACCGGGCGACCGATCTGCGCCGCACGGCCGGTGCCTGTCTGGACCGCCGTCTGCAGCAGATCGGTTATACCCCGCGTAACATTGTCCGGTATGATCTGCGTAGTACGGGCGCGTTGATGCTGGTAAAGCACCTCTCCGTCTGTGGTGGTTACTTTTACGATCCCATAGGGCGTCACCGAATTTCCACCGGCTGAGATCGCGGCAAATGCCCGGGTCATATCCAGGAGTCGCACTTCGTTCGATCCGAGCACCATTGCGGGATAGGTGTTGATGGGGGTCGTGATCCCGAAACGCCTAGCCATCGACGCAACCGATCCAAAGCCCACCTCATTGCCAAGTTGCGCTGCAACGGTATTGATCGAATAAGCAAAGGCAGTGCGCAAATTGGTCTCGCCAATGTTTCGTCCGTTGGAATTTCTCGGACTCCAGCCGCCGATCGATACCGGCGTATCTACAACGCGGTCGTCAGGCGTATAGCCAGCCTCAAGCGCGGCAAGGTACACAAACAGCTTCCAACTCGAGCCGGGTTGGCGAAGAGCGTTGGTGGCCCGGTTGTAATTCGTCTCTACATAATCCGTACCGCCCACAAGGGCGAGGATCGCTCCGTCACGATCGAGGCTGACCAGCGCACCCTGGGCCCCATCTGGTGCATTGCCTGCGACCGCAGCCGTCGCTGCTTTCTGCATGCCGGGATCTAGGGTGGTCCAGACTTCAATAGGCTCGAATGTCTCGGGCAGAAGAAGGTCGAGCTGCGGAAGCGCCCAGTCGGTGAAGTAGCGAACAGAATTGGTTCCCTGTTCGGGCTTCAATTTGACGGCCGACACATCGACCTGCGCCTCGCTTGCGCTGATCCTTCCCTGATCGCGCATAAGTTGCAGGACGACACCTGCGCGGCTCACTGCGGCGTTTACGTCGGCAGTGGGTGAATAGCGGCTTGGCGCTTTTACCAGCCCTGCAATAATCGCTGCCTCAGCCGTCGAGAGTTCGGTTGCGGGATGACTGAAGAAGTTTCTACTCGCAGAATCGATACCGTATGCACCGCCTCCGAAGTAGACCTTGTTGAGATAGAGCTCGAGGATCTGCTCCTTGGAGAATTTCCATTCCATCGCCATCGCTAGAATGGCTTCGCGCAGTTTACGATCAAGCGAGCGATTGCTGTTCAGAAACACGTTACGGGCGAGCTGCTGCGTAATGGTAGAGGTAGCCCCCAACCTATTCTCGCCCGTGGCCCAGACATAAACGGCTCGGGTGAGGCCGTAGGGGTCGACACCAGGATGTGAATAGAAGCGCCTGTCTTCCACCGAAATCATGGCATCTTTCATTACTTGTGGTATCTCGTCGGCCGTAATCCACTTCCCATAGCTAGGGCCAAGCTCGACGAGTTCCGAGCCGTCTCGCGCCCGGACGACAATCGTTTGCGCGTTCTGTGTCGCCTTGAGCTGATAATAGCTCGGCAAGGACCGCGCGGCGAATGCCACAGCGATTGCCAGAAAAATCAGTCCAAGAACGGCTATTCCCGTTCCCCACAGGAACAGCCTGCGCAGCCAGATTTTCAAACGGCTGGCGTCGCCCTTGCCTTCCGCTGCCGCTCGCCGAGCGCGTTCGGAACGCTGGCTGCGTTTGCGGCGGCTGCCTCTCTTATCCATTCCTCGCGGCTTTCCTCATGTTCCAGGCGCGCTGCCCTATATCCGCCACAATGTCCTATGGCGAGACGGAACCTCGGCTTAACGGATCATACGATGGCCGCAAGGCATGCCGCTACTTCTCTGGTTCAAACTCGAGTGCCGCCGAATTGATGCAATAGCGCAAGCCGTTTTCTCCGGGACCATCAGGGAAGACATGACCAAGATGACCTTCGCAATTGGAACAGACGACTTCCGTCCTGATCATACCATGGGTGACGTCCCGGTTCTCCTCGACTGCCCCACTTTCTGCCGGAGCAGTGAAGCTCGGCCAGCCCGAACCGCTGTCATATTTGTCCGAGCTTTCGAACAGTAGCTGGCCGCAAGCGGCGCAAAGATATTCGCCAGCGGCTTTGTTCTTGTCATACTTGCCGGTGAAAGCACGCTCTGTACCTTTTTCGCGCAGCACTCTGTATTGCTCTGGCGTAAGTTTCTCGCGCCATTCGGCTTCGGTTCTTTCAAGTTTGTCGCTCACAGCTTGTCCTTCGTGTGATGTGCTTCCATATTAGGGGAACAGGGCGCCGAAGCTGCGGTTCCGCTTTCGCTTGACGATTCGGCATCGCGCCGCTAAGTGCGCCGCTTTCCGGCGGTTAATCCGCCTTTTTCGACACGCCCAATTGAATTCCAGCCGCTTTTTGTCGCGGCCCGATCGAGGACAGATATGGCCAATACGCCGCAAGCCAAGAAGCGCATCCGTCGCAACAACCGCCGCGCCGAAGTAAACGGTGCGCGCATGAGCCGCATCCGCAACTACGTGAAGAGGGTTGAGACTGCGCTCGAAGCTGGCGACAAGGACGCTGCTCAAACCGCCCTCCGGAACGCCCAGCCAGAAATGGCACGCGGCGTTGCTCGCGGTGTGATGCATAAGAACACTGCTGCTCGCAAGATGAGCCGCCTTTCGAAGCGCGTCGCCGCGCTCTGATTCTTTCACGGCTTCGGCCGCAGACAGACAAACCGAGGGGTCGTCGCGAAAAGCGACGGCCCCTTTGTCGTGTTCGGGTTGCACTTTGAAATCAAACTGTCTCCCAATAGTAATGAAATCGACGGAAATACTACGATTCGTCATGCCAGATTCAGCAAACTGAAGGTATTTCAAGGGCATCAACGGAGGCCTGCGGGGTACCGATGAGTCAACTAGATTATTTCAGATTTTTTGCTGTTATCCCCCTTGCGACTCATCGCCGCTGCGACCTACACAATGGATCTGCTCGGGGGGGACAGCCCGGGTATTCACATCGATGGCCAAGGGGAGGGACCACCCGAGAATCGTACGATTCCGGGTAGCGGCGAAGCTATGCGCCCCCTCCTCCTGGCCCATATAATTTTCAGCGACCGGACGGTCACTCGGGGGATCGAAACTCCAATGGCGAAAACAGGCGAGCTTGCTAGCAAGCGAAAGGCAAATAACGAAATGGAAGACCTGGAAGCCGTAAACCTGGCAGCCGATTGGGCAGACATAAGCCAAGGGCTCCGCAAGGATCTGGGTCACCAGCTTCACAGCCAGTGGATCAAGCCGATCCAGCTTGGCCGGATCGACACTGAAACAGGCACACTCGATCTCTATCTGCCGACAGAATTCAGCGCCAACTGGGTGAAAGACCGTTTTGCGGACCGGTTGAGCCTCGCCTGGAAGATCGCCCGTAGCGAAGTGCGACAAGTCGCTATCTCGGTCCATCCGGGCCGCCGTCAGGTTGCAGATCTGCGTTTGCACAGTGATGGTCGCCGGCCGGCAAACGATGCCGACACCTCGATGATGGCAATCGGTGCTGATACACTGGGTGATACGGGCTTCACCTCGTCTGTCGGCTTGGACGCGAGTTTGACCTTTGCCGCCTTCGTTACAGGCGAAGCGAACATTCTCGCCTTCAACGCGGCGCAGCGCATGGCGGCGACCGAAAAGCCGCAGTTCAGCCCGCTTTATCTCAAGGGCGCGACAGGACAGGGCAAGACCCATCTCTTGCATGCCATCGGCCACACCTTTCTTCAAACCCACAGCCGCAGCCGCATCTTCTACTGCAGTGCCGAGCGGTTCATGGTGGAGTTCGTCCAGGCCCTGAAGGCCAACCGCATGATCGAGTTCAAGGCGCGACTGCGTAGCTTCGACCTGCTTCTGGTGGACGACATCCAGTTCATCATCGGCAAGGCTTCGGCTCAGGAAGAACTGCTGTATACGATCGATGCGCTGCTCGCGGAAGGCAAGCGCCTTGTCTTCGCGGCCGACCGCGCGCCGCAGGCACTGGATGGTGTCGAACCCCGCCTGCTTTCGCGCTTATCGATGGGGCTCGTGGCTGACATTCAACCCGCCGATATCGAATTGCGTAAGAAGATCCTGCATTCGAAGCTCAGCAAGTTCGCGCCTCTGGCAGTGCCGGAAGACGTGCTCGAATTCCTCGCTCGCACCATCACCCGCAATGTGCGTGAGCTGGTTGGCGGCCTCAACAAGCTGATCGCCTATGCGCAATTGACAGGTCAGGAAGTTTCGCTCCAACTGGCCGAAGAGCAACTGACTGATATCCTGTCGGCCAATCGGCGCCGCATCACGATAGACGAGATTCAGCGGACAGTGTGCCAGTTCTATCGCATCGACCGCAGCGAAATGAGCTCTAAGCGCCGCGCCCGGGCAGTCGTGCGCCCGCGCCAGGTTGCAATGTACCTTTCAAAAGTCCTAACCCCGCGGAGCTATCCAGAGATCGGCCGCAAATTTGGCGGGCGCGATCATTCCACGGTCATTCACGCGGTCCGCCTGATCGAGGATCTGCGTCAGCGCGATGCCGATATGGATGGAGACGTGCGAAGCCTGCTGCGCCAGTTGGAAAGCTGAGCGCTCCCCATATTGCGCACCGCTCGTCGACAGCCTGTTCACAGGCTTGTCGACAGCGCGTGTTCGAGGGTTCAAAGGGGCAGACATGAGCACGCATGTCAGTTTGCCCCGAACGCTCCTGGCGACGTTATGGCGGGGCGTTTTATGCCGCTGTCCGCGATGCGGTGAAGGCCGGTTATTCCGCAAGTGGTTAAAACCTGTCGACCATTGCAGCGCTTGTGATCTAGATATCCGCGGGCAGCGTTCGGATGACCTTCCCGCCTATATCGGTATCTTCGTGAGCGGGCATTTGCTCGCCCCCGTGATTATCACACTAGTCGTTAGCTATTCGCTTTCGCCTATGGCGTTGCTCGCCATCATCATTCCGTTGGCATTGGTGATGCTGATCGCCTTGCTGCAACCATCAAAAGGGGCGGTGATCGCACTACAATGGTGGAACGGTATGCATGGCTTCAAACGGGAACGCCCGGAAGGAGAAAATCCGTGAGTCTCCCGCCAGAGCGATTGGATCGCTTCGCTCGCCACATCGTCCTTCCTGAAGTGGGCGGCGCTGGCCAGATGGCGTTGGCGGAAAAACACCTCGTACTTATCGGCCTAGGCGGCATCGGTAGCCCCGCACTGCAATATCTTGCCGCCGCTGGAATAGGGAACCTAACTCTAGTTGATGACGACAAGGTGGATGTCAGTAACCTCCAGCGTCAAACGCTCTACAACGAGCGCGATGTCGGCCACGGCAAGGCCATTTCCGCGAAGCGCTGGGTGACCCTATTCGATCCTGTGCTCGACGTCGAAATCAGCGATCGCCGGATCGATCCGTCCCGTGCCGCATCACTGGTTGCAGGGGCCGACCTCGTGCTCGATGGCACCGACAACTTCGCGACGCGACTTGCAGTCTCCGATGCCTGCGTCAACGCCGGGGTGCCGTTATTGTCCGCTGCGGTCGGCCGGTTCCAGGGGCAAGTCGCAGCGTTTGCCGGCCATTTGCCCGGCGAAGCCTGCTATCGCTGTTTTGTCGGGGATGCCTTCGACGCGGACGATTGTGATACCTGCGCCGAAGACGGCATGCTGGGCGCGATGGCCGGCTGGGTAGGCAGCTTCGCCGCTCTCCACGCTGTGCGTGTTCTCCTCGATGGGGCGAGCGCTTATGGAGATCCGCAATGGAGCAAGGTGAACCTTCTAGACGGAGTGAAACCGGGCATGCGGCAGTTCACCATTGCCAAAGACCCCGAATGCAGCGGGTGTGGTGGTAAAACCCGGGCGGTATAGCTTGCGCTTCCTCAACCTAGTTGGCGAGCACTTCCTCTACCCAAGCAGGCACTAACTCGCTCGCTCTGCCTTGGCGCGATTCGTCGAACCAGTATGAACCCTCGCCACGCTCCAGATTGAGTTCCAGCGTTCGCGCACCGAACTCCCGCGCGTCGCGCACGAACCCAGCCGCCGGATAGACAGCCCCGCTAGTACCGATGCTAACGAACAAATCCGCTCGGCGAAGCGCATCGTAGATCCGCTCCATCTGGTACGGCATCTCACCGAACCAGACCACATCGGGACGCAGCGCCTGTTGTCCGCAGCCCGGGCAGGCAGGGCCATCGATCAGCGGCTCGCTCCAGCGATGGCGAGCATCACAACCGGAGCATAGCGCGCTCAGCAGTTCCCCATGCATGTGGAGCACATGCTCTGCCCCGGCGCGTTCGTGAAGGTCATCGACATTCTGAGTGACGATCAAGAGATCGTGATCTGACTTCTCGCCCAATTCGGCATCAAGGCGAGCTAAGGCTTCGTGAGCCGCGTTTGGTGCTACCTGCTGCACAGCCTCGCGCCGCGCATCATAGAACCGCTGCACCAGCTCTGGATTGCGCGCGAATCCCTCTGGCGTGGCGACATCCTCGACCCGGTGCTGCTCCCAGAGACCACCGCTGTCCCGAAAAGTATCGATGCCGCTTTCCGCTGAAATTCCAGCGCCGGTCAGGACGACGATGTTGCGGATAGGATCGGACAAGTTTCGCCTCCCATTGGGCCCGACCTTGTCGTAGGGCCATCTTATCTTCTAGCCCTACGCTAAAGGTATTCACGGGGCTACGACAAGCTCCGCCCACATGGAGATCAGCTTGGCTAAGATAGGTGTCATCGGAAGCAGGGGCGCAATGGGCGAAGTGCTCCGGCGCGTAATCGAGGAGTCCGGCCACGATTATGCGGGAGGCGCAGACAAGGGAGACGATGTCGGCAAGCTGGCCGATGTGTCGGATCTGCTGGTTGATTTTTCAGCCCCGGCTGCCTTGCACTCCAATCTACATGCAGCCATCGGTGCCGGCATCCCAATCGTCGTCGGCACAACGGGCTTGGAGCGCAAACACCACGACGCGATCGATCAGGCGGCGCACGCGATACCGGTTTTACAGACAGGCAATACATCGCTCGGTGTCACCCTTCTGGCTCATCTTGTGCGAGAGGCGGCTCAGAAGCTCGGCAATAGCTGGGACATCGAGATTTTGGAAATGCACCATCGCCGCAAGGTAGACGCCCCGTCGGGTACCGCACTCCTGCTTGGTAAAGCTGCTGCAGACGCGCGAGGTGTCGATCTCGAGACCGTCAGCGAAAGCGGTCGGGATGGCCCGAGCGGTCCGCGTGAGGAGGGCGCAATCGGATTTGCTGCCTTGCGCGGCGGTACCGTGGCCGGCGAACACAGTGTAATCCTTGCTGGTGAAGAGGAACGCTTAACGCTTTCGCATAGTGCGGAGAACCGGACTATCTTTGCTAGGGGCGCGGTCCGCGCTGCCGAATGGCTGCGCGAGCGAGAATCAGGTCGCTATACGATGGACCAAGTTCTGGGCATCTGACGACCACCTATGACCAAGGATCAAATCTTCGAATTCTTTCGACGGTTGGCGGAGGATAACCCCTCTCCCGAGACCGAGTTGGAATATGGCAATGCCTATCAGCTGGTAGTCGCGGTAGCGCTGTCTGCTCAAGCGACTGATGTGGGAGTAAACAAGGCTACCCGCGCATTATTTCGTGAGGTCGCGACACCAGAGCAGATGCTGGCACTGGGCGAAGAAGGCCTGAAAGAGCATATCAAGACCATTGGCTTGTTCAATTCGAAGGCCAAGAATGTCATCGCACTAAGTCAATTACTCGTCGACGAGTACGGTAGTGAGGTCCCAAATACCCGCGAAGATCTCGTCCGCCTGCCCGGGGTCGGCCGCAAGACCGCAAATGTTGTGCTCAATTGCTGGTTTGGGCAGGAAACCTTCGCCGTAGACACCCACATTCTGCGCGTAGGCAACCGCACCGGCCTCGCGAAGGGCAAGACCCCGGAGCAGGTCGAAGCGAAACTTGAAAAGCGCGTGCCGCAGCCATTCCGGCTAGGCGCCCATCATTGGCTGATCCTTCACGGACGCTATGTCTGCAAGGCACGGACGCCCGAATGCTGGCGCTGCAGCGTGGTCGATCTGTGCAGTTACCGGAAGAAAGTTCTGGAGAAGCCGAAGGGGCGTTAGCTCAATCCGGCCGCCCATCCAGACAGATGGTGGAGCCGCCTTCCACCGTCACTTGGGGATTGAGCCGTTCGAGATAGATCAACGTTTCGGCTTCGCGCTGGGTCATTCCCATGGCTGTAGCATGTGCCATCAGTTGCGGAATCGTGGCGCCGCCGGACGGGACCGTTAGTACAGTTCCTTCGCAATCTGACTGAGCTGGCTGACTACCAGTACATGCGCTCATCGCGAGGACACCGATGAGACCAAGCCACGATTTTGAAACGAAGCTAGCTCGGTCAAACATCGTCGGCCGATACCATCTCGACCCGGTCTATTTCGCCCGTCATCACCGCAACGGTAGTCGCGACTGCGGCATCGCCGCTCACATTGGTCGTTGTGCGCATCATGTCCATGATCCGGTCGACCCCGGCGACGAAGGCGATCGTTTCCAAGGGCACACCGACTGCGCCGAAGACCAGCGCCATCATGATCAGGCCCGCACCGGGAATGCCAGCAGCGCCGACCGCGCCGAGCGTGGCGAGGATCGAGATCAGGAAATAGTCACCCATCGATAGATCGACGCCGAAGATCTGCGCGCCAAACAGCGTGGCGAGTCCGAGATACATCGCCGTGCCGTTCATGTTGATCGTCGCGCCGAGTGCGATCACGAAGCTGGCCACGGAATTCGAGACGCCCAGATTACGCTCGGCACAGCGCAGCGTCACCGGCAGCGTGGCGTTGGAGCTGGCGGTGGAATAGCTCACCGCCATCGCATCGACGATGCCGCGGAAGAAGTCGCGCACCGGCAGTTTTGCAAGGAATTTGATCATCGCCGAATACATCACGAAAATGATCAGTAAGCAGCCGGCATAGTTTAGTGCGACCAGCTTCGACAACGCGACCAGCGCATCGAGGCCGAGCGTGCCTGCGACCCATGCCATCAGCGCGAAAACGCCGAAGGGGGTGAGCTCCATCACCACCATGGTCACCTTCTGCATGATCACGGCGCCGCTATCGAAGACCTTCTGCACCGGCAGGCCGTCTTCCTTGGCCATCAGGATGCCGATGCCGATCAGCAGGCTGAAGACGATAAGCGGCAGAACCGAAACGTCCGCCATCACCTGTACCGGACTTTCGGGCACGATCGACAGGATCATATCCACCGCCGTTGTCGGGTTCGGCTCGGGCGTTGCGCCCATCTGGATTGCGCTGGTATCCACGCCTGCACCCGGGGCGATCCACGTCCCAAGCGCCAGCCCAAGCCATACCGAGACCTGGCCAGTAACGACGAAGAGCAGCATCGCCCGCCCACCGACCGCGCCAAGTTTGCGCAAATCGCCGATCGCGGCGACGCCGGAAACGAGGCTGAAGAAGATCAGGGGGACGACCAGCATCTTGATCGACTTGATGAAGAAATCGCCGATCCATTTGATGCTTTCCGCATCCGGCCCCCAGGCATAACCTGTGAGCACGCCGAGGATCAGCGCAGTCACCACGCGCTGCCAAAGCGGAATTTCGAACCAGACCCTCAGCATGCGTATGCCCTCACCTTGTATTTTCAGCTGGCGTATATTTACGCCAGCGCGTCTTTTGCAATGCGCGCGTAGATGCGGCTTAGCGTGGAAAGGTCCTCGATGGCTACTGCCTCGTCACGCTTGTGCATGGTCGCGTTGACAAGGCCGAATTCGATCACCGGGCAGACGGCACGCAAGAAACGCGCATCGGAGGTTCCACCCGTGGTGGATGGCTCGGGATCGACGCCGGTTTCGGCGTTCACGGCGCGCGCAATGATGTCGCTGAATTCACCCGGCGGGGTAAGGAATGGCTCGCCCGAAATGATCGGCAACGCATTGCCGCCATGCTTTTCAGCAATAGCAACCACTTTCTCGGACAGCGACGCGCCCGAATGTTCGTCGTTGAAGCGGATCGAGATGCGGGCCTTTGCTGCTTCCGGAATGACGTTATGGGCTGGATTCCCAACCTCGAGATCGGTGATCTCGAGGTTCGAAGCCTGGAACCAGTCATTGCCCTTATCGAGAACCAGTCCATTTAGCTCTGCCAGCATCGCGACCAGCTTGGGAATGGGATTGTCGGCGAGGTGCGGATACGCGACGTGTCCCTGCGTGCCTTGCACTTCGAGCCATATGTTGACCGAGCCGCGTCTCCCGATCTTCATCATGTCACCGAGCCGGTTTACACTCGTCGGCTCGCCCACCAGGCACAAATCGGGCGTTGAACCACGGCTGTTCATATAGTCGATCAAGGCGCGTGTGCCGTGAAGAGCTGGACCTTCCTCATCGCCGGTAAGGATGAAGCTGATCGTCCCTGCGTCTGAGGGCACCTCCTTCACTGCATCGACCATGCAGGCGATTGCGCCTTTCATGTCCACCGCGCCGCGGCCGTAGAGAAGATCGCCGCGAATCTCCGGCTCGAAGGCATCGGAGGTCCAGCCGCCGCCCGGGGGGACCACATCGAGATGCCCTGCGAAGGCGAAATGCTTCGAGCCTGCGGGCCCCTTGCGTATGGCGAACAGGTTCTCGACCGGCGCTTCTGGTGTGCCTTCCTCGCCTTCGCCGCGCGTGAAGCGCGTGACTTCGAAACCGAGCGGTTTCAGCATTGCCTCCAGCTCGTCGAATACGGAACCAGTGGCGGGAGTGACGCTTCGAGCGGACATCAGCCGCTTGGCGAGTTCGAGGACTTCGGTCATGCTGCCTCCGCTAGCAGGAGTGCGCGCCAATGCCCAAGCTTGATCTCGATGCCATTCCCCAAACCAATGCGACCGGCTATCCGCCGCCCTATGATGAAGACGTGCGCGGACGGCTCTACCGTCGCCTCGCCCCGGCAGCCGGGCTTACCAAGCTGGGCGCCAGCCATGTGGTGCTGGAGCCGGGCGCCTATTCCTCGCAGAGGCACTGGCACGAAGGGCAGGACGAACTGCTGATCTTGCTACAGGGCGAGGCTGTGCTGATCGAAGATCAGGGCGAAGTCCCGGTCCATGGAGGTGACATCCTCGCCTGGCCGGCGGGAGAGCGCAATGGCCACCGCCTTCACAACCGGTCCGATAAGCCTTGTGTCTTCATCGCCGTAAGTGCCGGAGATCGCGATGAAGACCGTGGCGAGTATCCCGACATCGACATGGTCTTCACGCCGGATGGGTACTTCCGGAAGGACGGTACCCCTTATCCGACCAAGCGCCTGCCCTAATTGCCTTCCGAGTCCGGCAGCGGCCCCGGTGCGAAGGCCTTGTCGAGATATTCGGCCATGCGGATGCCTGCCTGCGTGACTCTCCGGCGCGAGATCGGGATCGCCCGTTCGATGTCTTCCTGCGTCAGCGCCGTTTCGTCGGGAAGGTCCTCGCCATCGCAGGGGACGCGGTCGAAGGCGTTGGGATAGACGAAGTCGCGCGCCGTCTCCCAGCTTTCGCGGCCCCAGTCGGCCGAATTGCCCCCGCCAAGCTCAGCCCGTTCGGCAGCGGTATAGCGACGCACCAGAGGCGTAGGCGACGAGGTGATGGCGCGTTCCGCCAGCGGGCCGTCCCAGATCCAGTGGAGGTTCAGTCCCGGCGCGATGCCATAGGCAGTGGTATTGTCATTGCCGCCACGGTCATCGTGATCGCCCGAATGCAGCGGCATGTGCACATCGCCGATGAAGTGGACGAGGAAAGCGAGCGCTTCCAGCCGGACATTCGCGGGCAGGCTTTCATCGGCAAGGATGCGTTCGTTGCGCTCGATCTGGGCCAGGATGCAGTTCTGGCCCGAGCAATTGGCGCGCGGATCATAGGCTTCGCAGACCGGGGCGGTGCGGTAATGCCAGGCGAAGGTATAGCCCCAGCGCCAGTAATCCTTGCGCAGGCAATCGGGCCACGCCGCCGCATCTTCCAGCGTCGCCAGCTCGCATCCCGGCACGCCGAGTTCGGGCGCGGCCTTCAGCAGGCGCGCGATGGCGGCCCGCGTTTCCGGCTTCACATTCGCCAGCGCGATCGAGGCAGTCGTGCGATGCGCATAATCGCCCCACGCCATCGCTTGTGCAGGCAGCAGCGCGCACAGCGCCGCCAGCAGCGTCAGGACACGGTTTCGTATTGTTCGATGACCCATTCTTCGTTTTCCGATGCGGTGATCCACGCCTGCATCCATTCATGCTCCCACAGCGCCTGCATATAGGCCGCCGCGAAGCCGGGCACGGGGATCTGGTAGCTGATGAAGCGGCTGACGACGGGGGCGAAGAACACGTCCGCCGCGCCGAAGGTGCCGAACAGATAGGGCCCGCCGCTGCCGAAGCGGCTGCGCGCTTCCGCCCAGAGCGTGAGAATGCGCAGGATATCCGACCGGCAGGCCTCGCTCGCCTCGAAAGCGTCGAAGCGCTTGCGCACATTCATCGGGCATTCGCTGCGCAGCGCCTGGAAGGAGGAATGCATTTCGGCGACCATCGATCGCGCCATGCCGCGCGCAGTGTCGTCCTTCGGCCAGAAGCGGTCGCGCCCCACTTTGTCGGCGAGGTATTCGAGCATGGCGAGGCTGTCCCACACCACGGTTTCCCCGTCCCACAGCAGGGGAACCTTGCCCGAGGACGGCATGATCTCGCCGCCCTGGCGGGTCGCTTCCCAATCCTCGCCATAGAGAGGTACGACGATTTCCTCGAACGAGAGGCCCGATTGCTTGGCAGCCAGCCAGCCGCGCAGGCTCCAGCTCGAGTAGTTCTTGTTACCGATGACGATCTTCATGCGGGCTCCACCATTCCCAGTTCCCTTGCCCCCTATCCGTTCATCCACACGCTGTCGATGCTGAATGGTGGAGCGCTTGGAGCGCACCTCAGCGTAAAATTTCTCCAGCATGGCAAGGGCGGTTTCCGGGGTCAGGTCGTCTCTCATAGCCCCAGCCATGCATAGGCAAATGCGTGTAGGAAAACGCTTTCTGGCAGGCTATTGCCGTCCCCATGACCCTGCGCCCCTTCCATCTCGCCTTCCCTGTCCGCGACTTGGCGGAAGCCCGCATTTTTTACGGCGAGACCTTGGGCTGCGCTGAGGGGCGGTCTTCGGACGAATGGATCGATTTCAATTTCTACGGCCACCAGATCGTGGCGCATACGGGCGGAGATGCGGGCGACCGTGCCAGCAACCCGGTCGACGGCCACGATGTGCCCGTTCCGCATTTCGGCGTGGTACTGACGATGGATGACTGGCAGGCGCTGGCCGACCGGCTGAAGAAAGCCGGGATGGAATTCGTGATCGAACCAACAATTCGCTTCAAGGGCCAGCCGGGCGAGCAGGCAACGATGTTCTTCCGCGATCCCAGCGGCAATGCGCTGGAAATGAAAGCCTTTGCCGACGATGCGATGTTGTTCGCGACCTGATCGGCTGCGGATAAGGCGTCGACTTCAGTCTTCGTCCTTGCCCCGTTTCTCATCCTCGCGGGCGTGCATATCGCCCCACAGTTTTTCGGTCCCGGCCTCTACCGACCGGTTGACGTATTGCGAGGCCACCAGCCAGCCCTTGATCGGACGCAGCGGCAGGACGCAGCCCAGAGCCATCAGCGGAATGGCGATGACGAACAGCAGGACCACCGGAAGTTCCAGCGCCACCTGCATCCACACGATCAGGAACAACAGCGGGAAGGCAACGAAGGTCAGCGAGAAGAAGGCCGGGCCATCGTCCGGCGAGGCAAAGCGGTAATCGAGCCCGCAGACATCGCAGCGATCAACGATCTTCAGCCACGACTTGAACATTTTGCCCTTGCCGCAATGCGGACACAGGCCTTTCCAGCCGGATTTGAAAATCCACGCAGTCTTTTCGCTGTCGTCCAGTTCCACGCTCGCGCTCCGCAATAGCCTTTGGCGGGGCAGCCCACCTCATTCCGCAATGGCGGCGAGATCGGGCAGATCAGCCGCCGCCACAAGTCGAATTAAGCGCATCGCAATTGCGCATGGAGCACGTCAACCCGGCCCGTCAGTTGCGCAGAACGCACGCATAACGCAAAGTTAGTTGCACTTTTCGGAAGTTCCATTGAGTTAATCGATTATTCCGATGCTAGCAATCGCAACATATCGCTTTTGTGCATCGCAACAGACCCTATCTGGGGTGCATCAGTTTAACCCGAATAACGGAGAAACCCATGGGTATTATCGGAAGCCAGATCAAACCGTTCAACGCCACCGCATTCCAGGCAGGCAAGGACTTCTTCGAAGTCACCGACGAAGACGTGAAGGGCAAGTGGGCCGTTTTCTTCTTCTATCCGGCGGACTTCACCTTCGTCTGCCCGACCGAGCTTGAAGACTTGGGCGAACAGTACGCCATGCTCCAGAAGATGGATGTCGAAGTGTACGGCGTTTCGACCGACACGCACTTCAGCCACAAGGCATGGCACGACACTTCGGAAAAGATCGGCAAGCTCCAGTTCCCGTTCCTGGGTGACCAGAACCACATCCTCGCACGCAATTTCGACGTGCTGCGTGAAGGCGTCGGCCTTGCCGATCGCGCCACCTTCGTGGTCGATCCGGACGGCGTGATCCAGATCATGGAACAGACCTGTGAAGGCGTTGGCCGTAATGCCAACGAACTCGCCCGCAAGATCAAGGCTGCACAGTATGTGCGTGCCAACCCCGGCCAGGTCTGCCCCGCAGCTTGGGAAGAAGGCAGCGAAACGCTTTCGCCTTCGCTCGATCTCGTCGGCAAGATCTAAGCCGGCAATTCCTTGAAGGCGGCGCTTACCCTTAAGGCCGCCTTCCGGGACGAAAACTCAAGTCTTCGTCCCATTGTGAGGCCCGGGGCTCCCCTCCCCCCCCCCCGCCCCGGGCCTCTTCTTTTTTCACTGACGCCCCCTCCTCATTTTTCACGAGGAGATGAAGGCGACGCGGCAATCCATTCCCGGTCCGGCATCAGCGCGAACAGGAGATGGATTACCACGTCGCCCCGATACGGGGCTCCTCGCCATGACGAAGGATATGACCGATGCTCGACGACAATCTGACCCAGCAGCTGAAGACCTATCTTGCCAATTTGCGCGAGCCGGTCGAACTCGTCGCCTCGCTTGGTGAAGATGAAAAGTCGCGCCAGACGCGCGAACTGCTCGAAGAGATTTCTGCGCTGCACGACATGGTGAGCGCAAGTTTCGACGGCACCGATGATCGCAAGCCCAGCTTCGTGATCCGCCGCGCCAGCGATGCGGAAAAGTGGGTGCGCTTTGCCGGCCTGCCGATGGGGCATGAGTTTACCTCGCTGGTCCTCGCGCTGCTGTGGGCAGGTGGCCATCCGCCCAAGGTCGACGCCGATCTGCTGGAGCAGGTCCGGGGCCTGGAAGGCGATTTCAATTTCGAGATGTATTTCTCGCTTAGCTGCCACAACTGCCCCGACGTGGTGCAGGCGCTGACGCTGATGGCGCTGGAAAATTCGCGCATCACCGCCACGCTGATCGAAGGCGGCACTTATCAGGACGAAGTGGACGCGCGCGACGTGATGGCCGTGCCTGCCACCTTCCTGAACGGCGAACCCTTTTACAACGGCAAGATGGAACTGGCCGAAATCCTCGCCAAGATCGATACCGGCGCGGACGCCAAGACGGCCGCCAAGCTTGCGGCCAAGGATCCGTTTGAAGTGCTGGTTGTCGGCGGCGGCCCTGCGGGCGCGGCATCGGCCATCTATACCGCACGCAAGGGCTTCCGTACCGGCGTTGCAGCCGAACGCTTCGGCGGGCAGCTGCACGACACGCTCGGCATCGAGAACCTGCCCGGCACGGCCTATACCGAAGGGCCGAAGCTGGCAGGCGATCTGGAACGCCATGTCGGCGAATACGAGATCGACGTGATGAACCTTTCCCAGGCAGTGAAGCTGGTTCCTGCCAAGCAGGAAGGCGGGCTTCATACGGTCGAACTGGGCAATGGCGCATCGCTCAAGGCGCGCAGCCTCATCCTTGCCACCGGCGCGCGCTGGCGTAATCTCGGCGTCCCCGGCGAAGCGGAATATCGCAATAAAGGCGTGGCCTATTGCCCGCATTGCGATGGCCCGCTGTTCAAGGGCAAGCGCATCGCCGTGATCGGCGGCGGCAACTCCGGCGTCGAAGCGGCGATCGATCTGGCCAAGATCGTGGGCCACGTCACGCTGATCGAATATGACAGCAAGCTGCGCGCCGACGAAGTGCTGCAGAAAAAGCTGCGCAGCATGGACAATGTCGAAATCCTGATCAACGGCCAGACGACGGAAGTCACCGGCAGCAACGGCAAGGTCGACGGTCTGCTGGTGAAGAACCGCGAGAGCGGCGATACCCGCCGGATCGAGCTGGAGGGCGTGTTCATCCAGATCGGTCTCGTGCCCAATACCGAATGGCTGGAAGACAGCGGGCTGGAGCTGACGAGGTTCGGCGAGATCAGGACCGACGAGGAAGGGCGCACAAATCTGCCCGGCATCTTTGGCGCAGGCGATGTCACCGATGTGCCCTACAAGCAGATCGTGGTCGCCATGGGCGAAGGCTCGAAAGCCGGCCTCTCGGCCTTCGATTATCTTATCCGCACCGAACCGGTCGACGAGATCGCGCAAGCCGCCTGATCGCCCTTTCCGACTGACAGCAAGGCGCCGCCCTCCACCCCGGATGGCGGCGCTTTTGCGTGCATGTAACGGCTCCGCCGGCAATCGGTTCAGCTAATCAATTTGAACCGTTTAATCGATTGGACGAATGACCGGGTCTTGGGCAGACTGCACCCATCCTCGGACGAAAGCCCGAGTCAAAAGCAGCAGGAGAGAACGATCATGGATGCCAAGACCGGAGATATCAGCGGTTGCCCATTCTCGGGAAACAGCGACACGCGCGCCCTTTTCGGCCGCCGCAATCGCGACTGGTGGCCCGACCAGCTCGACCTTGAAATCCTCACCGAAGGCGGCCGCGCTGCCGATCCGATGGGCGAGGATTACGATTATTGCGAAGCCTTCAACGCGCTCGATTACAAGGCGCTGAAGCAGGACCTCACCGATCTGATGACCGACAGCCAGGAATGGTGGCCGGCAGACTATGGCCATTACGGCCCGTTCTTCATCCGCATGGCATGGCACGCCGCCGGAACCTATCGCACGGGCGACGGACGCGGCGGTTCCTCCAGCGGGCAGCAGCGTTTCGCCCCGCTCAACAGTTGGCCCGATAACGGCAATCTCGACAAGGCGCGCCGCCTGTTGTGGCCGATCAAGCAGAAATACGGCAAAAACATCAGCTGGGCCGATCTGTTCATCCTCACCGGCAATGTCGCCATCGAAAGCATGGGCGGCCCCGTCTTCGGCTTCGGCGGCGGACGCAAGGACGTGTTCGATCCCGAAACCGTCTATTGGGGCACGGAGGACCAGTGGGTCGATACGGGCGCCGAAACCCGCATCCAGCCCGATGAGGGCAAGGCGCTCGAAAACCCGCTCGCCGCGATCCAGATGGGCCTCATCTACGTCAATCCGGAAGGCCCGGGCGGGAATCCGCACGATGCCGAAGGGATGGCCCGCGACATGCGCGAAACCTTCGCCCGCATGGCGATGAACGATGAAGAAACCGTCGCGCTGACCGCCGGCGGCCACGCATTCGGCAAGTGCCATGGTGCCGCTCCGTCGGACACATTTGGCAGCGCTCCAGAAGGTGAAAACCTGCACCGCATGGGCTTCGGCTGGATGACCGATCCGGAGGAGATCGAGAAGGGCCATATCACCACCTCGGGCATTGAGGGTGCCTGGACGCCCAACCCGACGCAGTGGGGCAATGATTATTTCCGCCTGCTGTTCAAATATGATTACGAACTGACCCAGTCGCCTGCCGGCGCCAACCAGTGGACGCCGGTCAATCCGGAAGAAGCCGACATGGCGCCCGATGCGCGGGACCCGAACAAGAAGGTCCCGACCATCATGACCACGGCGGACATGGCGCTGAAGCGCGATCCTGAATATCGCAAGATTTCAGAGCGTTTCCTCAACGACCAGTCAGCGCTGGACGATGCCTTCGCCCGCGCATGGTTCAAGCTGACCCACCGCGACATGGGGCCCAAGGTCCGTTACCTCGGCCCCGAAGTTCCGGGCGAGGATTTGATCTGGCAGGATCCCATTCCAGCCGGAACGCAGGTCTCGGACAGCGATCTGTCGGCATTCAAGTCGAAAGTACTCGATAGCGGGTTGGAGGCTGCCGAGCTGGTGAAGGCCGCTTGGGCCTCGGCCTCGACCTATCGCAATTCGGACCACCGCGGCGGCGCGAACGGCGCGCATATCCGCTTCGACGAGATCAGGAACTGGAAGGTCAACGATCCCGAAGAACTGGGCAAGGTCCTCACCAAGCTCGACGAAATCCGCGGTTCCATCTCGATGGCCGATGCGATCGTCATTGCCGGATCGGCTGCGGTCGAGAAGGCGGCGAAGGATGCCGGGTTCGACATCTCGGTGCCCGTCACCACCGGACGCGGCGATGCCAGACGCGAGGACTTCGATGCCGAGAGCTGGGAGCCGCTGGAACCCTTCGCCGACGGGTTCCGCAATTATCTCAAAACCAAGGCATCGGTGAAGACCGAGGACATGCTGATCGACCGTGCGCACCTGCTCGGCCTTTCGATCCCCGAGATGACCGTGCTGGTCGGTGGCCTGCGCGCCCTAGGCGCCGTTAGCCATCACACTCAGCATGGCAACCGGATCGGTGTCCTCACCGATACGCCCGGCAAGCTGGACAACAGCTTCTTCGTAAACCTGCTCCACATGGGCACGGTCTGGGAAGTGGTCGACGAGAGCGGCGACGAGGAATTCGTCGGCAAATGCCGCCTGCACGGGCACGAGAAGTGGCGCGCCACGCGCACCGATCTCGTCTTCGGCTCCAACTCGCGCCTGCGCGCCGTGGCGGAAGTCTATGCCGAAAACGGCAATGAAGAGAAGTTCGTGCGCGACTTCGTCAAAGCCTGGACCAAGGTGATGGACGCGGACCGTTTCGATCTGCGCTACGCCAAATACCACTGAGTGTTTGGCCAACGAAAAGCGAGCCGCGATATTGCATCGCGGCCCGCTTTCTTATGACCAGTCGGTGCGCTCAGGTGGAAGTCGTCGGCAAGGCATAGGCCACCACCGCATCGCTCACCTTCGTTTTCATGAAATGGTGTCCGCCGGCCATCACCACGACATACTGACGGCCGCCCTCCTCATAAGTCATGACGTTCGACTGCCCCCCGCCGGGCAAGGCTGCGGTCCAAAGTGTCTTGCCCGTCTTCAGGTCGATGGCGTGGATAAGATCGTCGGTGGTGGCAGCGACGAAGATCAGCCCGCCAGCCGTGACGACTGCACCGCCATTATTGGGCGTGCCGATAGTCACGGGCAGGTGCGAACTGATGCCGAAAGGGCCGTTCTTGCGCGCGCTCCCAAACGGGCGGTCCCAGATTGTCTGGCCAGTCATCAAATCGATCGCGGTGATTCCGCCATATGGTGGCTGCTTGCACAGCAGACCGGTGAAGGAGATTCTCCAGCCCGCATTGACGTCGACTGCATAGGGCACTCCCGATTGCGGATCGCCCGCACCTTCCGCCTTGCCACCGCCGGTATTTCCCTGCGGACCACGCGGCTGCCAGCCCTTCTTTTCTGCCACTGCGCGCGGGACAAGCTTTACGTAGTTCGGCATGTCGTTGTAATTCGCCACGATCACGCCGCGCGCCGGATCGACAGCGATCGAACCCCAGTCGGACCCGCCATTGTAACCGGGATATTCGATCGAGTGGTTCTCGCTCGGCGGAGTATAGTAGCCAGCGTAATCCGCCTCGCGGAACTGAATACGGCACACCATCTGGTCGATGGGCGACATGCCCCACATATCCGCTTCGGTCAGATTGGGTTTCTTGAGCGTTGCGAAAGCGGAATAAGGCTGTGTCGGACTGCGCTCGTCCGGTTCCGCGCCACCTACCGGAGCAGGCTTTTCAACCACCCGGTGAAGCGGCTGTCCCGTCCTTCTATCGAGCACGTAGATTTCGCCCTGCTTGGAGGCAAGGATGAGCGCGGGCGTACCGTCGGGCAAGTCCACCAGTGTCGGCTGGCTGCCGAGATCGTAATCCCACACGTCCTTATGCACGGTCTGGAATGTCCAGGCGGGCTTTCCGCTGGCCACGTCGATAGCCACGAGCGCTGAAGAATACTGATTTTCCTCTGCACTGCGATCGCCGCTCCAGTAATCGCTCGAACTATTGCCGAGAGGGAGGTAAACCATTCCCAGCTCGTCGTCGCCCGCCGCGCTGGTCCACATGTTAGGCGTACCACGCGTGAACTCTTCGCCTTCAGCAGGCCATCCGGTTTCTCCGGAGCGGCCCATATCCCAGGCCCATTTGCGCGCGCCCGTGGTCGCATCGAAGGCCATGATTGCACCGGAC
Source organism: uncultured Erythrobacter sp. (assembly GCA_947504155.1). Lineage (GTDB taxonomy): Bacteria > Pseudomonadota > Alphaproteobacteria > Sphingomonadales > Sphingomonadaceae > Qipengyuania. The sequence goes on from CANNGF010000002.1 coordinate 173,281, forward strand.
GGGGCATCGTTGCGCTGACCGTCCATCACCTGCCTGCCGACCACGATGGTGTCGTTTACGATGGTCGGCGCCACGGTCATGGCCGCCATGCCAGGATAGACATTGCCGAGGCCGACGGTGGTATCGACTTCACCGTTCGTACCAAATCCGGGGCAAGGCTTGCCGGTATCGGCATCGACTTCGATCAGCCTTGCATCCAGCGTGGCTTCGAGAATCCGCAGGCCGCTGCACTCTTCCAGTACAGTGGCATCGCTGGTGATCGGCGTGGCTGCCACCCGCGAGGGCGAAGGTCGCGACGTATTGTTGTCGAGCGCTTGTGCGCCTTGTCCGGGATCGTAAGCGGTTACGCCGCGGCAGCTGGCGGAATAGGGTATCGCATCCGTGCTAACCCCCGGATCGTAGCGCCACAGAACCTTGCCGTTATGCGCATCCAGCGCCAGCATCTGATTCATCGCAGTACACATATACAGCCGGTCGCCGATCTTCAGCGGCGTGGTTTCGGCGGCATACTTACCTTCGCCTGCCCCTTGCGGCATGTCACCCGTATGGGCCGTCCATGCGACCTTGAGATTGCCGACGTTATCCGGGGTGATCTGGGCCAGGGTCGAATAGCGCTGGGCGCCATAAGTGCCGCCCCAGGCGGGCCATTCGCCATCCACCGATTGTCCGGCAATAGGGCCCCCGTGGTTGGGCAGTTCCGTCTCCACCCAGGCCGGTGCGGCCAGCGCGGTGAGCCAGAAGGCGCCGCCTGTAAACAGGACGGTGGCCACTGCGCCAAGGATCGCAGGCGTCCAGCGCGTGCGACGAATGAGGAAAGGCGTGATGAGGCTGACGAGCACGAGCAGGATAGCAGGGCCGACCAAACGCGGCACAAGCCCCCAGACATTACTGCTTTCCCAGAAGGCCCATATCGCGGTGAGGGCAAAAACGATCGCGTAAAGCACCGCGCCCAGATGACGCCGCATGAAAATCAGAACGCCCGAGGCGACTAGCCCGAGCCCTGCGAGAAGGTAATAGGGGGAGCCGCCGTCGCTAACGAGCCAGATCCCGCCAATTGTGAGAACCAGACCTACTATCGCCAGTATGGCGCCTACAAGCAGGGCCGGCCAGGCGGTCGGAGAATGGGTATCTGACTTGCCGGGAAAATTGCGCACGGGCTGACCTTTCGTCTGCCCCCTCCATTTCGCTGCAACGGGATAATCAGAGGCGGGTTCCCAAGGGGAACCGGTGGCTGAAGGAATTAGCGGCAGGCTTGGTCATCGGCTCGTCGTTTTTCCCGCCTTGTTAATGGAACGAAGCAAGCTGGCGGCCCGGCTCAGCTTTTGAAACCCAGATAGGATGATGATCATGGCCCAGAAGATTCCTCCCACCACGACCGACGCAGGCATTCCGGCACAAAGCGACGAGCATTCCCTTACACTCGGCCGTGATGGCCCGATCGTTCTCAACGATCATTACCTCATCGAATAGATGGCAAATTTCAATCGGGGACAAATTTCCGAACGTCAGCCCCACGCCAAGGGCTCCGGTGCGTTCGGTTACTTCGAGACGACTGCCGACGTCACGAAATACACCAAGGCCAAGGCAAAAAGATTGATGTGGCCATGCGGTTCTCAACGGTTGCCAGTGACCGGAATTAGGCGGCGAAGCCAAGTGATATGCCGATGGCGACATGGTGAGCGAAGCCTACACATCGATGTCATGGACGACACGCAGCGCGACCGCTTTGTGTCGAACGTGGCAGGCCATCTGGCTGACAGCGTCAGCGAGAAGGTTCTGGTCCGAGCATTCGATTACTGGAAAGCGATCGATCAGAAAATCGGCGAGCGGATCGAGAAGATGACACGCGACAAAATCGGCGGAAAGTCCGACGCACATGGCATGGCAAGCCCTGTCAATCGCTGGCGAAGGTCAGGTGATGAAGGAAGCTGCCGAGTAAATCGGATGGGTGCGGCTGGACTTAGATCCAGCCGCGCTCTTTCAATAGCGATACATTCGCCCGGCTCACCGGCGCCTCGACGCCATTGTCCAGCAACAGGCGAACATTGCGACCCTCACGCTTGACGTCGATAACCGCTCCGCGGGCGACCCACCAGCTTCGGTGGACCTGCTCACCCTCCAGACCATCGAGCTCGACCACGGCATCGCGCATGCGCATCAGGACGAGTTCGCTCCCCAGAGCCGTATGCGCACGGACGTAATGGTCCTCCATCTCCAGTGCGATCAGCTGGCTGCCGAGTTCGGGTGAAAGACGATCGACAAACCGCGTTTGTGCCGGGCGTTCTGTAGTGGCAAGTGCTGGTTCTTGTGTTGGGCGCTCGGGTGTTTTGGAAGGAAGATCGGCCGCCTGCCCGGTCATGCGGGTTGCCGGGATAAGGTTGAACATAAGCGTGATCACCGCGCCGACCAGAGCAACCAAGCCGTAATGGACGATCGCCGTTTCGAACGTCGGCATGCGTACGTCGCTTCCCCCCGCATCCACCACCCATACGAGCGCTGCCATCGGAATGGAGGCGATGAGCACAGCTGCTGCCCATAGTGACAAGGCAGGCAAATCGAGCAGAGGCCCGAGGCGCAAGACGATCGCGCCCACCGGTTTGTAGAATGCATAGCCCGCGACCGCCAGAACCACCCAGTAGAAGATGCGGCCAGGCACCGACATTCCGACAGTTCCCAAAGGAGCCAGCAGGCCGAGAACCACGCCGATGGCGATCAGTACCGAAAGATCGATCACGATCTGGCGCACCCGCATGGCGAGCGGTCCTGGAACATTCGCTGTCATAGCGCGAAACTAGCGCCAGTTCACGCTTCGTAAAGTGGCATTCACCCGTAAATACGAGCAATTCACGTAGCGATACGCCAGCACGCGGAAGGGCAATTGCCCGCGAATGGGCGCGCTTCAAAACGGTTTCCGCAACCCCGATGGAGACTGTTTATGACCGCCCTTGCCCTTCCCTTCGCCAAGAAATCCACGCCTTCCAAAGCCGGCTTCGATCTCGGTCCGGCAGCCCGGACGCTGGTCAGCATCGCCTGCCTTACGATGAGCTTCCTCGTCATCGTCGCATTGGGCCGCGCCGCTTTGGGCATGGTCGACAATCTCCATCACTACGCGAAGCTGCCGGTTATCATTCATGTGGCCACCGTGCTGCCTGCCATCCCGCTTGGCGGCTATTTGCTACTGGCGAAGAAGGGCACCCCGCGACACAAGCAACTGGGCAAGATCTGGCTGGTTCTGATGCTAGTGACAGCGACGAGCGCCATCTTCATCCAGTCGACGGGCGGATTCAGCTTTATTCATATCTTCGTGCCGGTGACCTTCCACGCGGCGTGGAAAACCGTCGCCACGGCGCGCAAGGGAGACATCGATGGGCACAAGAAGCACCTCGTCTTCACCTATCTCACGGCGCTGATGATCCCGGGCATTTTCGCTTTCGTCCTTCCGGGTCGCCTGATGAACGTGATGCTGCTTGGCTGACCCGGGTGCTCGGCCATTCGCTACCACGCCCGACTTTGCGGAGCGTATCAGCGCTCCCGCCTGAGAACGATATAAAGCGCGCCTTCGCCGCCGTGCCGGATATGGGCGCGGCGGACTGCCGCGATGGCCGAGTGATGGCTCGACGCGGCCAGCCAGTCGAGAACTTTGGCGCGAATTGCGCCCCGCTTGTGCCCTCTGTCGGCAGGATCGACCGGGCGCGGCTTGCCCGTCACGAGCAGGATTGTCCGCGCGCCCATCGCACGAGCCTGCGAAACGCCGCTCATCAGGCGGTTATAAGCCGCGTCGAGGCCGTGACCATGAAGGTCGAGAGTGAAGTCGGGCTGTATCGCACCGGACCGCATTCGTTTGTCCCACCCGGCATCGAGCGTGTTGCGCGTCGCATCGACCTGCTTGGGCGCGGGCTTCGGAGCCGGAGCCGGAGCCGGAGCCGGGCGCACCGGCTTTGCAATCGCCTTGGGCGGTCGAGGTTTCGGCGGGGTGGGCGTGGCCGGAGCAGCAGTGGGCTTTGGAGTTGGTACTGGATGCAGGGGATTCACAGTCGCGGCGACCTTTTCCCAAGCTTGCGCTTCTTCTGCAGTCAGGCCCCGCGGCGCGGTCATCGCTGGAGGCGCGCGAGCGTTCCCTTGGGTAGCAGGAGATACGCAGTCCCTCGGCCACTCATGCCGCCGGCAATATCGCTAGCGTCGCCGCCATTGCCCCAGAAAGTGTCGAAGCGATTGGCGCCCTTGATCGCACCGCCGGTATCCTGCGCGATCCATAGCCCGTCGGCGACATCGCGATCAAGGTCGAGCCAGACCGGCGCACCGTAGGGAATGAATTTGGGATCAACCGCCACGCTGTCGCCGCGCTTGACCGGCACCTCAAGCGAGCCGAGCGGACCATCGGTGTCGAGCGGGCGGAAAAAGATCCAGCTCTTGTTGAGGTTCATGATCTCCGCGCCCTTCTCGGGATTGTCGCGGATGAACTGGACGATGCCCTGCATCGATGTGGCATAGGCCGTGCCGTCGCCGATCAGCCCCTCTTCACGCATGATACGGCCGATGCCGACATATTCACGGCCGTTCTGGCCGGCATAGCCGATCCGCATCATGCTGCCGTCGGTCATGCGCAACAGGCCGCTGCCCTGAATCTGGAGGAAGAAGAATTCGACCGGATCGGCTGCCCAGGCAATAACCGGCACCTTCCCTTCCAGCGCCCCGTCGACGATCTGCGAGCGCTCGTAATAGCGCACGAACTTTCCGCTTTCGTCATACCTGCCCAAGGGCGCACGACCGGTCCGTTCGCTTTCCGCAATGTCATCGGGCCAGCCGCGGACGAGATCCTCCGGCATGGCATAGATGGGGACATCGTATCCCGGCGCGGGTGTGCGGCTGCCAAGAATTTCAGGTTCGAAATAGCCGGTGGCGAAAGCCTTGCCATCGCCGACGATGACCGTTTCGAACTGGCTGCGGAAAAAATCTGCTGCCTCTCCGGACCAATTCTCGGCCGCGGCGCACGGGGCCTGCCAGTCGAGGCGCCTAGTCAGACCGCTGACATCGTCACGAAACAGGATCTTGCTGCAGGAAGCACGGAATGCCGAAAGCGCAGAGGCCGCATCGAAGCTCTGGAACGGCATGGTCTCGATTGCCGGTCCCGGAGAAAGCGTGGCCGCCAATGCCGTGTCTGCCGGAATGGCAGGAGGCGGCTCGACAGCTCCAGTATCAAGCGGCGGGCGTCCACCGGGTACCGCGGCGCATCCCGCTAGGCTGAAGGCTGCAACCAGCCCGGCGAGCAAACGCATACTTCTCTCCGCAGTCGTATCACGGGCGTCAGCCCTGGTCGGTTTCGTCGAGCACCCAATTCGGATCGCGAGAATCGACATTGCGCGTGAAGGTCCAGATGTCGCGGCTTTCCACTGCATCGTCGAGCGATCCGGCGATGACGTTGCCGTCCTTGTCGCGCGTAAGCGATGCAATGTCCGAAACGAACAGGACCGAAATGCGCGCTGTGCGGCGGTCCAGCTCTGCCGAATGGATGGTTGCATCCTCGATCCGGATCAGGCGATTCTCCAAGGTCTCGCCCGCTGCCGTGCGCGCGTCGATCGCACCGGAAAAACCGGCATAGACATCGTCGTCGGTCAATTCGCGCAGCGTTTCCTTGTCGCCCTTCCAGAAGGCTTCGAGGATCATGCCATAGGCCGCCTTCGCACCTTCAAGGAACGCCAGGAGGTCGAATTGTTGGTCGGCCCCGGCAATCGCACGAATTGCACTTTCATTGGCGGAAGACGCATTGTCGACGCTGCGAAGGGTCACCGGCTCCCTGACCGGCGCAGCACTACGATCGCCAGCCGATGGCGAGTTCTTAGCGTCGGGTGTATCGAAGCGCCGATGTACCGGCTCTTCCTCATGTTCCGACCGCTGCCCCAGTACGGAATAGAGGCGCAGCCCGAGAAAGGCAGCAATGGCGGCGAGGATGACGATCTCGGTGATCACAAAAACAAGTCCAATCAGTATTCTTTCCTGCCTACGCCCGGTCAGGCCGGCAGTTCCGCTCTACCTGCCCTAGATAGGGGCGAATTACAAACAGGCAATGTACCGCCATTGCCCCGCCGGGCCGCTTTTGCGCCGGATCGCGCGCATAGCGCAGCCTCATTGCTCCCCGCCCGCTGCGGTGCTAGGCGCGCGCCGAACCGGTCGGAGGGCACATGTGCCGATCTGCCGACCCGATGATTCGATCTGCAGAAGAAGTGATACGCAAACATGGCCGAAGAAAACGACGTACTGACCGATCTCAACATGGATCCCGCAGCCGGCTCGAACGGTGCGGACAACCGTCCGACGGTTGGCTTGATCAACCAGTACATCAAGGATCTGTCGGTCGAGAACCCGAATGCTCCCGGCAGCTACCAGTGGCAGGAACAGCCCCGGGTTGACGTGCAGGTGAACATCGGCGCTGACCAGAAGAGCGACGAAGTTCACGAAGTCGAACTGAAGGTCACCGTCCGCGCGGATGGCGATCAGGGCAATTTCTACCTCGTCGAACTGGCCTATTGCGGCCTCGTCGGGATGCGCAATATCCCGGACGAACACGCTCATGCGTTTCTGTTTGCCGAAGCGCCGCGCCTGCTCTTCCCCTTCGCCCGCGCGATCATTTCCGATGCGGTACGCGATGCAGGGTTCCCACCGCTGCTGCTCGACCCGATGGATTTTGGTACGCTTTACCAGCAGCAGCTTCAGGCCCGTGCCGCACAGCAGGGCGGCGAAGACGCGCCTGCACCCGCCGGCAACGCCTGATCTGCCAGTACAAGGATCAGGCTAGGCCATGAGCCTGCTCAAACATGTCGGCACGATCGGCTCACTGACGATGGTGAGCCGTGTTGCCGGCATGGCACGCGAGATGATCTTCAGCCGCGTACTGGGCGCCAATGGCGTGACCGATGCGTGGTTCCAGGCCTTCATCATCCCCAACGTCTTTCGCCGCCTGTTCGCGGAAGGCGCCTTTTCTGCCGCTTTCGTACCCATGTTCTCCAAGCGCCTGCACGGCGAGGGGGGCATAGAAGACGCGCGCAGTTTTTCCGACGATGTGCTGAGCATCTTCCTGCCAGTGCTGATCCTGCTGTGCGCGGTGATGATGCTGGCCATGCCGTGGATCATCTGGGCACTAGGGGACCAGGCCCGCGATCCTGCGAATTTCGACATGGAAGTCGATTTTGCGCAGATTATGTTCCCTTACATTTTGCTGGTGAGCCTAGTGACGCTGTTCACCGGCATGCTCAATTCGGTCAGTCGCTTCGCGCCGGGTGCCAGCTTCCCGATCCTGCTGAATGTCACGCTGATCGCAGCCCTGCTGTTCGGCGATTTCGCGATGAACGAATGGGGCTGGACCACGCGGCAGGTCGGATACAGCCAAGCGTGGGCGGTGACGATCGGCGGGGTCATACAGCTCGGCTGGCTTTATTACTGGACCCGGGTCGAGGGCTTCCGCCCCAAGCTGCTGTGGCCGCGGATCACGCCCGAGGTGAAGCGCCTGTCGATCATCGCCCTGCCTGCGGCGATCGGGGGCGGCGCCTATCAGATCAATACGCTCGTCCAGCTCTTCTTCCTCAACCAGCTCGACAGCGGTTCGATCAGCTACATGAACTATGCCGACCGGCTGAACCAGCTGCCGCTGGGCATTATCGGCATCGCCCTGTCGACCGCCATCCTGCCGACCCTTTCGAAGTTTGTCGGGGCCAAGAACAGGGAAGGCACCGATCGGGTGCAGTCCGACGCCATCGAGCTTTCGATGCTGCTGACCCTGCCCGCGGCAGTGGCGCTGGCGGTATGCGCCGTGCCGTTCACCACGATGCTGTTCCAGGGCGGCGCATTCTCGGTCGAACAGGCACGACTGACCGGTAATGTGCTGGCGGCCTTGGTCCTCGGCCTGCCCGCCTATGTGCTGGTGAAGGTGCTGGTGCCCAATTTCTACGCACGTTCGGATACGCGCACGCCAGTTTATGCGGCCTTTATCTCGCTCGTCGTCTTCCTCGCGGTCTGTATCTGGAACAACGGGGTGAACCTTGGCGGTCGCAGCGAGTGGCTGGGTTACGCAATCGACCTTCCCCGCCTTCAATTCACGGGGCTGGGTTACGGCGTGGTCGGCATCGGTTTCGCCAGCGTGATCGGGGCATGGATCAATGTGGGCTATCTGTACTGGGTGCTGGTCAAGCGTGGATATTACACGATCCCGCTCGCCCTTGTCGGACGGCTTGCCCGGCAGCTGGTCGCCGCAGCCGCGATGGGCGCCGCCTTGTGGTTTGCCCGCGATTTGCTAACCGGCTGGTACTCTGCCGGATTGTTCGCACGCGCGGGCGCTCTTATCGTCCTCGTGCTGTGTTCGGCAGCGGTCTATTTCGGCGCGGCCTTCCTGGTCGGTGCCATTGACAGGCAGCGCATTGCTGCCCTCACCAAGAAGCGAGTTCCATAATCCCATGCGCGTAGTCTCCGGCATCCAGCCCACCGGCAATCTCCACCTAGGCAATTACCTTGGTGCGATCCGCAATTGGGTGCGGATGCAGGATGAAATGGGTGATGGTGAACAATGTCTGTTCTTCCTCGCCGATCTGCATGCGATCTCAATGCCACATGACCCCGCCGAATTGCACAAGGGCACGCTGGAAATGGCGGCCGCCCTCGTCGCTTGCGGGATCGACCCGGCGAAGAGCGTATTGTTCAACCAGGCACAGGTCCCGCAGCACGCCGAACTGCAATGGTTGCTCGGCGGCACGGCGCGGATGGGCTGGCTCAACCGCATGACCCAGTGGAAGGACAAGGCGGGCAAGAACCGCGAAGGCCAGTCGGTCGCCCTGTTCACCTATCCCGTGCTGCAGGCCGCCGACGTGCTACTTTACCAGGCAACCCACGTACCCGTGGGCGAAGACCAGAAGCAGCATCTGGAGCTGGCGCGCGATATTGCGCAGAAGTTCAACAATGACTTCGCATCGGAAGATGCGCCGGTCTTCACTCTTCCCGAACCCATCGTTCCGCCGCAGGCCGCGCGCATCATGTCCTTGCGCGACGGCATGGCCAAGATGAGCAAGTCCGATCCGTCGGAAATGAGCCGGATCAATCTGGCCGACGATGCCGAAACGGTGATGAAGAAGGTCAAGAAGGCCAAGACCGATCCCGAACCACTGCCGAGCGAGGAAGCCGGGCTTGCCGGTCGCCCCGAGGCGCTTAACCTCGTGACGATCTATGCCGCGCTGACCGACGGCAGCGTCGCGAACGTGCTCAAGGATTTTGGCGGCGAAGGCTTCGGCACATTCAAGCCTGCACTGGGCGAGGTCATGGTGGAAACCCTCCGCCCGATTTCCGAACGTTTCACCGCACTGCTGGAAGACCGCGAGGCACTGGATGCCATCCTTGCCCGCGGCGCCGCGCAGGCCCGTGAAATCGCGGTCCCGACGCTTGAGAAGACCTATGAAGCGTTGGGCCTCGTACGGGGCTGACTTCCCCTTCCCGATGCCCGCAGGGCGGGTTTACGCGCTTGATACCGGGACTTCGGCCTAGGTGCTTTAGACCTTGACCGCAGTTCCGCTTGCCGAAACCATCAGCATCGAACCGGTGTCACCAATGACTTCGTAGTCCAGATCGACGCCTACGACTGCATTGCCGCCGCGGGTCGCAGCCTCTGCCTGCAGTTCCTCGATCGCCTGTTCGCGCGCATCGCGGAGAATGCGCTCGTAGCTGCCGGAGCGGCCGCCGACGATATCGCGGATGTTGGCGAATAGATCGCGAAACAGGTTTGCCCCCACAATCACTTCCCCGGTCACAATGCCGAGATAATCCTCGATCGGACGGCCTTCGATGGTGGGAGTGGTGGTCACGATGACGCCGCGCGCGTCTTTCCAGGGTCCGGGCATGGGATACTCCATTAGATAACTGTATTATCCGTATACCACGCCCGGACGATCGATCAACCGTTGACGATCATTCCGCCATTGGGGTGAAGAACCTGCCCCGACATGTAGGAACTGTCTTCACATGCAAGGAAGAGAAATGCGGGCGCGACCTCGTTCGGCTCGCCGGGCCGCCCCATCGGCGTATCCTCGCCGAAATCGTCGATGTTTTCCGGTGGCTGCCCGCCCATGGGGTTGAGCGGCGTCCAGATCGGGCCCGGTGCGACGGCGTTGACGCGGATGCCCTCTCCCACGAGGTTTTCCGAAAGTGATCGGGTGAAGGCAGTGATCGCTCCCTTCGTCGCGCTATAATCGAGCAAGATGCTGGCGCCCTGATACATGGTTACGCTGGTGCAGTTCACGATCGTAGCACCCTTCTTGAGGTGCGGGCGCGCAGCTTGCGTCAGATAGAACATCGAAAAAATGTTCGTCTGGAACGTCCGTTGCAGCTGCTCGACCGTGATATCGGTAATGTCTTCGTCGGGGTGCTGTTCGCCTGCGATATTGGCGAGGATATCGAGTCTGCCCCATTTGTCGATCACACGGTCGACCAGCAATTTGCAGCTATCGGGACAGCCTAGATCGCTTTCGTGCAGCAGGGCTTCGCTGCCTTCCCGCTCGATCGCGTCCGCTGTGATCTTAGCATCTTCGCTCTCTTCGAGATAGGCAATCGCAACCTTTGCGCCTTCGCGAGCATAAAGGACGGCGGTGGCGCGGCCGATGCCGCTGTCACCGCCCGTTACGATCGCCACCTTGCCCTTCAGCCGCCCCGAACCGGGATAGCGCGGCTCCCATTCGGGTTTGCGGTCCAAGTCGGTTTCCGAACCCGGCATCCGGGGTTCTTCGGAGGTTTCTTCGACAAAAGCGGTTTTGACAGTTTCCGTGGTCATGGGTGAAATCCTTTCACCCAATCAACCCGGGGGCTGCGCGCGGCGTTCCGTCGTTCCGCCGCAGCTTCGGGTCAACCCATGCCCAGCGCGGCCTTGTAGGTATCCAGGATGGTTTCCTGTTCACTGCGCTCGTCGGGCTTCATCTTACGCAGCTTGATGATCTGCCGCATGATCTTGGTGTCGTATCCGACAGCCTTCGCCTCGGCGTAGACGTCACGGATGTCGTCGGCGATGCCCTTCTTTTCTTCTTCGAGGCGTTCGATGCGCTCGATCAGCAGGCGCAGGCGGTCGTCGGTGGCTTCGGCCATTTTCAGGAATGCTCCAATGAAATGAGAATCGGTTGGTGGGTGCGATAGCTATCGACCCGCGCCGGGTGAAGGCGCTTGTGGCTACTCCACCCGATTTTTCGCGACGCTTTCCTTCATTCTGGCCAATTGTTCGTCGGTTGCAGGGGTCTGGCGCGTGGCCTTCCATTCATCCTGCGGCATGCCGTGGATTAGTTCGCGCGCATCTGCCTTGTCGCCATCGAAGCCTGCATCGATGATCCAGTCGGCGAGACAATTGCGGCAAAAACCCGATAGACCCATCAGGTCGATATTCTGCGCGTCGTGCCGATGCTGGAGATGGCGCACCAGCCGCCGAAAGGCTGCTGCCGCTACGTCATCGGGAAGTTGGTCGAGTGTGTCTGTATTCGTATCCATCGAAAGCTTGTCCTTGAGTTGCCACACGGCTCTGCCATAGGCGTTATCCATGCAAAAGCTCGATCCGAGAGGCCGCAAGGTCAAGATTCTCGCCACCGTCGGCCCCGCCAGCCGGTCTCCCGAAATGCTTACCCGCCTGTTCAAGGCCGGAGTAGACGCCTTTCGCGTCAATATGAGCCATGGCGAACATGCCGATCACGAGCAAACGATCAAGGCGATCCGCCAGATGGAAAAGGATTTCCATCGTCCGATCGCGATCCTTGCCGATCTTCAGGGACCCAAGCTGCGCGTCGGAAAGTTCAAGGATGGCCAGGCGGTGATCCGTCATTCCGGTCATTTCACGCTTGATCGCAATCCCGAGCCGGGCGACGAAAACCGGGTCGAGCTTCCCCATCCCGAACTTTTCGGCCTGCTCGAAAAGGGCCAGCGCCTGCTGATCAACGATGGCAAGATCCGTCTCAAGGTCATCCGCGCCGACGAGAACGAGATCCTGTGTTCTGCAGAAGTCGGCGGGGTCATTTCCGACCGCAAGGGCGTGAACGTGCCCGATGCCGAAGTGCCGATCCCCGCGCTGACCGACAAGGATCGCCGCGACCTTGCCTTTGCGATGAACCAGAATGTCGACTGGATCGGCCTCAGCTTCGTCCAGCGCCCCGAAGACCTTGCCGAAGCGCGCAAGCTGATGGGTGGCAAGGGTGCGCTATGCGCCAAGATCGAAAAGCCCATGGCGGTACGCCGGCTGGATGAAATCATCGAGATGTCGGACGGCATCATGGTGGCCCGAGGCGACCTTGGCGTCGAACTGGAACCGCAGGAAGTCCCGCCGCTTCAGAAGCAGATCGTCAACAAGGCCCGCACCGCCGGCAAGCCGGTAATCGTGGCGACGCAAATGCTCGAAAGCATGATCGAGAGCCCCGCCCCGACCCGGGCTGAAGTCTCCGACGTGGCGAACGCAGTTTACGATGGCGCCGATGCCGTGATGCTGAGCGCGGAAACCGCAGCCGGTGACTGGCCGGAAGAAGCGGTGACCATCATGCACCGCATCGCCAAGCAGGTGGAGCAGGACGAAGCTTATCTGGGCCGCGTTCGTTTCCTCGAGACCCCGCCTGACCGCACCACCGCCGATGCTCTGGCGCATGCCTGCATGACCGTAGCCGATACCGTGGCGATCGAGGCGATCACTGTGTTCACCGGCAGCGGGTCGACCGCCCGCCGCGTGGCGCGCGAGAGACCCAGCGTGCCCATGCTGGTGCTCACGCCGAGCATGACAACGGCGCGGCGCCTCGGGCTGCTTTGGGGAGCCCACGCAGTCGCTACCAAGGACATCGGCAGTTTCGAAGAGATGATCGCCAAGGGCAAGCGCATGGCCTTGCGTCACGGCCTGGGCAGCGCGGGATCGAAACTGATCGCGCTGGCCGGTGTCCCGTTCGGCACGCCCGGTTCGACCAATTTGATGCATGTGGTCACCGTCGCTGGCGACGAATTGGAAAAACACGGAGAGTAATCAGGTCGGGGCGATATCTTCGTCAAGCTGGATACCACACCCTTCCAGCGCCTGACCCACGGTGCGGTGGAAGCGGCAAACGCTGCTGTCGAGCTTCTCCAGACTTTCCGCCACCGGCTCGTGCACGGCGGCGAAGTGGAGAGCGATTCCCATCGATTTGAGCCGCGTCACCATCCGCCGCAGCATGGCCAGGCCGCTTGAATCGATGTCGTTCACGGCGCTCATATCTAGGACCAGCCCTGTCAGACCTTCATGTTCTGCGAGCCGGTTGAAAACCTCTTCCTCTACATAGGCGGCGTTTGCAAAATAGATCGATCGGTCGATGCGAACCACGAGATTGGGTAGCGTGGTCAGCTCGACCGCGTCGCGCTCGATCGAGCGGAAGCTTGTGCCACCATCATCCGTTCCGATCCGCGTGACGCGAGGTACCGACGAGAACCAGAGGAAATAGGCGAGCCCCAGAAGCGCCCCGATTGCCAGCCCGAGCCTTACGCCGAGCAGCAGCGTGGCCAGAAAGGAGGCCGCCACGATGGCGACCTCGACCCGATCATGGTCCCAGACAGCACGAATTTCGCGAAGGTTGATCAGGCCGAAGACGGCACTGATCACCAGTGCTGCCAGTACGGTCTTCGGTAAATAGGCGAGCAGCGGGGCAAGGAAGAACAGCACGGCCACGATGGCCAGAGATGCCACGACAGAGGCGAACGGCGTGCGCCCCCCACTGTCTCCTGCCAGGGCCGAGCGGCTCAGGCTCGCACCCACTGCATAACCGCCCGTAAGCGAAGCGGCGATATTTCCCGCCCCCAGCGCCACCGCCTCCCGGCTCGTATTGAGATTGCTGCGATCTTCTCCGGCAAGCGCCTTGGCCACAGCAGTCGCAGTCACGAAGATGATGATCGCCACGGCCAGCCCGCTGGGTAGCAAATTGAACCAGACGGACGGCTCGGCAAAGGAATCGAAGACGTGCGGCAACCCGCCGGATACCGACTCCACAGTCGGCACCTCAGCAGCACAGGTTGCAGCGAGCCAGCCCGCTAGGACGATTACCAAAAGTGGCAGAGATTTCGCCAGCGCCAGCCGAAAGGGTGGCTTGACCCCGATCTTCCAGAGAATGGCAGGCGCATAACGATGGGCCAACAGTAATGCGATAAGCGCACCTGCGCCGATAACTGCCGTGACAGGCCGAAGTTGCCCTATGCCGCCCCACAGCGCGGACAGTGCGGCAGGAAGGTTTCCAGCGCGGGGTACGTCGATCCCGAGCAAAGTCGGCAACTGGCTCGCCGCGATCAGGAACGCGGCCGCTGCAGTGAAGCCAAGAAGGACCGGCTCGCTGATGAAATTGACCAGCCTGCCGAGGCCGAACGCACCTAGAGCGACGAGAAGAATGCCCGCCTCGATCCCGATGATCGCCGCGCCTGCTTGCGCCTCCAGCGCCGTATTCCCGACAGCTTCGCTGATCACCAGCGACACGAGGGCTACCGGGCCAACCGAAACGAAGGGGCTCGTGCCGAAAAAAAAGTAAAGGATTGGCGGCGTCAGTGCAGCGAAGAGACCCATCTGGGGAGGCAGGCCTGCCAGTTGCGCATAGGCCATGGCCTGGGGAACGAGCAGAATGGAAAGAACAAGTCCGGCGATGACATCCTTACCGGCGCTCTGCGCGGTGAACGCTTTTAGCCACCGGATTGTGGGCACAAGTGCCTCGCCTGCCATGCGCCACAATGCCCCTTCTTGCTAAAAACCTCGCCTATGAACGCGGAGGAGATGCGGAGCGTTCCAGCCGTCTTCTCGCCTCCCCTTCTCCTATCAAGGGGAGAAGCTCTTTCATTTCGGGGCCGTGATCTTTCCCCGTCAGAGCCTGTCGAAGCGGCAGGAACAGGGCTTTCCCTTTGCGACCCGTTGTTTCTTTCAGTTGCGAAGTCAGGTCCTGCCAGGGCGTATCGGACCATGTGAGCGCCGCAGCGGCCTGATCCAGGAAAGCCCTATCCTCAGGACCGAAATCAGGTTCCTCGATCGGCCCGGTGACCAATTGCCACCAGTCGCGAGCTTCCTCCAGATGCGTGATATTGGGGCGCACGGCATGCCACCCCGCCTCGTCCATGCCTTCGGGCAAGCGGTCCGCTACCTTGGCAAAATCCGCCTCGTGCAGGATCGCGGCATTGAGGCGATCGAGCTCGCTGTCGTCGAACCGCGCCGGCGCGCGGCCGAACGTGGACAGATCGAAACCCTCGACCAGCACTGCACGATCCGCGATCGCTTCGACCGGCCGCGACGTTCCGAGGCGTGCCAACAGAGCGACAATCGCTTCCGGTTCGATATCGCGTTCGCGGAAGGCATCGCAGCCCAACGAGCCAAGTCGTTTCGAGAGCTTACCTTCGCGGCCCACCAGCAACGCCTCATGCGCGAAGCTGGGCATTTTACGGTTCGGATATGCTGCAGCAATAAGTGCGGTAAACATTTGAATTTGAACGGCTGTGTTGGAAACGTGATCTTCGCCGCGCAGTACGTCGGTAACGCCCATATCGAGATCGTCGACCGCGCTCGGCAGCATATACAGCCAGCTACCATCAGCGCGCCGGATCACCGGGTCAGACAATTGAGCCGGATCGAACTTCTGACTACCGCGAATGCCGTCTTCCCAGCGGATGGCTTCGTCGTGGTTCAGCTTGAACCGCCAATGCGGGACTATCCCTTCAGCCTCTTTCGCCGCCCGCTCCTCTTCGCTCAGCGAAAGTGCCGACCGGTCATAAACCGGTGGCAGACCGCGTCCCAGCCGTACCTTGCGTTTCAACTCCAGCTCCTGGGCCGTCTCGTAAGCCGGATAAACCCGGCCCGCCACCTTCAGCGCCTCGAATGCCGCTTCGTATTTGTCCAGCCGCAGGGACTGGCGCTCTTCGGCATCGGGTTCGATCCCCAGCCATGCAAGGTCCGCGCGGATTGCATCGACATATTCCTCGCGGCTGCGCTGCGCGTCCGTATCGTCGATCCGCAGGAGAAAACGGCCGCCGGCCTGCCGCGCCAGCAGCCAATTGTGAAGCGCAGTGCGGATATTCCCGACATGAAGGTTACCGGTAGGGGACGGCGCGAAACGCGTGATCGTAGTCATGGCCGCAGCCGATAGCGCAAGGTATCACATAAGGCGAGCGGTCCTGTATCCGCTCAACGGCGGAATTCAGGGTGCTCGCAGGGCTTCCTGCGTACGTTTACGGGCAGCTGCGAGGATCTTCTGCCGCTTGTTCCGGTAATCGAGAAACGCCGCTCCGAGGTAATCGGACAGGCGAGCTTCCACGCCCCCCGCTGGCGAGGCGGCGACTGCCAGACATTCGGCCGCCGAAGGTCTCGCGATAAGAAAGCCCTGCGCCTCGTCGGCGCCGAGCTTGCGCAACATATCGAGCTGATCAGGCGATTCGATCCCTTCGGCGGTTACGGTGACCCCGAACGCATCGGCAAGACGCGTGATGCTCGAGACGATTGCTTGGCTGCCGATGTCCTGCACGACGTCGGTCACAAAGCTGCGGTCGATCTTGATCCGATCGAATGGAAACCGGCGAAGGTAGCTGAGCGAGGAGAAGCCGGTGCCGAAATCGTCGATTGCGATCTTCACACCCAGATCGCGCAGCGCCAAGAGAGTTGCGAGGCTTTTGCCGCCCTCGTCCATAAGGACATGCTCGGTAATTTCCAGCTCTACCCGTTCCGGCGCGATGTTGGTCCGGTCGATTGCTTGGGCGACAGTGCTTACCAGGCCCGGCGTTTTGACTTGAGTGGGAGAAAGATTGATCGCGATGCGGAAGTCGCCCGGCATTCGAGCAGCATCGGAAAGAGCCTGATGTATCACCCAATCCCCGAACGACAGGATCAGGCCCGTGGCCTCTGCGACCGGCAGAAAATCGCTTGGCGCGACGATTCCGCGCTCCGGGTGACGCCAGCGCAGCAGCGCTTCATATGCCGTGATTGCCCCGGTCTTGAGATCGGCCACTGGCTGATAATCCAGATACATCTGGCCGCGGTTCAATGCTTCGCCCAGATCCATTTCGATCTCTCGCCGCTCGCGGGCCGCCCGGTCGAAGCTCGGGTCGAAAAGTGCCAGATTGTCGCGACCTTTCTTCTTGGCCGCGTGCAGCGCCAGGTCAGCCCGTCGCATCAGTTCTTCGGCGTCGCAGTCCCCATCGAGAGATCGCGCAATTCCCACGCTGGCTGACAAGCGATAGCGCTGGCCGTCGATGGTGAACGGGGCGCGCATCACGGAGAGGAAGCGATGCGCACGCTCCAGCAACAAGCCGTCGCCACATCGGGTATCGATCAGGATAGCGAATTCATCCCCGCCCAGCCGCGCGACAACATCCTCCGCCCGAACCTCGTGCTCGAGCCGTGCCGCGACCTCTCGCAGCAGAGTATCGCCGAGCATATGACCGCGTGCGTCGTTGATGGCTTTAAAATCGTCGAGATCGACATAGAAAAGTGCCGTATCGAATACGGTAGAGGCATCCTCCCTTTCCTTCTCGCGCAGCCGCTCGTTGAAAAGATGGCGATTGGCCAGACCTGTCAGGTTGTCATAATGAGCCATGAAAGCGACACGCTCTTCAACCTCCCGCGCGCCGGTTACGTCCCTCGCCACACCGGCCATACCGTTGCCACCTTCGCGCGCGCGCGCGGAAAGCCGCCAATAGCGAAGCTTTGAGTCGATGGTCAGGCTGACCAGCAGATCCCGGAAGGGTTCTCGTTTGGCGATACGTTCAGCAAGAATGTCTTTCCCGCTACCCGATTTGAACAGGTCGAGAAACGACAGCCCTTCCAGCTGGTCACGCTCTATCCCTATCAGTGCAGCAAAGCGCTCGCTTACATCGCGGAGATTGCCGTTCGGTCCGATCATCCAGAGGCTGTCAGAAGACTGCTCTTCGTAATCGTCGAGCAGGACCCGGACCATTGCCTCGCTTTGGCGCCTTCTGAATTCGCTGCGGACAGACTGGCGGAAACTGCGCTCCTGATTGAGCAGGGTAATTATAAGGACGATGCCGAAAGAAGCGAGCAGTGTCAGCGAAGGCCAGCCATCGAGACCCGCCACCGCAAGAGTCGTCAGGGCCAGTCCGACGGACATGCCGATGATGTGAAAGATTCCGACGCCAGGGCTGCTGCGATAGGCCATCAGGACGCTGCAGTAGATGGCCGTTCCAGCGATCCCGAGGAAAGTGATATCGAGGGGATCGGCGATGGTGACCAGATAGGGAAACATGACCATCCAGCACACGCTGGTTGCCCCTTGGGCCGCTACGAGGAGCTTCCAACGCCGATGGAGTGCCTCCCATGGCGCGTTTTTCGGATCGAAATTACTGGCCAGAAATACCGAGAGCGCCAGCAAGATGACCAGCACCGCTGCGAGGATCGGTAGGACCGGTCCATGCGCCTCGTCATAGAAGACATAGGTGATTACGAAAATCGTCACCAGCGAGGGGACCAGCAGGATACCCAAGCCTCGTTTGAGGTCACCCAACCTGCGGCGCAAGGCGAACTGCCTGGCGGGTGTAGAAATACGATTCTCGCGCCCGTGCTTCAAAGCGACCCCCTGCTCAGGCTTATAGACCCCGATTAATAAGCGCGTGACGTTACGGAAATCTACTTATTTGTGAGCCGCG
Source organism: uncultured Erythrobacter sp. (assembly GCA_947504155.1). Classification (GTDB taxonomy): domain Bacteria; phylum Pseudomonadota; class Alphaproteobacteria; order Sphingomonadales; family Sphingomonadaceae; genus Qipengyuania. The sequence continues at coordinate 191,914 of CANNGF010000002.1, forward strand.
TGTCATAATGAGCGCCTTATGTCATAAAAAAGCCCCGCCGAATTACTCCGGCGGGGCTTTTTATTAGGTTACGGTAGTCCGGCTTATTCGCCGTCCTTCGCATCTTCGTTGAGGTATTCACCCGCATCGGCATCGGTGCCGTGGGTTTCGCCCTCCATGCTCGCCAGCGGATCGTCTCCGATCGCCGCTTCGGCGCCCTGAGCGAGTTCTGCCTCATGCTCTTCCTGAGCCGTGTTGGCAGCAATGATCGCTTCCTGGGCCTTCTTCCACTGTGCACGCAGCGCAGCGTCGCGGCTCGAGGCGGTCACACGCATCCGGTTCATGCCCGCGCCGGTACCAGCCGGGATGAGACGGCCGACGATGACGTTCTCCTTGAGACCGACCAGCGTGTCCTTCTTACCCTCGACCGAAGCCTGGGTAAGCACGCGGGTGGTTTCCTGGAACGACGCAGCCGAAATGAACGAACGGGTCTGGAGCGAGGCCTTGGTGATGCCGAGAAGGATCGGGGTGCCCTTCGCAGGCTCCTTGTTCCGTCCGAGCTTCGCATTGGTCTCGTTGAGTTCTTCCAGATCGATCTGTTCGCCCGGCAGCAGTACGGTGTCGCCGCTATCGGTGATCTCGACCTTCTGCAGCATCTGGCGAACGATCACCTCGATGTGCTTGTCGTTGATCTTCACGCCCTGCAACCGGTAGACTTCCTGGATTTCGGTGCAAAGATACTCGGCAAGTGCCTCTACCCCGAGAACCTCGAGGATGTCGTGCGGGTTCGGAGAGCCCGAGATCAGCGTGTCGCCCTTCTTGACGAAGTCGCCTTCCTGAACGTCGATGATCTTGGTCTTGGGGATCAGGTACTCTACCGGATCACCTTCCTCTGGAACGATCGCGATCTTCCGCTTCGCCTTGTATTCGCGAACGAATTCGATCTTGCCCGAAATCTTGGCGATGATCGAATTGTCCTTCGGCACGCGAGCTTCGAACAGTTCAGCGACGCGCGGCAGACCACCGGTAATGTCGCGGGTCTTGGCAGCTTCACGCGAAGCACGGGCAAGAATGTCACCTGCCTGCACTTCCTGTCCGTCGTCGACCGACAGCACCGTGCCCGGAGCGAGCATGTAACGCGCAGCTTCGCTGTCGTCGCCAGCATCGTTGAACAGCGTCAGACGCGGACGAAGGTCGTCCTTCTTGCGGCCGGTGGCGCGCATTTCGGTGACGACGCGCTGGGCGATACCGGTGGCATCGTCGACGCGCTCTTCCATGGTCTGCGTGTCGACGAGATCCTGGAAGCGGACCACACCCGACTGTTCGGTGATGATTGGCAGTGAGAACGGATCCCATTCTGCCAGACGATCGCCTTCCTTCACCTTCGCGCCATCCTTGTGCATCAGCACGGTACCGTAAGGCACCTTGTGGATTTCGCGCTCACGACCTTCGGCATCGATCACGGCCAGTTCGCCGTTACGGGCGAGCGACAGGATACGACCCTTCTTGTCGGTGATGGTGGGCATGTCGCGATATTCGACCTTGCCGTCCGACACGGCTTCGAGATGCGAAGTCTCGTTGAGCTGTGCGGCACCGCCGATGTGGAAGGTACGCATGGTCAGCTGCGTGCCGGGTTCACCGATCGACTGCGCGGCGATAACACCGACAGCTTCACCGATGTTGACCGGCGTACCGCGAGCAAGGTCACGGCCGTAGCAGGTGGCGCATACCCCCTGCTTGGCTTCGCAGACCAGCGGCGAACGGATCTTGGCGACCTGCGTTTCGGCTTCCTCGATGGCCTTGACCATCGGTTCGTCGATCAGCGTTCCGGCCTTGACGATCACTTCGCCGGTAGCAGCGTTGACGATGTCTTCGGCGGTGGTGCGGCCAAGGATACGCTCACCGATCGAGGCGATAACGCTACCGCCCTGCACGATGGCGCGCATTTCCAGCGCATTGTCGGTCTTGCAGTCCTCTTCCACGATGACGCAGTCCTGCGACACGTCGACCAGACGACGGGTCAGGTAACCCGAGTTCGCCGTCTTCAACGCGGTATCCGCGAGACCCTTACGGGCACCGTGGGTCGAGTTGAAGTATTCGAGAACGTTCAGGCCTTCCTTGAAGTTCGAGATGATCGGGTTCTCGATGATCTCGCCCGAAGGCTTGGCCATCAGGCCGCGCATACCGGCCAGCTGCTTCATCTGCGCCGGGCTACCACGCGCACCGGAGTGCGACATCATGTAGATCGAGTTGATCTGCGCTTCCTTGCCGTCCTTATCGACCGGCTGCGAGCGGATCTCTTCCATCATGGCGTCGGCCACCTTGTCGCCGCACTGGCTCCACGCGTCGATGACCTTGTTGTACTTTTCCTGCTGGGTGATGAGACCGTCCTGGTACTGCTGCTCGTAATCGGCAACCAGCGCCTTGGTGGACTCGACCATACCCGCCTTGCTGTCGGGAATGATCATGTCGTCCTTGCCGAAGGAGATGCCGGCCTTGAACGCGTTGCGGAAGCCCAGCACCATGATGGCGTCGGCGAACAGCACCGTGTCCTTCTGGCCGGTGTGACGATAGACTTCGTCGATCACGTCGGCGATGTCCTTCTTCGTCAGCAGGCGGTTGACGATGTCGAACGGAACCTTGTGGTTCTTCGGCAGACATTCGCCGATCAGCATGCGGCCAGGGGTCGTGACGAAACGCTTCATCTCGACCTTGCCCTTTTCGTCCGCTTGCGGGACGCGAGCCATGATCTTCGAATGCAGCGTGACATCCTTGTTTTCCAGCGCGTGATGCACTTCGGCCATGTCGCTGAACATCGGCAGGATTTCGTGCTTCTCGCCGTCGTCGCCGTCCATGTATTCGGGCGTCTTTTCCTGCCGTTCCATCGACAGGTAATAGAGACCCAGCACCATGTCCTGCGAAGGAACGATGATCGGCTTGCCGTTAGCAGGCGACAGGATGTTGTTGGTCGACATCATCAGGACGCGCGCTTCCAGCTGGGCCTCGAGGCTCAGCGGAACGTGCACGGCCATCTGGTCACCGTCGAAGTCGGCGTTGAAGGCGGCGCAGACCAGCGGGTGAAGCTGGATGGCCTTACCTTCGATCAGGACGGGTTCGAATGCCTGAATGCCGAGACGGTGAAGCGTCGGGGCGCGGTTGAGGAGAACCGGGTGCTCGCGAATCACTTCGTCGAGGATGTCCCAGACTTCCTTGCGCTCCTTCTCGACCCACTTCTTCGCCTGCTTGAGCGTCATGCTCAGGCCCTTGGCGTCGAGGCGGGCGTAGATGAACGGCTTGAACAGTTCGAGCGCCATCTTCTTCGGCAGGCCGCATTGGTGCAGCTTGAGTTCCGGACCGGTCACGATGACCGAACGGCCTGAATAGTCCACGCGCTTACCCAGAAGGTTCTGACGGAAGCGGCCCTGCTTGCCCTTGAGCATGTCGGACAGCGACTTCAGCGGACGCTTGTTGGCGCCCGTGATCACGCGGCCGCGGCGACCGTTGTCGAACAGAGCGTCGACGGCTTCCTGCAGCATGCGCTTTTCGTTGCGAACGATGATGTCCGGCGCGCGCAGCTCCATCAGGCGCTTCAAACGGTTGTTACGGTTAATGACGCGGCGATAGAGATCGTTGAGATCCGACGTCGCGAAACGGCCACCGTCCAGCGGCACCAGCGGGCGCAGTTCAGGCGGAATGACCGGCACGACTTCGAGGATCATCCATTCGGGACGATTGCCTGATTCGATGAAGCTTTCGACGACCTTCAGGCGCTTGATGATCTTGGCAGGCTTGAGCTTCGACTTGGTGGTCGCGAGCTCTTCCAGCAGGTCTTCCTTTTCCTGCTCTAGGTCCAGATCCATCAGCATGGTCTTGACGGCGGATGCACCGATGTCGGCCGAGAAGGCGTCTTCGCCATACTCGTCCTGCGCTTCGAGCATTTCGTCTTCGGTCAGCAGCTGGTTCTTTTCCAGCGCGGTCAGGCCCGGTTCGGTGACGATATAGGCTTCGAAGTAAAGCACGCGCTCAAGCTGCTTGAGCTGCATGTCCAGCAACAGGCCGATGCGCGAAGGCAGCGACTTGAGGAACCAGATGTGCGCAACCGGCGCGGCCAGTTCGATATGGCCCATACGCTCGCGGCGCACCTTGGTCACGGTGACTTCGACGCCGCACTTTTCGCAGACGACACCCTTGTACTTCATGCGCTTGTACTTGCCGCACAGGCACTCGTAGTCCTTCACGGGACCGAAGATGCGTGCGCAGAACAGGCCGTCACGTTCGGGCTTGAACGTACGATAGTTGATCGTTTCCGGCTTCTTGATTTCGCCGAAGGACCACGAGCGAATGCGCTCAGGTGAGGCGATGCCGATCTGGATCTCGTCGAAGGTTTCGGGCTTCGCGAGCTGATTGGTGAATTTGGTCAGTTCGTTCATGACTTAATTCCCTAAGGGGTAATTCTAATAAGCGGAGGAGCGGTGGGGAGCTTGCGCTCCCCTATTCCGCCGCGATCGCGAGGCCGTCGTCGTCCTCGTCGTCGGCAAGCGACTTGAGTTCGACATTGAGACCCAGGCTGCGCATTTCCTTGACGAGAACGTTGAAGCTCTCCGGAATGCCGGCCTCGAAGGTGTCGTCACCCTTGACGATGGCTTCGTAGACCTTGGTACGGCCGATCACGTCATCCGACTTCACGGTGAGGATTTCCTGCAGCGTGTAGGCTGCACCGTAGGCCTGGAGTGCCCAGACCTCCATCTCACCGAAGCGCTGGCCACCGAACTGGGCCTTACCGCCCAGCGGCTGCTGGGTGACGAGGCTGTAGGGGCCGATCGAACGGGCGTGGATCTTGTCGTCGACCAAGTGGTGCAGCTTGAGCATGTAGATGATGCCTACGGTCACCTTGCGGTCGAACGCTTCACCGGTACGGCCATCGAACAGAACCGACTGGCCATCTGCATCGAGGCCGGCCTTTTCCAGTTCCACGGTCACGTCGCCTTCGCGGGCGCCGTCGAATACCGGGGTACCCATCGGAACGCCGAAGCGCAGGTTGCCAGCCAGCTCGACGATTTCCTCGGTCGAACGACCCTTCAGGTCTTCGGCATACCGGTCGCCATAGACTTCGTTCAGGCGCTCGATCACGGCTTCGGGCGGCTTCGCCTTGGCGTAATCTTCCGAAGCGTTGGGATTGGCCTTCTTCCAGTCTTCGAGCTGCTCGCCGATCTGCATACCCAGGTTACGGGCAGCCATACCGAGATGCGTTTCGAAGATCTGTCCGACGTTCATGCGCGAAGGCACGCCCAGCGGGTTCAGCACGATGTCGACCGGCGTACCGTCTTCGAGGAACGGCATGTCCTCGATCGGCAGGATGCGCGAAATCACACCCTTGTTACCGTGACGGCCGGCCATCTTGTCGCCCGGCTGCAGCTTGCGCTTCACCGCGACGAAGACCTTGACCATCTTGAGCACGCCCGGAGCCAGTTCGTCACCACGCTCGAGCTTTTCTTTCCGGTCTTCGAACTTGTCGTCGATGACCTTCACGCTCTCGTCGTACTGCGACTTGACCGCCTCGATCTGCTGCTGGCGGTTGTCGTCCGCAACCGCGAACTTGAACCACTCGTGGCGATCGATGCTATCGAGCACCTCTTCGGTGATCTCGCTGCCCTTCTTCACGCCCTTGGGAGCAGCCGAAGCCGTCTGCCCTTCGAGCATGTCGCGCAGGCGGTTGTACGTCGCACGGTTCAGAATGGCGCGTTCGTCGGCGGCGTCCTTGCGGAGGCGTTCGATTTCCTCGTTCTGAATGGCACGCGTACGGTCGTCGATCTCGATCCCGTGACGGTTGAAGACGCGCACTTCGACGACAGTCCCGGCAACACCCGGCGGCAGGCGGAGCGAGGTGTCGCGCACGTCGCTGGCCTTTTCACCGAAGATGGCGCGCAGGAGTTTTTCTTCCGGCGTCATCGGGCTTTCGCCCTTGGGCGTGATCTTGCCGGCCAGAATATCGCCCGGATGCACTTCGGCGCCGATGTAGACGATGCCCGCTTCGTCGAGGTTGCGCAGGGCTTCCTCGCCGACGTTCGGGATGTCGCGGGTGATGTCTTCGGGCCCGAGCTTGGTATCGCGCGCCATGACTTCGAATTCCTCGATGTGGATCGAAGTGAAGACGTCGTCCTTCACGATACGCTCGGAAATGAGGATACTATCCTCGTAGTTGTAGCCGTTCCAGGGCATGAAGGCGACGAGCGTGTTGCGGCCCAGCGCCAGTTCGCCGAGATCGGTCGAAGGACCGTCGGCGATGATGTCGCCGGCTTCGATCGTCTCGCCCACCTTCACCAGCGGACGCTGGTTGATGCAGGTGTCCTGGTTCGAACGCTGGAACTTCTGCAGCGTGTAGATGTCCACGCCCGACTGGCCGGGTTCGACATCGCCGATGGCACGGATCACAATACGCGTTGCGTCGACCTGGTCGACCACGCCGCCACGCTTGGCGGTGATGGCTGCGCCGGAATCGCGCGCCACGGTTTCTTCCATGCCGGTGCCGACCCAGGGCGCTTCCGCCTTCACGAGCGGAACGGCCTGGCGCTGCATGTTCGAGCCCATCAGTGCGCGGTTGGCGTCATCGTTTTCCAGGAACGGAATGAGCGATGCGGCCACCGAAACGAGCTGCTTGGGCGAAACGTCCATCAGCGTGATGTTTTCGCGCGGCGCCATCAGGTTGTCGCCGTTCTGGCGCGCCGAGACGAGCTCCTCGACGAAGCCACCCTTGTCGTCGAGTTCGGCCGAAGCCTGTGCGACGGTGTGCTTCTGCTCTTCCATCGCCGAGAGGTAGATAACCTCATCGGTGACCTTGTTGTCCTTCACCTTGCGATATGGTGTCTCGATGAAACCGTATTTGTTTACGCGGGCGAAGGTCGAGAGCGAGTTGATCAGACCGATGTTCGGGCCTTCCGGCGTTTCAATCGGGCAGATACGGCCATAGTGCGTCGGGTGAACGTCGCGGACTTCGAAGCCTGCGCGCTCACGGGTAAGACCACCGGGGCCAAGCGCCGAAACGCGGCGCTTGTGGGTAACTTCCGACAACGGGTTGGTCTGGTCCATGAACTGCGACAGCTGGCTGGAACCGAAGAACTCGCGCACCGCGGCCACGGCGGGCTTCGCGTTGATGAGGTCATTCGGCATCACGGTCGATACGTCGACCGAGCTCATGCGCTCCTTCACGGCGCGCTCCATGCGGAGCAGGCCGACGCGGTACTGGTTTTCCAGCAGTTCGCCCACCGAGCGCACACGGCGGTTGCCGAGGTTGTCGATGTCGTCGACGTCGCCCTTGCCGTCCTTCAGGTCGACCAGTTCCTTGACCACGGCCAGGATGTCTTCCTTGCGCAGCGTGGTCACGGTGTCTTCGGCATCGAGTTCGAGGCGCATGTTGAGCTTGACGCGGCCCACGGCCGACAGGTCGTAACGCTCGCCATCGAAGAACAGGCCTTCGAACAGCGCTTCCGCGGTTTCCTTGGTCGGCGGTTCGCCGGGACGCATGACCTTGTAGATCGCTTCCAGGCCTTCCTCACGATTCTCGGCCTTGTCGACCTTCATCGTGTTGCGGATCCACGGACCGGTACTGACATGGTCGATGTCGAGCAGCTCGAGGCTGTCGATGCCGGCATTGTCGAGCACTTCGAGGTTCTCTGCCGAGACCTCGTCACCCGCTTCGATGTAGATGCGGCCTGTGCTTTCGTCGATCAGGTCTTCGCTGGCATAACGGCCGAACACTTCTTCGGTGGGCAGCAGCAGGGTTTCGAGACCATCCTTCGAAGCCTTGTTCGCTGCACGCGGGCTGATCTTCTGGCCGGCGGCGAAGACTTCTTCGCCGGTCTTGGCGTCCACCAGCGGGAAGGCCGGCTTCTGGCCACGCCAGTTTTCGGCGACGAAGGGAATTTCCCAGCCGTCCTTGGCGCGCTTCCAGGTAACCTTGTCGTAGAAGTGCGACAGGATATCCTCGGCATCGAGGCCGAGCGCATAGAGCAGCGCGGTAACCGGCAGCTTGCGCTTACGGTCGATACGCACGTTGACCACGTCCTTGGCGTCGAATTCGAAATCGAGCCAGCTGCCGCGGTACGGAATGATGCGGGCAGCGAAGAGGAGCTTGCCCGAGCTGTGGGTCTTGCCGCGGTCATGGTCGAACAGGACACCCGGCGAACGGTGCATCTGCGAGACGATAACGCGCTCGGTGCCGTTGATGATGAAGGTACCGTTGTCCGTCATCAGGGGCATGTCGCCCATGTAGACGTCCTGCTCCTTGATATCGAGCACGGAGCGGGTTTCGGTTTCCTGGTCGACTTCGAACACGATCAGGCGCAGCGTGACCTTCATCGGCGCGGCATACGTGATACCGCGCTGGCGGCACTCGACGATGTCGTACTTCGGCGGTTCGAGTTCGTAATGGACGAAATCGAGTTCGGCAGTGCCGGCGAAATCGCGCAACGGGAAGACCGAACGCAGCGTCTTTTCAAGACCCGAGACGTGACCCGTTTCCTTATCGGAACGCAGGAACTGTTCGTAGCTCTCGCGCTGGACCTCGATCAGGTTGGGCATGTCGACGACTTCGTGGATGTCGCCGAAGATCTTGCGGATACGCCGCTTTGCAGTGCCCGACGCGGTGCTGCGGGGTGCCTTCGCCTTGGTAGCCATAAGGGGTAGTTACCTCTTCTCGTGTGCTTGCGCCCGAACCGACCTGTTGCAGATCGTGGGGCGAAATTCGTTTCTCATGCGCGTGAGAGCCATGATCGAGACGCAAAAAGGCTGCAGCGAATGCACACCGGTAGCGGCGGCAGCTGCAGCTCGTAAAAAGCGTCGCGATATGGAAACGCCGCTTCCATCCTGTGTCCGATCCCCGCGCATGAATCAGACTCGCTCGAAGCGTGCGGTCGAGAGGGCATATAGGGTGCGCGCCGCGCATGGTCAAGGAGCACGAGTCCAGCATTCATATCGTTTTTCGATATTATCGATTGACGATAAGAAGGACGTCCGGCATATCGTTTTTCGATAAAGGAGATCGACTCGTGTTCGGAACCACCATCTGGATATTACGCATCGCGAACTCGCTGAACTGGATCGGGGCAGCCTTGTTCACTCTACTTCTCGCTGCCCTGCTTTTGGTGAGCGAGCATTTCTATCCGGCCATCACACAAGCGTTCGAGGTGCGCGGGCAGGAAGCAGTCCACGCAGTGTGGGTCTGGCTTGTCTCCGTCTGCGCTATGGTGGTGCCGGCCGCGATCTGCGTCCATGTGATCTTCACCCGCCTGATCGCCCTGCTCCGTGACGCGGCCATCGGGCAAGCCTTCAGTGATCAGAATGCGCGCCGGCTCAAGGCGGTAGGCTGGGCACTTCTGGGCGTGAATATCCTCGACCTCATATTCGGACAAATATCGGTCTGGGCGAGCGCGGCCAGCGGCGAATATTTCGGCTGGACCTTCTCGCTCACCGGATGGTTCGCAGTCCTTCTGCTGTTCCTTCTGGCGAAGGTTTTCCGCGAAGGTGCTGTCATGCGCGAAGACCTGGAAGGCACCGTCTGATGCCTTCCGAAGACACCAGCGCCATATCGGTCCGGCTGGACGACCTGCTGCAGGACCGCGGCATCACGCTGACACAGCTCTCCGAGCGTGTCGGGCTCACACTCGCCAACCTTTCCATCCTCAAGACCGGCAAGGCCAAGGCAATCCGCTTTTCAACACTCGAAGCCATCTGCCGCGAATTGGAATGCCAGCCGGGGGATCTGCTCGAATACAGGGAGGACTTATGATGATCTGGATGAAACGCTTCTTTACCGACCTTGGCGGCACTTATCTCGACAGTCTGCGCGCCATCAAAGCATTGCCATGGCTCTTTGCCGCCATCATCGGGTGGGAGTTCGCCCAGCATATCGTCGAGGTCCGCATCGGGATGTTCGAAAGCAAGGAGATGGGGCGCGCCGTCGCAGGTGATAGGCTACGAATGGCCTTCGGCTGGGTGAAGATGGCATTGATCTATATCGGGGCCTTCTTTGTGATCCGGCATTTCATCTCCCAGCGCAGTAATCGCAACCTTGCGCCTCTGAGCTCGGCAGGCCCCCGCTATCTGCCATATTTCGCCTATTCATTGGTCGTTTTTGCGGCGTTGTTCTATACACGCTCCCTTGTTCCCGAAGGGCATGTCGACACGTTCCGCGCCGCTGTGGGGCTGGGCCAGCAGCTGCTGGAACCCTTGCTCATCGCTTGGGTCGTAGCCGCTGCCACCGACGGCCGGATCGGTGGACCCATCGCTTCGGCTCGACGCCTCGGCCTGCTTTATTTTCTCGCACTGCCATTCCTGTTGCTGGCACGTGTTCCCGCTAGTCTCCTGCATCAGCATCTCAACCAGGCCGCGGTCGGCAGTACGGGTACGGAATTATGGTTGATCCTGGCAATCGACGCTGTCCTGGTTGGTGTCATCGTCTCCATCGTCCCGTCAGCCATGGTGCGAGTGGAGAGGTGGATGGACGCGCGCAGAGTGCAGAAGCGTCCCGCCAAACCACTCCCTCTTACAACGTGACTCCGCCCGCACCGAAAAAATGCACCTGACGCAAAATGTGTCTTTCACTTGACGGGAATAAGGCTATTTTAAGGCCACGCCAATCATGGCGCAGGAATACCGAATCATGAAGAAAATCGCTCTCGTTGCCGCTCTTCCCGTTGTGCTGACCCTCGCTGCTTGCGGCGAAACAGCAGACGAAACCCCGGTTGAAGAAGAAACCACGGTCGTCGAAACTGCTCCTGTCGAAGCTCCGATGGCTGACGACACCATGGCGACCGACGACACCATGATGGCCGACGAAACCGCCGCTGACCCGATGGCTGAAGAAGCTCCGGCCACCGACGAAACCGCTCCGGCAGCAGAATAATCCACTCCGGTCGCTCTCGCGGCCACACGGATTGACGAAAGGCCCGGTGTTCGTACCGGGCCTTTTTCGTTGCGGAACGCTCGGCATCCGGGCCCGTTCTTGAGGGGAAGACAAACAGGAGATTTCAGATGAAGCCCGGACTTGCCCTCGCCCTCCCCCTTGCCCTGACCCTCGGCGCCTGCGGCGAACCGATCGACGGTTCCGATACGGCAGACATGCAGGCCGATGCCGTCGCCGCGCCGTCGGGCGATGAAATCGACGGCGAAAACCCAGCCACCGACGGCATGCTGGAAACCGAAACCGAAACGACCGGCACTGAACCCGTCGGCGAACCCATGATGGAGAGCGACGAAACCGCAATGTAACGTCGCGCCATGACATGTCCGCCCTTGACGCGGGCGCACGAAGCTTTAAAGGCCCGCCTCGCAAAAGGCGGGTCTTTTCGATTCTCGCCCTTCGCATCCGTCCGAGACAGTTGGTGACCGGAATTAGCCGGTCTTAATTTCCAGCCTAGACGGGGACAGAGATATTCTGGCGATGTCCTGCATCGCCGTTCGCGCCAGTCTCCATGGATCATGGTGGCGCACTCCTTCCCCCTCAACGGACTCGCCCGTGCCGGTTTGCCGGCATGGACAAACGTAGCCGATCGTCCGGGAGCCATCCCGGCCGGTCATAGTGAAGGAGTATGGCATGGATCGTTCGCAGAAAACCGATGCGGTCGCCCAGCTCAGCGAAGTCTTCAACCAGGCTGGCGTAGTCGTCGTGACGCGCAACCTGGGCCTTACGGTCGCTCAGTCGACCGAATTGCGTACGAAGATGCGTGAAGCCGGTGCGTCCTACCAGGTTGCGAAGAACCGCCTCGCCAAGCTCGCCCTGAAGGACACCGACTATGAAGGAATCGATGAATTCCTGACTGGTCCTACCGCTCTCGGTTATTCCGAAGACCCGGTTGCCGCGGCCAAGGCCGTGGTGGAGTTCGCCAAGTCCACCGACAAGATTGAAATCGTCGGCGGATCGATGGGCGCTCAGAAGCTCGACGAAGCAGGTGTGAGGTCGCTGGCCTCGATGCCGAGCCTCGACGAACTTCGCGGCACGATCGTGGGCCTCCTCAATGCGCCGGCAACCAAGGTTGTCCGGACCATCAAGGAACCCACCTCGATGCTCGCACGCGTTGTTGGTGCCTATGGCGCCAAAGAAGCCGCGTAAGAGCAGGTTCAAGCACAGAACACCTATTCATCGGGGCATTTTCCAAACCACGCCCCGGCCACATATTATTGGAGTGAAACATCATGGCTGATATCGCCAAGCTTGTTGAAGAACTGTCGAAGCTGACCGTCATGGAAGCCGCTGAGCTTGCCAAGGCACTTGAAGAAGAGTGGGGCGTAAGCGCCGCTGCTGCTGTTGCCGTTGCAGGCCCCGCCGCTGGCGGCGCTGCTGAAGCAGCTGAAGAAAAGGACGAATTCGACGTCATTCTCACCGGCGACGGTGGCAAGAAGATCCAGGTCATCAAGGAAGTCCGTGCCATCACCGGCCTCGGTCTGACCGAAGCAAAGGGTCTCGTCGAAGGCGCGCCGAAGCCGCTCAAGGAAGGCGTCAACAAGGCAGAAGCCGAAGAAATCAAGGGCAAGATCGAAGCAGCCGGCGGTACCGTCGAACTCAAGTAAGTCCCTTCCTGCCTCGGCAGGAATTGCTTACGCTTCGATTTCTTTTCCGAGAAATCATACGGAGGGCGGTGCTGAAAAGCGCCGCCCTTTTTCGTTATACGTTTACCGCCATTAGTATTTCGGCCATAAGCGTTACTACCGTATCTCGAGATCTGCAGAAGAAAAGATCCGGATACAAGTCACAGGGCCGCGCTATGGAAAGGTAATAAAATGAACACGTTGGTCACGGTCGCCGGATATTTGGCCACGACCTTTATTGGTTCAGCTCTCGTAGTACGTAGTTTTCCCAAGTCCATGACATCCATTCAGGTGGATCGCCATGTGTGGTTATTTCCGACGCTTCCTCTGCTGATATTAGTCGACCTTGTGGCGGTCCTTTACAAGCTTGCGGCTGCCGCCGTGCATTGGCCCGTATATCTGTTCGACGCGCTTACAGGCAGACGCCGTCGACGCGTCCGGCGAAGAAGATATGACTACCTCTATGGTCACGGCAAAAACCCAAGCGGATCGCGCTCCGACAAACGGAGCGATACCAATCCGACTCACCCGGACGCTTAGAGTTTCAAGTTCACCCGCGCGCCCATCATGTCGATGCCGGGGTTCTGCTCGCTGTTGAACAGCCGCGCATTGCTGATGTGGACCCAGCTCGCCTCTACCGAAAAGCGGTCCGAGACTTCATAGCCCAGCGCGATCTCCGGTTCGAACAGGATCCGGCTGCCAAGATCGGTCCGTATGCCGGTGGCAGGATCGACTCGCCGGTCCGGTGCGTCGTGCACTACCAGACCTACGCCGGGGCGCAGGTAGACCTTGCCCAGTTCCGCTTTCCAGCTGACCCCCGCGCCGACGAAGCTCGTATCGCCCGATAGATTGGCCGAACCGAACACATAGGGCTGCATGCCGCCCAACGCGCCGATTTCGCCGAACCGCACACCGGCCTGAAGATCGGTTCCACCCTCGTTCGTATCGAAGGTGAACGGCGTATCCACACCATGGGCATAGACGCCTGCGTAGACTTCCTGCGCGATGGCTGAGGCAGGCAAGAGGCCGGCCAGCAGCATTATGCCGGCGAGCGGACGGAGGAAGGGCATAGCAATTTTCCTGCAAGGTCGTTGACGATGCAGCCGCGCATAAGCGGAACTAGCTTTCCTCTGCCTGAAGCACGGGCGGCAGCCCGGACGCCTCAGCCCTGTGGCGCTATTCGTTACCCCAGTTGATATGGATGTCGACGCTCACTTCGTCCACCCCGGCCGCTTCGGCAATCCGCTTGCGACTGGCCCGCACGATGTCTGCCAGCGAACCATGCTGGGTATCGTCCTCTTCGAGGTTCGCAGCCGCTTCGCCAAGACGCGGAGCACCATAAACAAGCTCCAGCTCACCGATACCGAGTTCTTTCGCGAGGATGCCCATCGTTTCATGGCGGGGGCGAACCTGATCGCCTTCCCACTTCCACAGCGTCGGCTTGCTCACGCCCACTTTCTGGGCGAGTTCGACCATCGTGTAACCCGATGCGATCCGCAGACGCTTGATCCGCGCGCCGAGCGTTTCGTGATCGACGCCATAGGCATGGCGGAACGGGCTGCTGAAGCGGGCCGCTTCACGCACGCCCTCAAGCTCTTCCTCGGAAATCGGATTGTCGAAAGAACATCCGTAAAGGTCTTCGGTCGACCAGATGACGGTAGCGCCGACCGCTCCGCTCTTCGGAAGAACGACCTGAATGGGATCATCATGCGCGATGTCGGAACTGGTGTTCACCAGCATTCCGCCGGTCGAAATATTCATGATTTCGGCATCGAATGCCTTGCCAGCCTGTCCCACACCCGTCCTCAGCTGTAAAACCAGCCGCGGTTCGCGTGGATCGAATAGTCTTTTGGGCTGAGCCGTCATTAAGTTGGAGTTCCTCTGCTTGGCCCCCCTGCCAAATACCTTACCTTTTTTGAAGGAAATTGGAACGGCTGTCTACGGGTAATCCCTAAGCGGGCTGCAGAACGAAGGCCAGAAGCCATTTGAGCTTTCGCGCAAATCCTTCTAGGCGGCCCGGCGCTCCGCACTATCGGGGCTTCACAAGACATGACCGAAATCCACACCCCCGCGCCCCTGCCAAGCCGCAGCGATGGCTGGCGAAACGAGCTTCGCGCCACATTCCGCCTCAGCTGGCCGCTGGCCGCTGCCAATCTGCTGCAGATGCTGACCTATGCGGTGGACGTGATCTTCATCGCGCGGCTGGGTGAAAGCCAGCTTGCCGCCTCGGCCCTGGCGATTGCGCTGTTCGGGCTCGTGATGTGGGCGCTGTCCGGCCTTACCGGCGCGGTAGCCCCCGTGGCGGCGGCAGAACTGGGCGAGCGAGCCCCGGCGCTGCGCCCCGTGCGGCGATCGGTCCGCATGGCGTTGTGGCTGGCGCTGGCTTCAGGCGTGGGCGGGATCGGCCTGTGCCTGCTGCTCGGCCCGCTGATGCGCGCTACCGGTCAGGAGGCTGAGATCACCGCCATGGCGCTCGAATACAACACCGTGCTGGTGCTTTCGCTGGTGCCGATGCTGTTCAACAATGTGCTGCGCAATTTCGTCTCCACGCTCGATCGCCCGATCCTGGCGACCGCGATTACCGCGGGCGGTATCTTCGTGAATGCGCTGGCCAATTACACCTTCATCTTCGGCAATTTCGGCGCGCCAGAACTTGGCCTGCGCGGTGCTGCCGTGGCCACGATCATCACCACGCTGGTGACGCTGTGCGCCTATATCGCCGTCATCCGGCTCGACCCGC
This sequence comes from uncultured Erythrobacter sp., assembly GCA_947504155.1. Classification (GTDB taxonomy): domain Bacteria; phylum Pseudomonadota; class Alphaproteobacteria; order Sphingomonadales; family Sphingomonadaceae; genus Qipengyuania. The sequence continues at coordinate 207,215 of CANNGF010000002.1, forward strand.
GCCTCCACCGGTATCGCATCTTCGGCCGCTGGTGGTCGCCCGACTGGCCGCGCTTCTGGCATATCACCCGCATCGGCACGCCCATCGCGCTCACCATCACGGCAGAGGCCGGCATCTTTGGGGCGGCAGCCTTCCTGATGGGCAATATCGGGGCGAGCCAGCTGGCAGCGCATACGGTGGCCCTGCAGATCGCTGCTCTGGCCTTCCAGGTGCCCTTCGGCGTGGGCCAGGCGGCAACCATCCGCGTCGGCTTCTTCTACGGTTCGCGCAACAGCGACGGGATGAAGCGCGCAGGCTGGACCGCCATCGCCGTGGGCACCGGCTTCATGGCGCTGACCGCCATCGCGATGATCGCCATCCCCAAGCCGCTGCTGGCAATCTATATCGATCCCTGGGATCCCAAGAACGCAGTACTGGTGGGCTTCGCGCTCAAATACATCGTCATCGCCGCCGCCTTCCAGCTGGTCGACGGAATGCAGGCCGTCGCCGCCGGGGCCTTGCGCGGATTGCAGGATACGCGCGTACCGATGTGGATGGCGGCCTTCGCCTATTGGGTGCCGGGCATCGGCATGTCGCTATGGCTCGGCTTCTACACCAGTCTCGAAGGCATAGGCGTGTGGATCGGGCTGGCGACCGGCTTGTCCGTCGCCGCCCTCCTCCTCACATGGCGGTGGGCATGGCGGGACAGGCTGGGCCTTACCACCCGGGCCTGATGCCTCAGGCCGCGCGATGGGTAACCTCGCGCTGCGGGAACGGGATCGAGATACCGACATCGTCGAAGCGCGCCTTGACCTTTTCAGTCAGGTCCCAGCCCAGGCCGAGATAATCCCCTGTGGCGCACCATACGCGCAGCCCGATACCCACCGAGCTGTCGTCCAGCGAGGCGACGAAAGCCACCGGCTCCGGATCGGCCAGCACGCGCTCGTCGGCCGCGGCCATGGTCAGCAATTCCTTGCGGGCTTGCTCCATGCTGTCGTTATAGCCGATGCCCACCACCAGCTCGAACCGGCGGATCGGATGGCGATGGAAATTGACGATGGCCTGATTCCACAATTCGGAATTGGGCACCATCACGAACAGTCCGTCGAACTGCTTCAATTCGGTGGTGAACAGGCCGATCTGCTGGACAGTGCCGGTCACCGAACCCGCAGAAATCGCCTCGCCCACCTTGAAGGGACGCTGGACCAGGATCATCACGCCTGCCGCCACATTGCTGAGCGTGCCCTGCAGCGCCAGCCCCACGGCCAGCGCCATGCCGCCCAGCGCGGCAAGGATGCTGGTGGTCTCCACCCCGAACTGGGTCAGCACGGTCACGATGACCAGCGCCCACAGCGCATATTTGACGAGGTTGGAGAGGAAGGTCGCCACAGTGGGATCGAAGCGCGGCGATCTGGTCAGCGCGCGCTCGACCAGGCTCGACAGCACTTTCGCCACGATCAGCCCGATGATCAGCACCGCGAAAGCCCCGGCAATCTCCATCATGTGCAGGCGCAGCCACACCAGCACCTGTTCGGGAATGGTCAGGGCCGAAACGGCCTTGTCGGTCTGCATATGATGAACTCCTGAATACTGCGCCAATGGCGGATTTGCGTGGCGCGATAGGCCAATTGCCTCGCTCTGGCCAGCCCGCGGCACGGCCTGCCCGATCGCGTGAAAATTTTTCGCAAGGGCCCGTTGACTCAGTCCGCACTCGATACCAAATGCCCCGTGCTGGCACTCTCGACCAGTGAGTGCCAACCATCATTTTCACTCTCGAATAGAAAGGTCATCATTATGGCATTTCGTCCGCTTCACGACCGCGTGCTTGTTCGCCGCATCGAAGCCGAAGAAAAGACTGCTGGCGGTATCATCATTCCCGACAGCGCCAAGGAAAAGCCCAGCGAAGGCGAAATCGTCGCTGTTGGTGCAGGCGCCAAGGCCGAAGACGGTACCGTTACCCCGCTTGACGTGAAGGCAGGCGATCGCGTGCTGTTCGGCAAGTGGTCCGGCACCGAGATCAAGCTCGACGGTGAAGATCTGCTGATCATGAAGGAAAGCGACATCATGGGGATCATGGGCTGAGCCCGATCTCTTCGCTTTGACACTGTCAACTGTGTCAACTTCAGTAATCTGATCGAATAGAAATCTGAACGGAAAGGACAGCAACATGGCTGCCAAGGACGTAAAATTCAGCCGCGACGCGCGCGAAGGCATTCAGCGCGGTGTCGACACTCTCGCCAACGCCGTGAAGGTCACGCTGGGCCCCAAGGGCCGCAACGTCGTGATCGACAAGAGCTTCGGCGCCCCGCGCATCACCAAGGACGGCGTTACCGTCGCCAAGGAAATCGAACTGAAAGACAAGTTCGAGAACATGGGCGCGCAGATGCTCAAGGAAGTCGCTTCGAAGTCGAACGACGCTGCCGGTGACGGCACCACCACTGCCACCGTACTTGCCCAGTCGATCGTGACCGAAGGCATGAAGTCGGTTGCAGCAGGCATGAACCCGATGGACCTCAAGCGCGGCATCGACCTCGCTGTCGAAAAGGTCGTTGCAGACCTCAAGGGCCGTTCGAAGGACGTGTCGGGCTCGGGCGAAATCGCTCAGGTCGGCATCATCTCGGCCAACGGTGACCGTGAAGTCGGCGAAAAGATCGCCGAAGCCATGGAAAAGGTCGGCAAGGAAGGCGTGATCACCGTCGACGAATCGAAGGGTCTCGAATTCGAGCTCGAAACCGTCGAAGGCATGCAGTTCGATCGCGGCTACCTCAGCCCGTACTTCATCACCAACCCGGACAAGATGACGGTCGAACTCGAAAACCCGTACATCCTGATCCACGAGAAGAAGCTCTCGAACCTGCAGGCAATGCTTCCGGTTCTCGAAGCGGCTGTCCAGTCGGGCCGTCCGCTGCTGATCATCGCGGAAGACATCGAAGGCGAAGCGCTGGCCACCCTCGTGGTCAACAAGCTGCGCGGCGGCCTCAAGGTTGCTGCAGTCAAGGCTCCGGGCTTCGGCGATCGCCGCAAGGCCATGCTGCAGGATATCGCAATCCTGACGCAGGGCGAAATGATCAGCGAAGATCTCGGCATCAAGCTGGAAAACGTCACGCTGGGCATGCTCGGTGAAGCCAAGCGCGTCACCATCGACAAGGACAACACGACCATCGTCGACGGTGCCGGTTCGGAAGGCGACATCAAGGCTCGCGTCAGCGAAATCCGCACCCAGATCGACAACACCAGCAGCGATTACGACAAGGAAAAGCTGCAGGAACGTCTGGCGAAGCTCGCCGGCGGTGTTGCCGTGATCAAGGTCGGCGGTGCCACCGAAGTCGAAGTGAAGGAACGCAAGGACCGCGTCGACGATGCGCTGCACGCAACCCGCGCAGCCGTCGAAGAAGGCATCGTCCCGGGCGGCGGTACCGCGCTGCTCTATGCGTCGAAGGCTCTCCACGGCCTTTCGGGCGAGAACGACGACCAGACCCGCGGCATCGACATCGTTCGCCGTGCGCTGACCGCTCCGGTTCGCCAGATCGCTACGAACGCCGGCCATGACGGTGCGGTTGTTTCGGGCAAGCTGTTCGACGGCAATGACGAAACGCTGGGCTTCAACGCTGCGACCGACACCTACGAAAACCTCGTAGCGGCCGGCGTGATCGACCCGACCAAGGTTGTCCGTACTGCCCTGCAGAACGCTGCCTCGGTTGCCGGCCTCCTGATCACCACGGAAGCCGCGATCGTCGACAAGCCCGAAGACAAGTCGGCTGCCCCTGCAATGCCCGACATGGGCGGCATGGGCGGAATGGGCGGCATGGGCTTCTAAGCTCGCGCCAACCAGCCGACAGGCACAATAAAGAAGCCCGGCGGGAGCGATCCTGCCGGGCTTCTTTATTGGTCTTGATCCGTCCGTTCAGGGGGTGGCGCCGCCGTCCGGGTTGAGATGGCCTTCGAACTCCGGGACCGGACGGCTGGCCGCCTCTTCCTCGGTCGCTGCGATGCCGTTGCGCTCGATATCGCCGAGCAGCCATTTCATCTCGGCGATCTCCTTGCGCTGGGCGGTGATGATGCTGTTGGCCAGCTCCTGCACCCTTTTGTCGCGGATATGCGCGCGTTCGCTGGTCATGATGGCGATGGAATGATGCGGGATCATCGCCGACATCCATTCCTCGTCATACACGGTTTCCTGGCTGCGGACGAGGAACAGCACCGCCGCGAAGGTCACCACCGCCACGCCGATGATGATCCAGTTCTTGGCCGTATTGCGGTACATGCCCCACATGAACAGCAGCATGACGATGGCCATCACCGCGCCCATCACGAACATCATCCAGAACCGCGTCTCGCTCCACATCACATGGTCGAGCGCATAGGTGTTGAGATACATCAGGCCGAACATGATCACGGTCGATGTGCCCACCATCGCCATGAAACGTTTGTAATTGCCTTCGTGCGGCACGCCGTTTTCCTGCATTTCCCCTGTCTCCTTCACTGAGGCCTCCTTCACTGTGGCCTCCTTCACCCTCGCCTCTTCCATCGTCTACCGCTTCGTCTTCGCGAACAGATCCACCAGCTCGGCGAATTTCTGCCGCTGGTCCTCCGCATCGCCCGAAGCGATGGCTTCGGCGACGCAGCAGGCCGCGTGGTTCTTGAGGATCTCGGTCTCGGCCTTGCCCAGCGCGGCTTTCACCGCCTGGAACTGCTGCAGGATGTCGATGCAGTAGCGGTCTTCCTCCACCATCTGCGCCAGTCCCCTGACCTGTCCCTCGATCCGCGACAGGCGATTCAGTACGGCCTTGTTCGGGCCCATGCGGCAATCTCCATTGAATACTCCCCGGGGGTATAATATGAGATAGCCATGATATGCAAAGAAAGTCCTTCCCCGCTCGTTTCGCGGCGTAAATTCCTGCTCGGTTCGGCCGGGCTTGGCGCCGGGGGGCTTGCGGTTCCGGCCTGGGCGCGGGGCGCAAGCCTGACGCATGCGCGGCAGGGCTTCGGCGAAGTATCGGGCGAACGGATCGCCCTGTCGATCGACCGGCACCATGTCAGCGTCGGCGGGCGCAAGGGCCATGCCATCGCCGTCAACGGCAGTGTTCCCGGCCCGCTGCTGCGCCTGCGCGAAGGGCAGGATCTGCGCATCGACGTGACCAACCGGCTGGACGAGGACAGTTCGATCCACTGGCACGGCCTGCTGCTGCCCTTCCAGTTCGACGGCGTCCCCGGCGTGAGCTTCCCCGGCATCAAGCCGGGCCAGACCTTCACCTACGAATTCCCCATCCGGCAAAGCGGCACCTATTGGTGGCACAGCCATTCGGGGCTGCAGGAACAGGCGGGGCATTACGGCCCGATCGTGATCGAGAGCGCCACACCCGATCCGCGTTACGACCGCGATTACGTGGTCCTGCTGTCCGAATTCAGCGCCATGCACCCGCATGAGATCGCGCGGAAGCTCAAGGTGGGCGAGCATTATTTCAACTACCAGATGCAGACCGCGACGGATGGCGACATGCCGGTGGACGAGCGGCTGATGTGGGGCGGGATGCGCATGAACCCGCGCGACATTTCGGACGTGACCGGTTCGACCTATACCTTCCTCGTCAACGGGCACGGCCCGATGGACAATCTGGAGTATTTGTTCGCACCGGGTGAGCGGGTGCGGCTGCGCGTGATCAACGGGTCGGCGATGACCTTTTTCAACGTTCGTATTCCCGGCGTTCCCATGACGGTGATCGCTGCCGACGGGATGGATGTCGCGCCGGTCGAGGTGGACGAATTCCAGATCGGGACCGCAGAAACCTACGACGTGATCGTGACGCCGCCCGCGGGCAGCCATGCGCTGGTGGCAGAGGCGATGGACCGGAGCGGCATGGGCCTCGCCTCGCTCACCTCGGACAAGGGTAAGCGCGCGACCCCGCCGCCGCTGCGCGAACCGGTCACGCTGACCATGGCCGACATGGGCATGGGCGCAATGGACGGCGGCCACGGCGGCGCGATGAAGCAGGATGCGCATGGCGGAATGGACCATGCGGGGATGGATCACGCTTCCATGGGTCACGCTTCCATGAATCACGGGGCGATGAACCACGGCGCCTCCGCGAGCACACCGGCCATGGACCACGGTTCGATGGATCACGGCGGCATGGACCATTCGATGCGCGATACCTCCAGCCTGCCCAAGGATGTGAAGGTCGGGCCCGGCCTCGACATGGTTGCGCCCATGCCGATGGACCGGATGGATTACCCCGGCCTCGGCCTCGACAATGTGCCGCACCGCGTGCTGCGCTACACCGATCTCAAGTCCGCGCGAGCGAACCCTCACCGCGTGCCCACGCGCCAGCTGGAGATCCACCTCACCGGCAATATGGAACGGTATATGTGGAGCTTCGACGGCAAGAAGTTTTCCGCTGTCACCGACGATCCGATCCGCTTCGCCTATGACGAGCGCGTGCGGGTCAAGCTGGTCAACGACACCATGATGGCGCATCCGATCCATCTGCACGGCCATTTCTTCGAACTGGTCAACGGCGCGGGCATGATGAACCAGCCATTGAAGCACACGGTCGTGGTCCAGCCGGGCAGCACTGCGACTTTCGACGTTACCGCCAACGAGCCGGGCGACTGGGCTTTCCACTGCCACCTCCTCTATCACATGCACGCAGGCATGATGCAGACGGTTACCGTGCGGCCCTTCCCCGCGCCGGAGGATGCGGCGTGAGCGCGCGCTTTCTCCTTGCCGCTCCCCTGCTGATCGCGGCCTTGCCTGCAGCGGCCCAGGACCATGCGGGCCATGCGGGCCATGCGGGCCATGTGATGCAGGACCACTCGGACCACGGCATCAAGCAGGCCGAAACGTCTGCACCAAAGCCCGAGCCGGCTCCGTTCAAGCTCCCTGATGTGACCGGCACGCAACCCATGGATCATTCGATGCATGCGGCGGGCGACCTGCCATCCGGTCCGCCGCCCGCCGAAGCGTTCGAAGGACCGCAGCACGCTGCCGACGAGATTTACGGCTCTGCCGTCATGGCCGAAGCGCGCGCGACCAATCATGCCACGCATGGCGACATGAAAACCGGCACGCTGCTCGCCGAACGGCTGGAAGTGCGCATCTCGGACGGCCACGAGGCCTACCTGTGGGATGTGCAAGGCTGGTACGGCGGGGACATCGACAAATTCGTCCTCAAATCCGAAGGCGAAGGTGCGTTCGGGGGCGGCGTCGAGGATGCCGAATTTCAGGCGCTGTGGGGCCATGCGATCGGTCCCTATTTCGATCTGCAAGCCGGGGCACGGCTGGACCTCGAACCCGAGACCCGCAGCCACCTTGTCCTCGGCGTGCAGGGACTTGCGCCCTACATGTTCCATGTCGATGCGGCCGCTTTCCTGTCCGACCGCGGCGATCTGACTGCCGGGCTGGAAGGCGAATACGACTACAAGCTCACCCAGCGCCTGATCCTCCAGCCGCGCGCGGAGCTGGAGCTTTCCGCGCAGGACATTCCCGAGCGCGAGACCGGCTCTGGCCTCACCAAATTCGAGACCGGCTTGCGCCTGCGTTACGAACTGGCTCGAGAATTCGCGCCCTATGTCGGCGTGGGATACGAAGCGAAGCTGGGCGAAACGGCAGACCTCGCCCGCGCAGCCGGAGAAGACCCGGACGGCCTCGCCCTGTTACTCGGCCTGCGCGCGTGGTTTTAGGCGTCAGCCACCCTTGGGACTGTCCTTTGCTGCCGGGTCACCGCTTCGGCGCGTAAACCCGTTCCAGATCGGCATCCTTGCTCTGCGGATCGACGCAGACCTTGGCGATCAGGGGCAGGTGGTCCGAGCCGACATCGTCGCCGATGGCCAGTTCTTCAACCTTTACCCCGTCCCGCACGAAGATCTGGTCGAGCGGCCAGCCGACCAGCGCGTAATCCGCCGGGAAGGTGGCGAAGCTGCCGCGGCCTGCGCGGGGGTCGGAGAACTTGCCTTCCTGCGCGAATTTCTGCGTCGTGCGCGACCAAGGCACATCGTTGAAATCGCCGATGGCCAGCACGTTGGACAGCGCATCGGGCGTCCTCGCACCGGCGCGGGCGATATTGGCATCGCGCTTGGCCGTGCTTTCACCGGGCAGCGGGGGGCGCGGGTGCAGGCCGATCAGTTCGAAACGCGCGCCGTCGCCCATGCGCAAAGTGGCATAGAGCGTGGGCGTGTTGGAGCTGGTGTTGGCGATCATTTCGGCACGGTCGACTTCCAGCCGTGTGGCGAAGGCCATGCCGTATTTGTTCTCCAGCGGGCGATCCAGCCGGTAGCCATAGCTTGAAAGCACCGGCTCCAGCTCGTCCATCCACTTTTCGTTGGTTTCCATCAGCAGCAGGATGTCGGGGTCGACCCGCTGGATCAGGCTGGCCGTTTCGGCATAGCGATCGTTCGGCTGAAGAACGTTGAAGGAGAGCACGCGCGCACAGCTCATCCCGTCGACTTCCTCGGGCAAGGGAACCTGCGTCGAGGCAAGGAAGGTATAGGGCCAGATCCGGTAGAGATTGATGGCGATCACGCCCGCCGCCACGCCCAGCGCGATCCACAGCCGCGGCCGCACGGCGAACAGCGCCACCACGCCGAGCAGCGCGGCGAGATAGATCATCGGTTCGCGCATCATGTCGAGCATGCGGACCGATCCGCGGTTCGTGCCCCACAGCGATACGAGCGATGCCAGAAGTAGGATGACGAGCAGGAATACGACGATCCTGCCCACTGCCTTTGGCGCTTTCATGCATTTCCCCCTGAGTGCGGATACAAAACGGCCGCGACAGTCTTACTGCCGCGGCCGGTACTTGTTCCGCAAGCGCGGGAGGGAAGATCAACCGCCCTTGCGGCTGTCCTCGGCCGCGCGCACCACTTCGGCGGGCCAGGTGACCTGCGTCTGGGTCTGCGGGTTGAACACGCCGCCTTCATATTGCGCCGCTTCGGCTGCGGCGATTTCCTCGGGCGTCAAGAACTCGCTGGGTTCGAGTGCGAAGACGTCGAGGCCGCGGCTGATCTCGGTCGCGTAGATGCGGCCGTTGTACCAATAGGCCGACCAGTAACCGCCGGTCACCAGCTGGTCCTTGTCGACCGGGCCGCGGTCGAAATAGGCGATCTCGAACGGATTGCTGGCATCGGTGAAGTCGATCACGCTGATGCCGCCCTGATACCACGCCTGCACGAAGATATCGCGCCCCGGTACGGGGATGATCGAGCCATTGTGCGCGACGCAGTTTTCCTTGTCGCTTTGCGGCGCGGGCAGCTTGTAGATGCCGCGATAGCTCAGCTTGCCGTCTTCGATGGCGTAGAAGGCATCGGCGCCCCAGTTGGTGGGATCGCCGGCCTGGCAGCGCGGACGGCCACCCCCGCCCCATTCATCGGTGAAGAGGATCTTGGTGCCATCGTTGTTGAAGGTTGCCGAGTGCCAGTAGGCGAAGCCCTTGTCGGTCACATCGTCGATGCGGTTCGGCTTGAGCGGATCGGAAATGTCGAGGATGATGCCATTGCCCGAACACGCACCGGCGGCGAGGTTCTTCGCCGGGAACACGGTGATGTCGTGGCACTGGTTGGTGACATAGGTGTCCTGCGTACCGTCACCATGATTGCCGCCCCGCCACAGGCCGGCGATCTGGCCGTCCTTGGCAAAGACGCGCGGGCTGTCGACGATATGCGCCGCGGCCGGATTGGCGACGGGGATCTCGACCACATCGATGCTGAACAGGGCGGTTTCATCGCCGGCGGTGTCGAAGCAGCCTTCCAGCTCCTCGTTATCGCGCACATAGCTGGTGCCCGAGTTATAGACCACGATCCGCTTGTCGTCGGCGCTGACGATGGAATGGGTGTGGCTGCCGCGGCAGGTCTGCACCAGCCCCACCTGTCGCGGGCGGGTGATGTCGGAAATGTCGAAGATGCGCAGGCCGCGGAAGCGTTCCTCGCTGACCTCGCCAGCCACGCCCTGCAATCCGCAATCGATGCGGGCGCGGCTGTCCTGCACGCTCATCACCAAGAGGTCGCCCACGATCGAAACGTCGCCCTGCCCGCCGGGACAGACGGTGGAGGACACGAGCTGCGGCACACCGTCCGCGCCCAGGCGATAGGCGTTGAAGCCGTGATAGCTGCCCGCCACCATCAGATCGCCCGAGAAAGCGATATCGGTATTGGCGAAATCGAGCAGCGAACCGCGCTTGCCGAACTGGGGCTTGTCTTCTTCGCCGTCCTTGGCTTCGGCCTTTTCGCCCTCTTCTTTCTCGATTAGCGGCTGAAGCTGCGCCGGGTTCTTGGGATCGAAGAAACCGGCAGGCTTGGGCTGCGCGGCCACCAGCCTGAGGTTCGAGATCGCCTCGCCCGCATCGCGGAAGCCCGCTGCCAGCGTTGCCCGCGGATCGCGCGAAAGATCGGCCAGCACCTCGTTCATGCGGTCGATCTCGGCCTGCTGGTCGCTCACGACATCGTTGGTGAATTCGAACAGCACCGGTTCGTAGGCGCTGCCCGGCGCATCGTGCAGCTCTTCCACCATGTCGAGCGCGCCCTTGTGGTGGGCGATCATCAGCTTGAGGAACAGCTCGTCGTAAGCGGTGCCGTTGGATGCGGCCAGTTCTGCCATCTGTTCGGGCGTGGCCATGCCCTTCATCAGGCCCATGCCATGCGCGCCGGTATGCATGGAATGCGGCATGGCGATCTGTTCGCCGCGCTGCTCCAGCCATTCGCGCATGAATGTCATCTCGTCGCGCTGGCCCGCCTCGATCCGGTTCGCCGTCTTGAGGATTGCATCGTTATTCGTGCGCTCTTCGGCGAGGCGTGACATCTCTACCGCCTGCTGGTGGTGGGCGATCATGCCCTGCATGAAGCGCACGTCGGCCGGCGAATAGCGCGTGTCGGACAGCGCGATCGCTTCCGCCTCGCCAACCACGCGGGGCGTCTCTCCCGGGGCGCCGGGAAGAACGATCGGCGCGGATTGCGCCATGGCTACGCTCGACGTGGAAAGCAGCAGGCCGCAGGCAGCGGCGCGGAACAGATTGGTCATAGAAATTGGTCCCCAAGATTGTCGGCGCTCATACAGACCCAGCTTGGGCTTGGGGTCAACCGGCTAATCTGCGAACGGCACGGTCAGCCTGTCTAGTTCCGGCCTCGCTCCATCCGATCAAGAGGGTGTTCGGGGACCATTTCGGAACACTGGCCGTTGATTGCGCGAGACCAATTAACTGGAGGAGACATCCATGAAACTGCCGCACAAGGCCCACGTCGCAATCGTCGATGGCGAGAATTTCACCGTCATGCAGAACACCGGCCAGCCGTTCGAACCCAAGCTGGAAGGCGCACAGAAGCCCGATCTCGATGCCACCAATTTCAGCGCCGGGATCAAGCATCAGGACGATATCGGCCAGCGCCGCGGCGCCACCGATCTCAACGAACTGGCCCACGGCGCGGCCGCCGCGGAATGGCTGAATGCCAAGTCTATCGCGGGTGAAATCGACGATCTTCTGGTGATCGCGGACCCCAAGACCTTGGGTGAAATGCGGCGGCATTATCATTCGGAACTCGAAAAGCGTCTCGTCGGCGAAATCGACAAGACGATGACCGGAGAACCCACAGACCGTATCGAAAAGGCCATTGCCGCCGCCTGATTTCAGAAAGAAAAACTCCAAAACGAGCACTTAGCTCGCAGCATCTTGAGCGCTGTCGCGACACAATTCGTCGCGGCAGTGCTTGCAGCTTGCGCCAGAATACCGTTAATGTTCTGAAAACCATAACTTTGGTAACAGGATAGCCATGCGGATCACAAAACTCGGGAGTATGCTGGCAGCTGGGGCTCTTGCCCTGGGAATGCCGGCGATCGCCAACGCACAAGCGTATACGGCACAATTCGACCAGGTTCTGGGCACCGAAGCACGCACGCCCCAGACCTATGAAGCGGTTTACGAAGACCCGCTCGGACAGCGCATTTCCCAATTGGCAGAAGGTTCGCAGGGCCGCATCGGCGTCTATGCGATCGACCTTACGACGGGTCACGAGATCGGCGTCCTGGCCGATCAGCGCTTTCCGATGGCCAGCACCAGCAAAGTCGCTATCGCGGCAACCTATCTCGCAGGTGTCGACGCCGGAAAGTGGAGTCTGACCAGCGAATGGCGGCTGCCGCGGCCGGGCGGCGCCTATCTGTCCGGTAAGCAACACCTCGACCTGATGATCAGCAAGAGCTGCAATGCCTGCACCGATGCCCTGCTCAACGCCGTCGGCGGTCCCAAGGCAGTCAACGACTGGATGCGCAGCGCAGGCATCACTGAATTCCAACTGACCCGCGATATCGCGACACTGGTTCGTGAAGACGGCCGCGTCGATCCCGCCTCTGCCGTGGACTTCCGCGACAGCGCGACCCCGCGTGCGATGGGTCAGCTTCTGGCGGGGATTTACCAGGGCAAGTGGCTCAGCACATCTTCGCGCGGCGTTTTGATGAATGCAATGCGAGCCACCACGACGGGGAAGAAACGCATGCGGTCGGCCCTTCCGACGAGTGCCGGCCTTGCGCATAAGACGGGCACGCTAGCCCGCACGGCCAGCGATATCGGCATCTTCCACACGCCCGACGGGCGGGCCGTTGCCGTGGCCATCTACGTGACAGGGCAGAGCCCCTCGATGGCAGTCGAAAACGGCAATCGCAGCCGCAAGCTCGAAGCGCGGCAACTTCGCGATGCCCGGATTTCTACGATCACTGGAGCTCTTTACCGTGGTTTCGCTGACCGCAAAGACGATCGCCGCGTCTGGGCTGATGCCGATTACGGCGGCTAGGCCGGACCAACATTCGCGTGGCTCCAAGCCATAAAGAAAGGGCGGCGCCATCTGGCACCGCCCTTCTTTTTGGAACGGTGAACCGTCCCGCAAAGCTGAACCGAATTAGTCGGCCTGAGCTTCTGCGGTGGTTTCGTCCTGAACGTCAGCTTCGACTTCAGCAGCAGCTGCGTCAGCGTCTGCAGCCATTTCGTCAGCGCCAGCTTCCATTTCAGCAGCGCCGTCTTCCATGGTGTTGCCAGCGGCTTCCATGTTGGCTTCGGTGTCGGCAGCAGCCGAATCAACGGTTTCGCCAGCAGAATCTTCGGTAGCTTCCGAGCAAGCAGCGAGCGAGAGAGCGGCGGCCGAAGCGGCGGCGACGAGTGCGATCTTACGCATAATGGTAAATCCTTAAACAGCGAGTTCTGGATGCGGAGAGGAGATCCGTCCCCGCGCAAGGCCATCAAATCTGGCCTTACGATGTCTAAATAGTGGCCACATTGTGGCACTGCAAGCCTTTTTGCGCCTTATTGCCACTATCTTGCCGCAATTCGGCGCATTTACGCCATTTTTACATTCGCAATTTTCGCTCGCTTGACGCTCCCCATCGGGGCGACTGCCTGCTAGTGCCCCTTGCGATGGCAGACAAGCAGCACCTCTATCTCGTCGATGGCTCGGCTTATATTTTCCGGGCGTATCACCGCCTGCCCCCCCTGACCGACCCCGAAGGCACGCCGGTCGGCGCGGTCTATGGCTATACCACCATGTTGTGGAAGCTGGCGGACGATCTCGACAAGGCGGACGGGCCGACGCATCTGGCGGTGATTCTCGACAAGTCGAGCCACAGTTTCCGCAACGAGATCTACGATCAGTACAAGGCCAACCGGCCCGATCCGCCCGAAGATCTGGTCCCTCAGTTCCCGCTGATCCGCGATGCGACCCGGGCCTTCAGCCTTCCCTGTATCGAAGAACCCGACGTGGAAGCGGACGACATGATCGCCTCCTATGCCCGCGCCGCGCAGGCCAAGGGCTGGGACGTGACCATCGTGTCTTCGGACAAGGATCTGATGCAGCTGGTCGGCGAGAAGGACGGCGCCAGGATCGACATGCTCGACACGATGAAAAGTGCGCGCATTTATATCGAAGAGGTCCAGGAAAAATTCGGCGTTCCGCCCGAAAAGGTGGGCGATGTCCTGGCCCTTATGGGCGATTCGGTCGACAACATCCCCGGTATCTTCGGCGTAGGTCCCAAGACCGCGAGCAAGCTCATCGCCGAACATGGCGATCTGACCGCTGCGCTCGACGCGGCCGAGGGGATGAAGAAGAGCAAGCTGAAGGAGCGCCTCATCGAGCACCGCGCAAATGCCGAGCTTAGTCGCGTGCTCGTGACCTTGCGCGAAGATTGCGGTCTGCCCGTCGATCTCGACCACATGAAGCTGGCTGGCGTTCCCAGCGAACCGCTTGCGGCGTTTCTGGAAAAGCACGGGTTCACTAGCCTCCTGCGGCGTCTCGAATCCGGTACCGGCAGCCCCAACCGCGCGACCGATCTCAATCCGCCCAAGCAGGAAACTGCGGGCACCGAGCCAACCACCGAAGGCAATACCCAGTCCTTGCCCGATATGCCCGCCGTGGACCGCAGCGCCTATGAATGCGTCCAGACGGAAGAGCGGCTCCGATCCTGGATCGAGCGCGCCCGCTACGCGCGGGTAGTGGCGGTGGATACCGAGACCAGCTCGCTCGACTGCATGCAGTGCGACCTGGTTGGCATCAGCCTTGCGCTCGGCCCGAACGACGCCTGCTATATCCCGCTGGCCCATGGCGGCAGCGACATGTTCGCCGAACGGCCCGATCAAATCGAGATGAAAGCCGCGCTGGAATTGCTGAAACCGCTTCTGGAAGATGATGCGGTGCTAAAGATTTTCCAGAACGGAAAGTATGACCTCAACGTGCTGTCACGCAACGGGATCGAGGTATCACCGATCGATGACACGATGATCATCAGCTTCGCCCTCGACGCTGGTCGCAGCGAAGCCGGGATCGGCGGGGGGCACGGAATGGACGAGCTGGCGGAACGCCACCTTGGTCACAAATGCCTCAGTTTCAAGGAAGTGTGCGGCACCGGCAAGAAGGCGATTCCCTTTGGCGAGGTCCCCCTCGATAAGGCTACGGAATACGCTGCCGAGGATGCGGACGTAACCTGGCGGCTATATACGCATCTGCACCGCCGCCTCCCGGTAGAAGGCGGAACGAAGATCTACGAGCGTGTCGATCGCGCGCTGGTCCCTGTCGTTGCCGGAATGGAACGACATGGCATCAAGGTCGATCGTGCCCAGCTAGCGCGCCTGTCGGACGAGTTCGCGACCGAGACCGCCCGGCTCGAAGGCGAGATACATGAGCTGGCCGGACAGGAATTTGCTGTCGGCAGCCCCAAGCAGCTAGGCGAAATCCTGTTCGAAAAGCTGGGCCACAAGGGCGGCAAGAAGGGCAAGAGCGGCCAGTATTCGACCGACCAGTCGGTGCTGGAACGACTGTCCGGAGATGGCGCCGACATTGCCGACAAGGTGCTGGAGTGGCGCCAGCTGACCAAGCTGAAGTCGACCTATACCGATGCGCTTCAGCAGGCTATCAATCCGCGGACCGGCCGGGTCCATACCAGTTACAGCCTGGTAGGGGCTCAGACTGGCCGGCTTTCCTCAACCGATCCGAACCTCCAGAACATCCCGATCCGCACCGAAATCGGTCGCCAGATCCGCGAGGCGTTCGTTGCAGACGAGGGCAATATACTGCTTGCTGCCGACTATTCGCAGATCGAATTGAGGCTGGCCGCGCACATGGCCGATGTCGGCCCGCTACGCGAAGCATTTGAGGAGGGCGAGGATATCCATTCGCGCACTGCGAGCGAGATGTTCGGCGAAGTCACCCGCGACACCCGCGCTCGCGCCAAGACGATCAACTTCGCCATCCTTTACGGCATTTCCCGCTGGGGTCTGGCTGGCCGCCTCAAGGTAGAGCCCGACGAGGCGCAGGCCATGATCGATACCTACTTCAAGCGCTTCCCCGGCATCCAGAAGTACATTCTCTACACGCTCGAAAGCGTGCGCGAGAAGGGGTATTCGGAAACGCTGTTCGGCCGCAAGACATGGTTCCCACGGATCAATTCGAAGAATCCGAACGAACGCGCCGGTTCCGAACGCGCGGCGATCAACGCCCCGATCCAGGGCACTAGTGCCGACATCATCAAGCGGGCCATGGTTCGCATGGGGCCTGCGCTTGAAGAAGCGGGCCTCGGCCATGTACGGATGCTTTTACAGGTCCACGACGAACTTGTTTTCGAATTGCCCGAAAGCGATGCGGACGCCGCATCCAAAATCATCGAGCGCGTGATGGCAGGCGCCGCACGGCCCGCAATCGACCTTTCCGTGCCCTTGGGTATAGACATCGGAACCGGGAAGAGCTGGGGAGCGGCGCACTAGTCATGAATATGCAAGGCAAAGCTTTGGGTGTCAGGCTTCCGAACGCCATCGTCCTGCTGATCATCGGCGCTGCGATGATGGCGCTCATCTTCCTGGTCTATCAAACCGTGGAGGCGGAGCGCGCGCAGCGCCAGCAGTCGGGACATACTGCAGAACTGATCGAGGAATTGAAACGCGTCGAGACCGCAGCACTCAACGGCGAGACCGGTCAGCGTGGGTATCTCATTACGCTCGATCGGCGTTACCTCGAACCCTATCAGGCAGGGCGGGAACAGATCGATCCGGCTTTGCGCCGGGTCCGCGATCTGCTGGGCGATGACGCGACGGCACGGCAGGAGGAACTGCTGGATCAGATCAGCATGCTTTCCGAAGCGAAGTTCTCCGAGCTCGAGAACACGGTCGTCCTGCTTGAGGATGGCAAGCTGCTGGAAGCCCGCCGCGCGATTCTGAGCGACCAGGGTCAGGAAACGATGGAGCGCCTGCGCCGCTCGCTCAACGAGATGGAAGAAATCGAGCGCGAGCTGCTGTCCAGCCAGGTGCAGGATACAGCGCGGCTCGAAGGGCGAGTTCTGCCCCTGCTCGGCACGTTGATCGCCCTTCTGGTCATCGCGATCTATTTCGGTTCGCGGCTGGTTTCGCGAGCTGCTCGCGCCGAGGCGGAAGCCGCGCAGGCAGCTGCGGTTGGAGAAGCGCGCGATCGCGCCGATCTTCTTGCTCGCGAACTCAATCACCGGGTGAAGAATCTGTTCGCGGTGGTCCTCGCAATCATTCAGATGAGTGCGCGGGACAAACCCGAAGCCAAGGCTGTCACCGACGCCATCGCCGAACGTGTGCGTGCGCTGCTGACCGCGCACGAGGTCAGTCAGGGCGCGCTCGATCGCGAGCTGGCTTCGCTCGAAGCGCTGGTCGAGACCACCTTGGCGCCATATCGTTCGCAAACCCAGCCCGCTCGAATAGACGGGCCCGAGGTGTTGCTGCCTGCAAAGCGGATCACACCGCTAGGCCTGGTCCTCCATGAACTGACCACCAATGCCGTCAAATACGGAGCATGGGCCAACGGCGGCGAAATCCAGGTGAGCTGGAAATGGATGGGCGATGCCATCGAGCTTGTATGGCGCGAAAGCGGCGCAGCGCTCGAGGGAGAACCAGACCGCAAAGGCTTTGGCAGCCTGCTGATGGAAAGCGCCGCCCGGCAATTCGGCGGGAGCGTCGAGCGCGATTTCACAGCTGACGGCCTCGTTGTGACCATCCTGCTGCCGCAAGTCGAACGAACTGCGAGCCTTGCAAGCTTGGAGCAAGCCCAATAGTCGCGGTGCCGATGTTCGAGCGTTACTATCCCCAGAATTGGCCGGTTTCTTACGATGGCCTGATCCACACGGCGATCGCACTCGGCGTGGCGACATTCCTGGCGCTGGCCCTGCACTGGATCGTCTTCAAGCTGCTAGGCCGGGTGACTCGCGCTTCGGCGAGCCGCGTGGACGATACGCTCGTAGCTAAAATCCGGAAGCCGATGCGCTGGGCGATGATCGCCTTCGGTATTTCCATCGCTGCCGAGAACGATGCCCTGATCGGGGACGGTTGGGACGTACTGATCCGCTATCTGATGCCCGCAGTGATCGGCTGGGTCGCCTTTTCCTTCGTGAAGGGGCTGGCGGCAGGTTATGAAGCGCAGCTGGCGGTAACTGGCGATGAAGTGATGCATCGCGGTTATCGCACACGCATCGCGATTCTCTCACGCACGGCGCGGGTGGCGATCGTCATCATCACGGTCTCCCTGATCATGGTGAACATTCCCGGCGTGCGCGACGTAGGCACGACCATGCTGGCCTCGGCCGGTCTGGCAGCCTTGGCTGTCGGTGCAGCCGCGCAACCTGCTCTCAAATCTCTGATTGCCGGGTTGCAGATGGCGCTGACCCAACCGCTGCGGATTGGCGATCTGGTTAAGGTCGACGGACAGGCTGGCCGGGTAGAGGAAATCCGCATGAGTTTCGTCACCGTGAGGACGTGGGACGAGCGCGTAATGGTGGTTCCGACCAGTCGCTTTCTCGATCAGAGTTTCGAGAACTGGTCGCGGGTCAGCGAAAAGCTGACCGGCCCGGTGATGCTGCATCTCGATCCGGCCGCCGAGATCGATCCCATCCGCGAGGAATTCGAGCGGTTTGTGAAGGCTCACGCTTTGTGGGACGGGCGCAATCTCGCCTTGCTCATGACAGAGGCTTATCCGGAAAGCATTGAGCTGCGCCTGTCGATGAGTGCCGATACGATCGGCGATCTTTTCACGCTGCGCTGCGAGGCGCGCGAACACATGGTCGCATGGTTACGGAAGAACCAACCCGACGCGCTGATCCGCCACCGCCTCGAAGTGGAAGCGGCGAACCAGCGCGCGATGGGCAATTAATCAGTCGTCGGCACTGCCGTGCTTGCGATCGCGCGTCGGCTCTAGCATGCCTTCATGGATGAAACCGATCGGCTGAACTTCTGCCGCTCGTTTCTTCAACTCGCCGCGCATCTTCTTGTATTCGGCCTCCATCTTGCTCGTGACCGTGGCGCGGCTGTCTTTGAGCGCTTCTTCGAAGTCTGGCGCGGTCACCTCCTGCACATCGCCGCCAGCACGCTGCAGCGCGTTGAGGCCCGCGCGGCGAACGACGTCTTCCAGATCCGCCCCGGTGAAGCGCTCGGTCTTGCCTGCAATACCTCCAAGGCTCACGTCCGAAGCAAGCGGCATATTGGCCGTGTGAATACCAAGGATCTGCTCGCGGCCGGCCTTGTCGGGCGTACCTACATATACAAGCTCGTCGAACCTACCCGGACGCAGGAGGGCGGGATCCACCAAGGTGGGGCGGTTGGTCGCACCAATAACCACGACTGACTGCAATTCTTCCAGCCCGTCCATTTCAGCAAGGATGGTGTTGACCACCCGGCCCGTGACCTGGGGCTCGCTCTGCCCCGAGCCACGGGCAGGAACCAGGCTGTCGATCTCGTCAATGAACACGACGCATGGCGCCACCGCCCGCGCGCGCTTGAACATGCGGGCGATCTGCTGTTCGCTTTCACCGTACCATTTCGACAGAAGGTCGCTCGATTTCATCGAGATGAAATTGGCTTCCGCTTCCTTGGCGACGGCCTTGGCCAGCAAGGTCTTGCCGGTCCCAGGGGGGCCATAGAGCAGGAAACCCTTTGCGGGCCGGATCCCCAGACGCCGGAAGGCATCGGGGTTTTTCATCGGCAGTTCGATCCCTTCCTTGAGCTTCGAGATCGATTCGCCGACACCGCCGATATCGTCCCAGCCCACATTCGGCACCTGGACCATGACTTCGCGCATGGCGCTGGGCTGGATACGCTTGAGCGCCGAGAGGAAATCCTCGCGGCCGACGTAAAGTTCGTCCAGCACTTCGGGAGGGATGGTCCGCTCGTCGAGATCGATCTTCGGCATGATCCGGCGTACGGCGTCGATGGCGGCTTCACGCGTGAGTGCGGCAATGTCCGCCCCGACGAAACCGTAAGTTGCCTTGGCCAGTTCTGCCAGATCGACCTTGTCGCCCAAGGGCATACCGCGAGTGTGAATGCCGAGAATCTCGCGGCGGCCTTTCTCGTCCGGCACACCGATGACGATCTCGCGATCGAACCGGCCTGGACGGCGGAGCGCTTCGTCGATCGCGTCTGGCCTGTTGGTTGCCGCAATGACTACCAGATTGGAACGCGATTCAAGCCCATCCATCAGGGTGAGTAACTGCGCGACGAGGCGCTTTTCCGCTTCGCCCGGCACGCGATCGCGCTTGGGCGCGATGGAATCGATCTCGTCGATGAAGATGATCGCCGGCGCAGCCTTGGTGGCCTGTTCGAACACTTCGCGCAGCGCCTTTTCGCTGTCGCCATAACCCGAACCCATGATTTCGGGCCCGTTGATAGTGAAGAATTCGGCATCGCTTTCGTTAGCGACAGCCTGCGCAAGCCGCGTTTTTCCGGTTCCCGGCGGGCCGTGTAGCAGCACTCCCTTCGGCGGATCGACGCCGAGACGGGTGAAGAGTTCGGGGTAGCGCAGTGGCAGTTCCACCATCTCGCGCAGAGCCTGAATCGTCTCCTCGATGCCGCCGACGTCGTCATAGTTCACCACGGCACGCGCATCGCGGGGCGCTTCGAATTCGGCGCGCAATTCGACTTCGGTATTCTCGTCGATATGGACGATACCCTTGGGGCTGGTCGATACGACCGAAAGGCGGATCTGGGTCAACGCATAGGCCGGCGCATTGAACATGCGCCGAACTTCCGGAGGCATATTCTGCACCGGCTGCTGACCAGTGGTCGCCACGAGATCCCCTGCAGTAAGGGGCTTGCCGGCGAAATTGCGCTTCAGGGCCTGAGCAGGTCCCTGCAGGCGCATGTCACGGTTTGCAGGCGCAAACACCACCCGCGTGGCTGGACGCGATTCGGCAGCCTTGACCTTCACATGCTCTCCCGAGCCGACTTCGGCATTGCCGCGCTGCAAGCCATCAAGCCGGACCACTTCGATTGCCTGGTCTTCATCATAGGCAGACATCGCAATCGCAACTGTGGCGCGCTTTCCGATTATCTCGACCGGATCTCCTTCGGTAATACCAAGCGCCTGGAAAGCAGAGCGCGGCATCCGCGCGATGCCATGGCCGCTTTCCTCTTGGCGTGCGGCAGCGACCTGCAGCCGGACTGTTTTTTCGTCTACCGCCGTCGCAGCGTCAGCATCGGCCATGTGGAGTAATCTCCCTCGCAAGTGTCTTTCAGTCGGCCCCGAAGATGGGGACGGGTCACACACATGCAATGAGCGAGCAAAGTTATGGTGTCCGACCAGGCACGGAAGCAACCAAGAAAAAAGCCCGACTGGAAAACCAGCCGGGCTTAAAAAGTCTTGGGAGAGGATGCCTAAAAGGCACGAGGAGATATGTCGGTAAAGCGGTTATTGTGCAAGTGCGAAAAGAACAAGGTTTCTTGAAAAAAACGCAAGGTTAATTGGTAAGCTGCTGATTTTAAGTATTCGATGAGGGCCTATTTGCTCGCAACTGCAGCAAAACAGCACTTTGCGTTGCTTGGGATGCATGTCGTTATCGCACGCACAGCTTTTGAGGTGAGATGAGAAACGCCCACATCCTCGCCAGTTAACGCTTCGGCTGGCGGGCGAATCGCAATCTTCGGGGTGACTTGCTCCGCGCATCTCGCTAGCAGCAATGCCGTAACGGAGGTTCGATGAACAAGCTTTTTCCCGACGCCGCATCCGCCCTCGACGGGCTCCTTAAGGATGACATGCTGATCGCCAGCGGAGGCTTCGGCCTTTGCGGTATTCCCCAGCGATTGCTGGAAGCCATCAGGGAAAGCGGGGTCAAAGGCCTCACCTTCGCCAGCAACAATGCCGGAATCGATAATGAAGGCATCGGCATGCTGCTGCGTACCCAACAAGTGAAGAAGATGATCTCGTCATATGTCGGCGAGAACAAGGAATTCGAACGCCAATTCCTGTCGGGCGAACTCGAGGTCGAATTTTGCCCGCAGGGCACGCTGGCCGAGCGCATGCGCGCTGGCGGGGCAGGCATTCCGGGGTTCTACACCAAGACCGGCGTCGGCACCCAAGTGGCCGAGGGCAAGGAAGTGAAGACTTTCGATGGTCAGGACTACATTCTTGAGCGCGGCATTTTCGCCGACCTCTCTATCGTCAAGGCATGGAAGGCCGACGAGACTGGCAACCTCGTGTTCCGCAAGACCGCTCGCAACTTCAACCAGCCTGCAGCAACCTGCGGTAAGGTCTGCGTCGTGGAAGTTGAAGAGATCGTCCCGACCGGCTCCCTCGATCCGGATTGCATCCATCTTCCCGGTGTTTACGTCCAGCGCATGATCGTGGGCGCCCCCTACGACAAACAGATCGAATTCGTGACCACGCGCGAGCGGGAAAGCGCATGATCCGCACCGCTTTTGCAACCACCGCGGCGCTGCTGCTCTCTGCTTGCGCAACAAGCCCAAACGCGGTTGCGCCAACATTTTCGGCAACTGCCGATGCCCCCGATACCATGCAGTGGCTGTATGGATCGGGTGAAGCAGCCGCCGCATCGATCCAGGCTTGGCGCTCGCTTGCAGATTATGCGGTAAGTAAATCGCGCCAGCGCAGCGTTCCGATCTCTGTTGCAATGGGTATCGACGGCGCAATCGCGGATCCGCAAAGCTGCGCAGCCACCGGCAGCGCCAAACCTCTTGCCGTAGTGTTCGATGTGGATGAGACCGTGCTCCTCAATCTGGGGTACGAATATTGGACTGCGGCTACCGGGGCCAGCTATTCGAGCGAGTCCTGGAAACGCTGGGAGGAAAGCGGCGCCAGCTACGTCAAGCCGGTACCCGGCGCGGTGACAGGGCTTCGTCGTCTACGCGAAGCCGGCATCACGCCCGTTTTCAATACCAATCGCCAGTATAGCGCCGAAGGTGCAACCCGCGCCATCGCGGCGGCAGGACTGGGCGAGGCGGTCCACGGTGAAACTCTTTTCCTTCGTGGTGACGATGGCTCGACCAGTGGCGGCAAGGATGCGCGCCGCGCGATGATCGCCAGCCGATATTGTGTGATCGCGCTTGTCGGAGACAATCTTGGCGATTTTGCCGATGTCTTTAACGATGATGGGCAGGCCCCTGCCGAGCGGCGCGAACTGGCAGCGCGCGGCGATCTTGCCCAGCTGTGGGGGAATGGCTGGTTCGTCATCCCTAACCCCGTTTACGGCGATTCCCTGAAGGGATCCGTGAACGACGTGTTTACCGAAGGCACCCGCTGGACGCCCGAAACCGCACCCTCTGCAGCGCCCGCAATCATGAATGAAGGCAACTGACATGACCGATACCGCAACCCGTACAGGCTGGGACCGTAACCAGATGGCCGCGCGCGCGGCGAGAGAACTCGAGGACGGCTATTATGTCAATCTCGGTATCGGCATTCCGACCTTGGTCGCCAATCACATCCCCGAGGGCATGCATGTCACGCTTCAGAGCGAGAATGGCATGCTTGGGATTGGTCCCTTCCCCTATGAGGGCGAGGAGGATGCTGACCTGATTAATGCAGGCAAGCAGACGATTAGCGAATTGCCACACAGCGCCTATTTCGACAGCGCGCAAAGTTTTGCCATGATCCGCGGGGGCCACATCGATCTGACCGTGCTGGGCGCGATGGAAGTGGCCGAAAATGGCGACATCGCCAACTGGATGATTCCGGGCAAGATGATCAAGGGAATGGGCGGCGCGATGGACCTCGTCGCGGGCGTGAAAAAGATCATCGTGGTCATGGATCACACCGCCAAGGACGGCAGCGCAAAGTTCCTCCCGAGCTGCACCCTGCCCCTGACCGGCCAGAACGTGGTAGATATGATTATCACCAATCTGGGGGTGTTCCGCCGCCCCGATCATACCAGCGCGTTCCAGTTGATCGAACTGGCGCCCGGCGTGACTGAAGACGACATCGCTGCCAGCACGACGGCAAGTTACGAGGTCGCGCTCGGCTAAGATCCATATGGCCAGATGGCTCGAAACTCCGCGCAATGAGAACAGCCCGCTCGCCGGGCTGAGGGTTCTCGAACTCGCCCGTGTCCTTGCCGGACCCTGGGCCGGGCAGATCCTTGCCGATCTCGGCGCCGACGTAATCAAGGTAGAAAGCCCGGAAGGCGACAATACCCGCATCTGGGGTCCGCCCTGGGTCGATCATGACGGCGAAACGACCTCCGCCTATTACCACGCCTGCAATCGCGGAAAGCGCGGAATAACGGCCGACTTTCGGACCAAAAACGATTTGGACCTTGTCGCTGATCTGGCGGCCCAAGCCGATGTCGTACTGGAAAATTTCAAGCCCGGCGGACTGGACAAATTCGGGCTCGATTATGCATCGCTGTCAAAAGTGAATCCCGCCCTCGTCTATTGCTCGATAACGGGTTTCGGACAGAACGGTCCGCGGCGCGACGAGCCGGGATATGATTTCGTCGTACAGGCGATGAGCGGCTTCATGGCGCTGACGGGCGAACCCGAAGGCGATCCCATGAAGATGGGCGTTTCGATCAGCGACCTCTCGTGCGGGCTTTGGGCTGCCAATGCAGTGCAGGCTGCGCTGCTGATGCGATATCGCACCGGTGAAGGGCAATGGATCGACATGAGCCTGCTTGACAGTTCGGTCGCGCTATTGGCCAATCAGGCGATGAGCTATTTGACCGCCGGCCAGAATCCGCCGCGTATGGGCAACGCTCACGCTCAGGTAAGCGCCTATGGCGTTTTTCCCACAAAGGACGGCAAGGTGGTGCTCGCCCCTGCCAATGACGCGTTATTCCGGAAATTGCTGTCTGTCTTGGGCCGAGACGACCTGCTGAAGGATGAGCGTTACGCGACCAACGCCAGTCGTGTCGCGCATCGATCCGAAGTGGATGCGATTATCGCCGACGCTACAGGAGAGTGGTTGCGTAACGACTTGCTCGACGCCTGCGCGAAGGCCGCAATCCCGGCAGGCCCCATCAACGACCTCGACGAGGTATTCGACGATCCTCAAGTGAAGGCGCGCGGGATGTGTGTAGAGATCAATGGCATGCCGTCAGTACGCAGCCCGTTCGTTTTCTCGAATGCCGAGCTTGCCCTGGACAAGGCCTCCCCCGGCAAGGGCAAAGACAACCCATAAGAAAAGGGCGACCATTGATGGGCCGCCCTCTTTGTTTTGTCTTGTGCCTTAGTGACCCAGCGCGGCCTTGAGGTCGTCGACCAGATCAGTACGTTCCCACGGGAAGGCATCGCCTTCGGCCTGACGCCCGAAGTGACCGTAGGCTGCGCTCTTACGATAGATCGGCTTGTTGAGGCCAAGGTGCGTGCGAATTCCGCGCGGGGTCAGGCCGCCGAGTTTTTCGATGCCACGGATCGCAGTTTCCAGAGCCTCGTCGGTAACACCCTCGGCAGCAGTGCCATGCGTGTCGACATAGATCGACAGTGGCTTCGATACGCCGATAGCGTAGGAAAGCTGGATCGTGCAGCGGCGCGCCAACCCGGCAGCAACGATATTTTTCGCCAGATAGCGCGTGATGTAAGCAGCAGAACGGTCGACCTTGGTCGGATCTTTGCCACTGAACGCACCGCCGCCATGAGGGGCTGCACCGCCATAGGTATCGACGATGATCTTGCGCCCGGTCAGGCCAGCGTCGCCGTCAGGACCGCCAATCTCGAAGGCGCCAGTGGGGTTGATGTGCCATTCGGTTTCATTTGACACCCAACCTTCAGGCAAAATCTCCGTCACGACCTTTTTTACATAGGCCTTGAGTTCGCTTTCCTTTTCACCCTCATGATAGCCCTTGGCATGCTGGGTCGAAACGACGATCGCCGTGCAGGCAACTGGCTTGCCGTTCTCGTAGCGGAGCGAAAGCTGGCTCTTGGCATCGGGTTCAAGGAAGGGAGCTGCGCCGCTTTTGCGATCCGCTGCGAGCCGCTCGAGGATCTTATGCGAATAATCGATGGTCGCCGGCATCAGATCGGGCGTTTCGTCGCAAGCGAAACCGAACATGATGCCCTGGTCGCCTGCACCTTCGTCCTTGTTCCCGCTTGAGTCGACGCCTTGAGCGATCTCAGCGGACTGGCCGTGAAGGTGATTTTCAAAGGTCAGAGTCTTCCAGTGAAAGCCGTCCTGCTCGTAACCGATATCGCGGACGGTGCGGCGCACAGCAGCTTCAATCTCGTCTTTCGCGCCGGGGGCCCAGCCCCCGTTATAGGACCATTCTTCATTGTTTTTATCGTACATGGGTGCGCAGCGAATTTCGCCCGACAGAATAACGCGCTGGGTGGTCGTCATCGTTTCACAGGCCACCCGAGACTCAGGGTCCTTAGCAAGCATCAGATCGACGATCGCGTCCGAGATCTGGTCGGAAACCTTGTCCGGGTGCCCTTCGGAAACACTTTCGGAAGTGAAGAGATAGTTGGTGCGCATTCGGAACCCCGGTGAAAGATATAAAGATAGCTTTAAGTGTTGCTTCCTAGCTAGCGACGCGCGCGACGGACTGCAACCAGCGATCCAATGAGAAGCAGCAAACCCCAGATGAGGGTGAGCCAATGATCCATCGCCGAAAAAGGAGTTGGCTTGCCTGCAGGCGGCACCAACGTATCGATACGTGCAGCCTTGTTCCTGCCGATGTGCTGACGCACGATGCCATTCGCATCGATCACAGCACTGATGCCTGTCGTCGTCGATCGAAGGACCGGCAGGGCCTCTTCTATCGCGCGCATGCGGGCTTGGGCGAGGTGCTGCGGTGGGCCCCAATCGCCGAACCAGCCATCGTTCGACGGGTTGAAGATATAATCCGGACGATTTCCTCGTTCGGCAACTTCACCCGAAAAGACAATCTCGTAGCAGATTTGCATCCCGGCCTTGCCTTGCGGACCGAAATCGAAAGTAAGGGGCCCGGGTCCGGGGATGAAGTCGATTGAGCCTGCAACAAGGCGCGACATGCCGAGCGGTTCGAGGAGCGCACGCATGGGGAGATATTCTCCGTACGGCACCAGATGTGCCTTGGCATAACGTTTGCCCAGATTGCCCTCTGCATCGATCGGCGTGATGGCATTGTAAGCGCCGGTAGCCCGGGCACGGCCATCCACGTCCTCGATCTCGAGATCGACCGCGCCGGTGAGCAGAAGCGCACCCTCCCCCAGCGTCTGGCCGATACGATAGCGCGCGAAGGCGGGATCGCCACCTGCCGTCATCTGGGTATAGTAGCGCTGCGGATAGCCGGGACGAAGGTAATCCGGCACCCCGCTTTCGGGCCACAGGACGAGCCTGTGGCTAACCGGGCGCTCCGGCACGCTGAGAGAGGCGATGCGGCGGAACTGCTCCTCATATTTGCTCGGATCGTCGAGCTCTTCCTGCTGCAAATTAGGCTGCACGAGTGTCAGAGGTAGGGTGCCTTCCCTGCGTTCGGGGCCGGGCAGATACATCGCCGCGATCAGGCCAACCAGCACTGCGCCCGAAACAGCCCAGCGGCGCGCCGAGATTGTCCATGCGACGATACCGCACAGGGCAACCATCAGCCCGGACAGCGCATAGCTGCCTGCCCACGGCAGGATGACGGCAACGCCAGGCCTTTCCCAGTCGCCCAGCATCATCATCGAGAACGGCCCCCAGGCATAGCCGGTGAAGACCCAGCTGCGGAACCATTCCGCGCCGATCCACAAGCCGCCTATCGCCAGCGCGAACGGGAATAGCCCCCTGCCCCGCGTCAGGAGCCAGGCGCCAAGAGTGGCGAGGCCCGGCCAGACTGCGAGATAGAGCGAGAGAAGCGGAACCGCGGCCCAGCCGAGTGCGGGAGGCATTTCTGCCTGATAGGTGAAGGCCGTCGCAATCCAGTTGTTGGTGAGCGTGAAATGCGCCACCCCGAACAGCCAGCCGGTCAGGAATGCAGCTTTGCCGCCACCCTGCCGACAGGCGAGCCAGACAAACCCGGCCATGGCAGCCAGGCCAACCGGCCACAGATGAAAGGGTTGGAAGCCGGTTGCCGAAATCAGGCCGAGCAAGAGCGCACACCAGCGAGGATGGCGCAGGGCAAAAGCGGGGATTTTCTCCATCGCCACGCCTGTTACGTCAGGGCGCGGCGATGGCAAGCGAAAGCAGGACGGGCAAGCGCGATCAGCCGACCGCGCTCACGTCCTCGCTCTCTTCGGTCTTGCGACGGCGGCGGCGAGGCGCGGGCTTTTCCTCGTCCCCGCCGATTGCGGGTGGCAAGGCAGCCACGTCGATTTCGCCATCTTCGGCCTTCTTGGCCTTGCGCGGCGCGGCACGGCGCTTTTTCGGAGTCTCTTCCTCATCGCCCTTGCGGGTGAAGGGGTTTTCTTCCGGCTCGTAATCGCTGCCGTCATCCTCGTTCGACGAGCGACGCGGCCTGCGGGCGCGCGGTTCCTTCTGGCCCTGATCGTCACCCTGGCGGGTGCGCGGGCGGCGGTTCTTGCGGCGATCGTCACCATCATCGTCCGAATCGGCATTGTCCGACTGGTTATGACCGCGATCGTCGGCCTGGTTGGAGCCGCGATCATCGTCGCGCTTGGCCTTGGATTCTTCCTGACGCGCCTTGTTGTCGGCGATCACGCGGAAATAGTGATCGGCGAACTGGAGATAGTACTCCGCCTGCACGCGGTCGCCATTGTGTTGGGCGTCTTGCGCAAGCTTCTTGTACTTGTCGAGCAGCTGCGGCGCATTGCCGCGTGCCCGACTGTCGATCCGGTTGGCCGAATTGCCGCCGCCCTGATTACGATTGTTGTTGCTACGACCGCGGCGACGGTTGTTATTACGGTTGTTGTTCAAGGAATACTCGTCCTTTTATGGCGCGGCGCGAACCCTCGGTCCGCCTCTGGCCGCGTAATCCATCAATCATGCTGCGCCCTCACGCAGCATGCGTGCCCCTGTCTGTGCATGGTATGCAACAGCTGAAAGCCGCGCACCGGAACTGCCATGTCGGAGCTGTGGACCGGTGGGTCGAACACTCTCGCGCACCACTGGCCTGTGGCCAGAGTTAGAGGGTCGAATCGGCTTTGCCAACCCCCTATCTTAGAATGAGTGCTCGCGGGCGATTTGCAAGGTCCCGGCGCAGCTCGAAAGCGAAGCCGTTTTCCTTTGCCAGTGCCCCCACAGCCTCGGCCTGCGCGTGCCCGATTTCGAGGGTCGCCAGCCCATCGGGGGCCAGCAGATCGCGCAATCGGGGCAGGATCAATTGATAGTCATCCAGCCCATCGGCGCCCGCGAACAGGGCCGTGGCCGGTTCGTGATCGCGGACATCGGGATCGAGCACCGCGCTCTCTTCTATATAGGGCGGATTGCACAGCACGATATCGAACTGCCCCAGGGTCGCTGCCCAGCCATCTTCCCGCCAGTCGAGCAGGTGGAAGCGCACGCGGTCTTCCAGGCCGAGGAGATCGGCATTCTCATGCGCCACTGCGAGCGCGGCGGGCGAGAAGTCGGTCCCCACGCCGCTGGCCTTCGTTTCGGCAACCACGCTGAGCAGCAAGGCGCCGGTCCCCGTGCCGAGATCGAGCACGCGCTGCGCCCCCGGCTTCAGTTCGAGCGCGGTTTCGACCAGCACCTCGCTGTCGCCGCGCGGGATCAGCGTGGCGGGCGTGACGCGGAAGGTGCGACCGAAGAACTCCTGATAGCCCAGGATATGCGCCACCGGTTCATGCCCTGCCCGCCGCCCGATCAGCCCATCATAGGATGCGGGCGCCGGATCGCGCATCGAGCGCAGCAGCATTTCGGACCGCCCCGTGCCAAGCGCATGCGCCATCAGCAATTCGGCATCGAGCCGGGCGGTATCGCTGGTCGCCGCGAGACGGTCGCTCGCCGCGCGGATCGCATCGGCGACACTGGCGTCAGTCACTAAGCGCTGCGAGCCGCTTGGCCTCGTCCTCCGAGATCAGCGCATCGACCAGTTCGCCCAGCCCCGGCCCCGCGATGATTTCGGGCAGCTTGTGCAGGGTCAGGCCGATGCGGTGATCGGTCACGCGCCCTTGCGGGAAGTTGTAGGTGCGGATGCGTTCCGACCGGTCGCCGCTGCCAACCATGGCTTTGCGCGCCTCGGCCTCGGCACCCTGTGTCGCCTCGCGCTGCGCATCGTAAAGGCGGGTGCGCAGAACCTGCATCGCCTTTTCCTTGTTCTTGTGCTGGCTGCGCGCATCCTGACAGGTAACGACGGTGCCGGTCGGCAGATGGGTGATGCGGATCGCGCTGTCGGTGGTGTTGACGTGCTGGCCGCCCGCCCCGCTGGCGCGATAGGTATCGATCTTGAGATCGCCCGCATCGATCTGTACATCGACCTCGTCCGGCTCGGGCAGCACCGCCACGGTGGCTGCCGAGGTATGGATGCGGCCGCCGCTTTCGGTTTCGGGAACGCGCTGCACGCGGTGCACGCCGCTTTCGAACTTGAGCTTAGCGAACACGCCATTGCCCGCGACATTGGCGACGATTTCCTTGAAGCCGCCCACTTCGCTGGCATTCATGCTGACTGGTTCGACCTTCCAGCCCTGCTCTGCGGCATAGCGTTCGTACATGCGGAACAGGTCGCCTGCGAACAGCGCCGCTTCGTCCCCGCCCGTCCCGGCGCGGATTTCCAGCATGGCGGGTTTGTTGTCGGCACTGTCGCGCGGGAGCATGGCGATGGCCAGTTCATGCTCTGCCGCGGGCAGGCTCTGGCGCAACGCGGCCAGTTCCTCTTCGGCCATGGCCTTCATCTCGGGATCGGTGAGCATCTCTTCGAGGCTCGCGATCTCCTCACGCGCGGTTTTCACCTGCGCCGCCACGCGGGCGACCGGCTCCAGCTCGGCATAGTCGCGGCTTGCCTGGACAAACTCGTCGCCCTCCAGTGTGCCCGAGGCCATGCGCGCCTCGAGCTCGGCGAAGCGATGGGCGATCTGGTCGAGACGTTCGGCGGGTACTTGCAAGGTTAGAGCTCTGTTTCCTGAACGATGGAGCGCCTGGAGCACGGTCCAAGGGATAAAAACATGGAGGCGACAAGCGTGCCGCAAGGGGGTGCGGGATCGAGAAATTGCGTGTCGGCCATAGAGGGGCATTAGCGACAAACGGGGTGTGTAGGAAAGCAATTTGGCCGTGATGGCGGGGGAAACGAGCCCCTACCAATCACTACCGGTCATATGCATCCACGCCGATTAGTCGGAACCGTCATCCCGGACCTGATCCGGGATGGTGCTGCCTGGTCGATGGACCGGAAGGAGCACCGGCCCCGGATCAGGTCCGGGGCGACGAGAGCTATGAATCCGCCCAGCGTTTGGCAAAGACTTCGTTTGCCTCCGCTTCCCGGTGATAGCCGGTGTCGGCAACCGTCAAGGTCTGGGTCCGCTGCCCATCCCTCACGTCGAAGGATATCAGCACGGCGGGATCGGCCTTGCGCGCCTTGTCGAAACGCTTGCGCGGGCTGCCCGTGGCGAACAGTTCGGCGTTGAAGCCCTGCCGCCGGAAGATGGAGACCATCTCGGCTGCATCGCCTTCCCGCTCCGCATTTTCGGCGGCTATCGCGATTTCCAGCTGTTCGGTGCCCTTGCCATCGCACAGCATCGCCAGCCGTTCGATCCCGGCCGCCCAGCCGACCGCCGGTGTCGGCGCGCCGCCGAGGCTTTCCATCAGACCGTCATAGCGGCCACCGCCAAGGATCGTGCTCTGGCTGCCGAGCTTGCCTGCCGCCTCGCTGCCCTCGTCGGGAATGAACTCGAAGGCGGTGTGGCGATAGTAATCGAGGCCCCGCACGAGGCTTTCTGCGCGCGTCCATTTGACCCCGGCGGCATCGAGGCCGCTGGTCACCGCATCGAAGAAGGCGCGTGCATCGTCCGACAGGAACTGGTCGATCTTGGGCGCGTCGGCGACGAATTTCTGGTCGCGGCGATCCTTGGAATCGAGGATGCGCAGCGGGTTCTTTTCCAGCCGCTCCTGCGAATCCTCGCTCAATTCATCCTTCACCGCGCGGAAATGGTCGACCAGCGCGGCGCGCCAGGCTTCGCGGCTGTCGCCATCGCCCAGCGTGTTGAGATGCAGCGTGACGCCGGTGATGCCCAGTTCCTTCAGCAGCTGGTCGGCCATGGTCAGCAGTTCGACGTCGGCCTGCGGTTCACCCGCACCGATGATCTCCGCATCGATCTGGTGGAACTGGCGATAGCGGCCCTTCTGCGGGCGTTCGTAACGGAACAGCGGGCCATGGGTGGCCAGCTTGGCCGGTGCATATTGCTGCCAACCGTTCGACAGATAGGCGCGCGCGATCCCGGCGGTGAATTCGGGCCGCAGGGTCAGCGATTCGCCGCCGCGATCTTCGAAGGAATACATTTCCTTGGACACGATATCGGTGGTTTCGCCGATCGAGCGGGCGAACACTTCGGTCTTCTCGAACACAGGCATTTCTACCCGGCGGAAGCGGTAGAGTTTGCGGACGCGTTCGAAGGTTTCGACCACGAAGGCGAAAGCTTCTGCGTCGGGGCCGAAAATGTCCTGCGTGCCGCGAATGGCTTGGGGTGTCTTGCTCATCGGGCGCGCATCTAGCGCGTTCGGTGGAGAGGGGGAAGTCGCTCGTCGAGAGTTCGCTTGCCTTCGCCCACCGGCATCCGCATTGCTGCGGTCCATGAAAACCTTTTCCGCGCCGATCGCGCTCGCCGCCGCCCTCCTGCTCGCCACTGGTGCCAATGCCCAGTCCCGGCCCGAAGGCAATTCCGCCCCGATCGCCCCGCAGCTGGACGATGCCACGCCGCTGCCGCAGGATACGGCATGGCCGGGCGGCACGATCAGGCTGGAAATCGACGCGACCGATACGCGCCGCGCGCTTTATACCGTGAAAGAAACCATCCCAGTGCCCGCCGGGATGGACCAGCTGAATCTGCTGCTGCCCGAATGGCTGCCCGGCAAGCACGCCGCCCGCGGCGCGCCCAACCTCGTTTCCGACATCCGCTTTTTCGCCAATGGCCAGCCGCTCGAATGGAGCCGCGATCCGCTGGACGTCTATCGTTACCGCGTAACCCTCCCGCAGGGCACGCGCGAAGTGGTGGCGACCTTCCGCCACACCTCGCCCGTCACCGGCAGCGAAGGCCGCATCTCGATGACTCAGGAAATGTTCAACCTGCAGTGGGAAGCGATGAGCCTCTATCCCGAAGGCCATTATACGCGGCGCATCGAAGTGCTGCCGACAGTCAAGGTGCCCGAAGGCTGGCAGGTGTTCACCGCGCTCGACGGGCAGACCCGCGCCGGTGACATGGTGAGCTGGGAGGAAGTCGATTACGAAACGCTGGTCGATTCGCCGATTTTCGCCGGGAAATATGCCCGCCAATGGGATGTCGACGACAACGTCCGCCTCGACGGTGTGGCCGATGCGCCCAAATATCTGGAGCTGGAGCCGCAGAACCTCGCCACCTTCGAAAAGCTGGTGGACGAGGCTGACGCCCTGTTCGGCGCGCGGCCCTTCGATCATTACGACATCCTCCTCGCCATGACCGACCGGATGGGCGGCATCGGGCTGGAGCATCACCGTTCTTCGGAAAACCAGTACGAACCGACCGCACTGATCGACTGGGACAAGATGGACTGGGATCGCAACGTCGTGGCCCACGAACTGGTGCATAGCTGGAACGGCAAGTTCCGCCGTCCCGAAGGCCTGTGGACGCCCGATTACCGCACGCCGATGCAGGACACGCTGCTGTGGGTCTATGAAGGTCAGACACAGTTCTGGGGCTGGGTCCTGGCCGCGCGGTCGGGCCTGCAGAAGAAGGAAACCGTGCTGGGCATGTTCGCCAATGCGGTGGCCAATTATTCCGAAGGCCAGCCGGGCCGCGCATGGCGCAGCGTTCAGGACACGACCTACGATCCGATCGTCAATTCGCGCCAGCCGCTACCCTACAGCTCGCTCCAGCGGAGCGAGGACTATTATGTCGAAGGCGCACTGACCTGGCTCGAAGCCGACCAGATCATCCGCCAGGGCACGAACGGCAAGAAGGGGCTGGACGATTTCGCCAGCGCCTTCTTCGGCAAGGAAGATGGCGACTGGGGCGTGCTGACCTATGATTTCGACGAGGTCGTGGACACGCTCAACGCAGTCTATCCCTATGACTGGGCGACTTTCCTCGACACGCGCCTGCGCCAGCCCAACCAGCCGGCCCCGGTACGCGGGCTGGAAATGGCGGGTTATCAGCTAGTCTGGAAGGACGAACCCAACCCCTATGCCGCGGGCCGCATCGCCAATGGCAAATATACCGATCTGTTCTATTCGCTGGGCATCAATCTCAACAGCGATGGCAAGGTGACCTCCACCCTGTGGGACGGTCCGGCCTTCAACGCCGGTATCGTCAACGGGACGCAGATCATGGCAGTGAACGGCACGGCCTATTCCAAGGACGTGATCATGGAGGCTGTGACAGCAGCAAAGACCAGCGGCGAACCGATCGACCTGCTGGTCAAGCGGGGCGAGCAGTTCGACACGCTGTCGATTCACTATGACGGCGGCCTGCGCTATCCCTGGATCGAACCCAGCAAGGGCGGCACCACCGCGTTCGACCGCCTGCTGGAAGCGCGCACGCGCTAATCCACTACCCCGAATGCGCTCCCTGCGTGGTTATCACTGTCTTGCGGTAACCAGGCGGGGCGGTTAGGGCGCGGCGCAAAGCTCCTCCGGGGAGAGGGGCCGACCGAATTTCTGATCCAGCTAGAGAGCTATAATGCGTATCGACATGATTCCCGTGGGCGATGATGTGCCCAACAGCCTGAACGTCATCATCGAAGTGCCCGCTGGCGGCGAACCGGTGAAGTATGAATTCGACAAGGACAGCGGCGCGCTGTTCGTCGACCGCATCCTGCACACGCCGATGCGTTATCCGGCGAACTATGGCTTCATCCCGCACACGCTGAGCCCCGATGGCGATCCGCTCGACGCGCTGGTGATCGCGCGTTCGCCCTTCATCCCGGGCTGCGTCGTGCGTGCCCGCCCGATCGGCGTGCTCAATCTGGAAGACGAACATGGCGGCGACGAAAAGCTCGTCTGCGTGCCCATCGACACGACCTTCCCCTATTATTCGGACGTGGCCGAAACCAAGGATCTGCCTTCGATCATCTTCCAGCAGATCGAGCACTTCTTCACCCACTACAAGGACCTGGAAAAGGAAAAGTGGGTCCGCATCGGCGCTTGGGGCGATGCCGCCGAAGCCAAGAAGATCGTGCACGAAAGCATCGAACGCTACGAAGCGAACAAGAAATAAGGATCGAGGGGCGCCACGGAGCGCCCCTTTTTCTTGGGCGGCGCGACCGGCGCCTATTCCACCGGTCGTGAATGGTCGAGCAGGTCCTTTTCCTGCTCGCTGCCCGTTTCCCGCCGTTCCTTGTCGACCATTTCTGCAATTTCGTTGACGGGCCGTATGTCCTCGTCGGCCTCGGTCACGGTGACCTGCCGCACGGGCTTGGGTGCTTCCCTCTCCTTGCGCTCGCCACCTTCGGCGATGTTCTCGAACGGCAGCGTGGCGGACCGCGGGTCGAAGCGCAGGCGGTAAATCGGCTCGGGCAGGCCGAAGCCCGCCTCTTCCAGCGCTTCCTTGACGGCGGGAATGGCGCGGCTTTGCGCCTTGAACCAGTCGGTCTCGTTCTGGTCGACCCAGCCCAGGAACCGGATCACGACATTGGAATCGCCGACTTCGACGATGCGTGCTTCGGGCGGCGGATCGGACAGGATGAATTCGAGCGAGGACAGCGTATCGCGCCCCAGCTTGCGGGCGGCGCGGGCATCGTCATCGGCATCCACGCCCAGCTCGAACTCGAACCGGCGCTGGGGGTTGCGGCTGAAATTGGTGATCACCGCCTTGAACACCTGGCTGTTCGGCACCCGCAGATGGTTGCCGTCGAGCGTCATCATCACCGTGGCGCGGCTGGTCAGGCGGATCACCCGGCCTTCCAGATTGTCGATCAGCACGTGATCGTTGGCGCGGAACGGCTGGCGCAGGCTGAGCATGAGCGAGGCGACGTAATTCTCGATCGTGTCGCGCAGCGCGAAGCCCAGCGCGAGGCCGATGACCCCTGCCCCGCCCAGCACCGCGCCGAGCAATGCGCTCGCGCCCACGATGTCGAGCGCCACCACCAAACCGCCGACCACGAAGACGAAGCGCAGCGCGCTGGCGATCAGTTCGGCAAGAAAGCTGTTGGGCGCGATCCGGTGCCAGAGCGAGCCCAGCCCGGCGATGAGATAGCCGATCAGCGAGATCCCTGCCCAGACCAGCAGCGCCAAGCCGATAAGCGGCAGCAGTGCGATCAGCCCGTCCCATTTGTCTGCAAGGCTGGCAATGCCCGACGCCTGGGCAGATACCGAGACATCGCGTTCGAGCCCGTTTTCGACCGTGACCACGCCGGTCACGCGGCTGGCTATGGCTTCGGCACGGGCGACGTCTTCCTGCTTGGGCACGGTGCCCGAGAGGGTGACGACGCCCTGGCTCACCGCCACGTTCACCGACTGGAAGGCGGGCAGTTCGGCGAAGATTCCTTCGATCCGGTCGGCCATGCGCCGGTCGGCGCCGGCATCCTGCGTATCCTCGATCGCCTGTGCCGGCGTCGCCGTTTCGGTGGCCGCAGGCTCGCTGGCGGGTGCGCTCGGCAGGATGGCCAGCGCCGGTGCAGAGGCCACGCTCAGGCCGAGCGCAGCGGCGGCAGCCAGCAAGCGCTTCATTCGCCCGCCACCATCATGCCGTCGATCCGCAGGGTGGGCACATTGATCGAACGGTGCATCTCGAGATCGTCGGCCGGGGTAAGTGCGCGGTACATGTCGAGCAGATTACCCGCGATGGTGATTTCGGCAACCGGTTCGGCGATCTGGCCCTTGCGAATACGGAAGCCGGTGGCGCCGCGGCTGTAATCGCCGGTGACCGTATTGACGCCCTGCCCGAACAGCGAGGTGACGTAGAGCCCGTCCTCGATATCGGCCATCAGCGCTTCGGGCGAAACCGCGCCCGGCTCCATATGGACGTTGCTGGCACTGACGCCGGGCGAACCGCCGCCCCCGCGCGAGGCATGCCCGGTGAGTTCGAGGCCGAGCTGGTCGGCGGACGAGACATTGGTCAGCCAGCCGGTCACGCGGCCGTCCCGCACCAGTTCGCGCGGTCCGCAGCGGACACCTTCGCCATCGAAGGGGCGCGAACGCTGGCCGCGCTTGCGCAGCGGATCCTCGACGATGCGAATGGCGGGATCGAACAGTTCATCGGCTTCGTGGCCCAGCAGGAAGCTGGCCTTGCGGGCGATCGCCGGGGCCGACATCGCGCCGAGCAGATGGCTGATAAGCCCGCCGGCGATGCGCGGTTCGAACAGGATCGGCAGTTTGCTGCTGGCTATGGACTTGGGATTCAAGCGTTCCACCGCGCGCCGTCCGGCTTCGCTGCCCACCGTTTCAGGGGCAGGCAGGTCGGACAGGAAACGCGCGCCGCGCGAGGCGTGGTCGGTCTGCATCGAACTGCCCTCGCCAGCCACCACGCTGGCCGAGAGCGAGAAGCCGCTGCCGGCATAGCCACGGGCAAAGCCGGTCGATGTTGCCAGCGCGACCACGGCGCGGCTGGCGCTGGCACTGCCGCCATTGCTGTTGGTGACGCCTTCCACCGCGCGCGCCGCTTCTTCCGTTGCGAGCGCGGCTTCGCGCAGGGCTGCCGGATCGGGCTGGTCGGGGTCGTCGAGTTCGAGATCGGGCAGGTCGCCGGTAAACTGCGCGTCGGCAGGCGCGAGGCCCGAATGCCGGTCTTCGGGCGCATGGCGCGCCATCTGCACGGCCCGTTCGGCCAGCGCTTTCAAACCTTCGGGTGCAAAATCGCTGGTGTGGATAGAAGCCGATCGTTTGCCCACGAACACGCGCAGGCCGATCTCTTCGCTTTCGGAGCGTTCGACTTCTTCGAGCTGGCCGAGTCGCATCGCCACCGATTCCGAGGCATTGGCCCGGGCTACGGCGTCGGCGGCGTCCGCGCCCGTCTTCTGCGCCAGCGCGACCAGTTCCTGGCAGCGCGCCAGTGCGGTTTCTTTATCGATCATGCCTCGCCTTCAACTCTGCAAACCTGATGAAGGGTCCGGCTAGGGAGCCAGTGCGGGCGGTGCAAGCCCCGCAGGTCAGACGCTGAAGATAGCCTTGAACAAGGCTGTGAGCACGAAGGGCAGACCGATGGCGATTGCCCAGAGCATCAGCTGGTCGCGGCGGAACGCCCCACGCAGACTTTCGTCATGCGCCTTTAGCTCGGGCAGATTCTTCCAGCGCTTTTCGAACCAACGGCAGGCCGGGATGATTGCGCCGACCAGCAGAATGAGCGCGAAATAGGGGACTGTGCTGGACACGCCATCCTTCAGCGCTTCCACCGTCACGAAGATCTGGAGGCCGGTGTAAACGATCAGTCCGAGAGCGACATTATCGCTCATCCGCTTCGACCAGTCGGGCGACGCGCTATGCGCTGCGGGCGTGAATTCGTGTCTCTTGTCGAGTGCCTTGGCCATCGGTCGTCTCCCCAGACTGTTGATGAAGGCATAGTTTCAAATTTGTGACCTTAAGGCAAGCGTCTCGAAAAACGGCTATTCCTGGGGCGTGGCGAACTATTCGCAGCATTGTTCGCGGCAGACTTCGCTCGGGGGTTTTACAAACCGGACCGCATGCTATGGCAATCACCATGGACCAAGACGTGATCAGCCCGGACAATGTAGACGTGCATGACGCCGCGCCGCCTATCCCGCAGGGTGGGCTGGAAGTCATCTCGATCGCCAAGAGCTATGACAAGCGGCAGGTGCTGACCGATATCTCGCTCAGCGTCGGCAAGGGCGAAGTGCTCGGCCTGCTCGGCCCCAATGGTGCGGGCAAGACGACCTGTTTCTATTCGATCATGGGGCTGGTCCGTCCCGATGCCGGCCGCATCCTGATGGATGGCGAGGATGTGACGCGCCTGCCGATGTATCGCCGCGCGATCCTGGGCCTTGGCTATCTGCCGCAGGAAACCAGCATTTTCCGCGGCATGACAGTGGAACAGAACATCGCCTGCGTCCTCGAAATGGTCGAGCCTGACAAGGATACGCGCGCCGCCGAACTGGACCGTCTGCTCGACGAATTCGGCCTCACCCGCCTGCGCGAAAGCCCGGCCATGGCGCTGTCGGGCGGTGAACGCCGCCGTGCCGAAATCGCGCGCGCGCTGGCGGCCAAGCCATCGATCATGCTGCTGGACGAACCCTTTGCCGGGATCGACCCGCTCTCGATCAGCGATATTCGCGATCTGGTGAAGGATCTGAAGACCCGCGGCATCGGCGTGCTCATCACCGATCACAATGTGCGCGAGACGCTGGAGATCGTCGACCGCGCCTGCATCATCTATGGCGGGCAGGTCCTGTTTGCAGGGACGCCGGAAGCGCTGGTCGCAGACGAAAACGTCAAGCGGCTCTATCTCGGCGAGAATTTCACCCTGTGATCGCGGACGGCGCCCGGAGGTAGACGATGGCGCTCGGCCCGAGGCTGGACCTACGGCAAACGCAATCACTCGTGATGACGCCGCAGCTGCAGCAGGCGATCAAGCTGCTGGCGCTGTCCAATCTCGAAATCGAAAGCTTCGTTGCCGAGGCGCTGGAAAGCAATCCGCTGCTCGAAGTGGGCGAACTGCGCCACGAAAAGGGTGACGACCAGCCCGAGGCTGCACCCAGCGAACACGAATCGACGCCCGATTTCGACGGCGAAACCGCGCTCGACATTGCCGATTACGCCCGCGATCCGGAGGCCACTCCCGCCGATCGCGGCGACTGGGCGCAGGCCGGCAGCCTGGCAAGCGGCGGCGAAGAGCTGCCCGATCTGGAAAACCGCTCGCGCAGCGAACTGACCCTTGCCGAACATCTGGCAGGACAGATCGGCGCGCTGGCGCATGACGCACGCGAAGGGCTGATCGCCGGGCGCATCATCCACGAACTCGACGAAGCGGGCTATCTCCACACCTCGCTGCGCGAATTGAGCGACGATCTCGGTGCCCCGCTGGCCGAGGTGGAGCGGGCGCTGACACTGGTCCAGTCGTTGGAGCCCACCGGGGTGGGCGCCCGCAACCTGTCCGAATGCCTGGCGCTGCAGGCGCGTGAGGCGGACCGTTACGATCCGTGCATGGCGCGGCTGATCGACCATCTCGACCTGCTGGCTAGCGGAGATATCGCGCGGCTGCGGCGGCTGTGCGATGTCGACGAGGAAGATTTCGCCGACATGCTGGCGGAATTGCGCAGCTACGATCCCAAGCCCGGCTGTCGCTATGGCGGCGATGCCGAAACCGCGATCGTCCCCGACGTGATCGTGAAGCCCGCCGATGGGGGCGGCTGGCACATCCGCATCAATGAAGCGAGCCTGCCCCGACTGGTGGTCAACCGCGACTATTACGTCGAGCTGGAAGCCGGTTCGCGCGACAAGGCTTCGCGCGCCTGGCTCAACGAACAGCTTGGCGAAGCCGACTGGCTGATTCGCGCGCTGGACCAGCGCCAGAAAACGATCCTCAAGACCGCGACCGAAATCGTTACCCGGCAGGAAGGCTTCTTCCGCGAAGGCGTTTCCGCCATGCGCCCGCTCACCTTGCGCGAAGTGGCGGAGAAGATCGAAATGCACGAATCGACCGTCAGCCGGGTGACCAGCAACAAGTATCTGTCCTGCCCCCGCGGTACGTTCGAGATGAAGTATTTCTTCTCCAGCGGGGTTGCTGCGGCAGATGGCGAAGGCGCCAGCAGCGAGGCCATTAAAGCCCGCATCCGCGCGCTTTGCGATGCCGAAGATCCCAAGAAGGTCCTGTCGGACCAGAAGCTTGCCGATATGCTGAACGAGGAGGGATTCGATCTCGCCCGGCGCACGGTGGCGAAATATCGCGAAGCCATCGGGATCGGGTCGTCCGCCCAGCGCAGAAGGTCGAAGAAACTGCGCACCCTTTGACCGAGCAACCTGCCCGCGGTTGCATTCCGCATGCGCGACTTTTACCTCGTCTTAACCTTTTCCATTCACACCTGATCTGGGTAACACGGGACTGGGCTTTTTTCCGGATGGGGACAAGCCAGGGTAAATCAGGGCAAGGGGGCCTCCCATGCGAGTACTGTTGATCGAAGACGAGCCGACCACAGCAAAAGCGATCGAGCTCATGCTGACTACCGAAGGCTTCAATGTCTATTCGACCGATCTGGGCGAAGAAGGCCTCGATCTGGGCAAGCTGTATGATTACGATATCATCCTGCTCGACCTCAACCTCCCGGACATGCACGGTTACGACGTGCTTAAAAAACTGCGCGTCGCCAAGGTGCAGACGCCGGTCCTGATCCTCTCGGGCGTTGCCGAGATGGACAGCAAGATCCGCAGCTTCGGTTTCGGCGCCGACGATTACGTGACCAAGCCGTTCCATCGCGAAGAGCTGATCGCCCGCATCCATGCCGTGGTGCGTCGCTCGAAGGGCCACAGCCAGTCGATCATCCGCACCGGCAAGCTGGCGGTGAACCTCGATGCGAAGACCGTCGAAGTCGATGGCGCCCGCGTCCACCTCACCGGCAAGGAATACGCCATGCTGGAGCTGCTTTCGCTCCGCAAGGGCACCACGCTGACCAAGGAAATGTTCCTCAACCACCTTTATGGCGGAATGGACGAACCCGAACTGAAGATCATCGACGTCTTCATCTGCAAGCTGCGCAAGAAATTGAGCCATGCCTGCGGCGGGGAAAATTACATCGAAACCGTATGGGGTCGCGGCTACGTCTTGCGCGACGACGAAGAAGAAGAGGCCGAAGCAGCCTGATCTACTTTGAACAGGTTCACGGATCGGGGGTTGATCCGGCACCCGTTAAATAGTTAACGCGCGTTAACCCAAAAACGTAAGGCCGCTCGAAGCTATAGGTTTCGAGCGGCCTTACGCTTGATTAACCATACTCCGTATTCTTCCGTAATTGAATATTTTTGCTGAACTGCGAGTTTCCTCGTGGGCAACGGATATAACTTCTCAAGAAAACCGCAGGGCACCGTCCACTCGATGGCGCCCGGTGGTTTTCGTCGTGTGGAGAGGAAAGCGATGAAGGTCTTTAGCGTGCCACGGATTGCCATTGCGGAAGCGGATCGCGCGCTGGCCTTCATGATGGCCGAGACTTTCAGCGCGGCCGGTTTCCACGTGATCGGCTGCGTGCGAAGCGCCGATGATGCGATCGAACTGGTGCAGAGCCAGAAGCCCGACATCCTGGTTCTCGAATTCGATCTCGAGGGAGAGAGCAACGGCCTCGAACTGATTGCCGAGATCAAACTGCGCCATCTGGCCACGCGTGCCATCCTCGTCACCGGTTGGGATATCAACGATATCGCCGCCCGTATCGAAGGCGTTCATCCCGACCGCATCGTGCGCAAGCCCTTCATGCCGCAGAAGCTGGTTGAGGTGATCGAGCACGTGCATCATCGCGCACAGCCAAATCTTCGCATGGCGATCAACTTTCCGAGTCCGCGGCTCGCCATGCAGATGAACTGACTGCACCGGCGAAACGACACACTGGACAAGCGCCGCCCGCTTGGCCTAGCGCGCCTGCCCATGTCAGCATTCAAGGAAGGCGATCCGACCACGCTCAACCGGCTTTACGGCCGCAGCCAGGGCAAGCCGCTGCGCGCCGCGCAGCAGGAACTGGTCGACAAGCTGTTGCCGCAAATCGCCGTGCCTGCCGAAGGTTCGGTCACCGCGGAAAGGCTGTTCGGTTTCGACCGCCCGCTGCATTTCGAAATCGGGTTCGGCGGCGGCGAGCATATGGCCTATCGCGCCGACATGCTGCCCGATCACGGCTTCATCGGGGCCGAACCCTTCGTCAATGGCGTGGCGCAGGCGCTGACCCATGTGCGCGACGGCGGCCTTGCCAATGTCCGCATCCAGCACGGCGATGCGCTGGAAGCCCTCGCCCGCGTGCCCGACGGCGCGCTGACCATGGTCTATCTGCTCCACCCGGACCCCTGGCCCAAGAACAAGCATGCCAAGCGCCGGATGATGAACGATGGCCCGGTGCGCATGATTGCCGACAAGCTGGGGCCCGGCGGCGAATTCCGGTTCGGCACCGATCACGCGATCTATCTGCGCCATGCGCTGATGGTGATGCGCCGCTTCACCGACGAATTCGAATGGGTGGTGGAAGACCGGCACAGCTGGGAAAACCGCCCCTCTGGCTGGTGCGAAACGCGCTATGAACACAAGGCGCGCCACACCTATGGCCACGAAGTGTGGTACTTTCGATTCAGGCGACGCTAGACTACGCTGATGTTGTAAAAACAACGACTTAGCGCAAAACACTTACGCCAGAATTGCCTCCAATTCGCCCCTTTTTCCGCTTGCGTGATTACCCGGTGATTGCCAGAAAAGGCCACGAGGTATCGCATGGCAACAGGAAAAATCAGCAAGCGCACGGTCGATTCGCTCCCGGTTGGACCAAAGGAAAACTATCTTTGGGACACCGATCTCAAGGGCTTTGGCGTCAAGATTACAACTGCTGGATCAATCAGTTACATAATCCAGTTCCGAATGGGCGGACGAGAAGCGAAGACCCGTCGTTTCACGATCGGATCACATGGATCGCCTTGGACACCGACTACTGCACGCTTGGAAGCTGAGCGATTGTTGGTGATTGTTGCGCAGGGGATTGATCCGGTTGATGCGGAAAAGCAGCGCCGCCGGGAAGCTGTC
The DNA here is from genome assembly GCA_947504155.1 of uncultured Erythrobacter sp. Taxonomy (GTDB): domain Bacteria; phylum Pseudomonadota; class Alphaproteobacteria; order Sphingomonadales; family Sphingomonadaceae; genus Qipengyuania. The sequence continues at coordinate 250,579 of CANNGF010000002.1, forward strand.
GACCTCGCCTTCTCGAATTACGCTGACCTCTTCACTCGCTCCTGCAAACGCGAGGGATGGCGTCGCCTCGTGGAGCGATCCATTCGCCTCTACCTCAAGCCCACATTCGGAATGAAGGCGCTGCCAGCGATTACGAAGATCGACGTCGTTTCGGTTCTCGATCAGATGCCGCCCAAGCAGGTGGCAAACCGGCGAAATGTCTTTGCCGTTATGCGCCGCCTGTTTCGCTGGGCCGTCAGTCGCGGAGATATCGATCGCAATCCGATGGAGGGCATGGAAACGCCGCCTCCGGTCAAGCCACGAGAGCGCTGGCTCAAGGATGGCGAACTCCGCCATATCTGGAATGCGGCGCCGGAATGTCATCGCTGCTTTGGTCCAATTGTCAGGCTTCTGATCGTAACCGGACAGCGCCGTGAAGAAGTCTCCGGGATGCACTGGCAGGAGCTCAGTCGCAGCGAAAGATTATGGACCCTGCCCGGATCTCGAACCAAGAACGGAGAACCTAACTCCATTCCCCTCAACGATCTTGCAATCGCCGAGCTCGACCGGGAGGCTCGCGGCGAGAGGTGGCCGCGTAAGGGCCGTGTTTTCGCGACAGCTAGCGGGGCGGGCTTTACGGGATACGCCAAAGGGAAGGTGAAGCTCGACAGCCTGATCGAGGAACGTTGCGAAGAGCCGCTCGAAGCCTGGCGCCTTCATGATCTACGACGAACCCTCGCAACGAACTTCCAGCGGCTTGGCGTTCGGTTTGAAGTCACCGAAGCCGTTCTCAACCATGTGGGCGGATCTCGCGCCGGAGTCGCCGGCATCTACCAGCGCCACGACTGGAAGGACGAAAAGCGCCAGGCGCTCGATGCCTGGAATGACCACCTCGCGACGGTTCTGTCCGAGAGTGGGGAGACGACCTAAAATATTGGCGAGGGCTAGGGCGTCTGCTGGTTCAAACGTCCGACAAGAGCGGGTACCAGATCCTCAATGTGTTGATGATATGCGCGTACCGCTCGGTTTGAGCCATCGAACCCTTGCTGCGCTTTTCGCTCAATTTGCTCAAGGGCATGCGGCGCGCCAGGCCAAATCACCGGCTCGAGTTCACGTAGCGGATGGAGTCTGTCGCTAATGCGTTCGACCAAATGTACGCGAAACCGATTGCCTGAGCTTGCCGCGATGTCTCTGAAGGCGCGCGCCAATCGGTCGGCATAAGCACCTCGCGTGTCGTTTGATCCTTCGTTGATTGTCAGTGATTTGTGATCGTTGTCGGGAGCCTGCTCCAAAAGCAGGGCGTTGACTTGCAGAATGTCGCGCAAGGCCTGTTCGGTAAGCAGCGGTACGCGAAATCCTTCGCCGGGCGTGAGGTCGACCAGCCCTTCACCGACAAGCTGGTTCAGGCTGTCTCTTACCGGCGTCATGCTCACTCCGAAATCGTCAGCGAGTCGCATCGCCTCAAGCTTCGTACCGGCCCGGAAGCGCCCTTCCAGCAATGCATCTTTCAACCGCCTGTACGTAGGCTCGAGGACGTGAGCGGGACTCATCGTCCGCCGCGGCGCGTCTTGGCGAACTCACGAACCGCTTCTTTTTGGTCGGGGCGCAGACTATCGGTTGCCTGAGGGAATTCGGGCACCTTGTCGCTCAGCAAAACCGACGGGCATTGCCCTTCGAAATTACCCAGGTTCGGACGGTGCTGCACATATCCGGCGAGCTCGGCGAGTTCGGGAGAGAACTCTTTTGCTACTGCTGGTGGATAGGCCAGCCAGAGATTCTCGTAGGGTTTGAGCCAGCCGAGACTGTAGCCGATTACGACACCGCGGCGGACATCCTCGGTCTGGTTTGGTCCCGCTCCATGGACGGTGGAGCCGAGAAAGCAGATCGCATCGCCGGGCTTGCAAACAGCTACTATGGGATCGTCGAGACTTTCGAGATTGTCGACAGGCTTCCTGTGCGTCCCGGGGTAGATGCGTGTCGCGCCATTGAGGCGAGTAAATTCGGTCAGCGGCCAGATGACGTTGAGAAGATATTCGTGATCGCCCTTGCGGCCTGCCCACATATCCTGATCGCAATGCGGAAACTGTTCTATCTCGCCGGGATGGATCGCGATCGCCTGGGCGACATTGAGCTGTATCCGGTCGCAGGCGCTGCCGAGAATTGCGCGGGCGAGCGATAGGACTAGCGGCTGCAGGACTAGATCGCCTGCGACCTGCGACCGGCGAAGCAGGCTTCCAAACCGTTTGGTCCGATGGCCATAGAAGTCTCCCTTGCCGAGGGGCGCCTGCGCAAATGCACCTTCCAGGTCGGCATCGAGTGCGGCGATCTGTTGCTCGGCGACAAGCTGCGGAATGATGCAATAGCCATCCTCTTGCAGCTGATCGAGCCAATGCGCCTCCCTCGGCCCAGTCATGCTGCCAGCTCCATGCCGCCATAGGCTTCCGGCTTAGGATTGCGGCAGTAGATCCCTGCGTTGGCGAGTTGCGCGCGTGTATCTTGGTCGATGTCGATCCGAAGAGCGACAAGCTGCTGCCCATCGATAGAAACGCACGGTCCAAGCTGCTGGCAGCGCCAGCCGAACTGGGCGATCTGACGGAACCAGGGCACTGGGGCGACCGCCGAATAACCAGAGATCCCTTCCGATATTGCAAAATCGGCGAGTGCGGAGACGAGCTGGTTGCGGACACTCCGGCGATCAGCGCGCGGCAACGTGGGATCGATACAGAATCGGGTAATCTCGCGAAATGCCTCATCCTGCGGAACAGGTCCGGTGCACAGCTGCGGAAAGAGATCGCGTAAGATATGAGGTCCATCAGAACGCAGGAGCCGGGCCGATGCGCGATGCTCGCACTTTTCGCCGGTGAGGACGAGATAGGCGGCCGAGGGCGTATCGAACTGGTCGATTTCAAAGGTCCCGTCGAGCACCGGAACGTCCCACCCAAGAAGATCCACGAACACGCGCTTGCGCGCCTCGAACATGGCGCGAAGTGCCGGATCGACCAAGTTTGCACCATTTATACCGCTGCTTTGCTGCATGAAGATTACCTGTGAACTTGATGACTGCTCGCATCTCATCAAATCCGGATAGGCAGCGACATACCAAGAACTGGGGAGGGCCACATCTGGCGCTCTACAGGGGAGAGTTTACTGGCCATCCCACCTTTGCGATGAGCGTCAGCGTTTGAAAATCATCAAGATACGACAGGTATCTTATCGGTCCGATTCTGTTCATCCCGGGAAGGTCACAAGCTGGCTATGAATGCAAAAGTCATCACGAACTTCCAGCTTGGCAGCCGCGAATCCTCTTCGGCGCCTGATGTCTTGCCCCTCGCTACAGAGCATGCGCTGCAATCCGCCGGAGCTGCTTTCCATGCGCTCGCCGACACCATGCCGCAGATGGTATGGTCGACTCTTCCCGACGGCTCCCACGATTATTACAATGCGCGCTGGTATGAATTCACGGGTGTCCCTGTCGGATCAACCGACGGCGAAGGATGGGCCGGGATGTTCCATGAGGATGACCAGGCCGACACATGGAAGAAATGGAACCACAGCCTCGCTACCGGCGAACCGTACGAGGTTGAATATCGCCTGAGGCATCACAGCGGCGATTATCGCTGGATGATCGGTCGTGCGCTGCCGATCCTCAACGAGGAGGGTGAGATCCAGCGCTGGATCGGCACTTGTACGGATATCGACGAGCAGAAGCGCACCGCCCTCCAAAACGAAATCCTGAGTCAAGAGCTCAGCCATCGCATCAAGAACATCTTCGCGATTGTTTCCGGTTTGATCAGCCTGACAGCGCGCGCAAATGAAGCGTTCGGTGAAGCGTCGCGCGACCTGCTGGGCCGGATTTCCGCGCTGGGGCGCGCGCACGAATTCGTCCGGCCCCACAGCGAAAAGTCCCAGCCCGAGGGCAAGGAAGTGACCCTCGCCACGCTGCTTGCGACGATCTTCGAGACCTATCCTGCCTTTTCCGAAAGAAGGATTGCTATTTCCGGCCCCGATATCGCGGTCGAAAGCCGCGCCGCCACGCCGGTTGCATTGGTGTTCCACGAGCTGGCTACCAACGCGATGAAGTACGGAGCTCTGTCCAATCCCGAGGGAAGGATTTCGCTGGACCTTTCAACCGAGGACGAGATGGTCCGCTTCCGCTGGAGGGAACACGGAGCTCACATCGACAAGGCGAGTGAGCCTCAAACGGGTTTCGGAAGTCGCCTCATCGAGTTGGCCGTGAAGCAACAGCTAGGAGGCAATTACGAGAGAACCTGGCATGACGATGGCGTTGAACTCGTCATGGATGTCCGAAAAAGCAGGTTGCAGGAGCCTAGTTAAAGAAGAGCCTAAGACGGGCTGGCGGATCGATTTTTTCGCCCTTCCGGACCGCAATGACATAGTCGAGAACCTGCTTGAGAATGCTAAGATCGACCGGTTTTTCCAGCGCGCCCAGCGTTCCGCTCACCCCTTCGCCGAGTTGTGCGGGATTGGCGGTTACGAAAATAACCTCGATCCCGAAATCCGCAGCAAGCTTCTCGCCGATCCTCGGACCAGTGGCTCCATCGGCCAGATTGACATCGACGAGCGCCACATCGATCGCGTCTGAAGCCTTTGCCAATGCCGATTGCATGTCGTCGGCTATGCCTGCGGATTCATGACCGAGATCGTGAACCACCGCCTCCATTTCGACAGCTATGAGGAATTCGTCTTCGACAATCAGAATGGTGGTCGGCATGGAAAGCTATCAAAAGTTAAATGACGAGGCTCTGTAGTGAGGGGACGGACAGGGCGCATATTCGTTCCCTCGCCTCGTCGCATCCGGCTTCGATCGAAATAGCTTCAAGACGCGCACCCGTTCCGACGGCATAGCTTCACTATCGGGCGCCAGGACCACGACCAAAGAGCGTATCTATGATGGGGCATTCCGGAACATCACCGCCTTCGCAGCGGGCTGATACATCGGCTAGCGTGCGCTCCAACCTAGTCAAATCAGCAATTTTAGCTCGCACGCTGGCCAGATGGTTATTGGTCAGATCCCGAACCTCGCCGCAGCTGTAGGGGTGCGAATCAACGAGGCTGAGCAGGCTTTTGAGCTCCTCGATCGAAAAACCCAGATCGCGGCCGCGCAAGATAAAGCCGAGCCGCGCCTGGTCGCCGGGTGGATAGAGCCTGTGCCCGCTTGCCGTACGCTCGGGAGGCTGAAGCAGACCGATGTTCTCGTAGTAGCGGATTGTCTCAAGGTTGCAGCCCGACCGTCTGGCCAGTTCTCCCCGTTTGATCACTTGCGATGCTGTCATGAGCCATATGCCAATTAGTGCTTGAACCTGTAGTTACTACAGGGAGTACATTGGTTTCCATGGTCGATCAAATGCACAAGAACGCGCAGCGCTTATGGGCGAGCGGCGGGACGCTCGGCGCGATACTCGCCTCGTCCTGCTGTATTGCCCCGCTGTTATTGCTGAGCCTTGGCATCAGCGGCGCGTGGATCGGCAATCTCACTGCGCTCGAACCGTACAAATGGGTATTTATCGCCATTGCGGTTGTCTTTTTGGCCCTTGGCTTCCGGCACGTCTATTTTCGGCAAGCCGAACCTTGCGAAGACGGAACATATTGCGCGCGGCCCGGAGCAAACCTGCTCGTCAAAAGCTCCCTGTGGCTGGCGACCGTATTGGTCGCTGCCTCGTCCACGGTCGAGTGGTGGGCGCCGCAATTCTACTAGGAGTTCGAAAGATGAAGAAGACGATGATCGTCGCAGTTGCGATACTGGGACTGGCCGGAGCGGGTATCTGGGCAGCGACCTTGTTTCCGCCAAACTCCGACGAACGGGTTCAACAAAATTCCGCGCATCTGCAATCGGCAAGTTTTGCGGTCGAGAATATGACCTGCGCGACCTGCCCGATAACGGTTCGGCGCGCGATGGAAGGCGTGGCAGGCGTGCACGAGGTGACTATCGATTACGAGACCAGGACGGCGACTGCGCAGTTCGATCCTGAGCGAACAACCACAAGCGCGATCGCCGCGGCGTCGACCGAGGCCGGATATCCGGCGATCCTTTCAGAGAGCGCGCTATGATCGAACTGAAGTCCGAGATCACATGCCCTACTTGCGGGTACAAAAAGCTCGAAAGAATGCCGACGGATGCCTGCTGGTTTTTCTACGATTGCAATGGTTGCGGTGTGAAACTCCGCCCCAATGCGGGCGATTGCTGTGTCTTCTGCTCATTCGGCACCATCCCCTGCCCGCCGATCCAGGAAACGCGTGCCGATCGCAAGGGCGCCACATGTTGCGGAGGGCGGTGAGATGAGTACGCGAAACTTCGATCTTATAGTGCTGGGTGTTGGTATGGCGGCCGTAAATGCCGCCAACAAATGCGCCTCAGCCGGTTGGTCGGTCGCGGTGGTCGACGAACTGCCTTATGGCGGCACCTGCGCCCTGCGCGGCTGCGATCCGAAGAAAATGCTCCGCCGCGGGGCGGAAATCATCGACGCAGCGCGGCTCATGCACGGCAAGGGCATCGAACCGAACGACATCGCCATCAACTGGCCCGATCTGGTCGCCTTCACGCAGACGTTCACCGACAAAATGCCCGGTCGGATCGAAAACGGTCTGGAGAGCAACGGCGTCACTACCCTTCACGGGAACCTGCCTCGACCGGTTCCGGAGGCGGAAGCGAAGCGCGCGCTGCGCTTTTGCACAGGCGTGGCTGTGTTAGCAGGAATCTGAAAGATTCCTTGTTAGCATTGTTAAGGGCTTCGCAGGCGCCGCGTTTTCGGCGAGTCGCGCAGGCTCCCGGTTCCCGATAGTCCGGGAATAGGGTTCCCGATCGTCCGAACGTCATGGTTCCCGATAGTCCGAACATCACGCACCCTTTTCCACAGGGGGCAGCCCGATACGGCGCCGCGCGGACGCGAAGGGATCGACAGGCGCTGCAACGAACAGGAGCCGCTCGCGGCCGAACTGGTGCTCAAGAGCGAGATTGTAGCCGGGGAGCGACTGGCGGCGAACGATGGCCCGCACTTCGAAAGCGAAACGCTTCAATGGCGAGAGCGCGCCGGACTTCAAATGCAGGTGCGAAATGTCGAAACTCCACCCGCCCTTCTGCTTCCCGCCATGCTTGCGTACGATGCGATAGAGCCAGCGCTCAAGACCGCCGGTAAGCGCGAAATAGGCCGGGTCGATGGTCAGGACGAGCGCACGATCGAGCACGCCCTCGTAGAGCCAGTCCGGCACGATCATTTCGATGCCGAGCGCGCGCCCGTTGTCGTCGAGCCGTTCGCGCCATTCGTTGATCCAGGAAAATCGTCGGCGGCGTCGCGCCCCGGCCTGCCGGATGGAGGTGGCAATGCTGGTCGACTGCAAGCGGTCGAGCGCCGCCTTCAGGCGCTCGTAGCCAGCCTTTCCGGTTCCGCGCCGGGTGAAGGTAAGGATTTCATGGGGCGTCGCCGCGATAAGGCGCGAGGTGGCTTTGCCGGCATCGCGCGCCTCGACGATCTGGCTCGCTACCCAGATCAGTACATCGGCGTCCCAGATGGTGGCCATGCCATGTTCGGCGGTCGCTTCGACCAGAATGGCGACCTCGCCCATACGAAAGTCGATCGGCTTCACGCGCTTCGTCTTGGCGAGGCTGAAGAAAGGCCAGGCCATCAGATCCTGCGCATCGCGCGCGGCGATGTCGCTGCCCGCGCCGACGAACAGGTCGAGCTGTCCGGCCCCGCCGTCCGATGTCTTCAAGGAGCGCATGGTACCGCTTCAGCGCCGGACCGGACCGGTGTAGCCGTCGATCCGCTTGGCAGGATGAACGACGCCCTTGCCCGGATCGCTGGTGGAACGGCGCAAGCCCTGCTCGGCCCAGGCGTCGAGATCTTCGGGCCGGTAAACGATGCGGCCGCCGAGCTTGTGGTAGACCGGCCCTGTTCCATAGCATCGGTGCTTTTCGAGCGTGCGCGGCGAAAGCCCCAGATGCACCGCGGCATCCGGGGTGCGCAGGTAGCGGGGACGGACCGGATCGGGAACGGCGGGCATGGGGTTAGCTCCAGGAGGCTTGGGTGGCTGCGGCTAACTGCCGCTGATTGCGGAGGGTGATGGCGCATGCCCTGGCAATGGGGGGAGCGACACGATGCCGCGTTCGGATTTGTCGCCCCTACCGATCTGAGCTCGGCAGGATCGAGGAGGGGCGGCATCCGCGCAGAACCCGACGCTATCGCGCTGCCCGGCAGGCTTTCGGCTGCAATGCCGAAGGCTCAGAGCAATGAACCGCACCTGCGAGAGAGGCAGTGGCCAAGGGCCTGTGGGAAGCAAGGCAAGCGGGACCTGTCGCGGCCGTAGCTTCCCGCTCGCCCGACCCGCTGCCGGTTCGCAAGTGCATGCGGGGCCCCAAAAACACGTAATGCCGCACCCTCAGGAGCGTATCGCCAGATGCGCGGGACAGAGTGCGTCCCCAGCCCCGCTCCATTTATCCCGATCGCCAGTTGGCCAAGCCGATGTTTGGAGAACCGCCGATTGCTGCTGGATCGAAACTTGAACCTGTAGCTCAGCCCATAAGAGACACGAAAAAAGGGCAGGAACCGCTGCCGGTCCCTGCCCTGCAGAATGCCTCAGAATTCGTCGAGCATTCCGCCATGGACGGTATGAACGACCCGGATCGCAAGATGCGGGGGCAGCGCATTGTAGTCGCCTTCGTCGACCGCGCGATATCCGAGTTCGTCATCCTCGATAACATGCTGGTCGAAGAAGCTGTGCAAGGCCCGTTGCTCAGCTGTTTCCAGAGCCTCGAAATAATTGCGCGAAGGCAGTGTGCATTTCGTGAAATAGGTCATGATAATCCTCCTGAAATCTGTCGCGAGACGACAGGAGGTTGGCCGATGGGCCCGGGCAGACCGGGTCACAGGATCGCCTGACAGGGCGACCGCGAAGCGGCGCAGGGGGAAACGGTTTTGTCCGGTGCCGGATGCAATCCGGCGGCGGACAAAATGGTGGGGCCCCTGCCGTCCTTGATGCGGGCGGCGCGGGACCATCATGCTGGAAATGCGGTAAGCCAGGCCAATCCAGTCCACCTCAAACGACCGTTTCAGATGATCGCTGCCATAATGGGTCGGGCCCTCCGGGCAGCGCCTGGCTATTCCCCGGAGAAAAGACCGAGCGAAAGGAAGGGTGAACAGCGAAAGAGGCCCTGCCGTTTCCGGCAGAGCCTCCTTTGGCTGGTTCGATGGCGCCGGATCAGTCGATCGGAGGGGCGTCCTGGTTGTCGCCGCCATTGGCCCGCGAGAGGAAATCGACCTTGTCGGCAAGGATCTCCGAGCCATACCGCGTCACACCGTCCTGGTCTTCCCACTGCGTGTAGTGGATGCGGCCCTGGACCGAGACCAGCTGGCCTTTCGAGCAGTACTGACCGACGGTCTTGGCGAGGCCGTTGAAGCAGGTCACACGGTGGAATTCGCTGTCCTTGGCGGTGTAGCCGTTCTCGTCCTTGTAGGTCTTGCCGTCCTTGTCGCGTGCAGGACGATCGGTGACGACGGTGATCCCGGTGACGCTGGTGCCGCCCTTGGTCTCGCGGGTGTCGGGATCGCGGGCGATGCGGCCGGTGAGGATTGCGATATTGGTCATGATGAAATTCCTTCAGTTCCTCAAACCGGAGACCATCTCCGGCTTGCGAACATCCAGAAGAAGCAGGGCATGGGAGGACTGCACCGCAGGCCTGAAGGGCCGAAGGGAAACCTGTTCATGACGAGTGGTGCGGGCAGGCGGCGAAGCCGCCAACACGGCCGGAAAGGAACGGGTTGCGGCTCCTCAGCTGACCTGGTTCAGGACTGTTCGCGAAGAAAGCCGGATGGGTATCGGGTGCGGGTCTGAAGGTGCCAGGACCCTGCTGCAATCAGCTTACCTCATTGCCTTCCGATGCCGCCAGGAGATCCATGAAGTTGCGGGCTGCTTCCCGGTCTTCCTCGTTCTCGAAGGCCACGTCGAGGTCGGGGGCAGACCCGAGCAGGTAGAGCATGGCCCACAGGGCAAAGCGTTTTCCCCGGTCCTGCTCCAGACCGAGATCGACCTGGCATCGCTCGATCCCCGAGGCCAAGGTTTCTGCGCCAGTCGCTCCAGGATCGGCAGTGCCAAAATAGCGGATGAGAAGCGTATCAAGGTCCATCGCACTCTTTTCGGATCATCGGTCGGGCCGCGGCGAGGAAGGCCAGCATTCGTGGCCCGGTCATGCGTCGCTCAATCAGCGGTGGGTTGCTCGCGAAGCCGCCGGGCGCGCTCGACGAAGTGCTCCATCTGGGTGGCGGCATGCAGGGTAAGCGGATGCGGCTTCGCATCGGCACGCGGGGATATGAATTCCGCGATTTCTTCGATTGCTGCAAGCTGATCGGCGCTGGCCTTCGACAGAAGGCCGAGCACCATGTTCTCAAGGGCGATCACCCTGATGCGCAATTGGATGATCTCGGCATCGGAAAGTGGCGGAATATCCCATTTCTCGCAATCGGCAGCGAGCGCTTCCTGCGGCCCGCAGGGCAATGCCCCGCCTTCGTCTTCCCAGCGCGACAGCGCCCCGGCTTTTCCCGTTTCCGACATATGCGGTTCCTTTCATAGCCAACGAGGCGATCGTCTGCACGCTGCTCACATAGCACAAAGCCCTACCGGGATGCGCCTGGCACGGCGACAGCGAAGCCGGGCAAACGGAACCCCGCGCGGGTTGGTCTTCACGCGGGGTTCCTGAACGACCCCTTTGGGGGCACCTGCGACCCGCAGGGCTTCGGGGGGAGGCGGGGCCGTCCTTTCCTGATCTTGCGTTGTTCGTTGCGATTTCTTGCCGAGGATATCTCCTGAATTGCCGAGTTACCGGGAAACGCGTCCGATCACATACCTTCCATGTCGTGATCGGCCATCGAGGACATGTCATGGCCCGCATGGGGATCGGCGGGTTGGGTCGCTTCGCTCGCGGGTTGCGTGCGCGCTGCTGGCGCTGCGGGTGTGGCAGTTGCGCGTGATGCGGGAGAGGCAGCGTGCCGTGAGGCGGGCGTGGCGGCCCCATTTGTCGAAAGAGCGTCCTCCCGAGCGGTCGCTGCCTCATCTTCGGAGGGAGAGGCTGCCGGATCGGCAAGACCCGACCCGGGAGCCGTGCCAGCCACCACTGCAGCTTCGCCCATAGGCGAAACCTCGGTGATCGGTGTGCTCTCCTGCGCCTCGTCGCAAGCAGCAAGAGCGGACATCAAGGGCGCGATCGCGAGAAACCCGATCGCTGCATTCAATCTGGAAGTACGCATGCTCTTCAACTCCTTCAGAGCCAGGAAATACCGAGGTGGTTCGGCCCATGCGCGAGCTCGCCGCCAAGGAAGCCCTGGATGAGAACGAGCGCCGCCATGGAGAATATCGACGCGCGCAACCATGCGCGGCTCTGGCTCGGCCTGCTCGCGAGATAGGCCATCGCAATACCGAGAACGGCGATCAGCATACCGTTCCATCGATGCACCTGCATGACGGTGTCGCCGCCGAACCACAGGCCGGTGTGAATCCATCCGAACAGGACTGCGACCCCCGCGCCGATGGCTCCGCCGTAGACAAGCACGCGTACCGCACTTTCCAGGCCCGCTCCTTTCCGGCGCATCACGAACAATTCGGTGGCCGCAGCCATGAGAAACAAGGCGATCGGGAAATGGATCGTTGCCGGATGCAGCTTCTTCAGTACGGCCATGACGCCGGCTTCGCCCTCATTCGCATGGCCACCGGCCTCGTCATGACCTCCGCCCGCTTCATCGTGCGCGCCGGAGGACTCGCCAGCATCCGCAGTCTCGCCCATCTGCGCCATGGCCGCCTGGTCGTGCACATCGCCATTGGTGGCAGCAGGCGCGGCGCTCGCCTCTTCGCCGTGCTTTTCGTCGCCATGAGCCTGAACGGGTCCGACGAAGAGCAGGCTTGCGGCGAGCAGCGCCAGAAATGAGGGGGCTTTCATGTCTCGTATGTCTTCCGAACCTGCAGTTAAAGTGCGACCTATGTGCCTGATACGCACGGCAGCCGCGTGCCCCTCACATTAATTTGATGGTATTGGCGCGACAGAAGAGCGTCTGCGGGATCAGGTCCGATGCCGGCACGATCGCGATCGTCGAACGCATTCGGCTCCTGGCCCGTTGGGCCTGGCGAACGGGGGTAAGGCGTTCGCCCACGCACATGAGCCCCATGGGCTCAGGCGAGCTTGCTCTTCTTTGCGCGGCGGCGCAGCCTCGGCATCCGGTTCGCCAGCAGGACGAAACCCGACAGGGCTATGATCGTGCCGCCAATGCCGAACAGCAGAAGCCACCAACTGTTGATGCGATCACGCTCGGTCCAGTCCATGATGTGCAGGCCCCAGATGAAATCGAACAGGCGCCATGTATCACTACGCGCCGCCCCGAGGGTACCGCTGCTGGCATCGATGTAGAGGCGCGTCGAAGCCTCGTCAGCATAGGTGACCTGCCAGGCCGGAAAAGGGCCGCGAAACTCGGTCCCCACCGGTTCGTGAACGAGCCGCGCGCCTTCGATCGTCGTGCGCGGTCCGGTCCATGCGCGCAACGCGATGGATCTTGCCGTCGGAGCCGAGATGGGGGAGAGTTTGCGCCCTGTCACCGGATCGTGGAGGCTCACGCTACCGTCGACCTTTCGGACCTCGGTCACGGCATCGCCGTCGAGCGAACGTGTCGCTACCGCTGCAAGAGTACCGTCGCTTGCGACCCAGGCCGGGAGTGGGGCGTCGGCGGGTAGCGCTTCTCGTTCACGCGAAACGACATGTTCGGAGCGAACTTCTTCCAGGTCGAGAAACGACATGAGGGCGCCGGTTCCCATCCACAAGAGGACCTGGACACCGACGAAAATCGCCAGCCATTTGTGGATCTTGCTGCCGAGCACATGCAAGCGCAGCTTCAGCGACGGCGTTGCCAACCGGTGCTACCTCTTCGAAAGCCGTAATCAGTTGCGCGGCGCGCGCGACGAGGAATGGTACTGGACGATTCTCCACCCGTCCGCATCGTGAGCAAGCACCGATGTCGCCACGCCGTCGCGCTCGATCACCCGGCCATCGGTAAGTTCGATACGATATCCATACGTCTCATAGGCATGGGCCATGTGCCCCATCCGGGTGACGGTCAGCGTGGGGTCGGTAAAGGTGAAGCTCACGATCGCGTCGAGCTCGGGTCCGAGATGATGCTCCATGTAATTCGCGAAACTTCCTTCGGCCTTGCCATTCTCGAAGATGGCCGAGTCCTCGGTGAAGAGCGCGCGCATTGCCTGCGCGTCGCGCGCTTCAAGAGCGGTGCGATAGGCCTTGAGGGTTTCTTCAGCGCCCGCGACATCGTCCGCCGAAGCGTCCATCGCGTGCATCTGATGGTTCGCATGGGAAGAGTGGTCCATCTGCTGGGCGAAGGCTGGCAGCGGTATCAGCGTGGCAACAAGCGCAGTCGCCGCGATGCGTGTCAAAGTCTTGGTCATGGAAGTTCTATCCTTTTTGAAATTTCAGAACCAGAATCGCACACCGACGACATAATTGGTGACGCTCGGATCCTCTCCGGCGGCCCGCGCAAAATCCGCGCTGTCGCCGATGCGCCATTCCTGCGAAACGCCGACATAGGGTGCGAATTCGCGCGCGAACTCGTAGCGTAGACGCAGGCCCGCCTCGATCCGATCAAGACCGGCACCGATGCCCAGCTCGGGAATGTCCTGCGCAGAAAGCGCGAGTTCGGCTCTGGGCTGGAGGATCAACCGCTGCGTGATGCGCTGGTCGAGTTCGCCCTCGATCCGCGCGGTCACATCGCCCTTGGTGGACACGAAGGCCGCAGCATCGACCTCGAAACGGTACGGCATGAGGCCCTGTATGCCGATAACCGCGTGCGTGCGCTCCGGACCGGTGAGGTCCTGGCGAACACCCGCCTGGAAATCGAAGAAGGGCGCAATGGCGCGGCTCCAGAGCGCCTGAACCTCGGCACCTTCTATGGGTTCGCCGAAGCTGCCCTCCCCCTCTGACTTGAACCAGAATTTGTCGATGTCGCCGCCATAATAGCCCTGGATGTCCCACAGATATCCATCCTTCCCCTCGCGGGCGCGGTATTCGAGCCGATCGCCCTGAAACCAGAAGCGCATTCCTCCGTCGGTCTCGCGGACAAGCTCGCGGCGCGCTTCGTTCATGGCTTCCTCGCCCCAGATGGCGACCGCCGCGCGCGCGGGGCCGCTCCCGGCTTCTGGAGGAGGCGGCAGCAGCGGGATATCATCGTCCGCGCCCATCTGCATCGCCGAATGGTCCATGCCCTGCATGTCCTGCGAAGGCGTCTCCCCATGGCTCATCTGGCTGTGATCCATCTGCCCATGGTCCATCGACGAACTGGCTTCCGCCTGTCCCATCTCGCCGTGATTCATCTGCGAATGATCCATCGCGCCTTCGGCAGGCTTGCCCTGCGGCATAGAGCCGTGATCCATTCCGTCATGACTTTCGGGCGATGCCTGTGGACGGGCAGCGTCCATCGGCATTGTCATGCCAGAATGACCGTCCCGAGCGGTCATCGAACCATGATCCATGGTTGAATGATCCATCTCGGAGCGGTCCATGGCGGCTTCAGGCTGAGCAGCCGGTTCGCATGCTCCATCTGCTACGGGATGCCCCATTGCGCGATGGCGCTCGGCTTCTAGTTCGCACTTCGTCTTCGCGTCAGACTGCGCCTCGACACTCTGCTGCGGTTCCGTCGGCGAATGACCGGCATGCTGTGCCGCCGCGGGGGAGGCGAGAACTGAGCCGGCTGCGACCGATGCGAGCAGGCTGGCAATACGAATTTTCATGCTTCGCTCCCGTCGGGATTGGCGACCGTGACGATCTGAAACATCCCGGCATGCATGTGGTAGAGAAGGTGACAGTGGAAGGCCCAGTCGCCCGGCTCGTCCGCCGTCAGGTCGAACTGCGCGCTGCCACCCGGCTGCAGGATTACCGTGTGCTTGAGCGGTTGACGATCGGCCGGCGCGCCATTGACCAGCTCGAAGAAATGACCGTGCAAGTGAATGGGGTGCGCCATCATCGTGTCGTTGACGAGCTTCACGCGCACGCGCTCGTTATAGGCGAAACGGATCGGCTCGTCTGAGACGGCGGAGAACTTCTTGCCGTCGAACGACCACATGTAGCGCTCCATATTGCCGGTCAGATGAATTTCCATTCGCCGGGACGGCGTGCGGCCCTCGCGGTGCGGCGTCAGAGCGCGCAGCTTGCGATAGTCGAGCGTACGATGCGGCACATCGGCGAGACCGATGCCGGGATCGCCCATGCGGTCGACCGGGTTCATCGAGACCATGTCGAGACCGGGCCCGACCTTCACATCGGGCGGCAGAAGCGACGTGTCGCGCATCTGCATCCCCGACATGCCGGCCATGCCTGCCATCTCGGATTGGCCGGACGAACCATGATCCATCCCCGCCATGTCGCCGCCACTTCCGTGGTCCATGCCCGACATGCCGGCATCGCCAGACGAGCCGTGGTCCATGCCGCTCATGCCCATGTCGGCCATGGTCAGAAGCGGCGGATCGCGCAGCGGCGGAATGGCGGCGCGAGCGCCGGGTGCGCTCGCGAGTGTGGCAATACCCATGCCCGAGCGGTCCATCGACTCCGCGACCAGCGTGTAGGCTTGTTGCGCGCCCGGCGTCACGACGACGTCGTATGTCTCGGCCACACCGATCTGGAACTCGTCGACCTCCACCGGCTCGACGTTCTGCCCGTCCGCCTGAACGATGGTCATCGGCAGGCCGGGAATGCGAATATTGAAGAAGGTCATGGCGCCGGCATTGATGAAGCGCAGCCGCACGCGTTCGCCCGGGCGGAAGAGGTATTCCAGATTGTCGAGCGGGCCATGGCCGTTCAGAAGATAGGTATAAGCCGCGCTCGACACGTCGAGGATGTCCGTCGGCATCATGCGCATTTTCGCCCACATCCGGCGATCCTCGCCCGAAAGCGGGTAATCGTCGGTCCAGGTATTCTGGTTGTAGTTGAAGTAGCCTTCGCCCTTCTTGAGCTTGTCGAAAATCGTGTGGGGCGACATTTCGCTGAATTCGCTCAGCACCACGATATATTCGCGGTCGGCCTGGACCGGATCGGGTCCGGCGGGGTCGACCACGATCGCGCCGTAATGCCCGGCCTGTTCCTGCAGGCCGCTATGCGAGTGCCACCAGTAGGTACCCGACTGGCGAACCGGAAATTCGGCGGTGAAGGTCTCTCCCGGTTTGACGCCGGGAAAGCTCACGCCAGGCACTCCATCGAGCTGAAACGGCACGAGCAGACCGTGCCAGTGGATCGAGGTATCTTCCTCGAGCTGGTTATGGACATTGAGCCGGACGGTCGTGCCTTCCTGCAATCGCAACAGCGGACCGGGGATCGTGCCATTGACGGCGATCGCGCCGCCGCGCCTGTTGCCGGTCGCGAAGGCCGATCGGGCAACGGTGAGGTCGATATTGGGACCGGATACCTCGTCCAGCCCCTTGCGGGCGTTACCTGCGAGGATGTCCGCGCCCCGTGCCCAGGCAGGCATCGCCCCGGCAAGGCCGAGCAGACCCATTCCTCCTGCTCCGGCTCCGAGAAACTTGCGTCGATTGACGGCGATCATAAAGGGCTCCTGACTTGGCGTTTACCGTTACTTACGCGCGCGCCCAGCCAACCCCTCAAAGTTTTTCGAAGCGCTCCTTCAGCCTGTTGCGCGCGCGATATACGCGGGTTTCGATGGCCTTTTCGGTCGTTCCGAGAAGATCGGCCGCCTCGGCCTGGCTACGCCCCTCGATGGTCACGAGCACAAGCGCTTCGCGCAGCCTTACAGGCATTCGCGCGATCTCGGCCTGAACGAGATTGAGTTCTTCCCTGGAAACGGCCAACGCTTCAGGACCAGGCAAATCGTCGGCGATGGAATGGAGTTCGTCATCACCCGACAGTCCGAAAAAGCCCGCGACCTTGCGCCTGCGCAAACGGTCCCGGCAGCGGTTGAGGACGACGGTTGTCAGATAGGGTCCGATCGGCTTGTCCGGATCAAGCCGATGGCGCGTCAGCCACACCGAAGCGAGGCTGTCCTGAACAACGTCCTCGGCCTGAGAAGGAGAGGAAAGCATGCGTGTCCCGAGCGCGAGAAGCCGACCAGTTTCATGCTCGACGAGTTGGCTGAAAGCCCGCTTGTTTCCAGCCCTCGCCTGCGAAACAAGGGCCTCATCCGGATTGTCGCCCGCCCCCGACATGGCGCTTCAGTCGCGAGGGTCGCGGGTCAAGGCGTCGGAGACCTTGCGGTCGAACTGGCGTTGCTGCTCGGGTTCGAGAATTTCACGCATGTCGAAGACATGCCGTACCGTTGCTTTCTGCAGATCGCCCATACGCGCATGCACCTCGTCGATCGCGGCCGAAACCTCGGGACCGTACTCGTGCTCATTTTCCATCGCCTGGGCGAGCCGGGCATTGGCTGCGCGCGCCGATCCTTCGAGCCGTGCCCTTTCGAAAGCGAAACGAGCCTCGAGCGCATCGAGACGCTGCTCCTGGTCGGCCGTCAGGGTGAGTTCGTCGTGCACGAAATCGTGGAGGCCGGAGCCAGCCTCGTGATTGGCCCAGCGGTCCGCGGCAATCGCGCCGAGGCATCCTGCAAGTGCTGCGAGAAGCACCGCGAGAACGATATGCGTCGTCTTCAAACCCTATTGCTCCACATGGAGGAGCGCCGATGGGGACAGCTGTTCGCCGAGGATAAGACTCTCGCCAAATGACGCGGAAGACGTGCCATAGCCGCCGGGCCAACCGCTCGTTCCGGCGCCAGCTCCAAGCCCGACGACGAACAGACCGACGAACAGAGCCGTCCGGCGGCGTCGGTCGGCGATTTCGCCAAGCTGTCCGGCGCGCTGCCAAACGCCATCCATGAAGTCGGCGGGGACCTCGCTGGTGCCGGTGGCGGAAAGGGTTCCGAGCACCGCATCAAGAGAGTGATTGTCACGCATCCGAAAAACTCCTGGGGGTTGCACGTGTCCTATACGCGCTCGCCTGCACAATCCCTTAAACTTCTTTTTTTGAGGGAATGTCCACCACCATACGTAATCGAGACGGGTCTGTCAGAATCGGGTCGAAGCCGGGATGAATGGGAACCAGCTCGTGAACAATATCACCGCACCTGAAGATCACGGCGAATTTACGCCTCTTCTTGGCAAGAGCTTTCTGACGCCCCTTTACGACCGGGCGATCGGTCTGTTCACCCGCGAACATCTCTGGCGACAAAGGATTGTCGAAGAGCTGCACCTTGTCCCCGGCGACCGGGTGATCGATGTTGGCAGCGGAACCGGCACTCTTCTCAAGGCCTTGATGACGGATTGTCCGGAAGCGGGTCTGATCGGTGTCGAACCCGACCCGGAGGCGCTCGCGCTTGCGCGGCGCAAGTTTGGCGCGGGAGCCGATCTCGTGAAATGGCACAATGGCTTTCTCGAAAGCCTCGAGCTACCCGCAGGGTGGCAGCCGAACAAGATCGTCAGCAGCCTCGTCCTGCACCAGGTCCCCTTGCGCAAGAAGCAGACAATCCTGGAAACCATCGAAAGCTTGCTCGTGCCAGGCGGAACCGTGTTGATCTCCGATTATATGAAGCAGGATAGCCCACTCATGCGGAGCCTCTTCCGGGCGACCGTCCAGTCTCTTGACGGCATAAGCGACACGCAGCCCAGCGCCGACGGCGAAGTCGAAAAACTGTTCGCCGAAATCTTCACCGAGCCATGCCTGCTCCAACGGTTCCCGACGGCAACCGGGACGATCTCGCTATGGCGCGGATACAAGAAAGGAATTGCACAATGAATTTGAAAAAGCCTTCGCTGCTCCGGCGATCGATTAGCGGCGCGGCCTTGCTCGTGCTGGCAGCCTGTTCGAACGTGGCTCAGGCAGCGACCTATACGATGTTCCGGGATCCAGGATGTGGGTGCTGTCTCAACTGGGCAGGCCATGTCGAAGACGGGATGAACACGAAGGTGGCATCGGTCGACAGCAACGACATGGCGGCGATCAAGACCGCGCGGGGCGTACCCCATGAGTTATGGTCATGCCATACGATGGAGGTCGATGGATACATCATCGAAGGTCACGTGCCTGCAGAAGCCGTCGCCAAGCTTTTGCGCGAACGGCCCGCCGGCGTTGCCGGCCTCGCGGTTCCGGGAATGCCTCTGGGATCGCCCGGCATGGAGGCCGGAAACCGGATCCAGCCTTACGACGTCATCGCCTTTGGCCCAACCGGACAGAGCGTCTTCGCGTCCTTTCCGTAAGGGGGTGAAGCCACTCCATGCGTCGGCATGAAAGGTTGCAGGCGATGAGGACTAATTGCGGGAAGCGACACAGAAGCCTGTCGAACTTCTCGCCGGGTCCGGGCTGGCTGCCCCCACAGTCCCGGACCCTTCCAATTTGTATGATTGCAGCACGCACGAAATAGGAGAAATGCGATAGTCAAAAGCTCGGTCAGAAATGCTGGATCTTTTTAAGGGGTGAACCTCTGCCCAACGTACTGCTTGTCGTGATGCTTCTCGGACGGGATGACATAGACAGGGGAAAGACTTGCAGACAGATGGCGACGATCAACATAGCGAGAATGCGGGCTCGATAACGTTGCTGGGCGGTGTCGCGATGGGGACCGGCGTCATGATTGGCGCAGGTATCTTCGCACTGACCGGCCAGATTGCCGAACTGGCTGGACCGTTATTTCCGCTTTCTTTCATAGTCGGCGCGCTGGTTACCTCGCTTGCCGCCTACAGCTACATCAAGATGTCGAACCGCTGGCCCTCCTCTGGCGGCATCGCGATGATCCTTCAGAAGGCTTACGGACCGGGCGTCGTTGCAGCATCGGCATCGCTCCTGATGGCGCTGTCGATGGTCATCAACGAAAGCCTGGTCGCTCGGACCTTCGCGACCTATGCCTTGCGGCCCTTTGGGCTCGAAAGCAGCGGCATTCTGGTCTCCGTCGCGGCACTGGCCCTCATCGTTTTCGCCTATTTCGTGAATGCTGCCGGCAACAAATCGGTCAGCGGGTTTTCGCTCATTATGTCGGCAATCAAGATCGGCGGCATCGCCCTGTTCGCAATTGCGGCGATCTGGGCCACCGGATTTTCAGGCGGTGCCTTCGCAGAGCCGGTCGCGCTTTCGGGCCTCGACGCGTTGCTCGCTTCGGTCGCTTTCTCGATCCTCGCTTTCAAGGGTTTCACCACCATCACCAACAGCGGCGGCGAAATCATCGATCCGCATCGGAATGTCGGCAGAACCATTATCATTTCGATCGCAGTATGCGTGGTCGTCTACCTTCTCGTCGCGGTGGCGGTCGGCGCCAGCCTCAGCACTTCAGAAATAGCCGAGGCGCGCGATTACTCTCTTGCGGCAGCTGCGCGCCCCGCGCTCGGAGAGCTTGGCTTCTATTTCACAGTCGCAATCGCGATCGCAGCCACGACCTCGGGTG
This sequence comes from uncultured Erythrobacter sp., assembly GCA_947504155.1. Classification (GTDB taxonomy): domain Bacteria; phylum Pseudomonadota; class Alphaproteobacteria; order Sphingomonadales; family Sphingomonadaceae; genus Qipengyuania. Next base: position 270,984 of record CANNGF010000002.1, read on the forward strand.
TCATCGCCAGTGTTTTCGCCGTTTCGCGAATGCTGACGATGCTGACCGAGATGAAGATGATCCCGCATAGCCATTTCGGCATGAGCGGACCGATCCGCAGTCACATGCTGGTCTATACCGTAGTGATTGCCGGCACGCTCGCGGTCCTGTTCGATCTGTCGCGGATCGCTTCGCTCGGAGCATTTTTCTATCTCGTAATGGACATGCTTGTGCATTGGGGCGTGCTGCGCGGTTTGCGGGAAGAGATCGGTGCGCGTGCCTGGGTGCTATGGTCGGCACTCGTGGCGGACAGCGTAGTCCTGACAGCTTTTGCCTTCGCCAAGCTCAAAACCGACCCTGCGGTCGTCGCCTATGCGGTCGCAGGCATTGCCGCCGTTTTCATCGCCGAATGGTTCTATTTGTCCAGGCGTTCGCAAGCGATGGACTCCGCTTCAGAAAGACCGGCGGAAGAGAGGCGGTGACCCCGTTAGTAGAACACGAGCGCAAAGGCAGCGACCAAAAGCCGACGAGGATCGAGGCGCCAAGTTCGCGGATCAAAAGAAATTCAAGACGGAGCATATCGTGACGACTAAAACTGCCACCGTTTACCGAATGGTCATGCCGGACCACGTTTGTCCGTATGGATTGAAAACGGTCGATTTGCTCAAACGCGAAGGTTTCGAGGTGGACGACCACCATTTGAAAACGCGCGAGGAGACCGATGCGTTCAAAGAGCAGCATAGGGTAGAAACCACCCCCCAAACCTTCATCGGCGGGAAGCGCATCGGAGGTTACGACGATGTCCGTGAGCATGTCGGCAAGAAAAGAACGCAAGCCGGTGATGACGAGACCAGCTACCAGCCCGTCATTGCCATTTTCGGCGTCGCTTTCCTCCTGGGTCTGGCAATTAGCTGGTACGTTTTCGACACGATTTTCACGGTGGAAGCGGTCGAATGGTTTGTCAGCCTATCGATGGCCTTGCTCGCGATCCAGAAGTTGCAGGACGTGCGCAGCTTCTCGACCATGTTCCTCAACTACGATCTGCTGGCGCGACGCTGGGTAGGATATGGATTTCTATATCCGTTCGGTGAGGGTTTGGCTGGAATATTAATGGTCGCGCACGCGCTTCCGATCGTCTCGGTTCCGGTATCGCTGTTCATAGGGACGGTCGGCGCGGTCAGCGTGTTCAAGGCGGTCTACATCGACAAGCGCGAGTTGAAATGCGCTTGCGTCGGCGGAAGCAGCAACGTGCCGCTCGGCTTCGTATCGTTGACCGAGAACCTGTTCATGATCGGTATGGGTCTTTGGATGGGTGCCAAGGCCCTGGGTTGGGTCTCGCTATGATTTGGGCACTGCTTCTCGGTTTCGCGCTGTTCGCGATCTCTCTCTACTTCCACATGTTGATGCTGCGCGGGGCGAAAGCCGTTTCTCCGCCAGGCAAGGACCCACGCCATTTCCGGCTGCTTGCAGGCTCCAGCCTCGTTCTTCTCAGCCATCTGGTCATCGCCGGCATATTCGCGGGCGGAATGTATCTCGCTTCCGTCTGGGGCCTTGGCGGGCTCGAGAAGGACGTCATCAACAGCTGGATGGATTATTACTACTTCGCGCTGATCACGATCTCGACGGTCGGTCTCGGCGATATTCTGCCCGCCGGGCACATGCGCGCCATTTCCGGCATCGCCGCCCTTACCGGGTTCCTGATGATCAGTTGCACCGCCCAATATGTCTATCAAACCATGAGCGAAAAGGAGAATTGATATGGCTGAAGCTAGGCACGATGCACACGAAAAAGGTGGAGGGGGCGGCAACTACTGGCGGTTCATGGCAATGGTATCGACCTCGACCGTGATCATGTTCTTCCTGATGTATGCCAACAGCTTCGACATGGACGACGTTTTCTGGAGCGAGACGCGCTTCTGGATGATGTTCGTCATGGGCGCGATGATGATGGTGGTCATGCTTCTCTTCATGTGGGGCATGTACAAGGACCGGACCAAGAACTTCATCATCTTGGGTGTCGGAGCCGTCGTCTTCGCGCTCGCGCTATGGCTCGTACGCAGCCAGACCACGGTGGACGATACCGAATACATGGCCGCGATGATCCCGCACCACTCGATCGCGATCATGACTAGCGAGAGGGCGAGCCTGAAGGATCCGCGGGTTCGCGAACTCGCGCAGGCCATCATCGTCGCGCAGCGGCGCGAGATCGCCGAGATGAAATATCTCATCCAGGACATCGAGGAAAACGGTCCGCGCACCGAAGAACGCCTGCCCGAGGAGATGCAGCAATGAACAAGATCGCAATCCTGACGCTTGCAGCCCTCCCTCTGGCGGCCTGCAACACCAATACCGCGGTCGGCAATGATCGCGAAGCACAGCTCGATCCCCCGGCAACTGCGGCGCCGATAGAGAGTGCTGCGAGCGCTCTTGCCAACCTCAGCCCGGGCCTCATGCTGCCCGAGACCATGAGCGACGCGGACCTCGCCACGCTGGGAGCCGAGAACACGTGTCAGTTTCGCCTGACTGAGGTCGCGTTTCCGTCGTTCGTCTACGACAACAGCGGTGGCGGCGCGATCAAGATCAACGGCAAGCTGATCCCTGTCACAGCAAGCGCCTCGGGTGAGTATGCGAATGGTGAGCTTCGTATCCGCACGCGCCTTCTCGATGACGAAGGAGACGCGGGCCTGCAGATGCAGGAACTCATCGTCGCCGGACCTCGGATGAAGGACGAGTTCGGGTTCTGGGGGTACACGACCTGCGGCAACAGCGAGGCGTGAACACGAGCGAGCGGGCGCCAGCGTGCGTCGGTGCCCGCTCTATGATCATGTTCGGCCCGGCACGCGCGGCCGAATTTATAATGAGGTGCTACAGTGGAAGCTGAGCCTGTGAGCGATGCAGCCCCCCTTGCGGTCTTCGGTGCCGGAGGAAAGACCGGCACGGAAATACTGCGCCATGCGGTTCACAAGGGCATCGAAGTTCGAGCGTTCGAGCACACCTTGCCCGAACCATCGGACCGGGTCGACAACGTCGAGTACCTCCAGTGCGATGTACTCAATGACGACTTCAGCAGCGAGCTCGAAGGTTGCCGTGCTGTTATTTCCGCACTCGGTATAGGATTTAGCCCATCCACGGCGATCGATCCGCCTCCGCTTTACACGGAGGGAACCCGCAGGCTTGTGGAAGCGATGTCGGCGACCGGCATTTCCCGGATCGTCGTGATATCGGCGGCGTTCGTAGAGCCGCAGCCCAGCGTTCCTGCATGGTTCGAGCTCACAGCAAGACCAGCCTTGCACAATATTCTCGAACAGATGCGCGCCATGGAAGATCTTCTGGAGCGCGCGAAAGGCCTGAAATGGACGGCTGCGCGACCGGGCTGGCTCCTCGACGAACCCTATACGGGTGAAGCCGTCATTACCGACGAGCGCCTTGCCCAAGATTGCTTTCGCTGCAGGCACGCCGACCTCGCGGCAGCGATGCTCGAATTCGTCTGCGAGAACACCTGGGTCAACGCTAAACCCGCTATCGCCCGGCCAGAAGAAGACCGCTTCGAGAACGTCTCGGCGCTCAAGGCCGAACTCGGGATCGACTAGATCGATGCGGACTTGCGGAAACATTCCAACAACGAGGTAAGATATGCTGCTTGAGAAGATAAAGACCCCCGGCCTTTCGCACCTTTCCTATCTGATCGGTTCGCAGGGCAAGGCAGCGGTCATCGATCCGCGCCGCGACTGCGAGATATATCTCGAGCGAGCCCGCGCCGAAGGGCTGGAGATCACGCATATCTTCGAAACGCACAGGAATGAGGATCTCATTACGGGATCGCCGGTACTGGCCAAAATGACCGGTGCCCGCGTTCTGCACGGTCCAAACCCTGCGGATGAGGTTGTGTTCGCCGACACCGCGCGAGAGGGCGACGTTTTCGAGATCGGTAAGATCAGGGTCGAAGTGCTCGAAACCCCCGGTCACACCGACGATCATCTCGCCTTCGTCTTTCACGACGACGATTATCCCGAAGGACCGGTCGGCGTGTTCACCGGCGATGCGCTCTTCGTGGGCGACGTCGGCCGAACCGATTTCTATCCCGAGCGCGCGCGGGAGGTCGCGGGCCTCCTGTACGATTCATTGCAAAAGATTTGCGCTCTGGGTGACCAGACAATCATATACCCGGCGCACGGTGCCGGATCGGTTTGCGGGTCCGGAATGGCAGACCGGGAATTCTCGACAATCGGCCATGAGCGGCGCAACAACCCGCGGCTGCGCATTGCTGACCGCGACGAGTTCATCAAGGCGAAGGTAGAAGAGCATCATTACCAGCCACCTTATTTTCGGCTAATGGAGCGGCTCAATCTCGAAGGCGCCAATGCCGCGCCGCGAGTCATGCGGCCAAGGCTTCTGGGGCTGGAAGACCTCGGCGAGAGCGGCGCCGATCATCTGGTCGATGTACGCGAGCCGCTCGCCTATGCCGCCGGTCATATGCAGGGTGCCGTGTGCCTTCCAGTGGGAATGATACCCGCCTTTGCCGGGTGGTTCATCAGCGAAGGCGACACGATAGCCCTAATCGCTTCCGAAGAAGACGAGCTCGCTCAAGCTATGGCGCATTTGGTGCGCATTGGTCTCGATAATATTGTCGGCGGCTATGTCGGCGTGATCCCAGCCGCCGCACAGGGCAAAGCGATGCAAAGTATTGCCATGATCGACACCGAGGAAGTCGCACGCAGGCTCGCTGAGGACAGCGAAGATTGGACCTTGCTCGACGTGCGCGCCCTTGACGAACGGCAGCAAGGCAGCATCGATGAATCCGAACATGTCTATGTCGGCGAGCTCAACACCCGCTGGAAAGAGCTCGATCGCGACCGTCATTACACTTTGATGTGCGCCAGCGGCATGAGGGCGAGCGTAGCAGCGGGCTGGCTCGCAAGCCAAGGCTTCAAACACCTCGACGTCTATCTGGGCTCCATGGGCGCATGGACAAACGCGCAGGGCTAAAAAGCTGGAAAACCTCGAAAATGGCCAACCCGCGATCCCTTCAGGACCGTGCGCGAAAGCTGTTTGGCCTACCGGAAGACACGCTGGTCTATCCTGCGCTTGATTGTGCAGGGGGGCGCGTCTCGACGATCATACAGGCAGGCAAACGCAACCCCCGCTTGAATGGCGATGTCTCACTTTTTCGAATTTCAGCAGATCAGGGCCGTGCTGGACCTGCCCTACCTTGAAAAAATCGACGTGGCCGTGCCTACCAATCTGAAATGCGGAAATTGCTCTGAAGATGCTGTCGAGCGACTGCACGAGCTCGGCGGGAAATCACCGCAGGGATAGGTTGGATTGCCTTGGCCACCGCGGAGCCATGTGCGGGCTATTGCGCGCTATCCGCATTCCCAATCATTTGAACGAACCGGGGAGGCTATCATCAGAACCACATCGGGATGACAATCGAATTGGAGTCCTTCGGGATTGGGGAGCTTTTTTGAACCTGTCGCAATTAAGACCGCTTTTTTTCGCTCGATTCCGAAAATGCTTACCCTCGAACATTGCCAAGGCGCATTTGTCTGTAGGACGTTGCGCGCAGAAGATCGTCTGAACCCTCATTGTCCGGTCGCGCTTTATAGATCCCCGCAAAGTTTCGCTATCGCAGTAAAAGGAGCCAATCCGAGTGTCGTTCTCTCAGAACCTCGGATTACATAAATGCTTTCATGAGAGTTGGCTCGAAATAGCCCCAGGCGGCCGCGATGAAGCTCATCACGGTTGCAACCAGGAGCAAAATTATCTGACGGTTCTTGAGCCATTTAACTGCGGCCCGGGAGTGGCAATGACTCGTGTGCCGATGTTTGCGCAGAACAATGAGCCAACTAGCCGCCACCGCAATCATCGAAAATGCGGTCATTGGCCAATGGAGCGAACCCAGAGGCGCCAAAACACTGCTCAGGCTCGCACTCAGCCCGGCGGCAACCAGCACCATCGGTAGAATGCAGCAAGAGCAAGCTGCCAAAACAGCAGCCGAACTGCTTATGACGCTCACAACGGTCGTCTTGCCGTCGTGCAAAGGTAGTGGTTCGACAGCATGAGTCGGTTCGGCCATCAAGCGACTAGCAACCACGAACGGCCCTTACCCATATGAAGTCTTCAAATAGGTCTGCCATAGTACTCGTTCGAACAGAGGCTTCACACGCGAGGGTTCATTGTATTTCGCCGATGTGGCATAGCCCTCCACCAATTGAAGGTCGAGGTCAATTGCGTCACACTGACAGCTCCTCAACCCCGTCACGCAGCTGAGGTGTCCAAGCTCGGCGGACGCCGCAGTCCTTTGACCAACATAGCCGCGCTCAACAGCTATTGTACCTGAAAGACGGAACCCCGCGCCAGGGTTGGGTGAAGCGCGGGGTTCCTGAACGGCCCCGGGACACCTGCGATCCGCAGGGTTCAGGGGGAGGTGGGGCCGCCATTCGATTAACGAGGAGAAAACCGATCGGGACCGGATTTGGTTTTACCGTACACCTAATCGCTTACGCTTCTTGCCAATCTATATATCGAACAGATAGATCCACTCGCAGGTGTGGCGACGCGCTCAAATTCTAGCATGAGCATGCTATATTCACGCCGACATGCAATTGCTGGCAACCTGTTCGCGCAATTAGTCGATCGGTTCTTGGATCACACGCAAATACGGTTTCTTTTCGTCCCAGCCATCGGGATATTTGGCTTTCGCATCTTCGTCCGACAAGGAAGGCGGAATAATCACATCATCACCCTTCTGCCAATTGACCGGCGTCGCTACACCCTTGCGTTCGGTGAGTTGCACCGAATCAAGCAGCCGGAGCACTTCATCGAAATTCCGCCCGCTGCTCATCGGATAAAGCAGCACGGCGCGAATTTTCTTGTCTGGCCCGATGATATAGACAGCGCGGACGGTGGCGTTATCGGCTGCGGTTCGCCTCTCCGCATTACCCGCTTCGTCGGCCGGCAGCATATTATAAAGCTTGGCGACCTGTAGGTCGCTGTCGCCGACCACGGGATAGTCGACCTTATTTCCACTCACCTCCTCGATATCGGGAAGCCAATCGCGATTATCCTGGCTGCTGTCGACCGAAAGGCCAATAATCTTGGTGTTGCGTTTGGCAAATTCCTCGCCAAGCCCGGCCATATAACCAAGCTCGGTCGTGCAAACCGGTGTAAATGCCTTGGGATGGGAAAAGAGGATTGCCCAGCTGTCACCCATCCAATCATGGAAGTGAATGTTTCCTTGTGTGGTCTGGGCTGTGAAATCGGGGGCTGTCGAGCCAATTGAAAGGGTCATGTAAAATACTCCTACTTATTTTGTGGGTACTCAGGGCACATTTCTAGCGATGCTCTGAGAAGAATGCGGGTCCGACCTCGTCTTCATCCTGTTCCTAAAGGAAGAGCGCCAGATCCGCTTTGCTCGGGTCAACCGGTCATACGACAAACCGATCCCAGCCCGCATAATGCTCACCGCTTCGCTTACCGCGAGGCAGGCTCAGTCCGATCAAGAGCAGTCCGACCCCAACCGAGGCCACCGTTCCGGCAGCCGAAGCCCCTGCAAGCATGAAGGGCGCTTCGACCAGCCAGGCACCGAATGCAGCGTTGATGAAGCGCAGGGCGCGCGCGACTTCCGCGGTCGCGATGATTGCCACCGTAATCACCAAAGCACCCACCACGTGATCGCTGTTGGCCATCGCCCCCTCGCTGCCAAGCGTTATCCTTGTCAGCATCAGCCACGCTCCCAGAGCCGTGCTGGCCACCAGGGTCCACGGGAAGGTCACGCCGCGCACCGTGTTCGTCCAGATCGAACGCGCGTCGGTCATATAGTCGGTATCGTCGATTTCACCGTTTGACACTGCGCCGCCCTTGAAGAAGGTACGAACGAGTGACTTGCCTTCCTTTTTCGACCAGTAGAGATACTGTCCCATGGCGATGACTTCATCGAGCGAGAACGGGATCATGATGAGCATCGCAAGCGCAGCAATCAGAGCCGGCGTACTCCACGTCCCGATCATTATCGGCTGAATGATCACGAAATAGATACTGACCACACCGAGCGGAATGACCAGAATGCCGAAGAAGGTAACCATCCACGGCATCGTGCGCCAGCGCGTGCGGGTTCCCATGACCGCCATTAGGATCTCGAGCACATAGCTGACCGCCCCTAGTCCGGCATCCGGGATCGGCCAGGCCTTGGATACATCCGACGTGATGATTTCCTCGGTGCCGTTCTTGGGATCGCCAAGCGATCCGGAGAAAAACGGCTCCCACGCCACATCGATATGGCCAAGCTGGTAGGAGGTAAGCATGCGCGATATCAGAAGGCCGATGATGCCCATCGCAACAATCGGGAATCGCTGGGCATCGGTCGAGGGACTGTAGGTCCACCCGGGCGGGATGGACTTCTTGTCCATCATCCCTTCCATGCTCATGCCGGGCATCATTGGCACCAGCACCGAGAATGCGATCGCCAATGTACCGACAAGCATATTGGTCAGATATTGGGCCGCGCTCGGACTCCAGAAGAACAAGGGCGCGAAAAGCAGCCAGATGCCGACAAAGGCCGTCGCCCACTGCCCCAACCAGGCGGTGCGCTTCGAAAGCGACATCGCGCCGAAGATCATCAATGCGATCCCGCTCAGCATATCGCTCAGAGCAAGAGCGTTGGCCCGCCATTCGATCGACGGCAAACCCCGCTCGAGAGTGACCGCTACGACCGAAGCACGCGCAGTATCGGCGGATACGACGTCATAAACACCAGGACTTGCAGCAAGCCAGAGGCCGAGTCCGATGACAGCAAACTGCGTCCAGCGGGTACCGCGCTGGGGTCCGTCCATATGCTGCATATCGCCGTCCATATTGTTCATGTCGCCGTCCATCTGGTGCCCATCATGCGCTATATCGGTGTCTTGCGATTGAGGTCGCGCCGGTTCGGTCTTCGCTGCATCCGAACTCTTTGGATGCCAGGCCACGCGGGACGTGTTCAGCTTGTTCGTTTCGTACCAGTCCTGCGGGTCGGCTTGCAACGCGTCGATGATGGTCGGAAGCGTTTCGCGGAGCGAGTGCTCTGGCTCCCACCCCAGCAGTTTCCGGGCGCGGGAGATATCGAGAATGTAGTGAGCGTTTGCGTCATCGACCATCCACTGCTTGACGAATCCGTCATGACCGAGGACTTCTTCCTCGATCCACGTGCCCAGTTTCGCCACGCTTTTTGGAATGCGCACTGTCGTCCATTCCTTGCCGTGGATCTGGCAATGAACGATGTCCTGTATCTCGGCATAGCCCAGCGTTTCGGGCTCGCCGACAAGTATCGGCATCTCGCCCTCGAGGTCAGTGCGATGAGCGATAGTCTGCTCGACCGCCTTGGTCAGATCGTCAAGATGCAGTGCCGATTGTGCAGCGCACAACATCCCCGGATACAGATGCGCCGACACGCGATGCTCATAGACACCGGCAATCTGTTCGGCGAGAAAGGCGGAGTGCCCCTCGTCGTCGTAAACCCCCGCAAACCGCAAGAATACAACCGGAATGTCGCCACGGTTCTCGCGCAGTACCTGTTCCGCATCGACCTTCGATTGAGGGTAAGGCCACGTCGGTCCAAGCGGACTGGATTCGTCGATACGTACGCCCGGCAGCGGTTTGGGCTCGTGTACAAGCATCGAGCTTGCATAGATGAACTGTTCGACATCGAAGTCCTGCAGTGCCGTAATCAGCCTGCGCGACCCTTCAACATTGACATTGGTGTACAGCGGGTTTGGCTCGCCCGTGATGTCGAAATAGGCAGCCAGGTGAATGCAAGCTGCAATCGTGTTTGAATGCGCGGCACGCACATTGGTCAAAGCGTCGACAACCGACGCTTCGTCCGCGAGGTCGATGGCGTATGAGGCTTCTAGTCCGGGAACGTCTTTCGCGACCGAGCGATCGAGGCCGATGATGCGGTACTGGTCGCTCAACCGATCAACCAAAGCGCGCCCAATGTATCCGCTTGCACCGGTTATCAGGACGACGCCTCTAGCCATAATCTACTCCATCGCGTTGATCTTGGGATTACTCTTCAAGACAGAACCGTCCTCGCGGGAGGACGGTCCTGCAGCTGCCCTCGGACTAGCAACAACCCGATGAGGCCTTTTCCTGAGATGGCTTGGAGATTTCCTCGACGAGTTCTGCGGTCTTTGCATCGGCACCGGACCGTGCAATATCAGCCTGGGAAACCATGCCGCAGCAATTCCCTTCGTCATCAATCACGGGAACGCGCCGGACCTGGTTGCTCTCCATCGTGGAGCAACATGCATCTACCTCGGTATCCGGCGTGACAGTGACAACCGAACGGGTCATGATGTCCCCCACCGGGGTGTCGGGCGACTTGCCTTCAGCTACGACGCGACAGCAAATGTCCCGATCTGTGACGACACCCACCAGACCGCCTTGGTCATCAACAACAGGAATCTCTCCGCAGTCGTTTCCCACCATGAGCTTCGCTGCATCCTGTACGCTCGCATCCTTGTCGCAGCAGGCGGGATCCTTCGTCATAATGTCCTTAACATGCATAATTCCACTCCTTCATCGGTCGGTCTGTGCAAAAGCATTTCCCGTCAGGGCAGCTTCGCTCAAATCATAGAAAATCATAAGGTAACGGTTCCCATCGTTGGAAGGTCAAGCCCCCTCCATGCGACGAATTGGCGAACTCGGTGCCGACCTGGACCGCACAAGGAGGTCGCGCAGGTGCTGATCTTGGTGCGTCTCTGATGGGTCACGCTTACAGTACGAGCCATCTGCTCCAACCCCTCATATTGGCTGAATGGGAAAAGGTCGGGAGCTTGGAGAAAAGATCGTTTCAGCGAATGGATATGTTCCACTCAATAGAGCTGACACCGAGATTTGTTGCGAATTAAACTTCGCAAACGGGCAGACCACGCCTTGGCAAAAAACTGCAATCGCGAAACTGGCCAAGCTTGAGGTTTTGCGAACAACGACGCAGCACCTTCGGGCCCGCTCCAGGAGTCTTATGTGTCTCGCCGGTCAAATGTCGGACGCGTCCTCAGCCAATTGCTGGTCCAACCCAAAATGAAGCGAACCATGAGAACAGACCAGCGCCAACTCTGTTTTTAGCAGACCCGCTGGTATCCGAACTTGTGACCGACTTCTTTTGCTAAGGCAGGATTGGCATCGTTGGAAAGATCTTTGAGAATAGGACAATCTGGCCGGTCATCGTTCGTGCAACCCGCGATAAGATGCTCAAGAGCGTCGATCATGGAAAGAATTTCTGCCGCCTTGGCGCGCAGAGCACCCAAGTGTCCGGCGGCAACCTCCCGGACATCCTTGCTGGCTCTTTTCTCGTCGTGCCACAGACCGAGCAATTCGCCGATATCATCTACCGAAAAGCCAAGGTTGCGGGCGCGGCGGATGAACCGCAGCGTATGTATTTCGGCAGGGCCGTAAAGCCGATAGCCAGCTTCGGTGCGTTCGGCCGCTCCGATCAGACCGATTTTCTCATAATGCCTGATCATCTTGGCCGACACGCCACTGTCTGCGGCGGCCTCACCAATTGTGTGCAGTTGGCTCATGCATGCTGGATAACTTTCCCACGATAGGAAAGCAAACAGCCTGCGCCGACAATTTTTATTCTGACGCCCCTCTTGACCTTCCCATGATGGGAAGCCCTATCTTTTGGGTAATGTTCGATTCGCGGAGAAAGGTTATAAGAAGAAAGCGCACTCCCGCGCATTGACGCCGACATGCCCAGAAGCCGCACCGCCCTGGAAAAAATGCAAGCCAGATATGTGCGGATGACCCAGGCAGGTGACCTGAGCGGCAAGTTCGCGCGCTTCCAGTTCCTGCGCATGACGACGCAAAGCTGAACTTATCGGAACAATGAAAGGAACTTTTTTATTAATAGTTTTAAATTAGCGGCGCTCGGAGCCTTGGCGACCGCCGGTCTCGCAACAGCTGCGGCCGCGCAATCCCAAGTCGATCATCAGCCCGCTCCACAAGAGAGCTCGCAAGGCCAAGAGAGCAGCCACGAGCATGGTGCAATGCAGGGCGAAATGTCGGACATGGATGGTGACATGTCCGGGATGATGGCGATGATGAACAACCCCGAGATGCGCGCTGAAATGATGGCGATGATGAACGATCCGGAAATGCGCGCTCAAATGATGGACATGATGCGCAACTGCAATGAAATGATGAAGATGAAACAGGAACAGATGTCGAATGAAGAGGCAGGGTAATCCTGAGCACCACACGTCAATTTGCCAGATTGTCTTCGCCTAAGCCTGCCCCCTCCCTGCGGGGCAGGCACCATCCGAACAATGATCGGTGAATCCTGCTGATCTCATGTCCCATGCAAGCGGACCGTATTTATGATTTCTACCACAACAGATCCCGAAGGCTTGTCGAGGCTCGGCTGCGCCCGTAGAGTTAGATGATGCAGTTACTGCGCTCTCTTGGAATTTTTCTGATTGCTTGCGGACTCTTTGTCCAGTCGGCCGCTCATGCCTCGGCGGTGCCGCAAGCACCGGCGGGAAGCGAGGCGGCGTGTAACGAGATGCGCATGGAGACTGGTGCTACGACCGCTTCGGAAGACCAACCCGGACCGTGCAAAAATCTTCGCCTGGATTGCCTTGTGGCCCTCGGTTGTATCGCTCCACTGGCCATGATCACAGCCCCATCAGGCGAACGTACGAAAATTGCTGTGCGTTCGTTGTTCACCCCATTTGCCGCATATTCTCCGGCTCTCGTTGATCAAGGACCCGAGCCGCCGCCCCCGCAAGAGCAATTCTGAGTATTGCCAGGGACTGCCCTGCATACTGAAGCTGAACGAATTTTCCGTCGCGCCTAGCGATGGTCGTTTGTTCCGTCCGCGCTTATATCGCGCGCTCTAGCGGAATCTAGAAATCATGCAGAAAATTTGCTGGACCGCATTTCCGGTCCTGCTGGCTTTGGCGCCAGCTAGTTACGCGCAGTCAATCGGCTACGAGGAGGCATTGAGAGCGGCCGTTAGCGAACAGCCGCAGGTGCGAGCGCGGGAGTTGCAGCTCGAGGCACGTCGCAGCGTCGCTGATGCAGCTGACGAACTACCAGATCCTCGCCTCCGCGCTGGGATTCAGAACCTTCCGGTGGCAGGCCCGGCAGCCTTCGAGATCGACCGGCAGCTGCCCACCCAGATCCAGGTCGGTGTGGAGCAGGACATACCCAATCTCGCGGAGCGCCATGCGAGAGCGCGCATGGCAGTGGCCGATATAGATCTGGCTTCCGCGCAGTTGACCCGCGCGCAGCTCACGGCTCGGCTTGGAGCAGGCGAGGCCTGGATTTCGCTCGCGTACACCCAACAGGCTCTGAATGTTATCGATGAGGCACTTAGGCAGATCGAAAGGCTGGTGCCCTTGGCGCGGAGCGCCGTTGCGGCGGGATCGGCCAGGCCGGCTGAGAGCCTCGAAATTCGCCGTGCGGTACTGGAAGTCGAGGACATGCGGACCCGCCTAGAAGGCGACCTTGACGCGGCACGGGCCATGTTGGCGCGATATGCTGCTGTGCAAGGCGCAGTTGCCACCGGGGCTATCCCCGCGGCGGATGTCGATGCCGAGCGACTCCGGGCGACCCTAGAGCTTAATCCCGATATCATTCTCGCTATCGCACAGGTTCGACAGGCAGATGCGAGGATCGATCTTGCCCGGTCGGAGAAGCGGCCCGATTTCGGCATCAATGTCAGCTATGGCAGGCGCGATCCGATGTTCGGTGATGTCGTCTCGGTCATGGGCTCGATTACGCTCCCCATCTTTGCGGGCAGGCGGCAGAACCCGAGGATTGCCGCTGCTGAAGCCGAAGCAAGCGCAGCGCAAGCAATTCAGCTTGATCGCTTGCGCGAACTGCAAGCGCAATTCGAGGCCGACCTTGCCGCTTGGCGCAGCGCATACCGCCAGTGGCAGCGAGCCACGGAGGAGTTGCTACCCCTCGCCCAAAGCCGGGCTGATCTCGAAAGGGCCAGCTTCGCGGCAAACCGCGCCGAACTGCTGGACGTCATCGAAGCGATCAAGGCGCTGGCGCTCCTACAAATCGAGATCCTTGAGCGTGAGGAGGCGACAGTTGAAGCCGCGACGACCTTGCGACTGACCTATACGGAGTTCCAGCCATGAGAGCCAAAATGGGAGCCGCGTGGGACAAACTGTCGCCGCGCCAGAAATCCTGGACGATGGCGGCAACGGTCGCCCTGATCAGCGTCACCGCAGGATACGGGTTATCGCAGCGGGGTGAGAGCGGAAGTCAGGCAAATGGCAACGGGGGATCATCCAGCGCCGAATGTGAGGACGTGCTTTACTGGTACGATCCGATGGTGCCGGGACAGCGTTTCGACGAGCCTGGAAAATCGCCGTTCATGGATATGGAACTTGTTCCCAAATGCGCTGGCGAGGAGGCCACCTCCGGGGTTCAGATCGACGCGGGGCTTGTCCAGAACTTCGGCATCCGCACCGCCGAGGCCGAATACGGCGTACTTGAGCCGGACGTGTCCGTTACCGGTGTTCTCGCTTACAATGGGCGGGACGTTGCAATTGTCCAGCCAAGGGCTGGCGGCTTTGTACAACGAACCTATGGGCGTGCTCCAGACGATGTGGTGAGCCGAGGCGCGCCGCTGGCCGATATTCTCGTACCCGAATGGGGAGGAGCGCAGCAGGAATATCTGGCCGTCCTGAACAGCGGCGATGAACAGCTTGCACAGGCCATGCGCGAGCGGATGCGGCTGCTCGGCATGTCGAATGGGCAAATTTCATCGGTGGGCCGGACCGGCCGCGCGCAGGCGACGATCACGGTCACCGCGCCGACCGGCGGGGCCATCACCATGCTCGGCGTGCGACCCGGCATGACCGTGATGGCAGGCCAGACCCTGGCGGAAATAACCGGATTCTCGCCGATCTGGCTCGAGGCATCGGTGCCCGAAACACAAGCAGCGAATATCCGGGTCGGCCAACCTGTCAGTGCAACCCTGACCGCGTTTCCCGATGAGAGATTTTCCGGACCGATCATCGCGATCTTGCCGAGCGCACAGGATGCCAGCCGGACAATCACCGTCCGCGCACAATTGCCCAATCCTTCCGGACGGCTCAAGCCGGGCATGTTCGCGCAGGTCTCGCTGACCCCCGACACCCGGCGCGCTCTGCTGGTTCCTTCCGAAGCGGTGATCCGGACCGGGCGCCGCACCATCGTCATGATCAAGCAGGACGAGGGCGGCTTCATGCCTGCCGAAGTCCGGATCGGCCGTGAGGCGGGAGGCAGGACCGAAGTGCTGGCCGGCCTTTCGCAAGGCGAAGAGGTCGTGACCTCGGGCCAGTTCCTGCTCGATTCCGAGGCAAGCCTGGCAGGACTTGATGTTCGTGCGATCGATGAGGCAGGTCCGAACCGGGACGGTGAAGACCAACCAGTGACATTCAGCGCAATGGGGACGATCGAGAAGATTGCCGATGGCTCCGTCACGCTGCGGCACGGACCTGTCCCGCGGCTAGACTGGCCCGCCATGACGATGAGTTTCCGCACGAAGAATGCAGCGCAGATCAGCGGGTTCGAGGAAGGCGATAGAGTGCGCTTTACCTTCACCCAGCAGGACGCCGGCCCCCGTATCGAGACCATCAGGAGTGCCGGGCAATGATCGCGCGCATTATCGATGCCTCGATCGCCAATCGGCTTTTCATCGTCCTCGCCGCCATAGCTGTGACCCTTGGCGGGTTCTGGGCCGTCCGCACAACTCCGGTCGATGCTTTGCCCGATCTGTCCGATGTCCAGGTTGTCGTCCGATCCAACTATCCGGGCCAGGCGCCCCGGATTGTCGAGGACCAGGTGACCTACCCGATGGCCACGACCATGCTGTCGGTGCCGGGAGCGAAGACCGTACGCGGCTACTCGATGTTCGGCGACAGCTACGTTTATATCATTTTCGAGGACGGTACCGACCTTTACTGGGCACGGTCGCGGGTGCTCGAATATCTCAATCAGGTGCAGAACCGCCTGCCCGAGGGTGTTACGAGCACGCTCGGTCCGGATGCGACGGGCGTGGGGTGGATTTACGAATATGCGCTTGTCGATCGCACGGGCGGTCATGACCTTGCCGGGCTGCGCAGCCTGCAGGACTGGTTTCTGCGCTACGAGCTCAAGACGATCCCCGGCATTGCCGAAGTCGCGAGTGTCGGCGGTATGGTGAAACAATACCAGATCGTGCTCGAACCTTACCGGATGGCATCGTTCGGCGTCACGCATGCCGAGATCGTAAACGCCATCCAGTCGTCCAACCAGGAGGCCGGCGGTTCGATCGTCGAGATGGGTGAGGCCGAATACATGGTACGCGCGTCGGGCTATCTGACGACGCTGGACGATTTCCGCGAGATTCCCCTCAGGACTGCAACTGGCGGGGTTCCGGTTACCCTTGGCGATGTCGCCACAATCCAGGTCGGGCCGGAGCTGCGCCGCGGCATTGCCGAGCTCAACGGCGAAGGAGAGGTCGCCGGCGGCATCATCGTTCTCAGACAGGGCGCGGACGCTCGCAGCGCAATCCAGGCGGTCGAGGAAAAGCTGGACGAATTGCAGGCGAGCCTTCCCGAGGGCGTCGAGATCGTCACCACCTACGACCGATCGCAGCTTATCGACGCCTCGGTGGAGAATTTGACGACCAAGCTGATCGAGGAGTTCATCGTCGTCGCGATCGTATGCGCGCTGTTCCTCTGGCACGCACGTTCGGCACTTGTCGCCATCATCACCCTGCCTTTGGGCGTGCTCGCGGCGTTCATCGTGATGCGTTTCCAGGGGGTGAATGCCAATATCATGTCGCTGGGCGGGATCGCTATCGCGGTCGGCGCCATGGTCGATGCAGCCGTTGTGATGATCGAAAATGCGCACAAGCATCTCGAGCGATGGGAGCATGAAAATCCCGACACGGTGCTTTCGGTCAAGGAACGCTGGCGGATCATCGCCGATGCATCGAAGGAAGTGGGACCGGCGCTGTTCTTCAGCCTTCTGATCATAACCTTGTCGTTCCTGCCCGTGTTTACCCTACAAGCCCAGGAAGGCCGGTTGTTTGCACCGCTTGCCTTCACCAAGACCTATGCCATGGCGGCGGCTGCGCTGCTGTCGGTTACACTGGTTCCGGTGATGATGGGCTGGCTGATCAGGGGTAAGATACCGTCAGAAGACTCCAATTTCCTCAATCGCTGGCTGACCAGGATTTACCGACCGGGCCTTAATTGGGTGATGCGCTGGCCAAAAGCCACGCTCGCGGTTGCAGGCGCGATCTTCCTCACCACGCTGATCCCCTTCTCGCAGCTCGGCGGAGAGTTTCTCCCGCCGCTCGACGAGGGCGATCTGCTCTACATGCCGAGCGCCCTTCCCGGTCTATCGCCAGGCGAGGCCTCGGCGCTGCTGCAGCGCACCGACCGCCTCATCAAATCGGTACCGGAAGTCGAAACAGTCTTCGGCAAGGCCGGCCGTGCAGATACGGCTACCGACCCGGCTCCGCTCACCATGTTCGAGACCACGATCCGGTTCCGGCCGCGGGAGGAATGGCGCGAAGCCATGACGACTGATGCGCTGATCGAAGAGCTCGACCGGGTCGTTCAAGTGCCCGGTCTCGCCAATGTCTGGGTACCCCCTATCCGTAACCGCATCGATATGCTGGCGACCGGGATCAAGAGCCCGATCGGGGTCAAGGTTTCGGGCGAGGATCTTGCAGAGATCGAACGGGTGGCGCTCGAGGTCGAGGGTGTGGCAAAGACGATTCCCGGCGTCAGTTCGGCTCTGGCCGAGAGGCTTTCCGGCGGGCGCTACGTCGATGTCGACATCGATCGCGCCGCAGCGGCGAGATACGGCCTCAACATCTCCGATATCCAGCAGATCGTCTCGGGCGCTATTGGTGGGGCCAATGTCGCGCGGACTGTTGAAGGTCTGGCGCGCTATCCGATCAATGTGCGCTACCCCCGTGAAATTCGCGACAGCGTGGACGAATTGCGAACCTTGCCCCTCCTGACGCCGTCGGGACAACAGATTACGCTCGGCACGGTCGCACGGATCGGCGTCAGCGATGGCCCCCCCATGCTCAAGAGCGAACAGGGACGATTGACCAGCTACATCTATGTGGATGTGCGCGACCGCGATCTTACATCGGTGGTTGCCGACCTCCAAGAAGCGGTCGCCGCAAGCGTCAATCTTCCGGCGGGCGTCAGCCTGTCCTACGCGGGTCAGTTCGAGTACCTTACCCGCGCCTACGAACGGCTGCAGATCGTCGTACCCGCCACGCTCGTCATCATTTTCCTGCTGCTCTATCTGATCTTCAGAAGGTGGGACGAGGCAATGCTTATCATGGGTACGCTGCCATTCGCCCTGTCAGGCGGCTACTGGCTCCTCTATCTGATGGGCTACAACCAGTCGGTCGCAACTGCCGTCGGATTCATTGCCCTGGCAGGTGTATCGGCCGAGTTCGGCGTGATCATGCTGATCTATCTCAAGGCAGCCCTCGAGAAACGAAGTGGCGATTTGAGCGCCGAGGAAGTGGATCAGGCGATCCGCGAAGGGGCGCTCTTGCGTGTCCGACCCAAGGCGATGACCGTAGCGGTGATCCTTGCGGGTCTGTTCCCGATCTTGATCGGTACCGGAGCTGGCTCGGAGGTGATGAGCCGGATCGCGGCACCGATGATCGGCGGTATGATTACCGCGCCGCTCCTGTCCATGTTCCTGCTTCCCGCCGCCTATCTGTTGTTGCGGCGCCCCCGTCCGGAAAAACCGGCCAACCCTCAAGGAGAAGAAGAATGCGTACCCCAACCTATATGATCCTGCTCGCGGCACCGCTGGCGCTTGCAGCCTGCGACGCTGCAGACGACAGCTCAGAGACCATGATGTCAGACGACATGGCGAACTCGGACAGCATGCCCATGTCAGGCGAAATGCCGATGGCGGAGGAGACCGGCGGCGAGCAGAGCGCCAGCGCGGAGGGAACGGTTACAGCCATCGATTCCGAGGCGGGCACTGTGACCATCGAGCATGGTCCGGTCGAAAGTATCGGGTGGCCCGCGATGACCATGGCATTCGAAGCCGACGCGCAAATCCTCGAACAGGTCAGTGTCGGTGAGGGAATAGCCTTTAAATTTCGTACTGGAACCGAAGGCAGCGTCGTTACCTCGGTAACGCCGCGATAGCATGAAGGGTGGGAGGCGCTCGGTTGCGCCGGTGCCTCCCACGCAAAAACAGGTGAATATGCCCGATATCGACAGGCCCAACTTTCAGGATCGGCGCGATTTCATGAAGAGCGCCGGTCTCGCGGCGACGGGTTTCGCGGCGCTGCCGCTGCTGGGCTGCGATACGCAAAGCAGGATGTCGCTCGATCGATCAGGTGCAAGCAAACCTCTTGCCATACCTCGGCTACAGGCCGGAACGATCGAACGGGGCGAGCGTGTCTTTCGCCTCTCCCTCACACCTGGCGAGAAAGAATTCGTGTCCGACACTCCGTCTCCGACAATCGGCATCGATGCATCCTATCTCGGGCCCACCCTCGAAATGCGCCGCGGCGAACAGGTTCGCTTTCAGATCGACAACAAGCTTGCCGAGGACGCGACTGTCCACTGGCATGGTTTCGAACTTCCCGCCACAGCGGATGGCGGACCGCACCAGCTCGTGCGGCCCGGCGAGCGCTGGAGCCCGTCCTTCGAAATACGCCAGCGCGCTTCGTTATACTGGTATCATTCGCATCTGCATCGCCGGGCCGGACCACAGGTCTATACCGGACTTGCTGCCCCGATCTACGTGCGCGACGAGGAAGAGGATCGCCTCGATCTGCCGAGCCGGTACGGTGTAGATGACATACCGCTCGTCGTGCAGGATCGCGTGATCGACAGCTCGGGCCGCCTTGTTTACCCGCTCGACATGCACTCGCGGATGATGGGGGTGATGGGTGAGCGCATCTATGTGAACGGAACGGCCAATGCCGTTTTCGAGGCCGCCGCCGGTCCGCTGCGCCTGCGGCTTCTCAATGGATCGAATGCGCGGTTCTACACCTTCTCGCTCGAAGGTGATCGTCCGATGCAACTCATCGCAAGCGATGGCGGCCTGCTTGCCGCGCCAAGCGAGGTTCGCAGTCTTACCCTTGCCCCAGGCGAACGCGCACAAGTGATCGTCGATCTTTCCGAAGGGCGCCCGCTCCGGCTGATTGCCAGCAGCCCTGCTAACGCCATGGGCATGATGGGCGGGCAAGGCGGGGGTATGATGGGCGGCGGAATGATGGGAAACCGGACCGGTCGCGAGAGGCAGGGCCGCACATTTTCCATCCTCGATATGCGCCCCTCCGGCTCGTCGACTCCAGTGATGCTCCCGCCCACCCTCGCCGCGCTAGCCGCGCCAGACCCCTCGCTCGCCGTTCGCAGCCGCCGTTTCGTACTCGATATGGGCATGATGGGTCGGGGTATGTCGATCAACGGCCAGACCATGGACATGGATGTCATCAATCAGCGCGTACCGGTGGGTCAGTGGGAAATATGGGAAATCGCCAACGCATCGATGATGGCGCATCCCTTTCATATTCATAACGTGCAGTTCCGCTTGCTCGACCGGGACGGCCGGCCTCCGCGGGCGGAAGAGGCGGGCTTCAAGGACACCGTTATCGTCAACCCGCGTGAACAGGTCAGGCTGCTGCTACGGTTCGAAGAGAATACCGATCCCGACACTCCCTACATGTATCACTGTCATATCCTCGAGCACGAGGACGCAGGCATGATGGGGCAGTTCGTGGTCACGGCCAGTTAGGGGAGAACGACAGATGAGCGATGGGCACAATGCGATCGAGGGTACGGCGACCGACCCCGTTTGCGGAATGAGCGTGAAGATGGACGGCGCCCGCTTCATCGATCGACACAAGGGTGGCGACCATTACTTCTGCTCCTCGCGCTGCCTCGACAAGTTCCGCGCGGATCCGGAGATGTATCTTTCAAAGGCGCACCTCGATGCTGTCGAGGATGTCCCGGAAGGTACGATATACACCTGTCCGATGCATCCGGAGATCCGGCAGCCGGGGCCGGGCTCCTGCCCGATATGCGGGATGGCCCTCGAACCCGAAACGGTCACCTTGAACGAGGGTCCCGATCCCGAACTGGTCGACATGCGGCGAAGGTTCTGGTGGAGCGCGCTCTTCACCCTGCCGCTCTTCGCTTATGCGATGGGCGACATGATCCCGTCGCGACCGTTCGATCAGATCATCGAACCCGCTTCCGCGCAGTGGCTGCAGCTTCTGCTGGCCACTCCGGTGGTGCTTTGGGGCGGCTGGCCCTTCTTCACCCGCGCGCTGCAATCAGTCCGAACCATGAACCTCAACATGTTCACCCTGATCGGCTTCGGCGTTGCCATCGCTTATCTGTTCAGCCTTGTGGCAACCCTCGCCCCGGACATCTTTCCCGAGGCTTTCCGCGATCATGCGGGCCGGGTCGGCGTCTATTACGAGGCAGCAGCGGTTATCACGACCCTCGTGCTGCTCGGGCAGGTGCTCGAACTCAAGGCGCGCGGATCCACATCGAGCGCCTTGCGGGCGCTTCTCGAGCTCGCGCCCCCGACCGCGATGAAGATTTTCGGTCGCGGGGACGAGCGCGAAGTTCCGCTTGATGAATTGACGTCTGGGGACCTTCTGCGCGTGCGTCCGGGCGACAAGGTCCCCGTCGATGGCACGCTCGAGGATGGAAGCAGTGCCATCGACGAATCCATGATCAGTGGCGAGCCCATTCCCGTCAAGAAAAGCGCGGGCGATCAGGTAATCGGGGGCACTGTCAACCAGATCGGCAGCTTCACCATGCGCGCGACGCAGGTCGGCGCGGACACCATGCTCTCGAAGATCGTGCAGATGGTGGCGGAGGCGCAGCGCAGCCGGGCACCGATCCAGCGGCTCGCCGACCAGGTCACCGGATGGTTCGTGCCCATCGTCGTCCTTGTCGCTATCGTGAGTTTTGTCGTCTGGGCCATCTGGGGACCGGCACCGGCCCTTGCCTACGCGCTCGTCAACGCGGTCGCCGTTCTGATCATCGCCTGTCCCTGCGCGCTCGGACTGGCGACGCCAATGTCGATCATGACCGGCACCGGCAAGGGAGCCCAGCACGGCATCCTGATCAAGAACGCCGAAGCGCTCGAAACGCTGGAAAAGATCGATACGCTGGTTGTCGACAAGACCGGCACACTGACCCGGGGCAAGCCCGATCTTGTCGACGTAAAACCGCAGTCAGATTTCGACGAGCAGGAATTGCTGAGCCTTGTCGCTGCCGTTGAGAGAGGAAGCGAGCATCCGCTCGCCCACGCGATCGTGGAAGGGGCTCAAAACAGGGGCGCTGCCATTCTCGACGCTTCCGATATCGAATCCGTGACCGGCGAAGGTATCCAGGCAAATGTCGACAAGCGCCTGGTCGCGATCGGGAATGAAAAGATGATGGAGCGTATAGGGGCGCTCGAAGAAGGCTGGCGGTCAACGGCGGACGAAGGCCGAAGCCTCGGACAGACGGTGATGTTCGTGGCCGTGGACGGGGCACCGGCAGGCCTTATCGCGGTCGCCGATCCGATCAAGGCAACCAGCCGCACCGCTATTGCCGCGTTGCATGAGCGCGGCATCAAGATCGTGATGCTTACCGGCGACAGCGAAGCCACCGCGCGTGCGGTAGCAAGCCAGGTCGGTATCGACGAAGTCGAAGCGAACGTCTCGCCCGAGGACAAACATCGCAAGATCGAGCAGTTGAAGAGCGAGGGTCGCCGGGTCGCTATGGCCGGCGACGGCATAAACGACGCACCCGCGCTTGCCGCTTCGCATGTCGGCATCGCGATGGGAACGGGTACCGATGTCGCGATCGAAAGCGCGGGCGTGACATTGGTGCGCGGCGACCTCGTCGGCGTTGTTCAGGCGCTCGTCCTGTCTCGGGCCACTATGCGCAACATCAGGCAGAACCTGTTCTTTGCCTTTGCGTATAATGCGCTCGGCATACCGGTCGCAGCAGGTGTCCTCTATCCATGGACCGGGTTGCTTTTGAACCCGATGATCGCGGCCGCAGCGATGAGCCTGTCTTCGGTATCGGTGATCGGCAACGCCCTGCGCCTGCGCGGCCTCGCTCTTCCCAAATTCGATACCTGAGCGATGGGGACGGGACGGAGATCGCAGGAGTGACGAATCAGACGATGCAGGATCAGGACCAAATCTCTGAGGAATCGCGCGAATGGCGCGGTGCTCATCCAGCCCTCTGGATCGCGATATTCGGAATTCTCATCGCTTTCGCCTGGGAGATGCTCCAGCTTCCTTTCTACCAGTCGGGAGGTCTGTCGCCTGCCGAGGCAGCACGTCGCTGCGGCCTGGCCTCGTTCGGCGATGCCGGGATCATGGTGGCCGCTTATCTCGGCGCCTCTGTCGGCAGTGGTAAAACGCCGTGGCTCGTAGACTGGCCGATCTCGCGTTTTGTCGTGTTCCTGGGAATCGGCCTGGCCATTACTGCCATGGTCGAAGTGCTGGCTGTCGGTGCCGACTGGGGGTGGTCCTATAGTGCAATCATGCCGCTTGTGCCCGGGACCAAAATCGGCCTGGTACCGATCGTGATGTGGGTCGCGGTTCCCACGGCCACCTTGTGGCTCGCGCGCCGTCTCGGCACCGGACCCCGCTGATCGCAAACCGGGATCTCCTATCCCTCGACAGCTGCCGGCTGCGGTCCCGATGGTGATCGACTTACCCGAAATCCGGCAATCAGGGCCAGCAGCGTGAGCAATTGCGCGCCGATCGTCTCGACAGTCGGGAAGAAGCCGAGTTCGGCGAGGCGCGGCAAGCCGGCAATGAAAGTGGCGGAAAGAACTCCGGCCTCCTGGAAAGCGCCCACGCCCTTGCCCGCGAGAATGACCGCAAGGATCGCAATCAGGATAGCACTGTAGCGGAAGAACTGGGTGATCGGCAGTTTGCGGCTGTAGCGCAGCATGGCCCATGCAATGAGCGCCAGCAGCGCTACTGCGGACAAGGCACCTGCCAGTATGATGCCGCTGCTCTGCGGGTTCCACAGGGCAGCGTAGAACAGGATAGTCTCGAACGCTTCCCGGTAGACGACCACGAATGCAAGACCAAAGAGAAACCATGCCGATCCGCGCGAAAGCGCCTTGCCCATTTTTTCCTGGATATAGCGCCGCCATTCCTCGGCCTGGGATTTGCCATGCATCCAGATCCCGACCGATACGAGAATGACAGCCGCAAGCAGCGCGCCGATCCCTTCGGTCATCTCGCGGCTCGCCCCGCTGATGCTTACGAAGTAGGTTGCTACGACCCAGGTGGCGACACCTGCGAAAAGAGCAGCGATCCACCCACCATGGATATAGGGCAATACCTCGGAGCGCTGCGACTTTTTCACAAAGGCGATCATGGCGATCACAACCAGAATTGCTTCGATCCCCTCGCGCAGGAGAATGGTGAACGCCCCGAGAAAGGTCGAGATTTCGCTGGCCGCCTCAGGAGCCAACGCTTCCTCGGCTCTTGCCAGCAGACTATCGATGCGAGCCCTTAGTTGCTGTAGTTCGGATGGATTCGCACCGGACTCTATTCCGGCCCGGAATTGCCCGAGCGCCTGTTCTACCTCCCGCATCAAACCGCCATCGCGCGTTGCCAGGAGGGCCTCCAGGGGTTCAAACCCGTCGAGATAGGCAGACAGGGCAAGCTGCCGCGCTTCCTCTCGGTTGCCAGCCCGATAAGCTGACAGGCTGCGATCGAGCGTATCGCGAACGAAGGCGAGCGAACCTGCGTCATTTGCCTGTCCCACCGCATCGGGATTGGCGCGAAGATAGGCCATGACGGCGAGCGCACGGTCCTCGCCGATCTGCTCGGCCAGACTTTCCGGTGTGAGCGCGGCGAGCGTCTCGAGATCGGGGACAAGCTGGCGTATGCCATCATCTTCCCGCCAAATACGCTCGCCCTTGGCCACATCTTCAAAAGCAATGCTGCCGGCATGGAATGCAAGCGCCCAGCGATCCTCGTCGGACAGCGATGCGAAGCTGGCCATGGACGTTCCTTCCAGCCCTTGCGTGATGACCTGGTAAAGCCCGAACGCACTGCGCTGCCGCGCCCGGTCGATATCGGTGAAGTCGATCGGCGGGGGATCAAGTGCCTGCATTGCGGCCGGTGGCGCACTTCCGGCGGCGCCGTGACACGAGGCGCAGTTCTGCGCGAAGAGAGTGCGGGCGCGGTCAAGGTCGGGCGCTTGCGAAGGGGCAAGCGGAACCGGGTAGGCTGTCAGCAACGAGGCTGCCAGCGCGCGCGCTAAGCGCCCAACTCGCTCGGCGGGTTCCTTATTGGCGATCAGAGCTCGCAGCTGGTCCGATCGGCGGATGAGTGCTTGATTGTCTTTAGTATCCGGCAATGCAGCGATCTGCCGCGCCACGACATCGGAAAACTCCACCATTTCGCGATATTCGAATTCGTCGGCAACACGTCCCTCGGAAACGGCGGAGGCGTAGTCGACCGCGATATAATCGAGCAGACGCCAGGTGGTTCGCACGTCGGGTTCTTCCGCGTTCGCGGTGACGGACAGACACAGCGCAAGCGCCAGCAGAATGAGCCGCAGTGCCGGATGGACGGTGGCGGAGACGATGCGATGCATGAGGGGTCTCTATATCTGTTGCAATTAATCCGCAATAGCAGGGTGTAGACGGAAATGTATTTCCTCCAACCCCCGATCGCGGGGATATTCTGGAGTTTAGGTAGAGCGCAGTTCGCCACGGGCCTGTTTGGAGACTTCGGCACTTCCCCACACCGCCAGTCCTGCCATGATGCTCGCCACAACCAGATCGGGCCACGCACGGCCGGTGCCGAAAACGCCAATCGCTGCCGCCAGCACGGCGATATTACCGATCGCGTCGTTGCGCGAACAGATCCACACCGAGCGCATGTTCGCATCGCCCGAGCGATACCGGAACAGCATCGCGGCGACGGCGAGATTTACCGCCAGAGCAAGAGAACCGATGGCGCCCATCGTTCCCGGGTCGGGCGACGCCCCGACAAAGAAACCCCAGATGGCCGAGCCGAGCACCCACAGGCCGAAAGCCAGCATGGTCGCCGCCTTTACGAGAGCCGCACGCGCGCGCCAGACGAGCGCCATCCCCGCTACACCGAGACTGATAGCATAGTTTGCCGCATCACCGAGAAAGTCGAGCGCGTCGGCCTGCAAGGCGCGCGAATCCGCAGCAATGCCTGCCACGATCTCCACGCCGAACATGATTGCATTAAGGCCCAGTGCGATCCACAGAATGCGCCGCCATGTCGGATCGTTGTTGTTTGCACCGGCCTCATCGGGGCCGCAGCAGGTCTTTCCCATTTACTCGACTCCTTGCGTCGATCCGCCCTATGCACCTTGTAGTAACTACAAGGTCAAGCGGCAGGAGCCTTTGTCATGAGAATTGGTCAACTTGCCCGGATAACCGGCGTCAAATCCGAAACAATCCGCTTCTACGAGCGTGAGGGTATCCTCGCTGCCCCTCCACGCACGCGGGCCAATTATCGCGATTATGGACCAGCAGAGGAAGCGCGCCTTAACTTCATACGGCGCGCGCGTGATCTCGGCTTCTCCATGGCACGCATCAGGGAATTGCTCGATCTCTCCGATGATGCCGACCGGTCCTGCGCGGGCATCGACGCTCTGGCCAGAAGCCATCTCGGCGAGGTCGAGCGCAAGATCGCGAGCCTGGAGGCGTTGCGGACGGAACTTGGGCGTATGATCGCTGCCTGCGAGCAAGACACTGTAGGCGATTGCCGCATCATCGATGCACTTGCGGGTACCGCCGAGCCTTGATGTCCGCGCCTCGTGCGCCAGTTCGGTCAGGCTCGCCAATGCACGGCTTTTGTCGGCCGCTCATAAGAGACTTAACTTCGGGAAAGGCCGACGAGTGCGAAGCTGCCCGTGTCGCCATCCCGGGTCTGTCGAACGGGCTATGATGCCGCCGCAGGCCAGTTCCAGACGGCCATTTTTTCAATGCTCATATCCGCCATAGTGTAGGGGATCCCGCCGACGCCAAGCCCGGAGCGGCGCAGCCCTGCAAAAGGCATCCAGTCCACGCGGAATGCCGTATGGTCGTTCACCATCACAGCCGATCCCGCCAGAGACTGTATGCAATGATTGGCGATTGACAGCCGATCGCTGAATACAGCGGCCTGAAAGGCGTAAGGCAGGGCATTGGCCTGCTCGATAGCCAGGTCGATATCGTCATAGCCATACACGCAGATCACGGGGCCGAAGATTTCTTCCCGGGATATCTTGGCACTTTCGGGAGGATCGACAATGACGGTCGGGGAGAAAAGAGTGTCACTCAGACGGCTTCCCCCGCACACCAGGGTGCCTCCTGCTGCGATGGCTTCATCGACCCAGCGTTCGACGCGGTCAACTTCCTCCGTTCGGATCAGGGGTCCGCATTGGGTCTCAGCATCGGCGGGATCGCCCACTACCAGCTTTTCGGCAGCTCGCCTTAGGTCATGAGCGAAGTCTTTCAATTCTGCAGCAGGGACGTACACGCGCTGCACGGAAACGCAGACCTGACCCGAATGATAGAACCCGCCTTTGAGCAACGAGGCGATCACTGCTGCGCGCTCCACGCCGCTGTCCACGATTACCGGCGCCGCGCCGCCGTGCTCGAGAGCAATGCGGGTTCCCGGCGCCAGCTTCGAGCGAAGCATCCAGCCGATCTTCGCAGAACCGATGAATGAGAAGAACTCCGTGCGCGGATCGGTTACCATTCTTTCGGCAATATCGTTGCCGCAAGGTGCGAACCGGCACCAGGCCTCGGGCAGGCCGGCTTCATGAAGAATGCTCACGAAGCTCTGGCATGACAGAGGCGTTTCCAGCGCAGGCTTGATGAGAACGGGGCACCCGGCTGCTACCGCCGGTCCAACCTGATGGACGATCAGGTTGAGGGGGTGATTGAATGCCGAGATCGCCACGACAGGACCGATCGGTTCGCGGAATGTATATGCCGTCCTTCCCGCACCCGCTTCTGTCAGGTCCATGGGGATCTTGTGACCGCCGCCATCGCTGAGCGCCTGAACGCACAAGTCGACGCTGTTGATTGCGCGACTGGCTTCCACGCGCGCATCGACCAGGGGTTTGCCGCCCTCCCTGACGATCTGGAGAGCCAGATCCTCGGCTCGTTCGCGCATGATATCCGCAGCCCGCCGGAGGATGGCGATACGCTCGTGCACGGCAAGCCAGCCATGGCGGTCGCGGTGGAGCAACTGCGCTTCATTCAGCCATTCATCGATTTGAGCCCAGTCGACAAGCGCTACTTCTGCAATCGGCGAGCGGTCGAAGGGATTGTGAACGATCGTTTTCATAGCTCGCACACCTTTGCGCCGAGTTCGTCGATCAGCACCTTCTTGTTTTCGGAATAATCGACGGGCAGGTCGACAAGGTGCACGCCGCCAGCCTCGAATGCGGCGTTCAGGACCGAAACCAGATCCGCGCTTCGCTCGACACGGTGGCCGGTCGCTCCATAGCTTTGTGCGTAGGTGACAAAGTCGGGATTGGAAAAGGTCAGGCCGTAGTCCGGAAAGCCAAGCTGGTCCTGCTTCCAGCGGATCATCCCGTATGCTGCATCATTCAGAACGAGAACGACAAGGTTCAGTCCAAGCCTGACGGCCGTTTCCAGTTCCTGCGAGTTCATCATGAACCCGCCATCGCCGCATACCGCGAGCACTCTGCGCCCCGGCGCCAGCATCGCAGCCATCATGGCCGATGGAAGGCCCGCGCCCATCGTCGCCAATGCATTGTCGAGCAGGATGGTGCCAGGCTCGTGGGCGATGTAGTTTCTGGCGAACCAGATCTTGTAGATGCCGTTGTCGAGCGCAACGATATCATCGCGCGCCATTACGCTGCGTACGTCGGCAACCACGCGCTGGGGGACCATCGGAAAACGTTCGTCGTCGCTGGTCTCGGAGATGTGCGAAGCAATCTCGTGATGCAGGGCGGTATAATAGCTGCGGTCGCACTGCAGCTTGCCATCGAGGCGGCTTCCCAGCCGCTCGACCGATCCGGCGATGTCGCCGATGACTTCGAGCTGCGGGAAGTAGACCTGATCGACTTCAGCCGCCTTGTAATTGATATGGATGACGGTCTGACCGTCCGGCTCCATGAAGAAGGGCGGCTTCTCCACTACGTCGTGACCGATATTGACGATCAGATCGGCCTTCTCGATCGCGCAGTGAACATAATCGCCCGACGATAGCGCCGCAGTGCCCAGATAGAGTTCGCTATCTTCATCGACCACGCCCTTGCCCATCTGGGTGTCGAAGAAGGGAAAGCCGGTATCAGACACGAATTTGCGCAACGCTTTCGAAGCGCGGCGGCGGTTCGCTCCAGCTCCGATCAATAGCAAGGGCCGTTCCGCAGCAAGAATACGCCGGGCCGCTTCGTCGAGCGCAGCATCTCCGGCGACCGCATAACGCCTGTCATGCGGCGGTATGACCGGTTCGATCGTTTCCTCTTCAGCGATATCTTCGGGCAGTTCCAGGAGGACGGCTCCGGGTCTTTCTTCCTGCGCCAGACGGAACCCTTCGCGAACGAGCGAGGGAATGCGATTGCCGTTCACGATCTGGGTCGAAGCCTTGCAGAGCGGCGTAAACAGGGAAACGACGTCGACAATCTGGAACTGGGCCTGTTTCGAGGTCTTGATCGGTTTCTGCCCGGTAATAATGACGAGCGGAAAGGCCCCGAGCGCGGCATAGGCCGCCGGTGTGGTCAGGTTCGTGGCACCAGGCCCGAGCGTTGCCAGGCACACACCTGCCTTGCCGGTCAGGCGGCCATAGGTCGCCGCCATGAAGCCAGCGCCCTGTTCGTGACGGGCCAGAACCAGCGTGATGGCGGAAGTTCGCAGCGATTCCAGGAGATCCAGGTTCTCTTCGCCTGGAACGGCGAAAACATATTCGACTCCCTCGGCTTCGAGTGCGGCGACCATGAGATCGGATGCTTTCATTCGTTGGTCCTCATTTTACGAGTTGCAGGGCGGTTCATGCCGTGCGCTGCCAAGCTGCTTGCCCACAGCGACCGACCCGATCGCCGCGCTTGTCAATGGTCGTGGTCATGGTGATGGTTCTTCTCGACCTGATGGTCCGGGATCATGTCCGGATCACAGTCCGCAGCGAGACAGGCTTCGAACGTTGCATGGGCGATGGCGTGCTGCGTCTCGAGCATACCGCGAGCCCGCGCCTTCACATCCTCGAAAGCCTGCAACGAAGATTCGGCAGGAACGATATGCGCCTCAAGCGCGCGATAATGCTCGCTGATGCTCCAGATATGGACGTGATGGACGTCGGCCACGCCTTCTGTGTCACGCAGGTCGCACACAATGCGATCGAACTCGCTTTCGTCCGGCACCGCACCCATCAAGAGCCGCACCGTGCGAGGCAACAAAGTGACGCCTTGCCAGATCACATAGGCAGCAATGACCACGGTGATGATCAGATCGGCGATATAAAGTTCGTATCGCAGAATGAGTACGCCAGCCACGATCACACCGACCGAAGCCAGCGCATCGGACACATTGTGCAGAAAGGCGGCTTTCATGTTGAGGGAGTTTTTCGAGCTGGCGTAGACCATCACCGCCGTAACCACGTCGATCACCAACGCTATCCCGGCGACCCAGATTACGGTCCACCCCTCAACGGGTTGAGGGTCTGCGAAACGGTTGATCGCCTCGACGAGCAGATAGAAGCCGATGATAAGCAAAGTCGTCAGATTGATGAGAGCTGCCACGACTTCCGCACGAGCATAGCCGAAGGTCATAAGCTTGTCGGCTGGCCGGCGCCCGATCCGCCTCGCAAACAGAGCCAGTCCAAGCGATGCCGCGTCGCTGAAGTTGTGCAGCGCATCGGCGATCAGTGCGAGCGAACCCGACAATATCCCCCCGATGATCTGGGCAACAGTCAGCAGGACGTTGAGGGCGACGGCCAATACAAGGCGGCCGTCGCTCATGTTCTCTTCGCCGTGACTGTGCCCGGCATGACCGCCGGATTGTGCCATTACCTGCCTCCTTTTTCTCTTCTCTTGGTCGTCGTAACGGACTGCGCGGGGGAATGCTGGAACGTGCTGTTCGAAACATCGAGTTCGCGCGACAGTTCTCCAAGCGCCGAGATCGCGAGGCCGAGCAGGGCGAATCCTCCGACAAATGCCGGGAGCGTCATGTGATTGGCGGCGACCGATCCGGTTCCCATGCGAAGCAGCGCGCGCGCCGATGCAACTATAAGAAAGCCCGGGATAATAGCCGCTAGCCAACCTCGCCCGCTGTCGGTGAATCCGTGCAGCGCCCAAAAGGTCAAGAGAGCGATGCCGATGAAAAGCAGGGAAAAGAGGACAAGTAGCGCAAGCTGGTCCATCCTGCTCACTTGGGCGGATCGGTATTCATCGATCGCCTGGCGTCCTATTTCCAGGTTCGCAAAAACAAGCGCTGCAGACACCGCCACTGCTGTCGTCGCGGATGCCGCAGCGGCAGCACCCAAGAGAACGCTGTAAGGCAGGATTTCGAACGCAATCGACACCGAGATGCGACGAACCAGGGTTGGCCTATCGAAACATCGCTCGGGTCCGTCATCACCCCGTCTGAGTCTTGCGTATCGGCCAAGCTCGCTGAAAAGCAGAAGTAGCAGCCCGCCCGCCAGCATCAAACCAGTGAGTGCCCAGCGGGTGAGAGGGGATTGTCCCAGCGGAAGAGTTAGCAAGACGGCAAGGGCTGTAAAGGCACCCGAAACGCCGCCTGGCAGGAGCGGATGCAGGAAGTTCCAATTGCCTTTCGCCAATTTGCCGCCAATCATGACCCCGATGCCTGCTAGCATCGCCAGGACAAGGACCCGCGAAAGGTCCTGCGCGGCAAACAAAGTATCGAATAGCGTCAATTCCTTTTCTCGCCGTGGACGGTCCCCGCCTCCTCATGCACATCCATATGCGTATCGCGCAGGATCTGCACTCCGCCGTAGAGCGCTATGCAGGCGACCGCTATTCCGACCACCAGATCGGGCCAGTTGGCACCGGTAATCAGCACAACGATGCCGGCGATGATGATCCCGCCATTGGAGATGAAGTCGTTGAAGCTGAACGTTGTCGCCGCCCGCATATTGACGTCCTTGTTCTCCATCTTCTGCAACAGGCGCAGGCAGTAGAGATTCACCAATCCCGCGACGAACGCCATCGCCATCATCAGCATGCCGCCCGGATCGGAACCTTCCACGAACCGACGGTAAGCATCGAAAATGACCCCAGCAGAGAAGATCAGCAGCATGATGCCGGAGAAGCGCGCGGCTCCGCGCTTCCAGGTCCGCGAGCGGGTTAGCGCAAGCAGGCTGAGCGCATAGACGATTGCATCCGATGAATTATCGAGGCCGTTTGCCAACAGCGCGTTGGAATCGGCAAAATACCCGACCGCGAAAAAGCCGATCGCGATGGCCACGTTAAGCCACAGGACAACCCACAGGGTCTTGCGCTTTTCAGGCGACCCGACATCGACCTCATGACCGCCACTCATGCTGCGTCCTCCCCGGTTCGTACCCAGCTTTCGGCATGACTACGCTGTGATGGTTGGAAGAACTTCATTTCGGCGCGGAAGAGCGACGATGACATCTCCGTGCCCCACTCTTCCCATTTGCTGTCACCGATTATGGCGATCCGGCCGAAACAATCCTTATGCCGGACGTCGAACTTGAGATCGCGCCAGAGACCTCCGAGGTCCCAGCCCGAAAAATCAGGCGCGAGCTCGATTACCATCGGGACGGTGCCGGCCTCGCGCTCCGCGATACGTTCGAATTGGGGAACAAAGCGGTTATAGTCTTCATCCTCCAGCCTGCCTCCGGCGCGTATCCAGAGCAGTCCGTTCTCTTCCTTCAGTGCCAGCACCGTATTCTCCTTTCCCGATCGGTCATGCGATGTCCTTCAGTTCGCGCTCTTCATCGCTCGTCACATTGCGACGCAGACGGTCCCACCACTTCTCGCGCCAGCTTCGCTCGTCGTCGGAACTGTGCAGTACGAGCCGCGCGATCGCGGGAAGGACGAACAGCGTGAGTGCGGTCGCAGTGATCAGGCCGCCAATGACGACCGTAGCCAAAGGACGCTGCACTTCGGCCCCTGTTCCGGTTGCAAGAGCCATGGGTACAAAGCCGAGTGAGGCCACCAGCGCGGTCATCAACACCGGTCGCAGGCGCGCGAGCGCGCCATCTGCGATCGCGTCATCAAGTGGCATACCACTTTCAAGACGCTGCCGGATCGCGGTCATCATGACGAGACCGTTGAGCACAGCCACACCCGACAGGGCAATAAAGCCGACCGCCGCCGATACCGAGAAGGGCATGCCTCTCAACACGAGGGCAAACACACCGCCCGCCAAGGCCATCGGGATGGCGCTGAACACCGCCAGGGCCGGAACCCATCCACCAAGCGCCATGTACAGCAGGAGCAGGACAACGGCGAAGCAGATGGGCACCACGATCGCGAGCCGAGCCTGCGCTTCCTGCAGGTTCTGATACTGCCCGCCCCACTCGATGAAGGAGGCAGGGGGCAGATCGACCTGGGCCGAAACACCTTCCTGCGCTTCTTCGACAAAGGAACCGAGATCGCGTTCGCGGACGTTGGCGGAAACGATGACGAGCCGGCGACCCTGTTCGCGCCGGACTTCGGCGAGACCATCGACGACCTCAAAATCGGCCAGCGTTCGCAGCGGAACCGTGACGCCGTTTTCGAGGACGATCGGCAGGGCTCCTAGCTGGTCGAAATCGTCGCGCGTTGCGTCTGCCAAGCGTACGACGACATCGAAGCGGCGGTCGCCTTCGAACACCAGGCCCGCCGGTCGGCCGCCAAGGGCGATGGCAACGGATTGCGCCACGTCCTCGACCGTGAGACCGTACCGCGCGATGGTGGGACGATCGAAAGCGATGTCGAGCGTCGGAAAGCCCGTCACCTGCTGCACCTTTACATCGGCCGCACCCTCGACACCGCGAAGTACGCCTGCAACGTCGCCCGCCGCTTCGGTCAGTGCGGTGAGATCGTCGCCGTACAGCTTGACCGCCACATCGCCGCGTACGCCTGCGATCAGTTCGTTGAAACGTAGTTCGATAGGCTGACTGAACTCGTACAGGTTCCCGACAAGACCGCCAAGTGCACTCTCCATCTCGCCAACGAGTTCATCCTTTGGCAAATCCGGGTCTGGCCACTCCTCACGCGGTTTCAGAATGACATAGGCATCCGATGCGTTGGGCGGCATGGGATCGCTGGCGACTTCTGCCGTACCGGTTCGCGAGAAGACCAGCTCGACCTGCGGAAACTCCTCGAGCCTGTCTTCGACCCGCCGCTGCATCGCCAAGGATCGTTCGAGTGAGGTCGAAGGAATCCGAAGCGATTGCACCGCTATGTCGCGCTCGTCGAGCTGGGGAGTGAACTCACTGCCAAGAAAGCCGAACATTATTGCCGCGACAGCAAACAGGCCAGCACCAGCACCGATAACCGGCCAAGGACGCGCAATGGTCTTGCGAATAGCGGGACCGTAGCGATCCTTTGCCATACGGATCGGTTTCACCTCCTTCTCGGTCAGCTTCTTGTTAAGCAGGACCGCAATCATCGCGGGCACGAAGGTGAGTGACAGCACAAAGGCCGAAGCCAGCGCGAGCATGACCGTAATCGCCATTGGCGAAAACGTCTTGCCCTCGACCCCGGTGAAGGTGAGCAGCGGCGCATAGACCAGCAAAATGATTGCCTGTCCGTAGACCGTCGGCTTGATCATCTCCTGCGCGGCAAGCCGCGTCTCGGTAAGGCGTTCGCCCAGGCTGAGCAGCCGGCCTTCGCGATGCTGGCGCGTGGCAAGCCGCGCGACACTGTTCTCGACGATGATCACCGCGCCATCGACGATCAGGCCGAAGTCGAGCGCGCCGAGGCTCATCAAATTGCCCGAGACGCCCAGCCTGTTCATGCCGATGGCCGCCATCAGCATCGAGATCGGGATGACCAGGGCCGCGATAATGGCGGCCCGGATATTGCCGAGCAGGAGGAACAGCACCGCGATAACCAGCAAGGCGCCCTCGACCAGGTTTTTTTCGACCGTGGCGATCGTCGCATCGACAAGCGAAGAGCGGTTATAGACAATTTCTGCCACCACGCCGTCGGGTAGCGATGCGCGCACCTCTTCCAGTCGGTCTGCCGCCTGAGCCGATACGGTGCGGCTGTTCTCACCGCTGCGCATCAACACAGTGCCGACGACCGCTTCGTCGCCATTCAGCGAAGCAGCCCCCGTGCGCAGATCGCCCCCGATTTCGACATTCGCTACATCGCCGATGCGGATGGGCACACCCTCGCGCGTCGCGACGACAGCCTCCTCGATATCGGCGATTCCGCCCAGTCGCGCATCGACGCGAACGAGCAGGGCTTCATCGGCCCGGTCCACGAAATTGGCGCCCGCCGCGAGATTGGCGGCCTCGAGCGCATTGATCAGGGAGTCGAAAGACAGGCCGTAGCCTGTAAGCCGTGCCGGATCGGGCTGAACGAGGAATTGCTTCTCGAAACCGCCGATTGAATCGACCCCGGCCACGCCGTCGATCGAACGCATGAGGGGTGCCACGACCCAGTCCTGCACAGTACGCAGATAGGCAGCCTTGGCGACCTCGCTTTCCAGCCGGTCGCCGCGCTCGGTTATGAAGCTGCCATCTCTCTGCCACCCAGTCCGGCCGCCTGTGGTCGCTCCCTTGCCGCCGGGATGCTCGTATTCGATTGTATACATGAGCACTTCGCCAAGCCCGGTGGAAATTGGCCCCATGGTCGGCTCCGCCCCTTCAGGCAGCGAGGCGCCGATCGGCGCGAGACGTTCGTTCACCTGTTGGCGAGCAAAGTAGATGTCGGTGCCTTCCTCGAAGATGGCGGTGACCTGGCTGAAGCCGTTGCGCGAAATCGATCGGGTCATCTCCAATCCCTCGATCCCGGCAAGCCCGGTTTCGATTGGAAAGGTCACCTGCGTCTCCACCTGAGAAGGCGAAAGCGCAGCCGCGCTGGTATTGATCTGCACCTGTGTGTTGGTGATATCCGGCACCGCGTCGATCGGCAGGCGCAACAGATTGAATGCGCCATAGATTGCCGCGAAAATGGTGAGGACGATAATCGCCCAGCGGAATCGCACGGCAACATCGAGGATCATCCCGATCAGGCCATGGTGATGGCTATTCTCGTCCGAATGGGACGACGTTTGATCAATGGCCATGTTCTGCGCCCTCCTTTTCGAGCTCGGCTTTCAGCAGGAAGGCATTGGCGGTCGCGATACGCTGACCCGTTTCGAGGCCGGACAGGATCGTCACCATCCCGGCGGATCGGCTGCCCGTTTCCACCTCGCGCGCCTGAAACCCGCGGCGAGTCCGGACGAACACCACATCGCGGCCCTCAAGCACCTGCACGGCATCTTCAGGAACCGCGATAAGGGTCTGATCCACTTCTCCCGAAGGGCGGATGCGAGCCTGAAGGAACGAGCCAGGCTGAAGACCTGGAACAGCGCGCGAGATGCTGAGGACAGCTGTCGCGCTTCGGCTTTCAGGATCGAGCGAAGGCGTGACAGAGCGTACGCGCGCGCCGATCTCGCGACCATCGCCAACAATCAGTGCTGCCTCATCGCCGGGCTGGATGCGCGAGGCATCTTCCGACGGTAGCGCGACTTCGACCTGGAGACCGTTCGGATTGACGACCTGATACAGTTCCTCGCCGGCATCGACGAAGGAGCCAAGTACGATTGGCGCAGCCGTCACGCGTCCGGATAGGGGACTGGTGACGGCGAGCGAGCGACCGTCACCGCTTACCCCGGCAGCGCTGACCGCGGCCTGGGCCCGGTTCAATTCGGAACGGGCGACATCGAGATTGGCGCGCGCGGCTTCCAGATCCTGCCGTGCGGTAACATTCGCCTCGAAAAGGCGATGTTCACGATCAAATGCCGACGACAGTTCGGTCACGCGAGCACGAGCTGCACTGAGCTGCGAGGCGAGCGCAGCAGCATCGGCGCTTTCAATCCGTGCAACAGTCTCGCCCTGGCGGACATAATCACCAAGCGTCTTGCCCACAGTGCGTACCACACCCGATGCGCGCGCATCGATACGCGCACTTGCGGTCGGACTAGCGGCTACCGTGGCCGGAAATACCAGGTCGACGGATGCACCATAACGTACTGTACCGATTACAATTTCGGCAGCCCGAATCTGTTCTTCGCCGATCAGAACGAGGCCCTCCGGCAATTCTGTTTCGGCTGCTTCTTCGACGCCACCGGTATCGACTTCACTGTCAGGCCAAAGCATCAGAAGCAAAGCTGTAGCGAAAATGACGATTCCGGCGATGATCGCCAGTTTCTTGCGGTTCATTTGAATATTCCTCATTGTGCGGCCAGCCGGATCAATTCAGCAGCAGCCTGCCCCCGGTCCTGCTGGGCAGCGATCAGGGCTTCACGAATTGCATCGCGCGCTTCGGCAGCGCTCAACACCTCGATCAACGGAAAGCGGCCGTTGCGGTAGCCGATGCGGACAAGCCGCAGCGCCTCTTCGGCCTGGGGCAGCGATGTCCGGGAAAGCGTTTCGACGCGCGCCTCAGCAGCGAGATACTGCGCCCGCGCCCGGGTTACCGATTGTTCAAAATCCGCCAGTGCCACGGCCTCGCGTGCATTTGCGGCGCGAAGCCTCGCTTCTGCAGCCGCGATATTGCCCTGATTGCGATTGCTGAACGGAAGCGGGATCGAGACGCCTACAAGGAATGCGTTGTCGTTGCTTTCTTCGAAACGGCGCACACCGGCCGAGACGACCGGATCGGGAACGCGCAAGCTGCGCTCACGATCAATATCTGCCGCAGCAGCCCTGCTTTCGGCGCGCGCCACCCGCAACTGGAGCCCTCTCGCCGCAGCCAGTGCAACTCCAGGTGGCCGGATGTCCGGAAAGTCCGCCGGGACTACAGGGGGCACGTCCTGAACGCCCCAGAGAGACGCGAGAGCAGTGCGCGCCGCGAGACTGGCCGCTTGAGACGCTTGCAATTCGGCGCGCGCCTCTGCCAGAGCCGCCTCTGCACGCAAGGCGCGCAAAGGTGGCTCACGGCCTACTTCGACCAGCAGTCCTGCAATGCGAGCGAGCTCTTCGTTCCGTTCGACCACATCGCGGGCCAGTTCCACGCGCGATGCAGCGGCCGCCGCTGCGACATATCGCTCGCGGACGAGGTAGCCGAGTTCGACATCGGACAGGTCGGCGCGAAGGTTTGCAAGCTGTGCTTGCGCCCGGGCAGCTTCGACCCGGGTCCCCCGCTTGTTGCCAAGTTCAAGGCGCTGCCCCACCGCAAGCGTGTATTCGGTAGCCCGCAGTCCGGAAAAAGCGCCGCTTCCGGCGATATTCTCGACCTCGAACGAAACTTCGGGGTTCGGTCGGAGACGCGCCTGTCCGACGAGCGAGCGAGCGGCATCCGCTTCGGCGCGCGGTCCCACCATACGCGGGTTCGCGGAGATTTCATCGACTTCGCCCGTGACACCTGAGCGGCTCAGCGCGTCTTCGAGCGTCAGAAGCTCACGCTCCTGCGCCGCCACGGTCGTGGCATGAGCGGCGAGGAACAGCCCTCCAAGGAGGACTCCTCGCCAATGAATGGCTAACATTTTCCGAAAATTCCTCTGCTGACAATCCGAACTGCGCTGCGGCATGCAGCGCGGTGACGGTCGTCAGGCGCGAGGAGGGCGCTTCAGTCGGTCGGTAATGTCGGAAGCGAGCGCCTCGGAGGGAGGCGCATCGGGAACCACAACCAAATGAGGGACCGAATCCTTCTGCACGGTGCTGGCAAAGCTTGCCCCATGATGACAATGGCCGTGCCCACACATGCCGTGTTGCTCGGTCGGCGCATCCGAATCACCCGGAACTTCGTCGGTAGCTGCGGATGACGCGGACGCGCTGTCGAGCGAAGCCAGAACGGGCGTGCTTCCGGGCGCCACTTCGGCGCCGCAAGCAGCAGCATCCGCCGCGGTCACGAACACCATCGCGACCAGCATGAGCAGGACGACAAAAGGATGCAGGACAAGGCGACGATAGCTTGTGGTCATGGATTCCGACGGCTCCTAGCAAACCGGATCAAGATTGCAAGTTCCGTAATACAATGAAGTATAAGTCGTTTGTTACAGTATAACAGTCCTCGAATACTGTTTCGGCCTTGCAAGAACGGGACGATCAGGCTGCGCGAAGCTCGGGATGGGGATGCTCACAGCGATGCACTTCGATCGTGACGTGCACATATTCCGCATGCTCTGAAAGTCGGCTCGCATAATGGTCGGGCGCGAGCGGATCACCGGCGATGAGCGAGGCGATGACCGCATACTTGCCAGGGCCGATCCGCCAGATGTGCAGATCGCCGATCGCGGCGTCCCGGTCCTCGAGCGCCTCGCGCACCTCTGTGTACCGTTGAGAGGCCGCTTCGGCGTCCACAAGCACGGCAGCGGTATCGCGCAGCAGTGACCATGACCAGCGCCCGATCACGAATGCACCCACCAGCCCCATTGCCGCGTCCATCCATGCCCAGCCGAGGTACATGCTGGCGAGAAGGGCCACGATAGCCAGGACCGAGGTCAGGGCATCGGCAAGCACGTGGAAATAGGCGGAGCGCAGATTGTTATCGGCATGCGCATGGTGGTGGTGATGATGATGGTCGTGATCATGCCCATGGTGATGATCGGCACCAAGCAGCCAGGCACTCGCGAGGTTCACCACAAGGCCGAGCACGGCGATCCAGATCGCCTCGGTATAGGCAATCGTGAGCGGGCTGACGAACCTTTGAGCCGATTCAACCGCGATCCCGATTGCGAAGATGGCGAGGACAAGCGCGCTCGCGAAGCCGGCGAGGTCGCCCACCTTGCCGGTACCGAATGTGAAACGCGGGTTGTTCGCATGGCGCCTGGCAAACCAGTAGGCGAAGGCCGCGACGCCCAAGGCACCTGCATGGGTCGCCATGTGGATACCATCGGCTAGAAGCGCCATCGATCCGGTCCACAGGCCAGCGACGATCTCGACCACCATCATCGCGGCGGTCAAGGCAACGACATAACGCGTGCTCCGGTCATGGGCGTCGTGCGAGGCGCTCAGGAAGTTGTGATCATGGGCGAGCGGATTGGAGTCGGCGTGGTGCATGCGGGGCTGATAACCCGAGATGCCTTCCCAAGAAATCCCCTCTCCAACCGAAAAGGCAATCGATGACAATTGTCTGAGATGGTCGCCGCAGCCAACCGATGGTAGACATGTTGCAGCGACCAACAGACTATTATCCCTTAGTCTTGGATCCGGACGTCACGGTCCTGCGATCGACCACAGTGATCCGGCGCGTCTTGGCGTCGATCACTAGCCGTTCAGTCACGCCATTGCCCGGAAAGGCGACAACGTAGCGCGGATTGAGCGAGAGCATCTGCTCGTTGCGCTTGAACCCGGCGCGGGCACCAAGACGACGATCGAGCGAAAAGGTCAGCTGCTGGACTTCGCGGCGTTCAGCCCAGCTCGCTGCCAGGCGATCGGCACCCTTGCCGTCGCCGCCATGGACCAGGAAGAGATCGGGAACCGCATCGCGAACCTTGTCGAGCGTAGCCCAGATAGTGTCGGCATAACGCTTCGCATCCTCGGTGCTCCCAAAGGTCTGGCGACCACCGGCAAAGACGATTGGAGTTCCTTCCGGAATCAAAGCGTGACGCCGGTTCTCGGCGCGTGCGCGGAGGAAATCGCGGGCATCGATCACGGCCGATGTGAGGTGGCGTGAATGGCTCGTGCGCGAGCCGGAGACGGGCTTCCACGAGGAACCGGTCTCGTCGCGGTAAAGTGCTGCGGCAGCCTCGCGCATCTGCTCGAAGGCCAGCATGCTGGCTTCGGCGGCCTGCGCGCGCTCTACCTGCTCTTCCAGATTGCTCGAATGCACTTCGGATCCATCGGCCGATGCGAGCAGGACCCGGATCTCGTCGCTGGCCCGGTCAAGCTGAGCCGAGTTGCGGCTGGCGGCGCGGTGGAAAAGGTTGACCATACCCCAGGCAATATCCTCGGCATCGGCTTCCAAAGCAGTGTCCGAAAACATCGCGAAAAGGTCGGACCATACGGCGCCAAGCGTCTGGTCGATCGCGTCTTCGCAGGGAAAGTCGGTCGTGTTGAAGGGAGCTGGACTGATGCTGAGGCCTGACAGGTCGAGGCCGCTCAACTGGTCGATGAAGCTGTCGTACATGAGGTGTCTCCTGATCGCGGGGACAAGGAGAGGAGGCACCATTGCCTCGGCCCTGTCCGCCGGAGCCCGATCAGGGCCGGGAAAGGGGGCGAGACGCACCGCGTAGCGGGAAACCTGCGGCCCTAGGCTGGCGCGGGAAACACGGGCCGACGGGCCGCAGGTTGCGGCGCGCCCCGACCGGCCCAAGGCCCTCTCCCGGCGGGCAGGGATGAGGCTGGATCAGGACCCGGTGGCGCAAGCGGATCGGGAGCGCTCGAAAATCGCTTCGCCATTCGAGAACCGCCCGACCAGGCGCAACTCACCAAACAGGTCGATGAACCTACCCGAGACCTGGCCAAGCCAGTGCCGCGCTCTCGCCGTGCGTGGGTTGTAGAAATCGGCCTCCCAGTACCGGGCATCGTCGCGCTCGGCGAGCCAGATCGCGGCGAGCCCGCAATAGGTCGATATGCCGCAATCGGCAAAGGCGTTTCGCAGGAGAATGCGGTCCTCGCGGCCGCGCCATCCATCGAAGCGCTGAAAGGAAGGAAAGGCCGCCTTCGTGGTATCGATGATCTCGTCGACTAGGCACTCGTAGGCCCAGTCGACATCATCGTCTTCGCCGTCATCGAGCAGGCGAAAGGCCACCACGGAGCCGGTCGGATAGCTGACGGAACGTCCCATCTCACTGCTCCTCAGGCCGCGTCGGCGAGATCGACATCGGCCTCGCCTTCCAGGGATTGGTGACCGCCAAGTTCGAGCAACAGGCTGGCCGCTTCCTCGGCCTTTGCCGCTGCGGTGAGGATCGCGCGCTCGTCCGATTTGAGGATCTTGAGCCAGGACGCGATGTAGCTGGCGTGATGGTCGAGGTGGGTGACCGGAAGACCCAGTTCGGCCCCAAGAATGGCTGAGGACAGTTCGGCGATCAGTTCTTCGACAGCATAGGCGTCGCTGCCGAAGCGGTTCTTGAGATCGCGATCAAGCCGCGAAGAATGCCCCGTCCAGTGCGACAGCTCGTGTGCGAGCGTCGCGTAGTAGTGGTCATAGGCTTCGAAGAGTTCGGCAGGCGGCATCGTGACGCGGTCGCGCAGCGGTTCGTAGTAGGCTTGGGCACCATGATGGCGCAGGTCTGCGCCCACTTGACCGAAGAAGGCATCAAGGCGGTCTTCGCGTCCTTCGGGCTCAAGTGCGGCAACCAGCGACTTGGGATGATAGAATGCGGGGAGGCCATCGCATTGGTCCGCGTTGAACACGGCATAGGCCTTGAGCACGCGCCGGTTCTCGGTGTCAGCTTCGCCTTCGGCGTTCTCGACCTCCTTGGTGTAGCTCTTGTAGAAAATCGCGATGGTCGATTTTTCACCTTTGCGGACCTGCCCGCCGAGCGCCTGACACTGGCGATAGGTCATCCAGTAGGGCGAGGTGTACCCGTAGACATCGGCCACCATCCACAACCAGAAGGTGTTCATCCCGCGGTAGGGCGTCCCACAGCTCCGCAAGGGGCGCGAGACTGGTAAACCACGCCATGGCTTGACCCAGGGCTTTGCGCCTTGCTCGAGCTTTTCGATGATGGCGGCGGTGATGCGCTGAGCGGGCGAAGCTGAAGCAGTGCGGCGGGATTTGGTCATGGGAGGTCTCCTGATCGCCGGGACGGACATGTCCCGGTTCAGGAAAAGCAAAAGCTTCCTCCCCTCTCGTATAATGATGACGGCTTTGCGCCCTCACTTCGGTCTTTGGCGCCTCACCGCAGATGTCCCGATAGCGGACGTCGGAATGATGGGCTTGGAACGGGCGCGATGGTGGACGACCCGGAAAGTTCCCTCTGAAGAAGCGAAGGGCAGTAAGCTGCCGGGCCGCCCTTTTTTTAGCTGCGGTGTACGCGCAGCGCAAAGCCCCCAAACATTTTCTCGCAAAGCAATGGCTTGTCAGGGCAAGTCTTCCACGTCGGCAGGCGCCAGCGCCGGTTCGAAATAAAGCGAGACGCGGCGCGACCGTTCCGTCATCCGGTCAAACCGACCGGCTGAGTGGTCCTGGTCCGGGAACGGCCAAGCCGAGGGGTCTTGGGCGTAGCGACCGAGAAACGCCTTGGCCGTGCCTAGCGAACGACCATCTTCCAGCTGGGCGCTCCAAAGGTCCAGCCCGACACACTCACCGATTGTCGCGAGCCGGGCCGCGCCATCAACCACGAAGTGCGAGTAATGCCAACTCCGTGTGCGCTTGAGTTCTTCCATGAAGCGGCCCTGTCGGTCCATCTGTACGCCGATCCGGTATTCCGGAAACTTGACCACGACGCTCCGCACCAGGTCCTCCGCACCGGCGAACAGCAGGAAGTGTGCAAGATAGAAATCGTAGAATACGCCGTGATTGTTGACTTTGTTCATCTCGTCGGCGCCGAGATCGCTGGTCGCCATCCACACGGCAAAATCGGCATACCACTGGCGCATGGCGCGCTTCTCTTCGGCGGAGAGGGCATCTGAACTCCACATCAGGCCAAGCGATTCCACGACCGTCGACAGGTCGGATGCCTCGATGATCCCTTCGCCGCGCCCCTCGACCCGGCCGGGAATGCCCTGCGCGAAATTGAAGTTCGGGTTCATCCGCGTTTCAGGCGCGACAAACCATGCGCGCGTCAGTTCGGCGGCATGTTCGGCAAAGCGTTCCTCGCCTGAAATGCGCCAGGCCAGCGAGAGCACACGCATATCTGCGGCGAGGTCGCGAATGCGGCTGCGGTCGAACTCGGGGCCGTCTCGTTCGGGATTCACATCTCCGTCGCGTCGGGAATAGGGTAGCCCGTCCTTGCCACCCGATGGCCACCAGTACGGGCCGATGGAAGCGTAATCGTTGGCGGTGCCGCCCGGGACGGGGCGCGGCTTGTCGGTCACAGTATAGGGCCCGTTTCCGAGGGCTTCTTCCGCTGCTTCGAGCACATCGGCGCGCATGGTCTCGTCGTCCGCAATTGCCGCGATCCAGCGCGGTCGCCAGAGATAATTGCGTGCGCCCTGTGCGTCCTGCGCATAACCGGCAGTGCCGCGACACACAGGCGCGCCTTCGCCTGGAGCGAACTCCGGGACGTCCTGCGCTGATGCCGGAAATGCAAGCAGAGCGGCGGCTGCCACCAAACTAACGCGAAACATCACCCGAACCTCCCATCGCTGCGCGCCATTCCGTTCTGCCGGCGCGGCAGAAATCGCCGGGCTCATAATGTTTGAGCGCTGCCAGCGCTGCGCCGCCATCGACCGCACCTTGCAGGTCGTCGGGGTTGCTCAGCCAGCTGGCCAGCACGCCCGCAGCATAGGCATCGCCTGTTCCTATTCGATCGACTATGCCGCTCAGAACGCGCTCCGCGCTTTCGGCAGCGGCATCGCGGCTGTCGATGCGCGCGACGATGCGGTGCGTGGTGCCATTATCGACATGGCGCGCTGTGCTGGAGATCGCTGCGACCGAAGGAAACCGGTCGAGCAGAGCCAGAGCCGCCTCGCGTCGCCGCGCACCACCCTCTCCGGAAAAATCGCGGCCCAGCAACAGCGAAATGTCCTTGTGGTTACCGAAGAACAGGTCCGCCGTGCCAACCATTTCGGCGATCTCATCCCGACCGTCGCGCCCGCTCGCCCGCCAGAGCGACGGGCGGTAATTACCGTCGAAGGACACGGTAAGGCCCC
Organism: uncultured Erythrobacter sp.; assembly: GCA_947504155.1. GTDB lineage: Bacteria > Pseudomonadota > Alphaproteobacteria > Sphingomonadales > Sphingomonadaceae > Qipengyuania. The sequence goes on from CANNGF010000002.1 coordinate 315,796, forward strand.
GCTGCTTCGCTTCCTTCGCGAGCGCCCGCGTGGCGCTGGAAGACGCCTCGCTGACCGCCAGTGAAATGCCGGAAAGGTGAAGGTGTTGCGCACCGTCGAGCGCCGCCGGATCGATCGTATCGATGCCGGCGAATACGCTCCCGATGCGATCATATACCACCTCACCCCCGCGCGGCCCGGCTGCAGGGGTGAGGAAATAGGCGCCCATCCGGCCTTCGCCTGCGATGATATGTGCAGTATCGACGCCTTCGCGGCGGAGCGTCTTCAACGCCAGCATGCCCAGCGCGTTGCCTGGCAGCGCCGAGATGATCCGTGTGCCAATGCCGAGATTGGCGAGCGCGACCGCGACATTCGCCTCTGCCCCGCCGACATGCACGTCGAGCTTCGTCGTATCGCGCAAGGTCGCCCCGTCGCTGGCGGCAAAGCGCAGCAGGACTTCGCCGAAGCATGCGGCGATGCCTCCGGATTCCCTCTCTTCCATCAGCGAGCCAGCCAGCCCCCGTCCACGGCAAGGATATGGCCCTGGACGTAATCCGCAGCGCTGCTCGACAGGAACACCGCCGCGCCGCCGATATCGGCCGGATCGCCCCAGCGACCTTCGGGGATGCGCTCCAAGATCTGGCGGTTGCGCGTATCGTCTGCCTGCAGCGCTTCGGTATTGTTGGTGGCGATATAGCCGGGTGCGATGGCGTTGACGTTCACACCCTTGGCCGCCCATTCGTTGGCCATCAGCTTGGTCAGGCCGCCGACGCCGCTCTTGCTTGCGGTGTAGCTCGGCACGCGGATGCCACCCTGAAAAGTCAGCATGCTGGCGATGTTCACGATCTTGCCGCGCGCGCCGTCCCGCGCGGACCAGCCGGTCATGTGGCGGGCCACGGCCTGGCTGAGGAAGAACAGGACCTTGAGGTTCACGTCCATCACCGCGTCCCAGTCCTCTTCCGAGAAATCGAGCGCGTCTTCGCGCCGGATGATGCCGGCATTGTTGACGAGGATGTCGATCCGGCCGAGCACCGCCACGGTCTCGTCCACGATGCGCTGGCAGGGCTCGATGCTGGACAGGTCCGCCATCACGACATGGGCGCGACCGCCTTCGGCCTCGACCATCGCTTTCGTATCAGACGGATCGCGGCGGGCGACGAGCGCGACATCCGCGCCCGCCTTCGCCAGCGCGACCGCGATGCCCTGCCCGATGCCGGTATTGGCTCCGGTGACGAGAGCGACTTTGCCCGACAGGTCGAATGCACGGTCCGCCATGCTCACAGGCTCCGCAGGTAGGCGCTAATCTCTTCGTCCTGTGAATTGGCGAAGAACAGTTCTTCGAACTTCTCACCTGCTATCGCGCTCCTGAGCAGGTCTTGATCGACATTCTTGAGCACGGTCAGCATGTCGTGGCAGGTCTTCGATTTGAGATCGGCGAGCACGCCGCGGTTCTTGGCCATGATCTCGGCACGTTCCTTCGGATAACCGACGCCGCTCTCGCCTTCGAACAGTTTTCGATAGCAATCCTGAAGGTTGAGCTCGGCAGCCCAGCCGAAGCCCTTGGCATAGGGCATGGCAATGGCATTGCCGTCATTGATCTGCGCGAACAGAAACGCGTCGGTCGGATCGATGATAAGACCGCAGAACACGCCCGGCATGGCATTGGCGGCCAACATTGAGCCGGTGCCCGTGCCGCAGCCGGTCACTACGAAATCGGCGGCCTTGCTGTTGAGCAGAATACCGGTCAGCAGGCCGACCATCGGATAGGTCAGCTGGGACGCATCGTCTGCAGTGTACATCCCGTAATTGTGGACCTGGTGACCCAGCTCTCCGCCAACGGTGTTCAGTGCATCGTGGATCTGCCCGTTCTTCGCGGCCTGGCTGTTCTCATTGATGAGGGCGATTTTCATGGCGGGTATCTTTTCTCCGTTGAGTGTAAGGCGCGAAGCCGAGTGTCGCGCCGCCTTGCCCTTCAAGGTAACCGGTGTCACACCTCGATGCAAGCACGGATGTAATTCGATCGCCAGCCTAAGCCGGAGGAACCACCGAACCTCGCTCGATCAGTGTAGATGGCAGCAGCCATTCCCGCTCCGCCGGATCGCCCGCCGGCCCGATGATCTTGCGTGCGGCATTGAATGCCATCTGCTTGATCGGCCAGTGCACCGTGGTCAGCGAAGGCCATACATGGCTTGACAGCGGCGTGTCATCGAATCCGACGAGGGAAATGTCTTCCGGGATACGCAGTCCGCTCCGCCGAAAGGCGATCATCGCGCCGATGGCCATTTCGTCATTGCACGCAAAGATGGCTGTGAACTTGGTCCCACTGGCCATGAGATCCTCGGCAGCATCCACCCCGGATTCAAACGTGTAGCTTCCCGGCCGTATGAGGCTTTTGTCGACCGTCAGCCCGGCGCGCTCCAGTGCTTCCTCGAATCCCGCGCGCCGTTCCTTTGGCGATGTAAATCCCTCCGGTCCCTCGATCAGGGCGATCCTGGTATGCCCCTTGCTGAGCAGGTGTGTCACCGCGTCGCGTACCGCTTCACGATCGTTGGAGCTCACCACGTGCTGGGGATCGTCAAGCTGGACCGAACCCATCCGAACATAGCGGCAATTGAATTCCTTGCAGAGTTCGGCCAGCTCATCCCGCTCCGAAATCGGCGGTAGCAGGACTACGCCGTAAGGCCTGTGTCTTTCCAGGAAAGCGCGTATATCCGCCTCCACCGCCGGCGATTTGCGGTCAACCGGCTGCACCATCAGCCCGAAATCGCTATCCGCGATGGCCTCCAGAATACCTTGCTGCACATTGACGAGGAACTGAGCGTTGGGATTGTCGTGTATCGCGGCGATGATAAAGTTGCGCCGCAAGGCAAGCGCGCGCGCGTTCATATTCGGAACAAAGCCGATTTCCCTGATTATCCGCTCCACCTTCGCACGAGTCCGGTCGCTAAGCAGCGGTGACTTGTTGATAACGCGGCTGACCGTTTTTTTCGACACGTTGGCGACGCGCGCAACATCGTTGATGGTGGGTTTGCCTTCACTTGCCATATGCCGCTCTTATGTACGAGTTGGCACCGGGGTAAAGGCTCACTTTAAAATTCGTTCGGCAACCACAGGGACAAGGCGGGCAGAAAACTGATCAGCAGCAGCGCGGCGAGCAATGTAAGATAGAATGGCCAGATTGTCCGAACCATTTGCGGCAGCGCGATGTTGCCCACCGCCGAGCCGACGAATAGCACCGATCCGACGGGTGGCGTGACCAGCCCGATGCCAAGATTGAGCATCAGGATGATCCCGAAATGCACCGGATCGACCCCGGTCGCCATTGCGACGGGAAGGAAAATCGGGGTGGTGATGACGATCAGCGGGGCCATGTCCATGAAAGTGCCGAGTGCGAGCAGCATGAGATTAATGATCAGCAGAGTCAGGATCGGGTTGTCGGTCATCGACCCGATCAGCGCGGCGAGCGCGGCTGGCACTTCGAGCAACGCAAGTGCGAAACCGAAGGCGGTCGCCGCAGCGATGATGAACAGAACCATCGCCGCGGTGCGGACCGATTTCTGCGCTGCTTCGAAGAAGCCTTTCCAACCGAGGCTGCGGTAGACGAACGTACCTACGAGCGCGGTATATATCACTGCGATCGCAGAGCTCTCGGTCGCAGTGAAAATGCCGCTCAAGATCCCGCCCATGATAATGACCGCGGTCAGAAGGCCGGGTACGGCATAGACTGCGGCACGGATGAATTCGCGCCAGCCGGGAAAGTGACCTTTGGGCAATGAGCGCCTGCGCGCGACCAGCCACGCGGTGACCATCAGCATCAGCCCGGTGATGATACCTGGCACGATGCCGGCGAGAAACAAGTCGCCGATCGACACTCCGATACCCGAGGCGGCGGAGTATATGATCATGTTGTGCGAAGGCGGGATCAGCAAGCCGACGATAGCCGCGGTCACGGTCACATTGACCGCGTAGTCCTTGTGATAGCCCTTCTCCTCCATCAGCGGCACCATGGTCGATCCGATCGCCGAAGCGCTCGCGATGGCCGAGCCGGAGACCGCGCCGAACATCATCGATGCACCGACATCGACCAAGCCCAGTCCGCCGCGAACCCGCCCAAAGGCAGCGTCGGCCACGCGGACTAGGCGGTCGGCTATCCCGGCGCGGTACATCAGGTCGCCGGCGAAGATGAAGAACGGTATCGCCATCAGTGTAAAGATGCTTATCCCCGCGGCCATGCGCTGGACCGCGACGACCAGCGGGATGTCGATCACCGCGAATGTCGCCAGCGCGGCTCCGAGCAGCGACCACGCAACCGGCACGCCGAGAGCGAGCAAGACAAACAGAACGGCGAAGAGAACGAGAATTTCCATCAGGGTTTCTCCGCCAGCCGCACCCGGATCCGCCCAAAAGAGAACATGATGGTAAAGAATCCCGCGAGCGGAATCGGCAAATAGGCAAAACTACGGCTGATGCCGAGCGAGGGAATCACATGGTCGCGCACGAACCAGACAAGCTGCGCTCCGTAGACCAGCAAGACCGCACCAAAGACCGCAATCAGCAGGTGTATGGCTATGCGGATGCGCCGAACATTGGACGGTGCAAGCCGCTGTTCGAGGATCTCGATCCGGATATGGAACCGCTCCCACACCCCCGCTGCCGCGGCGAACAGCACATACCATATCATCAGCAGGAGCGCGGTCTGTTCGGACCACGAGGGACTGCTTTGGAGCACGAAGCGCCCGAATACCTGCCAGCCGATGACCGCGGTCATCGCGATCAGCCCCAGCGCCGCACTGCGCACCAGCCAGTTCGATATGCGCTCCATCACGCCCCTCCGCCACGCAAGGCGAGCACGCGTTCGACGAGATCGCGCTGACGCCCGGTTTCGAGAAAATCATCCCACATGCCCGTCATGGCTTCGGTAAACGGAGTCGGATCGACTTCGTTTACCTCGACACCCGACCCGAGCACGATCCGGCGACTCTTCTCGACCTGCTCGTCCCACAACTGCCGCATATAAGGTACCGAGTCCTTCGCTGCCTGCCGCACGATCGCCTGATCCGCTGGCGAGAGTTTGTCCCAGCTGACCTTCGACATGACGAAGACTTCGGGCGCGAGCAGGTGCCGGGTCAGGCTGTAATAGCGCGCGACCTCGAAATGCTTTCCGCTTTCGAAACTCGGCCAGTTGTTCTCCGCGCCGTCGATGACGCCCTGCGCCAGCGACTGGTAGACCTCGTCGAGCGGCATCGGCACCGCGTCGGCGCCAAGCGACTGTACCATCGCGACATACAGGTCGGAACCGGGCACGCGCAGCTTGAGGCCGCGCATGTCTTCCGGTGTGCGGATCGGGCCCCGCGTGTTGTAGAATGAGCGCGCACCCGAATCGTAAAAGCACAGTCCAATCAGTTCGTGCGGCTCGAGCGAAGCGAGGATTTCCTCGCCGATATCGCCGTCGAGCGAGGTGCGCATATGCTGCGTGGACTCGAACAGGAAGGGCAGTGCGGCGACAACGGTCAACGGCTCGATCGAATTGAGCGGCGCGAGATTCACCCGGTTGAAATCGAGCCCGCCGAAAGTCGTGATTTCCAGCGTGTCGCGCTCGTTGCCGAGCTGCCCGCCGGCAAACATCTTGAGCCCGAGCCGACCGCCGGTGCGCTCGGACAGCAGTTCACCAAAGCGGACAACAGCCTGGACGGTCGGGTAGTCGAGCACATGCGTGTCGGCTGCCGTGTAGAGATTGCCGAGCCGCATACCGCAGCCGCCCAGTGCCAGGGCACCCGCAGCGCCGAGCCCTCCGCCGAGCAGCGACCTGCGCCCAAGCCGGTGTTCGAGTGCGTCCTTCACGCCAGCGGTTTCGCAGCGACAAGTTCGATGTCGAGCGAGCCTAAGCCACCGAAATCGAGCGTCGATTTCGCGCCGGTCGGTGCTTCGTGCACACCCGTTATCGCGCCGGTCGAAATGAAGGTCCCGGGCGTGAGTGCTATGTCGTGCTCGCGCGCATGAGCGAATATGAATTCCAGCGCATCGAACGCATTGATACGGATATCCGTCAGCACTTTCGAGCCGACGAGTACGCCATCGATATGCGTTTCGACAGTCGCCGTCTGCGCCGACGCATCCTGCCAGTCCTCCACTTCGGCACCGATGAGCAGGCCGTTGTTGTTCCCGAAATCGCTGATCACCGCAATTGGTCCGATGTCGTTGATTGCGGGCAGCGGGCTACTGGCAATTTCTGCTCCTATGAACAGGCGGTCTTCGGCCCTGATCTTGCCCAGCTGGACAACGAATTCTGGCTCGATCGCTGCAAAACCGCTCTCGAACACAGGCATTTTCGTCGGGTTGCCGGTCACTGCATGGGCAACCGAAGCCGAAAAGATCGGCCCGGCCAGACGAGTTTCGCCGGACTTTTCAATGAAGGCAACGGGAACGCCGCCTACCTTCCAGCCGGCCACCCGGTCGGGCCAGGCGGCACGAGACAGCCGCTGTACTTCGTAGGCATCGACGAAGCCGGGCGGCAAGGGCCCGGGAAAACCCGGCAGTGCCTGCGCCGCCCTGCGCGCACCGGTGAGCGTTTCGGAAATGGACCGAAGCCGCTCACCGGCCTTTGTCATATTCTGTTTCACGGGAATGCCGCCCTCGCGTTCTATGCTCAGAACCGCCCCCTCAAGCCGAGGAAGTATCGCCGGCCGGAGAAGTCCGACTGTGCGAGACTGTCGATCGTCGGCCGGTACATCAGATTGGGTTCGTCGAGAATGTTCAGGATCTGGAAGCGAACTTCCACATTGTCGAGAATGTCGTAGCTGGTCGAGAAATCGAGGAAGCCCTGTTCGTCGGTAAAGCGGTTCGAAGAACTGCGGAACGGCTTGAAATAGCGCGAACGCCACTTGTAGGCGAGCCGGGCGTTGAACGGACCCGTCTCGTAGAACACGGTCGCGTTGGCCGTATGCTTCGAATAACCGGGAATGTTCGCTGGTTCGGTGAAGTCGGCCAGGCTCTCACCGTTGGTCCCGAGCGAAGGATCGGGGAATTCGAAGTTGGAATCGGCAAAATTGTAGCTCGCCTGAAACCCCAGACCGAAATCGAACTGATGCTGACCGGTGATTTCGAAACCGAAGATCCGGCTCTTGTCATCAGAATTGACCGTCCGGGCAATCTGCACCGGGGTCGGGGTACCATCAACTACTACGCTAATCGTACTGACGTCGGTATCGAAACCGGTCTGGAGGCTCTTGTAATAAGCCGCGACCGACAGCGAACTCGTCGGCGAGGCATACCACTCGAGCGACACGTCCCCGTTCCAGCTCTTTAGTGGTTCCAGGAACGGATTGCCCGACGCGGAGATCGCTTCGCTGATACTTTCCGCATTGGACTCCCCGGAAATCGCCAACGCGGCGCTCATCGCCTCGGGGTCGGGTCGCGCGATGGCGCGGTAGGCGGCAAGGCGCAGCAGCAAATCGGGCTCGAGTTCGAGCGACAGGTTCGCGCTCGGCAGTACGTTCCAGAAGCTGTTGGTTTCCGTGTTGACCGTAATCGGTCCGACCGGCGTGATATCGATTTCGCCCGGATCCTCGCCGGGAGATGTGGCAAGATCGCTGCTTATACCGAGCGAGGTGATGTCGGTCTTGATCACGCGCAATCCGAAATCGCCCCGGGCCGGCACGCCGAACATGGTCGTTTCCAGATTGGCCTGTACATAACCTGCCCAGGTCTCCTCGGCCACATCGGTGTCATCGGGAGAAAGTGTCGAGCCGACCGGCAGGCCCGCGTCGGGATCACCGGTAAGCGCGAGGAAAAGCGCAGTCGGGTCCCAGCTTGCAAAGGTCAGACCCTGAATCTGCGTGTTTGCGCCTTCGTAAATATCCTCCACGGGGAACGGCGTGCGTGCATCGATCGCATCGGGCGAGAAGATGTCGCCGACCAGCAGGATCGGGTTCAGCTCGGGATCGTCGTCCGAACTACGGTCGATGCCATCATCGCGAACGCGACGCCGGTCGGCATAGCGAATGCCGGCCTGGATCGACGAGATCGCGCCGTCGAGATCGTAGCGGCCGTCCAGACGGAACGACAGGATATCGTCGTCGACATTCTCTTGCCGCCGACGGACGCGCAAGCCATTGGTGTACTGGTCGTAATTATTCAAGTCGAACGGAGCTCCGACGCGGTCCTCTACGTCTTCGACATCGATGAACGTCAATTCGGGGACTTCGTAGCCGCGCGAATCGAGCTGGAAGTCGACGCGGTCCTGCGTGCGGATACGCATGTCCAGCTCGTCGCGGCGGCGCTCGGTCTGCGAATAGCCCACATCTGCCGAAAGCGTCAGCCTGTCGCCGCTCCATTCGATGTTTCCGCCAAGACCGATATACTCCTCGGTCTGGTCCTGCCGGAACGGATTGAGCTCGATCCGGCTGTTTCCCTGATGTGCCAGCAGTGCTCCCGTCCCGCCGGTCTCCACCGGCGTTATGTTACGGCGCCCATCGGCAATAATCAGGTTCTGCCGGTCCTCGCGGTCGTCGCGGTAGGAATATTGCGCATCGATATTGATATCGAGATTGGGAGTCGGCTGCCACTGGATTGCCCCCATGACCGCGTCGCGGTCCGACCGTGTCTCCAGCGCACGGTAGATATACTGGTTGGAAACGAAATACTGATCGGCCGTCCCATCCGCCTCGAAACCGCAATTGCCGTTGCTGTTCGTTACCGAGAAATCGGTATTGCACACGCTATAGGTCGAGCTTGTGGTGTAGATGTCCTCTGGCGCGGTGTCGCGGCGGATCTGGCCGCCGAGCGCAATGCCGAATTCGCCGTCGCCGAGCTGGAACTGGTCGATATACGACGCGGTCAGCCGGTAGTTGATCGGGTCGCCGTCGACGACCCGGTCTTCATAATCGCTGTAGCCGAGCTGGCCCTGGACCTGCAGCCGGGCCTTCCCGTAATCGAGCGGACGCAGCGTCTGCAATTCGATTATTCCCGAAACGCCGCCCTCGATGAATTGCGCCTGCTGCGACTTGTAGACGATCGCCCCGTTGATCAGCTCCGATGGGAACTGGCCATAATTGACGTCGCGGCCGTCGCTGCCCGAAGTCACCTCGCGCCCATTGAGCACCGAAGAGCCGAGAAATGCGCCCAGACCGCGCACCGATAGCTCCGATGCGCCGCCTTTGAATCGGTCGGAGGTGACGCCGACGATCCGCTCAAGCGTTTCGGCGACCGACAGGTCGGGCAGGTCGCCGATATCCTCGCCGACGATCGCATCGCCGATGACATCGAGTTCGCGCTTGGTTTCGAGCGAATTCTCGATCGTGCGGGCAATATCGCCAGTCACCACGATCGTGTTATCTTCGCCGAGCGCCTCTTCTGTAACCTCGGCGTCTTCGTCCGGCGAGGTAACTTGCGCGAGTGCCGGGTGCGGCGCGGCAACTCCGACAACGGAGGCAAGAAGCGCGGCGCGGATGGCTGCACGGCGCAGGCGAATCGACTGGATGGTGGTTGCCGTCATTAGTTCCTCTCCCTTGGATCCGCGTTCCGCTGACAGCAAAACGCGCCGGCATTTTGACACCGGTTACTCACTTTGTTGACACCGGTGCCATAAAAGGTCAAGACCCTGATCGAAGAAGTCGTAGAACGATATCTGGAGGCGGAGAGGTGCTGATGAAGCAGATTAATTTTGAGTGGCTTTTTGGTGTAACGGCGGCTTTTCTCGCGGCCGGCGCACACGCCCAATCGGGCGACATTCCGGCAATTCTCGCCAATCCGGAGGTGGCTGCCGCCAACCCACTGCCAGATTTTTCCTATGCCGGTTACGGTTTCGGGATCGCGCCGATTCCCGACGTATCGACCGTGATCGACGTAGCCGAATACGGTGCCTTACCCGATGATGGTAGGGACGACAGCGCCGCGCTGAAAGCAGCGCTCGCAGCCGCGCACGAGGCCTCCGGTCCTGTCCGCGTGCAGATGCGTGCTGGGCGCTACCAGCTGACGGAAATCCTGTGGATCGAGCGGAGCGGTATCGTCCTTTCGGGCATGGGCATGGGGAAAGACGGCACCGAACTCTACATGCCGCGACCGCTCAACCAGATCGACGACGGCAGGGCGTTGACGGAAATTCGCCAGTATCTCAGGGAAGAGGACAAGTACGAGCGGCAGAAGGACGAGAACCTCGAAGTGCTGTTCTCCGAATACAGCTGGAGCGGCGGGTTTATCTGGACGCGCTATCCTGGCGGGCGGCATGCGACCTATCTCGAGCGCTACGATCGCCCGATCGACCAAATCACCGATATTTCAGCTGGGGCCCAGTTCGAACGCGTTTTAACTGTGCCGGAGACCGCGGACCTCTCGGTCGGGGACGTCCTCCAGATCCACTGGCACAACCGCGCAGGGCCCGAGGGCGCACTGGTTAAATCGCTCTACGGTGACACCGACGAGAAGATCGGCAGTCGCCATTGGGAAATGCCCGACCGCCCACTCGTTCGGCAGGCGACCCGTATCGAGGCGATCGACGGAAATCGGGTAACGATCGCGGATCCGCTGCTGCACGATATCGGTTCAGACCTCCCTGCCTATTTCGCGCGCTGGGATCACTTGAGCGACGTCGGGCTGCAGGATTTTGCAATGGTATTTCCGGACAATCCCGAATTCGGTCACCACAACGAAGCCGGTTATAATGGCGTGTATTTCACCGGCGTCCACAATGGCTGGATCCGCAATCTGCGCGTTGCCGAAAGCGACAGCGGTATCCTGACCGACGACCTTGCGAATGTCACAATCAGCAACATCGTGACCGAAGGGACCCACACGGCCCATTACAGTGTGCATATCGGCAATGTTCACAACGTACTTGTGACCGGAAACGAGGTGTTCAATCCCACCGTTCACACCTTCAGCTTCAACACGCAGGCAACGCGCTCGGTTTACCACCGGAGTACCGGCTGGGAACAGCCTACACTGGACCAGCACGCCGGCGCCAATCACCAGAATCTCTACGACGACGTGACGGTCCATATCCGCCCGACAGCCGCCAGCAGAGGCGAGCCTGCTACTTACGATCTGTTCAAGGCTGGCGGCGCAGGATATTGGGTCCCGGGCCATGGACGGTTCAATACCGTATGGAACCTCAACATCCTGGTAGGCAGCGGAGCCGAACCGGGCGAGCTTGTCCGGGTGACCGAGTTGAGCGGTGGTCCGGATGCTCGAGCAGTTGGCATACACGCAAACCGCCCGCTGGACTGGGACTACGCCCCCGAACCCTACTCGGAAGAAATGGGTTCTCGCCTGGTTGGAGTACCGTCTCTGTATGACTGGCAATTGCGCGCGAGGACCCGGTAATAGGCCGATAGGCGGGCAATTGCCGTTCTGATGCGAAGCGGGCTGTCAATGATGTCCGCTGGCACGACGACGTGTCGATCGGTGAGCACAGTGCATCCGATGTCGCGTTTCAGGTTTCCTGCAGGAGATGTGCTTCGCACGGTCGGCTGCCCAAGAACGAACGGTGCGTAAGCGGCCCGCTGTCGGCCAGCGCCATTTTACGCAGTGGCGACCCAGCCTCGCAGGCTGAATGCTGCGTATAAGATGTCCACGTCGCGAAAGCCCGCGTTGGAAAGCATCGCCTCGGTTTCGGCCGGCGTATGAAGATGAAGTCGTCGGCTCATCATATTTGCCCTCGCGGCTGCTTCGCCGCTTTCGGCGTTGCTCCTCCGGCTGAACGATACCGATCACGCGAGCCAAAATTCGGGATCGGCACCGATCGCCGCATGTTCGGAAAAGACCAAGCGGCTACCGGGTCGCAACATGCGGTGGATCGTTCGAAGAATTCGCAACTGCTCAGAGCTGGAAGATCCAAGGTAAATAGTAATGGGAGTGCTTTCGTCATGATGTCCGAAGGATCATAACTCCTACCGATGCGGGCGTACGCCGGTCGTCGCCCTATTGTCAGTAGAGATTTTTGGCTCCGACCGTCCGCTTTGTCTCGCGTCGCGTCGGAAGCGGGCAGACCGCTTCCGGCCCCAATTCTGACATGAAAAAGGCGGTCCGTCCCAATTGGGACGGACCGCCCGCCGAGTGACCTGGACCTGTCAGGAGGGGTCAGGCAGCCTGCTCGGCAATCTCGTCAATTGCGTCGCCGCTGACCGGTTCATCAGCTTCATCATCAATCGACGCATCCTCCTCGAGATCGGCCGGAACGTCAGCATCGATGAACCGCATGATCGAAGGAACCCAGGCCTGTGCCCGTTCCTTGACCTCGGCCTCACCGATGAAGTTGCCTGAGAAGATGCGCTCGGCTGCGCTCGCAAGCTCAGCCTTCTTCGAAGCAGCGTATCGGCTGACCAGCTCTGGACCACCCGCAGCATCGAGCGCCTCGAGCGTGCGAGCCTTGGCCACGCGGTCGAAGTAGTTAGCAGCTGTGGGACGCCACCAATGCGCGGTCTCGATTTCGAGGAGCGAGCCGAGTGTCTCGTGCAGCGGTACCGAACGTTCGCCTTCACAGGCAAGGCTGGCAACCAGAGTGCGCGAAACGACATGACCAAGCCATGCCGAGCGCGCCTCGTCGGAAAGCGCCCGGAACCTGGCAAACCGCTCGACATCGCTCGCGCCAGCACGCCAGCTCTCATCGAGCGACCCGGCAAACTCGGCCAAAGCAGCGCTCGCCGGTGCATCCTTGGCCTCGAACCCGGTGACAGGCCCGGACGCAACCGATCCGACCAGCGTCGACGCATTCTTGGCACGCCAGTCGTGTCCATCGGCATCGGCGAGCGTGAAGACCATGAAGTCGAGCGCCAATGCCGGATCGTTAGCGAGATGGATCGCCAGGATGTCGCGGCGCTGCATCGCGAGCTCGTCGAGCAGACGCTGGGAGAGAGAGCTCCCCTTGGCTTTCGCTATTCCACTCTCCTCGACTGCTTCGACCATACCTTCGTCAGCGATGACTTGGGTCTCGGTGTAGAACTGCGGGATCAGGGTCGGCTCGCCATTGCGCGAGAGGACGAGGAAGGCACCAGCCTCGGATTTCAGCTCGTCGGCAAGCACAGGGGGACGATCATTGAGCGCGCGCATGGCGCGGTCGATCACCACGAGTTCCTGTTCGGCCTTGGCGACCTCGTCCTCGTCGCTGTCCTCGTCTTCGAGCACGGCGGCGACGCGGTCGTAGTCAGCCTCGAACTCGCCGAGCTCCTGCGCTTCCCGTTCGGTCATCGGCGCAGGCTCGCAGGGCAGACGGCGGAGACCTTCGACATGGTCGTGGCTGACATAGTTGCCAAGCGTGGGGCGCACCCAGGCGAGACCGTATTCGATCGCGACCTTTTCAGCGGCTTCTTCCATGGCCTTGTGTGCGAGGTCTTCGAGCAGCGCGATATCGATCCAGCTCTCGCTGGCATCATCGTCGAACAGTTCGCGCTCAATCCGCCCACCTGCGGAGAGATAGGCATCGCGACCGACGAGAACAGCGCGCGGATCGGACCCGCGAACCGTGGCATCGAGCACCATGCGGCGGATCGTGTCGGGCGTGATCTGGTACCAAGCTTCCTGCAGCTCGGCATAGACGTGCGCCTGGCGCTCGACGTCGGAGATCGCGCCGTAGGCCTTGGCCATGTCGAGCGTGATGGTACCTTCGGCGAGCGCCTCGAAGACGCAGGGTGCGAGATTTGCAAGGCGCAGACGCCCTTCGACGAACCGGACGGTGAGGCCGAAGCGGCGCGCCACGTCTTCGGTGGTAGCGCCTGCCTCGATGATCGCCGCGAAAGCCTGCGCCTCGTCGGCCGGATTCATCGCGAGGCGCTGGAAATTCTCGGCAAGACTGGCCTCGCGCACTTCGCTTTCTTCGCCTTCGATCACGAGGCAGGTGACTTCGTGGGTGTCGAGCAATGTGCCCTCTTCGGCCAACGCCTGCAGTGCGGCGAGACGGCGACCGCCGGCCTCGACCTCGAACTTGCCGCGCTTTCCTTTGCGCACGACGAGGTTCTGCAGCAGGCCGCGCGCCGCAATGTCTGCCCGCAGCTGGAGGTCAGCCAGCACGTCGCTCGACTTGCGAACGTTGCGCGGGCTCGGAACGAGCTTCTTCAAGGGGATCGACTGGATCATGGGTGTTCTCCTGATGGAATGAAGGCGCAGGTGAGGATCACCAGGCCCACAAGCCCAAAGGGCTCCCTCCACTCTCATTTTGAGATTGGAGTCTGCCCGAGGGATCAGGCGGCAAGCGCGGGGAGGACCGTCGAGGCGCTCGACACCGGGACGAACAGCCGCGTGCGGTAGCGGATGATCTCGGTGAAGCAGCCCTTGCCCTTGTACCAGTCGAGCCTGTCAGGGGAGAACCCGGTCAGTTCAAGGCGCTGTTCGCCACCGACCAGCGAGCGCTTCACGGTTAGAGGATCATGGCTTGCAAGGCCCAGCGGTTTGCCGCTGGCGAGGACGAGGGCGCCGATCTGCTCTGCCAAAGGTCCGCTGACACCTGAGAGGCCAAAGGTCTCGGCGATCGCAGCGAGATCGATATCGAGCACTTCGCGGCCGATGATCGACTGGCCATCTTCGGCAACGAGCCGGGTGACGCGCACGTGATCGCCGGGCAGGCGCTTCCAGACCGGGAGCAGCAGCCCGGTGGCGAGATGGACGCGCTCGGTGACCGGTGACTTGGCCGCCTCTTCTTCCTCGGTCCGCCATGCGCTGGTGAACGCAGTGACGCCAATTTCTTCCCAGTGGCTCTCAGCGAGTGCGTCAAGCGTCCAGTTCGCGGACTTGAGCGGTCGGAGCAGGCGCCGACGTTCAATCACGGCCCCGTCGTCAGCAATGAGGCGCCGGACCGGAACCGACAGCGCGACCTTGCCCGAGCGCGTATTGCGCATCGGGACCGCGTGCGGGCTGCCAATCTCGTGCATCCGCACCAGGCGCTGCAAGCGCAGAGGCCGAAGGTGCCTGGTCACTTCGAGCGAGACGAGACGTGTTTCTGCTCCGCTTACGGGGTCGGTACGCAAGAGTTCATCGGCGAGGACCGTGAAACGATCGACCCTAATGGTTTCCAGTCCCTGGTCGAGCGTTCCAGCCTCGCGCGCGGCTTCAATCCGCGCTTCGACGAGGCCGAGATATTCATCGAATATGGAGTTCTGGAGCGCAATCGGCAGCGCGAGGATGCGATTGAGCCAGCGCTGGATCGTGGGGAGATTGTCGGTCAGCCCGCCATAGGGGTTTTCGAGCCGGAGGCCGGTGCGCTCGACGAAGTTGCCAAAGGTGGTGGCTTCAAGCTTGCCGTCATAGAGCAGCTGGAACCAGCGGCTGAGCGCGTCGCGCGCATAGTCGCTTTCAAGATTGTCTGCCGGGTCGAACAGGTTCTGTCCGCCCGTCTGGCGCTGGCCGCGGGTAAGTGCGCCCAAAGCGTCGAGCCTTCGCGCAATAGTCGAGATGAACCGGCGCTCGCCCTTTACATCTGTGGTGACCGGGCGGAACAGCGGGGCCGAGGCCTGATTGGTGCGGTTCGTGCGACCAAGACCCTGGATGGCGTTGTCGGCGCGCCATCCCGGTTCAAGCAGGAAGTGAACCCGGCGCTGCTGGTTCCTGGCGCCCAAGTCGGCATGATAGGAACGCCCCGTGCCGCCCGCATCCGAGAAGACCAGGATGCGCTTGGTCCCTTCCATGAAGCTTTGGGCTTCGGCGACATTGGCGCTGGGGCTACGCCGTTCGAGGCGCTGCTCACCATCGCGGCCCAGGACAAGCCTGCGGGTCCGGCCCGTGACTTCGGCGACGGCGTCGGTTCCAAAGTGCTCGATAATCGCATCGAGCGCAGTGGCGATGGGCGGCAGTGCGCAAAGCTGTTCGATCAGCGCATCGCGCGCAGCAATGGCGCGCGGGCAGAAAACGGGATTGCCCTCTCCGTCGCTCATCGCCTCGGAGCGAAGATTGCCGTCCTCGTCGGCGAAGACCTGCATCAATCGTACCGGGAAGCTCTTCGTAAGGTAGTCGATGACGTATTTCGTTGGCAAAATTATTATCTGGAGTTGCGGTAAAAAATCCTGATAATTCCGATCACTATCTGTATTCGCTTTGGATAAAGTCTCTGAAGTTGGTGCATTGATAATACCTGCAAATTCAAGATCACCCACCAATAGCGGGCCGGCCTGACCACCCTGTTCGGCCTCTAAGACCAGTCGACTTCACGCAGTCCGGCCCGCCTTCCTCTCATGAGGAACTCAATTCGCACCGTAGTCTGGGTCGAAATCCTTGCCGGTCTTCCACAGGTGCAGAAGCAAAACCGCAAGTTTTCGCGCGACGGCCACGCGAGCTTTGCCTCGACCGCGACGATCCGACAATTGCTCGCCCCAGCGCTTCAAGGCGCAGTCGGTTTTTGAGTTCGAAAGTAGCACTGTGGCCGCGGACACAAGATTTGTTCGCGTCATTCTGTTGCCCATTCGGCTGATGCTATCCTGCCTTGCGTAGCTTCCCGATTGCATAAGCGACGGCGTCAACCCCAGATATGGCCCTACATCGCGCACGCGCGGGAACCTACTGGGGTCCTCAATCGCGCTGTAGAATGAAATCGCCGTGATCGGTCCAACTCCAGGGACGGTCCGAAAACGCCTGCAAATCGGATGTTCTTCTGAGAACTTGGCAAATCGTTTGTCGATATTGGTGAGCTGGGTTCTGAGACCCTCAGACATGTCGATAAGCGGGCGCACATCGTTTTCGACGTCCAGACCGCCAGCTGCCAATAGGGCCAACTGAGGCTCGACATCTGCTGCCAGTTTTCCGTTGGCAAACCTTAGCTTCAGGTCGCCTCCATACAATCGCACCATCGACTGGATCAGACCGTCGCACCCCTTTCGCATTCTCAGCAATCGCTGCCGAGCCGAGAGCCGGGTCCGAAGGTTTTGGCACTCGAGAGACTTGAGATGCACATCTTTCAAGACCGCTCCGCCAAGTCTTCCTAAATCGGCCAACCCCGCAGCATCGTTGGCGTCCGTCTTCTGGCGACGGATCGACAGAAACTTACTGGACCTTTTGACCTCACATATCTGGACCGGAAAGCCTTCTCGCCGCAGCACACGGACAACCGAAGTGGCAGCTCCGGCCTCGATACAGACCCGCGAAATTCGGCCTTCACCTGCGTTTCTCAGAATATTTCCTATGACATCGGGATCAGTTGCACACTTTTCCTCGTGTTCGACTCTGCCGCTGTCGTCGAGAATACAGACGGATGTTGTGGCAACGGCCGCATCAAGGCCGACCCAAAGCCGCTGTGTGTCCATCGTGATTCGAGCCTCCATCCAGAATTGGAGCCCGCATCACCTAACTTCACGGCTTTTTGGGCCACGCAAACTTCCGACGTCGGGCTCATTCGGAGTTTACCGCAGCAAGCGCCAAAACTTCAGAAGGAAGTTTCCTACACGTGAGAATGCGGATTAAAGGAAATCCTTTCGTTTGATGGGAGGATGAGATGGGTTCTAATCGGCAAAGATTGGCCGAGCTGATATCTGCGACAGGAAGAAGCTACGCGTTCTTTTCGAAACTTATCGGCAGGAATTCCGCGTACATTCAGCAGTATTTGACCAGGGGTTCACCCAAGTCGCTTTCCGAAAGCGATGCGTTGGCTCTCGCACACTATTTCGATGTCCCAGTCGAGGAACTCCTAAGCCCTACCAAACTGGAGACGCGAGACGCCAAAGTCATTTTCGTTCCGATTCTCGGAAATGATCAAAGCGAGAGATCCATGTTGCACTGGAATGCAGACGCCCAATGGCTCTCACAGATCAGCACACGCCCATACTCGGTTTTCGCCTATCCAGCGGAAGGGGACGTTATGTCTCCAACGGTGAGTGCTGGAGATATGCTACTCTGCGATCGACACCATGATGCCTCTCTGCTGCGCGATGGCCTTTACGTACTGCAAATCGGCGATCGGATTGAAGCGCGACGGGTATGCGTCGAACCGCGGCGGAAGCTGATTTCGCTCAAAGCGGACAACCAGCTTTATCCGACCTTTCATGGCCTAGTCCGAAAGTCGCTCACGATCTTGGGTCGCGCTATTGCAATAGCGAAGGTCAGCAACCTTTAGCAGAAGAAATGAATCGCAACCGTTGGATGATGTCGATCTGGGACAACTTGCTCGCGGCGTTCGTCAGTCCGGTGGAGCACACAAGCATTTGCTATCTTTTCATGGCCCCGACCACCTCAATCCGACCATCAAGTTCATCGAAGCGCCAGGCTCCGGGCATGTCGTGGCGTTCTCCGTCGCTGCCTTCGATTGTGACCGTTACCTCGCAATTTTGACCAGGCAATGGCGATGCGGGGGCGCAGCTTATGTCGCGAGCTGCAATCAACTTTGAACCCGCTATATATTCTGCCTCCTCCTGCTCAAAGCGTGCGTTCTGGGCTGTTTCGCGGGCACCATCAGCCAACTCATTATCCGTCCCCAAGCGACGAGCAATACCTGCCGAACGTTCTGCACTCCGCTCGAAACTCTCTGCATGCTGCTCAAGGAATGCAGCCCGATCCAACTGCGCTTGTTGCTCGACAGGCCACCGCCGTTCGATCGCGGCTTCATAGTCACCGTCGGTAGGGCCGCACGCCGCCGCGAAAGCCAACAGGCCCAAGCATAGAGCGCGCCTCATTGAGCATCACCATCATCAGCGATTGGCTGCACCCGCGGCGAGAACGTCTTGAATTGCCGCTGGTCTCTGCCCTCGAACTTCAGAAGCTTGAAGGGTGCGCCGGTTTCCTGATCGGCGAACTCAAGCTGGCGATCGTTGTGAAAGGCATTGATGTAGAGATTGGCACTACGAATCTCGTTCATGCCATTCGCGACCAGAGCCTGCACGATGCAGTCGACCGCGTCCTGAAATTCATGCGGGCGGTATTGGCCGCTCATCTTGATCCGCATGTCGTCGTTACTCCCTGACCAGCTTTCAAGCCGGGCCGTAGTAACATCCGAGACTGAGTCCGAACGCGCTGCCGTCTTTAGGCAGGGCCCTGGACATGCACGACAGCGACCCGGCCAGTTGCACTGACCAAGCCTCAGTCGTTCAGCGGAGTTACTACGCTCCGGGCCGCCTTTTCTGCGGCTATGTCCAAGCTATTGCACCGGCACGCAGTTTTGTCATCCCCGCTCGATTGGCGTTCGGCGATTGTTCCCCGAGTTTGCCTTCGCTAGGGATGGTTTTGGATCGAGAACAACGGGGACTTCATGCCGATATTGTCGTGGCTTACGCGCGAGCAGGATGTGAAGGCGGCGGACAGCGTTCCGTACCGCCTGCTCGAGCGGGACGATGCCCTGTCCCATGGCGACCCTGATAGCGGCAATATGCTGATCCAGGGCGACAATCTGGAGGCGTTGAAGGCGCTGCTGCCCTATTATCGCGGACAGGTGAAATGCATCTATATCGATCCGCCCTACAACACCCGTTCGGCGTTCGAGCATTATGACGACAATCTGGAGCATAGTCGCTGGCTGGCGATGATGTGGCCGAGGCTCGAACTGCTACGCGAGCTGCTCGCCGAGGATGGCAGCATCTGGGTGTCGATCGACGACAATGAGGGGCACTACCTCAAGGTCATCATGGACGAAGTGTTTGGGCGCACGAACTTCATCACCAATGTCATTTGGCGGAAGAATTACGCCCCTAAGTCAAGCGCAAAGCACTTCTCGGAAGATCACGACCACATACACGTGTATGCAAGCCAGGCGGAAAACTGGGTGCCAAACCCAATGCCTCGACGACCCGATCAAGATAAAGTCTACAAAAATATGGATGACGACCCGCGTGGCCGCTGGCGTCCTGACAATCTTTCCGCTCGAAACCCATACAGCTTGGGCATTTATTCAATCACGACGCCCGGTGGGCGAAAAATTGATGGGCCTCCCAGCGGAAGGTATTGGGCAATCAGTGAGGAAAAACTGCGGGCGCTGGACGCTGACAACCGGATATGGTGGGGCAAAGACGGCAAAAACGTCCCGTCACTCAAGCGCTTTCTGTCAGAAGTAAAACAAGGGCGCGTGCCGCAGACATATTGGCCGTACGATGAAGTCGGCCATACTCAGGACGCGAAAAAAGAGATCGTTGCGCTTTTCGACAAGGATGTCTTTGGGACCCCGAAACCCGAGAACCTCATGAAACGCGTGATAGAAATCGCGACAAATCCAGGCGATCTTGTGCTGGATTCCTTCCTCGGCTCAGGCACTACCGCAGCGGTTGCGCAAAAGATGGGTCGCCGCTGGATCGGCGTCGAGATGGGCGATCATGCCCAAACCCACTGTGCCCCTCGCATCAAAAAGGTCGTCGAAGGCGAGCAAGGCGGCATCAGTGAAGCGGTCGAGTGGAAAGGCGGTGGCGGCTTTGCGTTCTACCGCCTCGGTGGCGAGGTATTCGCCCCGGATGGCACCATCGCACCGGGCATCAAATTCGCGCCGCTCGCCGCGCACATCTGGTTCGCTGAAACCGGCACCCCGATGGATGGCGATGCGACGACGCCGTTTCTCGGCGCGCATGACGGCGCCGGCATCGCGCTGCTCTACAACGGCATCCTTGGCGACAAGAGTGTCGCGGGCGGCAACGTCCTGACCCGCACGACGCTCGGCATCATTCGGAAGACAGCGGGAGACTTCGAAGGACCGCTGATCGTCTATGGCGAAGCAAGCCGGATCGGCCCCGACGCACTGAAGCGAGAAGGCATAACCTTCAAGCAGACTCCCTACGACGTGAAGGCCCGCTGATGCAGCTCAAGACCTATCAGCGCGAAACGCTCGACACGCTGCGCCGCTTTCTACGCGAAGCGCGGGTGCGCGGCCCGAAGATGGCCTACGAGGCGATCACGTCCGAGGCGGATCAGGCCAAGCGGCTGCGCGGTTATGGCGGCAGTTACACCCCGCTGCTGGGCGATGAGGAGCTGCCCTATGTCTGCCTGCGCCTGCCCACCGGCGGCGGCAAGACGATCCTCGCCGCGCATTCCATCGCCGCTGCTGCTGAAGACTATATCGGGCAGGAATTCCCGATGGTGCTTTGGCTGGTGCCGTCGACCACGATCCGCAAGCAAACGGTCGAGGCGCTGCAGAACCCGCGGCACCCCTATCGCAAGGCGCTCTCCGAACATTTTGGCGAGCCGGTGCGGGTCTTCGACATGTCCGATTTCTTGCGCCTGCGCCCGCACGATATCGGGCGACATCTGTGCGTGTTCGTCGGTACGATCCAGAACCTTCGCGTCAGCAACACCGATGGTCGCAAGGTCTATGACCATCAGGAAGATTTGGAGCCGTTCTTCAGCAAGGTGAGCAAGCGTGCCCCGGGTCTGGAGCCGCTGGGCGAGGAGCTGGTGAAGAAGGTCGGCGGCAATCCGGCCGATATCCGCTACAGCTTCGCCAATCTGATGCACCTTCATCGCCCGCTGATGATCGTGGACGAGGCGCACAAGGCGGTGACCGGTCTTTCGCGCGAGATGCAGTCGAGGGTGAACCCGGTCGCCGTGATCGAGTTCACCGCTACGCCGCACAAGAAGAGCAACATCCTTCATGCGGTGAGCGCGCTCGAACTGAAGAACGAACAGATGATCAAGCTGCCGGTGCAGCTGGGCGAGCATCAGACCTGGGAGGGCGCGGTCACGGCGGCGATCTCCAAGCGCGCAGAGCTGGCGGAGGAGGCGGAGAAAGACCGGGAGGGTTACATCCGCCCGATCGTGCTATTTCAGGCGCAGGACAAGGGTCAGGAGGTCACGGTGGAGGTGCTCAAGCAGCACCTGATCGACGTGCACCGTATCGACGCAAGCAGCATCGCCATCGCGACCGGCGAACAGCGGGAGCTCGACGGGATCGACCTGTTCGATCCGAATGCCGATCCTCTGATCGAGTACGTCATCACCAAGGAGGCGTTGAAGGAAGGTTGGGACTGTTCCTTCGCTTACGTCTTCTGCTCGGTCGCCAACATCAAGAGTTCAACCGATGCCGAGCAGCTTCTCGGCCGCGTACTTCGCATGCCCTACGCAACGCGGCGCAAATCGGTGAAACTCAACAAGGCATATGCCAACCTCGTCAGCAAAAGCTTTGCCGAGGCGGCGACCGCGCTGCGCGATCGCCTGGTCGAGATGGGCTTCGAGGAGACCGAGGCGGAAGAGAATATCGAAGCCGATCCGCAGTTCGGAGGCGACGATTCGGACGATCTGTGGGCTCCCAGACGCAAGCCGAAACCATCGGTGCGGATCGTGGTCCAAGCCAGCGACGAAGAGCTTTCAAAAGCCCGCGACGCGGCATCGGACAAGATTGCCGTGACGAAGGATGAAGAGGGCAAGGCAACCATCGTCGTCACCGGCTTCGTGCGTGAGGACGAGATTGAACAGGTCGCAGCTGCTCTGCCAGAAGCGGCCGCGAACCGTGTCCGCGAGGATGTGGCGAAGTACAATGCGGAGCATGCCCACAAGGCGTCCCCTGCCGAAAAGGGCGAGGAATTCGTCGTACCGGCCCTGATGGCGCATGTGAAGGGCGAGTTGATGTTCGCCGACAGTGAGCGGTTCGCCGAATATTTCGACTGGTCGCTGAAGGACGCCCCGGTCCAGCTCGGCAAAGACGAATTCGACGTCAACGCGACCGAGGATGGTTTTGAAATCGATCTTGATGGCAATAACCTGACGCTGAAGCCGACCGACCAATCTGATCAGTTGCTGCTCGACATCGAAGTCGATGGCTGGAGCGAAGCCAGCCTGGTGCGTCTGCTCGCCAAGCAGGTTAGGGCCGATGATGTGCCTGCCAGGGAGATGCTCGGGTGGTTGTCGTGGGTCGTGCAGCACCTGACCGGCGCACGCGGGCTGCCGCTTGCCGCGCTGATGCGATGCCGGTTCATCCTGGCCCGCAAACTCAAGGACAAGGTAGACGCGCTGCGCAAGGTAGCGCGAGAGAATGCGTACCAGGCCTGCCTCTTCGCTCCTGACGTCGAGGTGGAGGTATCCTTCGACAACGGCTTCCGTTTCTTCGACGGCATGTTCGATGGCGTGCCAAGCTACCGCGGAACCAAATACACCTTTGCCAAGCATTTCCTCGGCCCGGATCGCGTCCCGCGTTTCGATGGCAAGGGCGAGGACGGTGCGGAGGGCGAGGAGTTCAAGGCGGCTCAGCTGATCGACGCGATGCCCGAGATCGAATATTGGGTCCGCAACGTCTCGCAGCATCCGAATGCGTTCCGCCTTCCGGTCGCCGGTGGCTGGACCTATCCGGATTTTGTCGCAAAGCTGAAGGACGGACGACGCCTCGTAGTCGAGTACAAGGGCGGGCATCTCGTCGCTGACGCTGCGGAAAAGCGCGCCGTTGGCGAGCTGTGGCAATCTCGCAGCGGCGGCGATGGGGTGTATGTCTTTGCCGAGAAGGATGTCGACGGCAAAGACGTGCGGGAGCAAATCAGAGCACAGCTCTGAACCATCACCGACCCGCGCCTCTTTACCTGCGCAAACCAGCTGCTAACAATCAACCAGAACCTTTCACCTGCTCGGTCGCATCGCCCAGGCTCCGCGATCGACAGGATACGTGTACTCAAACGAAAGGTTCTATCTCATGAAAAGTCATGCATGTTTCCGTGTTTCAGTCGACGAAGTCGCTCAGGATTTCGCGAAGTATGCCGAATTGGCAAAAACCCGGACATTCGAGATTTACGACGGCGGAAAGGTCGAGGTGATGCTGGTTCGCATCTCTGCAATTCCCGAATGGCATCGCCAACTGCAGAAGAGTATCCGTACAGATATGTTGACCTTGGAAGAATGGGAGACGTTCATGACCCCACCCGAAGGCCTCAGTCATCTCCCGGAGAGCTATGACGATTGGGAGGATCCTAGCGAGTAAGTCTACGACGGTCAGCGTGATAAAATCGGGCTGACCGTCAAGACTTCTATGCGCCCCAATCTCAGTCATTCGACCACTCCGGGCATGTTCCCGAAAGCGGACGTCGAAATGATCATAGCCCAGCAGCAGCAATTGGGGGCGGTCCCAAAAGTCCGCCCTTTGGGGGCAAACCCACAGGAATGGCCGTGCGTTCAGGCGGCAGTGACGGCAGCGGTCGCGTTCAACGTCCTATTGGGGGTTCACCCGGCTATGGTTTAAACGGGGAGGCCGTCTGACTCCCGGAGGGCAACCCAGTCCTGCATGGTAATGCACTCCGGGAAATGTATCTGCTCGTCATGGTGCAGCCAGCTCCGATAGGCGCCTTCGAACCCAAGTCGTTCGAGGATGATCCGGGTAACGATCTCGCGCGCCCATATCGTATAATCGAGCGTGTCCGGCCCTCGGTCGTCGAAGTCCCGCGATATCCCGGTGTGGACGATCGTGTTGCGCTGGCCGATGACAGCCCTCAGCCAGCCTTCCGGGAAATCGCTCGTCGCGATCCCGCGCGCGGCCACGAGCGCCAAGATCTTCTCGTCGAGTGGTCGCCGGTTCAGTTCCGGAACCTTGCGCGCCATCCCTTCAGGCACATCAAGCGACGCGAGCAGGTCGCGCACCTGGCTTGCGGCACGCCGAAAGGCGTTCGGTCGCATGAACAAATCGACCTTGTCGAGCCCGCAGCGGTCAAGGATATTCTCCAGCGCGCTCATCGCATTGATCAGCCGGCTCTCGTCATAGGCAACTGGCGCGGTCAGCCAGCGGATTGCTGCGTCGAGACCCTCGACAGCATCACGGCGGGTAAAGTAGGTTTCGCACGCGCAGGCAAAGATCGGATCCATGTGAAGTTCGTGAAACGGAGCCATGAACGGCCCGAAAGCGCGACCTTGCCGTGCGACCCGCACCGTGATCCGGTCCCCCTCGTAACGTTCCTCTATTACCGGCCGAAGATAAGTGTCGCACGCGAACGACAGCACGCGCGCCACATGGGTCAGCAGTCGTTCGCTGTCCTCCCACCAGCTTTCACTGCTATCACCATCAGGGCGATAGACGGCGATATAGCCATTTGGCTCTTGTGCCTCGCGGTCCTGTCGCGGTCCGCCGATCGCCATCCGCCCAAGTTCAGTGTCGCGCGTCATATGGCGGAAGGTCCGAAACTGCCGGACCAGCCAAACGCGGGCATCACCCCGGTTCTCCCGCCCCGACCGACGCGGCAGCTCCAGCTCAGCATCCTGGCAATCGCCCTGATAGCTCAGCTCTGCGCCAGGCTCTGATCCATGGCCGAAGCTGGCGATATGAAAGCTGTCCGACCGAAAGACATGGCCAGCCTCGCTACGGCCTTCCAGTGCGATCAGATCGACATTCGTTCCAGGGCGCTGATCGACGTGCAGTGCATAGGCCTCGCGCGAGAATGGGATGCGATCAAGTTCGAGGTGCAACACGCCGAGCGGGTCGATCGAGGCGTAGAAGCCCATCGGAATACTCGTGCCGTGACCCGACAAAGTCCCTTCGAATCGCGTCCGCTCGAAGAAGCCTTGAGGTTCCGTCAGAGGCTGTGAGGGCGTCCGCACCGTGACGTCAGCCTTTTGCGGGAGCGGTTTGCGCGCCGCCCTGCGATCGAAGCGAAAAACACGACAGAGCCATCCGACAATCCTTATGCGGCGCTGAATGATTCGCGCCCGCTGTGACAGTAGGCATAGCAAGGCGACCTTCGCTGTTTAGGGCTGTGCCGGTGCGACGGCGGTGAGATGCTCCCGGCTCTTGGCGATCAGGCCGGCAACGATAATCGAGCTGGTTTGCAGCACGGCATCGAGATCGACCTCATCGACGCCTTCGCTCCTGATCTTGAAGCTGGCGACGATCTGGATGCCGACATTGGGAAAGGGTTCGGACGCTTCCCAGAAGCGATAGCTGTCATTTGCAGCGAAGTGGCCCGCAGGCACTTGCTCGATATGGTGGTCCGACGCGAACCATTGGACGGCATGCGCGCCCGCTGTGCCAGGCCTTAGTTCCCAATGCTTCGCCTCATTAGAGAGCGTCTTTACCGTCTTCAAATAGGCGAGATAGTTGCGGTGCTGCTCGCGGGCGGCGGCAAACAGGTCGGCCCAATCATCGCCGATATAGAGGCGGGCCTGTGCGATCCGTTCGGCAAAAGCGCCGTCATCCTCGGTGATCGGGAAATAGAGCCTGCCAGTCTTGCCGGTATCGGCTTGGCCCCGGGTTGCGGCCGCGACATGATCCAGCGCATGGACCAGATTGTTGGCGATGTCAGCGATAACCGGCTTCATTTCTCGCAAGATGGTGCGGTCCAGGGTGAGTTCGGCGGTGTGCGCCGGACTTTCCGCCGACGTCGATCGGCGTAAATTCCAGAGCCTTCCAGCGCCGGCGCCGTTGCGCGCAATGAATTCGCGCCGGTGAGTCTGTGCGCGATCATAAAGCAATTGCGCGTCGTCGAGATGGTCGCTTGCCCCCATTTCCATGGCATAGCCGCATTCCCATCAGTTTGCGATAAATGAAGGTGGTTATTTGCGGTGCACCTCTTCGACCATGGCGGAGACGGGGACGCACGACTATGCCTAGGTGAAACCGAAGGAGATACTTCCGTGACTTATCAGCCCTTGACGTTCGACTTCAGCGAAGACTTCACTACGACTGAGAATGGCAGCGACGCGCTCGGCTACCTCGTCGATCCGCCGTCCATTAGTGCCACCAATGAAAATGGCGACGGGTCGCTCCTCGCGCGCGTGTTCGCCGCTTGGGGCCAAGCATCCGCGACGGTTTCCCTGCTGTCAAATCGCTACCAGCGCCAATGGCCCGGCGCGATCGCCGCGCTCAACGATCATAAGGGCACCCTCGAAGTAACGTGGCGCGACCAGCAAAGCCGAATTCTGTTCGAGGGCGTCATCATGGGCGCATGGGAGCGCTCAGGCGAACATGCGGCGTCGCACGCGTTGGCCTAATGCTTTGGGCTCACTGAGACGGCGCAGGCATCTCGCCAATACGAATGCTTGTTGACCGAATCAGGCTGAGGACGGTCCCTTGCCTGTGTGACAAGCGGCATTCAATCAAACCGAACCTTTGATGGATCCAACAGCTTTGTTGGCATAACCAAATCATCGACTTTGGGAACCGGGCTTCCGCGTAGTATAGCGCGATAATGAATCCAGAAACCGAGCGAGACTTGGCGTGCAGGCCCATGCGGGCCGATTTCATCAGCGAGGTCGAAAGCTTCGATGAAACTGCGGGTGTGGCCCGGATGCGCATGACGCCCGACCCCCGCCGCTATGACAGAGTAGAGCGAGGTGGTGAAACGCTCTATGTCGACAAGTATCTCCGTAGTGCCTTTACCTTGGACGTCATGGTCGCCGGTGCTTGGGAAGGCGTACCGAACTACAGTCTCCAGCCGCGCATACAATCGGCGACTGTCTATGCAGAAGCTCGGCAATCTGCCTTGTCGAATGAGATGTCGTCAGGCGAATATGCGCCGCCGGCGGAAAGCCCGCTTAAGCACCACGATATTGAATCGGGTGGGAACGAACGCGGGCTCGGCTTTTTGTCCGTCGATATCTGCGGCGCGAGTGCGATGCGGAGGAAGAATCCGACCGCTTTCGATCGTGCCTATGAGCTATTCACACGCGAGCTTGGTACCATGGTCGGGCAGTTTAACGGCTCGATCCTAAAAACCAAAGGCGATGGGTTCATCGCCTTTATTGACCATCCGTCATTTACCAATCTTTGCGACAACCTGGTCGACATGGGTTTGAGCTTATTGACCCTACTTCACCGCTCAATCAATCCTACGCTAGCCAAGGTTGGGATGGAGCCGCTGAGCATTCGGATCGGCGCGGATTATGGAGAGGCCCTTGTGAGGCAATTCACCAATCCCTCTACCGGATTTGCTTCGCAGGAAGTGGCGAGCGACGCACTTAACCGGGCGGTGAAGATCGAGGAAGCTTGTTCGCCCAATCAATTCTGGATTGGACGCTGTCTCTATGAGCTTATTCACGTGAAATGGCTTGAACGTGCCACTGAAACGGAGCTGGATGGTGCGTCCATCGGAATGCCCGACTACAAGACCTATCGGATGAATTGATGGCGAACCCGTCTTCAAACGAGCTGACACCGGCGTATCGACGCGCGCAGATCGACAGGGTCGTGGCTTCTCTCAATAAGATCACCGCGAAGCCTGGTCCCTTTGCCCAAGGGCGGGTCATACCACAGACAGACGATCTCGCCATTCACGATGGGCGCCGGCTTGAAGCAACGGTGCTATTTCTTGACATATGCAAGTTTTCCAACCGCCCATCCGAAAACGCCGACGAGCAGTTGGTCATCGTCCAAGTGCTGTCGCTATTCTTCACTGAGATGATCCGCATCATTGAAGACCATGGCGGTGTTGTGGAAAAGAACACGGGCGACGGTTTGATGGCGTACTTTGCCAAGAACGACCTGCCTGGTGTATCGATTCAACAGCGCGCGCTGTCCTGCGCACTCACGATGTTTTCGGCTGCAGAAACACTCATTAACCCCGTTTTGGTGAGCTCGAACATCCCAACGCTCGACTTCCGGGTCTGTATGGATCACGGTCAAATCACCGTCGCGAAGGTCGGTGCTGCGAAGCGATTCAATGGCATTGTCGCTGTTGGCACGACGGCAAACATTGCTTCGAAGATGCTGTCGGTAGCAAAGGCCAATACAATACTTCTGGGCGATGCAATGCTTCCGGAACTTCCACAACTTTGGGTCCAGCAATTTGTCCAGCTGGAAAGCCAGGACACCGGTTGGACCTACCGTCAGTCGCAAGCGCCCTATCGTTTTTGGCGTTACATCGGACGATGGAAGATTCCGGCAGCATGAGTACTCAGCAACCGGATCAAGAGCGCGCTATCGAGCAGGTACCGCTTGAAATCGAGCAGGCGCCACACTTGGACGCTGCAGCCTCCGCCGAGCCATCGCTTGAGCTAACGCCGATGAGCGGTTTGGAGGCACATCATGACGATTTCGCTTCTTTTCATGAGCAATATGTCAGGCACTACATTCAACTCGCGGATGCAAAGGCAGGCTTGTCCTTTGGCTCAATCTCTGCATTCCTTGGCTATCTGGCCAATAAAGATGAAGTCCAAGAGCTCCTGCTGAAACCGTCGTGCACCGCAGAGTTCGGCATTGTTGCACTAGGGATCCTGTTGCTCCTCGCCGCCGCAACTTGCGCGTTCGCTGTCATCGCGCCACGGCTTTCCTCTCCTACGGGCGAAGGCATCGTGTTTTTCGGCGCGGTCGCACAGCGAGCTTCAGGGAATGACTATGTAGCGGACGTGGTATCCCGTTCTCCCGCGGAGCTAACGGCGCTCCGGCTCAAACACTGCTTCGACACATCGAAGGTTTGCGACCGCAAGTACCGCTTGTTGAAAGCCGCGATATGGCTTGCGTTGCCTGGTGTAGGTCTCGGTCTGTTGAGCCTGCTACTTTTGTAGGCTGCAATTTCTGCCGTGTACGGTCTGGTGGAAGGGTCAGCCCCACCGTTGCCAGTCCTATCCGTTGTAGGAAGCTTGATGCAATTTCCGGGGCATCGGTGGCGTCGACAAAGCGCCCCAAATCGGGTCGTTCAGTATGCCGCGCGCGGCCCTCAAAAGCTGCCATCCGTTCAGTCTCGCACGGCGGGCGGTGAATCGATCCCCAATTTGGTCATTTCGGTTTCGCAGAAAATGCCGAAAGTCGGTCACTCATGCAGAGCAAAAAACTTCGTCCGCTGCGCGCCCAAAATGTCCGGGATCCAACTGAACCTGATGTGACTCAAGGAGTGCATTTTTTCAGTTGGCCTCCCGACTTGGAAAATTTTTGAAGCACTTAGTCTACCGAATAAGCTTGAGATTAGTGGCGCGGGGTCCGCGTCTATTAAACCCGATATTGAAATTGACGCGCGCGCCAGCATCAATCTCTTCCCAACCATCTTCGTCCGAATCTGCGCGAGCGGCGAACAAGTTGTCTGGAAGGTGAGCCGTCGAGATAAATGCGTAACCCTCCTCAAGCCGCAATACGCTTCCTTCAAGTACCCTGAGCTGACCATCGTCTTCTGCTATTGGCGCAGTTGAGCCTGTGCGAAATCTTCCCGGCGCACGACTGTGCAGCGTCGCGAATGTTTTCTCCGCTTCAGAAAATCGATCCTGAACGAATAATTCCCGGGCATGCCAGAATTGCGCTTCGAAGTTACTATCTCCCTCCGTATAAGCTCTTTTCGAGTGATCCAATATGAGACTACCCTCCGCGCCACTACCCCTTAAGCAATGTGCCATTTCTAGATGAGCGGGTTTACTGGATGGGTTCTCTCGAAGGCAGGAATCGAGCACTCTTACCGCGTCTGGTAAATTGTTTTCCTTTCGATAAATGCGTGCCAACCTTACGGCCAGCCAATCTTGTCTGGGGTTCTTTTGAAAGGCCTTCTTCAAGATGGCTACTGCTTCTTTGCCTTTCTCAAGGAGCTCATAGAACGAAGCTTCAGTCGCAAGTAATTGCGCGCTCTCGGGAAAGGCCTGCAGGCCTCTTTCGATCGCCATCTCAGCATCTCTCGCCGCATCAACGACTTGGGTGCCGGGACTCTCAATACCTTTTGGCGAGCCTAGGCTTAGCAAGTCCTTTAATTCATCGATTGCCAGTCGTGCTCTCGTATTGAGGTCGTACTCGCTTCCAGATCCCTTATCCCGGTGAAGGAGCTGGCGGGTTTCCCGGCGAAGAGACTGCTTGAGAAGTGGATCGTCACTAGCGTTGGCTCGACGGCGCGCAATCTCAGCTAGCGTGTGCCTGATGCTGTGGTTTTCCGGGTTCAAGAGTCGTGCTCTCTCGCCAGCCTCGCCGGCTAGCACCAGCGATCCACCAGAGTGCGTCATCTCGAAAACAGCGCGCTGATGTGGCACGAAAGAGTCCTGTCGAGATGCCTCCTCCGCACGGTCATAGAAGAGCCGTCCGAGAGACACGTCTGCAAACAGTTCCGAAATGCTTCTGCCTTTGATCATGCGACTGAAAGTTTCTCTATCAGACGCATAGTCCACGTTCATGCCGTCCAGTAACGTGGCGAGAACGTCGAACTTATCTTCGGCCTTGGGAAGCGCTTGTGAGAACACCAACGCAGCAACATGCGAATGTCTCGCTTGGTACGAAATGTCTTTGGTATGGCGGTCCTCAATGACGCGGACGACGTTCTCTAGAGGGAGCAAGAACTTGCCGGAGAATTCTTCGAAAGAGATTCCGGACACTCTCGAAATCAGTCCAGCGCGAACAGGGGCTCCAAACTGGTGCAGTGCACAGATTTCCAGATAAACACGCCTCGCCTGTGCGGGCTCAATCCGCTCGTATTCGTCCAAGACGATTCTCTCGAACGGAATGCCAAGAGTGACTTCGTGCAGGGCGACTAAGAGCTGTCTTTGGGCCCCGGAAACAAACGCATCGACTCGCTGGTCGTGTGTCAGTCCCTGAAGTGCACCAAGACACCTATGGCGTTCAAGGAGATCGACCAGATGGCGAACTTCTGTCTCGGTGAGAAAGCGAACCGGAAAATCTTGAGCCAAAAACGGCTCTAGCCGTTCACAGTAGATGTTCCACTCGTTATCTCTTTCTGCTCCAATTATTGTAAGAGGAATTCTCTTTGATCTACAGACCTGCAGTAGGGCAAACACCTCAGACCGGTACAAAGCGACATGATCAACGAAGAGGTATATCCGTTTGCCTGTAAGTTCATAAACCTCCCAAATAGGTTCGGGGCGAATGGCCGAAGCATTTCGAGCGAAGAAGACGAGTTTGTCGTAGGATATGGCAGCTTCCCAAGCTGCTCGCTTCAGTGCGACCGTTTTGCCGTTCCCTGCGGGCCCCCTCAACATGAATAGGTCGGCGGGTCTAGTGTCCTCGCTTGGTGCGAGCACGGCATCAACAAGCACTGAGTCTACGACGCGTCGTTTAACGTCGTAATTCTGCATAATTGGACCCCACCCCTGATCGTGCCCCGAGTAGAATTGCCGAGGATTTGCGGTGCCAGATGTCAGTCCTTCATGAACGTGCTCAGCGTCCGCATCTAGGTAGGTGGCTAATTCCTCAGTCTCGGTAGGTTCGGCAATGCGATAATGCTTGCTGATCGACAGCGCGCTTGAGCTGACTTCTCCGACAGGCAATCGCCTTGCGAGAGGGGGAATGGCTTTGTCGAGCTGTGATAGGAAGCCTTCCAGTGTGTCACGAACTATAGTGACTCGATGAGCTGCCCAATAACGCACTTCTATATCGTCATAGGTGGGCCCGACACAGTAATAGGACGGTCGCTGTATATTTTTAGACGTCAGATCGAAAAGTATTTGCTGAATGTGAGGATCGCTTAGCGAATATCCGGCAAAGATGATCGAATTCTCATGGGCCAAGTCTTTCAACCTGTCATAGAATCGACGCCTATGTTTGCTGTAACTAGAATATTGTTCTGTCCCTAAAACGAGAGGTATCTGTTCATCGGTGTAGTGATCTATACACCCGTGGAGTTTGTAGAAACCCACCGGCGAGCCTGTCTTCTGCATCCGAGTGTCGAAGGCATCGCCATCCTTCACAGTCTTGACCAATTTCTGAACTCGGTCAGCCTGCTGATCGTAAGCTCTCTCCAAGATCAGATCAAAATTAGTGGATGCAATCGCCCTCCAACGGAAAGTTGGTATGAGGCGGTGATAATCCACAGGCTCGAACTTCTCGAAAATGGTCCGAATGAAACTTTGGAAATCTATAAATCCAGCCTCGTTGAGAGCCATTGCTGACACCGCCAACAGAGACCTGTCTTTAAGGCTGCCGCCAAAAAACTGGTCGCAGATTAGGTCCCGAAGCCCGTCGCCTGAAGGGACCTTCTTTCTAT
This sequence comes from uncultured Erythrobacter sp., assembly GCA_947504155.1. Lineage (GTDB taxonomy): Bacteria > Pseudomonadota > Alphaproteobacteria > Sphingomonadales > Sphingomonadaceae > Qipengyuania. The sequence goes on from CANNGF010000002.1 coordinate 348,462, forward strand.
CAGGATGGGATGCACCAAAACTAGCACCCGCTCCAAGGAAGAGCACTGCTTTTTGATCGCGGATTGTTTGAAGAAGAACGGGTGGAATGTCGGCCATGCTTTTCATAATCGCTTTCAATAGACCTCACAGCAAGCTCTTCCGCTTAGAATCCCCAACTTCTCTTAAGCTCGGCCAATCCCACGTTTGCCGTGAGGTGCAGCCAAGCAAAGAAATGACGGACGGCTGCACGATACTGGTCCTCACTATTCGGCCCCATAGGCCGAATGGAGGAAAGGTAGTGATCGAGGAGTGTGGGTGGATCAAGGGCGGAGAGCTCGACCTCTTTCGGTGCTCCACCCTCCTCAGCTTCTTTCGAATATACCGCCACAGTGTTTCTCCCGCCGTAGGGAGGACAATAATTATCTGGAGTAAATAAATGACTAACTCACGTAATTCGAAGCCTCGAAAGGTATCACTCGAGATAACATACGACTGCAAAGAAAACGTCTTATATTGAGCTCTGGATAAGACATATTCACGCGGGGACAGATCGATATCGAGAGCTTCGCGTTCTTCCACGGTAAGGTCGGCAAGGCGCCGGTCGAGCATGGCCTCGGCGGTCGAGACCAGCTGCACGACAACCGAATGCTCTTCGCCAAGCGCTACTTCCATCGCGGGGATCAGGCTCGGCAATTTCATCGAAAGCAGGAGCTGGGCAAAGAAGCGCTGCTTGGTGCCTTCCAAGATCGATAGCGCCGCAGCCTTGGCATTGCGGTTGAGCGTGTCGCCGCTGTCCTCGTCGACCACGCGGGTTGCTTCGAGCGCAGCTTCGAGGTTGCGGTGAATGATCGCCCAGGCATCAGCATAGGCATCATAGATTTTTATTTGCGCTTCGGTCAGGCTGTGTTCGAGGATCTCGTACTCGACCCCGGCGAAGGACAGCGCACGGGCAAGATAGAGACCCTGGGCCTTGAGATCACGGGCGACGAGCTCCATCGCCGCGACGCCGCCAGCGCGGATCTCGGTCATGAATGCCTCGTGGGTCGGAAAAGCGGTCTCGGGTCCCCAAAGGCCGAGGCGGGAAGTGTAACCGAGGTTGACGATATCCGAAGCGCCAGTGGCAGACGCGTAGAGCACGCGGGCGCGCGGGAGATGGTTCTGCAACCTCAGACCCGCCATGCCCTGTTCGGAGCCCTTGACCTTGCCGCGGATTGAAGAGCCCCCGAGCGCATTGGCCATCGCATGGGCTTCGTCGAAAGCGATCACGCCGTCGAAATCCTCGCCTGCCCAGGCAAGGATCTGGTCGAGCCGCGTATCCTCGGCGCGGCCTGAGCGCAGCGTCGGATAAGTGATGAAGAGAATGCCTTCGGACATCGTTACGGGCTGGCCGAGTTTCCAGCGCGAGAGCGGCTGGAGATCGAGCGGCAGCCCGCCAAGCGCTTCCCAGTCGCGGCGTGCATCTTCGAGCAGCGCCTCGTTCTTGGTGATCCAGACATGTCGGCGCTCGCCTGCGAGCCAGCGATCCATGATGACCGCGGCGATCTGCCGTCCTTTGCCCGCTCCGGTTCCGTCGCCGAGGAAGAAGCCTTGGCGGTAGAAGTTTCCGTCCTCGGAGAGTTCCAGCGCGGTGCCTTCCTGGCTGACCTTGAACTGGCCCGGCAGGTCGCGCGCAAATGCCTGGGCTGCATAGACCAATGTCTCGCACTGCGCTTCGGACAGAAGGCCATCGGCCTGCCAGCCAGCGGGAAGACGCGGTGTGACGTCCGGCTGAGGCGCCGCGACAGAACCCATGGCGACCGATTCCACGAGCGGCGTGGGATGGACCGGCGCGTCTTCGAACGCGATGCGGCTGGGCCGGTATGGCAGATAGATGCCGGTCTGTTCGGGCACCGGTGCGGGGTCGGCCAAGACCGAATAGGTAAGATCGATCGCATTCGCTGTGGCTGGTGTTGTCGCTGCAAACGGCGCCACCGGCCGGACCGGCGCGCGATGCGTTGAAGTCTTACCAACGAGGCTCACTGGCTTACCGACTGGCAAGCGATGGATGTTGGCGGAGGTCTGTACGCGTGGCGGAAGCGCAGTGATAAGCTCGTGGACTTCGATCAGGTCGCCAGTATCTCCGGTGATAACTGGCGCGGACGCAGTCTGCGTCTTGTCGAACTTGACCAGGCGAACGGCGATACCCGTCCCGGTGCGGCGAAACACCTGCTGCAAGCGAACATCGAGCAACAGCGATGCTTCGCCCTGCGCCTTGGCGAAGGCGGAAGCATCGAAGCCGTCGGACATGATCGCAACAATCCTCGCCCCATTGGCAGCGGCCCGGATTGCACTACGAAGGTGGCGCTGCGCCGTCTCGCCGTCCTTGCCGCGTTCCTGGCTGCGGGCGAACGGCGGGTTTATCAGCACGACCGCCGGAACAGGGCCACGATGCAGGTCCGCGATCAGTTCCCCGTCATGCGCAGTGAACGTGGCCGAAGGGAAGACGTGGGCCAGGCCGTCTCGTCTTGCCGGATCGATCTCGTTGATGAGCAGCGAAGCGTTCTGGAGGCAACCCCAGAGAGCAAGGGCACCATTGCCTGCGGACGGTTCGAGGAGCGTGTCTTGCGCGCAGACAGCTGCGGCCTTCGCCATCAGCCAGGCCAGCATCGGCGGGGTCGAGAATTGCTGGAGCTCGACCTGTCCTTCACTGCGCACGTGCCGCGGCGGCAAGGCTGCTTCGAGCCAGTCGAACCGCGCTTCGGCTTCATGCACGCTTGTCGCCAGGTCGATGCGCGAGGACTCGCGAAGCCAGAGCAGAGCGCCGATCTCGACGGCGTTGTTGTAGTCGTCGATCGTCCAGGCGCTTCCCCAGCCCTGGACGCCGGTCTCTTCGGCGAACAGCCCGGAAATGTCGGCACGGGTAAGATGACGCCCCGAGGCAAGAAGCGCGGCAATCCTGGTGCCGGTGGCATAGGCCAGGGGCTCTGACGGCAAGTGTTCGCCGGTGGGAAACAGGTCTGATTGAAACATGGCAATTCGTCCTCCTGATGATGGCATCGGGACGCGCCCTCTGCCGGATCAGGAATTCGAGAAGCCCTCTCTCCTCTTACTGTGCCGCTTTGCGGCGCAGCCATGCTGTAAGTTCGTCGTTCCAGTCTGTCTCGCTTGAGGATGGCTTGCGAACGTGGATCTTCCGCCCATCGCGGGCATAAGCTGCCATGCCACGCGAGGCGGCCAGCTCGCCGCCAGCATCGTGATCGACGAAGAGATGGAGTTCAGTCACGCTCTCTGGCACGCTGACGAGGCCGAAGCGCTCATTGCCCAGAGTCGCCCAGACGGGGATGCCGGTTAGCGCATAGGCCGACATCGCGCTCTCGATGCCCTCGGCGAGGCCGAGCTTGCCGGAGGCCGGAGCGAAGAGGCGGACAGCAGCTTCACCGAGCGCGCCAAGCGCGCGTTTCGGCTTTTCGAAAGCGGCCTTACCTGAAGCTTCGGTAGACAGGAACGTGCGGTGGATGGCGATGGGGCCCTCGTCGAGGCTGACCGCCGCGATCATGGCGGGCAGAAAGCGGGTCCGTCCTTTCGGGCCAAGCGGCGTTCGCGGATGAAAGCGGAGGGCCGGAGATGCGGCGAGGATGCCGCGGCTCTCAAGATATGCCTTTGCCGGACTGGCACGCAGTGGCTGTGCGTCGCGCCAGATCCTCAGCGCTGCCGCCGAGGGTTTGCTCGTTATGGTCGGCTCGGGACCGTTGATAGTCGCAGAACCTGAAAAGAGCGAGGTTGCGTCGACACCTTCACTCGCCAGAGCAGCCAGCACGCTCTGCTGATCACATCCCGCAAAACAATGGAAAAGGATCGCTTTTTGGCCGAGCGACACACCGAGTGACGGCGTACGGTCGTCATGTGCAGGGCAGCAGGCCATGCCCTTTGTGCCGGACCATTTGCCGCCCCGGTTTTCACAGATGCGGCGGGCGGCTTCTTCCAAAGAGCTTATCTTGGTGGAATATCGGTGGGACATGGCACATCGCGATCCTTTCGGCTCGCTCACAAAGGCCCTCCTCCCCTCCAGCCCTTCTGTGTTGTAAGAACAGGTCGGAGGGGATTCACGTCTGCACTGCGAGCCCGTCGATTTGAGCGTCACATCGACATCGCCGCTCACCCGCGAGGTCTACCGATTATTCGTAGTGACTTCTCACTAGCGCCATTGATCCTTATCGCTGCCCCACGACCTGGTCAGTTTAGATCATGCGACACGTTACCTAATCGAAAATTCCGGTCCGATCTTTCCTTTTGCAAATCGCGTCGTGCCTTCGGAAGGTAGTCCCGCCAAGTCCGTCGATGAGTGATATGGCTGATTTTGCCGGGCTTGCTCATTCCCGCCATCGCGGCAACCGCCATTCTGCCATGGCCGGGTTGATCATTTTCACGAGCGAATAATGTCTTCGCGCGTTCGATTTCCTCGTCTGAATAATGCATTCGATGCTCCATCGGGTTGGACCTGCGAGAGCGTTCGAACAAAATTCGGCGAACCCTCTGCAGGGTCCGCCGGTTAACCTCCAACTGGAGGACGGGACCTCGGAATTCTTCCGAAGCTGTCGGCTTGTGCCGACATGCGTGACGTTTGCGATATAGTCGCTGAGACAATTCGCGCAACTGCACAGCGACTTTTGAAGTACGATGGTCAAGCCGCGGCCTAGCGACCGCTCACCAGCGCCTCTCCACTCAGTCATGGTCATTGTAAGCCTCGTGCAGGAGGCGGTGAAGCATCTTCCTTCGGTAAATCTGCTTCAAGCGAAAGAGCACAAAAACATGACATATCATTTCTATTTGCGGAATTTCGCATGATATGTCATATATCGGGTCATGCCCCGTTCGTCTCGAGCTGCTAGCGGACTACCGCCCCAGAGCCAACGTGCGATTACACGGCTAGGCAAGGATATCGCCCTTGCTCGCCGCCGGAGAAAACTCCCTCAGCGTTTGATGGCCGAGCGGATGATCGTCTCGGTTCAAACGCTGCAACGTCTCGAAGCGGGGGATCCTACCGTGGGCCTCGCGGTTCTGGCGAGCGCCCTTCATGTCCTTGGGATGACACAGCGCCTTGCTGAGTTGGTAACCCCAGACAGTGATCGGGCCGGAATCAGCGAAGATTTGTCCCGCCTGCCCCAAAAGACCCATGCTGGCAACGACGATGATCTGGATTTCTAGCAAGCCGTGACGACCATCCGCACCTATGTTTTCGTGCATCTTGAGGAAGGACCTGTTCCGGCAGGCCTTCTCACGATGACCGACGAACCGCGCAACCAGTTTGCTACCTTCGCCTACGGGCGGCGTTATCTTGAACGCGCTGACCGTATTCCGGTCGATCCTGTAGCTCTCCCGTTGCACGAAGCTGGAACTTCTCGAACGTTCAGGACGGAAGAAGGCTTTGCCGTGTTCGGTGGCATTCGAGATGCTGCTCCTGACGGCTGGGGCCAATACCTGATGTACAAGGCGATGGGCGATCGGTTGCCGAGCGAAATCGATGTCATTTTGGCCTCGGGCGAACATCGTGTAGGCGCGCTCGCCTTCGGGCCAACACCCGCCCGGCCGGAGAGAATTACGCCATGGGGGGGTGGCCCTGCTCCGGGCGAAGAGTTCACGCTCGCAGAGCTAGCGGAAGCCGCCGAACGCGCGCAGCATGTCGACGAACTCGACGAGAACTTGAGAGCCTTGCTGGCAGCCGGATCATCTCTGGGCGGTGCCCGACCGAAGGCAGCTACAAAGATCGGCGAGCAACCCTGGATCGCGAAATTCCAGAAGCGCGGGGACAGCTTTCCCGAATGCAGAGTTGAACTGGCGACGATGCGGCTTGCCAGCGAATGTGGTCTCGATGTGCCGCCACTCGACTTCCGCTGTGTCCTTGATCGCGACATCTATCTGATCGAGCGGTTCGATCGGATTCCTCACGGCAACTGGCTGGAACGTAGGCCCTTTGCATCGGGGCTCACAATGCTCGGGGCGCATGAGAGCGAGGTCAGCAGCTTCAGCTATGCGGATCTCGCAGGAGCGATCCGGCAATTCGGAACCGAAGTACGCCAGGATCTACACGAGCTATTTCGTCGTATGCTGCTCAATATCCTCGTCACGAATGATGATGATCACCTACGTAACCATGGCTTCCTGTTCGATGGTGAGGGTTGGCGGCTATCTCCGCTTTACGATGTAGTGCCGAAACCGCAGCTGGGGCTGGAGCGACGGCTCGTCCTCGGTGTGGGGCCGGAAGGCCGCAATGCAACGATCGAGAATGCTCTCGCTGGTGCCGCAGTCTTCGACCTCGGCCCTGATGACGCGAAAGCAATCGCCGAAGACATGAGCAGAATCGTAGCGACACGGTGGGAACACCTATTCACAGAAGCAGGGATAAGCGCGGCTGATCGCAAGCGTTTCGCCACCTGCTTCCGGTTGGCAGCGCCTGCATTATGATCGCAATCGCAGAAATCCGTTCATGGGGGCGCGTGCTTGCCAAATTTGACATGGTGATTACCCGGTGATTGCTAGCCGAGAAAATAGGCATCAAAAAATGCCACTTAATTATTATATATCAATGTATTATGATAGTATGACCACTAAGGTGTGGTATTTCCGCTTCCGGCGGAAATAGAGCCCGGAACGCGGCGGGGGGCGTGGCGATTGGTTGGGTATAACCCCAAGACTAAGGCACTCCCCCGTGATCACCACAACCAATCCCGCAACCGGCGAAACGATCGCCGAATATGAAACGCTCGATCAGAACGGCATCGACCGCAAGCTCGAGACTGCGACACGCACCTATCGCGACTGGCGCACCACTTCCTTGGATGAGCGAACCAAGCTGCTCTCCGCGCTCGGCGATCTCTACGAAAGCAATAAGGAAGAGCTGGCCAAGCTTGCCGTGACCGAAATGGGCAAGCCGACCTCGCAGGCGCGCAGCGAGGTCGAGAAATGTGCCAGCTTGCTGCATTATTATGCCGAGCACGGCCCGCCGATGCTCGAATCGAAATTCTGGGACCTGTCCGATGGCGGCCGGGCCGAGGCGCGCTGGCTGCCGCAGGGCCCGGTGCTGGCCGTGATGCCGTGGAATTTCCCCTATTGGCAGGTCGTCCGCTTCCTCGCCCCCACCATTCTCGCCGGGAATGTCGGTCTGCTCAAACATGCCAGCATCGTGCAGGGCGTGGCGCAGCGGATGGAAGAACTGGTGGTCGAGGCGGGCGGGCCCGGGGGCCTGTTCCAGAACCTGTGCGTGTCTTCCGATCCGATCGGCGATGTCATTGCCGATACGCGCGTGGTCGCCGCCACGGTGACGGGGAGCGAAGGTGCAGGCAGCGCGGTGGCGCAGCAGGCGGGCAAGCATTTGAAGAAGGTCGTGCTGGAACTGGGCGGTAGCGATCCCTTCATCGTCATGCCCTCTGCCGACATGGAACAGGCGGTAAAGGACGCCGTGACCGCGCGCATCCAGAACAATGGCCAGTCCTGCATCTGCGGCAAGCGCACCATCGTCCACGCCGAGATCTACGACGACTTTGCCAAGCGTTTCATTCAGGCGCTCAAGGACGTGAAGCTGGGCGATCCGATGGATGAGGACACCGGCCTCGGCCCGCTGTCGAGCGAAGGCCAGCGCGATACCGTGCTGGACCAAGTCGACAAGGCGAAAAAGGAAGGCTGCACCCTGCTGTTCGGCGCGGAAAAGATCGACAAGCCAGGCGCCTGGATGACCGCGGGCCTGCTGACCGATGTGCCCGTGGGCAGCGAAACCGGCACGGACGAGATCTTCGGCCCCGTCGGCCAGCTCTACAAGGCGAAGGATATCGACGAGGCGACGACCATCGCCAATGCCATCCCCTTCGGCCTCGGCTCTGCCGTGTGGACCACGGACGAAAACGAGCAGGAGCATTTCGCCAACGCCATCGAAGCGGGCATGACCACCTTCAACGGCGTCAACGGCTCCAAGATCGAGGCGCCCTTCGGCGGCATCAAGCGCTCGGGCCATGGCCGCGAGCTGGCCGAGTTCGGCCTCCATGAATTCATGAACCTGAAAACGCTGGTCCACCCGGCGTAAGGAGACATTTAATGAGCAAGCATATTCTCATCGTCGGCGCATCGCGCGGCATCGGTCTTGGCCTCGCCAAGGAATTCAAATCGCGTGGCTGGCAAGTGACCGGCACCGAACGCTCCAAAGGCGACGATCTTCACGCGCTGGACGATGTTGCGGTGGAAACGGTGGATGTCACCGACCCTTCGACCTTCTCGGTCGATGGCGAATTCGATGCGGTGATCGTCAATGCCGGGATCACCGGCGCGGAGCACCAGTCGAGCGAGAAGGCGACGGCGGATGAAGTGGCCAAGGTGATGATGACCAATGCCTTCGGCCCGGCGCATCTCGGCAAGGCGCTGCTGCCCCAGATCAAGCAGGGCGGCTCGCTGTCCTTCATGAGCTCGCTGATGGGTTCGATCGAGGACAGTTCGGGCGGTTATGAACTCTACCGCACCAGCAAGACCGCGCAGAACATGCTGGCCAAGGGCATTGCCGAGCAAGAGGCGAAGGAGGCCGGTGTCACCGTGCGCTCGCTCCACCCGGGCTGGGTGCAGACCGATATGGGCGGCCCCAATGCCAAGATTACGGTTGAGGAAAGCGCGAAGGGCCTCGCCGATGTGATCGAGCAGGCGAGCGGTGGCTACGCCTATGTCGATTACACCGGCAAGACCCTGCCGTTCTGATTGGACCTAAGTCCTAGAAGCGAAGCGCGACGCCGGCCACGACCTGGTCGGTCGTCGCATCGCCCTGCCCCGCATCGGCAAGGTCGTTATATTCCGAGCGGCGGTATTCGAGCCGGCCTTCGAGCGGTCCGGGCAGCTGCACCTGAAGGCCGGCGCCATAGCGGATGCCGTCGGTATTCTTCTCCAGCTCGTCCAATGAGCCGCTGTCGGTGAAGGCCTTGGTGTCGAGCGCGGTGTAGCCGACCTTGCCATAGGCCGCGATGCCGGGCGTCAGCGCGAAACCGGCGCGCGCGCCGATGTAATACTGCCCGCCGGTTTCCAGCCCTTCGCGGGCGCCGCCGAAGCTGTCGGGAAAGCTGGTCGAACCGTCGCTGGTGGACAGTTCTCCCTCGACGCCGACGAAGGCCCCGCCAAGGCTGAGGTCGTAACCGGCGTTGATCCCGTAAACCGCGCTGTCGGCGCTGGCCGTGGCGGTGCCGTCCGCCGAATCGACATCGACGCCTTCATATCCGCCGAGCACGCCGACATAGAGGCCGCCGGGTGCGCGCGTGTCCTGCGCCATGGCAGGCGTGGCGACAATTCCGGCGCCGATCACGGCGAGTGCGAGTCCTTTTTTCATTCTTCGTCCTTTCGTGTGCGATCCCTGCACGTGCCCCACCTTGTGGGGGAAAGGCCCATAGCCGCCACTGCGCTTGCCATGGGATGAACTGGACGAATTTCGTTCGACGGACCGGGTCCGCGCTTCGTTCAGGCGAGGCATTCCCGCAAGGTCGACAGCAGCGCGCCGCTATCCGCATCGCTGTTATACAGATGCGGCGTCACGCGCAGCGACGTGCCGCGCATCGAGACATGCACCTGCCGCTGCGCCAGCTTTTCGGTCAGCCCGTCCGGCACGCCTTCGGGAAAGCCGAGCGAGAGGAAATGCGGCGCGCGCGTGCCGATGGGGGCGGAGGTCAGCCCCAGTTCCTGCGCCGCGCGCGCGATCGCCTCGGTGCGGCGGCCCAGCTCCTCGGCAATCGCATCGATCCCGAATTCCATAAGGAAATCCATCCCCGCGCCTGCGCCCATCAAGAGCGGGGCGTTCGATTTCTCGCCCATGTCGAAGCGCCGCGCGCCGGGCTGGAAATCATCGCGGTAATCGACCAGCCGCGCGAAATCTTCCGAGCCCGCGCGGTTGATCCAGTTATGTTCGATCGGCACGCCGTCATGGTGCTTCGGATCGACATAGAGCATGCCAATACCGTAAGGCCCCATCAGCCATTTATAGCAGGCGGCCACGGCGAAATCGGGCTGCACCGCCGCGAAATCCAGCGGCATCGCCCCCAGCGATTGCGTCAGGTCGAGCACCAGCGCCGCGCCGTGCGCCCGCGCCTTTTCGCCCACCGCCACCAGATCGACCAGCCGCCCGTCGGCCCAGTGATTATGCGGCACCGCCACGATGGCCGTATCCGGGCCGATGGCGTCCAGCACCGTATCGCTCCAGCAGCTTTGCGACGGCCGCTGCACCGTCACCACATGCGCACCGACGGCCCTGGCCTTTTCCTGCCAGACATAGACATTGGAGGGAAACTGATCGCCCAGCGTGACCACATTCTGCCCGGCGGCAAGCGGCAGATTGGCCGCTGCCACAGCCAGCCCATAGCTGACCGAGGGCACGATTCCGATGGTATCGGGCGAAGCGCCCGCCAGCCGCCTTGCCCGCTCACGAAAAGCCTCGGCAGTGCTGAAGAAATCGGCGGGGCGGAAATTCCACGGCTGTTCCTTCAGCCGTGCGCCCTCCACCATGGCACCGCTCACCTCGCGGGAAAGCGGTGCCATATAAGCGCAGTTGAGATAGTGGATATCGTCCGGGATGGTGAAGCGATGGCGCTGATCGGCAATGCTCATCGCTTCGTGCTCCCTCAGCCCACCACTCCGGCGCTGGCCAGCACGGCCAGCGTCAGCAGGTCGGGCGCGATGGCGGTCATCGGCGCGATCTGCACGGGCTTTTCGCTGCCGATCATCATCGGACCGACCATGGTTTCGCCGCCCAGTTCGCGCAGCAGCTTGGCCGACAGATTGGCCGATTGCAGACCCGGCATGATCAGCACATTGGCGGGGCCCGACAGGCGGCTGAACGGATAAAGATCCATCACCTTGCGGTTGAGCGCGGCATCGGGTGCCATTTCGCCTTCATATTCGAAGTCGACCGTATCGTCCGCATCCAGCAGCGCCACGGCATCGCGTAGATTGTTGAGCCACTGCCCGCTCGGATTGCCGAAGGTCGAATAGGACAGGAAGGCAACGCGCGGTTCATGGCCCATACGGCGCGCAACGGCAGCCGTCTCGCGCGCGATATGCGCCAGCATGGCGGCACTCGGGCGTTCGTTGATCGTGGTGTCGGCCAGGAAGGTGGTCTGGTTCTTGCCGATCATCATGTGGATGCCGAACTGCGTCGCACCGGGCTTGGGATCGATCACGCGGGCCACTTCGCGTGCGGTCTGCGCATAAGTGCGGGTGAGGCCGGTAATCATCCCCTCGCCATGGCCCAGCGCCACCAGCAATGCGGCGAAGACGTTGCGTTCCTGGTTCACCATGCGCTGCACGTCGCGCTCGGTATAACCGCGGCGTTGCAGGCGCTTGTAGAGATAATCGTTCATCGCCGGCACCTTGTCCGACAGGTTCGAGTTCTCGATGATCCAGTCGCTCGGATCGTCGACGCCCAGCTCCTTCAGTTTCGCCAGCACCTTCTGGGTGCGGCCGACCAGGATGGGTTCGCCATAGCCATAATCGCGATACTGGATCGCGGCGCGCAGGGCGACGTCTTCCTCGGCTTCGGCAAACACCATCCGCTTGGGATTGGCCTTGGCCTGCTCGTAGATGTTGGTGAGCGCGCCGGTGGTGGGGTTGAGGCGTGCCTTCAGCGCATGGCGATAGGCATCGAAATCCTCGATCGGGGCCTGCGCCACGCCGCTGTCCATCGCGGCCTTGGCCACGGCAGAGGACACGACTTCCATCAGGCGCGGATCGAAGGGTGCGGGAATGATGTATTCCTCGCCGAACTGGTGGACCACGCCGTATGCGGCGGCCACTTCTTCGGGCACGCGGTCACGCGCCAGTTCCGCAATCGCACGGGCAGCGGCGATCTTCATTTCCTCGTTGATCGCGGTGGCCTGTACGTCCAGCGCGCCGCGGAAGATGAAGGGGAAGCCCAGCACATTGTTGACCTGGTTGGGATAATCGCTGCGCCCGGTGGCGATGATCGCATCGGGGCGCACGGCCTTGGCATCTTCGGGCATGATTTCCGGCACCGGATTGGCCATGGCGAAGATAATCGGGCGATCGGCCATATTGGCCACCCATTCGGGCTTCAGCGCACCGGCGGCCGACAGGCCCAGGAAGATGTCCGCGCCCTGCAGCACTTCTTCCAGAGTGGTGGCATCGGTGGGCACGGCATGCGCGCTCTTCCACTGGTCCACATCGGCGCGGCCCGGCGTGATCGGGCCGGAGCGATCGCACACGATCACGTTTTCGTGCGGAATGCCCATCGCCTTGATCAGCGCGGTACAGGCGAGGGCAGATGCGCCCGCACCGTTTACCACCATCTTGCAGTCCTTCAGCTCGCGGCCCGTCACATGGCAGGCGTTGATCAGGCCGGCGGCAGCGATGATCGCAGTGCCGTGCTGGTCGTCATGCATCACCGGGATGTTCATCTTCTCGCGCAGGGCCTGCTCGATGATGAAGCATTCGGGCGCGGCGATATCTTCCAGATTGATGCCGCCGAAGCTGGGTTCCATCAGCGCCACGGCATTGATGAAGGCTTCCGGATCTTCGGTGTCGAGTTCGAGATCGATCGAATCCACATCGGCGAAACGCTTGAACAGGACGGCCTTGCCTTCCATCACCGGCTTCGACGCCAGCGCGCCCAGATTGCCCAGGCCCAGGATCGCAGTACCGTTGGAAATCACCGCCACGAGGTTGGACCGGGCGGTATAGCGCGCCGCATCCTTGGGATTGGCGGCAATCGCCTCGACCGGGGCCGCAACGCCCGGCGAATAGGCCAGCGCCAGATCGCGCTGGGTCGCCATGGGCTTGCTCGCAACGATCTCGATCTTACCGGGACGGATCGTTTCGTGATAGAACAACGCTTCGCGCGTGTTGAAACCGTTCTGCTTTTCGTCGGCCATGCTTGTCCTTTTGGGCGGGTTTCCGATGTGTCGTGCCCGCCCCTAAGGGGATTTTGCGCGAAGTCATAGGGGAAACACCCGCCGCGCCGCTTCCCGAATCGCAAAGCGGGCCGCTACGGCATGGCCCATGGCCGACTCACCCACTCCGATGATGCAGCAATACCTCGCGCTGAAGGAAGAGGCGGGCGATGCGCTGCTGTTCTATCGCATGGGCGATTTCTTCGAACTGTTCTTCGACGATGCCAAGGTGGCCGCGCAAGTGCTCGACATCGCGCTCACCACGCGCGGCGAACATGGCGGGCAGCCGGTGCCCATGTGCGGCGTGCCCGTCCATGCGGCGGAAGGCTATCTCGCGCGGCTGATCAAGGGCGGCTGCCGGGTCGCCATCGCGGAACAGACCGAAACGCCCGACGAGGCGAAGGAGCGCACGAAGCGCGAAGGCAAGCCGGTGTCGAAGGCGCTGGTATCGCGCGATATCGTGCGCTTCGTCACTGCGGGCACGCTGACCGAGGAAGCCCTGCTCGAACCGCGGCGGGCCAATCTGCTGGTCGCGGTGGCGCCGGTACGTGACGGGGTCGGCCTTGCCTCCTGCGATATTTCCACCGGGCGGATGGAACTGGAAGACTGCGCGCCCGACCGCCTCGATGCCGCGCTTGCCCGCTTGGGCGCGAGCGAGGTGGTGGGGCCGGAAGACTGGGACGATGCGCCTGCCGATGTAATCGCGCGCCCGCGCCACGATTTCCGCAGCGAGGATGGCGAGGCGCGGCTGAAGGATATTCACAGCCTCGCTACGCTCGACGGGCTGGGCGATTTTACCCGCCCCATGCTGGCGGCGGCTGCCGGGCTGATCGCCTATCTCGACCATGCGGGCCGGGGGCAGTTGCCATTCCTACTGCCCCCGGTGGCGCGGGGGAGCGAGGCGCATCTGGCGATGGATGCCTCCACCCGCAGCAGCCTCGAAATCCTCGCCGCGCAGACCGGCGGGCGCGAAGGCAGCCTGGTCGCCTGCGTCGATCGCTGCGCCACCGGTGCCGGGGCGCGCCAGCTGGCAGAAGATCTGTCCGCGCCGCTGGCCGATCGCGCCGCCATCGAACAGCGGCTTGCCAGCGTGCAGCATTTCCACGGCGATCCGCTGCTGCGCGGCGATATCCGCGCCGTGTTGCGGCAGGCCCCCGATATCGGACGTGCGCTGGGCCGGATCGTGGCCGGGCGCGGCAGTCCGCGCGATCTGGGCCAGATCCGCGATGGGCTGACCGAGGCGCGGCGCCTGCGCGACATGCTTTCGGCCGCCACGCATCTCCCGCCCCTGCTGGCGCATGCGGTTGAAAAGCTGGGCGGCCACGGGGCGCTGGTCGATCATCTGGGCCGCGCGCTGGTCCCCTCCCCGCCGACCGAACGCAGCCAGGGCGGCTTCATCGCTAGCGGTTACGATCACACGCTCGATGCCTTGCGCGAAACCAGCGGCAATGCGCGCAAGGCCATCGCCGCGCTCGAAGCGAAATATCGCGAGGAGACCGGCACGCCCTCGCTCAAGATCAAGCACAACAAGGTGCTGGGCTATTTCATCGAAGTGCCCGCCAAGCATGGCGACAAGCTGATGGCGGCCGACAGCGGCTTCACCCATCGCCAGACCATGGCGGGCGCGGTGCGCTTCAACTCGGTCGGCCTGCACGAGGAAGCCAGCCGCATCGCCGAAGCCGGCGCCCACGCCCTCGCGGCGGAGGATGCGCATTTCGAAACGCTGGTGGGCGAAGTGGTCGCCAGCCGCGAAGCCATCGCCGCGACTGCCGCCGCGCTGGCCCGGATCGATGTTTCGGCAGCGCTCGCCGAACGGGCTGCGGAAGGCGACTGGTGCCAGCCGGAAATGCTCGACGAACCTTGCCTCGAAGTCGTCGCCGGTCGGCACCCGGTGGTGGAGCAAGCACTGATCAAGACGGGTGATCGGTTCCGATCAAACGACTGTTCGGTGGGTTTTTCGGAACGTTTGTGGCTCATCGGCGGGCCAAACATGGGCGGCAAATCGACCTTCCTGCGGCAAAATGCGCTCATCCTTCTGCTCGCCCAGGCAGGCAGTTTCGTCCCCGCCACCAGCGCCAAAGTGGGCATCGCAGACCGCCTTTTCAGCCGGGTCGGCGCCTCCGACAACCTCGCGCGGGGCCGCTCCACCTTCATGGTGGAAATGGTCGAAACCGCCGCAATTCTCAGCCAGGCGACCAAGCGCAGCTTCGTGATTCTCGACGAAGTCGGCCGCGGGACCTCCACCTACGACGGCATGGCCCTCGCCTGGGCCGTGGTCGAGGCAGTGCATGAACAACTGAAGTGCCGCTGCCTCTTCGCAACCCATTATCACGAACTCTCGCGCCTCGCCGAAACCTGCGATGCACTAAGCCTCCACCACGTCCGCGCCCGCGAATGGAAAGGCGATCTCGTCCTCCTCCACGAACTGGCAAGGGGCGCAGCGGACCGCAGTTACGGCCTCTCCGTCGCCAAGCTGGCAGGCGTCCCGCCACCGGTCATCAAACGCGCCAAGGCGGTGCTCGACAAGCTGGAAAAAGGCCGCGCAGAAACGGGCGGGCTGGCCGCAGGTCTGGGCGATCTACCCCTGTTCGCCGCGACCGCCCAAGCGGAAGAAGAGAAATGCGATACCCTGCGCGATGCGCTGGAGGCGCTTGACATCGATTCCCTCTCCCCTCGCGAAGCGCTGGATGAACTCTACAGCCTGAAGGCAGAGGCCGCGAAAAGCAGTTCTTAACCATTCGGGCGCTAGGGTTCGCGGGCTATGTCGCTACGCACCACTTTCTACTGGATCGCGGGAATGCTGGTGGGCCTTGGAGCCCTCCTCTTCGCCGCGAAGAGCTTCTTCCCCGATGCCGGCAACCAGGATTACGCGGAGTATAGAAGCGAGAGCGGTCCTCCCCCTCCATCGGATATGGGCCCGCCGGTTATGGTGCGCGAAAGCGAACACATATATTCAGGCCCCAGCGATCGCGTGGACCCTGATCTCGACAGTTGGTACTCAGAGGCTGGAAACTTCGAGGAAGAAGCGTCCGATTTCGGGCCAGAGGGGCCCGGGCAACGTATTGAGATCCCACCTGAACTGCTCGTAGATACCGAAGGGCGCGTCCCGAATTCTCCCTACGATTACTAAGCCACCCTCGATTTCCAAGACATTGGATTGGGCACACTAAAAAGGCGGGCCCGTCTATACAACGGACCCGCCTATCGCACTGCTAAAGCTCAAGCGTTTAGGTGCCATCCCCACGCAGACCATCAGGCTTATGTTCCTTGCCGTATTTATCGACATTGTCGTCGTGGTTCGGCTCACCCTTATAGGCATCCATGTCGATCCGGCCCGAGCTTTCCATGTCGCGCATGTGGTCGATAGTGTCCTGAGTGGAATCGCCCATCAGGCCCGACTTGTTATCGCCCTTCCCGCTTTCCGTGGGCGAACGCGTTTCGGTCGTCACGCCCTTCGCTTCTTCGGCGACTTCCTGCGCCTGGTTGCGGTGATCGTCCTGCTCGTCATTGTGCGTTTCGGGCGCGAGGCCCGTCTGCCGCGCTTCTTGGCTTTCGCCCACGGGAGTGTTGGTCTTGTTATCGCTCATGGCGTAAAATCTCCTTTGCCCATGAACGAACGGGCCTCGCAGGCCGTTCCCATCACTCACCGTGTCGGAACGGGTTCCTCGCCAGAATAGTCGTAGAAACCGCGCCCGGTCTTGCGACCCAGCCAGCCAGCCTCGACATATTTCACCAGCAGCGGCGCAGGCCGATACTTGCTGTCGCGCGTGGTCTTGTAGAGCACCATGAGAATATCGAGACAGGTATCGAGGCCGACGAAATCGGCCAGCTGTAGCGGGCCCATCGGATGGTTGAGACCAAGACGGCAGCCCTTGTCGATATCCTCGATACCGGCCGTCCCCTGACCCAGCACAAACACCGCCTCATTGATCATCGGCAACAGGATGCGGTTGACGACGAAGCCGGGTTCGTCCTGGCTCAGCACTACTTCCTTGCCCAGCGCTTCGGCGAGAGCGCGGGTGCGGTCGGTCGTCACTTCCGCCGTGGCGAGACCTGGAATGACTTCGATCAGGCCCATGACCGGGACCGGATTGAAGAAATGCAGGCCGATGAAGCGGGCCGGATCGGGCGAATAGTTGGCCATGCGCGTGATCGGGATCGAACTGGTGTTCGACGCCATGATCGCATCGGGGCCCAGCACTTTGCCAGCCTTCTCGAAGATGGCCTGCTTGATCTCTTCCTTCTCGGTCGCGGCTTCGATGATGAAATCGGCTTCGCCCATCCGGTCGTAATCGCCGACCGGCGTGATGCGCTTCATCGCGCTTTCGGCGTCGGCAATCTCGATCTTGCCGCGCCCGACGAGCTTGCCCAGCGCCTTGTCGATCTTGCCGACGGCTTCTTCCGCCTTGTCGAGGCTGACATCGGCCAGCAGCACGTCCATCCCGTTCTGGGCGAACGTCTGCGCTATGCCCGAGCCCATCTGGCCTGCGCCGATGATGGCGATTGTCTTGCTCATCGAGAAATCCCTTCGCATGTGCAGCAAAACGCGGCGTCTAGCTGGGGGAACGGGGCTTGGCTAGCGGTTAGCGCCCGGGATCCACTTCACATCGTCGCGGCCCTCGTCATTCGCCACGCGGGCGAGGACGAAGAGATAGTCGGACAGGCGATTGATATAGGCCAGCGCCTGCGGATTGGTCGGTTCGACCGCCGCCATCGAAGTCATCGCGCGTTCGGCGCGGCGGGCTGCAGCGCGGGCGAGATGGACGCGCGCCGCCTGCTGTGTTCCGCCCGGCAGCACGAAGCTGGTCAGCGGTTCGAGCCTGGCGTTCAATTCGTCGATCGCGGTTTCAAGCCATTCGACCTGCGCGGCGACCATGCGCAGCACCATTTCGGAAGGGGCGAAATCGTCCCCCTGTTCCGCCGGAGTGGCGAGATCGGCGCCCAGATCGAACAGGTCGTTCTGGATCCGGTAGAGCGCTTCGCCAAACGCTGTGTCTTTCAGCGAGACCGCAGCGAGGCCGAGCGCTGAATTCGCCTCGTCCACCGCGCCGATCGCTTCCATGCGCGCCGCATGCTTGGGCAGGCGCGAGCCGTCGACGAGACCCGTAGTGCCATCGTCACCGGTGCGGGTGTAGATCTTGTTGAGCTTGACCACGCTGCCGCGAAATTCAGGTCGCGACGCCGAGCAGCACGGCGATGATCAGGATTGCGATGGCCTGCCATTTCACGCGGGCCATCATTGCCTTGTTCTGCCGCAACTGCATTTCCGTCGCGTCCTGTTGTTCGCCGGTCTGGAGATCCACCTTGGTGCTTTGCAGGAAAGCGACAACGCCGCGGACCAGCGAGAGGAGGACCATGGCCATGGCCGCGATCAGCAGGATGACGAGAAAGGTGTTCATGATCCCTATCTAGGCACTCGCCAGCGTAATGCCAGCGGGGAATTCGCCGCGCCGCAGCTGGTCCGCCAGCGCGCGGCCATCTTCTCCCGCGTGACGGCGATCGGCGAGGCTCGGCGAATTGCGCCGCTTGGCCAGCTTTTCGCCGTTCTCGCCCAGCAGGATGGGATGGTGGTGCCAAGTCGGGATCGGCAGGCCGAGCAGCGCCTGCAGCAGGCGGTGGATGTGGCTCATCGCGTAGAGATCCTGCCCGCGGGTCACCAAGGTCACCCCGTCGGCTGCATCGTCGAGCGTGGCGGCAAGGTGATAGCTGGCCGGCGCATCCTTGCGCACCAGCACCACGTCTCCGAAGGCGCGCGGATCGGCCACATGCGCGCCCGCGACCTCGTCTTCCCATACCAGTTCGCCCACTTCCGCCATGGCCCGGTCGACATCGAGCCGCAGCGCCGCTGGCTTGTCCGGATCGAGCCGCTGGCCCTTGCAGGTGCCGGGATAGATCGCTCCTTCAGGCCCCAAGCGTGGCTCCAGCGCGGCGATTTCCTTGCGGGTGCAGCTGCAGGGATAGAGCAGGCCCCGGCGCAGCAGCGATTGCGCGGCCTCTTCGTAACTGACGAGCCGGGTCGATTGCGCAGGCACTTCTTCCCATTCCAGCCCCAGCCAGGCGAGGTCCCGGCGAAACTCCTCCGCCTTTTCGGGCAGCGAGCGTTCGCCGTCGATATCCTCGATCCTGAGCAGGAAGCGGCCCCCGCGTGTCGCCGCGATATCGTGGGCGCGAATGGCCGAATAGGCATGGCCCAGATGCAGCGATCCGTTCGGACTGGGGGCGAACCGCGTAACGACCATATTCATACTCTAGCCCGCATGATCGGCAGATCAACGGGACAAGTCTGTGGAAATCCTGTCCGTAACATACTTGACGCTTTGCCGTGCAAGTGGATGTATCCGGAACAGGAGTATCGGGAGGACGCAACGTGTTCAGGGCCGAACTGCTTGAAAGAGCCGCCAGCTTTCGCAGTGCCGAAGGCGATCCGACGCGCAATCTGCAATCCTGCCCCAGCCTGGTGCTGAACGCGGATTACACGCCGCTGTCCTATTACCCGCTCAGCCTTTGGCCATGGCAGACCGCGATCAAGGCGATCTTCCTCGACCGGGTCGATGTGATCGCGACCTATGATCGCGAGGTGCATTCGCCCAATCTCGACATGAAGATCCCCAGCGTGATCGCGCTGAAGCAGTATGTGAAGCCGTCCGAATTCCCGGCCTTCACCCGCTTCAACCTGTTCCTGCGCGATCGCTTCGCCTGCCAGTTCTGCGGTTCGATGACCAACCTCACCTTCGACCATGTCGTGCCGCGCCGCCTTGGCGGGAAGACCACGTGGGAGAACATCGCCACCGCGTGTGCGCCCTGCAACATGAAGAAGGGCGGCCGCACGCCGAAACAGGCGGGCATGAGCCTTTATGCCGAACCCATCCGGCCGACCCATTGGCAGCTGCAACAGCATGGCCGCCAGTTCCCGCCCAACTACCTCCACGAAACCTGGCGCGACTGGCTTTACTGGGACATCGAACTGGAGGAGTGATTCGTTCAGCTTCGCCGACGCGGGTCTGAATGATGGAGCGCCTGGAGCACAGTCCTGGGCAAAAAAACTCCGGGCACGTTCCGGCCCTATATGTGCTGTCGCGGTTAAGAGAATACGCCATGCCATGCAGGGTTACTGGCATGGATCGAAGCTTGTAGGACAGCGGCTTCCAAGCGCCATCCCGCAGCTTCCTGAAAAAATTTCCTCGTTTCACGAGATGCAACGAATCCCCCTCGACAAAGAAAAGCACCACACTAAAAACCTGCGTGTCTTCATTTGAAGGCAGGGGTCTTTTCCAAACGGGGTAATTCATGAATAAATATTATACCGCTCTCGCGGCCATTGCGGCCGTGGGTCTTTCGGGCTGCGCAACGGTCGTGAACGGGCCGAATCTCGATTATGCCATCGACACCACGCCGGACGGCGCACAGGCGACCTTCCTCGATGGTCGCAGCTGCACCACGCCGTGCGAACTGGTGATGCCGCGCAAGACGTCCAGCCGCGTCGATATCGTGCGCGAAGGCTATGAGCCGACTTCAGTGCTCGTATGGAGCAAGACCGGCGCAGCGACGATCGGCAATGTGCTGATGGGCGGCGCCATCGGGGCGGTGGTCGATGGATCGAACGGATCGAACCGCTTCCTCTCGCCGCGCCCGCTCATCGTGCGCCTCGCGCCGCTGGGTTCGGGCGAAGAAGCCGTGCTGCTCGACAAGAAGGGCGAAGTCGTCATGACCGTGGCCGAGCATAATGCCGAAGCCTATGAAAAGGTCGCCAAGCAGATCGGCGATGCCGCCGACGACGTGCCGATGGCCGCCAGCGTGCCGGTTGATGCCGACTAAACAGGTTCTAGGGGGGGCGGCCCTGCCCCCACCTGAAAGTGACAGGCCCGGGAGCGCAAGCCGCACTCCCGGGCCTTTTTGCACGAGACCGGCCGGGACTGGCTCTGTGCGGACATCGAGTTGGAAGAATGAGGCTAGAGAGTAAAGTCAGCTCACGGCACTAGTTGCAGGCATTCACGCCCAGCGCCCCATGGCTATCAGGGAAGTTGATTGTAACGAATTAGGTATACTGCCCCCGGAGTTTCAAAGTAGCGAGACATGATTTTAACGCGCGACTGGCGCGGGAGGCGGCGTGATGGCTTGGTTTATCGGACCTGAGGAAATCAACAGGGGGCAGGATGAACAAACCCTTCTCTCACCGAAGATGGAAAATGTGGCGTCCGATTACGCGCGCTTCCAAGCGCTGGGCAAGCAACTCGCCGAAGATATTGAGGCGCGCTACATGGCGGGGCCGCGCGATCGTAACTCGCCCGACTATCCTTGGTTCGGTGTATTCGATTATCCGCCACCTCGCTATGGTTGGCGCTGGCCCGATGTGGCCGAACCATTCCGTGCACAGTTGGAAAAACACCAGGGCGCGTTGATCGATATTCTCTCTACAGATTACGGTTATGCGATCTCGCAGCGGGTGATCGATATGATCGAGGCGATCGAGCCCGGCGTGCATCATTACCTGCCGCTGGAGATCTTGCAGCCTGATGGCAGCGTTCATCCCGATAAGCGTTGGCTGCTAAATATATGCACCAGAGCTGACGTCGTCGATACAGAACGGTCGGACGTTGTGTGGTCGCCTGCTCCTAGCGATCGGTGGTTTATTGATCGAACCAAGGATCGCCATATCGTTCTTAAGGCGGCTGAAGCGAAGCGTCGAGCGATCTGGTTCGAGTGGCGTTATCAAAATTTAAGCGCGCTATCGGTCTTCGTCAGCGACGCATTTTGGGATGCGCTGCAAGCCGCTGCGGTCCGAGGATGGGAACCCAATCATAGCTATCCACACCATATGGACGAGATTTGATAGGGGGATATTGAGGCATGGCGCGGTCATTTGGCGGGTTGGACAACCCTTACGAAAACTTCGTCGACGATCAGAACAAGGAGATATTCTGGGAGAAATTCGAGGAGCATCACGTCGTTCTTCAAGAACTGTTTGAGGGATTCTAGGGACAGTATACCTAATTGCCACCTTCAGCTTTTCCCATTCCAGTGACAGAACCAGCCATTCCGCTTCCCACCCCAACAGCGGAAGTCAGGTAACCGCCGCGCGTTCGCGAAATTCCTCGCGCTGCCATTCGCCGGTTTCCAGCACTTCCTTCAGGTGCCGGACCGCCTCGGCCATGTCGGCAAAGCGCAGATAGGCGGGCGCGAACCCGAAGCGCAGGATATCGGGATCGCGGAAATCGCCGATCACGCCGCGCGCGATCAGCGCCTGGCAGATGGCATAGGCTTCCTGGTGCCGAAAGGAGAGCTGGCTGCCGCGTGCGCCGGGATTTTGCGGGCTGACGAGTTCCAGATCGAGCCCGCTTTCGCCCAGGCACTGGCGGAAGAATTCGGACAGTTGCTGAGACTTGGCATAGATAGGGTCGATCCCGATTTCGGCGATCAGATCCACGCCCACTTCCAGCGCGGCGAGCGCCAGAATGCCCGGCGTGCCGCACATCAGCCGCTCCACCCCCGGTGCGGGCTTGTAATCGTCGCTGAAGGCGAAGGGCGCGGCATGACCCATCCAGCCGCTGAGTGGTTGCTGGGTGGCTTCGATATGCCGCTCCGCCACGAAGGCATAGGCCGGAGCCCCCGGCCCGCCGTTGAAATATTTATACCCGCAGCCGACCGCGAAATCGGCATGCGCCCCGTTCAGATCGACCGGCAGCGCGCCGCCCGAATGCGACAAATCCCACAGCACCAGCGCGCCCGCATCATGCGCGGCCCTGGTAAGCGCGGGCATATCGAACACTTCGCCCGTCTTGTAATGCGCATGGGTCAACAGCAGCAGGGCGACATCATCGCCGAGCGCATCCATTATGGCATTGCGGTCGGCCAGCCGCCGTTCGGCCAGCCCCTGCTTTTCCAGCCCTTCGATCATGTAGATATCGGTCGGGAAATTGCCGGGTTCGCTCAGCACGACCTTGCGGCGCGCCCCATGCTGTTCGGCCTGCATGGCGAGCGCGGCGGAGATCAGCTTGAACAAATTTACCGATACGCTGTCGGTCGCGATGACTTCATGCGGCTGCGCGCCGATCAGCGGGGCGATCTTGGCGCCGACACGCTTGGGCATGTCGATCCAGCCCGCGCTGTTCCAGCTGCGGATGAGATCATTGCCCCATTCTTTCCGCACGACCTGTTCCAGCCGCGCGGGCGTGGCGCGGGGCAGGCAGCCCAGCGAATTGCCATCGAGATAGATCACGCCTTCGGGTACGTCGAAACGATCGCGATACCGGGCCAGCGGATCGCCTTCATCGAGAATGCGCGCGCGCGCGCCAAGCGGATCAGTCATCGGCCAGCTCCCGCAGGATCGCGCGGCACAGCCCGGCATCGCCGCCGCCCACCTTGAGCGGCAGGGCGATCAGTTCGTACCGTCCTTCGGGCACATCATCGAGAACCAGCCCTTCCAGAATGCGCATATCGTGTTTCAGCACGGCCTTGTGGGCTGCCATGGTCTTGCTCTCCTGCGGATCGACGCTGGGCGCATCGGTGCCGATCAGCTTCACGCCCTGCAGCGCCAGCCATTCGATGGTTTCGGCGGCGATCGGCAGCCAGTCACTGCGCCATTCGTCATGCGGGAACACGTCCCAGGTGCGGAACAGCACGCGGTCGACGCTGTCGATATGCGGCAGGTCGGCCACGTCGACCTCGCCCTTCACGCCGCGCGCATCCACCACCAGGCAGGTGCCGATATAGGGATCGAGCTCCATGCTGGCCGCATCCACCCCGTCCTCTGCATAATGCAGCGGCGCATCGGCATGGGTGCCCGAATGCGTGCTCATGGTCATGCGGCCGACATTGACGGGCGAACCCTCGTCCATCCGCCATGTCCGCTCGAAGCCGAATTCGGTATCGCC
Source organism: uncultured Erythrobacter sp. (assembly GCA_947504155.1). Classification (GTDB taxonomy): domain Bacteria; phylum Pseudomonadota; class Alphaproteobacteria; order Sphingomonadales; family Sphingomonadaceae; genus Qipengyuania. Next base: position 372,209 of record CANNGF010000002.1, read on the forward strand.
GGGCCAGACGGGCAGCGCCGGGTGCAGCGTCTGGCTGATGTCCCACAGGCGGCGCTTGCTCTTCCAGGAACTCATAGGGCCGTCCTCACGCTCAGCAATTCGGGGAAGAAGGCGGCCTTCAGCACGCCCGCCAGATAGGGCACGCCGGGGGTGCCGCCGGTGCCTTTCTTGAAGCCGATGATCCGTTCGACCGTCTTGAGATGGCCGAAGCGCCAGCGCTGGAAATGGTATTCCAGATCGACCAGCTTTTCAGCCAGTTCGTACAGGTCCCAATATTCCTGGGGGTCGCGGTAGATTTCGGCCCATGCCGCCTCCACTGCGGGCACATGCTCCCACGCGCTGCCATGATCGCGCTCCAGCACTTCGGCGGGGATATCCAGCCCGCGGCGGGCCAGCAGGGCGATCGCCTCGGCATAGATACTCTTGCGGGTCAGCTCCTCGCGCAGGCCCGCCGCCACCTCCGGCGTCGCCTCGTGCATGGTGATCATGTCGGGGTTACGGCCGCCGAGGAGAAATTCCATCATTCGGTATTGCGCGCTCTGGAACCCGCTCGACCCGCCGAGGAAGGGGCGGATGGTCGAATAATCATGCGGGGTCATGGTGCTGAGCACGTCCCAGCTCTGGATCAGTTGCCCCTGCGCGCGGGCCACGCGGGCCAGCATCTTGAACGACGGGCGCAGGCGATCCTCGCGGATGCACTCGCGCGCTTCGGTCAGTTCGTGAAGGCACAGCTTGAGCCACAGCTCGCTGGCCTGATGGACGATGATGAACAGCATCTCGTCATGCGCATCGGACGACGGGTGCTGCGCCGACAGGATGCGGTCGAGATCGAGGTAGCTGGAATAGGTGATATCGGAAGCCATGCGCGCAGCCCTAGCGCGCGGGGACCGACAAGCAAACTACTGGTCGATGACCTTCGTTTCGGGATGATGCTTGTCGAGATGTCTGCGGATGGTCTTCAAATTCTTGGTGTTGGACCGATAGACGAGGTCGAAAGCGTCCCCCACCAGTGGCACGGCGCCGATCGCCGTGTCGAAACCGATGCGCCCAGCCATGTGCCACAGCTTCCATTTCGGCAGGCCCAGATTGCGCGCCTCCCAGACGATATAGCTGCCCATGGCCGCCGTCACGAGATCGCCCAGCACCGGCACAAGGCCGATGATGGTATCGAGGCCGATCCGGTAATTGGTGCCCGGCAGGGTCATCGATCGTTCGAGGATGATTTCCATCGCTTCGACCCGGCGGCGGATCGATTGCGGATCGCGTCCGCCCGGAAAATCGAAGCGCAGCGGGCCGGCGGTGCCTTGCGGGCCGGTGGCGCCTTGCGGTCCGAACCCTTCGTCCTGGCGGGGCTGCGGGTCGATCGGAGTAAGGCGTCTGTCGTCCATGGCCCTTAAATGGGGGCTTTCGACAGCGGGAACAAGGGATGCACCGCCCAGCCGTTCTCGGAGAAGCCCTCTACCCCGGCGCGGGCCTGCGACCAGCGGATCGGCGTGCCCAGCGGGATGTAGAGATTGGTGGCGGTGAGCGTCTGCTCGGCTTCCGCCAGATAGGAGGCTTCTTCCGCCGCGTCGGCCGCATCGAGCGAGAGTTCGACGAGGTAATCCGCATCCGCCGAGCAGACGGGAGCGGAGAAAGCGCAGTTGAACTGGTTGAGGAACCAGCGGGCCCCGGCATAGCGCGCCACGCTGTCCCGCAGGACCAGGTCTGCAAGATCCCTGTCCGCGGCACGCAGCAGCGCCACGCCGACGGACGCGAGATCTTCGGCCAACGCAGCGAAGAGGTAATCCGACCCCGGCCCTTCCGGCAAATAGACCGACACGGTTGGCGCGCTGCCGCTTTCTGCCTGCCACTGCCGCACCCGGGATGCAGCTTCGGCGCGGCGCTGGTCGAGCGAGAGGCCGGTCCAGCGTTCACCCACACTGCCGTCGTCACCCGGCATCGCGGCGCCCACGATACGGTTCGAACCGGTCCAGCCCGACAAATTGAACTGTTCCACCAGCGTGGGGCGATCGATCGCGAGCGCCAAAGCCTCGCGATTGGCGGGACTGGCAAGAAAGCCTTCGGGCCGCAACACGTCGAGCCCGAACAGGCCGATCGCCGAATCGAGCCGGACGGTGCCGCGCGACAGCGCCCCGGTAATTGCCAATGGCAGCGATTCGAGATGCCCGCCGAGCAGAAGGTCTACTTGGCCCTTCTCGAAGGCCTGCGCGGCATCGCGCGGGGCATAGGGTGCCAGCTGGACCCGGTCGACCAGTTCGAGCCAGTCGCTGCGCTGGGGCTGGCCGCGCAGTTCGGGCGGAATCGGCGCAAGGATGGTGGCATCGCCTTCGCGTTCGGCGAGCATCGGCCCTGCATTCCCTTCGGCAAGAGCGACTCCCAGTTCGGGCTGGGCGATGAGATGAAGGAAACCGGGCATGGGGCTGCGCAAGCGGATTTCGATGACGCGGCCGGTCATCACGCGCACTTCCGAAATTTTGGCAAGATCGAGGGCGAGGCTGGTGCCCTTCACCCGGTCGATACTTTTCTCCAGCCCTTCGGCAACCGCGCGTGCGGTCAGCCGGGTACCGTCGGGCAGATCGAATTCGGTGATGCGGAAGATATAGCTGCGGCCATCGTCGGTAACGATCCAGCGTTCGGCCAGCCCGGGGACGATCTCTCCCGCCTCATTGAACCTGACGAGGCCCTGCTGCTGCGCCGCATGGAGCAGCTGTGCGCCGGAGGACAACTCCGGCCCGGTCGCGTAAAGCGAGGCCGCATCGCCCATATGGGCGACCCTGACCAGGCCATCATCCGTCCCCCCGCCGCAGGATGCCACGAGCGCGGCGAGCAATAACAGGGCTGAATGACGGAGCATGCGTGTGACCTAGCAGCGCGGCAGGCACACGCAAGATGAACGGGTCAGACGCTGCGCGGCTTTCCGTAGCTTTCGCGCGGCGTCAGCGCGGCGCGGGCATAACGGGGTGCTTCGGGCATGTCGCCGACGAGGCTAGTACGCGCCGCGCCCGAATTGATCGGCTCGTCGAAGGAAATGCCGATTCGCGCGCTCTTCGTCCAAGTAACCACGCCGCCCACATCGCCGATCTGCCGGATCGTGACGACGGCCCGCTGCCCGTCCGTGGCAAGCACAGGGCCTTCGACCTGGATGCCGGAATTGGACAAGTTGCGGATCTTGACCTTTTCGCTGCTACCGGCGCCCTCCACACGGAGCTGGGCCATCATCAGCATGCTGTCGCGTTTCTCATTTCGCTTGTCGGTGGCAGGAATCATCTTCGCCTCGATTGAGCAGTGAATGGTATCCTTCGGCTTGCAGCCAGATACAGGCTGCGGCCGAAAAGATAAACAGCGGTTAACCTTATATGTTAACCCGCCTGCCAAACCCGCAGCGAGGCCGCGTCAATCGTCGCGCGAAACCTTCTCGCGCCGCTCGTGCGCTTCCTGCGCCTCGACAGTCATGGTGGCGACGGGGCGCGCGATAAGGCGGCGCAGCCCGATCGGATCGCCCGTCACTTCGCACCAGCCGTATTCGCCCGCATCGATGCGGCGCAGGGCAGCATCGATCTTGGCGATCAGCTTGCGCTGGCGGTCGCGGGTGCGCAATTCGATGCCCCAGTCGGTTTCCGACGATGCGCGATCGTTAAGATCGGAATCGCGGATCGGTCCGTCCTGAAGCGATTGCAGCGTCTGCCCCGCGGCATCGTGGATCGACTTCTTCCAGTCGAGCAGAAGCACGCGGAAATAATCCAGCTGCGTGTCGCCCATATACTCTTCGTCGTCCGACGGGACGTAATCGGGATCGACGGCAGCCTTTGCCTGTGCAAGTTTTTCCGAAACATTCGACGCCGATGGGGCCATTGAGCGTGGTACCTTCTTCCCAACTCTCGTGTCCACGGTGAGCCGACATCCCGCTGGCCCGGATATTTCCGATACCTGCAGCCCTCCGAAAGCGCGGCCTATAGAAGCGGTGCGAAGGGCTCGCAAGCGGGTTTCGGGCGATTTGCCCGGACTGTTTCGGCACGGCCGGTCAGGAGGTTAACCCGAATTGCATTCAAGTTAACCATATGTTGACCATCAGGTACCAGTCTGGACCTTGCCGGCAGCCAAGCCGGTAATCGATACGGGGAGTTCGGGACATGGCTTTGAAAGCAATCGACGGGGGTGCGGGGCGCATCGAACAAAGTGACCGGGGATTGGTAACGATCGCCGAATATCTGGCAAACTATCATAGCGGCAGCGTGGATGCGCTCTACGATCTGGGCGTCGCGCTCTCGACGGGCAGCCACGGATGCACGGCCGACATGATCGAAGCGCACAAATGGTTCAACATCGCCGCTTCCCTAGGCCATACAGAGGCCGCCTGGGCGAGGGCCGACGTGGCCGACGAAATGACCCTGCGCGAAATTCACGAGGCCCAGCGCCGCGCGCGCAGCTGGCTGATCGAGGACCAGCGCAAGGTTGCCTGATCTAGCCTTGCCGTTTGAAGGGCGTTCGACGCTCGAGATAATTGCGGTCGGTGGCCACGCCTTCGCGCTCTCGCTCGAGGAACTCCGCCACCGCCGCGCGAAAGCCGGGATCGGCGATCCAGTGGGCGGAGACGGTCTCGACCGGTTCGTAACCGCGGGCAAGCTTGTGCCCGCCCTGCGCCCCGGCCTCGACTCGCGCAACTCCTAACTCGATGGCGACATCGATCGCCTGGTAATAGCAGAGCTCGAAATGGAGGAAGCGCACCTGCCTGGTGCAGCCCCAATAGCGGCCGTATAGCGCATCGCCGCCAATAAAGTTGAGCGCGCCGGCAATCGGTTCGCCGTCTTCAAGCGCGAGGACGAGCACGATCTTTTCCCCCATCCGCTCGCCCAGCAGGTCGAAGGCCGCGCGCGTCAGATAGGGTTGGCCCCATTTGCGCGCTCCGGTGTCCTGATAGAAATGCCAGAAGGCGTCCCAGTGGTGGGGTCGGATATCGTCACCCGTAAGGCGCACGATCTCCAGACCTTCCTGCGCCGCCGCGCGCTCCTTGCGCAGATCCTTGCGCTTGCGCGACGTCAGCGTGGCGAGGAAATCGTCGAAGCTGGCGAAATCCTGATTGAGCCAGTGAAACTGGATGTCGGTGCGCAGCAACCAGTCGGCATCTTCGAACAGCCGCACCTGATCGGGTTCGATGAAGGTAGCGTGGGCGGACGAAAACTGGTTCTGCAGGCAAAGCTGCTCCGCCGCAGAAATCAGCGGCGCGGCCAGTGCCGGATCGGACAGCAGCAGGCGCGGCCCCGTGGCGGGGGTGAATGGCGCGGCGATCTGCAGCTTCGGGTAATAATTGCCCCCCGCCCTTTCATAGGCATCGGCCCAGGCATGATCGAAGACATATTCGCCCTGGCTGTGCCCTTTGGCATAGGCGGGCATGGCGGCCAGCGGCGGACCGTCCTCGGCAGAAATGACCAGCGGCACCGGTTGCCATCCGCTGCCCGGTCCCACGCTGCCCGAATCTTCCAGCGCAGTGAGGAATTCGTGGCGCATGAAGGGGTTGTCGCCCGCCAGCGCATTCCACGCCGCGGCATCGAACGCGCCGACGGAACCGGAAATACGCGCGGCAAGCCCTTCCCCACTCACGCCAGCCCCTTCCCTTCGGCGATAAGCGCATCGGCATACTCCGAGCCCTGCGCCCGTGCCTCGGGCGAATCCACGGTCCAGGTGAGGACCGGCATTCCGCGCTTGCGCAGCGCGGCGACCATGGGATTGGGCAGAGCGGCCACATGATAGGCGATGAATTCGGGCCGCGCCGCCCATAGTGCCATGTGCCGCTGCCAGGCCTTTTGCGTCATCCCGATCTCGTCCTCGCGCATCACCAGACCGCGTACCGTCTCGGGCGAGTGCTTGGCGAACCAGATGCTGACACGCGGATCGAAGCTCATCACGGCATGCGGGCCGGCGTAGTTTTCCAGCGCGCGGGCGAAGGCGCGGCAGCTGCGTTTCACATCGTAACCGCGCCGCGATTTCACCTCGATCAGGATCGGCACCGTGCCGTCTACCAGCGCCAGAAGATCGTCCAGCCGCGCCAGCTTGTGTTCGCTATCGAGGAAAGCGATCTGCGCCAGCTCTTCCGCGCTATGCGCCGCGAGCGGGCCGCTGACGCCAGTCAGCCGTTCCAGCTCCCAGTCATGCACCAGCATCGCCTGGCCATCCCGGCTGCGCTGAATATCGCATTCGACGCCCAGCCCGCGTTCGACCGCCAGCGCAAAACCGGCAAGCGAGTTTTCGGGGATGCCGGGCGAATGCAGCCCGCGATGGGCATAGGTCCAGTCGCGCAGCCACCCGACCCGCGCGGGATCGGGTGCCTTCACGGCCAGACGGTCAAGCAGCGAGAACACGCTCGCTCACCGCAAGGGGCCGTGCCGCATACCGGAAAAGATCAGTCCTTGAGCGCAATGATCGCGTCGACTTCGACCGCCGCATCGAGCGGCAGGACCGGTACACCGACGGCGCTGCGCGCATGGCGGCCAGCTTCGCCGAACACTTCGAACATGAGGTCGCTGGTACCGTTCACGACCTTGGGCTGGTCGGTGAAATTGGGAATGCTGGAAACGAACCCGCCCAGCTTGACCACCTTTTCGACCCGTTCCAGCAGGCCGGCCGCCTTGAGCTGTGCAAGGATCATCAGGCCGCAGGCGCGCGCTGCCTGCTGGCCGCGTTCCAGCGTGACATCCTGACCCAGCTTGCCGGTGACAAGGTTGCCGTCGACAAAGGGAAGCTGGCCCGAGACATAGGCTATGCTGCCCGACACGACGAGTGGCTGATAGCTGGCAACCGGTGCCGCTGCTTCGGGCAGCGTGATGCCCAGTTCTTCCAGTTTGGCCTCGATAGTCATGCGTTTTCCTTCTGCAATTGCTCTTCCAGCCAGGGCAGCGCCTTGTCCCAGGTGTCGATCCGCGCATCGGCATGGCCCGCTGTATGGGCGCAGTCGATATGCGGAGCGAGTTCGGGTTCGCCGCACAGGTGGAGCGTGGTGATATCGGCAACGGTTTCGCGCGCGGAGCGGTGGTGCTGCGCGAGATCGTCGATGAAAATGGCTTTCGACGGCTGATATTCGTCGAGAATGGCCTGCAGCGCCGGACCCTTGGGGCCCTGGTTGGTGAAGACCCGCGCATCGAGGCCATGCCCCGCCAGCTGCTCGGTGCGCATCTGCTGGCGCTTGTCGACCAGATTGGTGAGGATCACCACGTCTGCCTGTTTGGACAGCGAGTTGAGTCCTTCGATGGCGCCGGGAATGGGTTCCTGCCGGTGCATTTCGGTGTCGAAGAACATGCCCAGCTTGCGCCAGATTTCTTCCTGTTCCAGCACCGCGCCGCCGTCCTGCCAGCGCAGCGCCTGCGAAAAATCGTTGCCACCCATGTGAAAATCGACGCCCTGCGTTTCGGCAAGCCAGCTGCGGAAGGGCGATACCATGTAGAGCAGCACCTCGTCGCAATCGGAAATGATGAGGGGGCGGTTCATGTGTTCAGTTCCCTTGCGGCGGCGACCAGAGTTTCGGGTGTCGTGTTCAAAGCGTCTGCGGCCAGAATAAGGTCCGGCTCGTGATTGGCGAGGAATTCCAGCACCGCCGCCTGCACGCCGCGATCTTCCAGACCGTGGCGCAATTCTTCCGGCGTGAGTCCGGTCAGCGAAAGCAGCCGTTCGGCCCGCTTTTCATCGGTCAGCGCCCAGCCCAGCGCTTCGAGCGCCAGCACTTCGGGCGCACGGTCGTCTCGTCCCGACGATTTGTACCCGCTCGTAATTGTCAGTCCTTCCGCATCGCTATAAGGGGTCACCCCTAGAGGCAGGAGTGACAGGCCAAGTGGCAAAGAGAATCCTCGTTGTCGAGGACAACGACCTTAATCGTAAGCTGTTTTGTGACGTTCTGAAGGCGAACGGTTACGAGGTTGTGCCGGTTTCCGATGGCAGCAATGTCGTGGCCGCGGCAAAGAAATCGGAACCTGCACTGGTTATCATGGATATCCAGCTGCCCAATATCAACGGGGTGGAACTGATCGCCCAGCTGAAAGCCGACAAGGCCTTGAAACATGTGCCGGTTCTGGCCGTGACGGCCTATGCCGGCAAGGGCGACGAAGAACGGATCCGCGAAGCCGGCGCGCAGGATTATCTGGCCAAACCGGTGTCCATCGGACCCTTCATGGCCTCCGTTCGCAAGCTGCTGGCAGCCTGAACGCCTTGCCGCCACGCTTGACAAGCGGGGCAGGAAACCGCTTTGCCGACCCATTCGTTAGGGCCTGCAATACTGCAGGTCGCACCGCATATTGAAAGAACTGGACCAAGCCATGGACCGTGCCGAGGTAGACGCGAAAATCCGCGAACTCGCAGAACCCTTCAACAAGAAGGGCATCGAGATCAAGGAAGAGACCACCTTCCAGAACGATCTGGAATTCGACAGCCTGACGGTGATGGATTTCGTTGCCGAGATCGAGGATGAATTCGACATCATCATCTCGATGAACCAGCAGGCCGAAATCGAAACCTACGGCCAGCTCGTCGATGCGGTTCACAAGCTGCAGGCCGCCGCATGAGCGAAGGCATAATCCAGGCCGACCAGCCGCAGACCATCGAGGGAGACGGGAAAGACCTCTTCTCCAAGTTCGACGACATCATCAACCTGCGCGAAGGTCTCCTTTCCAGCGGACAGGAAGACCCGTTCAATCTGGTGATGGAAAAGGTGCTGTCGCCTACCCGGGCGGTGTGCAACGGGCGCGAGACGATCCTGCTCGGCACCTATAATTACATGGGCATGACCTTCGATCCCGACGTGATCGAGGCAGGCAAGCAGGCACTGGCCGATTTCGGTTCGGGCACCACCGGCTCCAGAGTGCTCAACGGCACCTATCAGGGCCACAAGGAGTGCGAAGACGCGCTGCGCGAATTCTATGGCATGGACCATGCCATGGTGTTCTCCACCGGATATCAGGCCAATCTGGGGATCATCAGCACCATCGCCGGCAAGGGCGATTACATCATCCTCGATATCGACAGCCACGCCAGCATCTGGGACGGCTGCGCGCTGGGCCAGGCCGAAGTCGTGCCGTTCAAGCACAACGATATCGAGGCGATGGAAAAGCGCCTCAAGCGCGTTCCCGAAGGCGCGGGCAAGCTGGTCATCCTCGAAGGTGTCTATTCGATGCTCGGCGATGTCGCACCGCTCAAGGAAATGGTCGCCATCGCCAAGAAATATGGCGCGATGGTACTGGTCGATGAAGCGCATTCGATGGGCTTCATCGGCGAAAACGGCCGCGGCGTGGTGGAAGATGCGGGCGTGATCGACGATGTCGATTTCATCATCGGCACCTTCTCCAAGAGCGTGGGCACGGTCGGCGGCTTCTGCGTCTCCAACCACCCGAAGTTCGAGATCATGCGGCTGGTCTGCCGCCCCTATGTCTTCACCGCTTCGCTGCCGCCATCCGTGGTGGCAACAGCGGCGACCAGCATCCGCAAGCTGATGAGCGGTTCGGAAAAGCGCGCCCATCTGTGGGAAAATTCGCGCACCCTGCACAAGGGCCTGCGCGAGCTTGGCTTCAAGCTGGGGACCGAGGAACCGCAAAGCGCGATCATCGCGGTGATCATGCCCGATCTCGAAAAGGGCGCGGCCATGTGGGAAGCGCTGATCAAGGGCGGCCTGTATGTGAACCTCGCCCGGCCGCCGGCAACGCCTGCCAATATGACCCTGCTGCGCTGCTCGCTTTGTGCCGAGCATAGCGAAGAGGAAGTCGGCCAGATCCTTGAGATCTTCGAGAAGGCAGGCAAGGACATCGGGATCATCTGATCGGCACGCGATGAAGGCAGGCACATGACAGCGGGCATGGCGACATGAAGGCCCTGCTCGGCTGGCTGGGGCGCACCGGGGTACTCTACCTTGCGCTGTGCCTCGCCTTTGCCTTCTACATCCTCGTCTGGCCACGCGTCGCCTCGGAATTCACCAGCGAGAGCTTGCGGCAGGACACCATGTCGGTCGCGGATATCCGCACGACGATCGCGCAGGAACGCCGCGACCTCGAAGCCGATCTCAGCCGCCGCGAGGAGGCCATCCGCACGCTCGGCATGGACCAGCTCGACGCCCGGATTGCCGAGGTGCGGCAGCAACGCGCAGACCTGCAGCGCGAGCTGGACGAAGGCGGCGGCCTGCTCGACACGGTGCGCCCATCCCGCCTGCTCGCGGCGCAGCGGACCAAGCTGCAAATCGCCGCGCTGGGGGCCGAAATCGATGCGCTCACTGCGGCGCGCGAGGCGCGTGTTTCGCAGATCGCCGTAGATGCGGCGGATCGCCAGCTGGACCGCTATCGCCGCATCCCCACCGCCAATGCCATCCGCGTTTCCTATCGCCTGTGCCGCGAGGCCGAAGCGCAATTGGCGCAGTTCGACCAGCTCAATCAAGTCGAACAGCAGGCGCGCGATATCTTCCTGCGCGAACGCCAGCGGCTCGAAGAACGGCGCACCACGCGCTGCCAAGCCGCCGATGAACGCAAGGCTCGGCGCGAGGCGGGGATCGCCGCGCGCGAGCGGTTGGCGCAGGCCCGGCAGGCCTATGCCGAGGCGCAGGAATGGACCACCGCCCCGCTGGCCGACACGACCATTGGCATGGCCGACACCACCTTGCGCGATGTCCTGGTCGCCGCCGCCTGGGCGCTGCTCGGCATCTTGCTCACGCCCTATCTGATCCGCGCCTTCCTCTACTACATCGTCGCCCCCTTTGCCGAGCGCCGCCGCTCGATCCGGATCGCAGTGCCGGGTGCAGGCTCCGGCGCGCAGGTCGCCGCGGCGGACCAGTCGCGCGCTTCCGTGCCGATCACGCTGAAGGCGGGCGAGGAACTGCTGGTGCGGCAGGGTTTCCTCCAGTCCAGCCCGGCGGGCGCTCAGTTGCGCACCAGGGGCATGCTCGACTGGCGAAGCCCGCTCACCAGCATGGCCAGCGGGATGACCTTCCTTACAAGGGTGCGAGGGGCCGAGACGACCACCGTCATTTCCGCCGACGAGGATCCCTTTGCCGAAGTCACCGCGATCGACCTTCCGGCAGGCGCGGCGATGGTGTTGCAGCCACGCGCACTGGCCGCCGTGGTGCAGCCGCAGGACCGCCCGTTAAGGATCGAGAGCACCTGGCGGATCTTCAATCTCAACGCCTGGCTGACCCAGCAATTGCGCTTCCTCGTGTTCCACGGCCCGGCGCGGCTGGTGGTCAAGGGTGGGCGCGGGGTGCGGGTGGAACCGGTCGATAGCGGCCGCCGCTTCGGGCAGGACCAGCTGGCGGGCTTCTCCGCCGAGCTCAGCTATTCGGTCGCCCGCAACGAGACTTTCGTGCCCTATCTGCTCGGCCGCGAACCGCTGCTGCGCGACCGGGTGGAGGGTGGCAGCGGCGTGCTGGTGCTGGAGGAAGCGCCGCATGCAGGCCGCCGCAAGGGCCTGCGCGCCGGGCTGGAGGGGATGACGGACGCCTTTCTCAAGGCCTTCGGGATCTGAGGCGGCCGGCCAAGCCTATCTTATTCCTGTAATAAACCGGCGCCATCGGGGCGGCTCTCCCCAATCTCACCACCGCTTCCGGAGCCGATGATGCGCCTCGCCACCACCCTCTTGTCTGCCCTTGCCCTGACCCTTTCGAACCCGGGCATGGCGCAGGACGACGATTACGATATCTCCTTCGTGGCGCTGGGCGATACGGGTTATATTCCAGCCTACGACACGCCAGATGCGGACGATCCGATCCATCGCGAACTGGGCGATTATCTGGCGATGGAAGCCGAAGACTGGCGCGAGCATAACGGAGACCTGACCGGTTTTCGCCCCACGCCCTGGACCTTCGAAACCGCAAGTGGCGGCTTCATGGCGGCCAGCGGCATGTATCCGGTGGCGATGGCGGCCAACGAAGTCTGCCTGCGCAAGGGGTGCGATTTCGGCGCACTGCTGGGCGATAACATCTACCCCGACGGGGCGACGCTGGGGGCCGACGGGATTTCGGACGCACGCCGGTTCCGCGAGATGCTCGACCAGCCGTTCGGCCGCTTCGCCAGCGACCTTCCCGGCTTCACCTTCTATGCCATGATGGGCAATCACGATTGGCACATCTCGCGCGAAGCCACCGATGCGCAGCTCGACTATCTTCGCCAGCATCCCGCTTTCACCATGCCAGACCTGTTCTATCGCGCGGTGCCGAAAGGGATGGAGGGTCAGCTCGAAATCTTCGTAATCGATACCGAGATGCTGCTCGCCGGGACCGAAGTCCATGAAGATCAGCTCGATGCTGCGGGGAACGAGATCGCAGACACGCCGCTGGAAGAATGGCCCGATTTCGTCCGCGCCTCCAACGATCGCGAACGCCGCATGGTCGAATGGCTGGGCGAGGCGCTGGCTTCGTCCAACGCCAAGTGGAAGATCGTGATGGGCCACCACGCGCTTTGGTCCAGCGGCGGCAGCAAATATGAGAAAGCCCGCTCGCTGCGCCGCCTGCTGCTCGATCCGATCTGCCGCTATGCCGACGCCTATGTCGCGGGCGATGATCATCTGATCGAAGCCTATACCGACGATTGCTCTGCCGTGCCGGGCGCTAAAGGCGGGCCGGTGCCGATGATCGTTTCGGGTGCAGGCTCGAAATACCGGCCGCAGCACACGATGTTTGCGCGCTGCCAGATCGCCGCCAACCCGCAGATGACCAATCTGTTTTCCCGCGGATCGACCTGGGGCTTTGCCCATTTCGGCATTCGCGGCGACACGCTGGAAGCGACGCTCTATTCCACCCCTGCCGACCAGTCGGGCCGCCCGGTGGAAGAAGCGCGATTCACCTTCCCGCATCGCAGCCGCTGAGGAACCTGCGCCTGCCATCGTTCGTCTGCCAAGGGAAAAGGAGATTTAACCATGGCAATCACGAACAATGGCAGCGCAACCTATGAAGGTCTTGGCAAGGACGGCAAGGGCCATGTCAGCACCGGATCGGGCGCGCTTTCGGCCCAGCCCTATGGCTTCAACACCCGCTTCGAAGACGCGCCGGGCACCAATCCCGAAGAGCTGATCGCCGCCGCCCACGCCAGCTGTTTCACCATGGCGCTGAGCTTCAAACTGGCGGAAGCCGGCTATTCTGACGGCAACCTGACCACCGATGCCAAGGTCAGCCTGGAAAAGCAGGACGGCGGCTTCACCGTCACCAAATCTGCCCTGCACTGCAAGGGCAAGGTCGACGGGATCGACCAGGCGAAGTTCGAGGAAATCGCCGCCGACGCCAAGGAAAACTGCCCCATCTCGCGCCTGCTGGATTGCGAGATCACGCTGGAAACCACTTTCGAAGGCTAAGGCTTCCCATACGGAAAAGGGAGGGTGCCGCATCATCGGCGCCCTCCCTTTTTTGTTCCGGATTAGCGCCCGAACACCCACTTGATCGGTGGCGACACGCGCCGAACGCCGGTTTCAGGCCTGATCGTCGTAATAGATCGGCCCCAGCGCATCGATGATCGCCACCGCGTCGATCGCTTGCGGCGCATCATCGCCGCCATCGAGCAGCGCGATCGTGATCGCGGTCTTGTATCCGGTCAGCGTCCGCGAGCGTTCGATGCCATTTTGCAGCTGTGCCATGTAGCGTTGATAATCCTCGCGGTCCGCGATGTGGAAATGGGTCTTGCCCGCTTCCCGCGCGATCTCGGCAGCGCGCAGCAGGGTCATTTCCTGCACCACCGCGCCCGAGGTAGTGTTGCCGGTATATTCGACCTTGATCCGCCCATCGTCCAGATCGGTCTGCTCGAAGCCCGAGGTGCGCGGGATGCCATTGAGCAGCCCCACCCCCATCGTCACCGCAGCCCCCGCCAGCGCGGCGAGGAAATTGGGGCGCGACTGCTTGTAATCGATCAGCTTGCGTTCCGATTCGGGCCGCATCAGCAGATCCTGCGCCAGCGCCGCCAGCCTGGGCGATTTGCGTTCGGGCGCTTCGCCCCGCACCGGCAGAGCGGGCGCGTCGCCATCCGCCGTTCCCGCGGCATAGGCATCCCATAGATCATCAGTGATGGGCGAGTGGTTGTACTCCCCCCCATCCAGCGTCGCCGCCGCATCGCCAAAGCGCCCTTCGTTCACCGCGATGCGCGCCTCGACCAGCGCGGCGTAAGGTTCGAACGCTCCGGCAATGGCCATCTGGCGCATCAGCGCCTCGAGCTCGTCGGGCGTGGCATCTTCGCTTTTCGGTTCCGCAGTCAGCGCCGCACGGGTAGCCTCCATCCAGCGCCGCGCCGCTTCCGCATCACCGGTGGCGGCATGGGCATAGGCCGTGCGCATGGGAATGCCAGTCGCGGTGATCCACTTGCCGGCAATGGCTTCGACACTGGCATTCTGCAGCAATTGCTGGAGCGTCGGAGGACCGGGCATCTCCACCACCGGCTCGCCCGAGGTCGCCGCCAGCATGCGGAAATCGTCGGACGTCCCGGCCAGCTTGCTCGTCATCCCGCGCGTTGCCGGATCGATCTGCGCCAGCGCCTGCCACAGCGCCGGGTCCGTCGGCGCGTCGCCATTGCCCGCGCGCAGGAAAGTGCCCACCCGCTGCACCGCCAGCGCATAGGGCCGCTTGGCCAGCGCCGCATCGGACAGCGCCAGCGCTTCCTCGCGCCGTCCCAGATCGTTCAGCGCAATGGCGCGCAGCAGATCGAGCGAGACCCCCATCGAGCGTTCGTAAAAAAAGTCGCCGTCATATTCGCGGCCCGCCTCCCGCGCGGCCTCCAGATCGGCCAGCGCCTTGTCATATTCGCCCTGCTGGAGCGGCGCCGCACCGCGCGCCCGCAGTATATGTGCGCGCCGCAGCGTCTGTTCGGGAAGCAGCTTGCCGCTGTCCAGCGCGCGGTTGCAGGCATTGATGATCGTGACCGGCCGGGCGCCCGTATTCAGGCCGGGCCAGCTGCCCCACGAGGACATCGTCGCCTCCCCCCGCATGCCGTCATCGCTGCGCTTGGGCTTGCGCAGCCCGTCGCACCCGGCGAAATCCTCGCTCACCCCGGCCTGTGCCGGTACTGCCAGCACAAGCGCCAGCGATGCGAGGCCGAGGCCCGCCAATATGTTTTTCATGAATTCGATTCCCCCACAGGATTGCCCAATCGGACCTTATCCTAAGCGGCTAATTTTAAAAGACAGTTTAAGGGGGTAAGATCACGGCGCGCCCCGGCCCCCCGGCAACAGCGCACCCGCCATGGCGTGGGCTGAGCCTCGCAACGCGTCGTCGGCCAGCTCGCCCGCGGTCCAGAAGGACAGGACGCCGCGGAAGGCGAAGGCGAGGCGCTGGGGCAAGTCGGGGTCGGTGGGGGAGGCCTCCGCGCCCACCGCCCCCACTGCCATGGCCCAGAGCTTTGTGGAGTGGTCGAGGACACGGACTGCTGCCCCATCCTGCCCCGCGGGCGGCGAACCGATCGCGCCCATGACCGCGCGGTCGACCTCTGGTTCGGCCAGCATGGTGTCCACCGCGATGTCGATCGCCAGCGCCACGCGGGTCGGCAGATCACTCGGCACATCGCCGCCGGGCGCTTCCTTGCCATAGCGGTCGATCATCGCGTCGATCCGCCGGGCCGACAGGGCGCGCATGATGGCCAGCTTGCTGCCAAAGCGGTTGAACGGCGTGGCAAAGCTCACCCCCGCCTCCGCCGCCAGATCGCGCATGGAGAAATCCGCCTTGCCGGTGCGCAGCAACCGCTCCGCCCCGTCGAGGATTTTTCCGCGCATCGCATCTGCGCGCGCGGGGTTTGCCAAGAGACTGGTACGAGGGCTTGTGTCATTCTCTGCCATTGCCTATTTATATCATGATATATTTCAAAGCCAATGACGGAGTTTCGCATTACTGCCCCGCAAACCAAGACCTTTTTCATCACCGGCGTCAGCTCTGGCCTCGGCCGCGCCTTTGCCCGGGCCGCGCTGGACGCCGGGCACCGCGTGGCGGGCACGGTGCGGCGGGCAGAGGATGCCGCCAGCTTCACCGCCCTGGCGCCGGATCGCGCCCATCCCGTGATCCTCGACGTGACCGACTATGCCGCGATTCCCGCTGCGGTTCAGGAGGCGGAAAGCACTCTCGGTCCGATCGACGTGCTGCTGAACAATGCCGGCTATGGCCACGAGGGCGTGCTGGAGGAATCCTCGATTGCCGAGCTGGAGCGCCAGTTCGCCGCCAATGTCTATGGCCCGGTGGCGCTGATGCAGGCGGTGCTACCCGGCATGCGCGCGCGGCGCAGCGGGCATATCGTCAACGTCACCTCCATGGGCGGCTTTATCACCATGCCGGGGATCAGCTTCTATTGCGGCAGCAAGTTCGCGCTGGAGGGGATTTCGGAGGCGCTGGGCAAGGAGGTCGCCGCCCTCGGCATCCATGTGACCGCGCTGGCGCCGGGCCAGTTCCGCACCGACTGGGCGGGCCGGTCGATGCAGCGCACCCCGCGCGCCCTTGCCGATTACGATGCGGTGATGGATCCCCTGCGCGCCGCCCGCAAGGAAAAGAGCGGTAACCAGCCCAACGATCCCGCCAGGGCCGCTGCTGCACTGCTAAAGCTGGTGGCGAGCGACAATCCGCCCGCCCGCCTGCTGCTGGGCGAGGATGCGCTGGCGCTGGTGGAGCAGAAGCTGGACGATGTGCGCGAAGAGATCGCCGCGTGGGAGGATGTGACCCGCTCCACCGGCTATGCCGCATGAGGTGAGGTGAGGTTTGACGGCTTGCCCTTTGGCTGGCCGCCATCTTCAGGCCGCCGGGTTTACCTCGGTCGCATTGGCGCAGACGCCGCCTTCCTCGCTGCTGCCGCCCAGCTGGGTGATGGCAAGCACGCCGCCCACCACCAGCACCACGAACACCGTGGTCACCGTGCCCAGATACTTGTCGATCACGCGCTTGATCGGGGCGCCGAAGACGCGGAACAAGATGCCCACCGTCATGAAGATCAGCGCGCGGGCGAACAGGCTCGACAGCACGAAGGTGACGAGGTTCATGCCGATGAAACCGGCAGTGATGGTCAGCAGCTTGAACGGAACCGGCGTGGCGCCCGCGATCAGGATCGCCTCGAAATCATATTCGCGCAAATGGCAGGCGGCGACGGGGAAGGCCTCGGTCAGGCCCAGCGCGTTGATCAGCCACACGCCCACCGTGTCATACAGCCCCCAGCCGATCGCATAGCCCAGCAGCGCCCCCGCGACCGAGGCCAGCGTGGCTACAGCTGCAAACTTCACCGCCTTTTTCGGTTCGGCCAGGCACATCAGGCCCAAGAGCGGATGCGGCGGGATCGGGAAGAAAGAAGATTCGACGAAGGCAAAGAACGCCAGCCACCACACCGCATGCGGGTGCGAGGCCTTGTCCATGGTCCATTCGTAAAGCCCGCGCAGCGGTTTCATCAGCATGGCGAGGCGTTTAGGGGCTGATGCGGAGGCGGGCAAGCGGGTGTGTTCACTCGAAAATGAAGAGCTTAGGTTGCTCTCAACGTGAGATTAATCTGATTCTCTCGGACACGCTCGATCGTGTAGGACCAACTTTGCTCATCCATGAAATCGCAGGAATCGAGGCTGGCGCAGGAGATCCCAAGCCTGCTGCGTATCTCCGCGATCAACTGATCTTCGCAGCGTTGATCCATGGTGATGTTCACCGAGTAGGTAAAATCAGTCTCGAAATCGTGATCGCCCACGGTTTTGTTTTCTATCTGAGCGCTTAAGCATAGCGGAAGGCCGGTCTTCTTCTCGAAGAACGCTGAGGTTTCCAGCCGGACTTCGCCGCAAGCCATCAAGCCACATGCGCCAAAGGCGGCTAACATGTTGAAAATAGACTTCATCATTTGTTTTCTCAGTAGCTGTCACAGGGACGAGGAAGAACCCTGACACAGGCCGCTTGGGATACAAGCCAAAAGAAGGAGGTGTATTGGGAGCGAATTCCTCGCTGCCGAGGACGGCCCAATCATTTATAACCCATTTGGTTCTTTATGCTTGACATCGTCACGCTGTTCTGGCACATAACAGGAACATCGCGATAGTGTGATTCGAACGGGCAGGGCCTTCTTCCAAGGGGCCGCTGCCCGTTTTGCGTTTTCGAGCAGATGGAGGACGATGATGAGCAGGCCGGAGCAGACCGATGCCGCGGCGCAGCCCGCGTGGATGGCGGGTTTCCTAAAGGCGCTGAAAGCCGGGAAAGGCGTGCGGCGCGCGGCGGAAATGGCAGGGGTGGCGACATCTACCGCCTATGACTGGCGGGCGCGCGATGCCGAGTTCGCTTATGACTGGGACGCGGCGCGCGGGGTGCCGGTGGTGGGGGCGGATTGCTGGGGCGGCGTGCGGCGTGTGGGCAAGCGGCGGATCGCCTGTTTCCTGGAAGCGCTGGCGGAAAGTTCCAACGTGCGCGCTGCTGCGGCGGCGGCGGATCTGGACACGGCCAGCGTCTATCGCCTGCGCCGCACCGATCCCGATTTCGCGCGGCAATGGTATGCGGCGCTGGCGGAAGGCTATGACAATCTGGAGATGGAGCTGCTGGCGCATCTGCGCTCGGGCGGCGAAAACCCTCAGGATCCGGGCAGTGCGCGCAAGTTCGACACGGCGGCCGCGCTGCGCAGCCTGGCCGCCCACCGCGAAAGCGTGGCGCGCGAAAAGGGCCGCCGCGCGCTGGCCGACGAGGCGGCGACCATCGCCTCGATCAACAAGAAGATCGACAAGCTTCGCCTGCGCGGGCTGGCGAATGACGAGGCCATCCGCGCCTCGCGCAAACGGGCGGCGAAACGTGCGCGGGGGTAAGGGCGCGGACGTGTCGGCGCAGGCCCCCTCACCCGTCCCTTCCCGGGGCGTGTGGCTGCGGCGCGGCGGGCGCGAGGGCACGGTGGACCGCGCGCTGCTGGGCACCATGCTCACCCCGCACGAACTGGCCGCGCTGGGCAGCTATTACTGGGAAGGCTGGGCGCGCGATGCGCAATTGCCGCCGGCCGATGCCGGGCGGGCGTGGCGCATCTGGCTGATCTGCGCGGGTCGCGGCTTCGGCAAGACCCGTGCGGGCGCCGAATGGGTGCGCGATGTGGCGCGGCACGATCCGAATGCGCGCATCGCGCTGGTCGGGGCCACGCTGGCCGAGGTGCGCAGCGTGATGGTCGAAGGCGACAGCGGGGTGCTGGCCGCCGCGCCGGGCGCGCTGCCCCCGCATTACGAACCCAGCCTGCGCCGCCTGACGTGGGAGAACGGGGCCAGTGCCTCGCTCTATTCGGCGGGCGAGCCCGAAAGCCTGCGCGGCCCCCAACACAGCCATGCCTGGTGCGATGAAATAGCCAAATGGGATAATTCGAGCGACCGGGCCATGTCGGCCTGGCACAATCTGCAGCTGACCATGCGGCTGGGCGAAAGCCCCCGCGTGCTCGCCACCACCACGCCGCGCGCCACCGCGCTGATGCGGCACATCATGGCCGGGGTGGACAGCGGCGAGGTGGCCCTGGCGCGCGGGCGGACCACCGACAATAACGAGGTGCTGCCGGGCGCCTATCTTTCCGCAATCATCGAACAGTTCGAGGGCAGCGCCTTCGGGCGGCAGGAACTGGCCGGCGAAATGGTCGACACGGTGGAAGGCGCGCTGTGGACCCGCGCGCTGATCGACCGCTGCCGGGTGGGGGCGCAAGGCTCCGGCTCAGGCTCAGGCTCCGGCTCCGCCCTGCCCGAACCACGCCGCGTGGTGGTGGCGGTGGACCCGCCTGCGGGAAGCGGGTCGGGAGGCGGCACCTCGGCCAGAGGCGATGCCTGCGGGATCGTGGTCGCCATGCTGGGGGCCGACGGGCTGGCCTATGTCCGCGCCGATTGCACGGTGGAAGGCGCCACGCCCGAACGCTGGGCCCGCGCCGTGGCCGCCGCCGCCAGCGCCTGGAACGCCGACCGCGTGGTGGCCGAGGCGAACCAGGGCGGCGCCATGGTGGCCAGCGTGCTGCGCGCCGCGGACATCGCCCTGCCGCTCAAACTGGTGCACGCCACCAAGGGCAAGAGCGCCCGCGCCGAACCCGTCGCCGCGCTGTACGAAGCGGGCCGCGTGCGCCATGCCGGCGTGTTCGCCGCGCTGGAAGACCAGCTCTGCGGCCTCACCACCGGCGGCGGCTACGAAGGCCCCGGCCGCTCCCCCGACCGCGCCGACGCCCTGGTCTGGGCGCTGACCGAGCTGATGCTGGGCAAGCGCCGGGAGCCGGGGGTGATGGTGCTTTGAGGGGGCGAGCGGCGGAATGAAATGGAGTTTGCGCGAGGACCAGTGGATCCCCGCCTTCGCGAGGATGACGAGCTACATGACTCCGTCATTCCCGCGCAGGCGGGAATCCAGCGCGGTATTCGGCGTGACTAGCTCTCGCTCCGCGCATCGACTTCCTCTTCGAGGAACCTGGCGATGCTTTCCATCTCGGCCTTCCATCCGGCGGTGAATGCGACGTGCAATGCAACCGGCGCCGCCCAGGCGATCAGCGGTATAAACCAGGGCACTTCGGAAAAACCGCCGTCCGAAGGTTCGGCGAGAAAGCCCAATATCCAGATCACGGTCAGAAAGGTATACCAGAGCACGAAGAGCAGTTTGTGCAAGCTAGCTGCTCCGAACCTGCCCACGATCAGCGTTGCTTCACCATCCGGCACCAGCCGTGCAGTCAGCCGGGGTTGCCCGTGATAGTGTGGAATCGACCAGTATCTGAGCATCACGCGCCCGAACCGGGAATAGCCGCTTATCCCGGTGCCGAGAGGATTGAGAACTGATTTGCTGGCGGAATTGATCCGGCTGGCCACCGTTTCCGGCGACAATGGCGAGTGAAAACTCATCGGAATGCCGGTCAGATAATCCGAAATACGCATATCGGCACCTGTGCCATATCGGCTGGATGGCACAAGCCACTTCGGGCGGACAATGCGCTGGATCTGCGCCTTCGCGGGGATGACGACGGTAGGAAGAAGTAAGTGGGTCAACTCTCCCGTCATTCCCGCGCAGGCGGGAATCCAAGCGGCGAGCAGAACCACTCATCGCAGCGGGTCGAAGCCGAAATCGTCCGCCAGATCGCGCCAGTCGGGGTTCGCCGCCTCGATCAGCGCCAGCTTCCATGCGCGGTTCCATTTCTTGATCCGCTTTTCGCGCAGGATTGCCTGTTCCATCGTTCCGTGCGGTTCGAACCAGACCAGCCGTTTCACCCCGTAGCGGGCGGTAAAGCCCATCGCCCCTTCGCGGTGCTGGTAGACCCGCTGGACAAGGTCGGACGTGACGCCCGCATAGAGCGTGCCGTTGCGCCCCGAGGCGAGCAGGTAGACCATCGGATTGCGTTCGCGCGGCATTGCGCCGTGGCTAATCGAATCCCGTCTGTGCGGGAATGACGAATTTGGGAGATGTCGCCAGCAGCGATCGCCCCCAATCCACTCACAACCAAAGGAAACCCCATGTCTTTCCTCACCAGTCTCGCTTCCGCCTTCAAGGGCGGGGGCGGTACCCGTGTGCCTGTGGCGCGCGGGTTTGTTTCGCCGTGGGATGCGGCGTTCGATGCCGGGGCCAGCACCGCGCCCTTCGACTATCGCCGCGCGGTGGGCGAGGCCTATCTTGCCAATCCGGTGGCGCAGCGCAGCGTGCGGATCGTGGCCGAGGGGGTAGGCGGCGCGCCCGTCGCCTGCGCCGACCCTGCCCTTGCCCGCTTGCTCGCCGGATCATGCGGCACGCAGCCGCTGATGGAGGTGCTGGCGGCGCAATTGGCGCTGCATGGCAATGCCTTTGTCCAGATCCTGCGCGACGGGGCGGGTGTGCCGGTGGAGCTGTTCCCCCTGCGGCCCGAACGGGTGCAGGTGGTGGCAGGCGAGGATGGCTGGCCCGCGGCCTATCGCTATATCCTGGCCGACCGTACGATCACCTTCCCGGTGGAGGATACGGACGGCTGGCCCGCGATCATCCACCTGAAGCATTTCCACCCGGCCGACGATCACTATGGCGCGGGCTGCCTCGCCGCCGCCGCCCCGGCAGTGGCGGTCCACAATGCCGCGAGCGAGTGGAACCGCGCGCTACTGGCCAATGCGGCGCGGCCATCGGGGGCTCTGGTGTTCGAGAATGGCGATGCGCCCCCGCTGACCGCCGAACAGTTCGACCGGCTGAAGGCGGAACTGCACGGCGCCTATCAGGGCAGCGGCAATGCCGGGCGGCCGATGCTGCTCGAAGGCGGGCTGGACTGGAAGGCAATGAGCATGACGCCCGCCGACATGGATTTCGCCGGACTGAAGGCCGCCGCCGCGCGCGACATCGCGCTGGCGTTCGGCGTGCCGCCCATGCTGCTCGGCCTGCCGGGCGACAACACCTATGCCAATTACCGCGAGGCCAATCGCGCGCTGTGGCGGCTGACACTGCTGCCGCTGGCCGCGAAGATATTGAACGGGCTGCAGGCGGGCATGGCCGATTGGTTCGCCGGGGGCGCGGCAGTGGATCTCGACCGCGTGCCTGCGCTGGCGGAGGACCGCGAGCGGCTGTGGGCGCAGGTCAGCGGCGCGGATTTCCTCAGCGCGGCGGAGAAGCGCGAGCTGCTGGGGCTAAAAGGGCCATGAGGCCGGGCGTTCACCGCGATAATTCTCGGTGAAGCTGCATTCGCCCCGATCATAGTGAAAACTGCCACCTGCGTCCGAGCAATTGTCGGCAGCGAAGAAATCGATCGAATAGAGATAGGCCACATAGGCAAGCAGCACTGCTGCCAGAAGACCGACCGTCCACAGACAACCCAGTTTGAAACCCCGCATCGCGCCTCTGTGCCCGATTGCAAACCGATGGTGAACCCATGACACGAAACGATATGCTCGCGCGGCTGATCGCGCATGCCAGCCACGAAGGGGGCGAGCTGATCACGCTGCGCGCCATTGTCGAGGAGGCGAGCGAGCTGGGCGCGCAGCGGGCGCTGGCGCGGCTGGGGCTGGAGGATGCCAAGGCCGAGGGCGATATCGACGAATTGCGCGAGCTGCTGTCGGCCTGGCGCGATGCCAAGGCCAGCGCGTGGAAGGCGGCGGTGGAATGGCTGGTGCGCGGCATTCTGGCGCTGCTGCTGGTGGGCATCGCCATGCGGCTGGGCCTGGGCGAGATAGTCTCGTGAGCGCGGCCGTGCCTTTGCGCATCTCGGGCTATGCCGCCTTGTTCGACCGGGTGGACGGCGCGCGCGACACGATCCGGCCCGGCGCCTTCGTCCGCACATTGGCGCAGCGGCGCGAGGCCCTGCCGCTGTTCTGGCAGCACAGCCCCGCCCGCCGCATCGGCTGGGTCGAACAGGTGGGCGAAGATGCCCGCGGCCTGCGCGTGGTGGCGCGGATCGACAACCCGCAGGACCGCGCGGCGAAACTGCTGCGCGAGCGGGCGGTAAGCGGGCTGAGCTTCGGCTACCGCGCACGGGTGTTTCACCAGATCCCGCAGGGCCGCGAACTGGCCGATGTCGACCTGTTCGAGGTGAGCGTGGTGACCCACCCCCTGCAACCCGAAGCGCGGGTGCATTTCGTGGGGGTTTGACACTCCGTCATCGCGAGCGAAGCGCGGCGATCCATCGCGCAACGGTGCGCCCTGATGCGACGGCAGGAGATGGATTGCCGCGTCGCCTACGGCTCCTCGCAATGACTGGATGAAAGCATAGGCCAGCGCAATGACGGTGCGGAAAATAAACACGTCATCGCGAGCGAAGCGCGGCGATCCATCGCGCAACGGTGCGTCTGCCGCGAGGTCGGGAGATGGATTGCCACGTCGCCTCCGGCTCCTCGCAATGACGGGGTGAGGACAGCCCCCCACCCAACCCCAACCAGCCGCCCACACGGGCGGCTTTTTCGTTTCTCAAGGAAGGAAATACCATGGAAATCCAGACCCCTACCCCCACCCAAACCCCAGCCCCCGACCAGGCGGAGGCCAGCTTCGACATCGTTGCGCGGCAGGACCGGACCGAGGCCGATCTGGCAGCCTTGCGCGGCGAGGTGGACGCGGTGAAGGCCCGTGTCGATCGCATCGGCCGCGCTGCGGCGCGCCCGGCCATCGGCGGCACGGAGGCCGCCGCGCCCGAGGTGAAGGGCTTTGTTGATGGCTATCTGCGGCGCGGGGCCACGGCGGAATACAAGTCGATCAGCGGGGCGGTGCCGTCCGACGGCGGCTATGCCGTGCCGCGCCAGATCGATGCGCTGATCGCCCGCCAGCTCGCCGAAACCAGCCCGATCCGCGCCATCGCGCAGGTCGTGCAGACAGGCAGCGCGGGCTATCGCAAGCTGGTGACCACCGGCGGCACGGCCAGCGGCTGGGTCAGCGAGACGCAGGCGCGGCCCGAAACCGATACGCCCGCTTTCGCCGAAATCGCGCCTCCCACCGGCGAGCTCTATGCCAATCCGGCGGCCAGTCAGGCCATGCTGGACGATGCCGGATTCGACCTCGAAAGCTGGCTGGCGAGCGAGATCGCGGTCGAATTCGCCCGCGCCGAAGGGGCCGCCTTCGTCAATGGCAGCGGGGTGAATCAGCCGCGCGGTTTCCTCGCCGCGCCGACCTCCAGCGCAGGCGATGCGGCGCGCGCCTTCGGGACGCTGCAATATCTGGGCACGGGCGATGCGGCGGGCCTTGGCTCGGCAGCGGAGATCGCGCTGATCGATCTGGTCCATGCGCTGAAAGCGGGGCACCGGCAGGGCGCCAGCTTCGTGATGAATTCGGCGACGCTGGCCGAAATCCGCAAGCTGAAGACCGATGACGGCGCGTTTTTGTGGCAGCCAGGACTGGTCGACGGCCAGCCCGATCGCCTGCTGGGCTATCCGGTGGTCGAAGCGGAGGACATGCCCGATGTGGCGGCAGGCAGCTGCCCCATCGCCTTCGGCAATTTCCGCCACGGTTACCTGATCGCCGAACGCAGCGCGACACAGGTGCTGCGCGATCCCTTCACCAACAAGCCCTTCGTCCACTTCTACGCCACCAAGCGCATAGGCGGCCAGGTCCTGGATTCGGACGCCATCAAGCTGCTGAAAATCGAGGGATAAAGGGGAAAGAAGGTGAGAGGAAGGCGGGTGCCTCGCCCAATCGGGCTGCGACCAGCAGCCCGCAAGGGCGACCGCCCGCCCGCAGCGGGCGCAGCTTGCTGCGCATCTAGCGAGGACGCCCCCGCGGAGGCGGGGGCGCAAACAAAAAGGACCACAACCCACCATGCCGACAGACCTGTCCGGCCAGCCGCTCGAGGAATTGAAGCAATGGCTGGCCATCACCACTCCGGGCGAAGATGCGCTGCTGCTGCGCCTGCTCCAGACCGCATGGCAGATGTGCCTGAACTTCACCGGGCTTGCCGCGCCCGACTGGGACGCGCTCGATATGGGCTTGCGTCATGGCGTCATCCGCTTCGCCGCCCATCAATATCGCGAGCGTGACCGGGACGAGGCGGGCGCGATCCCCGCAGCCGTGGCGGCGCTGTGGCGCCCCTGGCGGCAGGTGCGGCTGTGAGCTGGGACAGGCTTGCCGCCACGCTGGCCCGGCGCGCGGCAGGGCTGGCCGAGCGGCGCAAGGCCCACAGCCCCGGAGATCCGCAGCGCTGGCGCGATGCACGCTGGCTGTGGCCGCAATTCACTGGGCGGGAGGACTAAATGGAAAGCGCGCTCAGAACCGCCCTGATCGACTGGCTGCGCAGCGATGGCGAGCTGGCGACCAGCCTCAATGCGGTGGACGAGGAAGCCCCCAGCCCCGCCCCCGCACCAACCCTGGCCATCGCCGCCAGCGCCGCAGCCGACTGGTCCACCAAGACCGCCCAGGGGCGAGAGGTGCGGATCGCCCTGGAACTGCTCGACCGCAATGACGACGCGACCCGCACCGCCGGGCTGGCAAGCCGGATCGAACACAGAATAGCCACCCTCCCGCCCGCACAACCGGGCCTGCGCATAGTGGTCACGCAATTCCTCCGCAGCCGAGCCGAACGCCGCCCGAGAAATCTGCGCGCCGTCCTCCTAGAATACCGCTTCAAAATCCTAGAAATTTAACCGCACCCAAAACGCGAGCCGAAGGCGAGTGCAAGGGCGACCGCCCGCCCGCAGCGACGCGACCTTCAGGTCGCATGAGCGAGGATAGCCAAGGCCGCGCACGCAGCCGCCGGCGCCTGAGGCCCAACAAAAAAGGAACACCCCAAAAATGACACCCCAGAAAGGAGCCGCTTTCCTGCTGAAAGTCGGCGATGACAGCGTGCCTGCCGCCTATGAAACCGTGGCGGGCCTGCGCACCACGCAGATGTCGATCAATGGCGATACGGTGGTGGTGACGCATAAGGGCAGCGGCGGCTGGCGCGATCTGCTGTCGGGCGCGGGCACGCGCTCGGTCTCGGTCAGCGCGTCGGGCGTGTTCCTCGGCTCGGATGCCGAGAATGCGATCCGCGCCCATGCGCTGGCGGGCACGGTCCATCCCTATCAGCTGAGCTTCGAGGACGGCGCGCGGATGCGCGGGCGGTTCCTGGTCCAGCGGCTGGATTACGCTGGCGATTTCAATGGCGAGCGCACCTATGCGATCCAGCTCGAAAGCTCGGGCCAGGTGGTGCCCTCGTGAGCGGCGCTTCCACACAGGCCAATGCGCAGCGCGGCGAGGCGGCCATCCATGTGAACGGGCGCGAGGTGCTGCTGCGGCCCACATTCGCGGCGCTGGTCCGCGCGGAGGAGGAGCTGGGCTCACTCTTCGCGCTGGTCGAACGCGCCGGACAAGGCGAATTGCTTCTGTCCGAAATCGCGGCGCTGTTCTGGTTCTGCCAGCACGGCCCCGCCCCGCTCCCGCGCGAGGAGATCGGCGAGGCGGTGGTGACGATGGGGCTGGCCGGGGCCGCCGCGCCGCTCAAGACCATGCTCGGCCAGATCCTGCGCGGGCGATGAAATGGCGGATTTCGCAACTGGCGCGCGGCGGTTGGCGGGATTGAGCGCCCGCACGCTCGGCTGGCTGCCCGACATCTTCTGGAACGCCACGCCCGAAGACCTCGCACTCAGCCTCGGCACGCACGACCCCGCCGCCGCGCCGCCCAGCCGCGCGGAAATCGCGGCGATGATGGAAAGGGACCGGAATGGACGATGATTACGACGATCTGCTGGTGGCCGTGCGCGCCGATACGAGCGGCTTCGCGCAGGATATTGCGGCGATGCGGCAGGATTTCGACACCACGCTGGTGAGCGGGTTCGAGACGGCCGGAAAGCTGCTGGAGACGAGCCTCACCGGCGCGCTGCGGAGCGGCAAGCTGGAGTTCGAGGATCTGAAGCGCGTGGCCCTCTCCGCGCTCGACCAGATCGCGGCCCGCGCGCTCAACGCCGGGCTCGACAGTATCATGGGCGGCGGCAATCTGGCGGCCGGGATCGGAGGCATGGGCGGCGGTACTGGCGGGGGCCTGGCGCAAATGGCGGGCCTGTTCAGCCAGCTGATCGGCAGCTTCCTCGGCCTGCCCGGCCGCGCCACCGGCGGGCTGGTCGGCCCCGACCGCCCCTATCTCGTCGGCGAGCGCGGACCGGAAGTCTTCGTACCGACGAGTGCGGGCCATATCGAACCGAACCATGCGCTCGGTGGTAACCCAAGGGAGGTGCGCGTCGCGATCAACATCGCAACGCCGCCCGGGACCAGTGCGCCTGTCGCCCTGCAACGCTCGTCCCGCCAGGTCGCAAGCGCCCTGCGGCGGGTGTTGGTAGTTTAGATTTCAGATCGCCCAATTCGGAGACAAACCCATGCCCTTCTGGCTCGCGGACACGCGACGCAAACAGCAGGCCGACTGGATCGCGCGGTTCGATCCGCGGTTCTGGACGGTCAATTTCCCGCGCCCGATGATGGCCAGCGTCGTCACCACCGCCCCCGATGCGCTGCGGGTGGAGTGCGAATTCTATCACGAGGGCGAGCTGGCCGGGCTGATCTGGGAGAGCGAGGACCGGCTCGACCACCCGCTGCTCGCCTATCGGACCGAGCGCGATTACGGCCATTGCGTGCTGCGTTTCCGCTGGCGGTCTTCGGGTCTCGTCCCGCTCGACCAGGCGAACGGCCCGACGCTGACGATCGAGGGTAAGGATGCCAGCGGCACTTCCCGCGCCTGGTATGTCCGGCTGTGGAACTATGCCAGCGGATCGCCCGAGGATGCCGGAATCACCCTGCCGTTCTCACAGCTGGAATCGGGCTGGGCGCTGCCGGGCGAGAAGGTTCATGTCGGCGCGATAGAGCGCATGTTCATCAGCCTTGCGCCGCGCGGTTTCGCCCCCGGCTCTGCCACCGCCTTCCCTGCCCGCCGCACCGGCTGGGCCGAAATGCGCGCCATCGCTTGCGAGGGCGAGCGCGCGGTGATCGCCATCGGCGATGTCATCCTGCCCGAGCATGGCGAGCAGATGGCGACGGCCTATGACGACAGTTTCAACCAGACCCCGGCGCGGCTGCTGCGCCAGATCGAACAGCTCGGCTATCGCGGGCGGATCGTCCATTATCTGGGCATGAGCCATTATTACCGGCTCCGCCCTGCCGATCTGCTGGTGGAGGAAGGCGGCACGCTGAGCGGCCCTGCGCGGGCCTGGCACGCGGATTATTTCGCCCGCGCGGTGGCAATGGATTTCGCGCCCATCGCCTCGCTCTCCTTCGAATTGCTGGCACAGAATTGTCCCGAAGGCTGGAAACAGCGCGATCATGCGGGCCATGCTGGCGAAACCGGCTGGGATCCGCCCTCTGCCCTGCTCTCCCCCTGCAATGCGGAGGCGATGGCCTTCCTGCGCGCCGTGGCGCTGCAATGGGTGGCGCTGCTGGAGGAAGCTGGGGCGGATGTGCTGTTCCAGATCGGCGAGCCATGGTGGTGGGTGCAGCCTGCCAGCGGCGCGCCCTGCCTCTATGATGCCGCTGCGCGCGCGGAATGGGGCGATGATCTGGTGACGATCAGCGATATGCGGCAGCCGCTGGATGCGGACCAGACCGCCTTGCTTGACCGGGCAGGCGCTGCCCTTGGCGCGGCGACCGCTGGCGTGGCCGATGCCGTGCGCGCGGCGGCGACGGGCGAGGCGGAAATCCTGCTGCTCGCCTTCACGCCCACCGTGCTCGATCCCGCCATGCCCGAGCTTTACCGCGCCAATCTGCCGCTGGCCTGGGCCTGGCCCGCTTTCGATCGATTGCAACTGGAAGATTACGACTGGCTCACCGCCGGACACGATGCCGCTCGGCGCACGGCGCGTGAGTTCGTGGACCGGCGGCTGGGCTATCCCATCCAGCGGCAGGATTACCTGTCAGGCTTCGTGCTGCGCGATGGGGATGCCGAAAACTTCTGGCCGCGCATCGATGCCGCGCTCGACGAGGCGCGCGGGCGCGGCATTGGGCAGCGCTTCGTCTGGGCGCTGCCGCAGATTGTGCGCGACGGTTACGTCCGCCTGCCGACCTATGAGGACAACGAAATGACCGCATTCGACGATGTCGCCTATCCGCTGGCGCTGGGGCGCGATGCCTCGGTCAGCCCGGAATTTTCCACCAGCGTGGCGGTGACTGCATCGGGCCACGAACGGCGCAATGCCCTGTGGAGCGATGCGCGCCTGCGCTACGATGTCGGCCCCGGCATCCGCTCCGAAGCCGAATTGCGCGAATTGCTGGCTTTCTACCGCGCCCGCTATGGCCCGGCACGCGGCTTCCGCCTGCGCGATCCTTTCGACCATAGTTCCGCCGGCGGCGATGGCAAGCCGGGCGCGCATGACGAGCTGCTCGGGATCGGTGACGGCAGGACCGCCGATTTCCGGCTGGTGCGCAATTATGGCGATCAGCAGCGGCGCATCACGCGGCCGGTGCCCGGCAGCATTCTTGTGAGCCTTGGCGGGGATGCAGCGGCGGGCTGGCGCCATGTCGGCAAGGGACTGATCCGTTTCGACCAGCCGCCCGCCGCCGGGGTGGAAGTGCGCGCAGGCTTCCTCTTCGATGTGCCGGTGCGCTTTGCCGAGGACCGGCTGGATATTTCCAGCGCGACCTTCGCTGCGGGCGAGGCGCCATCGATGCCGCTGGTCGAAATCCGGGAAGCGCCATGAGCCGCGCTTTCTTCGCCAAAGAGCTGGACACGGCGGCGAGCTGGTGGCGCATCTATCGCAGCGACGGCGTGGCGCTGGGTTTCACCACGCACGACCGGGATCTCTATTTCGGGGGCATCCTCCACCGCGCCGCACCTGGCATGCTCCCGTCCGCCATCCGCCAGTCGATGCGGCTGGAGGATGACGAGGCCGAGGTGGAAGGCGCGCTCGCCCATGACACCATCCGCGCCCAAGACATTGCCGCCGGGCAGTTCGACGGCGCCCGCATGGCAAGCGGCGTGGTCGATTGGGACACGCTCGAACACGCCGTCCTCTATACCGGATCGATCGACGCGCTGACGCAGGACAGCGGCACATTCGGCGCCCGCCTCCGCTCGGCCAAGGCAGATCTGGACGTGGACCCGGTACCGCGCACCAGCCCCAGCTGCCGCGCGCGTTTCTGCGGGCCGGGATGCAATCTCTCGGCCAGCAGATTCACCACCCGCGCGGTGCTGATCGAGGTGGACCCCATGCGCAATTGCGCCCGCTTCGATGTGGGCGATCCGGAACTCTACCGGCAGGGCGAACTGCGCTTCATCGACGGACCGCAGGCGGGCATCACCTTTGCCATTATCGCGGTGGACCAGGCCGGGTTCGAGCTGGACCGCCCGCTCTATGGCGATTGGCAGCGGGGAATGCGGGCCGTGCTGCGCCAAGGCTGCGACCGGACCATCGCGACCTGCACCAGCCGGTTCGCCAATGCGATCAATTTCCAGGGCGAGCCGCATCTTCCCGGCAGCGACCTGCTGGCGCAATACCCGCAGCCGCGATGACCCCGCTGCCAGAGCGCTTCGCATCGGCGGCGGAGCGGCTGGCGGATACGCCTTTCCGCCTGCACGGCAGAACCCCCGGACATGGTCTCGACTGCGTGGGCGTAGTGCTTGCCGCGCTGCGGAGCTGCGGCGTCACGGCGGATGTGGCGCGGCCCTATGGCCTCAGGAACGCGAGCATTTCGGCATTCCTCCCGCTGGCGGCACAGCTGGGGCTGGTCGAGGCGCACGCGCCACCACGGCGCGGCGATGTGCTGCTCGTGATTGCCGGACCGGCGCAGCATCACCTTCTCGTCGTCATCGGCCCCGACCGGTTCGTGCACGCCCATGCAGGGCTGCGCCGCGTGGTGGTGCAACGCGGCATCACGGCCTGGCCGCTCTCCCGCCACTGGCGGCTTTCGGATCGATAGGACATTCTTATGGCAACCATTCTCCTTTCCTCGGTCGGCAGCCTGTTCGGCCCCTTCGGCCAGATCGCGGGCACGCTGGCCGGAAGCGCGATCGACCATGCGCTGTTCGGCCCGCAGGACCGCCACGGCCCGCGGCTGAAGGAGCTGGCCGTCACCGGATCGAGCTATGGCACGCCGATCGCCCGCCATTACGGCACGATGCGCAGCGGCGGCTCGATCGTCTGGGCAGCCGATCTGACCGAGCATCGTGAGCGGGAGGGCGGCGGCAAGGGCCAGCCCAAGACCGTACGCTACAGCTATTCGGCATCCTTTGCCGTGGCGCTGTCGAGCCGCCCGATAGACCGCATCGGCCGCATCTGGGCGGGCGGCAGCCTGCTGCGCGGCAAGGCCGGGGACCTGAAGGCCGGGGGCCAGCTGCGCGTTTATACCGGGCATGGCGACCAGCCATGCGATCCGCTGATGGAAGCGGCACTCGGCGCGCAATGCCCGGCCTTTCGCGGGACAGCCTATGCGGTGTTCGAGGATCTCGACCTCACCGATTTCGGCAACCGCATCCCGCCGCTCAGCTTCGAGATTTTTGCCGGGGACGGCAGCCGCATGGTCGAATTGCTGATGGAAGATTGCGGGGCGGGTTCGGCCAAAGGCGTGCGGCTCGATGAATTGCGCGGCTTTGCGCATGAGGGCGGCTCGCTGCGCGAGGTGCTGCAGCTGGTCGATCGGCTCTGGCCGCTTACAGTAAGTACGGGCGAGGAAGGTTGCGCGGTCCGGCTCGCATCTTCCGGCGAGGAGCCCGTTTGCGCCCTCCCCCCGGCGGTCCGCTGGGACGGCGGCGATTTCGGCCAGCTGGATGGCACCAGCATCTCCCGGCGCACCAGCGGCGCCGGGCAGCTGTCAGCGCTGCGCTATTACGACGCGGCGCGCGATTTCCAGCCGGGCCTGCAATATGCCGGGACCGTCGACTACTCGTCCCGCACCCTCCAAGTTCCCGGCGTTTTCGATGCAGGCGACGCGCTCAGCCTTGCGCGCCGCGCGAATGTTCGCGCCAAGGTAACCGGAGAACGCCTGAAATGGCGATGCAGCGATCTCGATCCGCAGCTTTCTCCCGGGGCGATCGTTACCGCGCCCGGCCACTCCGGCCTGTTTCAGCTCCTCGCCCGCGAATGGCGCGATGGCGGCGTGGAACTGGAGCTTGCGCGGCATCGCCCGGTCGAGCCGGTGACCGCCCCGCCCAAAGCCGATTCGGGGGAGGCATGGGCGCCCTTCGATCGACTGGCGAGCAAGACGGTCCTGCGCGTGTTCGAGACCCCCTGGAACGGCGTCGGCAATCCAGCAGCGCGGGTGGTCTACGCCGCGCCATGCGCCCCGGCTGGCCGCTGGCCGGGCTGCACGCTCTATACTGTCGAGGACGGCGCAATGGTGCCGCTGGACGTCGCCGCGCAAGAGCGGGCGCTCTGCGGGCAGCTGGTCGCGCCGCTTACCCCTTCGCGGGCGCTCCGGTTCGAACCGGAAGCCAGCCTGATCGTGCAGCTGATCGACCATGAAGCCTCGCTGATTTCGACAGACTTGCGCGGAATCGGCCGGAACGAGAACCTCCTGGCGCTGGGCGGCGAGGTCCTGCAATTCGCCCAGGCCATTCCGCTCGGCTTGGGGCAATGGCAGCTAACCGGCCTGTTGCGAGGCCGTGGCGGTACCGAAAGGGCGGCGGCAACAGGCCACCCCGCAGGTCGTGCGGCGACAATGCTGGACGACCGCCTCCTTTCGCTCACCTCGGCTACGCTCGATCCGGGAAGCATACGCTTTGCCGCGATCGGCCCCGCAGACGACGAAGCTGCCTTTGCAGCCCTCGAAAACGGCGGCGCGTCGCTCCGGCCCCTGTCACCAGTCCATCCGCGAATGCAGGTAATTGAGGATGGAGCTTTGCTCCTTTCCTGGACCCGCAGGGCGCGGGGCCAATGGGGATGGCCCGACCACGTCGATCTGCCGCTGGTCGAAGAATCGGAGGGCTACGAAGTCGTCTTCGGCCCCTCCGATGCACCGCTCAGGCGCTGGACCACCAGTCAGCCCTCGCTGGCGCTACCGGCAGGCGAACTGGTCTCACTGACAGCAACATTGCCCGGCGGCCTTTTTTACGTTCGGCAGATCGGGACCTACGACCGGTCTGCGCCACTCG
This sequence comes from uncultured Erythrobacter sp., assembly GCA_947504155.1. Classification (GTDB taxonomy): domain Bacteria; phylum Pseudomonadota; class Alphaproteobacteria; order Sphingomonadales; family Sphingomonadaceae; genus Qipengyuania. The sequence continues at coordinate 405,538 of CANNGF010000002.1, forward strand.
AACTTGGGCGTCCGGCCTGACACCCCCCCACCATCGGGAGACAAACCATGCATCACGCAACCGCCAATCTCGGGCTGCCCTACCTTTACCCCGGCCAGTCTCAGAAAGAATTTACCTTCAACGAAGCGATGGCGCGGCTCGACATTCTGATCGATCCGAATATCGAAGGCGAACGCCCCAACCCGCCCGATGCACCGCTGGCCGGGCAACGCTGGCTGATCGCAGGCGCCGCAACGGGCGCCTTCCTGAATCACGAGAACGAACTGGCTAGCTGGGATGGCGAGCAATGGACCTTCATCGTGCCCCGGCCCGAAATGTTGCTGTTCGACCGAAGCGAGAGCCGCTTCCTCCGCTATCGCGCAGGAGAATGGCAGGGCATAGGGGCGCCGGCTTCTCCCTCAGGCGGCACGGTGGTCGATGTAGAAGCGCGTCAAACTCTCGATCAGATACTTAGCTGCCTGAAGACTTTTGGGATTTTTTCTTGAACACGGTGGAACCACCCAAGGCTCATGACGTTACGCATCCGACACAGGAGGGGGTTACCGCCCGGAAATCCTTGTTTACACTTTGGGAATTGCGGCATTCTTGCAACAGTTCCCGACTATTGCCCGCTTGCCAGCGTGGTGACGCAGTTCTAAATACGCGGCACTCGGTGGCTCCAATTCGCAAAAAGGGGAAATAACTAATGCGGAAATTAGTCATAGGAATGGCGATGGCCTCTACGGCCCTTGCATCGCCAGCCCTCGCTAGGGATAATTCTTGGTACATCGGCGGTGAATTCGGCCCGATGATCGCCGAAGACATGACCCTGTCTGACAGCAACGATGGTACGGCGCCTGCGCTCGACATCGATTATGAATATGGTTTCGATGGCGGCGGCTACGTCGGTTACGATTTCGGTGCATTCCGTCTGGAAACCGAAGTCAGCTACCGCGATGCTGACCATGACGAAGTCGAAGTTGAAGGCCTGGATAGGTTCGAGACCAATGGTTCGACCAACTCGCTTGCGTTCATGCTCAACGGCATGTTCGACTTCGGACCCGATGATGGTCTGCAGGGCTTTGTTGGTGGTGGTGCCGGCGTTGCTCGCACTAGCCTCGAAGGTCAGATTTCGGTTCCCAATGCTGTCGATCCCGTTGTTGATGATTCATCGACCGATTTCGCTTGGCAGGTTCTCGCCGGCATTCGCGCACCGCTGACCGACAACATCGACGTTGGCCTGCGCTATCGCATGTTCACCGCTGAAGACGTATCGCTCGTCGACAACACCGGCGCAGAGCGTGACGGCAAGTTCCGCACCCACTCGCTGATGGGTACGCTGAGCTACAACTTCGGTGCGCCTGCTGCGGTAGTACCGCCGCCGCCGCCGCCACCGCCGCCGCCGCCGCCGCCGCCTCCCCCGCCGCCGCCGCCGCCGGCTCCGGTCTGCCAGCAGGGCCCGTACATTGTCTTCTTCAACTGGGACAAGTCGGACATCACGCCTGAAGCAGCGACGATCCTCGACAACGCGGTTTCGGCTTACGCCAACTGCGGTATGGCTTCGGTCATGCTCGCTGGCCACACCGACACCTCGGGTTCGGCTCAGTACAACATCGGCCTCGCCGAGCGTCGTAACTCGTCGGTCCGCGACTACCTCACCTCACGTGGTGTACCGGGTGGCCGCATCTCGAGCGAAGCATTCGGTGAAACGCAGCTTCGCGTTCCGACCGCCGACGGCGTTCGCGAACTCCAGAACCGCCGTGTGGAAGTTACCTACGGTCCGGGTTCGGGCATGTAATTCACTCTTCGGAGTTGAAACATCGGAAAGGGGTCGGAGCAATCCGGCCCCTTTTTCGTTGGTACGGCGTGACTAGAACAAAGGGACAAGATTTATGCGTATGATGCTCGCCGCTCCGATCGCCGCAATCGCACTCGCCGGTTGTGCCACCATGGACAACTATTCGACCGATCCCATCGCGGAAGCCCAACTCACCCGCGCCAATGGCGTACCGGTGGGAATGGCCCAGCTTAATTCAGATGGCACGACCCTGTCGCTTGCCATGACTGCGACCGGCCTGGAGCCGGGCGAGCATGGTTTCCACCTTCATACGACCGGTCGCTGCGAAGCTCCGGACTTCAAGAGCGCGGGCGGGCACCTCAATCCGCTCGATCGCGAACACGGCGCGCTCAATCCCGAAGGCAAGCACGTCGGCGATATGCCCAATCTGGAGGTCGGGACCTCGCGCACGGCCAGCATTACGGTCGACATCGGCCCGGATACGCCTGCCTATCGCAGCTACCTCTTCGATGCCGACGGTACCGCGATCGTCATCCATGCTGGACCTGACGATTACCGCACCGATCCTGCAGGTGACGCAGGATCGCGCGTTGCCTGCGGCGTCCTCAAGATGAGTTGATCAGACCGTAATCTCTTCGCCCGCCGCGCGTGCCCTGTCGAGCAATGACCGTTCGGCTTCGGGCACCGTGCGGTGGGCAATGAGGAGAAGAACAAGGCCGATCGGAACCGCCACGAGAAGGCTCAGCCCCCCGGTCGAAAGGCTTCCAGTCATGCTCGATACCTGGCCCGCCATATAGGGCCCCAAAGCAAGCCCCACGAGCGTTGTCGACAGGAAGAAGGTCGCCGTCGCGGTTCCGCGCATACGCGGCAACACCAAATCCTGCGATGTAGCGGCGGCGGCGCCGAGGGCCGAACTTCCGAAAAGCGACTGCAGGAAAGCCGCTATGTAGAAAACCATGGGGTTCATGGTGGTGAACATCGTGTAGAGGAAGGGCGCTGCGCCCACGAGACCGATGCCGACTACCAGCAGACGACCGGTGGCGTAACGCTGGCGCAAACGGTCAGCCATCCACCCGCCACCGATCACGCCGAGGAAGCCGCCCAAAGCACCTGGGCCGCCGATCCAGAAGCCTGCCGTGGACGGGGCCTCTTCAAGGATGCGGATCGCATAGGGCGCAGCCCAGAAGGATGCGGCATAGGACATGAAGGCGACCATGCCATAGGCCAAGATCGTGCTGAGAAAGGCAGGGGTCCCCCAGATCAGCGAAAAGGCCGGTTCGTCGCGGCGCTTCAGCGTCGATGCCCATGAGAAGATCGCATAATAACCAATGCCGACCGCAATCCATTGCTGAGCATTGCCGGTTACTTGCGTAAGGACATAGGCAACGGCCCCGATGACTAGGGCGCCTGCGAGGTTGAGCGCAATTCCCCCTATTCCTGCCCTTGCCGCCCCGATCAGGGTGAAGGGCGGAATGACAGCGATAAGCTCACGAAAGAATCCACGGAAGGGATCCTTGGACGGCGGGGTAATGATGTCGTCGCTCTGGCCGCGTACCGGTTCCTTCAGTGTGAAGACGAGCAGCGCGAGCAGGATGCCGGGCAGACCAACGATCACGAAAGCTGCCTGCCATCCGGCAAGCCCAAGCGGGGGATTGTTCGGGAAGCTGGAATTCCAGTTCTCGACGATAGCGCCGCCGATGAGGAGCGAGATGCCGCCGCCGATGTACAGGCCAGAGGAATAGATGGCGAGCGCGGTCGCCCTCATCTTCTTGGGAAACCAGTCCGAAATCAGCGAATAGGCGCTGGGACTGGCCGTTGCCTCGCCAACGCCAACGCCGATCCGGGCGACACTGAGCGTTGTGAAATTGCGCGCGAAGCCTGAAAGCGCGGTAAAGGCCGACCAGATCGCCAGTCCTGCCGTCATCAGCCTGATACGATGCCAGCTGTCCGCCAGCTTACCCAAGGGGATGCCAAACAACGCGTAGAACACGCCGAATGCGGTGCCGTATAGAAACCCGATCTGGTCATCTCGCAAACCAAGGTCTGCCTTGATATCCTCTGCGAGGATGGAGATGATATTGCGGTCGACGAAATTGAGGACATAAACAACGACGAGAACGCTCAGGGCGTACCAGCTATAGGCCGGGACCTTGTCCAACCCCACAGGATCCTTGGGATTTTCGACGGTCTCCGCGTGTGTGGTCTGATTCAATTCTCTACTCTCCCTGGGCTTTTCGCCCTTATGAGTAGACAGTCGTATCGATAACTCCCGCTTCTTCAAACCCTTTTTGCCGCAAGCGACAGGAATCGCATTCGCCGCAGGCAAGCCCCTCAGGTGTCGGATCGTAGCAGGACCAGCTCCACGCGGGGTCGAGACCGAGACGATCGCATTCGCGGGCTATGTCGGCCTTGGTCATGTATTGTAGCGGAGCATGGATCGTGAAGGGGTCGCCTTCGACGCCCTGCTTCGTGCCAAGGCACGCCGTTTCCGCGAAGCTGGAAATGAATTCCGGCCGACAATCCGGATAGCCCGAATAATCGAGTGCGTTGACTCCGATGAAGATATCGCGCGAGCCCGAACTTTCCGCAAAGGCCGTCGTCAGCGCAAGGAAAACGAGATTGCGCGCCGGGACATAGGTGACCGGAATAGCATCTTCCTCCACCCCGGACTTGGGCACATCAATGTCGGCGGTCAGCGCAGATCCACCGAATTTCCGAAGGTCGAGCGGCAGTTCGACATGGCGTTCCACTCCGAGCTTTTCCGCGATCGCCTTGGCCGATTGCAATTCGCGGATATGGCGCTGGCCATAATCGATGGTCAGCGCATGGACGGCGTGGCCCCGTTCGCGCGCAAGGGCGGCAGAAACCATCGAGTCGAGACCCCCGGAAAGGAGCACGACCGCCGGGCCCGGTGCTTCAGAGTTCGCCTTGGTCATGAGTTTTCCGCTAACCCTCAGCTCCCGGATCGGCAAGTCAGCGGCAGGAACCTGTCCGACGCGCCTCTGCAGAAAACTGGAATGGGCGGCCATCGGCAATGCCCTGGCTGTCTATCTGGACCAAGCCGGAATTCTCACGGCGGATGTTGGTCCGGCCATAGCCATTTCCACGGCAGGTATACTGGACCGTGACCTGGGACTTTCCATCTTCGACGACGAAGCGGTTGCAGGTGTCCCCGGCGTGCCGGAGCTGGATGAATTCCCGCCCGTTGCGGACACAAATGCTCCGCGACGGGCTACCGTCGCGATAACGAAGTTCCCAGCCTCCGCGATCTACGGAGTCCAGCATGGCTAGTGAAGCCTGCGCGACTACCGGGGCGCCAAAGACCAGCGCACCAATTGCGGAAAGACCGGCTACTGTTCGTTGTGATTTCTTCGATATCATCATGATTTTCTATCTGCCAAGCACTGCGCATTCTTGCGATTATATACCAAGAGCGGTGAACCGCACCATAACATCGCCAAGACGAAATTGCTTTTACGTTTAATGGACCCATCAGGCATCGATCGGGAACTGACGGGAACAGAATGCGCAATCCACGCTAATGATCCCGTTATCATCCCGCATCTCCGCACGGTCGGCTTCCGGAAACTTCGAGAGAACGTCTCGGTAATGTTCGATTGAACAGCGACAGCCCTTCCTCGCTTGTTCGCCATGCTCGACCAGCACTTCGCTTTCTTCATGGAAGAGACGCCACACTATGGCTTCGAGCGAGAGGTCGCTTGAGAGAAGTTCTTCATGCTTCAGCGAGCCGCCCAATATCGCGACGTGTTCCCATTCCGGGTGATCGAGCCGCGCATGGAGACGCTCGCGACCCTCTTCGCCATCGGGCAGGTGCTGCAAAAGCATTCCCGCACCCGTGCAGTTGCCACCATCTGAGCGGATTGCCGTCCGGATCAGGGTAGGTACCTGTTCGGATTGCATGAAATAGCTTTCGCATGCTTCAGCTAGCGTCTCACCTTCGAGCGGGACAATACCCTGATATCTGCCCTTGCCCGTCGCAAGGTCGAAAGTGATCGCCAGATAGCCCTTGCCGAACAAGGCAAAAAGCGAAGGATTGGCGCCAAGTGCAGCGAGACGATCTTCGTCGAAATCGACATAGCCTCTCAGATCGCCGCCCTTGTAATCGCAAACGAGCAGATTGATCGCGCCGGCCTCTGTCTGGGCCTGCATCGTAACCTGGGATCCATCATCCTTCACCAGCGAACCCATGAGGGTGATGAGCACCAGCGCTTCAGCGAGCAGGTGTGTAATCGGTGCCGGATAATCGTGCACCGACAGGATTTCATCGAGCGAACTGTCCAGCCGAACCAGGCGACCGCGCGCATCGCGCGATGGGATCGTGAATTTCAAAGTGCGACCGGCAAAGGTCTCTTCATTGGCATGTGTCGTGGAAGTCATGGGCGCTCATATGGAGTGCGCCATCACGAATTTACAGACCCCGGCAAATCAACCCAGCAGGCCGAAGCTCCAGAGAAGTACAGACTTCTGCGCATGGATGCGGTTTTCGGCCTCGTCGAATACCACCGACTGGGCGCTCTCGAAAACATCCGTGGTAACTTCGTCGCCCACATGCGCCGGCAGGCAGTGAAGGAATTTAGCGTCGGATTTCGCGCATTCCATGAGCTGCGTGTTGACCTGGAATGGGGCCATTGCAGCAATCTTGCTGTGGGCGTGGTCCTGACCCATCGAAACCCAGGTATCCGTCACGATGATGTCTGCCCCTCGCGCAGCCTCCGCGGCATCGTGAGTCAGGGTGACCTCGGCGCCACCCCGCCGTGCCATTTCGATGAACTCGGCTTCCGGCTCGTACCCGCGCGGCACGCCCACCCGGACGTTGAACTTGAACAGTCCTGCGGCTTCGAGGATGGAATGAAGGACATTGTTGCCATCGCCCAGCCAGGCCAGTTCCAGACCAGGCAGCGCCTTCCCCTGCTCGACGACGGTCAGCAGGTCGGCCACGATCTGGCAGGGGTGTGACCGGTCTGTCAGGCCGTTGATCACCGGCACGTGCGCGTAATGCGCCAATTCCTCGGCCTTTGCGTGATCGTCTGTCCGGATCATGATGGCATCAACCATCCGGCTCAACACGCGCGCCGTGTCGGCGATGCTTTCACCCCGACCCAGCTGGCTCGTCCCGGAGTCGAGAATAAGGGCGGAGCCTCCGAGCTGGCGCATTCCGATGTCGAAACTGACGCGGGTCCGGGTGGAATTCTTCTCGAAAATCATGCCCAGGACATGGCCGGCCAGCGGCGCATCGGCATCGGGTTTGCCTTTCGGCCAGCCCATGCGCGCGGCCTTGCGATCCTGCGCATCGGCCAGCATGGCGGCGATCGCATCCCCTCCAGCATCGGAAAGATCGAGAAAGTTTCTCACCATGGGGGCCTGATCGGAAGCACCGGTCACCGTCAGTTCGCCTGCGGATCGTAGCTTGCCGCACCGGCGGAAAGCTTGTCGAAGAATTCATCGAATTCCGCATCGTCGGCCACCAGGGGGGGCAGAACGCGCAAGGTTTGATCGCCGGCTGCAACAGTCAGCAGCTGGTGATTGTCGCGCAGATGAACGAAGAAGGGCCGGCTTTCGACCTTCATCCGCAGACCAAGCATCAAGCCCTTCCCGCGCACGAAGTCGAACAATTCAGGATAATTGCCGATGAACTGTTCGAGGCGGCTGCGCAGGCGTTCGCCCTTTTCGGTGACTTCCGCGAGGAATTCGTCATTCGCCACAGCATCCATCACTGCCGTGCCCGCAGCCATGGCAAGCGGATTGCCGCCGTAGGTCGAACCGTGCGTGCCGAAGCCCATGCCCCGGGCAGCTTTTTCGGTCGCCATGCAGGCGCCCAGCGGGAAACCCCCGCCGATGCCCTTGGCAGTCGCCATGATGTCCGGCTCGACGCTGTAATGTTCATAGGCGTAGAGCTTTCCGGTCCGCGCCACACCGCACTGAACTTCGTCGAACACCAGCATCAGATCGTGTTCGTCGCACAGCGCCTTCAGCCCGTGAATGAATTCATCCGATGCCGGGCGGATACCACCTTCACCCTGGATCGGTTCGACGAGGAAGCCGGCCGTCTTGTCGGTCACAAGGGCCTTGGCGCTTTCGAGATTGTCGAATTCCGCATACTGGAAACCAGCGAGCAAGGGCATGAACCCCTTGTGCATTTTTTCCTGATTGGACGCGCTGATCGTCGCCATGGTGCGGCCGTGGAAGGCGTTGGTGAAGGTGATCAGCTCGGTGCGATTGGCGTCGCCATCTTCATGCTGGTGATAGGCGCGAGCGGTCTTGATGGCCGCTTCGACGGCTTCCGCGCCCGAATTGGTGAAGAACACGGTGTCGGCGAATGTCTTGTCGACCAGCCGCTGCGCCAGAGCTTCGCCCTGGGGGCTACCGTAGAGGTTGGAGACATGCATCAGCGTCTCGGCCTGCTTCTGGATGGCTCCGATCAGGCCCTCGTGGCTATGGCCGAGCAGATTCACTGCAATGCCGCTGGCGAAATCCAGATATCGCGTACCGTCTTCGTCGATCAGATGGCAGTGATCGCCTGCGACAGGGCGTACGCCGCAGCGGGGATATACGGGCATCAGCGGGCTGATCGACATTCTCAGGACTCTCCTCACGAGTATCAAAGACAAATGGCGGCCCCGGAACGGGAGCCGCCATCTGCGTGTTTGCCAGCGATCTATTCCTTCACGCCGCGTTGGTCAAACGACAGCGGAAGGAGTGCTCTCTGCCTTATTCGGCAGGAACCAGATTGACCGCGGAATATTTGCCGCGTCGGTCGACCTCGAGGTCGAATTCGTAGCGCTCTCCTTCATTCAGAGTGGAGAGGCCCGAACGTTCCACGGCGCTGATGTGGACGAATGCGTCCGGCTGACCATCGTCGCGCGTCAGGAAGCCGAAGCCCTTCATCGAATTGAAGAACTTGACCGTACCGCTCGCTCTTTCGCCGGTCAGTTCGCGGCGCGGTGCCGCGGCCTTCTGTTCGACTTCGATCACGTCACCGACAACCTGAAGGTCCTGCGCCGACACTTTGCCGCCGCGATCCACCAGGTTGAATTCCAGTTCCTGCCCTTCGGCAAGGCCCTCAAGACCTGCACGCTCGACAGCGCTGATGTGAACGAAAATATCTTCGCCACCGGTTTCCTGTTGGATGAAGCCGAAGCCCTTCTGCGAATTGAAGAACTTCACCGTGCCCTTGCCGGTACCAACGACCTGTGCCGGCATGCGGTTGCCACCGCCAGCACCACCGCCCCCGCCGCGTGGACCGCCGCCGAAGCCGCCGCCGCCACCGCGGTTGCCGCCACCGAAGCCGCCGCCGCCACGATTACCGCCGCCGTATCCGCCGCGATCACCACCGCCGCCGAAACCGCCGCCGCCGTAACCGCCACGATCACCGCCGCCAAAACCGCCGCCCTGTTCGAAACCGCCGGGAGGTCCACCGAACGGGTCAAAATCTTCGCCGATATTGTCCCGCTTGTCCCGTCCCCGGCGCCGCCCTTTGTCGTAACCCATAAGTCGTAAAATACCTTGTCGCGCAGCCGAGTAATCATTCGCTCGGGCACGCAGGCTGCGAGGCGTACCCGGCGTTTGCGCATGGGAGAATCTGGAAAATCCACCCCGCATTACTCGCATGCATAGCGTGAAAGATTGCATCTTGCGAATATTTTAGCGCACAATCGTGTTCTGACGCACGAATGTGACATTTTCGCATGTAAAAGTCGGCAGAATTCTCCCTTGCCACCGCAACTACGCTTGGGCATCGGGGCAATATGGACTTGATCGCGCTGTTTTCCGACCCTGCCGCATGGCTGGCCCTGCTCACCCTCATTGCCCTGGAAGTAGTTCTTGGGGTGGACAACCTGATCTTCATTGCGATTCTTTCGAACAAGCTGCCTGAACATCAACAGCAGAAAGCCCGCAGGATCGGCCTTTCGCTGGCACTGGTCATGCGCATAAGCCTGCTGATGCTGATCGGCTGGATTGTGACCTTGCAGCAGCCTTTGTTCGATCTCGGCATTCAGGGTTCGCCAAGCGCATATGGAGAGCCGACCTTCGAGACCGCCTTCTCGGGGCGGGACTTAATTCTGCTGGTTGGCGGCCTATTCCTCCTCTGGAAAGCGACCAAGGAAATTCATCATTCGATGGAGCCGGAAGACAATTCGGGCGATCTTCTCGATAAGACGCCTGGTACGGCCGAAGCCGTGACCGCAACATTCGGCACCGTTATCGCCCAGATCGTTGCGATCGATCTGGTATTTTCAGTCGATTCGATACTTACCGCAGTCGGCATGACCGATGAAATTCCCATCATGGTCATAGCAGTCGTTATAACAGTCGGCATCATGATGATCGCTGCCGATCCGCTGGCAAAATTCATCGAGAAAAACCCCACGCTGGTAATGCTGGCATTGGCCTTCCTCGTCATGATCGGCCTGGTCCTCATTGCCGACGGCTTCGGATTCCATGTTCCCAAGGGCTACATTTATGCCGCGATGGGATTTTCGGTCGGCGTCGAGTTGCTCAACATGGTGCAACGGAACCGGCGGGCCAGAAAAGCAAAGGAGGCTTAGGACAGTGACCGAATTCAAGCAGCTGCGCGAAGGAATGCTGGCATCGCCTCAGATCGTGGCGGAGGACGTCGCACGGGCGAAGGAAGCCGGGGTCACTCTGATCATCAACAACCGCCCCGATGGCGAGGCGGCGGATCAGCCTGACGGTGCAGAAATCGAAGCGGCCGCCCATGCAAACGGCATCGCCTATCGTGCCATCCCGGTCAGTTCGGCCGGTTTCAGCCTGCCGCAGATCGAAGAGATGCAGACTGCTTTGGACTCTGCGGAAGGAACCGTGTTGGCCTACTGCCGCTCCGGCACCCGCTCGACGATCCTCTGGGCACTCGCGAATGCCAAATCCGGTGCGCAAGTCGACCAATTGTCGGAAGCTGCCGCAGCTGCGGGTTACGATCTTTCCGGTATCAGGCCAACCATGGACCTGCTGAGCCGCCAATCTGACGGATAAAGCTACAGAACCAATTATTGCCGTCGGGCGCCGCAAGCAGCGCCTCGGCTGTAAATTCATGACGCTAAAAACCGGTTGCAGTTGAAAACCCGATTGCAGGCAACACCGCCTCTGCCTAACCTCCCGACTCGGGAGAGAGAAAATGGGCGAATTCGACGTTGTCGTCATCGGTGGCGGAAGTGGTGGTAGCGCAGTTGCCGGGAGACTGGCCGAATCCGGCAAGACTGTGTGCCTTCTGGAGGCAGGGGGCCGAAATACCGGATTACGCGTGACCACTCCCGGGCTGTTTGCAGTGCCGAACCCCGGGGCCAACTACATGTATGAAACCGTGCCTCAGATGGGCCTGAACGGGCGCACCGGTTATCAGCCGCGCGGGAAGGGTTTGGGAGGCAGCTCCGCTATCAACGCCATGGTATACATCCGCGGTAATCGCTGGGATTACGATAATTGGGCGGCGCTCGGTTGCACCGGCTGGGCCTATGATGACGTCCTTCCCCACTTCAAGCAGGCGGAACACAACACCCGCGGCGAAAGCGAATATCACGGGGCTGATGGCCCCCTTTGGGTGAGCGACCAGCATTATGCCAACCCTGCAAGCCTTGCCTTCGTCGAAGCGGCGGCACAGTTGCAGCTGCCGCGTAACGACGATTTCAATGGGGCGCGGCAGGAAGGCTTCGGCGTTTTCCAGGTCACGCAAAAGGACGGCGAGCGCTGGTCGTCATCGCGCGCCTATGTCGAACCGCTGAGAGGTTCGAGAAACCTTGATGTCCGCATTGGCGTGACCGTACAGAAACTGGTGATCGAGGACGGACGCGTTACCGGGGTCACCTATTCCGTGGGGAAGCGGACCCGCACTGTAAGCGCCCGGGGCGGAGTGGTCCTTTCCGCTGGCACCTTCAATTCACCACAGATTCTCATGCTTTCGGGCATCGGCCCCGGAGTCCATCTGCGAGAAAACGGTATCCAGGTGAGGATCGACAAGCCGGCCGTCGGATCAGACCTCCAAGACCATATCGATTATGTTTCCAGCTGGCAGTCTGAGAATACTCAGCTCATCGGCAGCACATTCGCAGGGAAGCTGCGTATGGCGAAGGCGCTAATCGAACATCGGCGCAAACGCACTGGCATTATGACCACTCCCTATGCCGAAGCTGGCGGGTTCTGGAAGGTGATGCGTGATGCTCCCGCCCCCGATATCCAATGGCATTTCGTTCCGGCCGTGCTGGAAGATCATGGCCGGACTAAAGTGAAGGGGTATGGTTTTTCGCTTCACGCCTGCGTGTTGCGGCCGGAAAGCCGGGGGACGGTGCAGCTCGTAAGCAGAAACGCAGAAGACGGGCCAACTATCGATCCCAATTTCCTTGCTGACGATCGCGATATTGCCACCCTGCGTGAAGGTGTGAGGATGTCGCATCGCATCGCTGGCTCCCCTGCCCTCCAGGCGTTCGACCCACGCGACCGCCATCCGGTCGATCTGAACGACGATGCGCAACTCGACGAAATAATCCGCAATCGCGCCGATACCGTCTACCATCCAGTAGGCACTTGCCGAATGGGACCGGGTGACGACGATGTCGTCGATCCGAAATTGCGGCTGCGGGGAGTTGAAAACCTCTGGATCGCGGATGCCAGCATCATGCCGCGGATCGTGTCTGGCAATACCAACGCGCCGAGCATCATGATCGGGGAACGCTGCGCACAATTCGTGAATGAAGCGCTTGGCCGCTAAGGCTGGAGGTCGTGCTCCGAAGGCTCGTAATACTGCTGGTCAATGCGCTGAGGGCTAGAGGCGCTTGGTCATGGTGGCGAGGGGGAAAGCTATGGGACCGTTGGTATCCTCCCATTCGCTTTCGACTTCGTAGCCACAACGCAAGTAGAATGGCTTGCCTGCCATCGTGGCGGCCATTTCCAGTTCCGTGAACCCTTCCGCACGAGCAGCACCCTCGGAGGTCTCGAGTATCAACCTGCCCACTCCTTTGCGCACATGATCGGGATGAGTGTACATCGCCCGGATCCGGGCACGCTCGCTCGACGGGTCCAGCAGCCGCGGATCTCTGCCAGCGGAATGATTGCCTCCATAAAGGGTCGCGCGGCGCGACCAGCCACCACAGCCAGCCAGCGCTTGGCCTGCTTCCACCACGAAATAGGTCCCGTCTGCGATCAGCATCGCATCGAGACCCATTCCCCCCTTGGATGCTTCGATCTGTTCGGGCTTAAGATAGCCTTGCTGCAGCTGCTCGATAGCCAGCGCCATAAGCTCAGCGATAGCACTCTCGTCGTCATGCAGGGCCAGCCGGATAGTCAGCATTGCGATCCTTTCGCAAAGAAAGGGGCGACCGTTACGGCCGCCCCCCTCCTTCAGCAATGGCTTTGCTGTTACCACTGAAAGCGCGCTCGCAGGTAATAGCTGCCGCCGTTGAAGCCGAATGGCGAACGTTCGCCATACTTGCCCCCTGCAACGCCCGAGTAAGGATTGAGATCGGGATAATTGTCGAACAGGTTCTGTGCACCTGCCGCAATTTCGAGGCCGTCTATAACCTCGTACCCTAGTTCAGCATCGAAGGTGACTTCAGCGCCCGCGTCGATCGGCAAGGTCGAATCCTCAAGATAGGCTTCGTAATAGCTGCCGAAATAGTTGGCGCGCAAAAGTCCTCGGAGACGGCCCTGCTCATGCGTCAGGTTGAGGAAGCCTTTCCATTTCGGCAGACCTTCTTCCAACTGGCGTACCCGCGTATCCGAGATAGTCTCCCCGACGTCGGTCACCGAAGTATCGGTGTAGTTGATAGCAAGAGTTGCCCGCGTGGTACCTCCCTCAATCGGATAGAGGCGTGCATTCGCCACGAAATCGAGACCTTGCGTGCGTGTATCGAAATCATTGTTGAAATAGGTGAAGGCAACAAGATCCTCGAACCCGGTGAAATCCGAGCGGTTCAGGGATCCCGCCGCATCCAGCTGTGTCAGCAATTCGGCAGGAGATGGGAGGTCCGCGTCAGCCGCATTGTAATCCGTCGGACAGGCTGTTCCCACACCATCCCTTTCCGCAACATAGCACAGCGCCGCAGGGAAATTGATCGTGGAGGAACGCGAAATGCGGTTCTTGAGCTTGATGTTGAAGTAATCGAGAGTGACGGAGAAATCACCGAAATCACCTGCTACGCCAAGTGTGAAGCTGTCTGCCTTTTCGGGCCCGAGCGTCGGACGGTCTAGACCCAGACTATTCTCCACATAATCCGCGGCGATGAGCCCGGGAGGGCTGTTGAGCGGGAAAGTACCCTCGTCCTGCAGCATCCCACCGGAGAACTGCGTCGTCACATTGATGACATTCGCCTGGCCGGCCGTGGGTACATGGAAGCCGGTCGAATAGGTGCCGCATCGGTGAGCTTGTATAGTCCGCCCAGCTTCCACGTTACCGTATCGCCGAAGCTCTTGGTATCTTCATAGCGGACAGCACCCTGGAGGGTCAGGGCATCGATGAGATCGGCCTCGATGTCGATATAGGCGGCCTTATTGTCTTCCTTGCTCGAACCGGCCGCATTGGTCGCGAAACCGGGGAACCCGTTGGAGCTGGTCGAAAAGCCCTGGCCGATGGGATAAGCTGCGGTGGGCTGCGCGAGCGGACCGAGCTGGAACGACTCCGGATCGCCAGCAGTAATCGTGAATTCCTCGTCACGGTATTCTGCACCGGCCGCAACATATACGCTGCCTTCGCCCAGCGGAACTTCATAGCCGAGGTCGAAATTTACGACGTTTTCCGTCTGCGCATAGCCACCGGGATTGAATGTGGTGGGGGTGTTGGGCCCAAGCGAAGCGTTGACCGTATTGCGAATCTGGAAGGATGTCTTGTTGCGCCCGTGGCGATAGCTGAGGTCGTAATCCAGGCCGCCAAACAGCTGGCCACGGAAGCCGGCAGCTACCGAATAATCCTCAACGTCACCGCCGAAACGGGGAGTGAATCCGCCTGGGAAAATCTCCACGAAGCTGAAGCAATTGTCATCAGCCTGTACTTGCCCAAGGATCGTCGGATCGGGGATGAGACCTCCACCCGCGGTCAGCGGAATGCCGGCAGGGCAGTCGCCTGCAGTGTCGATCGAGAGATCTCCGACCAGCACGGAGGGCACGCCGCCATCTTCTTCCGCCAGAGGCTGGCCCGTCGCCGGGTCGACTGTCGGCCCTGCGAATACACCACCGCGATTGGTTGGATTGCGGAAATAGAAGCCGCCGTCGACATTGCGTTCTGCATAGTTGCCGAAAGCATAAAAGCTGACGGCCGGGCTGAATTCGTAACCCATATTGGCATAGAATTTGGTGTCGTCGTTGACGTTGGGCTGCCCCCAAATCTGCGCCGGGTCGGCGACGGCCGTATTACCCGCCGCGATAAGTGCAGCCGCATCGTCGCGCTGAACCGAGCGCGATGTGGCATCGGATTCGCCATATTCCCCGGACAAATTGATGAAACCGCCGGTTCCAAGGCCGAGGCCGATATTGGCACCAATCGTATATTGGTCGCCGTCCCCCTCGTAAGTTTCTCCCCACTGAGCCGAGATGGTCCCGCCATCGGGAGCATCCTTCAGGATGAAATTCAGAACGCCTGCGATGGCATCCGAACCATATTGCGAAGACGCTCCATCGCGCAGAACCTCCAGCTGCTTGATCGCGATTGCCGGAATGACCGAGATATCCGGACCCTGCGAGCCATCTGAAATTCCGCCACCAAGGAAGGCGATGACGGCGGCGCGGTGCATGCGCTTACCGTTTACAAGGACAAGTGTGTTGTCAGGCGACAGGCCCCGCAAGTTGGCTGGTCTTACCAAAGTAGCGGCGTCGGAAATTGGCTGCGTGCCCACGTTGAACGACGGCACTGTAACGCGCAGCACGTTGCCAATGTCGCTGTTTGCCGAATTGTTCAGTTCTTCCGAGCTGACCACATCCACAGGCGCAACGGTATCGGCAGCGGACCGGTTGGTTTGTCGGGTTCCGGTGACGATAATGGCTTGCGAGTCAGCGGCGGCAACGGCCTCCGCATCCGTTTCAATCCGCGTTTCTGAGTCCTGCGCCTGAGCGGGCACATTGGCCCCCAAGCCGGCTACCCCAGATAAAAGAGCTGCTCGATAAAGTAGTTTTGTATTCCTAGATCGAACCATCATCATTTCCTCCCTGATGAACATACCAAAACACAAGTAACGGCATGTGATTCGATGCTTATACTCTTCCGAAAGAGTCTACAATTCACTTATATTTCAAATATTTATAAAAAAAGGGCCGAGATCTTCAGATCCCGGCCCGTCGGTAGTCGGTGTTCGCAGGAGGAACATGTGTAGGCGGGGCCGCCTTTAGCTGGAGAGAGAGGTGGCGGCCCCGCCAAACTGGTAATCAGGTCGTACGTGTGAATTCCGGATAGGCTTCGATTCCGGTCTCCCCAAGATCGAGGCCGGCCATTTCTTCCGCTTCGCTGGGGCGAAGACCGATGGTGGCTTTCAGTGCAAACCACACGACAGCCGAGACGATGCTGACGAAGACGCCGGTCGCGACCACACCCGTAATCTGGGCCACAAAGGGGACTTCCGTATTGGTAAGCGGAACCGCGAGCGTGCCCCAGATGCCGGCCATAAGGTGAACCGGAATAGCGCCGACCACGTCGTCAACCTTGAGCTTGTCGAGGATGGGGACAAAGATGACCGGAAGCGCACCGCCGATACCGCCGATGATGATGGCCATGCCGACATTCGGCGTCAGCGGTTCAGCAGTGATGGCGACCAGGCCAGCCAAAGCACCGTTGAGTGCCATGGTGGTGTCTGCCTTGCCATAACGAAGCTGCGTAAAGATGATCGCGACCACCACACCTGCGCATGCGGCCATGTTGGTATTCACGAAAATCTTCGACACGTCCGAAACATCGCCCACCGTGCCCATTGCCAGCTGCGAAGCGCCGTTGAAGCCGAACCAGCCGAGCCAGAGAATGAAGGTCCCAAGAGTGGCCAGAGGAATGCTGGAACCCGGGAATACAGCCATCTTGCCGTCTTTGGCATAACGGCCGAGGCGCGGGCCGATGATCAGGGCGCCCATGAGCGCAGCCCAACCGCCGGTCGAGTGAACGAGAGTGGAGCCGGCAAAGTCCGAGAAGCCCATCGCATCGAGCCAGCCGGCACCCCATTCCCAGCTTACGATTACCGGATAGATGAAGCCGGTGAGGATCGTGACGAATACGAAGAAGGGAACGAGTTTCACGCGTTCGGCCACGGTGCCTGAAACGATAGAAGCAGTAGTGGCGCAAAATACCATCTGGAAGAACCAGTCAGATGCGACTGAATATCCCGTGCCGGTATCCGCTTCTCCAACTCCCTGCATGGTGTAGGGGAAGTTGGCGATGCCGAAATAGCCGCCTTCGAAACCGGGGTACGCGATCGAATAACCGATCACCCAGAACATCAGGCCGGCAATGGCGTAGAGGCCAATGTTTTTCAGACATTGTACCGAAACATTCTTGGAGCGGACCAGGCCGGCTTCCAGCATGGCGAAGCCAGCCGCCATCCACATGACGAGAAAGCCGCCGATAAGGAAGAGAAGCGTATTGAAGATATATGCAGTGCCGCCGCCGACAGCTTCTGCGGCGGGCGTTGCAGCTTCCTGAGCCAAGGCAGGTTCAGCAAGTCCAAGCCCGGCGAGCGCCAGGGGAGCGATGCGATAAAGCGAGCGTTTCATGTTAGAGGTCCCCCTTAGAGCGCGGTTTCGCCGGTTTCGCCGGTGCGAATGCGGGTGGCGCTGGCTAGGTCGAAGACGAAGATCTTCCCGTCGCCGATGGCTTCGGTGCTTGCAGTCTGCTGAATTGTTTCGACGGCCTGCGCGGCGAGTTCGTCGGCGACTGCGATCTCAAGCTTTACCTTGGGCAGCATGTTCGTCGAATATTCAGCGCCGCGATAGATTTCGGTCTGCCCCTTCTGACGACCAAACCCCTTGACCTCGGTAACTGTCATTCCAGCCACACCAATACTTCCGAGGGCTTCCCGCACCTCGTCCAGCTTGAATGGCTTGATGACTGCGATGATGAATTTCACGCCCTCGCCCCCTCATACACTTACCGGTCCAAGCACCGGCTTGCAGTGATGAGCAAAAGGCGTGCCAAATGGCCATAGGGCGTAAAGTTACGCCCTGAGCCCCTGCTTTGGAATAAACGGTGCCCGCATCTTGGGCACGTGATTACTTTTTAATCAACTCAAGCGTGGCGGAAATCGGTAGGTGATCCGATGCGAGCGTCGATAGGCCAGTTCGGTGCACCCGATGTCCGTCGCAGGACCAATGGCGCGTGGCCACAATCCGGTCGAGCGTAGCGACCGGCTGTCGCGAAGGATAAGTTCGGCCGGGCGTGACTACATTCCAGCCTTCTGTAAATTCACGCATGGCGCCTGTCGCACGGCCCCATTGGTTGAAATCGCCCATGATAACCGTCGGCAGGCCTCGCTCGCAACTTTCCACGTAACGAACCAGAGTCCGGATTTGATCGCGGCGGCGTAGGCCGGAAAGGTCAAGATGGGTTCCGATAATCCGGATGCGCTGACCCTCGACCGCCAACTCTCCGCATGCAGCACCCCGAGGCTCCAGGGTCGGCAAGTCGAGAGCTTCTGCATCGTGCACTTCGAACTTGCGGCGAACGAGCAGGGCGTTGCCATGCCAGCCGATGCTTCTTGGCCGCTTGGCCACTTCGACAAGGCGCCACGGACTGTCGTCGATCTCGGAACGGGGGATGCAGGATACGCGTGCGCCAATGCGCCGATCGGCTTCCTGAAGCGCTATGATGTCCGCGTCGATCTCGTGCAGGACGGATAGTATCCGCTCCGGATCGCGCTTGCGATCGAGCCCCACGGCCTTGTGAATGTTATAGCTGGCAAAAGTCAGGCGCACGGAAGTCTCAATGCTCTTGGCGACTGTCTGGTGCCGGTATCTTCAAAGAAAATCCCGAATAGTTTTCATGAAGCGATCGAATTGGTCATGGTGCAGCCAGTGGCCCGCATTCTCGAATTCGATGACTTCCGCGTTCGAAAAATGGTCGAGCCTGCCATCGCCTTCAGGGTTCGAAGCCCAGCTATCCGCGCCATAAAGCAGCAGAGTGGGGGCGGAAATCGCGGACCAGGTCTGGTGAAGAAATTCATCCGCGACGTCTTCTACTTGCCAGACGTTGAGATGCGGATCGAACTTCCAGCTGTAAGTGCCATCTTCGTTTCGGTTTACGCCGTGGATCGTCAGATGGCGCGCCTGTTCCTCGGTCAGATAGCTGTTTTCTTCGATCATGCGGGCAAAGGCGGACTCGATGCTATCATATTTGCGAGGCGTCCGACCGGAAGCAGCGCGTTTCTTGCCAATCCATTCGGCCATGCGTTCCGGGTAGCTTTTTTCCCGCATTTCGGCTTGCCGCTTCGGGCTTGGACCCAGACCTTCGATCGCGACGATCTTTGTGACCATATCGGGCATCGTCCCGGCATAGCGCAGCGAGACATTTCCGCCCATGGAGTGGCTCACGATCGTAACAGGCCCGACACCAAGCTGGTGAACCAGCTGAGCCAGATCGTAGACCATGTCGCTTACCTGATAGTTCCCATCGGAAACCCAGTCTGAGTCCCCGTGGCCGCGGTGGTCCATCGCTACGACATGCCAGTCGTCCCGCAGTTGCTCCGCTACCCAGTCCCAGCTGCGCGCATGATCGCGGCCACCATGAACAAGAATTAGCGGCGGCTTACCGCGATTGCCCCAGTCCAGATAGTTGAGGCGAAGGCGTTGCGAGATGAAGGTTTGCGATGTGGGGCCGGTCAGCGTCATGCCTGTGCTTTGCAACGGCGCCACGCTTGATTCAAGATCACCGTTCCTTGGTTGCAGAGAAGGTGAGATCGGGATTTTTTTCTTCCTGATAATTCACGTCCCATGGGCTCTTCGCCATGAATACGAGATCTCCGTCCCTATCCTTCGCCAGGTTCGCGCGATTGAATTTCTCGAATTCGTCGACTGCTTTGGAGTCCCCCCTCAACCAGCGAGCTGTCGAGAAGGGGGAGGCTTCCAGCCGCGCCTGGACTTTGTATTCAGCTTCCAGCCGGCTGATCAGGACTTCCAGCTGCAACTGGCCAACGACGCCGATAATCCATTGCCCGCCAATTTCGGGGTAGAAAACCTGGATCACGCCTTCTTCCGAAAGGTCATCCAGTGCCTTGCGCAATTGCTTGGTCTTCGTAGGATCAGCAAGCTGCACGCGGCGCAGGATTTCCGGGGCGAAATTGGGCAGGCCGGTGAAGCGGACCTGGTTCTTTTCCGACAATGTGTCACCCACGCGGAGCGTACCATGGTTGGGAATGCCGATGATATCGCCGGGTTCGGCCGTATCGGCGACTTCCCGGTCCTGCGCGAAGAAGAGGATCGGCGAATGGATAGCGACAGGCTTGCCCAGCCCCGAAGGGGTCAGTTTCATGCCCCGTTTGAACGTGCCCGACACCTGACGCATGAAGGCAATGCGGTCGCGATGATTGGGGTCCATATTGGCCTGCACCTTGAAGATGAAGCCGGTAACCTCGTCGCGGTCGGGCGAAATCTGTTCCTCGCCCGCAGGCTGAGGACGTGGCGGCGGGGCATATTTGGCAATCGCTTCAATCAGCTCGACGACGCCGAAGTTCTTGAGCGCTGAACCGAAATAGACCGGTGTCAGATCGCCGTTGCGATAAGCTTCGAGGTCGAATTCGGGATAGCCGATTTGCGCCAGTTCGGTATTCTCGGCGATAGCCTCGGGAAGCTCGAAGTCTGCAACCCGCTTACCCTTGAATTCCTTCGACGGACCTTCGGGCACCACCACTTCGCCCGACGCAAAGTCCAGAATGCCTTGGAATTCCCCGCCCATGCCGACCGGATACATTTGCGGACTGACATCGAGGGCCAGCATGTCCGCAATCTCGTCGAGCAGTTCGAAGACCGGCCGCCCCTCGCGGTCGACCTTGTTTACGAAGGTGATGATCGGCACGCTGCGCAGGCGGCAGACCTCGAACAGCTTACGCGTTTGGGGCTCGATACCCTTGGCCGCGTCGATCACCATGATGGCGCTGTCGACTGCGGTGAGCGTGCGATAAGTGTCTTCGGAGAAATCCTCGTGCCCGGGCGTGTCGAGCAGGTTGAAAGTGATCCCGTCACGCTCGAATGTCATTACCGAGCTGGTTACCGAGATACCGCGCTGCTGCTCGATCTTCATCCAGTCCGAACGCGCCCGGCGGGCCTGCCCGCGCGCCTTGACCTCGCCCGCAAGATGGATCGCACCGCCGGTCAGCAGCAGCTTTTCGGTCAGCGTGGTCTTACCCGCGTCGGGGTGCGAGATGATGGCGAAGGTGCGGCGGTCGGAAGTCATGGAGAAAGGTATTTCAGGTCAGTCGCGCGCGACCTGAAAGCCGGCATAGCTTTGGCTAACGGGCATCAGTTCTAGCGTGTTGATATTGAGATGCGGGGGCAGTTCAGCCACCCAGCGAATGGTTTCGGCGA
The DNA here is from genome assembly GCA_947504155.1 of uncultured Erythrobacter sp. Taxonomy (GTDB): domain Bacteria; phylum Pseudomonadota; class Alphaproteobacteria; order Sphingomonadales; family Sphingomonadaceae; genus Qipengyuania. Next base: position 426,827 of record CANNGF010000002.1, read on the forward strand.
TATCTTCTGCCGTCATCGGCTGCGCGCCGCCGTAAAGCTTTTCGTGCGCCTCTTTGTTGCCACCGGTGCGGACCATGGTGAATTCGGTCTCCACCATACCCGGCTCGATCGAGCAAACGCGCACGCCGGTTCCGTGGAGATCGCTTCTTAGGCCCAAAGTAAACTGGCGAACGAATGCCTTCGTCCCGCCATACACATTGCCGCCCGTGTAGGGATAATTCGCCGCAACCGATGAAAGGTTCACGATGCCGCCTTTGCACTCGATCAGCATTGGAAGGAGCTTGTGCGTCAACGAAACCAGCGCGGTGACGTTGGTCTCGATCATGGTCTTCCAGTCGGCAAGATCGCTGTCCTGTGCAGGCGAAGTACCGAGCGCTAGGCCGGCATTGTTTACCAACAAGTCGATCCCGGCGAAGCTTTCGGGCAAAGCGTCAAGCACAGCGTCGCGCGCCGGTTCATCAGTGACATCAAATGCCGCCGCGTGGACCTTGTCCGCACCCAGCTCCTCGACCAGCGCGTCGAGGCGCTCCTTGCGGCGGCCGGTTGCTACACAGCGCCATCCGCTCGCCACGAGCGTGCGGACGGTTGCCTCGCCAATGCCTGCGGTGGCTCCGGTTACAAGTGCGGTATTCATCCGCGAAGCTCCGCGCCCTGCTTGGCGGCGTTGGCAACGACCTTGTCCGAGATCGCCTTGATCTCTTCGTCGGTGAAGCTCTTGTCGCCCGGCTGCATCACGACCTCGACCGCGACGGATTTCTTGCCTTCGGGCACGCCCTGTCCGGCGAAGACGTCGAAGACGCGCGCGTCGACGATCGCCTTCTTTTCTGCACCGCGGACCGCCTTTACAAGGTCGCCTGCGGCAAGATCGGCAGGGACGAGGAAGGCGAAGTCGCGCGTGATCGTTTGCAACGCGGGCGGAGAATATGCCGAACGAGCAAAGCCGCCACCTTTCTTCGCCGGAATCGCATCGAGGAATATCTCGACCGCCATCACCGGGCCATCGATGTCGAAAGCCTTTAGCGTGTTGGGATGCAAAGCACCGAACCGGGCGAGCACGTTCTTGGGACCGAGGCGCAGGGTGGCCGACTGGCCGGGGTGAAACTGGTCGCCAGCCTCGCTCATCACCATCAGATTGCCGGCTGGAGCGCCAGCGGCTTCAAGCAGCGCTATGGCCTCAGCTTTGGCGTCATAGGCGTCGAAACGTTGGGCCCTGCCGCTATTCCAACCACGCTGGGTCTTCTCGCCCGATAGCACTACGCCCAGCGTCGGTTTTTCGTCGCTCGCACCATCTTTGCCGCGGAAATAGCGACGGCCGATCTCGAACAGCCGCGCACCTTCCGCACCACGGTCGGCATTACGTTTCGCAGCCGCAAGCAAACCGGGAATGAGCGAGGGGCGCATCGCCTTCATGTCTTCGCTGATCGGGTTGTCCAGCACCCACAGCTCGGCGCCGTCTGCGAAATGGTCGGCTTCGTCCGTAGGGAGGAAGGACCAGGTAATCGCCTCGTTCAAGCCGCGTGCGGCAGCTGCACGGCGCAACTTGCGCTCCAACTGCTGCAGCGGCGTCGCGGTCGGCAATGCGACACCGGGGCGACGCGGCAGCGCCACACTCTCGACTTTGTCGATACCGTGGATGCGAACCACTTCCTCGACGAGATCTGCGGATCCTTCAATATCATGGCGGCGTGGCGGACAGGTAACCGTCCAATTGTCACCCACCTCGAAGTCGAGCGCGGTAAGGATTGCGCGCTGCTGTTCGTGGGGGACGGACACGCCGCCCAGGCGCTCAGTCAAATCCGGATCGAACTTTACCTGTTTCGCTTTGGTTGGCGGCGTTCCTGCGCGAACAACTTCGGTCGGTTCGCCGCCGCAGCTCTTCAGGATCAGACTGGTAAGGATCGCGAGGCCATCATCGAGAAACATCGGATCTACGCCGCGTTCGAACCGCGTACGCGCGTCCGAAGCGAGGCCAAGCTTGCGGCCCGTCACACCGATCCGTTCAGGATCGAAATAGGCGATTTCGAGCAGGACATCGGTGGTTTCTTCGGTCGCGCCCGAATGCTCGCCGCCCATAATGCCGGCAATATCATGCACGCCCTTGTCGTCGGCGATAACGGTCATCGTATCGTCGAGCGTGTAGGTTTTCTCATTGAGCGCTTCGACCGTTTCGCCATTCTTTGCACGGCGCGCTACGATCGCGCCCGACAGCTTGGCGAGATCATAGACGTGGGCTGGACGCCCGAATGCGAGCATCAAATAATTGGTCGCATCCACCAGCGGCGAAATGATCCGCTGGCCTACCGCAAGCAGGCGGCGCTGCATCCATTCGGGGCTCGAACCGGTATTGTCGACGCCGCGAATGACACGGCCATAGAATGCCGGGCAGCCTTCAGGATCGTCAGTGCGGATTTCGACCGGGCACGAACCTGCTCCAGCAATTTGGGATGTTTCGACCGGTTTGAGCGAGCCTAGCCCAGCCGCAGCGAGATCGCGCGCGATCCCCTGCACGCCCATGCAATCGGGGCGGTTGGGAGTGATGGCCACGTCGAAAACGGGCGAGGCATCGTGATATTCTGCCATGCCCATGCCGACTGGCGCATCATCGGGCAATTCGATGATGCCGTCATGCTCGTCACCCAGTTCGAGCTCGCGCACCGAGCACATCATGCCATTGCTTTCGACACCGCGGATCGCGCTCTTGCGCAGCTCCATGCCGTTTGCCGGGACGACGGCACCGGGAAGGCCAAGCACGCCCTTCATTCCAGCCCGCGCATTGGGCGCCCCGCAAACCACCTGTAGCGGATCGCCCTCACCGGTATCGACCGTGAGGACCTGCAGCTTGTCGGCATCGGGATGCGGCGCGGCGGTCAACACCTTGGCGACGCGGAAGCCAGTCAGCTTTTCGGCCGGCTCCTCGATGCCTTCGACTTCGTGGCCGATCCGGTTCAGCGCGGCCGCAATGTCTGTGACGCTGGCGTCTGTTTCGAGGAAATATTTCAGCCATTCGAGCGAGAACTTCATGCGCCTGCTCCCACACCTGCTGAAAGCGTAGGCTGGTCGAAGGGCGAGAAGCCGTAATGGTCGAGCCAGCGCTGGTCGCCGTCGAAAAAGGCGCGCAAATCATCCATCCCGTATTTGAGCATCGCGAGACGATCGACGCCGAGACCCCATGCAAAACCCTGCCATTCGTCCGGATCGAGCCCGGCGAATTCGATTACCCGGCGATTGACCATGCCCGACCCAAGCAATTCCATCCAGCCGTGGCCCGGTGCATCGCCGTCTCCGCCGAGAACCTTGCGGCCTTTTACATCCTGCCAACCCACGTCGACCTCGACCGAAGGTTCGGTGAAGGGGAAGTAGGAAGGACGCAGGCGGAGCACGATATCGTCTCGCTCGAAGAAGGCTTTGAGGAAGGTTTCGAGCGTCCATTTGAGGTGGCCGAGATGGATGTCCCTGTCGATGACGAGCCCCTCGACCTGATGGAACATGGGTGTGTGCGTCGCGTCACTGTCGCTGCGGTAGACGCGGCCGGGAGCGATGATGCGGATAGGCGCGCCCTGTTGTACCAGCGAGCGGATTTGTACCGGACTGGTGTGCGTCCGTAGGAGCATCCGGTTTCCGTCCGCATCGCCTTCGGGGAAATAGAACGTGTCGTGCATGGCGCGGGCCGGGTGCGTTTCCGCCATGTTGAGCGCGGTGAAATTGTGCCAGTCGTCCTCGATTTCCGGACCAGTGGCGACCGAGAAGCCAAGATCGGCGAAGATTTCCGTCAACTCGTCCATAACCTGGCTGACCGGGTGTACGCTACCCAGCGGGGCCTGCGGCGCAGGCAGTGTAAGATCAAGCTTTTCGGACGATAGTTTCCGCTCCAGCTCCTCCGCTTCGAACCGGGCCTTGCGGTCGGCGATGGCGTCGGCGACGGCGGTGCGAGCGCCCTGGATTTTGGGCGCCTGCTCCTGCCGCTCGTCCGGGCTCATCTTGCCGAGCGTTTTCATCAGGGCGGAAATCGAACCCTGCTTGCCCAGAAATTCGATCCGGATAGCTTCCAGCGCTTCGGCGTCCTGGGTTTCGGCAATGCGTGCGAGCGCATCAGTCTGCAATGTGAGGAAGTCGGTCATCTAACTCTCGGAAAATCACTCTTGCGGCCAGCCCCTAGCGGCATTGCGCCGATAGCTAAAGCCCGCTCTGTCGGATCATCCTGCGTCGGTTGGTTCGACCTGCTCAGCGGAGGCCGGCGCGGGCAAGCCCCAGATCCTCTTCCGCTCCGCGACGAAAGCATCGAGGATCGGGTGGTCCATCTCGGCATATTGGGTGGGATTCATCCCCATGAAACTGCGAAATTCACGCACGAAGTGGGCCTGATCGTGATAATGCGCGTCCATGGTCTTGGACCAGTTCTGCGCCCCGCTTGCCAGAAACGCCGTGAGACTCCGGATCAGACGCTGACGCCTGAGCATCAGGCGCGGCGGGAAGCCGAAATAGCGGGCACACATCCGCTCCAGAGTGCGAACCGTCATACTGACCCGATCGGCAAGCTCGGGAACTTCGATAAGATAGGGATCGGCCATCGCCGAATGGATGGCCATTATCCGCCCCTCGTCGCGCGGCGGAGGGGCAAGCGCGCGCGTGAACTCGACGATCCGCTCGAAGTTCTCTTCTTCGCTCGCCTTCGAAGCACACAGTTCTTCGCACAAGGGAGCGAAACCGAAAAACGGGCTGGGCTTCATTCCGTCGAATACCCGGTCGGCGCAGTCCTTGGCCTGCGCCTGGACATATCGGGCCCAGCCGACCGGCAGCAATCCGATGCCCCATAAGGTGCATGGCCCGACCTCGAAGTTCACCGGATGCGAACGCGGGCCAGTCGCGGCAAAATGGCTGGTTACTTCACCGCCACTTGAAACAGTAAATGTAGGGGGGTTTTTGACAACCATTCGCAGGTTACCCCATTCTGGCAGCAAGCAATCGGACACCATCTGGCCCGGCAATGGCTGAACAACGACCCTGTAAATAGTGCTGAAACAGTGGACGAGATCATCAGGCAGCGCGAAAAAACGCACATTTACTGTCCCAGACAGCCCCTTAGTCGCAACCTCTCTCACCCGACTATTATAGAGCAACTTTCATATTCGTACTAGCTGATATTACAAAAAAGCGGGCGCTTTCCTTCTGGAAAACGCCCGCTCCTTGATTTTTCATCGAAATTTTAATTAGGCGGGAAGCGCCTTCTTGGCCTGCTCGATGATGGCCTTGAATGCTGCGCCTTCGTTCATGGCGAGATCGGCCATTACTTTCCGGTCCAGTTCGATGCCGGCCAGCTTGGTGCCGTGCATGAACTGCGAATAGGTGAGGCCTTCAGCGCGAACTGCAGCGTTGATGCGCTGGATCCACAGGGCGCGGAAATTGCGCTTCTTAACCTTGCGGTCGCGATAAGCGTACTGGCCGGCCTTTTCGACGGCCTGGCGTGCGACGCGGATGGTATTCTTGCGGCGACCGCGATAGCCCTTGGCCTGGTCTAGGAGCCGCTTGTGCTTCTGGCGTGTGGTAACGCCGCGTTTAATGCGAGGCATATTGTATTCTCCTTAGTTCGCGATCAGTCGAGGCCGTAAGGCGCCCACTTCTTCACTGTCTTGGTGTCGGCTTCCGACAAGACAGTGGTGCCGCGGTTCTGGCGGATATACTTCGCATTGTGGCTCATCAGACGGTGGCGCTTGCCGGCGACACCGTGCTTGACCTTGCCGGTTGCGGTGATTTTGAAGCGTTTCTTCACACCGCTCTTGGTCTTCAGCTTGGGCATTTTCATCTCCTTTGTCAGAGACACGTACGAACCAGCCCTGGCAGCCCTTGTCGCCAGGCCGGCTGAGAATCACGTGTCGGTGAAGGCGCGCGAAATAGCGCTTCTCCGCGCAAATGCAAGTCAGAAGTGGGTTACGTAGCCGCCGTCGACGACGAGAGTATGGCCGGTGATGTAGGAGGAATCGGAGGAGGCGAGGAAGGCGACGGGGCCGGCGATTTCCTCCGGCCTCGCCCAGCGGCCGAGAGAGGTGCGGCGCTCAAGGTGATCGGCGACCTCGGATGTGCGGGTGAACCATTCCTCGTTCCGCTCCGTCAGGACGAAGCCGGGAGCGACCGAATTGACCGTGATTCCATCCGCCCCAAGCTCCGCCGCGAGGGCGCGAGTCAGGCCGTCGAGGGCGGATTTGCTGGCGGTATAGGAGGCATCGCCGCGGGCGATCAGGGAGGCGATCGAGGTGATATTGATGATCCGGCCATAGCCGCGCGAGCGCATCAGCGGGGCGGCGCGGCGGGCCAGATCGAAGGGGGTGACGAGGTTGATTTCGAGCAGGCGCCGCATGTCTTCCCGCTCGATTTCCTCGAAGGAACGCCGATCCCGTTCGCCGACATTGTTCACCAGAATGTCGAGACCTGTTCCGGAAAAGGCCCCGAACGCCCTCTTGATCGGTGCCTGATCGGCCAGATCAAAGGCGAGCGGCCGGACCTTGCCCCCGATCGCGTGGCACGCCTCATCGAGCGCCGCCGCATCACGGCCGCCCAGCCAGACCTCGGCGCCATCGCCAGCCAGCCGCTGCGCAATCGCGAAACCCAGGCCCCGCGCCGCGCCGGTGACCAGCGCGATCCGCCCATCGAGTAATCTGCCGCCAGCCATGGTCAATGTTCGTAGATCATCTTGACCGTCATCCCGCCATCCACATTGAGATGCTGGCCGGTTACGAAGCCCGCGCCGTGCAGATAGTCGACCGCCCCGGCAATATCTTCGGGCGTCCCGATCCGGCCCACCGGATGCTGGTCACGGTCCTTGTCGCGATGCTCCGGGTGAGAGCGGGCAGCGCTTTTCTGCCATGGGCCGGTTTCGATCCAGCCCGGCCGGATCGCATTGACGCGGATTTTCGGGCCCAGCGTCACCGCCATCGAATGGGTCAGCGCATCGATCCCGCCCTTGGCCGCGGCATAGGCGAAGCTTTCAGGCTCGCTCATCACCGCGCGGGTGGAGGAGATGTTGGCGATGCTGGCGCTATCTGCCCGGCGCAAATGCGGCAGGGCGGCGCGGCTGACGAGGAAGGCCGCCGTCAGGCTGGCATCGATCCACGCCTGCCAATCGGCAAGCGCCACATCTTCCAGCGGCCCGCAATAAGGATCGGCAATGCCCGAATTGTTGACGAGGCAGTGCAGCGGCTGGCCGCCGAGCCATTCCGCAATCCGTTCGAACGCCTTGGCGACCTCGCCTTCCCTGCCCACATCGCAGGTCAGCAGCAGCGCCTTTTCGCGCGGCAGGGCATCGCGCAATTCGGCCAGCGCTTCGGCATCCTTGTCGAGGCCGATGACCTTCCAGCCCTTGCCGGCAAAATGCATCAGGGTCGCGCGGCCAATCCCGTTGCCCGCGCCGGTGATCAAGAGAGTGGTATCCTGCGTCATGCCTTCCTAACGCGTAAGCTGGAAAAAGAGCGGGAGACTCATGGGCGGGTCAGGAGTGGCTCATAGCCTCCAGCACATCTTCCAGCCTTGCCGGATCGCCAATGGCCAGCACCGTGCCATCGCTATCGGCGTGGAGCGGTTCGCCCGCCCAGTCACACATCAGGCCGCCCGCGCCTTCGACGATGGGGGCCAGAGCCGCGAAATCATGCAGCTTGAGGCCCGCTTCGCAGACGATATCGACATGGCCGCTGGCGACGAGGCCATAATTGTAGCAATCGCCGCCATAGATCATCTTCCGCTCTGCCACGGCCTTGGCCAGACCCATGAAATGATCGGCCTCGTGATCGGAAAAATGATGCGGCGAGGTGGTGCCCAGCACGGCATCGGACAGTTCGCGGCAGGGCGCGGTGCGCACAGGCTTGCCGTTGAAGGTGGTGCCTTCGCTCATCCGCCCGGCCCAGCGTTCGCGGGTAATGGGCTGGTCGATAATGCCCAGCACGGGAAAGCCATCCTGCAGCAGACCGATCAGCGTGCCGAAGATCGGGCGCCCGGCGATGAAGCTGGTGGTGCCGTCGATCGGGTCGAGCACCCACTGGCGGCGCGCGCCTTCATTGCGCGTGCCGTATTCTTCGCCGATAATGCCGTCGTCCGCACGCTCCGCCTCCAGGATGGTGCGCATGGCGGCTTCTGCCGCCTTGTCCGCTTCGGTCACGAAGCTGCGATCAGCCTTCTGCTCTTCGTCCCATTCGCCCCTGAAGAGGGGGCGGATCGCTTCACCGGCGGCATCGGCGAGGCGGTTTGCGAGTTCGAGATCAGAAGGGGTAGCCATAAGGCGCATTTGACAGGTCGGGCGCTTTGGTCAAGGTGTGAAGGAAATGCCAACTCCCTTCGGGTCGCACTGAAGGGGCGCAAATGATTATGGGTGCAACAGGGGCAAGAGGGCTGTCGATATGACGGCGCTGGGGATGCCATCAGGCATAGTGTCGGCCACGGGTTCGACACCAGAGGGTATGCCCCTCTCGCACAATCGCGCGCCCAAGGAATGTCTCCAGCCCTGGATCGCACGGCTCGGGGTGACTGCCGTTACCCTGCCCGAAGGCCAGAGCATATCCTGCGGGGCATTCACCGAATTTCCCGTGATCCGGGTGATCTACGGAGCCACGTGGACAGCCGCCACGGCCAGCGGGCTGAAGACGTTCGAGCCCGGATCAGATGGTCTGGCGCTGTATTTCGGACCCTTCACGAAGAAGATGGAGCTGAGCGCCTACGGCAGCTTCAAGGTGGTCTCCATCAATTTGGCGCCCGGCGGCATGCGGGATTTGGCCCTGCCCGATCCGGGCAGTGTGACCGACGAGGTAATGCTGCTCCATAGCGCCATCGGCGAACACGCGCCGGTCCCCGATCTTGCCCCTGACGACGATGCCACGGTCTGGATCGGCAGCGTGGAAGACCATATCGCCACCGAGATCGCGAAGGCCGATCCATCGCGCCCACCCTCCATCGTGGAGGATTTCGAGACTTTGTGCCTGACCGATCCGGGGGCCTCGCTCGATGATTTCGCCGATTCCCACCGCATCACGCGGCGCACGCTGGAGCGGGTGATCGGGCGCGAATTCGGCGTTTCACCGCGCTTTGCCATGCGGCGCGCGCGGGCACTCGACATGGCAGCCGCATTGCTCAACATTGCGATGGAGGATGAAGAGGCCGAAATGCACCTGCGCTATTTCGACCAGTCGCATCTGACGCGCGAGATGCATCAGTTTTTCGGCACGACGCCGGGCAAGCTGAAGAAAGGCCCCAACCCGCTGCTGCGGATCAATCTGGAAATCCGCCAGTCGCGGCGGCTGGAAATGCTGGAGCGGCTGGGCTGCGACGAACCGCGCCCGTGGCGGGACCCGGAGGCCGAACCGCGCTGAGCGGTCCGGTCCCCGGTGCCATATCAACTTAATCGAAGAGCGAGCTTACCGAGCTTTCATCGGCAATGCGGCGCACCGCTTCGCCGATCAGCGGGGCGATCGGCAGAATGCGGACCTTGGCCGAATCGCGGACAGCATCGGTGGGGCGGATCGAATCGGTGATGACCAGTTCTTTCAGCGAGGAGCCGTCCACGCGGGCAACGGCACCGCCCGACAGGACACCGTGGGTGATATAGGCGGCGACCGAAGCCGCGCCCTGATCGAGCAGGGCCTGCGCGGCGTTGCACAGCGTGCCGCCCGAATCGACGATATCGTCGATCAGGATGCAGTGGCGGCCGGATACTTCGCCGATGATGTTCATCACTTCGCTTTCGCCGGGGCGGTCGCGCCGCTTGTCGACGATGGCCAGCGGCGCATTGTCGAGCCGCTTGGCCAGCGCGCGGGCACGCACCACTCCGCCCACGTCGGGGCTGACGACCATCAGATCCTGATCGCCGTAACGCGCCTGGATATCCGCCGCCATGACCGGCGCGGCAAATAGGTTGTCCGTGGGAATGTCGAAGAAGCCCTGAATCTGGCCGGCGTGCAGATCGACCGCCAGCACGCGGTCGGCCCCGGCTTCGGTGATCAGGTTCGCCACCAGCTTGGCCGAGATCGGCGTACGCGGGCCGGGCTTCCGATCCTGCCGCGCATAGCCGAAATAGGGAACTACAGCGGTGATGCGGCGGGCCGATGCGCGCTTCAGCGCATCGATGCAGATCAGCAGTTCCATCAGATTGTCATTGGCCGGGAAGCTGGTCGACTGGACGACGAACACATCCTCGCCGCGCACGTTCTCGTGGATCTCGACGAAGATTTCCTCGTCGGCAAAACGCCGCACCTGGGCATCGACGAGAGGCATTTCGAGATACCCTGCAATCGCGCGGGCAAGCGGCAGGTTCGAATTGGCGGCCATGATCTTCATTGGGACGAATCCTTGGGCATTTGCTGCGGTCGGCCCGCACTAGAGCGCTGACCCCAAAACGCAACAATTGGCAGGCGTGCGGGTGGGGGATAGGCCGCCCGGAAACGGGCAGGCGGCGCATCCCCGACCGGCTCAGACGCGGTGTTCGCCCTTGATCCAGCGCACGGTGCCGCTCGACGCGCGCATGACCACGCTTTCGGTCGTCATCGTGCCGCCGCGACGATATTTCACGCCTTCGAGCAGGCTGCCGCTGGTCACGCCGGTGGCGGCAAAGATGCAGTCGCCGCGCACCAGATCGTCACGCGTATAGATGCGGTCGAGATCCTCGATCCCCCATTTGCGCGCGCGGGCCTTTTCATCCTCGTTGCGAAAGACGAGGCGGCCGTTGAACTGGCCGCCGACGCAGCGCAGCGCCGCTGCCGCCAGCACGCCTTCGGGGGCGCCGCCCTGCCCCATATACATGTCGATCGTGGTTTCTTCATCGGTCACCGCGATCACGCCCGCCACATCGCCATCGCCGATCAGCACCACGCCGCAGCCGATGCCGCGCAGTTCGGCGATCAGGTCCGAATGGCGGGGACGGTCGAGCACGCACACGATGATGTCGGAGGGCTTCACGCCCTTGGCCTCGGCCACGGCGGTCACATTCTCGGTCGGCGTCTTCGCAAGATCGATGATCCCGTCGGGATAGCCGGGGCCGACCGCGATCTTGTCCATATAGACGTCGGGCGCGTTGAGCAGGCAGCCTTCTGCCGCCGCGGCCAGCACGGCCAGCGAATTGGGCCCGGCCTTGGCGGTGATGGTGGTGCCCTCCAGCGGGTCGAGCGCGATGTCGATCTTCGGACCCTTGCCCGGCGCGCCGCCCACCTTTTCGCCAATGAACAGCATCGGGGCCTCGTCACGCTCGCCCTCACCGATGACCACCGTGCCATCCATATAGAGCGTGTCGAACGCCTTGCGCATGGCTTCGACCGCGGCGGCATCGGCGGCCTTCTCGTCGCCCCGCCCGATAAGCTTCGATGCCGCGACTGCAGCGGCCTCGGTCACGCGGACCATCTCAAGCACGAGAACACGATCGAGCGGATTCGAAGAAGGCGAGTTCATTGAGGGTTCATTCCTTGAGCCAGAGGTGCGAGTATGCGGTTCGCGATTGCATGAAATCGTATGCGCGGCGGATAGCCAGAGAGGGGTGGAATGTCGAGACTGGCACTGTTGGCCCTGGGTTTTCCCCTGTTGGCGATCTCTGCGCCGCCGGTATCTGCGCAGACCATGCCCCCGGCCCAGACCGCACGCCCGCCGGACAAGATCGATATCAGGGTCGATACCACGCCCGAAGCGGGGACTTACGAAAATTGCGAAGAGGATCAGGATGCCGCGATCATCACCGGCGAGATCATCGTCTGCCGCAGGCGTTCGGATGAAGAGAATCGCCTCTATGACAAGGAAACCGCCGAGCGGCGTCATGCGCAGCGCACGATGAACCGCAACGAGATACCGGCACCCGATGTTGCAGGGGACGGAATCTTTCGGGGGCCCGCGACAGTTTCGGGGCTTTGCGTCATTCCCCCTTGTCCCAAGCCGCCGGCCTATATGATCGATTTTGCTACGCTGCCCGATGCTCCGCCCGGCTCCGACGCTGACCGGATCGCGCGCGGGCTTGCGCCGCGCGGCAATGACTCGGGCAAGGTCACGCCGCCGCCCGCTCCGGAGCAGGGCCAGCAGGACAATGCCGAGGTGCTGGGCTTGCCCCCGCCGCTCGATGCTGACGAAGTCAGTCGCTCAGGATCGGCATCACCAGAGGACGCGCCGTCAGGCTAGGCGATCCGTCGAGCAGGTCGAGCGCCTTGCTCACGCAGCGCTCGGGCCCCTCATGCGTGACCATCGCCACCTGCACATCGCCGCCATCCTTGTCGCGCCCGCGCTGGATCAGGCTCTCGATCGAGACATCGGCATCGCGCATGGCGGCGGTAATCTCGGCCAGCACGCCGGGCCGGTCCGCCACGGTGAAGCGGATGTAATCGCGCCCGATGCGCGTGCCGGGATCGGCCGGCGCGCACTGGACGAGGCTGGTCGTCGGCACGGAGAACGGCGCCCCGCTCTGCCCGCGCGCAATGTCGATAAGGTCGGCCACCACGGCGCTGGCCGTCGGCTTGTCGCCCGCCCCTGCGCCCTGGAAGAGAAGCCGCCCCGAAAAGTCGCCCTCGGCCACCACCGCATTGGTCGGCCCCGTCACTGCCGCCAGCGGATGACGGAACGGCACAAGGCAAGGCCGCACGCGCTGGAGCAGGCGGCAATCCTCGCCCTCGCCCACCAGCGCCGCGATACCGACCAGCCGGATGACATAGCCCAGCGTATCGGCCTGCTGGACATCGCTGGCCCGCACCTGCGTGATGCCTTCGGTCTTCACATTGGGGAAATCGATCGTCGTGCCGAACCCGATGGCGGCCAGGATCGCCAGCTTGTGCGCCGCATCCACACCCTCGATATCGAAGGCCGGATCGGCTTCGGCATAGCCCTTCTCCTGCGCGGCGGAGAGCATCTCGTCGAAATCCGCGCCAGTCTGCTCCATTTCGGAGAGGACATAATTGCAGGTGCCGTTGAGAATGCCGTAAATCCTAGTCAGCGCATTGGCCGCGGTCCCCTCGCGCAGGCCCTTGAGTACGGGAATACCGCCCGCAACCGCCGCTTCGAAGGCGAAAGGCGCATTGTGGATCGCCGCGGCTTCGGCCAGCTCCAGCCCGTGATGCGCGACCATCGCCTTGTTCGCAGTGACCAGTCCCTTGCCCGCATCGAAAGCCGACCGCGCCAGTGTCAGCGCCGGACCATCGGACCCGCCGACCAGTTCCACGACCACATCGACATCCTGCCGCTGCGCCATGGCCTGCATGTCGTCGACCCAGGCATAGCGCGACAAATCTACGCCGCGGTCCTTGCCGCGTTCACGCGCAGAGACCGCCACGATCTCGATCGGCCGCCCGGCACGCGCCGCGATCATGTCGCTATTCGTCTCGATCAGGCGGATCACGCCCGCGCCAACAGTGCCGAGCCCGGCAATGGCAATTCTCAACGCGTCAGCCATGATCGGCACCCTGTATATAAGAGCCAAGAGCTTCGCCTGGCTGGTTCAGCAGGAGTACGGGCGGATCAATGTCATCACGAAAGCATGTCATGGCCGGGGCCTAGCGCATGGCCCCGCCATTCGTGAACCAGTTTGTCTTCGGACCGCCTAAGCTGCGCATTCAAAGCGAGCGTTCGCACGCCCCCAACTGCTGGATGACGAACGCATAGTCGCGACTGGCAATTTCCCTTGCCCGCGTGTCACGCGACAGGTTCGCCTCGCCGGGAAGGGCTGCCGGCAGGCTGCAGGCCAGTCGGTACCATTCGACGGTATTTTTCTGCGGCGGACGTGCGGACTGGTCGACGATCTCGGTCCAGGAAACACCCCAGCGCGGCTGCTGATTGGGGCGTCGGACGACCGTGATCGACACCGGTTCGTTATTCTCCGTGTCGAGGAAAAGCTGGGTTTCCGATTCGCCCGTCAGCGCACCTTCGACAGCGAGAGCGTCAGCAATTCGGGTGATCCGGGGCGGTGCATCCGCGGCAACGAGCGATGCCAGAACCGGCCTCAGGCGCGCCTCCAGCTCGGGAGTATAGGGCTGTTGCGCGTTCGGCCCCGTCAGCTGGAGGGAACCTGGCTTGCCCGGTACGCTGCGCGCAAAGAGCAGGACCTCTTGCTTCTTCAGCTTGGGCACCTTGCCCTTCTGGGTGAGCGGGACATCGACCAGATAAGTCAGCTCCTTGCCGAGCGGCACGTTGCCCGAAAACAGGGCAACCGTCTCCGCCTCGATGAACAGTCGCACGTGATTGGGTGCAAGGCCCGGCGCACGCTCGGGCTTCAGCGCGACCTGGTCCGTAATCCTGGCACGAACCACGAGCGGCGAACCGTCCGCCAGATCGACGACGTCTGCATACGTAAGCATGGTCGATCCGGTGTCCTGAGCGAATCCCGGAGTGGTAAGCGCTAGAAAAGCAACTGCACCCAGCAAAGGTTTATTGAACGAATACAAAAGCAGACCTTCCGAAAATTCCTGTCGGTGACACAATCTTGCAAACCAATCGAAGTAATTATCCGTTCCCTTCACACAAGGCCGTGAATCGGCGCTTAACCGATAAAGCGTTTGCTCCACATGTCCTGCAACGCTAAGGGGTGCGGCAGGACTGTGCTAATGATACAATATTGCCGGAACGTTGCCTTTTGCGACGTTATCAGGAACAAGCTCAGCCATACGCCATCGTACCTAGAACGGGATCGCGAAGGTGTTACACGGAATGCGGCGTCGGGGACACGGGCTGGTGTCCACCCCCACGGCGTCGAAGAATGGCCCGATGCAGATCGGGCGGACACGATGGAGTGATGCAACCGAATGGCTTATGCTGACCAACAGATGAGTGGGAATCGCGTCGTCGCGATCATCATCGTTGCCATTATCCACATTGCCCTCGGTTACTTGCTCGTCACAGGTCTCGCCGTTAGTGCGGTAAAGAATGTGGTTGAGCGCGTAACGACGATCGACGTGGAAGAACCCCCACCACCGCCAGAGCCGGAAGACGAACCGCCGCCGCCGCCGGAAGATATTCCGGAGCCGACGAGCCCGCCTCCTCCGGTTTCGCCGCCGCCGCCGATGAATATTTCACCGGCGCCGCCGACGATCCGGACGACCCCGAATATTCCGCCGCCGGCACCGCCTGCGCTGCGTATTCCCCCGCCGGCACCGCCAGCACCGCCGGCTCCTCCGGCTCCGCCGCCCGCTCCTTCGAAGGCTCGTGGCGTATCGCCTGACGGCCTTAACCGGTGGGCTGCACGGATCCAGGGCGACTACCCCTCCAGCGCGCTTCGTCGCGAAGAGTCGGGAACGGTCTCCATGCGTATCACCATTGGATCAAACGGTCGCGTGGAAGCCTGCTCGGTTACCGGCAGCTCAGGTTCGAGTGCGCTCGACGATGCAGCATGCCGCGGCATGCAGCGTTACGCACGGTACAATCCGGCTCTCAACGCAGCCGGGAACCCGATCTCGTCTACCACCACTCAATCGATCCGTTACGTGCTGCCCGATTAGGGACATCGGCAGCTTAAAAACGTCTATTTCAAGAGGATAATCCGCTATGTTTTTCACACTTCTCGCTGCTGGGGCTGAAGCTCCCAAGAGCTCTTTCGGCTTCGTTCAGGCGATGGAAGAAGGCGGCCCCGTCGCCTGGTCGATCCTTGCCGTCATGATCATCATGTCGGTCGGATCGTTCTACATCCTGTTCACCAAGTTGTTCGAACAGCGTAAGGTCATGAACGAATACAAGGCTGTTCGTAGCAATTTCTGGCGCACAAATACGTTGAAGGAAGGTTCGGCCAAACTTGATAAGAACAGTGCATGGCGCCAGCTGGTAGACGATGCCATCGCTGCCGAAGAAAAGCATGCCAAGCTCAACGACAGCCTCGAAGCCCATGACTGGCTGCACGGTTCGCTCGAACGTTCGGAGCACGCCATCATGGCCAAGCTCAACGGCGGCTTGCCCTTCCTGGCAACCGTTGGTGCTACCGCGCCGTTCGTCGGTCTGCTCGGCACGGTTATCGGCATCTACAACGCCCTGATCAACATCGGCATGGCCGGCTCGGCATCGATCGACAAAGTCGCCGGCCCGGTTGGTGAAGCGCTCATCATGACCGCCATCGGTCTGCTGGTCGCAGTTCCTGCCGTGTTCGCTTATAACTGGCTGCAGAGCCGCAACCGCCGCATCGCCGACATGATGAGCGGATTCTCGACCGACCTGCTCGCAAACATCAACTCGAACGGCGCGATCAAGCCGGCGACGATGACTGCCACTTCGACGCAGGCTTCGGGCAAGGCCGCTGCTGGCCGCACCACCACCACGGCGACCACGCCTGCTGCCGGTGCGACTACCACCACCACCACGACCAAGCGCTAAGCAGAGCACGCGGGCGGTTCGCGCCGCCCGCGTCCTTCGCGTCAATCGTGTGAAATTGAATACGGATAGGATGTAAATATGGCGATCCAGATGGGAGGCGGGGCAGACTCGCCGATGTCAGACATCAACACCACTCCGCTCGTGGACGTGATGCTGGTGCTTCTGATCATCTTCCTGATCGCGGTTCCGGTCGCGATCCAGACCATCGAGCAGCTGGAAATTCCGGTGATCGAGTCGGTCGAATCTAAGGATAAGGTTGAAAACCTCCTCCTGACGGTCAGCACCAGCGACGAAGCGGGGCGGAGCGCCGGCGATACCGGCTACACCGGTGCCTCGCGCACTGGCGAATGCCGCGTTTATTTCAACAATCTCACCCCGGTAACTTCCGAAGAACTTTATGATCAGGCGTTCGAACGCCTCGACACCATCGTCCAGCGCGCTGGTGGTCCGGAAGAGATCATGAACGACCCGGCGAAAATTCCTCAGGTCCACATCCGCGGCGACGTCAATGCGCCTTGGTCCTGCGTTGCAGGGGCGATCTACAACGTCCAGGCTGCCGGTTATCCGATCGTCGGCTTCATTTCGAACCCGACCGATCCCAACGCCTGAGCGCATTTCGCGACGGCCCCGGACAAGAATTCAGGAGTAAACGACCATGGCAATGGCAGGCGGCAAGGATGATGGCGCCCCAATGATGGACATGAACATGACGCCGTTGATCGACGTCCTGCTCGTGCTTCTCATCATGTTCATCATCACCATTCCGATCGCGACCCACTCGGTCGATATCGACCTTCCGCAACCCAACCCGAACCCGCCTCCGGTGGATGTCGAGCCAGATAAGAACAAGCTTGTTCTTACGCAGGACGACCGGATGCTCTGGAACGGCGAGGAAATCCAGATGGGCGACCTCGTCAACCTTCTCGAGCAGTCGACCCGGATCAACCCGGAACCGGAACTGCAGTTCGAACCGGAAGCTCTCGCCAGCTACGACCTTTCAGCCAGCGTGCTTCAGGTCATCAAGGCGAGCGGCGTATCGAAGTTCGGATTTGTCGGCAACGAACGGTACCGCACCTTCGGCAAGGCCGGAATGCAGTAAGGCTTCGGCAAAATAAAACAGCGAAAGGGGGCGGAGCAATCTGCCCCCTTTTTCTTTGGCTGGCAGAGGTTCGCGGCCGAAGTGGCCTCCTCTAGGTCAGCCCCTCATCCTCAATCTCCGTGACGCGCATTGCGGCGCTGGCGAGGTCTTCCGCTTCCAGCAGCAGCTCGTCATCCACCGAACCTTGCGGCGTCGCCTCCCTGCCGATCATGACCATGACCGGCACCGCCAGCGGGCTGACCCGGTCGAGTTCGACGTGAACCAGTTGTCTGGCCGAACGGTCCAGCAGATCTCCCAGACGCCCCACATCGGTCATACGCGTACGCGCGTCCGCCCAGGCAGCTTCGAGCAGGACATGATCCGGTTCGTACTTCCGCAGCACGTCATAAATGAGGTCAGTCGAGAAGGTGACCTGCTTGCCCGTCTTGCGTTTGCCCGGATGCTGTCGTTCTACCAGGCCGCCGATGACCGCAACCTCACGGAATGCGCGGCGCAGTAGATGGGAATTCTGGACCCACTCCAGAAATTCGTCCTGCAAGATGTCGGGTGAAAGCAGCGGGGCGGGATCCGGCACCGGTTTGAGGCCCCATACGGCGAGGGAATAGTCATTCGCCACAAACCCTCCGGGCAGGAGGCCCCTATCCTCCATCCGCCGCGTAATAAGCATCCCGAGGCTCTGGTTCGCGTTCCAGCCTTCGAAGGTGTAATAGACGCTGTAGTGACGCTTGGCGTGCGGGAAGCTCTCGACCAGGAGCTGTCCGGGCCCCGGCATTTGGCTGCGCCAGTCCTGCACCTCCAGCCATTCGCGCACATCATCGGGGAAACGCGCCCAGCCCGCCCGATCGACCAGCATGGTCCGTACGCGTTCGGCCAAATGGGTTGTCAGGGGCATCCGCTGGCCACCATAGCTTGGGATCATCGCATTAGAGGTTGCCGCTTTGACCAGCACCTCCATATCCTGAAGCTTCACGACTTCGAGACTCATCCCGGCGAAGGCGAAAGTATCTCCGGGAGAGAGCGAAGCGGCAAACCGCTCCTCGATCTTGCCGAGACTGCGCCCGCCCCGTCCCCGACCCGAAGTAATGCGCACCTCCAGCATTTCGCTGTCGATAATGATCCCCGCGTTCAGTCTATGCCGCGCCGCCTGATCCGGATGGGTAAGGCGCCACACGCCTTCCTTGTCGCGGACGATGCGTTTGAATTTGTCGTAAGCCTTGAGCGAATACCCGCCCGTCGCGACAAAGATCAGAACCCGGTCCCACACTTCCTGATCGACCCAGGCGTACGAAAGGCTGGAGCGTATCTCGCCCAGGAGGGCATCTTCTTTAAAAGGTCCCGCGCACGCACAGGCCATCACATGCTGGGCTAGCACGTCCAGCCCTCCCGGGCGGAAATCCTCCCCGTCACGCTGTCCCTCGTCGACAGCCTCCTTGGCTGCCGTGGCCTCGAGGAATTCGAAACGGTTGCCAGGCACCAGTAAGGCGCGGCTTGGCTGGTCGAGCCGGTGGTTGGCTCTCCCAATCCGCTGCAGCAGCCGGGAAGAACCCTTCGGCGCCCCCATCTGGACCACGAGATCGATGTCCCCCCAATCCACACCCAGATCGAGACTGGCCGTCGCGACAAGAGCCCGCAGCTCTCCCCGCGCCATTGCCCCCTCCACCTTCCGGCGCGCTTCTTTCGAGAGCGAACCGTGGTGAATGCCGATCGGCAAATTGTCCTCGTTCACATCCCACAGGTTCTGAAAGATATATTCCGCAAGGAACCTTGTATTGGTGAACACTAGAGTGGTCTGGTTACGCCGGATTTCTTCATAGAGCTGGGGGATCGCCCATGTGGCGGCGTGCCCGCCCCAAGGAACGCGCTCTTCCTCGGGAAGCAGGATTTCGACTTCGGCCCGTGCGCCCTCCTCGCCCTCTACCAGAGCGACGCTGTCGATTTCTCCCCACGGTGCCAACCATTCGCGAAAGGCCTCCGGGGACGCCACTGTCGCCGAAAGTGCCGCACGCTGGAGATCGGGAGCGATCGCTTGCAACCGCGAGAGAGCGAGCGCCAGCAGATCACCACGCTTGCCGGTGGCGAAGGCATGCACTTCGTCGATTACGATCCGCTTCAGGCCAGCGAACATATGAAGGCTGTCGGGATAGGACAGCAGCAGCGAAAGGCTCTCCGGCGTCGTTAGCAAGACATTGGGCGGCTTCGACCGCTGGCGTTTCTTGCGATCGGACGGCGTATCCCCGCTCCGCGTCTCCACCGTGATGGGTAAGCCCATCTCTTCCACCGGGGTCAGCAGATTGCGCTGGACGTCGTGCGCGAGCGCCTTGAGAGGCGAGACGTAAAGCGTGTGCAGTCCCTCGGGCGGACTGCCCCCGCTGCGCGAGGGCGCGAATGCCGCCAGAGTGGGGAGGAAGCCGGCCAGCGTCTTGCCAGCACCGGTGTCCGCTACAAGGAGGCTGTGCCGGCCTGCATCGCTAGCCGAAAGCATATCCGTCTGATGCCGACGTATTCGCCAGCCCCGGCCCGCGAACCAGTCGGAAATTTCAGAAGGAACGATGGTTTGCATCTCTGCTCAAGCGATACAGGGAGAAGCCGGTTCCCCCCAGCGAGAGCCAAGGACCCCGTCCTTAGTCGACCATGCCAGTCTCGTCGGGAGCCATAGGCCGTGGCGGCTTGATTACTTCGGACAAATCTTCAGGCTCAATCCCCAGCAATTCGGCCAGCCGCTGACGCTGGGCCGCCGTCAGATCCGAATAGGCGGCTTCCTTGGGGAGGTTCGCCATCGATTCCTCCATCGCCGTTTCGATATTACCGAAGCCGCTCATCATCGCCGGCAGCGCTTTCATGCTCGCCTGCATGACCTGCGGATCGGAAAACAACGCCATCGACTCCTTGGCATAAACACTTCCCGTCGGCGTGGCGAAAAATGCGGCGATATCGGCCAATTGGTTGTCGTCGAAGCGGACAGCATAGGCTTTGGACAAGCCCTCGCGCATGGGATCTTCCATGACAGCGAACATGCCACCCATCTTTTCCGTCATAACGCCGATGATGGCATCGACCCGCTGATCGAACGCCGGATCGAGGATGGCGGAAATTTCGGCCTGTTCTGCTTCGGTCAGTTGACCGATCGCTTCTTCATCCAGATCGAGGCGCGCCGACAGGATAATCTCGGGCGATGAGAACATCGTCATCATGGGCCGCATCATCTTGTCGACGATGTCGGCCATCATGGTTCCGTAAAAACCGTCGGGCATCATCGCCCCGACCACGGCCTGCGCCGCCGGCAGCCGGGCTTCCTGTTCTGCAGTCAAAGGATCCGCCACGAAGAGATTGCTCATCATGGAAGAGATTTCTTCGAGCCGCTGCTGCGAGACTTCTTCTGTTGCCGCCCCGGTCTGCGCTTGCGCAGCGAGAGGCGTGGCCACGAGAGCTGCGCCACACGCAGCCGCGTATACAAAACTTCGCATATTCAAACCCCCTCTGAAACTTCGAGATCAGTGCCCCACGCTTTCGCCACGCTCCAGACCCGAAAGCTTCAGCTGTTCGTCGATCTGCGCCATCAAACGAGAAAGCCCTTCCTCGCTATCGCTTTCGGCGCGAGCCACCAGAACATCCTGTGTGTTCGATGCGCGCAACAGCCACCAGCCGTCCACCGTGTTCACGCGTACTCCGTCGGTGCCGTTAACATCCGCATCGGTGCCCGAGAGCCGCTGCTTGACCTCTTCGATCGCTGCGAATTTCCGGCTCTCGTCGACCTGGAAACGCATCTCGGGCGTGTTGATCATCTGCGGCATATCGCTCCGCAATTGCGTCACCGATTTTCCGAGGCGGGCGGATGCCGCCATCAGACGCACACCGGCGTAGAGTGCATCGTCAAAGCCGTAATATTCATCGGCGAAGAAGACGTGGCCACTCATTTCCCCGGCTAGCGGCGATCCGGTTTCCTTCATCTTTGATTTGATAAGCGAATGGCCGGTCTTCCACATCAGCGGCTTGCCACCGCAAGCGTCGACATGATCGTATAGCGCCCGGCTTGCCTTCACATCGGCAATGATCGTCGCGCCCTTGCGCGTCCGAAGCAGGTCCTCGGCGTAAATCATGAGGAGCTGATCCCCCCAGATCACGCGGCCTTCGCCATCTATCGCACCGATGCGATCTCCGTCGCCATCGAATGCCACGCCGAAATCGAGGGATTTCTCGGCGACCAGCGTGCGCAGATCAGCAAGGTTTTCTTCCACAGTCGGGTCTGGATGGTGATTGGGGAAGCCGCCATCAACTTCTGTAAAGAGCAGGTGATGTTCGCCAGGAAGCTTTGCAACAAGCTTTTCTAGAGCTGGCCCGGCCGCGCCATTGCCCGCATCCCATCCGATCCGCATTCCGGCCAGAACCGAGCGGTCGATGCCGTCGATCGCTTGCACCATGCGCTCGACATATTTATCGAGAATATCCCGTTTTTCAACGTCCCCGGCGCCATCGGTCCACTCGCCAGCCTCCGACCGTCTGCCCAGCTCCTGAATGTCGCTGCCAAAGAACGGACGGCCCTGAAAGACCATCTTGAAGCCGTTGTAGTTAGGCGGATTGTGGCTACCGGTGATCTGGATGCCGCCGTGTATGTCCTCGTCACTGGCCTCCGCGTAATAAAGCATGGGTGTGGCGCCGAGCCCGATCCTCACGGTGTCACAACCGCTCGCCGTGAGACCTTCGACCAGCGCATGTTCGAGCATCGGCGAAGACCGCCTGCCATCGTAACCCACTGCAACCCGGCTACCGCCCTGCTCGCGAAGCATCGACCCGAATGTCCTGCCGATCGCCCGGGCGTCGTCGGCGCCGAGTGTCTCACCGATAATCCCCCGTATGTCGTATTCGCGAAGGACAGTTGGATCGAATGCATGGCTCATCGGGGAGGCTCCGGAATTTCGTAAGGTAGATCGTCTAACAGAAGATCACGGGCTGCATTGAGTTCCTGCATCTGCGCCTTGCTGCCCCCTCGATCAGGGTGGGCAAGTGCTGCCATGCGGCGATGTGCCTCGCGGATATCCTTGTGGTCGGCCTTGGCGGATACGTTGAGCAGCTTGCGTGCACGGAAGATCGCCTGGCTCCGCGTGGTGGGAGCGCGAAGGTAATCCCACGGCCATTTCCCGAGCGCCCAGCGGCACAGGAACGTCAGGCCGATGGCCAGGACGAGCAGCTTGATCATGCGTCGACCTTTTCCGCCGGAGCCGTGGATTTTTGAATGTCGGGAAACCTCAAAGCAGCCATGAGCTGGCGTAATTCCTGGCGGGCCACCAGATGACTGGTGCCCAGATCGCCCAAATGGCCCTTGTCGAGCAGAGTGAGACCCGAGGGGAAAAGTTCGCGATAGATCACGCGTTCCGAAAGACCCTGCGTGACCCGGAATCCGACCCGCTTCGACATTTCGCCAAGCGCCTGTTCGATCCGGCTGCGGTTGCGCGCTTCGGTGTGACCGGTGCGGTTGCGCACGACAACCCAATCCATTTCGGCGCGACCTTCCTCGATCGCCTTGCGGCTGCGTTTGATCCGCGCTTCCCAGATCAGTTCGGCATAGAAAGACAGTTTGCGCACCTTGAAATTCTCGCCTTCGACCTGACCGATCAGATCGAAATCCACGAAGCTGTCGTTCATGGGAGTGACGAGCGTATCGGCGTTAGTGGCGGCAAACCGCGCCAGGGGATCATCGCGGCCTGGCGTATCTATGATGATGAAATCGGCGTCGCCCGCATGGCGTTGCAGAATCTCGCCGAATTCATCGTCCGGGATCGGGGGAATGGTATGACATTCGATCGTCGGCAGCTCGATTTCGCGTCGCTGCATCGTCTCGGCCCGGTTTTCGATATAGCGGGCAAAGGTGCGCTGACGGTGATCCAGATCGAAACCGACCACCCTCGCCCCGCGATAAGCCAGGGCGATTGCCACATGAACCGCCGTCGTCGATTTTCCTGTCCCGCCCTTTTCGTTGGCGAAGGTAATCCAATGGGGGCCGGTCTGGGGCAAGGTGTTTCGCTCTTCTTCTCGTTGTATTCGATGCCGCTGCAAGGTTAGGGCAACTCTCTTGAAACCATAATCTAGGGGAGTCGGTGTTGCAAATCGCTCGCACACTGGAAATGTTGAGGAAATCCCTGACCGCTTTGCGGGCAGATGGCCAGACAGTCGCGCTCGTCCCCACTATGGGGGCATTGCATGAAGGCCATCTGACGCTGGTCCGCAGGGCGAAAGCGCAGGCCGATCATGTCGTCGTGTCGATTTTCGTTAATCCTCGCCAGTTCGGCGCCGGGGAAGATCTCGATGCCTACCCGCGTCAGCTGGAGCGCGATGCGCAACTTCTGGAGGACGAGGGTGTCTCACTGGTTTGGGCACCGGCGCCGCAGGAAGTCTATCCTGAAGGCTACGCCACGAATATCTCGGTCGCTGGGGTCAGCGAGGGATTGTGCGGCGCAGACCGTCCTGGGCACTTCGACGGCGTGGCTACCGTCGTCTGCAAGCTGTTCAATCAGGTCACGCCCGACATGGCGTTTTTCGGCGAGAAGGACTGGCAGCAGCTGGCTGTCATCCGGCGCATGGCACGCGACCTTGATCTAAACTGGCCGCATGTGGATGCCATTTACGGTGTTCCGATTGTCCGCGAGAAGGACGGCCTCGCGATGAGCAGTCGTAACGCTTATCTTTCGCCGGAACAGCGGCAAGAGGCGGCCGCGCTCCCTCGAGCCATGAAAGCAGCGATCATTAAGCTGTCAAAAGGCGGAGCGGCGGATCGCTTGCTCGAGGATATGCGGCAGGATTTGCTCGCGAGCGGATTTGATAGCGTAGATTACGCGGAACTCCGGGATGCCGATAGCTTGGCGCCCCTCGCGTCAGACAACGGCAATGCCCGTCTCTTTGTCGCTGCCAGGATCGGCGGCACTCGCCTGATCGACAATATGGAAATTTAGTGTAGCGACCCGCCGGTTCGTGAAGCCGCGCTTATCGGCAGTTCGAACGAAACCCGTTCTCGCCAGCGAAGTCCAGTGCTGTAGAGAAGTTGGAGCGGGTAAGGGGAATCGAACCCCTCTAGCCAGCTTGGAAGGCTGGAGCATTACCACTATGCTATACCCGCGTCGCGGAGGAGGCAGATGCCTTCCTCCGCCAGATTCGTCAACCTGTCATTGCGTGGTTTTTGCGGCCGCCTTGGGCTTTGGAGCTGCCGACGGAGGCGCACTCGCCGAAGTTTCGGGCATGCTGAGCGTTTCGATCAGGGTTTGCTCCCTGGCGTTGCTCTCCCCGGTTTCGACAGTCAATTCCACCCGGCGGTTGGCAGCACGCCCTTCTTCATTTGGGGTGCCATCAGGAAGTGCATTGGGCTCGATAGGGTTTTGCTCGCCAAATGCGATCACTTCGATCCGCTCTTCCGCGATACCGCCATCGACGAGAAATTCCTTCACCGCCTCCGCGAGATCCCGCGACCTTTGGACATTTGCCTCGTCATCACCGGACGAATCCGAATGGCCCCGCAGGATGATTGCGCCACCCGACGCGACCTGAGGGGAGCGCAGGACCGTTGCGAGCTCCGCCCGAACCGCCTCGGTAAGATCGGAAGTACCATCCGCAAACGGCAGGACTGTTTCCAGCGGGGGAAGCGTCTCGGCCGGGAGCATCGAGTCCGCTGCGGTCGGCTCTTCCTGGAAGATGGAACGAGGCGTGTCGGCCTGGGTAGGCTCAGGTTCCGGTTCGTCGCGTTCGACCTTGCAAGCCGTCAGTCCGAACAAACCAGCGACACCCAGGCCCGTCGCTGCCAGTTTCAATGTTGCCCTCATGTCGTCTGCACCCCCTGCTTTTTCCCGGCCTTCTTTGCAGCCTTCTCTTCCGCGGTCTTGGTCTGCGGTGGCGAGAAACTTAGAATCACATCGCCTGCACGCGGTTCGGGCCGCGCGGCATGCGTGAAGAAACGGATATTTCCATTGTCCCGAACCAGCAGCAACATGTTCGCTGCATCGGGCAGTTTTTCCTGCATTTTTTCGAAATCGAACTCTTCCGACAAGCGTGTCTTGCGGAATACCCATCCCTGGCGCTGACGCTCGCTGACGTCCTCGACGCCGAACCCGCTTTCGAACAGCGCCCTTCCCCTAAGGCTTTCCGGAAGCGAATGGCGGTCTTCGCCATCCGCACTCTCGCCCAGTTGAAACACACTGTCGCGGCCGATTTCATGAGCGAATTCGTTGCAGACGAGTGCGTTATAGGCCTCGTTTTCGGTGGCCGCGACGAGGTTCTGATAGGGCGCAAGTTCGAGGTTGTGTTCCGTCGCCTCGTTCAGGATTTCCCCGTGATAGGTCGGTATTCCCTTCTGGCGGGCTAGGGCGAGGCGCTGCCAGCTCGGGTCCACCACCATGACCGGGGCTTTCATGTCCTGCATCTGCTCGGCCAATGCGACAGTCCATGGTGTGCTGCCCACTACCAGGATCCCGGGCCTGGTGGTGCCCTTCACCTTCAAAAGCTTGGCGACGAAGTCGGCAGTGAACCCGTGCGCCACGATGGTTACGACGACCACTGCGAAGCTCAGCCCGATCAGAAGATTACCGTCGCTGAAACCGAGGTCGGAAAGCCGGAGTGCGAACAGACCGGAAATCGCCACGAGAACGATCCCGCGCGGCGCAATCCAGGCGAGGAAAAGCCGCTCGTTCCAAGGTATGTTGCTGCCCAGGAGGCTGAGAAGAATAGTCGCAGGCCGGACCAGGAACAGTAGCGCCAGCAGGAACCACGCGATGGGCCAGTTGATGTAGCGAATATCTTCAATGCTGAGCGATGCAGACAGCAGGATGAAGATTCCGGACACGAGGAGAACCGCGATATTCTCCTTGAAGGGATGGATTGACCGCAGGCTCGTCACGTTCATGTTAGCCAGCGCCACGCCCATCACGGTAACTGCGACAAGCCCTGCCTCATGTTCGATGAGGTTCGAGATGACGAACACGCCGATCACAGCGGTAAGGAGTACTGGGACCTTGAGATATTCTGGCACGGCACCGCGGGGGAAAGACCAAGCTATTGCCAGCGCCGCGACATACCCGATCAGGCCGGCAATGATGGCGGCGATGATAAGGGGCGGGACGACTTCGAAAAGGGTCGCGCCGGGTTGCTCGGCCACCTTGCGGAAATATTCATAGGCAATCACCGCGCAGAGTGCGCCGGTGGGATCGTTGACGATCGCTTCCCACTTCAAAATCGAAGCGGGGCGCGATTTGATCGAGCTTTGGCGCAATAGCGGAATCACGACGGTAGGCCCGGTTACCACAAGGATGCCACCGAAAAGGATCGCGACTTCAGGGGCCAGGCCAGCGATATAGATGCCAGCGAGTGCGCCGAATAACCAACCCAGCGCAACGCCGATGGTGGCAAGGCGACCGACGGCACTCCCCGTGTGTCGAAGCTCACGGAAATCGAGGCTCAAACCACCTTCGAAGAGGATGAGCGCAACCCCGATAGCGACCATCGGTTCGAGCAGCCCCCCGAACGCGTGCTCTGGATCGAAGACCCCAAGAACGGGTCCCGCCAGAAAACCAGCGATCAGCATCAGGACGATGGCAGGAAGCCCCGTCCGCCACGCAAGCCATTGCGCGCCGATGCCGAGTATGCCCACCAAGGCTATTACCAGTGTTTGTTCCATGCCCCTCGTCGCGTTTCGCCCGATTGGCGGGCCGCCCGGGCCTACAATGCCCTAGGTCGAAACTTTATCCAAGGATCGACAGCAAAAAGGTCAATCACCTTCAAATTCCATAAGAGCTGCAACCGTGATCCCGCGGTCTTTGAGCTTCTCCGCGCCGCCGAGATCGGGAAGATCAATAACGAAGATAGCGTCAGCGACGCGGGCGCCGGCTTCCCGAAGGAGCAGCGCAGTCGCGCACGCCGTACCGCCGGTCGCCAGAAGATCATCGACGATGGCTACTTTCTGGTCCCGGTCCACAGTCGTCGGATCCATTTCCAGCCGGTCGGCACCGTATTCGAGCGCATAATCGATACCGATCGTCTCGCAGGGCAGTTTCCCGGGCTTCCGAATGGGAAGGAACGGCAATCCGAGCTTCGACGCGACCGACGCACCGAAAATGAAACCGCGCGCTTCCATTCCCGCGATGGCTTCTGCTTCCGAGGCTTGTACCCGATCAGCCAACCAATCCACGGTTGCGGCAAAGCCCTCCCCATGACCGATCAACGTGGTGATGTCGCGAAACTGGATTCCAGAAACCGGGAAGTCAGGAATGGTGCGCACGAGCGATTTCAATTGCGTCGGTGTGATCGGCTTTCTCCCAAAAACGAGAACGCCCCTCCCATCGCTTGGATGGAAGGGGCGTTCGAGAAGTGGATAAGCGGTTGGCTTATTTCTTGCGCTTCATTGCCGACCAGATCTGGCGCTTTGACATGTAGGCCAGCACGGTTGCGAAGAGCAGGAAGATCAGCACCGGCCAACCGGTCTGCTTGCGCTTCACCAGGGTCGGTTCGGCAGTCCATGTCAGGAACGCCGCGACGTCCGTGGACATCTGTTCGACAGTCGCCTCGGTCCCATCATCATACGTAACCTGACCTGCGCTCGTAAGCGGCGGGGCCATCGCGAGATTGAGGTTCGGGAAGTACGGGTTGTGATGAAGGCCCGGAGCCGGCGCAGCTTCGGGATGCTCTTCAAGAAGCTCAGCTGACGGCTCCTGATAACCCGTAAGAAGCGACGCTACGTAATTAGTTCCGTCGCCGCGAGCCTTCGTGATCAGCGAAAGATCAGGAGGGATCGCGTTGTTGTTCGCCGCCGCCGCCGCAACCGCATTGGGATAAGGCGACGGGAAATAGTCGGTCGGAAGCCCGGCACGTGTAGTCGCTTCGCCCGTATTGGGATCGATGCCCGGGACCTGCTTCGAAGCGGCAAACGCCTTTACCTGGCCTTCGGAATAGCCGAGTTGTTCGAGATCGCGGAAAGCGACGAACTTGAGGCTGTGACAAGCCGAGCAAACTTCGTTGTAGACTTTCAGGCCCCGCTGAAGCTGGGCCTGATCCCATTTGCCGAACGGTCCGTTGAAGGAATAGTCGATGTCACGCGGATGCTCGTAGGGCAGATGGCCCGGAGCTTCTTCGGTGGCGGCGTTATAGGCACCGACAAGGAAGCCCCAGAGGACGGCAACGGCAAAACCGAGACCGACGAGGATGGCAACAAGGCGGACGCTGAGAAGCTTGGTCATGGATCTCTCGTTACTCGCTTAGACGGCCGGCGACGTGTGTTCGCCTTTGACCATCTTCTTGTCCGAGCCGAGGACGGCTTCGGTGATCGAATAGGGCAGCGGTTCGGGTTTCTCGACGCTCGAGATGATCGGGAGGATCACCAGGAAGTGGAGGAAGTAGTATGCCGTCGCGAGCTGGCTGAGCATCACGTAAGGCTCTTCCGCCGGGGCACCGCCGCAGATGAACAGGACGATCATCGTCGGGATGAGGCCGAACCAGAAGAACTTGCGGAACATCGGACGGTAATGTCCGCTACGCACCGGCGATTTGTCGAGCCAGGGCAGGAAGAACCACAGCAGGATCGACGAGAACATCGCCAGGACACCCATCAGCTTCGCCGGGATGAAGAAGAAGTCCACCGTGAAGGCGCGCAGGATCGCGTAGAACGGCCAGAAGTACCATTCGGGCACGATGTGCGCAGGTGTCGAGAGCGGGTTCGCTTCGATGTAGTTATCGGGATGGCCGAGCGCATTGGGGAGGAAGAAGACCAGCGCGAAATAGGCCAGCAGCGCGATGCCGAGACCGAAGCCGTCCTTCGCCGTGTAATACGGGTGGAAGGGAACGGTATCGCTTTCGCTCTTCACTTCGACGCCGGTCGGGTTCGAGGAACCCGGAATATGAAGCGCCCAGATGTGGAGGATGACCACACCGGCAATCACGAAGGGCAGCAGGAAGTGGAGCGAGAAGAAGCGGTTGAGCGCGGCGTTGTCAGGCGCGAAGCCGCCGAGCAGCCAGACCTGGATCGGCTCGCCCACGAGCGGGATAGCGCCGAACAGGCCGGTGATGACCTTGGCACCCCAGAAGCTCATCTGTCCCCATGGGAGAACGTAACCCATGAAGGCAGTAGCCATCATAAGCAGGAAGATGACGACGCCGAGCAGCCAGATCATTTCCCGCGGAGCCTTATAGCTCGAATAGAACAGGCCGCGGAAGATGTGCAGGTAGACAACGATGAAGAAGAAGCTCGCGCCATTGGCGTGGGCGTAGCGCATCATCCAGCCCCAGTTGACGTCGCGCATGATGTGCTCGGTCGTGGCGAAGGCTACCTGCGCATTCGCCGCATAGTGCATCGCCAGCACAACGCCGGTGACGATCTGCACCATCAGGAAGAAGCCGGCGAGAACGCCGAAATTCCAGAAATAGGAAAGGTTGCGCGGAACCGGGTAACCGGCACCGACAGCATTATAGACGAGGCGCGGAAGCGGCAGTTTCTCGTCGAGGAACTTGGTCAACCCGTTGGCGGGTTCGTACTGGCGTGCCCAGGGAAAGCTCATGTCTTAGTCTCTCGTCTTCTAGCTCAGCCGACCTGGATGACCGTATCCGAGGTGAATTCATATTCCGGCACTTCGAGGTTCGCCGGCGCCGGACCTTTGCGGATGCGCCCGGCGGTGTCGTAATGCGAACCGTGACAGGGGCAGAAGTAGCCGCCGAATTCGCCCTTCACTTCGCCTTCGGCAGCACCCAGAGGCACACAACCAAGGTGGGTGCAGACACCCATGGTGACGAGCATGTCACGGTGACCTTCCTTCGTACGCTCTTCCAGCGTCTGCGGATCGCGAAGCGAAGATGCGGGAACCGCATTGGCCGCCTGGATTTCCGCCTGGGTCAGGCGACGCACAAAAAGCGGCTGTTTGCGGAACACGGCTTTGATAGCCTGCCCTGGTTCGATCGCGGACACATCGACTTCGGTCGAGCTTGCAGCAAGAACGTCTTTCGAGGGAGCCATCTGCGACACCAGCGGATAAACCACCGCGAGCCCGCCGATACCGGCAGCGCTGATCGCCGCGATATCGAGAAAGTCGCGCCGACGGATACCGTCTTCGCTGGTCGTCACCGTTTCGGGAGTAGCGGTTGCAGTCGTGTCTGCCATCAGCGCCTTGCCTTGCCTGCCTTAGCTTACCACGCCGGATGGCGCGGGAAATTGTTGCGATCCACATGCCGGATGAGGCCGAATGCCAGCGCCAAGGAAAGATGCGCGAATGCCCCCGGTATATCCGGTTTGGTCGCGCCTCTAGCCGCTATGCGGCCCCTTGCCAACCGCCATTTTGGCACGGGCTGACTGATGGGTGAGTGGTGGGCTATTCTGGCTCGGATAGAGCTATCGCGCTGATTTGACGGCCCTGGGTCGTCTCGCCGCGATGAGTCGCGCGCCTGTAGGAATGGAATTGCGCCTCGTTTGCATAGGTGTCCAAGGCAAGGTCGGCGATTCGGCCGGCACCGGCAACGGCGAGGCGGTGAGCCACATAGGCGGGCAGATCGAACTGATAGTGCCCCTCTCTGCCAGGAGCGAAGAAACGTTCGTCAGTATCCTCGAACTGGCGCCTCATGTCCTCCTCGACTTCGTAACTGGACTGCGCGATAGTCGGGCCGATGGCGGCACTGATGCGCACGCGATGGGCACCGAGATCCTCCATAGCCGCAAGCGTCGCCTCTAATATACCGGCGCGCGCGCCCTTCCAGCCTGCGTGAGCTGCACCAATGACACCCGCCTCAGGATCGGCGAAGAGAACCGGCGCGCAATCGGCCGTCACTATGCCAAGCATCAGTCCGGGGCGATCGGTGACTAGCGCGTCGCCTTCCCGAATATCCCCGCCAGCTTCGCGCATCACGCACACGTCGGCGGAATGGATCTGCTTGAGCTTCACCAGCGGCGCTCCGGCAAGCACGTCTTCACTTTCCAGGCCATCGCGCGCCGAGAACCCGTGGGGCACGCCTGCCAGCACTTCGCACGTGAGCACTTTAGCCAAGGGACCGGGTGACCTGCTCGAATGTGTCGCGCGAAAGCTTGGGCGCGGCCGCGATGCGCTCCAATTGTTCGCGCATCAGGGCCGACCTGCCCGGCTCCACCTTTCGCCACCGCCCCAGCGACGGCACGAATCGCGCTGCTGTCTGCGAATTGATCGGGTCGAGTTCGAGGATCAGATCGGCGATCATCCGGTATCCTTCGCCACTTGCGGCATGGAAGCCGTGCGGGTTGGCAGCGAAAGCCATGTAGAGCGAACGCACCCTGTTTGGGTTCTTGAGCATGAAGTCCTCATGGTCGGTGAGAGCCTTAACATGCTCGATCACGTGAGGATGGAGCGACATAGCCTGCAACGAGAACCATTTATCGATGACCAGCGAGTTGCCCTGGTAACGATTATAGAAGTCCAGCAACGCATTTGTCCGTTCTGCACTGTCGACACCCGTCAGAACCATCAGTGCGCCTTGGCGATCGGTCATATTGTCCGCTTCCTCATACTGCTGCGAGGCAAGCTCCGTAGCCTTCTGAGGATCGCCCGCTACGAGATATGAGAGGATTAGCGTCTTCAATTTTCGCGCGCCCTTCGCCTGTGGATCCTGCGAATAGGGGACTTTCGCCGCGCGATCGTAAAGGCGCTGGAGGCTTTCTTCCAATTCCTTCGCGATGACAGCCTTCAGCGCCTCGTGTTGCTCGAAAATCCGGCCCGGATCGGCATTTTCGAGCCGCTCCATGATATACGTCTGGCTGGGCATGGACATAAGCTCGCCGCGCATGAGGTCGTCGATTTCCTCGTCCTCGATCACACTGCGGACAGCACGCACGATATCCTTCTGATTTGCAGTGCGCGTGGCGTCATCGAGGGCAACCTTGCTTGCCGCAACGAGATGACCGACCATCAAGTCCTGCATTGCTTCGTATCGCGCGAAAGGATCATCGTCGCTAGCCGCGAGGAAGACTAGTTCGTCACCTGCAATGTCTCGCTGAACGGATATCGGGGCGGAAAAGCCGCGATTGATAGAGAGCACCGGTTTTGACGCAAAACCGGGGAAGCGGAACGTGTCGCTCGCCTTGTCCAGAATGATCAATTCTTCACCGGCATGCCTGCCGCTCTCCCGGTCGAACAGAGCGATCTTCAATGGGATCGGCATGGGCTTTTTGTCCGATTGCCCGGGTGTGTCGGGGATGGTCTGCGAAAGCTCGAGCACGACTTCGCCGCCGTCATGTGTAAGCTGCACGGAAACCTGGGGTGTACCGGCCTGCGCATACCATAGCCGGAACTGCGAAAGATCGAGACCGGTGCCATCCTCGATCGACTTCACGAAATCCTCGCATGTCGCGGCCTCGCCATCGTGGCGATCGAAATAGGTATCGGTGCCACGCCGGAAGGCATCGTCGCCCGCCATGGTCTTCATCATCCGAATGACCTCGGCGCCCTTGTTGTAGACGGTTGCGGTGTAGAAATTGCTGATCTCGCGATAGCTGTCCGGCCGGATCGGATGCGCAAGGGGGCCGCTGTCTTCGGGGAACTGGGCGCCACGCAGGACGCGAACGTCCTCGATGCGTTTGACCGGTGCACTGCCCATGTCCTGGCTGAACAGCTGATCACGCAGGACAGTGAAGCCTTCCTTGAGGCTGAGCTGGAACCAGTCGCGGCAGGTGATGCGGTTGCCCGACCAGTTATGGAAGTATTCGTGGCCGATCACGCCCTCGATGCCATCATAGTCGCCATCGGTGGCGGTTTCCGGATCGGCGAGGACGTATTTGGTGTTGAAGACGTTGAGCCCCTTGTTCTCCATCGCGCCCATGTTGAAATCGCTCACGGCGACGATGTTGAACAGGTCGAGGTCGTATTCGCGGCCGAAGGTTTCCTCGTCCCACTTCATGCTGCGCTTCAAGCTTTCCATCGCATGTTCGGTGCGATCGAGGTCGCCATCGCGCACATAGACGTTCAGTTCGACCTTGCGGTCGTTCATGGTGGTGAAGCTGTCCGTCCGCGCCACCAGATCGCCTGCGACAAGCGCGAAGAGATAGGAGGGTTTGGGCCACGGATCGTGCCATTCGGCGGCCAAAAGCTCGCCATCATCATCCATACGGACGCGGTTGCCGTTGGAGAGGAGGACGGGGAAATCCTTCTTGGGACCGCGCATGGTGACGGTATAGGTCGACAGGACGTCTGGCCGGTCGGGGAAGAAGGTGATGCGGCGGAAGCCCTCCGCCTCGCACTGGGTGCACAGCATGCCGCCCGAGGCATAGAGACCCATCAGCTGCGAGTTGGCGGACGGGTCGATCTCGGTCACGATTTCCAGCGTGTGGCTATCGCCTTCGAGCGTCACCACGAGGTCATCGCCATCCATCATATGACCGGCGCAATCGCCCCCGTCGCACTTCAGCGAGACCAGCTCCAGCCCGTCACCATTGAGGCGGATCGTGGGCGAGGCTTCGGCGGCAGGGTTACGCTCCACCTCCAGCGTCGCGGTAACACGCGTCTTCTCCAGCCCCAGGTCGAAGTCCAGCTTGGTGGTCGGCACCAGCCACGCGAATGGCGTATAATCCTCGCGCCGGATTTCCGGCGGGGCCTTTGGCTCGACGGCCGCATCGGCCATTTCGATGTTGCCGTCGGGCGTGGAGGGGTTGCGCGCGATATCCATGGTGGTCCTGTTCTTTTGAGAGCTTTGGGCTAATACGCCCCGATGCCTCGTTTGTTCATCTTCGGCCTCGGCTACACGGCAAAACGTTTCGCGCACAAGATGCGTGCGGAAGGATGGCTAGTCGATGCCACCGGCAGCGACGGGACGGTCGATTTCACCGACCATGACGCCGTCGCCGCGCAGATCGCCGGTGCCGACGTCGTGCTGAGCTCGGTACCGCCCGCCGATGGCAGCGATCCCGTGCTGGAGCGTTACGAAAGCCTGCTGGCGGGCCGCTGGCTGGCCTATCTGTCCTCAACCGGAGTCTATGGCGATGCGGGCGGTGCTTGGGTCGACGAGCACGCCCCTACCGGCACCGGCCGCCGCACTGCGCGCGCGGAATGCGATGGGCGCTGGCTGGACCTCGGCGCGCGGGTGTTCCGCCTGCCGGGCATATACGGCCCCGATCGCAGCGCGTTCGACAAGGTTCGCGACGGAACGGCCCACCGGATCGACATGCCGGGACAAGTCTTCAGCCGCGTGCATGTGGAGGATATCGTCTCCGGCCTCGACGCTGCCATTCGGCACGACGCCCCGCCCGGCGCATATAATCTGGGCGACGATCTGCCCGCCAGCCACAATGAAGTGACCGAGGAAGCCTGCCGCCTGCTGGGCGCCATGCCGCCCCCGCTCCAGACGATGGAGGAGGCGGGTCTTTCGCCCATGGCGCGCGGGTTTTACGCAGAAAACCGAAGGGTCGCGAATGGCAAGGCGAAACGCGTGCTCGGCTGGGAGCCGCGCTATCCCACCTACCGCGAAGGCCTGGCCGCAATCATGGCTCGGGCGTAGCGCGCCTTGGCGGAGCGGCGGTCCGGCCGCGCATCGCCACCACCATGCCCGTTAGCGTGATCGCCGCGCCAGCCGCGGGCAGCGGACCCCAGACATAGCCTTCGAACAGGGTCGACAGGATCATCGCCACGATCGGAACGATCACCGAACTGTAAGCCGCCGTTCCGGCCCCGACCTTGCGCACCAGCCCGTAATAGAGCGGGAAGGTCACCACCGAGCCGAGCAGGCCGAGATAGAGAATGCCCAGCGCATAGGCCGGCCGGTCGTCGAACTGGGGCGCCCCCTGCGTGGCGAAGGCAAACCCTGCGTTGAGCACCACGCCGACCGCCATCGACCATGCGAGCAGCGTCAACAATGGCTGGCGCTTCGCCCCTTCGGTGGCCTGAATGATATTGGCCGCACTGGCCGACAGGATCCCGCAGACCGTTAGCCCCGCCCCCATCAACACTTCGCCCAGCGTGGCTGGCGATGCGCGCCATTCCTGCGCGAACAGCATGGCGACGCCCAGCGCGGCGATGGAGGAGCCGATCACGAATTCGCGGCGGATCGGCTGACCCAGCACCAGCCGCCCGAAAATCGCATTGGGCACCACCAGCAGCGCGAACATCACCGCGACAAGGCCGGAAGTGATGAATTTCTCCGCATTATAGACGAAGCTGAAATTGAGGCAGAACTGGAACAGGCCGAGCGCAAAGGCCCAGCGCCAGCCCGCGCGTGGCAGGCGCAGCGGTTCGCCGCGCAGCTTGGCCAGAGCGAACATGCCCAGCGCCGCGACGACGAAGCGCCAGGTGATCGACCAGCTTGCGGGGACCGAGGAAATCTGGTCGCGGATCACCAGCCAGGTGCCGCCCCAGATCAGGCTGACCAGCAGAAAGGCGGCAAGGTTGCGAGGGGCGAGCAGGCTTTCGCCGCCGGATTGCGCGCTCATAAACCGGAAATCGCCTGTGCCAGCGCGCGGGCATCCTCTTCCCGCGTATTCCACGCGGTCACGAAGCGGGCGGCATCGGTACCCCAATCGTAAAAGCCGAAGCCGCGCTGGCGCAGCGCCTCACGCTCGTCCGCCGTGCAGCGCACGAACAATTCATTGGCTTCGACCGGGTGCATCAACCGGTCCCCGCAGGCCCCGGCGATTTCGGCAGCGGCGGCATTGGCCGCGCGCGCATTGCGCAGCCAGACATCGTTATCGAGCATAGCGTGGATCTGGGCGGCGAGGAAGCGTCCCTTGCTCTGCAAGTGCCCAGCCCGCTTGCGGCGGTATTTCGCCACATCCGCAAGGGCGGGATCGAAGAAGACGATCGCTTCGGCAGTCATCCCGCCATTCTTCACAAAGCCGAAGCTCAGCGCATCGACCGGCCCGGCAGCCTCGGCAGCCGAAACGCCGAGGAAGGCCGCGGCATTGGCGAACCGCGCACCGTCCATGTGAAAGTTCAGGCCGCGTTCGTCCGCCAGCGCCCGGATCGCGGCAATTTCCGCGGGGCGATAAGCGCGGCCATATTCGCTGGCTTGCGTGATCGAGATCGCATGCGGCTGGACCTGATGCACATCGTCGCGAATCGGATCGATCACCGCGCGTAAGCCATCCACGTCCAGCTTGGCGCCCTCGCCCTGCCCCAGCAGCAGCTTGGCCCCGTGGAGGTAGAAGCCGGGCGCCCCGCCCTCGTCCATCTCGATATGCGCTTCTTCATGGCACACCACCGCGCCATGCGGCTGCACCATGGTGGCAAGCGCCAAGCAGTTCGCGGCTGTGCCCGTGGCCACCCACAATGCCGAGCAGTCGCGCCCGAACAGATCGCTCATCCGCTCGTCCAGCGATGCGCTCAGCGCGTCGCCATCATAGGGAGTATCGCTGGCATCGGCTGCGCGCATCGCGTCCCACACGGCGGGGTGAACGGAAGCGGAATTGTCGGACAGGAAGTGCATGGAACGCGCATAGCGACCTGCGCGTTGAGCCGACAACCACAGAAAGACGATTATGAGCACAAGTCAGATTGAAATCGAACGTCACGACAACGGCAGCCAGGGCGAATACATCGCCAAGCTGTCCGGAAGCGAGGACAAGGCCGAACTGAGCTGGAGCGACCGGAACGGCGTTCGCCATGCAACCCACACCTTCGTGCCGCCCAGCCATCGCGGCAAGGGCGTGGCCGAAGAACTGGTAAAGGCATTGGTCGCCGATGCCCGCGAACAGGATTTCAAGATCGCGCCCGACTGTTCCTATGTCGAACGCTGGTTCGACCGGCATCAGGATTACAGCGACCTGCGCGCCTAAGCGATCGCGGATCCCTTGGTATCGAGCAGGCGGGAGAAA
Source organism: uncultured Erythrobacter sp. (assembly GCA_947504155.1). Lineage (GTDB taxonomy): Bacteria > Pseudomonadota > Alphaproteobacteria > Sphingomonadales > Sphingomonadaceae > Qipengyuania. The sequence goes on from CANNGF010000002.1 coordinate 463,990, forward strand.
TCCGTGCCTGCCATGCTGCGGCATATCTGCGCCCGCCATTGCTCTGCCTGCGCCAGCGGCACGCCCTTGATGTGGAACTTGCCGCCCGCCAGCCCGAGATGGATTGTCGCATAACCCCGCAAGCGGGCAATCGGCCCCTGCGCGATCTCGACCGACTGCAGCTTTATGCGTGAGGCAATAGATAGCTTCGGGGCAAGGCTGCCGATGCGGTTGTATATCTGGTAATGGTCGATTGCCCGGCGGTCGCGCCTCCAGCGCCACCATCCGAATGCTGTAACGGGGATGATGGCGAGCAGCGGTATCACCCACAGTGGTTTGCTGACCAGGATCGCTGCAATGATGGCGAGGATAAGCAGTATGGACGCGGCAATGATTACGCGGTCGATGAAATAACGCGGGGTTGCGCGCACCCACTGCGTATCGGGTGCCGGGCGATGAAAGCCGGTCAGGCTGATGACCCGGTCCAGTTCGGGCAGCTTGCCGAAGGGCACGGCGTCGTGATTGTCGCCCCCGCTGTCATTCGCCAAGCTGATGATCTTGAGCGAGTGCCAGCCGAAGCGTTTGCGCACCAGCCCGGTTTCCATGCGCAATGCCTGCACGCGGTGCAGCGGCATGACCAGATCGGTGCGCGTCAGCAGCCCGCGGCGACGGCGCAAACCCTTGGGCGTATGCTCCAGCCGGAAATCCCATTCGCGCAGGGACGTGCGGATCACCCCGGTCGCAATCCCGATGGGGATCAGCGACACCGCAGCGATGATGAAGCCGGCCGTGCGCGCAAACGGGCCGAGATCGGCAAGCCATTGGCCCGGACCTGCCAGCTGCTGCTGCCATTCATCCACATCCCACAGATCGAAGGGCAGAAGGAACTCCAGCTGCTGTGCGGCACCGGCCAGCACGGCGACGATGGCCAGCGAAAATTCGAACAGGCCGAAGGTCAGCACGCGTTGCGGGTTCATGGCAAAGACCGTTTCGGCCTCCGGCTCCACCCGTTTGGCTGCGGGCGTTTCCATTCCGGATGTCACCGCCCTTTCGGCCTGCGCATTCTCGGGCTGCAAGAGCGCTGGCCTATCGTCCTTGCGATCGCGCACCACCTCGCGCAGCCGTTCTCCCTCGGCTTCCGAGAGATAGGCGAGCTTGAGATCGTCCCCCCCGCCGGCCCCGGTCTCGAACTTGACCTCGACGAGGCCAAACATGCGCGGCAGCAGCTTCTGCTCCAGGCTGACGTCCTGAATGCGCTCGTAGGGAACAGAGCGGGCCGCCCGCGACACGATGCCGCTTTCCACCCGCACATCGCTCTCGCCGATCGTATAAGTCAGGCGCAGCCACTGCAGATAAGCGAAGAACACGTTGGTGAGGATGACCGCGATCAGGATCGGCACGGCAAAGGCAAGAAACCCGCCGCTGCCTTCACGGTTCAGGATAGCCACCCCGCCCAGCACCACCGGGATCACGAGCTGGAACAGCTTGCTCACCGCACGCACCCCAAAGCTGAGCGGATTGGTCCGCCGGGGCTTCATCGGTTCGCCGGTCATTGCGTGTCGCGCCGGATGGCGAGCCGGATTTCCTCGCGCATGGCCAGCGCATCCTCATGCGCCAGCCCGCCGAGCGAAACCGAGGCATTGTGCGATCCGGCCGTGTGCACCGTCACCGTGGCGAGGCCGAACATCCGTTCGAGCGGGCCGCGATCGACATCGATATGCTGGACGCGGCCGAACGGCACCACCGTATCGGACCGGAACAGCACGCCGCGCACCACGCGCAGCCGCTCTTCCGCCAGCGAATAACCACGCGTGCTGAAGCGGCGCATCGGCATATAAATGACGAGGATCGCTGCCAGCAGGAGCGCGGGCACCCACACCACGCCGGTCCACCCCGGAATGGCTACTTCCGCAACGGTGGAACCGATAATCAGCAACACCGCCGGAATGGCAGCGACCAGCCGCATCATCGACTTGTAGCGCGGATCGAGCTGGGTAAGGTCTTGGCTGTCGTCCATAGCGCCTTGCATATGCAAGACACCCGGCGCGTCAACGCCTTTGATCGAAACGCCGTCCGACCATGGCAGCCGCGATATTGGTTTTCTGCACATCGGTGGTGCCGCCCGCTATGCCCCAGGCGAAACCGTCGCGCACGCGCTGCTCCATGCCGTAATCCTTGTGATAGCCATAGCCGCCCATGACCTGCATTCCGTTGGCCGTGACGCTGCGCACCATTTCATTGGCGAAGCACTTCGCGGTCGAGCTTTCGTAGACATCGGGCAAACCATCGGGATTATGCGCGGCATTGGCGGCGGCACGGTAGATCAGCAGCCGCGCCGCATCGACCTGCATCGCCATTTCGGCGAGCCGCAGCTGCACCGCCTGGAAATCGACGATCGGCTTGCCGAAAGCAGTGCGCTCCTGAACATACTCGGTCGCCTGTTCCAGCGCCGCGGCGGCTAGACCAAGCGATTGCGTGGCATTGCCGCAGCGTTCCAGTCCGAAGGCGCTCATCAGTCTGCCGAAGCCCCCGGCAGGCACGATCAGGTTTTCGCGCGGTACCCGGACGCTGTCGAAGGCGATGTCGCGCGTCTCGATCCCGCGAAAGCCCATCAGCGGCTCGCGCTTGCCGAAGGACACGCCTTCCATTTCGCGATCGACCAGCAGTGCGCCGATACCCTTTGCGCCGGGTGCGTCGGACAGGCGGGTGTAGACAACATAGTAACGAGCGTGGCCGGCGCCCGAAGTCCAGCGCTTCGTCCCGTCTAGAATGAAGTAGTCCGCTTCTTCCTTCGCCCGGGTCGTGAGATCGGTCAGCGCCGTGCCGGCATCGGGTTCGGACATGGACACCGCCACCGTCGCCTCGCCCCGCACGACTGCTGGAATGATGCGCTGCTTCAGCGCCTCCGGACCGAAGCGTTCGACGGTCCTCACCGGCCCCACCAGCGCCTCGAACACCGGAAAAGCGACTGCATTGGAAATCATGGCGAACTGCTCGAGTACCAGCAATGCTTCGAGGTGCCCCAGTCCCAGACCGCCGTATTCTTCAGGCAAATTGACGCCGAGGAACCCCATCTCGCCGTAGCGGCGCATCATTTCGGAAGGGACGGAGAAATCGCCCTCCTCCATTTGCCGGGCCAGATCGGGCAGTTCCTTGCGCGCGAAATTGCGCGCAGCCTGCTGAAGCTCTGCCTGCTGCTGCGTAAGCCGGAAATCCATGGCCACCCTCTCTTTCGCCAGAAAGGATGCCGCCATCTCAATTCACCGGCAAGGGCAAGCTGGTCTCGCGTAGTTGAGCAGGTCGTTAGCCGGAGGCGTCGCCGCTGGAGCCGAGTGCTTTTCGCGAACAGCACCGTCAGCCACACATGGAGACGGTTTCGCGCCCACCCTTTGGGGACTGCGATGAAGAGGTCGTGCTCGAGAAATGGTGCTGCTGGGGAGGATTGAACTCCCGGCCTCACCCTTACCAAGGGTGAGGATAGAGACAAAGGGGGACGGTGATGGACTTCTTCGCACCTGAAAAGTGTATGTTATTGAGTTTTTGCGTCCACCGTCGTATTTCATGGATGTTTCATGGAGAGTGGTATTGGCGGACCTTAGCAAGATCGGCGAACGTGATGGGCTGAAAAGTCGGAAGGGTGACGAACCTCACTGGCAGCGCCTTCGCTATGGCTGTTATGTTGGCTTTCGTCCTTCAAAGCGTGGAGGCCGGGGGACATGGTTCGCCCGTGCCTATGATCCCGACAGATGCAAATACAGCCGCAAGGCGCTGGGCGATTACGGTTCGTTCGTCGGCCACGACATTTTCTCTCAGGCACGCAAAGATGCGGAGTCATTTGCTGATGTCGTTCAGAGTGGCGGCCTCGCGGTCGAAAAACTAGAAACCGTCGCTGATGCTTGCCGGGCTTACGCAAAGCACAAGCCCGTTAGCACCGAGGGGATGCTTAAGCGCACAGTCTATTCCGATCCCATCGCCAGCGTTAAGCTCGAAAAACTTCGCCGCCACCATTTGCGCGCGTGGCGGAAACGGTTGGAGGAAACTCCAGCGCTCATAAGCCGCAATAAGAGAGGCGAGACGCGCACAAGGGTCCGCGCCGCCTCGACCGTTAACAGAGACATGGTCCCGTTGCGGGCTGCGCTATCGCAGGTCCTTTCACTAGGCGCTCCAAACACAGACGCCGCTTGGCAGGAAGCTTTGCGGCCCATCCGGGGAGCCAATAGACGGCGCACCCTTTACCTCGACCGCGATGAACGTAAGAGGCTATTAAGCGTCTGTGACGAAGAGGCCGAGCCCTATGTCCGGGCTCTTTGCCTGCTTCCCCTTCGCCCTGGTGTGATGGCAAACCTTCTCGTTCGCGACTTCGACAAGCGGACACGATCGCTCACCATCGGCAGGGACAAGAACGGTCAGCCACGTCAAATCAGCGTCCCGCAATCGATCTCCGATTTCATCCAAGAACACTCGAAGGACAAGCTGCCAGCCGCACCGGTCTTCTCACGATCGGACGGCAAAGCTTGGGATCGGAACACATGGAAGCACCAGATCAAGCAAGCCGTTGTCAAAGCAAAATTGCCGAGTGGGGTTGCTGCCTACACCTTGCGCCATTCCGTGTTGACGGATCTGGTTCGGGCAGGTTTGCCTGTTCTGACCGTGGCGCAGCTTGCTGGAACTAGCGTGGTAATGATCGAGCGACACTATGGACACCTTGTTCGCGATGACGCGGAAAAGGCGCTGGCTACTCTAGCGCTATGATATTTCGGATGCGATTGTTTAAATGATCGCATTTGGCGATAAGGGTAGATCCCTATTGCGGAACTCCTCCTGAGCCGCCCTTTCTGAACTATCGCGATGAACCTCCGGAGTGCGCCATGGATCGACAAGAAAATGAGACAGACGCGCAACTTGAAGCAGACCTCGCTCGTCAAGAGCTGGAGGAGGCGGAGGAATTGCAATGGCGCACCCATCTCGCGCGGCGCGAGATATTCGACCTTATCGAAGCTACGCTCGCTAAGGTTGATCCGCATGTTTTAAAGTTGGCGTGGGGTCCTACTCCTAATGAAACTGATGCGAAGGCACGTTTGCTCTGCTTAGCTGATCGGGTCGCATTGTTTTCGGCGCCTATAGGATCCGGTGTCCACGGCAGATTGTCGCTCGCGAACTTGAGCGCGGAACTTCGCGCGATCGCGCATGGTGATAAAGCGCAGATTACAGAGCCAGCTCCCTTCCACGGAATGAAAGCACCGAACGCGTTTCGTCTTGCCCTACATAAGCTGCGGGCCCTCCAGTGGGATGTTTTCCTCGCAGCAAAAAAACACTCCCCTGCTGAGCGGCACAACGCGATCGGCGGCGCATATAGATCGCAATGGACCGCCATCTATCGGTGGCGCGGAAGCATCGAAAAGCTTTTCGGGGAAGAATGGACAACCATGAAAATCGATCTTGCAGGTAAGCTCGATCGGTTCGGACGCTCTCCAGTCTTCTTTTATGTCGCTCCCGACAAGATTCAAAGTCATCTGAAATCTGATGGTGAGGCCTACTACAGGGAGCGCAAACGCCAATTCCCTGTTGAAGTATAACAGACCGACCCGTCGGTCCGTAAACCCGTCGAAACGACGGTTCGGAAACTGATTGATCCGAGCTAATGGTTTGGAATTTCCTGCATTCAGTGCAGTATTTGGCTGCCCGTTAACAACAACGGAGCATTCAAATGCATTTACCTTATGACAAGTTAGCTTATCATATTGATGAAGCCGTAGAAGCTGGCGCCGGATCGCGCTCAGAAATTTATCAAGCCTTGCGCTACGGCAACCTGACAGCGAAGAAACGCGGGCGCAGGACGATAATCCTGCGCGAAGAGCTGACCCGCTACCTCGCATCCCTCCCTGATTATTCGTCGGAGACGGCGTGAATGATGGTCTCTGTCAGAACGGAAACGTGCGCCCCCAAGGAAAAGGGCCGCGTTACGCTCAGCGTTCGCAGCCCTCTCGTTACCTATTTTTTGGCAAGCTTGAGTGTCGAGATGGACAATCTCGAGGATCCTCCGGCTTTCGGCAAAATGATCGGACGCGACCGGAGCCGCTTCGACATAGCTCGACGGCATGCGGATCTGTTTGAACGTGCGAAGAAATTCATAAAAGCCGACGCTGACCGTGCATGGATCGCTACTGTCGGAGAAGAAGGTTGGATTAAAGTCCTGCACGAAGCCCGCTCAGGCAACAATCTCGCGATGCGGGGCTACTTCGACCCAAGCGAACGCAAACGTGCCATGGCGTTCGCACGCCATCAACACCCGACCAACAACGCACGCCTTGGCCTGCTGCTGACCGACGATTCGCGCGTCGCGCGGGAGATCATCCGATGACCTTCATGGCGATCCCTTTATCACAGAGGATGGACTTTGAAGCGATCCGGATGGCTAACCCGCTGCCCTCCGTCGCCGGTGGTGTCGTAGTGCTGAAGCGTGCGGGCGCAGAATGGAAAGCCCTCTGCCCGTTCCACAGCGAGAAAACCCCCTCCTTCACGATCTACAACGATGGCCGTCGCTTCATGTGTTTCGGGTGCGGGGCAAAGGGGGACGTGTTCGACTTCGTGTCACTGCTCCATAACGTGGGCCTCCGCGACGCGGCGATGATGCTCAGTCAGGGCGCGATCGTCACGACGGAGATCGCCCCATCCCCATCAGCTAATAACAAATCAGATCGAATTGATGAAGCGCGTGGGGTTTGGAGTGCAGCCCTACCGGCGATCGGCACGCCTGTGGAGGCCTATCTCCGGTGGCGAGGGATCTCAATCCAGATCCCCCAAACCATCCGTTTCGCGCAGCTGCAATACGGCAGAACGGGGCGAGTATTTCCCTGCCTCGTCGCCGCGGTCACCAGTCCCGACAACAAGCTGTGCGGTATCCAGCGAACCTACCTCGCCGATGACGGGCGCGGCAAGGCCGACGTGCCGAAACCCAAGCTGTCCCTTGGCCGTGTCAGCTGCGGCGCGATCAGGCTTGCTCCGGTCTCCCGCAAGTTGGTGGTCACGGAAGGGCTCGAGGACGGGCTGAGCCTTATGGAGGCAGTGGGCCTCTCGGTGTGGGTCGCATGTGGCGCGACAATGCTCCCCCAGATGCGCTTTCCCGAGTGCGTGCAGAATGTGGCTATCGGCGGCGACAACGACGAAGCAGGCAGAGCTAAGGCCGCGCAGGCGGCAATCGCATTCAGCGAACGAGGGCACGGCGTGACGACGTTCTTCCCGAACACCCCGCACAAAGATTTCAACGAAGAATTGAAGGAGACTCGTTCATGACAGCAGCAACGATAAAGGCAGCATTCGATAACGCGCAGACAGTATTCACCCAGGGCATCCCCGACATGTCGGTGCTGAACGACGGCCGGCGCGATCCGGTGGCATTGCCAGCCGATTTGTTCGGCCCCGCTTGGTCCCTTCTCCAGACGATTGCGGAAGGGGTCTGCACAGCGCCGGACTATCCAGGTATTGGATTGCTCACCACTTGCGCCAGCCTCGTAGGTGGAAAGCGTCGAGTGCAGCCGTATCAGACTTCCGTATGGGCGGAGCCGTGCATCCTGTGGTGTGGTGTTGTCGGCGATCCCAGCTCGCGTAAATCGCCCGCACTCGATCAGGTCACAGCACCGCTCAGGCTCATCGAAAAGGCCAAGGCCGACGATCATCGCGGAGCCCTTCGCGAATATCAGGAACGCAGCGAATGGAGCAAGCAGTCCCGCAAGCAGTGGCAGGAGAGGGTGGCTAAAGCGGTGAAGGATGGCAACGACCGCCCAGCGATGCCGACCGATGCGGACGAACCGGAAGAACCACATCGCCGCCGCACGCTGGTGATGGACAGCACGCCTGAAGCTCTGGGTCCCATCCTCCAGGGCAATCCGCAGGGCGTCTTGTCTTTCCGCGACGAGTTGTCGGGCTGGCTCATGTCCTTCGACCGATACTCTCCTGGCGGTCGTGAGTTTTGGTTGGAAGCATATGGAGGGCGCCCCTTCGTGATTGATCGGAAGGGATCGGCGAAGGGGCCGATCTCTATCCCCTTCAACGGCGTGTCAGTCCTCGGTGGTATCCAGCCCGCCAAGATGGCCGATGCCTTGCTGTCCTCGCCGGATGACGGTCTTGTCGCCCGGTTTCTGTGGGCGTGGCCAGAGAAAATGCCGAGCCTTCGCCGTCCGCGCGAAGCTGCCAATCTCGATCGGCTGCATGCCGCATTTGTGAAGCTCGACAGCTTAGAATGGGCGCGCGATCAGGAGGGCAAGAACGTGGCCGCCATCCTGTCGCTCGACGCCGACGCGGCCGATCTGTTCGAGGAATGGCAGGCGGACAATGCGTCGACCGATCAGGACTCGTCTGCACTCTACAAGAGTTTCGTCGGCAAGATGGACGGTGCTGTTCTGCGGCTCGCGCTGGTGGGCGAGTTGATCGCTTGGGCCTTTACCGACACGCCCGAACCTCGCTCGGTGTCGGCTCGATCTATTGCTGCTGCGGTTACCTTCGTGGACGATTACGCGAAGCCGATGGCAGAGAGGGTCTATGGCGACGCTGCCCTTCCGACCGTCGAGCGCCACGGCGCCCTTCTGGCGCGTTATATTCGCAAGCACGGGATGCAGCGGATCAATCTGCGAGACCTGAAGCGGTCGCCTCACAAGTCCCGTCTGGCGGCATTGCGCAAGGCGGACGACATGCGAGCCGCTGCCGAGTTTCTCGTTGATGCAGGGTGGTTACTGCCCGCTCCGGTTCGTGACGGTGGAACTGTCGGTCGCGCTAGCCTCGACTACAACGTCAACCCTATAGCGCTAGAGGCCGGGCACTGAACTGGAGAGAAGGCTGATTGGATAATAGGGGACGGAGACAGCAAGGACATTAGGGACAATTGTCTTCCTTACGCACTTAACTTCCCTATCGCCCCCGGTGTCGCTGGCCTTGCCTTGCCCTACGTCGCGAAAATTTGCAGTGCTTTGCCTTCAGTCAGCAGCCGTGCCTCTTCCGTCGTCAGACTAGCCGCCAAGGAGGAAAGGAGAAACTATCGCAGCTCTGTCTATGATGTCCCGCATAATCACATATGGTGATCCTGTGCAATGCTCTTCAAAATAATCATGGTTTGTGATGATTCTAATCACGCAAAATGCCTACAACCACTTGGCACACTTATCCATTCGATCCTACAAAATGGCTTGAACCTTAGAGGAATATGACGCGATGCCAGTCGAAGAAAAGGGTTGGGAAGAGATGGTGAAGAACATTCTGCGCGCCGAAATGATGCGGCGCGGCGTGTCCTACGCTGGCCTCGCTGAACGGCTTCAGGAATACGGCATTGAGGACAACGAGCTCAACCTACGCAATAAGGTCAGTCGCGGCAGGTTTATCGTCTTCTCGGAGTGGTCGCCTGTTAACGGCAGCCTCGTGAAGCGACGCGATTACTCGCTCGCGCATCTCCTCGTCTATCAGCCGATGGAAGGACCAAGCCTGTTCTCCGATCTCGGAGAAGAAGCGTTCATCCCGAAAACCGAGGCCGCGAGGCAGCAGGTCCAATTGCCAAACCCACGGTCCCCAACCGCTGCGGAACTAGTGATTATGCGCAGGAAGCTGCCGAAGGTCAGGGTCAAGCCCCTCACCGAACCCATTGAGGCCAACCATCGAGACGAAACGGACGACAAAGATGACCGAACCGAACAAGGAACCCCCACTGCAGCTCAACTCACGTGGGACGCCGACTCTTTTCGTCGCAACGCTAATCGAGCGAGGTCTGTTGGAACGGTCGGTGGTCTGCACGGACTGCCAACACTCGGCATGGCTCATCGACAGATCGAGGCCGAGAGCGTTGTGCCAAAAAACCGGGACGTTGATGTTCGGCGACGAGTTGGGGCGGAAGGTGACGGCTTGCGAACTGCATCAGGCGAGGTCGGCGCCGAAGAATTGAACGGCAATCTACGGAGGCGGAAAGCTGGCGGAGTCAATCACGGAATCCCCGCACAGCCGCCAGAAGCGCCGGTTCACCCAAGTAAGTTGGCTAAAGGGCTTACGGATAAGTCTGGTTCAGTCGATCTTAACCAGCGTGGGAGGGATGGCAGAGGCTAGCCGATGGAGGGCAACTCAGACACGGCTACGTTTGCAAATGGTGTGCTGAGTTCGCCTGATGAAACGCCAAATCGGAACATCCGCTTTGGGGATTGCGCATGTGCAATCGTAAAGGCGGTCGCGTCCACCGCGGCAGAAATGGGAAGTCTTGGCCGGGCGAAGCTGGCCTGCGGATGAAAATAAGCAGGTTGGCCTGATCCGGCCGAAGGGCGGTCGGTGATCACCCTACCGAAAGCATCCAAATGTCTGAAATTGTGAATACGCCCATGTCGCCGTGGGAGCGTCTGCTTGCACTCCCGCTCATGGAACTCGAAGCTTGCACCGTCGCTAGCTGGCGTCTTCGCGGGCTGCCGAGTGGCACTCTCGATATCCCCGAATGCAGTGTGATCTTGACCAGTTCCGGAGATGCCGAGCGGTTCGATCTCGCCATGTTGAAAACTTCGACCGATCAGTGCCGCGACGTGCTATTGATGCGGTTGGCGACCGGGGTGGAACCCAACCAAGCCGCCGCCGTCACGGTGGATGCTGTCCTGCGCTCGCCAGCCGAGCCGATCCTGCTGACGAACCTCGCGCCATGCAGGCTTGCTGATGGTGCCCTGTGGTTTGTCGCCGAGAGCGGTGGCCGCTGCCTCGTCGTGACGGCGACTGGACTGTCCGTCAGGTGGAGGGCGCCGGCTTCTCAATCCGAGCTAGCCATGGGCCGCAAGCGAGTGGCCACCGAGATCGGCTTCATCTTGAAGGGAGCGGAGTTCTGATGGCCCGGACCAAAGCCAAGCCGCGCACGAAAACGCCGACTCGCAAGGCCGTCGAAGAAAAGAATCCGAGGACTTGGCTCTTCGAAAATCCGGACGGATCGCCCGGCGACGGGTTCGTATTCGCTGTTCTGCGCAAGAAATTTAACAAGCGAGCCAACAGCGCTGCGGAGTTCGCTTGGCGGAAATGTCACCTCGGTCCGGATCATACGAAATGGGATCCGTCGATCTGGCAGCCGAATTGCGAACGGCTTGAGGTTATCCTGCCAGAGAAGGCTGACGACCTGCTTGCCGATCCGGTCAAGTTGATGCGGCAGGTGGATGAATTCGCGGCGCCCAACCAGGCGGGATTGCTGACTTGCCTGTCGCTGCCGCTTGGAGATGTCGACCGCGTCCATGTTGGCTGGGAGCGCGCCCGGGCTTTCGCACGAAGGTTGGCGGGCGAACGAAGGCTCGCCAGCCTTGCCATCCTCCACGCCCCCGGTCTGATCGGAGCGGATTTGCCTCTTCACGCTCATGTTCTTGTAATTCCACGAAAAATATCTGGTTTTGGGATCAAGCTGGCCCCCTACGATCGGCTACTCCTGAATGATGACGGCCAAGACGTGCTCCACGGCATGTGGGCTGAACACTGCGAGGGAGGGGTGTGACGATGCCTGCGCGTGCAATGTATCTTGCTTTGAACTCGATACCGCAGGCCGCCTTATTCCCGCCTGCGGTATCGCCTCGTCACCAAATGGTGGCGGGTGGGGCACCAGACGAGATGCGTTTCTCGAGAAGCGCCGCTGCTCAACAAGGACGCTAGTGGAGCATGAATTGGGAGGTTGAAGGTGTCCCCGCACCGGGGTTGAGAATCAAGAAAGCCTACGATGAACACCGAAACCGAAAATTCGATCTTCCTTTCCCACGCCGCCGCGGTCCAGAAGATGCTCCTTAAGGGCAGGGCCCAAACGTGCGATTTACTCTTTGTCGGCGGCTCACGGCGTCATACCTTGGAGGACCGAATTAGGATCGCGCGGCTGGTTCAGTTGAACGATGCGGAAATCCTTCATTTCGGCTTCGAACATACCGCTACCAGCTACGAATCGACCGAACTCATTGTCTGCATGAAGCGGGACGGAATGATTGCCTTGGCGCGGGAATGCCGCTTGTGGGCCGACAAATCGGGCAACCGCGTTATCCTCGTGCCTCCCGCAGACCGGTTCAAGGGGTCGTTTAGTTTCCTGCCTGACGAGATTGTTCACCTTCTTAGCAGACCTCGCGATCTCGGGGCGGGATTCGCAAGAGCGGATACCATTCTTCGAACTCTCGTCGCTGCAGGTGCAGTGGTGGAGAGGCAAGGCGCGAGACGAAAGCTGGCCAAATAGCACCGTAAACATCAGCTGTATGATTCGGAGCTGTTGTTCGTGAACCTTGTGAGGGTGAACCCAAAGAGGACCGAACGTCCCTATTGCCTCTAATGTCCGCGAGATACTTTCTAGCTGATTACTGCAACTTACAGCGCATGCGAATCTTAGATGATTGTCCGGAAAGGATCTAACGCCGCAGCTGTCTTTGTCAGGCCTTGTCGGGCTAAAGTTTCAAGATAGTCATCGGCGGTTATCTCAGGGTTTTGTAGGCGCCCGCGGACGCGTTCTGCCGCCACAATGACCCGTGCGTTGTCGAAATCAAATTGAAACCGCAGGAAATCGTCTGGATGAAGTATTTCGACCTGATATTGATCGGCTATGCACGCGGGAAAATCTTTCAGGTTGAAGGTGATGATTGCATCTGCCCCGCAATGGATGGCTGCTGCGAGGACATGGCGATCATCAGGATCTGGCAGTTGGAGAGACTCCACCAAATCCATATGACCCTCGACGATGCAGTCCATTACGGAAGCATCCATTAATTGGCGCGTTCGCTCCAGCTTCTCCGGTTTTAAGTCTTGTCGCTTTTTGAGGAGGCTCCGAATCCACTCATCGTGAATTTCATTGCTCCATTTTGCTCGAAACAGCGAAGCCGCTGCCATTTCAAGCAAAAGGTCCCGCACCGGTGCAGGGTAAAACACACACGCATCGTAAACAACGGTGTAACGCGAGTGCTTAATAGCCCATTCCCTCTTCTTGCGCTTGTTTAGCAAGTTGGGAGAGACTTTCCTGTCGTTCCATTTCGCGTTTTTCTCGGAACGCTTCCAATTCTTGAAATCTTACTCTCCGGTGAGTGCCGACCTTGTGATGTGCCAACTCTCCTGCCTCGAGTAGCTTGTTGAGATGCGGCCTAGAGATATTCAAGAGGTTCGCAGCTTCCTGCGTCGTCAGTTCGGCGTGTAACGGGATCAGCGTGACGGCATTGCCTTGCGCCATCTCGGTGAGAATTTTGACGAGCAATGGGGTTACGGCTTTGGGAAGTTGAAGATCGCTCCCATCCTCCAAGCGAACGCTAATTGATGCCTTAGCAGCACGCGCAAGCTCTCGGCTCGCAGTTGCTGCAAGCTCAGAATCGGTTTCGTCCGGCACGAGATTCGCACCAGACTCCAAAATGTCAGCCATTTGGTTACTCCTACAGCTCGGCCGATATGAATCATCCAGAGCCTAAACGCAATAACCGAAATAATAGTTTCGGTTTGATATCGATTTCTGACGCCTATTCATGAGCGAATGGACGTAGGCGTCCACCCCTATTTTCCATGCTGGTTTCATGGACCACGAGGGAGGCCGCGCTAAGTTATTGAAAGTATGGTGCTGCTGGGGAGGATTGAACTCCCGGCCTCACCCTTACCAAGGGTGCGCTCTACCACTGAGCTACAGCAGCACATGTCGCCGCGAGAAAAACCGTCGCGGGGTGGAGGCGCGCGCTATTGGCAGAAGCGAGACATAAGTCAACCTTCGCTTGCCTCCTTCAGCGATTTTCGCAAGAGGAATGCGCCATGAGCGCTGGAAACGACAAGATGACACGCGAGGAACGCCTTGCTGCGAAACTTCGCGAGAACCTGCGCCGCAGGAAAACGCAGACCCGCGAAATGCGCGAATCGGGCGACGACGGGGTTTCCAACCCGCCTGAGGGCCGCTAACGCGCAGGTCTCCTAGGGAAAACCGGAGTATTCATGTCGAAGCTGATCCTCGTTCGCCACGGCCAGAGCGAGTGGAACCTCGCCAATCGTTTCACCGGCTGGTGGGATGTCGACCTCACGGAAAAGGGCGAGGCAGAAGCCCGCGCGGCCGGTGAACTGATGAAGGCCAAGGGCGTTCTGCCCACCACCGCCTTCACATCGCTGCAGAAACGCGCGATCAAGACGCTGAACATGGCGCTCGAAGAATGCGACCGGCTCTGGATCCCGGTCACGCGCGACTGGCACCTGAACGAGCGCCATTATGGCGGCCTCACCGGCCTCGACAAGCAGCAGACGCGCGAGAAGCATGGTGACGAGCAGGTTCACATCTGGCGCCGCAGCTTCGACGTGCCGCCGCCCGAAATGGAGCGCGGCAGCGAGTTCGACCTGTTGGACGATCCCCGTTACGCCGGTATTGACGTTCCGCTGACCGAGAGCCTCAAGCTTACCATCGAGCGGGTTCTTCCCTATTGGGAAGAGGCTATCCTGCCGCTGCTCGGCAAGGGAGAAACGGTCATCATCTCGGCGCACGGCAATTCGCTGCGCGCGCTGGTTAAGCACCTCTCCAATATCTCGGACGAGGAGATCACCGGCCTCGAGATCCCGACCGGCCAACCGATCATCTATGAATTCGATGGTACGGCGGTTGCCGGCGAACGCTATTATCTGAGGGATTCATAAAGATGGCCGCGGGGGAGGCAAGAGTTGCCATCGTGATGGGAAGCCAGTCCGACTGGCCGACCATGAAGTGCACGGCGGACGTTCTGGATGAACTGGGGGTCGCCACCGATGTCCGCATCGTGTCCGCCCACCGCACGCCGAATCGCATGTATGATTTCGCCAAGGCGGCCGAAGCAGACGGGTTTCACGTCATCATCGCCGGCGCCGGCGGTGCAGCGCATCTGCCCGGTATGATCGCCGCTCTGACCCACATCCCCGTTCTGGGCGTTCCGGTTAAATCCCGCGCGCTGTCGGGACAGGACAGCCTGCTTTCCATCGTCCAGATGCCGGCGGGTGTCCCGGTGGGCACGCTGGCGATCGGCGAAGCAGGCGCAACCAATGCCGGGCTGATGGCTGCCGCTATCCTTGCCAATGGGGACGAGCATCTCAAGCAGCGGCTGAAGGACTGGCGCCAGGCTCGCAGCGATGCGGTGACGGACCGGCCAGAGGACTAACGCCTTTTCATCGGGCCAGGCTTGCCGCGGCCCTGAACTTTCTTATCGCGCTGTGGCACTAGCCCCGGGCGAATATTTTTCCGGGAGATTTTCTTGCTGAAGCGCGGGTCCACCATCGGCATCCTCGGCGGCGGCCAGCTCGGTCGCATGATGGCCACGAGCGCCGCCCAACTGGGCTACCGCGTGATTGGCTATGCCCCCGAAGGCGATAATGTCATGGACTCTCTGGCCGAGGGTTTCGTGACTGCGGACTGGGACGACAGCGCTGCCCTCGCCGATTTCGCGGCACGCTGCGATGCCGTGACGTGGGAGTTCGAGAACGTGCCCGTCGCTACCGCGTGCAGCATCCCGGGTCAGGCGATCTTTCCCGATCCGCGTGCGCTGGAAACCGCTCAGGACCGGCTGAATGAGAAACGCTTTATCGAGGATCTGGGCGGCAGGGCGGCATCCTATGCCAAGGTCGATTCCACTCACGATCTGATCGCTGCGGTCGACCGGCTCGGGGCACCGGGCATCCTGAAGACCCGGCGCGACGGCTATGACGGCAAAGGCCAGTGGCGCATCGGGAACGGACGCGAAGCGGAGGCACTCCGCGTTCCCGACACACCATGCATCTATGAAGCCTTCGTTGAATTCGACGCTGAATTTTCGGTTATTCTCGTGCGCAGCCGCGATGGGGAAATCCGGTTCTGGGATTCGACCCGCAACGAACATCGCGATGGCATCCTTGCCGCGTCGTACTTCCCTGCGGGCGAGGTGATTTCGGCGCAGATCGATGAGGCGCGGGAATTGGCGCGCAAGGTGGCCGATGCTCTCGAATACGTCGGTGTACTGACCTTGGAATTCTTCGCCACACACGAAGGCCCGATCTTCAACGAGATGGCGCCAAGGGTGCACAATTCGGGCCACTGGACGATCGAGGGGGCGGCCACCAGCCAGTTCGAGAACCATATCCGCGCCGTTGCGGGTCTGCCGCTGGGGGATACGCGGACTACCGCCGCCGAGGTCGAGATGCGCAATATTCTCGGCAGCGACATCGAAAATGCACATGCTACGCTGACCGATGCGCGGCTTCACCTGCATGATTACGGCAAGGCCGAGGCGAGCGAGGGCCGCAAGATGGGCCACGTGACGCTGATCACGCTCGACACGCGCGCATGAGCCTGTTCCTGATCTATGCCCGCGCCGCCAATGGTGCGATCGGCAAGGAGGGCCGGCTTCCGTGGCACCTACCCGCCGATCTCAAGCGATTCAAGGCGCTTACCATGGGCGCGGACCGGCAGGGGCTGCCGATGATCATGGGCCGCAAGACCTTCGAGAGCCTGCCCGGCCTGCTGCCCGGCCGCCGTCATATCGTGCTGACCCGGCGCGAACGGTGGGATTCGACCGGCGCCGAAGTGGTCCGTTCGGTCGAGGAAGCGATGGCGAAAGCGGGAGATGGCGACATCGCGGTGATCGGCGGCGCGGCCATTTTCGACGTGTTCATGCCGCTCGCCGCAAAGGTCGAACTCACTGAAATTCATCGAGATTTCCACGGCGATGTGTTCATGCCGCCCCTTGGCCCAGAGTGGGAGATTTGCGGGCGGGAAGACTTCGATGCGGTGGGGGATGCGCCTTCCTATTCCTTCCTCACCTATACCCGGGTCGGCGAGGCGGCGGCGTGAGGTTTCTCGACCATCGCGAGCGGTTGCCCGAGTCCCTGCGCGGGGCGATTATCGCGCTGGGCAATTTCGACGGCTTTCATCTTGGACATCAGGCGGTGGCGAAGCAAGCCATTGATTGGGCACGCAAAGAAGGCCGCCCGAGCATCATCGCCACCTTCGATCCGCACCCGGTGCGCCACTTCAAACCGGATGTCCCACCCTTCCGGCTGACCACGCTGGAGCAGCGGCAGGAACTGTATCTGGCGGCCGGTGCCACGGCCATGCTGGTCTTCCATTTCGACCAAAAACTGTCCGAAACTACGGCCGAACACTTTCTTGATCGGATCTTGATCGACCGGATCGGGGCGAGCGGCGTGGTGACGGGTGACGATTTCCGCTTCGGCAAGGGCGCGGCGGGCGATGTGGCCCGATTGCGCGAATCGCCGCTGGAGGTTCGCACGGTCGATCCGGTGATGGATGGCGGCAAGCCCGTGTCGTCCAGCCGGGTGCGCGAGGCCCTGCGCGAAGGCGATCCGCAGGAGGCGGCCCGGCTGCTCACCCGTCCCTTCGCCATTCGCGGCGTGGTGGAACATGGCGACAAGCGCGGCCGCACGATCGGCTATCCCACGGCCAATGTTTCGATCGAAAGCTATCTGCGCCCGAAATACGGGATCTATGCCGTGACAGGGCGGATCCTGGCGACCGGGCAGGTGCTGAAGGGCGCGGCGAATATCGGGGTACGGCCCCAGTTCGAACCGCCCAAGGAATTGCTCGAACCCTATTTCTTCGATTTCTCCGGCGATCTGTACGGGCAGGAAATCGAGGTGGCCTTCCACCACTTCCTGCGGGGCGAGGCGAAGTTCGACAGTCTCGACGGGCTGGTCGCGCAGATGGAGAAGGATTGCGACGAGGCGCGGCGGTTGCTGGGCTAGGTTGCCTTCGGGCTTGGCATCCTTTCCGCAAGTCATTGCGAAGCAATCCATCGTGAGACGTTGCGACCGGTGGCTAGGTGTAGATTGCCGCGTCGCCTCCGGCTCCTCGCAATGACGGTGGTTTCGGCTTGTCCCCCACCACACCTTCACCCTCTCGCAATGACGAGTATTTGCACGGGGCGCGCAAGCGGCTAAGGCGCGCAGCCTATGGCCGATAGCAACGACACCAGCCGCGATTACCGTGATACGGTCTTCCTTCCCAAGACCGATTTCCCGATGAAAGCCGGGCTTCCGCAGAAGGAACCGAAGATCCTTGCGCGCTGGCAGGAAGAGAAGCTGTACGAACAGCTTCGCGAAGACCGTGCCGGGCGCGAGAAGTTCATCCTTCACGATGGCCCGCCCTATGCCAATGGCGACATGCATATCGGCCATGCGCTGAACCGCATTCTAAAGGACATGGTCGTTCGCAGCCAGTCGCTGCTGGGCAAGGACGCGCCCTTCGTGCCGGGCTGGGACTGCCACGGCCTGCCTATCGAATGGAAGGTCGAGGAAAAGTACCGCAAGAAGAAGAAAGACAAGAAAGCCGTTCCGCCGGCCGAATTCCGCCAGGAATGCCGCGATTATGCCGCGCACTGGGTGGATGTGCAGCGCGAGCAGCTCAAACGCCTTGGCCTGATGGCGGATTTCGACAATCCGTATCTCACCATGCAGTTCGAGAGCGAGGCGACCATCGTTGCCGAGCTGATGAAGTTCGCCGAGGCCGGCAATCTCTATCGCGGGTCGAAGCCGGTGATGTGGTCGCCGGTCGAGGAAACCGCGCTGGCCGAGGCCGAGGTCGAGTATGAGGACATCACCTCGACCCAGATCGACGTGGCGTTCGAGATCACCGAAAGCCCCGTTCCCGAACTGGTCGGCGCGCATGCGGTGATCTGGACCACCACGCCGTGGACGATCCCGGTGAACCAGGCTTTGGCCTATGGGCCGGAGGTTGAGTATGTGTTGTGCGCCTTGGTTTCAGGTCGTGCAGTATGGCTTCATCCCGGAGAGACTCCGCCAGAGGATGCTATCATCCAAAAACGAGGGGAAGTTCTCGTCGCGGCCGCGTTGATCGACGAGATCCAATCGCGGTTGGATGTTAGACTTCGCGAGTTAAAGCGCTTCAAAGGCTCCGACCTCGCCGGAACCGTGGCCCGCCACCCGATGCACCATCTCGGCGGGTTCTACGCCAAGCCCCGCCCTCTCCTCGCAGGTGATTTCGTCACCACCGACAGCGGTACGGGCCTCGTCCATATGTCGCCCGATCATGGCGAGGACGACTTCCTGCTCTGCCGCGCCAATGGCATCGAACCGCAATTCGCCGTGATGGGCGACGGGCGCTATCGCGACGACTGGCCATGGCTGGGCGGAGACGACGAGCGCCGCCGCGCGGTCATCAACAAGCAGTTCAACGCGCCCGACGGCCCGATCTGTTCGGATTTGCGCGAAGCAGGGGCGCTGCTTTCGGCAAGCGACGATTACCAGCACTCTTATCCGCATAGCTGGCGCTCGAAAGCCAAGATCATCTATCGCTGCACGCCGCAATGGTTCGTGCCGATGGACAAGGAAGGCACCACGCCCGATGGCAAGACACTGCGCGAAACCGCCCTGTCCGAGATCGAGCGGGTAAAGTTCTATCCCGAAAAGGGCCGCCGCCGCATCGGGTCGATGGTCGAAGGCCGTCCCGACTGGGTGCTGTCCCGCCAGCGCGCCTGGGGCGTGCCGATCACGCTGTTCGTGCGCAAGGACGGCAGCTATCTGCAGGACCCCGAAGTCAACACCCGCGTGATCGAGGCGGTGAAGCAGCAGGGCGTCGATGCCTGGGTGGAAAGCCGCAAGGAAGAATTCCTGGGGGCGGATCACGATCCGGCCGAATTCGAAATGGCCACCGACATTCTCGACGTGTGGTTCGATAGCGGCTGTACCCATGCCTTCACGCTGGAAAGCGGCCGCTGGCCCGCCTTGCGCTGGCCCGCCGACCTGTATCTGGAAGGCAGCGACCAGCATCGCGGCTGGTTCCAGTCCTCCCTGCTCGAAAGCTCCGCCACGCGGGGCCGCGCGCCTTATGACGCGGTGCTGACCCATGGCTTTACCATGGCGAGCGACGGCAAGAAGATGTCGAAGAGCCTCGGCAACACCATCGATCCGCTGAAGGTCATGGAACAATATGGCGCCGACATCATCCGCCTGTGGGCCCTAAGCGTCGATTTCACCGAAGATCACCGCATCGGCGATGAAATCCTCAAGGGCGTGGGCGACCAGTATCGCCGCTTGCGCAACACTTTCCGCTACCTCCTCGGCGCGCTGGACGGCTTCGTCGGCGACATGGGCGATGCGGGCGAGATTCCCGAACTGGAGGTCTATGTCCTCGCGCTGCTCGCCGATCTCGACGGCAAGCTGAAGACCGCGCTCGAAGCGTATGACTTCAACACTTACACGCGCCTGCTGGTCGATTTCTGCAACGAGGACCTGTCGGCCTTCTACTTCGATATCCGCAAGGACACGCTTTATTGCGATGGCCCGGATTCGACGCGGCGCAATGCCTATAGCACCGTCCTGGACCTGCTGTTCCATTCGCTGGTGCGCTATGCCGCGCCGGTGCTGGTGTTCACCGCCGAAGAAGCGTGGGGCACGCGCTATCCCGAAGGGGGCAGCGTCCACCTGCTCGAATGGCCCGCGGTCCCGGGCGTTTCCGCCGATGGCGAACGCTGGGCGAAGCTGCGCGATCTGCGCGAGCGTGTGACCGAGGCGATCGAGCCGCTGCGCCGTGACAAGACCATCCGTTCCAGCCTGGAAGCGGATGTGACGGTGCCCGCAGATGCCGTGCCCGAAGGCTTTACCGACGACGATCTTGCCGAGCTGTTCATCACTGCGTCAGTGACGCGTGGGCAGGTGGGCGAGGTGTCCGTTACCCGTACAGACGAAAACAAATGCGGCCGTTGCTGGCGCCTGCTGCCCTCGGTTTCCGAGGACGGGGCGCTGTGCGATCGCTGCGAGGATGTCGTCGCCGAAATGGATGCTGCCTGACATGAACCCGCTGCTGCGCCTGCGCCTTTTCGGCGTGCTGTTCGCTTTTGCGATCTATGCCATCGACCAGTGGGTTAAATGGCTGATGGTCGTGCCCCTGCAGCTGCGCCAGAAAGGCGTGATCGACCTGCTGCCGTTCTTCGACCTGCGCTGGACGCAGAATTTCGGCGTTTCGATGGGCCTGTTCGAAGCCGACAGCATGGAATCGCGCTATATACTGGTAGGCGTCACCGCGCTGATCGCGCTGGTGGTCACCATCTGGATGTTCCGCGAAAAGGCATGGGGCGATATCCTCGGCCTGTCTCTGATCCTCGGCGGGGCGCTGGGTAACATCAAGGACCGGTACGATCTTGGCTATGTCATCGACTATGCCGATTTCCACATCGGGGAATTCCGCCCCTTCCTGATCTTCAACATCGCCGATGCGGCCATCACCATCGGCGTCCTGATAATTCTTGCCCGTGCCTTCTTCATGCGCGACAAGGATCATGACGAGGTCGATGACCTCATGCACGGCAAACCGGCAGACGCCGCGGAGAGCAACTGATGAATACCCTTACCCGTATCGCCCTTCTCGGCGCGACCTCGAGCATGCTGGCGGCCTGCGGCGGCGGCGGTTTCCTGAACCGCGAACGCCCGGACGAATTCGCCGTGCAGCGCCAGGCGCCGTTGGTGGTACCGCCCGATTTCAACCTCACGCCCCCTGCCCCCGGCGCGCCGCGCCCGGCCGAAGGCACCGCTGCCGAACAGACGCTCGAAGCGCTTTTCGGCGGTCCGGCAGAGCGTAGCGCGGTGGAAACCAGCGCACTCGACCGGGCCGGCGTGGCCGAACCCGGCATCCGCTCCTCGGTCGGTTCGGAAGAGACCAATACGGTCGCCAAGGGCACCGTCACCCGCGACATCATCGCCGCCCCCGAAGGCGACGGCGGTACGGCGCAGGCCGTAATTCCGGGCTGACGATTTTTGTTTTGGGAGCCCGCCTCCGCGGGCTCATCCTCGGTGCCATTCGACGCGTTCCGCGTCGGGTACCTGCGGGCGGCCGCTTGGCCTTGCGGGGCCTTAAGGCCCCGTTGGCGGCCGTCGCAACTCCCGGTTGATCTGGGCGCGAGGTGCAGGCGATCGATCTGCAACCCTCGTGGCTCCGCAGTTTTTGTTTTCGCCCTCAAACGCCGGGCGCACGCATCCGCGTTGCTTGGCTTCGCCGCATAAGCGGCGGCGCGCGGTCGCGCTTTGGCTGCCGCGACCAAGAACAGGATCTCACCTATACCGCGCTAGTCCGGTTCGCGAGCAGCGAACCGCAAGGGCAAGCGCCCACCCACAGCGGATGCAGCTTGCTGCACGCATAGCGAGGGCGAACCGACGGAGGTTGGTTCGCAAAACAAAAACTAAAACCTAACCTAATCCCCGGCGACGTCGTCCACTTCCGGGTCGCCGGCGATGGCGCTCACCAGCACCTTGTCGATCCGGCGTTCGTCCAGATCGACCACTTCGAAGCGCCAGCCCTGTTCTTCGAACCATTCGCCTTCCGACGGCAGCTTCTTCATCACAGCGAGGCAGTAACCGGCCACGGTCGCGAATTCGCGGTCGTCGCCGTAATCAAGCTCCAGCCGGTCGGCGAGCGCATCGGCCGAAAGCGAGCCTGCCACCAGCAGCGAGCCATCCTCCCGCTCCACGATGCCGGGCGTGTCGTCGGGATCCTGGTCGCTCGCGAAATCGCCGACCAGCGCGGTCAGCAGGTCCACCGGGGTCACGATGCCGTCGAGATGGCCGTATTCGTCATGCACCATGGCCATGGCGACATCGGCCTGCTGCAAGACGCGCAGCGCGTCGACCGCATCGAGCTGGTCGGGCACGACCTCGGCCTTGCGCATCAGCGCTTCGAGCTGGAGGCCTTCGCCCGCCAGCAGCGCGCTCAGCACCTCGCGCACGCGCACGAGGCCCATGACCTTGTCGGGCGTGCCATCGGCCACCGGCCAGACCGAATGCGGGCTGTCCTCGAGCAGCTGGCGCACCGCCTCTTCGTCGGCACTCACGTCGATCCAGTCGAGATCGGTGCGCGGCGTCATCACCTCACGCACGGGGCGCTGTGCGAGGCGGACCACCCCGGCGAGCATCTGGTGCTGTTCGGTTTCGATCACCCCGCTGCGCGTCGCCTCGGCAAAGAGCATCTGCAATTCTTCCGCCGTGACCGAGCTTTGCCCGCCAGGCTTCACGCCCAGCAGGCGAATCAGCGCGCCCGACGACGCATCGAGCAGCCACACCACCGGCGCGGCGATCTTCGCCAGGATGGCCATGGGCAGCGCCATGGCAATGGCGATCGGCACCGCCGCCCGCAGCGCGACCTGCTTGGGCACGAGTTCGCCCACGACGAGGCTGAAATAGGTAGTGAGCGCGATGACCAGCGCAAAACCGGCCTGGTCCGCCCACTCGGCAGGCACACCCAGCGCGACCAGGCGCTCACCCGTCGGACCGCCCAGGCTGGCGCCCGAATAGGCACCGGCGACGATGCCGACCAGCGTGATGCCGATCTGCACTGTGGAGAGGAACTTGCCCGGGTCTGCCGCCAGTTCGATCGCGGTTTTCGCCCCCGCGCTGCCTTTCTGGGCGGAGGTGCGCAGCCGCCCCGTGCGGGCGGAAACGATGGCAAGCTCGCTCATGGCGAAAACGCCATTGAGCAAGATCAGGCCGGCGATGACGAGCAGATCTGTCCAGGGATAGGGTGTCACGCTTCCTCGCTAGCACAAAAGCACGGCGCTGCCAGCGCTTCGGGGGAACATGCTGTTAATTGAGTGGTTGGGAGGTTCTAGAGACGCAGGTGGGCGCGTCCCATCGCACACGGGTGTGGAAGGTCCCAGGGCTGTGAAACCCCGTCTCGCAAAAAGGGAACTAAAAACATGAAGACATCACGCTTTTTCCTCGCCGGCCTTTCCTCGGTCGCCCTCCTGGGCACCTCGGCCTGTGTCACCGACCCGAATACGGGTGAGCAGAAGATCTCGCGCACCGTCCTCGGCGGTGTCGGCGGCGCGGTTGCCGGCGGCTTGCTGGGCGGCGTCATCGGCGGCAAGACCGGACGCATCATCGGTGCAGCTGCAGGCGCGGCAGGCGGCGGCTATGTCGGTTACCGCATGGACCAGCAGATCAAGGAACTGAAAGAGCAGACCGCCGGTTCGGGCGTCGATGTCTCGGAAACCGATGGCGGTGACGCCATTCTCGTGAACCTGCCCAACGGCGTGACTTTCGCCACCGGCAGCTACACCATCAACGAGACCTTCCGCCAGACGCTGGACAATGTCGCTGCAAACCTCGTCCAGTATCCCAACAGCCTGGTCGACGTTTACGGCTACACCGACACCGTCGGTTCGAGCGATTCGAACCAGCGCCTGTCGGAGCAGCGCGCGCAGGCAGTTGCAAACTACCTCACCAGCCGCGGCGTAAGCTCCTCGCGTATCCGCTGGATGGGCTTCGGCGAAACGCGCCTTGCGGTGCAGACCGGCGACAATGTGGCTGAGCCGCTGAACCGCCGCGTCGAAATCAAGATCATTCCGTTCGATCAGGACGACGTGAACGCAGCGCGCGCCAATCAGTAAGCGCCGCATTGCGGACTGAGATAGCAGTCACCAGAGGGGTCGGGCTTAACCCGGCCCCTTTTTGTCGGGTGCTTACTGGCGGACGACCTTGTTGGCCCGGTCGGCAAGATGCTCGATCGTGGCGGAATGAATGCCGGGCGCACAGGCGACCACGCCGAACGCGCGCGGATCGCGCTTGTTATAGTCCAGCTTCCGGCCGAAACTATCGGACACCGCTGCCCCGGCTTCGCGCGCGATCAGCCCGGCCGCGGCGATATCCCATTCGAAACCCCAGCGCAGCGTGGCGACCAGATCGGCACGATCATCGGCGACCATGGCGATTCGCAGCGCAATCGAATTGGGCTGCTCCACCTTGGTCAGCATGTGGTCCTGCTTCATCAGATCGTTGGCCGGAACACGCGCCCCGTCGAACTCCTGGCGAATCGATGCGCGGATGGCCTTGCCATTCAGCGTGGCCCCCTGCCCCGCAACCGCCTGCCACATCTCGCCACGGGCCGGTGCGCACAGCGTGCCCAGCAACGGCCGCCCGCCGCTGATCAGCGCGACACTGACCGCCCAGCCCTTGCGCCCGCGGATGAAGTCACGCGTGCCATCCACCGGATCGACCAGCCAGATCAGATCGCGATCGAGCCGTTTCGGATCGTCGACCGTCTCTTCCGAGAGCCAGCCAGCCGAAGGAAGCAGCGCCCCCAGTTCGCGCTTGAGAAAGGCATCGACGGCAAGGTCCGCTTCGCACACCGGGCTGCCGGGCGCCTTCTCCCAGGTGCGCAATTCCGCACCGGCGCCGGGCCACAGGCCGAGCGCTATCTCGCCTGCCTGAGCGACGATGGTTTCGAGGCGTTTGCTGTCAATCATGGGACGCCGCCGCCCCTGCACCTGAAACCCGCTCTTTTCAAGCGCGCCCAGACATGCTTATGCGCGAAGCGCAATTCCCACCCCGTATAGCGCTACCAGGCGCGAAGGATCAGCGATCGACATGAACATTCACGAATATCAGGCCAAGGAACTCCTCGCGAAATACGGCATCGCCGTTCCCACGGGCTACGCAGCGCTCACCGTCGAGGAAGCCGTCGAAGGTGCGAAGAAACTCCCCGGGCCGCTCTATGTCGTGAAGGCTCAGATCCACGCCGGCGGCCGCGGCAAGGGCAAGTTCAAGGAACTCGGCCCCGACAGCAAGGGCGGCGTGCGCCTGTCGAAGAGCGTCGAGGAAGTCGAAGCCAATGCCAAGGAAATGCTCGGCAACACGCTGGTCACCATCCAGACCGGCGATGACGGCAAGCAGGTCAATCGCCTTTATGTGACCGACGGTGTCGACATCGAAAAGGAATATTACCTGTCGATGCTGGTCGACCGTGCCACCGGCCAGGTCGCCATGATCGCTTCGACCGAAGGCGGCATGGATATTGAAGATGTTGCCCACGAAACGCCCGAGAAGATCACCACCATCACGATCGACCCGGCGCAGGGCTTCATGCCGCACCACGGCCGCGCAGTGGCTTTTGCCCTCAAGCTGACGGGCGATACCAACAAGCAGTGCCAGAAGCTGGCGAAACAGCTCTACACCGCCTTCATGGAACTCGACATGGAGATGCTCGAGATCAATCCGCTGGTCGAAGATACCGACGGCAACCTTTCCGTGCTCGACACCAAGATGAGCTTCGACGGTAACGCGCTCTATCGCCACAAGGACGTGGAAGGCATGCGCGACGAGACCGAGGAAGATCCGGCCGAAGTCGAAGCAAGCGAATACGATCTCGCCTACATCAAGCTGGATGGAAACATCGGCTGCATGGTCAACGGCGCGGGCCTCGCCATGGCGACGATGGACATCATCAAGCTCAACGGCGCGTTCCCGGCCAACTTCCTCGACGTGGGCGGCGGCGCCACGACCGAAAAGGTAACCGCGGCCTTCAAGATCATCCTCAAGGATCCGGCGGTCGAGGGCATTCTCGTCAACATCTTCGGCGGCATCATGAAGTGCGACGTGATCGCCAACGGCATCGTCCAGGCGGCGAAGGACGTGAACCTGTCGGTTCCGCTGGTCGTTCGCCTCGAAGGCACGAACGTCCAGGCCGGCAAGGAAATCCTCGAGAATTCGGGCCTGCCGATCGTCAGCGCCGACGATCTCGGCGATGCTGCCAAGAAGATCGTGGCAGAGGTGAAGAAGGCGGCTTAATCGGCCTACTCTTTACGAAAGACATAGAAAGGCGGGCCAGTGGAAACGCGGCCCGCCTTTTCTTTTTGCGGGCCTGACGCCTTTTGCCGGGCCTGTGGGAACGCTCGCCAGCGCCCCGCCTTATCTAAGCAAGCACTCGGCCCGCCTTGCTTGACGTTTACGTAAACGCAAGTTAGGCGGGACCCATAGTTTTCAAGTCGAGAGGAAGGTATCCCCCATGAAGATCCTCGTCCCCGTCAAGCGGGTGATCGATTACAACGTCAAACCGCGCGTGAACGCCGATGGCTCGGGCGTGGACCTCGCCAACGTCAAGATGAGCATGAACCCCTTCGACGAAATCGCCGTCGAAGAGGCGATCCGCGTCAAGGAAGCGGGCAATGCGGAAGAAATCGTGGCCGTTTCCATCGGCCCGGCAAAGGCGCAGGAAACCCTGCGCACCGCGCTCGCCATGGGTGCGGACCGCGCAATCCTCGTCGAAACCGATGACGAAATCGAACCGCTCGCCGTCGCCAAGATTCTCAAGGCCATCGCCGAAGAGGAAGAGCCCGGCATCGTGATGCTCGGCAAGCAGGCGATCGACGACGATTCGAACCAGACCGGCCAGATGCTCGCTGCCCTCATGGGCCGCCCGCAGGGCACCTTCGCCAATACCGTCGAAGTTGCTGGCGACAGCGTGACCGTGAAGCGCGAAGTCGATGGCGGTCTCGAAACCGTGAAGCTGACGCTTCCGGCGATCGTCACCACCGACCTGCGCCTGAACGAACCGCGTTATGCTTCGCTGCCGAACATCATGAAGGCGAAGAAGAAGCCCTTGGATACCAAGAACCCGTCCGATTACGGCGTCGACACCACGCCGCGCCTCAAGACCACCAATGTCTCCGAACCGCCGGTTCGCCAGGCAGGCGAAAAGGTCGAGGACGTCGATGCGCTGGTCGCCAAGATCAAGGCCATGGGCATCGTTTGAGAATCCGGACAGGAAAGGAATAGATAATGAAAACTCTCGTCTGGGTCGAACACGACAATACCGAGATGAAGGACGCAACACTGGCAGCCGTCACTGCGGCGAGCAAGCTGGGTGACGTTCACCTGCTGGTCGCCGGTTCGGGCTGCCGCGCCGTTGCCGAAGCCGCCGCGAAGATCGCCGGAGTGGGCAAGGTCCACCTCGCCGACGATGCGGCCTATGAGCACGCACTGGCCGAGAATGTTGCGCCGCTGATCGCCGATCAGATGGGCCATCACGATGCCTTCGTTGCACCCGCCACCACCACTGGCAAGAACATCGCGCCCCGCGTGGCCGCCCTGCTCGACGTGATGCAGATTTCGGACATTCTTTCGGTTGAGGGCGACAAGACCTTCACCCGTCCGATCTATGCCGGCAACGCGATCGCGACCGTGGAATCGAGTGACGAAAAGCTCGTCATCACCGTGCGCGGTACTGCCTTCGACAAGGCGGAAGCGGAAGGCGGATCGGGCGAGATCGGGGAAATCTCTGGTCCAACCGATGCTGGCATTTCCAGCTTCGTCAGCCAGGAAATCGCCGAAAGCGATCGTCCCGAACTCACCAGCGCCAAGGTCATCGTTTCGGGTGGCCGTGCGCTGAAGGATGCAGAGACCTTCGAAGAATACATCACTCCGCTGGCCGACAAGCTCGGCGCCGGCATCGGTGCCTCGCGCGCCGCGGTCGACGCGGGCTATGTACCCAACGATTACCAGGTGGGCCAGACCGGCAAGATCGTGGCCCCGGAAGTCTACATCGCCATCGGCATTTCGGGCGCCATCCAGCACCTTGCCGGCATGAAGGATTCCAAGACCATCATCGCCATCAACAAGGACGAAGACGCCCCGATCTTCCAGGTCGCGGACATCGGCCTTGTTGCCGATCTCTTCAAGGCGGTTCCGGAGCTTACCGAAAAGCTCTAAGACCAAAACCAATTGAACACGCACCCCTTTCGCGGCATGTTTGCTGCGAAGGGGGTTTTTTCATGCGCATTTCAAAACTGATATACGCGATTACTTCGCTTGCGGTCGCAGGGTCTGCCACCCGACCTGCTTTTGCAGCGGAGGATGAAATGCTGGTACTCAAGCCGAACAGCGCTTGGGTACTCGACATGGGTGAGAACAAATGCCGCATCGCCCGTGTGTTCGGGGAGGACGATCAACAAACCCTTTTCTACCTCGAACAGTGGGATCCCTCTGTCGTGGCGAACTGGACAGTCGCCGGTCAGCCTCTCGAAAAATACAAGTCATGGCGCGATACCGAATTCCGCTTCGCTCCCGATGGCGCCGAAGGCGAATTCCGGTTTCAGGAGTCGACGCTCGGAGACTGGGGCAATGCGATCACGCTAATATCCAGCCTGACCCGCTCGGATACGAATGACGAAGACGAATCCGAACGCGATTACATCGCCGACCCGCGCGGGCTGCCAAGTATGGATGCCGAAGCGGGTGCCAATATCGAAAGCCTGTCGCTGAGCCAGCGCGGCAAGCCGACTGTGGTTCTCGAACTCGGCGAAATGAAGAGTGTCATGGCCGCCATGAACAATTGCATGGCGAATTTGGTCGAACACTGGGGCTTCGATGTGGAGGAACAGAGAACCGTCCAGTCGCCGCCGACAGTGACCAATCTCAATCGGGTCACGAGGAGGATCGTGGACTATTATCCGCATGATGCGCTGAGAAAGGGCGCGCAGGCCGACTTCCACCTACGGCTCACAGTCGGGTCGGATGGGTTGATCAAATCATGCACGCTGCTCAACCAGACCCTCGCCCCCGACTTCGACATGGAGCGCCATCCCTGCACCGCCTTTGAAAGGATCGGTGAGTTCGAACCGGCGCTGACCGCGAATGGCAATCCGGTAGACTCTTATTACACCGTCCGGATCAGGTATGTGATGCCCGAGTAAGGGCCGGCTCCGTGCCCGGGTTCAGCCTTGAGCGCTCGAAAGAGCATGGAGCGTCAGCCCGACCAACCCGCCGACAAGCGTTCCATTAATACGAATGAACTGGAGATCGCGGCCCACCGCGCTTTCGACGCGCGAGGTCAGCGTGGTTGCATCCCAACGGCGCACGGTTTCGCTCACCAGTTGGACTATCTGGTCGCCGTAGCGCGTTGATACGCCGACAGCGGTACGACGGGCGAACCGATTGATCTGGCGCTGGAGACGGGGATCGTCACGTAATGCACTGCCCAGCTCTGCAATGGTTTCGGCAAGATAGCCGCTACCCGATCCGCTGCTGTCCCTGATGCTGGCGATCAGGCGCGCGCGCATCCGCTCCCACACCGATTGCCACCAGTCGCCGACCGCCGGGTTATTCAGCAATTCGATTTTCACCCGTTCGACCCGCGCCTGCATTTCCGGATCCTCGCGCAGATCGCGGGCGAAGTCCTGCAGACCTTCCTCGATCTTGTTGCGCAGCGGATGCTCGGGATCGATCAGCACTTCGGCCAGAAGCTTGTAAAGGCCGTCGATCACCGAATTGGCCAGCCGCTCGTCGAGGCCGGTGAACCGCAGCACCGCATTGGCGCGGTTATGCACCATGTCGCGCACCATCTGCTCGTTGTCTTCGAGCACCAGCCCTGCCCAGCGGATGATCTTGTCGATCAGCTCTTTGTGACGCCCCTTCTCGATCATCGCGTCGAGCATCGAACCCAGCAGCGGCGCGATTTCCAACCTTTCCAGCTGCGCCGCAAGGCCGGCACGGACCTGCGTGCCGAGTCGATCGGGATCGAGCGATTCGAGAACCTCGACCATCAGTTCACCGGCGCCAACGCGCACGCGCGAATCGCGCGATGCTGCAGGATCTGCCAGATAACTGCCGACAGCGCCCGCAAGGTTCATCGCCCCCATGCGCCGCGCAACCACCTGCGCGGTCAGGAAGTTCTCGCGCAGGAAACCGGCCATCGTATCGGCGATCCGGTCTTTGTTCTCCGGGATGATGGCGGTGTGCGGTATCGGCAGACCGAGTGGACGGCGGAACAGGGCCGTGACCGCGAACCAGTCTGCGAGACCTCCGACCAATGCCGCTTCCGCGAACGCATGCAGATAGCCCCACCAAGAATGCGAATCGAGATAGCGTCCGGATATCAAGAACAGTGCCGCCATGACCACCAGCATACCGCTAGCAGTTCGACGCATCCCGCGACCGTTCTCTGACATCCTAGGACGCGTCATGGCGAACTGCATCTCCCGCGAAATATTTAGTAGATTTGCCTAGTTGACTTTGTTTTTTTAATAACGTCTCTTTGGGGTGGGCGAAAACAAAATATCGTCCGCACTTAGAACGCTTAGGAGACTTACCATGAAAATCGGTAAAGTAAGGGCAATCAGTATTACTGTAGCGACAGCAGCAATGGGTTTGAGCACAGCTGCAATGGCGTGGCGCGACAAGGATTATTGCGCCGGCCTTGGAAACTCTTGGCGTGATTGGGTAGATTGGATAGTTATGTGCTCCTAACATTATATCGGATCACTTAGCTGCGACGTGAGCTCGCGACTTCTCATGGCGAAGGGCTCGTACCTTCGCCATATTTTCATTAAGCCAAATTTGGCCAATGCTGACCACCGTCTGCATTTAATGTTCGCCACTTGAACGGTTTGGTTCCATTCAACGAAAAGCGCGGACATCAGCATAGCATGCCGGTTGCCGTGCCGCGCATGGTACAGGCGAGGCACGGCGGAAGGGGGCGAACTGCCCACCGACTTGATCGATATCGAAGAATTGCCCGCCATATATCAGGCGACGCTTATTCCGCCGGTTCGATCCCGGATTTGCGACCGCGGATCTCCCCCGTGTCCATTCCCGGGCGGTAGGAGAGGAACCGGTTGCGCAGTGCCGGCCCGAGCCGTTTCTCGATTCCGTCGGCCAGACTGAAGCCCGCTGGCACGATCAGCAAGGTCAGGAAGGTCGACAGGATGAGGCCCCCGATCACCGCCACACCCATGGGCTGACGCCACGCGCCGTCCGCCGAAAGGGAGAGTGCGGTGGGGATCATCCCCGCCGTCATCGCGACCGTCGTCATGACGATCGGCTGCGCACGCTTCTGCCCAGCCTCCATGATTGCATCATATTTGCGCTGGCCATGCTCCATGGCCTCGATCGCGAAATCGACCAGCAGGATCGAGTTCTTTGCAACGATGCCGAACAACAGGAGGACACCAATGAAAACTGGCAGCGAAAGGGCGAGCCCGGTCAGCTTGATCGCGATGATCCCCCCCAGCGGAGCTAGGAGCAGCGAACCCATGTTTACAAGCGGTGACATCAGTCGCCGATAGAGCAGCACGAGGACCGCGAAGACCAGCAGGATGCCCGACGCCAGCGCGATCTGGAAGTTCGTAACGAATTCCATCAGCCAGCGGTCCTGCCCGCTCGGTGCGTTCGAAACACCGATCGGCAGGTCCTGCATGAGCGGCAGTTCGTTGATCTTCTTCTTGGCTAAACCTTCTTCGGCGCCTGGCGCGAGGTCTGCGCTGACATAGACACGGCGCTTGCGATCTTCGCGCTGGATGGTCGTCGGGCCGGCACCGAAGCGAATATCGGCGATACGCTCGAGCGGGACCGAACCGCCACTTGCCGTGGGGACCGGTAGGTTGCGAATGGTCGATATCCGATCGCGCGAGTTTTCCGGGAGCATGACCCGGATCGGGATCTGTCGATCCGACAGCGAGAAGCGGGCGGCATTCTGATCGATTTCGCCAATCGTTGCGATGCGGATCGCCTGGCTGAGCGAGGCTGTCGTCACGCCAAGCGATGCCGCCAAGTCCGAACGTGGTTCGATGATCAGTTCGGGGCGCTGCAAGTCAGCCTCTACTCTCGGGCCCTGAATTTCGGGGAGATCGCCCATCTGTTCGACCAGGGTTTCGGCCGTGCGTTCAAGAAGCTCCGGGTTGCTGCCCGAAAGCATCACATTGATAGCGCGGCCAGATCCGCCTCCGCCGCCGCCCTGTTGATCGCGGAAATTAATTCGCGCGTCGGCGACCTGGTTGAACAGGACGGACACGTCGCGCTCGATTTCCTGACTCGAGCGCTCACGCTCTGGTAGATAGGTGACGAAGAACCTGGCGCTGCCTTCGGAGACCGTCATGAGGACCTTGTCCACTTCGGGCTGGTCTTCGATAATGGCCAGAGCCTGTTCGGCCCGCGCCTCTGTCTGTTCCAGCGTGGTGCCTGGGACCATTTCCAGATTGACCTGCCCGAAATCCAGATCGGAATCCGGAAAGAACTGCATGGGCGTGCTGACGAACATGAAAATGGTCAGGAAGAACGACAGCAAGCCGATGCCCATGACCCACGCACGGTGATCGCCGCGCAAATGCGCGAAGAGCTTGCCAAAAAAGCCGATCTTGCCACGGCTTTCGATCCGGGCATCCTTGATCTCGCGCGCCCGTGACCGATCGAGCGTCCATTCGAGAACCCGCGCATAGCGCTGGATCCACGGCCCGTTTGCATGTTCGGCATGGCCATGTGGCTTGAGAAAATAGGCCGCCATCAATGGCGTGATCATTCGGGCGACGGCAAGGCTCATCAGCACCGAGACGACGACCGTGACGCCAAAGTTCTCGAAGAACTGTCCGGCAACGCCGGGAAGCAGCGCAACGGGAAGAAAGACCGCCACAATCGAGAAAGAGGTCGCGGCAACTGCGAGGCCGATTTCATCGGCTGCATCGATGGACGCCTGAAACGCGTTCTTGCCCATCCGCATGTGCCGGACGATGTTCTCGATCTCGACGATCGCGTCATCGACGAGTACCCCGGCCACCAGCCCCAATGCCAACAGGCTCATCTGGTTGAGGGTGTATCCCATGTATTCGAGGAAGAAGAATGTAGGGATCGCGGAAAGCGGGATGGCAATGGCCGAGATAAAGGTGGCCCGCCAATCGCGCAGAAAGAAGAACACCACGACGACGGCGAGGATGGCCCCTTCGACAAGCGCCGCGATCGAGCTTTCGTACTGCGCCTTGGTATATTGGACGATGTTGAATAGCTCTACGAACTCTACGCCCGGATACTCCTCCTCGATTTCCTGCATGACGATCTGCGCATCGTCATAGACCGACACGTCGGATTCGCCTCTAGCGCGGGACAGATCGATCGTGACTACAGGCTGGCCATTGACCTTCGAGATTGAGCGGATTTCGCTTTCGCCATCGCTGACATCGGCTATGTCAGCGAGCTTGATCGACCGGCCCCCGCCCAGCGAAATGCGCCGTTGGCCAAGCTCATAGGCCGTATCCGCATTCCCGACTACGCGGACCGACTGGCGCACGCCGGCGATTTCTGCCTGTCCGCCCCCTGCGTTGAGGTTGTTCTGCCGCAGGACGGAATTCACCTGCGATGCCGTCACACCAAGCGATTGCATTCTTGCTGGATCAAGAATGACGCGTATTTCGCGATTGACCCCGCCGCTACGCGAAGCGCTGGCCATGCCCGGCACGGCCAAGAGGCGCTTGGAAACCGTATCGTCGACGAACCAGCTCAGCTGCTCCATCGTCATGTCTTGCGAAAGGACAGCGTAATTGGCGAAGCTGTTGTTGCTCGTCTGGACCTTGTAAACCCGTGGCTCGATGATGCCTTCCGGCAGATCTCCGCGAATCTGATCGATATTGGCCTTCACCTCGTTGACCAGATCGTTGACGTCATAACCGAGTTCGAAGGAGATGAAGGTATTTGAATTACCTTCCCTCACCGTACTGCGAATGGATTCGAGCCCCTCGAGCGACGCAATCGCGGATTCGACCTTCTCGGTAATCTGCGTATCGATTTCCGTCGGTGCTGCACCGGGCTGCGAAATCGAGACGATCACGGCCGGGAATTCGATATCCGGATCGTTCTGCACCTGCATCCGGTTGAAGGCGACGATGCCGGCCAAGGTCAGTGCCGCGAACAGCACCAGGGGCACCACCGGATTGCGGATCGACCAGGCGGATAGATTGCGCAGGTTCATGGTTTAATTGCCCGTCCCGCGTTGCAGCTTCGGTTTGACTTCCTGACCCTCGCGCAGGAAACCGCCTGCACGAAGAACGACCCGCTCGTTGCCCGAAAGGCCATCGGTCACGGTCAGGCCGCCATCGGTAATGATGCCCGTCTCCACGTTCCGTCGAGCTACCTTGTTCTCGCTGTCGATGATGTAGACATAGGTCTGACCGTCATCGTCCAGCAACGCGCTTTCAGGCAGGACCGGGGCGACGACGGTGCCGGAATTGATGGTAGCGCTGGCAAAGCCACCGGGCTTCAGTTCCGGGCTGTAGGATAGAGCGATGCGGGCCGTACCCTGCCGGGTGGTGTCGTCGATCGTCGGGGCGATCTGCCAGATCTGTCCGGTAAACCCCTTCTCCGTACCGACCGGGAAGACCTCGGCGGTGGCCCCGGCACGAACGCTCGCAAGCTCGGTCTCACCAAGTTGTGCGAGCATCTCCATCTCGCCGCCCTGGGCGATGGTGAAGAGTGCCTGCGAGCCGGCACCGACCGTCTGTCCGGGTTCTACGTTACGCTCGAGCACCAGGCCGGCCGCAGGAGCAACGATATTGAGGCGGGCGTTGCGCGCCTGCAATTCGCCGGCCTGTGCTTTGGCAACCCGAACGCGGGCAACCGCCGCGTCGCGCGTCGCCGTCAGCCTGTCGACATCGGCTTGGGAAACGAAGCCGCGCTCGACCAGTTGAAGTGCGCGGTCGAGATTGGACTGGGCGAGATTGGCGTCGGCTTGAGCGACCTGGACCTGTGCAGCGGCGCTCTGGGCCTGCTGATTTTGAACCGAACGGTCAATCACTGCGAGGACTTGCCCCTGACGAACCCAGCTACCGGCATCCACGGACACCGATACGACACGCCCACCCTCTCCGACGACGCCGACTGGCAGGGTACGGCGGGCGGCAATCGTTCCGGTCGAGGAGATTTCTCCTTCGACGGTGGTCCGGCCGGGTGCCACTACAGTCACAGCTGGCAGTTGCGGGGCCGAGGGCGCTGCTTCCTCGTCGCCGGCCAAGAAATACCAGCCCAAAGCGAGCACCGCGAAAAGGACGACGGCAGCAATGGCCAGTTTACGGCGCCTGCTGCTTCTTTGGTCCGCAAGCTCGTTGTCAGCCTCTACCCGTTCGGGCGACAAGACACCTTCATCTTCAGCGCGGATTTCCGTTTCGTACGTCATCAATTAGCCCCGTCTGGCAGCAGCCCATATCGATTGGTGTATTACTCTGCTAAATCACAGAGCGCAAGGCTGTGAAATTTCTCGTAGGGACTCGGCCAAGTTGGAGCAATCTTACACTCGACAGGGGCACGAGCGAAACAGACGAATGTCTTGAGTGCTCGAAAGACGTAAAAAGGGCGGCTCAGCAATGCTGAACCGCCCCTTCGAATTAGAAATTCTTTCAGCTGTTAGCGAACGCGGCCACGCTGAATGAGGTTGGCGATGCCAAGCAGAACGATGGCACCGACGATGGCGATGATGAAACCGGTAAGATTGAACGTCTGAATAGTACCTTCGATACCGAAGAGAGCTCCGGCGAGGAAGTTACCGATCAGTGCGCCGATGATACCGACGATGATATTCCAGAAAATGCCCATTGAGGCATCACGTGCCATAACCATGCTCGCGAGCCAGCCGGCGATACCCCCGACGATAATTGCGATAATCCAACCCATTGCAAATCCTCCTTTACTTCCCATCCGACCCGATGCCAGCCGAACGGGTGGCAATGTCGGCGGTTCCCCTTTTTCTGCATGGGGGACACGATTGGAGCGGATTTACAGAGTTTTTGTTCCCGCGACTTGGCGGGAGAGGACTATCAATACTTGAACTGGCGTTCGTAGAGATCGCGATAATGCTGGATGCGGGTAACACGCAGACCCTGCATCCCGGAACGGTCTACCGCGCGCTGCCACGAGGCAAATTCTTCCAGCGTCAGACCATACCGCTCAAGCACTTCGTCAATCGTCAGCAGTCCACCATTTACGGCAGCTACGACTTCCGCTTTGCGGCGCACAACCCAGCGCTTCGTCGCAGGCGACGGCAAATCCTCTAAGGTCAGCGGTTCCCCTAACGGGCCGATCACCTGTGCAGGGCGGATGTCCTGGTTTTCGATCATCTATTTCTCTCGGTCGCCATGCACCGCACCATTTGCGGCGGAGCCCCTGCCTAGCGGTTCGGATTTTCCATGCGCTAAACCATTGTGGTTAACGGCCCGTTTACTTTCTATTTCAGTTTCGCGCCGCGCCTCGCCGAACGCCTGAAAGCCGGCATGCTCCTTTTTCGCCAGTTCCTCGCGTAGCTCACGAGTCGCAGACAATTTCGCGACCAGTTCAGTCCAGCGGAATTTGTGGAGGACGTCCCTGTTGCCGGCCGACTCCTCGCTCTTCTTGGTGAATTGCCCCTCGATCATGGAGGCTGTGATAATCAGACATGGTAAAGAGGATGTGAATCATCATGTGCGGCAGGAAACGGTAAATACTGGAGCCTCGAGCCAAGGCCGTGTAAGGGGTCGCTCATGCTAGAATCCCGTTTTCTCGACCCGGCCGGCGCAGCCGCGCTGTTCGATCTTGGCAAGCCTGCGTCCGAGGCCCGCATCGTCGTGGCGATGTCGGGGGGAGTCGATTCTTCCGTCGTCGCCGCTCTCGCCGCGAAAAGCGGTGCAGAAGTCATTGGCATTACGCTGCAACTATACGATTACGGCGCTGCGACGGGGCGCAAGGGCGCGTGCTGCGCCGGTGACGACATCGACGATGCGCGCGCGGTGGCCGATAGATTGGGCATTGCCCATTACGTCTCCGATCACGAGAGTGCTTTCCGTGAAGAAGTGGTCGAAACCTTCGCTGACGAATATCTCTCGGGGCGCACACCGGTACCATGTATCCGTTGCAACATGGGTCCCAAGTTCACCGATCTTTTCGCGATGGCGCGCGAACTGGGTGCGGATTGCCTTGCCACGGGGCATTACGTTCAGCGCATGATGGGCCCTGCAGGTCCAGAGCTTCATCGGGCGACCGATCCGGCGCGCGACCAGTCCTATTTTCTCTATGCGACGACCGAAGATCAGCTGGCGTACCTGCGCTTTCCCTTGGGCGGCCTGCCGAAAAGCGAGGTCCGCGAACTCGCCGAGGCCGCAGGTCTGCGCAACGCTTCCAAGCCGGACAGTCAGGATATCTGTTTCGTCCCGGACGGCGACTATGCGAAGATCGTCAAAAAGATGCGGCCGGAAGGCGCGCGGTCGGGCGCGATCGTGCATGCCGCCACGGGCGAAGAACTGGGCGAACATCGCGGCGTGATTCATTATACCGTCGGCCAGCGCCGAGGTCTGGATATTGGGGGGCAGCCTGAGCCTCTATACGTGGTCGGCATAGATGCCGATGAAGCGCAGGTGAAAGTGGGCCCGAAGCGCATGCTCGCCGTGTCCGCCGCTCACCTTGTCGAGACGAATCGCATCGGCCCCCTGCCCGATGTGCCGCTGACGGCCAAGGTGCGCAGCCTGGCGAAGCCAGTGCCCATTACGCTCGCCGGTCCGCTGGGTAACGACGAAGCCACTACCATCCAGTTCGATACACCGGAGTTCGGCGTGGCACCGGGCCAGGCAGCCGTGATCTATGCCGGAGAGCGTGTGGTTGGTGGCGGCTGGATCGACAGCACTACGCGCTGCGAAGCTTGATCTGAGGTTCACCTTGCTGCTGCGCGATGACTGGGCTCAGTGGTCCCATTTGTCGAGAACGCAGCCGTATCCCTCACGATAGCGTGCCGTATCGGATGCGATGACAGGTATACTGGCGGTCACACTACGGCTTTGCGCATTCTCGCTCAGCGATACCAGTTCCATGCCTTCGAGCTTGTCCTTCTCGCAATCCTCCAGACTGCGCCCTGCAACGAACCGACACGAGCATCCGACCCGCGCGGCATAGGCTGTGGCGACCTCGCTCGTGCGCGTCGCCGATTCGCCATAGGCCAGCCAAGCAGAGCAAGCGATGCCGATTACAACGAGCGGCAGCCAGAACCACCAGCGGGAAAAGAGGGAGCGTTTTTTCGCCATTGCGCGGGTGTAGTCCTCATGCGAGTGGAGCGGGCATGTTCCCGCGGCCCCTGCCCCTTATCGCTCTTGCCCTTGTTGCCACAAGTCTTGCCGCATGCGGTTCGTCCGGAGGTGAGGAAGAGCCGCCGCTGAGCGAGGCAGCGCTGGCTGCCGTGGGCGATGATCCCGGTGCGCCGACCAAGGCTTTGGCCCGGGAGATCGACGACCTGTTCACACAGGAAGGCCTCGGCGAAACGCGTGCCCTGATCGTTATGCACGATGGCAAGCGCGCTGCCGAACGCTATGCCGAGGGATATGACGAGAACACGCCGTTCGTCAGCTGGTCCATGGCCAAGACCGTGACCGCCATGATGATCGGCCAGCTGGTCGGGGACGGCCTGCTGCGGCTCGATCAGCCCGCGCCGGTTCCGCGCTGGCAGCGCAGCGGCGATCCGCGCGCCGACATTACCCTGCGCCACCTCCTCCAGATGCGCAGCGGGCTCGAACATACCGAGTCGGGCGATCCGCCCTATGAAAGCAGCGAAGTGCGCATGCTCTTCCTCGACGGGCGCGACGATATGGCGGATTACGCCACCGCCCAACCTCCCGAAGCGGAGCCGGGCGAGAAGTTCGAATACTCATCCAACACCACCGTCATCCTGGCCGATATTGCCGCGCGGGCATTGACCGATAGCGACCAGCCCGAAGCGCGGCGCCGAG
Organism: uncultured Erythrobacter sp.; assembly: GCA_947504155.1. Classification (GTDB taxonomy): domain Bacteria; phylum Pseudomonadota; class Alphaproteobacteria; order Sphingomonadales; family Sphingomonadaceae; genus Qipengyuania. The sequence goes on from CANNGF010000002.1 coordinate 503,178, forward strand.
CGGTATCGGACTATCTCCACGCGCGCCTGTTCGAACCGCTGGGCATGACCACCGCCGTCCCCGAATTCGACCGCGCCGGCACGCTGATCGGCGGCAGCCTGATGCATGCGAGTGCGCGCGATTGGGCCAAGCTTGGCGAATTGCTGCGCAACAAGGGCTCCTATCGCGGCGAGCAACTGGTGCCGCGCAGCTGGGTGAGCCAGATGGTGACCCCCAGCCCCAAGTCGCCCCAATACGGCCTGCAGACCTGGCTCAACCGGCCGACGGGGGAGGCCGAGCACCCGCTGTTTCCCGACCGCGCGCCCGAGACGGCCTTTTCCATGATCGGCCATATGGGCCAGTATGTCTTTGTCTCGCCCGAGCAGGGCCTGACCATAGTAAGGCTCGGCCATTCGAATGCTGCCGAGCGCAAGGCGATGCTCCAGCAGCTGGCCGATATCGTGGAGCTTTACCCCTCCGAGGGCAGGTAGAAGCTGCCCTCCACCACGGTCACGCAATCGCCGCTCAGAACAGCGCGATCGCCATCACGGCGGCAGTGAGCATGACCACCCCGCTGTGACGCCTGGTAGGCGCTGAAGCTCTCGCGACCCAGCTTTTCGGCCCAGAAATAGGTCAGGCAGGCATGCGCCGATCCGGTGAAGCTGTCCTCATCGACCCCGCCCCCCGGCACAAACACCCGGCTAACGATATCCGTATTCTTCCCATGGGCCGTGCAAATGAACTGGTCGTTCCCAAGCGCAGCAAGGCCCTTAAGATCCGGCTCCAGCGCGCGAACCTGATCCTCGCTCCCGAAGTAGTAGATCCCGTAACCATCGGGATTAAGCCACACCTCCTTCGGCTCTGCGCCCAGAAGTTCGACCGCCTCGTTCCATTCGCCGGGACTGGTTTCGATCAACGGCAAAGCCAGTTCGTAGCCCGCCTCACTCCGCGTGACTTCGAGGATGCCTGCCCGGCGGGTGCGAAAGGTTGCGGTATCGCCGCCGTTCTGCTGCAACAGGACATGGCCGCTTGCCAAAGTGGCATGACCGCAAAGCCGCACCTCTTCTGTCGGCGTGAACCAGCGCAATTCCCAGTCGGCCTCGCCCGTATCGTCCTTCACCACGAAGGCGGTTTCGGCGAAGTTGTTCTCTTCCGCGATCGCGAGCAGCGTCGCATCGTCCAGCCACTGGTCGAGCGGCATCACCGCCGCCTGGTTGCCGGTGAACGGCCGCGAGGCGAAGGCATCGACGTGGGTGTATGGCAGTTTCATCAGCTGTCGCCCTCCAGTTTGGCGAATTCGTCTTCCTCGACCAGCGGATTGCCCGGCTCGTCCACATGGCCTTGCGGATCGATATGGATCAGCAGCTCCATATTGGGAAAGCGCTGGCACAGATCACGCTCGACCCGCTCGATAATGTCATGCGCTTCTTCCACCGTCATGCTGCCGGGCAGATCGACATGGAACTGCACGAAATCGCGATTGCCGCTGGCCCGCGTGCGCAGATCGTGGAGGTTGGTGAGTTCGGGGTGAAGCGCCGCCGCCTCGACGAAGGCGAGCCGCTTTTCTTCAGGCCATTCGCGATCCATCAGATCGTCCACGGCTTCACGCGCGGCAGTAAAGGCGCCCCACCCCAGCCATGCGGCGATGGCGAGGCCGAACAGCGGATCGGCCAGCGCGAAACCGGCATATTGGTCGAGGACCAAGGCCGCGATCACGGCGAGGTTGAGCAGCAGGTCGGATTTGTAATGCAGGTGGTCGGTCTGGATCGCGAGGCTGCGCGTCCGGTTCATCACATATCTCTGCCAGCCGAGCAGTGCGAAGGTCAGCACGATGGCCACGGTCGACACGGCAATGCCCTCGCCTGCCGCCGCCGTCTGCGTACCTCCGGCAAGTTGGCTCAGCGCGCGGGCCGCGATGCCGAAGGCGGAGACCGCGATCAGCATGACCTGGAAGATCGCCGCCAGCGCTTCTGCCTTGCCGTGGCCGAAGCGGTGATCTTCGTCCGCCGGCATGGAGGCGATCCACACGCCGGTCAGCGTAGCGATGCTGGCGATGAGATCGAGCGCTGAATCGGCAAGGCTGCCGAGCATCGCGGTAGATCCGGTGCGCCAGCTCGCCCAGCTCTTCAGCGCGACGAGGATCAGCGCCACGGTGATCGAGGCGATGGCCGCCGATCGGGCGAGCTTCGCGCGGTCGTCTGTCGCGGTCTGCGTCATGGGTAGAGCAGCGTGTTCGACCACGCTTCACCCGGCCCGCTGCGCGTGAACTGCCGCCGATCATGCAGGCGGAATTCGCGGTCGCGCCAGAATTCGACCGTGTGCGGTGTCAGCAGGAACCCGGTCCAGTGCGGCGGGCGCGGGAGATCGCCTTCGGGATAGCGTTCCTCCAGCGCGGCAACCCGGTCGAGGTAGATCTGCCGGTCGGGCAGCGGGCGCGACTGGTCGCTGGCGGCCGACCCGATCTGCGAAGCATGCGGACGCGAGTGGAAGTAGTCGTCCGCCTGTTCGCCAGCCACTTCTTCCAGCGTGCCTTCGATCCGGATCTGGCGGCGCAGGCTTTTCCAGTGAAACAGCAGCGAAGCCTGCATATTGCTGAGGATTTCCTGGCCCTTGCGGCTTTCGGCATTGGTATAGAAGACGAAGCCGCCCCCCTCGCCCCAATGCGAACCGTGGCCTTTCAGCAGCACCATGCGCACCGAGGGCCGACCCTGCGGCGTGGCGGTGGCCAGCGCCATGGCATTGGCATCATTGGGTTCGCTGGCCTTGGCTTCGCCATACCAGATCTCGAACAGCGAGAACGGATCGGCGACCGGAATGGCGCTTTCTGATTCGGGGGCAGTGTTGCTCATATCGCAATCCTACAGGATGGAGCACATGGAGCACGGTCCAGGGCAAAAAAACCGGTGGGGCATTTTCCACCTGAAAACGGCGGAACCTTGGGGGCTTGCGGCACATTGAGCGGAGACATGAACCATTCCCTAGCCAAAGCCGCATTTGTAGGAAAGCCTCGCCGCGAACAGCCGAGCTTGCGGTCCGGCACCGTCGCAACTAGCTAACACACCATGGCAGATCCCTACACCACCCTCGGCGTCACGCGTTCGGCTGACGAGAAGGATATCAAGAGCGCCTATCGCAAGCTGGCGAAAGAGCTCCATCCCGATCGCAACAAGGACAATCCCAAGGCCTCCGAACGCTTTTCGGATGTAACCAAGGCCTATGACCTTCTGTCCGACAAGGACAAGCGCGCCCAGTTCGACCGGGGCGAGATCGACATGGAAGGCAATCCGACCAATCCCTTCGCCGGAATGGGCGGCGGTGGCGGCGGCGCTGGAGGATTCCGCGGTGCCGGTGGGGGCCAGCGCGGCTTTCGCGCAGAGGATTTCCAGGGCTTCGGCACCGATCAGGGCGATCTGGGCGACATTTTCGAAGGCCTGTTCGGCGGCGGCGGTGCGCGCGGGCGCGCGGGCGGCATGGGCGGCGATCCCTTCGGCGGCCGGCGGCAGCGGCCCCCGCAAAAGGGCGCCGATATCAATTACACCCTGCGCGTGTCCCTGATCGATGCGGCAACGCTCAAGGAACAGCGGATCACGCTGGCCGACGGCAAGACGATCGATCTCAAACTGCCCAAGGGCGTTGAAGACGGCACGCAGATGCGCCTCAAGGGCAAGGGCCAGCAAGGCCCCGGCGGTGCGGGCGACGGGCTGGTCACCATCAAGGTGGACAAGCACCGCGTCTATCAGCGCGATGGCTTCGACGTTCGCTTCGATTTGCCGATCACTCTCGACGAGGCGGTGAATGGCGGCAAGGTCCGCGTGCCCACCGTAGACGGACCCGTGATGATGACCATCAAGGCGGGAACGAGCGGCGGCGCCGTACTGCGGCTCAAGGGGAAAGGCTTCACCAAGAAGGACGGAAGCCGCGGCGATCAGCTGGTGACGCTGGAAATCCAGCTTCCCGAAGACCTCGGCGAGCTTGCCAAGCGGCTCGATGGGTGGAAGGACGAAAGCGACCCGCGTAGCAAGCTTCAGGTGTAACCTGTCCGAAGACGAAATGCCCTCGACGAAGGAACGTGAGCGACAGTCGCTTTCCCCCGAGGCGCGGCGGAAGGAAGCTTCCCATCTTCGCGATCGGATCGAGGATCGCGTCGGTCCCGGCACGCGCGCGTGGGAGGTGGCCAAGCGGACGCTGGTGGGAACCTATAATGACGGCTTCATCCATGCGGGCAATCTGGCCTATCTCGCGATGCTGGCCATTTTTCCGTTCTTTATTCTCGGTGCGGCAGTCTTTTCGGCGATCGGCGAGGAAAGCGAACGCGCCGCCACGATCAATGCGATCCTGTTCGCCCTCCCCCCCGTTGTCGGCAATGTGATCGAACCGGTCGCGCGCGATGTCATCCAAGCACGCAGCGGTTGGCTGCTGTGGGCAGGTGCGCTGGTGGCGCTGTGGACCGTGGGCAGCCTGGTCGAGACCATAAGGGATATCCTGCGCCGGGCCTATGGCACGGAGGCGACGCACGCCTTCTGGAAGTACCGCCTGCTGTCGACCGGGGTGATCCTCGGCTCTGTATTTCTGCTGATGATGAGCCTGATGGCGCAGTTCCTGATCGGGGCCGCGCAGCAAGTGATCCAGGCCTATTTTCCCGAACTGGTCGACCGAGTGATTGATCTGCAATTGTCGCGCATTGTCCCGGCGCTCGGCCTGTTCGGTTCGCTGTATTTGCTGTTCTATACGCTTACGCCATCGAAATACCGCCGGAACCGCTATCCCAAATGGCCCGGAGTACTGCTGACATCCATTTGGTGGATTGCAGTGACGACACTGCTGCCAGCAGTCCTGAAGCAGTTCTTTTCCTATGATCTGACCTATGGCGGTCTTGCCGGTGTAATGGTTGTCCTGTTCTTTTTCTGGCTTGTCGGCCTTGGTGTGGTTATCGGCGCTGAATTGAATGCTGCGCTTGCGGAAACGCCGGAAGAAGAAATGAATTTCATCGGGCAGGCGGACAATCGGCGGAGGGCGCAGCTCCAACAGGAAATGATCGAAGAGCAGGAAGGAAAAGAGGAATGAGCGGTTTGATGAAGGGCAAACGTGGCCTCATCATGGGCCTCGCCAACGACAAGTCGCTGGCCTGGGGCATTGCCAAGCAATTGCACGAGCATGGCGCCGAAATGGCATTTTCCTATCAGGGGGAAGCGCTGAAGAAGCGCGTCGGGCCGCTGGCCGAACAGCTGGGCAGCGATTTCATCTTCGAATGCGATGTGTCGAACATGGATGCGCTCGACAGCGCGTTCGACACGCTGAAGGAACGCTGGGACACGATTGATTTTGTGGTTCACGCGATCGGCTTTTCGGACAAGAGCGAGCTACGCGGCAAATATGTCGATACCAGCCTCGACAATTTTCTGATGACGATGAACATCTCCGCCTACAGCCTCGTGGCCGTCGCCAAGCGCGCCCGCGAGATGATGCCGAATGGCGGCAGCATTCTGACGCTGACCTATTACGGCGCGGAAAAGGTCATCCCGCATTACAATGTGATGGGCGTGGCCAAGGCGGCGCTGGAAACTTCGGTCCAGTATCTCGCCAACGATCTGGGCCCCGAAGGCATCCGTGTGAACGCCATCAGCGCCGGTCCGATCAAGACGCTGGCAGCCAGCGGGATTGGCGATTTCCGCTACATCCTGAAGTGGAACGAATACAACTCGCCGCTGCGCCGCAATGTCACGATCGAGGATGTCGGCGGATCGGGCCTCTATTTCCTGTCCGTCCTCTCATCGGGCGTGACCGGCGAAACGCATCATGTCGATGCCGGCTATCACGTCGTCGGCATGAAGCAGGAAGACGCGCCCGATATCGCGCTGGATAAAGGCTGAGTAGCTATGCGGATCCTCGTTACCGGCGCGGCAGGCTTTATCGGTGCCGCAGTATCGGAGCGGCTTTGTGCGCGCGGTGACGAGGTTCTGGGGATCGACAGCCTCAACGATTATTATCAGGTCTCATTGAAAGAGGATCGGGTCGCGCGCGTACAGGCGGCGGCAGGATCGAAGTTCACTTTCAAGAAGACCGATTTCTCCCGCTGGGAAGATCTGTCGGCGGCGCTGGACGGTAAGAATTTCGACGCCATCGTGCATCTCGGTGCGCAGGCTGGGGTGCGGTACAGCATCGAAAACCCGCGCGCCTATGTCGAAGCGAACCTCATGGGTCATCTCAACCTGCTTGAGGTCGCACGCCATCGCGGCACCGGGCACATGGTCTATGCCAGTTCCTCGTCGGTCTATGGCGGGAACGACAAATTGCCCTTCGCGGTGGAGGACCGGGCGGAGCATCCCGTTTCGCTCTACGCCGCCACCAAGAAGGCCGACGAGTTGATGAGCGAGACTTACGCCCATCTATACCGCGTCCCGCTGACCGGTCTGCGCTTCTTCACCGTTTACGGGCCGTGGGGCCGGCCGGACATGGCGCTGTGGCTGTTTACCGACGCGATTCTGTCGGACCGTCCGATCAAGGTGTTCAACCACGGCGAGATGTGGCGCGATTTCACCTTCATCGACGATATCGTCAGCGGCGTGGTCGCCTGCCTCGACAGCCCGCCCCCTGACGATGGGTCGGAAAAGGCTGGAGGCAGCGTGAAACCGCACGCACTCTACAACATCGGCAATCACCGCAGCGAGAAACTGACGCGGGTGATCGAATTGATCGAGCAGGCCTGCGGTACGAAGGCCAAAGTCGAACTACTGCCGATGCAGGCGGGCGACGTCGAGAAGACCTATGCAGACATCGACGCGATCCAGCGCGATGTGGGTTACCAGCCGACAACGGGCATCGAACTAGGCATTCCGCGTTTCGTCGAGTGGTATCGCGACTACCACGGCGTGTAGCGGTCAGCTTTTGGCGAGCAAATCGCAGATTCTTTGCGAGGAGTGACCGTCGCCGAACGGATTGTGGGCCCGGGCCATCGCGGAATAGGCTGCTTTGTCATCCAGCAGACGCTCGGTCTCCTGCACGATAGTCTGCGCGTCGGTGCCTACCAGCTTGGCCGTTCCTGCTTCGACACCTTCGGGCCGTTCGGTGGTTTCGCGCATGACCAGCACCGGTTTCCCTAGCGCCGGCGCCTCTTCCTGTACGCCGCCGCTGTCGGTCAGCATCAGATAGCTGATATCGAGCAGCCGCGCGAAATGCGGATAGTCGAGCGGTTCGATGAGTGCGACATTGCCGAGACCGCCCAGTTGATCGTTCATCACTGCCTGGACGTTCGGGTTCATATGGACGGGAAAAATAACCGCAACGTCATCGCGTGTAGCGATCTTTTTAACCGCATCAGCGATATTCTGCATGCCGCTGCCGAAATTTTCTCGGCGATGGCTGGTTGCCCCTATGATGTATTTGCCAGCGAAGCGCTCTTCCAGTTCCTTCAGACCCGAGGCGAGCGACGGCTCTTCCTCGATCCGACCCGTCACCCACTTCAACGCATCGATGACCGTATTACCGGTTACATGCACGGTAGCGGGATCGACATTTTCGTGCACAAGGGCGTCGGCACTGGTTTGTGTCGGGGCGCAATGTAGCGCGGCAAAGCTTCCGACGACCCGGCGATTCACCTCTTCGGGCCATGGCTGGTAAATATCCCCGCTTCTGAGCCCCGCCTCTACATGGCAGACTGGAATTTTTCGATAATAGGCCGCCAGCGCGCCGGCCATCACGGTAGTTGTATCGCCCTGGACAACGACCCAGTCCGGTTGCTCGTCATCAAGCACCCTGCCGATGCCGGTAACGGCGCGCGCAGTAAGTTCGTCCAGCGTCTGCCCGGCAGTCATGAGATCGAGATCGTGGTGGGGCCGTATATCGGCAATCGCCAGAACCTGATCGAGCATACCGCGGTGCTGCGCCGACACGCACACTCTGCTGTCGAACCGAGCGTTCTTTTGCAGGGCATGGATGAGCGGGAATAGCTTGATGGCTTCGGGACGCGTCCCGAAAACTGTGAGAATGCGGCGCTGGGTCATGCGATGGCCTTACAGGCTAAACACCGGCTTAGAAGCCAAAATCAGCCTTCAGGATCGCCTGCCACGACCTCGGCTTCGGGTTGCGGAAGCGCCTCTTCGTCCGGTGTCGGAGCTGCCCGCTCTTGCTCGAGGCGCTGCATATATTCACGCTCGATCATCTCGACATCTTGCTGTGTACGCTCTGCATCTTCATCGATGGTGCTGAGACGTTCCGCGCGCGCTGCGGCAATCACTTCGCTAAAGCGAACCGCGTTTGAATTTTCTTTATCCGTATAGGCCTTGCGAATCATTTCCTGCGTACAACCGGTCATGCCGCCTGCACCGGCAGGCGAGCATGACAGCGTCCCGAAATCGCCAACCATTTCCAGCCGCTCGACGCGCTCCGCCCAGCTTTGCGTTCCGGGGCCGTCGGTAAAGCGCATGCTTTCAGGAATACGGAAGCGTTCGCTCTCCGCCTGACGCGCGCATACGACGATGGTGCCGTCATCGCTTGGGGGACAGGCATCATCGCCGTAAACGATAACCATGTTATAGCTCTCATCGCCCGTATCGACCGGGGTCTGCGCCTGCGCAGGAGCAGCAAGTGCGGCGGTGCCGAGAGCGGCAAGAGCGAACAGCGAACGGGTCATCGGATCCTCATCATTACGTCGTCAGATTAGGCAGCCTGCCTCGTGAACTATCCATGAAGCGAGCCAGGGGGCAGAAGCGTTCCCGTTATATCCGTTCGGAAATCTTGATCGCAGCCTTGCAGCCGAGGCGGATCAGACCGGAAAGAACCGGATAGCCCGGAGCCCGCTCTGCTCCGGCAGCGAGCGCGGCATCACGATGCTCACGCTCGTCCTCGCGGAACTCTTCGATCATCTGCGCGAGTTCCGGGTCCTCATTGGTCGCCTCCAGTCGATCCAGCTGTTCGGAATAATGAAGATCGATCTCCGTCTCGACGGCAGCCGTGCAGGCCATGGCAGCCTCGGGCCCGATCAGCGCGGTCGCAGCCCCAAGAGCGAAGCCTGCCTTGTCCCAGAACGGCTGGAGCGCGGTGGGCCGCACCCGCCGCCGCGCCATCAGCGCATCGAACTTGGCGCGATGACCTGCTTCCTGCTCGGCCATTCCGGCAATTTCAGCAGAGTCCGGGGCGCGATCACCCATGACGGCCAGCTGGCCGGCATAAATCCGCGTGGCGCCGAATTCGCCCGCCTGATCGACCCGGATCATGCGCGCGATATGCGGCGCGGTTTGGGGTGGCTTCTGTCCGGTCATAAGTGGCGGTCCTTGCGAAGCTGATTGAAAACGAGAAGGCTGGCCGCTGCAGAAATCAGAAAATTGAACCCGGCCAGGCTGATGCCGAACAGGGTCCAGGCCGGCTCGTCGCAGCGGACAAGCGGCGAATTCATGATTGCGTCCAGCGCACTTTCCCCCTGGCCGGTCTGGGGTATGGCCGCACAAGAGGTAACGCCCTGCCACCAGCCGTATTCAACTCCAGCGTGGAACAGGCCGATCAGACCAGACGTCAGAATTCCGCCTGCCGCCAGCGCCACCCAGAGGCGTTTCGGAGCCATGAAAAACGACAGCAGGGCCAGACCGACGGCAGCGAAATGAGGCCAGCGCTGCCACCAGCACATCTCGCATGGGTACAGGCCGAAGACGTATTGCGATACATACGCTCCGGCCAGCAGCAGAACAGGCACTCCCAGTGCGATCCGCTGGGCAAGGCGCAAGTGGGGGCTTTCGGTCATTCTCACCGGCCTGTGGCTAGCCTTACTTCCTGCGGCTGGCAACGGAGTTGGGGCTAGTCCGCCGCAGCGTATCGACTGCGTAACGGAGCTGGAAATCCTCGATACCCTTCTGCTCCAGCTCTTCCGCCGTGAACTGGAAGCGCGGATCGGTACGGGTATCGTTTTCCAGATCCTCGTCCTTGATGCCAAGTTCGTTGATCAGGTGACCGCGCAAATCGCTCTCACGCATGGTGAACTTGCTGCGCTTGGCAAGATCCGGATCGGAAAGCTGCGGCACACGGATATCCGGCTTGATTCCGCCTTCCTGCACCGAGTGGCCTGAAGGCGTATAATACCGCGCAGTCGTGAGCTTGAGCGCCGCATCATTGCCCAGCGGCAGGAGCGACTGCACACTGCCTTTTCCGAAGCTTCGTTCACCCATGACGACTGCACGGCGGTGGTCCTGCAGCGCGCCGGCGACGATTTCGCTGGCAGATGCTGAACCGGCATCGATCAGCACGACAATCGGCAGACCTTCTGCAATATCACCGCGGAAAACGGTCTCTGCGTCATAGGTGATAGACTCGCCGCGAGCACGGCCGCGCTGCGAAACGATCTGCCCATCACTGAGGAAGAGGTCGGACAAGGCCACTGCCTCATCGAGCGAACCGCCGGGGTTCGATCGCAGATCGAGAACAAGGCCGTTAAGGCGCCCGGTCGCCTGATTCTGCAGATCCTTCCATGCGGCAAATACATCGGCGCCCACATCGCGAGAGAATTCATTGACCATGATATGGCCGATGTTCCCTTCCTGGAGTTCCCACGTCACGGGCTCCAGTTCGATGACGCCCCGCGTGACGTCGACATCGAAAGGCTCGTCGCGGCCCGGGCGATAGACGGTGAGACGGATCGACGTGCCCGCCTTGCCGCGCATTCTTGCAACGGCTTCGTCCAATTCCAGCCCGTAAATAAGCTCGCCATTGATATGGGTGATGTAATCGCCGGCCTTGATCCCAGCCTTATCCGCGGGGCTTCCACGAAATGGCGAGATGATCTTTACCGCGCCGTCCTCGCCCACCACCGACAGGCCGAGGCCGGAATAATTGCCATCGATCATGGTTTCCAGACGCTGCAGGTCGGATCCATCGAGATAGGCAGAGTGCGGATCGAGGGCCGCGAGCATCCCACTGATAGCGCCGTTGATCAGGACGTCATCCTCGACTGGCTCTACATAGCTGGCTTTTACCCTTTGATATACGGCGAAAAGTTTGGAAAATTCCGGGCCAGCGCTTCCTTCCACGCGCGCCAGACCAGCCGTAGTCGCCGGAATCAGCGCAACAGCGGTCACAAGGGCAGCCGAGCGGGCAAGAGCGGCGAATTTCATGAAATCAAATCTCCAGGCATTGCAGCGAATGTATAGTGCCTGATGCGTGAATGGAAGATGAGCCGAAAAGTGCCGCGCTTGCGACAGTTTTTTGCCCCGTCCCGACAAGCCCTGTCAGCGGGCATAGCGCAGTGGATCGACCGGCTTGCCGCGGCGCCGCAATTCGAATGTAATTTCCGGACGGAAGGATGGAGCCAGGCCGATTGGTGAACCTGCAGACACATCCTGACCTGTAGTCACTGCCAGGCTGCCAAGACCTGTCAGAAGGCTGGTCCATCCTTTCGAATGATCGAGTATGACGACGCGGCCGTAGCCATCGTAATCTCCCGCGAAAGCGACGCGGCCGCCCGCTGGGGCTACGACCTGGGCCTGACGCCGCGGAGCAATCGAGATGCCTTGTCGTCGCGCCCCGCTTCCTGTCTTCTCGCCGAAGCGGGATACCAGTGGGCCCGTGACGGGCATGAGGTAGGTAGAACGATCCGAGGTAGCTAGCTCACTCGCAGTGGCAGCATCGACAGCCGCACTTCCGCTGTCCGATTCCAATCGCCGCACCAGGCTATCGAGATTGCGCGATTCCTGAGCCAATTCAAACGCCCGCCGGCGTTCGCGGGCAATTCCCCCCGCCGCCTGCTCCGCAAGGACCCGCTCCTGCTCTGCCATAGCGAGCAGGTCCTTCTGGCGCAGCGCCAATGTAGCTTGCGCTTCTTCGCGCGCCGCCAACATCTGCGCGCGTTCAGTGGCTAAGGATTTTGTACGCTGAATATCAACACGCAGGGCTGCGGTCTGCCGCCGCACTTCGGGAAGCGTACTGCCGAGAATTGCGCGCGTGTGGACGACGTCTTGCAAGCTTCCTGGCTGTAGAGCCGCCAGCACTAACGGTCGTCGACTGAAGGTCTCCAGCGCCGCAGTCAATTCCGCTGCCGGCTCACTGCGCCGTGCCAAATCACGCGCCAAACCCTTTCTTTCGCGTTCGATCATGGCGAGTTCGGCTTCCGCTATGCTCACGGATGCTTCAGCCTGCTGTACGCGTGCCGCCAGAGCTGCAGCCTTCTGCCTCGCGCTCGAAGACGCTTCTTCCGCGCGCGTCATTTCAGCCTCCAGGCGTTCTGCCCGCAGGCCGGCATTACGTTGTTGGGTGCGCGCGATGGCGAGCGCCCTTCGCGCCTCGACTGCCTGACTGCGATCCTTGGATGATTGTGCAGTTAGGGGTGTAAAGGCTTGAAAAACAAGAGAAAAGACGAAGAGGAGTCCCGTGATGATAAGGGTCCGTTTCATGACGTCACACCTCCATCAGCCGCTTCGGTGATATGGGTGGCCGGCGATGATGGTTGTCGCACGGTAAAGCTGCTCCGCCACCATCGCCCGGGCGAGCAAGTGCGGCCATGTCGCCTTTCCGAAGGCGAGAAGCAGGTCTGCGTCGTGACGTTCCGCCTCGGAATGGCCATCAGCAGCCCCCAGAATGAACCGACATTCGCGCATGCCGTCGTCTCGCCAACGCTCCAGCGTCGCAGCAAGGCTCTCCGATGAAAGATCCTTGCCGCGCTCATCCAGAAGAACCGTCTTGTATGGGGTCTGGGGGTCCGGGATGCGCCCGCCGGTTTCAGGAAGTTCGGTGAATTTGACCGGCCAGGTCAACCGCTTCTCATAGCGCGCAACCAGATCCGCCTCGGGTGACCGGGCGATCTTTCCGCGCGCAATGATGTGAAGAAGCACGACTCAACCCCTGAAAATTCATGAATTCGCGCCCCGTCACTTAGGTAGGCAGATAGGCGCAAGAGCCAAATACCCCTGAGAGAGGCGCATTCATGCACTTACCCCATAGTAAGCGCGTTCGGAGAAACGCCGGTTACGCCGTTCCGGCTACGGGCGGTGCGTCACCGAACGCCCACATGCGTTCGAGATTGTAGAAGCTCCGCACTTCTGGCCGGAACAGGTGAACGACGATATCGCCGGCATCGAGCAGCACCCAGTCCGCCGCCGGGAGTCCTTCGAGCTTCACCGGACCATAGCCGTTCTGCTTCAGCTTTTCCGCGAGTTTCTGCGCGATCGAAGCAACCTGGCGAGTCGAACGACCCGAAGCGATCACCATGAAATCGGCGATCGAGCTTTTACCTTCGAGATCTATCGTCACCACATCTTGCGCCTGATCGTCGTCGAGATGTTTCAGCACGAAGTCGAGCAGTTCCTGCTTGTCGGCATCAGTCATGCGAACAATCTTCGCGCCAGTCGTTCCGGAGGCAGCCGGATCTGTATGCGCCTGAGTCATAGGCGTTTATATCACTCCTGAATTGGTAGGTCCCCGAGATAGGGAGCATTGGGGAAAGGGCAACGCGCATCATTGCGTGGCCGTATCCCCTTCGAGCGGGATCAGACGATGTGTCACCTGGTCTCGCGGAGATTTACCGGCGTGGCGCGATGCCCAGTCGGGATCGGCGCGGCGAATTGCCGTGGCCGAACGCGGATCGGGATCGAAACGCAATGTCACCAGTGCCGGTGCGCTCCATTCACCCCCGTTTCGAAAGCTGGCGAGCGGCACGCGAAAGTGCCGGAGCCAGGCCATCGCGGGGCTTGCGACAGCAGCGGCATCATAGCCCGGCCGGGCGATGACTGCAATCGGCATGGTGTGGGCGATCCTTCTCCATTCGCGCCAGAGGTGAAATTGCGCCAGATTGTCCGAACCCATCATCCACACGAATTTCCGCTTGGGATAGCGTCGACTTATTGCCCCAAGGGTGTCGACCGTGAACCGCGTTCCGAGTTGCTGTTCGATCGCGGTTACGCGGATTGCTGCCAGTTTCGCCTGCTTTTCTGCGGCCCGGACACGTACTGGAAGAGGAGCCATCCCCTTTTTGGGTTTGAGCGGATTACCGGGCGAGACCACCCACCAGACTTCGTCGAGCCCGAGCGCTTCCTGCGCAAAGAGAGAAATACGCCGGTGTCCGCCGTGGGCGGGATTGAAGCTGCCGCCGAGCAAACCGATTTTGCGGGCACGCATAATGATTACGAATCAGGCTTTTGAGCGATCGACATGGCTTCGCGCTATCATTTCCGTTTCAGGCTGTCAGGATGATGAGGCAAAGCCGGGTGACGCGATTTGCGTCAAGAGCGGACATCGACGCTGAAGATCGCGCTTTTCCAACCGTTCACCCCGTCGAACCCTCAACTCATGGATTCTTTGGGAACCGGATTCGATTTCGTAAGGATTTCCGCCTAGTAAGTTGTCAGGGACTAATGACCAAGGGACGGGTCGTCTTGGACAACAAGCAAATACAGCGCGGCTGGAAAAGCCGCTTGAACGCCTGGTTTCCGGATCGCGAGTTTTTTATGCGATCCCAGGGGCAGGTTCGTTTCATCACCATATCTTCGGGCGTGCAGAAGGCCGCTGCTGCGACTATCGCCCTGATCGTATTGATCTGGGCCGCATCGATGGCCGTGGCAGGATGGGCGCAATACAGCGCCAGCGCCGATCGCGAGAGCCTGATCAACCGTGAGGCCCGCGTAGCCACGTCGGAAGAGCGGCTTGCTGCCTATGGCGACAATCTCGAAGCTGTCAGCAGTGACCTCGATCGCCGGATGGAATTCATCGAAGGCGTAGCCGAATTGCTCCCGGCCGACATGAAGGTGGAGCATGTGAGCGATTCGTCGGGCGAGGCTGCAGCTACAGTAGAGAAGGTCAGCGCAGCGTTCCCTCAGGCAAGCGAACTGGCCCGGATCGAAGCGCGGCAACTCGCTGTGGTCGAAGGCCTTACGCGGTATGCGGATTGGCGTGCGAAACGTGCCGCCGCTGCTCTCAAGAAACTCGAACTCAATCCCGACGCGGTGATCCGCCGGTCCGAACAGCAGGCGATGGGTGGTCCGCTCGAAGGGCTTGCCACCGATGCGGACGGCAAGATCGATCCGCGCTTCGAACGTCTCGGCCTTTCCATGGCGCGCATGTCCGCGCTCGAGCAGGCGCTTGAAGGCGTTCCGCAGTTCGCCCCTGCCCGTAGAGACCTCATTTCTTCAGGCTTCGGCTATCGCCGCGACCCGTTCAACCGCAGGGCAGCCATGCACAAGGGCCTGGACTTCCGCGGTGCGGTCGGCACGCCGATCTATTCGGCAGCCAAGGGCCGGGTAAGCTTCGTCGGCTGGAAGGGCGGATACGGCAAGACGATCGAAATCACCCACGGCAACGGTCTCATGACCCGTTACGCCCATATGTCGAAATTTGACGCCAAGGTCGGTGATCAGGTCGACGCCGGCAAGACGATTGGCGCCATCGGCAGCACCGGTCGTTCCACCGGGCCCCATCTTCACTTCGAGGTCCGCATCAATGGCCGGGCCGTAAATCCCCGAACCTTCCTGGAGACAGCTCCTAATGTTCTCGAAGAAATCCGCCGAGCCCCAGAGCTCGACGTCAATTCCCAGTAACCCAGGACGCAGTGCTTCAATGGCTTCCAAGAATAATTCGACTTTTTCCGTCCTTGGGTCGGACCTCTCGATAAAGGGTGATATCAAGGCATCGGCAGATCTGCATATCGACGGAGACGTGGAAGGCGATATCAGCTGCACCAGTCTCGTTCAGGGCGAAAGCAGCACGGTCACCGGTGCAGTTGAGGCCGAAACAGCCCGCCTCGCCGGCACGGTGGAAGGCTCGATCACAGCGCGTGAACTCGTGATACTGAAGACTGCGAAAATCACCGGCGATGTATTTTACGATGCGCTTACCATCGAGCAAGGCGCTCAGGTTGAAGGCCGCTTTGCCCATCGCGATCCCAAGCGGAACGCGAAACCCGCAGCCCCTGAGAAAGAGGCCAAGCCCGAGCTTCAGCTCGCCAACTGACGAACCGCCTTAAGAGACAAGAAGGCCGCGCTGCTTTACGCAACGCGGCCTTTTTTGTGCATTGGGTAAGCCTTTAATTGCAGCCAGCCAACCTCGAGAGATCAGTCCAGAACCTCCGCACGCAGTGCCTTGCGGTCGAGCTTGCCGATCATGGTTTTAGGCAGATCATCCCGCAACACGACTTGTTCTACGCGCTCGTGTTTGCCGATCCGGGAATTCAGCCAGTCACGCAGTTCCTCGGCCGTATTTTTCGCCCCGGGCTGTAGAACGACATAGGCGTAAGGACTTTCTCCGCGGTAATCGTCAGGCTGGCCGATGACGAGGACCTCCTTGACCGCTTCATGCTCGAGCAGGACATCTTCGACTTGACTCGGAAAAACCTTGAACCCTCCGACGGCGATCATGTCCTTGATCCGGTCCACGATCTCGAGAAAGCCCTCTTCGTCCATCACGGCAACGTCGCCGGTGCGAAGCCATTTCTTGCCGTCTCGTTCGACGAAAGTGCCATTCCCTTGCTCGGGCCTGTTCCAATAACCCCGCATGATCTGCGGACCGTGGACGGCAAGCTCTCCCGGCTCCCCCTTGGGTGCGAGCTTTTCCGGGTCCTCCTTATCAAGGAAGATAACTTCGGTGCCCATGATGAGCTGCCCGATGGTGCCTTTCTTCCGCTCGCCTTCATATGGGTTTGCCGAGACAACGCCCGAACTTTCGGTGAGTCCGTACCCTTCGACGACCCGGATACCAGTCAAAGCTTCGAACTTGTTATGGACCGGAGCAGGCATCGGGGCCCCGCCCGATATGCACACCCTCAGTGAGGAAATGTCGGTCTTCTTCAACTTGGGATGATCGAGCAATGCCTGGAACATGGTGGGCACGCCCGGAAAACCGGTGGCCTTGTATTTCTTGATCGTCGCCAGCACTTGGCCTGCCTCGAAACGAGGAACCATCGCAATCGACGCTCCGGTGACCATAGCATGATTGAGAAGTGCCGTATTCGCAAAGACATGAAAGAACGGCAGCGCGCCCATGAAGACTTCGGCGGTAGGATCACCGAATGGATTGAGGCCCGCGACTTGCTGGGCATTGATGGCGAGTTGCGAATGGCCGAGCATTGCGCCTTTGGGGCGTCCGGTTGTGCCACCGGTGTATTGGAGCAGCGCAATATCGTTGGCCGCATCGATAGCGGGGAAGT
Source organism: uncultured Erythrobacter sp. (assembly GCA_947504155.1). GTDB lineage: Bacteria > Pseudomonadota > Alphaproteobacteria > Sphingomonadales > Sphingomonadaceae > Qipengyuania. The sequence goes on from CANNGF010000002.1 coordinate 520,267, forward strand.
CTACGCCCGCCGGGCTGGCCAGGAGATCCTTCCAGCCCAAAGTATTCTGCGAATAGGTGACTTTCGCAATCTTTCCGCGACCCAGCGTGCGCAGAGCCAGCCCCTTGTACCAAGGGAGCATGTCCGCCAGCGAGCCGACAACGAGGGTCTCCAACTGGGATTCATCCAGCACGCTCGATGCGGTTGCATGGAGTTCGGGAACATCGAGGGTAACCAGTAACCGCGTGCCGGAATCGGCGACTTGCCAGGCAAGTTCCTCGACCGTGTAGAGCGGGGAGAAGTTCACTACGACAGCACCGGCCATCATCGCCCCGTAATACGCAGAAGCGTAGATCGGGACATTCGGAAGGAAGAGGCCGACACGGTCCCCTGGGGCGATACCCCTGGCAACCAGCCCTGCCGCGAACCGCCGGGCTTCTTCGTGAATTTCACTATAGGTGTAAGTCCGACCCAGAAAATGGAGGAACGGCGCATCCGGCGCATTCGCGACAGTCTGAGCCAGCAAGTCCGGCAGACTTTCTTCTTTGAACTTCGCGTCCCACGGAGTGGGATGGTGATAGGTGTAGCTACTAACATCCATGTCAATAGCATGGCCAATCCATGCGCAAACGCAAGCAAAAAGGGCGGAAGAAGCCGCTGCCTCTCCCGCCCTTTATAAATAGGTACCGGTGATCAGACTTCGGGTGCGCCCTCGCCCGCTTTTTCAGCGGCGCGTTTAGCGGTCAGCCATGCTTCCGCTTCGGCTTCCTGTGCCGCCTCTGCCGCTGCCTTTTCATTGGCATCGCGTTCGGCACGCAGTTCTTCGATCAGCTTTTCGCGATCGCTCGTACCGCTTGCAGCGACAGGCGCCTGCTCTTCATCCGAAACGGGAAGGTTTTTCGCTGCCTTGGCAACGACAGCGTCCAGTTCACGCTGCGAACACAGGCCCAAGGTAACCGGATCCTTGGGCTGGATGTTCTGGATGTTCCAGTGGCTGCGCTCACGGATCGCGCCAATTGTGTTGCGCGTCGTGCCGATCAGTTTGGAAATCTGCGCATCCGAAACTTCGGGATGATTGCGGATCAGCCAGGCAATGCCATCCGGCTTGTCCTGCCGCTTCGATACAGGCGTGTAACGCGGCCCCTTTGTCCGGCTCACTGCTACCGGCGCGCGCTGCATCTTGAGGCGATATTCGCTGTCCTTCTCGCCCTTGGCAATTTCGTCCTGCGTCAATTCGCCCGAATGCAGCGGATCACGCCCAGTATATTTGCTGCCGGCAAGATCATCGGCCATTGCCTGCACTTCGAGAATGTGGAGGCCGCAGAATTCTGCGATCTGTTCGAAGGTGAGCCCGGTGTTGTCGACCAGCCAGGTAGCGGTCGCATGGGGCATCAGCGGGGTGGGTTGGTCGGCCATGAAAGTGCCTTTTCTCGTATCTGAAAATAGAAGGGCCGCCCCTCGCGGAGCGGCCGTTGCCCTTCCCATGTAGGCGAGAAGGGCGGATTCGGCAAGCAAGTAGAACATTGACCCCTCGCCGCCGAAAGATTCCGTCAGGCAGTCAGCGATTCTCCTTCGACAACGGCAAGCCCGGCCAGAAATTGCTCGGTCGCCGCAACCCAGCTGAATTTCGCCCCGTAATCGGCGCAAGCCGCGCGATCGCAATAGAGAGCGGCATCGATTGCCCGGTCGAGATCATCTGACAGGGCACCTACCGCGTCGATAACCAGATCCTGCGGCCCGGCAACCGGGAAGGCGGCAACCGGCGTTCCGCAGGCCAGAGCCTCGATCATGACCAGCCCGAAGGTGTCGGTTCGGCTAGGAAAAACGAAAACATCCGCGCCGGCATAGCAGCCAGCCAGCTCACGCCCCTCCTTGCGTCCCAGGAAGAGAGTTTCGGGGTAGCGGGAGCGCAGGCTTGCAAGCGCGGGGCCGTCACCGACGACCACCTTGCTCCCGGGGTGGTCTGCCTCCAGAAACGCCTCGACGTTCTTTTCTACCGCCACTCGGCCGACGTAGAGCTGAATAGGCCTTGGCAATTCGGCATATTCTGGCGGGGCCGGTGCATCGGGGTCGAAACAGGTCATATCAACGCCACGCGTCCAGTGATGAAGCCGGTTAAGCCCATGCGCCCGCAGTTCCTCACGAATACTTTCCGTTGCAACCAGAACGCGGCGAGACGCCCCATGGAACCACTCGATATAATGCCAGAACCAGCGGGCCGGCAGGTGTGTTCGTTTCGCGACGTAATCCGGGAATTGCGTATGGTAGGCGGTAGTGAAAGGCAGTCCGGTTCGCTTGCAATACCGTCGCGCGGCAAGGCCGAGAGGCCCTTCCGTTGCGATATGAATTGCATCGGCCGCGAATTCGCTAAGCTTTGCCGAGACCGCTCCGGACGGGAATAGAGCCAAGCGGATTTCGGGATAGGTAGGACACGGAAGCGAAAGAAACTGGTCCGGCGAGAGAACAAGGACTTCATGCCCCTGTTTTCTCAGAAGGTCACAGGTGGTCGTCAGCGTGCGCACCACACCATTCATTTGCGGCGCCCATGCATCGGTTACGAGCGCGATGCGTTTCGAGTGTGCAGGCGCCGGGGCAACGATGGAGCCGACCTCGGCCGGGATCACGCGGCCGCCAGCTCTCTGCCAGCAGCGGGGACCTGACGCGCGGCGACCTCTTCCGGCCAGTGCAGCAACTCCATCGTGCCATCGAAATGCTCGACCAGTGCGTTGCATCCTTCGACCCAATCCCCGTCATTGTAGTAGGAAACAATTTTGCCCTCGTGGGAGAACTCGCGGATTTCGGCGGTGTGGATATGACCGCACACCACGCCGTCGACCCCGCGCTCGCCCGCAGCCCGAGCAACTACCTCTTCATATTTGGAGATGAACTCGACGGCATTCTTGACCTTGTGTTTCGCCGCTTTGCTGATGGACCAGTACGGAAGGCCAAAAAGCTTGCGCACGCTGGCGACCCAGCCGTTGAGCTTCATCATCATGTGATAAAGAGCATCACCGATGAAGGCGAGCCAGCGGTGGGCAAGCATGATCGTGTCGAATTCATCGCCGTGCAGAACCATCAGGCGCCGACCGTCGGCTGTATCGTGAAAGGCTGCGCGGGCTATCTCGACGCCGCCGAAATTCATGCCTGAAAACGGGCGCACCATCTCGTCGTGATTACCGGGAATATAGACGATCCGGGTTCCACGGCGCGCCCGCTTGAGAATGCGCCAGACGATATCATTGTGTTCCGCCGGCCAGTAGACCTTCTTCTTCAGTCGCCAGCCATCGATGATGTCGCCGACGAGATACATCGTTTCGCTATCGGTATGGTCAAGAAAATCGATCAACAAGGCGGCGTTGCAGCCCTTGGTCCCGAGATGGACATCGCTGATCCAGATCGTGCGGTATTTGCGCCGCTCGCCAATGACGCGCTCGGGCACCGAAGGCTGGACGGGCGGAAAGCCCGCGACGTTGGGAAAATCGGAAAAATCTTTCGGCAGTTCGGTCATGGGTAATCCCCCGAAGCTCTCGGAAGATCCATGGCACGCAATTGTTACAGGCGAATCTCGCCTGGGTTACGGTTTGAAGGCGTTGCTACAGTTCGGCGTCAGTCGATATCGCGCACGCGGAGAACGATCTTGCCGATGTGGTCGCCCTCCTCCATCCGCGCATGGGCAGCCGCAACATCGGTGAGGTCGAAAGTCTCGTCCATTACCGGCGCCACGGTTCGATCTTCGAATAAGGGCCAGGCATGGGTTCGGATTTCATCTCCGAGGAGAGCCTTGAATTCATCCGACCGCGGACGAAGCGTCGAACCGGTCATCGTCTGCCGTTTGCTCATCAACTTTGCCATATTGATCTCGGCTTTCGCCCCACCAAGTGCAGCGATGGTGACATGCCGCCCGTCGACCGCAAGGCAATCGAGATTGCGCTGGACGTAGTCGCCAGACACCATATCGAGAATGACGTCAGCCCCCTCACCACCGGTGAAATCATTGACCTTTTCAACGAAATCTTCGGTCTTGTAATTTATCGCAAGATCCGCCCCCAAATCTTTGGCAGCTTTACATTTTTCTGCGCTCTTGGCTGTAGTGACTACTTTCAAGTCAAAGGCCTTGGCCAGTTGGATGGCCATAGTGCCGATCCCGCTGGTGCCGCCATGGACCAGCAGAGTTTCGCCATCCATGGCAAAGCCACGCTCGAACACATTATGCCAGACCGTGAACAGCGTTTCAGGAATGGCAGCGGCTTCAGCCATCTCCATACCTGCAGGAACAGAAAGGCAGTGCCTTTCATGCGCGAGGCAATATTCTGCGTAACCGCCACCGTTAACGAGGGCACACACCTTGCGATTTAGCATTTCAGGCGCGGCGCCTTTGCCGATGGCGACCACCTTACCGGAAACTTCGAGGCCCGGAATGGGTGAAGCCCCCGGTGGAGGAGGATATGAACCTTTGCGCTGGAACACATCGGGCCGATTGACCCCGGCATGGCTGACTTGGATCAGGACCTGATTTTCGCCAGGCTCAGGCAATGGCAGCTTTTCAGGGCGCAGGACTTGGGGTTCGCCTGGTTCGTCAAATCCCATGGCGGTTATGGTTTCAGGTAGTTCGGTCGCCAAGAAAGCCCCCTTGATTGCCTGGAATTCGGCGTGGGAAACGGTGCATTACCCCGCAGGCGTGTTGACAGCAACCAACCTCGGTACGAATGTGCCAAACATGGAAGAGGACGATCGTCCGCGCCCCAGAGGCGATTCCGCGAGCAAGCTCGCCACAGAAGATCTCGGACCGTATTCGCAGGACGAGCTCGATGAACGGATTGCATTGCTTGAGGCTGAGATAGCCCGCGTGGAATCGCATCGTCTCAAGGCGGCCGCCCACCGGGATGCTGCTGAAGCGCTTTTTGGACGCAACGGCTAGCCGTGGCGCAGGGTCTTCAAACCTGCCACTCGGCCCCCATATTCATCTATACAGCTTTGGCTAACTTTCGCCGTTTAGGCTGCCCTTATCTCGCATCGCCGCGAGCCCTTCGGAAAAGCAGAGACACAAATGCCCAGTTTTGCCGCAAACCTTGAAAAGACCCTCCACGCCGCGCTGACCGACGCAGGCGAGCGGCGTCATGAATACGCCACGCTGGAGCACCTCCTGCTCGCGCTGATCGGCGATGAGGACGCCGCGCAGGTAATGGCGGCCTGTGGAGTCGACACCGACGAACTGATGGCGGTCGTCAAACAGTACCTCGAGCAGGAGTACCAGTCGCTGAAAAGCGAAGACGGTGCGGATCCGCAACCGACAGCGGGCTTCCAGCGGGTGATCCAGCGCGCGATCCTTCATGTCCAGTCTTCCGGCAAGGACACTGTAACGGGCGCCAATGTGCTAGTCGCCCTTTTCTCTGAGCGGGACAGCTATGCAGTCTATTTCTTGCAGCAGCAGGATATGAGCCGGCTCGATGCCGTAAGTTATATCAGTCACGGTATCGGCAAGGGCGGCAAGCAAGTTGATGGCAAGTCTGCGCAAGGGGTGGAAGACACTCAGGGTACAGAGCCCGGCGTGGAGAACGGCAAGAGCGATAAGAAGGAGACTGCGCTCGATCAGTTCACCGTCAATCTCAATAAGAAGGCGGAAGACGGTAAGGTCGATCCGTTGATCGGTCGCGGGCCCGAAGTCGATCGTACGGTGCAAATCCTGTGCCGCCGCTCCAAGAACAATCCGCTTTACGTGGGTGATCCCGGCGTAGGCAAGACCGCCATTGCGGAAGGCCTGGCAAGAAAGATCGTCGAAGGTGATGTACCCGAAGTTCTCGAAGAAGCGGTGATCTATTCGCTCGACATGGGCGCCCTGCTTGCAGGCACACGCTATCGGGGCGATTTCGAGGAGCGGTTGAAGCAAGTCGTCAACGAGCTTGAGGGCATGCCCGAAGCGATCCTGTTCATCGACGAAATCCATACGGTGATCGGGGCCGGCGCGACCAGCGGCGGCGCAATGGATGCTTCCAACCTGCTGAAGCCTGCGCTGTCGAGCGGGGCGATCCGCTGCATCGGGTCGACCACCTACAAGGAATTCCGCAACCACTTCGAGAAGGATCGCGCCCTCTTGCGTCGCTTCCAGAAGATCGACGTCAACGAACCTACGATCGAAGATACTGTTGCTATCCTCAAGGGTTTGCGCAGCGCCTTCGAGGATCATCACAAGGTCAAATATACGTCCGATGCGATCAAGACTGCCGTCGAACTGTCTGCGCGCTATATCAACGACCGCAAGCTGCCAGACAAGGCGATCGATGTGATCGACGAAGTCGGCGCCATGCAGATGCTGGTTCCGCCCAGCCGCCGGAAAAAGAAGATTACCTCGAAGGAAATCGAAGCAGTCATCGCGACCATGGCTCGCATCCCGCCGAAATCTGTATCCACCGACGATAAGAAGGCTCTTCAAAACCTCGATCGCGATCTCAAGCACGTCGTATTCGGGCAGGATGCAGCGGTCGACAAGCTGGCGACTGCGATGAAACTGAGCCGTGCAGGTCTGCGCGATCCGGACAAGCCGATTGGCTCGTTCCTGTTCTCGGGCCCGACCGGGGTCGGTAAAACCGAAGTGGCACGTCAGCTCGCCAGCATCATGGGCATCGAGCTGAAGCGTTTCGACATGTCCGAATATATGGAACGGCACAGCGTTTCGCGGCTGATCGGTGCGCCTCCCGGCTATGTCGGCTATGATCAAGGCGGACTTCTCACCGATGCCATCGACCAGAACCCGCACTGCGTGCTTCTCCTCGATGAAATCGAGAAGGCACATCCGGATCTGTTCAACATCCTGCTGCAAGTAATGGATAACGGTCGACTGACCGATCATCACGGCAAGACGGTCGATTTCCGCAATGTGGTGCTCATCATGACCACCAATGCCGGCGCATCGGACATGGCAAAACAGGGTATCGGCTTTGGTGACGTATCCAGGGAAGATGCGAGCGAGGAAGCGGTGAAGCGCATGTTCACCCCCGAATTCCGCAACCGTCTCGATGCGATCGTCCCCTTTGCTTACCTCGGCAAAAACACCGTCGCACGCGTGGTCGACAAGTTCATTCTTCAGCTCGAACTGCAACTGGCGGAACAGAATGTCGACATTCAGTTCGACAAGGAAAGCCGCGCTTGGCTGGCCGACAAGGGGTACGACAGGCTTTACGGCGCACGCCCGATGGGCCGCCTGATCCAGGAGAAGATCAAGCAACCCCTGGCCGAGGAGCTGTTGTTCGGCAAACTGGCCGACGGAGGCGAGGTCGCGGTGACGATGAAGGATGGAAAGCCCGCTTTCGAACTCACGCCGGCGCCGCCCAAGTCAAAACCCAAGAAAAAGGCGGCTAGCAGCGAAAGGCCCGATGCCGATGCGAGCGAAAGCGAGGAATCGGACGACGGCGAAAGCTAAGCGTCCGACAACCATTTATCCGAGGGGTCGACATTCGTCGGCCCCTCTTTGTATTTCGTACTGTAAAATCAGCCTTTGTCTTGCTGCCGCCCCTGATAATCCATAGGCTTGCCTTACTACAGGGTCAGGGGGTCTCATGTCGGTTCTGGAAGTTCGCAACCTCGTCAAGCAGTTCGACAACGTGCTGGCGGTTGATGACTTGTCATTCTCGGTATCGTCGGGAGAGATATTCGGTTTTCTCGGCGGCAATGGTGCTGGAAAAACCACGACGCTTCGCATGGTTCTGGACATTATCCGTCCGACGTCTGGGAAGATTACCGTTCTTGGAGGGGCTCCCGACCAACGCCAAGCCAATGCAATAGGATTCCTGCCCGAAGAACGCGGCCTCTATTCCGGCATGAGCGCAATCGACACCATCATCTATTTCGGCCGCCTGAAGGGGATGAGCCCCGGCGATGCGCGTGCGCGGGGGAATGGCTTTGCTTGATCGATTTGACCTCGGTGAGCGTGCGAAGAGCGATATCGGCGACATGTCGAAGGGCATGGCACAGAAGGTCCAACTCGCGACTGCGCTAGTAAACGATCCCGACCTTCTCATGCTGGACGAGCCCTTCTCTGGTCTTGATCCGGTTAACCAGGGACTTCTCGAGAATGAAATTCTGGAAGCCTCAAACCGCGGCGCAGCAGTCATATTCTCGACCCACGTGATGCAGCATGCCGAACGGCTGTGCGATCGCCTGCTGCTCCTGCGGAAGGGCAGCAAGCGCTTCGAAGGAACCCTGTCCGAAGCTCGCGCGCAATTGCCCGCCACCATCAAGGCCGTGGCGAAAGTCGACCTCGGATCTCTACCCGGCGTGGCCTCTGCAGAACAGGTCGGGTTGGATGACGACGGATGGCCTGAATGGCGGGTCGCACTCAATCAGGGTGTGCCCGCAGGCAACGTCCTCGAGCACTGCTCCTCTAACGGCATTGCCCTGCGCCGCTGGGATGAACGCAGCGCAAGCCTTCACGATATTTTCGTCCAGCTCGTTGGCGATGAGGGAGTTCAGGCATGATCAACAATGTTTTTCTCGTTGCCCGCCGCGAGATCCGCCAGATCCTTTCCATGAAAAGCTTCTGGTTAACCTTGCTAATCCTTCCAGTAGCTCTGGCACTGGGCCCATTGCTGGGAGAAAGCCTGACTGATCGTGAACCGACCCGCGTAACAGTCGTCGATCGTTCCGGAGGGGCTGCAGCCGAGGCGCTGGAGGCTCGCTTTACCGAAGATGCCGATCGCAACCTGTTGCGCAGTCTGTCCCGCTATGTACAACGTTATGCCCTCCAGCCCGCCGACCGATCCGCGCCCTGGCTCCAGCACGATAGATGGTACACCAGCGAGGATATCGCTTCCTTCCGCGATGCGGGAGGCGTTGAAGGCGCGGTGGCTCAACTGGATCGGATCCGTCCCGAAGGAGTCCCGGAATTCGAACCCGCCACGGCGGATTATGAATTCCAGCCGACGCCTCGAAGTCTCATGGACAAGGAAGGCCAGGAGTTTGCCAATGAAGCCCAGGCGCTTTTCGAAAGCGATAACGACGAGGCGCCAGAAGTAGTCGTGCTCGTTGGTGAGAACTATCCGGCTGACCCGCAGATAGGGCTGTACTCGGCCAATCAGCCCAATGCGAGCTTTGTAACAGCTGTTCAGGAAACCCTTACCGGCGATCTGCGGACCCGCCTGCTCATCCAGCGGGGAATATCCGCAAACGACGCGGTGGCGATTCAATCCGCCGCGCCAGCGATTGCGGTCAGTACCCCGCCCCCCGGCGGCGGAGCCCGGGAATCGCTCTTGGTACGTTCCATCGTTCCACTCGCCTTGGCCTATATCCTGATGATGAGCCTCATGCTCTCAGGTAGCTGGATGTTGCAGGGAAGCGTCGAGGAACGATCAAACAAGCTCTTGGAATCTTTGCTGGCTTGTATCCGACCGGAAGAACTCATGTACGGAAAGCTTCTTGGTGGGCTGAGTGTCGGTCTGCTCATGCTGCTGGTCTGGGCCGGATGCGCAGCTGTGGCCGCTTATGCCACTCAGGGGGTGATTGCCGATTTGATCCGCCCCGCGCTCGAGCCAATCGCATCTCCCGGCATCATCTTGGCGATCATCTATTTCTTTATCGCCGGCTACATTGGCATTTCGGTTATTTTCGTTGCCATCGGAGCGATGGTAGATTCGATGAGCGAAGCACAGGGCTATCTCATGCCCGTCCTGCTCGCCATTCTGCTGCCCATCACATTCCTGTTGCAGGCCATTATCGCCGGGCAGGATGGGCTTCTAGTCCAGATTCTCACCTGGGTCCCGTTGTGGACGCCGTTTGCCATTCTCGCCCGTCTCGGCATGGGGGTCGAGACATGGGTTCTGCTGGGAAGCGGGTTATTGCTCGCCATCTCAATTGTGATCGAGCTCGTTTTCTTGGGACGGCTGTTCCGGGCGAGCCTCCTTGCGACCGGGCAGAAGCCGACACTGAAGCGTATCCTAGAGCGGTTCACTGCGAAACCGGAATAAGGGAGCGGGAACGCAACCGCATCAGTCTCGCTTCTAAGGTCGATGCCCGCGCCCTTTTCCTGGATCAAACCCGAACCGCAGGGGATTTATATTTCCCCCGCAGATTGCTGGGTCGATCCGTCGCGAGCAGTGGACCGGGCTCTTGTCACTCACGGACATGCCGATCACGCTCGCGGGGGTCATGGAGAAACGGTCGCCACTCCCGAGACGCTCGCGATCATGGAGTTGCGTTATCGAACAGGGGCGCAGGATGAAGCCGGGGAAATTCCCCACCGCGCCGTTCCGGTTCAATATGGCGAGACAATACGACTAAAAGGCGGCGTCGACGCTACCTATATTCCGGCGGGACATGTTCTCGGCAGCGCACAGATATTACTGGAACATAGCGGCGAGCGAGTAATTATTACGGGCGATTACAAACGCCGCGAGGATCCCACCTGTCCTCCTTTCGAAGTCACTTCCTGCGATGTCTTCATTACCGAGGCAACTTTCGGCCTGCCTGTTTTTTGCCATCCCCCCATCGAAGAAGAGATGGAGAAGCTCCTCGAGCGCCTATCGGCTTATCCCGATCGCTGCGTGCTCGTTGGCGCCTATGCGCTCGGCAAGGCGCAGCGCGTTATCGCTGAACTTCGCGGGGCAGGACATCATCAGCCCATCTATCTTCATGGCGCGATGGAAAAGATGTGCAGGCTGTATGAAGATCACGGGGTAACCCTTGGTGAGCTACGACTGGTAGCCGACTATACGAAGGAAGATATCCGCGGGCATATCGTCATTTCTCCGCCTTCCGCACTCAATGATCGCTGGAGCCGGCGCTTGCCCGATCCCATCACTGCCATGGCCAGCGGCTGGATGCGTGTTCGCCAGCGGGCCCGGCAATGCAATGTCGAGCTGCCGCTGGTCATCTCTGACCACGCGGATTGGGGTGAATTGACTCGCACCATCAAGGAGGTGGATGCGCAGGAGAACTGGATAACCCACGGGCGCGAGGATGCTTTGCTGCGGTGGTGCCAGCTTCATCAGCGTAAAGCACGCGCCCTCGCGATGGTGGGGTATGAGGACGAGGACGATTAGCCGGTGGAAGAGTTCGCCCGCCTGATCGACGCCCTCGTCTACACGCGCTCGCGCAACGAAAAGCTGCGCCTGATCGCGGAATATCTTCAACAAACGCCCGATCCGGATCGAGGGTGGGCCCTAGCCGCTCTGTCCGACGGTCTGGATTTCCCAGCTGTAAAAAGCTCCACCATCCGCAATCTTCTGAAGGATCGGATCGATCCCGTTCTCTGGACGCTGAGCAGGGACTTCGTCGGCGATACGGCCGAAACTGCCAGCCTGCTCTGGCCAGCACCGGATCACCCTCCATCGCCCCCGACGATGAGCGAGACGATCGAGTTGCTTTCGGCCATGAATCGAAAGTCGGTCCTCGGGGAATTGCCGAAGCTGCTCGACCGCTTGGATCCTTCGGGGCGCTATGCCCTGCTCAAACTTGCGACAGGGGGAATGCGGATCGGCGTATCCTCGCGTCTTGCGAAGACTGCGTTCGCCCAGGCTTTTGAAGTGTCCGTAGATGAGGTCGAGGAATATTGGCACGGACTCTCCCCGCCCTACGCCGATCTCTTTTCATGGGCCGCGGACGGATCCGCACCGCCCGATATCGAAAACTTGCCGACCTTCCGGCCATTCATGCTCGCTCATCCGTTAGAGGAGACAATCGTCGACCTCCAGGACTACGCGGCGGAATGGAAGTGGGACGGGATACGCGTGCAGCTTGTGAAAGCCGGTGGAGAGACCCGACTGTTCTCACGTTCAGGCGACGATATTTCCGGGACGTTTCCGGAATTCCTGGATGCTTTGCCCATGAATGCCGTCCTCGACGGTGAGTTACTTGTTCGCGGCAACACACAGGGTGGCGATGCCGGGGGAGCGGCCAGCTTCAACGCGCTTCAGCAGAGACTGGGCCGCAAGACCGTTTCGAAAAAGATGCTGCAGGAATATCCTGCATTCATACGGCTCTATGATGCCCTGCTGATCGAGGGTGAAGATGTACGCACCCTTCCGTGGGCAGCGCGGCGCGCTCGGCTTGAAACTCTGGCGTCGCGCCTTCCCGATACTCATTTCGACTTGAGTTCCATTGTGGAAGCCACTGATTTCGGTGACCTTTCACGGATTCGAGAGAGTAGTCGCGAAGACGCCATCGAAGGTCTGATGCTCAAACGCAAGGACAGCCCCTATATCGCCGGGCGGCGCGTCGGATACTGGTACAAATGGAAACGCGATCCACTGCTGATCGATTGTGTGCTCATGTATGCGCAGCGGGGCAGCGGCAAGCGGTCGAGTTTCTTTTCCGACTACACGTTCGGCTGCTGGGACGGGGATCCTGATGGGGGGGCCGATCTGTTGCCGGTCGGCAAGGCCTATTCGGGCTTCACCGACGAAGAGCTCAAGAAACTGGACAAGCATGTGCGCCAGAACACCGTCAATCGTTTCGGCCCCGTGCGCGAGACTGACAAGAGTCTGGTATTCGAGGTAGCCTTCGACAGCGTTCATGAAAGCAAGCGGCACAAATCGGGGTTGGCGATGCGCTTTCCACGTATTCACCGTATCCGGTGGGATAAGCCCCCTCATGAGGCTGACCGGATAGAGTCCTTGAAGGCATTAATCGCCGATTGAGCTCCTCTAGCGAGCAGGTCGACCGCCGGTAGCGGACTTAAATTTCTATTCTGAAGGACTTATCGCGAGCGGTGTCGCCCCGTATTAGCTGACAGCGCGATTTCGCGACCCCATAGGCCAGTGCGAGCATTTCGCAGAGCGCACGGTTGGCTGCCCCGTCCTGAGGCTTGGCACGTGTCTTTATTACCAGTCGGCCTTCTTCGATCTTCATGGTATCCTGCCGCGCTCCGGGCGTTGCCTTTACCCGGACACGCCCCTCGGGATCGAGAATTGCGTGCAATTCGGCACGATCGGGAAACTCAGCTACGGAGCGCTTCATCGACGGCGCTCGAATGCAACTTCGCGTTCTCGGCGTAGTGAGCCACCCCCATACGCATGCCCGCAATAGCGGCCTCGGTCAGGCCTTTCAGCTTTTTGGCCGGCCGGCCCGCCCAGAGCTCCCCTTCTCCCATGACCTTACTTTCGGTCAGCATCGCTCCCGCGGCCAGCATCGCATCGCTTGCGATCACGGCTTTATTCATCGCGATCGCGCCGAGGCCGACGAAGCCGCGGTTTTCGATCCGACACCCGTGAATCATCGCCATGTGTCCAATGAGGACATCGTCACCAATGACCAGCGGGCTGCCGTCAGGATCGCCGGGACGTTCCGGATCGCAATGGAGCACGCTGCCATCCTGGACATTGGTCCGTTCACCGATGATGATGCGGCTGACGTCTGCGCGAAGGACGCAATTGTACCAGATGGAACTGCCTGCCCCGATGGTAACGTCCCCAATGATGGTGCAGCCAGGCGCGATAAAGGCGCTCTCGTGGATTACCGGTGACTTGCCGTTGATCGGAATGATATTGACGCCGGGATGGCTCTTCATGGCTGACTCTCCCATTGCTGTTTCGTCAGACTATAGAGGATGGTGCGGCGATCAGCCGGAGGAAAGGCAGGATCGTCGAAATCGAGGTCTTCCCTACGGGTCATGCCAAGCTTTTCCATCAGCCTCCAACTAGGTTCGTTGGATGTGCTGGTCAGTGCGACAACGTGTGGGGCCCCTACTCTGAGGAACGCCCATTCAAGGATCGCCCGCACGGCTTCTTCGGCATAGCCGCGACGCCAGCGATCTTCGCGGATCAGCCAGCCGATCTCGTGATCGCCCACGTTTTTAGCCAGTTCGTGATCGACCAGTTTCATTCCCGCGTGGCCGACGAATTCGCCGCTTTCCTTTTCGATCAGAAAAAGAAAGCTGAAGCCGTAACGCGCCTGAAGCTGCATGCTCTTCGCGTGCTTCGCTTCGATCTCGTGCAGTTCCTTCGGCCCGCCCAATCTCTCCATAACCGCAGGGCTATTGAGCAGTTGATACTGAAGTTCTGCATCGCCTTCCTCGATCGTTCGCAGGACTAGCCGCTCGGTTTCGGCGATGATGTCAGGCATCAAGCCCTCGCCACGCTTCGCGTGCGATGGAATATACGATGATCGTATCATCTCCAAAATCCGAATTGGGGAAATCGAGATCCTCGCGCCGCGTCATTCCAAGTCGCTTCATCAGCCCCCAACTCGCGCTGTTTGGAGCGACTGTAAGCGCAATTACTTGATCGACTTCGAAGCGTTTAAATGCAATGTCGAGAGCCGCGGCGGCAGCTTCCTTAGCATAGCCATGGCCCCAAGCATCTTCGCGAAGGCGCCAGCCGACCTCCATTTCACCCAAAGGTCCGCCCTGCTGGTTAGACCTTTTCAGGCCACAGAATCCGAGGATGACGCCATCGTCCCTGCGCTCGACAGCCCAGAAAGTATGTCCGTGATCTTGTTGATAAGTCAGCAGTCTCTGCTGTGCGGCCGAACGCTTGGCGTCATCGCAAACACCGCCGAGCCATTCCATGACGGCAGGCGTATTGGTTGCTTGCCAGAACGGTTCCCAGTCGCTGTCCTGCCAGTCGCGCAGCAAAAGGCGATCAGTTTCGTAACGGAATTCAGCCATTGAGGAGCTGCGCGGCAAGCGGAGCATGGTAACTGAGAATTCCCGAGCATCCGGCACGCTTGAATGCGATCAGCTTTTCCATAAGCAGCGCCTCGCGATCCGCAATCCCGGCGGCCGCGCCGGCTTCGATCAAGGCGTATTCGCCGCTGACCTGATAGGCGTAGACCGGCACGCCGAAGGTTTCTTTCGCGCGCCAGATCACGTCCAGATAAGCAAGCCCGGGCTTCACCATCACACTGTCGGCCCCCTCGGCGATGTCCATCGCGATTTCACGAAGCGCTTCGTCGCCGTTCGCCGCGTCCATCTGATAACTCTTCTTGTCGGCCTTTAGTAGTCCGCTCGAGCCGACCGCATCGCGGAAAGGCCCGTAGAACGCGGACGCGTATTTCGCCGCATAAGCCATGATTTGAATATTCGGCTTGCCGTTCATCTCGAGAGCCATGCGGATTGCTTTCACGCGGCCGTCCATCATGTCTGATGGGGCAACGATGTCGGCGCCCGCTTCGGCTTGCGTGATTGCCTGATCGACCAAAATTGCCACCGTGTCGTCGTTCAGTACATACCCGTTGTCATCGATGAGCCCATCCTGACCGTGGCTGGTATAGGGATCGAGCGCCACGTCCGTGAGAATGCCGATATCGTTTCCGCAGGCGTCACGGACAGCCCGGATGGCACGACACATCAGATTGTCAGGGTTGAGAGCTTCATCCCCGCGGTCGCTGCGCTTTTCCGCAGGTGTATTGGGGAAAAGCGCGACGCATGGAATGCCCAGCTCTACAGCCTCGCGAGCCCGCTTGGCGATGCCATCGACCGACCACCGCGATACGCCAGGCAGGCTGGTTACCGGTTCTTCTATGTCATTCCCGCTAGTAACGAAAAGCGGCCAGATCAGATCTGCCGGGGTCAGAATGGTTTCTCGAACCATCGCCCTGCTCCAGCTATGGGCTCGGCTACGGCGCAAACGGGTGGCGGGATAAGCTGCATTGATCATGCAGCGAGGCATTGCCTTAAAGCGGCGATCTACGCAATCCGCGGGTCTATCAGCCTATCTCACGCGGGCGGTCGAGCTTGTCAATTTCTCGAGCAGGTGCTTCGGCGGCAGACTCTTCCGCGGTAGGCGCCAGATCGGCCAGGGCCGCTCCTTCTTCCACTTCTTGCAGGATGCCCAACGCGCTCCTGAAGCGTTCCAGCTCCGGACCGGAAAGCTGTTTGCGCGTTACAAAGCTGACCGACGCGGGGTTGATGGCACGGCCACCCTGATACATTTCGTAATGAAGATGCGGTCCGGTGGAGAGGCCAGTCGACCCGACATAGCCTATGACCTGACCACGCCGTACCGAGGCCCCGCGGTTCACCGCGATGCGGCTCATATGACAATAGCGCGTGTCTATACCATTGGCATGGCGAATGCGGACAGCATTGCCGCAGCCACCCATTCGGCCAGCACCGATAATGCGACCATCCGTAACCGCCACAATAGGCGTGCCATGGCGCGCCTTGAAATCGACGCCTGAATGCATTCGCTTGTATCCCAGTATGGGATGCCGGCGCATGCCGAAGCTCGAGCTCATCCGGCCTGGTACCGGCGCCACAAGACCGCCCTTCTCCTCGCCGACACCCTTGGCATCGTAAAAATCGCCGTCCGCGCCCCACCGCATCAGCTGCAAGCTTCCCCGTCCGCCGCGTTCCAGCCCGGCGAAGAGCAATTGTCCGGCCTGCCGTTCGCCGGTGGCCGCCCGGCGGTGGGAAACAATCATGTCGAAAGTATCCGAAGCCTGCACTTCACGCTGGACATCGACCTGGCTGCCCAGAGCCTTGAGATAAGCCTGAACAGCGCTGGCGGGGGCTCCCGCAGCGCGTGCGGACCGATAGAGACTGTCTCCCACGGTTCCGCGGATTCGCAGCGGCGTTTCGTCTACTCTGATCGTGCGGCGAGTGAGGTTGAGTGCGCCGCCCGGTTGCAACCGGTCGACCTTCAGTTCGAGGTCGAAGCGAGCCCTGAAGCTCAGCTTCTCCAAGGGCCGTTGTGCGCCCGGTTCTGGACGACGCCCTAGGGTAATATCGATCTGGGTACCCGGCTCAAGTTCTTCGAGCGGTACTGCCCTGCCGATCAACGATGCAACATTATCTGCCTCGTCACCCCCAAGCCCGGCACGGCGGAGCATTCTGTCCAAGCTATCGCCTCGGCCAAGCGTGGCCAGCATTTGCATCTGCGGGCGTTCGGGAGCTTCAGCCAGCGGGCGGACCAGAGCAGTAGGACCCATCTTTCGCCCCGTATCCGCACCGAGCGCCAGGGGCATGATCACTTGGCTGCGATATTCGCTGCGTATCGCTGCGTCGTTTGGCAGGGGTGACGCTGCTTCTAGGGGTGCGAAATCCGGCCAGAATGCCAGGGCAACGACCGATAGCCCGACAAGTGTTCCAAGACCCCGGAACCAGCGGCGTGATCCAATATCCGCACCCAGATCGGGTGCGATATCGAAGCTTTCGATACGCGAATAGACTTTCTGTCGAAGTGACTGCTTTCCTGAAGGACGCGCGGCTTCACCTCTGGCCGCAGAGATCTCAGTAGCAGCTTCACCTGCGAGATTTTCATTCGCGGAAAGGTTCACCCTTACCCCTCGTCCAGTTGGCCGTCTTTGCTTTGACCCACCGCATCTGACCATTGGTGACAGGCGCCCTCATATCGAAACAAAGTGAATTTCTCGCTAACTTTCGGCAGACCGAGTCTCGCAAGCGACCAATCGAAGCCAAAATTCCACCGCCGGTTGCGCAGGAAATCCGAGACTGCCACTTAGGGGCAGTGACAGACGCCTCCATCAAGGCGGTCCTCGGACCCACTAATACCGGCAAGACCCACCTCGCCATCGAGCGCATGTGCGCGCATTCGAGCGGCGCCATGGGTTTTCCGCTGCGCCTGCTGGCGCGCGAAGTCTATGACCGGGTGGTTGCCATCAAGGGCGAGAAGCAGGTCGCCCTTATCACCGGCGAACAGCGTATCGAACCACCTGATGCTCGCTACCTGTGCTGTACGGTGGAGGCCATGCCGCGGACAGCCAACGAAAGCGCGTTCGTCGCATTGGATGAAGCGCAATTGTCTGCCAATCGCGAGCGAGGACATGTATTCACCGACCGTCTCCTGAATACGCGCGGACGAGAGGAGACGATGCTGTTGGGGGCGGCCACGCTTGCCCCGATGATCCAGGCACTGATTCCGCGGGCTGAAATCTCCGAACGGCCGCGATTCTCGACCCTGTCTCATATCGGTCCGCGCAAACTCTCCCGGCTTCCACCTCGCAGTGCGATCGTCGCCTTCAGTGCGGAACAGGTTTACGCGGTGGCCGAAATGCTTCGCCGCTTCCGTGGCGGGGCCGCCGTGGTCATGGGGGCCCTGTCACCCGAGACGCGCAACAAGCAGGTCGAACTATTCCAGAATGGAGAGGTTGATTATATCGTGGCCACCGATGCCATCGGGATGGGGCTCAATCTCGATGTGACCCATGTGGCATTCGCGGGTCTCACCAAATTCGATGGGCTCCGAATGCGGCGGCTTCACCCAGCAGAGATGGCCCAGATTGCCGGTCGCGCCGGACGTCATCAGCGCGACGGGACCTTCGGCACGCTAGCGGGCGCAGGGGGGAAGACGGGCCCCTCGCCCGAATTCACCGATGAAGAAATCTATGCGATCGAGGAACATCGTTTCGCGCCGATAACGAAGCTCTTCTGGCGCGAGCCGGAACCCCGCTTCGAATCGATTGGAGCGCTTATTGCTGATCTCGAATCGCCACCCGAACATGAGGCATTGCGTCTTGCCCCAGAAGCGATCGACCTGGCGACACTCAAGCGGTTATCCGAAGAACCCATCGCTGCTTCGGTTCGGGGCGCGGGACAGGTGAGGCGCTTCTGGGAGGCTTGCTCCCTGCCAGACTTCCGAGCGCGGGGGCCGGATGTCCACGCTCGCTTCGTAGCTCGGCTCTGGCAGGACTTGGCTCAGGGCTATATCGGGGCAGATTATGTTGCCGCCAGAATCTCCGAACTCGACAATACGAGCGGCGACATCGATACTCTGCAGGGGCGGATCGCGGCGATCCGCAGCTGGGCCTATATTTGCCAGAGGCCGGATTGGGTGCTTGCACGCGACGAAATGGCGGCGCGCGCTCGCGGGGTCGAAGCCAAACTGTCGGATGCGCTCCACGCTCGTCTGACCGAACGATTCGTTAATCGAAGGACTGCAATCTTGATGAAATCCCTGGGACAGGACGCTTCCATGCTCCCGATAACGCTCGCCGAGGATGGCACTTTGCTGGTGGAAGACGAAGCTCTCGGCAAGGTCGAAGGGTTTCGCTTCACGGTCGATCCGTCTGCGAACCACGCGGATCGCAAGATGCTGTTGTCGGCTGCCGAGAAAGGTCTCCCGCGGATCCTGGGTGAGCGAGCACAGGCGCTGGCGACCTCGGACATGGAACAGCTCGAGCTGGCCCGCGGCGCGATCCGGTGGAACGGTCAGCTCCTAGCTAGGCTCGAACCGCGTGACGGGCAGATGAAACCTGCGCTGGAGCCATCCCGCGAAATCGCGACCCTTCCCGAAGGTCCGCGCAAGATGCTGCTCGAGGCCATTGATGCATGGCTCGACAAGAAGCTCGAACCGCTCGAACCGCTTCGCCGCATGCATATTGCCTCCGCGAATCCAGAGGCCGGTTCGCAGGCGCGTGCTCTTTTGCTGAACCTCGTTTCGGGACATGGATTCGTCACCCGTGAAAAGGCAGGTATCGAACATCTGCCCAAAGAAATGCGGCCCTTCCTGCGGAAGATCGGCGTTACGTTCGGTGCTCTCGATATTTTCGCCCCGCCGCTATTGAAGCCTGCACCGCGGCAACTCCTCAGCGCACTGGGAATTGATCGGCGGCCGCTTCAGGAAGCAATGCTGCCGGTAATCCCCGACCAGAAGAAGCTTCCCTCGGGCTACCGTCACGCAGGCAGCCAGGCCATCCGTCTTGATCTTGCCGAAAAGATATTTCGCGCCGCTCACGAAGCGCGCGCCAAAGCAGACAAGAATCGCAAGTTCCGTTTCGATCTGTCCCTTCCCATTTCCATCGGGTTGGAAGAGAAGAATGCCGAACGCTTACTGGGGCAGGCTGGATTCCGCGTGCAACGCTCGAAACCTCTGGGAGAGGGCACTTTTGGCCCACCCAGGCCAGCGAGCTGGGAATGGCGACCGTCCCGTCGTAAGCAGGTTCAGCGCGGTCCTGCGCGAAGCCAGCCTCCCCGCGAAGGCAGCGCTTTTGCGGGCCTCGCCGAACTGATGAAGCAAGGCTGACGATTGCGGATCGACCGCCTGCTTTGCATGTTGCGCTTTTCGCGCACGCGCAGCGCGGCCCAGAAACTGGTGGAGGAAGGGCATATCCGCCTGAATGGCGAGCGGGTGGTGCGCGGAAGCCGGGATGTGGCCGTCGGCGATGTCCTTACCCTGCCACTGGGTAAGGCGGTGCGTCTGGTCGAAGTGCTCGCCCTTCCCGAGCGCCGCGGGCCTCCGCGAGACGCGCAGGAATGTTATCGGGAACTTGACCCCGGCGCATGAATAGCCATAGCAGCGCTCACACACACTACTCACAGGGAAAACGCACCCCATGACCTATGTCGTCACCGACGCCTGTATCAAATGCAAATACACAGACTGCGTCGAGGTCTGCCCGGTCGATTGCTTCTATGAAGGCGAGAACATGCTCGTCATCAATCCGTCGGAATGCATCGATTGCGGTGTGTGCGAACCGGAATGCCCGGCTGAAGCCATCCTGCCGGACACCGAAGACAACCTCGAGAAATGGCTCGAGTTGAATACCAAGTTCAGCGCCGAATGGCCGAATATCACCGGTCAGAAGGAGCCGCCTGCCGACGCCGACGAACACAAGGGCGAAGAAGGCAAATTCGACAAGTACTTTTCGCCAGAACCGGGCGAAGGGGACTAAGCCCCATCATCGGCAATTTTTCGGACCTCAGGGCAGCCTGGGCGGCGGGGAGCAAGGACAATATCTCGCTCATCGCTGCCGGGATTGCGCATTACGCTCTTTTGGCGCTGGTGCCCGCGCTCGGGGCACTCGTTCTCGCCTATGGTGTCTTTGCCGATCCCCAGACAGTAGCCAGACACATACAGCTGCTTTCGGACAATCTGCCAGCGGCTGCGGCTGAGATTATCGGCGATCAACTTCGCAACGTGAGCGAAGGTGCGACGGGGGCGAAAGGGCTCGGCCTGGTCGCATCATTGGCAGTTGCAATCTTCGGCGCGCGGAATGCCGCACGCGCGTTGATGACCGGCCTGAACATAGCCTTCCATGCGGATGAGATGCGGGGTTTTCTTCGCGCTAACCTCGTAGCGCTCGCCATTACGGCGGGGGGCATCGGAGGCCTCGTCATTATCGGCGGCGCATCGGCTGCTTTGGCCCTTATTTCCGGGCCGCTGGGCGCTCTTGCCAGTTTCTGTTTTCTGGCAGGGTCTGCCATTCTGTCCGCGGCGGTGCTCTACCGGTACGCACCCAACCAGCCCGCCCCGGATTGGCGGGCAGCTCTTGCCGGTGGCGTTGTTTTTGCTGTCGGCTGGATCGCTGCCACGGCTGGTTTCGCCTTTTATGCAGCGAATTTCGGGAGCTACAACGCAACCTACGGTTCTCTTGGAGCTGTCGTAGTCCTTATCACTTGGTTCTACGTCAGCGCGCTTATGCTCCTGCTTGGCGGCGAGCTGACCGCCCTTAAGGCAAGCATCGCCAAACCCGAACGGGGATAGCGACACAGACTCGCAATATTCGGTTTGTTGTGCTATATAATGCAAC
The DNA here is from genome assembly GCA_947504155.1 of uncultured Erythrobacter sp. GTDB lineage: Bacteria > Pseudomonadota > Alphaproteobacteria > Sphingomonadales > Sphingomonadaceae > Qipengyuania. The sequence continues at coordinate 541,663 of CANNGF010000002.1, forward strand.
AACTGTACCGGTTGGCCCGGGCAGAAATAAGAGTTGAAAGGGCCGCTCACCCGCAACGTCATCTGAAGAACGCCGCCGCGAACCTGAAATGGATCGCGGTGAACCGGCTTCGTGGCGCTGCCCTTCCCCCCGCGCGGCTCCGATGAAAGGATTGATGCATGGCGAGCAAGGCAGACGCCTTCGACGTTGGCGATTACGTTGTCTACCCCAAGCACGGTGTGGGCCGTGTCATCGAACTGCAGAGCGAGGAAATCGCTGGAATGCAGCTCGACCTTTATGTTCTCCGGTTCGAAAAGGAACGCATGACCCTTCGTGTTCCGGTCAATAAGGTCGAATCGATCGGAATGCGCAAACTGTCTTCCGACAAGACGCTTAAGGAAGCGATGGAGACACTGAAGGGCAAACCCAAGGTCAAGCGCACCATGTGGAGCCGCCGCGCCCAGGAATACGAAGCGAAGATCAATTCGGGTGAAATCGTCCTGATCGCAGAAGTTACGCGCGATCTCTTCCGCCCCGACGATCAGCCGGAGCAGAGCTATTCCGAACGGCAAATCTTCGAAGCCGCTTCCAGCCGTCTGGCTCGTGAACTTGCCGCGATGGAAAAGACCGACGAGCCAACCGCCCTCGAGAAGATCCTCGACGTGCTGCGCGAACATGCTCCTCAGTACTACAACAATGAGGAAGAGGACGCCTGATCGACAGGTGATACTCTCTAAAGTTCAAAGGGCCGCTTCGAAAGGAGCGGCCCTTTTTCTTGTCGCTTGAAATGCAAGCAAGTGTGTATTATACGTGTAATACGGTAACAGCTTATATATGCGAAGCAGAGGAGCGGCGGATGTTGAAGAAGTTGATCAAACGCGTGGGTCCAGTTGCAGCCATGGTTGCCGGCGTGACCCTGTCTGGCTGCAACGTCGATATGCACGTGGGTAGCGGAGACGGTGTGCCGTTGGCCGAACTCGATCGCAGCGGGGAAGCGCCGACTGGGGTAGTCCTGGCAGGGCCCGACACCGTCATTATCGAAAATGGCAGCGACTTTGAAATCGATGTCTCCGGCGACACGCGTGCGCGAGATGCCTTGCGCTTCGAACTGGACGACAGTTCGCTAGCGATCTCGCGAGACAAGGATAGCGAGAAGAATATCGGCACGGCCACTGTACGTGTAACCGTTCCCAGCCTCAAAGCGATCGTCCTCGCAGGTTCGGGCTCTATTGAAGCACAATCGATGGAAAACGATTCGGAGGTTACCATCGCTGGATCCGGAACTGCCAAGGTAGAAAAATTGGCAGTCAATTCCTTGGAAATGACCATTGCCGGCTCAGGCGATTTTGAAACGTCAGGGTCCGCATCTAAACTCGCCATGACCATCGCTGGATCGGGATCGGCCGATATGGCCGGACTGCAAGTTGATGAAGCAGACGTCACTATTGCGGGTTCGGGAGATGTCGCCTTCGCTTCCGACGGAACTGTAGACGCCAGTATTGTCGGTTCGGGAGACGTTACGGTCACTGGGCGCGCAACCTGCACCGTCAGCGCGATGGGTTCTGGCAAACTACGTTGCAGCGCAGGTACTGCGGAAGCGGAATAATCGCACGATCGAAGCTATTCGTTCGAACTATTTAAAAGATGGGGGTAGGACGGTGCATCGAAAGGACTGATCGATGTACCGCCTTACTCTCATGATACTTGTCTCCGCCAGCGGCCTTCTTGCCGGATGCCTCGGCACCGTGGCCGACGTTGTTACGGCACCGGTAAAGGTTGCCGGAAAAGCCGTCGATCTGGCGACCACCAGCCAGTCTGAAGCCGACGAAAAGCGCGGTCGGGAGATCCGGCGGCGGGAAGAGCGGCTGGCGAAGCTCGACCGCCAATACGCCAAGGAACTCGACGATTGTAACGACGGTGATCGCAGAGCGTGCGAAAAGGCTACCGCCACCTATGCCGAAATGCAGCAGATCCTTCCTACGATCCCCGTCGAACCTGAAAATTAAGCTGGAGTTGCCGCCCTGCGGAGGCGGTCATTGATGGCTTGGCCCACACCTGTATCTGGCACGGGAGCCACCGCTATGCGGGGCAGATCAGACTCGGCCGCTTGGTGCAGGCAGGCGTAAAGCCGTGCCGCCGCTTCTTCAAGATCGCCGGTGGGCGACAGTGAGCAATCGCTTCCAACCTCCCCAAATCCAATGAAAAACTCGTCCTCGACATGTCGGATGACGTCGAGCCGCAATGGCTTTCCAGGCGCATAATGGCTGGCGAGCTGTCCCGGCGCTTCAACCTGGTCGGCGGTATGCGCAGCAGGTCCAACACCATTGAGGCGGACCGGACCGGGCCGCAATTGCTGTAACGATCCATCCTGCCTGACGGCGATAATGGTTGATTCCAAACCGGCGTCGCAGTCCCCCCCATCGATGACTGCATCGATCCGCCCATCCAGCGTTGCCAGGACATGGCTTGCAGACGTCGGACTGACATAGCCGCTGCGATTCGCAGATGGAGCGGCCAAAGGCAATTCCGCCTTGTTCAGCAAGCCGCGCATCACCGGATGGCGGGGTATACGAATCGCGACTGTGTCGAGGCCAGCCGTAACGGCAACAGCCAGCCGCGCATCCTGTTTCCGCGGAAGCACAAGTGTCAGTGGACCCGGCCAATGCGCTTTTGCGAGGCGCTCGGCAGTGGCTGAGAAAGTCGCCAACGCGCGCGCCATTTCCATCGATGATACGTGAACGATGAGCGGATTGAAGCTGGGTCTGCCCTTAGCCTCATAAATGCGGGCTACTGCGGCTTCGTCGTCGGCCCTAGCGGCCAATCCGTAAACCGTTTCCGTTGGCACGGCCACCAAGCCACCAGATGCCAGGATCGCCGCAGCACGGCGAAGGCCACTTTCTTCCGCTCCAAGCGTTTCCGTAACGTATTTGCCGCTCATGCTCGCGCGCTATATCTGATGCCGCACAAAGCCAAGAGGATTACCCTGTGACTTATCGCCCCGCCACCAAGGACCAACTGCTCGCAATCCGTGTTAACGCGGGCATCGAAGAGCTTGCCAAGTCGGAGAAATTTGCCGCTGCGGAACCGGATATGGTTGAAGCGATCGTGGAAGGTGTCGGGCAATTCGCGGCAGGAGAATTTGCGCCGCTGAACCGGATCGGAGATCTGGAGGGGGCGAAGCTGGAAAATGGGGTGGTACGCCTGCCCGACGGCTTTGAAGAGGCTTATGCGCACTATGTTGAGCAGGGCTGGAACGCCATTTCTTCTCCGGAAGAATTCGGCGGTCAGGGGCTTCCTTTTACCCTTGCCTGCAATGTGCTGGAGAATCTGGGCACGGCGAATATGGCCTTCAACCTTCTCCCGATGCTGAGCGTGGGTGCGATCGAGGCTCTCGAACATCATGGCTCGAACCTGCTTCAGCAGAAATATCTTCCAGACCTAGTAAGCGGTAAATGGTCGGGTACGATGAATTTGACCGAGCCACAGGCCGGTTCGGATGTAGGCGCACTGCGCACCACAGCCCGGTTGATCGAAGATGGAGATAATGCCGGTAAATACCGGATCAAAGGCCAGAAAATCTATATCACCTGGGGGGAGCACGAGCTCGCCGAGAATATCATTCATCTGGTGCTGGCGCGTCTGCCCGACGCTCCGGAAGGAAGCAGAGGAATTTCGCTCTTCGTCGTGCCGAAGTTTCACGTGAAACCGGATGGATCGCTCGGGCCGAGAAACGATCTTCGCTGCGTGAGCATTGAGCACAAGCTGGGCATCAACGCCTCGCCGACCTGTGTAATGAGCTATGGCGACAATGATGAGTGTATTGGCGAGCTCGTGGGAGCGGAGAATCGCGGTTTGGCTGCCATGTTCACCATGATGAACAATGCCCGCATCAATGTTGGGAATCAGGGGGTGCAGATCGGTGAACGTGCACTGCAACAGGCGACTGATTACGCTCAGGAGCGCGTCCAGTCAGCCCGCGCAGGTTCGGCAGAGAAAGCTCCGGTCTCGATCATAGAGCATCCGGATGTCAGGCGGATGATTTTACGAATGAAGGCTTTGACGGAAGCTTCGCGCGCCCTCCTCTATTACACGGCAGGTCAGGTGGATCGCGGTGTTTTAGGATTTCAGGCCGCCAAGGCGCGGGGCGAAGTTTTGACGCCGTTGATCAAGGCTTGGGGGACCGATGTCGGCATCGAGATAGCCAGTCTCGGCATCCAAGTTCACGGCGGCATGGGATTCGTAGAAGAAACGGGTGCAGCACAACACTGGCGCGATTCGCGCATCGCGCCGATCTACGAAGGAACCAACGGTATTCAGGCCGCCGATCTCGTCACGCGTAAATTGGCATTGGAGAATGGCGAGGCGCTGATATCTCTTGTCGAGGACATTGCCCGAGAGTGTGCCGATGAACCGATGCTTTTCGCTCTAGCAGGAGATTGTGCCGCCATCGCCAAATGGATGCGCGAAGACGCCAGTCTGGACGACCGATTGGCCGGAAGCGTGCCATTCTGTACCATGTTGGCCGTAGCCACTGCCGGGTGGCAGCTCAGTCGCCAATTGAAGGGGATCGAAGAGGGTACCGACCGCGCCAAGGCCAAGCACGCAACCGTCCGATTCTTCCTAGATCGCATCGTACCTGAAGCGTCAGGGTTGAAAGCTTCGGCGATTGCGGGTGGGGATGCCTTGTACGACATCCCCACCGAAGCCTTGCTTCACTAATCTTCGGTGACGATCCGGGCGTAATCCTCTGCAAATGTTGCATTCTGACCGCGTAATTCCCGCTGCGGGGGAAGGCGATTGCCGGTTACCCGTTCGATTGCGCCCTGTGGGGATGCGCCTGGTGAACTAACACGCCAGATAATTCCTGCAGTGTCGTCGCTCACGAGCAAGGACCCATCCTGAGCCCATTCGACCCATGTCGGACGCCCGCGCGTATCACCGTTCGATTTGAGAAATCCTGTCAGGACGGGAATGGGTTTTCCGAGCGGATTACCACGCTCGTCGAAAGCGACGTAGACGACATCGTAGCCGGACGGCGGCTTGCGGTTCCACGATCCATGCCGAGCAACGAAAGCGCCATTGGAGAAGTTCTCGCCCATCGCGGCGCCTTCTTTGCTGAAGACGAATCCTAGCGCGGCGACGTGCGGTCCGAGCGAATATTCGGGGCGCCGCACATAATTGATATAGGCGGGAGCCGGTGCCTCGACACGACGATCGTAATTGTCGCCCCAATAGACCCATGGCCAGCCGTATTGCGCCCCGACCGGTACGTTGGTCAGGTAATCGGGTACGAGGTCTGATCCAAGCATGTCGCGCTCGTTCACAGTGGTCCACAGCTCGCCCGACCATGGGCTGAAGTCCAAGCCATTGGGATTGCGCAGGCCTCCGGCGAACTGGCGCCGGCTGCCCGTTTCCAAGTCGACTTCCCAGATCAGGGCGCGACCTTCCTCCGCCTCCATTCCCTTGTCACCGATATTGGTATCCGAGCCGACGGCAATATAGAGCCGGTCGCCGTCGGGGTGAAGTTTAAGGTTGCGCATCCAGTGCCCCCCGCCGCCTGCGAGGTCGAGAATTTTGCGCGCTTTTGCCGTCACGCGGTCAGAGCCAAGTTCGTAAGGGAAAGCAAGGACTTGGTCGTGATTTGCAACGTAAAGTATCCCGTCGGCGTAAGCCAGTCCCGAAGGTGAATCGAGGCCGTCTATCAACACTTGGCGGGTTTCGGCATTGCCGTCACCATCGGCGTCCCGCAGCAGGACGACTTCATTTGCCGAGGGTCCGGTCGCGCCTGCCTTGTTCATCAGCGTGTTCGTGATCCAGGAGAGAATGCCTTCCGATTCCTGGTTAGGCGAACGGGTCAGGGATACGAGCACATCACCATTGGGAAGCGTATACAGTGTGCGCGGGTGATCGAGACCTACCGCGAAGCGCTCCACTGTCAAACCTTCGGCAGCGACTGGCGTTTCGCCCTCTTCCCACCCTACGGGATCGGCAATCGCTACGGTGGGAAAGGTTTCTGCGTCGGGTTCGTCGAGAACGGGGTCATCACCCGTCACTTCGTCCATCGACAGGGTGGCGGTATCGCCGCGCGTAACAAAAAAGATGAAGATTGCGATGATCGCTATCAGGACGACAAGGCCAATGCCCAGCTTCTTTAGAATGCTCATGGCGGCAGGATAGGCGAGCCCTCGCGTGGCGGCAACGGCTCTTGAACTAGCCACGCGACAAGTTAAGTGCCTCTCCATGTTCGATTTCAAACCCGATGCCGGCTGCCCCAAGCCCGAAACCTATCGTCAGTTGCAGCAAGCTGCCGCGGCGCTTACCGAAGGTGAGCCGGACGCAGTTGCCAACATGGCCAATGTCGCGGCCCTGTTGGGGGACTTCTTGCCAGATTTGAACTGGGCCGGTTTCTATCGCGTGGTTGACAGCGAGCTGGTGCTTGGCCCGTTCGTGGGACGTCCGGCATGCATCCGCATTCCATTCGGCAAAGGAGTTTGCGGAACCGCTGCGGCCGATGTCGAGACCCAGTTGGTCGAAGATGTTCATGCCTTTCCCGGCCACATCGCGTGCGATTCGGAAACGAATTCGGAGCTTGTTGTCCCGGTAGTGCGGGATGGCGTCGTGGTAGCGGTGATCGATCTCGACAGCCCATCCCTTGCGCGCTTCGATGACGAAGATCGCGAGGGAATTGAAAAGCTTGCCGAGATTATCTCTAGGCGTATCTAATCTCTAGATATCGCCCCCAGTCAGGCGCTGACAAATCAGGTCGAGCTGGTCGAGGGTGCGATAACTTATCGTCACGGTGCCATTGCCGGGCGCGCCTTCAGGCTTGATCCGCACCGCCAGGCCTAGAAATTCCTCAAGGTGGCCCTGGACCGCGGCGATATCCGGATCGTCCGCGCCCTCACCCGCCGGATTCGGTGTTTTCGCCTGAGCGTTTTTCTTGGGCTTTTCTCCGCGTGCTAGTTTTTCCACCTCACGAACGGAGAGGTTGTCGTTAACTGCACGGTTGGCAAGTTCTGAAGCTTCTTCGTTGCCAATCAGCGGGCGTGCATGACCCATCGAAAGCCGGCCGTCCGCCAACATGTCCAGAACGTCATCCGGCAGAGCTAGAAGGCGCTGAAAATTGGCTACATGGCTGCGCGATTTATCGACGAGTTTGGCAATCTCGGCCTGGGTCATCCCCTCATCTTCGGACAGTTTCTGATAGGCCCGAGCTTCTTCCAGCGGATTCAGGTCTTCGCGCTGGAGGTTCTCGATGAGAGCCAGAGCCATGATCTCGCGCTGGTCCAACGCCCTGACGATGGCTGGAATAGTATGCAGACGCGCGCGTTGGGCGGCCCTCCAGCGTCGTTCCCCCGCTACGAGCTGGTACCTTCCCCCCTTGGTCGTGACAATAATTGGCTGGATGACGCCGCGTTGAGCTATGGAGGCTGCCAGCTGGTCGAGCGCCTCGTCATCGAAGCGCGTGCGCGGCTGACCGGGCAACGGGCTGATATCGGCAACAGGGATATCCGCCAGACCGGAAGCATTCGGCGTCTGCCCCGCAGCCATCTCATTACCGTTGTTACCGGTTTTTGGCGCAAGCGGCTCTTCGCGCTGGATTTCACCCATCAGGGCTCCAAGTCCGCGGCCGAGTTTCTTCTTGCGATCGACTGCGGCACTCATGCGGCTTTCCTTTTTTCAGGGAGACGACCAATCAGCTCTCTTGCTAGGCCAATATAGGCCCTGCTTCCCGAACAATTGTGATCGTAAATCAAGGCGGGCATCCCATGACTGGGCGCTTCCGATAATCTGACATTACGTGGGATGACGTTTTCGAAAACAAGATTACCGAGGCAATCTCTCACGTCATCGGCCACTTGATCCGTAAGACGATTACGACGGTCGAACATCGTCAAGGCGATACCAACTATGCCGAGATCGGGATTGAAGCGCTGTTGCACGCGTTCCACCGTCTGAAGGAGCTGACTAAGACCTTCGAGAGCAAAGAATTCACACTGCAGCGGCACAAGTAAGGTGTTCGAGGCGCAAAGAGCATTGAGCGTCAGCAGACCCAAGGAAGGTGGGCAGTCGATAAAGACGATATCATAGGAAGCCGAACCGGAATCCCGCGCACTGAGAGCCTTCCGGAGGCGATGCGTGCGGTCCTCTACGGCGACCAGTTCCACTTCGGCTCCTGAGAGGTCCTGCGTAGCGGGCACGACATCCAAAGAGGGGATTTCCGACTTCTGGGCCGCTTGGGAAAGTGTTGCCTCCCCCATAAGAAGATCATAGCTCGTATATTCACGCGCTGAGTTTTCAATACCCAACCCGGTCGATGCGTTTCCCTGTGGATCAAGATCGATCAACAGCGTCCGCCACCCAGACGCCGCCATTGCTGTAGCTACATTGATGGCGCTGGTAGTCTTACCGACGCCACCTTTCTGATTAGCGATCGCAATTGTAATCATTTTCCCGTCCCTATCTTGCCATGCCCAACGACGATTCCCGCATCCGCGTCAGTCACTGATTGTTGCACGTGAAACATTGATTTCAGTTTGGGGGAAAGTTCTTCAACTTCTTGGGTTGCAGAGCGGCCCTTGGGCAAGACCCAAGTCGTAGCACCTGTGGAGAAGCGTGCGGATAACCTGAGGAGTTTTGGCAAAGGCGCGAAGGCGCGTGCGGAAATAACCTTTGCCGGAAAATTCTCGACTAGTTCCAGTCTCGTACCGATAACCTCGCAATTAGGAAGTTGGAGAGTGTCGACCATGGTTTGTAGCCATTCAACTCTCTTCCGACGCGACTCGATCAGTATCAGTTTTTCGTTGGGCTTGAGAATAGAGACGACCAAGCCTGGGAACCCCGCCCCACTCCCAAGGTCAACCCAAGTTCCAGTGGTTTCACGTGAAACGTGATTAAGTAACTGGGCAGAATCGGCAAAATGGCGAACCCAGATCTCCTCGAGAGAGGATTTGGATACGAGATTTTGTCGTCCATTCTCGTTGTTCAAGGCTAGAGCCAGAGTTTCCAACTTAGCCGCGACGCCCTGCTCATCGGCTTCGGCTAAATTACCGATAAACTCACGCGCCTCGGTCTCAGTGGCGATCATGCTGCGCGTTCCTCCTGTCGACGCGCATAAACGAGAAGCGCCGCCATTGCTGCGGGAGTTACACCAGGAACACGCCCCGCAGCGGCTAGAGTATCCGGACATGCCGTCTTCAGCCGCTCCACCATTTCGTTGGATAGGCCCGGAACAGTCTCATAGGGAAAGTCTGTGGAAAGCGTAACCTGCTCGCCGCTTTTCAGATCGCGCAATTCCGCCTCCTGACGAGCGAGATAGGGCGCGTAGATGATATCTTCTGCCATCTCGACGGTCAGCGGGTCTAGCGGATCAAGACCATCAGCTAGATCCGCCAATTTATCGAGCGGGATTTGTCCGCCGCTCAGCCAATTGCGTATGGGCAGCGTGCCTCGGTCTGCCTTCACGGGTAGCCCCGCTTCTGTCAGAACTTCAGCCTCGATATTAAGATCGAAGATAGCGTCGATGACGCCTCTACGGCTAACTCTACGTTCGTACCATCCCGACCGCTCGGCGCCTACTAACCCTGCAGCTATCCCCTTTCCGGTCAGCCGGGAATCAGCATTGGCGGCGCGGAGGCGAAGGCGATATTCGGCTCGGGCCGTGAGCATGCGGTACGGTTCGCTCACTCCGTGCAATGTCAGATCGTCCAGCATGACGGCAATATACGAATCCGAGCGATCAAGCTGCAGTGGCTCAATCCCCAGAACCTTCGCGCCCGCGCTTGCCCCAGCAATAAGCCCTTGTGCAGCTGCCTCCTCATAGCCGGTCGTACCGTTGATCTGCCCGGCGCAATACAGACCGGGAATGGCCCGAAGGCCCAGCTGCCTGGTCAGCGCTCGCGGATCGATATGATCATATTCGACTGCATAACCTGGAACTACCATCTCCACTCGTTCCAGGCCGGCCATGCAGCGAAGCATATCGTGCTGCACATCAGTCGGAAGTGAGGTGCTTATCCCATTGGGGTAAACGAGGTGCGTGCCTAGCCCTTCGGGCTCGAGAAATATCTGATGCCCATCACGGTCACCAAACCGATGGATCTTGTCCTCGATTGAAGGGCAGTAACGCGGCCCCGCTGCGCCGATTGCGCCGGAGAACAAAGGAGAGCGATCGAGATTGGCGCGAATGACATCATGAGATTTGGCATTCGTTCGGGTAATCGCACAAAATATCTCGGGATTGTTCCGACCTTTGGTGAGAGACGACATCGTCCACGCCTCCCCATCGGAAGGCTGCTCTTCCAGAACGGCCCAGTTGATTGTCCGCCCGTCCAACCGGGGCGGCGTCCCGGTTTTCAACCTCGCCATTGGTAAGTTGGCGTCACGCAACTGTGAAGCAAGGACATGTGCGGCGTCCTCGCCGATCCGCCCCCCGTCAAGACGTTCTTCCCCCCTGAACAGCCTGCCGCCCAAGAAGGTGCCCGTACACAGTACAACCGCCTTAGCTTCGATTGAGGAGTCGTCAGCCAACTGTATGCCACTCACCGCCCCACCGGACTGCCGCAGCGCAGCGACTTCACCTTTGATTAAGGTGAGGTTGGCCTGCCCTTTTACAATCTCCCGAACCCTGGCTCCGAACAGATTTCGATCAGCCTGAACGCGAGGCCCCCAGACGGCACTGCCTTTGGAGCGGTTCAGCATACGATAATGGATAGCGCCTGCATCAGCAGCCTTAGCCATCACACCATCGAGAGCATCGACCTCGCGAACAAGGTGGCCTTTCCCCAAACCACCGATTGCCGGATTGCAGCTCATCGCACCGATTTTATTCAGATCGAAGCTTACCAAACCTGTCCGTGCGCCAAGGCGGGCACTTGCACAAGCTGCCTCGACCCCGGCATGGCCTCCGCCGACAACAATGACATCGAAGTTATGCATCGAGGAGGCCACTAGCCTAAAAAGCGTGCCCTTACAAAGCGCAATCCGTGTTTCACGTGAAACACTGGCAAGTTTATTTTCCTATGCAAAACTTACCGAAGAGCGAATCCAGCATATCCTCGGTGGATTGACGGCCGAGCAGTCGGTCGAGACTGACTCTTGCCAGTCGCAAATGTTCTCCGATCATCAATGGGTCGCCGAGAGTACTCATGTCAGAAAGCGAGGAATGGGCTTCGGCCAGTGCATGGTGCTGCCGCTGGTTCAGTGTGGGCGATCCCGGCTTGGGCAGAAGACTGCGCGCCCTCAAAACCAGAGCCTCAATGAGATCATCGACTCCGTGCCCAGTTACAGATGAAACTACAAAATCAGGCTTGTTCTTTCTTGTGTCTCGAAGGTCACCAAAGGATGCTACCTCGATGGACCCGCGCGGCCCCGCTCCTTCAGGGCCAAGCCAAAGTATGAGATCGGCCTCGGCGAGTTGCGAACGCGCGCGCTCGATGCCGATTCTTTCGATCTCACCCGCATTGGTTTCCCTCAACCCCGCAGTATCAATTAAAACGAACGGAACGCCTTCGAGCGCAATGGGTCGCTCGATCACGTCCCTGGTGGTACCGGCCTCCGCAGATACGATCGCCGCCCCTTCCCGCAATATCGCATTAAACAGCGAGGATTTGCCTGCATTGGGTGGACCAGAGAGTACAACCCGAATTCCGTCGCGTAGGCGCTCCATTTTTGGTTTAGCGAGTTCCTTCCCCCACTCATCAAGCAAACCGGAAAGTTCCACGTGAAACGCTTCAGGCAAGTCCGCCACATCGTCTTCATCGGAAAAGTCGAGCTGAGCCTCTACCAATGCTGAGAGCGCAAGTAGCCGATCGCGCCACCCTTCGACTCTCCTCGTTAATCCCCCACTGGCAATCTCCTGCGCTGCTCTACGTTGGAGCTCTGTTTCAGCAGCCAGGAGGTCCCCCAAGCCTTCCGCCTCAGCCAGGTCCAGCACACCACTTGCGAAAGCGCGGCGCGTGAATTCTCCCGGCAATGCCCGACGCAGTCCTGTGAGTGTAGCGAGCTCATTTTCAACTGCAGCGATGACAGCCCTGCCCCCATGGCAATGGAATTCAACCAGATCTTCGCCGGTCGCCGTGTTGGGGCCGGCGAACCAGAGCATCAGACAGCGATCTAAGACCTGACCTTCGCCATTTCGCAACTCTCGCAGGGCCGCCCTTCGTTCTTCCGGGAGCGAGCCAGCCATCCGTTCAGCCGCGTTCTTGGCTTGGGGGCCACTCAGCCGAATGATCCCAATCGCAGCAGGAGGCGCGCCGCTCGACAGCGCGAAAATTGTGTCAGTCATCACTAGAGTTCAGTCCGAAAGTTGGCTTACTTATCCGGCTTCTTACCGGCGCCCTTGGCCGCGTTCGCGCCTTCCATGAAGCTCTGGAACAGCTTAAACCCCGCTTGCCCCATAGGAGCCAACTGCCGGGCGTATTCCTGTAGCTGTTCCGTGTTCGATACGCCCTTCATCGCGTTCGACATCATCTCGACATATACATCATTGGCTTTGCCGACGTCAGGCAAACCCATGAAGCTCCGTGCCTCTTCCGGCGTACAATCGATTTCTACATGGACCTTCATGGCTGTTTCTCCGTTGAGCCTCACTGAGACTATCATCTGGGTTTGCCAACAAAACTCCACAAGGGCTAGACCCGTTACCGAGCATCGGAGGAACGACGAATGACCGAAATGACCACGCTTCAGACACTGGACGGCGCCGACAGCTTCCCCGCCTATGTCGCAACGCCCACCGAAAAGCCGAAAGCAGCCATTGTCGTCATCCAGGAAATCTTCGGCATCAACGCCGGCATCCGCCGCAAGTGCGACAAGCTGGCAGAGGAAGGCTACCTTGCGATCGCCCCCGATCTCTTCTGGCAATTCGAACCCGGCATCGAACTCGATCCCGATATCGAGCCGGAAATGCAGAAGGCTCTCGATCTGTTCGGCAAGTTCGACCAGGATCAAGGCGTCCGCGATATCGAAGCTGCGATCAAATGGGCCCGTACCCAAGGTTGCGGCAAAGTCGGCGCGGTCGGATACTGCTTGGGCGGCCGTCTCGCCTATATGACCGCAGCACGGACCGATAGCGATGCGACTGTCGGTTACTACGCCGTCGGCGTGGACAATCTTCTGCGCGAAAAAGACGCCATCGCAAACCCGCTGATGCTCCATATTCCCACCGAAGACGGCTTCGTCGACAAGGAAACGCAGCAGGCCATGCATGACGGGCTCGACGATCACCCCAAAGTCACGCTGCACGATTACGAGGGCCTGGATCACGGTTTTGCCACCGAATTCGGCGAGCGGCGGAGCGAAGACGCTGCCAATCTGGCCGACAAGCGCACGGCGGAGTTCTTCAAGACCCACCTCGCCTGACGACTATGAACGTGCGCGACGCTTCCCACGGGAAGTCTCGCGCAGATACAACTCAAGCGTTGGGACGTGTGTAGATCCTAGGCGCAAACGTCATCAGTGGGAGTGAGGGCAGATGTCAGCGCGAAAAGGCCTCGAGCAGTGGCACCGCACGATGAAGTCGGGCAATCGCCCCGAAGACCTTGAAAAGATCGTCCACGAGGACGCTGTCTTTCACTCCCCCGTCGTCCATTCACCGCAGCGCGGCCGTGAACTGGTGGTGAAATACCTGGCCGCCGCAGGTCAGACCCTCGGCAATGACAGTTTCACTTATGTACGGGAACTGGTGGACGGGCCCAATGCCATGCTCGAGTTTACGACCGATATGGATGGGATCCACGTGAACGGGATCGATCTTATCCAGTTCGATGCAGATGGCCTCATCGTCGATTTCAAGGTGATGATCCGGCCTCTCAAGGCGGTCAACAAGGTCTGGGACATGATGGCTGCCGAACTGGAAACAAACGGCCAGCGGTGATCCTTATCCGCGAGCCAGAAACGCCCTTGCCCGCTCTACCAGACCAAAATCATCCTGCCTGCCAGAAAGCAGCGCAGAAAGCTCATCGATCGCGGGCGGACCGTCGAAACTGATGAGGGGCTTCATCGACCAGTCCGGAAACAGACGATCGGAGCTACTCTCTCTCGCCAAAACAGTAAGACTGTGGTGCCGCTCATCCGCGCGTATGGTGCCCATCAGGGCTTCGACGACGATGGGTGCGCCTTCGAGATACTGAAGATACCGGTTCCCGTCATTCAACAGGAACCCGGTTACAACCCGTGCGGCATTCTTCCGCTCGGAGACCTCAATAATATCGAAAGTGTCGCGCGCCGGGGTCTCTCCGGCGGCGACACTTTCGTAAAGAACGCGTGAAAGACTCACTCGTCCGACTCCCGAACCCTACTGGTTCATGGTCGCGAAGAAATCCTCGTTGGTCTTGGAATCCTTCATCTTGTCGAGCAGGAATTCCATCGCATCGATCGTGCCCATCTGCATGAGGATACGGCGCAGCACCCACATCTTCGAGAGCTTGTCCTTCTCGACCAGCAGCTCTTCCTTGCGGGTGCCGGACTTGCCGACATCCAGCGCCGGGAAGATGCGCTTGTCGGCGACCTTGCGATCGAGCACGATTTCGCTGTTACCCGTGCCCTTGAATTCTTCGAAGATGACCTCGTCCATGCGGCTGCCGGTATCGATCAGCGCCGTGGCGATGATGGACAGCGAACCGCCTTCCTCGATGTTACGCGCGGCACCGAAGAAACGCTTGGGACGCTGCAGCGCATTGGCGTCGACACCGCCGGTGAGCACCTTGCCCGAGCTGGGCACGACGGTGTTGTAGGCTCGGCCCAGACGCGTGATCGAATCCAGCAGGATGACGACATCCTTCTTGTGCTCGACCAGGCGCTTGGCCTTTTCGATCACCATTTCGGCAACCTGCACATGGCGGTTGGCAGGCTCGTCGAAGGTCGATGAGATCACTTCGCCGTTCACGCTACGCTGCATGTCGGTGACTTCTTCAGGACGTTCGTCCACCAGCAGGACCAGCAGGAAGACTTCCGGGTGATTGTCGGTGATTGCCTTGGCGATGTTCTGCAAAAGCACGGTCTTACCGGTCCGCGGCGGCGCCACGATCAGCGCGCGCTGGCCCTTGCCCTGCGGAGAGATGATATCGATCACGCGGGCGGACTTGTCCTTCACCGTCGGATCGAGCGTGTCGAGATTGAGCTTCTCTTCCGGATAGAGCGGCGTGAGATTGTCGAAATTGGTGCGGGTCCGGACATTTTCCGGATCCTCGTAATTGACCGCGGTCAGGCCGGTCAGGGCGAAATAGCGTTCGCCTTCCTGCGGTGCGCGGATCTGGCCTTCGACCGTATCGCCGGTGCGCAGACCCCATTTGCGGATCTGGTTGGGCGAAACATAGATATCGTCCGGGCCGGCGAGATAGTTCGCCTCGGGACTGCGCAGGAAGCCGAAACCGTCCTGCAGCACCTCAATCGTGCCGATGCCCATGATTTCTTCGTTATATTCTTCATCGTCCGCCAGTTCGCGAAGGATGCAGAACATCAAGTCCTGGCGGCGCATGGTGCCGGCGGCTTCAACGCCCAGTTCTTCGGCCATGGCCACCAGATCCGCCGGCGCTTTTGCTTTTAAGTCTTTGAGATGCATAGGTTTTCTCGAAATTCCGATGAGGTATAGCCGGCAGGTCGGTAAGGGCTTGGAGAAAGCGGACCCGGCCTCGTCTGAACGCGAGGCCTCTAGCCGTCAGAAAGCTTCAGATAAATTCGCTTGCCCGCCCCGTCAATCGCCAAAGCGACAAGGCGCGCCCTCAGAAAGGTTTGACGACCACCAGGACCACGATCAGCGCAAGCAGGATACCGGGTACTTCGCCCAGCATCCGCAGCTGTTTCTCGGTCAGCGGCCGCTCGCCCGCGGCCATCTTCTTCGACTGGACCACCAGATAGCCGTGGAAGCCGCTGAGAAGCAGCACCAGCAACAATTTGGCATGCAGCCATCCCTCACCCCATGCGGACAGCGTTTGAGCAAGCAGCAGGCCCAAAATCCACACTACGACGATGCTGGGGGTAAGGATGATCTTGCGCAGCAACCCCATGCGCTTGCCCCACAGTTCCGATTCCGCCGAACCGGGCGCTGCCGGATGCAGGTAGATCATCTGCCGCGGCAGCATGAACAGACCTGCCAGCCAGAACACCATGAAGATGATATGGCCGGCCTTGAGCCAGAGATAAGTCATCGAAAGCACGTCCTGCATGGGGCCGATGTAGCGTGCGGCGCCAAGGATTTCACCCCTTCCATCCACGTACAGCCGCAATCAGTCGCTCGACATGGGCGATGGGGGTGCGCCGGTCGATTCCGTGCCCCAGATTGAAGACATGCGGCCGGTCCGCAAACGCCTCCAGGATCGTGTTCACCCGCTCTTCCAGCCGGTCGGATCCCGCCAGCAGCAGCAGCGGATCGAGATTACCCTGAACCGGCATGCCGTCGGGAAGTTCGCGCGCCACCCAAACCGGATCGAGCGTTTCGTCTACGCCCACGGCCTTCACGCCGGTTTCGCGCGCATAGGCTGGCAATTTCTCGCCAGCCCCCTTCGGAAAGCCGATGACCGGCGTATCCGGATGGCGTTCTGCCAGCGCCGCCACGATCCGCGCATTGGGCGCGATAACCCAGCGTTCGAACTCGTCCGGGGCAAGACTTCCGGCCCAGCTGTCGAACAGCTGCACCGCCTCTGCGCCGGCTTCGATCTGGCCGGAAAGATAAGTAATCGTCTGCTCGGCAATCGCATCCACGATCGCCTGCAGGGCTGCCGGGTCGCGATAGGCCAGCGCGCGGGCCTCGTGCTGATCGCGGCTCCCCTCGCCAGCGACCATGTAGGTGGCCACGGTCCACGGGCTGCCCGCAAAGCCGAGCATGGTCACGCCTTCGGGCAGGCGCTGACGGCACAGGCGCACCGTCTGGTAGATCGGCTCGTAACGCGAAGGATCGCGGGTCAGATCGGCCAGCGCAGCGTCGACCAGCCGGGGCGACAGCTTGGGGCCCTCGCCTGCCAGGAATTCGAGATGCTGGCCCAGCGCGTGGGGCACGATCAGAATGTCGGAAAACAGGATCGCCCCGTCGAAACCGAAGCGATCGATCGGCTGCAGGGTAATCTCGCAGGCCGCCTCGCTATCGTAGGCCATTGCCAGGAATCCGCCCTTTTCGGCGCGCAATTCGCGATATTCGGGCAGGTACCGGCCAGCCTGGCGCATGAGCCAGAGCGGGACCGTGCCAGTGAGAGAACCGTTGAGTGTATCGAGAAGGGGACCGGGCATTCAGGAGTCCAATAATACCTAGTTATTATAAGGATTGATGGAGTCTGTTGGCCCTGTGGATATCGGGCACAATTGGCCCCTGCCCTATTTCTCCCGCCGTGGGAAGGGTTCGATCCGATCATGCGACTCGTGTCGGCGTTTGAGTCGAGTCAATTTTGTCCCCACTGTTCCCAGCCTGCGCAAAAGTCGCCGCTTGGTGTGCGGGAATCACCCCCTTGCCTGACTCGTAGTGGGGAGCGTTTTCATCCCCGAACTTGTCGGCAGAGCTGTCCCGTGGTTTATCCCATGCCTGTCCACAGGCCCCCAGCGAGGATCCCATCTCCGACCGTATCCACCTTCACCTGCTTTCCGACAGCACCGGCGAAACGCTGGAAATGCTGGCGAAAGCGGCGCTTGCCCAGTTCGACGATGCCAATGTGGTGCGCCATTTCTGGCCCATGGTCAGGAGCCGCCAGCATCTTGACCGGATCGTGCTCGAGCTCAAGGCCAATCCGGGCCTGGTGCTGTTCACACTGGTGAATGCCGATGCGCGGGCGCGGCTTGAGGATGTGTGCCGGACGCATGGCCTTCCCGCCGTGCCCATCCTCGACCGGGTGACCGCCGCGCTCGAAAAGGCGCTGGGACAGGAAGCGCATGGCCGGCCGGGCAAGCAGCACCAGATGGACAAGGCCTATTTCGACCGGGTGGAAGCGATCCAGTTCACCATCGCCCATGATGACGGCATCCTGTGGGACGAATGGGAAGAGGCGGATATCCTGCTGGCCGGCGTCTCGCGCAGTTCCAAGACGCCGACCAGCATCTATCTCGCCAATCGCGGATACAAGGTCGCCAATATCCCGCTGGTGGTGGAAAGCCCGCCGCCGCCCAAGCTGTTCGAGCTGAAGAATCCCATGGTGGTGGGGCTCACCACCGCACCCGAACGGCTGGTCCAGATCCGGCGCAACCGGCTGCTGACGCTTAACGAACAGTCGGAAACCGCCTATGTCGACAATGAGAAGGTGAAGAGCGAAGTGGCCTTTGCCCGGCGCATGTTTGCCGATAACGGGTGGCCGGTGATCGATGTCACCCGCCGCTCGATCGAGGAGACGGCGGCCGCCATCATCCGCCTCTATGGCGAGCGCAGCCAGCGCGAAGGCGGCGATTTCGAAGGAGTGAAGGCGATATGAGCGGTATCTCGGGCAGCGGCATCGTGCTCGCGTCGAATTCCGCCTCGCGCAAGGCGATGCTGGAGGCTGCCGGTGTGGCCTTCGAGGCGCGCTCTGCCGAGGTGGACGAGCGCGCGCTCGAGGTCGAGATGGAGGGCGCCGAACCCGCCGAGGTGGCGCAGGCGCTGGCCGCCGCCAAGGCCGCCGCCGTATCGGACACCCGCCTGGTGCTCGGCAGCGATTCGCTGGTCGAGGTGGGCGGCCGCCGCTTCGACAAGCCAGAAAGCCGCGAACAGGCCGCGGAACACCTGCGGTTCTTCTCGGGCAAGGTGATGACCCTCCACAGCGCCGCCGCCCTCGCCAAAGACGGCCAGATCATCTGGGTCGGCTCCGAATTCGCCCGCCTCCGTATGAGAGACCTTAGCGAAGATTTCATCGCCGCCTATCTCGATGCCGAATGGCCCGCCGTGTCCTATTGCGTCGGTGTGTTCCGCATCGAAGGCCCCGGCGTCCAATTGTTCGAGAGCATCATGGGCGATCAGTTTACCGTTCTGGGTATGCCCCTCCTCCAGGTGCTGGATGCTTTGCGCGAGGAAGGCGTTCTACCCTCGTGACCCAATATGCAGAGGTTATCGGCGATCCCGTTTCGCAATCAAAGTCCCCTGCCATTCACGGGTACTGGATCGAAAGGCTTGGGCTCGATGCCGCCTATCGCGCCCACCACGTCCGCTCTGACGAGCTGAAAAGCTATCTGGCAGCACGTCGCACCGATCCTCTATGGCGCGGATGCAACGTCACGATGCCGCACAAACAGGCGGTTCTACCGCTGGTAGACAGGCTGGAACCGCTGGCGAAACGCGTGGGTGCCGTCAACACGATCCACCGCGCAAAGGACGGGGCGTTGGTCGGCCGCAATACCGATGTCGGCGGGTTTCTCAAACCGCTCCGAGCGCGGCTTGCGAGCCAGCACTATTTCCGCATGGCCCGCGTCCTGGGCACCGGAGGTGCTGCAAGGGCGATCGTAGCGGGACTTGCAGCAGAGGGTTTTACCTTGGTCCTCGCCGGGCGCGATCCGGGAAAGGCCCGCGCCCTGTTGGATAGTCTGGTAGATGGCGAGCATCATGTCGCGCCGCTCGATCATTTCGCAAGCGCAACCGATTTTGCTTTCGATGATCGGCAAGGTTGCTGCGATCTCGTCATCAACGCCAGCCCCTTGGGCATGCGCGGCCAGCCGGTTCTTCCCTTCGACTGGAGCCATGCACCGCCGGGTTCAATCGCTTACGACATCGTTACCGATCCGGTGGAAACCGATTTTTTAAGGGGCGCCCGAGAGGCTGGCTTCGAGACTATCGATGGGCTGTCCATGCTGATCGGTCAGGCGGCGGCAGCATTCACCTATTTCTTTGAGCATGAACCGCCACGGGATACCGATGCGCAACTTCGTCAGCGGTTGATAGCGTGAAACGGCCGCTCGTTATCGGGCTTACTGGCTCTATAGGTATGGGGAAATCGACCGTTGCGGCAATGTTCGCTGCGGAGGGCATACCGGTTTTCGATGCCGACGCCGAAGTGCGCGCTATGCAGGGTCGCGGCGGCGAATTGGTCGAAGCTATCGAATCGGAGTTTCCCGGCAGCACCGATGCGGCAGGCGTATTGCGTGATAAGCTTGGTAAGCAAGTCTTCGGCGACAAAGCGGCGCTTGCGAGGCTCGAGGCGCTCGTTCATCCTGCAGTTGCACGAAAGCGGAAGGCATTTCTCGAAAAGCACGGCGACGTCCCATTCGTGATCTTCGACATCCCCCTGCTTTACGAAAAAGGCGGAGAGGCGTCGGTGGATCGTGTCGTGGTCGTCTCAGCACCTTCCGAGATTCAACGGCAGCGCGTTCTCGCACGGCCGGATATGACTCCGGAGAAGTTTGCCCAGATTCTATCGCTGCAAATGCCCGATTCAGAAAAGCGCGCGCGGGCCGATCACATTATCGATACCGGACAATCGCTGGCGGCAACCGAAGAAGAGGTTGTTACGCTGACTCGCTCGTTGCGTGACGCTGCAAAGCGCCGTGACCCCTTGTAATCTGCGCTTCCGAGTCCGATAGCATACCCAATGCGTGAAATAGTTTTCGATACCGAAACCACCGGCCTCGACCCCAAGACGGGCGATCGGATGGTGGAAATCGGCTGTGTCGAGATGGTCAATCTGGTTCCTACGGGAAATACCTTCCACGCGTATTACAATCCCGAGCGAGATATGCCTGCTGGCGCGGAAGCCGTGCATGGGCTTTCGGCGGCATTCCTGGCGGACAAGCCATTTTTTCGGGACACGTTCCAGGACCTCCTCGAATTCATCGAGGACTCCCCGCTGATTGCGCACAATGCCGGGTTCGACTTTGGTTTTCTGAATGCGGAACTGGCGCTGTGCCGATGCGAACCCGTGTGCATGACCCGCATGGTGGATACGGTGCAACTGGCAAAGAAGCGCCACCCTGGCGCCAAACTATCGCTCGACGCCCTTTGTAGCCGATATGGCATCGATCGCAGCCACCGGGTCAAGCACGGGGCATTGCTCGATGCCGAGTTGCTTGCCCAGGTATATGTCGAACTTAAAGGTGGCCGTCAGATCGGCCTAGAGCTCGCCGCAGAGCAGGCGAAAGCCGTGCCTGCTCCGGAATTCGTTGCTGTGCGCAGGGCGCCCGACGGGCCGCGCCGCGAACCACGGCCCCATTCGCCGACACCAGAAGAACTGGCACGGCACAGAGAGTTCATGACCGGGATCGAAAACCCTCTCTGGGGGTAAGTCCCCGGCGCATGTGTTCCGGTCGGACGGGGCCGGAGGGATCGGCAGGGCGCGATAAAAAGGAGAATGACGCTTATGGATATCCGTGTTTCGGGCCACCAGATCGACACCGGCGCAGCCTTGCAGACCCATGTCGAGGACCGATTGCAGGGCATAGTGGAGAAATACTTCAATCGCGCCATCTCCAGTCATGTCACTTTCGGCAAGGCGGCAGGCGGCGCGTTTTCGGCCGACATCGTGACCCATGTAATGCAGGGCCTCATTCTAAAAGGGCATGCCGAAGCCCACGATGTTCATCAGGCATTCGATGTCGCTGCAGCGAAGATCGAGAAGCAGTTGCGCCGCTATAAGCGCCGGATCAAGGACCGCCATGAGCAGGCCGATCACGCGATGCGCGAACAGGAAGCTGCCTATACGATCTTCGCCGCGCCGGAACCGGAGAGCGAGGCTGAAATCGAACACGACAGTCCGCCGATTATTGCCGAAACGAGTGCGATGATCCCTGAATGTTCGGTGGCCGATGCAGTGATGATGCTGGATCTGCAGAATACCAATGCCCTTCTTTTCAAGAACGGGGCCACAGGAAAACATAATATGGTCTATCGCCGTGCGGACGGCTCGATAGGCTGGGTCGAACCGCGTAATTAAGGGTTCGACAAACAGAGATGATCATGAACGAGGAGGCGAGCAGCGGGGCCGAGCGGCACTGGCGAGCATTGGAGCGCCTGTACGCATCGGCGCCCGTGAATGCGAAGTTCGCCTCCTCCCTCGAAGTAACCGGGGAAGGCTCAGCCAGGATAACCTTCGACATAAGTGAAGACGTGTTCCATGCCGCAGGGGCTGCTCATGGCACTCTCTATTTCAAGATGCTCGACGATGCAGCCTTCTACGCGGCCAATACGCTGGTCACCGACCGGTTCCTTCTCACCACATCGTTCAACCTCCATTTCACCAAGCCGGTGCGTGAAGGCACAGTGGTGGCGGAAGGGCGCTGGGTAAGCGGGAAAAGGCGCGTGTTCGTTGCCGAGGCACGTTTGGTCGATGCCGAAGGGGACGAGATCGGCCGTGGAACCGGCACCTTCATGAAATCGCGTATCGCGCTCTCCGGCCTGCCGGGTTACGCTCGATGATTGGCAATGACAGACTTCCGGCCCATCTGGAAGTTTCCGGCTTGCTTAAGCTGACTCAGGCCCTCGGCGGATTTGGTATGGTGTTGCAGAAGGGAGAGCGCGACGCTGGTACTCTCGTGATATTAACCACGAATAGTGGAAAAAATACCCGCCTTTGGGAACGCATGCCCCAGATGGATGGGACACGCCATTTCGTGCCTAGCAAGACACAAGATCCTGATAAACCGCAAGAATTTGATGAATATGTCGCTCGAAGGCAGACACAGGATCCTGATTGCTGGTTTATTGAACTGGACGGCCCGGATGTGGAACGGTTGATCGATCCCACGGCCCGTTAACTTGACATGGTTGCGGATGACACTATTTGGCCCGCCAGCTTCGATGCGCAGGCGGTCGCGTTGGCAATGGTGTCAGCAGACTAGCACGCAGACGGGGAGAAAGCGGCAGGCCCGTTGACGGATCCAACCTTTTAGACGCACGAAATGCGCAAAGGATCCCAGCCTGCGACTGCTACTCACCGCCAAGATAAGCGGGATCATGCGTAAATATCTGTTTGGTATGGCGGCTGCGGCCGCAACTATGGTTGCAACGTTTGCCGGTGCGGAAGAAACCGGCGCGCAGACCGCTCAGGCGACTGCAGAAACCACTGCTGAAGATACCGCCCTTACGACCGAAGTCGTTCCGGTCTTCGTGAGCGAAGAAGTGGTTCAGGAGCTTCCCGAAGAAGCTGCACAAGAATCCACCGATGAATTTTCCGAGGCTGCCAGCCTCCGTGAACTGGTCGCTGAAATGCCAGCGACAGAGAACCTCTCGGACGAAATGCGCTGCCTTGCCGGCGCTGTCTATTTCGAATCGCGCGGCGAGCCGCTTGATGGCCAACTGGCTGTTGCGCAGGTCATTGTGAACCGCAGCGAATCTCGCCAGTTCCCCTCTAGCTATTGCGGTGTAGTCTATCAGCGCTCGCAGTTCAGTTTCGTACGTGGCGGCGCAATGCCACGCATCAAGACCGGTTCCACCGCTTGGAAGCGCGCCAAGGCTATCGCACGCATCGCTCACCAGGGTCTGTGGGACAGCGAAGCACACGACGCGCTCTATTTCCACGCGAAGTATGTAAAGCCGAGCTGGGCGCGTAAAAAGATTGCCCGCGCGACGATCGACACCCACATCTTTTACCGCTGATATTTGAAACGCTGATTTGGAGGACCGCTTTCTTAGGGGAAGTGGTCCTCCGACATATCAGTCGCGGATTTCGACCCACACCGGAGTGTGATCGCTCGATTTCTCTCGGCCGCGATATTCCTTATCGACACCCGCTGCAGCCATGCGATCGGCCAGTTCCGGCGAAAGCAGGAGGTGATCGATCCGGAAGCCATGATCGCGTTGCCATGCACCTGCTTGGTAATCCCAGAAGGTCCATACGCCACCACGTGGATTGAGAGTGTCAATCGCATCGGTCCAGCCGTCGGCAAGCATGCGCTGGTACGCATCACGGCTTTCCGGCTGCATGAGGGCATCACTGGCCATGGCCTTCGGTGACCAAACGTCCTTGTCTTCGGGAATGACGTTGAAGTCGCCCAGCACGATGGCCGACACTTCCTCGTCCCAGATCGATTTCATCCTGGCACGCAGCTTTTCCATCCAGGAAAGCTTGTAATCGAACTTTGGCCCCGGGTGCGGATTGCCGTTGGGCAAGTAGAGATTGCAGATGCGAACACCGCGTACGTCTGCCTCAAGATAACGGGCCTGTTCGCCCTCGCCCTCTTTCGGCCCGTCAATTCCCAGCCCGCGCTGGATTTCGACTGGTTTCGTACCCTTGGCGAGAATGGCGACGCCGTTGAAGCTCTTCTGACCGTGCCAGATCGCTTCATAGCCGATCTTCGTGAAATCCTCTGCTGGAAAGCCGTCATCTATCGTCTTGATTTCCTGTAAGCAGGCGACGTCAGGCTGGGTTTCCTCCAGCCATTCCAGCAGACGCGGCAGGCGCGCCTTGATACCGTTGATGTTGAAAGTCGCTATACGCATGGACCCGTCCATGCCTGAAGCTGCGGCGTGGGTCTAACCTAAATGCCGAAACTAGAGCCGCAACCGCAGCCTGCAGCAGCATTCGGATTTTCCACCCGGAATGCCGCTCCGCCCAGGGATTCGACGAAATCCACCACGCTGCCAGCGACAAGATCGAGACTGATGGGGTCAACGACCAAGCGAACGCCATCCGTATCGCTTACGGAATCATCCTCTGCCTGCTCATCCGCCAAGTCGAATTTGTACTGGAAACCGGAACAGCCTCCGCCCTCGACAGAAAGTCGCAGAATCGCCGGTTTCGCCTGCTTGTCGGCAATAGTGGCGACGCGCTTGGCAGCAGCGGGTGTAAGGGTGAGCATTTCGGCCATGCTAGCGATGTAGGGAGCGCATGGCTTGCACTCAAGCCGTCTGGATGTAGGCGCGCATTGCAGAGGCTTCTCGCTGGATTTCGTCCAGCCTCCCCTGCACCAGATCGCCGATCGAGATGAAGCCGCACATGGTCTGCCCCTCCAGGACCGGCAAATGGCGGATCCGGCGCTTGCTCATGAGTCCCAGCGCATCGAGAATATCGGTATCTCGATCGATCGTAATGGCAGGAGCAGTCATAACCTCACCGACCGGGCGATCGAGACAGGACTGTCCCTCATCGGCAAGCCGGTAGATTACATCGCGTTCGGAAAAGATTCCGGCAACTGCGCCGCCCTGCATTACCGGGAGCGCGCCGATTCGCTTCGATGCGAGAACCGCCACTGCTTCGCGTACCGGTTGATCGACGCTGACGGAGATAATGTCCGAACTTGCCCGGTCCTCGATAAGCTTGCCAACGTTCATGCCTGCTCCTCCTCCACAAATTATCCGGAGGAGAAGATGCCACTTTTCCCTACAATTGGCGAATCGAACTCAAACCGCCGTTGAAAGCCGCGGCGCATCGGGGCATTGAGCTGAGGCATGGCCGGAAAATCCCCCCTCGACGACCCTGAAGCTGCTGCTTACGCGTGGGCACGCTTCCGGCGAATCATGCGCTTTCTTTTCCTGATGACGGCGGGAATCGTGGCCATCGCCATGGCGCTGCTATGGAAATTCGAGGACGTCTCGGTCCATTTCTACATCGCCACTGCGCTCGGCATCGCTTTCACCATGCTGTTGGCGGGCGCGCTGATGGGACTGATGTTCCTCTCTTCAGGCACGGGTCACGATGAGTCGGTCGACAATAGTCTACCCGACAACAAGATCGACGAAGATTAGGCGCCCTCAGGCGAACGCAGCCGGTATTCCTCGACCGGTACGCCGCCAATCAGGTGGCGCTGGATAATGGCTTCCAGCACATCTTCGGTGCAGGAATGGTACCAGATGTTTTCCGGCCAGACGACGGCGATAGGCCCGTGGGCGCAAACCTGCAGGCAATCAGCTTTGGTTCGCTGAACGGTCCCTCCCCGCCCCACGAGGTTCAATTCCTTCACACGTTTCTTCAGATAGCTCCACGCGGCCCTGCCTTCCTCGCGCGAACAGCATTTCTGCTTTTCGCTGATCGCGCACAGGAAAATCTGACGCTCGGCAGTCTCACCGCCGATCTTGCCGAGCGCCTTCTGTGCTTTTTCGAGGCCTTTCTTACTCATCCGGCTTCAGCCAACGGTCCAGCCATGCAAACACGGTGTTGTGCCACTGCAGCGAGTTCTTCGGATCAAGCACCCAGTGGTTCTCTTCCGGGAAGACCAGAAGCTGGCTGGGAATTTCACGTTCCTGCAACACGGTGAAGGCCGCCAGACCCTGCGTGTAGGGAACGCGAAAATCCTTTTCCCCGGTCACCACGAGCATCGGGGTCTTCCAGTTTTCGACGTGATTGACCGGATTCCAGCGTTCGTAGAGCTGCTTGTTGTCGGCATAGCTTCCGCCGAAGTCCCACTTGGGAAACCACAGCTCTTCGGTGGTGTAATAGAAGCTGCGCATGTCGAAGAGGCCGTCATGCTGCACCAGGCAGTCGAACCGGTCGGGCCATTTCCCCGCTATCCAGTTCATCATGTAACCGCCATAGCTGGCACCCATCGCGCATGCCCGGTTGCCGTCGATCTGGGGATCCTGTTTCAGTGCCGCCGCAAGGCCCAGCTGGAGATCTTCGAGCGGCTTGCCTCCCCAGTCGCGGTTGATGCTGTCGGTAAAGGCCTGTCCGTATCCGGTAGACCCGTGAAAATCGACCGAGATAACAGCGTAACCCTGGCTTGCGACGACTCTCGGGTTCCAGCGGCTGGACCACCCGTCGTTAAACGACCCTTGCGGTCCCCCGTGAACATAAAGGATCGCCGGCATCGGCCCTTGCTGACCTTCAAGCTTGGTGATCTGGCCCCAGACCTTGTCGCCGCCCGCACCGGTAAAGCTGAAACGCTCGACCACGACGGGCGCCATCGTGCCGATCGTTTCCGTTGCCACTTGCGTCAACGGTTCGGCCTGATCCCAATCCTGCGACAGGAAGAGTTCTGCGGGCGCACCAATCGAGTCTCTGGTAAACAGCAAATCGCCTCCGTGCAGGGGAACGACATTGCCGATATGCGCTTCATTCCCGGCCATCAGATCGAGCCGTTCTACAGCGCCGGTCCGCGGATCGATCCGGAAAGCAGGTGTATCCAGTACATCCTGCGCGGTACCGACGATCCAACGTGAATCCGGCGTCCAAGCGAGCGAGCCGAAGCTACGGTCGAAATCGCCCGTAAGTGCGGTGGTCACACCGCTCTTGAGATCGCGGAGCATGACTACTTGGCGATCTGCTTCATAGCCGGGACGAGCCATGGCGACATAGGCAAGATACTGCCCGTCCGGCGAAGGCGTGGGCAGCATGTCCAATGCAGTGTTCGCAGCAGTCAGATTGGTCGGCGCCGCGCCCGATAAATCACTCCACCAGATATCGAAGTTCACGCTATACGGTTCTTGAGTATCCGCCTTGCGAGCGGCGAAGTAGATTCCTGAACCGTCAGGCGCCCAGGCTAGGTCCTCTCCACCACCGAAGGGCATGGAGGGGGTATCGCCAACCGGACCGCCAGCGCCGAGAGGCCCGTCGACGGCGACGCCTTCCCCGGATACCCGACCATTGCGCAGCGGGAAGGCGAAAACCCGGCTGTAGGTGCCCGGCGTTTCCCAACTGTCCCAATGCCGGTAAAAACCGCCATCGCCTTCATAGAGGCGGCCATCGCCAGGACCCGGGGCATAGGACTTGGCGCTGTCCTCGCATGCGATATCGGTGCAGCTCCGGGCGATATCCGTCCAGATCGCGATCTTGCTGCCGTCCTTGGCAACGGAATAGCCGTTAACCCCGCGTGCGATGCTGGTGACCTGCGTTTTCTGCGTTACTGTGCCGGAGGCAGAAACCATGGCCCGCCACACCTGTGTGCTGTCATTCTCGGCACCGTTAGCCATATAATAGAGCCAGCCGTCGCCGCCGAAGCTTACCCCACTACCCTTCAGGTCGAGAGCGACGGGAGTGGCATTCAAATTGTCGAGCGACCGCATATAGAGCTGGCTGTCTCGCGCAAACTCCTCCGGGTCGGTGGTCGTTACCGAATAAACGGCGATTGTTCCGTCGGGTGATACGGTAGGACTGCCGAGACGCGGCATCGTGACGAGGTCGCTCGCCTGCATTGGTTCCGGCGCTGTCTGCGCCAGAAGCGGATAGGCGAAAAGCGCAAATGCGCTGGCGAGCGGGAATGCGACCCTGTTGCGGAATGTCATGGTTGCGCGATGTAGCGCGACCGCAGGCGGAAGGGTAGCGCTTTAGCGCTTCTTGCCGGCTATGCGGGAAATCTCGGCCTTCACCATGTCTTCGACCATGCCGGGCAGATTATCATCGAGCCATTGGGAAAGCATCGGACGCAGCATTTCCCGGACAAGGCCTTCGAGCGATGTTTCGCCTTGGCGAACGACATGAGGTTGCTTGCCCGGCTTCGAAAGCAGGGTCAGCGCTGCGAAATTCTGCTGCATCGCACTGCGCGTAGCATCGGCGATCAGGCTTTCTTCGTAATCGTCTTCGCCCGGTTCCTCGCCGTATATCGCGTCGAGGTCTGCATTGTCCTGAATGAGAAGCTCTTCGCCCAAGCCCGATCCCAGTTCCAGTACGTCCTCTGCTTCTTCCGCATCGGCCGGTTCCGCGCCGCCAGCAATCAGGCCGCGGCGCCGTTGCGGTGTCTCGACCTTGCCTTCGCTATCGCGCGCGATCACTTTCTTGATCGAATTGAGAATTTCTTCGACCGAGGGTTCACCGTTGATTTTCATAATCCGCGTCTGCCCCGCTGTGCCTGTATCGGTTGTGGATCGTGCCTTACGCTACGGCCTGTCGCGCGGATCGGCAACCTCGGGAATTTCTGAGGTCGGTGCGGGAATGTCGCGGGTGGTGGTGGTGACAGCTTCGGGTTCGGGAACGCTTTCCCAATCCCAGATCCGTCCACTCACGCTGTCGTAATTGGCAACAGGATCGTAAAGGACGCCTTCTTCGGCAAGGCCAAGATCACGCGCTTCGGCCCGACCCATGGCCGCAAGAAGCGAGAATCCCGCCACGTAAGCATTGCGGCGCGCCGTGACCAACTCCACGCGCGATTGCAGCAGTTCCTGTTCGGCATTCAACACGTCGAGTATAGTGCGGTTGCCGATCGAGTTCTCGGCCCGCACGCCTTCCAGACTGAGCTCGGCTGCGGAAACAGCTGTTTGCGAACTTTCGATGATGGCGAGCGATGCCTGCCAGCTCGAATAGGCGGAGCGCACCTGCGCAATCACATCGCGTTCCGCCGCAATCACTTGCTCCAGTGCGGCACTCGCACGCGCGGTGGCCTGGCGCTGAAGCGCTGCGGGGCGCCCACCCTGGAAGAGCGGCAATCGAAGCGATACGCCGGCCTGCGCCGCAGTGGTCGTCTGCGGGCTGGCGACCGTGGGGCCGACCGGATCGCTCGGATCGAGCGGCGCGTCCGCTACGCTGCCGAGGAAATTCTGGTAGTCATATCCCGCGAAGACCGAAACCCGGGGAAGCCTGCTCGAACCGGCGACATTGATATCGTAGCGCGATGCCTGGGCACGTTCCTTCGCTGCGATAAGGTCCGGATTGTTTTCGAGCGCTACGTCCACGGCTGTCTCGACATCGGCCGGTAGGCCGGCGAGCGGTGGTGGCGCCTGCAGGTTATCCGGCGCTTCGCCGACCAGGGCGATATAGTCTTCACGCGCGGCTATCAGATTTGCCTGAGCGCTCCGCAGATCGCCCTGTGCCAACGCCAGACGGGCCTGGGACTGGGCAACATCGGTGCGTGTCAGATCGCCGATTTCGAAGCGGTCGCTGGTTGCCTGCGTATTCACGGAAAGCACATCGACCTGGTTGAGTGAAAGCGAAACCAGCGCCTGGCCTCTCAGCACATCCATGTAAGCGGCCACGACCTGCGTGAAGATCGCGCTTTCCGTACCGCGCAGATCGGCTCGGCCGGCGGCGACACGCTCTTTGGCTGCGCGTACGGAATTCTTCACCGCGCCGCCCGAATAGATGGGTACGCCCAGATCGACACCGGCCGTCAGGGCCCGGTCAGGCGTAAAGAAGCTTGTCGAACTCTGCTTGAGGAATTCGGTTACGGAAGCAGTTGCTTCGGCAGAAGGAAGACCATCGGCTCGCTCGATTTGAACTGTCTCGTCGGTGGCCCGCTGACCGGCCCGTGCTGCTTCCAGCGTCGGATTGTTGAAATAGGCTTCTGTCAGGGCTTCTTGAAGCGTATCGGCGTGCGCCGAACTTGCCCCCAGTGTCAGGGCGGCAATGCTTGCGGTGATTGCGAACTGCCCGATTGCCCTGCCCTTGCTCATGTTCAGAAGCTCCAGCTCTCTGGCTTGTCGAACTCGCCCATGCGCGGGATACCCATCTCTGCGAGTCGCAGTAGAGCCACTGTTTTGCCGGCTTTCCTCCCGGTCGCGAGCCGCGTCACGCCGCGTTCGACGAGGCCGGTAACGATCCGGCCGTCTGCATCCAGCATTTTCGCAATGTTATCGGGCACGTGCTCGATCGCGCCGTCTACAAGTATCAGCGAGTACTTGCCTTTCTTCGCCTCCAGCGCCTCTGCCGGGCTGATCGAAGTGACCGAAGAGACCAGCGGATCGACAAGCGCTGCCAGATAGCCACTGCCGCCCTCGATGACGAGGACCTTGTCTTGCGTTGTCGGCCGAGCTTCGGACAGCATCGCACCATGGAACAGCGGTGCTGGCAGAAAACCGCCATCGGCAAGCCGGATGGCACGGTCCATATAGGCCGTACCCTTGGCATTCTCCGGTACGAAGTCCTCACGCGGGACAGTGCCCATGCGT
Organism: uncultured Erythrobacter sp.; assembly: GCA_947504155.1. Lineage (GTDB taxonomy): Bacteria > Pseudomonadota > Alphaproteobacteria > Sphingomonadales > Sphingomonadaceae > Qipengyuania. Next base: position 572,267 of record CANNGF010000002.1, read on the forward strand.
TCGAGAACGAAGGCTTCGTTGACGCCGCTGGTGCGCAGCTGGCTGTCGAGCATAGCCTTGCGGGCGGCGGCGTAATCGGGGCGGGCTGTGGTCGTGGTCATAGTCATCCGAGGGCTGTATTACATCAATAACACGGCATTTCAAGCGCGCTGTTGCGACGAGGCGTTGCCTTAGGCGCAAGACACTTTGCTTCCAAGCGCTTTGACCGATGGCGGGGAACGCGCCTATCGGGGAGCGCAAATCTGCAACATGGGAACGCGCCGCGATGAGCGACATGACTATTATCAAGGAAGAGGATTTGATCGAGAGCGTGAAGGACGCCCTCCAGTATATCTCTTACTATCACCCGATGGATTACGTCCGCGCCCTCGGCGATGCCTATGAGGCAGAACAGGGTCCGGCAGCCAAGGATGCCATCGCGCAAATCCTCACCAACAGCCGCATGTGTGCCGAAGGGCACCGTCCGATTTGTCAGGATACCGGCATCGTCAACGTCTTCGTGAAATGGGGCATGAATTGCAGGCTCGACAGCCAGCGCAGCCTTCAAGAAGTGGTCGATGAGGGCGTGCGGCAGGCTTACACCCATCCCGATAACAAGCTGCGCGCCTCAATTCTGGCGGATCCGGCGTTCACGCGCCGTAACACGCGCGATAACACTCCCAGCGTGCTCTCCGTCGAGATGGTCCCGGGCAATACCATCGATATCGACGTTGCGGCCAAGGGCGGTGGCAGCGAGAACAAGTCGAAGTTCAAGATGATGAACCCCAGCGACAATATCGTCGACTGGGTCGTGGAACAGCTGCCCAGCATGGGGGCCGGCTGGTGCCCGCCGGGGATGCTAGGCATCGGCATCGGCGGCACAGCCGAACATTGCATGAAGCTGGCCAAGCTCAGCTTGATGGACCCGATCGATATGGGTCAACTCAAGCAACGCGGTGCGAAGACCGATATCGAGCAATTGCGGATCGACATTTTCGATGCGGTGAATGCTCAGGGGATCGGGGCTCAGGGTCTCGGCGGCCTTTCCACCGTGCTCGACGTGAAGATCTTGGATGCCCCCTGCCATGCAGCTGGTAAGCCGGTGGCCATGATCCCGAACTGCGCGGCTACGCGCCATGCGCATTTTACGCTTAATGGCTCCGGGCCAGCTTATCTCGAACCGCCCAAGCTCGACGATTACCCGCAGGTTACCTGGCAACCCGACAGCGCGGCCAAGCGAGTCGACCTCGATAATCTGACGCCGGAAGAAGTCGAAAGCTGGGAACATGGCGATCGCCTGCTCCTTTCCGGCAAGATGCTCACCGGCCGGGATGCCGCCCACAAGCGCATTCACGACATGCTGGAAAAGGGCGAAAATCTCCCGGTCGAATTCAAGGGGCGGGCCATCTATTATGTCGGCCCGGTCGATCCGGTGATGGGCGAGGTTGTCGGACCCGCGGGCCCCACGACGGCCACGCGTATGGATAAGTTTACTGAAATGATGCTCGATCTCGGCCTGCTTGCCATGATCGGAAAAGCCGAGCGCGGCCACGATGCAGTCAAGGTCATCAGCCGCTTCAAAGTGGCCTATCTCATGGCTACCGGCGGCGCTGCCTACCTTGTGAGCCGGGCTATCAAGGGCGCCAAAGTCGTCGGGTTCGAGGATCTGGGGATGGAAGCGATCTACGAATTCGAAGTCCAGGACATGCCGGTCACGGTAGCGGTCGACGCCCAAGGCAACAATGTACACACACTCGCTCCGGCGAGGTGGCGCGAAAAGATCGCGAGCGGCGAGGTCGAGCCCGTCGGATAGGATCTTAGCTGATCGACAAACCGCACGGGAAGTCCGACCGCCGGACTTCCCTGCGGTAAGTCTTGCGGGCAAAGAAACCTGGCTTTGACCGCCGAACGAACGCCAAGTCCCGAGACCGGAAACGTCTCGATCCGCACGGTTCTCGTGTCGATCGTGTGCGTGTGGTCAGCCTATTTCCTGTTGATCAGTGCCCGCGGCTGGCTGATCGGACTCGACTTCGAGTTCGATCTCGTATCGCGCCGTGTGGCAGTGACGGTCGCCGCAATGGGTGTGACCTTCATCCTGTGGCTAATCATCCGCCTCTTCGACAATCGCTCATTGGCGTTGCAGATTTGCGGAGCCTTGATCTTCGCTTTGCCTGCAGCCCTGCTTATCGCCCAATCGCAGCAATGGCTCTTCGCCTCTATTCAGGAGCGTTACGAAGCCAAGATCGCGCAAGACCGAGGTATCTCGCTCCGCCGGGATGACAATGGCAATCTGATTATCGAAGGTCCGGTGCCTGCTGAACCCAAGATAGGCGAGCCATTGGGCAGGGCTACTCCTGCTAATAATACGGCACAAGTCGTCCTGCCGGACGGCCGCGAAATGGATCGCTGGCTTCAACTCATCGAAATGGGGCTCGACCGCTATTTCCTTTTGCTAGCTTGGGCAGCGCTTTATTTTGCGTTGCTCGCCGGCGCGCGAGTGCAGGCGGCCGAACGCCGTGGCGAACGCTTTCGGAGCGCCGCCAAGGCCGCAGAATTGCGTTCGCTGCGGTATCAAGTGAATCCTCATTTTCTCTTCAACACTCTGAATTCTCTCTCGGCCCTCGTGATGACTGGTAAGGAAGACCGGGCCGAGGAGATGATTCAGTCGATCTCGCGTTTCTACCGCCATTCGCTGGCCGACGATTCGACTGGCGACGTAAGCCTAGAAGACGAGATAGATCTGCAGGAGCATTACCTTGAGATCGAGGCGGTTCGGTTTCCCAAGAGGCTCAAGACGCGGGTCGATCTGCCCGATGAACTGGCACAGTTGAAGGTGCCGGGGATGATCCTTCAGCCGCTGGTCGAAAACTCGGTGAAATACGGCGTCTCGGCAAGCAATCGCCCGGTAACCATTTCGATCGTGGCGCGCGAGGAAGGCGGGCGGTTGGTCTTACGCGTAGGAGACAATGGGCCGGGCCTGCCTTCTGGTCACACCGGAGGATTCGGTATCGGTCTGGCCAATGTGCGGGACCGGCTGGAGGCACGTTTCGGTCGCGAAGCATCGATCAATTCAGGCCAGACGCCCGACGGATACGAAACCGAACTGAAGCTGCCGATGGTGAAGCATGGCTGAAGACATTCAAGGAAGACTGCGAACTCTCATCGTCGACGACGAGCCGCTGGCGTTGGAGCGGATGCAGGTTATCTGCAACAAGCTCTCCCATATCGAGGTGGTGGGGACAGCGGCCGATGGCGCCGAGGCCTTGGAAATGATCGAGGCGCAGGACCCTGACCTCGTTTTGCTTGATATGACTATGCCCGAGGTCGATGGGCTCTCGGTCGCTCGTGCGCTGGCCAAGCAGGATTATCGGCCCGCGGTGGTCTTCGTCACAGCCCACGACAACTACGCAGTCGAGGCCTTCGATCTCGATGCGGTCGACTATGTCTTGAAGCCGGTTAAACCTGAACGGCTCGAACGCGCTATCCAGCGCGCTCTGGCTCGGCGCGGGGAGACCGGCGGACAGGAAAGCAAATGGCTGGACGAACTGTGGATCCCTCATCGCAGCGAGCTGATCCGAATCGATACGGATGAAGTTTCGAGGATCGATGCAGAGCGGGATTACGTCCGCCTCCATGTCGACGATCGCAGCTATCTCCTGCTGCAGACCATCGCCGGGCTCGAGAAGCGGCTCGATCCGGCCAAATTCATTCGCATCCATCGCTCCACCATTTTGCGCAAGGACCGGATAAAAGGCCTGCGCCACGATGGCTTGGGTGTCTGGTCCGCAGAACTGGAAGACGGTGAAGCGCTCCGGATTGGTCGCACCTATTTGCCCAAGGTAAAGGCTATGGCTGGCCGCTGATCCCGAGCCTCTAGGATTGGCAATCGGGTGACATCATGTCTATCCTGACGGGATGGTCAGTCTGATCGTATTCCTCCTCGGCATCGGCAACTTCGCCGCGCACAAGGCGGTGCTTGAAAGCGGGCATCCGATGCTCGATGCATTGCCGAGCTTTTATCGCACCGGCGGAGGGCGCTTTTCGCTGTGGTTCGAATTCTTCATCCTTCTCGCCGCAATGTTGCTGGCCGGTAATGGCTGGACGGGTATGGCGTGGGCCTACGGCATATATAGTCTGCTGAATTTCGGGACGGCCTGGATGATCTTGACAGGCAAAGTTTGAGCGGAGGGAACCGCCGTCCGCATGGGGCGCTAATGCTGCATGGAGAGTGATAATCCTATCTGGCTGCTCACGAATTCACGGTCAGGCAGCAATACCGATCAGGCCATCGAGATGCTCGAAAGCCATTGCAAAGACAAAGGCTTTGCCATTTCTCGCAAGATTGGGTTTCCGGATGAGGAACTACCCAATCGCGAAGAACTCGATACCGAGGGTATCCGCCTTCTCGCGATCTTCACCGGGGATGGCTCCCTGAATGCGGCTATCGCCAAACTACAAGGTTGGGGCGGGTCGGTCATGGTCCTGCCCGGTGGCACGATGAACCTCTTGAGCAAGCGCCTTCACGGCCCGGATGCAGATCTCGAAACGATCATCGAACGCCATGCAAGCGGCGCGGCGCGTCCGGTACGGCCGTTGATGGCACGTTGCGAAAAAGGGGATGCTCTGGCCGGCCTTCTCGTAGGGCCGGGCACTTCCTGGGCGAGCGTGCGCGAAGCCATGCGGGATTTCGACATACCCGCGATGGCCGGCGGGACAAGCGAAGCGCTATCCGAAACGACCGGGGGATCGATGGTGCGCTGCAGTGATCCCGAACTGGGCAAGAGAGAAGGTTACCCACTCATCGAATTCACACCAAGCCATCGCGGCATGCAACTCGACGCGTTCCATGCCGAAGGCGCGGGCGAATTGCTCGCTCAAAGCTGGGCATTGCTGCGGCGGAGCTTTCGCGATGGGCCCCACACTCGACTGGGGCTAGTGGACCGCATCACCTTGGAGACCTGCGACGGTGCCCCTGTGGAGGTACTGATCGATGGCGAGCCCGCCACCCTTTCCCCCAAGGCCGAGTTCGCGGTAGCACCGTGCGAGGTCGATCTGCTAGCGACGCATCATGGCTTCTGAATTCCGGCGCATATTCCACCTTTCCGATATCCACTTCGGCCTTGAAAACAATCGTGCTCTCGATTGGGTCAAGCAGGAGATCGTCGAACGACAGCCCGATGCTGTTGCGATCACCGGAGACCTGACAATGAGGGCGCGCCATCGGGAGTTCGAGGCCGCAACGCATTGGATCAATTCGCTTCCCGCGCCGGTCACTGTCGAGGTCGGAAACCACGACATGCCCTATTTCAATCCTATCGAGCGTTTCTTCGCGCCCTACAAACGCTTTCACGGTATGGAAGAAAAGGTCGAAAAGGAACTTGATCTGGGGTCGCTTGCCGTCGTTCCACTCAAGACAGCGGTGCGCATGCAACCGCGCCTGAATTGGTCAAAAGGCTGGGTTTCTTCGGCTGCGCTGGAAAAATGTCTCGCCGCGATCGATGCGCTGCCCAGCGGTACGAAAGCGCTGGTCACCGTCCATCATCCTCTGCGTGAGGTTGGAACCCAAGGGACGGCTCTTACCCGCCATGGCGATAAGGCTCTGCGCGAACTGGCGCGGAGACCGGTACAGGCTGTCCTTTCCGGCCACGTCCACGACGCGTTCGATATCATGGAAGAAACCGATAACGGTCCGGTCAGAATGATCGGTGCCGGCACCTTGTCCAAGCGCACCCGTTCGACACCGCCAAGCTTTAATGAGATTGAATGGGACGGTAGCAAGCTGACTGTCTGTGTGCGTAATCTTAGTGACGTGAAGACCAGCGACATGCAGATCGATGACGTGCCAGAAGATGCAAGGCCCCCGCGTGAACCAAATGATCCGGTGGCACCGGTCCGCCAAGTCCCGCGCGTTGACCCGCCTGTGCATTAACCAGAAGACATTGCGATTTCTCAACCCTGACATGCAATTATGCTGACAGAGTTCGAGGAAATGCCATGGAATTCTTCAAAGCAGCGCCTCTCGGCGCTATTCTTTCATGTGTCGTAGCGCTGGTTGTTGGGAGCCAGGGTTCGGACGGCGGCCACCTCGCGGTGTTCCAAGCCGAGATTTATCAATATGACATCTGGTGGAGCTGGCCGGTTTTTTTCGCTGGCACCGGGCTTGCGTGGGCGCTGATGCTTATTCAGCGGTGATCGGACGCTAAATGCAAAGAAAAAGGGCGGTCCCTCGCGGAACCGCCCTCTGTTTGTCCGGTGTCCGGCTCTGGAGGCGAATTAACGCTTCGAGAACTGGAAGCTACGACGTGCCTTGGCGCGGCCGTACTTCTTACGCTCGACCACGCGGCTGTCGCGGGTGAGGAAGCCGGCGGCCTTGACCGTCGAACGCAGCGCCGGCTCGTACTTGGCGAGAGCCTGCGAGATGCCGTGCTTGACTGCACCGGCCTGACCAGAAAGGCCGCCGCCCTTGACGGTGGCGATCACATCGTACTGTTCCTGGCGCTCGGTGATAGCGAACGGCTGATCGATCACGAGACGCAGGGTCGGACGTGCGAAATACACTTCTTGGTCCTTGCCATTGACGGTGATCTTGCCGCTGCCGGGAACCAGCCATACGCGGGCCGTAGCATCCTTACGGCGACCGGTCGCATAAGCGCGGCCTTGAGCGTCAAGCTCCTGCTCGCGCAGGGGAACGTCGGCCTTGGCAGCGATTTCCGCGCTGTCGCCCTGAGGTGCGTCGGCGGCAATGTCCTTCAGATCGGCGAGATCCGAGACGGTGTCGTTCTTGGTTTCGTCAGCCATTACGCAACAGCCTTGTTCTTGCGGTTCATCGAAGCAACGTCGAGCGTCTTGGGCTTCTGGCCCTCATGCGGATGCTCGGTGCCGTTGTAGAGGTGGAGCGCGCGCATCTGGTCGCGGCCCAGCGGGCCACGCGGGATCATGCGCTGCACGGCCTTCTCGAGGACACGCTCGGGAAAACGTCCGCCCAGAACCTTGTTCGGGGTGGTTTCCTTGATGCCGCCCGGGTGACCGGTGTGCTTGTAATAAATCTTGTCGTCCATCTTCTTGCCGGTGAACTTCACCTTGTCGGCATTGATGACGATGACGTGATCGCCGCAATCCACATGCGGGGTGTAGCTAGGCTTGTGCTTGCCGCGCAGGTGGTTGGCGATGATGACGGCAAGACGACCGACGACGAGATCTTCGGCGTCGATGATATGCCAGTCCTTTTCGACCTCTGCCGGCTTGGCCGACTTGGTCAGTTTGGTGAGAGCCTTCATGGCTGATATGTCCGTTTGCTCGAGTTATCGCGCCGTGCTTTACGGCCCTAAACGATTTCGCGGCCCTGTACGGAGCCGCTAAGCGCGCGCCAAATGGGCGCATGGACGTGATTCGTCAAGCAATTCTGCGGGTCTTGCGTGGGGTATAATAATACGCCGCCGGAAAGTCCGAGCCTGAGGCCTTGCCATCATCCTATATTAAAGAGCGCCAATATCGAGGGGCGTAACCTCCTTGGCGGTTAGTTCTGGCGGCCAAGCACGTGGGCACCCCATGCGACCGTGGCCACCAGCAGCGCGCCAACCAATTGATGCAGAACCGCAAGATGGAATTCCACGCCGCTCAACACGGTTGCGATGCCAAGCACTATCTGGGTGCCGAAAGCCACGTGAATGGCGATTGAGGCCGGTCGCGAAACCGGCTTAACCCTGCGCGCCATCAACACCAGTGCGATCACGACAACCCACGCCCACCAGCGATGCATCCAATGGATGAGAAAAGGATCGTGGGTCATTGCCCAAAGGAATCCCGGAGTGCCGTCAAATTCGGGGATGAAGCGTCCCTGCATCAGAGGCCAGCTGTCGGAAGCCAGGCCTGCATCAAGTCCCGCGACCCAAGCCCCCAGCAGAAGCTGAATAAACAGGATGATACCCGTTGCAGTCGCTAGCTTCGTCAATCGCGCAGGCCTTGCGTTGACCATGCCTAGCCTTCGCAGGTCCAGCGCTGTCCAGACAAGGCCAGCCAACAGGATGAGTGCGGTGCAAAGGTGGATCGCCAAGCGGAAGTGGCTGACATCGGTACGTGTCTCGAGACCGGACGCGACCATCCACCAACCGAAGCTACCCTGCAGCGCCACGAGGGCCGCCAATGCAAACAGCCGCCAGAAATAGCCGTCTGGAATCATCCGGCGAACGGCAAAAAATGCGAGTGGGATGACCAGCGCCAGCCCAATCAGCCTGCCCAGCTGGCGGTGTATCCACTCCCACCAGTAAATCGATTTGAACGCTTCCAGATCCATTCCCGCAGGTCCGTTTATCTGGGTGTACTCGGGTATGCGCTGGTAGAGTTCAAACTCGGCTTGCCAGTCGGCCTCGTTCAACGGAGGCAGCGCGCCGAGGAACGGCTTCCATTCGGTGATCGAGAGTCCGCTTTCGGTCAATCGGGTTATACCGCCCACAGTGACGATGATGATGACCAGCAAAGCCACGGAGAATAGCCAGTTAGCCAGCAATATCGGCCGGCTGCGGGAAGCAAGGGTGTTCATGCGGAGCCTGTTCGCCCCCAGAGACGTGTTTCGCAAGTGCAAATGGAACAAGCGGCATGCCGGGTACGTCAAACGGCGGATTACAGATCAATTCCGCAATTCGCTCTTGTAAGATGAGACACTATCACATATCTGCTCTGGCATGTTGCAACGTGCATTGAACCCGATTCGCCGGCGGCTGGACCGCGTCGGCATCGGTCTTTCGGGGCTGTGTGCATTGCATTGCATCGCCAGCATTGCACTCGTGTCAGGTCTAGGTATCGGCGGGGAGTTTCTGCTTGCTCCTGAAATCCACCGTTGGGGCCTGCTGGTTGCGACTTTGATCGCCGGCGTGGCGATCGGCTGGGGCGCACTGCGGCATCGCATGGCCATGCCGTTTGTTATCGCCATGACGGGACTTACCTTTATGGGCGCTGCGCTTGCGGTTCCGCACGGTTACAAGGAAGCCGTCCTGACGATCCTCGGGGTCGCGCTTGTATCGCTTGGCCATATTCTGAATATGCGCCACTGCCATTCCGCCGCTTGCAAGGAGCGCTGCGGAGACTAAGTCGGTCCCATGATTTCCCTGACCGTAAACGGCGAAAGCCGCCGCACATCCGCCAACACCATTGCCGAGCTTGTTCGGGAGCTCGATCTAGATCCGGCCAAAGTTGCTGTTGAGCACAATGGCACGATCGCACCGCGCAGCGAACTCTCGACGCGCGCAATAGACGAAGGGGACTCGCTCGAAGTCGTCCATTTCGTGGGCGGCGGGCAAGGCGACGATAGCTGGTCGGTTGCTGGCCACACGTTCAATTCCCGCCTGATAGTCGGCACCGGAAAGTACAAGGATTTCGAGCAAAACGCGGCGGCTCTGGAAGCGAGCGGCGCAGAAATCGTTACCGTTGCCGTACGTCGGGTCAACGTCAGCGATCCGAAAGCGCCGATGCTGACTGACTTCATCGATCCCAAGAAGGTAACCTATCTTCCGAACACTGCGGGCTGTTTTACGGCGGAAGAAGCGATCCGCACCCTCCGCCTTGCCCGGGAAGCTGGCGGTTGGGACCTCGTCAAGTTGGAGGTTCTTGGAGAGGCGAAGACGCTTTATCCAGATATGCGCGAAACGCTAAAGGCGACCGAAGTGCTCGCCAAGGAAGGCTTCCACCCGATGGTATATTGCGTGGACGATCCTATCGCAGCGAAACAACTGGAAGAAGCTGGCGCGGTTGCGGTTATGCCGCTGGGCGCCCCCATCGGATCGGGACTCGGGATACAGAACCAGGTTACGATCCGTCTGATTGTAGAAGGCGCGAAGGTACCCGTGCTCGTCGATGCAGGTGTCGGCACAGCGTCAGATGCGGCCGTAGCCATGGAATTGGGCTGCGACGGAGTACTTATGAATACAGCCATCGCCGAAGCGAAAGACCCGCTCCGCATGGCACGGGCGATGAAACTGGCAGTCCAGGCTGGCCGCGAGGCTTACCTGTCCGGACGCATGGGGCGCCGTAAATATGCGGATCCCAGCAGCCCTCTTGCCGGACTGATCTAAGCCCCGGCACACAAAATTAACCATCTTCGGGGAAACTCCGATTCGACGAAGGAGTCGAATCATGGCCGTTACCAATGCTGCATCGCTGACAATTGCCGAGATGCGAGAATTCGCAGGTTTCACTGCTGCAGAGCAGCGATACATTCGCCGCAGTCTGGATATCGGGCTAAGCCGTAACGATGCTTTCCGGATCTGGGGGCGCACCCACGGGGAAACGGCCGCAATACGTAGTCAGTACGTGGCCTATCAGGAGCTCAAGGCTCTTCGTGGTGCCATCCCTCATCAATCCGGGTTTGATGGGATCGAGAGTTTCATCGGCAAGATCACCCGGGTCGTAGCCTTCGATCTTGCACAGGAACGGATCGACTGTTTTTCAGCCTTCCGGTTCCTTTACGAGCGTCTGCTCGGCCCGGAAGCCCGCCCCTGGTTGCCCAGTGCCTTTTGTGCTGCGGCCGCTCTGCCGCATATCCGACCGGAACGGCGCAAGATGCTGTTGCAGTCGCTAAGCGAAGCTGCCGCGACCGCTCCGGGCTGGTCCGACCGAGCGCCTACCTTCTTTCCCGAATTCATCGAGGAAGTACCGGCTTGATTCAGCTCCGGTAGAGGCTCGCCAACCGATCACCGTAACGCTCTTTGATTTTGTGCCGACGTATCTTCATCGAGGGGGTCATTTCCTCGTTCTCGATGCTGAACGCTTCGTCGGCGAATTCGAACTGGCGCACTTTCTCGATCACGGACAGGTCCTTGTTCACACGATCGATCGCCTTGCGTAGCGTCGCGCGAAACTCCGGATCGTCCTGCAACGCTTTCAGGTCGAATTTCTTCCCCTGTTCGGCCGCCCATTCTACCGCCCATTCGGCGTCCGGCACCAGCAGACCTACGATGTAGGGCCGCTTGTCTCCGGCAACCATCGCCTGCCCAATTTCGGGCTGAAGTGTCAGCATGCCTTCAAGCTTCTGCGGCGCGATATTGTCGCCCTTGTCATTGACGATCATGTCTTTCTTGCGATCAGTGATAACGATGCGCCCCCTTTCATCGAGGTGCCCGATATCGCCCGTATGAAGCCAGCCATCCTTGATCGTACGCGCAGTCTCGGCATCGTTCTGCCAATAACCATGCATCACCAGTTCGCCGCGGCACAGGATCTCTCCGTCCTCGGCGATTTTCACTTCGACACCGCGCATGGCGGGGCCGACCGAATGCATGGCGATGCCTGCTTTGGGCCGATTGCAGGCGACGACAGGGCCTGCTTCGGTTTGACCGTAACCCTGAAGCATGGTGAGACCCATCGATTCGAAGAAAATGCCGACTTCGGGATTGAGCGGCGCACCACCGGAAACCATGGCTTTGATACGGCCACCAAAGCGTTGGCGAATTTTGGGCTTTAGGAGTTTTCCGACGAGAAAATCCTTTGCCCCGTCGCCGAACCTCGGTTTACCCTCGGCCCGCCTCTCGCCGACTTCGAGGGCCATGGTCATGAGCTTTTCCGCCATGCCGCCCTGTTTCGCGACCTGCTTCATGATCCTGGTGCGCAACACTTCGAACAGCCGCGGAACCACGACCATGATCGTCGGGCGGGTCTCTTCAATGTTGCTGGCCAGCTTTTCCAGACCTTCGGAATAGTAAATCTGGGCGCCTACGCCGATCGGAAGGTACTGGCCCCCGGTATGCTCGTAGGCGTGACTGGCGGGAAGAAAGGAAAGGAAGCGTTCTTCATCGTCGATTCCGAAATCTTCCATCAGAATTTCGGCAGCGCCCGCGACATTGCATAGAATGGAACCGTGATGCTGCATCACCCCTCGAGGCGCACCGCCGGTGCCACTTGTATAAATAATGCAGGCCGTGTCTCCGCGACCGACATTTGCCATTCTGGATGTGACGGCCTCACGTGCCGCCTCCGCATCTCCCTGAACCAGCTTATCCCACTGGTGAAAGCTGAAACTTCCCGACTGTTGGCGATGCAAATCTTCGATCCCGATCACATGATCGGCGATTCCGGTCACCTGCAATGCACCGTGGAGCGGCCCAAGCAATTTCTGCGAGGATACGATTACCGCCCGTGCTCCTGAATTGTCGAGGATGTGGACATGGTCGCGTTCGGTATTGGTTACGTAGGCCGGCACTGTGATGCAGCCTGCCGCCATGATCGCCAGATCCGCGATACACCATTCAGGCCGGTTCTCGGACACCAGACATACCCGGTCCCCCGGATTAAGACCGAGCTCACGCAAGCTTTCGGCCAGCAGACAAACCTGATCCGCGGCTTGCTTCCAGCTTATGGTCGTCCATTCCCCGTCGCGTTTCGCGCCAAGAAAAGCGCGATCAGGCCGCTCGGCCGCACGTTTCAGGAATAGTTCGACAAGGTTATTGGCGGAGTCGATGTCCGACAGCACAGGCAGGCTCCTCACAGAGTTATCTTTTGTTGTGCGACCAACGACGAGACGGCGCTTAAGCTCCCCACGCCGCTACGGCAAGGTGACCAGAAGCGTTTCAGGGGAGGTCCAGCTGGCCGTCCAGCCTGGGGTCACGTGCGCTTTCCCAGCCCCCAGCCCGCCGCAGGACCGTGCCGCCTTTGATGGGTGCCGCACGGATCATGATCTCGTCATGTCCCAGCTTGCGGAATTCCTTGGCATGGGTCTGCAACCAGGTTCCTTCTTCAAGCAGCACTTGATCACCGAAAGCCATCGTGAAGGGCAGCGCGAGCGCGTCTCGGGCGTTTAACCCGAAATCGATCGCACCGATGATGGCACGGGCAGTGGTCACCGGAATTGTGCTCCCTCCGGCTGCACCGACCGCCATGAATGGTCGTCCTTCCGGATCGAAGACTATGGTAGGCGACATCGAACTGCGCGGACGTTTCCCGCCCTCGACACGATTGGCCACGAAGCGCCCATCGACTTCGGGAGTCCGACTGAAATCGGTGAGCTCGTTGTTGAGGTAGTACCCGCCAGTCATCAGGCCCGAACCAAAAGCTCCTTCTACAGTCGAGGTGTAGCTGATCATGGTACCATCGTGGTCAACCACGGCGATATGGGAAGTTCCGTGCTCTGTCGGCTCGTCTCCATCGGTAAGCGCTTGCGGTGCCCCCTCAGGCTTGCCGGGCTGGACGAATCCAAGTGTCGTTTCGGATGAGATAAGAGCGCTGCGCTTTGCCAAATAAACCGGGTCCAGCAGGCCGGAGACGGGCACGTTAACGAAATCGCTATCGGCGAGATACAGTTCGCGATCGGCATAGGCGAGCCGCTGCGATTCAAGGAATAGGTGCCAGGTTACAGGGTTCTCCCGACCAAGGGCGGCGAGATCGAACCTTTCCAGCTGACCGAGGATCTGCTGAACCGCAACTCCGCCGGAAGTCGGCGGACCCATCGAGCAGACACGATAGGAACGGTATGACGTGCACACCGCGTCGCGCTCTTTCGCTTGGTAATTCGCGATGTCCTGAGTGGTCATGGCGCCCGGTTTGGGTGTGTGGCGGGCAACGGTAGTCGCCAAGGCGGTCGCGTTCTGCCCGGTATAGAAGGCGTCCGGGCCCCTGGCGGCGATCTCTTCCAGTGTGCGGGCAAGTTCTTCGTTCTTCACCCGCGTTCCAACTGCCAGGGGCTCGCCTGCGGCATTGAAGAACAGTTCCTTGCCGTCCTCGGTATGGGCGGCACGATCCTTCGAAGTTGCCAGCGAGGTGTTAAGGCGGGGATTGACGATCCACCCTTCCCGGGCAAGGCCAATGGCGGGTTGGAATAATGCCGCCCATTCCAGCTTCCCATGCGCCTTATGCGCTTCGGCGGCCAAAGCGATATTGCCCGGAACGCCCACGCTCAATCCGCTCAGGACCGAATCCATGAACGGCGGCACGTTTCCATCCGTATCGAGAAACCATTCGGGGGTGGCGCCCGACGGCGCAGTTTCACGCCCATCAAACGTGGTGACGCTTCCATTGGCTTGGCCGCGAACCATCAGACCGCCCCCGCCGATGCCGGAGCTTTGCGGTTCGACCACGCCCAGGGCCAGCATTACCGCAATGGCCGCATCGGTCGCACTTCCGCCTTTGGCGAGTATGACCTCTCCCGCCGCCTGAGCGCGAGGGTCGGCTGCACTTACCCAGCCTTGGGTTTGCTCATCGCCAAGGCGCGGCGGTCCGAGATCGGTAGGTGAGGTAGCGCAAGCCGAAAGTGCCAGCGCTGCGAGCGGTAAAGAAAGCAAACGATACATGCTGCGTGGTTATTCGCTTCCCACCGCATCGGCAATCGATGAAAATCCATCGCGGCGCATAAGCTCCAGAAGGCCGTGCGTGATCCGCCGCGGCAAGCCGGGACCTGCATACACCATCGCGCTGTATAGCTGAACGAGGCTGGCCCCGGCCCGTATCCGCGCCCATGCATCTTCCGCAGACGCTATTCCACCCACACCGATAAGCGGGATGGTTCCGCCAGTCGCTGTCCGGAAGTCGCGAATGCGCTGGAGCGCCAAATCTTTGAGCGGCGCACCGGAAAGTCCGCCCGTTTCAGCAGCATGGCGCGACTGCAGCGGCGGGCGCCCGGTGGTCGTGTTCGATACGATCAGCGCGCCGAGCTTCTTGTCAGCGGCAATGCGCGCGATTGCATCGATATCGGCCGGTTCAAGATCCGGAGCCACCTTGAGGAAGATGGGTGGTCCTGCTTCGCTTCTCGCCGCGAACACGGCATCGAGGAGTTCGATCAAGGCGCTTTCATCCTGGAGGGCACGCAACCCCGGCGTGTTGGGGCTCGAGATATTCACCGCAAGATAGGTTGCCAGAGGCGCCATGATACGAGTCATCTCGGCGTAATCGGCGATACGGTCATCGCTATCCTTGTTGGCGCCGATGTTGATCCCCAGCACGCCGGGCCGTGCCGAGCGTGCAGACAGCCGTCCCGCCGCGCGTTCCGCCCCGTGATTGTTGAACCCCATCCGGTTGATCACCGCGCGATCTTCCACAAGGCGAAACAACCGCGGCTGCGGATTGCCAAGCTGGGGCCTAGGCGTGATGGAGCCCACTTCGACGAATCCGAAACCCAGCCCCA
The DNA here is from genome assembly GCA_947504155.1 of uncultured Erythrobacter sp. GTDB lineage: Bacteria > Pseudomonadota > Alphaproteobacteria > Sphingomonadales > Sphingomonadaceae > Qipengyuania. The sequence continues at coordinate 587,349 of CANNGF010000002.1, forward strand.
GAAGTTGGTCCGGAACTTCCCCATCCTTGTCGAACCCGGCCGCCATCCCGAGAGGATTGGGAAAGCTTATCCCTGCAATTTCGGTTCGAAGCTCCTTCGGAGAACTTGGCCTGAGTGTCGGAACGGTTTTGAGTGCCCTGATCGTAAGACGGTGAGCGCGCTCCGGATCGAGCCTGAAGAGCAAGGGGCGGATTATGTCGAAAAGCATTTCACGCCTATGGCTTAGGCCGCGAAGGGTGTCGAGGTTGCGGGTCCTTGCGGCACGACTGCACACTAAAATTCCGTCAAAACGATTGCCCACGCAATGGAATGTCGTGTCCTTACAATACTTGCAGGCAAAGTTTCAGTAACCACATTTTTGCGACCCGAAGGGCTCGAAGCGGAACTGCAGAGAGCTCTCACCTTTCAGGGGCGGCCTATTGGGCCGCCCTTTTTTCTGGGGCGGTCTAGGTACTGACTAAAGTGCTCATCGGATGCGGTGTTTACTGTTGCGATCCAGCATGCTTGACACTCTTCTCGTTCACTGAGGGGAAAATCAAGATGATGCATTCCGTCCGTTTCTGGCTCGCCGGAATATCGATCCTAAGCTTGCCTGCCTGTGCAACGATGGAGAATACCACGCCGGTCGCTTCCGCCGAGACCACGCAGTCTTCGAACAGCGAAGCGCTCGCAAATCTGTTCGAAGAATACGATCAGGCGTCCCTCGCTTTGTCGCCCCTGTCAAAGTCCTATCGCGGGAGTCGCGATGAAGACTATTCGCGGTGGGGCGATCTTTCGAGCGCCGCCGACCGGCGGAGCGAAGCGCTGCTCCAGTCGACAGCTGAAAGAATGCGCGCAAACTTCGATCCCGAGACGCTCTCGCGCGAAGACGCGCTGAGCTTCCGGCTTTTCGACGCGATGGCCAAGCGCAGCGCAGCCCTCTCTCCCTACCGAGAATACGGTTACATCTTCGATCAGATGAATGGCGCGCAGAGCCAGTTGCCCGCATTCCTCATCAACATTCACCGGGTGACCGACGGTACCGATGCAGCGGCCTATCTGAGCCGCATCCAGGGTCTGGGACCGGCAATCGATACGCTGGTGGAAGAGTCGAAAGAGCGCGCTGCCAAAGGGATCATGCCGCCCGACTGGGTCTACCCTTACGTAATTTCGGATATCGAGAACCTGCTTGCTGCGGGCGATGACAACGCAATTCTCGAAGATTACCGCAAGAAGATGGGCGCAATCGACGGAACGCGCCCTGTTAACGGGGCCGCCGAGAAAGCCTGGAACGAGAGCGCGCGGCCGGCTTACGAGCGGTTGCTGAATGAAATGAAGCGCCAGCAGGCCATCGCGCCTTCCGAGGATGGAATTTGGCGGTTTCCCGAAGGGGCCGGCTATTACGAAGCACTGCTTCGCAATTACACCACGACGGATCTGACTGCCGATCAAATTCACCAGATCGGCCTGCGCGAAGTGGCACGCATCCATGGCGAAATGCGCGAGATCATGGCCGAAGTTGGCTTTGAAGGAACGCTGCAGGAATTCTTCGATTACACCCGCACCAACGACCGCTTTTTCTATGACACGCGAGAGGCCTATCTCGCGGATGCAGGGGCCAAGCTGGAAGCCATGGAAGCCAGGCTGCCGGATTATTTCTCGACGTTGCCTTCCGATCCGCTGGTCATCAAGCCGGTCGAGGCATTTCGGGAGCAAAGCGCAGGCAAGGCTTTCTACCAGCGGCCGGCGCCCGACGGTTCACGGCCCGGTACCTATTATGTCAATCTGTATAATTTGAAGGACATGAGCAAGAACGAGCTGGAAGCTCTGGCCTATCACGAAGGTTTGCCGGGCCACCACTTGCAGCTTTCGATCCAGACCCAGCTGGGCGAAGTTCCTCCTTTCAGGCGCTTTGGCGGAGTTACGGCCTATAGCGAAGGCTGGGGTCTCTATTCCGAAGAGCTAGGCAAGGACATGGGCTTCTACACCGATCCCTATTCCGACTTCGGTCGGCTCGGGATGGAGCTATGGCGTGCGTGCCGGCTCGTGGTCGATACTGGCATGCATCACAAGCGCTGGAGCCGGGAGGAAGCCATCGACTATCTTACCCAAAATACGCCTAATCCAGATGGTGACATCCGCAAGGCGATCGAACGCTATCTCGTCTATCCGGGGCAGGCGACGGCTTATATGATCGGCAAACTCAAGATCATGGAACTGCGCGAGCGCGGCCGCGAAGAGCTGGGCGAGGATTTCGATATCCGCGCCTTCCATGACGTCATCCTCACCAACGGCCCTGTTCCATTGTCGATCATGGAAGAAAACGTGGATCGCTGGATCGCCAGCACAAAGGGCGATTCCTGATACGTAACTGAGTAGAACCAGCGAGATCGGGTGGGCCTGTCCGTATAGTTGGCGGCCCCGCCCGATCTAGCCCTCTTTCTTTCCCCTCTCTTATTCGTTCGGTTTGGTGCCAAGAGAGATGAAGGCCATGCTGGCCTTTTGCAGGTCGCGAGAGGGAATATGCGCGCGGCAAACGGCTGCTACGCGCAAATGCTAACGACTCGCAATTGGCTGTTTCCCGTTGAAAATCGACCGTTCCGCTCATAGTTGAGTAATCGGAACGATATTGTCCGATTTAACTATGCGCCTCTCGAACCTTGCAGATTACGCTGTCGTCACGATGAGCCAGGCTGCCCGCCATTGCGGCGGAGCGAGGGTCAGTGCGTCCGAGCTGGCAGCGGAAACCGGCCTTCCTGTACCCACTGTACAGAAGTTGGTGAGCAAGCTGACGGCAGCTGGACTGCTGCGGTCCGTGCGGGGTGCGGGTGGCGGCTTGCAGCTGGCCCGGCCTGCTGCAGCGATAACCTTGGCCGATATCGTAGAGGCAGTCGAAGGGCCGATTGCGCTGACGGCATGTATCGACGGCGGAGAATGTGCCGTCGATCACGATTGCCGGGTCAAACCACATTGGCCGATGGTGAATAAAGCGCTGCGCGGCGCATTGGCGAATATCTCGCTGGTGCAGCTCTCGCAGGAAAAGGAAGTCGCGTGAACGAGCAAGTGGATATCCAGGACCGTGAAGCGAAGGAAGCTGCCGCCAAGGCTGCCGAATACGAGCACGGCTGGTCATCGGACATCGAAACCGAATTTGCGGAAAAAGGGCTGACCGAAGACACGGTCCGCTTCATTTCCGCCAAGAAGGGTGAACCTGAATGGATGCTCGACTGGCGTCTCAAAGCCTTTCGCCTGTGGCAGGAAATGGAAGAGCCCGACTGGGCCAAGCTCGGCTATCCGGCAATCGATTACCAGAACGCCTATTATTACGCCGCTCCGAAGAAGAAGACGGAGATCGAATCGCTCGACGAGCTCGATCCCGAGATCAAGCGCGTTTACGACAAGCTCGGCATTCCGCTAGGTGAGCAGGAAGTCCTTGCAGGCGTAAAAGGCGCCCGGAAAGTAGCAGTCGATGCCGTCTTCGACAGCGTCAGCGTGGCCACAAGTTTCCGCGAAGAATTGAAACGCGCTGGCGTCATCTTCCTGTCGATCAGCGAAGCAATTCGCGAATATCCCGAGATGGTGAAAAAGTGGCTCGGCAAGGTCGTGCCGCAGAAGGACAACTTCTTCGCGACATTGAATTGCGCGGTCTTTTCGGATGGGACCTTCGTCTACATCCCCGAAGGCGTGCGCTGCCCGATGGAGCTCAGCACTTATTTCCGCATCAATGCGGAGAACACCGGCCAGTTTGAACGCACGCTGATCGTTGCCGAAAAGGGCAGCTACGTCAGCTATCTCGAAGGCTGCACCGCACCTATGCGCGATGAGAACCAGCTTCACGCCGCCGTGGTGGAACTGGTCGCGCTGGAAGATGCCGAGATCAAATACTCGACCGTTCAGAACTGGTATCCGGGTGACGAGAACGGCAAGGGCGGGATCTACAATTTCGTCACCAAGCGGGCGCTGTGCCAAGGCGCGCGTAGCAAGGTCAGCTGGACCCAAGTCGAAACCGGCAGCGCGGTGACGTGGAAATATCCTTCCTGCGTGCTGAATGGCGAAGACAGCGTGGGCGAATTCTATTCGGTCGCGGTGACCAACAATTACCAGCAGGCCGATACCGGCACCAAGATGATCCATAACGGCAAGGGCAGCCGCTCGACGATCATCTCCAAGGGCATCTCCGCCGGCAAGTCGGATAACACCTATCGCGGCCTCGTGCGCGTGGCGGCCAATGCTGACGGCGTGCGCAACCGCACCGAATGCGACAGCCTGCTGATCGGCGACCAGTGCGGCGCGCATACCGTGCCTTACATCGAAGTGAAGAACCCGACTGCCCAGATCGAGCATGAGGCGACCACCAGCAAGATCAGCGATGACCAGCTGTTCTACGCCATGCAGCGAGGCCTCGACGATGAAGAAGCTATCGCATTGATTGTGAACGGTTTTGCAAAGGACGTGCTGAAAGAGCTGCCGATGGAGTTTGCCGTAGAAGCGCAGAAATTGCTGGCGATCTCGCTTGAGGGAAGTGTGGGGTGATGACCAAATTGAAGTTTGCCATCCTGCTAATGGGGCCGGCGATCTTGTCAGGCTGTGGTAGCTCGAATGTCGAAAGCATCCAACAGCAGGTTGCCGAATCGTATTTTAATAACCCAAAGAGCGTCCAGTTTTCCGATGTTTTCGAGAACAGCGACAAAATTTGCGGCTTCGCGAGCGGTGCGGTCGCCAATGATCGGTTTGACGGGCCACGCCCATTCTGGGCCGACGCGGACGGTGGGTCCATGGAGATTATCGCTGCCAATTATCCCGAAGGCTTTCTTATAAACGCGGCGCGCGATTGTCCCACTGAGTTCGTCAATCTCCTCCATGACTTCCCAGTCTCTGAGTTGCGCGCCTCCCGAAAGGGCGGTTCGTCAAAAGAGGAAAGCCAATGACTGACCGCAAGACCCTTCAGCTTCGCGATCCTAGCGAAACCGCTGACACCGCGCCCACCATCAAGAAGAAGGGCCGTGGCTGGGAGATTTCCGAGAAACGGCTCGATGCGCTGCACGAACAGGCGCGTGAATTGCGGCGGTATTCGACCGAAGCACACAAGGCTTTGGCTGAGCGTTTCGCCAAGGCCGATATGGGCCGTTACGTCTTCAAGCGCCACGCTGTAGTCGGAAGCGCAATTGTCGACTTCAATTGCCACAACCTCGGCATGGCGATCATGATCGACGAGGAAGATCAGGACGACGCCCTCGCCAAGCGCCGCGACAAGAGCCTCGAAGCCGTCGGTATTCGCGTGATGCGGATCGCCGCCAAGGATATTCTCGAGAATATGGACGCTGTCCTCGAACGTATCACCCTCGGCATGCGCAGCCGCATCGCCGACAAGCAGCAGGCTCGCCGCGAACACCAGCGCAACAGTGCGCCGCGGCCCCGCTATTCCAGGAACGACAATGCTTAAAATTGAAAATCTCTCTGCCGAAATCGATGGCAAGCAAATTTTGAACGGGCTTACACTCAAGGTGGCCAAGGGCGAAATCCATGCAATCATGGGCCCCAATGGCGCAGGCAAATCGACGCTTGCCTATGTGCTTGGCGGCCGGCCCGGTTACGAAGTGACTGCCGGATCGATCAGTTTCGATGGCAAGGATCTGCTCGATATGGAACCACATGAACGCGCCGCTGCAGGCGTGTTCCTCGGCTTTCAGTACCCGGTCGAAATACCCGGCGTCTCGAACGTGCAGTTCCTGCGCGAGGCTCTTAATTCGCAGCGTAAGCAGCGCGGAGAAGAGCCGCTGACAGGCGGTGAATTCCTCAAGCTGGCCAAGGAAAAGGCCGGCCTGCTGAAGCTCGACATGGATATGCTCAAGCGCAACGTGAATGTCGGTTTTTCGGGCGGTGAGAAGAAACGTGCCGAGATGGTGCAGATGGGCATTCTCGACCCGAGCTTCGCGGTCCTCGACGAGACCGATAGCGGCCTGGACATCGATGCATTGCGAGTGGTCGGTGAAGGTATCAACACCATCATGCGGGCACCTGACAAAGCGGCGCTGCTGATCACGCATTACCAGCGCCTGCTCGAAGTGGTGAAGCCGGACAAGGTTTCGATCCTGGCGCAGGGCCGGATCGTTAAGACCGGCGGGGCCGAATTGGCTCAGCAGCTTGAAAACGAAGGCTATGACGCCGTGATGGAGGCTGCATGATACTCGCCGCATTAGCACTTGTGATGGCGCAAGCCGCCGCTCCTGCCGCCACCGCGCCAAGCGAAGAGGCGATTGCCGAGCAGGTGGTGCAGATCAACCAGACGCTCGATAAATGGAAGGGCGGCGTCTACAAGAAAGACGATGGCAAGCTGACCTGCCGCGTGGAGCAAAGCTCCGGCGATCAGGCGGTGGACCTGCTCCGCTGCGGTGCAATGGTCGGTTGCTATACTCCTCGTGTCGAAGAGCTCGATGCGATTGCCGCTGCGGATGCTCCGGAAGCCGATCGCAAAGCACAGATGCAGGAAGTGATGGCTGAGGTGCAGCCCTGTATCGAAGATGCGCATCGGCTTGGCGTGCGCCGCATTGCAACGGTAAGGGCGGCGAAGTGACCGGCACGCTCGATCTCCCGACCCGCAAGGATGAGGCGTGGCGTTATTCTCCAGTCGAAAAGCTGCAGACTGGCCATCTCGACACGTGGCGCCAGATCGACGTGGCGGCAGGTGAGAGCCTGCGCGAACTTCTTACTATAACAGACGAGAATTCTTCGGAAACCGAAGTGATCCGGCTTCGCGTCAATGTGGCAGAGAACGCGCGGTTCGAGCTGTTTGGCGTCATTGCTTCGGGCGAATTCTCTCGCGTCGAAGTCGAAGTAACTATGGGCCCGGGCGCCCACTTCGAAATGGGCGGGATTACCGTTGGCGGCCGGAATACGGTTCGTGAATTCGTAACCCGCGTGAACCACGCCGAGCCGGAAGCGACGTCGAACCAGACGGTGCGCAGCGTGCATTGGGGCGCCGGCACGGGCAACTTCCTCGGCGCGATCGATGTTGCGCGCAAGGCTCAGAAAACCGACGCGGCACAGGACTTCAAGGGATTGCTGCTGGAAAAGGGCGCGAGCGTGAATGCCGTGCCCCAGCTCGAAATCTTTGCTGACGATGTGAAATGTGCCCACGGCGCCACTGTCGGCCAACTCGATGAAACCGCGCGCTTCTACATGGCGGCTCGCGGCCTTTCGCCCGAGATGACGCGCAGGCTGCTGGTTCAGGCCTTTATCGGCGATGCGCTGGTCGGCCTCAACGATGAAGACGCGCACGAGAAACTGCTGGGTGCCGCGCTCGACAAGCTGGACAAGCATTTGTGAGCGATACCGCCACTCTTACCCGCAAAGCCGACTTTCCCGGACTCGTGACCGAGGCGGGTGAGGTCTGGCACTATCTCGACACTGCGGCATCCGCGCAGAAGCCGCAGATTGTCGTCGATGCCATGGCTAACGCTCTGGGCCGCGACTACGCGACGGTCCATCGGGGCGTCTATGGCCGTTCGGCACAGATGACCTTGGGATATGAAGCTGCCCGTCGGCGCGTTACCGAGTTTATCGGTTCGAAGACGGAAAATGAGATCGTTTTCGTCCGCGGTGCGACCGAGGCGATCAACCTTGTGGCTGCGACCTGGGGCATGACACGTATCGGCGAAGGCGACCGGATCGTCCTCTCCCAGCTCGAACATCACTCGAATATCGTTCCCTGGCAGATGCTTGCCGAACGGACCGGAGCCGAGATCGACGTCTGTCCGCTTACCGAAGACGGCCGGATCGATCTGGGCGCACTGGAAGCGTTGCTGACCCCGCGCACCAAAATGGTGGCGCTGGCCCACGTATCGAATGTTCTGGGATCCGTACTTGAAGCGCGCCAGGCAGCCGATCTGGCCCATTCGGTCGGTGCCAAGATACTGCTCGACGGTTGCCAGGCCGCTCCGCGCATGGCGCTCGACATGGCGGAATTGGACTGCGACTTTTACGCCTTTTCCGGCCACAAGCTCTACGGTCCGACCGGGATCGGCGTGCTCTGGGCCCGGGAAGAACTCCTCGAAAAGATGCCGCCCTATCAGGGTGGCGGGGCGATGATCGACAAGGTCGCCTTCGAGGGTACGACCTATGCACCGCCCCCGCAGCGATTCGAGGCTGGTACGCCCATGATCACGGAAGCCATCGCGCTTCATGCTGCCATCGATTACGTCGATGCGCTCGGCCCTGATCGGTTGTTCGAGCATGAGGCTGGGCTTGCCCGGCAATTGCGGGACGAGTTGCGCAAGCTGAATGCCGTCACCCTTTTCGGGCCGGATGAAAGCGCCGGGATCGTATCTTTCGCTCTCGATGGGGTTCACCCCCACGATCTGGGCACCATATTGGATGAAGAAAATGTCGCAATCCGAGCGGGTCATCATTGCGCGCAGCCGCTGATGGAACACCTCGGCGTTTCCGCCACGGCGCGCGCCAGCTTCGGCCTCTATAGCGACGAAAGCGATATCGACGCGCTCTTGCGCGGAATTGAAAGGACCCGGAGGATCTTCGGATGAACAAGCCCATCACATCAACCAAAAGCGACGAACAGGATTTCATCGCTGCACCGTCGCCCGCCGACACCGTGGTGGGTAAACCGCCTCGTGCCCGCGTGTCCGATGCGGTGGAGCCTGAAGAAACCGCGGGCGAGAAGCTGGAACGCAAGCGGGACTATCTCGAAGGCTTTCTGCAGAAGAAGCCCGAAGCTGACCATGCGACCGGAACTGGCGGCAAGCTGCAACAGGACGTCATTTCCGCGCTGAAGGAGATTTTCGATCCGGAAATCCCCGTAAACATCTACGATCTCGGCCTCATCTACGGCGTGGAAGTCGATGATGAATGCGACGTCACGGTGATAATGACGCTGACGACGCCCAATTGCCCGGTGGCAGAATCGATGCCGGGTGAAGTCGAATTGCGCGCGGCCAGCGTACCCGGGGTGCGTGACGCCGAGGTGAACCTCGTCTGGGATCCGCCGTGGAGCCCGGAAAAGATGTCCGACGAAGCGCGGCTTGAATTGGGAATGCTATAATGGTCGAAACTGCCACCCGCCCTGCCCCGAAAGCTGCCGTTATCCTGACCAAGGGTGCAGAAGCCCGGATTGCCGACCTGATGGCGAAGGCACCGGACGACGCGATCGGCGTCAAGCTATCGACCCCCCGCCGTGGCTGCTCTGGCCTTGCCTATTCCGTCGATTATGTGAGCGAAGAGGTAAAATTCGACGAGAAGATCGAAACGCCGGGCGGTACCTTCTACATCGATGGGGCAAGCGTCCTCTATCTCGTCGGCAGCACGATGGACTGGGTCGAAGACGATTTCTCCGCCGGCTTCGTATTCGAGAATCCCAACGCCAAAGGCGCATGCGGGTGCGGCGAAAGCTTTATGGTATAAGCGAATTATGTCGCGCCATGACGATGTCTTCGAGAAAATACAGCGCATGGTCGAGGCTGATCAGCCTTCCGCAAGGAAATCGAGCAGTGCCTGTTCGTACTCGTCTACCTTGCCATCCTGATCGATCTTCCGGTCGAGCCAGGCCTGCTCCGCCTCGGTGATGACCTTACCTCTTGCGGCCTCGGCCTCGCGATCCGCAAACACACCAAGTCCACCCTTACTCGCACGCTGAAAGCCTGCTTTATCCGGTAGCGTGCCAAGCATGCGCATCAGGAAACCGCCAACACTCGAAGAGGTGTCGTTCATGAACCGCTCGAGCTCGATGGCTTTTTCACGGTCGATTTGCGCCGCCTCGCTAGCAAAACCCTCGATATAATTTGCCACGCCCTGCACGAACAATTGCTTCCATTCAGGCGCATTGTCGGCAGTGAGGGTTATCTCCTTGATGCGGAAAAGCATTTCAGCCTCGGCTCGGCTTACACCTGCCGGACGGTCACTGGCGGGGGCAAAGATCGCGCGGCGCAGCAGCCGGGCTTCTGTGGCATTGACATTCCCTGCCTCCAGCGCGCCACCCCGGCGGGTCGGGCCGGTGCCTTCGACGACTGCTTTCTCCATCTGGCGGATGGCATAGTCCTTGAGTTCTTGCGGGACGTTCTTAGCGATTTCGAAAATGCGGACCAGGGTCTCAAGCTCTGCCATGGAACCGAGCTGTCCGTCGGCATCGATCTGCGCCATCAGCCAAGCGGCGTTGGCATTATCGACATAGCCCTTGGGGGAGATCTGGTTGACCACGAATTCGCCGATCGCCTCGACAAAGAAATCGGTCCAACCGGGACCACGTTCGGTCAGCTGGCGATTGAGAGCGAAGATCGCTTCGGCCTCGTCCTTCGAAATCACGCCATCGGGCCACGCACTGCGGCGCAGCTCGAGCAGTTCGTCCGCACTGACACGCCCATCTTCGGCGACACGGCGCGCCAGAATATCGAAAGAAGGATGCATAAGTATTTCCGCCAAGGTCCAAGAATAGCGGAATGACTAAGCCATAGCGGTTAAAAGCGCGTTATCGCCGCAATGCTCTGACACAAGCTGCCCGATCGACATCTGCACTATCGCTGGCCCGGCGCGCCTCCACATGGGTGGCGCTGGGTTGCCCGCCGGGTTGCAGCGGATAGAGATAGATATCGAGCACGCAGGCGCTGCCGCTGAATTGCAGCTTGAGAGCATCGCCCTCTTTCACTTCCAGCCGCGGAGCGCCGAACAGATTGGCCAGCGCGGTGGCATCGCGCCCGATCACCCCTTCCAGTCCCGGCACATTCATCACCTTCGGCGCAATAAACGCCCCGGTCGACGGGGCAGGTCGCACGGGCTGTTGCGGCGGTGGCCGTGTCGACGTGACCGGGCGCTGGGCTCCCGGAATGGTTTTCGGCGTGCTCACGCAGGCGGAAAGGCTTGCCGCCATGGCAAGCAGGGCGATCATATTACGCAATGGCGGCTCTCCCGCGATGGACAAGATGGGTGGCGCTCGCCGCGCCTATGACGGGCGCGAGCAGGTTGATGCCGGGCACGAGCAACATTCCCGCAACCGCCCCGCCGAGAAGGAAACGTCCCCCCTGGCCGAGCGGCGCAATATCCTGCTCCGATTGGCGATGGCGCAACCAGACCATGTCGCGCAGTTCCCGCCCGAGCAGGAATGCATTCACGGCCCAGAACAGAAGCGCCGTTCCCACGCCGGTGACCAGCAGGGCGATGGCAAAGGGCAAGGCGATGAGATTGACCACCAATGCCCGTAGCGTCGATCGCAGGCCGTTGCGCAGTTCCTGCGTGAGGGGAAGCGATCTGGCAGCGCTGGCCTGGGCCGGATAATGTTTCGCCTCGACCGCCCGCACAACCTCCTCGGCGAAGAATTGCAATACGAATAATGCGACGAAGCGGAACAGCAGCCATGCGCCGATCAGCGTGGCGAGCAGGGCCAGCAGAGTGCCTGCCCCGCTCCCGTCGGCCAGCCCCGCCCATTCCAGCAGGGCTTCGAAGCCGAAGCTGAGCAGCCAGCCCAGAAGCAGGAAAATCGCGATGGTCACCAGCAGGCTCTTGCCGAGAACCCTGAGGATTGCCGGATCGCGCAACTGGCTGAAGGACAGGGCAAGGGCGCGCGGCAGCGATATCATATGGCAAGGGTGAATCGCTGCCACGCCGGGCAATGTCAACGCCGCCCTTGGCCTCTGCGCGACGAACCGCTAACCGCACCCGACCAATTCTTAAATCCCGCGCGGAGAAAATATGACCGACCCCCGTTACGATGTCGTCGCGATTGGCAATGCCATCGTGGATGTGATGGCCCCCTGCCAGGACGAACTGATCGAGGAACTGGGCCTGGCCAAGGGCGGCATGACCTTGGTCGACACCGAACGCGCGCAGGAACTTTACAGCGCGATGGGCCGCGCCACGGAGATCTCGGGTGGATCGGCGGCCAATACATTGGCGGGCATGGCTGCGCTGGGCGCGCAATGCGCTTTCGTGGGGCAGGTCGCGAAGGATCAATTGGGCGACATCTTCGCGCATGACATCCGCGCAGTCGGGATCGATTTCGACACGGCTCCACGCGATGCCGAACCGCCGACTGCGCGCTGCCTCATCTTTGTCACGCCCGATGGCGAGCGGACGATGAACACCTTCCTCGGCGCGTCGCAATATCTGCCGCCCGCCGCGCTCGACGAAGAACTGATCGCCAGCGCGGGCGTGCTCTATCTCGAAGGCTATCTGTGGGATCCTGAAGAACCGCGCAGTGCCATGCGCCGGGCTATCGATGTGGCGCGCAATGCAGGCCGCAAGGTCGCCTTCACCGCTTCGGAAAGCTTCGTGATCGATCGTCACGGCGATGATTTCCGCGCGCTGATTGAAGAGGGCAAGATCGATATCCTCTTCGTGAACGAAGGCGAACTCGCCACGCTGACCGGTGAAGGCGAGTTCGAAGCCGGTCTGGCCGCCCTGAAGGACAAGGTGCCAACGCTGGTTGCCACGCGCGGTGCCGAGGGTGCCGTAGCGCTTGCCGGTGGAACGCGTGCTGAAGTTGCCGCTGAGCCGATCGAACAGGTAGTAGACACGACCGGTGCAGGCGATCTTTTCGCTGCCGGCTTCCTCACCGGGCACACCCGCGGTGAAGATCTGGAAACCTGTCTGCGGATGGGCGCGATCTGTGCCGGCGAAATCATCAGCCATATCGGCGCGCGCAGCGAGAAGGATCTCAAGGCTCTCGTCGCGCAAAAGCTCGGCTGATCTTCGGGCGCAGTTGCTCTCTTGATTGGGTAACTAACTGTCTACTCTGCGGGTCCTTGTCGCATCGGCAAGGACCCGCAGCAGTATCAAGCGGTCTGACTAGCCCGCGGGTTTGCCCTGCAGTTCCGCTGCGGCCAGACGGACGCGCCTAGCGAGATCATCATCGCTCTGCATCGCAGCGCCCATCGCATTGAATGTTTCGGCGTCGATGCCCGAGTCGGCGATGATTGCCGCAGCCTGCTGCTGCTTGGTCGCGGCATCACCGGTCAATGCCTGCAATTCCAGCATGGCACCCGCGAAGCTTTGGACTTGGGCATCGGTGAACGTACCTGCGGTCGCCGGATCGCTCATTGTCGGCCCGCTCATGGCAGGGTCGGTCGTATTCTCCTGAGGCGTGTTCGCCTCCAGATCATCCGTGGTCTGGCCGATTGCGCCACTGGCGAGAACCAAGGCCGATCCAGCGAGTACGGTAGGGAGGTATCTCATGGGTAATTCCTTCGATCATGTGTCCCCTGTGCGCTCAACATCGGCACTTACCGGCTTCATGAAAATGGGTGCGAGGCCAAATGTGTCAGAAAGAAGGCGGAAAATAGGGATGCGTCCCTCACGCAAGACGAACGGAGTTAAAGCGCCGGTTTCGAACCCCGACGCTTACCCTGTGTCGCATCACTTCGAGGCATAGAGCCCTACCCGTGCCGCTCGCGGCGCACCTCGCGCTGGCCGATGTCGCGGCGGCAGAAGCCGTCGGGAAACTGCACCACGTCGACCGCCTCATAGGCCGCGGCCTGCGCTTCGGTGGCGGTGGCGCCCCTCGCCGTCACGTTGAGTACGCGCCCGCCATTGGCGACTAGCCGGCCGCCGTCGCGCTTCGTACCCGCGTGGAAGATTTTCGCCCCATTCTCCTCGGCGCTGTCCAAGTCGATCTCGCCGCCCTTTTTCGGTGTGCCGGGATAGCCTTCCGCTGCCATAACCACGGTAAGTGCGAAATCGTCGCTCATCCGGGGGGCCTCTATTTCGCCAAGGCGGCGTTCGGCACAGGCGAGCATCAGCTCGACCAAATCGCTCTCGAGCCGCATCATCAGCACCTGACATTCGGGATCGCCGAAGCGGACATTGTATTCGATCAACTGCGGGCCGGTTTTGGTCAGCATCAAGCCGGCATAGAGCACACCCGAATAGGGCATGCCTTCTTCGCGCATGGTGCGGACCGTCGGCTCGATGATTTCGCGCATCGCCTGATCGCGCAGCTTGTTGGTCAGCACCGGCGCCGGCGAATAGGCGCCCATCCCGCCGGTATTGGGGCCTTCGTCACCATCGCCCACGCGCTTGTGATCCTGCGCGCTGGCAAGCGGGACGATGCTTTCCCCGTCGGTCAGCGCAAAGAAGCTCGCTTCCTCGCCGGTCAGGAACTGCTCGATCACCACTTCGGAGCCTGCGCTGCCGAAGCGGCCGTCGAACATTTCGGAAAGAGCGTGCTGCGCTTCTTCACGGGTTTCGGCGATGACCACGCCCTTGCCGGCGGCCAGCCCATCGGCCTTGAGCACGAAGGGCGCATCGAATTTCTTGAGCGCGCCCCACGCCGCTTCCAGCGAGGTGCAGCGCTCGAACCGCGCGGTGGGAATATTCGCCCGCTCGCACAGATCCTTGGTGAAGCCCTTGCTGCCTTCCAGCTGGGCCGCAGCCCTGGAGGGGCCGAAGCTGAGCACGCCCGCGTCCGCCAGACTGTCTGCCAGCCCTTCGACCAGCGGGCCTTCCGGGCCGATGACCACGAGACCGATCGAATTTTCCTCGCAGAACTTGACCACGGCGGCATGATCGCTGCTATCGAGCGGAACGCATTCGGCGCATTCTTCCATACCGGGGTTGCCGGGGCTCGCCCACAGCTTGTCACACTTGGGCGATTGCGCCAGTTTCCATGCCAGAGCATGTTCGCGCCCGCCGCTGCCGAGCAAAAGGATATTCATGGCCGCCGATTTCCCGTCAAATTCCGAAGACGAAGGCTTGGTAGCGAAGCGTCGCCCCGGCGACAACGCCGAGCCGCTATCGGTGAGCGAAATCTCCAACATCCTGAAGCGGACGGTGGAAGATCGCTTCGGTTTCGTGCGCCTCCGCGGCGAGCTGTCAGGGGTGAAGCGCGCAGCCTCGGGGCATCTCTATGCTGCGCTCAAGGATGAAAAAGCGGTGATCGATGCGGTAATGTGGCGCGGAAACACCCAGCGCCTGCCGTTCAATCCCGAGGACGGGCTGGAAGTCGTCGCTTCCGGCAAGCTCACCACATACCCCGGCCGCAGCAAGTACCAGATCGTCATCGAGCGGATGGAGCTGGCAGGGGAAGGTGCATTGCTGGCGCTGCTGGAAAAGACCCGCGCCCGCCTCGCTGCCGAAGGTCTGTTCGACGAGCAGCGCAAGCGGCCGCTGCCCTTCCTGCCGCGCACCATCGGCGTGGTGACTTCGCCCACCGGCGCAGTGATTCGCGATATCCTCCACCGCCTGGCCGACCGTTTCCCAAGCCGTGTGGTGGTGTGGCCGGTGCTGGTGCAGGGCCAGGGCGCCGCTTCGCAGGTGGCCGGGGCGGTGCGCGGGTTCTCCGCCATGCCCGAAAACCATCCCGACCGGCCCGATCTGGTGATCGTCGCGCGCGGCGGCGGGTCGATCGAGGATTTGTGGAGCTTCAACGAGGAAGAGGTCGTGCGTGCAGTCGCCGATTGCACGATCCCCACGATCTGCGCGGTAGGGCACGAAACAGATACGACGCTGGCCGATTTCGCAGCAGACCGCCGGGCGCCCACGCCCACAGCGGCGGCTGAAATCGCCGTTCCGGTGCGGCACGAACTGGCCGCGGGACTGTCGGATTTCGGTGCGCGGAGCAGACGTGCGATCATACGTCCGGTCCAGTTGGGGCGCGAACGGCTGGAAGCCCGAACCGACCGGCTCCCCACGCCCGAGGCTCTGCTGCAGCCGCAGGCGCAGAAGCTCGACGACCAGGCAGAACGTCTCAAGCGCGGTCTCCTCGATCGTACGGCGCAAAGCCGGGAGCGTCTGGGCAATCTCCGCCTGTCACCTTCGGTGCTGCGGGGCGGTCTGAGAGAGGCGCGCGGAAAGCTCGAAAGTGTGCGGCTGGAACCGGTACTGGTCCTACGACCGCTGGCCGAAGGGCGTGAACGCCTGGCTGGTCTCGGACGCGTCATGCATTCGCTCGATCCCGATACGGTTCTGAAGCGCGGCTACGTTCGCGTGACGGGCATCGAGGGCGGGACGCTCACCGACAAGGCAGAGGCGGCCAAGCATGCCAGCCTGATCCTCAAATTCCGCGACGGGGATCTACCGGTCTCGACCGGCGATGCCCCAACCAACGCGCCTGCGCCTCAACCGCGCCGCAAACCGCCGAAGCCCGGAACGCCGCCGACGCAGGATGATTTGTTCGGCTAGACGCAGCCTGCTAGGATGACCCCATGCTGATGAACAAGAATTCTTCGTCCGGTGAGGCGAAATTGCACTACGGTCCCAACGGCTTCCGTGTGCTGCGCACCGGCAACCACGTATTCTGCGCGGCCAGCGGGGTCCCGATACCACTGGAAGAACTGCGCTACTGGTCCGTCGATCACCAGGAAGCCTATGCGACACCCCAGCTGGCGACGGAGCGGCTGAAACCGTGAGATTGCACTGGGTCGCGCCGCTTCTCCTTCTTTCGACAGCCGGTTGTGCGGTTTCCACGCCGCATGCCGATATCATGACAGCGGGCGGGAATGAGCCGGTCCAGCCGGTGCGCCCTGCTCCGCCGCCTGCGCCCACTCCACCACCCGCCCCTGCACCGCCGCCGGTTCAGCAGCGTGCCGCTTTCACCTATCAGGGCGAGCTTGAGCAGGGCGGATGGCTCCGCGGCCGCGCACCCAGCGAAATTGTGTCCGCTACCCTGGGCGACACCGATCTGAGCCTGGACGATGATGGCTATTTCTTTGCCGCCTTCGACCGCGATCAGGAATCGACCATCCGCCTCAGCGCTACGCGTGCCGACGGGCAGGTTATTGCCGAGACTCTTTCCATCAAGCCTCGCGACTGGAACATCGAGCGCGTCAATGTCGCGCGCCGTGCCGGCGGGGCATCGGAAAGCTTCATGCAGCGCCGCCGCCCCGAACTCGAGGCGATCTGGAATGCGCGGCAGGAAGAGACCGGTGCCGAGGGCTGGCGACAGGACTTCATCTGGCCGGTAACGGGCCGGATATCGGGCCGGTTCGGATCGCAGCGTATCTATCGCGGCGAACCGGGGAGCTATCATTCGGGACTCGATATCGCGGGCGGGTCAGGGACGATCTATGTCGCGCCGGCTGACGGGATCGTGGTGTTGAGCGAACCGGATTTCAGCCTGGAGGGTCAGCTACTCATCATCGATCACGGCCAAGGCCTAAACAGCGCCTTCCTGCATTCTTCCGAACTGTTCGTGCGCGATGGGCAAGAAGTGAAGCAGGGCCAGAAGCTGGGCCGAATCGGATCGTCGGGCCGCGCCACCGGCCCGCACCTTCATTGGAGCCTCGTCTGGAGGAACAAGCGGCTCGATCCGCTGCTGTTTCTGCCGCCGATGCCCTAAGCAGACAACGCCTGGGGGAGGCAGGGCACGACAAAAGGCGCGCAGTGAGTCCCCGCGCGCCTTTTTGTTCGTCTGTCTGAAACAGCGCCGAAGCGCCGCCGGCTTACGAAGCGGCGGCAGCCTTCTTCAGTTCGCGCTTCACCTTCAGCGCATTGGCCGAAAGCTTTTCGTCATTGGTCTTCATCAGCCAGTTGTCGAGGCCGCCATTGTGTTCGACCGAACGCAGGCCCTGCGTCGAAACGCGGAACTTGAAGCTGCGATCGAGCTTTTCGCTCATCAGCGTTACGTTCTGCAGGTTGGGCAGGAAGACACGCTTGGTCTTGTTGTTGGCGTGGCTCACATTGTTGCCGACCTGGCGGCCCTTGCCGGTGAGTTCGCAAATACGCGACATGGATCAGTCTCTTCGTTCGAATGGGCGGGCGAGTTCCCTTGGCCGCGCTATGCGGGTCAGGGCCTCATTAATCCCGGAAAGCGGCGCGCATAGCGGTGGGGGTCCGAATCGTCAAGCACGTTGCGCAGGCCGCAGCCGGGGGCTAGCGAGGCGCCGGTATGTCGTCCTGGACCCTCCCGCAACCCATGAAGCGCGCCCTGGCACTGGCGGAGGCGAGCGCTGCCGCGGGCGAGGTGCCGGTCGGGGCCGTCATAACCCGCGACGGCCAAGTAATCGCCGAGGCGCATAATACACCGCGCGAAGCATGCGATCCGACAGCCCATGCCGAAATCCTCGCGATTCGCCGTGCTGCCGAAGCGCTCGGCCAGGAACGGCTTACCGATTGCGAATTATGGGTCACGCTCGAGCCCTGCGCCATGTGTGCCGGGGCGATCGTTCACGCCCGGATAGCCAAGGTCTATTACGGCGCGAGCGATCCGAAAGGCGGCGCAGTCGAGCACGGTGCGCGGGTATTCGAGCAGGAGCAGTGCCTGCACCGGCCGGAAGTCTACGCCGGTCTGGGGGAAGCGCGGGCAGCCACGCTGTTGCGCGAGTTTTTCAGCGCGCGGCGCTAAGACTGCATTCTGGATAGTCCATTAAAGGGGCCCGCAACGAAAAACGGCACCCGTCCGGAAACGGGTGCCGCAAAACCATCAGCCGGCAATTTATCGCCGACCGCTGAAATTAGTTGGCTGCGTCGACAGCGTCTTCAGCCTGGTCGCCAGCTTCGCCCATGGCGTCTGCTTCGGCGTCGAGAGCTTCTTCCTGAGCTTCGTTGCCCTGAGCTTCAGCGAGGTCGGCCTGCTCTTCAAGCGTGTCTTCCTGCGATTCGTACTGCTGCTCAACC
This sequence comes from uncultured Erythrobacter sp., assembly GCA_947504155.1. GTDB lineage: Bacteria > Pseudomonadota > Alphaproteobacteria > Sphingomonadales > Sphingomonadaceae > Qipengyuania. The sequence continues at coordinate 605,877 of CANNGF010000002.1, forward strand.
AGATCTTCCTGAGCTTCCTGCTCGCTTTCTGCACAGCCAGCGAGAGCTGCGAAAGCGAATGCCGAAGCGACGAGCGTTGCGTTCTTGAATTTCATTTGGGTTCCCCTTTTTCGCCACAATTGGCTGTGCGCGCCATGGACTATATCCGCCTAAAAGGTCAAATGTTGAATGCGTTATAGAGAAATCGTGCGGCGGGCTGCCTGAGCCTACAAGCCGCGCCAGATCCTGGCTGCGCGGTCGTCAGAAACACCGTATCTCGCCGGATCGCATCGCTTCGGCATGAAACGCCGGTCGTAGCAAAGGCGGATTTCCTCGAGCCAGCCCTTGCGGTCGAGATGTACGCCGATGGCTTCGGGCATCCAGCCCGGATTGGCGTCGGCAAGGCGCGTGCGGATGGTGCCAGCAGTCAGATCGTCCTCGCGGCTGATGCGGATGAAGTCGGGCCAGCGTAGGCCGTTGTAGAGGATACGGGTCACCTTGAGATAGGTCGCCGGCTGCCGCGTCATGCAGGTGCCGTGCTTTTCCCACTGGCGGGCGATCAGCGCGGCGTTGGGGCTGATGCAGAGATTGGGGCGGGCCTCGCGCGGCTTGAGGTCTTGGCCGCCGCACCATTGCGGCCAGCTGCGGCCGCTTTCCGGCCAGAGACCGTGCACGGTAAAGCCGAACCGCCCGCTATCGCCGGAACACTGCCGCGCATGACGGCGCTGGGTCTCGCGAAAGCGGCAGAACTCGGGCGCCCAGCTCAGCGCCAGCGTATAGCCGGTGACGGGCAGCCGCCGTGGCCGTTCAGCCTTGATCTGCGGGAGCTCCACCGCATCGGGCAGGGAGCATTGAAACGCCTGTGCCTGCGCCACTTGCGGAAGCGCGGTGGCACAGGAGAGCGCGGCAATCAGTAACGCGGTGCGATCAGTCGCCACGTTTCTCGGCGAACCAGGCCTTCGCATCGGGCTGGAACAGCATGTAGATCGCGGCGACTGCCATCACGGTCGAGATGATGCCTGAAATCTGGCTGACGTTGAAGCCGCCCGTGATGATCGCGGTCAGAACGGAGATCACGCTCCACGCCGTGAACAGGGCGATGATCCATTTCACGAATTCGATCCGCAGTCTCGAGATCAGGAACCACAGCGCCAGGCTGATGGCGGTCCCCATCACGAAGCCGGTGATGACGGTGGTGCTGGCAAAACTGTCTTCGGGTGCGACACCCTGTGCGGCGAATTCGGCATTCATCTGCTGGATCAGCGTATCCCAGCCGAGCATGAGCCCGGCGAGGCCCACGATGACCGAGCCGATGTACAGATAATCGAATTTCCTGATGGAAGCGGGTTTGGTCACGCGTTCCTCCCTGTTGATACAGTGCGAGGGAGTGCAACGCTTTTACAGGGGAGTAAAGTCCAGACCGATATCGACCGCAGGTGCGCTCTGCGTAAGCCGACCCACGGAAACGTAATCGACGCCGGTTGCGGCCTTGGCGTGGATGGTTTCCAGATTGATGCCGCCGCTCGCTTCGGTCGGCACGCGGCCGGCGACCAGCGCCACCGCCTCGCGCAGCACCGGCGGTTCCATATTGTCGAGCAGCAGCCGCGTGGCCCCCGCTTCCAGCGCGGGTTCGATCTGGTCGATCCGGTCCACCTCGCAGATGATGTCCGTGACCCCGGCATCGACCGCGCGGCGCACCGCTTCGCCCACGCTACCGGCCACGAGGACGTGATTGTCCTTGATCATCGCCGCATCCCACAGGCCCATGCGGTGGTTGGCACCGCCGCCCATGCGCACGGCGTATTTTTCCAGATGGCGCAGGCCGGGGATGGTCTTGCGCGTATCGAGCAGGGTGCATTCGGGATGACCCATGGCGCGCACATATTCGGAAACCATGGTGGCCACGCCCGACAGATGCTGCACCGTGTTGAGCGCCGCACGTTCCGCCGTCAGCATGGCGCGGGCATTGCCTTCGAGCCGCATCAGATCGGTGCCGCCGGAAACCTGTGCGCCTTCCTCGACCAATATCTCGATCGTCATATCGGGATCGAGCGCGCGGAAGAAGGCTTCCGCCACCGGCAGGCCGGCGACCTTGATATCGTCGCGCGTATCCATGACCCCTGCAAACCGCGCATCGGCGGGGATCACGCTTTCGCTGGTCACGTCGCGCCCGCCGCCGGGCAGGCCTTTGCCAAGGTCCTCGGCCAGCGTCTCGCGGATGAAAGCATCGAGGTCGAAGCCGGGAAGAGTAAAGGCGCTCACGTCAAAAATCCTCAGTCATTGCGAGCGACCTAAGGTCGCGCGGCAATCCAGTGCAATGTGGCTAGCGCATTTCGGCCAGCGCCGTGTGGATTGCTTCGTCGCGGCGCTCCTCGCAATGACGGTTAAGGGCGTCAATGCACGAAACGGGCGACGACATCCCTGTACGAGCGTGAAACCTTCACCTCGGCACCGCTGTCCAGCACGAGGAAGCATTCGCCATTGGTATGCGGCTTCACCTGCCGCACTTGGTCCAGATTGACGATGGTCGAACGATGCACGCGCTGGAAGGTGCGCGGATCGAGCCGGCGTTCGAGATCCTTCATCGTTTCGCGCAGGATCAGCGAATTGTCGCCAGTGTAGATGCACATGTAATCGCCAGCGGCCTCGATATGCTCGATCGTGTCGACTTCCACGCGGAAGATCTGGCCGCGGTCCTTCACATTGATCAGCTTTTCATAGCGGCCCGTGGTTTCCGCATCGCCTTCTTCCATGTCATGCGCCGCTTCGGGCGCGACTTCGGACAGGACACCGCGCAAGCGGTCGGCTTCGTCGCTGCTCTTCTTTTCGGCGAGGCGCTGGCGCACGCGTTCGATCGTGTCGGCCAGCTTGTCCTCGTCCACCGGTTTCATCAGATAGTTCACTGCATTGGCTTCGAACGCGCGGATGGCGTGTTCCTGGAAGGCGGTGACGAAGACGAACAGCGGCGGATCGATTTCCATCACGCCCTGCACCACCGAAAACCCGTCGAAGCCGGGCATCTGGATGTCGAGGAAAACGAGATCCGGCTTCAGCGTCTTGATCGCCCGGATCGCTTCGCGGCCGTTCTGGCAGGTTTCGATCACTTCGACATCCTCGAAAGGTTCGAGGCGTAGTTGCAGGCCCTGGATGGCGAGCTTCTCGTCGTCGACGAGGATCGTTCGAATAGTCATTTCGCGGTACTTACCTTCTGGGGAGTATTATTCTGTCCAACGTCGGAAGCGCTGGCTTGTTTCTGCGCCCGTGTCGCCGATCCTGCGGCAGACGGCTCTTCCTTGGCGGCGAGTTCGTGCGGAATTTCGATGAGGACGGTAAAACCACCCGTTTCCGGGCTGCGAATTTCGAAACGGTGATCGTCGCCATAGGCCTGCGCCAGCCGGTCGCGGATGTTGGCAAGGCCCACGCCGGTGGAATTGCGGCGCTTGTGCGTGGCCATCACGGCAGGAAGATCATCCGCCACCCCGCCCACATCGACGCCGGGGCCGCTGTCGGACACGGTGATGCGCAGGCGCGGGCCCACGATCTGGGCCAGCAGCGAAATCTCCGCTCCTTCTTCCAGCGGGCTGACGCCGTATTTGATCGCGTTTTCCATCAGCGGCTGCAGCAGCATGGAAGGGATCTGTGCCTTGGATGCCTTTTCCTCGACCCTAAAATCTGTCTGCAGCCGTTCTTCGAAACGCATGCGTTCGATATCGAGGTACAGCTTCAGCGTCTCCACCTCCTGCGCCACGGTCACCTTGCCGCCCGGCTGGGTCACCAGCGTATGCCGCAGGAAGCTGGACAGCCGCGTCAGCATCGCATTGGCCGGTTCGGTCTGTTTCAGCAGCACCAGCGTGCTGATCGAATTGAGCGTGTTGAACAGGAAATGCGGGTTGAGCTGATAACGCAGCATGGCCAGCTGCGCGCTGGTAGCCTGCGCCTCCAGCCGTTCCAGCCGGTCGGCCTGCTCTTCCACCTTGAGGAAGTAATTGATCGCGAAATACAGCGCCGACCAGGCGCCCAGCAGCGCCAGCGGCCAGATGAACAGGCCGATGAACAGCGACAGGAAATCGCCATCGAAACTGCTTCGCGTCAGGCTGGTGACCCAGGCGATGATGAAGGTGAAGATCGCCACCCCGGTGATCAGCACCAGAAGCATCGAAGTCCACACGATCAGCGGCTTGTCCGAGATCACGCGATGATAGACGACCGACAGGATCAGGCTGATCGAAAAGCCCGTTATCCCCTCGATCGCGAGATTGATGATGAAGCTGACATCCTGTCCGCTGACCAGGCTGGTGATCGCGCGTAGCAGGAAGGCGCCGCCCCATCCGGCAATCTGCAGCGTCCAGAACGCGCGATTCTTGTCGGAGAAGAACGGGGTGGGTTCGAAGGGCAAGACGGCCATGGTCTCACGGCCTTAGCCCAATTGCCTGCGCCTTTGCCAGCAGCTAGGCTTAATGCCAGTTGGAGAGAGACGATGAACAAGCCCGAAACCCTTGCCCATTCGCTGGCGGAACGTGCCAAGTTTCGCGAAATGAAGGAGGGCACGAAGGAAGACTGGGCGATCATCGGGTCAGAATATCGCGCCTTTGCCAAGGGCCTGCCCGACCGCGTGCTGGATCATCTCAAGTTGCTCGATGGCGATTTCGGCGGTTTTCCGGTCTGCCGGCTCGAGCATTCGCTGCAAACCGCTACCCGCGCGCATCGAGATGGCCGGGGCGAACAATATGTCGTGATGGCGCTGCTGCACGATATCGGCGATACGCTGGGCAGCTATAACCACCCCGAAGTCGGCGCGGCGATTATCAAGCCCTTCGTGACCGAAGAGATCCACTGGATCTGCCAGAACCACGGCGCCTTCCAGGGCTATTACTATTTCCACCATCTGGGGATGGACCGCGATGTGCGGGAGAATTTCCGCGACAACCCCCATTACGAAGCCTGCGCGGAATTCTGCGAGAAATACGATCAGGCCGCCTTCGACCCCGATTACGAGAGCGAGGATCTAGCCTTTTTCGAACCCATGGTGCGCCGAGTGATGGCGCGGCCGCTGGCGTCCATGTACGCCAAGGCGGCCGGGGAATAGCGGCTAGCCCGCCTCGCTCGAAACGATGTCCTTGAGCTGGTCGTAGCCGACGGCGCCTTCGAAGCTGCGATCGCCGAATACCCAGCTCGGCGTACCGGAAAAGCCCAATTGCTGGGCGAATTGCGAATTCTGGGCGAGTTCGGCGGACACTTCATCGGATGTTGCGAAGGTCTCGGCAGCTTCCATGTCTAGGCCCGCCGTGCGCGCGGCAGCGGCGATGTTTTCATCCGTGGGCTGACCGAGCGCGAACAGCGCGTGATAGAAGGCATCGTATTTGCCCTGCTCTGCCGCGGCCAGACCCATGCGGGCCGCCTGCTCGCTGCCATCGAAGATCGGCCATTCGCGAATGACCACACGCAGATCGGGATCGGCGGCAATCAGCCGGTCGACATCGGCCACGCTCGCGCGGCAATAACCGCAGGCGTAATCGGTGAATTTTACCAGAGTCTTTGAACCATTGGGGTTGCCTAGCACGGCCCCGTCAAAAGGAGCGGTGACCGGCCCCGCCACCGAGGCAAGCCGTTCGCGCGATTGCTTGGTCTGATAGGCTTCCGCCATTTCAGGCAGGATTTCGGGGTTTGCCACCAGATAGTCATGCGTCTGTGCGTGGCCGAGGCCGCTGTAATTGAAGATCGCCGCGCCGCCGAAGCCGGACAGCAGGCCGATCGCCACCATCAATAAATATTTCATCGGATCCCCGGGGTATCTCTATCGTCTGCGCTTGTCGCAGTTTGCGCGGTCCATCTCGCACATCTGTTCCATCAGTGCACGCGCTTCCATGGCGATATCCTGCGCGCGTAGCCAGTCGGGCGAACCATAGGGAAGCTGTGCCTCGGCGGATTGGGCGCTGCGCAGGGCGAGCGGATACTGGCGGCGCATCACCTGCTGTTCGGCGCTGGCCAGCTTGGCGCGGGCCATGTCGCCGCGCGCAGCATAGACCACGCCCAGCTGATACCAGGCGAAGGGGTTGTACCGGTCACGCCCGACTGCGGCGCGCAGCACCTGTTCGGCCTCTTCGAAATTTTCCTTGTCCTCGGTCGCGATCAGCGCGTGGCCCAGCATGGCGGCGATCAGCGGCTGGGCGCGGCTGATTTCGACTGCCTTGCGAAGCGGAACAACGGCTTCTTCAGGCCGGCCCGATTCAAGCAGAACCTGGCCCTTGAGCTCGAGGAAATAGGGGTCGTTCGGGGCCTGTTCGATCAGGACATCGGCTGTGTCCAGCGCACGTTCGACCAGCGCTTCCTTGTGATAGGCATAGGCGCGGGCATAGAGCGCGGGGATGGAGACTTCGCTTTCGGGATAATCGCGCAGCGTGTCCTGCGGATCGGCGACATAGCCCTGCAGTTTGGCCTTCACGCGGGCAAAGCTGTTTTCCCATTCCTGGTTGAGCGGCGCGTCCCAGGCGGGATCGCGTTCGTAGACTTCGCTCAGCTTGGAGATACGATCGCCCGAAAGCGGGTGGGTGCGATAGAAACCCGATTCGTCCTTCTGGCTGATGCCGCGGCGAAATTCCTGGTTCAGCAGCTTGCCAAAGAAGGCGAGCGAGCCCTTGCCGGTGATGCCCGCCTTGGACAGATATTCCGCCCCCGCCGCATCGGCGCTGGCCTCCTGCGTCCGGCTGAACGCCAGGAACTTGCCCATCGCCGCCTGCTGGCCCGCTGCAATGATGCCCATCGCCGCCTCGCCGCCACCGGCCAGCGCGGCGCCGATGCCCGCCAGTAGCGACAGGATCGAGATATTGGCCGCCGACTGGTAACCTTCGCCGATGCGGATCACATGGCCGCCGGTGACGTGGCCCAGTTCGTGCGCGATCACGCCCTGCACTTCATTGGCGGTGTCGGCAGCGTCGATCAGCCCGCTATGGATATAGACCGCCTGCCCGCCCGCCACGAAGGCGTTGATCGACGGATCGTTGATCAGGATCACATCGACATTGTTGGGCTGAAGGCCGGCCGCCTCGATCAGTGGCTCGGAGATATCGTCGAGAAAGGCCTCGGTCTCCGCATCGCGCAGGATCGACTGGGCAGCGGCGGGCTGCGCGACAAAGATCGCAAGCGCGAGGATCGCGGCGATATGGGAAAATAATCGCATTGCGCGCAGCCTAGGGGGTTTTTGGCTGAACCGGAACTGAAGTTGTCACCGCGCGGTCCATGAACTGCATCATGGCATCGAAGACCCGCGCATCGCGCCGCCATGGCCGGGCGAGCCGGAGCAGCGGATCGGCGTGGTTCTGACCCGGCAGGTAGAGCGTCTCCACGCTGTTGCCCGCTTCGCGCAAGGCCTCGGCCAGCGCCTTGGAGTTGCGCAGCTTGACCGTGGTGTCGTCCGTCCCGTGGATCAGCAGCATGGGCGGCGCGCCGGGGGTGACCGTACTCACCGGCTGGCTGTCGGGTCCGGCACCTGCGTTGCCGAATGCGGCGCGGGTACTGTCGGTGTCGAAGGGGTAGAAATCATAGGGGCCGGAGAGGCCGATCACCCCGCGGATCGCATTGCGCGGGACGCCTGCCACGGCGAGCCACTGCGGGTCGAGCACGGCCTGCACTGCGTTATAGGCGCCTGCCGAATGGCCCGAGATCACCAGCCTTTCGGGATCGCCGCCATAGCGCGCGATGTTGCGGTAAACCCAGCCAATGTCCGCCGCCGTATCTTCCAGCATGCCGGGAAAGCGCCCTGCCTCGCCCAGCCGGTATCCGGCCAGCACCACGACATAGCCCTGTGCCGCGATATTGCGCGCGACGAAGCCATAGTCGGCGGGATCGCCGCTGGCCCAGGATCCGCCGTGGATGAACACCAGCACCGGCAGCGGTGCCTCAACTGCCCCTTCAGGCCGGAAAACCCGGACCTGCTGCTGCGGCGAGGGGCCGGTGCTGGCGACATGCACCAGCTCCACCCCGGAAGACCCGCCGGCAATCCGGTCCACCGTATCGAGCACCGCCGGGCCGTTGCGCTGCACCGCGATCCACAGGCCGAGCGCGGCGAGCAGCACGAGCGCCACAACGGTGCCGATCACCCACATCGCCCGTCGCCTCATTCAGCCGCCTCGGCAGCATCGCCCTTGCCCACAGAATCGACGATCTTCTCCGCCTCGCCATCGTCCAGCAGCCCCATCGAGGCGAGGAAGCTGTGCCCCTGCTCATAGCCTTCGCCCAGCCACAGCGGGATGTTCGCTGCCTCCAGCGATGCCTTGGCGGCCAGTTCGTCGGGCGTCATCGCTTCGCCGACCTTGCGGATGAAGACCGCGCGAATCCGGCCCGGCATCTGCACCGCGATATCGGCAAAGGCGGTCAGATCGCCTTGCGAATCGTCGCCGATCAGCGCGAATTTCAATTCGGGATAGGTCGCGATGATGCCTTCGATGGCCACGCGCTTGTGCGCCCCGTGGCTGGACGATCCGAAGGTTTCGCGGTTCAGCCCCCAGTCGCGCAGCATGATCGGGCCGAGCGGCAGGCCGCGCCCCTTCATGTAGGAGACGAGATAGGAAAACAGGTTCCACGGGCTGGAGGAAACATAGAAGAACGGCCGGCGCGAGGCGGCCTGGTGGTCGCCCGCATTCCCGGCATTCGACGGCTTGCCCCGGTTCCCGCCCAGCGCATTGTAGAACAGGTCCGCCCCGGGCACGAGAATGCGCTCTTCGGGCATCTGCATCAGCACGCGGCGCCAGTTGCGCATCACCGCGCGGAAATTGCCGGTGATCCCGGTCTCGATGATGGTGTCGTCGATGTCGGAGATCATCGCCAGCCCGGTGGCCTTGCCCGGTGCCAGCACATGCCCGTCGACGCATTGTTCGCCCGCATCGTTTTTCCAGTGCAGCGTGACCGTTTCCCACTGCGGATGCTCTTCGTAATCCCAGTCGCCTTCCAGCGGGATGTCGAAATGGACGAAGCCTTCCTTGTCGGTCACGCCCGGATACCGCCGCGGCTCGCCCGTGGGAGAGCCGACCTGCAGCTCCACCGGAAAATCCCCTACCTCGTGGCTGGCGAATTGCGACATCATGGTCCGCATCGCGCGCCATTTGCCGGTCTTCTCGAACTCGCTGGCGCGGGAGCGCAGCGCGCGCACCGTCATGTGCAGGCGGTCGCGATTGCGATAGCCGAAATAGGGCTGGATACGGACGGGTGCGCTGGGAAAAAACGGCATGGGGCGAACCGCTAGCCTGCGGCCCGCCCCATACTCAAGCAATTCGTCGGATAATGCGGGGGTTTAGCGGCCCGCCAGCTTCAGAGCCGCCGTTTCGAGCAGGCCGGTATCATGCGGCACTTCGCCGATGACTTCGGCCCCGCCATCCGCCGTGCGGCGCACCATGACCAGCGCTGTCTCGGGGCCTTCGGCAGCCAGATCGCCCACCGGAAGCTGAGCGAGCACGCGGCGCTGTTCCTGTCCATTGGCCTCGGCAGCGATCACTGCCTTGATGCTGACATCGAAAGCGCGGCCCACGGCTTCGTAAAGCGCGCGGCGGCTGCGGTCCTGCGTCGTGCGCGCAGCCTCGGTCAGATCGTGGACGGCGGCCAGCAGCCCGTGCAGGCTTTCGGGTTCCGGATGCTTCGCCGGTTCTTCGGCCACGATATCGGTGTGCGAAGCGGCTGCATAAGCTGCCTGCTGTTCTGCGGCCGCAGCATCGTCATTCGCATGGTTTTCGTAGGCAGCTTCCTGCGGCGCGACCTCTTCGACGATCAGATCTTCGCTGAGTTCGAGCGGTTCGGCCGCCATCTCAGGCTCTTCGGTTTCCGGCACTTCGGCATAACCGGCCAGCGAAAGCGGTTCGTCTTCGGAAGTTTCCGATTCGTAAGACGCAGGCTGCGGCTCGTAAGCGACCGGCTCTTCCTCGGACGGCGCGTGATAGGTTGCCTCGGCAGGGGCGCTTGCCGGTTCCTCATAGGAAACGGCTTCTTCCGACAGTTCGTAAGGCGCGGAATAGGCGGCGGGCTCTTCAGCCGCTTCCTCGGGCGCGGCATAGGCCGTGTATTCCTGCGGGCCATCGTCTGCCGCTTCATGCGCCGGGGCGTTCTGCGAATCGGTTACCGGCTCGGGCGCATAGGAATAGGCGCCGCCGTTATCGTATTCATATTCCTCGCCATATTCGTCTTCTTCCTCGGCCTCGTCATAGGCCTGCGGGGTGAGAAGCGTATCGACCGAAGGTGCCTTGGGGCGGAAAAGCGGCCGTTCCTCGGTTTCTTCCTCGGCGGTTTCCTCGTCCTCGTCGGCCAGCGAGCCCAGATCGATCGGCGATTTGCCGCGCACGCTGGAATTCACCAGCGACAGCAGGCGGCTGTTCAGATCGATGTCTGCCAGCGGATTGACCAGCCCGTCGACATCTTCTTCGGGCTCTTCTTCCTCGTCCCATTCGGGCAGGCCATATTCTTCGGTGATCGACATGGCGGAAGGGGCGGGCTCTTCGCCGCCCTCGTCCTGCGGCGCGCCGCCGATCGGATTGCCCAGCGCATCGACCGAACGATTGCGCTTCGGCGTGGAGACGGCGTCCGTGTAGCTTGGCTCGTAAGCGGCGTAATCCTGCGATTCGCCGGTCTCTTCCTGCTCGTATCCGGCGTTGTATCCGGTCTCTTCCTCGGCCGCATATTCCGTCTGGCCGAAACTCGGGGCAGGCAGTTCGACCGATTCGTCCTCAACGCCATAGGATTCCTCGGCACCATAGGGCGCAGGGTTAACGGTGCCCTTCATTGCCAGGACATTGTCCTCGCTCCTGTCGGCCTGAGGGGCTTCGTATTGCGGGGCCGCATACTGCGGAGTGTTCTGCTGGGTAACCTGCTCTTGCGGGGCCTGCTCGTAAGGCGCCTGCTCCGGTGCGGCGTTTTCTTGTGTGGCCTGTTCCCGGGGCGATTCGGTTTGCGCTTCTCCGTTGCGGATCCGCTGCAGCCGCTTGGCGAACTCGTCACGGACGGTTTCGAGGCGGCGGTCGAAATGCACGATATTGGCCATGTCGGCTGGCTCCTGCGCAGTGTGTTCTTCGTAAGCGGGCTCGTCCTGCGTGGCGAGCGCGGCGTCGATTTCGGACAGCAGGGCATCGGCGGTCGCCGCATCGGCAACCTCCTTCCAGTTCACCACTGCATAAACGAAGTCGATCGTGTCGTAATCGCTGGAATAGGGCAGCAGAATGCCGCGATAGGCGATTCGGCGGCCCTTGGCGTTGACGGCTTCGGCCTCGAAATTGACGGGGCCCTGCGCCGAAATCACCCGCATGTAATTGTCGGCCACCTTGGCCAGCAGCGAATTGTCGGGAATGTCGTCGAGCGTTTCGACCAGATCCTGCACGCGGCATTCGTCGCGCAGTTCGGTACCCACGAACTGGATTGTCGGCGATGTGCTGCCGGTCGAAAAGTCCAGCAGCACCGAATAGGGGCCGAAATCGCCCAGAAACTCGGGCTCCAGATCCTCGATATGGGGAAGCGTGGCTTCGCCCAACAGGCTGGCCCAGTGGTTATAGGCCCGCACCTGCATGCGGCGTTCGTCCTGCCCTACCGGCGAAGGCGGGGGATTCGAATGGGCGCCATCGTCATGCTGGCCCGGATTGCCGCGATCGTCGAATCCGTCATCGTCGCCATAAGCGTCGAAATCTGCGCCAAACCTGTCCATTGCAGCAAAAGCCCCCAAGCGAGTGGTGTTCGAGGCATCCTGTTTGCCCCGGGCATGCTGAAAAAAGAGTTAAGGTTAATCGGGCTGGTAATCATGTCCGGCTGGCCATCACCGGCCCGTGGCGGGTGGCGTGCTTCAGAGCATGTAGCGCATGCGGATCGTCATCGTGCGATCCACCGGGCCGACCTCGAATTCCGCATCGTGAAAGGCGGGCGGCCCCATTCGGACCGGGGCATCGCGCGAAAAGCCGAAGCCTTCGCGCGGCATCATGCCCAGTGCGCGATCGGCCTTGCCATTGCCGTTCTCGTCATGAAGCAGGGCGATGGCATAACGGCCGGGCGGCACATCCTCGAAAGTGAGGGTGAGCCGGCCTTCATGGGCATCGACCCGGCTGGATTTGGTGCCCGCGACTCCGCGGCATTTGGGGAAATTCTTCTCGCTCGCCGTCATGCAGGCCAGCACCACGCCATCGGCATTGCGCAGGTTCGTTACCGTCACGGTGATCTTTGCCGTGGGCTGGACCAGCGGGGCGCCGCCTCCCAGTGCCAGTGCAGCGCAGGGAAGAAGGGCCAAGCGCATCATATGCGCGCGCTCAGCCCCTTGTCGGTTCCGCACAGACGATCCCAGAAGCGGAAATAGAGCCCGTAATTGCATCGGTATTCTTCGTGATGACGTTGGTGATGGCTGGCGGTTATCAGCCAACCTCCTAACGCCGAGTGAACCAGCCGTTGCGGAAACATCTCCCATCCCATGTGATTGGTGACGCCCATCACGGTCATCACCAGCAGCACCAACCCCAGCATCGCGATGTGTATCGGGACGAAGAACACAAGCAGGGGAATCACCACCGCGCCGGTCAGCGCTTCCCAGGGGTGAAAGCTCATCGCGGCCCAGGCGGTGGGCGGGCGGCTGGCATGGTGGACCGCGTGCATCGTGCGGAACAGCTTGGGCCGATGCATCAGGCGGTGGGTCCAGTAGAACCAGGTATCGTGCAGGAAGAGATAGATCAGCGGGGCCAGCGGCAGATACCACAGCGGCATCGCGTCCCACTCGGCATAGATGCGCGTCCAGCCGCGTTCTTCCCAGCCCCACGCCACGATGCCCGCCGGGATGCCGTAAATCGCGGCGGACACCAGCGACCAGCCGATTTCGCGGCGGATCTGCTTGCCGAGCCTGGCGTGATAGCCCGGCAGCCGGCGGCCGGTCGCAAAGGCGAACAGCCCGCTGGTTGCCAGATACCGCGCGGCGACGATGGCCGTCATGGTAACGGCGGAGATGAGAATGGCGGTCCACATGGTGCTGGGTTCCGCCCTAAGCGCTTAATCGCGTTTGGTTAAGGCCCGCTGTTATTCGCGACCCGCCCAAGGCGCGCAGTGCGGATCTGAGGCAACAGTCATCCGCCGCATGGCGGTGCGGGCCAGCCGCTCCACCTCGGACTTGCGGCGCTGGGCGGCCAGCGGCATCAGCGGGGCGGGGCGCACGATCTCGCCATCATAGCCATCGGCCACCACGATGCCGCAGCATTCGGGGCGATAATCGTCCATGTCGAGAATCGTCCGGTCGAGCTCGGGCGGCAGGCCCCAGTAGAACCGGTCGCAGTAATCGAGATAGTCCTGCCATTTGCCATCGCCCAGCAGATCGCCGCGCTGGACCTTCACCTCGACGATCACCACGCGGCCCTTCACATCGATCCCCATCAGATCGGCCCGCCGGCCATTGCGCAGCGGCATCTCGGGCAGCAACCAGATGTCGTTGCGGGCAAACAGGCGCCGGATGCCACGACAGACCGTGGCGGCATCGGCGGGGCTTTCGATGACAGGAGAATCGCTCATGGGCATTAGGTGGAACAAAGTGGGAACGCAGTCAAGATGGGCTGTTCGGTTTTGCCGGTGGCCGATCAAGTGGGTGTTCGGATCGAAATCCGGAACGGTTTTTAGTGGCGAGAGGCGCCACGCCTTGCTAAGCGCCCCGCCACGGCATGCACCCGTAGCTCAGCTGGATAGAGCGCTGCCCTCCGAAGGCAGAGGCCACAGGTTCGAATCCTGTCGGGTGCGCCATTTTTTCAAAGACTTAGCGACGCTCATGCTGTTCTGTATGGAATACGTATGTAATTGATTATCGGTGGACGCCTCCGAACTCACGTGGATGGCGGCGCGACATTCACAGCTGCTCATAGGCTTCGAAGAATCGGACGTTGGCTCGGCTGTCGCAATTTGATCGCCGTTGCTGGTGAAGCCGACATCCTCGTTGAGAACTCGCCGTACAAGTCGAGATGTCCGATAATCCGTTGCTGCTCAGGCCAGACCGGGGCAGGCCCTAACCGAGCGGGCGAACAGGTACTCGCGCGACTTCGACGCCAGCAGCCAGTTGATATAGACGACCTCGTCATAGGAGAGTGCACCCGAACGCGAGCTGTCCAGCGCCACCGTCGGCGTTAAGGGTATGATGCCGTGGGCTGGAACGTCGGGAACGCAGAACTCCCCGTCCGCCGAGGTGACGATACCCCAATGTCGGCCGCTCATCGCCTTGAGAATGGCATCCATATCGAGCCGTATGCGGGGCCCCACGATGTGCCGCATCGAGATCGAGCCGTCCCCGCGGAAGGCGGAAATGCCATTCTTCTCGAGTACTTCGAGATCGTCCTCAGTGTAGTTGACGCGCATGCCGAGTACCCCAGCCGCCGCGGGTATTCGCTGGTTGGGCAGGTGCCGTCGCTCGGCCCGCGCTTGCCAAAGCGCGTAGAAGTCGCTGATCGTTGCTGACTGCCTCTCGTTGAAGGCTCGCAGCATACCGGACAACACTTCGCCGACGAGTTTCTGGAAGGCGTCCTCCATGTCCTTCATCCAGCCGGACTCCGGTCCATGTCCCCAAGCGCGGTCTGCACAGAATATATGATCGTCGGGCCTAGCGCGCCGCTGCAGGTTGCGCTTGAAATCGTAAAGGTCCACTCCGCTAGCATTCGCGAACCGCTCGATGCTAGCGCGTGGGTATATATGCTGATTGAGAGTGAGCTCGTGCGGGTTTCCCTTTTGCGTTTTCTCTGTTCGCCTTGCCATGTCCCACCGACCTTATCCGCGTGCGTATCGCGGCTCTGTTAATCCGAATCTTTAATCAAGATCGTGGCCTTGGGCGCGCGTCGCAAGGCTATCACAAAGATCACACTTGCCCTAGACAGGCCGAGGGAGACGAAACGCAATGCTCACGGACACGATTGGCGACCTCCACGCGGCCCTGCGGTCGCGTCCTGCGCTGATTGTTCATTTCTCCGGAGTGCCAAAGGGGGTGGGCCACCCCGTGCAGTATCCTGACGACCTGCAGAAGGCGCTCGCAAATTCACGTGAACGGTTCGTTTGAAGACGTCGATACAGGAAGTGTTTTAGTTGATCTCGGAAATTGGCGTGTCTTCAGCGACGTGCGGGTGAATTCGTTGAGCTCGATGGTGATGGGAAATGGATACCACTCGACATGTCCACCATTTATCCATGATCGACGCGGGCTGAACAACGCAGATCGTTGAGATTATATTCTCACGTCAGCCTGTAGTATTGCTAGATTGGCTCGGCGGATATCCGACGACCTAGGTTGAACGAATGTCGGCTGTCGGGATCTAATCGGTGACAATCGAATTGCTGAGATTGGGACGCATTCCTGACCGTCTGATCTTGGGCCGATAGCGGACTGTCTGGTTTCAGGCGCGGTAATGGACAAAGCTGCCGTTCGATCGAATCAATACCTAGGTTAGCAATCGCCGACAGAGCCCTCGTTTGATGGGGCAAACGGCATCCTCAGAAGCTGCCCTACATGCATGGGCTGCGTTGATGACCGTGGGGGATAAACCCATCCTTAATGAGGACGACAGTGAACGACTAGATTTGGATGAAGCGGCCGTTCGCGCTACGAAGCTCTATCGCAAATCCGGCCGATTGCCTCCCTTCATGGTTGGACAAATTTTCGGATTCAAAGGAGAGCGAGCAGGAGGTGCGTGTCACTGTCGGGGTCGAAGCCTTCCTCGTCGTCGCTCGACCAAGCACCAAAGAAATCCTCGACCAGACCTTCTGTCGCAATCCCGATCAGCGCCACCGGCCTCGTATAATTGCGGTAAAAGTAGCCGACGCGCTGATAATCGTCATCATCGACGAAATCCTCTCCCGCCGTTTCGTATCGTACCGTGTGCCAGATATCGTCGACCTGCGAGATCGAGAATGAACCGGGCGCCCTCTTGCGGATCTCCCCTTCGAGACAAGCGAGATTCAACTGAGCCAGCTCGGTGAACAAGCGCGCGATGTCGATCGCGACGTCGAGATCGACGAGATTTGTACCGAATAGCGACAAGCCCGTCGCCGGAAATCTGTATGAGAAGAGGTCGCGCTGCTCCTTCGCAACCCGGAGGATCGGGCCACACCGCTGTGCCTCATCCGCGCTCAAGCGCTTCAGCTTGTCGGTAGCGACGTTAAGAATCTTGCTGTGCGTCATCTCGATCGTTGTCAGGCCCTGCCATCGCATGCACGGCAGGGTGAAGATGAAGGCCCGGCAACAATTCAACATTAGATAGTAGCTGAGATAGGGTCTGACTGCCTGGAGGTTGTGGTCACGGGCATAAAGAGCGGTATTGGCCAGTAGGGTTGAGGATAGGACCAGCTTCAACGCGAGATAGCTTCGGATGAACCATTCGGCGTTGCGCTCATCATCGAAACCGGTTGCGATCGGAGCCGCCAGCGCGCGTGTCCGCGCTACATATTGCCGGATCGCGGCGTCACCGGATGTGGGGAGCTCTTGGTAACGATATTCGAAATCAGAACCCGCTAGGCGAGCTATATCCGCAGCGTCGAGCCCGGTGGCGGTGGTCATGTGTGCTTGGTCCTGGATTTAGTTATCGGTCAAAGCCGGCGGGGGGCGCCTGCCGCCTCTGCGCTCGTTACCAGCTGTCAAGTCGGGATTGATCCCGTAATAGTCAATTATGGACAGCGCCGAACTGCCCCCTCCGTGCAGCGGCGACGATGATAGCTAGCGCGACAAATGCGCCAGCAGCGTCAGCTTTTGTGGGTGTTCCATGTTTTTCATTGAGGGCGATGGCGTTTTGGAGCAGCTCCATCGCCTTGAATCTCGTCAGTAAAGAACCCCAGAACGCGATGCTGTTGAGACCGCTATGTCCCTCGGGTAAAGTAGCAACCACCAGTTTCCTAAGCTTTTCACTCATGGATGCCCGCAGTGTTTAAGGTTCAGGGGGTAGCTAACAAACGCGCAGACAAAGCTAGTCCTCGGTAGAAAGCGACACCCCACAGCAATCAGCTGGGGGCGTAGCTTTTGGGACATGAAGCCAATTAGCTGGAGCGAAGAACGCCAGTCTTTCCCGGGTATTTTGCTTTCGGATTATCGCGCCATTGGAACTCGACGACGACGGGGATGCGCCACTTCTTGGCGATCCGATCAATTTCCTTCCACGCGTCCGCGGCCGACTGACCCTGTAGCGAAACGCCCAGTTCGGCATTGTACTTAAAGCCCTCGTCTTCGTATCGATCCGTCTTCGCAGGAATGCCGAGTTCACGGACAAGTTCTTCGCCCTCTACGCCTTTCCCCTTAACCACGCTGATCATTGCAACGAGTATCGACGACCACCGGGGAGCCTGCAGTGCCTTGCCGTTGACGCTAGCAGTGATTGGCTTGGTGAAAGTCAGCCCGGGCGCTTCTCGAAATTCCATTACGCCATTGTTCGTGATGTTGACCTCATTCTGTGCGTCGTCATCGCGCTCCATGCCAAGCTGATCCATTGCTTCGCGCACAAGGCGATCAATTGTCTCGCTCGGGGTCTTCGTACCAAACCAGACTTTCAGGGTACTGAGATCTGCAAACGTACCGTCATTCACTCTCAAAACGGGCATCATATTGGCCTCCAAACTTGTCGAATCACCATGACCTGATAGAGGCATGTTACATATTCTATGTAATGAAGCAAGAGATATGTTACATATCCTGTGGGCGCGCGCTCGGGCGCTCGCACTTTCATGCCAGACGCGGTTCATGTTTAGCGAATTCTGCGACACAACAGCATGAAGTGCGGCATCCCTCTAGCCCACAGGAAAGTGACGTTTACGTCGGAAGGTGCCCCGCCTCCATGGCGAATGATCGAAAACCCAAATGAGTCGACCGTAGAGACGATCCGTGGGGATCGGTCTTTCGAAACCTACGCTAACCTCTGCGCCATTGGCCAGAACATGTCCGATATGAGCAGCAAGTTTCCTGCGGAACTCGTTTTCATCCCTGGCGAGACCAGCCGCAAACCAGACCGTGTGACCTTGGCCCGTGGCCAGGTCACTCACGGTCCCAAGAAAGATGCGGCGTTGAGCTTCGGCAGGCGTCTCCGCGGTTTCCCACGGGTAGGGAGCAAGCTCGAACGGGTTTTCCCCTTTCGCATATGGCTGGACCTCCTCGCTCGCCAGAAGCTGGCGAGCGAGGTCGAGAGTAGCCTCGATCATATCGAGTTCGTCTGAGCCCTTCCGGGCCCAATGCCGGGCGAGACTGTCGGATGCGGTAGCGCGCTCAGACTTGCTCATGCGCCCGGCTCCCACTGTTCCTTGTGTTCGCGCCAGGCAGCCAAGGCAGCGTCGTAACTCTGGTCGCTGCACAACGTGGTGCAAGATAACCCGAACCCGTTGACGTTCAGCTCGCGCGAGAGAACAGCGCAATGAACGTGATTTCCCTGCCCCTTGAGGCCTCCCATCGCGGGGATGTGGGCGATCAGGATGGTGGCAAAGCGGGAAGCAAAATGCGCCCGAGCATAGCTGCGAACTCGCTCAAATCCGACATGCCAGGCCTCTTCCGGGGCGAGCATGATTTTCACTTGGATCATCGCATGCTGCTCGTAAGGCGGAAGGGTATCGTCAAACCGGTCGACCAGCGTCCCAGCCCTAACAAGATCGCCAGGTGCCGTGAGCGGGAGAAGGACATCGTACTTGGCTGCGTAACCGAAGCGGGGATCTGCGCCGGGGAACAGCTTCTTATCGAGCCATGAGCGCACGCCCTCCCTGTTCTCCTGCTGCTTGTACCAATGCCGGGAGAAGGCGAAATCGGGATGCGCCTCGCACATGCCGTGAACGAAGACGCTCATCTTGTTGCGAGGAGCTTCCTCCTCGCATCCGCAATCCATGGCAGACTGTGATGTGACCTGAGCCATGATCAGAGCCTCCCTTCGAACGAGGAAGTTTCGATTGCGCGGATAATGCCGGCGTAGCGCTGATAGCCGCTTTCGTAAGGAGCCCCCTGAAAGGTATCGAGCCCCTTCTCGCTCAGTCGGAAGAAGGGTCCTTCCGTGTTTGCGGGAACGAGCCAGAAATCTTCACCTTCGCGGCGCCAGGCGAGATAGTTGCACTGCCAGACCTGGCCACCTTCGAGAAGGACATCGAAGGAGGCCCCTTCGAGCGGATCGAAGCGCATCAGGACAAGATCTTTTCGGGAGAATTGCGCGACGACTTCGCACTCATGATAGAAAAGCGGGCGATCGCAGCTGGTAGCTGTCACCACTACTCCGGCATCTTCGCTCTCGAAGAAGCCGCCCCTGATGCGTTCGTCGAAGCGAGCTGTCTCAACGGTGACAAGGCCGCAAGAGATCAGCAGCGAGGCGAAGCGACTTCCCGTCCGGTGGGTGATAGGCCGCAGCAAGGGTTCGCCCTCGAGAGGGCGGTGGAAAGATATAGCGTTCATTGGATTTTTTCCTTCGAAGGAGGCCGCTCTGGCCGAGCTCGCCCTCCCCCTTCTATTTTCATAACTTACTCGGCCTACACGCCGAGCCTTCACTTCATTCCGGGATCAGTCGGCCCGGTTCTCGGGCCCTTCAGCCAGAAGCCGGGCCATCGCCTCTGCGAGACCGCGCTGCCGGTCGGCCTCGTCAGTCCAAGGCTGCTCGACCTTTCGAAGACCGCGATCGAACTTGAAGGACGTCCCTTCCTGTTCGTCGACGTCCTCGTCGGGGATGAGGTAGAGGCGACGATCTCGGTCGACCCACGCGCGCATTGCTGCGAAGCGCTCGGCACCGCCGTTCTCTGCAAACACCACGGTGAAGTCGCCGATGCATTCGCCGTCAGCATAATTCAGGCATCTCACGCCAAGGGCATTCGTCCCCAGCATCGCGATGCCTCTTGCCATCTCGGCAGAGGCCAGCCTGACCCCGGGCATGAGGATCAGCGATTGTGAAATGTCGGATGGGCTGCCGACACTGTCGGGGATCAGGACCTGGTCACCTGCGAGTTCGTAGGCGGTCAGTTCGGCGAGGTTCTGGCACATGAGCAGAGCGCCTTCATAGGACGCTGTGCCCTTCACTAGTTTCTTTGTCATGAGAGTCTCTAGGCGGCGCGCAGTTGGCTGCAGTCTGCGCACCTGTGGTGAAGTTTTCACCTTCCGGCGTCAGCCACCAAACTTCTCAAATGACATTTTAAATATTTTCACTCAGCAGAGCAGCCGCGAAGTCCGCACTGTCTCTTCATGTCGGCCATGCGCCCTAAATTCGGCCATTTAGATTTGATCGGCGAAGCCTTGAAAGCTGCCGTTAGTTCATTCCGGAAATAGGTTGGATAGGCGTGTTATCGTCGAATGCGTTCACACCAGCATCGGTTTCGTTGAGCGGGAGAAGGCCTTCATCTGACTAATTTCAAGAATAATCGTGCGGATTTACTCATAATGGCTTGACTTATAATATGACCCCAAGCTTTTGTAAGCGTTCTCGATTTTTAAATGACACGAGGACAAGGGGGCTAAGCGGGGGCGAAAATGAGGGATCCGAACTTAAAATTTTATAGATGTGCTTTGTTGGCGTCTACGCTACTTTGCATTCCCACTTCAGTTTTCGCGCAACAAGTTGCGGCGCCTACGGAAAAATGGGTGGCCACTGATGAGAATGGCGTAGACCTTAGTACAGGGCGCTATTATCTAGACATTCTAGAAGGAAGCATTGGCGCTGGAGATGGCGCAATTTCTCTTGTGCGTCATTATGGGCATCCTGGTCTTCAGGATAACTGGTCCGGTACCCTTCAGATTCTACAAAACGGTGCAGCAGCCTCAATCTCCCTTGGAAAGATATCGGAAACTTTTACTCGTGTAGGCTCTGCTTGGATCTCTGACAAAGGAAGCGGCGGCACCCTAATCTCCAATGGTGGTTACTGGGTATATCGCACACGCGATGGCGTTCAGATTACTTACACGGCGCCGGCTGGTATGGGCTTCTATCCAGATGTTAATTCCGACTTTGCAGGTCCAGGCTGCGGATCCGATGGCAATAAATGCGGTGTGCCGACTGAGGTTCGCCTTCCGAACGGCGTGGTTTATAGCCTGACTTGGCGGGTTTATCAGCAGTGTTTCAGAAATGGATATCCGGTGATACCGGGCGGTGGCTTTGATGGGGGTGACCTTGGTGGAGGCCTGGGGGGAGGATCAGGAGGTCGCGAGTATTGCATAGCTCCGGTCCGCCTCGAATCCGTGTCAAGCAACGCGGGCTATCAGATGGCCTTCGCTTTCGAGACCGATCGGCCGAATTACAATGGCGGTTTCCCTCCACCTACGTTTTGGGAGCGAAAGTCCGTCACATTTTCTGACATAGCGCAAAGTGGGGTTAGTCCGCAGGTCGTAACGTATCAGAAACCCTCCAGCAATGTGCTGGTTATTAGCAATAGCCAATCGGGTGACTGGCGCATCACTACAAGTGGTGGAAATCTGTCCATTAGAAAGCCGGGGCGAACGCAGGATACGCTGCTTGTGAGCCGTAATTCCGCAAGCCGAGTGACATCGGTGAGCGATGATGGTGCAACTACTAGCTATAGTTGGAACACAATCAATGGAAACCCTGTCGTCAATAAGGGGGACGCCAGCGGTAACGATGGAAGCGTTGTAACTAATCCAGCCGTGGGGCGCCCAAGCAAGATTACAGATTCTCGCGGAGCCTCATTGGATCTTGCATACGATAGCAAAGGAAGGCTGACTCGAACCACTTATCCCGAAGGAAATTACACGCAGCTTATTTATGATGAGCGCGGCAATATCGTTGATGAGCGTTCTGTCGGTAAGGACGGTTCGGTCCTGTCGGTCAAAGCTGGTTATGACTCAAATTGCCTAAATTTGCTGAAATGTAATAAGCCCAATTACACGATCGATGCCCGGGGCCAGCGTACGGATTATGTCTATGGCGCTCAGCACGGGAACGTGACTGAGGTCCGCAGGCCAGCGCCAGCTCCTGGCCAACCAAGGCCGACGACCTTTTACGAATATAGTTTACTCGGCGCATCGTGGAAGCTGACAAAGATGCGATCCTGCGCAACAGCTGAAAGTTGCCCCGGTTCAGCAAACGAATTTGTGAAAACATACAATTATAGCGGCGTCGCGCGGTACCCATCGTCGGTAACCCTCGCAAATGGCAATGGGTCGCTTAGCGTCACTCGCCAGTTGACCCATGACAAAAACGGTAAAATAACCCGAGTTGACGGACCCTTGCCCGGATCCTCCGACACTACTTTTTACTTTTATGATGAACGTAGTCGTCAGCGCGGCATCATCGGCCCCGACCCTGATGGCAGCGGCGCCATGTTGCGTTCGGCAATTCGGTACACTTTCGACAACGGTGGCAACATCTTGTTTGCCGACGTTGGTACCACAACCAGCACTACAGAAGCGAGTCTCGATAGCATGACTGTGCGTCAGCGCATCGAGAACATCTATGATAGTTTGGGAAGACGCACCCAGCAGCGCCTAGTTTCGGCCGGACAGATATATAGCCTCACTCAGTACGGTTACGATGCTGAGAACCGCCTCTCGTGTGTCGCAACCCGGATGAACCCAGGGACATATGCCATTCTGCCATCTGCCTGTTCACTGGCGACTACGGGGGCTTTTGGCTCAGATCGCATCACGCGCTATCATTATGATGGAGATGACCGGGTAGTCCGGATGGAAACGGGCGTAGGCACAACTGACGTATCGAATGAATATGCCGCGACCTTTACTTTGAACGGGTACACGGCCACCGCTACTGACGGAAACGGTAATCAAACTTCCTATCAGTATGATTCCTTCGATCGACTAACGCGCACGGTTTTCCCGCACCCAACCATCAAGAATTTCTCTAATGTTTCGGATTTCGAACAATTGGGATATGATGCGGCGGGTAATGTGGTAACTCGTCGCCTTCGCGATGGCCAGACGATCGGTTACGGCTACGACAATCTCAACCGCTTGATCTCAAAAAATCTACCCGGTACCGAACCGGATGCAGCCTATTCGTACGACCTTCTGGATAGGCTTACTCAGGCCGTCCAGAATGGCCAGGCACTCACCTTTCAACACGATGCACTGGGCAGGAATACCGCGCAATCAGGACCCCACGGTGCTCTTGCGTATCAGTATGATGCCGAAGGCCGCAGAACGCGCCTGACCTACTCTGATGGATTCTATATAACCTACGAATATCTTGCTGATGGCGCTATCAAGCAGATACGAGAGAATGGTTCCCCCGTCCTGGCTACATGGAATTACAACAATTTCGGTGAGCTAACTAGCGTTGGATATGGCAACGGAACCTCACAGTCATTCGCGTTCGATCCAGTCGGGCGTCTGAATTCTCTGGTTACCAACCTTACCGGAAGCTCCTCGGATAACACAAAAGGCTTCGCGTACAATCCAGCAGGTCAGATTACTCAGACTTCGCAATCCAATGATACATACGCCTTCAACGCGCTTCAGAATGGTGACCGCCTCTATTCGTCGAATGGCCTCAATCAATACACAACGGTCGGTTCTACATCGATTGGTCATGATGCGCGCGGCAATCTGATCCACTCCGAGAACGACACATTCGGCTATTCGAGTGAGAATTTCCTCACCAGCTACAGTCATCCGGCAGGGTCTGGCATTCTGTCTTACGATGCGCTCGGCCGACTGGCCCGTTACACCGCGCCGCAGGTGGATACACGCTTCGCGTATGATGGTTTGGATTTGATTGCTGAATATAATGCCTCCAACCAGATGCTGCGCCGGTATGTTCACGCTCCCGGACTCGACAATCCACTGGTCTGGTATGAAGGGAGCGGCACTGCCGATCGCCGCTTTCTTCACGCCGACGAAAGGGGATCGGTGGTCGCGATCTCCAATGGGTCCGGCTCGAAATTGGCGGTAAACAGCTATGACGAATATGGCATACCCGGCGTCGGCGGCTTGGGTCGCTTTCGTTATACCGGGCAAGTCTGGTTGCCCGAGGTTGGCTTGTATTATTACAAGGCGCGCATGTACTCCCCGACTCTCGGCAGGTTCATGCAGACTGATCCCATAGGCTATTCAGACGGGATGAACATGTATGCTTATGTTGGGGGCGATCCAATAAATATGGTGGATCCCTATGGATTATGTACATATTATGCGATTTGGAACGGGACAGAAAGCAACCCGTACGAATCCTTTCTGAAGGTCAAAGCTGTCAATTGCGGTAGCGGTAGCGGTAGCGGTGGCCTCGGCAGCAATGCTTGGTTTCGCGGTGGCGGCGATCGCTCAGGCAACCAAGGAGCCTTTGGAACTAGTGGAGGCGGTGGCCGTGGTGGTAAGCCGAAAATTGAGCCGCGCTGCTCGTGGGCTCCTCTCAGTGGCGCTGATGCCAACCTTTCCGATGAGATTCAGCGGAGCAGTTTCTTCCATGTTTCTGCGCGTCTGGCAATCGGGCGAACTGCAAGAACAGGAAATGAACATTTCTTTTTTATAGTTCGCTCGACAGCCGGCGGGTTCGAGACGACTAATATCTTCGAAGGAAATTCGCTTAACACAGGTAGCCGTGACCAATATGAATTTAATAAAGCGGCTCGGCAGTATGGTAACCGCCTCGTCGGAGGATTTCATACTCATCCAGGAAATCGGATATACCCCTCATCCATGGATGGCATAACAGCTGGTCGTCGAGGATACCTTTCCTTTATTGGTGGAGATAACGGACAGGAACTTGGTAACGTAGTCGTTGGCACGGAGCGCGTATGCAGATGAGCTTTTCGAAAACTTCTTTCGCATATACAATCTCATTCGGAGCGCTCCTATTCGTCGCATGCTCAGAAAATGCTACCAGGGAACAAGCTGATCCCTGTATGATAAAATCTGCCGGCAAAGAGCTATTTTTAGGCACGCCTGAATGTGTGGCTCAGTTTCAAACCGAGCAGATGAATGGGTACTGGTTGGTCGATTTCGAGACATCGCTGTTCTTTCTAACTCAGCAAGAACTTGAGAATGGTTCAATTGAGAGTGCCTATTCATTGGAATTTTTAGACGCCCCGTCGGCTTTAGCTAAGGAATTGCGTGCTTCTCCGAACGAGAGGGTATTCCGCGTATCCTTTAAGGGTAGCAAATCTGAAAGAGCAGGATTGTATGGTAGAGTGCCAGACTTGCGTGGGGGTGTGGTTGTTAAAGAAAAGTTCTCTATCGACGACGAAGTTGGGAGTGTGCCAAGTATTAACTAACATAGGCGACCAACTCGCTCTTGGCCCCGTCGAATGCTCCAATCTGCGCATTGCAGCGGAGGCCGAGCGCTTCGGTGAGCCGGGCGCGGCTATCGCTAAAGGGCGCGACCCTGTTCTTTGCGCGAGAAATAGATGAGGGGTGGAGGGCTTGGTGCTCCCTGTATACATTCTCACCGACAAGGCCACCGCGCTTTTGCGGATCGATAACGGCCTCGCCACTTCTACCATTGCTGCCTTCCGGACACGCACTCTCCGCTGAATGGTAATTCTCGGCGAAGTTCGCGCTATACGTTGAAAACACCATATCGGAATTTACGCCAACTCAATTTTCGCGTGAAATAGAAATGAAGAAGCATTCCAACTAATCTTACGCTCCATCATTGTTTCTTGCGCATATTCGCGTTTTCTGTAAGTTAGAGGAATAGATAATATTCTCGGATTGTTATGGGGAGGGGCTATGATGATCAACGCTCTTAAAGGATTTCGCATCATTTTTGCCTCGATGGCGATTCTGGGCAGCTCAGCTGCAATGGGTGCGGAAACGGTCACTTACACTTATGATGCCAAAGGCAGGCTTACAAAAGTGGTGCGCGCCGGAGGACCGAATAACGGAGCGAAGACTGAGTATGAGCACGACAAGGCTAGCAACCGAAAGCGAGTTAAGACTTCAGGCGCATCTCAGTAACCGGTCCCCTCCCGGTTTATATCGGTGGCTGCCGTTCTAAGGGGGCGTGTGTCCGTTTGAATTGCGATTTTTTGGCGATACATTGGCTGGATAGTGTCAAATTTATTGTCGATGCATCTACTGTCGCTTCCGAGATGCCGGCGAATAGGTTGGCTTACTTAGTCGAAGGATCAGCGCCTAATAAATCATAACTCGATTATTGGCTTTTTAAAACCTACGCATCGGACGCTGCTGAGAGGGAATGGGTCCCCGCGTCGATTACGATCCCTAAGCATTATTGAAACAGGAGAGGGCTTTTCTGCTGGTCGCGGCAGCAGCCTCCTGTCGGCGGGAAATCTTAGCGCAGCCTCCTCCAGATCACGGCGATGTGATATTTATATCGCAAAAGCAGTGAACCGC
Organism: uncultured Erythrobacter sp.; assembly: GCA_947504155.1. Lineage (GTDB taxonomy): Bacteria > Pseudomonadota > Alphaproteobacteria > Sphingomonadales > Sphingomonadaceae > Qipengyuania. Next base: position 632,083 of record CANNGF010000002.1, read on the forward strand.
TTAAAAAAGCAAATATCGTAATTTTCCGTATTGGCAAAATTTCTTCTTGTGGCATTTCTTGCAGCAAGTCCGGAATAGTCCGAAGGGGGCTATTTCAATACATAAATTTGTTCAATGACAAGTCGCTGTTCAATATCGCCTAATTTCTGGCGACGAATAATTGTGCGTGTTTGAGATGCATTTGAAGCCTCTATTTGAGAGTCGTCTTTTATGAAAATCAGATACATACTTCCCTTAATCTGCTTTCTGACCGCAGCGCCAACTTTATCGCAAGTGATAACGACGTATAGTTACGACTCTCTCGGGCGTTTGGTGCGATCTTCGGATGCTCAGACCGGTGGAACAGACATCGCAACTGTTATTACCTACGATGCCGCCAACAATCGGAATAACTACCGCGTCGGCGATGCTGGCCAAGCTCCCACGGCACCGGTCGCGAAAAATCCTACTTTTTCGCTCAGCTCGGGGCAGTCTACGAGCTTTTCACTTGCCAGTCTCGCCACCACTTCTGCGCCGGCGCTTATCGCATCGTTCACTCCGTCTTCTGGCGGAGGTTCCGCGACAATCGCCTCGGGAGGTCAGTCGGTAAGTTATACGGCCCCCTCTGTGCCGACCAGTCGTCCGTGCGAACCAGCGATTACGCGCACATATTCGATCCCGTACACCGTACGAAATCAAGACGGTGGGACTGTGGTGCCCGGTAGTGCAACCATCAGTGCGCGCGGTGCAGCAGGTCAACTGAGGCCTGGCATGGAATGTCCTTAATTTCGAAGTCGTTGTTTTCTGATTTTCTAGGAACTCCCAGAAATGTTTAAAAAATTTCGTCTTTCTCTGATCGTAACGACTTCGCTTAGTGCCGGTATCGCTTCGCCGGCTTTCGCGGAAGAACCCATCACTCCTGTGGCATCCGTGGAGAAATCCATTGATGATTACGGAGTTGATCTGGCCACCGGTGCATTGAACTTGTCGATTACCGATATCACTGCCGGAAATTCGGCAGGCGGCATTGCGCATAAGCGGCACTGGATTGCCCGTGATCGCTGGCGCGATGAATACGACTACACCTTCCGGGAGGTTTCGGGCAAGGTTACGATCGGCCTGGGCGCGACGACACTAACTTTCACTGCTTCCGGGGCGACGTATGTATCGGACCAGAGAAACGGGGCGACGCTCACAAAACAAAACGGGGAATATATCCTCCAGACTTCGGACGGTACAGTAACCACCTTTGGCCGCTCGTTCGACACATTCGACGGTATCCGGGCGCGGTCTTCGAGGAGCCCTGATGGAACCGCGCTTTCGTTTAACTACGAAACCCAAACCTATTATGATGACCGGTATGGCGAGCCACTAGAGATGAGCCGACTCAAGTCGGTACAGAACAGTAGCGGCTACATAATAAGCTTCTCCTACGCGCTTACCAATCTGACAAATCAGACTAGCACAAGAGACTGGCTTCGAAGGGTTGGCGTCGATGTGAAGCAGACGGGACAATCAACAGTTCTGGGGTCTACACGGTACAGCAATACATCATCTGCTTCGGCTTCGATAACGGTGACGGACCATGTCGGTAACATCTACCGCTACGGACTGAATTCTTCGGGTCAAATCACTTCCATAACCAGACCGGGTGATAGCGCGGCGACCGTTAATATCGCTTACAATTCCGTTGGACGCATTCAGTCGGTCCAAGATCCGACCGGAACTACCTCGTATACGTATTCCGACAGTGGTTCCATACGCACCACACGGGTGACAAACCCGCACAGCCAGGTCTCGATATATACTTTCCAAATGCCGAGTCAGCGCATGCTCTCAGCGACCGATCCAACCGGCGGTATTACTCGTTGGACATACGATTCATATGGCCGGGTCACCTCCATCACGAGGCCAAATGGTACGATCGAACAACGCACGCTGGACGCTCGCGGAAACCTGACAAAGACAACACTCCTGCCGAAATCCGGTAGCACGGAAACTGCCCTGTCTAGCAGCGCGTCCTTTCCATGCCGGTCTGCAGCCACGTGCGACAAGCCGGACTGGGTACGGGATGCCCGAGGAAATCAGACAGACTATACCTACGACCAAACGACCGGTAACGTTCTCACAGTCACGGCCCCTGCAGATCAGGCCGGAGTGCGTGCGGTCACCCGCATGGAATATGGTACAATCGGTAGCGTACAAAAGCTCACCCGGATGTCGCTGTGCCTGACTGGTGCGTCATGTGCGGGGACGGCATCCGAGCTGGTGACTGAGTTGACCTACGGCGCACATGGCTGGGTCACCAGCGTAACCGAAAAGTCGGGTAATGGATCGGTCTCGCAAACCTCTTCCATGACGTACGATGCCCTTGGCAATGTCACCAGTATTGACGGCCCCCTCGCCGGCGCGCTCGATACGACTTACTACCGTTACGACGCGCTGCGCCGCCGCACCGGCGTCATCTCCCCTGATCCCGATGCCAGCGGACCGCTGCTCAGGCGCGCTGAACGCACGACTTATGACGTGCGCGGACGTGCGACAAAGGTTGAAACTGGGACCGTGATCGATACCAGCGAAACAGCGTGGGCAAATTTCGCTAGCCTTCAGCAAATGGAGATGACGTACGATACCGCAGATCGCCTGCTGGTTCAGAAAGCGAAAGCCGGTTCCACGACCTATTCTGTTACGCAGAACACCTATAGCGGTCAGCGCCTGATCTGCCAGGCAGAACGCCTAAACAGTGCGGCCCGCACGGGAACGCTTCCCTCGGCGTGTACGGCGCAAGCGGTGGGCAGCGATGGGCCCGACCGCATTGCGTCGCTGGGTTATGACGGTGCCAATCGACTAACTACGATCACGCGCGGAACAGGAACAGCGGAGTCGGTGACTGAGCGCACCGTTTATAACAGCGCGGGCCAAGTCGTCTCAGTTCTGGACGGTAAAACCAACCAGACCACTTACGCCTACGATGGTTTTGGGCAATTGCTTCAAACCACGTTTCCAGGTGGCAGTTACGAACGATACACACGCGATGCGAATGGAAACGTCACATCGCGGCGCCTTCGCGATGGCAGCGTTATCGGCATGACCTACGACGCCCGCAATCGCTTAGTGGCGACCGATCTTCCGCAAGCGACCGCGCATGAGTACGATCGCATGTATACCTACGATCAGGCGAATAACCTGGTGCAGGCGCGGGATACAAACGGCCACTACGCCAATATGACCTATGACGCTCTGGGGCAGCAACTGTCGGAGGCGAGCAATTTTTCGACCCGGACCTTCCAATATGATGCAGCCGGTCGGCGTGCGAGCATGACTTGGCACGACGGACTTCGAATCGACTATGACTATCTCGACACTGGCGAAGTGCGTTCGATCAAGGAGAATGGCACTCTCGCATTGGCACAGTTCGAATACGACAATCTGGGTCGGCGCACCAAGCTTATCCGTGGGAACGGTACCAGCTCCACTTATACGTACAATACGGGATCGGAACTGACCAAACTTCAGAATGATCTGGGCGGCACCGCGAACGACTATACAGCAAACTTCACTTATAATCCGGCCGGCCAGATCAAGAGCCGAACACAAACGAACCCGACCTATCGGTGGAATGATGCTGCAACCGTGGACCGCGCCTACACTGTAAATGCGCTCAACCAGTACACGCAGGCCGGTTCGATCGGTTTCCAGTACGATGGCCGCGGCAACCTGATCCGCTCGGGGACGACAAACTATCAGTACACTTCGGAAAACCTTTTGGCATCGGGCCCGGGGGGCTGGATGGCCTATGATCCGTTCGGTCGCCTACACACAGAGAACGGTGCAAATGTCCTGCAATACGATGGCAGCGATCTGATCACGGAAATGGTGTCGGGCGCGATCCGTCGCCGTTATGTGCATGGGCCGGGCGCCGACGAGGCATTAGTGTGGTACGAAGGTGCAGGGACGGCGGACCGTCGTTGGCTGATCGCCGACGAACGCGGAAGCATCGTTGCGGTGACCAACGCCTCAGGCAACGCCCTTGCGATTAACCGCTACGACGAGTTCGGCATACCAGCGTCGGGCAATTTGGGTAGGTTCCAATACACGGGCCAAACGTGGTTGGTTGACCAAGGCCTGTATTACTACAAGGCGCGCATCTACTCGCCGACACTAGGCCGTTTCATGCAAACGGATCCGGTCGGATATGCTGACGGCATGAATCTCTACGCTTACGTTGGCAACGATCCCATCAATAACGCCGATCCGAGCGGAATGTTCGCCGACCCAGCCACGACGACTATTGTTGTCAAAGCTGCACCCGTAGTTATTCCCGCCGCAATTAAGGTTATTGGCAGTGCCTTCGCAGCAATCGGAGGGTTTTTGGGCCTAGGCGGGAGCAGTGCCGCCTCACAACTCGCTCAAGCCCAATCTCTCGTTCGTAGCGAGCAGGGGGCCAGATCGCTTGACCCCAACACAATTACGGTCACTGGAACACGAGATACGATTGCCGCTTGGAATTACGGAGCGGCGGCGGCCCCTGCACTCCCTACATTGGCGCAAGCCACTCCAGAAATTGTGGTCAGAGGACGAAGGATAGTAGATTCTTTTATCGATAAATTTTGTCCCAATGCGGCTAACATTTCCTGGAAGGGTGTTGGGGAGTCGGCCTTAGTGGGCTTCAATTTTGGCTTAGCTAAGGGTGCAAAATATGCTGGACATTATTTCACAAAAGGCGCGGCCCGCGGAGCGGTAGCAGGTGGAGCGGCCGGAGCGTTCGTCGGAGGAGTTGGCGCAGTTCCTGGCACACTGATCGGTGCGGTAGAAGGGGGCGTTCAGGGAGTCGTTTTTGGAGTAGGGAAGGACGCGGCCGTCGGTGGAGTGACTGGAGCGGCCGGAAGACTCTTCACGGAATGTAACCTCGGGCATTGAAAGTACCATTTGACATGCGAAAATTTATGGAGACGCGATATTTCCTAGGGCTCTTATGTGCGGCGGTAGGTGCGGCCATGTTTTTCTTGGACAAAATTTGATTTTCACGAGAGCGCGCCGTTGGAATTTCGGTTACAGGTCCGATATCAAACCACCTAATCATCCAATACCCAGAACCTGCTCCGAATGAGTAAGAGCAGCTAATCCCGTCGTAATGAAGCCCCAGCATATGGGTCGTAATCCGCAGGAGGGGGTGCAGGTCGGGAAGCTTCGGAGACCGGTGGTGTTGGCGGGATTGCAGTTCCCCCGCCCGCCACTTCCCATAGAGCCGAGAAGCCTGCCGCGATTACGGGTGCACCAAGGAGGATGAAGCAGCCGAGCACTACCTGCATCCCGCGGCGTATCGGCAAGCGACCGGAGAACATCATCAGACCCACGGTCGCCACAGCGATCACGCACAGACCGACTGCAAGGCTGCCGAGCAGTAGTCCGTTGATCCAGTCTACCGATGCAGCCAAAGCGCTGTCGCCGCTGGGGATGCCTGTAGACGTGTTCATTCCGCAACCATAAGCTGTGCCACTACCCGGCGCCCGTGCCGCCGTTCGAGCTGCACAAACACATCGATGCTTTCGCGCACATAATGGCGGACATCCTCGCGAGACAGCTTCGAGCCTGCTTGCAGAACCAGCAAGGCGAGCTGCTCGACGGCACGCTGTGGTGTGTCGGCATGGATGGTGGTCATCGAGCCGGGATGTCCGGTGTTGACTGCGCGCAGAAAAGTGAACGCCTCCTTCCCGCGCAATTCGCCGAGGATGATGCGGTCCGGCCTCATGCGCAGTGCGGCGATAAGGAGATCCTCAACACTCACCTCGGCTTCAGCAAGCTGGCCCCGCGCTGCGATCAGTCCGACCACGTTGGCATGAGACAAACGCAATTCTTCTGTATCTTCGATCGTCAGTAGACGTTCTGACGCTGGAATTTCTGCAAGCAACGCATTGAGGAATGTTGTCTTGCCGGTCGAAGTGCCGCCTGAAACGACAATGTTGCGCCGGGAGCGCACAGCCTCCGACAAGACCGCTTCCGCTTCGTTCCCGCCGACATTGCGCCACGAACGTTCTCGCTCAATTGCAACAGCCCCATCGGTAAGTTCTGCAAACGCATTGGCGTCCGCCCAGTCGGTTAGCGACAGGTCGCTTTTGACATGGCGGCGGATGGCCATGACATGCCCGCCGCGCGTGGCTGGTGGCGCGACGACCTGTACTCGAGAACCGTCAGGCAGAGAGGCTGAGAGCAGCGGCTGCGCGCGACTTATGCCTTGGGAGCCATAAGCAGCGATCTGGCGTGAGAGCCGGGTCAGTAGTTGTTCGCTTAGGGCGGCATCCTCGTACCGTTCGATCCCACCTCCCAATGTCTCGACCCAGATCTCGCTCTCTCGATTGATCCATATGTCGGTGACGTCCTCACGACCGAGCCAAGGGGCGATTGGCGCAAGGAAACTCTCTAGCCAGAATCCCGTTTGTGCACTCATGTCTCGACGCCTGAGAAATCGAGATCGTGCGCAACGAATACGGACACACTCGTGCCGTGACGGACCTTTAACGTCGGGGCGACGTCATTCGGCGATGCGCGGGGAGTGACGTTCTGTGTACTTCCCGGCAGTGCAACGATCACGCCGTCTGTCGCCCGGCTTGCTGCGACGCCCACTCCGACGTCCAGCGCAGATTGGAGCAAAGCTCCCCCGAACCGCTGGAAAAACTTGCTGTCCACCTTGCCCTTCACCCCAGCCCGCCCGAGAGGGTCGGAAGCGGGCGAATCCAACGCGATTGTGATCCCGTCTGGCCGAATCAAGCGGGTCCAGCGGATTAGTGCCCGATTTTGTCCACGTTGGAGATCTCCTTCATAAACCCCGTAAAGCCGGCTACCGCGGTGAATGAGAACGCGGCTGCCATCGAAGGAATGGATATCAGTCTGCACCAACGCTCGCACGCCGCCCGCACGAGTCGAATCGAGTGCGGTTTCCAGCACCGCAGGAATGACAGTACCTTGCGGTACCGTGACCGAAGGATTGCGGAATCGTCCGGCGGAGATGCGATCACCGTCATCGTTTCTAACTAGGGTAGCCGGTTCTGGAGCGCTTTGCGCATCGCTGTAAGCTGGAGACGGCAGGTACGGCACACCCGATCCTTCGGTTGGGGTATATGTCAACGTTGGGGCATTGCGCGCTTCTGGCTCGGGACGGTAAGCGGATCGCCGAGGGGCATAATTGGGAAGAGGCTTGACGATACGGGGACCCACTCGCGGACGAGGCGCAAACGCGTCATCCCCATAATCCCTCGGAAGGGCGAGGGGCGGAGGGGAGCTGATAGTTCCTGTGTTCGGAGCGATTGTTGCGAGTTCACTGTTGGTATCCAGAGACGCACGTTGCGCGGCCATGAGAGAGAATATCCAAGCTCCGCCGATAACCATCAGTATCATGAATGCGATAAGTCCGAGCTTCCCGGAATTGCCCGTCGCTACAACGGGACGGACGTCGTCTGCGACCGATTGGGAAGTGTCAGGTACGCTCACGATCCCTTGTCCGGTTCACGATTGCGTTGCGCGGTCGCTTTTTCGCGATCGATCCGGAACACTAGTTCCTCCCAAACCCGGTCTATCTCGAATGCATCGCCACGCATATAACCGTTAACCACCTGCTCTTCTCCCGTCGGGCCGATTGCGAATACGGCTGGCAACGGTTGACCGGGCGCGTAAGTTATCCAAGTCTTAGTACCGTCGTCGGTTATTGAAGCAGGGCGAACTTCCCGGTCGCCTCTCAAACGATAGCCCCAGCGCGGAGCTTTCCCCTTGATGGGGAAATCATCATACTCAAAGCGGACCAGTACTGCAGAGGTAAGGGTTTCGGCGGTTCGGATATCGAAGGCATAAAGCCTTTTTTGTGTGCGCACGACGAGCGATCCCGGCTGTGAGTCCTGCGTTGGGTTCAGGATTACACCGTCACGTGAGGGAACCACGTCAACCGTCCAGCCTTGGGTATCTCCATCATCGACCTGCAGAACGGGATCCGCCGGATCAAAGGATAAGGTGAGCGGTACGCCCGGCAAGGCTGTGAGAACAATCTGTTCGCCCGGAACGTAACGTATTGATTGGCGGGTCGGGTTGTCTGGATCCGGCATTGGAGTGACTTGCGCGGCCAACGGGCTTACCGTTAACAGCAATGGAAGGAAGAAGCCGCCCCGCATCATCCTGTATAATCCGAATTAGGGGAGTTGGGAATTGTGGGCGCGATGGGTGGGGAGGATGTCAGCGTTTCCTGATCACGGCGGTATCTGGTGACTTGGAACCCGAGAGGATTGAGCAACCGGTCCGCTTCGCTCATTCGCGCCTCGCTATATCCGTAACTAATTACCGCCGCCCAATGCTGCGGTTCGAGCGGCTTACCTCCGCGATCCGTCCTAATTGTCACGAAACGCACCAAAGCGCTCCCCCGCCCCAACGAAGACACGCTGTTGATTTCTGTATCGACTGTGGTGCCTGGGGGCAGCTCAACGAAAGGGCTCGCTGGATTTGAGGCGTTCATGGTCTCGATGTAGCGCCGTCGCTCTTCGCCCGCGCTCCAAAGAGCGGTTCGGCGATAATCCCTCTGGATGCCTGCGGTGTCGAAGCTTTCCCGGGCGATCACATATTGTGCAAGAAAGGAACGGGTCAGAGCAGTATCCGGCGCAACCATCGCTTCCTCGAGCGGCTCCAACGCTTCGACATTCCCGGTCTGGCGATCGACCATCAGAGTGTAGGGCACCACCGTCTTGAGCGGCAGAAGAATGACCAGTGCGAGCGTCAGCAGAAGGGCGATCGCAGTAGCTATGCTGGCCACGATCCATGCCACCTTCCGCGAGCGTTCGAGATCAGCCGTTACGCTTTTCGCCCATGTGTCATCTACCCGGAAGTCGACTCTTTCCCGCGTCATTTCTTATCTATACCCTGACTGTCCCGCCGTGCACCCATAGCGGATCGGCGCGGTGCTGTCCTGCGCCATGATGTTCCGAGGCGATCATTAGCGTTGGCGCTCATACTGGCGTTTCCGGCTGCTGGTGATGGATTACCACCGCGCGTGGCAAGGCCTCCTGGTAGGCGGCGATCGGTATAAGCTTCTTCACGACGCATCTCACGCTCGACACTTTCCACAGTACGCTGCGAGTGCGAGAGTTCAACAACCGAAATCCCCCCGTTTTCTCCGATGGCGCGATTTCGTTCGAGTACGCTTTCCGCGGCCAGCGAAGCAGGAAGAGACACCCATCCGCGGTTAAAAGCCACCTTCCCCATGATCCAGATCGAACCAAACTGGACGAGCGCGAAAGCAAGGGTAATACCCACTAGCTCGGTGGGCGCGGCTGGGGTTGCGTAACCGAGGTTGCGTAACCTCATCGCATCAACCAGTAAAGGCGATAGGATCGAGGTCTCTGCCGCGACGATTATCCCCAGCGCTGCCGTAGCAAGCAAAGCGAGCACTAATCCTCTTAGCCATCCGGTAAACAGGCCACGCGTCGCTTCGAACAGTAACATTCCCACAGCAAGTGGAGCCAACGCGAGCAGAAGGCCTGCGATCAGCCGCAACAGGCCGTAGCTGCCGATGATCCCTACAAGGAAGAACAGTCGCGCCATCCCGAATGCATTCTCGTCTTCCAAACCATGCGCTCCGAAACGCGACCCGGGCGACGTCTCATTGAGATAGGCGCCAGTCTGTCTGCCAGTGCCGAGTTCGGTCAGTCGCTGGAGCGTATCATCGGCGAATTGCAATCGCTCAACCAAGGTCAAGCTGTCCTCCATCAGCGGTGCGCCAGCGCTAGAGACCAAATCGCCCGGCCCATTGAGTACGACATCGTGGATCACGGTGCGAAAGGCAGGCCAGGAAAAAGCAAGGGTCAGCACGATGCCGATCTTTAAAAGATCGCCGACGACATCGCGGAACCCCGGAGGCGGACCGAACAGTAGGCGAATGCCGAACAGGGCAACAAACAGGGTAAGCAACCCAGTGATAACCGTCGCAGCAAGCGATCCGGGTTGACCAAGAGCCTGCCAACCATAGCTGCCCAAGTAGGACGCTTGACAGTCGATAGTGCCGATGATGCGCGAAAGGAACCGGTCGCCCGTGAGGATGGCGGGACAGTTCATCCCTACATTACGCCGCTTTTTCTAACAGCGGACCTAGCCAATTGGCCGGATCCTCGCCATGGGTTTTCACTAGTTCGTCATATAGACGGACGGTACGTTCGCGGCCAGAGAGGACGGTAAGCAACTCACGTTCGCCGGAAAGGTCCAGCCGGGCTACGACGCTTTCCTTCCCATGCCGGATCAGGAAGCAGTGCGAGCTATCCGGCAGAGAGCGCACTAGATCAAACTCATGACGGGAAAGTCCGAAGCCGTCTATATAGTCCTCTGCTCGAGCCTTTGGATTGATCATAAATATCTGTGTGGCTGCCTGCTCGATAATTGAGCTGGCGATCCGGCTTTCCAGTGCATCCTGCGCGCTTTGCGTGGCGAAACCGACGATGCCGTTTCTCTTGCGGATGGTTTTCTCCCAGTCTTTGATCCGTCTTACGAACACCTCGTCGTCCAGTGCCTTCCATCCCTCGTCAATGATGATGATCGCAGGCGTGCCGTCGAGCCGCTGCTCGACCCGATGGAAGAAATAAAACATGGCCGGTGTTCGGACAGCGGGATCGTCAAGGATTTCGGTCATGTCGAACCCAACCGTCTCCTGAGAAAGATCGGTCAGATCCTGCGGGTTGTCAAATAACCACGCTTTCTCGCCGTCTCCCCACCACGGACGTAAACGCGCAGAGAGATCATCCGCCACCGGCCGCCCCCCGCCACGGAATAACTCGGCCAAATGGCGCAGCCGGCGCCGGTCGGGCGGTGCGGTGAAAATGGCGTCGATCGCATCGCGCACCTGTTCAGCTTCCGCCTCATCGAGCCGACCCGCAAGCAGCGTAATCCACTCGGCAAGAAAGCCGCGATTGGTCGGCGTATCGTCGAGCTGCAAGGGGTTGAGCCCCGACGGGCGTTCTGGCGTCAGCCGATCATAGCTTCCTCCAATCGCGCGGATGAATAATTCCGCTCCCCGGTCTTTGTCAAAAAAGATCGTTCTAGGCCGATATTTCCGTGCCTGAGCCAACAAAAAGTTGAGGACTACAGTTTTGCCAGAGCCTGATGGGCCAATTACTGTAAAGTTACCGAGATCTTGGGCATGGAAGTTGAAGAAATATGGTCCCGACGCGGTCGTTTCCAACAGCGTTACTGCCTCGCCCCAATGATTTTGCGTCGGGCTGCCGACCGGAAAATTGTGCAGGCTGGCGAACCCTGCGAAATTGGTGGTTGATATCAAACCTCGCCGCGTGATGTATCGAAAGTTGCCGGGGAACTGCGACCAGAAGGTCGGCTCCAGCGCCAAATCTTCCCGCACTGCCGTAATGCCGCTGTCAGCCATAAGCGCGATCACCTCAGCGACATTGGTGTCGAGTCCGGCTAAGGTGTCAGCATGAATAGCGATTGTCGTGTGATGCTCGCCGAATCCCGCTCTCCCGGCTGCTACCTCATCCTTGGCAATCACAAGCTCGTCGCGCAGTGACAAAGCCTCGTCCTCTGTCGACTGCATCCGCCTGAGTGCTAGATTCATTTGCCCCAATGCTTTCGTTCGCTCGACGAACGCGAAGCTTTGACTCATCGTCATTTCGATAGGAAGTCGAGTCAGATCTTCAAACATACCCGGCGATGTGTGCTGCGGCCAGTCCTTTACCGACACCATCGCCACGAAGCGGCGATCATACGGCCCCGTCGGACCCAACTCCACGGTATTGAGTCCGAAACTGACACGACGCGCCGGGATATAATGCCCAAGATCGCCTTCAGGCAGACCCATGGGCTTCATCTCAGCATTAAACACATAGGAGAGGAACTCGAGCGGTTCGGATCGCGTGCCGCCATCCACTTCGTATGTGCTTAGAAGGCGCGGCTCGTAAGCGCCGAGCGAAGCCATCAGCGCCTCACGTGCATTGTTAAGCGCTGTACGTTCTGACGCCAGTAGCGCGGCCCGGTTCTCGGTTGCGCGCGCGAACAGACCGGTGATGCGGTCGGCTATACCCATTCTTCCAGTGATCGGACGGCGGACAAGGGTGAGGAACAGATCGTTTACGTACAGTTGGCGGCGCGAGAGCCGTTCGCGCCAACGGGTATCGAGCCGCTTGGAGAAATCATCTGGAAACTCCGCCTCAAGTGCGCTGTCGGCCCGTCGGCGGACGAGATGATGATACACCGCGAACCGTGAGTTGCCGATCGAGCGCAAAATGATATCGCGCATCTCCGCCCTGTAATTAAGTTCATCGCTATCGGCGGTCTCTGACAGAAGGCCGCCAAGATGGATGAACTGCAATAGCAGTCCGTCGCGCGTCTCGATCGTATGGAGGTCGAGATGTCGCGCATAGGGGAGATGAGTGCCGGCTGCGGCTTCGCGCTCTGCAGCCTTAGGATCATCAATCACGGGCGGTAGGAGTTGCATTTCCAGATGTTATGATTTTTTACTCTCGGACAATTGCGCATGCGGGTGATCCATAGATCGAAGAAGCGCGGCTCGCGGTAGCACACAAGCATGGCAAAGCCATGGAATATAAGTGCAATTAGTAGCACCCACCACGCCCGAAAGATCAAAAACATCTCTACCGCGACAACTGCATTAATAATAAAAAATGTAAAGGTCACCCCTGCGAACATTTGGGGGCGGGTCAGAGCCTTGAAGCAGGTGTCACGGCGGATGGTATCGGGCATCTCGAAAAGTACCTTGAAAGAGGTGAGCCTGTAGCTCCGGCCCGCCGCCACGTTACAATACAAGATCGTCAGATCAAGCGAAGCTTCTTAGAAAATCTTGTAACAACTTAAAAAGTAAAAAGCGAATGCGAGGCACCTCGGATAAGCGCGCGACCATTTTACTACAATCTACGGTTGGAAAGATGCCGCCAAATTGTTTCGTAACATTGCGAAGTGTGTGTGGAGTTGGCAGACCAGGACTGCCCAGTCGCTCTAATCGAGAAAGGCTATGATCTCCCATCCATGTCAATCCCGGCTTTGATGCTTCGCTGGTAGTGTTGCTACGTCATCGCTAAAGCCGTTCCGATAGGGGCGGTGCGTGCGCTGGTTCGACGGCGCGACAGCCTCATTACGGTGATTGGTTACGCCTCCCCGACGGAGACGTCAGTGTGCCGGTCGAACCAATCCTTCATCTTTCATCTGTGACCACCATGCGCGACGCCCTCTGAGAGGCACCGGTATCGCGTGTCCGAGGGTTCCTATGGCCGCAGGGGGTCTAGCGGTCGGCGACCTAGTGCAGTGCTTTTCCAGTCACCGACGCCGGTACTCTTTCTACTTCTCGCGTTGCGATGCGCCGTCTCGCGTAGCGATGTGCCGTCTGAGGGGTCTGGCCTGCCGATGCTAGAAGTTCGCTAATCTGTTTCGACACCGACACTATGCAGCCTAGTTCGTCGCTCAATACACGCTCTTCTCCGCCCCAAAATTGCTGCCTTCCTTAACAATAACAATAGAAAGGGGCGGAAAATATGATCACTGCTATCATATTCCTAGTAAAATTTGGTTTTTGCGTAATTTTGCCAGTTTTCGGAAGTGCTGAATGCCTTTGTTCGAGGGAGGTCAATAAGAATACAGTATCTGCTGTGCGCCATTATTTGGTTGACCAAAAAATATCTGTTCAAGAAAAATGCGAAATAAAGGGGTGGACGTGACGAATCGCGCAATTTTACTCGTTTCCTGTAGCGCAGCGGTGCTCGCCACATCAGGCGAGAGTGCCGCTCAATCCAGCACTAAGGCATATGACTATGACCCCTTGGGTAGATTGATCAGTGTCGTCAAGACAGGCGGGCGGGATCGCAACTGACCTGGTCCATCGTTTGATGGAGTATGTTCAGGCTGTCGTACTCAGCTGCGACACAGAAGAGCCGGAAGAGGGGCCGCTGGAGATGATCGGCGGTTACCTGCATACGCCGGTATTGGACAGGCAGGACGCTCCCGACCTGGCTTGCCAGATCGACGAGGATTACTGAGTTTGGATCGACTTGAGACATGAGCGAGAACATCCGGTCCCACTCGCTCGGATCCGTCCAGTCGATGAACGTGATGTCTTCGTTGGCATGGAAGCGAATGAAGTTCTGATTGGTCGGGTCGACATCGAACCCAATCCAGGAGATTTTGTGGAAGGTGAGGAGATAAGCGAGCAAGCGGATCAGAAAAGTCTTGCCGACCCCGCCCTTGCCGCCATCCACACAGAGGATGGCGGCGACGACCTCACGAGCAGTAAGCTGTCGCATTTTTCGGACTTTCGTATTTGGTGATGCTGATGGCGAAGGGATGGGGAGCGCCTAGAGGTTTCCCCGCGGCACGTTTTTCATCGCGGTAGAGCCGCCCAAAAGATCCTGCTGCTCACCCGGAGCGCCTTGGAATGGTGACTCTTTTTCGGCAGTCCGGGAGTGCGATTTGCTCTTTTTTGAAGACGACTTCGGAGGCTTGACCAACTCTTTCCGCGCTACGCTCAGCGCCTTCCGGAACGTGGCGAGCCCGATCCCTTCGCTTTCGACGCTCTTCAGGATTTCAGGGTCCCGAAGTTCAGCCGCACCGAAGGTCGGTGCGCCCTTCAAGACCATTCGAGCAAGTTCGAGAGCGCGGGTTTTGGCCGGGTCGGTCCTGATTTCCTTCGACCGGGAAGTCATCGTCTGCGCCAGGGAAGAGAGACTGCTGTGCTCTGGGCTGTTGTTGGAGTGGCTCATCTTACTCCCCCTCGCCAGAGTTGCGGTCTCCGAAGGTGGGCAGGTCGCGCACGAACTTCTGCAGATCCTCCGGGCAAATGATGGTGCGCCGCCCAGCCTTCTTGGCAGTGAGGCGTCCATCGCCCAACGCCAGGTAAATGGTAGACCGAGAGAGGCCGGCGATCTTCGCAGCTTCCTCGATGCTATACGCGAAGGGCCTGCGCGGCTCGCGATCGAGGTCAGTCGCTTCGTTGTATTTGTCCATGTGTATGTCCTTTCAAGTGAACACACACAGACGTACCGAGGGATTTGAAGCGGCTAGAGGACAAAGATTCAGAGAATTCCGACCGGAATTTACTCTATTCATCAGCGCTGGTAGCTTCATCCGAGTGAGTTTGAGGGCCTGCGCAACGGAATTGAGAACGCCTTCGTTTGCAGGGAGGCAGGATCAGGTTGTCAGCACGCTAAATTCTGATGTCGTCGTTCCAGCTTGCTAGTCGAAAAAGGCGCGAGCGCTTAAAGTTGAGCAATATCTCGCGCACTTAAATGTTCTTCGTAACCGAAAGGGGGTTTGCCTGAGATATCGTAAGTGTGCTTTATGTTATGTGCAGTAAAAAATCCTCCATCAATCTTCGTTACAGCTTCTTGCATGAAGCGGATGCTCGGCCCCCCTTCGCCGAATACATTTACGCTTGTTGGTGTTTTACCACGACCCCAAACATGTGCGTAAAGAAGAGCAAGTCGGGCGAGAAGCAGTTGAAGGTTCTCCGAGGCAATTCTAGTTTCTGACTGAAGGTGGTTTTCGTCCGCAACGATGCGGTCGCAGCGCCTCACCAATGCAAGCAGCGACCGCGTAAGTCTCTCTCCGCCGACGGGGATGAGTTCATCTGTGTTTATGTAATCGCCTTCAAACAACCCTCCTGGAGAATATAAGGAAAGCGGCAAATCTTCTGGATCACTGTCCTCATCAAGACCGAAGCATTCGAGCAATTCTGCTGCTTTGCCCCTAGTATATTCTGCGTGATCTTTAGTTTGTACAGAAGTCCGGAAGTCAAATGGTGAGTTTTTATCCCAAAGCTTGCCTTGCTCTTTGTAAAGGTCGGCATATGAATTTAGCTTCGCTTGCAGGAAGAGTAGTGTCTTCTCTTCTAAAGGGTCGAACGATGCTGGACGACCCTTCCTAACCAAGGCATCTAGGTCTGCGCAGTCAGCAATCGAAAATTTCGCTGTCGCGTTATCCGAATTATCAGGATGTTCGGGGTTCAATTCAGGGCGCAACGATTTTTCCCTTTCGGCATCGAGCGGTTGGCGGGTGCTGGCGTTCCCTGCGCTGCTCGTGGAGGCAGGCTTCTTAGGATAGGATTAAAGCATGGTTGTTTGGCGCAGATCGGACGATTGCGCTCAGATGTGCTCTCATGACGGAAAAGGTCTTCCTACAACGCTAGCGTGTCTAGCGCTTGAAGGGCCGCGTCACTGGTCAAATGACCGTAATGTCGCTCGATCATTTCCGCGCTTGTGCCCGAAATTTGCGCTATTGTAAGCAAAGGGAGGCCAGCCATTACTAGATCCGTAATGGTGCTATGTCTCAGTGTGTAGGCGGTGGTGTCCTTAGGCAATCCGGCTTTCTTCGCTGCCGCATGGATCGGTTTTTTCCATGAATGCCTATCCCAAGGCTTACCGTTGGACCGTGCGAAGATAGGACCTTCCGGTGCCTTTTCCTGAACTTGTTTAGCCACAAGTTTACCGGCATCAGGTGGCAACTTAATCCGGCGTGGCTTGCCGTTTTTGTCCTTTCCGATAGTCAGCTCGTTGGTGCGCTGTTCGTAGTCACGCGCCTGCAAAGATGCCAATGCCCCAGGGCGCAGAGGCAACAGGCACAAGGCCCGCACGAAAGGCTCGGCTTCTGAATCAGTATCGGCCAGAAGGTTTTTGCGTTCCTTGCGATCAAGATAGAGGGTTCGGCGACCATCGGCATGTGGTGTCGGCTTAAGGGCTTCTTGCCAAGCTGAATCGGTTTGTGGGGTCCCTTGCGGCAACATGGCTGCTAAAGCCGCTCGAAGTGCGGCCATATCGCGATTTACGGATGAAGCAGCCCGTGCTCGATAGTGATTTTCCCCATTCTTGCGGCGAGATACGAGAGCTGGCTTCTCTTCCAGCCGCTTCCGCCATTCTTGAAGGTGGCGACGGCGTAACTTTCCGAGCTTAGTTTTTGCGATTGGATCGTGATAGATGTATCGCTTGAACCGACCTTCCGCATCAGGGCGTGAAGCTGCGTATTCACGACACGCATCGGCTACCGTTTCGATTAGAACTGCAGGATTGCCACCGCTCTCAACAAGTTCAGCGATGCTTTCCGTATCCCGCTTTGCGGCAGCGAACATCTCGTTGCCCGTGAGGGTCCCATAATCGCCCAAAGATTTCACATGATAGCGACCGCGATCTTCATCGTAGACCCGCGCGATCCATTTGCCTTTCCCTCCGCGCCGTGACGGGCGAAATCCAAGAAAGCATCCTGCGCGCAGGCGCTGCCAGTGCGGCTCGCGCTGAGGCTTGAGTTTATTGCGGTCTCCAACTCTACTCAGATCTGTCACTTATAACAACCCACCGTATGTAATGAGTATGGAATACATGCATGGATTCAGTAGGACAATAGCAAGTTCAATTTAAAGGAGTTTCGCAGATTTACGTAGGAAGTTGTTCTGTATCTCTGCTCTCCGAAGGCAGAGGCCACAGGTTCGAATCCTGTCGGGTGCACCAGCCTTTCCCTAAGTATCCGTAAGACCCTGTTCCCAATAAGGAATTCCCGGGTCCCTCACTGTGCCGCCGTGCCAGATCCGCCCATCTGGGATTCGCGAACGATCCGTGGCATAGTGCCGAAACGGGTTGGAAATCTGACAGGGGCGGGGCCGTGCGATCTTTTGTTCACATCACGACATACGCGCTGGCCCTCACCGCAATCCTCGCCCTGCCACCAACCTCCCACGCCCAACCCCGCTCCGGTGATTTGCGGGTGCAGACCGATGGCGAGCTGAAGTTCGGCACCTTCATGGTCTTCGGAAGCGGCGCAAGGCGTGTCAGCCCCTCCGGAGCTATCTTCGATCAGTCGATCGTAGCCCTCGAAGGAACCAAGGCACAGCCAGGCCGGTTTACAGTGGAGTATGAAAGAAAAGGCGCAAACACGAGAGCTCTCACAGTGACGGTCGAACTCGTCATCTCTGCGCCTGACCGAATCCGCCAGGATGGTGTGGATGCCCGCCTGAGCCAATTCGAAACTGACTTGCCCGGATATTCCCGAATTTCCAACGGTCAGCTGGTTCGGGTCGAGCTTCCTAATTGTCGTTCAAAGACCTGTGCTCGCAGTTTCAATATCGGTGCCCGTCTCGACGTGACGCGCAATTATGGGGGCGCGAATATCGCTATCCCAATCGATCTTGATGGGCGGGTGGTGTCAGTGGACTGGTCTTGAAGGCGAAATGGACGCCTTCTGACTTAAGCCCCCACCTCTGGGCTTTCCCTTTCCTTGCAATATTATGGTCGGGGCAAGCCGCAGCCCAGACCGCGGGATCTACTCATGGTGTCGCCAACGCCGAAGTTGTCGCACCGATTCGCGCCGTTCCGTTGGCCGATCTGTCCTTCGGTGGCATTTCGGTGGATCAAGGTGGGGCAGGAGAAGTCCGGGTGGATTCCAGCGGATCGACGGTCGAATATCTTCAGGCCGCAAGGCCGCAATGCGGGGGTGTGCAGGAGTGCGCCCCTCATCCCGCGAGATTCGCAGTATTCGGCGCAGCCGACCAGACTTACGCGGTTTCTCTGCCCTCGCAGATCGTGGCTTATGGTCGTCGCACGGGCCGCGGTCTTGACGTGTCCGGACTGGAAATGCGCAGCATCAACGCCCCTTCACAGTCATCCGGTGGCCGCCTTGATGGTGCTGGTCAAGACACCTTCTTCGTGGGCGGCATCCTATCGGTTCCGGCAGGCACTCAGTCAGATGCCTTCACTGCCGAACTGCCTGTCACTGTTTTTTACAATTAATTGCTTAAAAGGTAACCTTAATAACAGGTTTAAACCGCAGAATCCCGATACCCTTTGAGGTTAATTTCATCTTTAGCAACTCTAAGGAAGTTCTTAAGTTTACTCCGGTTAACATTGGTCCCGACGGGAATGGTCAAGTCAGATTCCTGTTTTCGGTAATTTCGGCAAAAGCCGGGATCAAAAATTTGAAGGGGACCAACCTTGAAAAAATTCGCAATTCTCGCTGCTTCTGCAGCGGTCGTTTCCGCACCGGCAATGGCTGCTCCTGGAGATTCGGCAACCGCACAAGGCGCGGCGACCGCTGAAGTTGTCGCACCCATCACCCTCACCCACAAGACTGGGGCTGCGCTCGATTTCGGCACCTTCACGACCGGCACCAATGGCGGTACCGTGACCGTCGATCTTACCGGCACCGGTGTGGCTGACAACGATGTCACCCTGATCGGCGGATCGGCCGAAGCAGCCGACCTTTTCGACGTGACCGGCGATGCCAATCGCAGCTTCGCAATCAGCACCACGGCCGGCTCCGTTACAAACGGTACCGACACGATGGCCTTCACGACCTCTGCACCCGCCTCGGGCACACTGGCATCGGGTACTGCTACGTTCGCAGTCGGCGGCGTTCTGACCGTTGCAGGCGGCGAATCGGCCGGTGAATACAACGGCACTTACGACGTGACCGTCTCCTACAATTGATCTGATGTCGGGCGCGGGGCTCTTCGTCGCTCCCCGCGCCTGACTTCATTTTTCAGGAGGGCAGGGCATGCCGACACTTTCGACATTGTTGCGCCTGGCGGTCTTACCCGGTCTGGCCTGGTCATCGGTCGCGTTCGCCGAACTAGGCAACAGCGCGCAGGGCAGTGGTGCTGCGGCCGCAGAAGTTGCTGACCCGATCAGCATCCAGCGGCAGGCAGACTTGCGCTTCGGACGTTTTGCATCGCCTTCGACGCCCAGTACGATCCAGATCACCCCGGGTGGGGCGTTCAATCCGGCCGGCGATGTCGCATCCTCAACTCAGATGGCGCAGCCTGCCAATGGGCGCGGGCCCGCCCAGTTTCGTGTACAGCAGGCCGGCAACCGCGGCGGCACAGTGAGGATCCCAAGAGACATCAGGCTCCGCAGCGGCGGTAACACCATGGATGTTACGAACGTAGAGGGCCGGCTGACGGTGACCTCCGGTTGGGGCCGTTTTAGCGTCTACCGGCTCGACCTCGGCGGGACGTTGCAGATAAAGGGTAATCAGGCGCCTGGTTCCTATATCGGGGAATTCGACATCACCGTAGTTTACAATTAGCCGGAAGCACCCGGGCTTACCGAATATTAACCGCTGCAACGTATCGAAACCCTCGAGAACGAGGGTTATCGGGCGGCAAATTCATGAACAAAGTTTACCACGTTGCGGCGTGTGCAATCGCTGGAATGCTTGGTTGCATCCCACTTGCATTGCCAGGACCTGCCCATGCCCAAGGGTTGGCACTCGAAGCTGCGCAGAGCGAGGCTGCCGAAGAAACCGCGCTCCCACAAGTTGACCCTGGAAAGGTTCCGGACGGATCAGTTGGCGGAATGGGGGATATCAACCTCTATCCCCGGCGGATTGTTATGGACCAGCGACAGCGCATCTCTTCTGTCGGCATCTACAACAAGACCCCGTTCGATGGCGACTACGAGATATCGATCAGCGACATGCTGATGACTGAAACAGGAAGAGTGATCCCTGTCGACAACCTCCCCGCCGGGATTGATGCGGGCAACCTCAAAGCTGCTAGCGAGATGCTGCGCTGGTCTCCCCGCAGGGTCATGCTTCCGGGTAGCGAGGCGCAGACTGTACGCATCATGGCCCGACCGCCCGCCGATTTGCCGGACGGCGAATACCGGGCGCATTTCATGGTGGTCTCGGTTCCGCGGGATCTCGACGAGGGCTTTTCGATCGAAGACGCCGTGGGGGACAGCGCAGGCGCCGAAGAAAGCGTGGGCGTCACCATCCGTCCCCGCTTCGGCATTTCCATTCCCGTGATCATTCGCGTGGGAGACACCACGCTGGATGTGGCCCTAAAGGACGTGTCCTTTGTCGAAAACGAGGGTGGTCCCGCGATCGCTTTGAACATTGCGCGGAGTGGGACGCGCTCCGCATATGGTGATGTCGTTGTGACTGCCGAAGGCATCGACGAACCTGTTGCGATCGCAAAGGGTATCGGGGTGTATCCGGAAATCGACTCCCGTTCGGTGCAAGTCGCACTCGATCCGGAGTTCGACCGAAGCCTTTTGACGCCGGGAACGGTCCTGACGGCCACCTTCGTGGATGATGATGTGGCCCCCGGGCGGACTTTGGCCCGACAGGAATTCAACGTCCCGTGAGGATGCTCCATGCGCTCGGTGTGTTACCCTGGCTTGCTGGGGTGCCATCGTTCGCACAACTGCCAACAGATACCCTTCCTGGCCTCAATTCAACCACTTCCCCAGCCCCGAAGTTCGGCACTGTTCTGGACGCCGCCAGCAGAAAACCAGCGGAGGCCCAAGATCCTCCTCCACTGGCAGATGCTCGTACAGCTACTTCGGGCCCGATGCCCCCAAAAGGGAGCGGGCCAAACTCACTTCCTCGCTCGTCCCTTGCTTCCCCTTCCGGATCGTCAAAAGGCCCCCTGCAGGACCGTACGCCTCATTCGCCCGATCCTCCGGCTCAAGCGACGGCCGATTTTCAACAGCAGCAGCAGCCATTCGACCTGACCCCCGGCCGCCAGACCTTTCCGCTCGACCAGAAAGATATTCCGCTATTCACTGTCGATGACGAGCTGATCCTGCAGCTGAGGATCAGGGGCTTCGATTCCGCCGATACACTTATAGCCTACGGATCGCGGGAGGCGTTGTATCTTCCCTTTGGCGAACTCACGCGGATCCTGGATCTCGCCATTCGAATCAGCGATGACGGCCACTACGCGAGCGGGTGGTTCCTCGATGAAGAGCGGAAACTCACGATCGACCTTCGTCAGCGCGAGCTCCGCACAACCAAGGGAAGCCGTGCACTCGATCATGCAGACGCCATGGCATTCGAGGGCGAATTGTATCTCCGCAGCGAGATCTTCGCAGAGATATTGCCAATCGAGGTGGAACCGAACCTTCGCAGCCAGGCCATCCTGTTGACGACTCTCGAACCCTTTCCCTTCGAGGAGCGGTTGCGGCGAGAAATGGAGCGCGCCAAGCTGGGAAAGCGCCGCACCCCGAACGAAGCAGAACGCTGGACGCGGCAGGAAACCCCGTGGCTGCCGATTTCGGTACCTATGGGCGATATCGAACTGCGACCGATCTCGGACTCCGCGAAAGGCGCTCGGCTCGAGGGCGACCTGCGATTATCGGGCGACATCGCCTACCTGACTGGCCAGTCATACTTTTCGGCCTCAACTCAGGACGGACTGGTGTCTTCGCTCATCCAGATCGGCCGGCGCGATGTCGATGGCGACCTTCTGGGACCTCTTGCCGCGACCGAATTCCAGCTGGGAGATGTCGCTACCACCTCCATGCCGGTCGGGCTGCGAGGGCGCGCGGGCAGAGGCGGGTTCGTCACCAACCGTCCGTTCGAAAGCGCCTCGGTCTTCGAACAGATCGACCTGCGCGGCATTCTGCCCAGCGGGTATGAAGTGGAACTCTATCGCAATGATATACTCATCGGTTCCGTCGCCAATGCCCCTAGCGGTCAATATGAATTTCTAGAAATCCCGGTCGATTACGGCCTGAATGTATTCCGCTTCGTTTTCTACGGGCCGCAGGGCCAGCGCCGCGAAGAGGTCAGGCGGATCAGCGTCGGCGACGGGCGCCTTTCGAGCGGCAAGCTGGAATACGATTTCGGCGCGATCCAGCGCGGCGAGAACTTGCTCGGAGTGCATGGCCCCGATTTCCGTCCTACCGAAGGCTATGGCAGATGGCAGGCGGCAGGCCGCGTGTCGTACGGCTTGAGTGAAGAGTTTACGGCGCTCGCAAGCCTCGCCTTTTTCGACGAGGATGATGACGGCGGTTTTATCGGGACTGCCGGGCTGCGCAGCGGATTGGGTGGGCTTGCACTTCGTGCGGATGCTGCGCTGTCGGACAGCGGTAGCTATGCCGTCGGCCTGGGTACGGGCGGCAGGCTTTTGGGAGGGGCCTTCGCCCTATCCCATTTCGAATATGGCGGTGGTTTCATCGACGAGCTGCGCAGCAACAATCGCGATCCGTTGAGCCGGGCCACCGAACTGGACCTCAATACGACCGTCAAAATCGGCGAGGCGACGAAAACCGTCATCCCGGTCGCTGCACGGCTCCGGAACATCGAATATTTCGATGGGCGGTCGGATATGCGTGCTCTCCTTCGCGGATCGGCCCGATTTTCCGGGTTGGTCGTGTCCAACAATCTCGAATATCTGCGTGCCAGCAATAAGGACGGCGATGGCTTTTCTCAGCTCGGGGGAAGTTTCGATCTGACGACCTTCCGCCGCTCGCGCACCCAGGCTCGGGCTTCTGTTGGCTACCGGCTGATGCCCGGTGCCGAGCTTACCAATGTGGCTGCAGAGATCGACCGTCAGATCGATGACCGGACGGTGGTGAATGGGAGGGCATCCTATTCCTTTACCGGTGGGGGCCTTGGTTTGGGAGCATCCGCAATTCGCGAATTCGACCGGTTCTCGGTGGCATTCGACGGCAATTATGGTTTCGGACTGAAAAACTATTCGGCGGCGATCAGGCTCGGTTTCAGTTTCGGTCGCGACCCGCTGACTCGCGAATTCTTCCTCGCCCGTCCGGGACAGGCTTCTTCGGGTGGCGTAAGCCTCCGGGCGTTTCAGGATATGGATGGGGACAGCGTTTTCAGCGATGGGGACATCGCGCTCGAGAACGTGGGATTTACGGTCCGCAATAATGTCGGGGCAACGAGGGCGGATGGTACGACTCGCCTCACGCATCTGGGCCATGGCAGCCGCGCGACGGTGCAGGTCGATCCAACGACGCTACCCGATATTCTCATGGTCCCGGTAGAGCGCGGTATAGAATTCGTGCCTCGCGCCGGCCGTTTTCATGTCACGGATTTTCCGATCGTGGCGCAAAGCGAGATCGAAGGTACGGTGTCTTTCAGGGGCAGCAGCCGGGATAGGGGTGTCTCCGGGCTTCGTCTCGTACTCGTCGATGGAACGGGCAAAGTCGGTGGTAATGCCCGGTCCGAGCGAGGCGGTTACTTCTTTTTCGAAGAGATCAAGCCTGGGTCCTACGAGCTTGTCGTCGATCCTGGACAGGCTGAGCGGCTTGGCATTTGCATGGCTGATCCGGCACCCGTTACGGTTGGCCCGGAAGGTTCGATCCAGTCACTGGAAATCGAAGTGCTCGAGTGCGCTCAGCAGATGTAACTACATGCGGATCGATCAGACCTGATGCAACAAGACAACGCATCTGACATTGCGTGCTATTGCGAATGATTAGCATTGACCCGGTCTGCGGGTGTCGGTAGCGGGCCCGCATGTCTCGTCGAGCAATCCGAATCTGGTACGTGATCCACAAGTGGAGCAGCCTGATTCCGACGGTATTCCTGCTGATGTTGTGCCTTACCGGGCTGCCGCTGGTTTTCCATGACGAGATCGATGCCGCGATGGCTGGGGATACGGAAGCTACGCTGAGCGGTCCCCCCTCCGCCGATAGCGGCTTGCCGCTCGATGTCATGCTGGACAAGGCTTTGGCGGGAAGCCCCGGATCAGTGCCTTTATTCATGGCTTTCAGCCAGGACAGCCCGCTGCTGACGGTGACTACCGGCCCCGGCCCTAACGCCGCTCCCGACCAGATGGATCTCTTTTTCTTCGACCGTACAACCGGCGCTTCACTGGGCCCGGCGCCGGTCAATCCGGTGATGGACTTCATCCTCCAGCTCCATACCGACATGTTTCTAGGCCTGCCCGGCATGCTGGTTCTGGGCATTATGGGGTTGTTATTTGTCCTCGCTCTCGTTTCGGGCACCGTCCTTTACGCCCCCTTCATGCGCAAGATCGCCTTCGGCACCATACGCAGGAACCGAAGCGATCGGCTGCGCCGCCTCGATCACCACAATTTCTTCGGCATAGTGGCTCTGGCGTGGATGCTAGTCATCGGCCTCACGGGAGCCATTAACGCATTCGCCGACCCGCTGACGGACAGCTGGCGCGACGGCGAAGTTGCCCGAATGACCGCTTCCTATGCAGGAACCCCTTCCATAGCGCCGCAGGACTATGGCTCGCTGGATGCGGCAATGGACGCGGCAAACCGAGCCCTGCCCGGCAGAAGCCCGCAATTCATAGGGTTTCCGGGCGGCGACTGGTCGTCTGGTCACCACTATGCAATCTTTTTTCAGGGCGACCGTCCTCTCACCCAACATCTTCTGACGCCGGCATTGGTGGATGCGGCCACCGCAGAGTTGACCGATGCCCGCAACATGCCTGCGCTCAATCAGGCGTTGATGATGTCGAAGCCCCTGCATTTCGGCGATTACGGAGGCCTGCCGCTTAAGCTGATCTGGGCGGTGCTGACGCTGGCCACGATCTGGGTGCTATGGACCGGCATCATGCTGTGGTTCAAACGTACACCGGGCAATATCGAGCGCCGGATCGAAGAGATCCGCACCGGCACTACTCCGCAGGCGGTGTCGTGAAAGGATCCCGGCGCAGACCTTCCGCGATATTTGCGGGGCCCCTGCTGATTGCCGCAGCCATGCTCATCGGCCTCGTTCTCGGTCTGACCGGCAACGGGCCGAGAGACGCCTTGGCCTGGGGCTTCGCCGGACTTGCCCCCTTCACCCTTCTTTTCGGCCTGTTGCGCCGTGCTCCCAGACGATCCTCAAATTGATCATGAAAGAACCGACGATGAACCGTATGACGCGCATTTCCACGCTTGCCCTGGCCCTGTCGCTGCCCGCAGTCGCGCATGCGCAGGATGATCAGGACACTATCGTCGTGACTGCCCAGCGCGCAAACCAGTCGGAAGTCACAAATGGCGGTAGCGCGGGCGTTCTCGGCAATAAGGCTGCGGAAGACCTGCCCTTCACCATCCGTACCTATAACGAAAGCCTGATCCTCAACCAGCAGCCCCAGACGCTGGGCGACGTGCTCGAAAATGATGCGACCATTCGTACGACCTACGGCTTCGGCAATGCTGCAGAGCAATTCGTCGTTCGTGGCTTCACCCTGTTCGGCGATGATGTCGGCGTAAACGGCCTTTACGGGATCGGACCGCGCCAGTTGGTGGCTCCGCAGCTTTATGGCAGCGTGCAGGTTCTCAACGGAGCCAGCGCTTTTCTCAACGGTGCCGCACCAGGAGGGACAGGCCTCGGCGGCAACGTGAACCTGCAGCTCAAGCGGGCTGGCGAACGAGACTTCGTGCGGGTTACCGGATCGGCGGAAGAAAATGCTCGCTTCGGCGGGGCGGTCGACGTTTCGCGGCGCTTCGGCGAAAATCGCGAATGGGGCGTCCGGCTGAATGGCGCTTATCTCGATGGAGAGACATCGATTAATCGCGAAGATCGGCGCACGGCCGTAGTTGGAGCGGCAATCGATTACGCTTCGGGACCGTTCAAAGCTGTGCTCGATCTGGCATTTCAGGAAATCCGGGTTGACGGACTGCGCCCCAAGGTGACGCTGGGAACTTCCGCCATTCCGGACGTTCCCGAAGCCGATGCCAATTACGCGCAGGACTTTACCTACAGCGAATTGCGCGATGTCTTCGGGACAGTAAATCTCGAGTATGCCTTGACCGATAACGCCATCGTCTACGCCAAAGCGGGTGCGCGTGATGGCCGGGAAGAAGGAATATATGGCGGGGTTACCGTCAATGATGTGGACACTGGTGCTGCCGCAGGGTCGGCCTTGTTCGTCCCCGCCACGACCAATAACGAAGCCGTGGAAGCTGGCCTACGTGTCAAACTCGGCGAAGCGGTGACGCACGAGTTCAATTTCGGTGGCAACGCCAACTGGCAGGTGTTCCGCACGGCTTACGACTTTCTCCCGGGTTACGAGACCAATCTCTACGCAACCCCGCAGGTTGCGGAACCTGCCTCTACAGGCTTCATCGGCGGCGATCTCGACAACCCCAATCCAACTGCGCGAACGACGCTGTGGAGCGCTTTTGCTTCGGATACACTGGGCCTGTGGAACGATCGCATCCTGCTGACGGGCGGGCTGCGGCTGCAGAACATTCGCCAGCGAAACATCGGCTATGATGGCGTGCTCGTTGACTTCTACGATAACGACAAGGTTACTCCAGTCGCCGGGATCGTCGTGAAGCCCGTCGAACAGCTTTCGCTCTACGCCAACAGGATCGAGGCGCTCCAGGTGGGAGCCTTCGTTCCACTGGATCCTGCCAATCCATTGCCCAACGCAGGACAGGCGCTCGCACCGCGCGTGTCGGTCCAGTACGAGATCGGCGGAAAGCTTGGCCTTGGCG
The DNA here is from genome assembly GCA_947504155.1 of uncultured Erythrobacter sp. GTDB lineage: Bacteria > Pseudomonadota > Alphaproteobacteria > Sphingomonadales > Sphingomonadaceae > Qipengyuania. Next base: position 659,235 of record CANNGF010000002.1, read on the forward strand.
GCATGTTCCTGACCCTCGGCGCCTATCGCATCGAGCGGCCGGGAGAAGGCGTGCTCGAAGACGGCACCTACGGCTATCTGGGCGAGCAGCGCAATGAAGGCATCGAATTCACCGCGAGCGGTGAAGTGGCACCGGGACTGCGTCTGATCGGCGGGGCAGCCTTGACCGATGCCGAATTCGACAATGGCGCTAAAGTCACCGGTGTGCCGGAATACACTGCCAATGCGGATGTGGAATGGGATCCGGCCTTCCTTACAGGAGCCACGCTGACGGCACGCGCCGTTCATACAGGCCCCCAGTGGGTCGATGCGGCCAACACTCTGGAACTCGATACCTGGACCCGGTTCGATCTTGGAGCGCGTTACGTCTTCGCCGCCGGCGAAACGCCTGTGACACTGCGTCTATCAGTCGATAATGTCGCTAATGAACGCTATTGGGCCAGCGCATTCGACGCCTTCTCTTCGGCATTGCTGCAGGGGAAGCCGCGCACGTTCAAGGCCAGCATCTCGGCGGATTTCTGAATTCAGGAGCGAGTGGCAGCGGTACGCAATCGTTGTCACTCGCATAGGCCTGCTGACGTGTTTCGAGCAAAAGCTGGAAATCATTGGCCGATAGGTTACATAGTCATGACAAAGTGTGACTCTTTCGGGAAACAATTAGGCTCGCCCGGCTCTATGGGGCATGGGCGCCATGACTATGGAACGTACGATTTACCAGTTCGAGGACTTTGCCCGGAACGCGGGTAACAGCGCACGTGCGCCGCTGCGGCTGCAGCCGGCAAGCCGTAGTGGCCAGGCCGTCCGCGTAGGTGTGATCCTCAACCGGCGCAGCCATCAGAATCTCGCGGAAACACGCGAGTGCGAGGGACGCAGCAACGTTACCGTCGCTTGCCCCGATACGCGTCATGACATCGTCCATGAACTGGCTAGTTTTGCGGAACGTGGCATCGACCTGCTGGTGATCAGCGGCGGAGATGGAACGGTGCGCGATGTCCTGACCATGGGGCAAAGCGTCTTTGGCAAAAACTGGCCCAAGATCGCGGTCCTGCCGAAGGGTAAGACCAACGCCCTCAATGTGGACTTGGGCTCGCCGGAGGACTGGACGCTATCACAGGCCATCGCTGCCTACACCACCGGACGCACGGTGAGGCGCAGGCCGCTCGCGATCCGACCGATCGACAGCAAGGATCCGCCCGTGCTCGGTTTCATCATGGGGGCAGGCGCCTTTTCCCTGGGTGTCGACGCCGGTCAGGATGCGCACAAGATCGGCTTTTTCAATTCGCTCGCCGTGGGAATGACAAGCGCCTGGGGCGTCTTGCAAGCTCTGTTCGGCAGTGATCGCAACCAGTGGCGGCGGGGCACGCGTCTGAAGCTTGCCTATCTGCCATCCGGTCAGCCGATCGAACGATCGGGGTTTGGCGACCCACAGCGCAGGCACATCATGCTCGCGTCGACACTTCAGACGATGCCGCTCGACATCAAGCTGTTCGGGAAAGACCAGAGCGGCATTCGCCTGCTCCTACTCGACCATCCGCGCCGCCGCGTGCTTTTTTCCGTCCCGGCGATCCTCGCGGGCTGGCATCCAAGCTGGCTCAAGCGCCAAGGTCTGCATCATGTCGCGGCAGACGGATTCGCCATGACCCTCGATGCACCTTTCGTACTCGACGGGGAGCATTTCGCGCCGGGAAGTTACCGCATCGAACAGGGGCCTGAACTTACCTTCGTTGCCGAGTGAGCCACACGCTACATAATCGTGTGGTCGAAACGCTCTCGCGCCCGCTCAGGCCAGAGGTAAAAGGCTATGCGCAGCGTCTGGGCGAAGAGACGGGCGCGATGGCCGTCCTGTTTTATGGTTCCAACCTGCGCACCGGCTCGCTCGAAGGCGTGCTGGATTTCTATGTGCTGCTCCCTGGCAAACAGCGCGAGCGCATTTGGCCGCGCGTCAGTTACCGCGAACTGAATTACGAAGGCGAGACACTGAGGGCAAAGATTGCCACGATGAGCCTGGAAAAATTTGCCGAAGCCGCCAGCGGAGAAAGCCGCGATACGACCATCTGGACTCGTTTCGTGCAGCCGAGTGCATTGGCTTGGTCGCGCGACAACGAAACGGTTGGAATTGTATCGGATGCAATCGCCGAAGCTGCCTGCACCGCAAGCCGCTACGCCGCTGTCTTGGGCCCGGATGCAGGCAGCGCCGAAGATTATTGGCGAGCTTTGTTCCGCGCTACCTATCGTGCCGAATTCCGGGTGGAAAAGCCGGGGCGCGAGGACTCGATATTGTCAGTTAATTCCGAGCATTTTGCGGGGCTTCTGCCCGCGGCATGGGAGGCTGCGGGTATCAACTATACCCAAAAAAGCGATCGGCTTTCGCCAACCCTTCCGGAGCGGATGAAGCGTGATCTTCGCGCCCGGTGGAAACGGCGTGAAAGCCTCGGAAAGCCGCTAAATATCCTGCGGCTCGCCAAGGCTACCACTACGTTCGAGGGTGCCGCGCGCTATGGTGCCTGGAAACTCGAACGGCATACCGGAATCGCACTTGAAGTGACGCCCTTTCGCGAACGTCACCCCCTGCTCGCTATGCCGGGTGCCGCATGGGAGCTATGGCGCGCGCGCCGAAATCAGCGGTAACGCATGTTGATCGAGATATTCTCCACCCGGTTGCCAATATCGAAGCCGACCTTCTTGTAGCTCGGCTTGCCGAGGTTGAAGATGTTGATGCTCGGATTGTTCGACATTGCGCCGCCGTCACTGAAGATGTCGGTCTTGCCGTTGCCGTTGATATCGTGACGCACCGCGATGCCGTAATGACCGGGTTTCGGCACTGGCATGCAGAACCGCATCGTTCCAGCCTTCGCAGGCGCTTCCATGCGGTAAATCCACCGGCCCGATTCCAGCCAATCCTGCTTCGTAGCGCGATAGGACTGGATGCGAATGGTCCCTTTCGATTCCTTGATGCCGTTGATCGAGACGAGCACAGCCGGACCTTTGCCGGAGGTGCACTTGGCTGGATCATGCGCAATCTCTTCCCGATACTGTGCCTGCGCGGGGGCAGAAAAGGATAGACCGGTAAGCGCAAGCGCGGCGGTCCCGGTGATGAGGGATAATGTTCTAGTCATGGCTGAATGGCCCCATAATTCTTGTGACGAGCGAACCCGCTCGATTTCAGGCGCGGTATATCACACCGCTCTGAATTGCGGCTGAATTTACCGTTCAATCGCCAGTCGGGCGCGTAGCCTAAACCCTACACGGTCCGTGGATAAGCCTGCGGATAAACTTGTGGAACCGTAGTGCGCAAAGGTAATCCTACTATAGGCACGGCGACCCACCCACGTCTTGGACTGACGCGCATGACAGCACCCCTTATCTCCCCTTCGATCCTTTCTGCCGATTTCGCTCGGCTGGGCGAGGAGGTTCGTGCTGTCGATCAGGCGGGGGCAGACTGGATCCATATCGATGTTATGGATGGGCATTACGTGCCCAACATCACGATCGGACCTGCGGTGGTGAAGGCTTTGCGGCCGCATACGGAAAAGCCGTTCGACGTTCATCTGATGATCGCGCCGGTCGATCCCTATCTCGAAGCTTTTGCGGAAGCCGGCGCAGACATCATCACCGTGCATCCGGAAGCGGGACCGCATATCCATCGCACCCTGCAGGCGATCAAGGCCTTGGGCAAAAAGGCGGGCGTGGTTCTCAATCCGGGAACGCCGGCCAAAATGCTCGACTACCTCATCGAGGAAGTCGATCTCGTGCTCGTGATGAGCGTCAACCCCGGCTTCGGTGGGCAAAGCTTCATTCACTCCCAGCTGCGCAAGATCGAAGCGATCCGGAGCATGATCGAGAAATCCGGAAAGGATATCCGCCTGCAAGTCGATGGCGGGGTGGACCCGTCAACTGCTCCCATGTGCATTGAGGCAGGCGCCGACGTCCTGGTCGCAGGCTCTGCCACATTCCGCGGCGGACCGGAGAAATATGCCGCCAACATTGCTGCGCTGAAGGGGCAGGGATGAGTGAAGGCCAATCCGATCTGTTGAGCGCCACCCGGGACGACGCGCCCGGCGGTACACAAGCGGCCCTGCCGCTATTCGATGACCACGAACCGCTGGTCGATGCCAAAGCCGAAGAGTCTGCCCCGATCAAACAGCAGGTTGAACGGGAAGAGCCTCCGGTCGGCCAGGTAAAGGCAACTCAGCCAGTCATGCCTGCGGCCGCACCTCCTTTTCAAGAGCCGCTCGAAGTCGACCCCGAACCGCTTGAGCCGTCGCGCGCACTGGTGCCGGCTGATTTCGCGCTTCCGCATGCCGGACCGCTGGAGGCCGCCATTCGCTGGGCGTACAAGCTTGGTGTGCCAGGGGCCATACTGGCTGCACCACTGCGCAAACCGGCGCGCCCACGCTTTCTTGCCATGGTCGAAACCTCGCTTCCGGGAGACCGGGCTGCAGGCGTCGCTTTGCGTGCAGGATATTTTCAGGTCGGCGGACTGAAGGCACCCATCGGGAAGCTGGATCTTGCGTCTCCGTCCAAGCTAACTCCGCCGTTCGCGCGCGCCGTGCACGGGTTCACCTGGATGCGCGACTTGTCTTCCTGTGCGCCGCGTGGGCAATGTGCCGATACCTCGGGCCGCATATTCCGTGCCTGGATCAAGCAGAATCCCACGCCCGGCAAAGGGGCAGCCTGGGATGTGGAGTTCGCAGGTCTTCGCCTTTTGAACTGGCTGGTTCATACTCCTGTCCTGCTTTCGGGAGAGGGCGAGGCGCTAAAAATGCCGCTGCTCACCGCTATCGAGACGACGGCGCGCTGGCTCGACAGGCATGTCTCCGGAAGCGGCGACGGGCTTGCGCAGGTTACCGGCTGGACCGCCATCGTGGCGGCAGGCTTGCTACTGCCTGACGGCAAACCCAGGCGCCTGCATGGCGAGGCGGGATTGCTGAAATCGCTCGGCGAACTGGTGAGCGACGATGGCGGTGTCTTCTCGCGCAGTCCGTCGGCGCAGGTTCAGGCGATATCGCTCCTGATCGATCTGCGGGCCTGTTATGCGGCGGTAAAGCGCCAGCCTCCTGCAGCGCTCGATGCTCTTCTCAGCCTCATGGTTCCGGCCCTGCTATCGTTGCGGATGGGAGATATGGGCCTTGGCAGCTGGCAGGGTGGGGCGGCGATCGACGACGCGTCGCTCGATGCCCTTATCGTGGCGAGCAACGTCCGGGCCCGACCGATGCTGGAATCCCGCCAATGGGGTTATCAGCGCGTAAAGGCGCGTCACGGTGTTCTGGTGATGGATGCAGCGCCTCCGCCACGGCCCCGCCATGCCCGTCAGGGAAGTGCATCCACGCTGGCGTTCGAATTGTCGCACAAGAACCAGCGCATCGTCGTCAATTGCGGGGGATCGGAACTGGCGGGGGCGCTTGTCCCCGCACGCATCGAACAAGGCCTTCGGGGAACTTCGGCGCATTCCACCTTGGTGCTGGATGAAGCCAATTCGACAGCCGTGCTTCTCAATGGCCAGATCGGCAAGGGGGTAGAAGAGGTCGACTTCACTCGTGAAGCCGTCCATCAGGGCGGCAGGCGGGCGACCAAGCTGGAAGCGGCCCATAACGGCTATGTTGCACGCTATGGCCTGCGTCACCGCCGGATCCTGATGCTATCTGACGACGGAAGCGAGCTGCGCGGGGAAGACGTTCTCGAACCGTCGGGCAAGAAGGGACAGCGCGGCAAGGTCGGCTTTGCGATCCGTTTCCATCTCGGCCGCGGTATCGAGGCGCGGCTGACCGAAGATGGCATGGGCGCACACCTCGCCTTGCCCGACGCAAGTTACTGGCAATTCCGCCTCGCAAGCGTTAGCGGCGAGGCGCACTGCACGCTGGAGGACAGCCTGTGGGTCGACGGCCATGGTCGTCCGCACGGCGTGCAGCAGATCGTGGTCGAAGGCATGGCCGCGCGCGGCGGGGAACGTTTCCCTTGGCTGCTCAAGAAAATGGGATGATTTGTACGTGAGCGATGTGAGCATCAAGCGGGCCCTTCTTTCGGTGTCCGACAAAAGCGGCCTTGTGGATCTGGGCAAGGCGCTGGCTGCCAAAGGCGTGGAACTGGTGTCGACCGGCGGAACCGCCAAGGCGCTGCGTGAGGCAGGCCTCGATGTGAAAGATGTCTCTGATCTTACGGGCTTTCCGGAGATGATGGACGGCCGCGTGAAGACGCTTCATCCCATGGTGCACGGCGGCCTGCTGGCTGTGCGTGACAATGCCGAACACGCCGCCGCGATGAGCGAGCACGCCATTGGCGCGATCGATCTGGTTGTCGTCAATCTCTATCCCTTCGAAGCGACAGTGGCCAAGGGCGCCGAGCGCGACGAGGTCATCGAGAACATCGATATCGGCGGCCCGTCCATGGTGCGCAGTGCAGCCAAGAACCATCAATATGTCACCATCGTCACCGATCCGGCAGACTATGCCACGCTGACCGCCGAACTCGAAGATGGCGGCTCGACTTCGCTCGATTTCCGCAAGCGTATGGCGGCCAAGGCTTTTGCGGCGACCGCAGCCTATGACGCCGCTATCAGCCAGTGGTTCGCCTATGCCGACCAGGGCGAGACTTTCCCGCAGAAACGCGCGATGGCTTCCAATCTCGTGTCCACGCTGCGTTATGGCGAAAATCCGCATCAGCAGGCCGCGCTCTATGTCCCGCAGCGCGTCCCTTCACCCGGCCTCCCGCAGGCCGAGCAGGTGCAGGGTAAGGAACTGAGTTACAACAATTATAACGACGCCAATGCCGCGCTGGAACTGGTGTCGGAATTTGCCGGTGGCCAGCCTGCAGTCGTGATCGTGAAGCACGCCAATCCGTGCGGTGTGGCGCAGGCCGACAGCCTGCTCGATGCGTGGAATGCCGCGCTCGAATGTGACAGCGTCAGTGCATTCGGCGGTATCGTGGCGACCAATGTGCCGCTCGACGGTCCGACGGCAGAGGCTATCTGCCAGATCTTCACCGAAGTCGTGGTCGCACCGGGCGCGGATGATGCTGCGCGGGCCGCTTTTGCGAAGAAAAAGAACCTGCGCCTGCTGCTGACCGACGGCCTGCCCGACCCTCGCCGGCCCGGCTTTTCACAGGTCGTCATCACCGGCGGATTGCTGGTGCAGACCCGGGATAATGGCGCGATTTCCCAGGAAGATCTGAAGGTTGTGACGCAGCGGCAGCCGACCGAGCAGGAATTGAAGGACTGTCTCTTCGCCTGGACCGTGGCGCGGCATGTGAAATCGAACGCCATCGTCTATGCCAGGGACGGCGCGACGGCGGGCATCGGGGCGGGCCAGATGAACCGCCGCGATTCGAGCCGGATTGCCGCGATGAAGGCCGCAGAAGCTGCGGAAAAGTACGGTTGGGACCAGTCCCGCACCGTCGGCAGCGCGGTGGCATCGGACGCGTTTTTCCCCTTTGCTGACGGTCTTCTGGCCGCAGCGGAGGCCGGGGCGACGGCGATTATCCAGCCCGGCGGATCGATCCGCGACGAGGAAGTGATTGCCGCTGCCGACGAGAAAAACCTCGCCATGGTGTTCACCGGCATGCGGCATTTCCGCCATTAAGTGTTCCGGAAAAGGCCCCGAACACCCTCTTGATCGGTAGGCCCACGGGCCGATCACCCCATTCGGTGATCGGCTGAACCGTTCACAACCATCGTATTCAGCACGTTGCAATCAGTCGGCGTGTACCCACGTGGAATAGAGCCACGAAAGCATAAGACATGAATCTCTTCACACCCGACCTTTATCGCAATTTCGGCATCGGCTTTTTGGCCGGGGCCTTCATCATTGCCTTTTCGAATGGCGGCGAAATCGTTTCGGCGGTCGCCGCGATCATCTGATGCGGCGCATTCCCCTTCTCCTCTCCTCGCTGGCGCTGGTTTTGACCGGTGCCTGCCAGCAGCCTGCCATGGCTGCCGAGGAAGCGGTGAAGGCCCCGCCCGCGCAGACCCGCGCGAAAGAAAGCGGCGGCCTGAAAACCGCCATCTTCGCCGGAGGCTGTTTCTGGGGCGTGGAAGCCGTGTTCAGCCATACCAAGGGCGTGACCAGCGCCGTGGCCGGTTATCACGGCGGCACCGAACGCTCGGCAAAATATTCCATCGTCTCCAGCGGCGTGACCGATCATGCCGAAGCGGTTAAGGTCACCTATGATCCCGACGTGATCCGGTACGACCAGCTGCTGCGCATCTATTTTTCCGTCATAGCCGATCCCACCCAGCTGAACCGCCAGGGCCCGGACCGGGGCGCGCATTATCGCAGCGCCATCGTCCCCATTTCGGCCGAACAGAACGCGGTGGCCAAGGCCTATATCGCCCAGCTCGACAAGGCAGGCGTATGGGACAAGCCGATCGTGACGAAGATCGAGCGCGCGCAGGGTTTCTACCCCGCCGAAACCTATCACCAGGACTTTGCCGCCAAGAATCCGCGCCACGGCTACATCGTGCGGTGGGATGCGCCCAAGGTCGCGGCGCTGAAGCGGCTCTATCCCAGCGCCTATCGCGCCGAGTTCAAGCGCGACTGACTTGCGCAGCGGCGCTGCCCGCCCTACTTTTGGCGCATGGCAGGACATGCACACGCACATGAGGAACATTCGGGCGACGATCTGATCGACGCGGCCCGTATCACGCTGACCGATTCGGGTGAGCAATGGACGGGCATGCGCCAGTCCGTGTTCGAGGAACTGGCGCGGCATGAAAAGCCCGCCAGCGCCTATGACATTGCCGACAATCTTTCGGCATCGCGCGGCAAGCGCGTGGCGCCCAACAGCGTCTATCGCATCCTCGACCTGTTCGTGCGTAACAACCTCGCCAACCGGATCGAGAGCGCGAATGCCTATCTTGTGAACACACATCCCGGCTGCCGCCACGATTGCATCTTCCTGATCTGCGACGATTGCGGAAAGGCGATGCATATCGACGATGAGCGCGTCACCGGCGCCCTGCGCGTGGCGGGCAAGGATGCGGGTTTCCGCGATGTACGCCCCGTGGTGGAACTGCGCGGATTATGTGACGATTGCGCCGCCTGAGCGCGGCCTTGGAATAGCAATCGCCTTCCCAAAGGACGTGGCCACAGCGGCCATTCCTTGCCTCAACTGCGCCCAAGCGTGCAATTTCATCGACAAGCCGTTCATCGACAGTTCGGCAAACCAAGTGTAGAGCATTCGTATGAGTGACCGCCCGCATACCCCCCTGCTCGACACTGTCGACACCCCCGCCGACCTTCGCAAACTCGACCAGAGCCAGCTCCGCCAGCTGGCCGACGAACTGCGCGAAGAGATGATCGATGCCGTCGGCCAGACCGGCGGGCATCTGGGTTCGGGGTTGGGCGTGGTCGAGCTGACCACGGCGATCCACTATGTGTTCGACACGCCGACCGACAAGCTGGTGTGGGACGTCGGCCACCAGTGCTATCCGCACAAGATCCTGACCGGCCGCCGCGACCGTATCCGTACGCTGCGCCAGGGCGGGGGCCTCAGCGGCTTCACCAAGCGCGCCGAAAGCGAATACGATCCCTTCGGCGCCGCGCATTCCTCCACCTCGATCAGCGCCGCATTGGGCTTTGCCATGGCGAACAAGATGCAGGCGCGGCCCGGCCGCGGCATTGCGGTGATCGGCGATGGCGCGATGAGCGCGGGCATGGCCTACGAGGCGATGAACAATGCCGAACAGGCGGGCAACCGGCTGGTAGTGATCCTCAACGATAACGACATGTCGATCGCGCCGCCGGTGGGCGGCCTGTCCGCCTATCTGGCGCGCATGGTGTCCTCCAGCGAATATCTGGGCCTCAGGACCATGGCATCCAAGCTGGCGCGCCGCATGGGCCGCCGCGTGTGGGGCGGGCTGGAAAAGGCCGAAGAATATGCCCGCGGCATGGTGACCGGCGGGACCATGTTCGAAGAACTGGGCTTCTATTACGTCGGCCCGATCGACGGCCACAATCTGGATCATCTGATCCCGGTGCTGGAAAATGTGCGCGACAGCGAACAGGGCCCGGTGCTGATTCATGTCGTGACGAAAAAGGGCAAGGGCTATGCCCCGGCCGAAAACAGCGCCGACAAATATCACGGCGTCGCCAAGTTCGATGTCGTCACCGGCAAGCAGAAGAAATCCACCGGCGGTCCGCCCGCCTATCAGAACGTCTTCGGCGAAACGCTGGCCAAGCTGGCGGAAAGCGATCCGCGCATCTGCGCCATCACTGCCGCCATGCCCAGCGGCACGGGCGTGGACAAGTTCGCGCAGGCGCACCCTGACAAGGCCTTCGATGTCGGCATTGCCGAACAGCACGGCGTGACCTTTGCCGCCGGTCTTGCCGCCGAAGGCATGCGCCCCTTCGCCGCGATCTATTCCACCTTCCTGCAGCGCGCCTATGACCAGGTGGTGCACGATGTGGCGATCCAGAACCTGCCCGTGCGCTTCGCGATCGACCGCGCCGGTCTGGTCGGCGCCGATGGATGCACCCATGCGGGCAGCTTCGACGTGACCTATCTCGCCACCCTGCCCAACATGGTGGTGATGGCCGCCGCCGACGAGGCGGAGTTGGCGCATATGACCTATACGGCCGCCGAATATGACGATGGCCCCATCGCCTTCCGCTATCCGCGCGGCGGCGGCACGGGCGTGGAGATTCCCGAACAGCTTGAAAAGCTTGAAATCGGCAAGGGCCGGATCGTGCGCGAAGGCACCAAGGTCGCCATCCTGTCGCTGGGCACCAGGCTGGAAGAAGCCAAGAAGGCCGCCGACCAGCTGGAAGCCAAGGGCCTGTCCACCACGGTCGCCGACATGCGCTTTGCCAAGCCACTGGACACCGCACTGATCGAGAAACTGATGCGCAGCCACGAAGTGGTGGTGACGATCGAGGAAGCCGCCATCGGCGGCCTCGGCGCGCATGTGCTGACCTATGCCAGCGACGAAGGCCTGACGGATAACGGCCTGAAGGTGCGCACCATGCGCCTGCCCGACACCTTCCAGGATCAGAACGATCCGATGAAGCAGTATGACGAGGCAGGGCTGAACGCGCCGCATATCGTGGACACGGTGCTGAACGCGCTGCGCCACAACAGCGCGGGGGTGGAAGAGGCGCGGGCTTAGGGCTGACACTTGGAAGGATTGGCGAATATGCCCGAATGGCTATTCACCGCCTTTTTCACTGGCGCTCTTCTGGCTGTCTGGTTCGGGATCGCCTGGCGCAATACCAACAAGCAGACTGCCACTACCCGCGCGCGCCGGGCCAATCCTACGCAGGAGCAATTCCTGAGCCTTATGCGGGCCGACGTCTCGGATGAGGCCGCCCGTTTCCTCTGGCAAACGGTGCTGCCTTATCTTGAACATATTCGCCCCGCGCTTGCCCCGCACCCGGACGACAATCTCCACACGGATTTGCCGATCGACCCCGACGATATCGACGTGGACTGGCCCCGCGATTGGGCAGAGCTGAACGGCTTCCACGAAAGCAACCTTCCCGACTGGCCCGAAGGCTGGCCCGCGACTGTCCGCAATTATGGCCGCTGGCTGGACATGGGCCCGCAACCCTCATCGTCACCCTTCGGGCAATCTCGTAAGGAAACCGACCAATGCGCCTCCCGTTTCTTACCGCAGCGCTTTGCTTGTCTTCATCGGCCTTCGCTCAGGAAGAAGGCGATGCGGACTCGGGGTATTTCATCCAGAATGCGTGGGCGGACCCGGCAACCTGTAATCTTGAGAATGCGGCGCCGGTATCATTCGCGCAGCTAGCATCCGGCGATGGCGGCCTTACCGGTGCATGTGTGGTCATCGACGGATACCAGATGGACCGCGCCCTTTTTGCCGAACTCCGCGACGCCCGATCCAGGCGAGCCGCAAATGCTGAAAGCCTGAGCCGAAAACGCGTCGGGCTGTATGCCGATTGGACCAAGGTCGGAAACCCACCAGACGAACCCCAACGAGTTAGAGTGGTCGGAGAGGCTGGCAGGTGCGAGACGCAATGGCCCGAAGCCCTGATGGTAATGGGCTATTGCCATTATACTGGCGGACCGATCTTGATCGTCTCGGAGATCTATCAGGCCGGTTCTTTCTGATCCCGTCACCCCGGACTTGATCCGGGGTCCAGCTTTTCAATTGCCGTCATTGGTAGGCGAATACATTTTCCCAGCATCCGCCTGGTGAACATCTCATCGGCCCGATTTGTATTCGAGACCGGCGCTCCATCAGCATGACGAACACAATCTTGACCATCAAAGCACATGGTGTATTAGTTATATAAAGCACGTAGGGGGAATTTGTGGGAAAGGCGAAATTTGTTGCAGGCCTGATGACCCTAGCGCTCACTTCCGGATGTGTCGCAACTCGTGCCAGCGAAAAAGCGGAAGTCTCCCCTGATCCGCAAGTCATGCTGGTAAGTTCCTTTCACCTCGCGAACAACAATCGCGATCTGATTAATCTACCGATCGAAGATGTTACCGCACCTCACCGACAGGAGGAGATCAAACAACTCGTCGACAATCTGGCGCGGTGGCGACCAACCAAGATTGTCTTGGAGTGGCCGCAATCTGATCAGGACGGCCTCGACGAGCGTTACCAAGCATATCTGGATGGAGAACTCGAACTGTCAGCCAAAGAGCAAGATCAGATCGGCTTTCGATTGGCCGAGGTGCTGGGTCATACCAATGTTTATGCCGTTGACTGGAACGAGAGTTTCCCGGGCGAGTGGGCCGATTACGATTTTCTGACTTGGGCGAAGGAGAATGGTCAGGAAGACCGCCTGACTACCTTTGTCAAATACGGTCAGGAGAAGCTTGACCAGCAAGCCGAGAGGATGCGTCAGCAATCAATCGTTGAATGGTATTTCGATCTGAACCAACCCGAAGTCCGCGAACAAGACCATCGGGTCTATTTTGATCTAGCAACCTTCGGAAATAACGAACGCAACCCTGGGGCGTCATGGGTTGGAGGCTGGTATGGCCGCAACCTAAGAATTTTTAACAATATTCGTGACACTCTTGAACCGCGAGATCGCGTTCTCATCCTTTACGGCTCAGGTCATACTTATCTACTCAATCGTTTCTTTCATGAAAGCGAGTTGGCCGAAGTGGTGGACCCGCGACCATACATTCGTTGAACTGATGAATTTGGAAAGTCAGCTTTTCGTAGCCGAAAGCCGCTATTCCGCTTCACACCAACACTCATACATCCGCATTTGGCGGGACCATTTGCGTCCCAGGTGACGACGCGCCACGCGCCTGCCATGTAGGTGGGCGAAAGGACCCCTCGCTCATGACCCTGCTCACCACCCAAACCGCCGATCACATCACCACGCTCACGCTCAACCGGCCCGACAGCATGAACCCGCTCGGCGGGGCGGGGGATGGGGTGCGTTTGCGGCGGCTTGCGATGCGATCAATGGCGATATGGACGTGCGCTGCGTGATCCTGACCGGGGCCGGACGGGCGTTCAGCGCGGGCGGCGATATCAAGGCGATGAAAGACAAGACCGGCAATTTCGGCGGCACCGCGCCCGAGATTGCCGATGGGTATCGCAATAACATCCACAAGATCCTGCGCGCGCTCTATGCGCTGCGCGTGCCGCTGATTGCGGCGGTCAACGGCCCGGCGATCGGGCTGGGGTGCGATCTGGCCTGCCTCGCCGATATGCGCATCGCGAGCGACAAGGCGAAGTTCGGCGTGACCTTCCTCAAGCTCGGCATCATTCCGGGCGATGGGGGCACGTGGATCCTACCGCGCATCATCGGCGAGGCGCGGGCGGCGGAACTGTTCTATACCGGCGATGTGATCGATGCGCCCACCGCGCTCGACTGGGGGCTGGTCAGCCGGGTGGTCGATCACGATGCGCTGATGGAAGAGGCGGGGGCGATGGCCGCCAAGGTCGTGGCGATGCCGCCGCACGCCCTGCGGCAGGCCAAGAACCTGATGCGGCAGGGGCGCTCCACCAGCTATGACGCGGCGTTGGAAATGGCCGCCAATGCGCAGGCGCTGATGCATTCGACGCAGGATCACATGGAAGGCGTCGATGCGTTGATCGAGAAGCGGGTGCCGCGGTTCCGAGGTGTTTAGGGCGCGGGGAGTGTTTTTATACGTCCTACCGCTTCGCTACTTGAGGACGGTTAAACCCAGCGCCAGATGCCCGCATCCCAGCCATTGGCGTGGATATGGCCGTAGGTCGCCCCTAACCAGATCGCGATTCCGCCCAGCCATGCCACGGGGCCCGCGCGCAGCAATCCGCCGGGGCGCGGCCAATAGCTGGTCTGCGCTTCCCAGCCCGCCCAGGCTTCGCCCATCAGCGCCTCTTTCTTGCGGTCCTGCATATGCGCGCCGAGGAGGGCGAGCAGGGCGATCGTGCCGGCCAGCACGAATTGCCGCGCGGTCGGGCTCAGCATGATGTGGACGGCCGCCCATAGCGCGAAAGACCACATCATCGGGTGGCGGGTGACATGGAAGACGCCGTGCACGCCGGCCGCCGCATGCTTTGCCGCGCGCGGATCGGGCAGGGCGGGATTGCGGACGAAGGAGCCTGCCAGCAGGACCGATGCCAGCAGCATGACCACGCTCGCCGTAATCCAGACCGCATCGCCCTTGCCGTCCCACAGGGCCGCGCCGCCCGGGCCAACCGCGCGGAACGCCTGCACCATCCACACGAACGTGCCGAGCGCGACCAGCGAATAGAGCAGGCGGAAGCCATTCTCGCCCAGCCTGCCGACCAGCGGCCCGCGCAGCGGGTGAGACATCGCGAAATGCGTGCCGAGGAACGCCGCGCTGGCGGCAAACAACTGGACTATCCCGGACCCCATCGAATTCCTCCCGCAGCCGTGCGGGCATTCAATCGCAGCGGCCCGGCAATGGCAAGCCGGTTCGTGCGGAGCCTATTCGATATCGATCAGCTTGACCGTGAACAGCAGGGTCGCGCCGCCGGGGATCGGGCCTTTGCCCATCGGGCCATAGGCAAGGTCTGCCGGGGCGGCGATTTCGATCGTGTCGCCCACGCCCATCTCAGGGATGGCCATCTGCCACGCCTTGACCAGGCGGCCGAGCGGGAAGGTGGCCGGTTCGCCCCGGTCGAAGCTGGAATCGAAGGTTTCCCCGTCGATGAAGGTGCCCGCGTAATGTACCGTCACCGTGTCGGCCACGCTCGGCTTGCGGTCATTGCCGGTATAATCGACGAAGCGCCAGCGCAGGCCGCCGTCCATCGTGTACCAGCCATCTTCTGCCTTCAGACCGCTGAGATAGGCCTGCTGGGCGTTCATCCAGGCGATGTCCGACGACTTGTCGGGAGCTTCGTTCTGCGCGGTGGCCGAGGTAATGGCCACGGCCGCACAGGCGGCGCCGAGCGCCAGCAACATGGTTCGCATTTGCGGGTTCTTCCTCACCAGTCGTAGGCCTTGGGCAGGTCGCTCGTATCGAGATCGCGGTACCGATCGCGCAGGCGGCTCTGATGGCTTTCCAGGGGTTGTTCGACACCGTCGATATAGACGCTGACCGGCGTCGATCCGAGTTCGAGCGGATCACCGTCCCACACGACCAGATCGCCCACTGCGCCCGGCGCCAGCACACCTGCCTTGGACCCCATGCCCACGATGTCCGCCGGAACGGAGCTGATCGCGGCAAAGGCCTGCCCCCAGCTCAGCCCGTCGGCACCGGGAATGCGCGTGAGAGCGACAAGGTTGCCAGCATATTGGTTGAGATTGCGCGGGTTTTCCATCGCGGCGGCATTGATCGCCACCTTGACCCCGGCTTTCACCATGCGGCCGATGTTCGACTGCGTGCTGGCGAGTTCTTCGAAACTGGCGGGCAGATCGTCGAGCCCGTCGGCGATTACCGGAATATTGGCAGCAGCGATTTCGGGCGCCACCAGCCAGCCTTCGCTCGCGCCGACCAGCACGAGATCGAGCCGCGGGAATTCGCGCTTCAGCGCAATCACGCTGCGAATGTCCGAAGCGCGTTCGACCATGACGAACAGCTTTTGTTCCCCGCGCACCACCGGCACCAGCGCCGCGGCATCGAACCGGGTCAGCAATACGTCGGTCCCGCGTTCGCCGTTTTCACCGGCAAGGCGCGGATCGAGCGGGAGATCGTCACCGGTGCGAACGTCACGCTGGCGGGATTCCATGCCCGGAATGCGCGCATCGTCACCGAACTGGCCCGCTTCGCGCAAGGCGTTCCGGAACAGCGCATGGGCAGAGGCGCGGCTGCCGCCGGCAATGCGTGCGCCCGCCTCGCCCAGCGCGACGGACTGGAATGCGCGCGGCTGGACCACGGCATCGCCATCCGATCCCAGATCGATGATCGCGCCCTGGCCCTGGAAGATCGAACCGGTCGACGACATGAGGCTGGCCGCGCGCGTCACGCCCGCGGCGCGGTGCACGGCAATATGCTGCGAGGCAGGATTGACCGCCGGGGCCACGTCGAGAGCGGCGCTGAAAGGCGAACCGCCAGCGTTGGTATCGTTCGACTGGCTTACGGCGCCAACGTCCCACAGGCCAAGCGATGTGACCGTGGCGAAGAGGCCGGGCGTCACCCACGAACCCTGCGGCGCTTCCACCGTGGCGACAGATGTCTGCGGCATGCCCGCAGCGGGGCCTGCATAAACGACCTTGCCGTTCTGCAGGAGGATGGCGCCATTCTCGATGGGGGCAGAACCGTCACCAGTGGCGACAGTGACACCGGTCATGGCGACATCCTGCGCCAGTGCGGGCGTTGCGGCGAGGGCCAGCGTGCTGGCGGCAAATGCGAACAGCGCCTTCATTTCACGTCTCCTTCACCCGGCTGGCCGAGCTCGAAATCGCTGACCGGCCGCCGCTTGCGGTCCATCGCATCGAACATGAGTGCCCCGTCGACCCAGACCTTTTCGGGCCGCGAGTAGACCGACAGCGGATCCCCGTTCCACAGCACGACGTCGGCCATCTTGCCGGCTTCGAGGCTGCCGGTCTGATCGGCAATGCCCATCGCCTTGGCGGCGTTGAGCGTGAACCAGCCAACCACTTCGGCATCGGGAATGTCGATGCCTACGCGCCGTCCGGCGGCCTGCGCCTTGGCAGCTTCCTGGTTCAGGCGCTGGATGCCATTGGCATCGTCGGAATGGATGATCACGCAGGCATCGGCCTGGCGCAGGAAGGCGGCGTTTTCGAGAATGCCGTCATAAGCTTCCATCTTGAAGCCGTACCAATCGGCCCAGATCGCGCTGCACACTTCGTTTTCGCGCAGAAGATCGCCGATCTTATAGGCTTCGACGGCGTGGTGGAAGGCAGTGACCTTGTACCCCATCTCCTTGGCCATATCCATGACCAGCGCCATTTCATCGGCGCGGTAGCAGTGATTGTGGACGAGGATTTCGCCATCGAGCACGCCCTTGAGCGTTTCCTTGCCCAGATCGCGCTTCTTGCCGTCATAGGCCTGCGCATCGAGCCACATCTGGCGGTTGACCGCGAAATTGCCCATCCGGGTGGAAGGCATACGGCCCTTGCTGCCATAGACGCGCTTGGGGTTTTCGCCGCAGGCCATCTTCATCCCGTAAGGCGCGCCGGGGAACTTCATTCCCTGCACGGTGCGGGCGGGCACGTTCTTGAGCGTGACCGAACGGCCGCCGGTAAGGTTGGCCGATCCGGGGAGGATCTGCAGGCTGGTGACGCCGCCATTGGCCAGCGCGCGAGTAAAGCCGGGATCCTGCGGCCAGACCGAATGTTCGGCCCAGACTTCGGGCGTCATCGGGCTGGTGGCTTCATTGCCGTCCGAATGGGCATCCACGCTGGGGGTGGGGTAATCGCCGAGGTGCGAATGGATGTCGATCACGCCGGGGGTCACGAATTTGCCGCTGGCATCGACGCGGTCATAGCCTTCGGTCGACAGCGAGGCATCGCCCACGGCCACAACCTCGCCATCGCGGAACAGGACCGTCCCATTATCGATGCGGCGGCCGGTGCCATCGAACACCGTCGCGCCGACCAGCGCGGTCGGGCGGCCGGGATAGCGGCTGTAGGTCGAGGCGAAAGGCACGCGATTGTCGGCACCTTTCGGCGCGGTCCAGTCCTTGCTGGACGCCGAGGCGGCGGAGTTGCTGTCGGCATTCGTGGTCGCGCAGGCGGCAAGGCTTGCGGAAAGCGCAAGCAGGGCAAGTTTCTTCATGAAGTCCCCCAAAAAGAACGGGTCGGAACATCGCTGTCCCGACCCGCCCGGTCAATTACATTTGTCGAAAAGAATTGGCTTCTCAGCGGTTCTCTTCGTGCTTGCCCGGCATCTGCGGGTTGGTTGCCGGATGCATGCCGGCTTCCTGCGCTTCCAAACCTGCTCCGGCCTGACCTTCGAGGTCGTCGCCGAGATTGTCGTCCACGATCGTGTCGAGATGCATCAGCTTCTTGATCAGCGGGCTGATCACCATGACGAACACGCCGACGCCGACTGCGAACCAGCCAACCGTCGAATAGACGCCAAGGACGACCTGCTTGCCCGCTTCCTCGCCAACGCCTTCGGCACCGGTGGCCGAAGCGATAAGACCGGCGGCAAAGTTACCGGCGGCCGAAGCGAAGAACCACGTACCCATGATGAGCGATGCCATGTGAGTCGGGCTCAGGCGGTTCATTGCCGAAAGGCCGACCGGCGAGAGGCACAGTTCACCGGTGGTGTGCAGCAGGTAGATCAGGAAGATGAAGATGACCGGCGTCGGCACGTTCACGCCAACGCTTTCCGCACCCCAGACGAGCACGAGGAAGCCAAGGCCCACCTGAATGACGGCCAGGCCGAACTTCAGCGGTGTGCTGGGTTCCTTGCCCTTGCGGGCCAGACCCTGCCACACCATCGCGAAGAGCGGGGCGAGCAGGACGATGTAGATCGCGTTGATCGACTGGAACATGGATGCGTTCACGCCCTGCGTGTCGACGTGACGGTCGGTGAACAGGTTGAGGCTGGATCCGGCCTGTTCGAACAGCGCCCAGAAGACGATCGAGGTCAGGATCAGGAACATGGCCGCGAAAATACGGTCACGCTCTTCGCTCGGCAGCTTGGTGACTGCGGTGAACAGCACATAGAGCACCAGACCGCCGCCGAAGATGCCCAGCACCACGCCGACGAGTTCCTGATACTGGATTGCGGCCCAGCACAGTGCCACCATGGCGATACCGGCGCCGTAGATGCCCCATTCCTTGCCGCCCTTGAGCTTCGAAGGATCCTTGGGTTCGCCCTTGCCGAGCAGCAGGGGCTTGCCGAGCACGAAGAACACGAGGCCGATCAGCATGCCGAAACCGGCGAGGCCGAAGCCATACTGCCAGCCATAGGTCTGGCCGAGATAGCCGCAGATGATCGATGCGGTGGCCGCGCCGACGTTAATGCCCATGTAGAAAATAGTGTAGGCCGGGTCGCGGCGGACGTCGGTGCGCGAATAGAGCTGCCCGACGATCACCGAGATATTCGCCTTGAGGAAGCCCGAACCCACGATAATGAGGGCCAGAGCCAGCCAGAAGATGTTGATGATCGGATCGGCCTGGCCGCCATCGCCCTCGAAGGCCATGAAGAAATGGCCCAGTGTCAGCAGGACTGCACCGAAGACGACTGCCTTGCGCTGACCGAGGAACCGGTCGGCCAGATAGCCGCCCACCACCGGAGTGATGTAAACCAGTGCGGTATAGGCACCGTAGATGACGGAGGCTTCGCTATCGGTGAAGAGCCAGTGCTGAACCAGGTAGAAGATCAGCAGGGCGCGCATGCCGTAATAGGAGAAACGCTCCCACATTTCGGCCATGAACAGCAGGAACAATCCCTTGGGATGTCCGATGACTTCGGGTTGCGGGCGCGTGACGAGCACCACCCCTCCGATAAGAAAAGATGCCAGTGCGATTACGGCAACTCTGAATGCCCACATTTCGAACGCAGAGCCGAATGTGAAGAACATGCCTTCGACCATATGAATCGGTGTCCCTCTAAGTATTCCGATAGCCGCCCCTCCCTGGGCGCGGCCCTCCCTTGAAGCGGCGCACCCTAGCGGTTTGCGCGGCCATGTGAAGCATTAGTTACAGTAGCGACCAATCCGGACCGGCATCACGCCGCGTCTGGCGGGAACCTTGCGCGCGGCGCTGTATTATGGCACTGACGCACTATTGCGTCGCCCGGGAATTAACCATGAAGAACCAGTCCAAGCCTGTTTATCTCAAGCTGCGCGATCTCATCGCCGCGGCGATTATCGATGGACAGTATAAAGAGGGCGAGATGCTGCCGTCGGTCCGCGCGCTCGCGGCAGAGCAGGGAGCCAATCCGCTCACCGTCGCCAAGGCCTATCAGCAGTTCCAGAACGACGGGTTGGTCGAAGTGCAGCGGGGCGTCGGCATGTATGTGGTGAAGGGCGCGGCGCAGATCCTGCGGGACCGGGACCGCGAGATTTTCCTGAAAGAGGAATGGCCGGAAATTCGTGCACGCATGACCCGCCTCGGCCTCGCGCCGGAGAAACTCCTCGCCGAAACGTGACCTTCCGTCCACGAATTGGACGGATAGTCTTGTGGAAACCGCCTAATTCTGCCACTGGCCAGTGAAAGGGCTCGCAAGATCGGGGCCCGTTACGGGTCGCATTTGTAATTGATGACGCTGCCATCCCGGCGGTCTGGAAAGAGTGACCATGATTCGTTCAGAACTCCTCGCTGCTATCTCGAAGGACAATCCCGAACTGCGCGCCGAAGAGGTGGAGCAGGTGGTGGACATCTTCTTCGACGAGATCAGCCAGCGCCTCTCGGAAGGCGGGCGTGTCGAGCTGCGGGGCTTCGGTGCCTTCTCCACCCGCGAACGCGAGGCGCGGCAGGGGCGCAATCCGCGGACGGGGGAAATCGTGGACGTTCCTGCCAAGCGGGTACCCTATTTCAAACCGGGCAAGGAAATCCGCGAGCGCCTGAATCAAGAGCAATAATCTCTTCTTCGACGTTCCAGATTGCGACTTGCGCCACTTCGCTCTAGGACGCCTCGCGCGATACGCGGGTGTGGCGGAATGGTAGACGCCGGGGACTTAAAATCCCCTGAGCTTTGCTCGTGCGGGTTCGAGTCCCGCCACCCGTACCAGGTCTTTGCAAGCGCCTGCCGAACCGCCGGTCTTGCGCTGCTAAGTCGTGAAGATCGCGCTGGGTTAACCATAAGCTAACCAATTTCCTTCACTCCCCATCGGGTTGATCAAGCCCGGGGGCAATCGTGGAAAAAGCAAACAAACCCGTCAAAGTCGATGTCGCCATTATCGGCGCAGGCCCTGCGGGTCTCACCGCGGGTTATCTGCTCACCCGGCAGGGCAAGTCGGTCGCCATCATCGAAAAGGACGACACCTATGTCGGCGGCATCAGCCGCACGGTGGAGCATGAAGGCTACCGATTCGACATTGGCGGCCACCGGTTCTTCTCGAAGAGCCAGCAGGTCGTCGACCTGTGGAACGAGATCCTCGGCGAAGACGATTTCATCCAGCGCCCGCGCATGAGCCGCATCTATTACGAGGGCAAGTTCTACAGCTACCCGCTGCGCGCCTTCGAAGCGCTCTGGAACCTCGGCATCTTTCGCTCGACCGTCTGCATGGCGAGCTATCTGCAGTACAAGCTGTTCCCCAAGAAAGAGGTGAAGAGCTTCGAGGACTGGACGGTCAACCAGTTCGGCCACAAGCTTTATTCGATCTTCTTCAAGACCTATACCGAGAAGGTATGGGGCATGCCCTGCGACGAGATGAGCGCCGACTGGGCGGCCCAGCGCATCAAGGGCCTCTCGCTATGGGGCGCGGTGACCGACGGATTGAAGCGCAGCCTCGGCCTCAACAAGAAACCGAACGACGGGCAGGCGGTGAAGACGCTGCTCGAAACCTTCCGCTATCCGCGGCTTGGCCCGGGCATGATGTGGGAAGCCGCGCGCGACAAGATCATCGCCACCGGCAAAGGCCAGATCATCATGGGCCACGGCCTCAAGCAGCTCGCCGCAGACGGTAAGGGCGGCTGGCGCATGAGCGCCGCCGGCAAGGATGGCGAAATCGTCATCGAGGCAGCGCATGCCATCAGCAGCGCCCCGATGCGCGAACTGTCCAAACGCCTCCATCCGCTCCCGCAGTCCACCCTGCAGGCCAGTGAGCTGAAATATCGCGACTTCCTGACCGTGGCGCTGATGGTGGAGGGCGAAGACCTCTTCCCGGACAACTGGATCTACATCCACGACAGCAAGGTGAAGGTCGGCCGCGTGCAGAACTTCCGCAGCTGGTCGCCGGAAATGATTCCCGACGAGAACATGGCCTGCGTGGGTCTCGAATATTTCTGCTTCGAAGGCGATGGCCTGTGGTCGATGAGCGACGACGATCTGGTCACCCTCGCGACCGACGAGATGGAAATTCTCGGCCTCGTCGACCGCAGGAAGGTCAAGTCTGGCGCCGTCGTGAGGCAGGAAAAGGCCTATCCGGTCTATGACGAGGATTACGCCGCCAATGTCGATGCCATGCGCCGCGAACTGGAGGAAAAGCACCCGACGCTGCACCTCGTCGGCCGCAACGGCATGCATCGCTACAACAATCAGGACCATGCGATGATGACCGCCATGCTGACGGTCGAAAACATTCTGGCCGGCGAGCGCGTCTACGACACCTGGTGCGTGAACGAAGACGCCGAGTATCACGAAGCAGGCGACGAAGGGCATGCCGCATCGCTGCCCAGCCGGCGCCTGACGGAAGACCAGTCGGTTGCTCTTGCCTCGGTACGCCAGGTTCCGGAGCGCGTTTCCGGCGACCGCGATGCAGCCTGAGATGTCGGAAGCTGCGCTACCAAGCGGGCTGGTTGGGCGAACAGCCTCCAAGCCCGGCTTTTTGGCCATCGATGAGAGGCAGTGGCGGAAGTTCGGTAACTGGGCGCTGATCTGGCTGTTTCTGGCCAATGCGGCCTTCATCGCCATGTGGGCTGTGGGCGCGCCGCCGCGCGTGCTGGATATCCTGGGCATCGGGGCAATCGGGCTGCTGGTCCGCCCTCTCCCTGCATGGGTGCGCGGCCTGACCTTTCTCGCGGCGATGACCTATTCGGTCCTTGCCTTCATTGCAGGCCTGTTCAACCTCGCCATTTCCTCGTTGCTTTATTCGGTTCGGTTTCTGGTCGAGATTAAGCCCACCAACTCCACCGAATATCTCGTTGGAGGGGTGTTGCTTTTGGGGATCAGCCTGCTGGCCCTGTGGCTCCAACGGCGGAACCAGAACTTTACCGACATCCGCTTGGTCGCCCTCGCGATCCTTGGTACCGTCTCGCTTGCTGGGCTTGATGCTCACATGGCACAGGGTATGCGGGGCCATTATCAACGTGCCGCCGTCGAAGGCACGCCCTTCATGTCGGGAAGTCAGGGCTCGGGCCTCGTGCCGGCTGGTGGCGTGCCCGATCGCCACCTTATGCTCATCATGGTCGAATCGCTGGGCGAACCGGTGGGGAATGCCGATATGGCCGACCTGCTGTTCGCCCGTTACGACGATCCTGCAGTGACCGACCGGTTCGAGATGACCAAGGGGGAAACTACCTATTACAACTCGACCACGGCTGGCGAAATCCGCGAATTATGCGGTCGCTGGGGCGATTATTACGAAGTGCTGGAAAAGGCGGACGCCGCCTGCCTGCCCGCGAAACTCGCGGCGGCGGGGTACGGGACGCGGGCATATCATAGTTTTACCGGGGCGTTCTTCGATCGCGCCAAATGGTATCCCAACATCGGGTTCGAGCATGAGGAGTTCGGCGAGCAATTGCTAGGGCGGGGCGCGCGGGAATGCGGCGGGGTGTTCCCGGGTGCTTGCGACCGGGATATTCCGGCCCTGCTTGCAAAGGATCTGAAGGCCGCGGAAAAGCCCCAGTTTCTCTACTGGCTGACGGTGAATTCGCATCTGCCAGTGCCGCCGGGCCTGAATCTGGAAGTCGACCATTGCGAGAAAATTTCGGCCAGGCTGGCTGCCGAATATCCCATGATCTGCCGCCAGTTCGCGCTGTGGGACCAGCTCGACCAAGCTATCATCAAGGAAATAACCGTTCCGGATTTCCCCCCGACCGATATCTTGATCGTGGGCGATCACATGCCGCCCTATTTCGATCGTCACCATCGCAGCCAGTTTGCGCCTGACCGGGTTCCTTGGATGCTGCTGAGGTGGAAAGGTGATGCGGCGCGGCAATCGACTGTCGCTGCTGGCAAGACGGAAGCGAAAGATGGCACTATTGGCTGAGCTGCACAAATCGAGGGTCGCAGCCCTTGCCCGGCGCTGGGACCTGGTCCGGGTGGTGACTTACGGTTTCGCAAGCGTGGCTGCGCTGGCGGTGGATGTCGGCGTGTTCCTGCTGCTCCTGATGGCGCCGGTTTCGGCGGCAGGAGCGACTGCGGTCGGCTATTGCGCAGGCATCGTCACTCACTGGCTGTTATCGAGCAGAGTTGTCTTTGCCGACAGCGTGGAGGCGGCGGGGCCGCAGCGCCGGCGGCAGAAAATGCTCTTCGGGATTTCTGCACTGGCCGGCCTGCTGCTGACGACAGTGATCGTGGCGAGTGCGGACTGGGCCGGGATCGACCCGCGCATCGGCAAGGTCTTTGCCATAGCGGCGAGTTTCGCCCTGACCTGGCTTTTGCGCAGCAAGATCGTGTTTCGCTCGCTTTCCTGACATGACCGACAAGGGACCAGCCGCCAAAGGCGCTTTTCCTGCGCTCCCGCTCCTGCTCGCATGGGCGGTAATCTGCGCGATCCTGTTAGCGACAGGTGCGCAGAACCTGCTGGCGCGCAGCTTTCTCGATCCCGACGATGCGATGCGCCTTGTGCAGGTGCGCGATCTTATCGGCGGCCAAGGCTGGTTCGATCTTACGCAGTACCGCCTCGACCCGCCAGCAGGGACGCCTATGCACTGGTCCCGGCTGGTCGATCTGCCGATCCTGCTGGTTATCAAGGGGCTGACTCCGCTGTTTGGCCAGGCGGGGGCGGAAATGGCGGCTTTCCAGATCGTCCCCTTCGCGACCCTTGGTATTGCGTTTGCCATCATCGGTCGGCTGGCGTGGCGGTTGCTTGGCGCGCGTCCCGCTATCTTCGCCGTGGCGGTCTGCGGCCTGATGCCGCCACTGCTGTTTCAGTTCCTCCCGTCCCGGATCGACCATCATGGCTGGCAGGTAGTGAGCGTGGCGGCCGCCCTGTTCGCGATCAACTGGCGGGGCGCATGGGGCGGGCGGCTGGCAGGTTTGGCGATGGCTTTCGGCCTTTCCATCTCGCTGGAAATCCTGCCAATGGCCGCTGCTTTTGCGGGCGTGCTTTACTTGCGCTGGGCGCGGCAGGCCGAACCTTTCTGGCTGATCGGTTACATGCAGGCTTTTGCCGCCGCGCTGATAGTTTTCTACCTCGGCACGCGCGGTCTGGCGACGACACCTTACTGCGACGCAGTGTCGCCTGCCCATCTTGCATTTTTTGCGGTGGCCGCTGTGGGCACCACGCTGATCGGGTGGATGGCGCCCCTGAGATGGACGACGCTGACGCTATGCTTCGCGATCGCAGGCGCGGTTGCCGCGGCGAGTTACGCGGCCATTTCTCCCGCTTGCCTCGCCACCCCGTTTGCTAAGCTCGATCCCATGGTCGACCGCTATTGGTATCGGCTGATCCTCGAAGGGCAGCCGCTGTGGAAACAGGCTGCGTCGCTGGCTGTTCCTGCCATCATTCAGATGGTGGCGGCCGTGGGGGCGACTGCTGCGCTGTGGCGCGGGGCGAGCGGGAAGGCGAAGTTTTGGTGGTTCGATCACTTGCTGATCCTGCTCGCGGCGATTGCGCTATCGCTGATGGTGACCCGCTCGCTCGCCTTCGCTGCGATCATCGCGGCGGTTCCGCTTGGCTGGCTCGCTTCCCGCCTCCTCGATACTATCCGCGGGGAGGGGCGAACTTCGAGGCGTGTCGGGGCGCTGGCGATATTGGTGCTTCTGCTCGCACCATCGAGCCTGTTCACGGCAGCCGAAAAAATTCTGCCCGATAGCGACGCCGAACAGAGCAGGGCTGCCGCGATCAATGCCGAGGATTCCTGCAATATCTACGGTTCGGTCAGCCAGCTCGGCCGGTTGCCGCACGGCACGATTTTCGCTCCGATGGATATCGGACCCGCAATTTTGCTCAATACCGGAAACGGGGTCGTCGCGACCAGCCACCACCGGGCGGCCGATGCGATGGGCGATGTGATCCGGGGCTTCATGGGCAAACCGGCAAAAGCCCATGCGCTGGTTGCGAAGCATGGTGCCGATTATGTCGTGCTATGCGCGGGCGTGGCCGAAAGCCGTCTCTATGCCCGCGAGGCCCCGACGGGTCTGGCGGCCACGTTACTGAACGGCAAACCACCCGCTTGGCTCGAACCGGTCGAGCATGGAGGGCCGGAAGAATTGCGCGTCTATCGGGTGCGCACTCAAGCGGCGACGAAGTCCATCGCCACGCCATTGATGCAGTGACGCTTGCCGGTGGGCTTGGGGCCATCATTGAAGATATGGCCAAGATGCCCGCCGCAATCGGCGCAGTGCACTTCGGTGCGGGGATAGCCGATCTTGTAATCGGTGGTTGTGCCCACGGCGCCCTTGTCGATCGGCGCCCAGAAACTCGGCCAGCCGGTGCCCGATTCGAACTTGGTCTTCGAAGAGTACAGGCGGTTGCCGCAGCCCGCGCAGACATAGGTACCGCTGCGCTTTTCCTTGTTCAGCGGCGAGGAATAGGGCCGTTCGGTCGATTCCTTGCGCAGCACGCTGAATTCCGCGCTGGTCAGTTTCTTGCGCCACTGTGCCTCGCTCATCGAGACGGGATAGCTTTTGGCTTCGGCACGGCCCGATCCACAGGCGGTGAGGGCGGCGAAACTGGCGCCGGCACCGATCCAGCCGAGGAGGCCGCGGCGCGTGTGATTGTGTTCAGGCTTCATAGTCATATTAGCCTTTTATCATAAATAGAATGAACCCTGCCTTGCCGGGGGTCAGAACTCGGAAAGCTCGACTTCGAGCTTGCGGAAACCGTGTACGAAATTTGCGCGGACCCGTTCGATCTCGCCTTTCACATGCACGCGCATCCGGCGCTTGTGCATTTCTTCCAACAGCACCCGAAGCTGCAATTCGGCAAGCCGCGCGCCGACGCAGCGATGGATGCCGTAGCCGAAGGCGATGTGCCGGCGGGCATTTTCGCGCTCTATGTCCAGCTTGTCGGGGTTTTTGAATACCTGCTCATCACGATTGGCGGAAAGATACCACAGGACGACCTTGTCACCCTTCTTGATCTGCTGGCCGAAGGCCTCGGTATCCTCGGTACAGGTCCGCCGCATATGCGCCAGCGGCGTCTGCATGCGCAGGATTTCCTGGACCGCATTGGGGATCAGGTCGGGCTGCTGTTCGAATAGTTCGCGCTGGTCCGGGTTCTTGTCGAGCTGGTAGATGATCCCGCTCATCGAATTGCGGGTGGTGTCGTTGCCGCCCACGATCAGCAGCACCAGATTGCCCATGAATTCCTCGGGCCGCATCTGGCTCATCGCCTCGGAATGGATCATCATTGAGATGAGATCGTCACCCGCCTCCTTGTCCTGCGAGCGCTCCATCCAGAGCGACTGGAAATAGGCCGCCATCTCGTGGAGGAACCCCCAGCGCATTTCGTCGAGCCCGCGCACTGTGGCCAGTTCCGTATCGCCCGACCAGTCGGACCACAGCGTAAGCAGGCGGCGGTCTTCCCAAGGGAAGCCGAACAGCAGGGCCAGCATGCCAGTGGTAAGCTCGATGGAGACCTTGTCGACCCAGTCGAAAACCTCGCCGCGCGGGAGCGAATCGAGCAGTTCGCCGGTGCGGGCCCGGATATCCCCTTCCATTTCGGCCATGCCGCTGGGAGTGAACTTGGGCGCCACCGTGCGGCGCTGGCCGGTATGTTCGGGCCGGTCCATGGCGATGAACATAGGCAGTTCGCGCCGCTCTCCCCCGCTCTGGGCGATTTCTTCCTCACTCAGGCGGTTGAGGATGGTGATGCCGCCATATTCCCAGCTGGAGGAGAACACCTCTGGCAACGCTTCGATATGCTGGATCGCCTTGTGCTGGACCACTGCCCAATAGGGGCCGAAGGGGCTTTCGGGAATGTAGTGCAGCGGGCCTGCCTCGCGCATTTCCCGGAAGATCGGCTGCCACGTATTGTCGGCATAGATGTCGCTGCGGGAAACGTCCCATTTGTGCGAATGATGCAGCCGCTGCTCCGGATGTTCTTCGAAATGCTGCTTCAGCGCTTCATAGGCGGTGGGCGATGTGCGGCATTCGGGGCGCGGAACGGCTGCAGTGGCCATGGCTCTCTCCTGATGGCGACAGCGCGGCGCTGCCGCCTTCCTCTCTCGAGCCGCATCCTGCCTTAACTGACAGGCGTGTCAATAGCGCGAGCCGGAAGGGGAGCACCGCCCGCTATCGGCGCAACAGCCCGCGGCGCTTGGCGCCTTTGCCCCCGGCCTTGCCCGATTTCATTACCTTGCGGCGGAACAGGGTGGCACCGGTCTTCACGAAGATCGCCACCCACAGGATCTGCCAGGCCAGCGCCAGCAGATGAGTCCACAGCACCGGAGACTGCGCCGCGCGGGCAACCATCGCATAGGGCGAGGATACAGGGAACAGCACGGCGAATATCTCCGCCGCCGAGCCGGGATCGCTCATCGAATAGGTGGCGAGAAAGAACACCGCCAGCTGGAGAATGGTGGCCGGCATCGACAGCGTCTGCACGTCGCGCACCGTCGGGGCCATCGATCCGATGGTCAGGAAAACCGATCCGATCAGGAGATAGGCCATCGCAAAATAGATTACGAACAAGGCGCAGAACAGCGGCCAGCCCACGGCCGGTTCGGGAAACGATCCGAAGGCCGACCTCCCAAGCGCGAAGATCACCGCGCCGATGCTTCCCCACACCGCGATGCCCACGAAGCTGACGGCGAGCATGGCGAACAGCTTGCCGTAGAAGACCGCGTCCATCGGGATCGCGGCGGCCAGGATCTCGATGATTTTGTTCGCCTTTTCCTCCACCAGGTTCGACAGGACCATGCCTGCCAGCAACATGGTGAGAAGGAAAAGCAGGGTGATCGCGCCGGTAGCCGTTGCGGTTTGCGAGCTACGCGTATTGGCCACGCTGGACTGCGTGGGTTTGAGCGTGACTTCCGGCATGGAAGCTACGCCGCCTTCGCTGGCCTGAGCGCTGAGCAGGGCGACTTCGCCGCGCCAGCTGTTGAGCCGTTCGGGCGTGCCGGTGAGTTCGGGCCGGTCGAGCGTGCCGGTGAGCACTGCCCCGATGTTGCGTGAGGTATCGGTCAGGAGCGCTGCAGGCTCGGCTTCTACGCCGGGCTCAACGATTTCTATGCCGGGCAGGCTGATCGAATTTTGCAGCCGCTCATGTGCGGTTGCGAAGGCGGCATTATCCGCTTGGCCCAGCATAACTGCCAGTTTCGGCGGGGCGGCGCTTTCCACTGCCTTGGCGCCCAATGCACCGGCCGCAAAGCTGATCGCGGCGAAGAAGATCGGGCCGAGGAGGAAGAACAGGAAGGCTTTGGAAAACAGGATCGCGCCGAAATCACGGCGTGCAATGACGAGGGCGGCGCGCCACAGGGGCAGGCGGCTGGCATCGGCGCTCATGCGGCGTCTCTCGCTGCGTGATCTTCCATGGCGCGGGCAGCGGCCTCGCCAGCGATTTCGACGAATGCATCATGCAGGCCGGCCCGTTCGATCGAAAGCGACAATATGCCCGCCTCGCCATCGATCAGGCGGCGCAGCAGCGCTTCGATCCCGCCGTCGGGAATGGGGAAATACCAGAAATGGCCCCCGCCTTGTTTGGCGTCGTGGCGGGCATCTGCGGGCAAGGCCGCGCGCCAGTCGCCATCCGCCCGGCGTGTTTCCAGCCTGACCTGCGCAGGGATCCGGTCACGTGCGGCGTCGACCGAACCGGCATAGGGCACGCGCCCGCCGGCAATGATGGCCACATCGTTGCACAGGCGTTCGGCATGGTGGATGACATGGGTGGAGAAGATCACCGTGGTGCCGCGGTCGGCCAATTCGCGGATCATCACTTCCAGCTTGCCCTGGTTGATCGCATCCAGCCCGCTGAAAGGTTCGTCGAACACCACCAGCCGGGGCCGGTGCACCAGCGTGCCGAGCAGCTGGACGGTTTGCGCCATACCCTTCGACAATTGCCTGATCTGCCGGTCGACCGCGTGGCTGAGGCCGTGGTTCTCCATCAGCTCGCGCCCGCGCTTGCGACCTTCATCCAGCGAAAGGCCGCGTAATGCGCCCATGAAGGCAATCGCCTCGTCGCATTTCATGGCTGGGTAGAGCCCGCGCTCTTCGGGAAGATAGCCGATCCATTTCGCAATCTCATGCGGCCGGTCGTGGCCAAAGACGCGGCGCACGCCTTCGTCCGGGTCAATAATGCCCAGAAGCATACGCAGCGTGGTGGTCTTGCCGGCGCCATTAGGGCCGAGAATGCCGTAGATCGCGCCTTCGGGGACGGATATATCGACCCCGTCCACCGCCAGCGTATCGTCGAAACGCTTGACCAGCCCACGCGCCTCTATGGCAAGGGCACTGTTGTAATGATCGTCGTTTCGCGACATCGCGTCCATCGAACTCCCCAATGAGGAGTATGACCTACCCTCGCCGAGTGAACGGGAGCAACAGCAAGTTTGGTTAAGACCGCGTCACTGGAAGAATTGCAGAACGCGCTGAGAGCCGAAGCCCGTGAGCTGGGCTTCGCCGCTTGCGGCTTCGCGCCGGCTGGCGAGGATCCCCGGCGGACCGCCCGGTTCGAGGAATGGCTGGCAGATGGCCGCCACGGTTCGATGGAATGGATGGAAAGCCGCAAGGTCCAGCGCGCGTCGCCGCAAGGGCTGTGGCCGGAAGCGAAGAGCGTCATCGCGCTGGGCATGAGCTATGCCCCTGATATCGATCCGCTGGCGCTGGAGGGGGATCCCGAGAAAGCCCGCATCTCCGTATACGCGCAGGGGCGCGATTATCACGACGTGGTCAAGAAGGCGCTGAAGGCGCTCGCCCGGTGGCTGATTGCGCGCGAACCGGACAGCGAGCTCAAGGTCTTCGTCGATACGGCACCGGTGATGGAAAAGCCGCTGGGCGAAGCGGCAGGCATCGGCTGGCAGGGCAAACACACCAATCTGGTCAGCCGCGAGCATGGCAGCTGGATGTTCCTTGGCGCGATCTATTCGACCATCGAGTTTGCGCCGGACGAACCGCATCGCGACATGTGCGGGAGCTGTCGCAATTGCCAGGATGCCTGCCCGACCAATGCCTTTCCGGCGCCCTATCAACTCGATGCGCGGCGGTGCATTTCCTACCTCACCATCGAGCACAAGGGGCCTATCCAGGAGGAGTTCCGCGAGAGCTTGGGCAACCGCATCTATGGCTGCGACGATTGCCTCGCGGTATGCCCCTGGAACAAGTTTGCCGACACCGCGCATCGCCATATCAAGCTCGCCCCGCGAGAGGAGCTTGCCGCGCCGCAGCTGGCCCGCTTCCTCGAGTTCGACGATGCCGGTTTCCGCCAGTTCTTTTCAGGATCGCCGATCAAGCGCGTCGGGCGCGACCGTTTCGTGCGCAACTGCCTCTACGCTGCCGGTAACAGCGGAAATTGCGCGCTGAAGGCCCAGGTGGAGCAACTGAAAGCCGATCCCGATCCGGCGGTTGCCGAAGCGGCCGCATGGGCGGCAGGCAAGCTCAGCCCATTTCCTTGAGCGCGACTTCGGTATCCGCCAGCAGCTCCGGATCGATCTCGGCGCCGTTCGCAACCAGCTTGCGCCCCTGTGCGTAATCGCGCGTGTTGTTCACGCAATCCAGCGCAATCACCCGGCCTTCCTTAAGATAGATCAGGCTGAACTTGCGATCGGACGGCGTGCCCCTGAGCACGGTCTGGTCATAGCCGTTCGAAATGCCCACCGTCTGCAAGCGTAGGTCATACTGGTTCGACCAGAACCACGGTACGGCATCATAGCTTTCCCGCTCGCCCATGATGGTTTTTGCGGCCACGCTGGCCATGTCATTGGCGTTCTGCACCGATTCCAGCCGGATCACGGCATTGTCGGCATAGGGATTGGGATGTGCGGCGCAGTCTCCGATCGCATAGATATCGTCGAGCGAGGTGCGGCCGTATGTATCCACATCGACGCCGTTACTTCCCGCCGCGCCTGCCGCGATGAGCGGGCCGACGGAGGGGACAATGCCGATGCCGACGATCACGATCTCGCAAGCAATCGTATCGCCTGTCGACAGCGTGACGCCAGTCACCTTCTCGCCATCGCCTTCGATCCGGTCGACGCTGGTTTCCAGGCGCACATCGACGCCCTGTGCGCGATGCTCTGCCAGATAGAAGTCGGAAATTTCCGGCCCGGCGACGCGGGCCAGCAGGCGGTCCTGCGTTTCCACGACCATGACTTCGCAGCCAAGCTTGCGCAGCACCGCGGCACCTTCGAGCCCGATGTACCCGCCACCCACCACGACGGCACGCTTCGCGCCTGCCGCAAGCTCGCTTCTTAGTGTGTCGGTATCGCGGCGATTGCGGATGGTGTGAATGCCGCCAAGATCTGCGCCCGGGCAGTCGAGCCGCCTTGCGTCGCCGCCCCCGGCCCAGATCAGCTTGCGGTATGACAGGCTGCTGTCATCTGACAGCGTCAGCACATGCCGCATCCAGTCGACTTCGTTGACATTGCAGCCCAGCCGCAGGGTCACGTTCCGGTCGGCCCAGAATTGCTCCGGTCGGATGAGGATTTTCTCGAAGGGCTTTTCGCCGGCGAGATATTCCTTCGAAAGGGGGGGGCGTTCGTAAGGCGGATTGCGGTCGCGGCTGATCATGAGGATGGGTTCCTCGTGACCAGCCTGCCGCAGCGCTATCGCAGCCTGCGCGCCGCTATGGCCCGACCCCACGATGACGACATCATAGTGCTCCATGGCCGCGAGGGCTGGCCTCAAATGCCGGTTGGGTCAAGCCTTGCGGGCCCGTTTACCGGCCCAGCAGGTTGCGCGCCATGCTTGCCACTTGGGCTAGCATCGCCGGTGCAACGGGGGTTTGCGCCTGCGCCCGGTCGACCATGGTGCGGAACTGGCGGATCGCCGTTTCGTGGTCTTCCGCCCAGTTTTCGACGACCGCTGGCATATCGTTCTTGGCGTCTTTCCTGCGCGCAAGGCGGCGCAGGAGTTCGAGCCGCATTTGCTGGAAATCGCGGGCAAGGCCGGATGTCAGCAACCGCTCCCAGACGTCGGACGGATTCATTTTGGCGGCCGTGCTCTGCGCCCAGTCGATGCCCAGCATGGCGCCGAGATCGGAGAAGCCTTGAGTGACCATCTTGGGGCCGATGTCCGTATCGCTGGCCAGCTTCGCCAGGCCAACCGAGCCGTCGAGGTCGAAGGTATTGGTCACCTTGACCGCCAGATCATCGGGTGCGCCTGCAGCCGTGAAGGTTTCGCGCAGTTTCAGGGACTGGGTCTTGAGTTCGGCGCCAAGCAATTGCTCGGAAGATTCGATGAGGACCTTCACCCCGTCGCCGAGCTCGGCAACCATCGCGGCCGGCTGGACGCGACCGCCAGCGGTGCGCAGCACATCGGACATGAGATTGCCCGTTGCTGCAGCGAGGCGTTCGAACAGCACCAGACGGCCGCTTTCTTCCATCTCGGCGAGATCGATTTCCGCCCACAGTGTACTAAGGTCGAACAGATGCGCCACGGCAACGAAGGCCGCTGCCACCTGCGACAGTTCCACGCCCTCTTCCTCGGCAAGCTCGAAGGGATGTACCATGCCCAGGCGGTTGACGATCGCATTGGCCAGCTTGGTCGCGATGATTTCGCGCCGCAGCCGGTGATTTTCGATCTGGCTCTTGAATTTCGCGCGCATCGGCTCCGGGAAGCTGCGCATCAAGAGGCCTTCGAGAATCGGATCGTCTGGCAGGTCGCTCGCCTCGATCGCATCCTGCAGCACCAGCTTGGTCGAGGACAGCAGCACTGCCAGTTCGGGGCGCGTCAGGCCGACGCCATCGGTCGCCCGGCGCTGCAGTGTCTGGTTATCGGCCAGCCCTTCGGTCTTGCGATCCAGATTGCCGCCTGCCTCGAGCGTTTCGATGAGGTGCAGCTGAGAAGCCATGGCCCGTTCGCCGCCGATTTCCGCAATCGATATGGCCAGTGCCTGCAAGCGGTTGTCTTCCAGCACGAGAGCGGCGACTTCGTCGGTCATCTCCTCAAGCAACTCGACCCGCTTGGGTTCGGTTAGCTTGCCTGCGCGCTTTGCTGCGGCAAGGGCGATCTTGATGTTCACCTCGTTATCCGAACAATCGACGCCGGCGGAATTGTCGATGAAGTCGGTGTTGCAGCGGCCGCCGTTCTGCGAGTATTCGATCCGGCCTGCCTGCGTGACGCCAAGATTGGCACCTTCGCCGATGACCTTCGCGCGCACTTCCCGGCCGTCCACGCGGAGCGGATCGTTGGCAGGATCGCCGACCTGAACATTATTTTCGGCGCTCGACTTGATGTAAGTGCCGATGCCGCCGAACCAGACCAGATCGACCGGGGCCTTCAGAATACCGGAAATCAGCGTGTCGGGCTCGATTTCGGACACGTCCAGATCGAGGACCTTCTGCATCGCTTTCGACAGCTTGATGGTTTTCGCATCGCGCGAATAGACGCCGCCACCGCGTGAGATAAGATCCGCGTTGTAGTCCTCCCAGCTCGACCGGGGCAGGTCGAACATGCGGCTGCGTTCCTTCCAGCTTGCGGCTGGATCAGGATCGGGATCGAGGAAGATATGCCGGTGGTCGAAGGCCGCCACCAGCTTGATGGCCTTCGACAGAAGCATGCCGTTGCCGAACACGTCGCCCGACATATCGCCGCAGCCGACAACCTGGATCGGGTCGGTCTGCACGTCGATTCCCTTCTCGAGGAAGTGGCGCTGAACGCTGACCCAGGCACCCTTGGCAGTGATGCCCATGGCCTTGTGGTCATAGCCCTTCGAGCCGCCCGATGCGAAGGCATCGTCGAGCCAGAAGTCCTTCGATTCCGCAATCGCATTGGCGACGTCGGAGAAGCGTGCCGTGCCCTTGTCGGCGGCGACAACGAAATAAGGGTCTTCGCCATCGGTGATGACGACACCTTCCGGATGCACGACCTTGTCGTCCACGATATTATCGGTGATCGACAGCAGGGTGCGAATGAAGACCTCGTAGCTCGCCTGGCCTTCTGCCGCCCAGCCATCGCGGTCCATCGCGGGATCAGGCAGTTGCTTGGGATAGAAGCCGCCCTTCGCCCCGGTCGGGACGATCACGGCGTTCTTGACCCGCTGCGCTTTCATCAGGCCGAGAATTTCGGTGCGGAAGTCGTCGCGCCGGTCCGACCAGCGCAGACCGCCGCGAGCCACGGGACCGGCACGCAGATGGATGCCCTCGACCCGGCGCGAATAGACGAAGATTTCGCGCCAGGGGATCGGCTTAGGCAGGTTGGGCACCAGCGAGCTGTCGATCTTGAAGGCAAGCGCTTCATTGGCTGCCGATGCGAAGCTGTTCGTGCGCAGGATCGCATCGATCAGAGCGTTGTAGAGCCGCAGCAGACGATCGTCATTGATCGCCTTGACCTTGGACAGGCCGCGCTTGATCACATGGCGCGCATCCTCGATCGCGCCGTCGCGGTCACCCTTAAATTCGGGGTCATGGCGCGCAGTGAACAGATTGACGAGTGCGTGGGTTATATCCGCATTTTTCGCCAATGCATCGACCACCGTATAGATGGTGAAGCCCATGCCGGTCTGGCGCAGATAGCGATAGAATGCGCGGAGCCAGTCGGCATGCGCGGCATCGAGGCCAGCTTCGGCTACGAGGCGGTTGAACACGTCGTTCTCGGCATGGCCGTTGAGGACCGCTGCGACCGCCGCCTCGATAGCTTCGGAGCGTTCGAACAGATCGGCAGCGTCGACGCCGGGCGCCAACTCGAGCGCGAAATCGTGAATCGTACCTAGCTTGCCGTCGTTGAGAACGGTTGGCATTTCGGCCTGGACGTGGAAGCCGAAGTTCTCGAGCACCGGGACAGCGTCCGACAGCGGCAGGCTGCCTTCCGATTGGTACAACTTGAGGTGCAGGTTGGACGGGCCATCGCGCTCCGAAAGATAGAGGCGGGCGCCGCGCTGCGGAGCGTTGTTGGCGTCTTCTTCCGCGTCGTCGGCATGGATGCCGAGGCCGCGCAGGCGCGCAATATCTTCTGCAGCTTCGCGTGGGCCGAAGCGCGCGCGGAAGGCCGTGGGGAAATGTTCTGCAAAGCGGATGGCCAATGCAGCGGCGCGGCCGCTTTCCACCATCGTGCCGAGTTCGTTCTCGACGGCTTCGCTCCAGCCGCGCAGCAGGGTTTGCAACTGCTGTTCCAGCAGCGCTTCGTCCGGCGATTTCGCGCCGTCGCGAATGTCGAGCACAAACCGCAGCATGGCGAGGTTGCCGCCTTCGACTTCGAGGCTCCAGTCGAGCAGATTGGCCGCAGCACTATCTTCCAGAAGCGACTTGATCTGCAGCCGGACCTGCGTGGCCAGCATATCGCGCGGCAGCCAGACGAAGGCGAAGAGGTGGCGTGCCAGCGGCGCCTCGACCAGCGAGAGGCGGGGGCGCGGGCGATCGACCAACGCCATCATGGTGGTGGCGACACGCTCACAATCCTCTTCGCTGAAACCGATCAGCAGATCGTGCGGCAGCGTGGTCATCGCATGGACCAAGGCCTTGCCCGCATGGCCGCCTTCATCGAAATTCAGCCGGTCGCGAATGCGGTCCACCCGTTCACGCAGGATCGGCACGGCACGCGGCGGGGCGGCCAGCGCGGCACTGGTCCAGACACCGGCATGGACCGATAGGGCAGTGACCTTCTTGCCTTCGCGGCGCGGCACGATGAACAGGTCGAGCGGCACATGGCGGTGCACGCGCGAGATGTGGTTGGCCTTGATGATCAACGGCGTGCGGTGGTTCTCACCGTCTTCGAACCAGGCGAAAGCCCGTTCGAAGCTGCTGTCCACGAGCAGTTCCGGCTCGCCCGCGCGGCAAATGCCCAGCGCATCTTGCTGGCTGCCGTCGCGCAGCCGCACGACATGGCCGAGCTGTGTCAGCATGCCTGATTCCAGCCATTCGAGCAGCGCGCTGCCTTCATCGTCGTTGATGGCGGCGGCATCGGCCTTCATCTGCTCTTGCAGCTTGGACCAGTCCTGCACCGCTGCGCGCACATCGGCCAGCGTGGTCTGCAGTTCTTCCTCGAGCGCCCGCCGCTGTTTCGCATCGACGCGAGCGGTCTCGAGATAGATCATCGATTCCCAATAGGCGTCGTCAGGCTCGCCTTCGTGGATCTGGCTGAGCGAGCCGTCTTTGGTCCGATCCACCGGGACGACTGGATGGACGAGGCGATCGATCGCAATGCCGAGCGCGGAAATCGCATTGGCCGTCGAATCCACCAGAAAGGGCATGTCGTCGTTTACGATCGCAATGCGCGTGTAGCGATGCCCTTCAGTAACCGACTCGATGCGCATCGCAATCTCGCCGAACTTGCGCTGCTGAGCGGTCGCAGTCACATATTCAGCCGCGTCTTTCATGCCTTCCGGACTGAAAGGTGTATCACCCGGAAGCATGGAATCGCGCATGTGCTGCACGAGCGCATCGGTCTGATTTGCAGGAGTGGTAGCGGGCTTCGAGCCGTTTTTGGAACCCATGGGGCCTCTCAAATATGACGCGAAAAATTGCCGCGCCTTGAAACATCCGAGTCTTCACCCGGTATCGATCAGACGCAGCGATTAGGCCCGTTGCCAGAGTAGGGCAAGGCACTGAACAAGCATTTTTGCAAACCTATGCAAGGGGCACGGACGTAGCGTCAGCGAAGAAAATCAGCCCAGCGCATCCAGCGCGAGTTTGAGGCTGTCAATTCGAGCCTGCGGGTCGAAGGTGGGGCCAGCAAAGACGATTTCATCAGCCTGCGTGCGTTCGACGAAGCGAGTGACCGCCGCCGCGCATTGCTGCGGCGTGCCGATCGCGCTGGCCTGTCCGATATGGTCAAGCATCGCGGCCGCAGCTGGTGGCAGGTGCGCGCGATACCCTTCGACCGGCGGCTTGAGCTTCGACGGGCGTCCGGTCCGCAGTGCGACGAAAGCCTGCATCTGCGAAGTTGAAAGGGTATGTGCCGCATCCTCGGTTTCGGCACAGAACAAGTTCATGGCCGCCATCACGTGTGGCTTCTCGCAAGTTTCGCTCGGCTGAAAATCGCGGCGGTAGACAGCAAGTGCCGCATCGAGATGGTCGGGCGCAAAATGGCTGGCAAAAGCATAAGGCATGCCGAGCTTAGCGGCGAGCTGGGCTCCGAACAGGCTTGACCCCAGCATCCAGAATTCTGGCTTGGCACCAAGCCCGGGCGTCGGATGGACCGCAGTGTCACCAGCCATGAAATTCTGTAGTTCGACTACATCCTGAGGAAAGGTCTCGGCGGCCCGGTGGAGGTCCTTCCTCAGGGCACGCTGCAATTCCGGACCGGCCCCCGGTGCGCGGCCCAGCCCGAGATCGATCCTGCCGGGAAACAGCGCATCGAGCGTCCCGAACTGTTCGGCGATCTGGAAGGGTGTGTGATTGGGGAGCATGATCCCGCCCGAACCAATGCGGATCGTATTGGTCGCATTGCCGATGTGGGCCAGCACGACCGAAGTCGCGCCGCCCGCAATGCCTTCCATCGCGTGATGTTCGGCCACCCAATACCGTTTGCAGCCAGCCTCTTCCGCGCCCTTGGCCAGGGCGACGGCAGCCTCGAATGATTCGCTGAGAGTGCCGCCTTGGCGAACTGGGACGAGGTCGAGGATGGAATAATCGGTCATTCTGGGGAGGGTTTCCTTAGCTGGTCGAGATAGCCTTGCGCACGCTGGGCTTCGGCGCTGTCAGGCGCCACTTCGAGCACCGATGAGAAGCTCGAGATCGCATCGGCCTCGCGTCCGGACATGGCGGCAATGACGCCGGCTTCAAGGCCTACCTGGAGATTCCGCGGGGCTAACAAAGCGGCACGCTCGATCTGTGACTGGGCCTCTCCCAGCCGTTCGAGCCGACGGGAAAGCGTGGCGGAAAGCAGCCAAGCTTCGGCATTCGTCTCATCGGCCTCGCGCGCTTCGGCAAGAGCGGCTGCGGCATCTTCTTCACGATCGGCCCTGACCAGAACACGGGCAAGGTCCACGCGAAGTCCGGCGGCCAACGGTCCATCCTCTGCGGCCAGCGCCATGCCTCCGGCGCGGTCGAGCAAAGGAAGAGCTGCTTCGATATCCCCTTCGGCTACCGCCGCATTACCTGCCATGGCGGAAAGCCGTGCCGCATATCCCAGATTGTCCTTTGGCGCTTCCGCGCTGGCAAGTTCGAAGGCCTGACGCGCTTCGTTCATCCGGCCAAGCTTGACCATGGCCAGACCAAGACAATGGGCGCTCTGGGCAAGGCCGAGATCGCTGTCGGCAGTTTCCCGCCAGCGCTGCGCAGTGTTGAGAGCAGTCTGCGGATTGCTGCTCGTTTGCTGTAGACATTTCGCCAACGTGTTCGCCTCGCGGCCCGTGTCGGCAGTTTCCCGGGGTGGGCGGTCCCGCAATTCTTCGGGAATGCCGGGCATCCCGCCTGCGGCCGGATTGAGTCCGACCTGCATCAACATGAAGGCGACGGAAGTAAGGATCTTGGTCACAGGATTTCCAGCTGTTGCAAAAGGCCATCGACCGTTCGCAGCAGCAGCGCAATGTCCTGCGGCCGCGACAGCCGATGGTCGCCATCCTTGACCAGCGTAAGTTGAACCGCGTCCGAACGCAGTTTGTCCGCCAGCTGCTGGCTTATTTGCCAGGGAACATCGGCGTCACGCTGGCCATGCAGAAGGCAGGTCGGTACCGCGATCCCTATCTCGTTTACCAGCACCAGCTGTGCTTGTGCATCGGCGAAGAACTCAGGATATGTGGGCGTAGGCTCGGGGCCGTAGGGATTCTCCTCCCGCACGATAGACCCGGCTGCCAGCTGCTCCTTCTGGGCCTTGGTATATCCCCAATCAGTAAAGTCGGGCGCGGCAGCAATGCCTATCATACCCGCCAACCTGTCGCCCAGGTCCAATGCGATCAACAGCATCAGCCAGCCGCCCATCGACGATCCGATCAGGACTACCTTTCCGGCGACCTGGGCTTCGATCACCTCCGTAACCTCGTCCCGCCATTTGGACAGGGTTCCATCGGCAAAATCGCCGTCGCTGCGACCGCATCCGGAATAGTCTAGCAGGAGGCAGGAGCGCCCGTTTTTGCGAGCCCAGTCGAAAAGGGCGGTAGCCTTGCTGCCATCCATGTCGGACATGTAGCCGGGCAGAAACACCAGCGTGGGCCCTTTACCTTCGACCTTGCGAAAGGCGATCCGCCGCCCATCGGGCATAGCGTGGAATTGTATGTCGCTCATTGGCAGGACATGTCGTGGCCGCCGGCAAGGGATGCAACCCCCGGGCCCAAAGCTCAGAAGAAGAGATCGAAGCTCTCTACATCCGGGTCCTGTCTGCACATGCTCTTGAGTGCCCGAAATTCCTCATCGGTGAGGACCGCTTCAAACGTTTTGCCGCGCGCGGCAGCTCGATAGGCCTTCGCACGTTCGGCCGGGTCCGGATGGCTGGAAACCCATCCTACCAGATCTTCATCGTCATTGTCCCCATCGCCGCCGAGGCGTTCGAAAAACCGCGCTGCACCCAAAGGCGAGACTTTGCTTTCGGCCATGCGTTCGCGCGAATATTCGTCGGCCTCACGTTCGGCATCGCGGGAGTATCCCATCGCTGCGAGGCCGAACATTGTGTCCCCAACGGTGGTATTAGCGCCCGACAGGAGAATGCTCAGGCCGAATTGCCGTAGCATGGCCGTCATCACGTGGCGTTCGCGTACATGCCCGACCTCATGGCCCAGTACTCCCGCAAGTTCTTCGGGACTTTCCGCATCCTGCACTAGTCCATCGAATAGCAGGACTTGCCCACCCGGCAGGGCGACCGCGTTGACCATGCCGAGATTGGCGACACCGGCGCGGACCCTTTCCTGCTCAGGATCGACCTTGCTCAAAAGCTTTGCCAACGCTGCGTCACCTGCGGGCGTATGACACAGCCGGTTGCCGAAATCACCGACGATCGCATCGCCAAGGTTGCGCTCCCAGCTTTGCGGAATTCGTGGGCCGAGCCATTCGGGGGCAGTCATGAACAAGGCAACGGCGGCCACGCTGATCACGGCGAAGATCGCGGTTGCCTTGCCGAGGCCGAGCTTGTCCACCCAAGCACCGTATGTCTGTCGTTCCGGCAATTTCGAGGACAGACCGGGTGGCAGATCGGCAGGCAGGATGAGCCGGAAATCAGATTCGCTCTTGCGGTGATAGACGATCTCTCCTGCGCGTTCGTCGCCGTATTGCAAGTCGGAGAGCGGCACATTCATGCTGCCTGAGGGACCGTGCAACGATAGCAGGCTGCCGCCATCCCAGACAGCTTCGCCCTCATGTCGGATAGCCGTATGGCCATCGTACCATTGGGCAAAGGTCTGGAATGCCGTTTCGCTCATGTCAGATCGCCCCGATGTCGAAGGCGTCAAGCAGGCCTTCCCCATGCCTCGCGGTGGTCGTCGTGGATTGCGTGAGCTCGTCGAGCAGGATGTCGCCGCCGGCTTCCATATGCACGATGAAGAATTTCCAATGCCGGTAGGAAAGGAAGACGAAGCCGATACCTAAAGTCAGCACGACAAGGACGAAGTCCCCAAGGTACAGCTTGATCCAGTCGGCCGTCGAGGCTTCGAAGCCGAAACGCAGATCTTTCCAGCGTGTCGAGCCTACGACCTCGCGGAAATATTTCGCATAGAATGCCGCTGCAATCAGCCCCAGCGCGAAAAACCAGACGAACAGCGCGATGGCGATGCCAAGACCCATACCGATGCCGAACCCGTCATTCCCGCCCAGGCCCGCTCCGATACCGCCTCCTGTGACGGCCGCGATTGCCATCGCGGCGAAGAGTAGGATCGGGGCAAGATAGAAAAGCAGGTAACGCCCGAAAATGTCGCCCGCCTGCGCTTCGGCATCGAAATGGTAGGGGCCGAAGCTCATCTTGTTCCAGCGCTCGTTCCAGAGACTAGTCATCGACCATGGTACGAGGAGGCCGAACGGGATTTGCCCGACGATCGTTTTCCAGAGGTAGGACCAGCCGAACTTGAAACCCTGGTTATTGCTACCCCCGCGAATGCTGCGCCAGCGTGTGCGAGACATGCGATACCGCAGCGCCCTGAAGCGGGCGATGCCGGTAAGATAGAGAATGAAGAAGAAGCTCGACGCAGTAAGCAGCATGGCCCAACCTTCTTCACCGCGCAGGATCAGCGATTCCGACACTATTCCGATTAGCGAGAACGGAAGGAAGAACAGCAGCATCACGAGCACGAAGCCGATGAAAAGCTCCATTCCCTTGCCGGTCCATTCCAGCCGCTCGTCGACGAACCGCGTATGGCCCCAGAGATAGCGGCGCTCGCGCGTCGTCGCCCAGAAGCGGTAAATACCAAGGGTGACGATCGTGAGTAGCAGGTTGGGCAGGGCAATCCTGGCGAAGTCCTGCCAGTTGCCATCGAAGCCAAACGCGCTGTCGGCTTCGTTTTCAGTGTAATGCATAAATAAAAGCGACCCCCCAGTCGAATATCGTTCGTCGTCCCGTCGGTTGCCGACATTCGAAGGGGGGATCGTTCAAGTCAAGCGATGCCAATGCAATTTGCGTTCAGTCACGCAGAAAGATTTCCTCGATCGCCAGTTCGAAAAGGTCCGCGATCCGAAAAGCCAGGGGCAGGGAGGGATCGTAGCGCCCCTTTTCGATGGCGTTCACGCTCTGGCGGCTGACTTCCAGCCGATCGGCGAGGTCCTGCTGGCTCCAGTCACGTTCGGCGCGCAGAACCTTGAGGCGGTTTTTCATTCGCCGCTCCTGCTCTGCCAGGCCTGACCGACACCCATGCCGAACGCCCATATCGGAACCGACCACCAGCCAGGAACGTGGGGTACGAGTTCGAAGGTCTCCAGGAACCCCCAGAAGCTGCCGATGGCCAGGACAAATCCGAGGCCGATGAGCGATGCGATAATTGCCCGATAGCGCAGATATTCGTCGGTTTCCTCCTTGAGATAGCGAGCCATCACAAAGATCATCCAGAAAATCGGGAGGATCGGTAGCATCGCGAGGAACCATGTGACTCCTGTAGAGGGATCGAGATTGCGCCAGATCGTCAGAGCAACGCCCAGCCCCAGCAAATAGGCAAGCGAACTGGCCATGATGCCTTTCGTGTAGCGGACTGCGGCCTGGTTGGACCGGCTGACAGTCTTGCTCGCCTGAAGAGAGGCGCGGAAGCAGAGCACCATCAGAACCAGCGGAATGATGGCGAGAATATAAATCGTCGATCTGTCGATCGCGCCCGAAAGCTTGAGGCCAAGGATGGCGGCCGCAGTGCCTACCGACAGTCCGCCCCACAAGCTTGCACGGCGAGATCTCGTTTCAGTGTCCGCGCTCATGCTTTGCCCCGCCTCAGAATGTTGCAGCAACGGTCGCGGCCCAGCCATGCTCCAGGGAATAAGGCGAGAAGGGCAAGGGGCGCAAACTGCGCTACTTTTTCCGGGACGATATCGAAGATGGCGAGCAGTCCGACAACTATCATTGCGGCAGCAAGAAGCAGGGATTGGTGAATCTGTTTCATGGCAAGAGTCCTTTTCCTTGTGTAAAGTCTATTTGTCATGACGACAGTCATCTGTCAAGCTTGCTTTCCATTAAGTAAAGCTCATTTCTTCGTTTTGGAAAAATCACCTGTCACGAAGTTGCCACGCGCTTCGGTCATGCCGCGCGCAAAGGAGAAACCAATGTCGCTCACCGCACCGCCTGAATCTGCTTGCCTGCCAGCGCTCGATCGCAGGTCCCTTTTGAAAAGTGGCATCCTCGGTGCGGGATTTGCAGCGGCTCCACTGGCGGCGCAGACCGGCCGAGCAGCGACAGGGTTTACGCACGGTGTCGCGAGTGGCGAGCCGGGCCGCGATCGCGTTCTCCTCTGGACGCGATATGCGGCAGCGCAGGATACGCCTGTGACGTGGCAAGTGCTGGAAGCCGACGCCAATCGCCGCGTGGTTGCGGAAGGATCGGTCACTGCTTCCCCTGACAATGATTACTGCTGCAAGGCCTGGGCTACCGATGTCGAACCCGGACGCTGGTATTACTTCCGCTTCGTCGCGCCCGATGGAACCATGTCGGATCTTGGCCGCACACGCACGCTGCCAGAAGGGAGCGCGGCAAGGTGGAAGATGGCCGTCTTCTCGTGTTCCAATATCGGCTTCGGCTGGTTCAATGCGTA
This sequence comes from uncultured Erythrobacter sp., assembly GCA_947504155.1. Lineage (GTDB taxonomy): Bacteria > Pseudomonadota > Alphaproteobacteria > Sphingomonadales > Sphingomonadaceae > Qipengyuania. The sequence continues at coordinate 703,542 of CANNGF010000002.1, forward strand.
TGCGCATGCGGCGGAAGCGGGCGACTTCGATTGCGCGCTCCACCTCGGCGATTATTTCTACGAATATCCGGCCGGTAACTATCCCTCTGCCGAACAGACGGCCGCTGGTCGAAACGTGCTGCCTGCCAGCGAATCGGTATCTCTGGCCGATTATCGCAACCGTTTCGCGATTTATCGCAGCGATCGCGATCTTCAGCGCCTCCATCAGCTCTATCCCATGATCGCGGGTTGGGACGACCATGAAAGCACCAACGACAGTTGGGAAGGCGGGGCCCAGAACCACCAGCCGGATACCGAGGGCTCATGGTCTGTGCGCAAGGCCGCATCGATGCGTGCCTATCGCGAATGGATGCCGGTATCGGACGAACCCTGGGCCGAATATCAGGTCGGCGATCTGGCAACGCTCTATCGCCTGGAAACGCGCTTGACCGCACGCTCGCAGCAATTCGATTACAACACCGTCCTTAAGGGGGCTGGTTCGCCGGAGGAAATCGTCGCACGTCTCGAAGCTTTCCGTGACGGTACCTATCTTGATCCGGCGCGCGAAGTGCTCGGGGCACGGCAGCAGGCTTGGCTGGCCGAGGGTCTGAAGCGCTCGCGCCGTCAAGGCACGACCTGGCAGGTATTGGTGCAGCAAGTCCTGATGGGCAAGGTCAGCAGTGCCACATCGCTCAACGACCGGATGTCCGAAGGTGTGCCCGACTATGTGCTCGAGCGGATCCGCAACAGCGCCCTTGCGAGTGAAGCCGGATTGCCGCTCAACATGGATGCGTGGGATGGCTACCCGGCCGCCCGCACGCGGGTCTATGAAGCCGCTCTTGCCGCAGATGCGAACCTCGTCAGCCTGGCGGGTGACACGCATAACGCCTGGGCCTTCGATCTGACGCATGGCGGTGCAAATGTCGGCGTCGAATTTGGCGGGCAGGCCGTGACTTCGCCCGGTTTCGAGAATTATCTGCCGCAGATCGCACCCGACGACATCGCCCGTGCCATGGTTGAGCGCAATCCGGAACTCCGTTTCATGGACAGTTCGCGCCGGGGTTACATGGCCGTCGAATTGACACCGGGAAGCGCAACCAGCGAATATCGCTTCCTTGCCAGCATAAAGCAGAGGGGCGCTGGCGTGGTCGCCACCAAAAGCGTTTCTGCGCTGGCAGGTGCGCGCCGCCTTGACATGGGTTGAGGAATCGCCCGGCCTCGCTTATCTGCTAAGGCCATGACGCAAGTTTGCTTCACGACCACACCTACTACCACCCCGGATTGCCGGGGGCGGGTGGTCGCGATCTGACGCGATGGTCCGCCGCCCGGTTTCGGGTGGTCGGCGTTTCCTCCCGAAATCGCGAAAATACACCAAACGCCGCTTCAAGCGCGCGCTTTCCTGTGCCATTGGGCCGCTCATGTGGGCCCCGCAGGGAAGTAGCGGCGCAAGGAAACGGATGAGACGATGACGGAACTGCTCAAGATCAGCCTGCCCGATGGTTCGGTGCGCGAAATGGAACCGGGCAGCACCCCTGCCGATGTTGCTGCCGCGATCGGCCCGGGTCTCGCCAAAGCCGCCATCGCTGCGCGCGTGGATGGCGAACTGCGTGATATCAATCGGCCGTTCGAAGGCGATGCCGAGCTGGCGCTGGTGACGAGCCGCGACGAGGAAGACGCGCTGGAACTCGCTCGGCACGATTTCGCCCACGTTCTGGCCGAGGCCGTGCAGTCGCTCTTCCCCGGTACCCAGATTACCTTCGGCCCCGCGACCGACGATGGTTTCTATTACGATGTGAAGGCGCCCGACACGCGCGAGCCGTTCAGCATGGACGATCTCCCTGCGATCGAGGAAGAGATGCGCCGCATCATCAAGGCCGACAAGCCGCTGCATCGGGAAGTCTGGAGCCGCCAGCAACTGATCGAAAAGTGGGAAGCCGAAGGAGAGGTGTTCAAGGCCGAATGGGCCAAGGAACTGCCCGAGAACGAAGAGCTGACCGTCTACTGGTCCGGCGGCCCGAACGAAGAAGGTTCCTGGCTCGACATGTGTCGCGGCCCTCATCTTGCCAGCACGGGCAAGCTCGACCCGCAGGCGTTCAAGCTGATGCGGGTGGCCGGTGCCTACTGGCGCGGCGACCAGAACAACGCGCAGCTGACGCGCATCTATGGCACGGGCTGGCTGAACAAGAAGCAGCTCAATGCGCATCTCACGCGGCTGGAAGAAGCCGCGAAGCGCGATCATCGCAAGCTCGGGCGCGAGATGGATCTCTTCCACCTGCAGGAAGAGGCGCATGGCAGCGTCTTCTGGCACCCTAATGGCTATCGTATCTGGCGCGCGCTGGAAGCCTATATGCGTCGCAAGATGGACGGCGCGGGTTATCAGGAAATCAAGACGCCGCAGTTGATGGACGTTCGCCAGTGGACCGCCTCGGGTCACTGGGGCAAATATGCCGAGAACATGTTCGCCGTGCCAGATATCGTGCCCGAAGTGGACGATAGCGGTGCAGCTTCGTCGCATCCCAAGGTTGCGCCTGACGCCGACTGGATGGCGATCAAGCCGATGAACTGCCCGGCCCATGTGCTGGTCTTCAAGCAGGGCATCACTTCCTATCGCGACCTGCCGATCCGGCTGGGCGAAATGGGCTGTTGCCACCGCAACGAACCGCATGGCGCACTCCATGGGCTGATGCGCGTGCGCCAGTTCACGCAGGACGATGCGCATATCTTCTGCACCGAAAGCCAGGTGGTCGAGGAAGTCCGCGCATTCTGCAAACTGGCCGAAAGCGTCTATAAGGATTTCGGCTTCACTTTTGCGATCAAGCTCGCCCTGCGCCCGGAAAAGCGGCTGGGCAGCGACGCCGACTGGGACAAGGCCGAGCAGGAACTGCGCGATGCCGTCGAAGAGGCGGGCATGATGAGCGAGGAATTCGGCTGGGAGGAACTCCCGGGCGAAGGCGCTTTCTACGCCCCCAAGCTGGAATGGCATCTCACCGATGCTATCGGCCGGACCTGGCAGGTTGGCACGATCCAGGGGGACCGCGTGCTGCCAGAACGTCTCGATGCGAGCTATATTGGCGAGGATGGCGAGAAGCACCGTCCAGTTATGCTGCACCGTGCGATTTTCGGTTCCTACGAACGCTTCATCGGCATCCTGATCGAACATTACGCCGGCCGCATGCCCGTCTGGCTCGCGCCGGTGCAGGCGGTGGTCGCGACGATCGTGTCCGACGCCGACGATTACGCGAGGGAAGCGGTTGCCAAGCTGGATGCCGCCGGCATTCGCGTGGAAAGCGATCTTCGTAACGAGAAGATCAACTACAAGGTGCGCGAACACAGCCACGCCAAGGTCCCGCACCTGTTGGTGGTCGGCAATCGTGAGGCCGAAGAAGGAACGGTCGCGGTGCGCACTCTCGGCGAGAAAGAACAGCGCGTCATGTCGCTCGACGAGGCGATCGCCATGCTGAAGACAGAGGCGACACCGCCTGATCTGCGCGAAGGCTGAAATCTCTAAGTGAGCTTTATTGCCGGCTATGAAGCGGCGGCCATTGGTGCTGCGTTGTTCGCCGCTTTCGGCTCTGCATTCGTGCGCGGGCTTACGGGGTTCGGCATGGCGATTTTGCTCGTGCCCATCCTGGCGCTCACGCTCTCGCCGGTGCATGCGGTATTGCTGACGAACTTCCTGTCGGTCTTCATCGGCCTTTCGGAAATCCGGCGCCTGTTGCGCAATTCGGAGAAGTCGGCGTGGGTCATCATCGCGCTCGTTGCGGTAACCACACCGGTGGGGCTCTACCTGCTTACGATAACCTCGCCTTCGGTCGCGCGGGTCGTCATCGCCTTTATCGCCTTGTCCGCTTTCGCTGCCGTGCTGTTGCCGCGTCGCGGTTCGGCAGCACACCATCCGGCCACTACCGGCGGCGTAGGAATTCTCAGCGGATTGATGACGGGTTACGCAGGCATGCCGGGACCGCCGGTCGTCCCCTATTATGTGGGCCGCGACATTCCGCGCGAAGTGGCCAAGGCCTCGATGCTGCTGATCTTCACCTGTGCATCGACCACCGGCCTCGTTAGCGGTCTCGCAATTGGTGTGCTCGAATGGACGCTGGCTTTGCTGGCGGTTTTGCTGTTCCCGGCCGTGTTGCTTGGCAACTGGCTCGGCAATCGCGTGTCAGGCCGGATCGAAGACCGTACCTGGCGGATCTGTGTCGGAGTGGTGCTGGGTGCAGCCGCGGTGGCGGCGCTATGGAAAGCGCTGGCCTGATTAGAGCGGAAGAAAGGGGCCAGCGAGGACGAGCGCGAAGCCGCAACCGCTCACGATCGCTGCGCGCGCCATGCCGTGCAGCGATAGAGCTGCAACCTGAGATTGTGCGAGAGCGATAGCCTTTGTCACAAGGGCTATTCTCGGACCAATTCCCTAATGAAGAGTTAACTCTCGTTTTGCGCTCTGGGCATCTGCTGGCTGGCGCAGTGAAAACCGCCTCCCCCTGCAAGTACGGCATCTCCGCGCACGCCGATCGTTGCGCGATCGGGGAAGAGTTCGGCGATGGCCGCCACACCATCCTCGTCATGCGGACTGCCGAAGGTCGGTACCACGACGAGATGGCTGGTGATCGCGAAATTGGCGTAACTCGCGGGCTCGATACGGTCGCCGCTGGAGACGAGGCCGGGCGACGGGATTTCCTTGATAGTTACCCCGGCAGTCTCGGCCCGCTCCTTGGCGTCGGCATAGATGGCGGCGTTCGGATCGTCTTTGCCAGTGGGGCGCGGCAGGGCGAGCGTGTTGGGACCGACGAACCGCGCAAGGTTGTCGACATGGCCGTCGGTGTGATCGTTGATCAGCCCGTCGCCCAGCCATAATACGCGGCTAAAGCCGAGGTCACGTTTCAGGCGATGTTCGAGATCTTCGCGGGTCAGATCCGGGTTGCGGTTGGGGTTCAGCAAGCATTGCTCGGTAGTAGCGACGAGGCCCGTGCCATCGCCGTCGATCGCCCCGCCTTCGAGGATCCAATCCGCAACTTCCAGGGGCAGGCCTGCATCCTTCGCCAGTTCGGCGCCGATGGTCTGGTCGCCTTCCATCAGATATTTTCCGCCCCAGCCGTCGAAGCCAAACCGGCGCGCAGCCCGATTCTGTCCCCCGTCGGTGACGACCAGCGGGCCGGTATCGCGCAGCCAGACATCACCAAACTCGCGTCGTTCCAGCGTGATCGCGCCGCTGACCAGATCGCGGGCGCGCTGTTCGTTATTGGCATCGCGGACCAGAAGGCGCACTTCCTGCCCGCTCTCGGCCACGGCATTGGCAAAAGCGGCGATCTGCTCCTGTGCCGGCGCAAGCACTTCCGGCCACTCGGCGGCATCGTGCGGGAAGCCGATCCATAGCCAGTCCTGCGGGGCCCATTCGGGGGGCATGGTCCATTTAGGAGTATCATTCATGGCGCGCGGTTAGGCTTGGCGGCCTATCCGGCGCAACAAAAAAGGGGACACCGCAGCGCCCCCTTTCCTTTTAGCCTTACACCCTAATCAGGCGTCGGCGCTCTCGCCTTCGTCTTTCGCCTTGTCTTTGGCCGGAAGCGCCTTGGGCTCTTCCTCTGGGCCCGTGACATCTTCTTTGACGTCGAACCCGCCGGTTTGTTCTGCCGGGCCTTTGACCAGGCTATTGAGGCTCGAGCCATCGAGGCCCAGTTCCTTCATCAGCCCATCGAGTACCGGTGCTTGTGCACGGTAGGCCAGCGCCGCGCTGACCGCGTCGGTGGCAAGGTTGCCCGAGCCTCCGCCAGTATTGGCCGCGCGACCGGAGCCGCCTTTGCCGCCGCCATTGGTGAGCCCGTCGACCTGAACGATCTTGATGCTCTCGATGGCTTCCATCGGCTTGGCACTTTCGCGCACGAGGTCCGGCAGCACCTTGAGCAGGGCGAGCTTCGTCTGCAGGCTGATCTGGCCCGAGGACAGGATGTTGGCCGCCTCGTTGATCGCCTTCTGACCTGCAGCCTCGACTTCGAAGCGGACGCGCGCAGCTTCTGCACGCAGTTTCTCGGCCTCTGCCTCACCCTGTGCTTCGAGCCTTGCAGCTTCGGCGCGGTTCGATGCAGCATCCTTTTCCGCCTCGGCATCGACGCGGATCTTGATCGCATCGCGTTCGGCCTGCTTCGATGCCTCGATCAGCTCAATGCGCTTCTGGCGTTCTGCGATCTCGGTTTCGCGGCTGGTCGCAACCTGTTCTTCGGCAGCAACGGCCTTGGCGCGCGCCTCGTCGGCATCGGCCTTGGCCTGGCTTTCCTCGCGGCTCTTGTTCTGCACCGCGATCTGTTGTTCCTGCCGGGCGATTTCGAGCGCACGCTGCTGGTCGATCCGTGCCTCTTCGACGAGCCGGTCGGCTTCGATCTGCTGTGCATCCACCTGCTTTTTAGCTTCGATCCTTGCGGCATCAGCTTCGCGGGTGCGCTCGGCCTGTTCGCGGGCGATTTCCGAGGATTGGGCGGCACGCCGCACCTCGACTTCGCGCTCCTGCTCGAGCCGGGCGTATTCCTGGTCACGCTTGATCTGGAAGCTCTTTTCATCGGCTTCGAGGTTCTTCGTTTCCATCTGCACGCGCGTGTCCTGCTCGATATCGTTGCGCAGTTTCTTGCGCGCTTCGATCTGCTCGGTCAGCTTGGTCAGACCTTCGGCATCGAAGGCGTTATTGGCGTTAAAATGCTCGATGCTGGTCTGGTCGAGACCGGTCAGCGAGACCGATTCCAGTTCCAGACCGTTCATGGCGAGGTCGTTGGACGATACCTGCTGCACCTTCTGGACGAAATCCGCCCGCTGTTCGTGCAGCTCGTTCATCGTCATGCCCGCAGCCACGCTGCGCAGCGCGTCGACGAACTTGCCTTCGACCAGGTCCTTCAGCATTTCCGGCTGCATCGTGCGCATACCCAGCGTCTGTGCGGCCATGGCTATCGCTTCGGCATCCGGTTTCACGCGGACATAGAATTCCGCCTTCACGTCGATCCGCAGTCGGTCGAGCGTAATCAGCGCCTCGCCATCGCGGCGGATGACCGAAAGCACCAGCGTGTTCATGTTGACGGGCATGGTTTCGTGGAAGACCGGAAGCACTAGGGCGCCACCGTTCATCACGACCTTCTCGCCGCCCACCCCGGTCCGAACGAAGGCTGTTTCCTTCGAGGCCCGGCGATACATTTTCAGCAGGAATGTAATGATGATGATGGCAAGGATGACCCCTCCGCCAATCATCACCAGCGATGTTCCAATTAGATTTTCCATTTTACCCCCTTCTCAAAATTACTGTGTCGGCGACAGGCGCCGCTCGGCGAGCGCGGTCGCGTAAAACTGGCCACCCTCACGGCGGACTAGGAGAACCTCGTCGCCAGCGTGGATTTCCGATGATGCCTCGTGCGGTTCGACCATCACGTAATGCGTCTGGCCATGCACGTCCTTCACTCTCGCGCGCGCTGGCGAACCGGTGCGCGCGACACCGTCCGTGATCGTCGCCCGGCGGCCGATCAGGCTTTCGGTGCTCACGGCAGTGGTGTGGTCCTTCGGCAGGATACGGCCGAGCGGCCGGGCAAAGACGCCCGTCACGGGAAGTGCGGCCACGCCCGCTATCACTGCGGCAAGCCAGCTATCGAGCGGGCTGCCGGTAAGACTTGTCGCCAGTTCCTGCACCGAAAGGCCGATGCCTGCGAAAAGAAAGAGGAACAGCGCGAGCCAGATAGTCAGTGGGACGCGTCCGATGCCGAGCAGCGTCAGCAGCCCGTCGAACATCCCCGCATCCGGCAATCCATCGCCATCGGCATCCAGATCGAAGTCCGCATCGCCGAAATCGGCGATCCCGATCAGTTGCACTATTGCGAGGATCAGCATGATGACGAGCGCGGCCGCAAACGGCATGTTATGCGGCTCTAGCAAAGTCATAAAAGCCCCCTTTCTTGGCGCAGGAAGACACGGTCTCCGACTGCTGCCGAAAACCTATCGTCCTACTGTTGTATCCATGTGATTCACTTACCAGAATGACAGCGTCAACCGTAGAAATATGCGACGAACCGAGTTCGATTTTTCCCGCAATATCGCGGGTTTGCGAACGGCGGGTTAAACAGCGGCTGTCTTTTGGTGCATTCTATTTGTCGGGGACTTCACCTCGGGCGGAAGCTTATCGCAGCTGCCTATCGACGGGGTTGAACTGACATGACTTCTTGGAGATTCAGGCCTGCGAAGTCTCCCGCTCGGCCTTGCGTTCATATTCGTCCCGCAGTTCGCGTTTGTAGAGCTTGCCGTTTGCTTCGCGTGGGAGTTCCGGCCGGAAATCGAATAGCTTGGGCATCTTGATGCTGGACAGGCTGTTAGCCAGAAACTCGCGCAATTCTGCCTCAAGCGCGCCGCCCGCATCGTCCATGCCTTTCGGCTGGACGATGGCGACGACCTTCTCTCCGAAATCGGGACAGGGCGCGCCGATCACGGCTGCGTCCATCACCTTTTCATGCGTCACCAGAAGGTTCTCGATTTCCTGCGGGTAGATATTCACTCCGCCGGAGATGATCATGTGGCTCTTGCGGTCGGTGAGGTAGAGATAACCGTCTGCATCGACGTGGCCGATATCGCCCAATGTCATCCAGCCCTGAGGATGCATTGCCTCTGCCGTCTTTTCGGGATCGTTGTGGTAGCTAGGTATGGTCGCATTCTCGAAGAATAGCAGTCCGTCCTCGCCGGCCGGCAGTTCTTCGCCGTCCGGCCCGCAGACATGCAGCGTGCCGTAAATGGCTTTGCCCACGCTGCCGGGATGGGTCAGCCAGTCTTCCGCCTTGATCAGCGTCATTCCGACACCTTCGCTGCCTGCGTAGTATTCGTTGATGATCGGACCCCACCATTCGATCATGGCCTGCTTGATGGGCACCGGGCATGGCGCAGCGGCATGGAGGGCGCGCTGGTGGCTCGAAAGATCGTGACCCTCTCGCTCTTCCGGCTCGAGCTTGAGCATGCGTACGAAATGGGTCGGCACCCACTGGCTATCGGTCACCCCGTATTTTTCGATCGCTTCCAGCGCATGGACCGGATCGAATTTCTCCATCACCACGACAGTCCCGCCAAGCCTGTGGGCGGTCGTGCACCAGCCAAGGGGGGCGGCATGATAGAGCGGTGCGGGTGACAGATAGACCATGCTCCCGTCCGCAGGCATTCCCACGCCCATTACCGCAAGGCCCACCAGCGGGGTGGCAGCTTCGATATCGTCGGTCGGAGGGGCTGCAGGGCGCACCCCCTTCGGCGCGCCCGTCGTCCCGCTGGAATACAGCATGTATTGGCCTGGAGCCTGATCGGCTATCGGCCGTGCAGGCTGGGCTGCAAGGCTCGCCTCATAGTCTTCCTCGCCTTCGCCGCCCACGATCAGCAGGTCGATCCCGGCGCATTGTTCGCGGATGTCCGCGATCACGGGATCGAACTTGCGCGTGGTGACCAGCAGGCCGACCTTCGCATCCTTCATGATGTAGCAGATTTCCGGCGCGGTCAGCCGGGTCGAGATCGGCACCAGCATGGCGCCTGCGCGCTGTGCGCCCCATACGAGCGGCAGGTAGTGAATGGTATTTTCCATCAGGACGCCGAAGTGATCGCCACGTTCTACCCCACTCGCGCGAATGAGCTGGGCGAAGCGGTTGGCATAGGCGTCCATCTCGCCAAAGGTCATCGTCTCCCCGCTCCCCGCCATTATCAGCGCAGGGTGGTCGGGGCGGGTCTTCGCATGCTGGATCGGGTGCATTGGCGGTCCTCTCTCGTGCCGGCGGTCCTCATTGACGGGACTCGTCCGGTTGCATTGAGAAACCTAACTTGAGAAATCTCAGGGGCAAGCGAAAAGGCCAAGAAAAAGGGCGGCCGGGATATTCCCGCCGCCCTTTTTGATTTGCGAATGACTTTACGTCGTTCGGCTTATTCTTCGTCGTTACCGCCCTGGCCGCCTTCGGTCATTGCCAGAGCGAAGGCCTTCTGCGCTTCCGATTCGACCATGTAGGGAACCGGGTTCACTGCCTGACCGTCGATGCGGACTTCATAGTGGAGGTGCGGGCCAGTCGAACGGCCGGTCGAACCGACATATCCGATCACGTCACCCTTGCGGACACGGGTGCCTTCGGCAACGGCTACGCGAGACATGTGCGCGTAACGTGTCTGAATGCGGGCGCCATGTTCGAGCGAAACGTAATTGCCATAGCTCGAAAACGGGCCGGCCTTGGAGACAAAACCGTCAGCCGTCGCATAGATCGGCGTGCCGGTGGTGGCTGCAAGGTCGACGCCCTTGTGGCCGAGGCGGCGTTTCAGCACCGGGTGAACGCGCATGCCGTAATCACTGGTCATGCGGGCATCGCGCAGTGGCATACGTGAAGGGACCGAAACCATCGGCTGGGCCGACATCGTCTGGCTGGGGTTTTCCCAGCGAGCAAAAAGTTCGGTAAACTCGGCATCGTCTTCATCGGAAGCGGGCGATGCCACCTTTGATACGTCGATCGCGCCTGAGGCAACCGCGGTGTTCGTGTCAGCCTGCGCAGGAGCAGCGGCGATCGTAAGACCTGCAGCAGCTACGGCGAAAGCAAGCGTTGTGCGCTTGGTGTTCATGCTAAACCCGTCCATCCAGCGCGGGTTGGCCCCGCGCCCCTTGTCCATGATCGGAAAGGGCGTCCCGGCCACTTTCCGATCTTTTTCAGTCCCGCCGGAACCCCCCGGCATCTCGTGAGTTTGGTTTTTGCTGGAAAAGGTTAATCAGACAATACCTGCGTAGAAGTCCCGCGATAAACCGGCTGCCGAACGCGCTGAGTCGTTGAATGGTGGCTTCAGACCCCCCGAAAAGTGGATTTTGACCAAATTTCGCCATGATTCCGGCGGGTTCTCGTGACGCGCCGTGCAGATTTCGCGAAAGTACTTGGCGCCGAACGCCACGTGGCGAATTTCATCGTCAAGGATTCGCTGAAGAATTTTCGCCCCATTTTCATCACCTTGCGCGCGGACTCGCTCCAAAGTTGCAGGGGTAACGTCGAGCCCCCGCGCCTCCAGCACCATGGGAACGATCGCAAGACGTGCGGCGACGTCATGCGCGGTGTCTTTCGCCGCACTCCACAACCCGTCGTGAGCAGGCAACGCTCCGTAGGTGGACCCCAGCGAATCAAGTTTTCGGTCCAGCAGCGCGAAATGCATCGCTTCGTCGGCTGCGACCGAAAGAAAGTCCGAAACGAACTCTTCACCCATCGATTCGCCGAACCGGCCGGCCATATCGAGAGCAAGGTCGATGGCGACGAATTCGATATGGGCCAGCGAATGCCAGAGGGCGAGACGCCCTTTCTCGGACCCGCCCTTGCCCCGCCGCGGCATGTCCTTCGGCAGCCGCAGTTCGAGGTTGGCGGGCCATTCGGGCCGATCGGGCATCGGGCAATCGAACCGGAAGGCGAGCTTGCCACCGCGCCAGTCGCGCGCCAGCTTGCGCGTGGCGAAGACCTTCGCGGTCTTGTCCCCCGTCAGCAGCACATCGCGAATGGCGCAGGAAAGCGAAGTCATCCCTGTGCGGCGGCCAAGACTTCTTCTGCATGGCCCTTCACGCGGACCTTGGGCCAGATGCGCAAGATCTTCCCATCTTCGCCTAGCAGGTAGGTCGAACGGATCATGCCCATATAGGTACGCCCGTAATTCTTCTTCTCGCCCCAGACGCCCAGCTCATCGGAAAGACCGGCTTCTTCCGCGTCGGTGGCAAGATCGACGGTCAGGTCGTGCTTGGCGATGAAATTCTGGTGTTTCTTCGCCGAATCCTTGCTTACCCCTAGCAGATAGGTGCCCGCCTTCTCGAACTCGGGCTTCAATTCGGTGAAGTCCTTTGCCTCGGTCGTGCAGCCGGGCGTGTTGTCCTTGGGGTAGAAGAAGATAACCGCCTTCTTTCCGGCCAGATCGGCCTTGGTCACCGTTCCCCCGTCGGGCGTTTCCATCGAAAAATCGGGAAAGGCATCGCCTTCGGCATAGGTCGTCATTGATCGAGCTCCAGTCTTTCGTCGAACAGATCGTGCCACACTTGCGCTACCGCGCGGCGCTGATCGCCAAGGCGCGCAAGAAGGCCGTCGAAATCGTCGCCCTCGCATAACCGGGCAAGAATGGCCTGCTGGGCTGCTGCCGGTATGGCGAGATCGGGTGCGAGCAGGCGGGTACCGACCAGCAGGCGTGTCATCAAGACATGGGCCGGCACAAGCTGCGCCAGCTCGGGGATTTGCGCCAGTGCTTGGTCGACGGCCGGTGTCAGCCCTGTGCGGTCGCGCAGCTGGAGGAAATGCACGAGGAACTCGATATCGACGAGACCACCGCGCATCAGCTTGACGTCCAGCGGACCTTTGGTCGGTTTGTGCGCTGCCATCTCGCTGCGCATTTTGAGAAGATCCGCCCTGAGAGTGGCGGCATCACGCTCTGCGCCCAGCACATCGGTAAGGATAGCATCGACCTTGCTTATTGCGCCCTCGCTCCCGGTCAGCGCGCGCGCACGGGTCAGCGCCATGTGTTCCCACGTCCAGGCGTCTTCCCTCTGGTAGCGCGCGAAACTTTCCAGATTGACCGCCAGCGGCCCTTGCGCGCCTTGCGGCCGCAACCGCGTATCGACCTCGTAAAGTGCGCCCTCTGCCGTCGGGACCGAAAGCGCCGCGCTCACCCGCTGTGCAAGGCGATTGAAATAGAGCGTGGCGCCGAGCGGCCGTTCACCGTCGCTTTCGCCATCATGGCTGCCGGTGAACACATATATGATGTCGAGGTCCGAGGCATAGGTCAGCGCGCCGCCCCCCAGTCGCCCGAGGCCGAGGACGACAAGTTCGCCCCCTTCGATACGGCCATGCTTGCGGGCGAACTCTTCTTCGGCAGCACTTTGGGCGCTCGCAATCGCAGCTTCTGCCACGCGCGATAGCGCGGCGGCGACGTCGAGCGGGTCGTGCGCTGCCTCGATCAGCTGGACGCCCAGGGCAAAGCGCGTTTCGCCGGTCACGATCCGGATCCGGTCGAGCCGGTCCTCATAAGTATCGCCCCGTTCCGACCGAACCATTGCTTCGGCCAGATCGCTGCGGCTGCCAGGAAGGTCGAGCGCACTGCGATCGATAAGCGCATCGACCAGTTCGGGTCTGCGTGCGATCGCATCCGCCAGCGGCGGTGCCAGAGTAAGGCAGTCGGCCAGCAATTGCATCAGGCCGGGCCGCGCTTCGAGCAGGCGGAACAGATTGATGGCACTGCTCATGCGCTGCAGCACGCTTTCCCAGCGCGTCACCGCCCGTTCCGGTTCTGGAGACGCGGCAAGCGATGCCAGCAATTTCGGCCGGATCGCTTCGAAAGCGGATAGCGCTGCGGTGCTTCGGAGCGGGGCGTAGCGTCCGTCGGTCCATTCGGTAACGCGTTCAGTCAGCTCGGGCGCGAGCGAAGCCTTCGGCTCATCTGCGACCACATGAGGCGTATCGACGGGCACGGAGACTTCATCCTCCGCGAGAAGCGCGTCATACCGCTGCGCCACCGGAGCGGTGAGGCGGGAAATATGCTCAAGCCAAGCCGCCCCGTCGGCATAGCCATCCAGTCGCGCCACATTGTCCAGCGCCGCGCCTGCGGGAAGCGTATGGGTCTGCTGGTCCGTCACCATCTGCAGCCGGTGTTCGATGCGGCGCAGACCGTCATAGCTTTCACCCAGCGCGCGGGCATCGTCGGCACCGATCCTGCCGGTCGCCGCCAGCGCATCAAGCGCCGCGCGCGTATGCTTGCGCCTCAGCGACGGATCACGGCCGCCATGCACGAGTTGGTGAGTCTGGGCGAAGAACTCCGCCTCGCGGATCCCGCCCCGCCCCAGCTTGACGTTATACTCCGGTGCCGGCTCGCGAGGCCCCGCCTGCTTGTCACGGATGCGGTGCGTGAGACGGCGCACTTCGTCGATCGCTCCGAAGTCCAGGCTGCGGCGCCACACGAAGGGGCGGATGTGGTCGAGGAACGCCTCGCCCGCCGCAATGTCGCCGGCACAGGCGCGCGCGCGAATGAAAGCGGCCCGCTCCCATGCCAGCGCGCTGCTTTCGTAATGTGTGATCGCCGCGTCCAGCGGAATGGCCAGTGGGCTTACCTCGGAGGCAGGCCTGAGGCGCAGGTCCACCCGGAAAACATACCCTTCTGCCGTCACATCGGACAGCAGGCGCACCACTTCGCGAGCATAGCGTTGGGCTGCTTCACCCGGCTCATCCCGCTGGCGGCGCGGCAGCGTTTCCGGGTCGTAAAGAAGGATCGGATCGATGTCGGAGGAATAGTTGAGCTCGCCCGCGCCATGCTTGCCAAGCGCAAGCCCGATCAGCCCCTGCGGCTGTGTATCGGGAACGCGGCGCAGGATTGCTGCCTCGATCGCGCGGTGCAGGGACCGGTCGGCGAACAGCGAAAGTTCGCGCATCACCTTGTCGAGTTCGAATGCCCCGGCAAGATCGCCGATGGCCAGAACCAGCCCCAAGGCGCGCTTCTCACGCCGCAGCGCCATGCCGATGTCGTCGATCCCGAAGCCTGCTGCTTTCGCGAGGTGAAGCGCATCATCTGCTGCTCCGTCAGCCAGCAGCCGGGCGATCTCTTCGTGCCTTTCCAAGCCACGCGCCAGAAAAGGCGCGTGATCGCGCGCGCGCTTCAACGCATCGGTCCAATCGGCAGCCATCGAGAAAGCTCTGCCCAAGCATGCGGCATCGCGCAAGGAGCGAGGCAAGCTTGCGCACGCGCGGCGCCCGGTGCAGAAGCTGCCGTCACGAGATCCACAAAGAGAGGTTGCCTCAAGGATGATCCGCAAAACCATTGCTGCAGCGACGGCGCTCATGCTCGCCGCCTGCAACACCGCCATCGATGATGAACCGGGCGGTGTCCCCGGCCTCGACATTCCGGAAATCGCCAGCGGTGACATTTCGGAAGAGACGATGAAAACCGTGACGGAGCGGCTTTCTTCTGACGAATTCGAGGGCCGCATGCCGGGCACGGAGGGTGAGCGAAAAACGGTCGCTTATCTGATCGAGCAGTTCAAAAAAGTCGGGCTGGAGCCGGGCAATAATGGCAGCTGGACCCAGAAGGTCCCCCTGGTGGAAATCACCGGGAAGGATTTCGCTCCGCTGACCATTTCAGGCCCGGATGGCGAGCCGATGGAGCTGGCCTATGGCGATGACTGGGTCGGCGTTTCCTACAAGGAAGACGTGAAGACCAGTCTCGACGATAGCGAGCTGGTGTTCGTGGGATACGGCATCGATGCGCCCGAAAAGGGCTGGAACGATTACGAAGGCGTGGACATGACCGGCAAGACCGCCGTCATCCTCGTCAACGATCCCGATTTCGGGGCGACCAGCCTCGATGGCCCCTTCGGCGGGAAAGCGATGACCTATTACGGCCGCTGGACCTATAAATATGAAGAGGCGGCCCGTCAGGGTGCGGCCGGCGCCATCATCATTCACGATACCGAACCGGCATCCTATGGATGGAATGTCGTCGAAAGCAGCTGGTCGGGCCCGCAGGCCTATGCGCAGCGCGGTGAAAATGCGCCGCCGCTCACCACGATGAACGGCTGGGTGCAGAACCAGGCCGGCAAGGATATCTTCAAGGCCGCGGGCAAGGATTTCGACAAGCTTGCGGCTGCCGCGAAGAAAAAGGGCTTCAAGCCGGTTCCGCTGGGCCTCACCGCTTCGACCAGTTTCCGCAACGACATCCGCACCTTCGAATCGCAAAATGTGATCGGTATCCTGCCGGGCGCCGAACGGCCTGACGAATATGTGATGCACACGGCGCACTGGGATCACCTCGGCCGCTGCACGCCTGCCGACGATGGTGACGATATCTGCAACGGCGCGGTGGACAATGCTACGGGTACGGCGGCGCTGGTCGCGCTCGCCGAAGCGCAGGCCAAGGCAGGCCCTACGGCGCGCAGCCTGATATTTCTGGCAGTAACGGCTGAGGAATCGGGCCTGCTGGGTGCGGACTATTACGCCGCCAATCCGGTTTTTCCGCTGTCGCAGACCGTGGGCGGCATCAATATGGATGCCTTCCTGATCGCTGGACCCAGCAAGGACGTGACCGTCGTGGGCCCGGGCAAGTCGCAGCTCGACGAATTCCTCGAGGCAGCGCTCAAGGTGGATGGCCGTGTGTCGACGCCCAACCCGAACCCGGAAGCGGGCTCCTATTACCGGTCGGATCATTTCGCCTTCGCCAAGCGCGGCGTGCCGATGCTCTATGTCGATGGCGGTGAGGATCTGATCGAGGGCGGCACCGAAGCCGGCGGCAAGATCGCAAAGGATTACCGCGACAATCGCTATCACGGACCGAAGGACGAATACGATCCGAACTGGGATTGGTCGGGCGTGATGGCCGATCTCCAGCTGTTCTACCGCCTCGGCCGGATGATGGGCATGAGCACCAGCTGGCCCAACTGGTCCGAAGGTGACGAGTTCAAGGCGACTCGCGACGAGGATTGCGCAGTGGAAGGTGCAGCCTGCGGCGGGATCTGAGACCTCCAAGGTGAAACGAGAAAGGGGCCGGCTCGCAGTTGCGGACCGGCCCCTTTTCTATGGCTCCGTGACGAAGGCGATACGCTCTATTCGGCAAGCAGCCTTTCGGCGATGGCGCGGACTTCGGCGCCCATGTCTTGCCGCTCCAGCGCAAGGGCGAGTGTGGCTTCGACAAAGCCCGTCTTGTTGCCGCAATCGTAGCGGCTGCCGGCGAAAGTTACTGCATGGAACGGCTGCGTGCCGATCATTTTAGCCATGGCGTCGGTCAGCTGGATTTCCCCGCCTGCGCCCTTTTCCTGATCTTCCAGCACGCGCATGACTTCGGGCTGGAGAATATAGCGGCCCGAAATGATCTTGTTCGACGGGGCTTCGGCCACCGGCGGCTTTTCCACCAGTCCGGTGACTTCGGTCAGCGTGTCGGATACGTCCTTGCCCGGCTTGATGACGCCATAGCTCGAAACCTCTTCCTCCGGGATTTCCAGCACCGAGATCAGGTTTCCGCCCACTTCTTCATAGGCATCGACCATCTGCTTCATGCAGCCGGGCTCACCGATCATCAGCTCGTCGGGCAGGAAGATCGCGAAGGGTTCGTCGCCCACGATGGAGCGCGCACACCAGATCGCATGGCCGAGGCCCAGCGGAACCTGCTGCCGGACCGACATGATGTCCCCGGGCGTAGCGCGGGTGGGATCGAGAACGCCCATGTCCTTGCCCCGTTCGCCCATGGTGGTTTCCAGCTCGAACGCGAGGTCGAAATAATCCTCGATACCGGTTTTCCCGCGACCGGTGACGAAGATGATCTGATCGATCCCTGCTTCGCGCGCCTCGTCGACCGCATACTGGATCAGCGGGCGATCGACGATGGGGAGCAATTCCTTGGGCACCGCCTTGGTCGCGGGAAGGAAACGGGTACCGAGACCCGCTACGGGGAATACGGCTTTCTTGATCGGTTTGCGCTGGCTCATGTCTTTTCGAAGTAAGCCCAAGGTTGGAACAGGTCAATTGCGGGACGGTTCGTAGGGGCATGAAGGGGAGGGATGACAGCAGCATGACGCTTGTCAGCAGCCCCGAGACATTTAAAGGCAGGGCATGGACAAACTCATCGTACGCGGCGGCAATCGCCTTTCCGGCACAATTCCCATCTCTGGCGCGAAGAACGCGGCGCTCACACTGATACCATGCGCGCTGCTGACAGAGGAAGCGGTGACCCTGCGCAATCTGCCGCGGCTGGCCGATATCGACGGTTTCCAGCATCTGATGACGCAATTCGGTGTCAGCCACACCATTCCCGGCAAGCGACCGGAAGATTTCGGCCGCAACGTCACGCTTGAAGCGATGCGGATCACCAGTTCGGTCGCGCCATATGATCTGGTGCGCAAGATGCGCGCTTCGATCCTCGTACTGGCGCCGCTGCTGGCGCGCACGGGAGAGGCGACCGTATCGCTGCCTGGCGGGTGCGCCATCGGCAACCGCCCGATCGATCTTCATCTCAAAGCGCTGGAAGCGCTGGGCGCCAATATCGAGCTGGCGCAGGGTTATGTGAAGGCTTCCGCTCCCGATGGCGGCCTTCCCGGCGGCGAATTCGATTTTCCCGTGGTCTCCGTCGGCGCGACCGAGAATGCGATCATGGCAGCCGTACTCTGCAACGGCACCAGCCTCCTGCGCAACGCAGCGCGCGAACCGGAAATTGTCGATTTGTGCAATCTGCTCACCGCGATGGGCGCAGAGATCGAGGGCGTGGGCACATCGGATCTCACCATTCACGGCGTGAAAACCCTGCATGGCGCCACCTATCGCGTCATGCCCGACCGGATCGAGGCGGGGTCCTATGCCTGCGCTGCAGCGATCACCGGCGGTGAGGTCCTCCTCCGCGGAGCCAATGCGGGCGACATGGGTTCGACGCTGCACGCGCTGCGCAACATCGGCGTTGAGGTGGAAACGGTAAAGGAAGGCGTGAAGGTCGCGGCCAATGGGCAGCTCAAGGCCTACAACCTCACCACCGCGCCGTTCCCGGGCCTTGCCACAGACATGCAGGCGCAGCTGATGAGCCTGCTTTGCAAGGCCGAAGGCACCAGCGTGCTGAAGGAAACGATCTTCGAAAACCGCTTCATGCACGTTCCCGAACTGGCGCGCATGGGTGCCGATATCGAGACCACCGGGCGCACGGCGATCGTCAAGGGCCCGGTCGAGCTGACCGGCGCAGAAGTGATGGCGACCGATCTGCGCGCTTCGATGAGCCTGGTGATCGCTGGCCTCGCCGCAAAAGGCGAGACCACGGTGCGCCGTCTCTACCATCTCGACCGCGGTTACGAGCGGCTGGAAGAGAAGCTTCAGCTGGTTGGCGCTGATATCGAACGTGTGGGCGACGATTGACGATTATTTGCGGACCTTTCGGCGGTTCCAGCAGTTGGTCTGGTAATATCTATCCGAAAGGGAAGCAGACATGATTATCAAGCTCGCAGCACTCGGTGCACTCGGTTACGCCGGCTATCGCTATTACGAAAAGAACAAGGTCGATCAGAACGGTGTGGCCTTCGCGGGCGGCGAACCGGAAGGCAGCTTCCGCAACGCAGGTTCCGATGCAACGGCTTCGCACGATCGCATGAGTTCGACCGACGAAGCGCTGGATGAAACTTATCCGGCTAGCGACGCGACGGCAAAATATTAAATCAGGACGACAAATCTTGATCGGAAGGGGCGGCGGAAGCGATTTCGCCGTCCTTTTCGTGTGCGGGCTGTAATTCGGAAGCGACGAGCCACACGCGGATCGCGCCGGCAAGCCCGGGTGGCGTCTCGCTCCTTATCCGTTCCGCGTCGATCCGGGCGACCAGCGTGTTGACCGCGATACCGCGCCGGGCGGCAGCTTTTTGCAACAGCTCCCAGAATACGGGTTCCAGGCTGATCGAGGTTCGATGCCCTTCGATGCGCACCGAGTATTTGACCGGGGGATGGTAGGGCGTTGTCATTCGCGGCCATTTGTAAGAGAGACTGTTGCAGGGGACAATCAGTCGTTTCGATATCAAATAAAGAGGCAGTTGGGCGGGCGAGGTGAAGAAAATCCAGCATCAGGATGGTGAGAGCCCGCCATCGTTGGAGGGCGCCGCGCCTCTGCGTCCGCAGAGTTTCTCCGCCGAAGAGCTGGCGGAGCTCGAGCGGAGGGAGCGACTGGGCGGATGGCTCATCCTCTTTTTCGCAGGGGCCGCGCTCGCGACCGGCGTTCTCGCGTTCTACCTCTTTGCCGACGACGTCGAACAGAACGACGAATTCGTTAGGGCCGATCGCCCCGAGCAGGCCGAACCTGCGGCACAGGAGGATGATGAGCCCTTTTTATGGGGCGGCGTTCTCGTCGATGACGATGCCGTGGCCGAAGCCGACGCCAAAGCGAGCGGCGACAGCGAATCCACTGACAGGCAGGACAACCAGGCCGCCGCAGCCTCCGGCGTTGTCGACACGATCGAACAGACATTCAACTTCCCCGGCCCGCCCGAGCCGGGAGATACGCCGACCTTCCGCGGTCCGAGACCGGGTTCGGTCGATCGGGAAACTTCCCGCGCCCTGCGTAGCGGCGAGGCCGAACTCTGGCGCGAGGATGGCGAGCGCGGTTATGTGCTCGTCAGCGAACCGGTAACCTACGGAAAGAGAGAATGCCGGCAGGTCAGCTACACGCTGTTCGCCAATGGCGGGCAGCTCACCTCTCCTTCCAGCCAGTGGTGCCGCACCGAAGGCAGCGCGAAATGGCGACCCGACCCGCGCGGGGCCGAATAGCGCGCGCCTACGAATTTTTTGGGGTGGCTAGGCCAGATGGCGGGGCATAGGCAGGGCGGAATGACGCCGGCCTCTTCCAAACCCCGCCACGGCCTTGAGGAACTGACCGAAAAGGAGAAGGAAACCCTTCGCCTGATGGCCCGCGGCCACGATGCGAAATCGATGGCGAGAGAGCTTTCGCGCTCGGTCCACACGATCAATGAACGGCTACGTGTCGCGCGCCGCAAGCTCGACGTGACCAGCAGCCGCGAGGCGGCCCGCCTGCTGTTCGAAAGCGAGGCCGATGCTTACAAAAACCCTGTATACGAAAGTTTGCGGGATGCCGAAGCACCGCAAACAACCGAGTTACCTCCCACTACCAAACCGGCCCGCAACCGGGCCACCCTGATCGGAGGTATTCTCATGTCCTTATTCGCTGCCGCGCTATTTCTAACACTACCCCTCATGTTCGACGAAGCAGGTTCTCCCGCATCCGAAACCGCGGCGCGCGACGCTGCGGTCGAAGCGGCTGCCCGCAATTGGCTGGAACTTGGCGATGCCGGCAACTGGCAGGCCAGCTTCGATGCGGCCGGCGATAGCTTCCGCACGGCCAATACGGTCGAAGGCTGGATCGACGCTTCGGAAGATGTGCGCGTCCCGCTAGGGGCGGTGATTTCGCGCAACCTTGCCACGGTGCGCTTCCTCAACGCCCCGCCTAGCGGTTTCATGGAGGTCACTTTTCACACCCGGTTTGCCAACAAGGCCGGTTCTGTCGAAACCGTTACACTGGTGAAAGAAGAGGCGCAGTGGAAAGTGGTCGGTATCCTGATCGACTGACCGGCGCTCGTCGCTACGACTGCCTTCCTTCCATCGCTGCCCACAGCCGCTCGGCAAGCTGGTCGAGCGGCACCCAATGCTTGCCGCCGCGCAGATTGATGACGGTCACATTGTCGCCGCCCGCCTGCTCGAACAGGGCCGCCGCCGACGGGTCGACAATATCGTCCTCGCTGCCGTGCAGCAGCAGGACGGGTTCCTCCACGAGGCGGATGGCGTCGAGATTGTCGTAGCGGTCCCTCACGAAGGCTCGCGCAATTTTCGGAATCATTGATCTGAGATCGGTAAAGGCGCCCATGGTCGCGACCGCTTCGACCTCGTGCCGCGCCGCCATCTCCAGTGCCACAGCCCCGCCGAGCGAGAAGCCGAAAAGATACAGCCGCGCTTCCGGATGCAGGTTGCGCGCCTTGGCCATCCATGCCTCGGCATCGCGCATCAAGCCTTCCTCGCTCGGCTGGCCGGGATTGTCTCCGAAGCCGCGATAGGACGCGACGAGAACGCCGCGCCCGCCGATGCGCAGAGGCTCTGCGCGGGCTGCCATGACGAGATGATTATAGGAATTGCCGTGGAAGACGATGATCAGTTGGTCCCCATTGGGAGCGTCCGGCGGCCAGTAGGCGCCTTCGAGAACCAGCCCGTCTTCCGTCCGGGTCGAAATCGTCTCGGGTGTATCGCCGCGAAAGGATACTTCGGTATCCTCCAGGGCGACGGGTTCGTAGATCCGGTCTGCCACCGGGTTGGCCAGAACCGGCGCGGCAATGACGCACCAGCAAAGCGCGCAACAGGAAAGAAGAGCGCGTGATGCTGCGACCGGGGTCATTACCTTCACGCGATCACTCCCGCTCCTCGTGTCCTGTTGCGACCGCAGCCGAACCGTCAGTACATATGCTGGCCGCCATTGATGCTCATCGTCGATCCGGTGACGAATTCGCCGTGTTCGGAGACGAGGAAGCTCACGCCGCGGGCGATTTCGCTGGCCTTGCCGAGGCGGCCGACGGGAATCTTGGCGACGATCTTCTCCAGCACCGGTTCGGGCACGGCGGCGACCATGTCGGTGTCGATATAGCCGGGCGCGATGGCGTTGACGGTGATGCCGAAGCGCGCGCCTTCCTGGGCCAGTGCCTTGGTGAAGCCGTGGATACCGCTTTTGGCGGCGGCGTAATTGACCTGGCCGTACTGGCCCGCCTGCCCGTTGATCGAACCGATATTCACGATCCGGCCCCAGCCGCGTTCCTTCATTCCGGCGAAGGTCGCCTTGGCGAGGTTGAAGCAGCCGCCCAGATTGGTGCGCATCACCGCATCCCAATCTTCGTAAGTCATTTTCAGCAGCGTGCCGTCGCGCGTGATCCCGGCATTGTTGACCACGATTTCGATCGGGCCATGCTCTTCCTCGATCCGCTTGCAGGCGTCCTGCACCGCGTCGAAATCCGACACGTCGAACTTGACGGTCGGGATGCCAGTTTCTTCGGTGAATTTCTTGGCCGCATCGTCATTGCCGGCATAATTGGCGATGACCTTGCATTCGCGTTCGTCCCGCAGTCGTTCGCAGATGGCGCGCCCGATTCCCCGCGTACCGCCCGTTACAATCGCAACACGTCCCATCCGATCCTCTCCTCGCAATTTCTCGCGCTGTTTGGCCAAGCTTTACGCAAGATTGCGACAGCGTAAAGACCATGCACGCGCCAGGGTGCGAGGATTCAATCGTATTCTTATGAAAAGGGCCGCGCGGAGCGGAAGATCAGAAGCGGATCTGCGTTCCGACATAGACCGCCTGATCATCCTCGATCCCGTCGGTAAGCGGGGTCAGGCGATCGCGGTCCTGCGACAGGCGGACACCGGCCGTCACATCGAGATTGCGGCTCAGGCTGTAAGATCCGCCCAGATCGACGCGCTGCGATCCGGCACCTTCGACCGTGAGTGGCGCGGTACCGGCATTGTCGCGGTTCTGCAGCGTGATGCGCGATTTGAAGCGGCTCGGCTTACCGTCATCATCCGATTCGTCGAAGCTGCGCAGGTCGGGCATGGCGAAATCTTTCACCTTGTCGCCGATATTCGCGGCCGCAACGCTGCGGGTCGGCTGGGCGAAGCTCTGATAGCCGCGCGCAATGCCGAGATTGTATCGTGCCGCAACCGTCGAAAGGCCGCTGTCGGGGCCTGCGCTCTTGGCGAGGGTTTCTGCCGGGCTACGGCCGGAAAGCGTGCGGGCAGTTGCCGCATCCACGCGGACTGCGAAGTTCACCGTGCGTTCGCGCGCCGGAGCGGGCTTGTTGGCAGGGGTGAAGCGCAGGGCATCCTTCCCGACGAGCTGCGCAACCTTCTGCGCGAGTTCGGGATCGACGCCGGCCGGGGTGAACGACAGGAATTCGGTGGCCGCCGGTTCAGCCGATTCGCTCTGCGTGGAGGAGGAAACGGCGAGGCCGGCACCGGGGATGGCGAGGGCCAGGCCGGCAACAGCAAGCAGTGCCGGTGCGAACCGACCCTTACCCGTGCTGTTTGTGGACTTGCCCATTGAACGCCTCTCTGCCCCTGTATTCGCGGTGTTCGCACCATTATACCACGGTGTCCGCTTAATGGTTCCCGAATATTGCCTGCACATTACGGTGTAAGCGACTCCGGTATTTCAGGAGATTAGGTCTTCGCTTTGAATAATTCCACCTTTTCCACAAGCTGACCGGTTTTGGTGAAAATAGTGTTGCCCTGTGCACACAGATGGCCCGCCTGCGGGCGCGCGATTAAGGACGCATTCACGCGTTCGGTAGTGTCTGTGCGCGTGGCCTGGCAGGGCAAAGGCAGTGCTTGCCCCTGTCTGTCCAGCCATTATAGAGCCGCAACGACATATTCCGATCCAAGGACCGTTCATGACCGTATACCGTAACTTCCGCCGTCCCGCCGCCATCGCCCTGCTCGGCGTGGCCAGCATCGGCCTTGCGGCATGCAGCAGCGGCAACCGTCCGCAGACCGATCTTGCCGCGGCGCAGGTTTCGACCATCGGCGTGAACTCCTATTTGTGGCGCGCTGCGCTCGAAGCGGTCAGCTTTGCGCCGCTGCTTCAGGCTGACAGCGCCGGCGGCGTCATCGTGACCGACTGGTACGCCAATCCCGGCAATGCGGGCGAACGGGTGAAGATGACCATCTCCATCCTCGATACCGACCTGCGCGCCGATGCGCTGCGCGTGGCCGCCAGCCGCCAGGTCAATCAGGGCGGTACCTGGGTCGATGCGCCGGTGCAGGCCGCCACTGTCCAGAAGCTGGAAGACATCATCCTGACCAAGGCACGCGAACTGCGCCGTCAGGCCATTTCGAACTAAGCAAACTGGGTTCCATTCGCGCCTGAAATCCTTACAGGCGTCCGCATGAGTGACACCCGTTTCAATCCGGCTGCGGCCGACGCGCGCTGGCAATCCGCCTGGGACGAGGCGCAGACCTTCCGCGCCGACAGCGATTCGCCCAAACCCAAGAGCTACGTGCTCGAGATGTTCCCCTATCCCAGCGGGCGCATCCATATCGGCCACGTGCGCAATTACACGATGGGCGACGTGCTGGCGCGCTTCAAGAAGGCTACCGGGCACGAGGTGCTGCACCCCATGGGCTGGGACGCTTTCGGCATGCCGGCGGAAAATGCCGCGATGGAAAAGGGCGTGCACCCGGGCGGCTGGACGCGCGACAATATCGAACACATGAAGGCGCAATTGAAGCGCCTCGGCTTCGCGCTCGACTGGTCACGCGAACTGGCGACCTGCGAGCCCGATTACTACGGGCATGAGCAGGCGCTGTTCATCGACCTGTACGAAGCGGGCCTCGTCTATCGCAAGGAAAGCGAGGTCAATTGGGACCCGGTCGACATGACCGTGCTCGCCAACGAGCAGGTGATCGACGGCAAGGGCTGGCGCTCTGGCGCCGAGGTCGAGAAGCGCAAGCTCAACCAGTGGTTCCTCAAGATCACCGACTTTGCCGAGGAACTGCTCGACGGACTGGGTAGCCTAGAAAACTGGCCCGACAAGGTCCGGCTGATGCAGGAAAACTGGATCGGCAAGTCCAAGGGGCTGGAGTTCAGCTTCGACCTGTCGAATGGCGAGAAACTTCCGGTCTACACCACGCGGCCCGACACGATCTTCGGCGCGAGCTTCGTGGCCGTGGCGGCGGACCATCCGATCGCGCAGGGCATCGACAGCGACGATGCGCGCGAATTCATTGCGCTGTGCAAGAAGGGCGGGACTACCGCTGCCGAGCTGGAGACGGCTGAAAAGCTGGGCTTCGACACCGGCATCACGGCGAAGCATCCGTTCACCGGCGCGGACCTGCCGGTCTATATCGCGAACTTCGTGCTGATGGATTACGGCACCGGGGCGATCATGGCGGTGCCGGGCCACGACCAACGCGACTTCGAATTCGCCACCAAATACGGCCTGCCGATCCCGCGTGTGGTCGCGCCGAGCGTGGAGGACGCAGGCAAGGGTTTCGACGGCGAGGCCGAGGCCGGAGAGGGCGTGATCGTCAATTCCGATTTCCTCGACGGGATGGAGATCGAAGACGCCAAGCGCGAAATCATCGCCCGCATCGAGCAACAGGGCCGGGGCGAGGGGAAGACTGTCTGGCGCCTGCGCGACTGGGGCGTTTCGCGCCAGCGGTACTGGGGCACGCCGATCCCCTTCATCCATTGCGAAAAGTGCGGCGTGGTCCCTGCGCCCAAGGACAGCCTGCCGATCACGCTGCCCGAGGATGTCGATTTCCAGACGCCCGGCAACCCGCTGCTGCGCCACGCCACGTGGAAGCATGTCGACTGCCCCAAATGCGGCGGCAAGGCGGAGCGCGAGACCGACACGCTGGATACTTTCGTCGATTCCAGCTGGTATTTTCTGCGCTTTGCCAGCCAGCCTGCGGACAAGCCCTTTGACAAGGAAGAGGTCGCCAAGTGGCTGCCGGTCGAACAGTATATCGGCGGGATCGAGCATGCGATCCTGCACCTGCTCTACGCCCGCTTCTGGACCCGCGCGCTGGCGTATATGGGCCAGATCGACGTGAAGGAACCGTTCGCCAGCCTGTTCACGCAGGGCATGGTCACGCATGAGACCTACAGCCGCAAGGCCGGCGGCAAGACCGTCTACTATGCGCCCGACGAGATCAGCCGCGAGGCCGAGCGGGCGCTGCTGAAGGCCGATGGCGGCGAGGTCGAGATCGGCCGCGTGATCAAGATGTCGAAGTCGAAGAAGAACGTCGTCGACCCTGACACCATCATCGACACCTATGGCGCCGATGCCGTGCGCTGGTTCATGCTGTCCGACAGCCCGCCCGAGCGCGACCTGCCGTGGTCCGAAGCCGGGATCGAGGGTTGCAGCCGCTTCGTGCACCGGTTGTGGCGCCTGTTCTCCGCCTATGAGCCGCAGGCGCAGGGCGAGGACAAGGCATTGGATCGCAAGGTCCACCAGACCGTGGCCGCCGTGGCCGAGGATATCGAGGCGCTGGGCTTCAACAAGGCCGTGGCGCGGATTTACGAACTGACCGGTGCGGTGGAGAAGGCGCAGGCCTCTGCCAGCCGCTCCGCCGCGATCCGCAGCCTGGTCCAGCTGGTCGCGCCGATGATGCCGCATCTGGCGGAAGAGGCATGGTCGGGCATGGGCATGGAAGGCCTCGTGGCCGATGCCGCCTGGCCAGAGGTCGATCCGGCGCTGCTGGTGGAAGACGAAGTGACCATCGCGGTCCAGCACAAGGGCAAGCTGCGCGACACGCTCACCGCGCCCAAGGGTGCGGCGAAGGAAGATCTGGAGGCGATGGCGCTGGCATCCGAAAAGGTGCAGCGCTCGATCGACGGGGCAGAAATCCGCAAGATCATTGTGGTGCCCGACAGATTGGTGAATATCGTCACCTGATGCGCCAGTCTTTCGCCCTCTCGCTCGCCCTGCCGCTCGCATTCGCGCTTGGCGGCTGCTCGCTCCAGCCTATGTATGCCGGCGGCAGCAGCGGCGCGGTCGCGCAAGGTCTCGCTGCGGTGGATGTCCCGCCGATCGAGGGCAAGGCCGGCTGGCTGGTCCGCAGCGCGCTCAACGACAGGCTGGGCGCGTCCGGCACCGGCACCTCGCGTTACCGGCTCGAAGTGCGGCTGGACGACAGCCTCGATGGCCTCGCCGTGCTGGCCGACGATACCGTCAGCCGCGAACGCCGCACCCTGCGCGCGCGTTACCAACTGGTCGATTCGACTACGGATGAAATCGTGCTCGACGCGACCGAGGGCGTGGATGCGGGGATCGATGTGGTCTCCAGCGAATATGCCGTGATCGCGGCGGAAAACACCGCGCTCGAAAATCTCGCCGTCGAAATTTCCGACCGCATCGTGACGCGCGTTGCACTGGCGCTTCGTGAAAGGGCGCAGGGCGAACGGTGAAGCTGACCGGCAAGGATTTTGCCGCCAAGGCGCGCGATGTAGCCGCCAGTTGCGGCGTCTTCTTCTTCTGCGGGCAGGACGAGGCCGGCGCCAGCGCGGCCGCCAACCAGATTGCCGCCATGCTGCCCGATCCGGGCGAGCGGGTGGAAATGCCCGGCGCCGATCTGCGCGCCGACCCCGCCCGGCTGGGTGACGAGGCGCGTTCAAGCTCGCTGTTCGGCGACAAGCGCCATATCTGGTGCCGCGTGGCGGGGGACGAGGCGCATGAGGCGATCAAGATCCTGCTCGAAACGGGCGACATGGGGGCGGGCGAGGCCTGCCCGGTGATCGTTGTCGCCACGGGCGCCACCGATAAATCGCGCACGGCCAAGCTGCTGGAAAAGCGCAAAGATGCCGTGGTGGCGATGTTCTACCCGCCCGATCTGCGCTCTGTCACGCAGACCGTGCGCGCCATGGGCGATGCGGCGGGCGTGCGGCTGGATGGCGCCGTGGCCGAACGCATCGCGCGCGCCGCCAATCTCGACGTGCGGCTGGCGCAAAGCGAGGTGACCAAGCTGGCCACCTATCTCGACGGCAGCCCGCAATCGCCCCGCCCGGCGGAAATGGAGCATCTCGACGCGGTCGGCGCGGCGAGCGAGGAGGACGGGTTCGCCGGTCTCGTCAACGCGGTGCTGGCGGGGCAGGGGCCAAAGGTCGCCACCGAAATCGCGCGGATGAAGCAGATCGGGCTGAACCCGGTCGGCACGCTGCTGGCGATCGAACGGCGCGCGGCGCAACTGGCGCGCATATCCGCCGCGCTGGGCAACCGCCGCTATCAGGATCTCGACAAGGGCGAGAAAGCACGCCTCGGCATCTTCTGGAAGGAAGAACGCGACATTGCCGAACAGGTGCAGCGCTGGCGCGGGCCCAAGCTCGACCGGCTGACCATGCGGCTGACGCAATTGCACCGCGAATTGCTGACCAACAGCCAGGCGTCCGAATTGCTGCTGGCGCAGGGGCTGACCGGCATCGCCCGCGTAGCGGGGGCCGGTCGCCGCTAAACGCCGTTAAATGCGGCTCAGTTTTCGGGGACGGAGAAGGAACCGGTAACGCGCCCGCCCGATGACGAGCTGCCGCTGCCGGTCACGCCCGACGATCCGCTGGCGCGGCCATCGATACTCGACACGCCGCTGGCCAGATCGATCACCAGCCGTCCGCCATTCAGCGTATCGCCGCCGCGGTTCAGGCGGACATTGCCCGCCATGGTGATGATCCGGCGATTGAAATCGTACACTGCCGTATCGCCCCGCGCGCGTTCGTTGCCGCGCGTCACATTAACGCCGCCGGTGGCCATGATCCGCTGAATCTTGAGGCTGCCTGCATCGGAATAGTTCACGATAGTGCGCGCCGCGTTGAGATTGAGGCCGGCCTGCGTGATCTCGACATTGCCCGAAAGCACCACGCGGTTCTGGCGGTCCTGCAATTCGATCCGGTCGGCGGCATAGGATACGGGTGCATTGGAATTATGGCCGGAGATCGCCTGCGCCGAAAGCTGCATGCCGCCCAGCGCGGCTGCCGTCAGGGCAAAACCGGCAAGCGCGCTTTTCGCCATGGTGGGGAACTGGCTCTTGATCATGGCATCCTCAGCTTGCCGGGCTCCATGCGCAGCCGCGCATTCCCGGACAGGGTAACAGTGCGTTGGTCGAGATCGCCGTCCAGACGGTCGGCGCGGAAGGTCCCCGCCGGACCCGATCCCTCGACCCCGCCCGATCCTTCGATCGTCTTGTTCTTGAGATCGAGCGATACGCCGCTCGCGCTCATGCGGTAACCGTCGGCGGCAGCCATCTGCATGGTGCCGTTCACATCGACGACGTCTTCGCTGATATTGTATTGCCCGCCGGGCGCCTCTACCCGCGCCGGCCCATCGGTCATCAGCAGGCGGGCGACCAGATCGTCCAGCCGGACGATTCCTTCCACGCTCGATCGTTGAACCGCTTCACCGGCGGTCAGCGAGAAGGGGCGGCCTTTCGCATCCTGCCCGCGATACAGCGCATTATCCACGCGCAGCCGTTCCTGGATCATCGCCACCTTGTTGCGATCGAGCAGGAAGCTGATTTCGCCGCGCGGGCTGAGCGGGGTGATGATCATCAGCGCGGCGACGACGCCCACCCCCATCGGCAGGAACCGCGCCAGAAAGCGCACCAGCTTGTCGTGGCTCCCACCCGGCGCAGCGAACCGCTGGCGGCGCGAGCGTAGCTGCTGCGCCTCCGTGGTTTCGATCCTGCGCTTCTTGAACACCATGAGGGGGTAGCTGCTCCGCTAAGCCTTACGCGTGGCTGAAGATGTCGTGATCGGCCCAGCCGAGGATATCCAGATGGGCGCGGGTGGGAAGGAAATCGAAACAGGACTGCGCCAATTCCATGCGGCCTTCACGCTCGAGCCGGCGATTGAGCTCTTCGCGCATGCGGTGGAGGAAGCGCACGTCGGATGCGGCATAGTCGCGCTGCGCCTGATTGAGTTCGGGCCCGCCCCAGTCGGACGATTGCTGCGCCTTGGAAATGTTTTCGCCCAGCAATTCCTCGACCAGATTCTTCAGGCCGTGGCGGTCGGTATAGGTGCGCACCAGCTTGCTGGCGATCTTGGTGCAATAGCAGGGCGCGGCGGTGACGCCGAGGTAATATTCGATCGCGGCAAGGTCGAAGCGCGCGAAATGGAACAGCTTCAGCCGGTCCGGATCGGCCAGCACGGCCTGCAGATTGGGCGCGTCATACTCGCTGTCCGGCGCAAAGCGGACGAGATGCTCGTCGCCATTGCCGTCGCTGATCTGGACGAGACACAGCCGGTCGCGCGTGGTGACGAGGCCCATGGTCTCGGTATCGACGGCAACGGGGCCATCGGCGAGGACGCCTTCGGGAAGGTCTTCTTCGTGGAAATGAACTGCCATGTCGGCGGCTTTAGGGTTCGGAGAGGGAACTGGCAACGGTCCTGACGGAGCGTAATCGGCTTTGGAGCTAGGAATGAGGAGAAAGCGATGTCGTTCATCGTGCGCGACGAGTGACGAGGCGCCAGAGCCGATTACGCCCGCCGCTACGCGGTCGACCACAGCCGACCACCTGCGGCGTCGTTCACTTGCGCTTAGTTGTCTAAGCGACTGCGCTACACTCCTTGCCTCTGGCCGGCTGTGATCGATCAGGGCCATTGCCAGTTCCCCCTCCGAACCCAAGGCCGATTGGGGATTGTAGGAAAGGGGCGACTGGCACTGTCGCGCTTGCGGGGGCAAACAGCGGGGCATGACAGACCATGTGCCCGCTAGCTGGAAACCCGCCTTCGACCCCGTTCTGGCCACACCCGAAGCGCGCGCGCTGGGCGGCTGGCTGCGGGCCGAGGAAGATGGCGGCGCCGTGGTCTATCCGCCGCGCGGCACGCGGCTGAAGGCGCTGGAGCTGACCCCGCTGGACAAGGTGAAGGTCGTGATCCTGGGGCAGGATCCCTATCACGGGCCGGGGCAGGCGATGGGTCTGTCCTTCTCCGTCCCCGAAGGCGTGAAGTTGCCGCCCAGCCTGCGCAATATTTACAAGGAACTGGTCGCCGATCTGGGGGTCGATGCCCCGGCAAGCGGCGATCTGACCGGCTGGGCGCGGCAGGGCGTGCTGCTGCTCAACAACACGCTGACGGTGGAGCAGGGGCAGGCGGGAAGCCATGCGGGGCGCGGCTGGGATGCGATCACCGATGCCTGTGTGGCGGCAGTGGCGGCGCGCGATGTGCCCAGCGTCTTCATCCTGTGGGGCAGCCATGCGCAGGCCAAGGCGAAACGGATCGCGGAACTGAAAGGCGGGCCGCATCTGGTGGTGGAAAGCCCGCATCCCAGCCCGCTGTCGGCGCACCGCGGGTTTTTCGGGTCGAAACCGTTCAGCCGGGCCAATGAATTCCTCACCCAGCACGGGCGGGGCAAGGTCGACTGGGCGGCGCTATAGATTTCCTGATACACGAAAGATTGTGACCGCTAACATTCTTGATTGCATTTCCGCCGGGAATAGTGTGGTTTTGTGCAATGCAGCATCAATCTTCTTTCGAATTCGTCCAGGCGGTGCTGGGTGAAGCCATGCGCGAACGCACCATGGTCAGCGCCACCTACAATTCCAGCCCGCTGACACTGGCGCCGCACCAGATCGTCCTGCGCAACAACGCCTTCTATCTGGGCGCGGTCAATCCGAACAAGAGCCGCCGCGTCGATGAAGATCCGGCGCTGGGTTATTTCAAGATCGACGGATTGTCGGACATCGCGCTAACCCGCGAAAATTTCGAGCCCATCCCGGCCGAAGCCTGCGCCCCGGTCCGCGAAGGCGATCAGGTGATCGTCGCGCTCGAATGAGATTACGCCTCCCCCGCCGCGATCGGTGGGGGTGACGGGCCATTCGGCACCGATCAAGAGGGTGTTCGGCGGCTATTCCGGAACACTTTGGGGGGCGCGCGGGCATCGTGTGAGGCCCCGATGGGCCGCCGCCGATGCAGGCCCGGCG
Organism: uncultured Erythrobacter sp.; assembly: GCA_947504155.1. Lineage (GTDB taxonomy): Bacteria > Pseudomonadota > Alphaproteobacteria > Sphingomonadales > Sphingomonadaceae > Qipengyuania. The sequence goes on from CANNGF010000002.1 coordinate 735,455, forward strand.
ACCCGCCTAACGCGGCAGTTCGCTAACCCCCATCAGCGCCTGATCCACCGCCCGGGCGCACTGCCGCCCCTCGCGAATCGCCCAGACAACAAGGCTTTGCCCGCGCCGCATATCGCCGCAGGCAAAGACATGCGGCTCGCTGGTGCAATAGCGCTGCGTATCCGCCTTCACGCAGCCCCGGCCATCCAGTTCCACCCCGGCCCGGTCCAGCAAACCGCGCCGTTTCGGCCCGGTAAAGCCCATCGCCAGCAGGATGAGATCGGCCTTGAGCGTGAACTCGGTCCCCTCAACCTCCTGTAATTTCCCGTCTTTCCACTCGACCCGAACACATTCGAGGCCGGAGACGCGGCCGCCTTCCTCGACCACCCGCTTGGTCAGCACGGCCCAGTCGCGGTCGACACCTTCCTCGTGGCTGGAGGACGTGCGCAGCTTCAGCGGCCAGTCGGGCCAGGTCAGCGCCTTGTCTTCCTTTTCCGGCGGCTTGGGCATGATCTCGAGCTGCGTCACGCTGGCCGCGCCCTGCCGGTTGCTGGTGCCCACGCAGTCGCTCCCGGTATCGCCGCCGCCTATCACAATCACATGCTTGCCCGTCGCGGTCAGGCTGCCACGCGGGGCGGCACGCACCTCTTCGTCGCCCGCATTGCGCTTGTTCTGCTGGGTAAGGAATTCCATCGCCAGCCGCACACCGGGCAGCTCCGCGCCCGGGATATCGAGCATGCGGGCCTCTTCCGCGCCGCCCGCCAGGACCACGGCGTCGAAATTCTCCTTCAGCGCCTCGAAGCTGACTTCCACGCCCACTTCGCTGGAGGTGCGGAACTGCACGCCTTCGGCTTCCATCTGCACCGCGCGGCGGTTGATGAGGTGCTTTTCCATCTTGAAGTCGGGGATACCGTAGCGCAGCAATCCGCCGATCCGGTCCGATTTCTCGAACACGGTCACGGCATGGCCAGCTCGGGCCAGCTGCTGTGCTGCGGCAAGGCCTGCAGGCCCGCTGCCGATCACGGCGACCGATTTACCGGTCTGCTTTTCAGCGGGCTGAGGCTTCACCCAGCCTTCCTTGAAGCCGCGATCGATGATGGCGCATTCGATCGATTTGATGGTCACCGGCGCATCGACGATATTGAGCGTGCACGCCGCCTCGCACGGGGCGGGGCAGATACGGCCGGTAAATTCGGGGAAATTGTTGGTCGAATGCAGGACCTCGAGCGCATTCTTCCAGTCGTCTTCATAGACGAGGTGGTTCCAGTCCGGGATGATGTTGTTCACAGGACAGCCGTTATGGCAGTAAGGAATGCCGCAATTCATGCAGCGCGCGGCCTGCTTCTGCAGCGCGCCCTTGTCATGCGGGATCACGAATTCCTTATAGCTCTTCAGCCGCTCTGCGGGATCGATGTAGGTACGATCCTCGCGCTCGTATTCGAGAAAGCCGGTTTCCTTGCCCATCAGTTGAATCCCAAACAAAAGTCGTCATTGCGAGGAGCTGCAGGCGGAGTCGAAGACGGCCCGGAGGGCCACCCGGCAATCCATCGTCCAGCATTGCAACACCCAGAGCCATGTGGAGATGAATTGCTTCGCTGCGCTCGCAATGACGGAGTGTGGTTATGCATCATTCCGCCGCTTCCATGGCCGCGCTCTCGCGCTCATCCTCGAGTGCCTTCAGTGCCTTTGCGTAATCGCGCGGCATCACCTTGCGGAAGTTTTTCAGTTGGTTGGCCCAGTCGTCGAGCAGCGCCTTGGCGCGGGCCGATCCAGTATGGAGGTGGTGGCGTTCCACCAGAACCTTGAGCCGCTCGGCATCATGGTAAAGCGGATCGCCCATTCCGGGGTTTTCCACGCTGACAGCGCGCTGTTGCGGGGTGCCCCAGCTCTTTTCCGCGCCTTCTCCATCACCCGGTTTCACATCGAGAATGTCAACCTGCGCATGGTTCACCAGTTGAGTGAATTTGCCATCGGGATCGTAGACATAGGCGATCCCGCCGCTCATTCCGGCAGCCACGTTGCGCCCGGTCTTGCCGAGCACACAGACCACGCCGCCGGTCATATATTCCAGCGCATGGTCGCCCGTGCCCTCGACCACGGCGACCGCGCCCGAATTGCGCACGGCAAACCGTTCGCCCGCGACGCCCGCGAAATAGGCTTCGCCCGCGATCGCGCCATAAAGCACGGTGTTGCCGACGATGATGTTGTCGGTCGGATCACGGCTGACATCCTGCGGCGGCTTCACCACGATCCGCCCGCCCGACAGGCCCTTGCCGACATAGTCGTTGGCATCGCCGGTGAGGCTCATGGTCACACCATGGGCCAGCCATGCGCCGAAGCTCTGGCCCGCAACCCCGGTCAGGTCGATGCGGATGGTGTCCTGGGGCAGGCCGTCATGGCCATATGCCTCGGCAATGCGGCCCGACAGCATGGCGCCCACGGTACGGTTCACATTGCGGATCGTCCGGCTGATCTGCACCGCCTGCCCGCTTTCGATGGCGGGTTTGCAGGCGTCGATCAGCTCGACGTCCATCGCCGCGCCGAGGCCGTGATCCTGCACCTCGGTATGGCGCGGGAGCTGGCCTTCCTTCAGCGGAACTTCGTGGAGGATGCGCTTCAGATCGACGCCATGCGCCTTCCAGTGACGGCGCACGCGGCGCATGTCGAGCTTGTCCACCCGGCCGACCATTTCCTCGACCGTGCGGAAGCCCATTTCGGCCATGATTTGGCGGAGCTCTTCGGCGACGAAGAAGAAGTAATTGATGACATGCTCGGGCGTGCCGGTGAAGCGCTTGCGCAGCACCGGATCCTGCGTCGCCACGCCGACGGGGCAGGTGTTGAGGTGGCATTTGCGCATCATGATGCAGCCCGCCGCTATCAGCGGTGCGGTGGCAAAGCCGAACTCGTCCGCCCCCAGCAGCGCGCCGATAGCGACGTCGCGCCCGGTGCGCAGGCCCCCGTCCACCTGCACTGCGATGCGGCTGCGCAGATCGTTCAGCAGGAGTGTCTGCTGCGTTTCGGCAAGGCCGATTTCCCACGGACTTCCGGCATGTGTCAGGCTGGTCAGCGGGCTCGCACCCGTGCCGCCTTCGTAGCCCGAAATGGTCAGATGGTCGGCCTTGGACTTCGAGACGCCGGCGGCGACCGTGCCCACGCCGACCTCGCTCACCAGCTTGACCGAAATGCGCGCCTCGGGCTGGACGTTCTTCAGATCGTGGATGAGCTGCGCCAGATCCTCGATCGAATAGATGTCGTGGTGCGGCGGGGGCGAGATCAGGCCCACGCCCGGCGTCGAATGGCGGACCTTGCCGATCCGCTTGTCGACCTTGTGGCCGGGCAGCTGTCCGCCTTCGCCGGGCTTTGCGCCCTGCGCCATCTTGATCTGGATATCGTCCGAATTGACGAGATATTCCGCCGTGACGCCAAAGCGGCCCGATGCCACCTGCTTGATCCGGCTGCGCATCGAATCGCCATTGTCCAGCGGCTGGAAACGCGCCGGCTCCTCGCCGCCCTCGCCGGTGTTGGAGCGGCCGCCGATGCGGTTCATTGCAATGGCGAGCGTGGAATGCGCCTCGTGGCTGATCGAACCGAAGCTCATCGCACCGGTGCTGAAACGCTTTACGATTTCGGCTGCCGGTTCGACCTCGTACAGATCGAGCGGACGCTCGGCCTTCTTGAGTTCCATCAGCCCGCGAATGGTCAAGAGCCGTTCGGACTGCTCGTTGATCGAGCGCGCGAATTCCGCATAATTCTTCGGATCGCTCCCGCGCACCGCGTGCTGGAGGTTGGCGATATTCTGCGGGGTCCAGGCGTGATCTTCGCCGCGGATGCGGTATTGATAGATTCCGCCCACATCGAGCATGCCCTTGTAAAGCGGACTGTCGCCGAATGCCTGCGCGTGGCGGCGCACGGTCTCCTCGGCCACTTCCTTCAGGCCCACGCCTTCGATGGTGGTGGCAGTGCCGGCAAAATAGGCGTCGACGAATTCGCTCGACAGGCCGACCGCGTCGAAGATCTGCGCGCCGCAATAGGACTGGTAGGTCGAGATGCCCATCTTGGACATGACCTTGAGAATGCCCTTGCCCACCGCCTTGACGAAGTTCTTCTGTACTTCCTCGGGGTCGAGATGCGGCAGCTTGCGCGCGCGTAAATCTTCCAGCGTTTCGAGCGCGAGATAGGGGTTGATTCCTTCCGCGCCGTAGCCTGCGAGCGCGCAGAAATGGTGCACCTCGCGCGCTTCGCCGGTTTCGATGACGAGGCCGGTCTGCATGCGCAGGCCCTGCCGCACCAGCTGGTGGTGGACTGCCGCGGTCGCCAGCAAGGCAGGCATGGCAATGCGTCCGGGCCCCTGACCCCGGTCCGAAAGGATGAGGATATTGGCATCGCCCAGCACCGCTTCGGTCGCGGCCCAGCACATTTCCTTCAGCGCCATGGCGAGGCCGTCAGCGCCCGTGCTGGCATTCCAGGTAATATCGATGGTTGCCGTGCGGAATGCGCCATCGAGCGCTACTTCCACCGAGCGGATCTTGGCCAGATCGGTGTTGGTCAGGATCGGCTGGCTGACCTCCAGGCGCTTGTGCGTACCCCCGTCACGGCCCAGCAAGTTAGGGCGCGGGCCGATCATCGATAGCAGGCTCATCACCAGTTCTTCGCGGATCGGATCAATCGGCGGGTTGGTGACCTGCGCGAAGTTCTGCTTGAAATAATCGTAGAGCAGGCGGCTCTTTTCGGAGAGCACGGCGATCGGGGTATCGGTACCCATCGAACCGATCGGGTCCTCGCCATTGGCGGCCATCGGTTCGAGGTAGCGGCTGATGTCTTCCTGCGTATAGCCGAAGGCCTGCTGGCGGTTGAGCAGCGGGATGGTGCTCTCGGCGATTTCCGACAGATCGGGTTCGATATGGTCGAGGTCGGCGAGCTTGTACTGCGCCTTTTCCAGCCATGCCTCATAGGGTTCTGCCGCGGCGAGGTCGGTCTTCAGCTCCTCGTCGGTGACGATGCGGCCTTCCTCCAGATCGATCAGCAGCATCTTGCCCGGTTGCAGGCGCCATTTTCGGGTGATGTCTTCCTCGGCAAACGGCAGCACGCCGCTTTCCGAGGCGAGCACGACGAGATCGTCCTTCGTGGTGCACCAGCGCGCCGGGCGCAGGCCGTTGCGGTCGAGACAGGCGCCGATCTGCTTGCCGTCGGTGAAACACACGGCGGCGGGGCCGTCCCACGGCTCCATCAACGCGGCGTGATATTCGTAGAAGGCGCGGCGTGCGGGGGTCATCTGCTCGTTCTTGGCCCAGGCTTCGGGCATGAGCATCATCATGGCATGCGCCAGGCTGTATCCGCCTGTCAGCAGCAGCTCGAGCGCATTGTCGAGGCAGGCCGTGTCCGACTGGCCATGCGGGATCAGCGGCCACATCTTGTCGAGATCGGCGCCCAGCAGTTCGCTTTCCATCGTGCGACGGCGCGCTTCCATCCAGTTCACATTGCCGCGAACCGTGTTGATTTCCCCATTATGCGCCATGAAGCGATAGGGATGGGCGAGGCGCCAGCTCGGGAAAGTGTTCGTGCTGAAACGCTGGTGGACGAGGCCCAGTGCGCTGACGCAATCGGGATCGCGCAGATCGTCGTAGAACGTGCCGACCTGATTGGCGAGCAGCAGGCCCTTGTAGACCACGGTGCGGCTGTTGAAGCTCGGAATATAGGCCTGGCTGAGGCCGGGAATGTCATGCTTGGCCTCTAGCGCGGCCAGCGGGTTCAGCGTCTGCTTGCGGATGACGACCAGCTTGCGTTCGAAAGCCTCGCGGCTGGCGCAATTGGTCCCGCGCGCGATCACGCACTGGCGGATGACCGGCATGGAAGCGATGACTGCATCGCCCAGGCCATCGAGCGTGGTCGGTACGTCGCGCCATCCAACAACACGCTGGCCCTCCTTTTCGGCAAAGCGTTCGAGCTGGCTTTCCACGAACTGCCGCGCTTCCTCTTCCTGCGGAAGAAAGCACATGGCGATGGCATAGTCGCCTTCATCCGGCAGGTCGTACTTGTGCGCATCCGCCCACTTGCGGATCAACGGATCGGGTGTTTGGATAAGAATGCCGGCGCCATCGCCCAACAACGGATCCGCGCCCACCGCGCCGCGATGATCGAGATTGGCAAGAATGGTCAGCGCCTGGGTGATAATCCCGTGGCTCTTTTCGCCCTTGATATGCGCGACCATGCCGACGCCGCAGGCATCATGTTCGTTGCGCGGATCGTAAAGGCCCTGCATATTGGGGCCATTACCGGGTGTATGATGAGCCGGAACCTGCATTCGCCGAAGCGTCCTCCTCCAAGCCCGCCTCCAACAGGGCCTCGACACCGAGACAGCGGAAACGGATTTTGTGCAGCGCCGCATGCGCGGCCGCAAAATGTCGCGAATTGGCTTTTTGGAGGTAATTAATCAGTTTTGCAATGGCACCGGCGCGAAGCAAAATTTCGCGCTAGCCAAGATTTCCCGGTTTATACCGCGTTGCAGCGGGGCGAATTCGTATCCGGGAATGACATCAGTCGTGGCGCACGGGCTGGCCCATGCGGTCGAGTACGCTGCGGACAGTTGCGTGGGCTGCGCTCGGCTCGTTGGGTTCAGATTGCTTTTCAGGCGGCTCCCCATCGCCCTCGGCCGGGTCAGGTTGCGAAATCCTGCGTTCGGCCTCGCGTTTGAGGAAGGCGACCACGGGGTCGTCTTCGCTGGCGTCCTCAGCATTCGACTTTATGCGAGCGATGGCTTCGTCTTCCATAGGAGCGCTAGTGAGAGGCACAGGTTGCAGCGCGGGCTGACGAGCTGCGTGTTCGCTCTTTTCTACAAGACGGCGCTGCGTATCAAGCGCGCCCTCTAGACGGCCAAGCAAGGCGTCGAGACTTAAATCACCTAGCGCCTCGTCATTGTCCGCTTCTTGAATTTCCCGATGCTCATAATGATCGAAATCTACAGGATGGTCGCCGGAATCATCGAAAGCCGCCGGCAGTTCCTCGTCTTCCCAGCCGATCTCTACCGTGAATTCGGCATTATCGAGCGAATCCTGCGCATCGGCCTGCACGGGTATTTCAAATGAGGGGGCTTCTTCCGGTTCGACCTCGGCGTCGGCGTCTACGGTCTTTAAATCTTTTTCGGAAAGGCCGGTCATCGCAAGATTGAAAGCGCCTTCGCTTTCTTCGACGGCATCTTCTGACGGAGCAATGCCTTCTTCGTCGATATCTTCTTTTGCCAGCAAGACGCGGCGACGACGCGGTTCTTCGAAAGCTTCCTCCTCGGCAACGTGGATGGAACTTTCATCAATGGCTTCCGCTTCGTAGCCCAGGGCTCGCTGGCCGGTCGGCCGGCCGATCCGGGCGGCAATCACCCAGCCCAGTATGGCGCCGATCAGGGCAAAGGCGGCACACAGGATCGCCGCACCCGCGGCCCCGATCGGCAGAGCGAAGGTCGGAAGCGTCCGGTCAAGTCCGAGCGTGGATGCAATCGAATCGTGGATTCGCGGCGGCATGAGCCACAGCCCGCCGCCAAGCAGCAACGCAAACCAGGCGGCAACCGCCGGTTTGAACCACGCCTTGTCGGTAATGCTGGTATCGTCGAAACTGTCGCCCATTCGGTTCCTGTCCGCCTCGTGCATCCGAGAGATTGTCTCGCAGCTAGTGCTGCTTGGTTAATTTACGGATAATGATGCCCTTTCCGCGCAGCTTGTGCAATTGCCGAAACGGTTTGTCCCGCGATGCCGTAACGGCAGATTTCGGGCGGTTGCGCGCCCCCTTTCCATAGGCCATGTGTTTGCGCGCAAGCGCGAAGAGTCGCGCAAATTTGAGGTATATTCGAGGAGAGCGAAATATGAGCCCCCAAGACATAGCAGCCAAGGTTGGCGAACAGGTCGGAACGAGCGAATGGGTCGAGATGAGCCAGGAGCGCATCAACCAGTTCGCCGAAGCCACCGGTGACCACCAGTTCATCCATGTGAATGAAGAAGCCGCCAAGATGACCCCGTTCGGCGGCACCATCGCGCATGGCTTCCTGACCCTGTCGATGATCCCCTATCTTACCGCGAACAGCGACGTTCCGCGGGTCGAGGGCATCAAGATGGCCGTCAATTACGGTGGCAACAAGACCCGGTTCATCAACCCCGTGAAATCGGGCAAGCGCATTCGCGGTCACTGGAAAATGCTCGAGATGACGGAAAAGCGCCCCGGCCAGTGGCAGCAGACCATGGAGATCACAATCGAGATCGAGGGCGAGGACAAGCCCGCGCTGATCTGCGAATGGATGACCATGTATTTCGTCTGAGTTTCCCCTCCTCCCCGGAAGAAACCAGACACATTATTTGATTCGAGGAATTACCCATGCGTGACGCAGTCATCGTTTCCACCGCCCGCACCGCTATCGGCCGCGCCTACAAGGGCGGCTTCAACGACACCAAGGGCCCGACGCTTGGTGCCTATTCTCTGAAACCCGCGATGGAGCGCGCTGGGATCGAACCCGGCGAAGTCGACGACGTGCTGTGGGGCGCTGCTCTGCAGCAGGGTACACAGGCCGGCAATCTGGGTCGCCAGGTTGCATTGCGCGCCGGTTGCCCCATCGGCACCAGCGGCATGACCATCGACCGCCAGTGCTCCTCCGGCCTGATGAGCATTGCCACCGCCGCCAAGCAGATCATTACCGATCGCATGGATGTGGTTGCCGCAGGCGGTCAGGAAAGCATCTCGCTCGTCCAGACCAAGGAAATGCGCGTGATGCCCGATCCCGAGCTCATGGCGATGCACGGCGCGATCTACATGCCCATGCTCCAGACGGCGGAAACGGTTGCCCAGCGTTACGGTATCAGCCGCGAAGCGCAGGACGAATATGCCCTCCAGAGCCAGCAGCGCACTGCCAAGGCTCAGGAAGACGGCCGCTTCGACGACGAGATCGTTTCCGTATCGACTACGCACAAGGTCCAGGACAAGGAAACCGGCGAGATTTCGGATGTCGAGATCACGATCGACAAGGACGAGGGCAATCGCCCGCAGACCACGCTGGAAGGCCTGAACGGGCTCAAACCCGTGATGGGCGAAGGCACCACGATCACGGCCGGTAACGCCTCGCAGTTGTCCGACGGATCCTCGGCCAGCGTCTTGATGGAAGCCAAGGTCGCCGAACAGCGCGGACTTCAGCCGCTCGGCCGTTACGTCGGCATGGCTGTCGCCGGCACCGAGCCCGACGAAATGGGCATCGGTCCGATCTTCGCCATCCCCAAGCTGCTCAAGCGCTTCGATCTCAATGTCGACGACATCGGCATCTGGGAATTGAACGAAGCCTTCGCGGTGCAGGTCCTCTATTGCCGCGACAAGCTCGGCATCGATAACGACAAGCTCAACGTGTCGGGCGGCTCGATCTCGATCGGTCACCCCTATGGCATGACGGGTGCACGTTGCACCGGCCACGTTCTGCTCGAAGGCAAGCGGCGCGGGGCGAAATACGGTGTCGTTACCATGTGCGTCGGCGGCGGCATGGGCGCAGCAGGCTTGTTCGAGATCTTCTGATCCGATCTGACAGATAAACGGAGAATGGGGCGGTACCGGTGGCGGGCCGCCCTTTTTCGTGCCTCACCTCCGCCTGCGGGCGGAACCCTGAGCTGAGGTGGACGATTTAAGCCGCAACTGCTTGCAGCTTCGAGGTTATCATGACGTATTCCGACCCCCTCCCATTTTCCGCCGATCTGGAAAATATCGAGCCGGAAAAAGAAGCCAAGACTATTCTCGATCTCGACGACAAGTTCGATGAAATCCTCGAGACGACTTACGAAAATTCCGGCCACGCAATCCGCAGTGTCCACGCCAAGTCGCACGGCATCGCGAAAGGCAGTCTTACGATCGAAGAAGGCCTTAAACCCGAACTCGCACAAGGCGTTTTTGCGCAATCGGGTCGCCACGATGCCTATATCCGCATGTCCACCAATGCGGGCGACATCCTGCATGACAATATCCACCTGCCGCGCGGTTTCGCCTTGAAGATATGCGATGTGAAGGGCGAACGGCTGCCTGATGCCGATGGCAACACGCAGGATTTCATCTTTCTCAATGCCCCGGCCTTTCCGGCGCCAGATGCTCAGGCTTTCGCCAAGAATCTGAGGCTCCTTGCGAAAACTACGGACAAAGTCGAATGGCTCAAGAAGATCGCCGCCGACACGTTCAAGCTGGGCAACGATGCGCGCCAGAAAGCCGGTCTCGATCCCTCACCCGCACTGGCGTCGATGGGGGGCGTTCCGCATAGCGAGCCTCTGGCACTGCACTATTTCTCGGCCACCCCGTTCCGCTATGGCCAGTACGTCGCAAAATTCATGCTGCGCCCGGCAGCGGAGTGGATGAAGGAACTGGCCGGCAAGACGGTTGAAATAGGCGATGACAGGGACGGTCTGCGCCACCACGTGCGCGAACAGTTCATGCGAAACGATGCCGAATGGGATTTCTGTGTCCAGCTGCTGCGCGATGTCGACAAACAGCCGGTGGAAGATTCGTCCGTCATCTGGCCTGAGGACGTTTCACCCTTTGAAAAGGTCGCGACGCTTGCATTCCCCCGGCAAGATAGCTGGGACGAACAATTGGTTCGCAAGGTCAACGAAACCCTCCATTTCAGCCCGTGGACGGGGATCATGGATCATTTGCCCATGGGCAATATCAATCGAGCCCGACAGGAAACCTATCGCCATTCAGTACGGTTTCGCGCAGAAAAGAACGGGTGCCCGATCCACGAGCCGAGCTGATGCCCGTTTTCGCGAACCGATAGGAGGGACCGAACATGGGCGTGATGGAAATTATCGGGATTGCCGGCAGCGTCTGCCTGCTTGCAGGCTGGCGGCTCTATCTCAGCATCTTTGCCACCGGGCTCGCCATGCGGTTGGGGGCCCTTCCGTTGCCCGAACATTTGCAGAGCCTCGATGCGTTGGCCAACCCGTGGGTCATGGGGGCAGCCGCAATTGCCGCGCTGGCAGAATTCTTTGCCGATAAGGTGATGTGGCTCGATAGCGCCTGGGATGCGGTTCACACCTTTGTGCGCCCGGTGGGTGGTGCCTTGCTGGCGCTCGCCATCGTCGATCCGTCCGACCCGGCAACGCAGGTCGTGGCCTTTCTCCTCGGTGGCGGCGCTGCCTTTACAGCGCATGCGGGCAAGGCGGGTGCGCGCGGCGTGGTAAACACCAGTCCCGAACCGGTGAGCAACGTCGCAGTATCGACCGTGGAGGATGTGGCGACCGCAGGCCTGCTCTATGCCGCTTACGAATATCCCTATGTCGCTGGCGGCATCGCCCTCGTGCTCTTGGCGATAGTTGTCGGGCTGATCTGGATGGCTCGCAAGATCGTGCGCAGCCTGTTTCGGAGAAAGCCTGTCGACCCGCCGCCTACCGGCTGAGCTGGAAGACCGCGAATTCGGCCCGTAAATTGGCGCCGCCGCGCACGTGAGAGCCGTTCGAAAAGAACCACTCACGCTCGATATGCGCGCCTTTCTGACGAGCCAGCTCGCGAAAATCACTAACCGTGACGTGGTGGATATTGGGTGTTTCGTACCAGCTGACAGGGATTGCGCGGGTAACCGGCATACGCCCCCTGAGCATCAACGCAGATCGAGTGCGCCAATGCGCGAAATTTGGAAAGCTGACGAAGGCCTGGCGGCCGACCCGCAGCAGCTGGTCAAGCATCAGATCCGGTCGCAAGGCGGTCTGCAGCGTCTGGCTCAGTACGGTGTAATCGAAGCCCTTGTCCGGATAATCGGCAAGATCGCGATTGGCGTCTCCCTGCACCACTGACAGCCCCTGCGCCACGCAGCGCTCCACACAGGCCCCGTCGATCTCCATCCCGCGCGCATCCACATGCTTCGTATCGCGCAGGTTCGCGAGGAGGGCTCCGTCGCCGCAGCCGATGTCGAGCACGCGCGTCCCCGGGGTGATCGCCCTGGCGATGGCTTCGAGGTCCGGCCGCAGGCTCATTGGTACAGATCCGGAAAATGCCGCTGCATCATGATCGACGGATCGGGCAAGTCGGACCAGCCCATTCCGCGATAGAGACTGTGCGCATCCTTCGTGGCGAGCAGCCACCGGCGCAGCCCCTGAAGATCGGGATGATCGTGCAGGCGGGTGACCATCGCCTGGGCCAGGCCCCTGCCGCGATGTTCATCAAGCACGTAGACATCGGCCAGATAGGCAAATGTCGCCCGGTCGGTCACGACCCGGGCAAAGCCGACCTGAAGGTCATCTTGCCAAACCGCAACGCAGAGGCTGTTGTCCAGCGCGCGGCGTAACGTCTCCAGAGGTATGCCGGCCGACCAATAGCTCTGCGAAAGGAATACGTGCGTTGCGACGGCATCGATCCGGTCGAAGCTGATGTCGTATTGGGCCATGCTCTCGCTCATTCGATGAAGCCTTTGACCACGCGGTCGAGCGCCGGAACATCGAGCAGGAAACTGTCGTGTCCGTGCGGCGCGGACAGTTCCACGAAGCTCACCGCTGCCCCGGCGGCGTTGAGCGCGCGCACGACATGGCGGCTTTCCGAGGTGGGATAGAGCCAGTCGCTGTCGAAACTTACGAGGCAGAAACGGGCGCGCGTCCCCGTGAACGCATTGGCGAGCTTGCCGCCATGTTCTTCTGCGAGGTCGAAATAATCCATCGCGCGGGTGATGTAGAGATAGCTGTTGGCATCGAACCGCTGGGTGAAGCCATTACCTTGATAGCGCAGATAGCTTTCGACCTGGAAATCGGCATCGAAGCCGAAGCTCTTGGCTTGCCTGTCCTGCAGGTTACGGCCGAATTTAGCGGTCAGCGCTTCTTCGGAAAGGTAGGTAATGTGCGCCGCCATGCGCGCCACTGCGAGCCCGCTATCCGGCGCTTCGACGTCGTAATAGTCGCCATTGTTCCAGCGCGGATCGGCCATGATCGCTTGGCGACCAAGCTCGTGGAAGGCGATGTTCTGGGCCGAATGGCGGCTGGTCGATGCCACGACCAGCACTCTCGCCGCGCGCACGGGCCAGTTTGCCGCAAGGCTGAGCGCCTGCATTCCGCCCATCGATCCGCCTACGACCGCATGGAGTTGTTCGATTTCAAGTTCGTCCAGCAGGCCAACAAGAGCGCGCACCATGTCGCGGATGGTGATCACCGGAAAGCGCATGCCATAGGGCTTGCCGTCAGAGGCCTCGCTCGCCGGGCCGCTCGATCCCATGCAACTGCCGATCACATTGGCGCAGATGACATGATAGCGGTTGGTATCGATCGGCTTGCCGGGGCCAACCATGCGTTCCCACCAGCCCGGTTTGCCGGTGACGGGATGTTGCGAGGCGACGTACTGGTCGCCGGTCAGCGCGTGGCACAGAAGGATGGCATTGGACTTGTCGGCGTTGAGCTCACCATAGGTTTCGAAAGCCAGTGTCGGACGCGCAAGTTCGCCACCACCATCGAGGGGTAGCGGTTGCGGCAGTTCGAGGCTTTGCGGGGTCGCGGCCATAAAGCGCCTGTAACGCCGCAACGCATGCTTGTCGAAGGGCGCTTTTTCTTTCATGCGCCGAAGCCGCAATGGCAGACAAACCCCTCATGAAACCGTGGATCGAGGAGATCCATGCCTATGTCCCCGGCAAGAGCAGGGGCGCCGACGGCCGCGAACTGGTCAAGCTCTCGGCCAATGAGAACCCGCTCGGGTGCAGCCCCGCTGTCCAGTCGGCCCTGATGGAAAGTCACCAGCCAAATCTTTATCCCGACCCCGATGCCAGCGCGCTGCGCGAAGCGATCGGTGCGCTCCATGGGATCGATCCGGCACGGATCGTGTGCGGCACCGGCTCGGGCGAATGCCTGCATGGCGCAGTACAGGCCTTCGCCGGCCCGGGCGACGAGGTGCTTTTTTCGCGCTATTCGTTCTCGCTCTATCCATTGCTGGCGCACAAGGTGGGGGCAGAGGTCGTAATGGCTGAAGCGGACGATTACGCTCCCTCGGTCGATAATTTGCTCGCGGCCGTTACCGAGCGGACCCGCGTAGTCCTGCTCGACAATCCCAATAACCCCGTGGGCACATGGCTGCCGCGCACAGAGGTCGAACGCCTGCATTCCGGGCTCCCGGCTCATGTTCTATTGGTTATCGATCAGGCCTATGCCGAGTTTCTTGAAAGGGACGAGGACGACGGTGGATTGGCGCTGGCGGCGCAGCACGACAACGTCCTCGTCACGCGCACGTTTGCAAAAGCCTATGGAATTGCCGGAGAGCGGGTCGGCTGGGCAACCGGCGCCCCGCAGCTGATCGACGCGCTGAACCGCTTGCGCGGAGCCTTCAACATAACCTCCAGCGGTCAAAAGGCAGCGCTTGCTGCCTTGTCGGACCAGAGCTTCGTGGAGCGCTCGCGCGAGAACAACAATCGCGAACTAGGGCGGTTTGCCGCTGCCATCGCGAGCATGGGGAATTACGGGCTGCGCTACTTGCCCAGCAAGGCCAACTTCCTGCTGGTTCTGTTTGACGGCAAGCTTACGGCCGAAGTTGCCTTGGCTGCGCTGGCCGAAGGCGGTTACGCCGTTCGCCACCTGCCGGGACAAGGTCTGCCCCACGCACTTCGCATCACGATCGGCACGGGGCAGCAGATGGACGAGATCGCCGCTATTCTGGGTAAGGCTGCGGAAGACGCTTAGTCGTTGAGGGCGTTGATCGCGTCCAGAACTCTCGCCTCGACCTCGTCGCGGGGGAGGCCGGGGGGAATAGGTTCGCCGAAGCGATAGGTAATCGTTCCGGGGCGCTTCAGGCCTTGCTGGTAAACCGGCCCGCTGTTCACGGCGACCGGGATCACTTGCAGGCCAAGCATCTTGTAAAGACCGGCAAATCCTGCCTGCAACGGCCGGCGCTCGCCATGCGGAACCCGCGTGCCTTCCGGAAAGATCACCAGGGGCCGCCCTTCGCCCGCCATTTTCTTAGCGCTACGGATCATGCCCATCAGCATCTTCGCTCCTTCGTTACGCGCGACCGGTATGAGGCCATACGCCAATGCGGCACGCCCCCATCCGGGAATGGAGAAAAGTTCTTTTTTGGCAAATACCGAAGGGCATTCGAGCAGATTGGGTGCATCGATCGCCTCGAAGAAACTTTCGTGCTTGATGGCGTAGAGTGCCGGTTCGTCCAGCGGTTGGCCTTCTATCACGACCTCGGCCCCGATGATTTGCTTGAGACACCAGCGCTGCCATTGGCCCCAGTTGCGAACCCGCCGGCGAAATGCCGCCAGGGAGAAAGGTGCGCTGAGTAGCGAGGCGCCCGTTATGAGAAAGGAGCCAAGGTAGAAGAGGGGATAGAAGAAGAGATTACGAAGCAGCAGCATCCGGCGTATCCGATGTTTCTCCTGCGCTCTCCTCAGCAACGGGCCAAATAGTGAAATCGTCTGGAAGACCTTGGGACACTACCGAGGCGAGCAGTTTGTTATATTCCAGAAACAAGGTCGAAAGCTGCGGGTGAGATGGAACCGCGTCTTTCACTATGCTGATGCTGTCGGGGAGCGTTTCGGTCACTTCCGAATAGGCCCGGGCCATGTGCCAGTCGGTGGTCACGAGGCGCGCGGAGCCGAACTCCTTCTCCTTCATCCATTGGGCCACTTCACCGGCGTTGCTGCGCGTGTCCACAGCGAGAAAACCAAGTGTTACGCAGCAGTCCATTACTCGTCGCGGCACTTCGAACTGCGCTGCGAACTCGTTGGGTTTGACTTCGGGATCGACGCCGGAAACGAACATTTCTTCAGCCAGTCCGCCATCTATTACCTCCAGCCCGCGAGCTATCCTGCCCGGCCCGCCAGTAAGAACGATGACGGCATCTGATTCCACCTTGGCCGCCGGCTGCGGAAGTGTCACTGCAAACGCCAGGAACCCGAACGCGTACACCAGGAAGAAGGCAGCAAACAGGCGTGAGATCACAGCGTTTTCCGTAAGGATGAAAGCACGGTCATGCGCGCCGTGTAGACCGCAATTGCGACTGCGAAAAGCGGCACGAAGGCAATCAGCATCCAATCCAGTGCAAGCAGTTGCCCGCCTGCCACCATTCCCGATTGGAGGGCGGCAAACTGACTTGCCAGAACCGACATGGCAATGATTCCCGCGACGAAACCGAGCGCCCCTCCCGTAATTGAATCGAGCAAGACCGACCTCTGGAAAATGCGAGCAATCTGATCGTCGTTTCCACCGAGTAGATGAACGATTTCGATCGTATCGCGATTACCGCCGAGGGCATTTCGTGCAGCAAGCCAGACGGCAGCCGCGCCGACGAGGCCGAGGGTGGCGATGAGCGCAAGCGCCATCCATTTGAGGGCGGAAAGCGCAGACAATACAGGCGCGAGCCATTCGGCCTGGGCGTCAATGCGTGCGCGCGGCGCTACTTTCTGAAGAGCCTGTTCGATCTCGGCATAGGTCCGCTGCTCTGCCGTGCCGCGCAATTCCACATCAATAAGCGCCGGAAGGGGGATGATCTCGCTTTCGCTACTCTCGCCGAGCCAGGGTTCGAGTATCGCGGAAACCTCTTCCTCTGGAACGACCCTGAACCCGGCAATCTCGGGATGTTGCCCGAGCACATTTCTTGCGGCTTCTACTTGATTGGCGCGGGCTCCTGGATCCGGTTCGATTATCTGGACAGTGGCGCTGCCAGCCACTTCCCCGCGAGCTGTCGAAACCATGTTGGACAGAGCCAGCGCTCCGCTGGCCGCTACGACGGTCAGGGCAACCATTACCGCGATAACCCACGGTAAGGGACCTCCGAGCCTGGCCTTTGGCAGCAATCCGGCAGCCCGACGACCTCGAAACGGCGCGAGGCCCCGATCGACCGCGGCACCGATAGCGGGTGGGCGCTTCACGGCCTCGGCCCTTGCTGTTCGCGGCGTGGCGGATAGCGCAGTGCACCCGTCGGATCGGATAACATGCCTTTTGAAAGGCGCATGATCAGACTGTCCGGCACCTTCTGGAGCAATTGGATATCGTGGGTCGCCACAATCACCGTCGTTCCGAGCCGGTTCAGCGCCGTGAACAGGCGTAGCAGTTTGACTGCCATTTCCGGATCGACGTTACCGGTGGGTTCGTCGGCAATCAGGATTTCGGGCCGTCCGATAACTGCTCGCGCAATCGCGACGCGCTGCTGCTCCCCGCCGGACAGCGTTGCCGGACGCGCCTCTGCGCGGTGGGCAAGCCCGACCCAGTCGAGCATATCTGCCACCGGCTCGCGAAGATCGGCCTCGCGGACGCCCGATACGCGTAGGGGCAAAGCGATGTTGTCGAAGGCGGAAAGGTGGTCGACGAGGCGGAAGTCCTGAAAAACCACCCCCATCCGGCGGCGAAAGGCGGGCAACTTTTCCCGGGGCTGGGTGATCACGTCACGTCCGAACATCCGGATCCCGCCCCGTGATGGGCGCTGGGCAAGGTAGAGGAGCTTGAGAAGCGAGGTCTTGCCGGCACCGCTGGCTCCGGTCAGAAAGTAAAAGCGGCTCGAAAAAAGCGTGAAAGAAATGTTGGAAAGCACTTCGCGTTCGGTGCCGTAGCGCAAACCGACGTTGTCGAATTGCACGATCGCCTCTTCGCGCGTGCTCATCGCGGCAAATTCCGGGATGTTTGAGGAGAAATTGATGCCGCCATGGTTCGAGGCGGCCCTATAACGGGCCTTCGCTGGGGAAAAAAGCTATTCAGGGCTTTCACGCACAGTTCCGCCGCTTGTGGTGATTCGCGCGTCACGATAGAGCTCCTCTCCACGATGATTATTGCCTGTCCGGCCTGCAATACCCGCTATGTCGTGCCCGACAATGCCATTGGCATAGATGGCCGAACGGTTCGCTGTGCCAAGTGCAAGCATTCGTGGTTCCAGCACGGAATGGAAGAAGAAGGTGCTGTGCAGCCCGCCGATGACGCGGCTGCCCCACCCCGGCAGGAAGCGCCTGCGCAGGTTTTCGACGAGACGCCCAAAGAAGCGGCTCCACCAGAATCAACTTCGCCGACAAGCAAAGCGTCGGCCTCTGACAGCGAAGCCGATCAGCCGTCCGCTGAAGAGGCGGACCCTGCTCCCCAAGAGCCGCCCCGAGCTTCTGATGACGCGCCTGTGCCCGCTAAGCGGCTTAGTCCTTCGGCAAGGTCAGAAAATGACATTGCTACATCTGCTCGAGAGGCGCGGCAGCCCGATTTCGACGAACGTACGCCGCCCTCTTTCGGCGAAGGTCGCCATGAACAACCGGAACCGGATTTCGATGGTCCTGCGGAACTGCATGAGGACGATCTTGTCTCGCGCTTTGACCATTCGCCGCCGTTCGGTCCTGGCCGCAACCGGCTTAAAATGTGGACTTGGGCTGCAGCTATCTTCGCCCTGCTGGCGGCAGGCGCGATTTTCGCCATGTCGCGGTACGGGACGCCCGACTGGTGGCCGGTGGAAAAACCTCTGTTCGGCGAGGCTCAACCCGATCTTTCGCTATCCTTTCCGGCAGACGCACAGCGCTGGCGCGAGCTGGAAAACAAGACCTGGATGTTCACTGCGCGGATCGAAGTGACGAACAACGCGCGCGAGCCGCGGCGCCTGCCGCCGGTACTGATCGTCATGCTCAACGAGCGGGAAGACCAGATCTACAGCTGGGTCGTTCAGCCCCCCCAGCCTACCCTCGCTCCCGGTGAAACGGTGACCATCGACGAGGCGCGCACCGACGTGCCAAGGGGCGCAGTCTATGCGGATGTCGGCTGGGCTCCGCTCTAGACGAAACTTTGCAAATAGGTGCTTGCCGCCCTGACACACCGCTGCTAGGGGCGCGCTCCTACCGGCGGAAGCAGGTGATCTCAGTTATGAGATTCGCTTCCGATACAGACTGTGTGCGGTCGTGGCGGAACTGGTAGACGCGCAACGTTGAGGTCGTTGTGGCCGCAAGGCCGTGGAAGTTCGAGTCTTCTCGACCGCACCAACAGTTTTCCGACTGTCCCAGAAATAGACAGGGCTAAAAGTAACCACTGAAACCAGTGGAATTTTTTTGCGCATTTTCTGCGGATAAGGGATTTAGAGCCTAGAATAATTTTAAATTTCACGGGCCGCTAAACATGGATCAGTTTGCCACCACGCTTCAGTGGGCAGCTCTCATCGTCGCTACTCTTATCGCGCTCTCCTCTCTCGATGATCTTTTTGTCGATGGCGTATTCTGGGCGATGATCCTCAAGCGTAAAATCGTGAATTTGCGTCGGCCCGGTCCGGCCTCTGCGGAATCTATTGTCGAGAAAATCGAGGCGCCCATGGCGATCATGCTGCCGGCGTGGAAGGAATACGACGTTATCGAGAGCATGATCGAGAACGCCGCCAATGCTCTGGCGTATCGCAATTATTTCATTTTTGTCGGGACTTATGCCAACGACGCCGAGACGATCTCGGCGGTTGAAAAGGTTGCTCAGCGATACAAGCAAGTTCGCCACGTCCGCCTTCCCCATGACGGTCCGACCTGCAAGGCCGACTGCCTGAACTTCATAATTGCGGACATCATCGCGTTCGAAAAAAGCCGTGAAATCGAATTTGCCGGTGTCATCCTGCATGACAGCGAGGACGTCCTGCACCCGCTGGAATTGCATCTGTTCAATTACCTGCTTCCGTACAAGGATATGATTCAGCTCCCCGTCGTAAGCTTGGAGCAACGCTACACCGATTTCGTCGCCGGAACCTATATGGACGAATTCGCCGAATGGCATGCCAAGGATCTGCTGGTGCGTCAGAGGCTTGCCAAGGTCGTGCCATCCGCTGGGGTCGGAACATGCTTCTCCCGTAGGGCGATAAGCGTACTTCTCGAGTCCGGTCAGGCCTTCAATACCGATACGCTGACTGAAGACTACGATATCGGTAACAGGCTGGCGGAGCGGGGGATGAAGTCCGTCATCGAATTCTACCCAGTCGAGTTCAGGACGCGGCGCGGGGCGCTGTTTGGCCTGGGTCCGGATAAGATGGTCACGTTCAGCATGCCTCTGTGTGTACGTGAACATTTCCCAAATACGTTCCGAACGAGCTATCGTCAGAAGGCGCGCTGGATACTCGGAATCACGATCCAAGGTTGGTTGCAACTCGGCTGGAACCGCTCGCTCGCGTCGAACTATTTCCTCTTCCGGGATCGCAAGGCTCTCGTCACTCCTACCTTGACGATCACGGCCTATTTATTGGTGCTCGCCTATCTCGGGCTGAACCTTCATGCATACCTGACAGGAAGCGCGCCGATAACCCTGTTCTCCGGACACTGGCTCGAAACACTGCTTCTGTGGTTCAATCTTGCCGCATTAGCAGCGAGGCTCGGGCAGCGCATTTTCTTCGTGGAGAGGATATACGGGTGGGGCCATGCATTCATGTCCATTCTCCGCGTCTTCGTGTTGAGTTTCATCAACTTCGCAGCATCGATACGGGCAATCCGAATATTTCTGACCAGCAGGGTGACAGGCAACTCGATTGCCTGGGACAAAACCATGCATCGATTCCCTTCCGACGAATGGCTGGATGAAGATCGCCGCCGCGTCGGAGAAATCCTGCTTTCGTGGGAGGCAGTATCTCCGCCAGCACTTGAAAAAGCGCTTCGTGAGCAGAAACTCAAGGGGGGATTGATCGGAGATCTGCTGATCCTCGATGGCGCGATCGATGAAGAAATGCTGGCCGAGGCGATTGCCACGCAGAGCCGGCTTCCACGTGCGGAACTGAACATTGAAATGGTCGAAGAGAACCTTCACCTATTCAACGAGGAAATCATGGCGAGATATCATGTCCTGCCATTCGGAACTCTGAAGGGCGGGGATGTGATGCTTGCCGTAACCAAGCCCCTCCCATCGGTCGAAAAAGAATGGATGCGATCTCGCCTTGGCCGGCCGTTCCGCCAGTATATCGTGAGGGAGAGTACGCTTCGCGATATTATGTCTACCCTGCTGGATCAGCCTAAATGGACTGTTCCGATACCGCCGGTGCCGAGAATTCATGAGTGGCTGATCGAGCAGAAGCTCCTGTCGAAGCGAAGGTTGAGAACTGCCTTGCAGGATTACGACATTGCGCGCGACGGCACCATCGCACAGTACCTGCTCGCGAAGGGCGTTATATCGCAAGAAGTCCTGAATGATGCGATGGCGGCACGCGCCGGGATAATCGAAAAGCGCAAGGAAGAAATGCAGAAGGATCTAGTTAGTGCGTAATGCCTATACCCTTGCAGCCCTAGTCTGCATCTTGTCCACGCCGGTTTACGGCCAGGATGGTGGGCCGTTTGCCGATTATGACGCGGGGCGTTTTCAGCAAGCGGAAAGTGGAGCGGAAGATGCGCTTGAAACCGATGGCCAGAACCCGGTCTTATGGGCGCTTCTGGCTGAAGCGAGAGCGAAACTTGGCGATCATGCAAATGCGGCTCAGGCTTTCGCCCGCGCTTCCCAGTTCGCATCCGATATCGATGCGCGAAGCTATTACATGCGCGCTCAAGCACTCCAACTGGTGAACGCCGGCCAGCATGCTGAAGCGCGCACTATTCTCGCTGCTGCTTTGGCTGAGCCCTCACTCACCGCAGTAGACACGCTCGACTGGGCAATGGTCGCGATCGCCGCCAAGGATGACGCGGCGGCCCAGCAGCTGCTGGACGATGAATCAGTGTATCAGGGATTCACTCGCCAGACAGCCTTGGACTCAGCCTACAGTGCCAAACGTCGGGGGCTGGACAAGCGCGCGGTTCGTTTCTTCGAAAGAGGCCTTGTCCTCGACGAGACCGAAACAGAACGGCTGTCCGACGAAGAGCGCGAGGCCATCCGTCGTGAAGTGCGCGAACTCACTCGCGATTGGTCGTTTATTGGCCAGGTCAGTTACAGCACGTCGGGTCGGTCCAACACGCTCGGGGCGCTTCCCCAGGACGATCAGCGGGCGATTCAGGTCGGCGCGGAGATTTCGCGGCGCATAGGGGGGTGGCGGAACGGACGGCCTTTCAGTGTCTTCGGCCGCGTCTATCATTCCGAATTTCTTGACGATGACGCATTCGCCGATGATGCCACGCAGGGTTGGGTTGGCGTTCGTTACAAGCCGTTTTCTGCGCTCAATCTCAATGTCGAAGGCAGTCGCCTCATCGGTTTGGATCGCGACGGTATCGACGATTGGTCGGTGCGCGCCGCAATTTCCGGGGGCGAGGGTATCGAACCGGAATTCGGGACGAGCGACTGGAGCTATTCCCAGTTCTACGGGGATATATCCTACCTGTTCGACAATGACGTGACCTACGGCATTGCCGAGGGACGCTACGGACGCGCTTTCGCTCTCGGTAACAGGTCGATGATCCTAACCCCTTACGCCTTCGTGCGCGCAGGACTCGACACGGGCAGGGTCGAGGAAGGCTCGCTGGGCGCCGGTGGGGGACTGGCTCTTCGCTACTGGTTCGACGAGACCGATACTACCGCCTGGAGGGGCTTCATCGAATTCGACATTCAGGCCCGCGAACGCATAGCTGGCGACCGGAGCGCCGGCGGCATCATCGCCTCGATTACCGTGGGGCGCTGACCGCGTTTATCCGTGTGCGCCGAACAGGTTGGCGATTGCGGTCGAAATCCGCAGGCTGAGCGTGTGCGCATCTTCGATCGGATCGATAAAGTCGCGCCGAATGGCATCGTAACCTTCGCCGCCCTGACGGGGGTATTGTGCACCTTCTTCCATCGCGAAATCGCCCGTTTCCGGATAGCTTGCCGGAAAGGCGCGGCGCATCTGGGCCAAAGCTTCATCCACGCGGAGTGTGAAGACCATTTCCAGCACGTCGCGCCGGCTGATGTCGTTTGCGCGGCTGAAGGCCGGAACCGATACCGCCTTGAGGAACATGTGCTGAAGCAAGGCAAGCCGGAGTGATTGAAGTACGCCGATCGTGCGGCGAACCTGCTCGCGTTCAGGATGCGGAACCTCATCCGGTACCAGATCGAACAGGCGGTGCAGCTTGAGCGCGTCCACCCTAAGCCGCGACGCAAGGCGGCGGAAGACACCATTGCGATCATCCTGGATCAGATACTCGGCGAGGCTTTCACAGGCGTTCGCCAGATGGTCTTCGGTGCCGCGATAAGGGCGGCTCGCCCAATATGCCGAGTTGAACAGCTCGCCATAGGCCGCGACAGTCTTGATGCTGGCAAGCGCATTCGATGCCCGAACCAAGCGCATGATCTGGCGACCGCGCGGTGATTCCCTCAAGAGTTCAGCGATATCTTCGTAATTGCCTTCAGCCGCGCTGCCGATGCCGGCGATGATGTTCACCGGATAGCCCAGCTGCTGAAGAATTGCGTTGTGCGGGATCGCCCGGATCTGGCGAAGGCTCATCTCGCGATCGGCTGACAGATCGGACTGGCGGCGCGACACACGGCTGCCGGTCGAATTCAGCAAACCGAGACCGAAGGCGGTTACGGCCCGGCTGTATGTACGGCTGGCGAGGTGATCCTGCTGGTGGTCTTTTACCGCCCGATAGAAATCGAGCGACAGGTCGGTGCGCCGGTAGAACGGATCGACGGGAGCTTCCGGATCCGTGTCGGCGGGGGCGAGTTCGGCAATGGTCGAAAGCGTCGCGCGTGCCAATTCGGGGGTCGAGAAGAACAGATAGCTGTCACCGCCCTGAAAACTGGCCTCGGGTTCGAGCCGAATTCCGGCGCGTGCGAAACGACGCCGTGCCCAAGGGCTCATTGGCCATTCCAGCCGATCCTTGAAGCTTGCCGGATGGGCGCCGCGGCCCATGCCTTCACCATGGGTATTGAAGACGAGCGCGGCGACATCGGTCAAGTCATTGGCCGCCATCGCATCCGACAGGCGACCCTGAAGCCGTTCGATGGCCAAGCTGGCGGGAATCTGTCCGACGAACCGACCCGCATCGGAAAAGCCTGTCTGGATTGCAATGCGACCACGCTTGCGCGCGTAATCCTGAAACGCCTCTTCGGCGAGCAGGGCGTCGAGGAAGCGACCGCCATGTTCCAACGCGGTCTCGGTCTCGAACAGGGGCGAGACGTCCACCTTGTCTTCGATGCCGAAGAGCTTTGCAAAATACAATGCAGCAAGCACCGTTGCTGGCTGTTCGCATTCGGCCACCAGCATGCGGATCGGTGCGTCCGCATCGATATGTTTCAGTATCTGTGCCATAGCCAGGAACTGGCGGACAGCGGTGCTGCTTTCGACGGCCAGCGAGGCGAAATTGGCCGAGAGTGGATCGGCGTTCTTCACCAAATCGCGCAACGCGCCAATGGCGCCCTGGCTGCCGAGATCGAGATCCGCCCCGCCGTCGATGCGCGAGCGGATGGCGTTGTGAAGCTGCTTCGCATTCACCCGGAAGTGGATCAGGCCCATGCCCAGTCCGTCAGCTCGCATGGCAGCAGCGAGGCCCTTCAACGCGATTGCTTCGTCCTGCTCGGCGGATAGCGCTTCTTCTTCCAGCTGCCTGATGATCGGGGCGAGGCTAAGCAGCTTGTCGTCTCCGCCCGCGGTAAGCCGGTTGGCAGCGGCAGAAAGATCGGCGCGATCGGAAAGGTCGCCTGCGAATTCATCGGCGCTCAGCTTGGTGCGTGTCTGTGCCTTGCGGAGCGTTTCGACCAGTGAATGATCGGAATCGATCTGCGCCAATTGGTCGGCATAGCGCTCCAGTCGCTGTGCCTTTTCGGCGAGGCGGAAGGAAATCGAAGTATACCACGTGATGTCGGTCCGCCCGTCCATGTCATAGCCTACCCAGCTGGCGAAGCGGAACGGTAGCGGTTCAAGGGCGCGCCATTGGTCGGGCCATTCACTGGCTGCACATTCGAACAGGCTCGTGTTGATTGCGTCGCGTGCATCCTGCGCATTGGCCATAGCCGCCATTGCGCGCGAATGTTCGTAACGCAGGGTAATTTCCGGGCGTTCGGCCTCGACCGGTGCCACGGCGTCGCCCCCGCTCGCGGCTTCGGCAACGACATCGGTTTGAGCCGGCGTCAGCAGGAAGGTGGGATGGGCGGTAAAGACGACATGCAGTTGCGGGTGTGACCATCGCTCGCGGAAAGCTTCGAAACCGGTTGTATCGCTACAGAACCCGGTCATACGCTTGGCAGTATTCTGCGGGGTAACCAGATCGCACATCCTGTCCGCCCGCGCTTCCAGCGAGCGTGTTTCGAGTTCTGCGATGAGCGTGGAGAAATCATCCAGCGAAAGCTCGCCCGATTCCAGTTCGCGAGACAGGTCATGCGCCAACTGGAAAACCGGATTGAACAACGGGGTTTCCTGGGTCCGCTGGTGCAAGTCCCGCAAGCGATGCGTGAGAGTTGCGAAGGTGAGCGGTTTCAGGCCTGACACAGTGGTTTTCCCCCGGAGATGATTGCTAATTGACGCTTTCTATACGAGGAAAGCGCGCGAAAGTGCCGTCTGTGTCAACCAGACATGCCGCATCGCAGCATGAATAGGTTTGCGAACCCTCGAACTTTACTTGCCTTTGCCCCTTCGCCAACGCTCCGGATCGCGTTAACCGATAATGCATATAGGTCGGCGACTGCAGGAAGCAGGTGGCGCGGCGCTGAAAAGGATTTGAATATGAGCGAATGGACGATCGGTATTATCGGAGGCTCCGGACTCTATGCGATGGAGGCCCTGGAAGATCGTCAGTGGATTGAAGTGTCCTCGCCCTGGGGCAAGCCTTCGGACAAGATTCTGTGCGGCAAGATTGGGCATGTCCGGGTGCGGTTTCTCCCGCGCCATGGAAGGGAGCATCCGATCATTCCGGGAGAAGTCGATGCGCGCGCCAATATCGATGCGCTGAAGCGTGCTGGATGCACCGATATCTTGGCCATCAGTGCGGTAGGCTCGCTGTCCGAGGATTTGCCCCCCGGGCGGTTCGTCTGCGTTGACCAATTCATCGATAATACCAAGGGCCGCCCCTCCAGCTTCTTCGGCAGCGGCTTCGTGGCGCATGTGTCGATGGGCGATCCCGTGTGCGAGCGCCTCTCCAAATACGCCGTAAAGGCTGTGGAACAGGCAGGCGGCGAAGTGACCTCGGGTGCCACCTACCTGGCGATGGAAGGGCCGCAGTTCTCTACTCGCGCTGAAAGCCGCCTCTATCGTCACTGGGGCGCCGAGGTGATCGGCATGACCGGCATGCCTGAAGCCAAGCTCGCCCGCGAGGCGGAGCTTCCCTACGCCATGCTCGCAATGGTCACAGATTGGGACAGCTGGCGCGAGGAAGAAGCAGCCGTCGATGTCGGCGTCATCATCGAACAGATGGGAAAGAACGCTGAGCTCGCGGTCGCCACGGTAGAGCAATTCTGCAAGAGCCTGCCCAGCAAGCGTACGCCTTCGCCGATAGATCGCGCACTCGATAACAGCGTAATTACCGCGCCCGAAAAGCAGGATCGCACCCTGCTGGCCAAGCTTGACGCAGTAGCCGGCCGGTTGCTGCGCGAAGGATGACAGCAACGGTCGATCTTCTGGTCATCGGCGGCGGGATCAACGGCGTCGGGATCGCCCGCGATGCGGCTGGCCGGGGGCTGAAGGTCGCGCTGGTGGAGAAGGACGATCTCGCATCGCATACGTCCTCTGCCAGCACCAAGCTGGTGCATGGCGGTCTGCGCTATCTCGAACAGTACGAATTCCGTCTGGTCGCGGAATCCTTGCGCGAGCGTGAGGTGCTTCTGGCAAATGCGCCGCATATAATCTGGCCGCTGCGTTTCGTCCTGCCGCACGAGGCGAGCATGCGCCCGAAATGGATGCTCCGCGTCGGGCTGGCGCTTTATGACCGGCTCGGCGGGCGCAAGACTTTGCCCGGTTCGCGCAAGGTCGACCTTGGCATCGCGCCGCATCGCTCGATCCTGCAGGACCGCCTCAAGACTGGCTTCGAATATTCCGATTGCTGGGTGGAAGACAGCCGGCTGGTGGTCCTTAGCGCGATGGACGCGCAGGCGCGGGGTGCGCAGATCCATACCCGTACCGAATGTGTTGGCCTTGTGCGCCATGCCGACCATTGGCTGGCTACGCTGCGGAGCGACGATGGAGAGAGCGAACTGGCGGCTCGAGCGGTGATCAATGCTGCCGGGCCATGGGTGGACCGTGTAGCCAAATCGGCGCTTGGCCAGGGTACGCCCGCCCATCTGCGGTTGGTCAAGGGAAGTCACATCATCGTGCCTAGGGCCTATCCCGGCGATCACGCCTATATTTTCCAGCAGGACGATGGCCGTATCGTCTTCGCCATTCCCTACGAGCGCGAATACACGCTGATCGGCACGACCGATCTGCTCTACGAGGGCGATCTCGACGAGGTCCGTATCAGTGCGGAAGAGCGGGCCTACCTGCGTGAGGCCGTAACCCGCTATTTCAGAAGCGGAGTGACCGAGGAAGACATCGTGCACTCCTATGCCGGTGTCCGTCCGCTTTACGAGGACAAGGCGGCCAGCAATTCGACCGTCACGCGCGATTACGTGTTCGAGATCGAGGCGGACGGAGGTGCGCCGATCCTTTCTGTCTATGGCGGCAAGATTACCACCTATCGCAAGCTCGCAGAGCATGCGCTCGCCAAGTTGGCCAAATATATCGAGGTTCCGGAGCGGCGATGGACTGGCACGGCACCGCTACCTGGCGGCGACATTGAGGATGCGGACTTCGCGCGCTTCCTGTGGAGCGCCGGCGAACGGTATGCGTGGCTGCCGCCTGAGATGTTGCTGAGACTGGCGCGCGCCTATGGCACGCGGGTCGACATATTGCTCGGAAATGCACGGTCGCTAGATGATCTGGGCCTACACTTCGGCGGCGACCTCTACCAGAGGGAGGTCGAATACCTCATCGCCAACGAGTTTGCTCAATGTCCGCAAGACGTGCTGTGGCGCCGCAGCAAGCTGGGCCTGCATCTTGCACAGGATGCACAGGATGCGCTCGCCAGCTGGTTCGCCACACGGAACTGACATCGGGGCCAACCGTCACAGAGCTTGAAAGCGGCATGCATGAGGTCCAAGTGGCCAGCATCCGTAAACCCTGTTTCCCCCGGAGTCGTATGGCTTTGAATGATCCTGTCCGTCTTTCCCCGATCTCTCGCCAGGCCGTGCGCGAAGCCTACCGTGAGGAAGAAAACGCTTGCGTCGCCCGACGGATGGAACAGGCATCGTCATCTGCGGCGAAACATGCCGAAGCAGCCGAGCTTGCTGGGCGTCTGATCGAAGGCGCACGAAGCCGCAAGGCGAGCGGGATCGACGCGTTCCTGCACCAGTACGGGCTGGCCACCGAAGAAGGCGTGGCGCTGATGTGCCTTGCCGAAGCACTGTTGCGGGTGCCCGATGCGGCGACTGCCGATGCGCTGATCCGGGACAAGATCGGGGACATCGACTGGTCCGATCATGTAGGCGAAAGTTCGTCGACCTTCGTCAATGCCGCCACCTTCTCGCTGATGCTGACGGGCGAAGTGCTTGAGCGTCCCGAAGAAGCGCGCAAAGGCATGGGCTCCACGCTCAAGCGTGCGGTGAATCGCCTCGGCGAACCGGTTATCCGCAAGGCGACATTGCAGGCCATGCGTATCCTTGGCGGGCAGTTCGTCTATGGCCGCACGATCGAAGAAGCGATGAAACGCGCTTCGCCGGAACGTGCGCGCGGGCTGACGCACAGCATCGACATGCTGGGCGAAGCAGCGATGACCTATGAAGATGCGGATCGTTACGCGGCGGCATATGAGCGCGCGATCGATCGGCTGGCGCGGGAAGGCACGGGCAAGGTTTCGACCAGCCCCGGGATTTCGGTCAAGCTTTCGGCCCTGCATCCGCGCTATTCTTTCCTTCACGCAGATCTTGCCGTCGGCGATCTGCTACCCATCGTCCGCCATTTGATGACCAAGGCGCGCGATGCGAACATCCATTTCACCATTGATGCCGAAGAAGCCGACCGGCTCGAACTTTCGATGGATATCATCGAGGCTTTGGCGCGCGACGACAGCCTGTTTACCCGCCCCGATGGCAGCCAGTGGGAAGGCTTCGGCCTTGCCATCCAGGCCTATCAGAAGCGCGGCGTACCGATGTGCGAGTGGACCGCGCGTCTGGCTCGCAAATATGACCGCAAGTTCTTCGTGCGGCTGGTCAAGGGCGCTTACTGGGACACCGAGATCAAGCTTAGCCAGGTGGGCGGGTTCGACGATTTCCCCGTCTTTACCCGCAAGCTGGGCACCGATGTCAGCTATCTGGCCTGCGCGGAAAAGCTGCTGGCCTGCGACGATGTGATCTATCCCGCTTTCGCCACGCACAACGCCTATACGATTGGTGCGATCAAGGCGGTTGCGGGCAGCAAGGAATTCGAGTTCCAGCGCCTGCACGGCATGGGCGAGGATATCTACGGAACTCTGGCCCAGATCGAAGGCAATGCGCGGACCAATGTGCGCATCTACGCGCCTACCGGTACGCATAAGGACCTGCTGGCCTATCTCGTGCGTCGCTTGCTGGAAAACGGTGCGAACTCCAGTTTTGTCAACCGCATGGCGGACGCCGATGTCCCGGTTGAAGAGCTGACCACCTGCCCGATTGCCGACATGAAGGCGCTCAAGCCTTACCGCAATCCGGCAATCCCGCTTCCTGCCGACATCTTCCCGAACCGCCGCAATTCGGCCGGGATCGACCTCAGCGATCCGCTGGTGCGCGAACCACTGATGGAGCGGCTGGAGAAGCTCGATTCCAAGCAGTGGCGTGCCGAGCCGACCTTCATGTCCGGTGCCGACGGTGAAGTGGCACCGATCAACAAACCGCACGATCTGTCGGCACAGGTCGGCACGCGCCGCGATGCGCTCGATTTTGAAGTCGAGGAAGCCATCACGCGGGCACAGGCGATCCAACCGGGCTGGAACGCGCTGGGCGGTGACAAGCGAGCAACATTGCTCGAAGCTGCCGCCGACCTGTTCGAAGAACATACGGACGAGTTCCTTTCGCTCTGCCAGCGCGAAGCGGGCAAGACCTTGCAGGATGCCGTGCTGGAACTGCGCGAAGCCGTGGACTTCCTGCGTTATTATGCGACCGAGGCGCGGCGGCTGTTCGACCGGCCGATTGCGCTGCCCGGGCCGACCGGAGAAGAAAACCGCCTCACGCTCAACGGCCGTGGTGTCTTTGCCTGCATTTCGCCGTGGAACTTCCCGCTGGCGATTTTCATCGGCACCCCTGCTGCCGCAATGGCCGCAGGCAATACCGTGGTCGCCAAGCCTGCAGAACAGACCCCGCTGGTCGCTGCTCTTGCAGTAGAGCTGTGTCATCAGGCGGGCATTCCGGAAGAAGTGTTCCAGCTATTGCCGGGCGCCGGCGATGTGGGCGAGTTCATTACTTCCGATCCGCGTATCGCGGGTGTGTCCTTCACGGGTTCGACGCAGACCGCGCAGGCCATCAACCGCAGCCTTGCTTCGCGCGACGGGCCGATCGCCACGCTGATCGCTGAAACGGGAGGCCAGAACTCGATGATCGTCGATTCGACCGCACTGCCTGAACAGGTAACCCGCGATGTTGTCGCCAGCGCTTTCCAGAGCGCCGGTCAGCGCTGTTCGGCCCTGCGCGTCCTCCACATCCAGGAAGACGTCTACGACGAAATGATGACCATGATCCGCGGCGCGTTCAAGGCGCTGACGATCGGCAATCCGGAAAATCTCGCCACCGATGTCGGTCCGGTTATCGATCCAGATGCCAAGGCGGCGCTGGAACGCCATATCGCTCGCCGCCAGACCGGCGGTTCGCAGGTATGGCGCCGCCGTCTGCATCGCGGCGCCGGGGCAGGCTGCTATGTTGCGCCGACGATCATCGAGATCAACTCGATCCTCGACCTGAAGCGCGAGAATTTCGGACCGATCCTCCATGTCGTGAAGTACAAGGCGTCCGAAATCGGCAAGGTCATGGATGACATCAACGCGACCGGTTACGGCCTGACGCTTGGCCTGCACAGCCGCAACGATGACATGCGGGCCTATATCGAATCGCGGGCGAAGGTCGGCAATTTCTACGTCAATCGCAACCAGATCGGCGCGGTCGTGGAAAGCCAGCCATTCGGCGGCGAGGGCCTGTCGGGTACCGGCCCTAAGGCAGGCGGACCGCACTATGTCCAGCGTTTCGCGACCGAGCGCGTGGTCTGCATCGACACCACTGCAGCAGGCGGCAACGCCACGCTGCTGGCCAGCGGTTGAGGCCAGTCATTGCGAATTCATGGCGCGCCAGTGTAAAAGGCGCGCCATGGTTCGCATCATCAGACATCTCGCCGTACTGTTCGCTTTCGCATGGGCTTCCATGGCGGCGGCGGCAGTCGACATCACCTTCCATTCCTTCAACGGATCGATCTTCGCGGGTCGCTATCCGCACACATTCGTGTCGATGGAAGGGACGCTGGATGACGGCACGCAGGTGAAAGAGAATTTCGGCTTTTCCGCCAAACGCGCGGGGCCAGCCGTTCTGGCCGGGCCGGTCGAACACATTGTGATGACCGAGAAGGAGAAATGGCTGACCAAGACCAATCGCCATTTCACCCTTACGATGACCGATGCGCAGTATCGCCAGGTGCGGCAGCTGGTCGAAGACTGGCGCAACGCACCAGGCAAATATTACGATCTCGACACCCGCAACTGCATCCATTTTGTCGGTGAGATCGGCCGGATCATGGGGCTGAAAGTCGATTACCCCAAGAAGCTGCTGCGCCAGCCCAAGAGCTGGCTGAACCATATTTCCACGCTCAATCCCAGGCTGGGCGCACCGCAGATCGACTGATCGGCGGCAGGGATTTTCCGCTAGCCCGTAAAAAGGCGACCCGGACGCCGTAAGGCGCCCGGGTCTGGAGTCCGACAAACCCGTTGGGGTTGGGGCAGGGAGATCGAATTCGCCGGACCCGTTCGCGACGCTTTTTACAAAGCGAAGTTGATTACGGTGCGCAGCGCATAACCGACCTTGTCGTTGCGCTGTTCGGCCGACAGTTCGCCGGTCACCGTGTAATATTCGTCGCCGCCCTGGCCGCGCAGGCGAGCAAACCACCCGCTTTCGCGTTCGTCGGGCAGCAGGGTGAAGGATTCACCCTCGCCAAAGCGTGCGGTGGTCGCGCCGAGCGCGCCGTCGAGGATTTCGCGCCATCCGCCTTCGGCTTCCATGCGGAACCACGTGCCGTCGCCGCTGCTCATGCCCAGCAGGTCGAAACCGACTGCGGTGGCGAGGTTGAGGCCAAGCTCGTCGCTGGTGCGATCCTCGATCACGAGGTCGAGCGCCTTGCCGCCGCCGGTTTCTTCATAGCCGTCTTCGCTCAGCCGCACGTAATCGACGGTGACCGATGGCCGGATGAAGAAATACTGCCAGCCGCCTTCCATCGAGCCGCCCGCGATAAAGGAGGTGGTGTTGCCGGCCCAATCGCGCTCGATCCGGCGTTCGATCTTCTCCTCGCCGTTCATGCCGACGAAGTACCGCGATCCTTCGAAGTCGCTGAAACCGTAGGATCCGCGCGCGAAGGCCGAGAATGCACCCCAGTTACCGCGCCAGAACAGCGCTGCTTCATAGGTGTTCGAGATGATCGAGTTCTCGACGCCGGTCTCATGCTCGTTCCACAGCCAGCTGGCGGTCGCGCCGATCTTGCCGAGGCCGGTGACCATTTCCAGCCCGCCCGAAAAGCCGAGCCCGTCGAGATCGTAGGTCGCCGACTGGTCCTTGCCCTTGGTGGAATCCCACCCGGCGGCATCGAGGATTACCCGCAGCTTGCCGGTCTGTTCGATCGGGCCGGTCGGCGCCGCCAGCGAACGTGCAAAAGTCCGCATGCCGAGGCTGATCCCTTCGAAGGCGCCGCCCGCGTGATCGGGCAGGGTCTGCGCCACCGTGGCCGCGAAGAGGTTCGCATCGGTAATGCCGAGGAACACGCCCGCGATGTCGTCATCGTCGGACAGTGCCTGGTACAGCGCGTCATAAGTGCCGGCTTCGGCACGGTTGAGGCCGAGATCCTTGGTGTCCTTGCGCGCGATGTCGACATTCACTTCGCCCGCCGCCTGATCGACGGCCAGCGCGGCCTTGAAGATGAAGGGGACCAGCGTGCTGTCGGTGTCGAGATCGCCTGCGCCGGTCAGGCTGCCCGCACGGATGACGGTGTAAGTGCCTTCGGCCTCGTCGATATCGGTGAGGCGCAGCTTCAGCTTGGCGCCATCGGCGAAGCTGGCATTACCGCCCACGGTCAGCGCGCTGCCTGCGCTTGCATCCTTGCTCAGCGTGGCGACGATGGTGCCCGAAGCACCCACATCGAGCGAGGCGATAGACGTCGGCGAAGCGAGGTCCAGCGTGCCGCCATTGACTGCCACCGCAACATTCTGGCCCTGTAGCAAGGCGCCGCTGAATACGGATTTGTCCGAAAGCGTTAGCGATCCTGCCACGCCGCCGAAATCGGCCTGGCCGGCAAAGGCGGACGTGTTCGAAAGTGCGATTGCATCGACTTGGCTGACCTTGCCCGAATACTGGCCATCGCCTGACAGTGTGAGCTGGTCGGTGCCGGTCCCGAAAGTCACGTCGCCCGTCACCTTGCCATCGGCAATCTTCAGCGCATCGTCACCGCTGCCGAAGCGGATATCGCCATCGATGAGGGGTGCGGTCACGCCGGAGCCCACCGCCGTCTGCGAGACGGTTGCTCCCGAGGTCACGCTGGTCAGATCGATCGCGATCTTGCGACCGGACCCGGCTTCGGGGCCGCTGGACACGATCTGGCCGCTGTTCTCGATCGAGGTCAGCGTACCGCTGCGGTCGATGATTGCGATGGCCGTGCCATCCTTGCCGCCCGCAGTCGCCTTGATGGTGCCGCTGTTGCGGATGAGGGGGAGGTCCGCGCCGCTGTCGATCGCGATTGCCGTCGTTTCGGCGCCGCTGGCTTTGCCGCCCACGGCCGTTATGCTGCCCGCATTGCGCAATTCGCCGGTCGAAGCGTCTGCGCCGAACCGCAGGGCGGTGGCGTCTGCATCCTTCGATGTCGCTGCAATGCTGCCGGTAACGCCCATGCCATTGGCGATAGAAACCGCGCCGCCGCGGCCGCCGATGACCATGCCATTGCCGTCGATCCCGGCGTAAACGCCCTGACCCGCTATCGCGCCGTCCACGATCAGGCCAAAGCCTGTGCCGGTCGCTGCCACCGGGCCTACCGCAATGTCGCGATCGGCGGCCCCGATGACTACGGCAGGCGCCGCGCCATAGGATACGATCTTGGCACTGCCTTCTTTGGCATCCTCGATCCCGTCCTTGTCTTCGTCGGCATTGTCCTTGTCGGCATCCTTGGGCGCGACGGCGAAGATGATGCCCTTGGCCACATCGCCTTCCACCACCACGGCGCTGCCGCCCTGCAGCAGATCGTCCGCATCCAGCTTGGACGCATCGCTGGGCGCGGCGGTGTAACGATAACCGGTGCTGCCGATTTCGCCCTGCACCACAAGGGCGCCGTCGATATCGCCGGCGAAATGCGCCGCCGTTGCGCCTTCGCCGACCGCAGTGACCGTGCCAGCCAGCCGTACATCGCCGGTGACGTCATGGACCAGCACGCCCGTGCTGCCATCTCCCAGTACGCCGGTCTTGCCGTCATGCACGAAGTCGCCGTCCAGCGTTCCGGCCACCGAAATGCCTGCCGACTGGTTGCCTTCGACCGTGATCGTACCCGAGTGGCGGATATCGCCGGTCAGATTGCCGCGCACCCTGATGCCCGCGCGGTCCGTACCCACGGCAAAGGGGCCATCGATATCGCCATCCTTGTCGGCATCGGTCGCGGTGTAGGTTTCATCGACGGTGATGGTGCCGGAATTGACGATATTGCCCTGCCGGTCGCCAGTAACTTCGATGCCGCTCGCGCCGTCGGCATTGCTGACGATCAGCTTGCCTTCATTGGTGGCAGTATGATCGGAGTCCACGGTGATGGCCGAACCGGACGTCAGTTCGATCGACCCGTCCTTGGTGACCTTCACTGAATCGCCCGCGCCGTTCTTTAGCTCCGAAGTGCGGATCGGCTGCGTCCGCTTCGCCTCGACCACGGTCTGGGCGGCAAGCGGGGTAGCCAGAGCGACAAGCGCGCTGCCGGCAAGAAGGGTACGATACATGAAGTCCTCCGTCTGTGTTAGTGGGAGGACGGAGACGGTCGCGCGATACCTTGGACCAAATGCGTGTTTTTTATTGCCGCCGGTTAGAACGAAAAATCGACACCCAGCCGGACCGAGCGCGGCCGCAGCGGCGTCACCTGTTCGCGCATGACGGCAAAGGGCGTGCCCAAGGCAAAACGGTTGCCGACGGTATCGGCCAGATTGGTGACCGACAGCGTCGCGCCCACGCGCGAATTGCCCACCCGCGCCGTGGCACCGCTATCGAGATAATCGCCCTGCAGATCGCCCAGTTCGGGCCCCATGCCCAGCCGGGACTTGCCGATATAGCTGGCCCACAGCCGCGCATCGAGATCGAGGTTCCGGCCGACGGGGCGCGAATAATCGATCCCGGCCCGGCCCGAAACACGCGCAATGTTCGGCACATGGCTGACATTAGACGCGGCCAGCACTTGGGGTTCGTCGATATGGCTTTCGTTTACCGTCAGCCCGCCGGTGATCCGCAGGCCCGGCGCAAGGCGCGCGCCGCCGGTTGCGCTGATGCTCCACACCCGGCCATCGCCGATATTGGCAGTGCTTGGCAAGCCGAAGTCGTCGATGAAATCGGCCTGGATGTCCTGCCAGCGCGTGTAGGAAAGGTTTACCGCCAGATCGAAGGGATCGCGGCCCGGCCGCCCCTTGCGCAGGCCGAATTCGATCGCGCGAGCGTGATCCTGTTCGAACCGACGGACGAATTCCTTCTCGATGGCCAGCCCGCCGGGGCGAAAGCCTTCCTGATAGCGGGCATAAAGCGTGGTCGAGGGGCCGGGGTGCGCGACCAGCGACACGGAAGGTAGGAAGGCTGATTGCGTCCTGCTTTCGGTGACTTCCGCGCGCGCGATCATCAGCGCGACAGGCACGTCTTCCGCCCCGCCGCCAAGCCGCGCCGTCGTATAGCGTGCCCCGACCGAGGCGATCAGGCCCTGCCGCAGCCGCAACGAGGCTTCACCATAGGCGGTCGCTTCGGTCACGGTGTTCACGACGCCGGGCGTGGCGGACCGCAGGATCGCATGTTCGACCGAGCGGCTGAGCTGCGTCTCATTGTCGATCAGACTGACCCCGGCCAGCCAGCCCAGCGGCTTTTCATCCTCAAGCGGGCGCCATAGGCGGGTTTCATGCGCGAGCATTTCGGTATGATTGCGCTGGGTGAAAACCCGCTCTTCCTCACCGGGCACGGTCGCGTCGTACCGCTCTTCAAGATCCTGGCTGACGATGCCGGTGGTCGACCGCATATGGATCGTACCGATCTTCGCGGCGACGACGAGCTGGGCGTGCCGGTAGTCGGCGGAGAAGCCCTCCTCCACTTGCGCCATGCTTTCATAGGGCGGGCCGTTGCGGGCGGTATACTGGCTGTCGTCGGCACGGGTCGATTGCGCAAGTCCGATCGCGTCCACGGTCCAGTGCGGGGCAAGCTCAATCCGCGCCATCGCCCGTCCGGCAAGAATATCGGTGCGGTTGACGTTTTCCCGGCCCAGCATTGGTTTGTCGATATACCCGCCCTCGGTCGCGGCATCGGCCACCACCCTGATGGCGGCTCTCTCGGAGACCAGCGGAATATTCGCGGTAATGCTCGTGTCCGCGCTGCCCGTACCGCCTTCGGTCAGCCCGCCGCCAAGCGTGCCGCGCAAGGATGCGTAATCGAGGTCCGGCGAATTGGGCACCATGCGGATGATCCCGCCCAGCGATCCTGCGCCATAAAGCGTGCCCTGCGGCCCTTCGAGCACTTCGACACGTTCGAGGTCGGACAAGCGAAGATCAGGATCGGGCGCGTTATAGCTGAGCCGCATATCGCCGAGATACTGGCCCACGGTCGCCTGCGTCGGCCCGGTGAAGCTAGAGTCGGCAATGCCGCGGATGAAGAGCTTGTTGCGCCCGCTGCCAAGATAGGTGGAGGCCACCGTCGCGATGCGCTGGGTGATGCGTTCGGTGCCGCCCACGCCGCCCAGCTCCAGCTCCTCGCCATTGAGGATGGATGCCTGGGCGGGCAGATCCTGCAGCTTCGTGTCGCGCTTGCTCGCGACCACCACGATTTCGGGCATGGGTATCGGCGGCGGTGGCGGGGCGACTGTCGCTTGGCGTGCCGACCTCGACCTTGCCTTTGGGGCGGGTTTGCGGGCGAGCTGGCGTGGTGCCGGTTCGATCCGCCATGCGCCGCCCCGCAGCGGCACGGCGCGCGCATTCACGCTGCGGGCAAGACGCTGCACCGCTTCGCGGGTGGTCATGCGCCCGCGGATACGCGGGGCCTTGCGACGGGAAATACCCTTGTCGGGCACCATGATGCTGGTGCCGGTCTGCCGGGCAATGGCAATTGCGGCATCCGCCACCGATCCTGCCGGCGCGTCGATGGCCATATCCTGCGCTGTGGCTGGCGTGGCCAGCGCCGCGACCATGGCAAACGCGAAGACAGGGCCGCTACGCATGGTCACTCGGCCTGAAGTATCCAGCTGGAGCCTTCGGAGGAAACCTCGATGCCCAGCAATTCGGCGAGCATGGCGGGGTCTTCCTCCAGCGGGTCGAGGAGGACGCTGCCCGAGACGGGGCGATTGCCGCTGCCGGGCGACACGCGGTAATCCAGCCCGGTTGCAGCAGAGATCTCGGTCGCGACATCTTCCAGCGAGGCGTCGCGGAAGGTCAGGCGGCCATCGCCCCATTCGCCCACCTGATCGGCGGGCAACTGGCCGATGCGGTAAGAGCCGTCTGCGCGCGCAATGGTCAGGAACTGGCCCGGATTGACCAGCCGGTTCTGCTGCTCGGGATTGTAGATCACCGCGCCTTCCGACACGCCCACGCGGATTTCGGCAGAGCGGATCGCCACGTCGAATATAGTGCCGGCATCGACCAGTTCCGAGGCGCCGACATCGAGATGGAAGGGGGCGCGGTCGTCATGTTCGATCCGGAACAGCGCGCGGCCCTGGTCGAGCCGGGCATAGCGGGTCTTGTCGTTTTCCAGCGTCAGGACACTGTCGCCGCCCAGCAGGATCGAGCTCCCATCGGCCAGCTCCACCAGCTGCGTTTCGCCGGGCGCGGTCTGGTAAAGCCGTTCGCCCGCGCCCGGCTGCCACAGCCACAGAGCGCATAGCAGCGCCACGCAGGCGGCAAGCCCGGCGCCGAACCAGCGGTAATTGCGCTGCTCGCCGCTGGCCATACCGCCAGTATCGTCGGCGTCATTGGCCGGGGCCGCGCGCAGGACATCGCTGCCTGCTTCCGCCGCCATGACCACATGGTCATAGGCCGCATTATGCGCGGGCGACTGTTCGAGCCAGTCCGTGAAGGCGTCCCACTCCTCGAAGTCGGGTTCCGCCGTCCGGACTGCCCACTCTGCCGCCTCGGCAAGTATTGTTGAATCATGCGCCATGCAAAATCGCTCCTGTCCCTAGGACGGAGTCCTCGCGATCATTCCTCATCGAAGCGCTCCCTGAGCTCGGCGAGCGCGAGGTACACCTTGCGCAGATCGCTTTCCACCGTGCTGACGCTGATCCCCATTTCCCGCGCAATTTCGCGCTGCGGCTGGCCCCCGATCCGGCTGCGGTGAAAGATGTCCCGCGCCCGGTCAGGCAGGCGTGCCAGCGCGGCATCGACCTGCTCTGCCATCTGCCGCCCGGCCACCAGCCGTTCTGCCGAGGGGGCGTCCGACACGCCGCCCTCGGGCACGCCATTCGCGTCCGACCATGCCGCATCGCGCAATTGCGCCTGCCGGGCAGAGCGGAAGCGGTCGATCATCACCGTGTTGGCAATGCGAAAGAGATAGGACATGGGCGATGCCACCGGCCCCGGAGCGCTGCGTTCCAGCTTGAGCCAGACTTCATGCAGCACGTCCTCCGCCTCGCCCTGGGCCCCGCGCGCTTCGAGAAAGCGCAGCAAGGCCTGACGATTGGCAAGAAATACCGCCTGTAATCCTTCGTCCGGTTCCTGCATTACTGCCGGCTTTTCATCCTGATTGCCCAAGCAAGCGCGCGCTGAGAGTTGAATGGCCATTAACTCAAATACGCGCGCCAATTAGTCTTTTATCGGACAAAGGACAATGCGGCCGCTAATTAGTAATGGGGGCGCCCGAACTGGTCAGCCATCTCGCGCTACCATTTATGTAATGATAGGTTGAAAGCTTCAAAAAAGGATCATTCAGAAGAGACGGTCTTTGCGACCTTTCTCAACCGCATTGCCTGCTCTCTGGCGTTTTCAATGGCCTCTTTGGAACAGTCGGCTTCGGCCAGATGATCGATCTCGTCCGCCGCCCGCTCAACCAGGCTCTTCAGAGCAAGCTTCTCCTGCTCTGCATTTTGCAGTTTGTGGTGAAGGGCGCGCGTTTCCTCAGCCATCGCACCAAATTACAAAAATCGGCCGAAAATCGCAAGTCCATACCAAGAAATGGCTTTTGGAGCGGACGGACTTTCGAGAATCATCACAGTGGCCGCCCGCAGCATTGGCGGCGCTTGGAATAGTTTCCAGGATCACCCGGACCAAATACTCCCACCATTATTCGTGCGGCCTCAACATTCCCGATGATTTCGGGCCCAACTTTTGTTGGGTTCGGGAACCTTCATGGGGAAGGCCGTTCGTTAGGGTATGCCTCTGAGAAAAGCGCTCGTGACGTTTGATCCATCTTTTACCGGAGACAGCGTGAGGCGGGACTGACGGAAGGAACCCGAGCATGGATACGAGAAAGAATATTGGCATCGCTGGATCGGTCGCAGGGCTGGCACTGGCCGCGGGAGGCGCAGCATTCGCCGCTTTCCTGTCCCACCGGCACAAAGGTGGCAGCGATGATGCCCCTCTCTATACGCGCAAGCGGCCCGGCACTGACAATCCTATCGTCGGCAGGACGGTCACGATCCGCAAGCCCCGCGCGGAGGTGTACAAGTTCTGGCGCGATTTCAATAATCTGCCGCAGTTCATGCAGAATGTGCAATCCATCCGCGAGAGCAACGGTGAGCTGATCTGGATGATCGAAGCGACCCTCGGGCAAACCGCGGAAATCAAAACCGAGATCATGAAGGATGTCGAGAACGAGATGATCGCCTGGCGCTCGGTCGAAGGGTCCGACATCGAAACGAACGGCGAAGTCACCTTCACGGATGCTCCGGGCGAACGCGGAACACGCGTGTCGCTCGTCATGTTTTACGACCCGCCCGCAGGCGAGGTGGGACGCGCAATCGCCAAACTGCTTCGCAAGGAACCCGGGGTGCAGGCGCGCCATGACCTGAAGCGTCTGAAGATGCTGATGGAAACCGGTGAGATCGCAACCTCTGCGCATACGAAAGAGGCCGCCCAAAACATCCGGCAACTCGAGGAGTCAGAGCAATGAGAGCGCTAACCTGGCACGGCACACACGACGTTCGCGTCGACACGGTTGATGATCCCGAGATTATCAATCCGCGCGATGCAATACTCAAGGTCACCTCGACTGCGATCTGCGGTAGCGATCTTCATCTCTACGACGGGGTTATTCCCGGCGTGCTTCCAGGCGATGTTCTGGGGCACGAATTCATGGGCGAAGTCGTGGAAACCGGCGCGGACAGCACCCTTAAGAAAGGTCAGCGCGTCGTCGTCCCCTTCACGATCAGTTGTGGCGGTTGTTTCCATTGCCAGATCAGCCAGTACTCGGCCTGCGAAAACTCCAATCCTGTCGAAAAACAGGACATGTCGGCCACGCTTTACGGTCATCCGATGGCGGCACTGTTCGGATATTCCCATCTGACCGGCGGCTATTCCGGCGGTCAGGCGGAGTACGTGCGCGTTCCGTTCTCCGATGTCGGGCCAATCGTCATTCCCGATCATCTGGAAGACGAGAAGGTCCTGTTCCTGTCCGACATCTTGCCAACCGGCTGGATGGGTGCGGAGAATGCCGAAATACAGCCTGACGATACCGTTGCCGTATGGGGCTGCGGACCGGTCGGCCTCTTCGCGATCCAGTCGGCCATCGTGATGGGGGCGAGCAAGGTAATCGCGATCGATCACTATCCCCACCGGCTCGAACTGGCCAAGCAATTGGGGGCGGAGGTGATCGACTTCCGCAAAACCGATGTGCGCGAAGCGCTGATGGAAATGTCGGGTGGTATCGGCTGCGATGCAGTGATCGATGCGGTGGGCATGGAATCCCATGGATTTGCGATCGATAACATGATCGATATCGCAAAGCAGAAGATCGGTATCGGGGCCGATCGGGCAAGCGCGTTGAAACAGGCCATCCTGGCGGTGAGGCCGGGCGGACGGGTATCGATACCCGGCGTCTATGGGGGCATGACGGACAAGTTTCCGCTGGGTGCCCTGATGGAAAAAGGCCTCCAGGTTCGTTCGGGCCAGACCCACGTCCAGCGTTACACGAAAGACCTGCTGGAAAAGATCGAGGACGGCACGCTCGATACGACGTTCCTGATCTCACATCGTCTGCCGCTGGAAGACGCCGCCCATGGCTACAAATGTTTTCGGGAGGAACAGGACAGCTGGACCAAGGTGGTCCTCAAACCTGGAATGGAGAAGGAGAAGATCGCATGAGCAAGAACCCTATCGATAAACTGACCGGTTTCTGCGTAGTTACCGGCGCATCCAGCGGTATCGGCTTCGAACTCGCCAAGCTGGCAGCTGCAGACGGCTGCGACCTTCTTCTCGTCGCCGATCGCGATCTCTCGGCCGCGAAGAAGGCGTGCGACCACTGCGGGGCGACCGGTGTCGAAACACTCGAAGCGGATCTGGGCACCGAAAAGGGCATCGAGAGCGTGATGGAGGCCATAGGCGATCGGAAAGTCGATACGCTTATCGCCAATGCCGGCCACGGTCTGGGCGAAGCCTTCCTCGTCCAGAAGTGGAGCGATATCGCCCATGTGATCGACACCAATGTGAAGGGCGCCATATCGCTGGTTCACAAGATCGGTGGGGACATGGTTCTGAAGGACGAGGGGCGGATCCTGATGACGGGATCCATCGCCGGCGACATGCCGGGGGCCTATCAGTTGGTCTACAATTCCACCAAGGCGTTCGTGAACGACTTCTGCGTCGGCCTGGCCAACGAGCTGAAAACCACCAATGTCGTTATTTCCTGCCTCATGCCGGGCGTCACCGATACGCAGTTCTTCAAGCGCGCCGGTATGGAAGATACGCGAGCTGGCGAGATGAAGAACAAGGCGGATCCCGAAAAGGTCGCCCGCGATGGTTACGACGCTCTGCTCAAGGGAGATACGCAGCGGGTCAGCGGGCTGCTGAACAAGGTGCAGGATCTCTTTGCCGGGCTTCTACCAGACGAATTGGTAGCGGAAATGCATCGCCATCTGGCCAAGCCCTAAATTGGCCACAGGGCGCAAGTCGCAGGCCGAGACCACCGGCAACTTGGCCCAATCGCCCAAACAGGCGGCCCGGGCAGACCGTCTTTCGCAAGACGATAAACCCGGGCCGGTGTCGCTGGATAGAAATCAGAACTGGGCGCGAACGCCCAGGCTGACCCTGCTTCCCGAAAATTCGTAAGTCGTCGGGAAGGATGGATCGATCGTGTAACCGGTGGTCGGTTCGTCGGTGAAGTTGATCGCCTGCAGCTCGACACGCAGGCTCGGGGTCATCTGGTAGCTCGCGGAAAAATCGAACTGGCCATAGGCATCCCGATAGACGGGATACATGTTGCGTTCGATCCGCTCGACATATGCGCCCTTGCGATTGTAGCTCACCCTCACCTGCAGCGGACCATTGTCGTAAAAGCCGGTGACATTGTAGACGCTGTCGGCCAGCCCGACTGGAGAAGTCGGCACGTCGATTTCCGATTCCCCGGTAAGCGAGCTGTCGAGGAAGGTCACATTGGCATTCACGCCGAAACCTTCGAGCGTGCGGGTGAACATGCCGAAGGGCAGGACCGCCACCAGTTCCACACCGCTGACATCATACGAACCTTCGGCATTCACGGGTTGGTAGACGTCGAAATCATAGACGCCGTCG
Source organism: uncultured Erythrobacter sp. (assembly GCA_947504155.1). Lineage (GTDB taxonomy): Bacteria > Pseudomonadota > Alphaproteobacteria > Sphingomonadales > Sphingomonadaceae > Qipengyuania. The sequence goes on from CANNGF010000002.1 coordinate 778,377, forward strand.
ATCGTACCGTTGGCATTATACTTGGTCACGTCGCGGACAACGCCGGTCAGTTCATTCTGGACCACGCCCTCGATATTCTTCCAGAAATAGGACGCGGCCAGAAGGCCGCCGGAGCCAAAATAATATTCCGCGCCGGCTTCCCACTGATCGGCATAGGTCGGCTGGAGATCGGGATTGCCATCGGTGAACCGGAAATCGTTGAAGCTGGCGGTGCGCTTGTAGGCCAGATCGGTAAGAGCAGGCCGGATGAGCGTCTGAGACGCCGCACCGCGCAGGATCAGGCCATCGGTCAATTCGACAGTGGCGTTCACGGCGGGCAGTAGCTTGTCGTACTCCCCGTCGCTGGAGACCGGCTCGTCCGTATAGCCCGTCGTGCCGTCGGAGTTCTGGATCTGGAAGAAGCCGGAGGACCGGATATCGGTCTTGATATACCGCGCGCCCGCATTGATGAGCACCGGTACCGAGCCGATGTCGAAATCGAAATCCGCCATCGCGTAGGCAGCCCAGGTCTTTTCTTTCACCCGGTAGAACTGCCCATCGTCGAAGGGAGAAAGGAAGCCGTCGGGCCGGAAGAACTGGCGCGCATAGTCGTTGGAAACCTGCTGCCACGTCAGATCGCGCGCCTGATAGTCCTTGCCGCCAACGATATCGATGACATCGGCAAGATCGCTATCGGCAAGGGTGCGATCGTTGACATAGGAACTGTCGCCGCGCGTCGGGCCCTGGATCTTCTCCTCGCCGTAGTTTCTCTCTTTCGTCTTGTCTGTATAGCGCGCACCGATGTGGACGGCGCTCAGGCCAAGCAGGCTCCCGCGGTCGAAACTGCGACCGATGTCGATCTGAGCGGCATATTTATCGTCCTCGATCTCTTCATAGGTCGTTTCATACGCTTCGAAGAGGTAGGATGCGGGCGAATTGTACATGTCGAAGGATGCCGGGTCATCGCTCGGTATCGTTTCGCCGCCGGTCTCGGTGTAGCGGGTGCGCGATGGCGCGTAGGCCACATGCTTGAGATTGGCATAGTCGCTCGACTTGTCCGCGCCGGAATAGCCGCCCAGCATGTCGATCGACCAATTGCCCGGAGACCAGTTCAGCTCGCCGCCGAACTGGCGATAGTTCGTTTCGTTGACGCGCTCCTTGCTCAGGAACTCGTGCTGGGTCGCGGTGTAGGAAACGTCGCGCAAAACCACGATGCCGTAATCGGCCAGCGTGGTGTCGTCGTAATCGTGGATTACGTCGAGCGTCGATCTGCTCGATGCGGAATAGGCCGCAGCGTCGTATTCGTCCTCGGTCGAATCGTAGGACCCGAGAAAGGCATCGAAAGTCACGCTCAGTTCGTCACTGGGCTTGTACTGAAGCGAACCCGAAAAGCCGAGCCGTTCCTGGTCGTTGAGGTAAATCCGGTCGCCGACCTTGTCGAGGAAGACCACGCGGCTGGTCTGGTCATCGTCTGCCGGGTCGAGAATGATGCCCGCGTCGCGCTCCAGAACCTCGATCGCCTGATCCGTCTGGGCGTTCCCGCGATCGGTCCAGCGCGAGATCGGCCGGAAATTGATGCCGGAATTTGAATCGGTACGGTTGGTCCGCTTACCGTAAGCAGCCGACAGCAGCACACCGAACGGCCCCCAGGTCTGGCTGACGAGCAGCGAGGCCTGCGGTGCGGATATCGACGATCCCGGCAATTCCGCCTTCCTCCTGAGCCGCGGTGGGTGATTTGTAGACAGTAACGGTCTGGACGAGTTCGGAGGCGAAGATATCGAATTCGACATCGCGCCCGCCCGATCCCGAAGCGGTGGCGAGATCGTTGATCTGGACATGGGTGAATTCGGTGGGGAGGCCGCGGACATTCACCCGCGTTCCCAGCCCCTTGTCGCGTTCGATCGTGACGCCAGGCACGCGCTGCAGCGCTTCGGAGAGATTCTGCTCGGGAAAGTCGGCAATGTCGGTGGCTACGATGGAGTCGGAAAAGCCGATGGTGTCGCGCTTGATATCGATCGCACGCTCGAGCGACTGGCGGTATCCGCTGACGACGATGACGTCCCCGTCGGCTGCTTCCTCAGACGCCGTCTGATCGGCGTCTTCCTGCCCGGTCTGGGCGGCAGCAGGTGCTGCCAGAAATGCCGCGGCAGCCGCACTGGCGAGGAGAATGGTCTTGCGTCCCGTAACGCTGCAATTTCTTTTCATGTAAACGATCCCTTCTTGGTGAGACGGACAGCGCCCAGCGCAGCCCGCGTCCCCTCCCGAACGTGTTTTCGTCCCGCTCGCCCTGCTTGGGTGCGGCGGTGATCTGTTGTTTGATTAGGTGCAGTTGTCAGGCGCCGGAGCCGTGGAACGTGCCGTGGCGAGTTCCTTGCGGGCGACTTCCAGGTCCTGCCGAAATTCTTCGGAATTCATTTCCGCTGCAAAGATCACAGCGCCCGCCAGCGTCCCAGCTTCGGTGGCGCTCTGGCTGTGGGATCCGCAGACCCAGCGGCTTTCCCCGAATTCGCGCCCGCGGGCGAGCAACTGGGTGACGCGGTCAGGCGCGAGCGCAGCAAGGATCATGGCGACATGTTGCCCGTGGGCGGCATGGCCGGAAGGGTAATCGCCGTTCCCGGCCAGATGCGCGGTCCGGGCTTCGCAGATCGGCAGATCGTTATCGAGCCAGGGACGAGCCGTCTGGTAGTGTTGCTTCGCTTCGCCCACCACGCGGCGATCGTTGCCTGCGCGGTCGAGCAAACGGCTGAGCGCCGGGACATCGTCTTCATCCAGCTGCGCGCCCAGGGCGCAGGAAAAATGGTCGAGCATCCCGCCCCGCACATCGCTTGTGGCGAGATCCCAGCGCGGCGTACCCTTCATCTCGCGGCTGGCGCGATAGATCGCCTGATCAGCCGCAGCCCGCGGCGAACCCGGTTCCGGCGGGGGCGGCAGGACGCGCACCAGGTCCGGCCGGTCTTCGGGCGCCAGGTAACCTTGCGCCTCGGTCATCGAACCCGCGGGGATAGCTACCCCCATAGCCAGCAGTATCGCCAGCAGCATCCGTTTCATCATTACCCTCCGACGATCTCAATCAGTCGGGCGGCCTATGATGCGAGCTAGTTACCCCAGCATGACGGAGAATAGTCGGTTCGGTGACAATAAGACAAAGAAAGGTCAGATGAAGAGAAAGCCCAATTATTCCCGGGGCAATAAGGTCGGGCGTCCAAGATGGTTAAGATGGGCTTATTGTGCTTAGGAGAATTTTGCCTGATCAAGTCGTGCTGCGCACTGACCCGCTTTGTCCGAAAGCATTTTGATATTGAGGGTGGCTTCCAACGAAGAAAGCGGATTCTATGCTGTGGCGATACCCGTTTGGGTATTTCCGTAGCGGCCCTTGGACAGCCATGCCAGCCTGTCCGCATCACGACTTTGAGCGGACATATCCGGGGGCTCAATCTCCACTCTCACACTACATTGCCTCAGCCTGCGGTCTTCAGCCGGACTTGCGCCAGTATACCGTGCGACGTGAGAAAGAGCGTGTGTCCATCGCTGCCGCCGAACGCGCAATTGGCGACCGCCTTCCCCGTGGCGATGATGCCAAGCAAATCGCCTTCCGGTGTGCAGACGTGCACGCCTCCCGGGCCGGTCGCGAAAACGTGGCCGGAGCGATCGACCTTTACGCCGTCGGGCAGGCCCGGCAGCCCTGATGCCACCCCTGACTGCATATCCAGGAACAGACGCGATCCGGTCGGCATGCCGCGAGCGTCGAGATCGTAGGCAAGTAGCTGGGCCCGGTTTTCGTCAGATAGCGCGAGATAGAGCGTGCGTTCGTCCGGTGAGAGCGCGACCCCGTTCGGACGTCGATGGCTGCCGTCCAGCAGTGCGACTTCTCCCTCGAGAGAGATACGATAAAGGCCGTTCACCGTAACTTCGCGCAGCGGTGACTGGTCGGCTTCCGAAAATCCGTAGGGTGGATCGGTGAAATAGATCGCACCGCCGCGCGACAGCACCAGATCGTTCGGGCTGTTGAAGCGTTTGCCCTGATAGGTCGCAGCAAGCACTTCTTTCTGCCGGGTAGCAAGGTCCATCCGCGCGATCGTGCGTGTACCGCTATCGGCCATCACCAGCCGTCCGCGGCCATCGATACGCAGGCCGTTTGCGCCCGCTTCGCGCACGCCCGCAGGGATCGGTCCGGCCAGCCCCGACGGACTGACGAAAGGTGCCGCACCGACGCCCGGCGTCCAGCGATGGATAACGTTATTCCCGGGATCGGAAAACAGCAGGAAACCGCCATCATCGACCCACACCGGCCCCTCGGCCCAGCTATACCCGGTCGCGAGCTGCTCCACCGGCGCATCGGCATCGACAATCGCGTCCAGCCTCGGGTCGAGACGCTTTATGCCGCCGATCCGGGGATAGGACGGGGTTGTGCCGACATGAACGCATGCAGCGATCGGTGCGGCAGCGAGAGAGGCGAGAATGGTACGGCGTGCAATCATGCGAAACTCCAAAGCAGCATTGCCATTGCGAACATCACGCATCCGGCGATCGTGGCACTTGCCGTCCAGCTGCGAAAGGTCTGGGCTTCGGTAAGGCCCAGATATTGTTTGACCAGCCAGAAGCCCGTGTCGTTAACATGGCTCGCTACCGATGCGCCCGCGCCGATCGATACCGTGACCAGCGCGATCTGACCCGGCGAAAGTCCCGCTTGGGCGATCAGCGGTGCGGCCAGTCCCGCAGCTGTAACCATCGCGACCGTGGCCGAGCCTTGTGCAATGCGGACGAATGCGGCCAGGAGAAACGCGAATACGGGCACGGCCAGGTTGAACGCCGAAACGGCAGCGGTAACCTGCGCTCCCGCTCCGGACTGGATGAGCACTTCCTTGTACGCCGCTCCCGCGCCAACGACGAGCACCATCAGGCCGGCTGGCGCGAGGGCGCGGGTCATTACGTCGGAGACAGTTTGCAAAGGCGCATCCAGGCGAAGCCGCAGCCAGAGGCCGACGAATGCACAGGCAATGATCAGCGCGGTGAACGGGTGGCCGATAAATTCCAGAAAAGTGCGTAGCGGCCCCTCGGGAAGCATGCCTCCAGCCAGGGCTGCGAGCAGTATCAAAGACAGCGGGATCATTATGCCTGCAAGCGCCGGGACAAACCCGATAGGGGCAAGGGTAGGCGCTTTTTCATCGAAGCGGGGCGGCGGACCACCTTCTCCAAAGCCGCTCTGGCCATGAGCCAGTATGGCAAAGACTGGTCCGGCAATGATTGCAGCCGGGATGCCGCAGGCGAGGCCATAAATCGCGAGCAGGCCGTAATCCGTCCCGATAAGCTCGGCGACGGCAACCGGGCCGGGATGCGGGGGTAACAATGCATGCATGGTCAGCAGACCGGAGAGCAGCGGTAGCGCAAAATACATGACCCGCCGCTTCGCACGCAGCGCCAGTGTAATGACGAGCGGCGCAAGCACGATGAAGCCCACATCGAAAAACAAGGGGATACCGACAAGCGTGCCAATCACGACCAGTGCCCAAGGCGCGCGGCGCTCCCCGAATGCATCCAGCAGACGGTTCGCAAGCACGCCAATGCCGCCGCTTGCTTCCAGCAAGCCACCCAGCATTGCCCCGAGTCCGATCACTACCGCAACGAAGCCAAGCGCTTCGCCAGTGCCCTTGCGCACGGCGGCCAGAACCTCGGCAGGCGGCGCGCCGAAGGCGATGCCGGTGCCAAGCGCGACGACAAGCAGCGTGATGAACGCTGGCACCTTCCAGCGCAGTACCATGAAGATCAGCACGAAGATGCTGATCGCCACGATCGACAGGCTGGCCCAGGGTTCGGACATCATGCGACTGTGACGGACGTAGCTGGTGCGGATCCTGCGATCTCTTGAGCCCCGACTGCCCGGTCGACCGGATTTTGGAACGCATCACGAAGGCGGATATCCTCGGAAGAGGCGCCGACCATCACCTCGACCGGTCCGGCAGGAATATGCCAGCCGTCACGCCCGATGCCGAATTGTTCTGGTCGAAGTACAAAGGTTATCCGGCGCGCTTCGCCTGCGGGAATCGACACACGAGCGAACCCGCGCAGTTCCTTTACCGGGCGCGCCAGTCCTGACACAGGTGCCCTTATATATAGCTGGATGACCTCGTCGGCTTCACGGGTGCTGGTGTTCTTGACCGTTGCGGAAACTGCCCAGCGGAGCGAGCGCCCATCGCCTTGCGGCAGGATCTCCAGCGCCGAATAGTCGAACGTCGCATAAGATAATCCGTGGCCGAACGGGAAGAGCGGCCCGATGGCAGTGTCGCTATAGCGAGCGCTGTCTATCGACAAATCCGGATTGGCCGGTCGGCCGGTTGGAGGATGCGCATAGCTCTGCGGCACCTGTCCGGTCACGCGCGGCATGCCCATCGGCAGCCGCCCGGCGGGGGAAACCTCACCGAACAGGATATCCGCAATGGCGGGGCCGCTCTCGTTTCCGAGGAACCAGGTTTCAAGCACTGCCGGGATATCATCGAGCGCCGCTTCGAGCGCAAGTGGACGTCCGTTCATCAGCACTGCGACAATAGGCTTTCCAGTTGCGCGGAGCGCGTCGATCAACTGTTTCTGAGCACCCGGCAGGCCAATATCCGAACGGCTGCGCGCCTCGCCCGAATAATCATAATCCTCGCCTATGGCGAGAACGACGATGTCGGCGTTTCGCGCCATTTCCACCGCATCGCCAATGCCGCTGGTGTCGGGATCGCGCGGAGAGACACCAGGCGCGTAGGAAACGCCCAGCGGTTCGAGCGCAGCCCGAAGCGTAATCGATTCCTCCATCTGCCCGCGTGCGCGCCACGAACCGATGGTCGAGCTTGCATCGTCAGCAAGCGCGCCGATCAGCGCAATTCGCGCATCGCGCCGAAGCGGCAGAACGTTTCCTTCGTTGCGCAGCAGGACGATCGAGCGCATTGCTGCCTCGCGCGCCACCGCACGATGTTCTGCCGAACCCAGTACCGTCCGCTCGCGCGCCGCGTCGCCGAAGCGGAATGGATCGTCAAACAAACCCAATCTCGCCTTTGCGTGCAGAATACGGCCCACAGCTTCATCGACCAGCGGCATCAGTGCCGGATCGGCGGCAATCGCCGATTCCAGATGGTCGGCGTAGGTGTTGCTGGTCATGTCCATGTCGACGCCGGCACGAAGCGCGAGCGCTGCGGCCTCGACCGGGGTGCTCGCCGCTCCATGCGCGACAAGTTCGAGGATCGCGTTCCAATCGCTGACTACCAGCCCCTGATAACCCCATTCCTCCCGCAGCAGCGCCCGGACCAGTTCGGCATTGCCGGTGGTCGGTACGCCGTTCAATTCGTTGAACGCCGTCATGAAACTGCCCGCGCCGGCGGCGATCGCTGCCTGGAAGGGGGGCAGATAGACTTCGTGCAGGGTTTCGGATGAGATGTCGGCACGGTCGTAATCGCGGCCGCCTACTCCAGCACCATACGCGCCGAAATGCTTTGCGCATGCCATCATCGCGTCCTGGTTGGAAAGATCGTCGGTCTGGAAGCCGAGAACCTGCGCCTCGGCCATGCGGGACCCTAGATACGGGTCTTCGCCCGCTCCCTTGACCACGCGCCCCCAACGCGCGTCGCGTGCAATGTCGATCATCGGCGCAAAGGTCCAGTGAAGGCCGCTGACTGAAGCCTCTACCGCTGCAACTCGGGCTGCGCGGCGGGCGGTTTCCGGATCGAAGCTTGCGGCAAGGGCAAGCGGCACCGGCATGATCGTCCGATAGCCGTGGACTACGTCCATGGCGAAAAGCAACGGAATACCGAGCCGTGATTCCTCTACTGCCACGCGCTGCAGCCGCGCCAAGGGTTCGGCCCCGGCAACGTGCAGATAAGATCCGACCCGGCCCTGCCGCACGCGATCGAGGGCCGCATCATCGATCCGCGAATTTAGCGCTTTCTGACGCCCGCCGGCCAGCTGAGTCATCTGCCCCAGCTTTTCGGTCAGCGTCATTTTCGCGATCAACCCGCGAACAAGCTGTTCGTTATGTGCTGAGGGAGCCACTCCGGCCCGGGCCATTGCCGGAAATCGCGTGCTTGCCGCCAGGAGGGCGCTCGCGGCGAGAAAGGCGCGGCGATTGAGTATAGCGTTCATAGGGCGACCCTCGCCATGACCCATGATAGCGCGCGCCGATCGGTGTCGTTCATCATCCTCTCCCCCTTTTCCGCATACGGTTTCTCGGCACAAACTTAACGGGTCTGGCCTCCGCAACGCATTCTTTATGGTAGCGGTAACATCAAAAGTCCCCGAACCAAAGAGGCTTGAAAGAGTGAGGGGAAAATCGCGCTCCTTCCGATCAAATCGGTAAGTGAATGAGTTCCTTCCCCTGACGCGCGGGGCCGGACCCTCGTGAACAGACCGATCTTTCGTGTCAGTCAACGTGTCACGTCGACTCCGCCCGCCATGGCAGACGCCAGTTCTTCGCGGCTTGCGCGGCTGAAGTCGCCGGGCGTGAAATGCTTGAGCGCGGACAACGCCATACCGCTTTCCACCGCCCTCTTCAGGTCCGTTGGATCTTCGAGCCAGACCGATAGCACGCCCGCGCCAAACGCATCGCCCGTTCCGATCCGATCGACGATCCCGGTCAGCACGCGCTCCTCGCTTTCCACACTGGTGGCGGCGGTGTCGATCCGCGCGACGATGCGGTGCGAAACGTCACGTTCGACATGCCGCGCCGTCGATGCGATCGCGGACAGGTTCGGAAATGCCTCCAGAGTAGCGAGCGCAGCTTCGCGCCGGCGCTCTTCCCCGTCGGCCGCGAATTGGTGATCGAGCAACAGCGCCATATCCTTGTGATTGCCGAAGAAGAGGTCCGTCATGCCCACAAGCTCGGCGATCTCGGCACGCGGATCGCGTTCTGTAAGTGCCCAGAGCGATGGCCGGAAATTGCCGTCGAACGAGATGGTAAGGCCACGCTCTTTCGCTGCGCGTGCAAATTCGCGGGTCGCGCGCGATGCTGCCTCGCTGACCGCAAGCGATATGCCGGATAGATGGAGATGCCGTGCCCCTTCGAGTATCGCCGGATCCGGCATGTCGCAGGATGCAAAGCTCGTTGCTGCCCGGTCGTACAGAACCTTCCCGCCTACCGGCCCGGTGGCAGGACTGAGGTAGTAAACGCCCATTCGTCCCGCCCGGGTCCTTACGCCTGAACAGTCGACCCCCTCGCGGCGTAGCGCGCGGATGGCATTCTGGCCGAGATCGCTGTCCGGAACCGAGCTGACCATCCGGGTCGAAACGCCGAGATTTGCAAGCGCGACGGCAACATTCGCCTCAGCACCTCCGACATGCAGATCCAGTTGCCAAGCGTCGCGCAGCGAGGCGCCTGCTGTTGGAGAGAGTCTTAGAAGAATCTCACCAAAGCAAACGACTTCGCCGCCTATGCCGCTCAATGCGCTTTCCACCCGAGAACCTGGCTAGACACACAATTGGTCACAGGACCGGCGCGAAAAACCGGGGCTTCGTCCGAAAGATCCAAGACCAAGCACGTCATAGGCCTAGCTCCTCTCCGTATTCGCGGTCTGTGCGATCTGTCGCGGCTTTGCTTAAATATCCAGATTCGCCACGTTCAGTGCGTTGGCCTGGATGAATTCGCGGCGGGGTTCCACCACGTCGCCCATCAGGCGGGTGAAGATTTCGTCCGTGATGTCGGCGTCTTCCACCTTTACCTGCAGCAGGGCGCGGTTTTCGGGGTCGAGCGTGGTTTCCCAAAGCTGCTCGGCATCCATTTCGCCCAGGCCCTTGAAGCGGCTGACCTTGAGGCCCTTGCGGCCCGCGGCCATCACGGCGTCGACCAGCTGGCTCGGCAGGATCAGCGTATCATCGCCCGCGGCGGGTGCGGCGTTCGCATTATCGTCGGCGTCATCGACATCGTCGCTGTCGACCTGGTCTTCGGCCTCTTCCTCGGTGCCGCGCACGAGGCGGACAGGCGAGGTGTAGACATCGGCATTTTCCTGCGCCACGCGGTGCAGCTTGCGCGCTTCGGCGCTGTCGACGAACTTGCCCTCGATCTCGTGCACATCGGTCACCCCGCGCCACACGCGGCGGAAGCGGACGTGGCCGTCTTCGCCGATCTCGGCGGACCACTGGGCATCGCGGTCGTTCATCTGCAGATGGCTTGCCGCCTTGTCGAGCGCGGCCTGCCGGTCGGCGCTGTCGGGATCGAGCGCGCCCGCCACGGCCATCGCCTCGACGATGTCGGCCTTATACTTGCGCGGCACGAAGTTCATGTGGTTGCGCACGCGCAGCGCATGCTGGACCAGCTCCGCAAGATCGCCCGAGGCACGCGGCCCATTGGCGGTTTCCAGATAGCGGCCCTGCAGGCCCGCATCGATCAGATAACGATCGAAGGCCGGCTGGTCCTTCAGATAGACCTCCGACTTGCCGCGCGTCACCTTATAGAGCGGCGGCTGCGCGATATAGAGGTGCCCGGCCTTCACGATTTCGGGCATCTGACGGTGGAAGAAGGTCAGCAGCAGCGTGCGGATATGCGCCCCGTCGACGTCGGCGTCGGTCATGATCACGACCTTGTGATACCGCAGCTTGTCGAGGTTGAATTCATCGCGCAGGCCGGTGCCCATCGCCTGGATCAGCGTGCCGACTTCCTTGGATGAAATGATCCGGTCGAAACGCGCGCGTTCCACGTTCAGGATCTTGCCCTTCAGCGGCAGGATCGCCTGATACTGGCTGTCACGCCCGTTCTTGGCCGATCCGCCTGCCGAATCACCCTCGACCAGGAAGAGTTCGGCCTTGGTCGCATCGCGTTCGCGGCAGTCGGACAGTTTGCCCGGCAGGCTGGCCACGCTCATCGCGCCCTTGCGGCTCATCTCGCGGGCGCGGCGCGCGGCTTCGCGGGCGGCGGCGGCATCGATCACCTTCTGGATGATCTGCTTGGCGTCATTGGGGTTTTCTTCCAGCCATTCGCCCATCTTTTCGCCCATGAGCGATTCCAGCGGCTGACGTACTTCGGAAGAAACCAGCTTGTCCTTGGTCTGCGATCCGAACTTGGGATCGGGCAGCTTGACCGAAACGATGGCGGTCAGGCCTTCGCGCATATCCTCGCCCGAAAGCGAAACCTTTTCCTTCTTCATCAGGCCCGACGAAGTGGCATAATTGTTGAGCGTGCGGGTCAGCGCCGCGCGGAAGGCGGCCAGATGGGTGCCGCCGTCACGCTGCGGGATGTTGTTGGTGAAGCACAGCACGTTCTCGTAATAGGAATCGTTCCATTCCAGCGCGACATCGATGCCGATGCCTTCCTTCTCCGCGCTGACCGAGATCGGTTCGGCGACCAGCGCCTGCTTGTTGCGATCCAGATATTTCACGAAGGCCGCGATGCCGCCTTCATAGAACAGATCGTGCTCCAGCGGTTCTTCGTGACGCTTGTCGCGCAGCAGGATGTGCACGCCCGAATTGAGGAACGCCAGTTCGCGATAGCGGTGTTCCAGCTTGTCGAAATCGAACTCGGTCACATTCTTGAAGGTATCTTCCGATGCCTTGAAGGTGACACGCGTGCCTTTCTTCAGCCCGTTCTCGTCCCCGTTGGAGGCAACCGGCGGGGCATCGCCCACGACGCGCAGGCTCTCCACGGCATCGCCATGTTCGAAGCGCATCCAGTGTTCCTTGCCATCGCGCCAGATGACCAGTTCCAGCCATTCGGACAGCGCGTTGACCACCGAAACGCCCACGCCGTGCAGGCCGCCCGATACCTTATAGGCATTGTCGTCGCTGGTGTTCTCGAACTTGCCGCCCGCGTGCAGCTGGGTCATGATGACCTCTGCCGCGGAGACGCCTTCTTCCTTGTGCATGTCCACGGGAATGCCGCGGCCATTGTCTTCCACGCTGACGGAGCCATCGGAATTAAGCTCGATCAGCACCAGGTCGCAGTGACCGGCCAGGGCTTCGTCGATGGCGTTGTCCGACACCTCGAACACCATGTGGTGCAGGCCCGATCCATCGTCGGTATCGCCGATATACATACCCGGGCGCTTGCGCACCGCGTCGAGGCCCTTGAGGACCTTGATGGATTCGGAATCGTAGGCGTTCTTTTTACGGGCGGTTTCGCCGCTCTCGGGAATGTTCTCGTCCATACCCATCATATAGGCGCGAGGGGGCAAAAAACCAAAGATTTCGGCCCCGTTTTACCCACAGGTCAAAGCAGGCCCGGTTTCACCTGAAACCGGTTGATTTGCCGCTATGTCAGCGTTCGGAACCCCGCAGCATGTTCCCCTCCAGGCCAATTCTGGCACATGTTGATATACGGGAAATTTCCGTATTGAAACGAGCGCGCAGCGGAATAAAACTGCCGTGGGGAAATACAGGGGGAATCGATGAAAAGATTCGCAATAGTATGTCTGGCCACGGCATCTGTATTGGCGTCTGGCTGTTCTCATGTCGCCAGGGATCTTCGCTCACCCGGCGGCGCGATCGGTGGTGTGCTCGACAACCGTATGTTCGATGCCAGCAATTCGAAAGAACTCGTCCTGCTGCGCGGGGCGATCCTTACCGCGATGGTCGCGCGCGCGGGCACGGTCTATTCGCGCGATCATCGCGAGTCCGAAGCCTATGTGAATTATCTCGTCAGCGCGGCGGACGAGATCAACATCCTCGCCGGTCATATTTACGGCACCGATGGATCGGGTCTCGCCTGCCCGGTCGGACCGGGGCGTGCAAGGCAGGACAGTGATTGGCCCAGCGAAGCACCCACAGCCCCGCTTAGCCCCGCCGTCTCGCCGCCTGCCACTATGGCCGACAATGTGGCTGAGGACAGCAGCTCGGAAGGACGCTATCCGGACGACCAGCCCAACGCGGAAAACTGCTTTACTTATACGGTCAATTTCGAATCCGATGTGCCTCGGCTGGAAAGCAAGATGTTCAAGGTGGCGATGGCCGCGCTCCCGCAGGAACAGGCGAAGCAATTCCTCGAACATATCACGGGCGGCAATTTCATGGGCGCGGTCGGGGCGGCCTTCCGCTTTTCCGCCAAAGCGCTCAACGGCCTTCACAGCGGGGCGGCCGTGCATCGTTCAGGACTGGAGATCACCGCGCGCAGTCACGCTGTCTGTTCGGCAGGCCGTTTGGAAACCGTCTTTGATGCCGCTCAATGCATGGGTCTGACCACCGACCAATTGTTCGTCGGAAAGCACGATAAGCGCGAAGATTACTTCGAGCACGTCAATCCCAAGGCCTTCCATGCCCTGATGCGCAACATGTACGACAGCTGCCGCCTGATCCCGTTCGGTAGCGACGACGAGACGGAAAGTCTGGACGACTTGCGCAAGGATCGCATCGCCCTGTGCAACCGCATCAAGTTCCAGCCGCGCACCCGCTGGGCATCGGAAGCCCAACTGGCGCAAAGCTGATTCGATTGATTTCATCGTGCGGGACGGCCATCTGCCTGCACGATGCTATCTGTCCTCGATATCTTTCGCATAGGGATCGGTCCCTCCTCCTCGCATACGGTCGGCCCCATGCGCATCGCGCGGACCTTCGTCCGGGCGCTGGCGCAATCGGGCAAGATCGACCGCGTGGCGCGCGTCGCGGTGGAATTGCAGGGATCGCTGGCGCTGACGGGCGTGGGGCATGGCACGGTGGATGCCACCATGCTGGGGCTGATGGGCTTTGCGCCCGATCGCACCCATCCCGACGAGGCGGCTGCGGCGCTGGCGAAATTGCGCGAGACGAAGCGGCTGGCGCTGGGCGGGAAGCGGGAGATTGCTTTCGATCCTTCCGCCGCGATCGATCTGGCGGGGCATATCATTCCCGATCTGCATCCCAATGGCATGCGGCTGGCGGCCTTCGATGCCGATGGGGCCAAGCTGTCCGAACGCACCTATTATTCCACCGGCGGCGGCTTCGTCGCTTCCGAGAGCCAGTTGAAGCGCAAGCCCAAGGGGGACCGGATCAACACCGGCACCAGCGTTTCGCATGATTTCGGCTCGGCCGCCGAACTGCTGGCCGCCTGCGAGGCAACCGGGCTGACCATCGCCGATCTGGTGCTTGAGAATGAAGACGCGTTCCGCCCGCGCGAAAAGACCATGGCGGGCATCGACCGGGTGGCACAGGCCATGGACCAGTGCGTCGATCGCGGGCTGACGCAGCGCGGCACCTTGCCCGGCGGGCTGAAGGTGGAACGCCGCGCGCCCGATCTGTGGGACAAGCTTTCGGCCAATCCGCAATCGAACGAGCGTGAACAATTGTTCGACTGGCTCAATTGCTATGCCATGGCGGTGAACGAGGAAAACGCCGCCGGGGGCCGCGTGGTCACCGCGCCCACCAATGGCGCGGCGGGCATCATCCCGGCCGTGATCCGGTTCTACTGCGTGACCGCGGGCGAGGAGCCCTGCCGCGACAGCCGCCGCAAATTCCTGCTGACGGCGGGCGCGATCGGCCTCCTTTATAAACAGCGCGCCAGCATCTCGGGCGCGGAAATGGGCTGTCAGGGCGAAGTGGGCGTGGCCTGTTCGATGGCGGCGGGCGGCCTCGCCGCGCTGTGGGGCGCATCGCCGGTGCAGATCGCCAGCGCGGCGGAAATCGGGATGGAGCATAATCTCGGCCTCACCTGCGATCCGGTGGGCGGGCTGGTGCAGGTGCCCTGCATCGAACGCAATGCCATCGGCGCGGTGAAGGCGGTGAATGCGGCGAGGCTGGCGCTGCACCGGACGGGCGCGGAAAGCCTCGTCAGCCTCGATCAGGTGATCGAGACCATGCGCCAGACCGGGCTCGACATGAGCAACAAGTACAAGGAAACGAGCCAGGGCGGACTCGCGGTGAATGTGATCGAATGCTGATGCTGCTGGCCGTGGTGCTGGTGGTCTCGGGCGCGCTGGTCGCCGGGGCCGCATGGGGCATTTACGGCAAGCTGCCCGAAAAGCTGGAAGGCTTCCTCGTGGCGCTGGCGGGCGGGGCGCTGCTGCTGTCGGTGACCACCGAACTGATCCAGCCCTCGATAGAACGCAGCAGCGTGCTTCACGCCATGCTGGGCGTGGCGGCGGGCGCCGTCGCCTTCGCGATTGCCGATTATCTCATCGACGAGAAATGGGGTTCCGATTCGGGCGGCGGGCTGCTGGCGGCGATCACGCTCGACGGGATACCCGAAAACCTCGCGCTGGGCGTGGCGCTGATCGGCGCGGGCGGGCTGGAGGTGGCCGCGCTGGCGGGATCGATCCTGCTGTCCAACCTGCCCGAGGCGGCGGGCGGCGCGCGCGAAATGGCGCAGGGGCGGCATTCGAAGGGCAAGGTGTTGTGGCTGTGGATCGGCACGGCGGCGATCCTTTCCATCGCGGCCGTAGCGGGCAATTTGCTGCTGACCGGCGCGGGCGAAGGCACGCTCGCCATCATCCGCTGCGTGGCAGCAGGCGCGGTGATTGCCAGCCTCGCGACCGAAGTCTTTCCCAAGGCCTACAAGGCCGAAGCGCATTGGGCGGGCGTCGCCACCGCGCTGGGCGCGATTCTGGCGTTCACCCTGTCGAGTTTTTCGGCCTAGTCGAGCTTGCAGGACAGGCGGATGACTTCCGCCTCGCGGTCGAAGCTGAGCGAGGAACAGCGTTTCAGGCTGGCGGTGCCGATCGACAGCCGGGGCTCCATTTTCGCCTTGCCGCCCGCCACGACGATCTCGTTGGGATCGCTGGCCTCGTCGGGGATCGCGGCGGTCGAGCCGGTGTCCTGCGAGCGCACGACCACATCGGTTACGGGTAGCTCGCCGAGAGTGAACTCGTTCTGGAACACGAGGTCACGCACGGGCCGCTCGATGCCGAATTCGATATGTACGTCGCGGGCCCGCCCTTCCATCCGCGCTCCGTAAGCTTGGGCGAGCATCGCGCCAGCGGCGGCATTGGCCATGGTTTCCTCGCGCTCGAAGGTGAAGGAGGTCGGAATGTCATCGTCGCCCATCGGCACACGGGTGTAGAAGCCGCCGCGTTTGTCTTCGACCAGCGGCAGTGTGACTTCGCGCTCGCCTTCCTGTGGGGCGCGCAGGCGATAGGTGATGATCCTGTCGGGCAGCGATACCGGCCCGAGAAGACCTTCGCCGCGATAGCGCCAGCTTTCGGTGTCGAAAAAAAAGGCCCGGCGCTTTTCGGGCTTGCCTTGGCCGAAGTCGATTCTGACCAGATTGCTCTGGGCGCGTAATTTGGTAGTCCCGACCATGCGAGCGCCGGCCACCATGCTGCCTTCAAGGCCTAGCCGCTCGGCAAATACTGCGGAGAGCACGGGACTGCCAGGGCCATCGGGTGTCACTTCGAACGCGGCCTCCTGCCCGTCGACAGTCACGGTAATTACCGGGTCATCGGCATCGATAAGGCGTTCCTGAGCCTGCGCTGTACCGGTCCACAGCAGCATGACTGCACCCAATAGGCCAAGCTGAGATTGCGTCATTCGATTACCTCCCTGTTCGGGCGGGGTTAGGCTTGGCGGCCTGTCAGATGGATGAACGCGGGTTGCTGCCTTCGCCCGGGGGGCAATCGCATGGGAATTTGGAATGCTGGCGGCGAGCGGTGCGCGGCTTGCCCTGTTCGGCGCCGGGCGGGGGTGATCGACGCGGCTCCGGCCGATCAAGCGGGTGTTCGGACCCTATTCCGGAACACTTGAGAGGCCGGCAAGCAAATCGTGCAGTCCAACATAGTTGCACGCAATCGAACACATGCCGCGCAGCCATATCGGGAAACTGCTGAAGAGCGAGCTTCGCGAACTGGCGGCACGGCATGGAGCGGTCGACGGAGTGTGACCCCGTCGGAAACGGTATCGAAATCAGATGAAAGCGGGCGAGAGAACGACGCCCGAGAACCCGGTTGCAAGGATGAGAACGGCCAGGCGGCCAATAACTGCGGACATGATAAATACCTTCTGTTCTTGCGCGTTTGGCGAGGCGGGCGGCCGTGCGGTTGCCACCCCCATTTACGGATGAAATGGCAGGAGTTCGAGACGCGGCGCGGACACTTGGGGGAGGGGGAGAGGAGGTCGGCGGCCGCGTCTCTACTCGCTGCCATATCGCCTCCGGGGGAGCGACGCCTGCATTAGGAGTGATGCAGTGTCATTCAACGTGGGCCGCCGGCCCGGAGGAAGGCGACGACAGGCTCTTGGGAAGCACTGACGCCATCTCTTTGCCGGGAGAGAATTGGTTGGAGAGGGTATCTCGCTCCGGCTGTGGGGCTTGTAATAATGTTGCCGTTCTGTGAACTAAAGTGAGAAAAGGTCAGGAACTGTTGCGTTTTGCGCAAGTCTAATGGCGAAGCGTTTAGCGACCATCTGGACAGCGCGTAACCATGCCCGTAACCGCTCGGCATGGACGCATCCCACCTTCCCGATTCCATCCTCATCGTCGACTTCGGCAGCCAGGTTACCCAGCTCATCGCGCGCCGTGTGCGCGAAGCGGGCGTGTATTCGGAAATTGCCCCCTTCACGCAGGCGGAAGAGGCTTTTCACCGGCTCAAGCCCAAGGGCATCATCCTTTCGGGTTCGCCCGCCGGCGTGCCCGACGAAGGCAGCCCGCGCGCGCCCGATATGCTGTTCAAGGCAGGCCTGCCGATCCTCGGCATCTGTTACGGCCAGCAGGTGATGACGCACCAGCTCGGCGGCGAAGTGCGGCCCGGGCACGAAACCGGTGAAGGCGGCGAGTTTGGCCGCGCTTTCCTCACCGTCACCAAGTCCTGCGCCCTGTTCGACGGGCTGTGGAACGAGGGCGAGCGCCATCAGGTCTGGATGAGCCATGGCGATAAGGTCACGCGCTTTGCAGAAGGTTTCGAGATCGTGGCCGTCAGCGATGGCGCGCCCTTCGCGGTGATCGCCGACGAAAGCCGCCAGTTCTACGGCACGCAATTCCACCCCGAGGTCGTCCACACTCCCGATGGCGCGAAGCTGATCGCCAATTTCGCGCACAAGGTCTGCGGCCTGTCGGGTGACTGGACCATGGCCGAATATCGCGAAACCAAGATTCGCGAAATCCGCGACCAGGTGGGCGACGGCAAGGTGATCTGCGGCCTCAGCGGCGGTGTCGACAGCTCGGTCGCCGCGATCCTGATCCACGAGGCGATCGGGGACCAGTTGACTTGCGTCTTCGTCGACCATGGATTGCTGCGCCTCAACGAACGCGAACAGGTCGAGACCATGTTCCGCGACCATTACAATATCCCGCTTGTCGTTGTGGACGCCGAGGAACGTTTCATGGCGGGCCTCGCCGGCGAAACCGACCCCGAGAAGAAGCGCAAGTTCATCGGCGGTGAGTTCATTAACGTGTTCGAGGAGGAGGCGAACAAGATCGGCGGCGCCGATTTCCTCGCGCAGGGTACGCTCTATCCCGATGTGATCGAAAGCGTCAGCTTCACCGGCGGGCCGAGCGTCACGATCAAGAGCCACCACAATGTGGGCGGCCTGCCCGAACGCATGAACATGAAGCTGGTCGAACCCTTGCGCGAATTGTTCAAGGACGAGGTGCGCGAACTGGGCCGCGAGCTGGGCCTGCCTGACATCTTCGTCGGTCGCCATCCCTTCCCGGGGCCCGGCCTTGCCATCCGTATCCCCGGTGAAGTGACCAAGGAACGCTGCGACATCCTGCGCAAGGCCGATGCGATCTATCTCGAGGAAATCCGCAATGCGGGCCTCTATGATGCGATCTGGCAGGCTTTTGCCGTGCTGCTGCCCGTGAAGACGGTCGGCGTGATGGGCGATTACCGCACCTATGACAGCGTCTGCGGTCTGCGCGCGGTGACCAGCACCGATGGCATGACGGCGGACGTCTATCCCTTCGACGGCGCATTCCTGAGCAATGTCGCGACCCGCATCGTCAACGAGGTGCAGGGCATCAACCGCGTGGTCTACGACTATACCTCGAAGCCGCCGGGCACGATCGAGTGGGAGTAATCCCGGCTTCTGCCTAATAGGCATGAACCAAGCGTGCAGTGGTCCGTTGCGAAGGAAAACCCCTTCTCAATGGAGACCCTCTTAATGAAAGCCGTCCGCGTCCGCAATCCCGCCAGCCTCGATAGTCTCGAAGTGGTGGACATCGCCGAACCCGATAGCCCTGCTGCGGGCGAGATCACGGTGAAGCTTCACGCGTCCTCGCTCAATTTCCACGATTACGCCGTGGTCGCCGGCATGATCCCGACCGACGACAAGCGCATTCCGTTGTCCGACGGTGCCGGCGAAGTCGTTGCCGTTGGCGAGGGAGTGCAGGAATTCGCTGTCGGTGACCGCGTTATCTCGACTTTCTTCCCGCAGTGGGAGAGAGGCGCGCCCCCTCTCGGCAGCTTCGAAACCACCCCCGGTGACGGCATCGATGGCTTTGCCCGTGAAATGGTCACCAAGGGGACCAGTGCCTTTACGCATGCCCCCAAATCGCTCGACTTCGTGGAAGCGGCGACGCTGCCCTGCGCCGGGCTTACGGCGTGGCGCGCCCTGATGGAGGATGGAAAGCTGGTCCCCGGCCAGACCGTGCTGGTCCAGGGTACGGGCGGTGTCTCGCTGTTCGCACTGCTGTTTGCCAAGGCCGCCGGGGCGAAGGTCATTGCCACGTCCAGCTCGGACGAAAAGCTCAAGACTGTCCGCGATCTGGGTGCTGATCACACCATTAATTACAAGTCCTGCGAAGAATGGGGCGATGCCGCCTTCGACTGGACCGATGGCAAGGGTGTCGATCACGTCATCGAAGTGGGCGGGCCGGGAACGGTCAACCAGTCGATCGCCGCGATCCGCCCCGGCGGCCACATCCATCTGATCGGCATTTTGACCGGCCAGTCTGGCGAGGTCGAAACGGCTGCCCTGATGCGCAAGATGGGCCGCCTACAGGGCCTGACCGTCGGCAGCCGTGTCATGCAGCAGCGCATGATAGAAGCGATCGATGCCAATGGCCTGAAGCCGCAGATTAGCGACCGATTCCCGCTCGAAAAGCTGGCAGAAGCATTCCGCCATGAAGAAAGCGGCAGCCATCTGGGCAAGATCGCCATCGAAATTTGAGACGTCTGCCGCCGTGAACCTGCTCGATCTGGGCCCCGATCCGCGCACCGAAACCCTGCGAGTTCTGCAGGCTCTGCTGGTCCAGCGGTTCGGGCGGATCGAGCGGGCAGCGGCGGAGTGGCGACGGCCCGAATGGGTATTGGTACAGGGCGTCATCGGCGCCCGCACCAAGTCCGAAGTCTCCAACGCTGCGACCGACCGGCTGCTGAAGCGCTATGGATCTTTCGAGGCTGTGGCCGAGGCGCCGCTGGAAGAATTGCAGGCGGAACTGGCCACGCAAACCTATCCCAATGTGGCGGCGGAACGCTTGAAAGCCAGCCTGACCGCGCTGGTCGAGCGGCGCGGAGCGGTCGATCTGTCGCACTTGGCTGAGATGGATACGCTGGGCGCGATGCAATGGCTGGAGCAGCTGCCGGGCATAGGGCGCAAGATCGCTGCCGGGGTGATGAATGCATCCACGCTGGATCGCCGCGCCATCGTTCTAGACAGCCACCATACGCGCATTCTGCAACGCATGGGATTGGTGCCGCCCAAGGCAAATACCGACAAGGCTTTCAGCGCGATCATGCCTGCCATGCCGGAGGAATGGAGCGGGGCCGATTTCGACGAGCATCACCTGCTGATGAAAAAGCTCGGCCAGACATGGTGCCGGCCCGCTGCGCCGCAGTGCGCGGCCTGTCCGGCTCAATCATTCTGCAAGACCGGTATGGCACGGTCGGGATAAGACAAAAACGAAAGACGGGAGAGTACCCATTCGCGAATTGCTACAAACGCTCCTCCATGACTTCGGCTGGATTCACCGCGGGATCGGCATGATCGGGAATCTGACCTTCGTGGTGGGAAGCATCCTCTTCCTCCCCAGCTTCAGTTCGCTCGAAACTGTCGGGGTCTGGCTGTTCATCGGGGGAAGTGCGCTGATGTTCATCGGCGCGCTGGGCGAATTCGTGGTCAGCCTCCCGGGGATCAGGCGGTGGGAAGAAGACCGCGCGGATTGATTGTGCATCAGTCGGGGCAGGCCTGCGACTGTTGCTGTGACTGGGAAGGAACGCGGCGGCTCACTCAGCCGTTGATCGGCTAAACATCCTTCTGGAGATATCATGTCGATCACAACCGAAAACGCCGATCTGAAGCCGCTGTTCGAGCCTGTTACCATCGGTGCCTTTGAAGCGAAGAACCGTATTTTCATGGCCCCGCTCACGCGCAGCCGTTCTGAAGCCAAGACCAACGAGCAAACCGGGCTCCATGCGCTTTATTATGCGCAGCGGGCCGGGGCCGGGCTGATCGTGGGCGAAGCCACGCAGATCAGCAAGCAGGGGCAGGGATATGCCTGGACGCCCGGCATCTTCACCGACAGCCAGGTCGAAAGCTGGAAGGTCGTTACCGACGCCGTCCACGAAGCCGGTGGCCGCATCTTCTGCCAGCTCTGGCATGTCGGCGCGATCAGCCATCCGGTTTTCCAGCCCGATGGAGGCCAGCCTGTTTCCGCCTCTGCCTGGACACCTGAAGGCGAGGCTTTCGTGGGTGACCGGCACGAGGACGGCCCGCAAGTTCCGTTCGAAGAGGCGCGCGCCTTGCGTACCGACGAAATCCCGGGCCTGATCGAGGATTTCCGCCACGCCGCAAAATGCGCTGCCGAGGCGGGCTTCGACGGCGTCGAGGTGCATTGCGCCAACAATTACCTCATCGACCAGTTCATCCGCTCCGCGACCAATGACCGCGACGATAACTATGGCGGGAGCCTCGACAATCGCCTCCGCCTGATGCGCGAGGTGGTCGATGCCGTCTGCGACGTGCTGCCCGCCGATCGTGTCGGCGTGCGCCTCTCGCCGCAGGGTGGCCCCGGCGGCACGGAAGATGCCAATCCGGAGGAAACCTATCCCGCCGCAGCGAAGGCGCTTGCCGGGCGCGGCCTTGCCTATCTGCACGTGATCCGCCCCAATTCGCACACGGGGGAGGGCAAGGATGAAAGCGGCGATACGATTCTGCACACGATGCGCGCTGCCTTCGACGGCCCGTTCATCGCCAATGGCAATTTCGAACCCGATGAAGCGGCGAAATGGATTGCCGATGGCCATGCCGACGCGGTCACCTTCGGGCGGCTGTTCCTGGCCAATCCCGATCTGCCGGAACGGATTGTGCAGGACGGCCCCTATAACGAGCCTGACGAATCTACCTTCTACGGAGGCGGTGCGGAAGGCTATACGGACTATCCCTCGCTCCAACAGGTGGACGATCCGCTCCCGGCCTGAGCCTTGCTGACCGAAGCGCAAGTCGAGGATGTCTATCGCATCCTCGCGCAGAAAATGCCGGGGCGAACGCCGGGTGCCAAGGGCCCCAAAGGCCAGCCCGATGCCTTTCGCTCGTGCATTTCCTGCATGCTTTCGGCGCAATCGCTCGACCGCAATACGGCGAGGGCGAGCGAGGCGCTGTTCGCCCTCGCCACGACGCCCGAGGCGATGCTGGAACTGGACGACCGGGACATTGCCGCAGCGATCAAGCCGTGCGGTCTCTACAACAACAAGACCCGGTCGATCCGGCGTTTTTGCGAGGCGTTACTGGCACAGCATGGCGGCAAGGTCCCAGATACCCGCAGCGGTCTCATGGAACTGCCCGGGATCGGAAGAAAATGCGCTGACATCGTGCTCAGCTTCACCTTCGGCAAGGATGTGATCGCGGTCGACACCCATGTGCACCGGGTCTGCAATCGCATCGGCCTGACCCAAGCGAAGACAGCCGAAAAGACAGCGCAGCAACTCGAAGAACGCTCACCGCAATGGGCGCTGCACGACGGCCATTTTTGGCTGATCCAGTTCGGCAAAGCCGTCTGCACTGCACGCGCGCCGAAATGCGAAACGTGCCCTGTCAGCGGATTGTGCGAGTGGTATTCCGTTGAGAGTTGAACTCGACAAGCGTCCTTACGGGCGATAGCTCACCGAGGATGAACTGGTTTGAAGCTATTCTGCCCGGCCTTGCCCTATGCCTCGTCACCACCCCGTCCAGCGCGCAGGATGCGCCTCCGGCATACAGTTACGCCACACTGTCCGATGGTCAGTTTGACCGCGGAGACATCGGTGATGTGACATCTGGCGCAACTTTTCAGGCCGGTTCAATCGCCAAGTTTGCATGTAGCGTGGCTGCGCTGTCCTTGGCCGATCAGGGTCGGCTGGAGCTCGATGCGCCTATCGCCGCTCTCCTGCCCGATCTCGAATTGGGCGAAGCAGGACAAGTAACCTTGCGTCAGCTGCTCCAGAATCGGAGCGGGCTACGCGATGGGCTCATGCCCGCCGTACGAGAGGATTTGCAAGGCACGCTTGCAATAGCGGAACCGACCGAAGCAATCCGCCGCTTCGTGGCAGGTGATCTAGCCAGAGCGCCGGGAGAAGCCTTTGCTTATGATCACGTCAACTGGATCGTGGTGCAAGCTGTTCTTGAACGGGCTTCGCGGGAAAAACTGGAGACCCTGTTGCAAAGGCTTGTGCTGCGCCCGGCAGGGATGGAACACAGCGAAGTCTTCTCGCGTCAATTGGGCGAAGGAGGCCAAATCCCTACCGAGGATGCCATGCCGATGCCCGGTTTCCTGCAATGTGCCGGCGGGCTGGCATCGCGCCCGCTGGACCTGATCGGGTTATTGCGCTTCACTTATAAAGGTGGGCTCTCGGCCCGAGCGCTTAACCAGCTGACGAGTGTTACCACTCCGGAAGAAAATTACGCGCTGGGTGGCCGCATCCGTGAGCACGAAGGATCAATATGGTCATGGCAGACCGGCAGTAACGGACCTTACAAGTCCATAGCCATTTACGATCCGGTCAGTGACAGCGGGTTTGCAGCCATGACCGCGACCGGGGATTGGGCGCCGATGCAGGCAGCGCGCGACGAGTGGCTTGCCGCGCTCTCACCTGACAATTTGGATTAGCCTTCCTCAGCTTTGCGATATGGCACGAAATCGTCGAGAAAAATCACTCCGGAGAAGAAATTTCCGGTTCGACTATAGGTCGTAATCTGATCGGTTCGGCATAATGACGAAGATCCGAACTTCTTGATTACGAGGTAGTCGTTATCATCGATCGCGTCTGGAGTGCGGGTGAAGTTTACCCAAACCGTGTCACCGTCCTTATAAACGAGGGCGGTATCGTCGATCTGAGTAAGCGATCTGGAGCCGACTGTGCGGATGCAGCTTTCAGGCTCACCGGCAACGCGCCCTTCGAGCATTTTCGCCAGCTTCGCTTCGCCGCGTGTCGGAGCAACCGGGTCTTCCGCCTGCGCGGCGACAGGTGCGGCCAGCGCACCAATGGCGGCAGCGGTAAGGACAAGACGTTTCAACATGATCGTTTCTCCAGTTTAGCCCAACCCCGGCCTTATACTATCCAACGCCTGAACCGGCGATGAGTTGCCTTCTTGCTGCGACGATCAGCCGGTGCCGCCGACCGTGATACCATCGATCAGCAGGGTCGGCTGGCCCACGCCGGCGGGCACACTCTGCCCGCCCTTGCCGCAGATTCCCACGCCTTCGTCCAGCGTCATGTCATTGCCGATGCCCCGTACACGCGTCAGCACGCTCGGCCCGTCGCCGATCAGCGTGGCGCCTTTGATCGGGGCGACGATCTTGCCCTTCTCTACCTTGTAGGCCTCGGTGCACGCGAAGACGAACTTGCCGCTGGTGATGTCGACCTGGCCGCCGCCGAAGCTGGTGGCGTAGATACCGTCGTCCACGCGGCTGAGCAGTTCTGCCGGATCGTCGTTCCCGCTCTGCATGAAAGTATTGGTCATGCGCGGCATGGGGGCATGCTGATAGCTTTCGCGGCGGCCATTACCGGTCGCTTCCACGCCCATCAGCCGCGCATTGAGGCGGTCCTGCATATAACCCTTCAGGATGCCATCCTCGATCAGCACGGTTTCGCGCGTCGGCGTGCCTTCGTCATCGATGCTCAGCGAACCGCGGCGTTCGGCCATGCTGCCATCGTCTACCACCGTTACGCCGGGAGCAGCGACCCGTTCGCCGATGCGGCCCGAAAAAGCGCTGGTGCCCTTGCGGTTGAAATCGCCTTCCAGCCCGTGGCCGACAGCTTCGTGCAGCAGAACTCCCGGCCATCCGGGGCCGAGCAGCACGGTCTGTTCCCCGGCAGGGGCGGCTATGCTGTCCAGATTGACCAGCGCCTGGCGCACGGCTTCGTCGATCCCGCGCATCCACGCGCCCTCGTCGAACAGCCGATCGTAGAGATAACGGCCGCCAAGGCCATAGAAGCCGGTTTCGCGCCGCCCGTTCTGTTCGGCGACAACCTGGATATTGAGGCGCACCAGCGGCCGGATATCGCGCGCAATATGCCCGTCGGGCCGCACGATCTCGATCACGCTCCAGTTTGCCAGCAGGCTGGCGGAAACCTGCGCCACGCGCGGATCTTTCGCCCGTGCGACAGCGTCGATCTTTTCGAGCAGCGCGACCTTTTCCTCGAACGGCACGAGATCGAGCGGGCAAAGGTCGGTGTAAAGATGACGGTTGGTGCGCTCGGGCGGGGCGGCAAGCGGCTGGCTCGTGGCATCGAGCAGCTTGAGCGTTTCCCCGGCGCGGGTGATTGCTGCGGCGCTGACTTCGTTCGCATGGGCAAAGCCGGTCGTCTCGCCCGATACACCGCGTAGGCCGAAGCCCGAATCTCGGCTATAGTCGGCTGTCTTCAGGCGGCCATCGTCGAACCCGAAGGCTTCCGAGGCAATGAACTGGAGGTAAAGCTCGCCATCGTCGCACGGGGCCAGCAGTTTGGCGGTCAGCGCCTGCGCCTCTTCGGGCGTCAGCTTGTTGCCATAAACAAGGGCGAGCGGATCGGAAAGCGGTTCGGTCATGGAGGGGAGATAGGCACGAACATGCGCCTCGTCACCCTCTTACACAGCGCCGCTTGCGATGATGGATTTTTAGAAGAGTTACGGGTGGCCCGGATCGGCGCCTTCGGAAATGTCCCGCAACTGCGACTGATCGACGCCGTCGGCCGGGCCGCCTTCCAGCACGAAGCGCCGGTCGCAATAGCCGCAATCGACATAGCCGTGCTCGTCTATCTCCAGATAGATCTTGGGATGGCCGAGCGCGGAAGGCTTGTAATTCTTGCCGCTGCGGATGTCGGTTGCGCCGTCGCACCACACGCGGCGCGTGAGGACCTTGGACACTTCGGGTGGGGGCAGACTCATGGCAGTGCCGATAATGGGTTTTTTCGAACCGCTCAAGCGCCTAGGGCATGGGCATGACCACACCTCCTGCAATTCGCATCGACAATCTCGTCAAACGCTACGCCCCCAGCGGCCCGGGCGACGAAGGCAAGCTGGCGCTCAAGGGTGTGAGCTTCGATGTACCCCAAGGCGGCGTGTTCGGCCTCCTCGGCCCCAATGGCGCGGGCAAGTCGACGATCATCAATATCTTGGCGGGCCTCGTCCGCAAGACGAGCGGCAGTGCGGAGATCTGGGGCTTCGATACCGATGGCAATCCGCGCAATGCCAAGCGCTCGATCGGCATCGTCCCGCAGGAAATCGTCTTCGATCCTTTCTTTACGCCGTTCGAGGTGCTGGAAAACCAGGGCGGCTTCTATGGCATTCCCAAGGCGGACCGGCGCAGCGAGGACCTGCTTGCCGCCGTACATCTTTCGGACAAGCGCGATGCCTATGCCCGCACGCTCTCGGGCGGGATGAAGCGCCGGCTGCTGATCGCCAAGGCCATGGTTCATTCACCGCCGATCCTGGTGCTGGACGAGCCGACCGCCGGCGTCGACGTGGAATTGCGCCGCCAGCTGTGGGAGCTGGTGCAAGAACTGAATTCAGAAGGCGTGACCGTGGTGCTGACCACGCACTATCTCGAGGAAGCCGAGCAATTGTGCGACCGCATCGCCATCATCAATCATGGCGAACTCATCGCCAACAAGCCCACACGCGAACTGGTGGGCATGGCGCGCGAAAAGATCGTGTCGGTCAGCGTGGACAAGGATCTCGGCGGCCCGATCATGGAAGAAGCCTTCCTCAAGGCCGAAGTGGTGGGCGAACGGCGGCTCGACATTACCTATGATCGCGACAAGACCAGCGCGGGACAGGTGCTCGCCCTCGTCCAGTCGCATGGTTACGCCATCGAGGATGTCACCACCCGCGAAGCCGATCTGGAAGATGTTTTCGTGCAGTTGACGGGCGCGGGCTGACCCCGCGCCACATCTCAATCTTCAGCCGAAGTGGCGGCGACCCAGTCCGGCGTCCTTCACCTGAAGCACTTCCCAGACATTGGGTTCGATCTCTTCCATCGGGGTTTTGCAGCAGGCGCATTTGCCCACATGCATGCCGCCGGCCTTGCGCTTGTTTGCAACATCGACAGAGTGACGCCCGAAGGCGCAGGCGAGCAGACCCACTTTCATAATTCCAGACCCTCCAAGATCCCGTGCGCCCCCACGATTCCCTGTCGACTCGCTCCATAGCGTTACTTCGCCCCAATTTAACCATATTTCGGCGAATCGTTCTGTGCTTGCCGCGGTGCGAAGTCCCCGCCATGACAGCCCCATGACCGAAGCTTACGACGTCCTCGTGATTGGATCCGGCGCCGCCGGCCTTACTGCCGCGCTCGAACTGGCGCAGACCAAGAAAGTGCTGGTGCTGGCCAAGGGCAAGCTCGACAGCGGATCGACCGCCTGGGCGCAAGGCGGCATCGCCGCCGTGCTCGATACCGGCGACACGTTCGAGAATCATATTCGCGACACGATGGTGGCGGGTGCCGGGCTGAACGATCTGGAGACGGTGGAATACGTTATCGAACGCGCACCGGCCGCGATCGATCGTTTGTGCGAACTCGGCGTGCCCTTCAATCGCGAGGAAGGCGATCTTCATCTTACCCGCGAAGGCGGGCATTCGCACCGCCGCATCGTGCATGTGAACGATGCCACCGGCTGGGCGGTGCAGGCCGCCTTGCTCAAGGCGGCGGAAGAAAATCCGAATATCACCCTGCTGCCGCACCAGAGCTGCGTCGATCTCATCACCGGGCGCAACCAGCAGGATTATTCGGGATCGGGCCGGGTCTGGGGCGCCTATGCGCTGGATGAGAAGAGCGGCAAGGTCGTGGCGCATGTCGCACGGGCAACCGTGCTGGCGGCTGGCGGGGCGGGGCGCGTCTATCTGTTCTCCACCGCACCGCGCGGTGCGACGGGCGACGGTATCGCGATGGCGTGGCGGGCCGGCGCGCGCGTCTCCAACATGGAGATGATGCAGTTTCACCCGACCTGCCTTTACAATCTCGAAGTGAAGAACTTTCTCATCACCGAGGCGGTGCGCGGCGAAGGCGGGCGGCTGCTCAACCCGGTGACGGGTGAGCGCTATATGGAAAAATACGATCCCGAGCGCATGGAGCTGGCCCCGCGCGATATCGTGGCGCGCGCCAATGACGACCAGATCAAGCGTTATGGCCTCGATTACGTCCATCTCGACATCAGCCATCAGCCGCCCGAATTCGTGAAAGAGCACTTCCCCACGATCCACGAGAAGCTGCTGGGCCTCGGTATCGACATGACGAAGGGGCCAATCCCGGTCGTGCCTGCGCAGCATTATACCTGCGGCGGGGTGAAGATCGGGCTCGATGCCAAGACCGATCTGCCAGGCCTGTGGGCTGCGGGAGAATGCACCGAAAGCGGGCTGCACGGCGCCAACCGCCTTGCTTCCAACAGCCTGCTCGAATGCTTCGTGTTTGGTGAGGCCGCGGCCAGGGACATCCTCGAATGCTGGGATAGCCTCGACGAACCGCCCGCCATCCTGCCGTGGGATGAAAGCCGCGTGACCGATTCCGACGAGGAAGTGGTGATCAAGCAGAACTGGACCGAAATCCGCCGCTTCATGTGGAACTATGTCGGCATCGTGCGCACCACCAAGCGCCTCGAACGCGCCGCCCATCGCATACGCATGCTGCGCGGCGAGGTGGAGGATTATTACGGCCACTTCCGTGTGACCACCGATCTCATCGAATTGCGCAATCTGCTCGAATGCGCCGATCTGATCGTGAGCAGCGCGCTGAAGCGGCACGAAAGCCGCGGACTGCAATTCATCCTCGACTATCCCGAAACGGACAGCGTCGCCCGGGACACCGTGCTTATTCCCTGAGCGGACACCCTTACTTTCGCAGCTTGGCGAAGCGCCTTAAGGGACAGGCGATGCGATTCTACAAGGCAACCTCGTTTCTGTTTCCTCGCAGCTATGCGGCGCGCATGTTCACGCTGTGCTTCGGCTCGGTTCACGTGCCGCTCGCCGCATTTCTGATCTTCGCGGCCATTCGGGGGGAATGGCAGTGGAGTATCTTTCTCGTCCTGCTGGTGGCGACCGTGATCGGAAGCGCCTTGGGCATACTGGGTATCTGGGGGCTGTTGTCGCCTGTCGGAGAGGCCACGCGATCACTGCGCGCATTACGGGATGGTGATCTCGATCGCCCCGTGCCCGTCGGTGGGCGCGATATGGCGGGCGAATTGCTCGAATCCGTGGCTCACGCTGTCCGGTCCACGGCGAAGCGCCTGAATGCGCTGGAAGGCCTGGCCACCACCGATAGCCTGACCGGGCTCGCCAACCGCCGGGGCTTTCTCGAAGCACTGGAAAAGCGCAGCGAGGTCCACGGCGCGCTGGCCATTCTCGATGGCGACAATTTCAAGCGCGTCAACGATGTCCACGGCCATTTGCAGGGCGACCGGGTCTTGCGAGCAATGGCGCAGCGCCTCGCTACCAGCATGTCGGGCGGGGAACTCGTGGCACGCTGGGGCGGTGACGAATTCGTGATCTTCTTCCCCGGCTGCACGGTGGAAGAAGCGGCCTATCTTCTCGACCGCCTCCGCTATTCGATGCGCTGGCGGCCCTTGGCAGACGTGGAGGGCGAGCGGGTTTCCTTCTCCTTCGGCCTGACAATGGTCGATGCGGATGACGCCGGCCAGTTCGAGGCCGTCATCAAGCGCGCGGACGAAGCGCTCTACCGGGAAAAGCGCTTGCGGGCCGAGGCCGAATAGCTGCGGCGGTTGGACGAGAGATTTGCATAGTCTCCCGTACTGACGCACACCGTTCCACCTATCCGGCGTGGCCAGGGGCGCCACCCGAAGCCGAGGGAGAACGACGTGCCGAAAGCCCAAGCGAACGGGATCGAGATTCACTACGAAGAGCGGGGCGATCCGTCCGCTCCTGCGATGCTGCTTATCATGGGCTTCGGGGCGCAGTTGACTTTATGGCCCGATGAACTGGTCGATGAGCTGGTCGGTCAGGGTTTTCGCGTCATCCGGTATGACAATCGCGACATCGGCCTCAGCCAGAAGCTGGATGGGCAGCGGGCGCCCGGCATCATCTGGATGACGCTTCTGAACAAGTTCGGCATAACCCCGCGGGTGCCTTATACGCTGGCCGACATGGCGGCGGATGCCGTGGGCCTGCTCGATGCTCTGGGGATCGACAAGGCGCATATCGTCGGCGCCAGCATGGGCGGGATGATTGCCCAGCATGTTGCGGCCAAATATCCCGAACGGTGCCTCAGCTTCACGCAGGTCTTCTCTACCACGGGCAATCCGAAGCTTCCCTCGGCCAAGAAGGAGGCGCTGCAGGCGCTGGTGACGCGGCCCAAGAGCGACGAGGAAGAGGCGCTGGTGGATCACGGCGTCATGCTGGCGCGCACGATCGGTTCGCCCGGCTATCCAACGAGCGAGGACCGGCTGCGCGAACGTGCGCGGGCAGGCGTGCGCCGCAGCTATTATCCGGAAGGGCCCACCCGGCACCTGTCCGCCATCGTGGCGGATGGCGACCGCAGCAAGATGATACGCACCATCACGGTCCCGACGCTGGTGCTCCATGGCGAAGCCGATCCGCTGGTCCCCTGCGAAGGCGGGCGCGATACGGCAAGGCATATTCCGGGCGCCAAGTTGAAGACGATCCCCGGCTGGGGCCACGATCTGCCGCTCGACCTGGTGGATGAGGTGGCAGGCGAGATCGCCGCGCACGCCAAGGCAGCGGTCGCCGCCTGACGCCGTCCAAGACTTCGCGACTAGGCCTCGAGTCATCCCTTACCGGGTGATTCGGGCCTGGCGGGAAACCTGTTCCGGCCCGCAAGACGCAGCGTCATTGCGGTCACTGGCGCATAGCCATCGATTCCAAAATTGCGCGTCCGGATTCGATCTTGCCGCAAGCCGGCAGCATAATTTTTGCCCGCCAATTTTTTTACACGCCTGCATTTTTGGGCTTGCGAAACCGCGCAGTCCAGCTTGTTCCACGCGTCGCGGAGCTTCATTTCAGTTTGGGGCTGAACGAAAACGGAACAACTCCGGAAAACGACTCGCAATCTCGCCACCAGAGAATATAAGGTTAATCAGGATGTGGGGGGTTTTGATGTTTATGTGGTACAACATCTTGTGGTCGGTAGGAGAACTAGAGGTGATAATTAGTAAGAGTAATCGTAAACCCCCTGTTGAAGTGGTGGGCTATGTTAATCGGCAATGTTGGGTTGTGGATACAATTCTGGGGACGGAGGGGTTTCGCTGGTTCTCCGTAATCAACGACAATCAGTCTGGTGATGAGGAAATACCTTGGTCTGGAGAGTCCGTATTACACGATCCCCCTTTCTGACCTTCAAAGGTTGACATGAAATTCTCTTGTCAAAGGCGTTGACAATGCCTCGGCGAAGATTCACAAACGCAACAACTTGTTGTGGGGATAACGCCAAGCACACAAGATCATGTGCCCCCGGTAGACATCGATATTTTGGATAAATCCCTCCGAAAGCATGGGTTTTCGGAGTATATCGATTCATATCCCCCACAACTCACTCGTAGGGGAGTTGCGGCATGGATTTCAGAACCGAGGAGCGCGTAGAAATGGCATTAGATCTCGACACCTCAGATCCGGTCGAGGCGAACCCATCTCCTTCTAAAAATAAAGATAAGGCGCTTGTGGCCACTAATTCTAAAGATCACGGCAGTGAAGAACTCGTCGCCGAGAAGGCCGGACAGGCAATGGCAGGCGCCATGGCCGAAGTCGCCAAGGCTTCGGTCAAGGAAGACAGCAAGAAAGTGCTCGACCGCCGGTTCGACGTGAAGACGGACAGCAGCCGTGACGATCTGCTGACCGCTTTCGGCAAGGAAACGCTGGAAGACCGCTACCTGCTGCCCGGCGAGAGCTATCAGGACCTGTTCGCCCGCGTTGCCGATGCGTTTGCTGACGATGCCGATCATGCCCAGCGGTTGTACGATTACATTTCCAAGCTGTGGTTCATGCCGGCAACGCCCGTGCTGTCGAACGGCGGCACCCAGCGCGGCCTGCCGATCTCTTGCTATCTCAACTCGGTATCCGACAGCCTCGACGGCATCGTGAACACCTGGAACGAGAACGTCTGGCTTGCTTCGAAGGGCGGCGGCATCGGCACCTATTGGGGCAATGTGCGCGGCATCGGCGAACCGGTCGGCCTCAACGGCAAGACCAGCGGGATCATCCCCTTCGTCCGCGTAATGGATAGCCTCACGCTCGCCATCAGCCAAGGCTCGCTGCGCCGCGGTTCGGCCGCCTGCTATATCGACGTGACCCACCCGGAAATCGAGGAATTCCTTGAAATCCGCAAACCCTCGGGCGATTTCAACCGCAAGGCGCTCAACCTGCACCACGGCGTGCTGCTGACCGATGCCTTCATGGAAGCGGTCCGCAATGGCGAGGAATTCGACCTCATAAGCCCGAAGGACGGCAGCGTCCGCAAGACGGTGGATGCGCGCGGCCTGTTCCAGAAGCTGGTCGAAACGCGCCTTGCCACGGGCGAACCCTACATCGTCTTCTCCGACACGGTGAACCGGATGATGCCCAAGCATCACCGCGAGCTGGGCCTCAAGGTCTCCACCTCGAACCTGTGCGCCGAAATCACCCTGCCGACCGGTATCGACCACCTCGGCAACGATCGCACCGCCGTGTGCTGCCTGTCCTCGCTCAACATCGAGAAGTGGGACGAATGGAACGCGGACAAGCAGTTCATCGAGGACGTCATGCGCTTCCTCGACAACGTGCTGCAGAACTATATCGACCGCGCGCCCGACGAAATGGCACGCGCACGCTACAGCGCCGAACGCGAACGTAGCGTGGGCCTGGGCGTGATGGGCTTCCACTCCTTCCTCCAGCAGAAGGGCATCGGCTTCGAAAGCCCGATGGCCAAGGTCTGGAACCTGAAGATGTTCAAGCACATCCAGTCCAAGGCTTCCGAAGCATCGATGGTGCTGGCGCAGGAACGCGGCGCCTGCCCCGATGCGGAAGAAATGGGCGCGATGGAACGCTTCAGCTGCAAGATGGCGATAGCGCCGACCGCGTCGATCAGCATCATCTGCGGCGGCACCAGCGCCTGCATCGAACCGATCCCGGCGAACATCTACACCCACAAGACGCTTTCGGGCAGCTTCGTGGTGAAGAACCCCTATCTGGAAAAACTGCTCGACAAGAAGAGCAAGAACTCCACCGCGATCTGGAATTCGATCTTGGAGAAGGGCGGCAGCGTCCAGCACCTCGACTTCCTGACGCCGGAAGAAAAGGCCACCTTCAAGACCAGCTTCGAAATCGACCAGCGCTGGCTGCTCGAATTCGCGGGCGACCGTGCGCCCTACATCGATCAGGCGCAGTCGCTGAACCTGTTCATCCCGGCCGATGTCGACAAGTGGGACCTGATGATGCTGCACTTCCAGGCATGGGAAAAGGGCATCAAGTCGCTCTACTACCTCCGCTCGAAGAGCGTGCAGCGCGCCGGTTTCGCCGGCGGCGTGGAAGCGGACAATACCGCCGATGCCGCGAAATACGAACTGGCCGCCGGCGGTGAGCAAACCGATTACGAGGAATGCCTCGCCTGTCAGTAACTTGAGACGGATCGTGTAACCCAGACAAGCGAAAGCCCCGCCCTCCGATGTGGAGAGCGGGGCTTTTACTTTTCGGTCGGGCCGATGTCGCTTAGGACATCGCCGCCTTGTTGCCGAGACCTTCGGGGAGACGAGTGCCTTCCTTAAGGTAAATGCGGTTATCGTCGATACGGTCGACACTATCGAGCTTGATGAAATGGTGCATGTCGTCGCTGCTGTCCGATTTCGTCAGCTTGATCGCGTCGTCCTGCGTATCGTCGACGGTTCCAACGTGCTGGCCTGTCGAATCGACGATTTCCATGTGTTCCTTGATGCGTAGCTTCTCAAACATAAATTTCTCTTTTCTTTAAAGTGCTTATGTCTAATAAACGGGTGGATCGCACCTTAGGTCCACGGCCCACCTTGGCTGAGGAACGCCCTGTTGGCTTTGGCCTGATTACTGTGCTTCCGGCCTGCTTCCGCAGCCTCTACGCCGCACATGGGCTGCACATAAATTGACGCCCCGCCTTTGAGGGACGGGGCGCCGGGGTAATGCGAGACAAGCCCGCAAAAGGGGAAAACCGGACTTGTCCGCCTGCCCCCGAAAATCGTCTGGTGTCAGTCCTTGCCGAGCGGGCGCTGCGCATCCGCTTCCGCGCGCTCGTCGGGCCGGGAAGAGGTTTCACCGGGCTTGGCCTTGTCCTTCTCGGCTTCGGCGCCCTTGGCGGCTTCCTTTTCCATATGGCCTTCTTCGTCGCGGGCGTTGCCGTAACCGGGCTGGGCCTGCTCGGCCTGGGCGTTGATATTGCCCGCCTGGTTGACCTCGTACTGGTCATATTCGGGACGCGGGCCGCCGACCTGCGCGTCGAGCGCCTGCTGCTGGTCACCGGGCTGCGCGCCCTCACCCTGCTGCTGCTGCTGCTGTTCCTGCTGGCGGCTTTCGCCTTCGCGCGGGCCGGTGCGCTTGATGCCGCCGGGTTCATGCCCGTCGTTAAGCGTGACGTCGCGGCTGTCTTCGGGTTCGTACTGTCCCATGAGAAATTCTCCTTTGCCCGATCAACGGTTCGCCGCGCCATCGCGTTCCGCCATTCGTCGCGCGCACGGGGCGCTTTCGGCCCTAAATCGCGCGCATAAAAAGTTACCCCTTTCTTATCCCCACCGAATCATCCCCTCTTGCCTTCGAATCTCAGGTCTGATTCCCTATATGAGTCGTTCACACGCAGATCCGGAGACACAAGATGTCGTTGCTCGAAGCCCGCAAGACCTACAAGCCGTTCGAATACCCCTGGGCCTACGAGTTCTGGAAGCGTCAGCAGCAGGTGCACTGGCTGCCCGAAGAAGTGCCGCTGGGCGAAGATTGCCGCGACTGGGCGCAGAAGCTGTCCGAGCACGAGCGTAACCTGCTCACCCAGATCTTCCGCTTCTTCACCCAGGCCGACATCGAGGTGCAGGATTGCTATCACGAGAAATACGGCCGCGTGTTCAAGCCCACCGAAGTGAAGATGATGCTGACCTCCTTCTCCAACATGGAGACGGTGCACATCGCCGCCTATTCGCACCTGCTCGACACGATCGGCATGCCCGAAAGCGAATATTCGGCCTTCCTCGAATATGAGGAGATGGCGGAAAAGCACAATTACATGCAGCAGTTCGGCGTCGACAGCGATGAGGACATCGCCCGCACGCTGGCCATGTTCGGCGCCTTTACCGAAGGCATGCAGCTGTTCGCCAGCTTCGCCATGCTGATGAACTTCCCGCGCTTCAACAAGATGAAGGGCATGGGCCAGATCGTCAGCTGGTCGGTGCGCGACGAATCGCTGCACTGCGAAGGCATCATCCGCATGTTCCACGAATTCGTGCGTGAACGCGATTGCCTGACCAAGGCGGTGAAGGAAGACATCATCGATATCTGCCAGAAGACGGTGCGGCTGGAGGATAACTTCATCGACCTCGCCTTCGAAATGGGCCCCGTGCACGGCATGACGCCCAAGGATATCAAGAAGTACATCCGCTACATCGCCGACTGGCGCCTGGGCCAGCTCAACCTCGATCCGATCTACATGGTCGAAGATCACCCGCTGCCCTGGCTCGCCCCGCTGCTGAACGGCGTGGAGCATGCCAACTTCTTCGAACAGCGCGCGACCGAATATTCCAAGGGCGCGACCAAGGGCGAATGGAACGACGTGTGGTCGAGCTTCGACAAGCGCCGCAAAGCCAAGGCCGCGAACGAGGAAGACGCAGCGGACGACGGGCCGGGCCTGTTCGGTGAAGGCGAAGAGGTCGTGGCTGCGGAGTGAGCGCTCCTACCAATCATACGGACGCCGGCCTTTTTGAGGCCATCGGAAGCTTCGGGGATGTAGCCGCAGAAGACGATGATGCTGTACTGTCTTATTTTGTTAAGACTGAAGCTGTCGACGAGGTGCAATCAGGATCAAAATATGTAGTAGTAGGACGGAAAGGGTCTGGAAAAACAGCTATTGCTAAGTATTTCTCACAGCCTCAGCACGACTATGTCACTGATTCTCCAAGTCTTCGTGACTATCCGTGGGGGCTGCATGGGAAAAGAAAGAATCTTGGTGCCTCCGATATTGAAAGCTACGTCAGCGCGTGGCGCTATTTAATAGCTGTCAAAGCAAATTCGGCTCTTCTCGCTCAGAAGGGCATGAAAATGCAGACGGACTCGCAACGGGCTGCGAGGGAGTTTTTAGAAGAAAACTACGGCGGAATTACTCCTCAGCTTGGGCAAATTCTACGACCTGCCAAGGTCAAGCTTAGCAAGCGAACGTTCGCCCCTGCCGTGCTCGGTAACCAGCTCGGATCGATTGAGTTCGAAGCAGACGGAGGCGGTATTGCTCCTGAACTGGACAGACTTACCGACGCTTTGCTCGATAACGCTAAAACTATCGCTTCACAAACTGGCGTTCCGAAAGTCTTCTTGCATTTTGATGAGCTAGATCAGGGGCTTGCTAAGCTTGATGACCGGCGACGAGAAATGATTGTCGGCTTAATTCTTGCAGCCAGATCGGTGCGCACCGATCCCGCGAAAGTTCCTCTTTTTCCTGTTATCTATGTCAGAACTGATATTTGGGAGGAGCTTCGTTTTTCGGATAAGAACAAAATTTCTCAGTCGTCCGCAGTGTTTTTAGAGTGGGATCCCGACACCCTTCTGGAGATGGTGAATGAAAGAATTCGGGTTAAATTGTGGTCTAACTATAACTGGGATGAACTAGACGACGGCAACCTTATGAGGGGGTCACAGACGAAGTGGAGCCATATAGTTTCGAGAACATTTAACAGGCCTCGCGATGTGATCCAGTTTCTAAATCACGCGATAAAACTGGCGCTCAAAGTGATGCCGGAAGCTGATCTTTTCGAGAACTCGGATATTCAGGCTGCCCGCGAGCCATATTCTCGATACCTCAAGCAAGAACTTGATGACGAGATTACCCCTCACTGGGAGGAGTGGGGCGAAGCGCTGCAAGCATGTTCGGAGCTTAGTACAATCACGTTCAGCCGCGACGCCTTTCACGAAGCGTATGGAAAGCGCAAGTCAAAGCTCAACACGATGGAAGCTGACGACGCTTTGGAATTACTGTATAGTTTTTCGGTTATCGGCTATCGAAGAGGTATTGGTGGTGGGGGTAGCGGTTGGGTATTTCAATACACGGACCCCGATGCTGGTTGGGACAATGCGGCAAGCCGTTTGAAGGTACATCTTGGTCTTAAAGAATTTGCGAAACTTCGCGAAGAGCGGGCGGGATAAGAAGGGTTCGCAGAGCATCCCGCCTAAATTTAGATCCGATGAGCCATTGAAGCGTTGTTCGCTCCCGTAAACCATTTTCCTACACGGACGAAATCTGCTCCATCCTTTTCGATGAAGCATTATCCTCCTCCTCGCAGCGCGGGTCTGCGGCGCAAGCGCTCCATTCCCGCCTTTCATCCCGTTCCCCTCTGCCCGCGAAGCGACGGGTGGACGCCGCAGCGGCAGGCGAACTTCATCGGCTTTCTGGCGCAGACCGGCAGTGTGCTGGGCGCGGCGCGCGCGGTCGAGATGGGGCGCGAGAGTGCCTATCGCCTGCGCAAGCGGCATGGCGCGGCAGGCTTTGCGGCGGCTTGGGATGCGGCGCTGGGAAAGCCTCATCAACCTGTGGACTTGGCATCGGGAAAGGCCACAGGGCTGCTGGCGTCCTATCGCTGCGAAGTGGGGCGCTGGAAGGTGGTGATGCACGAAGGCAAATACATCACAAGCCGTTGTATTCCCGACAATGATGCGCTGCTGCAATGGCACGCCCAGATCGGCCGGGGGCAGGGCGAATGGGAGTGAAAGTCACACCGGTACGCGCGGTTATGGCGTCAATCTGCGAAGCGTGTGGACTTTACGCGGCTCGCATGTGTATTATTGCGGCAATACACATAGGGGAGTAAACCGACATGATCGCCGCCACCGGGCTTGCCGCCCTCCTGCTCGCGCAGGCCGTTCCATTCGCAAACGCGTCTTCGGGCGCACCTTCCTCCACCAGCGCCGCGGCAGCGCCGATGCCAACGGGCGCGGAGATGACCGCGGGGATCGAGGCGAATGACGCGGCCCTGTTCTGGAATTTCTTCGAAGCCTGCGATCCCGCCGCCGCCGCGCCCCTGCTGCATGAGGATTTCCGCATGCTCCACGATCTTGCCGGACTGGCCGCCGCCAGCGCGGAGGAGTTTCTCGCCGGGGAGCGTGAGCAATGCGACCGCCGCAAACCGGGCGGCGAGGACGAGGGCTATCGCAACCGCCGCCTGCTGGTGCCCGGCAGCCGCACGATCAAGCAACTAGGCGATTGGGGCGCGCTGGAAGAAGCGCATCACACCTTCCTCGAATGGCGGGGCGAGGAGAAGGGCTGGGTGCAGACCGGCGGCGGACGCTATCTCCATATATGGCAATGGATGCCCGCAGAGCGCCGCTTCCGCCTGCGCGAAAGTCTCAGCGTGGATCACGGCCCCGCACCGCAATACCCGCCCGCGGGTCAGGGTTGATGTGTCGTTAAGCCTAACGAACAGGCCCGCGGGTTTGCAGACGAAATCACCTGACTGGAAATAATATACCGTAAAGAACGCGTTAAAGACATCTATTCAATCCGGATGGATATTTCCGAAGATCATTTTATTTCCAGACAATTCGGAACGATCTTCATTGCCGATGGCTGTCCCCAATAGGGCCACGCGCTTTCGCCTGCTGCGTCAGCGCGTCGGCCGCAAACAGGAGGCTAAGTTTTATGGCTGAAATCCCCGTAGAAAAGAAATCGTCCCTCAGCTGGCTCTGGTGGCTGTTGCTGCTGGCCGGTGTGATCGCGCTGTTGTGGTGGCTGATCGCCGCCAATACCGACGATGAGGAAGTCGTTGTCGACGACACCGAAGTGACCGCGCCCGTCTATGACGAAGACCCGGCCATGACCGCCGATACCGGCGAAGTGACCGCGCTGACCGGAGTTGCCGGTCTCGCCTCGCTCGGCGACATGATCGGCCGCCAGGTCAATCTGACCGATGTTGCCGTCAATGAAGTCGTGGGTGACGAAGGTTTCACCGTCGGTGAAGGCGATAATGAAACGCTCGTCATGTTCGACGAATATCCGACGCCCAACACTCCGATGGAAGGCCAGGTCGACGTCAATCCCGGTTCGCGTGTGTCCATCACCGGCGAAGTCCGCGCTTTCCCCGGCGATCTGCCGCAGAGCGTGACCGAAGAAGTCGACACCACCGCCACCGCCATGATCTTCGCCGACAGCGTCGAAGTGGTAGAATAAGGACATGACCATGGAACATGAAGACAGGTTTGCCGATCTCGATACGCTGTCCAAATGGCAGCTCGTGAACGAAGAACAGGATATCCGCGGCTGGCCGGTCCGCTCCGTCGAGGGGCAGGAATACGGCAAGATCGAAGATATGCTGGTCGACAAGGACCGCGAGGAAGTGCTCGCGGTGCGCATGGATGACGGGCGGCTGGTTGCAGCCGAACATCTCGATATCCGTGCCGATCACGTGATCTATGCGCGCCACGATGCCGCATCGCGCACGAACTACACCTATACCAGGGTGCGCACCCGCTAACACGCGGTGCGATTGACGATTGAGGGGACGCGGTCCGCCATTATGGCAGGCCGTGTCCCTTTGTCTTTGGGCCGGTAAAGATCATCCTCTTCCGCGCCGGGGATCCAGCGGCTAATGGGGCGCACGAAGCTCCTGTTGAGATAGCCGATGGAAAGACTGCCCATGAACCTGACCGATGCCAGCGCCAAGGCGCAGACGCTGATCGAGGCGCTGCCCTATTTCCAGCGCTATGCCGGACGCAGCTTCGTGGTGAAATACGGCGGCAACGCCATGGGCGATGAAGACGCCGCCCGCGAATTCGCCGAGGATGTGGTGCTGCTGAAGGCAGTGGGCATCAACCCGGTGGTGGTCCATGGCGGCGGGCCGCAGATCGGCGCGATGCTGGAAAAGCTCGGCGTGGAAACCCGCTTCGTCGATGGCCTGCGCGTGACCGACAAGGCCACGGCAGAGGTCGCCGAAATGGTCCTGTCGGGCGCGATCAACAAGGGCATCGTCGGCTCGATCGCCCGCGCCGGGGGCAAGGCCATGGGCATCTCGGGCAAGGATGGCGGGCTGGTCACCGCGCGCAAGGTGCAGCGCACCACCAAGGACCCGGAAAGCAATATCGAGAAAGCGCTGGACCTCGGCTTCGTCGGCGAACCCAGCGCGGTCGACACCACGATCATCGAAACCGCCACGGCGGCGGGCATGATCCCCGTCGTCGCCCCGATCGGCACGGGCGAGGATGGCCACACCTACAACATCAACGCCGATACCATGGCGGGCGCACTGGCGGCGGCGCTGGGCGCGGCGCGCCTGCTGCTGCTGACCGATGTGGACGGCGTGCTGGACAAGGACGGCAAGCTGCTCACCGACCTCACTCCGGCAGACATCGCGGAACTGCGCGCCGATGGCACGATCAGCGGCGGGATGATCCCCAAGCTGGAAACCTGCGTCAGCGCGGTAGAGGCCGGCTGCGAGGCGGCAGTCGTCCTCGACGGGCGGGTGCCGCATGCCATGCTGCTGGAATTCTTCACCGCTCGCGGCGCCGGGACGCTGATAAGCGCGGCTTAGGGGGTGGCGGCAATCGCGCACCTCTTGTAGGGGCTGTCGCCTACGGTACTGCCACTCAAGACAACGGGATCGACCGAAGTGCTGATTACCCTCTACCAGATCATCGAGATGATCACGAACATCTTCGTGATGCTGATCATCATCCAGTTCATCATCGGCCTGCTGTTCGCCTTCAACGTGGTGGGCCGCAACGAATTCCTGATGGGCTTCTACGACGCGATCAACCGCCTGCTCGAACCGGTGCTGCGGCCTATCCGCAACCGGATGCCCAACACCGGCTCGATCGATTTCTCTCCGCTGGTGGTGATCATATTGCTGCAGATCATCCTGATCGTCCTGCGCAATATCATCATGTCCGTATGACCGCGGAACGGATCGACGGAAAAGCCTTCGCCGCCGCCCTGCGCGAACGGGTGGGCGAGCAGGCTGAGAAATTCTCCGCAGCTGCGGGGCGCAAGGCGGGCCTAGCCGTGGTGCTGGTGGGCGAAGATCCCGCCAGCCAGGTCTATGTCGGCAGCAAGCACAAGGCCACCGTGGCCGCGGGCATGGAAAGTTTCGAGCACCGCCTGCCTGCCGATACCAGCGAAGCCGATCTGTTGGCGTTGGTCGAACAGTTGAACGGTGACAAGAGCGTCGATGGCATCCTCGTCCAGCTGCCGCTGCCCGATCATCTCGACGATCAGGCCGTGATCGCCGCGATCAGCCCGGACAAGGATGTCGACGGGTTTCACGTAACCAATGCAGGCCGGCTCGCCGTGGGGCTGAGCGGCTTCGTGCCCTGCACCCCGCTGGGCTGCATGATGCTGCTGACGGACCGGCTGGGTGACCTGTCCGGCCTCGAAGCCGTGGTGATTGGCCGCTCGAACATCGTTGGCAAGCCGATGGCGCAGTTGCTGCTGGATGCCAACGCCACCGTTACCATCGCGCACAGCCGCACCAAAGATTTGCCCGCCGTCGTAAAGCGCGCCGACATCGTCGTCGCCGCCGTGGGCCGCGCCGAAATGGTCAAGGCGGAATGGCTGAAGGACGGCGCAACCGTGATCGACGTCGGCATCAACCGCCTGCCTCCCGCCGAGGGCGAGGAGAAGGGCCGTCTGGTCGGCGATGTCGATTATGCCGGTGCCGAAGGTGTCGCCGGAGCGATCACCCCCGTGCCCGGCGGCGTCGGTCCGATGACCATCGCCGTGCTGCTGCGCAACACGCTCGTCGCTGCCTATCGCAACGCCGGGCTGGACGTGCCGCAAAGCCTGTGAGCTGGCGGTTCGCCTTCGCGGCCATCGCAGCCCTGTCTCTCTCCGCCTGCGCGGGCGGGTCACAGGAACGCTATGGCCGTTTCATCCAGCCCGTCGCCAATCCTGGCAAGGTGGTGGCGACCGAACTCGCCTTTGCCCGCGCTGCTCAGGACGATGGCCAGTGGACCGCCTTTGCCGATTATGCGGCAAACGATGCGACGCTGTTCGTGCCCGCACCGGTGAATGCGAGGGAGTGGCTGAAAAATCGGGCCGATCCTGCGCGCTCTGTCACATGGCAGCCGCATCAGATCTGGTCGAGCTGCGACGGCAGCCTCGCAATTTCGCAAGGCGCCGCGCAATGGCCGGATGGCAGCGACAGTGAATTCGTTACCGTCTGGCGGCGGCAGCGCGACGGCTCTTACCTGTGGCAAGCCAACATTGCGCAGGAGCTGGACCAACCGCTCGAAGCGCCTGATTTTGTCTCGACCGAAGTCGCAAACTGTGCCGAACCCGTGCCTGCGGATCAGCGCGCCGTCAGCAGCGAACGCCCCGCGGTCATGGGCCAATCGGACGATGGATCGCTGCAATATGCGATCCACACGATGCAGGGCGGAAGCACCGTCACGCTATTGCTGTGGGACGGCAAATTCATAGCGACCGGACCAAAGGTATTCAAAGACTGATGCTTGCCCAGCTTTTCGTCTCCGCCTTCATCACCCTGTTCGTCGTGATCGATCCGCCGGGTTGTGCCCCGATCTATGCGGGCCTTACCAAGGGCGCAACGACGCCGGAGCGCCGCAACATGGCGATCCGCGCAGTGGTGATTGCGGCTGTCATCCTGCTGATCTTTGCGCTGTTCGGCGAGCAATTACTTGCCGCACTGCATATCGATTTGGACAGCTTCCGCATCGCGGGTGGGCTCATGCTGTTCTGGATCGCCTTCGAGATGGTCTTCGAGAAACGCACCCAGCGGCGCGAGGAGCGGGCCGAGAAGGTCGCAGCTGCGCCGGAGGTCGAAGATGTCTCGATCTTCCCCATGGCTATTCCGATGCTGGCCGGCCCAGGCGCGATCGCGGCGATCATGCTACTGATGAACGAGGCGAGCGATCTGGCGCAGACCTTCACCGTGCTGGCTGCACTGGCGGGTGTGCTTATCATTACCATGCTCGCCCTGATGGCGGCCGGGCCAATCATGCGGCTGTTCGGTGACAAGGTGGAAGCGGCAATTACCCGCGTGCTCGGCGTTCTGCTCGCCGCGCTCGCCGCCCAATATGTGATCGACGGCCTGCGCGGTTCGTTCAACCTCTGACGCTTATTGCAGGGTGACGATCTCGTCCCCGTCGTCGCGCAGGGCAAAGAACTGCATCAGCTGGATCATCAGCTCGCACCGTTCCGACAAGCTGTTGGCTTCGAGCAGGGCTTGCTTCGCGGCGCTGTCGAAGGGGGCAATCTGGGCAACGCCGTTGATCAACGTTTCATCATCGAGCCGTTCGACCGAATCCCAGTCGACCGAATAGCCCTGCATCGCTGCGAAGCGCTTGGCTTCGAATTCGAAACCGGCGCGCTCGACGCTCGCCAGAACTTCGTTCTGCGGATCGTCGATCAGCTCGGCTTCAACCTGGCGAAAGGCGGTGGTAACTTCGAGTTCGCGCAGGACGCGGAAGCGCGTCTCGCCCTCGAGCACGATATTATAGCGGCCATCTTCCATGGCCTCGACATCGCCGATACGGCCTAGGCAGCCTATTTCGTAAAGCGGCGACCCTTCACCACTGCGCTGGGGCTGGACCATGCCGATCAGGCGATCCTTGGCCAGCGCACTGCCGACCAGATCACGATACCGCTGCTCGAAAATGTGCAGCGGTAGTTGGAGACCCGGGAACAGGATCGCACCGGGCAGGGGGAAAATCGAAAGGCGCTTCGTCTCGCTCATCCGAACAGCAGCTTCGAGAGACGGCGGCGGGTCGCTACCACCCAAGGGTCTTCGAGCCCTACGGCATTGAAGATGTCGAGCAGCTTGGTGCGCGCCGCACCCTCGTTCCATTCGCGATCGGCTTCGATCATCGCGAGCAGCTCGTCAGCGGCCGCATCGCGTTGGCCAGCAGCAAAGGCCGCTTCGGCATAGGCAAGACGCGCGTCCATATCCGCGGGATCTGCCGCTGCCTTGTCGCGCAGCGCTGCAAGTTCGCCATCGTCGACCTTGTTGCCGGCAAGCTCCAGAGCCGCCTTTGCATTGTCGATCAGGCTGTCGCTGGCGAGCGCAGGGTTTGTCTCGACGGCAGCGAGAACGGATTTCGCTTCCTCGACCTGCCCGGCCTGCGTCAGCGCCCGGATAAGTCCGGCATGCGCAGCGGCGTTGTCGGGAGCCATCTCGGTAACCTGCGCAAAAATGCCGGCGGCCCTTTCGGGATCACCTTCGGCGAGCACCTGCTCACCCATGGCCACGAATTGATCGACCTGCTCGGCGGCCTGTGCTTGCGGGTCACCGCCTTCGTCGCCGCCTTGGACCGGTAGCTGGGACAGGATCTGGTCGAGTGTTTGCTTCAGTTGCGATTCGCTGCGGGCATTGGTCAGGTCCGCAACCGGTTGCCCCTGGAACATAGCATAGACCGTGGGGATCGATTGGACCTGGAATTGGGCGGCGATGAACTTGTCCTGGTCGACATCGACCTTCACCAGCGCCACGCCCTTATCGGCATATTCGGCAGCCACCTTTTCCAGCATCGGGGTGAGCGCCTTGCAGGGTCCGCACCATTCGGCGAAGAAATCAAGGATGACGAGTTTCGACATCGACGGCTCGACGACGTCCTTCTTGAACTTCTCGACTGCCTTCTGCTCGTCGATGCTCAAACCCATGCTCGCCACGTA
The DNA here is from genome assembly GCA_947504155.1 of uncultured Erythrobacter sp. Classification (GTDB taxonomy): domain Bacteria; phylum Pseudomonadota; class Alphaproteobacteria; order Sphingomonadales; family Sphingomonadaceae; genus Qipengyuania. The sequence continues at coordinate 823,372 of CANNGF010000002.1, forward strand.
AAACCGCCTTTCACTATATAAACTGTCACCCGCCCATGTGGGCTTTCGCGAGCGAATGTGAAGGGCTGGAGCCGCTCCTGCAAGCGGGGTGAAAAAAAGCGCATCTTTTTGCTTGCGGGACTCAAGAGCCGTTGCTAGTTGCGCGCCTCCCCACCGGGCCACATGGTTCGGTAGAGCGCCAGTGAGCGGGCGTAGCTCAGGGGTAGAGCACAACCTTGCCAAGGTTGGGGTCGGGCGTTCGAATCGCCTCGCCCGCTCCATTTTCCTTACGATCTGAACACTAGGCTGCCTTGCGCGGCCTTTTGTCGTTCGTCGTACAAATAAGCAATTCGTCGCGAGAATGGTTGCGTTTGCAGATTTGGGGAGTAATGGGCGCGTTATGTTGTATCACACCGTAACGCTTCGTCGCGCTCTAGGCGCATCCCTTTCAGTCATCGCACTTGCGCATGCTGCGCCTTCGGTTGCCCAGCAGGTACCTGCTGGGGATGACGCCGCCGCCCCCGTTGCCGAAGACGATTTGCACAATCGCCGGATCGGCCCCGACGGGACGATTATCGTCAGCGCGGAAGGTCTGCGTCAGTTCGATCTCCTTGCCGGTACGGATGTGATTTCGGGCGAGGAACTCGATACGAACATGGACGGCCAGATCGGTGAGGTTCTGACCCACATCCCGGGTGTCACCGCTACCGGCTTTTCTCCGGGCGCCTCGCGTCCGATCCTGCGAGGTTTTTCCGGTGAGCGCGTCAAGGTGCTCGTCGACGGGATCGGTGCGATCGACGTTTCCAACACCTCGGCCGACCATGCGGTATCGATCGATCCCCTGACGGCCGAAAGCATTGAAGTGCTGCGCGGCCCCGCCGTCCTTCTGTACGGTAGTCAGGCAATCGGCGGCGCGGTGAATATCATCGATAAACGTATCCCGCGCCGGGTGCCCGCAGAAGATGTCCACGTTGATGCGATGGTCCGGGCCGATACCGTATCGGATCTGCGAGAGGGAGGGGCGTCGATCGACCTTCCCGTCGGAGGAGGATTTGTGGTCCACGCCGACGGACTTTATCGCAAGACCGACGACCTCGAAGTTCCCGGTTACGTACTTTCCGACAGCCTCCGGTCGGATCTGCTGGCCGATGCTGCCGAAGAGGAAGCCGAAGGCGAACTGGAAGAAGCGGATGAGCTGCGCGAAGCGGCCAACGCCCGCGGGCGGCTGTTCAACAGCGGTACCGAAACCTGGGCCGCCAATGGCGGCGTAGCTTTCTTCCGTGGAGGATCGAACCTTGGCGTTTCCGTCGGCGTGTATGACACTTTCTACGGCGTGCCGATCGTGCCGGGAGCCCATCACCATCATGAAGAAGGTGAAGAGGGTGCAGAAGGCCCCGAAGAAGATCATCACGAAGAGGGTGCGGAAACCGTCAATATCGGACTGCGCCAGTATCGCGCCGACTTGCGCGGCGACATCCTTCTGGGTGACGGGTTCTTCCAGCGGCTGAAGATCCGTGCAGGGTATTCGGATTATACGCACACCGAATTCGAAGGCGAAGAGGTCGGAACGGTTTTCGATGTTCAGGGTATCGAGGCGCGTGCCGAAATCCTGCAGAACCCCGATGGCATCTTGCGCGGCTCGACCGGCGTGCAGCTTTACCTGCGCGATTTCGCAGCGGAAGGTGCAGAGGCTTATGTGGCCCCCAACCGTACGGAGCAGCTGTCGGTCTTCACGCTTCAGGAATATGGCAACGGGCCGCTCCAACTCGAGGGCGCGCTGCGTTACGAGACAACCGATGTCGATTCGGTTCCGCTCGGCATCGAGCGCAATTACGATGGTGTCTCGGGTGCTATCGGTCTTGCCTATGAATTGGCTCCGGCCTTCCGCACCGGGATCAACGTATCGCGAGTTTCGCGTGCGCCGAGCGCAGAAGAACTGTTCTCCAACGGACCGCACGTCGCGACGCAGCAGTTCGAAGTCGGCGATACCGATCTCTCAATGGAAAAGGCCTGGGGGCTCGAACTGTTCTCACGCGGAGCCCTGGGACCGGTCGATCTTTCGCTCGCGGCCTATCGCTCGTGGTTCGATGACTACATCTATCTGAGCGAAACGGGCGAAGAGGAAGACGAGCTTCCAGTGTTCCAGTACCTGCAGCAGGGCGCCACCTATACCGGCATTGAAGGGCAGGTTGCCTGGAACTTCGTCGATACGCCCGGCTTTGATATGACGGCCGAACTGCGCGGTGAATATCTCGATGCCGAATTGGACGATGGGTTCAATGTTCCCCGTATCCCGCCGCTCAGCCTGGCTGGTGCTTTGGAAGCTGATACGGGCAACGTCACTCTACGCGGTGAAGTTGAGTGGTTCGACGATCAGGACGATGTCGCGCCTTTCGAGTCCGCGACCGAGGGTTTCACTTTCGTCAACGCATCGGCGATCTGGCGTCCTCTGCCCAGCGATCCGGCGCTGTCGGTTATTCTGAAGGCCGAAAACATCTTCGACAAGCAAGGTCGGCGTCACACCAGCTTCACGAAGGATTTCGTGCCGCTGCCGGGACGCAACTTCAGCGTTGCCGTCCGTATGAGCATCTAATCGGATGAGGGGGAGCCGAAAGCTCCCCCTTTTTTCGCTAGGCTTCCAGCTCGAAGGTAAGGTGAGCGCGCTCGCGCAAACGCTCGACCAAGGCCTCGCCAAGGAAGGAGCCGGGTGTGCCCACACCACCTTCTGTATCGCTTGCTAGAAGCCCCATTGCGGTCTCGGCGAGCATCCTGCTGGTGGATCCGTAGCCGGGATCGAACTTGCCCTTCACGCCATAGCGGATGGATTTACCATCGGGCCACTCGCCCAGAAACAGCACGTCGTAAAAACCGTTCTCGCGTTCTTCCCTGGTCGGCCCGTCGCCGGGCTTGGGAGGTTTCGATCCGAACGGGTTTTTCACCATATCGACCAAGGCATTCGCCGCCGCCTTGCCCGCATCGCCGGGGCTGGTCAGCACCATCTCGTCATAGCGGAAGTCGCTGCCGTAGGGGTGCCCGCGAAGGAAATTCGTGCGGTGGACGTTTTTCGTATTAATCGCCGCCATGACGAACGGGGCAGCCCATTTCCCGAGCTCTTCCTCATAATGCGGGACCATGCCTGACGGCTGTTCGGGGCCTTCGAAACCGGGGGTGAGGGCGAAGGGGTCACGCAGGACCGTAACGACGCCAGGATTCCTTACTGCTGCCTTCATCGTCGCGCCGAGGCTTGCTGCGGTGCCTCCGGAGAACGTGCCTTTCATGGCACGAACCCGGCCCTTGACCCGCGGTGCAGGCGAACCGTGGCGCTCCTTCGCCTCTTTCTGCAGCATCAGCACACCGAGATCAAACGGGATCGAGTCGAATCCCGATGAGAAGCAGATTCGGGAGCCGCTCTTCTTTGCCGCATCGTGATGCTCGGCGATCTTCTCGGCCATCCACGCCGGTTCGCCGCATAGATCGGCGTAATCGGTCCCGGTCTTCACGCAGGCTTCTACCAGTGCATCGCCATAAAGTTGGTAGGGGCCCACCGTGCTGATCACCACTTTGGTGCGGCGGCACATGGCTTCGAGGGCCGAGGGGTCTTCTGCGTCGGCCACGATCATCGGCGTTGTTGGCGGCGCCCCGATTTCCTCGCGAACAGCTGAAAGCTTGTCTTCGCTTCGCCCGGCCACGGCCCATTTGGGCCCTCCTTCATCGGTGCCGTATTCGCGTACGAAATGCTCCGCCACGAGGCGCCCGGTATAACCCGTAGCTCCGTAGACGATGATGTCGAATTCGCGTGTGTCCATTGCTCCATCTCCCATTATTTGTGGAAGATGTGGGCGTGCTATGGGCGCAAGTCAAAGACGTTGCGGCATGCCCGTTCTGTCAAAGGCGCGGGAGCGTCACTCCGCGCTGTCCCATGTATTTGCCTGCCCGGTCGGCATAGGTGACTTCGGGACGTTCGTTGCCCTGCAGGAACAGGAACTGGCAGGCGCCCTCATTGGCATAAATCTTCGCGGGCAGGGGGGTGGTGTTGCTGAACTCCAGCGTGACATGGCCTTCCCAGCCCGGCTCGAGCGGGGTAACGTTCACGATGATGCCGCAGCGGGCATAGGTGCTTTTGCCAAGGCAGATTACCAGCACATCTTCGGGAATCCTAAAATACTCGACGGTCCGGGCCAGCGCGAAGCTGTTCGGCGGGATCACGCAGACATCCGTCTGCCGATCGACAAAGCTGGTGGAAGCGAAGTCCTTCGGATCGACAACCGCATTGTCGACATTGGTGAAGATCTTGAACTCGTCGGCAACACGGGCATCGTAGCCGAAGGAAGAGAGGCCATAGCTGATCATTCCGCCGCGCCGCTGGCTTTCGACGAAAGGTTCGATCATGTCGCGCGTAGTGGCCGCTTCGCGGATCCATTTATCAGAGAGAATCGCCATTCCGAAGTGATTGACCCTCGCGCTGCGCAACCGCAAGCGGATAAGGCGAATAATCCCCCTCGATTTGGAGAGCATGGTTCACACAGCTTCAGCTTTGCCTGCTATCCGTTAACTCGGGTCAATTTTTCTTGAACGATGACAGCCAAAAACGAAGCTGATCGAACTGACCGTACCACAGGAAGAAACCCATAAGGCGTGCTATTCATGGTCTATTAGGAGTGCACCCACATATTGCTTCTGTGAGCCTCCTATCAGCTACCGTTGGACTGCGTCGAGCCGGATCCCGGGCTGTTTTTCTTTGGGTATTGCGGAACCAAGCCGGCTCTGACACATTTTGGCCATGAAAGTCACTCCGGACCCGCCGGGCGCTGGCTCGTAATTAACAAAGGGGAACTGAAATGAAATTCAATAAATCCGCTCTCGTCGTATCGGCCGCTGCTATGTCGCTTGGCCTTGCCGCTTGTGACAGCGCTGCTGAAAACCAGGCCGAAGACAACATCGAGCAGATGGAAGATAACCGCGACGCTCAGGTCAACGAAATGGAAGCCAGCGGTGAAATCACCGACGAACAGGCTGACGCGATGGACGACCAGACCGACGCCATGGAAGAAAACATGGAAGACCAGGTCGACGAAACCATGTAATCTCGACCGTTCTTTCGAGAACATTGCGGGCGCTGGAGCAATCCGGCGCCCGTTTTTTATGGTTCGAACCAGCCCCTGCTTTAAACGGGCTTCGCGCCGCTCCCGCGCCCGCCGCGAAGGGTGTATTCCAGCGTGCCGCGATTGACGAGATTGTCCACGTCGATCACCGCCGTATTGGCATAGGTGAAGCCGGGCCCGAGATTGCGATACAGCTTGTCGAAATCGCGCTCCACCGTTTTGCGGTAGAGATCCTCGAAGCTGGAAATCACGAAATAGGTCGGCTGCAGATCGCTGATCACATAATCGGTGCGCATCACGCGGTCGACATTGAGCATGATCCGGTTCGGGCTTTCCGCCTCGACCGAATAGACCACCTCGGTCGGCCCGGAGAGTATGCCTGCCCCATAGGCGCGGATGTCGCCGGGCTGTTCCTCTATCAGGCCGAATTCCACTGTGTACCAGTATAGCGCGCCCAGCGCCTTCAGCCGGTTGTAGCGCATGGCCTTCCAGCCGGCCTTGCCATATTCCTGCATGTAATCGGCATAGACCGGATCGGTCAGCATCGGCACATGGCCGAAGACATCGTGGAAGACATCCGGTTCCTGGATGTAATCGAAGGTCTCGCGCGTGCGGATGAAATTGCCCGCGGGGAAACGCCGGTTGGCCAGATGCCAGAAGAACACGTGATCCGGGATCAGCATGGGCACGGGTACCACGCTCCACCCGGTAAGCTTGTCCAGTTCTTCGGAAAGCTTGCCGAATTCGGGCACGCCGCCGCGCCCCAGATCGAGCTTCTCGGTACCCTCCATGAAGGCAGTCGCCGCGCGGCCGGGCAGCATTTCCATCTGCCGCTTGAACAGATCGTTCCAGATCGCATCGTCGTCACCGTCGTATTCGGTCTGCTTGGGCTCGAGCCAGTCGTCCCCGACATGGTCCGGCTTCTTGAGCGGCGCGGTGAAGACATCCGCCGGCATTTCGGGCAGGCGGGTAAAGTCGTGTTCTGGTTCTGCTAGTGTAGCCATAGTTGCGATAGATAGGCCTTTTGGCGGCGCCATTCAAATGGGGAGATCGACAGCGATGAAACGCAAGGAATACGAAGCCGCGATGGAGCCCATGCGCGAGGAACTGGCGGCGATGGCCCGCTGGGCGCGAGTAACGGGCCAGCGGATCGTGGTACTGTTCGAGGGGCGCGACACGGCCGGCAAGGGCGGCGCGATCCGGGCGATTTCCGAAAAGCTGAACCCGCGGCAGTGCCACGTCGTCGCACTGGGCAAGCCGAGCGAGGACGAACAGGGCCAGTGGTATTTCCAGCGCTATGTCCGCCACCTGCCGACGACCGGCGAGATCGTGCTGTTCGACCGGAGCTGGTACAATCGCGCGGGCGTGGAGAAGGTGATGGGCTTCGCTGATCCCGATCAGGTCGAGCAATTTCTGGATCAGGTGCCGACCTTCGAGAAGATGCTGGTCGACGATGGCATTCTCCTATTCAAATACTGGCTGGGGGCCGATCAGGCCCGGCAGGAAGAACGGCTGCGCGAACGGCTCGAAGACCCGCTCAAGCGTTGGAAGCTGTCCCCCATCGATCTTGCCGCGCGCGACAAATATGACGAATACACGAGGGCGCGCGAGGAGATGCTCGCGCGGACGCATAGCGATTGGGCACCGTGGACGCTGGTCGACTTCAACGACCAGAAGCACGGGCGGCTGACGCTGGTGCGCGATCTTCTGGACCGACTGCCCGATACGAAATGCGAGTCCGACGCGATCGACTTTCCCGAGCTGGGCCGCGATCCGCTGAAAGAAACCTACGGCGTCCTCCAGCCGATCACGACCTTTCCCGAAGACTAGGCCGCGCGTTCGAACACGGCGGCCATGCCCTGACCGCCGCCGATGCACATGGTTTCGAGGCCATAACGCACTTCGCGCCGCTGCATTTCATGCGCCATGTCCGCAAGAATGCGGATGCCGGTGGCGCCGATGGGGTGGCCCAGCGAGATGCCCGAACCGTTGACGTTCACGATATCGCGGCGGCTGTCATCCTCGGCAAACCCCCAGCCCTTCATCACGGCGAGCGCCTGCGGGGCGAAGGCTTCGTTGAGTTCGATGAGGCCGATATCGTCCCAGCCGAGGCCGTTGCGGGCGAACAGACGTTCCACCGCGGGGACCGGGCCGATGCCCATGCGGCTTGGGTCGCAGCCCGCCGCGCTCCAGCTGTGGAACCACAGGATCGGTTCGAGGCCCAGTTCCTCTACCTTGTCCTCGGCCACCACGAGGCAGGCGGCGGCGGCATCGTTCTGCTGGCTGGCATTGCCTGCAGTCACGATGGCGTCCGGATCGCGCTTGCCGTCGATCGGGCGCAGCTTGCCAAGCACTTCCATGCTCGCATCCTCGCGGAAGCCTTCGTCCCTGGTGAAGACCACGGGATCGCCGCGCCGCTGCGGGATTTCGACCGGCACCAGCTGATCGTCGAACTTGCCTTCGTCCCAAGCCCTGGCCGCATTTTGGTGGCTGCGAACCGCGAATTCGTCCGATGCTTCGCGGCTGATCGAATAATCCTTCGCAAGATTTTCCGCCGTCTCGATCATGCCGGTAATAACGCCGAACCGTTCCACCGGCTGGCTCATCAGCCTGCCACGCGTAAGGCGGTCCCACAGCACCATATCGCCCAGCCGCGCACCGTGGCGAGCCTTGGTGGTGTAATGTTCGACATTGGACATGCTTTCGACCCCGCCCGCCAGGACGCAATCAGCCATGCCGGTCTGGACCATCATCGCCGCGGTCGCGACAGCCTGCAGGCCCGATCCGCAACGCCGATCCAGCTGGAAGCCCGGCACTTCGATGGGATAACCCGCGGCAAGCCAGCTCCAGCGGCCGATAGCCGGGGCCTCGCCGCTGCCATAGCCCTGGCTGAAAACCACATCGTCCACCCGCATCGGATCGACGCCCGATCGTTCGACCAGCGCCTTAATGATGATCGCGCCCAGTTCACCCGCCTCGATCGGGGCGAGGCTGCCGAGAAACTTGCCCACGGGCGTGCGCAGCGGCTTGCAAATGGCGACTCGGCGAAGGCTGTTCTCGTTCATCAATCGTGGCCTGTTCTTGAATGAAGTTGACACAGTTGACAGTGTCCTGGGGTTAAACTCGTCTGGGCCGAAAACCGGCCGAATGCGTGGGTGTCAGGAAGGATTGCGGCGGAGATCATCCCACCGTCATCGCACAGGGCGGTGGCTGTAGGACAGCCCTTATCCGCCATTTGCCATTCCGCCATCCGACAGCCGGGCGACATCGCGGTCTACCAGATCGCCGATCACGCCCGATGACAGGCCGAGCCGGTCTGCCAGCACTTCCTCGGTATGCTGGCCGAGGAAGGGCGCGGGCGCCGGCTCGCCGGCATCGCGCCCCGGTATGTTGGCAAAGCTGCGCGTGGCGGGATATTCGAAACCGCTGGGGTTGCCCGTGCTGACGCTAAACAGCGGATTGTCACCCACCAGCGCGGGATCGTGTGCCGCTTCGTGCATGGTGCGATAGCGTTCGAAGGTGCAGCCTTCGGCGGCCATGGCGGCGGAAATGTTCGCCCAGTCCATCGCTTCGGCGCGGGCCTGGAAGAGATCGAACAGGGCGTGGCGATGTTCGAAACGCGGCCGGTCGCCATCGGCGAAGCGAACGCCGCATTTCTGTTCGAGCGCGGCGATTTCCTTTTCGAGGTCGAAAGCTTTGACAAGGCCCGCCCACTGCTTGGCAGTCAGCGCGGCGACCATGAAGCGCGTGCCGTCCCGGCTGCGGAAATCGCGCCCGAACGCGCCCCAGATTGCATTGCCCAACCGTTCCCGATCCGCGCCGCGATAGAGCATTTCGGCCATCGCCCCGCTATTGGCGACCGTGCCGATGGCGACATCGCCCAGCGGAACGCGCAATTGGCTGCCCTCGCCCGTTTTGTCGCGATGGCGGACGGCGGAGACCAGCGCGAAGGCGCAATAGGCGCCGGTGATGAAATCCCATGCGGGCAACACCTGATTGACCGGCGGGGCATTGTCCTGATCCCAGTCTTCCGGCCCGCACATCAGCGGGTAACCACTGGCGGCGTTGACGGTGAAATCCATCGCCTGCCGCCCGTCATGCCAGCCCATGATGCGCACGCTCACAAGGTCGGGGCATGTCGCCGCCACGGCATCATGCGACAGAAAGCTCTTTTCAGGCAGATTGGTGATGAGATTGCCGGTTCTGGCCGACAGTTCCACCAGCAATTCGCGCCCTTCGCCGCTGCGCAGATCGAGCGCGACCGATTTCTTGGCGCGGTTCAGATTCTCCCAGCTCAGGCTGCGGCCTTCTTCGGTGAGCATGTAGCGATCGTAGTCGAGCCCGCCCGCCTTGTGATCGACACGGATGACTTCGGCCCCCATCTGCGCGCAGTAAAGGCCCGCAGTGGGGGAGGCGACGAAGCTGGAGGCTTCGATGATGCTCAGGTCACCGAGAAGCTGGTACACCGGGGCTACACGCCCGCGGCATATTCGCGCAGCATGCGCTTGGCGATCTGCAGCTGGAGGATCTGCGTGGTGCCTTCGTAAATGCGGTAGATCCGTGCATCGCGGAAGAAGCGTTCGGCATCATATTCGGCCAGATAGCCTGCCCCGCCATAGATCTGCACCACACGGTCGACCACGCGGCCGCACATTTCGGATGCGAAGACTTTGAAGGCGGCGGCGTGCTTCACCGTATCCTCGCCCCGGTCAACGCGCGCGGTCACATCGGCCATCATCGCTTCGGCGGCGTAAATCTCGGTCCAGCTTTCGGCCAGCATCTGCTGGATCAGCTGGAAATTGGAAATGGGTTCGCCGAAAGCCTGCCGTTCGGTGGCATATTTGGTCGCACTGTCGAGCGCGCGGCGCGCATAGCCCGCGCTGGCCGCGCCGACCGAAATGCGGCCGTTATCCAGGCTCATCATGGCGAAGCGGAAGCCCTGACCCGGCTCGCCGCCCAGCAGCGCATCGCCCGGGACATGCACATCGTCGAGCATGACGTCGGCGATATGGCTGCCGGCCTGGCCCATCTTCTTGTCCGGGCTGCCGACCGAGACGCCGGGCGTGTCCATCGGGACGATGAAGGCACTGACATGCGCATTCTTGGGAATCGCATCCTTTTCGGTGCGCGCCATGATCAGCGCGACATCGGCATGCGGGGCATTGGTGATGTAGCGTTTGGTGCCGTTGAGGATCCAGCCGGTTCCATCGGGATCGGGTTTGGCCATGGTCTGCATGGCCGCGCTGTCGCTGCCGCTGCCCGGTTCGGTCAGGCCGAAGCAGGCAATCGCGCCTTCGGCGATCTTCGGCCACCATTCGGCCTTCTGCGCGTCGGTCCCGCCGTTCTTGATCGCGGAATTGAACATGCCAACATTGATCGAGAAGATCGAACGGAAGGCAGGTGCGGCATAGGCCATGGTCTGCACGACCTTGGCATATTGCGTGATATTGAGGCCCGCGCCGCCGAAATCCTCGGGCACGGTCAGGCCGAACAGGCCCATTTCCTTCATTTCGGAGAGGATGTCTTCGGGCACCTTGTCGTGCTCGATCATGTCCTTTTCGGCCGGGATCAGGCGTTCGCGCACATAGCGTTCGAGCTGTTCGTGGAATTGCTCGAAAGTATCCTGATCCATTCCGGGGTTGGGGCCGGCACTCATTCGCTCTCTCCGTCGGTCGTGGGGCTGTTTTCTTGTGTTCCTTCCGCAGGCATCCGCTGTTCGTCGAGCATGGAAGCGGCGTCTTCGAGCGCCTGTGCTTCCTCCTGCGTGACCGGGCCGGGATCGGCTCCCTCAGGGGAGGAATTGCACGCCGCGAGGGCGGTCAGGCCAAACAGGGCAAGCGGGGCTGCGAGTCGGTTCATGAGGGGGATGCTACCTTCCCGCCGCGCCATCGCCAAAGCCGTTACGGCAAGGCGCGGGCAGGCCGCGGCAGCCCGCCCGCGCCATATGCAAACGTTTTACTGGGTCTGGTCTTCGCCCATGGCATCCATGGCCGCTTCGGCCGTGGCGGCAGCATTGTCGCCAGCGGTTTCGACCGAGGCCGCTTCGGCTTCGGTAACGGTGCCGGGGGTGTCGTTTTCATTCGCGGTTACGCTGGCAGCAGGATCGGCAACCGGCTCTTCGGCGACCGGGGCCATCGCTTCGTCAGCCGATACTTCGACAGTTTCCGCTTCGGCTTCGGTCGAGGCGTTGTCGTTGCTGCCGCAGGCGGCGAGCGCGAGGCTGGTGGCGAGGACGGCAGTGATACGGAACTTCATGGTATTCTCCTTCGATTTGGGTTGCCGGGCTGAGTAATCGTTCCATCGGGCTTACGCCAAGGGGAAAATGCGCTGCGGGCGGTTGCGCTGGCGGCGCGGGGCGGCAACAGGGGCTCATGGTCGCCATGCAAACCACCACCATGCCGCAAGCACGCGAGGCCTTGCGAGCCACCTTCGGCTTCGACGATTTTCGCGGACGGCAGGCAGAGGTGGTGGAGCGGACGTTGGCGGGCCTGTCCAGCCTGGCGGTGATGCCCACGGGCGCGGGCAAGTCGCTGACCTACCAGCTGCCCGCCGTGATGCTGGAGGGCACCTGCGTGGTCATCAGCCCGCTGATCGCCCTCATGCACGACCAGCTGCGTAGCGCGCGCGCCAATGGCATCCGCGCCGCCACGTTGACCAGTGCCGATGCGGACTGGCGCGAAACGCAGGACGCCTTCCGCGCGGGCGAGCTCGACCTGCTCTATGTCGCGCCCGAACGCGCGAGCCAGCCCGCTTTCCGCGACTTCCTAGCCAGTACCAAGCTGGCTCTGTTCGCGGTGGACGAGGCGCATTGCGTATCCGAATGGGGTCATGATTTCCGCCCAGACTACCGGATGCTGCGGCCGCTGATGGATGCCTTCCCGGAGATCCCCCGCCTTGCGCTGACGGCCACGGCGGACCGCCAGACCCGCGCCGACGTGATGGCGCAGCTCGGCATTCCGGAGGACGGGCTGGTCCTTGCCGGGTTCGACCGGCCCAATATCCGCTACGCCATCCGCCACCGGGACAATCCGGTGCGCCAGATCGCCGCGTTGATGGCCGATCGCCCCGGACCGGGCATCGTCTACGCCCAGACCCGTCGCAAGGTGGAGGATCTGGCCCAGAAGCTCGCCGAGACGACAGGGCGGGCAGTGAGGCCCTATCACGCCGGCCTCGATCCGGAGACCCGGGCGGGAAACCAGGCCGCCTTCGTCGCCAGCGAGGATATGGTGATCGTGGCCACGGTCGCTTTCGGCATGGGGATCGACAAGCCGGACGTGCGCTTCGTCGCCCATGTCGGCGTGCCCAAATCCATCGAGGCCTATTATCAGGAAACCGGCCGCGCCGGGCGTGACGGCGATCCGGCAGCGGCAACCATGTTCTGGGGCGCAGGCGATTTTGCCACGGCGCGCATGCGGCTGGCCGAAGTGGATGAAGACCGCCGCAATGCCGAGCGCGCGCGGTTGGATGCACTGGCTGGCCTTGTCGAAACGCCGCATTGTCGCCGCGCCGTGCTGCTGCGCCATTTCGGCGAGAACCCGCCCGAAACCTGCGGCAATTGCGACAATTGCCTCGACGCGCCCGACGTCACCGATGCCACCGAACTTGCCCGCAAGCTGCTGTCCGCAGTCTATCGCACCGGGCAGAGCTTCGGCATGGGCCATTTGCAGAAAGTGCTGACGGGCACCGAGGATGATCGCGTCCGCCAGCGCGGGCATGACCGGCTGAGCGTGTTCGGCATCGTCGAGGGCGAGGAGGCCCGCCTGCTCCAACCGCTGGGCCGCGCGCTGCAGGCCCGCGGCGATCTGGTGCCGACCGATCATGGCGGGCTGGCGCTGGGCGGAAGTGCGCGCGAAATCCTGAAAGGCGAGCGCGAGGTGGCTATCGTGGTACCGCCCAAGCGCGGCAGGCGTGCGCGGGGCGGCAGCAATGCCGAGGCCAATCCGGTGGGCGATCCCCTGTTCGATGCCCTGCGCGAATTGCGCCGCGAACTGGCGAGCGAGGCGCAGGTCCCGCCTTATGTGATCTTTCACGATTCCACCTTGCGCGAAATGGCCGCAGCCCGGCCAGCTACATTGGCGCAGCTGGGACGTATTAGCGGGGTCGGCGTAAAGAAACTGGAAGCTTATGGCGAACGTTTCGTCGAAGAAATAGGTCGCCACTGAAACTACTGTTTACAGGTAAAGACGAATAGGCCACGCTTTCACAACGCGCTGGCAATCGTTTTTCTTTATCTGGAGAGTGTTGAATGCCCCCTCGCCGCTTGAAGTTGCAGGGCCTGTTCATTCTCATTCTACTGGCACTTATCGCTGCAGCTTCGCTGCTGTTGATGCCGCTTGAAACTGCGTTGCCTGCGGGTGTGGACCTACCCCGTGCCGTTCTCATCATTCAGCCGACCGTCCTCCTGCTGCTTTCAGCCGTGGTTGGCTGGTGGGCCGCCCCCAAAGGTCGATCTGAAGGCACCGATCCTGTCCGGTCTGGTCCGGCAAAGGCCGTGGAAAGCCTCTCTACGCTGCGCCATCCTGCCTTCCGTGGTCGTCGGATTAGCGGGCGCACTGGTGCTGGCAGCCTATGGTGCGGCCACGGCCAGTTTTTTCGCGGATGCCGAGGTGGCGCTGGACCCGCCGCTGGTGACCCGGATCCTTTATGGCGGGATCGGGGAAGAAATCATGCTGCGCTGGGGCCTAATGTCCCTGCTGGCACTCATGGCGTCTAAACTGCCCATCACTCGTGAGGCGGCCTTGTGGGCCGCGAATATACTGGCCGCCGTGCTGTTCGGGCTGGGCCACCTTCCCACGCTTTACGCGATCGTCGCCGCTCCTCCTGCCTGGATCGTCGCGACTGTCATTGCGGGTAACGCAGTGCTGGGCGTGGCCTTCGGCTGGCTCTACATGCGCCGGGGTCTGGAAGCGGCGATGCTAAGCCATATTCTGGTGCATCTGTTTGCTGCGGCCGGGGCACTTGCCTTCGCCTGATTTCGATTCCACTTGACCGAAAGCGCTCGCGATATAAATATGATATCATAATTATATCGGAGGAGTGATCGGCAATGTCTGTGGAACTGACCGGAATGAATACCAGCCGCGAAAACGCGGCGACCAGCTACAATGGCTATTTCGTGCTCGGGGTACTCGTGGTGGTGATCGCGGCGCTCGCCTTCATCCTTCCCGGCATGGCTCCGGGTGATGGGGCGGCGAAGGCTGCCAAACTCGGCTTCATCGGCATGCTGGTGGTCTCGCTGACAGTGGTCCTCATTCTTGCGGCGGGCTTTTTCATGATCCAGCCCAATCAGGCAGCCGTCATCACCCTGTTCGGCGCCTATCGCGGCAGCGAGCGGACCGAGGGCTTGCGCTGGGTATGGCCATGGATGGGCAAGACCAAGATTTCCGCCCGCGCCCACAACATCCATTCCGAACGCGTGAAGATCAACGACCTGCGCGGCAACCCGATCGAAATTGCCTGTAACGTGGTGTGGCGCGTGCGTGACACCGCACAGGCCAGCTTCGACGTCGACGATTACAAGGAATTCGTGAACATCCAGATCGAGGCCGGGCTGCGCACGGTGGGTTCGCGCCATCCCTATGACGATTTCGAAAGCGAGGAGGTAACGCTGCGCGGGAGTGCCGATGTCGTCAATCGCGAGCTGCTGGAAGAGCTGAACGACCGGTTGAAGGTGGCCGGTGTGGTGGTCGACGAGGCCGGCCTGACTCACCTTGCCTACGCCAGCGAAATTGCCAGCGCGATGCTGAAGCGCCAGCAGGCAGATGCCATCATCGCCGCGCGGGCCAAGATCGTGCTGGGCGCAGTCGGCATGGTCGAAGATGCGCTGACCAAACTAAGCCAGGATGGCATTGTCGAGATGGACGATGAACGCCGCGCCAATATGGTTTCGAACCTGATGGTCGTGCTGTGCGGCGAGAAGGAAGCGCACCCCATCGTAAACGCGGGATCGCTCTACTGAGCATCCATTTGTAAGTCCTATGCCTCAGAAAAAAGCCTTCGCCCTGCGTCTCGACCCGGCAGTCCATGCCGCGGTCGAGCGTTTGGCAGCCGACGAATTGCGCAGCGCCAATGCGCAGATCGAGATGCTGTTGCGCGAGGCTTTGAAGCATCGGGGCATCGAGGTGAAACAGAGCGCGGCCCCAAGGCGCGGCCGCCCCAGAAAGGAAGGTTGATATGATCTCCCAACGGCTGATTTCCGCTGTTTCCCTGTGTGCGTTCACGGCCGCCGTGCCCGCCGCCGCGCAGGAGACGCTGACTGCTCCGGGCTCGCAAGGTGACCTCGCAGGTACGTTAATCGCTCCGCAAGAGGGCCGACCGCTGGTCCTAATAATTCCCGGTTCCGGACCAACCGACCGTGACGGGAACAGTCCGATGGGCGTAGCCGCTGCGCCCTATCGCCTGTTGGCGGAAGGGCTGGCGAACCGTGGCATCGGCACGCTCCGGATCGATAAGCGCGGGATGTTCGGCAGTGCAAAGGCCACAGCCGATGCCAATGCCGTCACTATTTCCGACTATGTCGCGGATACAGCCGCATGGGTAGATGCGGCACGCCAAGCGACCGGCCGCGAATGCATCTGGCTTCTGGGCCATAGCGAAGGCGGCCTCGTCGCCCTGGCATCCGCTGTACACACGCAGAACCTGTGCGGCCTCGTGCTGGTCGCCGCCCCAGGGCGGACCTTCGGCACGGTCTTGCGCGAACAGCTCCATTCAAATCCCGCCAATGGCCCGCTGCTTGCAGATGCTGATTCAGCAATTACAGCGCTGGAAGGTGGAGAAAGGATCGATGTCTCTTCCTTCCATCCAGCGCTCCAGCAACTGTTTGCTCCGGCCATTCAAGGATTTCTGATCGATCTCCTGGCACACGATCCGGCCCAGCTGGCCGCATCGATCGATCTTCCGGTTCTGGTCGTACAGGGTGGAGAGGATCTGCAAGTATCGAAAGCCGACGCAGCCGCGCTGACTGCGGCTAATCCCGATTTTCGCTATCTGGAAATCCCCGCTATGAATCACGTTCTGAAATCGGTCCCGCTAGGCGATGTTGCTGCCAACCGCGCCAGCTATGGCGATCCTTCGCTGCCTCTGGCCGAAGAACTGGTCGACGGTATCGCGGAGTTCATCAGTGAATTGGGAGCCAGCGAACAATGAGCGACAAGGACGGCGCATGGTTCCGGCAGAAAAAGTTCGGTTATGGCGCTGGCTGGCCGATCGCCTGGCAGGGCTGGGCCGTGCTTGGCATCTATGTCGCCATCGCCATGATCTCCGAGCTGATGTGGGAATCGCAGGACGAGGTTTATCGTGTCGCGGCGGCGATCCTGTTCGTTTTGGCGACGTTGGCGCTGATCCTGGTCAGCCGGGCGAAGACCCGTGGCGGGTGGCGCTGGCGGCCCTGATTGCACTTCAGGAACGCCAGTGCCCCTGTTTTCGTTGATAGGGAAAGGAGTTTCACATGGCAGGCGGATGGGCGCGCGATGGCGCCGTACAGGATCAGATAGACGATACGGTAAGCGATGCGATCAGCGCTGCGCGCGCACGTATGCCGCGTGGTGAAAGCGCAGAATATTGTGATGAGTGCGGGGAGCCGATCCCCGAGAAACGCCGCGCCGCGCTGCCGGGTGTGCGCACTTGTGTCGCTTGCCAGTCCGGTCGCGATGCTTCTGTGCGCCAATCGGGCATCAACCGCCGTGGGAGTAAGGACAGCCAGTTGCGCTGAGGCGCGGCCCGGTTCAAGGCCAGCGGCATGACATCACCCTTTATCTGGCTGCAGCACGCTCTCCCGCATCATCTCGTCTCGCGCGGTGCGGGCAAGATCGCTTCCAGCAGAACACCTTGGCTCAAGAATTTGCTGATCCGCCGGTTCGTCGATGCCTATGACGTCGATATGAGTGAAGCGGCGCGGACTATCGACGAGTTTGCCAGCTTCAACGACTTCTTCACGCGCGAGCTGAAACCCGGCGCCCGTCCGTTGGGCGATGCCTCCACACAGATCCTCAGCCCGGCTGATGGTGCGGTGAGCCAGATCGGCCGCATTGAGCAAGGGCGTATTTTCCAGGCAAAGGGCCGCCACTTCACTGCGGCGCAACTGCTTGGCGGTGATGAAAAGACGGCGCACCAGTTCGACGGCGGCAGCTTCGCCACGATTTATCTGTCCCCGCGCGACTATCACCGCGTGCATATGCCCGCAGCTGGGACGCTGAAAAGCGCCACCTATGTTCCGGGCGAGCTCTTCTCGGTCAATCAGGTGACGGCGGAAAATGTCGACGGGCTTTTTGCGCGTAACGAACGCCTAGCCTGCCTGTTCGATGGTCCGGACGGCACATTTGCCAGCGTGATGGTGGGCGCGATGATCGTGGCCGGAATCGAAACGGTCTGGTCGGGACTGGTGGAAACGCACAACCCGCAGCTGGTGCGTGAGGACTTTGCCAGTGGCGAACATCGCTTCTCCGCCGGTGACGAAATGGGCCGCTTCATTCTCGGCTCCACCGTCGTGCTGCTGTTCGAACCGGGTAAGGTGGAGTGGAGCGCAGGCCTCAAAGCTGGCGATAGCGTCCGCATGGGTCAGCCGATCGGCCGCCGCCTAGGGTAACAGATGACCCGCCCGGTCGCGCTTGGTGGCCAGGTAACGGTGGTTATGCGGATTGTCGGGCAGAGAATGCGGCACGCGTTCGGTCACTTCGACACCTTGCGCCGATAGCGCTTCGACCTTGGCCGGATTGTTAGTCATCAGCCGGATGGATTTGATCCCCAGCAGATGGAGCATGCGCGCGGCGGTCGGGAAATCGCGAGCTTCGTCCGGCAAGCCCAGCCGCGTATTGGCATCGACCGTGTCGAACCCCTGATCCTGCAGCCGATAGGCGCGCAATTTGTTGACCAGCCCGATACCGCGCCCTTCCTGTCGCATATAGAGCAACACACCCCAGCCGCCGCGTTCAGCCTCAAGCGCCATGGCGTGGAGCGCCGCGTCCAGCTGCGGGCCGCAATCGCATTTGAGACTGCCGAGAATGTCGCCGGTCAGGCATTCCGAATGCAGGCGCACCAGCGGAGGGGTATCCGCATTCTCCTTGCCGATCACCAGTGCGACATGTTCGCGCGTGTCATCGGGGCTGCGGAAGGCGACGATATGCGTCTTCTCATACGCTTCCACCGGCAGCCGCGCGCGTGATGCGATCGCGAGGCGTGCGGGATCGGTAAAAGCATCGAGGTCGCTGGCCTGCAATGCCGTGGCTTCGCCCGCGCTTTTCGGATCGACCAGAAAGGCCGGGAGAATGCCCGCGATCCGCGCCAGTTCGAGTGCTGCACGCGCCTGCTCTTCCCATTCCAGCGCCAGCGCCTTGAACGGCCCCTTCAGCGGGTTTTTCAGGTCCAGAGCCGGATCCGCGACCGCGAGCGCTGCGGACAGATCGAACATTTCAGCCCCGCGCATCAGCACCGGCGTGCGCGGGACCGCTGCTTCGCGCTGGTTGGCAAGTTTCAGCGTGGCGGCTCGTGTGGCCGAGAGCAGCATGGCCCCGCCCGACACGTCGGAAAAAGCCGTCTCCACCGGTTGCAGCAGCGGTGCACCCTCGATTGCGAGCGGCCAGCCGTGGCGCAGAGCATCCACCGCCAGCGCCGCACGCCGCGAAGGGGATGGCCCGATCAGAGGCTGAACTCCGTTACCAGCGGCACATGGTCGGACGGTTTTTCCCAGTCGCGCGCATATTCATGGATCGAATGGCCGGTCGCCTGCTTTGCCAGTTCGGGGCTGGCCCACATGTGGTCGAGCCGGCGGCCGCGATCGTTTGTCTTCCAGTCTTTCGAGCGATAGCTCCACCAACTGTAATAGCGTTCCGGCGCCTTGATATGCTCGCGCCCGATGTCGGACCAGCCATGTGCATCCATGAAGCGCTGCAGGCTTTCGACCTCGATCGGCGTATGGCTGACGACCTTGAGCAGCTGCTTGTGATTCCACACATCGCTTTCCAGCGGTGCGATGTTGAAATCGCCCACGATCAGCGTGGGCCGGTCGATGGCATCGGCCCAGCGGGTCATACGTTCGAGAAAATCGAGCTTCTGGCCGAACTTCACGTTCACTTCGCGGTCCGGTTCATCCCCGCCCGCAGGCACATAGACGTTCTCGATCACCATGCCGTCATGGTCGGGCAATTCGACGCCGACATGGCGTGCCTCGCCATTATCCTGCCAGTCGTGGCGGGAGAATTCCCGGATGGGCACGCGGCTGACGGTGGCCACGCCGTGATAGCCCTTCTGGCCATGGACGGCGATGTGTTCGTAACCCAGCTCCTTGAATGCCTCATAAGGGAACTGGTGTTCCTGACATTTGATCTCTTGCAGGCAGAGAACGTCGGGCGCTGTTTCCTTCAGGAAACGCTCCACGATGGGCATGCGAAGGCGGACGGAATTGATGTTCCAGGTAGCTACAGAAACCATGGCGCGGGAGATAGGGTACCATCAGGCAATGGTCTACCCGCACCGGGCAACAAAAAACCCTCGAGCCGGGGGCATTGGCTCGAGGGTTCCTTGTGAGCGTTCGTCACGCTTTGACGAAGCGGTTAAATGAGCGGGGCAATCAACAGGGGGGAAATTGCCGCCCGCCGCTTCGATAAACCATGTTTAGGCCGGTCGGGATTGCTACTCAATGAACGCGATTTGTCGGAGAGTCGCAAAAGACCAACGGTTTGGCCTTCATCCGTTCACCCCGGGCGACGAGATGAGCGGCGCGGATCCTTGAAGGTGAACGCGCTGTCGGCGACCGACACACCATAGCGGTTATTACTTAGCCGAACGGTGGTGCGGTGATTCTGCGAATCGAGCGCGACCCAATGGGTCAGGCGCAGACCGCCGGGTGCCGAAGCATCGCGCGCGAAGATCAGTGTGATGACACCGAATTCGGGGCGCTTGGGATCGCGGACTTCGATGCTCACGACATCATTGTGACTGGTCGGAACCAGCTTGCCGTATTTTTTCACATCACGGCTGGGATCGAGCAGCGCGCCGAGCGGCGAATTGTTGATCGGCCAGCGCTGGACCTGATTCACCTCGTAATCGATCATGTACATCGATTTGCCGTTCGAGACGACGAGGAGCGGCACGCCCTTTTCGTATTCAAAGCGGATCTTGCCGGGGCGCTTCAGCGTCATCACGCCCGAAACGGCTTGGCCGTTGCGGTCGGTCTGGACGAAGTTGGCCTTCATGGTGGAAATGCCGCGCAATGCCGCGACCGCCTGGTCGAGATCGCCGGCGGCCGCTTCGACCGGAGTCGGGGCGGCATAGAAGGACGCGGGGACGCCGACGGCCATCGCCAGAGCGAGAGCCGATGCGACGGGGCGATTCTTGAAGATAGACAAGGTGTTCATGCTCCTGAGATAGGGTCGGAGCATTGAACTGACAGTGAACTGAAGGCGTTCCCGCCGTTCAGCTTCCGGAGCACACGCCCCGCCAAGATTACTTGATCTTGGCTTCCTTGAATTCGACGTGCTTGCGGGCAACCGGATCGTACTTCTTGAAGACGAACTTTTCGGTGTGGTTGCGCGGGTTTTTCTTCGTCACGTAATAGAAGCCCGTATCGGCGGTCGAGACGAGCTTGATCTTGACTGTTGCGGGCTTCGCCATGGCGTGTTCCTAAAGATCTTTCTGAGGGGCCGACCCGACGAGCGGGACAAGCCGAAAAAATAAGGGCGGCGCGAGCAGCACCGCCGTTCCGGCGCGCCCTTTGTGTGATTCACGGAAAAAAGTCAAGCGCCGGGACGCCGATTGCCTACCAATCCACCTTGCCGCGATTGGCTTTTACCGCCCCGCGTTCCTTCTTGGCCTTGAGCCGCTTTACCTTGCCCACGCGGTTGACCCGGCTTTTCTTGCGCTTTTTCGGCGGCGTCAGCGCTTCGCCGAGCATCGCGACGAGCCGTTCACGGGCTGCTTCGCGATTCTGCTCCTGCGTGCGGTATTCATTCGCGGTGAGCACGATCTCGCCCGCCTTGGTGAACTTGCTCCCGGCGATTTCCTTCAGCCTTTCGAAGGCTTCCGGCGGCATTCCGAGCTGAAACACATCGACACGCAACTGAACGGAGGTGGCAACCTTATTGACGTTCTGACCGCCCGGACCGGAAGAGGCGATGAACTTCTCCTCCGCTATTTCCAAGGCGCGGTCGGCAATCCTACCCATCCGCGAATCCGAGAGCCGCGAAATCGCGCGGTAGCGGCGCGATCGCTTCTATCGGCGGCTTGCCATCGCGCGGGACCGTCAGGCCAGCAGCATGCAGCATGGTTCGCGGGGCACCCTTACCGCTGCCATACACCGGATCCCCCAGCAGAGGCAGGCCGAGGCCGGCTTCGCAATGAATGCGAATCTGGTGCGTCCGGCCGGTTTCGGGCCGGAATTCGAGCAATGCCTTGCCATCATGTTCCATCAGCGTGCGCCAATGCGTGATCGATGGCTTGCCCTTTTTCGCGGCGATCATGCGCCAGCCTTTTCCGGCACTACTGATCTTGGACAGCGAAAGTTCGATCGTCCCTTCCGCTTCCGAAGGCACACCCGCCACGATGCCGAGGTATCTCTTGGTCACCAGCCGGTCTTCGAATGCCTTGGCGAATCGCTTGAGCGACTTGGGATTGCGCGCGAGCAGCAGGCAGCCACTGGTATCGGTGTCGAGCCGATGAACGGGTGCCGGAGCGCGCTGGAAGCCGAGCTTCAACTGCTCGAAATGATCTTCGAGGCACGGGCCGCCGCGCTTGGGGCGATCGACCGGGAGGCCGGCAGGCTTGTCGATGACAAGCGCTTCACCGTCTTCGAAGATAATCGGAATGGGGGTCATGCAATTTTCAATTCGGCGCGCACCAATCGGCGCAGCGCGTTGCCGAGGAAGAAACCGTCCTCGAGATCGGCGATAGTGAGTTCGGCTTCGCGCGCCTTGCCCTGATCGAGCAGCGACTGGCGAAAAACGCCGGGAAGCAGGCCGAGGCGCGCTGGCGGCGTCAGCAGGACACCGTCGCGGCCAACGAAGATATTGGTCACGCAACCTTCGGTAAGCAACCCGTCCTCCCGCACAAACAAGGCTTCGCCTGCCCCGTTCTGCCGGGCGACTGCCTGCCCTTCTTCGTAGAACCCGCGGTCGGTGGTCTTGTAACGCAGGCGCCAGTCCTCCGGATCGACCGGCAGGGGCAGCACGATGCACGGCACCGGCTCAACCCATCGCTCGGGCATGTCCTGCACCTCCAGCGCAATCGCGCCGCTGCGCGAGGACAGGAGGCGGATCCGGCTCGGCTTGTCGAGAACGAAGCAGGATGCATGCAACTGGTTGCGCGCCAGGTGCCGATCGAAACAAAAACCCAGGTCCGCCGCAGCGTCCTTCATTCGCTCCAGATGCTTTTCCAGCATTGCGATGCCGTGTTCGGGCGTGAATCGCATGGTTTCGATAAGGTCGAACTGCGCCGCCCGATGGTCGGGCGAAGAAGTGCTCGCAAACGCTCCCTTGAGCAGCGCTTCGCGCCATTCGGCGCGCATTTCGCCATCGGCGACGATAGCACCGCCGACGCCCAGCACGGCCTTGCCCCGGCCGTTCTCGATCTCGGTCAGCCTAAGCGTGCGAATCGCGACATTGAAGGCAGCATCGCCATCGGGCCCAATCCGCCCGATGGCCCCGCAATATGGGCCGCGGGCTGCCGGCTCCAGCTCGTCGATCAATTCCATTGCCCGGATCTTGGGAGCACCGGTAATCGAGCCGCAGGGAAAGAGGGCGCGCACCAGATCGATGGCGCCCATGTCGGAGCGCAGTTCGGCGCGCACCACGCTGACCATCTGGTGGACGGTGGGATAGCTCTCCACCGCGAAGGGTTCGTCTACACACACGGTCCCCGCCTGTGCGACGCGGGAGAGATCATTCCGCATGAGATCGACGATCATGAGATTTTCGGCGCGATCCTTCACCGAGGCCGCCAGTTCTTCCGCGAGTGCACGATCCTGATCCGGATTACCCGCACGCGGCCGGGTGCCTTTCATCGGCTTGGCTTTCGCTTCATTGCCTTTCAGCGAAACGAAAAGTTCGGGCGAGAGGCTTAGCAGCCAGTGCGAACCATCGAAGATGACCCCGCCGTACCCCGCCTGTGCAGCCGGCCTTAATGCCGTATAGAGCCCGAGCGGATCGCCGGTGAAGTTGCCTGCCAGCGGGAAGGTGAGATTGGCCTGATAGATATCGCCGTCTCGGATCGCATCCTGAAGATCCCCGAACGCCGCCGCATATCCGCCAAGGGAAAGTTGGGGCTCGAGCGGACCGACATGGCCCGGTCCCTGCGCATGATCGGCAAGCCACTGCGGCATATCCGAAGCGGCGATGCGTTCAGGTGCATCGAACAGGCCAAGCCAGACGAGCGGCCCTGAGCCACCGGACTTTGCGGCCGCAAGATGTGCCAGCCGCGGCTCCAGGGCAAGACCCGCCTCATAGGCGATATAACCGGCAAGCTCTCCGCCATTGGCCCGGGCCGCCTCTGCTTCGGCAAGGACGCGCTCGACCTCTTCCGGCCGCCTCGCGACGAAGACATTCTGCGGATTTTCATAGAGTAGCGCATCGGCCGCGCCGCTTTCACGCGCATCGTCCAGCAATACGAAGGGATGTCGGCCCGCCATTCTGCAGACAGCCTTTACAGCCCTCGTCGTGCAAGTCGAGCGATTGCTTGACCTTGCGGCTGTCGCTGAGCCACATCCTCGGCGACAAGAGACAAAGGCACGGCAGCGTATGGGCAGTATTTTCCTCGGACTGGGGGCGAATGGCGAACAGCAATATCTCCAGCTTGAACAGGCCAATCGCCACGGGCTGATCGCGGGTGCGACGGGCACCGGTAAGACGGTGACGCTGCAGGGCCTTGCGGAAAGCTTCTCCGCCCAAGGCGTGCCGGTCTTCGTGGCCGATGTGAAAGGCGATCTGGCGGGCGTTGCCATGGCCGGGTCACCGCAGTTCAAACACGCCGGAAAGCTCGAGGGTAGGGCCCGTGAGCTCGGCATGGAGGACTATGCCTACGCCGACAATGCCTCGGTTTTCTGGGATCTTTACGGGGAGAAGGGGTTCCCGATCCGGACGACCGTCTCGGAAATGGGGCCGCTGCTTCTGGCCAGATTGCTGGATCTGAACGAAACGCAGGAAGGCGTGCTGAACATCGTCTTCCGTTATGCCGACGAAGCGAACCTGCTGCTGCTGGATCTGGGCGATCTGCAGGCCATGCTGGCCTTCGCTTATGAGAATGCCAAGGACTTGTCGGGCAAATACGGCAATGTGTCCAAGGCCAGCGTGGGTGCGATCCAGCGCCAGCTACTGAGTTTCGAGGCGCAAGGTGCCGACAAATTCTTCGGAGAGCCCGCTCTGGAGATAAAGGATTTCATCCGGTTGGACGAAAATGGCCGGGGCATGATCAACGTGCTCGCCGCCGATCGCCTGATGCGCAGCCCCAAGCTTTATGCGACCTTTCTGTTGTGGCTCCTGGCCGAGCTGTTCGAGACATTGCCCGAGGTGGGCGATCCGGAAAAGCCGCGGCTGGTGTTCTTCTTCGATGAAGCGCATCTGCTCTTCGACGATGCGCCGGAAGCGCTGGAAGACAAGGTCGAACAGGTCGTGCGCCTGATCCGCTCGAAAGGCGTAGGCGTCTATTTCGTAACGCAGAACCCGATCGACATTCCCGAAAAGATTGCCGGGCAACTGGGCAACCGCGTCCAGCATGCGCTGCGCGCCTTTACCCCACGGGACCAGCGCGCGATCCGGGCGGCAGCGGAAACCTTCCGCATCAACCCCGATCTCGACGTGGAGCAGGCGATCACCGAACTGAAGGTCGGCGAGGCGCTCGTCTCCACGCTGGACAGCGAGGGTGCCCCGAATGTGGTGCAACGCACGCTCATCAAACCGCCGCATTCGCGCCTCGGTCCGGTGACCGACAAAGAGCGCGCAATTGTCAATTCGGTGAGCGACCTGGCCGGGAAATATGACGAGGCCGTCAATCGTGAAAGTGCGGAAGAAGTGCTCGCTGCCAAGGCCGCCGATGCCGAAGCGACAGCGCAGGAGGTCGCCGCCAAGGGCCGCGAGGAAGTCGAGAAGCGCGAACGCAAATCGCCCTCCATCTGGGGGAAGGCCGGCAAGGCCGCAGCGACCGCGGCAGCGGGCTCGCTATCGTCCATCGCGGTGGCGGCAGTGCTGGGCAAGAAATCCAGGGCCGATCCGCTGCGTACAGGCGCGACCGCCTTCGTGCGCAACATCATCGGCGGGTTGATGCGCTAGAGAGGCAACCGCAGTTCCGCGCGAAGACCGCCTTCGGCGCGATTGGAGAGAACCAGTTTTCCATCATGCTGTTCGGCAATGGCGCGGGCGATCGTGAGGCCCAATCCGGCGCCACCAGTGGTGCGGTTACGGCTGGCTTCCCCGCGCGTGAAAGGCTCCATCATCTCGGCGATACGATCATCGGGAATGCCGGGTCCGGTGTCTTCGACGCTGATAATCGCATTGCCCTCTCGCTTGGAAAGAGCGATTTCCGCGGTGCCACCGTACCGAAGTGCATTCGAGACAAGATTGCGCACCGCCCTTTTGGCCCAGGTCAAATGGACAGGGGCGGCGAGGCGGCTGCCTTCGGCGAGAGTCACAGGAAGCTCCATGTCTTCGAATTCCTCCACCACCGAAGCCAGCAAGGCATAGAGATCGGTGCGCTCCGCCGGCCGTTCGGCACGGCCCAGCCGGGCGAGCAACAGGATTTCGTCGAGCGTGCGGGTAATGTCCTCGATGCTGTCAACCATGCGACCACGGGCGGTCTCGTTCTCGACGCTCTCGACCCGCACGCGCAGGGCCGCGAGCGGGGTCTTCAGGTCATGCCCGATCGCCCCGAGCATCACGTCCTTTTCCTCGATCATGGCCCCGATCCGCGCCTCCATCGCATTATGAGCGGAGATCAGCCGGCGAAGGTCCTCGGGCCCTCGTGGGTCCATCGGAGCATTGGTCCCTGGCGCATGCGAAAACTCCTCGGTTCGCCGGGTAAGATCGGCGAGTGGGAGGGTTATGCGGCGCAGAACCAGCCACAGGACGAGCGACAGTAGCAGAGTAAGCGCAGCGGCCCGTGCGAGCGGGACCAGCGGCCCGAGACTCTCATCCATGGGTCGAATTGGCGCACGCACGATGTCCCAGCCTTCGGCATCACGGATTCCTGCGACCGCAAGTGACTGGGGCAGCTCGCTTTCATCCAGATTCCGCCGTCTTGCAAATCGCTGGAGGAAACGCTGGGCGGCAGGGTCCGAGGCGACCGGGCGCGAGACAAGCCTTATCTCGCTGAAATCGCGGCCATTGTCGCGCAGTGTCTCGGCCAGCCGACCCTCCAGTTCCGGAAGAGGCCGGTCCCCCGGCAGCGACTGGAAAGTGGCGGCGCGCGTGAAATCGGTTCCGGCAAAGCGCCGCCCGCCGCGACGAGGCCATTCGCGACCGCCGGTTCTGCCAGTGTTCGTTCGGGGAGCTTCGCCCTTTGACTCCGCCGGCAAGTGAATCCGCAGCGTTCTGGCGCCGAAATCTGCGTTGCGAAGCTTGGCGGAAGCGACAAGGCGCAGGCCGAGCCGGTTGACCAACGCGGTTTCGGTGCGATCCTTCTCTATCCGGTAGGCAAGAAAACCGTTGATGCCCTGCACGAGGAACAGTGTCAGCGCGACAGCCAGCGTAACTTGGCCAAGCAGGCTTTTGGGCAGCAAGCGCTTCATGATGGCGCTATCGAAACGCGTTCCACATCCGCGCCGAAACGGTAACCCCCACCACGTACCGTCTGGATGAAGTGAGGATGGCGATTGTCGGCTTCGATCTTGCGTCGCAGCCGGCTGACCTGGTTGTCGACCGCACGGTCGAACAGATGCGCTTCGCGCCCCTGTACCATATCCAGCAACTGGTCACGGTCCAGGACGCGGCGCGGATGGTCACAAAACGCCCGGAGCATGCGGAATTCGGCAGTTGAGATGGGCACCAGCGTGCCATCGGGGTCGGTCAGGCGACGCTTCAGCGGGTCGAGCGTCCAGCCTTCGAAGCGATAGGCGAGATCGTCGCCCGGCGCTTCTGGTGAGCGGTCGGCGCGGCGCAGGACAGAACGGATACGGGCGACCAGTTCGCGCGGCTCGAACGGCTTGGCAACATAATCGTCAGCTCCGATCTCGAGGCCGATGATGCGATCCATCGCCTCGCCCCTGGCGGTCAGGAGAATGACCGGAAGCTGCCGCGTTTCGACCAGATGGCGGCAGAGCGAAAGTCCATCCTCACCCGGCATCATGATGTCGAGCAGGACGAGATCCGGCGTCTGCGTCTGCATGCGGCTGCGCGCCGACGCCGCGCTGTCAGCTTCTTGCACGGCGAACCCCTGGCCAGTCAGATATTCAGCCAGGGGTTCGCGCAGGGAACTCTCGTCATCGACGAGAAGGAGGGTGATGGGCGCGGTGTCGGTCATAGTGTCGTTCATCCGCGCCTATCGTGAGCCGGGCTTGCCGGGCAAGTCTTACTGCTTCGCCTGACGCTTTGCCTTCCATTCGGCGCGCATGGCCTCGCGGGCAGCCTTGCGTTCGGCTGTGGTCAGAGTTCCGTCCCCATTGGCATCCGCGCGATCGAACCGGGCGATGGCGGCGGCAGTAAACTCGGCACTGCTGATCGCTTTGTCACCGTTGGTATCGGCCATGGCGAGCATTCGCATACCGCCGCGCTTGCCGCCACGCTTGCCGCGCATTTCATGCATCGCACTCAGCTCTGCCTGCGACAGACCGCCCGATTGATCGGCATCCATCTTGGCGAAACGCTCTGCCATGCGGGCCTGACGCTGTTCCGCACGATCTTGGTTGGCGGCGGTGTGCCGGGCTTTGCGTGCCTGGTGCATCGCGGTCATCTCGATCTGAGAAAGTTCTCCATCGCCATTCGTATCAGCTTTGGAGAAGCGCTGTTCGGCACGCGCCGCACGGTCTGCAGCATCGACAACCCCGTCGCCATTGATATCCATACGCTGGAATCGGGCGGTCGCATGCGCCGTGGCTTCAGCACGGGTCACGTTGCGGTCGGGACTGGCTTTGCTCATCGGGCTCTGCGCCATCACCGCGCTTCCAGCCAATGCGGCTGCGGTGCCGGAAATTGCGAAAACGGACTTTTTCATGATGCTCTCCAAAACTGGGGAGAGCTGCGGGGGCCTGTCGGGGAGGGGAGAAATATCGAGGTCCCGCCGCAGCTCATGCAAACCCTTCTAGGATGCAATTGTCGCAGCATTATCCCGCAAGTCGACCGAATTGTAACGAAATGTCTCAGCGTGGACGCGCCGTTCATGAGCCTGCAAAGCTAACGGGGCCGGTGCTCGGTCCCTTCGCCCGCCGTCACGAAGATCGCAGTTGCGTGGGCCGGGACGTCGGCGATGTGCCATACGCCGGGCGGGTTGATGGCATAGTCGCCCTCCTGCAACCTGATGGTTTCGCGCCGGCCATCGGGAAATTCCTGGTGGAGCACCATTTCCCCATCAGTGCAGATAACCAACTCGTCACCAAGCGGGTGCATCTCCCAGCTCTGCCAGTCTTCTTCAAAACTATGCTGGCTGACCAGCCGCCCCTCGCGCCCGTCGGCCGCGTGGCGCGTGCCATAGCCTTCGTACCATTCGATTCCGTCGAAGGGAGGCTGGGGCACGGCCTTCGCGCCAAGCCCCAAGTGAACGAAGCTGTCGGAAAGGCGCCGTGGCCCAGTCACAGGAAACGGCCCCGCATCACCCGACCTTTTCCATCAGGAAAGCGTTCAGCTTGTTGCCATCAGGATCGCGGAAATAGGCGGCATAGAACAGCATTCCGTTTTCGTCTGGTTCGCCGCGCGGGCCCGGCTCGCCCTCATCGCTACCGCCATGGGCGAGCGCGATCTCGTGGAGCTTCTGCACCTGCTCGCGATCCTTCGCTTCGATTGCGACCATAGTGCCGTTGCCCACCGTTGCCTTCTCGCCATCGAAAGGCTTGGTGGCGGCGATGCCGGCGCCGCCATCCCATTTACCCCAGGCGATGAAGGTTTCGAAATCCATCATCCGGCCGACACCGAGTTCGGCTGCGACGGCATCGTAGAACCTGGCAGCCCGTTCAAGATCGTTGGTACCCACTGTAACGTAACCGATCATGCGTCGTACTCCTCGAAAACGACTCGCGACCGATGGAACATTAAGTGAACAAGGCTTCTCCTACAAGGGCGCACATTCGCGTTCGAGCCAAGCGAGGTCCTCGCCTTCGAGCTGCGGCGCCAGTATTTCCCGCGTTTTTGCGTGGTAGGCATTCCACCAGTCGATTTCCTGCGGCGTCAGCATGGCCTTATCGACCAGCCGACGGTCGAGTGGCACATGGGTCAGCGTTTCGAAGGTGAGATACTTCCCTTCTGCACCTTCGATTTCGGCATCGACAACAAGGACGAGGTTCTCGATCCGGATCCCGAATTCGCCAGCCTTGTAATAGCCCGGCTCGTTCGAAAGGATCATGCCCTCGCTCAGCGGAGTTTCGGTGCCGGGGAAGGCGCCGCCGGGCTTGGAGATGCGCTGAGGCCCCTCGTGCACGGCAAGGTAGCTACCGACGCCATGGCCGGTGCCGTGGCCGTAATCAACGCCGGCGGCCCACAGATGCATGCGGGCCAGCACGTCCAGCGCGCCGCCGGTGGTCTGATCGGGGAAGCGCGCACGGTCGAGCTCGATGTGGCCCTTCAGAACGCGCGTGTTGCGATCCACCATTTCGGCGGTCGGCTCGCCCGGTCCGACCCATACGGTCCGCGTGATGTCGGTGGTGCCGTCTGGGTACTGGCCGCCCGAATCGCACAGGTAGATGCTGGAGGGCGGGATATTAATGTTGCTGTCTTCATCCACCTTGTAATGCGGAAGCGCCGCATGGCCGGCTGCAGCGCTGATGGTATCGAAGCTGGTGTCCTTCATATCGGGGCTGAGGCCGCGGAATTCGCGCAGCTTGGCTGCAGCGGTGAGTTCGTCGACTTCGCCGGACGGGGCATTCTCTTCTATCCAGCGGAGGTATTTTACCACGGCGGCGCCATCGCGGGCCTGCGCATCGCGATGACCTTGCTGCTCTGCCGGGTTCTTGATCGCCTTGGGCATAACGGCGGGATCGGCATCGCGCACGACCTTGGCTCCGCCCTGCTCAAGTGCGTGGAAGATACCGGCAACAGCGTGATTAGGATCGACCGCTACGGTCTTGTTGGACAGTCTCGCAAGCGCAGGCTGAAAATCGGCCCGGTCACGCACACGCACGGCATTGCCGAGATGCTGGGTCAGCTCCGGGGTGACTTTCTCGGGCGCGATAAACAGTTCCGCCGTTCCATCGGCGTGCGCCAGTACATAGGACAAGGCGACGGGCGTATTATCTACGTCCACACCGCGCATGTTGAGCAACCAGGCCACCGAATCAAGCGCGGTAATTACGGTCGCATCGTACCCTTCGCTCTTCAGCCAGTCGGCCACTTCGGCGCGCTTGTCCGCGCTGGACCGTCCGGCGAACTTGTCGTCATGCGGGACGGCAGCTTCCAATGAAGGCTGGGGGCGATCGGCCCACACGGCATCGATCGGATTGCTATCGACCGGGACCAGCTCGATCCCCTTCTTCGCGAAAAGCTTTTCGGCCTGTTCTGCCCAGTCGACACCGTGCAGCCACGCATCGTAGCCGATCTTCGCGCCTTCGGGCGCATTGGCGGCGATCCACTTGGCGGGCGAGGTAGCAGGTACGTCTTCGTAATCGTAGAGCTTGCCGTCGACCTGCTCGCGCACCTGGACGGTATACCGGCCATCGGTAAACATAGCGGCCTTCTCGCGCAGGACTGCTGCACTGCCGGCACTGCCGCCGAAGCCGGTCAGCCAGTGCAGGCGCTGGGCATAGGAGCCGACATATTCGCTCATATGCTCGTCGGAGATCGGAATGACAAAGCCATCGAGGCCGCGCTTGTCGAGTTCGGTGCGCAGCGCGTCGAGACGGGCTTCATGGGTTTGCATCAGCATGGGCGGTAATCCTTTCATCGGGCTGCGTTGTCGCGGAGCGAAGCAGCGCTTGCGGCCAACCGTGGCCGCGCATAATCACTTCCCTTCAATAGGCGATCAGGGCCGGTCTTTCCAGCTTTGTGCCGTGTAAGGAAGGTGTCCCGTGACTTTCAACCGACTGACTGCGTGTCTATCTGTCGCGGCACTGGCCTGCGCCGCTCCCATTCATGCCCAATCCGACGAAGGGACATCCGTGACTGCCCCCACTTCACCACCGACCGCCGAAAAGCGCGATTATTCCTATTCGCATCACGGGATCACGATTTCCGATCCCTACCAATGGCTGAAGGACGACAGTTACCCGACCGTGGACGACGAGGATGTCCTCACGCACCTAAAGGCGGAAAACGCCTGGTTCGAAGCGCGCATGGCCCCGCAACAGAAGCTGGTCGACGAGCTTTACGAAGAGATGAAAGCGCGGGTGAAGGAGGATGAGAGCAGCGTCCCCCAGAAGGACGGCGACTGGCTCTACTGGTCCGAGTTCGAGCAGGGCAAGGAGTATCGCAAATACTACCGCAAACCGGTAGCGGGCGGTGAGCCGCAACTCATCCTGGATGAGAACGTGCTGGCCGAAGGGCACGAATATTTCCGCCTTGGCGCATTTTCCGTTTCCAAGAACGGTCGCTATCTAGCCTACTCGGCAGACACGAATGGTTCCGAACGGTTCACCGCGCGCATCAAGGATCTCGAGACCGGCGATCTGTTGCCCGACGAGATACCCGGCACGCTGACCGGGCTCGCCTGGGTCATGAATGACAGGGCGATCGTCTACGGATTGGCCAATGAGCAGTGGCGGGTCCACGATGCGACGATGCACGTTCTCGGCACGCCGCTGTCGGACGATGTCGAGCTGTATCGTGAGACCGAAAACGACGGCTTCCGGGTCGGTGCAGGATTGTCGGCTCAGGAAGACTGGCTGGTCATCTCGACCGGAGATAACGAGACGAGCGAAGTGCGCCTCGTTCGCGCCGACGATCCGACGGGTGAGCAAATCCTCGTCGCGCCGCGCCAGACGGGCCGCGAGTACGATGTCGATGTGCGGACGGTAGATGGCCAAGCCACGCTCTACATTCACACGAACGACGAACATGTGAACTTCCGGCTCGCCACGGCCAGCCTCGAGGCGCCGGGTGATTGGAACACCCTGATAGAAGGCTCCGACGAATTCTATCTCGACGGGTTCGAACTGTTCAAGGATTTCTACGTCACCGAAGGCCGCCTGCGCGGTCTCGATCAGATCCAGCTGCGCAGTTACAAGGATCCCAATCTGGTCAAGCCGGTCGCCTTTACCGAGGCGAGCTTTTCGACCGGGCTTTCGAACAATCCCGAATACGATACCGACCGGCTGCGCCTTTCCTACGAAAGCATGGTCACTCCCGACACGGTCTATGACTACCATGTCGGCAGCGGCGAACTGGAACTGCTCAAGCAGCAGGAGATACCAAGTGGCTACGACGCCAATCTCTATCAGGTCGAACGGATCGAAATTGCCGCGCGGGATGGTACGCCGGTTCCGGTTTCGATCGTCAGCCGCAAGGACCGCGAAGCCGGCGGTCCGCTGCATCTCTATGCCTATGGCGCTTACGGCTTTGCCTATCCCCCCAACTTCTCGACCACCAGACTGAGCTTGGTCGATCGCGGCTATGCCTTCGCCATCGCGCATATTCGCGGCGGCGACGATCTGGGGCGTAATTGGTATCTGCAGGGCAAGCTCAACGAGCGGACCAATACCTTCAACGATTTCGTCGATGTGGCGAAGGGCCTGATTGCCCAGGGCTATACCGCCGAAGGTCGGATCAGCGCGAGCGGCGGTTCTGCGGGCGGCGAATTGATGGGCGTCGTGCTCAACACCAATCCCGAACTGTGGGGCGCAGTGGTTGCCCATGTGCCGTTCGTGGATGTCCTCTCGACCATGCTCGACAAGGATCTGCCGCTCACCCCGGGTGAATGGCCCGAGTGGGGCAACCCGATCGAGAGCAAGCAGGCTTTTGCCTACATTCTTTCCTATTCGCCCTACGATCAGGTCTCGGCGCAGAACTATCCTCCACTGTTGGTCACGGCTGGCCTCAACGACCCGCGGGTTACCTATTGGGAGCCGGCAAAATGGGTGGCCAAGCTGCGCGAGTTGAAAACAGACCAGAACGAGCTGCTGCTGAAAACGAACATGGGCGCGGGTCACGGCGGTAAGTCCGGGCGCTTTGCGTCCATTTACGAGGTCGCCGAAGAATACGCCTTTATCCTTTGGCAGATGGGGGAGGCACCATGAGCAAGCATTTCGAGCGGACATTCACCGCCCAGCCCGAAGACATCGACGAGCTCGGACATGTGAACAATGCCGTCTGGGTGCGCTGGATTCAGGACATCGCCGTTTCCAACTGGGACGAAATCGCCCACCCGGAAGACAGTGCCCGCTTCTTCTGGGTCGTAACCCGGCACGAGATAGACTACCGCGGAAATGTCGTCGAAGGTGAGAGCGTGACCGGGGACACATGGATCGAGGGGCAGCCAAGGGGCGCCACATCCGTCCGCCGGGTTGATTTCCGTAATGCTTCCGGGAAGGTCATCGTCTCCGCGGCGACGACTTGGGCAATGCTCGATCGTGAGACACAACGTCTCGTCCGGGTACGTCCGGAAATTCTCGCCCCGTTTCGCGATTAGTGGTCAAATGCTGATCAGCTAGACCGGGGATCTGCGGGAAAGCCGCTGAAGCGGTCCAACCGGCGAGAGCTTTTCCTTCCGGGTCGTGTTTCGTCCGGCGCATTTGGCCTCGTAAAGCAGCCTGTCCGCCTTGGCATACAAGTTGATGAAGCCATCGGTGGTTTCGCGAACCTTCCATTCTCCGAAGTCCACAAAACCCATGCTGGCTGTGACCGGCCGATCAAGTTCTTCCACGGCCGTGAAGATACGGGCGGTCATGGACCTGCGCCGTCTCTCCGCTTTTTCTGCCGCATCTTCGCCGCGTAGCAGGAGGAGGAACTCCTCGCCGCCCATGCGAAAGGCGACGACATCATTGTCGTCGCCGGGGCTGAGGGCCCACGCCGCACTACGAATGACGCGGTCACCCACGGGATGGCCGAAATCATCATTGATCGACTTGAAATCATCGAGATCCACCACCGCCATCGCGTGAAATCCGTCCCTCACCAATTCGGGATAGCGAATCTCAAGCGATCGGCGGTTGCGCAGCCCGGTTAGTTCGTCGTGCTCGCTGATCATTTCGAGATCGCGAGCGGTCAGGATCGCACGGTCGCGCTGTCGACGGATAATCATGAAGCGATCGGCGACCGCTACCGCGGTGGCGATGACTTCAAACAGCAGAGCGAAATTCTGCGGCCAGGTCTCGTCGAAATTGAAAGCTTCGCCGTAAAGGTAAACCCCTATCGTCTGGGTCAGGATGACAAAAAACAGCGGCGTTATGCCAACGGTGAGGAAGATTGCCACGCGGCTGCCGTTTCGGCGCGCGAAAGTAAGCACGACATAATAGGCGGCAAAGAGACCCACCAGCACAGCGAAATACAGGTAATCTATATAGCCTGCGAACCAATCGATGAGGAAGGTTCCGATCAATCCGTTCGCTACCGCTATTGCAGCCATTCCCAGCAGCCACCGTCGCCGCGAGGCCGGAAGCTTGCTGCTTTCGAGAAAATGATATGCGAACAGAAAGGTCGCCGCGATCATCAGATCGAGACTGAGGTAGGTGATCATGAGCTCCGCATCGTAAGACAAAGCGGTCGCCATGGGGAGCAAGCCAGATACCGATGCCGTCTGCACCATCGCCATCAGACAGAAGAGCCCGTGATAGATGAGGAAGGTCTCGCGCAAGGCGCGGTAGAAAATCAGGTCGAAAATAGCCGGGCTCAGCAGCAGGCCGCAGAGGAGAGCTGCCAGGAGATGATAGTAGCCGGCTACAGCTGGCGTTTCTGCGTGACGCGAGATTTCGGCACGCACGAATGCGTCGGGATAATATCCCCCTTCGTGGATCATGGCGATGGATTTCACCGGGACGCCCAGATCCGGCAATTCGATCATGGCCCGCAGGCTCGAGGATCCAAGCTTGAGATCCCGGAAACCGTATGTTCGCGAGATAATCGAGCCATCAATGCCTTCGACCCGGACGATAAGGCGTTCGAATTCATTCCGATCGAAGCTGAGAAAACGCGGATAAGCGGGAGGCCCCGTAGCCCCGCTCAAATCGTGACGGATAATGTGACGATCCGCAAACCAGTCGAACTGTTCGCTGTCGCACTCCCAAGTCTCGGGTTTCTGAATCGCATCCCGGTAGGACACGTTCGTATCAGTCGAGATGTGGCAAACTGACCCAGGTGCAAATCCGTCGGCGGCAAAGAGCTTGCCCGGCACGAGCAGCAGCATCGCGCAAAGCACGAAAATTGCTGCAGTCCGCAACGACGCGAACTGCAGGCCAGCGATCGGGGCCCTTCCCATTGAAGTACCCGATACGCGTTAATTTCCTAATGGCACGTTAAACTTATCTTCCCGCACGAAACCGGGATTTTAGGCAGTCAATATTTCCGCCACCGGACGATAGGCATAACCCAGTTCGCGCGCGACCGCTTCATAGGTCACTTCGCCTGCGTGAACGTTCAGACCTTCGGCAAGATACGGGTCCGCAGCCAGCGCCTTTTTCCAACCGAGGCGGGCGATACGCAAGGCATGGGGCAGCGTGACATTGTTGAGCGCATAGGTGCTGGTGCGCGCGACGGCGCCAGGCATGTTGGCGACGCAATAATGGACGACGTCGTCTACTACGTAGGTTGGATCGGCGTGAGTGGTGGGCTTGCTGGTTTCGAAACAGCCGCCCTGATCGATCGCGACATCGACCAGCACCGCGCCCTTCTGCATGCGCTTGAGCATGGTGCGGGTGACCAGCTTGGGCGCCGCCGCGCCGGGGATCAGCACCGCGCCGATCACCAGATCCGCATTGCTGACCGCGTCGAGCAGATTGGCGGCGTTGGAAAAGCGCGTGCTGGCACGGGCTTCGAAATGCGTGCCGACCTTTTCCAGCACTTCGGGATCGCGGTCGAGGATGGTGACATTCGCGCCAAGGCCGACCGCCATCTGCGCCGCGTTGAAGCCGACCACGCCGCCGCCGATCACCACGACCTTGCCCGGCATCACGCCCGGCACGCCGCCCAGCAGAACGCCGCGGCCGCCATGCGCTTTCTCCAGCGCGGCGGCACCTGCCTGCACGCTCATCCGTCCGGCGACCTGGCTCATTGGCTTGAGCAAGGGTAGCTGGCCGCGCGGGCCGGTCACGGTTTCGTAAGCGATCGCGGTCACGCCGCTTTCGACCAGATCGCGCGTCTGATCGGGATCGGGCGCGAGATGGAGATAGGTGTAGAGGATTTGGTCGCGGCGCAGCTTCTTGCGTTCGTCCGCTTGCGGTTCCTTGACCTTCACGACCATTTCGCATTCGGCGAAGATCGGATCGGGTCCGTCGACGATCTTCGCGCCCGCGGCCATATATTGTTCGTCGGTTGCATCGATGCCGAGCCCGGCACCGCTTTCGATCCAGACCTCGTTGCCCTGGCTGACCAGCTCATATGCGCTTTCGGGCGTCAGGCCGACGCGATATTCATGATTTTTGATTTCCTTTGGGCAACCGACGCGCATTGGGCGAACTCCTTCTCTTGCGAGGGGCAGGTACAAGCCTTGCTATCGGGCGGCAAGCACACGAGAGGCGGGCGCAAGCTTATTGCGGAAGAGGCGCCCAGCGGATTGCGATACGCTCGTCATCACCCGGCTCGACTTGCGCAATCTCTATGCCGGCATCTCGCAAGCGAGCGGCCAAGGCTTCCGTCTGCTCTGGCGGGCCCGTCAGGATTAACGGTAAGTTGATTCGCTGCGCTGCCCATATCACGGTCTTCTCAGCCGAGGTTCCAGCCTCGTCAGGCCCTTCCTCGCCCAAAGTAATGGTTGGGAGCGCGCGCAAAGGTGGGCGCAGCCTTACCGTCCAGCCAGGTGTATCGCCGATTACGCGCGCTTCGAGATCGCGATAGCCATCGAGCGATAGTCCGGGCAGCGGTTTGGCGTTGGCGGATACGATCCGCGTGTCGCGGTCGAGCAGGACAGCGGAACGATTGACCCCCGCAGCCATCGCCATGCGATCCACAAGCGTTGAAATCTGGCGCTCTGTGGCGGCGGCCTGCTCGGCAGCGCGGGCGCGGGCCAGTTCCGCCTGCTCGGCAGCGCCCGGGTCAGCGCCGACGCGCAATTGCTCGATATTGACGGTGACCTGGCGACCGAGTTTTTCCTGCAGCGTTTGCGACAGGTCGCCATTGGCACCGGTATCGAAGTTGGGCGTAAAAACGGTCGCCGTGATGGTGAGTGGTTCGCTGTCCCAATCGATCGTCTGTTCGCTGATCCGGGCTCGCGAGCCGAACTCGGCCTGGATGGCATTGCGAACGATGCGTTGGGAATTGGTCTCCCATGCGATCTGCCTGAGCGACAGGCCGAGCGGGATGGCCAGCGCCACGAAGATCATGAAGATGCCGACATTCTGGAACCAGCCCTGCCGGGTGGAGAGGCTTGTGCGGAAGCCATAGAGGCGCGCCATGATCGTCGCGGTCAGCGCAATGGTCAGGCAGTTGGTCACGAACAGGCCTAGCGCGCCGAAGAAAACCGTCCAGTTGAGCGTCGCAAGGCCGAAGCCGACCACTGCCAGCGGAGGCATCAAGGCAGTCGCGATGGCAACGCCTACGATTGTGCCTTCGCGCCCGCGGATCATCGCATAGGAACCGGCGATGGAGGAGAAGAGCGCCACAAGCAGATCAAGCAGATTGGGCCGCGTTCGCGAGGCGATTTCCTCGGTCACGGCTTGCAGTGGCGACACCAGCACGATCAGGGCGGAGAACAACACTGCCACCAGGCTGCCGAGCGCAAGCGTCTTGGCGCTGATGCGCAGCCATTTCTGCTTGCCCGTAGCCAGCGCGAAGCCGACGCCGAGGATCGGGCTCATCAGCGGCGAGAGAAGCATGGCGCCGATAACCACCGCGCCGGAAGAGAGCAGCAGGCCGAGGATCGCGATGCCTGCCGACATCATGGTCATCAGCATGTATCGCGGTGTCGTCGGGCATTCGAGCGCGATCTTGGCGATCACTTCCTGATGATCGACACCGGTGCGGACATTCGTGCGCCAGTACTGACGTAGCTGCGCGACGGCGCGCCCGATGGGTGAGAATACCCAGCGTGCGGTGCGTTCCGCCTCCTCGTCGGCGGATGAGCTTCGAGTCACAGCGTCCATCAAGCGCCCTTAGATCGGGTTGCCGTCCTGGTCGCGGAAAATCTCGCGGCGACCGACATGGTTGGCAGGTCCGACCAGCCCTTCGCTCTCCATTCGTTCGATCCACTTGGCGGCCGTGTTGTAACCGACCCCCATCTGGCGCTGCAGCCAGCTGCCACTGGCTTTCTGGTTCTCGATAACGATCTGGCAGGCCTGGCGATATTTGCGCTCTTCCGGATTGTCGGAAGCGGTGAACTCGTCCTCGAAATTGAAGCCGCCGTCTTCGGGCTCTTCGGTGACCGCATCGACATAGTCGGGCTTGCCCTGACCGCGCCAGTGATCGGCCACGCGTTCGACCTCGTCATCGGCCACGAAGGGCCCGTGAACACGCACGACTGCCCCGGTATTGGGCTTGTACAGCATGTCGCCCTTGCCCAGCAGCTGCTCCGCCCCCTGTTCGCCGAGAATGGTCCGGCTGTCGATCCGGCTCGTGACCTTGAAGCTGATGCGGGTCGGCAGGTTAGCCTTGATGACGCCGGTGATGACGTCGACCGAGGGGCGCTGCGTTGCCATGATCAGGTGGATGCCCGCCGCGCGGCTCTTTTGCGAGAGCCGCTGGATCAGCACTTCGATTTCCTTGCCCACCGTGACCATGAGATCGGCCAGCTCGTCCACGATCAGGACGATCAGCGGCAGCGGTTCGTAATCGAGCTGCTCTTCCTCATAGAGTTCCTCGCCGGTCTCGGGATCGAAGCCGGTCTGAACGCGGCGGCCCAGCGGTGTACCCTTCGCAGCGGCATTGCGAACCTTCTCGTTGAAGCCCGCGATATTGCGCGAGTTCACGCTAGACATCATGCGATAGCGCTTCTCCATTTCCTCTACCGCCCATTTGAGCGCGCGGACCGACTTGGCCGGTTCGGTCACCACCGGGCTGAGGAGATGCGGAATATCGTCATAGGTCTTGAGTTCGAGGACCTTGGGATCGATCAGGATCAGGCGGCACTCGTCCGGCGTAAAACGATAGAGCAGCGACAGCAGGATCGCGTTGAGGCCCACCGATTTACCCGACCCGGTCGTACCCGCGACCAGCAGGTGAGGCATGGCTGCAAGATCGGCAATGATCGGCTCGCCCGCGATATCCTTGCCCAGGATCATCGGCAGACTGCCCTTATTGTCCACGAAGGCGCTAGAGGTCGCCAGTTCTTTGTAGCTGACCATCTGGCGATCTGCGTTCGGTAGTTCGATACCGATCACCGTCCTGCCCGGAATGGGAGAGACGCGGGCGCTGATCGCGCTCATGTTGCGCGCGATATCCTCGGCTAGGCCGACCACGCGACTGGCCTTGATGCCCGCCGCGGGTTCCAGTTCGTACATCGTCACCACCGGCCCGGCGCGAACGGCTGTAATCTCGCCCTTCACGTTGAAATCGTCGAGCACGTTTTCGAGCAGCCGCGCATTGCGTTCCAGCGCGATCTTGTCGAGCTTGGCGGCCTTCTGTTCGGGCGGGTCGGCCAGCAGTTCGTTGCTCGGCAATTCGTAATTGGCGAACATGTCGCGCTGCTTGGGTTTGGCAGTCTGCGACTGCGCCGGCGCGGCAACGGGATCGGCAATTTCCGGAGCCCGGCGAGCAGGCTGCGGCTCGGCTTCCGGCGCATCCTCGTCCTCGACCGTCTCCCGCTTTGCGCGTTTCTGCTTCTTGGGGGCAAGCGGAAGGTCGATGTCCGAAAGTTGCGGGCGCCGCTTCAACATTTCGGGAAGAGTGAAGAATTGCGCCCAGTCTATGGCGAACACGCGGGTGACAAGCGCAAGCCCGCCGCCCAGAGCCACGAGGCCGAGCAGGGCGATGACCCACCCGGAAAAGCTACCGGCGAACCGCGTGGCAACAGCCTCGATCGCGCCCGCGCCAAGCAATCCTGAAAGCCCCCCTGCGCCCGCCGGGAACGGCCCCGGGCTCCCTTCGAACAGCAGAGCGATAACGGTGCCCAGCAGAACCATGGCAAGTATCAGCAGCGCGAACGGCGGCCACCATTTGCCCGGCGTTTCTTCTTCTTCCGGATTTTCGACCCCGGTCCACAGGCGGCGGGCGGAAATCCAGATCATCGGTAGCAGCAGGAGCGATGGCAGTCCGAACAGGAACAGTGCGCGCTCGGCAGCCCAGGCCCCGCTCGCCCCCATCCAGTTGGCAATCGCTTCGCCCGATGCGGCAGTGGACGCGCTGGGATCGGTCTGGCTGTAACTTGCAAGCGCCAGCGCAAGGAAGATGAGCAGCGCGAACAATACGCCCGCCCCCGTCATATGACTGGCACGGCGCAGCGAACGGCGAAATGCCGCACGCCAATCTGGTCTGGCGTTTGCGCGCGTTGCCATGAAACTTCCCTTCTTGTGTCTGGTCCCCAGTATGGTTCGTGCAGGACTCCTGCGTCAAGGAGCCTTCGTCGAAGCGAGTCCGTCAATCGCCCCCCAGCGTGGCCAATCGAGTTGTTGTGCGCGTTCGTACGTCATTCCGCCCAGCGCGATGACCGGGATGGGGGATTGAGCCGCCAGCAAACGGAATTGGTCGACGCCGAGCGTCGCAGCCCCCGGATGGGATGCGGTGGGAAACACCGGAGAAAGGAATAGGCCGTGCGCCCCAAGCCGTGCGGCGCGTTCGATTTCGTCGCTGTCATGAGCGGTCGCCAGCCATACTCCTTCACCACCCCGTGCAGCGCCATAGTATCCGTCTGCGCCCCAATCGCCCGCACCCGAAAGAATCACGAGATGGCCCGCCTCGCGCGCAATCGCAGCAAGGACGTCGAAACGGTGCCTCCTTTCATCTTCATCGAGATGGTAGTGGCGATAAACGAAGCCGGATTGTGGGGGGAGCGCATGCAGGGCCTGTTCGAGCCCGCCATCGTTACGCGCATCGGAAAGCAGCCAAAGCAAGGGCAGGGTCTGGCGTGCAGGCATGCAATCGCTATAGCGCAATGCCATGGAAAAAGCAGACACTCCGCTCCAATCTGTCCTCCACGCCATTCAGGCCAGTTGCAAGCGGGCCCGGCGCGATCCCGGCGACGTGACGCTTGTGGCGGTGAGCAAGCGGCATACGGCCGAAGCGATCGAACCGCTGCTGATCGAAGGCCAGCGCCATTTCGGCGAGAACCGGGTCCAGGAAGCTCAGGAAAAATGGCCCGCCCTGCGCGAGGAACACCCCGGTGTGCGCCTGCATCTCGTCGGACAATTGCAGTCCAACAAAGCGGAAGATGCCGCAGCGCTGTTCGACGTCATTCATTCGCTCGACCGCCCGAGCCTGGTGAAGGCTCTGGCTAAGGCATTCGACAAGACTGGACGTCAAATACCCTGTTTCGTGCAGGTGGATGTCGGTGACGAATCACAGAAGGGTGGCTGCCCGGTTGCGGAACTGCCGGAATTGCTTCGTCAGGCCCGCGATGCCGACATACCCTTGGCGGGGCTGATGTGCCTTCCTCCAGCCGAGATCGAACCTGCGCCTTTCTTCGCATTACTCGACAAGCTTGCCCGCGATCACGGGCTCGACGGGCGAAGCATGGGGATGAGCGGCGATTTCGAAACTGCCATCATGCTGGGGGCGACCCACGTGCGTATTGGCACGGCGCTGTTCGGAGAGCGCAACTGAGGTGAGCGTTCGCCGCGCCGGAAAGAAGCGTCTTCACGATTTGACTACAAAAAAAGGGCGCCCGGAGGCGCCCTTTTCGTTGATTGTTATATCCGGCTCAGAATTTGGCCCGCAGGGTAACGCCGTAGGTGCGCGGTTCTGCGAGGAATGCCGAGTATGTTTGCTGTTCGGCCACGAATGGCGTGTTGAAGGCCGCCTGCGTGTAGTTCTGGTCGAACAGATTGTTGACCCAGCCTTCGATCGCGAAGCGGTCCGCGATGTTGGTCAGGCCGACGCGATAGTTCACCAGCGTGTAGCCATCCTGTTCCTTGCCGTAGAGCAGGTCGGAACCGCTGTTGTAATCGCTGGTCGTCCGGGCGTTGATGTAGAACAGGCCCTTCATGCCGCTGGTGCCGATATCCGGCGTCCAGGTGAGCGAGCTCGTGGCTACCCATTCAGGTGCGTTCGACATCTGGTCGCCCGGAAGCAGGCGTAGCGCCGGATCGAGCGGTGCACCGTTGTCGCTGCCCACCAGATCGTCGGCAAACTCGGTGTCGGCGCGGGTTACGCCGACCGTGAAGGTGAGCGACCGGGCCGGGCGAAGGTTCGCTTCGAATTCGAAGCCCTGCGAAACCACGCCGGGGGCGATGTTATCGGCATCGCAGACGCCAGTGGTGCCATCGTTATCGCGATCGAGACCGCCAAGATCGGTATCGCAACCATTGATGTTCTGAACCACGAAGACCGAACCGTTGAAGGTGTTCAGCTGGAAGTTGCTGAACTCCTGACGGAAGAGCGAAAGGCTCGCGCCCCACATACGCTCCTGATACTTCAGGCCGACTTCATAGGCATTGACCGTTTCTTCCTCGAACTGGAGCGCCGCCGGATTGATCGCACTGACGTTCAGAGCCACCGGAAGTGCAAGCGCGGAGCGGTCGAGATTGTAACCGCCAGCCTTGTATCCGCGGGAATAGGAACCGTAGACCAGCAGGTCGTCGACCGGCTTCCAGCTGAGGATCGCGGTGCC
The DNA here is from genome assembly GCA_947504155.1 of uncultured Erythrobacter sp. Lineage (GTDB taxonomy): Bacteria > Pseudomonadota > Alphaproteobacteria > Sphingomonadales > Sphingomonadaceae > Qipengyuania. The sequence goes on from CANNGF010000002.1 coordinate 866,349, forward strand.
CGTGAATTCGTCCTCGTCGCGGCTGTCTTCGAGCGTCACGCCGTCCAGTTCTGAGGTCGAATTGCCCTGACAGGAAAGCGAGATGATACCGCCTGCGAGACCAGCAAGGCTCGGCACAGCCAGCAGCCCGTTCAGCAGCGCGCGGTTTTGGGGGCAGATGACGTTATCGTTAGCGAACGATGCATCGAAATCCTTGGTTTCGTTGGTGTAACGAAGGCCAAGGGTCAGATCGAGGCGGTCGGTAATGTGGAAGATGTTGTGCGTGAAGAGCGCGAAGTTCTCGCTCGTCTGGTTATAGATATCGCCCGTGCTACCGAGATCATTGATCTGGGCCAATCTATCGAGCCCGGCAAAGATCAGCGGTGTCGCTGCTCCGAAGGCCCCAGCACCGCCATTGGCGCCCTGAAGAACAGCACGACCACCGGCACCGATGCATCCGGTTTCCAGAGGATTCGCGAGCGCCGGGTTCACCGCATTCACGACACGGCAGGGAGCGAATGCACCATACTGCGTGCCGAAGCGCAGGTTATCGCGCGTCTGGAGATCCTCATTGGCGTAATAGCCGCCAACCAGCCAGTCGAGACGGTCATTGAAGGCCGTGCCGTTGAGGCGCAGTTCCTGGGTGAAGGTCTTGAACTGACGCGCGCCGGCAAACTCGCCCGGAGCGCGATAGAGGATGTCGACCTGTGTATAGTCGGTGTCCGAACCCTGGGTGTTTTCGTATTCGCGATAAGCCGTGATTGAGGTCAGCGAAGCGGCGCCGAGATCCCAGTTGAGTTCGCCGGAAATGCCGTAATCTTCCGTTTCGCCGTCATAGGACCGGCCCGGGGTTACGTAGATGTTCCGGTTGAAGGTTGACTGGTTGAGCGCGGCCGGGTTCTGGCCGAGGCCCAGCAGGATCGGGATGATCGGATTGGCCGTATCCGTGAGCGCCGGTGTGGCGGTTCCGGGATAATCGAACTTCGCATCGGCGGAAGTCGCCGGCAGATCGTCGCTCAGACGGGCAAGCGGCGCGAAGCTTGGCTGCACGAAGGTTGCTGCGCAGCAGGCCTCGTCCTTCTTCGAATAGTCGGCGACCAGGCGGAAGCTCAGGCTATCGGAAGGCTCGAACAGGGCCTGCGCACGAACGAGGTAGCGATCGCGATTGTTGACGTCGGTGTCGTTGACGACGTCGTTGTAGAAGCCGTCACGGCGGAAGAAGACGCCGTCCACGCGGGCAGCAACGGTATCGCCCAAGGGCGCGTTCACGCCGCCTTCGACGCGGACTGCATCGTAATTGCCATAGGTGAAATTGGCATAGCCGCCGAAGTCGAATTCGGGTGCGGCGGTGTAGATCGAGATCATCCCGGCCGAGGAGTTACGGCCGCCGAGCGTGCCCTGCGGACCGCGCAGGATTTCGATGCGATCGAGCGGGCCCAGTTCGGACAGCGCATTACCCGAGCGCGAACGATAGACCCCATCGACGAACACGGCGACCGAGCTTTCGAGGCCGGGGTTGTCACCCACGGTGCCGATACCGCGGATACGGGCCGAACCGTTGGCTTCGTTACCGGTCGAGGACACGAGCAGCGACGGGGCGACCTGGTTCAGTTCGCGAATGTCGCTGGTGCCGGAATTCTCGAGCGTCTCGGACGAAACGGCCGAAATGGCGACCGGCACGTCGGCCAGGTTCTGCTCGCGGCCCTGTGCGGTAACTACGATGACCGGTGTGGTATCGTCGACATCCGCATTGTCGATCATGTCGCCGTCATCGGCGACAGCCTGAGCCATGGCGGCCTGTGGCAGCATTGTGAAACCCGCGCCAAGTACGGCCAGCGCGCGCAATGATAGCGTTGTTTTCCTCATGGGAACCCTCTCTCCTACTTTATTCTTAGAGGATTCGATGCCGGATTTGGGAAGATCGCGCAACAATCTTCCTGCAAACGTATGCTAGGCTTCTTCCAACCGTGCCTGCATTGCATCACCCGCAGCTTCCACAAGCCGGGCTTCGAGACGGTTCTGCCGCTCCCCTTCGGAGAGCTTGTCGCCCGTCAGATCCGTAACGTAAAACGTATCTGCCGCGCGTTCACCGTAATTGGTCACATGGGCCGAATGAACGACCAGCCGCTGTTCGAACAGGACGCGCGCCAATCTGTTGAGAAGTGCGGGGCGATCGCGCGCATTCACCTCGATTACGGTGAATCGATTCGATGCCTTGTTGTCGAACAGGACCCGCGGGGACACGTCGAACGCCTTGGAGCGGCTGTGCGGCAGCGGACGCTGGGCGAGCTTCGGTAATAGGTCGATCCGGTTGGCGAGGGCATCGGCGATGCTCTTCTTCAGCCGTTCCAGCTGCTGTTCCTCGCGGAAGGGCGCGCAATGCGGGTCCTGCACGAGGAAATTGTCCATCGCCCAGCCGGTGCGCGAGGTATGGATACGCGCATCGATGATATTGCCGCCCGCGAGATGGATACCGCCCGCGATGCGGTAGAAGAGCCCCGGATGGTCTGCAGCAATCACCGTGACGAGCGTCGCCCCGCGCGCCTCGTAATATTCGCAGTGAACCGACAGTTCGTGCTGCATTTTTCGGGCCGCATCGTAATGTACGAGGTTCAGCGCGATAATGTCGACGGGCTCGGCAATCCAGTAGGCATCACCGAAACTCTTGCCATGCTCTTCTACCAGGTCAGCCCGATCGCCGAGCAGATCGGCAACCTGCGTCTTTCTGGCGGCGACCTTTTCCTTGCGGCCATGTCTCATGTGACCAAGGCGGAGCCGTTCGGCCGAAGCATCATACAATTCGCCGAGCAGCTGGCCCTTCCAGCTATTCCACGTCCCCGGCCCGACCGCGCGGATGTCGACCGCCGTCAGTATGGCAAGGTGCCGCAGCCGCTCGATGCTCTGCACCTGCCCCACGTAATCCTCGATCGTCTTGGGATCGGTGAGATCGCGCTTCTGCGCGGTATGACTCATCAGCAGATGGTTCAGCACCAGCCAGGCCACCAGATCGGTTTCGCCGTCGGACAGGCCGAAGCGCGGGCACAGTTCCTTCGCGATCTCCGCGCCGAGTTCGGAATGGTCGCCCCCACGGCCCTTGGCGATATCGTGCAGCAATGCCGCGACATAGGCGACCCGGCGCGAACCAACCTTGTGGATCAGCCGCGTGGCGCGGGGATGATCCTGTTTCAGCTCGCCCTTCTCGATCTGGTTGAGCAGACCGATGGCGCGGATGGTGTGTTCGTCCACCGTATAATGGTGGTACATATCGAACTGCATCTGCGCGTTGACCTTGCCGAAATCAGGCACGAAACGGCCGAAGACACCGGTTTCGTTCATCCAGCGCAGCACCGTTTCCGGATCGTTGCGGCCGCTGAGCAGGTCGAGGAACAGGGCATTGGCGCGCGGATCCTCGCGCACCGAACTGTCGATCAGCTTCGCATCGCGCCCCGCCTGCCGCATGGTTTCGGGATGAATTTCCAGCTGATCGGCCTCGGCCAGCTGGAACAGCTCGATCAGTCGTACCGGGTCCTTGGCGAACCAGTCGTCGGAGGGCGCAGCGATGCGCCCGCCGAACACGCGATATCCCTTCACCATGCGCGGCTTGGGCTTGAACCCGGCAAAGAAGCCCCGGCGCGCCGAACGCTGGGCCAGATCGTCCTCGATATGCGCCAGGAACACGCCGGTCAGGCTGCCGACGCGTTTGGCCTGCAGGAAATAGAACTGCATGAACCGTTCGACAGAGCGCTGTCCGGGCCGGTCCGCGAATTTCATGAGCGTGGCAACCTGCCGTTGCAGGTCGAAGGTCAGGCGGTCTTCCGCCCGGCCGGTGATGATATGCATGTGGCTGCGCACTGCCAGCAGGAAGCGTTCGGCCCGGCGGAAACTGCGATATTCGTTGCGCGTCATCAGGCCGACATCCACCAGCTCCGATGCGCTGGAGACGCGGTGGATGAACTTGCCGATCCAGTAGAGGGTCTGCAAATCGCGCAGGCCGCCCTTGCCGTCCTTCACATTGGGTTCGACGACATAGCGGCTGTCGCCCATGCGCTTGTGCCGCGCGTTTCGTTCGTCCAGCTTCTGGGTCAGAAAGGCGCGCTCGTTCCCGCGCACCACATCGCTGGTGTAACGCCGCTCCCCCTCGGCATAAAGTTCGCGATCACCCCAGACATACCGCCCTTCGAGCAGGGCGGTGCGGATCGTCAGATCATCCTTCGCCAGCCGGATCGCCTCTTCGATCGTGCGGGTCGAATGGCCAACCTTCAGGCCCAGATCCCAGAGGATGTAGAGCATGGCCTCGACCACCTGCTCGCACCACGCATTGCGCCGTTCGCCCACGAGGAAGGCGATATCGACATCCGAATGCGGCGCCATTTCGCTGCGTCCGTAACCACCCACCGCCATGATCGCGAGCCGTTCGCCAGTACTGCGATTGGGGGCGGGATAGGTGTGCCGCGTCACATATTCGTGGATCACGCGCACGAGTTGGTCGATCAGGAAGGAATATCCGCCCGCAACGGAATGGCCGGCAGAAGGCTGTGCCTCAAGCCGGCGTTCCATTTCCTGCCGTCCGTCTTCCAGCGACTGCTTCAGCAGTTCGACGACGGGCGGGCGCGATTTTTCGCCATGCTCCTCGGCCAGCGCCTCGATCCGAGACGCGATCTCGCGCCGGTCGAATATCGCGCGCTGGCTGGGGATGGCTGGCGTAGTCAAACCGCCGTTATGCTCGGCGCGTAGGTTGCCTTCACGCTGCGCTTGTCGACCTTCTGCGTGCCGAGACGCGGCAGATGGTCGCTGGCGCGCCAGACATGCGCCGGCACCTTGTAGGATGCGATATGCTCGCGCAGGTAATCCTGCAGTTCGTCAGGCTGCAGTTCCTCGCCCTTGTGGGTGAAGTAGACGGCGGCGACAATTTCGCCCAGCCGCTCGTCCGGTACGCCGAACACGCTGCATTCGGCCACGGCTGGATGCGCATAGATCGCTTCCTCGACTTCGATGCAGGAAATGTTCTCGCCGCCGCGGATGATGATGTCCTTCTTGCGGTCGACGATGAAGAGATAATTGTCCTCGTCGAGATAGCCGAGATCGCCGGTGCGGAAATAGGCATCATCGGTATAGGCGGCCGCAGTGGCTTCCTCGTTCTTCCAGTAACCAAGGAAATTGGCCACCGATCGGATGCAGATTTCGCCCACTTCGCCCACGGCAAGCTTGTTTCCGTCCTCGTCGAGAATGGCCATGTCCACCATCGGCTTCGAGGGCATGCCGGTGGAACCGGGCTTGGCCATGTAGTTTTCGTTGAGATTGCCGCAGCCCACGGCATTGGTTTCGGTAAGGCCATATCCCAGCAGCGGGAAGCCTTCGGGAAAGGCTTGCTTGATCTTGGTCACATGCTCGGGCGGGCGCGGTGCGCCACCGGCGGCGAAGCTCTTGCAGCTCGACAGGTCGAAACTGTCGCGCTCGGGATGGGTGGCCATCTCGTAGCTCATCAGCGGAACGCCGACGAAATAGGTGATCTGCTCTTTCTCCAGCAGGCAAAGCGCTTCGCGCGGATCCCATTTCGGCATCAGCACCAGCTTGCGACCTAGCGCGAAGCTCTGGAGGAATAGCGGGATTTCGCCGGTAACATGGAACAGCGGAACAGCGACCAGCGCGCTGGGCTGGACCGTGGGCGCTTCGCCACGTTCCGTCAGGACCTGAAGGATCATGGCTGTCTGGGCGACATAGTTCATCGTGCCAGTGACCACGCCCAGGTGATCGGAAAAGGCACCCTTGGGATTGCCGGTCGAACCCGAGGTATAAAGAATGGTGGCGAGATCGTCCGGGCCCAGTTCGCCGAGCATCTTCATCGCCGTATCGCCTTGCGCCCAGATCGGGGCAAGGCCTTCTGCCGGAACGCCGTGATCGATGACCACGACCTTGGCCGCGATCTCTTCACCTTCCATGCGCTTGGCGCGCTGGGGATCGGCGAGCACCAGCGAGCATTCGCAAAGATTGATGCCATAGGCGAGTTCTTCGCCCGTCCACCAGCCGTTGAGCAGGGTTGCGCAGCCACCCGCCATCAGCGTGCCCATATAGGCGATGATCCAGTTGGCGGAATTGCGTGCGGCGATGCCTACGCGATCGCCCTTCTTGAGACCATGCGTGGTCGCAAGACCATGAGCCACGCAAGCGGCCGCGCCATAGACCTGGCCGAAGGTCAGCCGCAGGTCGCCATCGACAAGGAAAAGCTCGTCTTTCTTTTCATTCGCGAAATGGGCGAAATAATGCGCCACGCTGGGCGGGGCATTCTTGAAAGCCGGCATTTCAACACCGCGCCGCGTCATGGGGACCGTTTCGAACATCTGTCCGGGGGCGGTCACGGCGCTGGTGATACGTTCAATATCCTTGTCGAGTTCAGTCGGCATGGTCGTTTAGTGTCCTCTCCATTGCTAACGCAGGCATAGTGCGCATCACTCGTGCCCCAACGGCGAAAAGAGATGCGAGACAGGCTTTCCCCAAAAGGCCCGCTATGCCAAAAGCCGCATCCGAAACGGGTCGCGCGTGTCGGCCTTCGCGACATTCTCTAAGGGGATAAAACCTTGCTGTCACTACTGGCCGCGACTGCGGCTGCACAAGAACCGATCCAGTGGGCGGAGCTTGGACTTCGGCCTTATCTGTTCGAAATCGGCAGTTTCCAGCTCCGTTACTATTCGCTGGCTTATCTCTTCGGCATCATTTTCGCCTATTGGCACCTGTCGAAGATGATCAAGGCCCCGGGCGCGCCCCTGGCGCAGCGGCATGCGGACGATCTGTTTTTCTACTGTACGCTTGGCGTCATCATCGGTGGCAGGCTCGGCTATGCCGCTTTCTACCAGCCTGAACTGTTTCAGGGCGTTCAGCTGTTTCAGCTGTGGAACGGGGGCATGAGCTTCCACGGCGGGGTCATCGGCGTGCTGGTGGCGATCAGCTGGGTCGCGTGGCGCGGCGGGCTGAACTGGCTGAGAGTGTGCGATTACATCGCCGTCAACGTGCCGATCGGTTATATGCTGGGCCGCATCGCCAACTTCATCAATGGCGAACTCTACGGTCGTCCGGTGGAAAGCGATGTGCCCTGGGCCATGGTTTTCCCGGGCGGCGGCGACGTGGCCCGTCATCCGAGCCAGCTTTACCAGGCCGGTCTCGAAGGGCTGCTGCTGGGCATTCTGCTGCTGGCATTGTTCTGGAAGACCCGGGCACGCTATCGCCCCGGCCTGCTGGTGGCGATCTTCACGATCGGCATGGGTGTCGGCCGCTTCGTCAACGAATTCTTCCGCGAACCCGATGCCTATCTCGCCTATGTCGTGGTCGAAACCGGATTGTCGCGCGGCCAGTGGCTGTCGCTGCCGATGATCGCGGTGGGTGTCGCCGTGCTGATCTATGCGCTGATAAAGGCGCCGGTGGGCGGGCCCGGCAAGCTGTCGCCCCAACCCAGAACTGCATGACCAGCGACGCCGGGCCAAGCGATCTATCCGCCACTTTCCGCCGGCTGATAGAGCGGCACGGGCCGATGCCCGTGTCGCGCTACATGGGGGAAAACAACGCCCGTTATTACGCCAGCCGCGATCCGCTGGGGGCTGGCGGCGATTTCACCACCGCACCCGAAATCAGCCAGATGTTCGGCGAGATGGTGGGCCTGTGGGTGGCCGATCTGTGGAGCCGGTCGGGCAGGCCGGACGCGACCTATGTCGAACTGGGGCCGGGCAGGGGGACACTCGCCCGCGACGCCCTGCGCGCAATGGCCAGCACGGGCCTCCATCCGCCTGTGCATCTGGTCGAAGGCTCCGCGGCTCTGCGCGGCGCACAGGCGAAGGCTCTCTCACAGCCGCAGTTTCACGACACGATCGACACTCTGCCCGAAGACCGCCCGCTCTACATCGTCGCCAATGAATTTCTCGACGCGCTGCCGATCCGGCAGCTCGTGATGACCGACAAGGGCTGGCGCGAACGGATGGTCGCGCTGGACGGTGATCGGTTCGTTTTCGCCGCAGGTCCCAGTCCGATGGACGATGCCGTGCCCGAACAGAGCCGAAACCAGCCGATCGGCACGGTGATCGAGACCTGTCCCGGAGCAGCGGCGACAATCGCGGGCATCGCGCAACGCATCGATGTGCAGGGCGGCGCAGCGCTGTTCATCGACTATGGCTATCTCGAACCGCAAACGGGGGAGACCCTGCAGGCAGTCAAACGCCACGAAAAGGTCGGCCCCTTCGAAGCGCCGGGCGACATGGATCTCACCGCTCTGGTCGATTTCGCCACACTTGCACAGCTCGCGGCCCGCAAAGGCCTTGCAGTCGCCACCGCCACGCAAGGGTCCTGGCTCTCTGCCATGGGAATAGGCCTGCGCGCTCAAGCACTTAGCGACAAGAGCCCCACCCACGCCAAGGCCATTTCCGACGCCCACGACAGGCTGGTCGCCGAGGGCCATATGGGAGAGCTTTTCAAAGTTATGGCGATCACGCCCCGCACAGCGCCCCGCGGCGCAGGCTTCGGCTAAGGTTAATACAGCACCGCTCACCCTTTCGGCCAACCACATTCAAGCAAGGAACCTCCGATGAAGACATTTCTCGCATTCGCCGCGCTCGTCGCCGCTTCCCCCATACTCGCCGCACAACCGGTCGACGGCAAATGGCTGACCGAAGAGCGCAACGCCGTGGTCACCATCGGCGATTGCGGGAAGTCCGTCTGCGGCCGCATCTCCAAGTTCGTCGTCACTCCGCCGCAGGGGCTCGACCAACGGGATACGAAGAACAAGAACCCCAAGCTGCGCGATCGCAAGCTGCTCGGCATGCCGATCCTGACCGGCTTCACCGACGATGGCGATGACTGGCGCGGCGAGATCTACGATCCGAAAAGCGGAAAGACCTACCGCTCCACCATTCGCCGGGTGAATGCGAATACGCTCGAGGTGAAAGGCTGCATCGGCCCCTTCTGCAAAACGCAGACCTGGACCAAGGCCCGCTAACAGTCGGTTCGATCTAAAGGCCCGCGCGTTCTGCCAGGAGCCGCGCGGCCTCATCGAAAGAAAGCTTGTTCGTCTCGCGATCTACCGAATAATTGGCCGCGCGCATCGCACTAACATCGATGGCGCCGACCAATGGCTGAAGAGACGACACGAGAGCTTTGTTCTGGGCTGCATCGGGGCTCAGCAACAACACCGCATCGTAATTGGGAAAAGCTCCTTCGGGATCGATGAGCACAGCAAGCTTGTCCGCCTCGATCCGCCCGTCCGACGTGTACGCGCCAATCACGTCCGCCTCGCCCGATCGCAAGGCGTTGTACATGAAGGTAGGGGAGAAAGTGCGCTTTTCGCCGAAGCGCAAGCCATAAGTGTCGCGCACGGCAATCCACTCGGGCCTCTCGAAAAATTCGGGATCTCCGCCGACCGTCATCTGCGGAGCAATCCGCGCAAGATCCGCGATGGAATTCAGCCCCTTCGCGCTCGCGGTTTCTCGAGTGACCGCAAGTCCATACGCATTCTCGAAACCGAGCTTACCCAGCACCCGCATTCCGGTATTCTCAGATTCCCACCGAACGATTTCCTCGTACATCGCCTCCCGGGGTAGATTGTCTTCCCGCTTCATCTGATTGGCCCAAATAGTGCCGGTGTAGTCGACATAGACGTCCACCCGCCCGGTCGCAGCTGCGCTGTGCGCAATGGCCGAACCAAGACCGTCCCTATATTCGACTTGGAAACCGCTATCTTCGAGGCGCTGGCCGATCAGCCGCGCGAGCACATATTGCTCCGAGAAACTCTTGGCTCCGATGACGATACGCTCGCCTTCTCGCGTGCCGAATTGCGAAGCAAGCGCTGCGGCAACTCCGAGCGCAACGGCCGCCAGTCCGCCGATGGACAGGCGCCGCCGCCGCTCCCGAAACCCGCGCTCGATCATTCCCAGAAGGGTGTCGGCAATCATGGCGAGAGCGGCGCTCATAAAACAGCCTGCCAGTACGAGAACCCAGTTCTGCGTCTGCAAGCCAGCGAAAATCGGATCACCCAGGCTCTTCTGGCCGATCGTGGTTGCCAGCGTGGCGGCACCGATCGTCCATACCGCAGCAGTGCGAATGCCGGCCATGATGTAGGGTGCCGCCAGCGGCGCTTCGACCAACATCAGCCGCTGGCGAGGGTTCATTCCCACGCCCTCTGCCGCCTCGATCACTCCCGGATCGAGATTGGCCTGGGCAGTGACTGCATTTCGGAGGATCGGAAGCAATGCATAGAGCGTGAGCGCCAGCAATGCCGGCAGAAAGCCGAGGGTCGGCAAGCCTTCGCCGAAGATCGCCCGCAGACTAAGCAGGACGGGAAAGAAAAGCGCGAGCAAGGCCAAGGCCGGAATGGTCTGAACGAGACTGGCGAAGGCGAGCGCTATGCGTGCAACCCTTTCTGACCGGCTCGCCCAAACTGCTAGCGGCAACGCTATACTGATGCCCAGCGCAATTGCCGCAGCCGACAGTAGAACATGCGCACTAAGCTGAGCCTGTAAGCCCAGCATTGCATCCCAAAGACCATTCATTGCGAAAGCTCTGCCAGACGGGCGGCCTGATGACGCGGAACGGCAACCAGTTCCTGCGCCACCTTTCCACCTGCACCGGCCACCAGCGCTTTCGGGAGTTCGTCTGCGACGATCTTTCCCCTATCCATCACCAGTACGCGGTCCGCGAGCAACAAGGCTTCGGCCATGTCGTGAGTGACCATGACCGTTGTCAGGCCAAGATCTTCGTGGAGTGAGCGTACTCTTTCGCCAAGCGCATCTCGTGTAACCGGGTCGAGCGCACCGAACGGTTCGTCCATCAGCAGAAGTTCCGGGCCAGCCGCCAGGGCGCGGGCTACACCCACGCGCTGGCGCTGCCCACCGGACAAGGCATCTGGCATTCGCGTGCCCAGCGAAGCATCCAGTTCGACCAAGGCGAGCAACTCGCCAATCCTGCCGCTTCCCAAGTGCTCTCCGGCCAACTTGGGACCAATGGCAATGTTCTCTGCCACCGTCATGTGAGGAAAGAGGCCTATCGATTGGAAAACATAGCCGACACGCCGCCGAAGGGCTGGCAAAGGTCGTGTAGTGACGTCTTCACCTGCGAACAGGACCCTGCCTGACGTGGGATCGACCAGGCGATTAACCGTTTTCAGGAGCGTTGACTTGCCCGAGCCACTGGCGCCCACCAGAGCGACGAATTCGCCCGGCGCAATGGAAAGCGACACATTGTCGACTGCAACAGCTGCGCCGTATTCTTTCACGATCCCTTCGAAGACAAGCGCCTCTGGATCAATTGCAGTCACTGTGCCTCGTCGCCCTCTTGAGAATCTTCGCCTTCTTCGGCGTCAACGATTTCCGGTGGCTGGTAGTCGACCCGCTGCAATTCTATACGGCGTTCTCCGCGGCCGGTAGCTATCAGCGTATCATCTTCCATGCGCCCCGGTGTCCAGCAGCGTTCGACGCCATTTTCTGCATCGGGTACGAAGCAAAGCTCTTTGCGATTTTCATCTTCAGCGTAAGTCCAGCTTCCCTGTTGCCAGGGATCGCCGTTGCGCAGGTCGCGATAAGTGCCGTCCCGGTCGAGCATCGTAGTATACCGCGCACCATCTTCTGAAACGCTACGCCAAGCCGTGTCCGCGAAGGTCTGCGGCGGAGTTGAGGGTTCATCACCGCTCTCGGCCCCTGCTGCCATTGCGGTTTCGGCCTCCACTTGGGCAGTTGGTTGGTCCTGCGGTGGTGTGCAGGCTGCCGTGGCAAGGCCAAGGATAATGGCTGCCCTGGAGATCAAATCTGAAAAATTACCGCGCAATCCGGCCTCCCTTTCGGCGTGGAGTGCCATCGTAGAAAAAGAAGGCTCGCTTGGCGAGGGCAGTTCAACTGACGAGAGATGAAGGTGGGAAGGCAATTTTCACGTCGAGCCCGTCCTCGGAAAAAGAGCGCGAGAAGCTGCCGCGCAATTGCCCTTCGATCGCCATCCGCAACATACGCGAGCCGAAGCCTTCGCCGGCTTCGCTATCGCGCTGGTCATTGCTTTCGGAGGATTCACGCCAGAAAACACAGACGTTGTCATTCTCGCCGCAGGGCAGCTCGATCTCGATCGATACCTTGCCTCCCTCGGTCGATAACGCTCCATATTTTGCGGCATTGGTTGCGAGTTCGTGGAAAATCAACGCAAGTGGAGTGGCTGCCCGCGCTCCGATACTCACGTCGTCTCCGGAAATATTCACTCGCTCGCCTTTACCCCCTTCATAGGGCGCAAGCAGGTCCGCCAAAAGTCCCTGAAGCTTATCGGCGCCCCGGCCGTCTCCGGGCCGGACATAATCGTGCGCAGTACCAAGCGCCCGAATTGCTGAATTCAGATCGTCGGCGAAGGGTTTGACTTCCGCCTTCCCGCGAGAGCGCAAAGCGATGAGGCCCGAGACCACAGCGAAAATGTTCTTGATCCGGTGCGACAATTCATTCGCTAGCAAGTCGCGTGCTTCGGACAGGCGGTGAACCCTGTCAATGTCGATGATGGTCCCGAACCACCGCACGTCCCGTCCTTCACGAGCCACGGGTACAGCGCGCGCCTGGACCCAGCGATATTCGCCGTCTGCCAGCTTTATACGCCATTCATCCTCAAACAGCGTCTGTTCGCTCATTGCAGTGCGCAGGCGCCCGACCGCGCGTTCCCTGTCTTCGGGATGAAGCGCTGTGCGGCAGTCTCCGATCTTGACCGGCACATCAAGGCCCGTGATCTCTTTCCACCGCGCATTGACATAGGTGAAGTTGCCACTCCCATCGCTCGTCCACGCGATACCTGGCACGCTATCGATCATATCGCGCAGGTCTGCTTCGCGCCGCTCGACCGCCTCGATCGCCGATTGGCCCAGCCGCATTTGCGACATGCGGCGCATTGTCGACCGGGCGAGAACCATCATTCCTTCTTGCTGGAAATCGGTGAGCCCGCCTGGGCGCGGCTTCGTGTCGATCACGCAAAGCGCCCCCAGCGGAGCACCTTCGGAGGAAATCAACGGGAAGCCCGCATAGAAACGCAGCCCCATTTCGCCGATTACCAAGGCGTTATCGCAGAAATCGGGGTCCTTGGTGGCGTCTTCCACGATCAGCGGATGAGGTCGCAGCATCGCGTGGGCGCAAAAGCTTTCGGAACGCGGAGTGCCATCCCGGTTCAACCCTGTCTCGGCCAGAAAAACCTGCCGCGTTTGTTCTACCACGGTGACGGATGCGTAAGGGACATCGCACAGCTTGGCGGCAAAATCGGCGATCTGTTTTAGTTCGGGATCGTTGGAAAGCGCTTCGGTGCCGAACGATGCGAGCACGGACAGCCGGTCATCCTCGCTGCAGAAAGCGGGGTCCGGTACATGCCCTTCGGGCCAAAGGATGGTTTCTTGCTGATAAATCACTGTCCACAATCCCCTAGGCGATTTTTTGACATGGGACAAAAAGTTTAAATCGGTCAGGAGTTAGGGTCTGGTGAAGGAGTTTGCTCCCCACGCCTTGCTCGGCTACGGGCCTCACCGCATACGAATTTTCGCGAGGCATGAAGGAGAGAAAATGCGCGCGACCCCAGACTTCGATTTCCAGCTCGGCGAAAGTGCCGAGATGATCCGCGACAGCGTGTCGCGCTTCGCCGACGAACAGATAGCGCCATTGGCCGAAAAAGTGGATCGCGAGGACTGGTTCCCGCGCGATCTGTGGCCTGCGATGGGCGAACTGGGTTTGCATGGTATCACCGTCGCGGAAGCGGATGGTGGGCTCGGTCTCGGCTATCTCGAGCATGTCATTGCGGTGGAAGAAGTGAGCCGCGCGAGTGCTTCCGTTGGTCTTAGCTACGGCGCGCACTCCAACCTCTGCGTCAATCAGATCGCGCGTTGGGGTAACGAGGCGCAGAAGGCGAAGTACCTGCCCAAGCTGATCAGCGGCGAACATGTCGGAAGCCTTGCGATGAGCGAGGCCAGTGCCGGGTCGGACGTCGTTTCGATGAAGGCCAAGGCCGATAAGGTCGACGGCGGCTACGTCCTCAACGGCACCAAGTTCTGGATCACCAACGCTCCCTATGCGGATACGCTGGTGGTTTACGCGAAGACCGATCCGCAGGCCGCCAGCCGCGGCATCACCACCTTTCTGATCGAAAAGGATTTCGACGGCTTTTCGATCGGTCAGAAAATCGAGAAGGTCGGCATGCGCGGCTCGCCTACGGCAGAGCTGGTGTTCGACGATTGCTTCGTGCCCGAAGAGAATGTGATGGGGCCCGAGAATGGCGGCGTTGGCGTTTTGATGAGCGGGCTCGATTACGAACGCGTCGTGCTCTCGGGGCTTCAGCTCGGCGTGATGCAGGCCTGTCTGGACACGGTCATTCCCTACCTTCGCGAGCGGACGCAGTTCGGCAAGCCGATCGGCAGCTTCCAGATTATGCAGGCCAAGGTTGCCGACATGTATGTCGCGCTGCAATCCGCCCGCGCCTATACCTATGCGGTGGCCAAGAGCTGCGATGCAGAGAAAACCACCCGCTTCGATGCCGCAGGCGCGATCCTTCTGGCTTCGGAAAATGCCTTTCGCGTCGCCGCGGAAAGCGTCCAGGCTTTGGGCGGCGCGGGCTATACGCTCGACTGGCCGGTCGAACGCTACATGCGCGATGCCAAGCTGCTCGACATCGGCGCGGGGACCAACGAAATCCGCCGCATGCTGATCGGGCGCGAACTGATTGGTGCTGGAGGATGAGCGCCGACGAAGACTACGTCTACGACGAAGAGAGCGGCGAGTGGATGCCGGCTTCGGAGCTCGCCGCAAAGCAAGCTTCGGAAAACCAGGTCGAAGTCCGTGATGCAGTTGGCAATTTGCTGGCGGATGGAGACCAGGTAACTCTCATCAAGGATCTCGACGTGAAGGGCGCCGGCCAGACCCTGAAACAGGGAACGCTGATCAAGTCGATCCGCCTGACTGGTGACGATCAGGAAATTGACTGCAAATATCCCGGCATCAAGGGTTTAGTCCTGCGTGCCGAATTCGTGAAGAAACGCTAGGCCCGACACATGACCGCACCCGTTCTCACCTCCACTCTCGATCGCGAGGCGCCAGATGCCAAGGCGCGTCTCCAGCATAACAGTTCGCTTGCAGCGGACCTGCGTTCGACAGTTGCCGCTGCCGCTCTCGGTGGATCGGAAGGCAGTCGCGAGCGGCATGTCGGACGGGGCAAGCTGCTACCGCGCGAACGAGTCGAACGGTTGCTCGATCCGGGCAGTCCATTCCTCGAGATCGGCCAGCTCGCCGCCAATGGCATGTATGGCAAGGATGAGATCAACGGAGCAGGCCTGATTGCCGGCATTGGTCGCGTTTCCGGTCGGCAGGTGATGATCGTCTGCAACGATGCCACCGTGAAGGGGGGCACCTATTATCCGATGACGGTGAAGAAGCACCTCCGCGCGCAGGAAATCGCGCAGGAGAACCGGCTTCCGTGCGTCTATCTGGTGGATAGCGGCGGAGCGAACCTGCCCCACCAGGCCGAAGTCTTCCCAGACCGCGACCACTTCGGGCGTATCTTTTTCAATCAGGCGAACATGAGCGCGCTGGGTATCCCCCAAATCGCTTGTGTCATGGGCAGTTGCACCGCAGGCGGCGCTTATGTGCCTGCCATGTCCGACGAGACGGTAATCGTGCGCAATCAGGGCACGATATTCCTCGCCGGACCGCCTTTGGTCAAGGCCGCTACAGGTGAGGAAATCAGCGCTGAGGACCTCGGCGGCGGCGACCTCCATGCCAAGAAGTCGGGCGTAGTCGATCACCTTGCAGAGGATGACGAACACGCGCTTACCGTCGTCCGCGATATCGTCAGCCATCTCGGTAATAATTACGGCGAAGCGAAAAGCATCGAGCTAAGAGAACCGCGCGCCCCGAAGTTCGACGCTGAAGACCTTTATGCCATCGTTCCGGAAGACGTGCGTGCCCCCTATGATGTCCACGAAGTAATCGCTCGGCTCGTCGATGGCAGCGAATTTCACGAGTTCAAACAGCATTACGGCAGCACGCTAGTCTGCGGCTTCGCGCATATCTGGGGCATGCCGGTGGCAATCCTCGCCAACAACGGCGTGCTGTTTTCGGAAAGCGCACAGAAAGGCGCGCATTTCATCGAGCTCGCCTGCCAGCGACGCATCCCCCTGCTGTTCCTCCAGAACATCTCCGGCTTCATGGTTGGCGGCAAATACGAGGCAGAAGGCATCGCCAAGCATGGTGCTAAACTGGTGACCGCCGTTGCTACAGCTACCGTACCCAAGGTCACCGTTGTCATCGGGGGAAGCTTCGGTGCGGGTAATTACGGCATGTGTGGCCGCGCCTATTCCCCCCGGTTTCTTTTTACCTGGCCGAATGCCCGCATTTCGGTAATGGGCGGCGAGCAAGCCGCATCGGTCCTCGCTACCGTCCACCGTGATGCGGACAAGTGGACCGATGACGAAGCCGAGGAGTTCAAAGCCCCAATCCGTGAAAAATATGAGCACGAAGGCAATCCTTATTACGCGACTGCCCGCTTATGGGACGATGGTGTGATCGACCCGGTCCAAACTCGTGATGTTCTGGCTTTGGCCTTCGCTGCTACTCTCGAGGCGCCAATTTCCGAGAGACCCCAATTCGGCGTATTCCGAATGTAGGAGAGGAACCTTCAAGGCCTTCCGCTCATTCCAGCTTTATAACATGGGGTTGGACAGGGCTGAGGAGAGTTCCATGGAAGGCCAAGAAGTCACAATCGCCATTGTCGTCATCGTTCTGTTGGTAGGAGCGTTGCTCGGTTGGCTTTTCATCCAACGCAATCGGACGAAGGAATTGCGGGATCGCTACGGCGAAGAATATGATCGCACGCTCGAAGCAAAGGGTGGCCGCAGAAGTGCTGAGGCTGACCTTATCGAGCGCGAGGAGCGCGTAAAAAAGCTGGAAATTCGTCCGCTTTCGCCATCGGAGCGCGATCGTTTTGCCGGCGAATGGAAGGATACCAAGGCTCTCTTCGTTGACAGTCCCATGGAAGCTGTCAGCCGCGCCGACCGCCTTCTTACCGACATTATGTCGACCCGCGGCTATCCCATGGCCGATTTCGAGAAGCGCCATGCAGATTTGACCGTCGAGCACGCCGATGTTGCGAAGCACTATCTCGCTGGCCATGAAATTGCCGACCGAGCGAGCGATGCCACCACGGAAGAGCTTCGCCGGGCAATCAATCATTACGAAGCGCTTTTCGGCGAGATGACCAGCGAAGTATCAGAGCACGATGGTGTGGCTCATGATCGACACGTTAAGGTCGATTACGAAGGGCTGGATGGTCGCGGCGACGAGACACCGGTCCGGCCTGCTGGCGATCCCCTGCTACGCGATCGTGATCGGGTGTAACTTCACCTATATAACTCGCAATTCGAGGTAGCCCTGCTAAGCGGCCCTTCGGTATTCTCAATGCGACGAAATCCCTCCCTCATCAGCCGCCTCGTGCGACGCTTGCTCCTGTTGCTTTATCGATTGAAAGGCTGGCGGATCGAGGCATCGCGTCCGGCAGCCCGTAAATTCATCATCCTCGGTGCCCCCCATACCTCAAACTGGGACTTCGTATTTTTCCTCGGTGTGGCCGACGAACTGGGTATCCGCCCCAGCTTCATGGGGAAAAAGAGCCTTTTCAAATGGCCGGCAACAAACTTCATGCTGGATATGGGCGGAATACCGGTGGATCGGTCCAAGCGGGCAAATTACGTTGCTCAAGTAGTGAAGGCGTTCGAGGAAGCAGACGAACTTGCACTCGTAATTGCACCGGAGGGCTCGCGGACTTCGAAGGGCGAATGGCGGAGCGGTTTCTACCATATCGCTATGGCGGCGGGCGTGCCGATCGTACCGGGTTGGGTAAACAACGAGGCCATGACGGGCGGCATGGGAGAGCCACTGATGCCAACAGGCGATTACCGCGCGGATCTCGCTAAACTTGCAGCATTCTATCGAGAGAAGAGGCAAGACTGCGACCGTTTCGCCGTACTTGAAAAAAGCACCCAGTCGCTAGCTGAGATGCAGCGATAATCGAAGTTGGCTTGGTCAGCCGAAGCAGTAATCCTAAACGGCACGCCGTGCGAAGAAGAAGTAAAGCCGGATAGCTTTCGACCTAACCTTTGCAGCCGTCAATTCGAGTATTCTCTATGATTGCTTCAGGTAAAAAGAAGATAATCAGAAAACCTTGCTCAAATTTTCAAGGGTTTCATTGCGGCCATTTTTTTGATTGAGGTCAGTGTAACGCCTTCTGGCGAACTACATTGTAAAGCGTAATTGCTGCCAGTGCGCCGAGTACCGCCCAGAGCAGCGTAATGCCTCTGATCGATCCGAGAAAAACCCCGCCGGACGTCGCCATGCCGATGGCAACAGAGCCGATGGTCCCTGCAGTAATGTTTCTCAGGATGGTCCGACCGTCTTCCACGCACAAAGCAATGGTTGCGAGCCAGCCTAGGAGCGCTCCGGTGACGATAAGTATGATCAGGCCCATCCTAAACTCTCAAATAATTATCTTTGCGACCAATTAATAAATCGCCGTTCGTGAGGAATGGTTCCTGAAATGCGACAAGCCGTGGGAACACCGGTCAAAGGAAAAGGAGAAGCGCCGAGCCAAGAAGAACGCGGTAAATAACGAAGACCAGCATCGATGCCCTCTTGAGGAAGTTCATCAGAAACATCATCGTGGCCAGCGCCGCAAAGAAGGTCAGAATGCCAGTTACCAGCGCATCTTGCTGCATCTGCGCCGTCGCGTCTGCGAGGTCGAGAGCTGCGAGCAGTCCTGCTCCTGCGACCGCAGGTATGGCGAGCAGGAAGGAAAAGCGGGCCGATTCAACCCGGGTATATCCCAGCGCACGTGCCGCAGTCATCGTCGAGCCGGAGCGGCTGGTGCCGGGAATGAGAGCGAGAGCCTGCGCACACCCAACAAGGATGGCGTCCCTCAGGCTCATGTCTTCATAAGCCTTGGTCTGCTTGCCAAAATGGTCTGCAAGGCCGAGCAGGATACCGAAGATAATCAGATTTGTGGCAACGAGATCGGTCGAGCGAAAGCCTTCCAGATAGCCGCCCGTCTTGATGAAGAGGCCTACGGCAACGGCTGGAATGGTGCCGATCAGGACGAACCAGAACAACCGGCGTTGTTCATCATCCTTGCCGAGGCCGATGCTGGCGAAGCCGCCCCGCGCAAGGCCGAGCACATCCTTCCAGAAGTAGAGAATGATCGCGAGCAGCGAACCGACATGGACGGCAACGTCGATAAGCGGCCCCTGGTCAGGGAAGTCGGTCAGCTTGGGGATCAGGATCAGGTGGCCCGACGACGAGATCGGGAGGAATTCCGTGATGCCCTGGACAATCGCAATGATCAGTTCTTGGAGGAAGGTCATAGGCTTCGCTCCATGAAGAAAGGGCGGAACAAGTCAAGCGACCTGCTCCGCCCTTCGCTTTTTTCACGCCGTAGCGCAGCTTACCAGATGCTGATGCGCTCTTCCGGGGGGAGGTAAAGCGCGTCGTCGCTGGTCACGTTGAAGGCCTTGTACCAAGCATCCATGTTCCGCACGATTCCGTTCACGCGGAATTCTTCCGGGCTGTGCGGATCGGTGGTGAGACGCTGGCGAGCGGCGGCTTCGCGCTGCTGCGAACGCCAGACCTGCGCCCAGGCGAGGAAGAAGCGCTGATCGCCGGTCAGGCCGTCGATCACCTTGTCTTCCTTGCCGTTCAGCGAGAGCTTGTAGGCGCGATAGGCGAGGCTCAGCCCGCCCAGATCGCCGATGTTTTCGCCAAGCGTCAGGCGTCCGTTCACACAGGTTTCGCCATCGTCCAGCGGGCAGTAGGAATTGTACTGTTCCACCAGTGCATCACCCAGCTTGTCGAAGGCTTCGCGATCGGAATCGGTCCACCAGTTGCGCAGCATGCCGGTACCGTCCGATTTGGAACCCTGATCGTCGAAGCCGTGGCCCATTTCATGGCCGATGACGCCGCCAATGCCGCCATAATTCACTGCCGCGTCCGCAGTGATGCCGAAGAACGGCTGCTGCAGGATCGCGGCGGGGAAGACGATCTCGTTCTTGGTCGGATTGTAATAGGCGTTTACCGTCTGTGGCAGCATGTACCATTCGGTCCGGTCGATCGGCCCGCCAAGCTTGCTGAGCATATCGTTCCATGCCCACTTGGACGCTTCGATCCGGTTGGCGATCGGCGAGGCCGGCTGGATCGTCAGCCCTTCGTAGGTTTCGAGATTATCCCGATAACCGATCTTGGGATCGAATGCGTCGAGCTTGGCGATGGCCTGCTTCTTGGTGTCGCGGCCCATCCAGTCGAGTTCACCGATCGAATTGGCCATTGCCTTGCGCAGGTTGGCGACGAGATCATCCATCGCCGCCTTGTTTTCCGGCGGGAAATAGTCGGCGACATAGGATTTGCCGAGCAGTTCGCCCATCAGGCTTTCGGTTTCACCGATTGCGCGTTTCCAGCGTGGGCGCTGTTCGGGCGTGCCGTTAAGCAGCGTGCCGTAGAAGGCGAAATTGGCATCGTCGAAGCGCTTGGGAAGCACTTCTGCATTGCTCGAGAGAAAACCCTTGGCCGTCCAAGCCTGCAGCACGTCCATCGGCGTTTCGAGGATCAACTGCATAGCCGCAGGCATACCGCCGCCGATCTTGGCGAGAGTATCTGCATCGAGGCCCAGTTCTTCGGCGCGTTCCGGGCTCGGCGGAAGGTCGGTCACGATAAAGCGATCGACGTCCGTGAAACCGCTGGCGGTAAGCATCGCGGTCAATGGGAAGCCGCCAGCCTTCGCGTTCAATTCTTCCGGCGTCAACGCGTTGTAAGTAAGGTCGTCGTTGCGGCGCGTGGCACGATCCCAAGCAACCTTTCGGGCTAGGGAATCTTCGAAGTTGTAGACCTTTTGGGCCATACCGGCAGCGTCCGAATAGCCAGCTTCTCCCAGCAGGAATGCGAGATATTCGCGATACTTCGCCTGGATATTGGCGCCCTTCTCGCTCTCGTCGAGGTAATAGTCGCGGTCGGGCAGACCGAGGCCGCCGGACCCGGCATGAACCGAATAACGCGTGGGTTCTTTCGCATCGACTTCGACATAAGCGAAGAGCGGCGAGGAATAACCCGGGCTACCCCAGATTTCTGCAAGGTTGGCGAGCGTTTCAGCGCCCTTGATATCTTCGAGATAGGGCTGCGCTGGGGCGAGGCCCGCTGCTTCGATCGCCGCCGTGTCGAGATAGCCTTCATAGGCATCGACGATGCGCTTTTCGTTTGCGGTTAGCGTGGCCGGATCCTTGGCAGTCAGGCGATCGACCAGCGTTTTTACATCGGACGTCGATTTTTCGCGCAGCAGATTGAAAGCGCCGAAGCGGCTGAATTCTGCAGGCAGCGGATTGGCATCGAGCCACTTCTGATTGGCATAGGCGAAGAAGTCGTCGCCCGGATCGATATCCTGGGAGATGGAGGCGGGATCGAAGCCCCAGTCACCGAATTCCATTGTCGGCAGCGGGGTTTCTTCAGCAGCAGGTGCGGCGGTGGCGGTTTCTTCCGCCATGGCTGGCGCGCCGATGGCAAGTGCCAGGGCGGATGCGCCGAGCGTGAAAATTCTCGATTTCATGAGTGCAGTCTCCTTCAGGCAGCCGACCGCGCTCGCGGGAGAGCAGGCGACCTCGTGCAGTTTGGGTAGCATATTGTGGCGATGGGAGTCGCCGTTCGTCGGATGGACGGCGATTTTGGTCGAACGGTCAGGCCGCTTCATCGCCGAACTGGAGCTTCGACAGGCGGGCATAAAGGTCGCCATTGACCACCAGCTGATCATGCGTTCCCTGTTCGACCATACGGCCCTGATCCATCACCACGATGCGGTCCGCCGCCCTTACCGTGGCGAGGCGGTGGGCGATCACCAGCGTGGTGCGGTGTTCCATCAGGCGGTCGAGCGCGTCCTGCACCAGCCGTTCGCTTTCCGCATCGAGCGCACTGGTGGCTTCATCCAGCAGCAGGATCGGCGCATCTCGAAGGAGCGCGCGCGCAATGGCGAGGCGCTGGCGCTGGCCGCCCGATAGCTGCGTCGCGTCCTCACCCAGATGGGTGTCGAGGCCACGCGGGAGATTTTCGAGGAAGTGGGCGGCATTGGCGGCTGTTGCAGCCTGCCAGATTTGGTCTTCGGTGGCGTCCCAGCGGCCGTAGCGCAGATTGTCGCGCGCGCTAGCAGAAAAGAGCACGCCTTCCTGCGGAACGAGTGCGATGCGGCGGCGGATTTCCGCCGGGTCCGCTTTCGTGAGCGGAATTCCGTCGAGCCGTACTGTGCCGGTCTGCGGATCGTAAAAACGTTCGGCGAGCTGGAAGAGGGTGGACTTGCCTGCGCCGGACGGACCGACGATCGCAACAGTTTCCCCCGGTTCGACCTCCAGCGTGAAATCTTCCAGCGCAGCGGCTTCAGGCCGGGTGGGATAGCGGAAGGTCACGTTGCGGAAGGACAGGCCGCCGCGCGCAGGCACGGGAAGAGCCATGGGATTGGCGGGTGCCACGATCTCCGGTTTTGCGTCGAGCAGTTCGGCAAGGCGGCTGGCTGCACCTGCTGCCCGCAACAGGTCGCCGAGCACCTCGGTCAAAGCGCCGAAGCTGCCCGCGGCGATGACGCCGGCGAATACGAAGGCGGCAATGGTCCCGCCGGTGATGACGCCGTCTTCCACCAGCAGTGCGCCGCGCCACAGCAGCGCGGTTATCGATCCGAAGACCAGCGTGATGAGAATTGCCGTCATCAGAGCGCGGATGAGGATGCGCTGTTTGGCGATGTCGAAGGTCTGCTCCACCGCGCCGGCAAAGCGTTCACCTTCGCGTGACTGCTGGCCGAATGCCTGCACGATCTTTGTGGCCGACAGCACTTCAGTCACCATCGAGCCGACATCGGCAACGCGATCCTGGCTCGTGCGGCTCACCTTGCGCAGCCGCGAGCCGAAGATGGCGATCGGGATGATCACCACCGGGATCCCGATAACCAGATAGATGGCCAGTTGAGGGGCGAGCCAGAAGAGATAGCCCACGCTGAGAATGGCCATGATGAGATTGCGCAGCGCCACGGACAGAGTAGTGCCCACGGTATGTTCGATGATCGCCGTGTCGGCCGTCATGCGACTGGATATTTCCTTGGGACTGTTTGTCTCGAAGAACGAAGGGGACAGGCGCAGGAGGTTCGTATGGACGGCCTTGCGCACATCCGCCACGACACGTTCGCCCAGCCAGCTGACGAAATAGAACCGCAATGCGGTAAAGATGCCCAAGGCGCCGACCAGAACCAGCAGGTAGCGGAACCAGCGACCGATATCGGCGCCGTTATCGGCTGCAAAACCGCGATCGATGATGAGCTTGAGCGCACTCGGCAGGGCAAGCGAGCTGATGATCGCCGTGACCAGCAGCGCTGCTGCGGCCAGGGCGAGCTGGAGGGGGTAGGCCTTGGCGGCATCGAAGACCATGCGCAGCGGCTTCAGGCTGCGGTTTTCGCCATCGCTTCGCCGCCCGAATATCCGGCGCCGAGCTTTCTCAGGTGTACCCGTCTCGTCCATGAGCGCCCAGTTAGGCGCGAGGGATGGTAAAATCCACTCCGCTGCGCCGTAAACGGCACTTTTACCCCGTTTGTGCATTGCACAATCACGAACCAGCCGCCACATTGGGGGAAATTGGACGTGCCGCAGATAGAGCCAGAACAGTGCGGCCAGCAGGGGACGCTTGCTAATGCTTTACCACCTTCACGAACTCCAGCGAAGCTGGCTTTCCAGCGCCAGCACCTTTGCCTCGATCGGTTCGGAAATGCTTTCGAACCCGGCCCTTCCTTTCGGTTACATGGGAATGGGCCAGATGGCGTCCAGCGCGCTGGAAGTCTTCGCCCATGCCACGGCCACCTATGGCAAGCCCGCCTGGGGGATCGAACACGTCACCGTCGGCCGCGAGGAATATCCGGTGGTGGAAGCGACCGTCCTGAACAAGCCCTTCGGCGATCTGAAGCGGTTCCACCGCGAAGGCTTGTCGGACGATGCACCGCGTATGCTCGTGGTTGCGCCGATGAGCGGGCATCATGCGACGCTGCTGCGCGGCACGGTCGAACGTATGCTGCAGAACTACGTCGTCTTCGTCACCGATTGGGCCGATGCGCGCGATGTTCCGCTGCATGAAGGCGAGTTCGACCTCGATGATTACATCGACTATGTGATCGACTTTCTCGAGCATATCGGCCCGGACAAGAATGGCGGCGGAGCGCATGTTATGGCCGTATGCCAGCCTTCGGTTCCAGTATTCGCTGCCGCCGCGATCATGAACCGCGACGGGCACGAATGCGCTCCGAAAACCCTGACCATGATGGGCGGCCCGATCGATACGCGGTGTTCACCCACCAGCGTGAACGATCTCGCGATGGACCGGCCGATCGAGTGGTTCCGCCACAATGTCATCGCCACTGTGCCCGTCCAGTATCGGGGATCGGGCCGTAAGGTCTATCCGGGCTTCATGCAGCTTGCCGGTTTCATGAGCATGAACCTCGGCAATCACATGATGAGCCATTACGAGATGTTCAAACACCTCAACAAGGGCGACGATGCCAGCGCGCAGGCGACCAAGGATTTCTACGACGAATACCGCAGCGTCTGCGATATGACGGCGGAATTCTACCTGCAGACGGTGGAAGAGGTTTTCCAGAACCACTCCATCCCCAACGGCACCTTCATGCATCGCCGCAAACGTGTCGATCTGGGCGACATCACCAAGACCGCGCTTCTCGCCATCGAAGGCGAGCGGGACGATATTTCAGGTCTGGGCCAGACCCGTGCCGCGCTGGAACTGACGCCCAATCTCGATGCCTCGAAGAAGCGCTATTATATGGCGGAAGGTGCGGGTCATTACGGCATCTTCAATGGCAGCAAATGGCGCGACAGGATCGCGCCGGTGGTGGAGGAATTCGTGGAGGCGCATGGGTGAGGCGACAGACGTTCGGAATTTTGACGCTCGATACCGTTCTGTAGTCACTCAAAGACCGCCGACATTCTATGGCGATCAAAATCGAGCAGCCAATCGTAGTAGTCGTTGTAAAGATCTATGAGCGGCTCCTTGTTAAGGCAGGTGATGTCCATGCCTCGGTCATCATAAGCATTGACGCACACCCCACTCGCCAGATCGATAAATTTGGCGAAAACGGGCGCTCTTGGAGCGACCCCCAAATCCTGGGCGATTTGGTTCCACAATAGAATGTCGACTTGTTCCCAATTCAGTCGAACAGCGCGGTGAGTCCATCGCTCAGCCTCCGGATCGTGTGCGTCGCTTGTCCACCAAGAGGCTTCCCATTCTTCGAAAGCGGCTTCTGTTGAAACTCCCAAGTCCGCCAAATCTTCGAAACCACTTGCGGTAGTCCAGCCGAGCCGTTGAGCGTTCAAATCCAAGCTTGGATTTGGAAAGGCACCGATGATGCCGACGATCCCATCGGAAGGCAGAACTTTACGAACGAGTTTACGAGCACGGTCGTAGCTATTAGTGAATTTGGTTACATACCTCCCCACATACTCGCCATCATCAAGCTCAAACCGCAACCAATACGGCGATCGCAAGAGATCGCATTGCCATTCAGGCCCGAGAGATAAGCTCATCGCCGATCTCTATTGGTCGAAAAGAGCGGCTGCAATCTAGTCGCCTTCCAATTGTGCGCATTCTATTTACCCCAACCGCTCTGCGTGCCACGCCACATGTTCGGCCATGAAGGTCGAGATGAAGTAGTAGGAATGGTCGTACCCCTCCTGCATGCGGATTTCCGCGGGGATGCCGGCCTTGGCGCAGGCGACGGAAAGCAGGCCCGTCTTCAATTGTTCTTCGAGGAAATTGTCCGCCGTGCCTTGATCTACCAGCAGGTGATCGAGGCGTGCACCGTTCTCGATCAGCGCAACCGCATCGTATTCTTCCCACGCGTCGCGATCTTCGCCGAGGTAGCGTGATAGCGCTTTCTCGCCCCATGGCACTTTGCCGGGGGCAACGATTGGGGAGAAGGCGCTCACCGAACGGAAGCGGTCGGGATTGCGCAAGCCTATGGTCAGGGCGCCGTGGCCCCCCATGGAATGGCCGGTTATGCCTTGCCGCGTCATGTCCGCGGGGAAATTCGCCTTGATCAGTCCGGGCAGTTCTTCTTCGATATAGCTGCGCATCTTGTAGTGCGTGGACCAGGGTTCCTGCGTCGCATCGACATAGAAGCCCGCGCCTTTGCCGAAGTCGTATTCATCGTCCGCATCGGGCACCTGTTCGCCGCGCGGGCTGGTATCCGGCGCCACGAAAATTAAGCCATGCTCGGCGCATGCTGCGCGGAATTCGCCCTTTTCGGTCACATTGGCATGGGTGCAGGTGAGACCCGAAAGATACCAGAGGACGGGGAGCTTCGTGCCCTCCGCATGCGGAGGGACGTAGACGGAGAACGTCATCTCCGTGCCAGTTGCCTCCGACTGATGCGAGAGAACGAACTGGTCGCCGCCAAAGGCCTTGTTCTGCGAGAGATATTCGAGGGTCATGGTAATTCCTGTGCGGGTATGTCTGCGACCAGCGGCGCATGGCCCCAATGCTCCAGCAGCCGCAAGCAGTCCGCGCCGGACAGGCCGATGGTCGCGGTATTGCGAAGGGGGTGGACGTTGATCAGGTCGGCCTCGGCCAGCGACCGGTCGAGGATTATGGAGATGCTGCCAGGTTCGGCGTTAATCGCGCCTAGCGGTGTGACCGAACCCGGCGTCAGACCAAGCAGACGCTCCATATCGTCGGGCTTGCCGAAACTGACGCGTTTGCAGCGGATTGCCGCAGGCAGGGCCTTCAAATTCACGCGCATTTCGGCAGGCACAGTGACCAGCCAGAACGCGCCGCCTGTGTCCTTCAGGAACAGGTTCTTGGTATGCGCGCCGGGGATGGCATCCTTGACCCCGTGGCTTTCCGCAACGGTGAAGACGGCGTCGTGTTCGTATTGCTCGAAGGGGATTGCGAGGGCTTCGAGGTCCTCCCGCAATCCCGCTTCGCCTCTATGCGCCAAGCTGTCAGCCCGGACGATACATCGCGCAGACCTTATTGCCTGCCGGATCGCGCAGATAGGCGAGATAGAGCTTCATGCCAGCGCCTTCGCGAATGCCCGGCGGATCTTCGATTTCGGTGCCGCCATTCTCACTGCCGGCCTTGTGCCAGGCGTCGGCCATGGCTTCGTTATCGGCGGCAAAGCCGATGGTCGAACCATTCCCGCAACTCGCCGGCTGGCCGTCGATCGGCTTGGTAATCAGGAAGATGCCGCCGTTGTGCATGTAGATGACGCGGCCCTTGGGATCGATCCTGCCTTCGCTGCCGCCCAGCGCCTTGAAGCAGGCATCGTAGAATTTCTTGGAGGCGTCGATATCGTCGGCCCCCAGCATGACATGGCTGAACATTGTTCTCTCTCTCCTTATGCCTCGACCGCAACGGTCGCGGTTTTCTCGTCTCCGGTATTCGGCGCGTCGGCAGGGTCCAGAAGCAGGACCTGTACCTCTCCCTTGCGCGCCACCGGTTTGTGTTCCTCGCCAGCGGCGATCAACAACAGATCGCCGGGATGCAGCGTTTCCGTCCGCTCGCGAAACTCGATATCGAGTTCGCCGTCCAGGCACAGGAACAGCTCGTCATGGGTGTGGCTGTGCCAGTCGAACGCGCCTTCCAGCTTCGCGATGCGGACTTCGTGACCCTCATACCGCGCGACGATGCGCGGCGCCCAGGTTTCGGCAAACGTGGCGAACTTGTCGGCGAGGGTCACCTTCTTGGTCATCAGTCGTAGACCACCACGCTGCGGATGCTTTCACCCGAATGCATCAGGTCGAAGCCTTTGTTGATCTCTTCCAGCTTCAGGACATGGGTGATCATCGGGTCGATCTGGAT
Organism: uncultured Erythrobacter sp.; assembly: GCA_947504155.1. Lineage (GTDB taxonomy): Bacteria > Pseudomonadota > Alphaproteobacteria > Sphingomonadales > Sphingomonadaceae > Qipengyuania. The sequence goes on from CANNGF010000002.1 coordinate 894,215, forward strand.
CTTGCCGTCCATGTACCAGTCAACGATCTTGGGCACGTCGGTCCGACCCTTCGCGCCGCCAAATGCCGTTCCGCGCCAGTTGCGGCCCGTCACCAGCTGGAACGGACGGGTTTCGATCGTCTTGCCTGCTTCAGCAACGCCGATGATGATGGATGTGCCCCAGCCCTTGTGGCAACATTCGAGCGCCTGCCGCATGACATCGGTATTGCCGGTGCAGTCGAAGCTGTAATCCGCGCCGCCATCCAGCATCTCGACCAGCGTTGCCACGACATCGTCGACATCCTTGGGATTGACGAAGTCGGTCATGCCGAAATGTTCGGCATAGGGTTTCTTGTCGGGGTTGATGTCGACGCCCACGATCCGGTCCGCGCCGGCCATCTTCGCGCCCTGGATCACATTGAGGCCGATGCCGCCGAGGCCGAAGACCACGACATTGTCGCCCGGACGGACGTCGGCGGTGTTGACCACTGCGCCAACCCCCGTGGTCACGCCGCAACCGATATAGCAGCTGGTGTGGAAGGGCGCATCCTCGCGAATCTTCGCCACCGCGATTTCGGGCAGCACGGTGAAGTTCGAAAAGGTCGAGCAGCCCATGTAATGGTAGATCGGCTTGCCGTTATAGCTGAAGCGCGTCGTGCCATCGGGCATCAGGCCCTTGCCCTGCGTTTCGCGGATAGCGCTGCACAGATTGGTCTTGCCCGAAAGGCACATTTTGCACTGTCGGCATTCAGGAGTGTAAAGCGGGATGACATGATCGCCCGGCTTCACCGAAGTCACGCCCTTGCCGACTTCGCGCACGATGCCTGCGCCTTCATGGCCCAGCACGCTGGGAAACAGACCTTCGCTGTCGAGGCCGTCCAGCGTGTAGGCATCGGTGTGGCAAATGCCGGTGGCCTTGATCTCGACCAGAACCTCGCCCTCCTTGGGGCCTTCCAGATCGAGTTCGACGATTTCCAGCGGCTTCTTGGCTTCGAATGCAACGGCTGCTCTGGTTTTCATGGCGGGTGTTTCTCCTTTGGCAACCGGGACTAGGGAAGGGCGCTGGCGCTCGCAAGACGTGTTGCTTGCCGTTCAGCCCGCAGAGGATAGAAGCGACCGCATGAAATCTCTTCTGGCCCCGCTCGCTCTGCTCGTTCTCTCACCCGCTGCCGCGGCGCAGGAATCTTCGGCTGCTCCGCAGCTGACCGCCCAGCAATCGGCAACGCTGCGGTGCTCGGCCGCTTTCGCAATCATCGCGCAGGGCCAGGTCAACGGGAATGCGGCCGCGCTTGCCTATCCGCCGATGAAAGAGCGGGGGCGGGAATTTTTCGTGCGTTCTGCAGCGCGGCTGATGGACGAACACACACTCGATCGCGGTGCGATTCAGGAATTGGTGGCCGGACAGGCACAGGATCTTGCCGATGAAGGTGCGGTGGAAGAGGTGATGCCCGCCTGCCTGATGATGCTGGATGCCTCGGGGATCTAGGCAGCGTTCAGGCCTGTGTCAGCACTCCAGCCATATAATACGATCCGACCGACGAATGGGTAAAGCAATGCGTAAGTTCATTTTGACGACGATGGCTGCCGCGGCACTTGCCGTTCCAATGTCGCTGTCGGCTCAGGAGGCTGTCGAGATTGATGAGCCGATTCATGACCGAGATGCCTCGCAAGACCTTTCCGGCTTTGCCGAGCGCATGCAGGATCCGGACACGCAGCGCGAGTTCGCGCTGATGGCCCGCGCCATGGGCGAAGTCCTGCTCGACTTGCCGATTGCCCCGCTGGTCGCAGCAGCAGGGGAGGTGAGCGAGGATCTGACCGGCAAGGAACTGTCGCCTGTCGATCCCGATGCGACGCTGCGCAAGATTGCGCCGCTCAGCAGCCGCGCCCCGGAAGAGATCGAACGCAACCTTCCGCGCGCCCTCGATGCGATGGGTTCGATGGCAAAGGCGCTCGAAACGATGGCGCCCACTCTCAGGGACATGGCCGAGCGGATGAAGACCATCGCGCCGCAAGCCGACTGAAAAACGTCGCAAAACTTTGACCGCGCAGTGACTGCCAGTGGACGCGGGCGCGCCGCTGATGCATGAGCGCTCCAGCATGTGGCAGCTGCATCAATTCCCTTTGTGTCCCTTCAGCCGGAAGCTGCGTCTCCTCATGGGGGAGAAGGCGGTTGCCTATGAGCTTGTCAGGGAAAATCCGTGGGAAGCGCGCGATGCGTTCTGGCAGCTCAATCCCGCAGGGCGAACCCCCGTGCTCCACGATCCCGCCCGGCGCGTGACGCTATGCGACAGCCAGGCGATCTGCGAATTCTTCGAAGAGACGGTGGAACGCGTGCCGATGATTTCGGGCAATGCGATGCAGCGCGCCGAAATCCGCCGGCTGACGACCCTGTTCGACGAAAATTTCTATCACGACGTGACAGAGCCCGCGCTGCACGAGAAGATGAAAAAGCGCCTTGTTCTGCGCCAGCCGCCCGATGGGCAGGTGCTGCGCCAGATGGGCCGGTTGCTGCACGGCCATCTCGACTATATCGACTGGCTGGTCGATACCCGCCAATGGCTCGCGGGGCCGCAGCTGAGCCTCGCCGACCTTACCTGCGCGGCGCACCTTTCGGTGGTAGATTACCTCGGCGCGGTCGACTGGCGCGGGCACGAGCAGGCGCAGGGCTGGTACATGGTCATGAAAAGCCGCCCCAGCTTCCGCCCGATGCTGAGCGAGAAGATGGACGGGCTACCGCCGCCGCGGGAATATGCTTCGCTGGATTTGTGAGGGTATCAGTGTCCGAGGAGAACGGCTTCGTCGATTTCTCTTTTCATCAGCTTTGCGATTTCACTCTTGAATATATCAACGGCAGCGTAGGTGGTCCGATATGAAGTGATTAGGCGCTGAGAATTATCATCATAATCAGCGATCTCTACGGAAGCCGTCAGTTCGCCTCGCGAACCCCTTGGCGATATTTGCAAACGAACGATCAAGTCGTCGCCTTCCTGTTTGTTGTAGCCCCACTGGATGCTGATGGGCGAACCCGGCTCTATGGGGTAACGATCAAGGCTTTCTCCGAATTCGACGACGTCTTGCCACTGAACCCAAAAACCGCTTTCTCCCTTGAAACTGGCGGTCTCTACAATGACTGAAAGCCAACCGAAGTCATCACGTGTAAGCTTGTCATCGAAATAGCTCGGGTCGAACTTATAGCGTAGTGCGAGTTTGTTCATTCGCCGGTCTTAGCGGTTTGAATTGCATGCATAATTAAAAGGTCCGATGGGTCTATCGTTGACAAACCGGGCAGAACCACGTGCTTCTCCCGCCCTGCACGATGCGGCGGATCGTGCCGCCGTCCTCGTGGTGGCAGGGCTCGCCCTCGCGGCCGTAGACGTGGAAGCGGGTGGCGAAATAGCCGAGGTTTCCGTCGGGCTGGGCGAAATCGCGCAGCGTGCTGCCGCCGTCGCGGATGGAGCGCTCCAGCACGTCCTTGATCGCGGGGACGAGGCGCCGGAGCTGCGGCATGGTCACCTTGCCGCCTGCCTTGCGCGGGTGGATGCCCGCATGCCACAGCGCCTCGCAGACATAAATATTGCCGAGGCCCGCCACGATGCTCTGGTCGAGCAGCAGTAGCTTGATCGCCTGCTTGCGCCCGCGTGTCGCCTCGCGAAGGTGCTCGGGCGTGAGGTCTTCGCCCAAAGGCTCCGGACCTAGCACTGCGAAGGGTTTCCAGGTCACCAGTTCTTGCGCTGTCATCAGATCGACCGAGCCGAACCGGCGCGGATCGTTGAGCGCAAAGCGGTGGCCTGCGGTCTCGATCAGGAGATGGTCGTGCTTCTCGTCCACCTCCGGATCGATCCGCCAGCGCCCGCTCATGCCGAGATGGAAGATCATCGCATGGTCGCGGCTGGTGTGGATGAGGCCGTATTTCGCCCGGCGCGAGAGATGCGTGATGCTTGCGCCCGTCAGCGCCTGCACCAGATCGGGCGGGAAGGGGCGGCGCATGTCGGGGCGGTTGACCGTCACTCGCGTGATGGTCTCGCCTTGCAAGAACCGCGCGAGGCCGCGCACCGTTGTTTCGACTTCGGGAAGCTCTGGCATGAAAACCCCTCTAACACCCTTTGCGCCCCGCTCAATTCCCCCTAAGGCTCGCCTCCATGAACGACACTGTTTCCTTCGGCTACGAAGATATCGACGCCAGCGAGAAGACCGGCCGCGTGAGCGAGGTCTTTTCCAATGTCGCGGCCAAATACGACATCATGAACGACGCGATGAGCGGCGGGATGCATCGCCTGTGGAAGGACCGCTTCGTCCGCCGCGTAAAACCGCAGCCGGGCGAACAGATCCTCGACATGGCCGGCGGCACCGGCGACATCGCCTTCCGCATGGCCGCGAAGGGTGCAAGCGTCACTGTCTCCGACATCAACCAGGACATGCTCGACGTCGGCATCGAACGCGCGATGGAGCACGGGATCGACGGGCTGGTGTGGAGCCGCCAGAACGCCGAGGAACTGGCCTTTTCGAGCCGCACCTTCGATGCCTACACCATCGTCTTCGGCATCCGGAACGTGACCTTCATCGACAAGGCCCTGCGCGAGGCGCATCGCGTGCTGAAATTCGGCGGGCGCTTCTACTGCATGGAATTCAGCCAGACCGACTGGCCCGGATTCAAGGAAGTCTACGACCTCTATTCGCACCAGCTGATGCCCAAGATCGGCAAGGCCATCGCCAATGACGAGGAGAGCTATCGCTACCTCGCCGAATCGATCCGCCGCTTCCCCAAGCCGCCCGAATTCGAGGCGATGATCCGCGATGCGGGCTTTGCGAACACGCGGGTGGAGAAAATCCTCGGCGGCGCGGTGAACATCCATTCGGGGTGGAAAGTCTAGGGTGGCCAAACCCGCAACGCATATCTGGCGGCTGTTGAAATGGGGCCGCACGCTTGCGCGCCATGGCGCCTTGCGCGGGATCGAAGGTGATCCGAACACCCCCGCACCGGTTAAGCGCCTGGCGCGGATTGCGCGCCTCGGCACGATCCAGCCGAAGGAGCCCGACTACGCAGGCGCCTTTCGCGAAATCGGCCCGGCGGCCATCAAGCTCGGCCAGACGCTGGCGACACGGCCCGATCTTGTGGGCGAGGAAGCGGCGAAGAACTTGCTGAGCCTGCAGGACAATCTGCCGCCTGTACCTTTCGAACACATCCGCCAGAGCATCGAAGCGAGTTTCGAACAGCCGCTGGAAAATCTCTGGTCCGAATTCGATCCCGAACCGGTGGGAGCGGCGTCGATCGCTCAGGTGCACCGGGCAGTGACGACCGAAGGCCGGCAAGTCGCCGTCAAGGTCCTGCGCCCCGGCGTTCGCGAACGGTTCGCGAAGGATATCGATACTTACGAATGGGCCGCAGCCCATCTGGAAAGTTTCGGCGGCGAGGCCGCACGCCTGCGTCCGCGCCTGACCATCGCCAATTTCAAGCGCTGGACGCTACGCGAACTGGACCTGCGGCGGGAAGCCGCCAGTGCGTCCGAACTGGCCGAGCACATGGTCGGCACGGAAAAATACGAGATTCCCGGCATCGACTGGGACCGGACCAATGGCCGGGTGATGACCGTCGACTGGGTCGACGGGATCAAGATCAGCAATACCGAAGCGCTGATCGCGGCGGGTCACGACATGGACGAACTGTCCAGCCGCCTCGTCCTCGCCTTCCTGAAACAGGCGATTTCGGCCGGATTCTTCCATGCGGACATGCATCAGGGCAATCTGTTCGTGAAGCCCGATGGCACCATCACCGCCATCGATTTCGGCATCATGGGCCGCATCGACCGGCAGGCGCGCATGTGGCTGGCGGAAATCCTCTATGGCCTGACCACGGGCAATTACAAACGCGTGGCCGAAATCCATTTCGAGGCGCAATATGTGCCGAGCTATCACAATGTCGACGAATTCGCGACGGCACTGCGGGCGGTGGGCGAACCGATGCGCGGCAAGCCGGTGAGCGAACTCAGCGTCGGCCAGATGCTCGACGGGCTGTTCGCTATTACCCGCGATTTCGACATGCAGACCCAGCCGCATCTGCTGCTGCTGCAGAAGACCATGGTGATGGTCGAAGGCATCGCCACCCAGCTCAATCCCAAGATCAACATGTGGGATGTGTCCGCCCCCTTCGTGCGCAGCTGGATTCGCGACGAACTGGGCCCGGAAGCCGCGATTGCCAATCGTATTCGCACCGATACGGAAACGCTGCTGGGCATCCCCGCGCTGGTGCGTCGGATCGAAGAGCGCTTCCCGCCCAAGGGCGGGGCACCCGAAGCGCCGCCTCTGCCCAAGGTCGAACTGATCTGGGAACGCCGCGAACGCATGCAGAAGGGCCGCGGCTGGTTCGGCTATCTCGTCGCCGCGGGTGCCGGCGGGCTCGGCGTCTGGGCCGCGCTTACGCAGGGCCTGCTGGGCTGACCCTGCCATAGGGCAGCAATTTGATGGCCATTACCATCACGATGACGTGCAGCGCTTCCACGATCATCGGCTGCCACCAACCGTCATAGGTGCCGACCGCGACCAGATTCACCAGCCGCCCGCTAAAGGCGATGGTGAACAGGGCAAGCGCTGGCCACAGCATGTCGGCACGCCGCTTCCAGGCCGTCCACCCCATGCACAGCGCAGCCAGCCAGAAGAAGGCGGTAAAGTCCCCCCGCATGGCCGAAAGCCCTTCGGGTGTGGGCGATTGCAGTCCGAAATCCGCGCCCGCTCCGGCGGGGTCGATGAAGAAGCTGATACCGAGCAAAAGGTCGAGAATAGCGCCCAGCGCCAGCAGGACGAGGAGGATGAATTGCATTGAAGGCCCTCTGCATTACCGTTTTCTAAACCATAGGCTGGCAAGTGTGCGCAGGAATGTCACGCTTTTGCGTGCTGGCAATGACGGACGGGGGGCGCTAGCAAGCGCATCAATGACGCAATGGGATTTCACCAGCCGGTTCGCGCCGCTGACGCTGCGCACCATGAAAACCGCGGATATGGGCGCGTGAGCGGCCCGAAGATCCTGCTCGTGATCGGGGGCGGCATCGCCGCCTACAAGAGCTGCGAACTCGTGCGACTCATCCGCAAGGCGGGCGGGGATGTTACCTGCGTGCTGACCGAAGGCGGGCAGCAGTTCGTCACCCCCATGGCGCTGGCCGCACTTTCGGAAAACAAGGTTTATACCTCGCTCTTCGATCTCAAGGACGAAGTCGAGATGGGCCATATCCAGCTTTCGCGGCAGGCCGATCTGGTAGTGGTTTGCCCTGCCACCGCCGATTTGCTGGCGAAAATGACCGCCGGCATCGCCGACGATCTGGCAACCACCCTGATTCTCGCGACCGACAAGCCGGTTATCGCCGTGCCCGCCATGAATGTCCGCATGTGGGAGCATTCGGCCACCCAGCGCAATGCCGACTGGCTGCGGCAGGCAGGCGTCACCGTGATGGATCCGGACGAAGGCGCGATGGCATGCGGCGAATTCGGCCCCGGCCGTCTGCCCGAACCGCCCGTTATCCTGCAGGCCATCGCGGATGCGCTCGATCTCGATATCGATCTTCCCGAACTCGCTGCGCCTGCTCCGCAGCTCGCGGCGCCTGCGCCCTCGGCCTATGCCGATGATAGCGCGGACGAGGATGAATATGACGAGGAGGACAGCTCCAGCAGTGGGTCCGGTCTTGGCAGCCTGCTCAACGCGATCATCCCCCGCAGCACCGAATCGCGCGGCGCAGAGGACGAAGAGCGCGATTTCGATGAAAGCGAGTTCGAGGAACCCGATTTCGACGAATCGGAATTTCAGGAAACCGAATTCAAACCCGATTTCGGGGGGCCGCTTCTGGCCAAGAAGGGCGGGGCAGCCGCTGCACCGCCGACCGACCGCGAAGCGATCAACCACACCGTCGCCCGGCAGGATGAACGCGCTGCGCCGCAGCCCATGCCCGGGGACATCGCCCATGCCGATCATGGAGCGGCGCTTTCTGCCGATCCGCTTTATGGCCAGCCTATTTTCGACGAAAATCCGGAGCATCGCCCGCTCTACGGCAAGCATGTGCTGGTAACGGCCGGGCCGACTCGCGAGCCGATCGATCCGGTGCGCTACATCGCCAACCGTTCCAGCGGGAAGCAGGGCTTTGCGATTGCGGCCATGGCTGCCGCCGCCGGGGCCCGCGTTACGCTGGTTGCCGGGCCAGTCCATCTGCCGACGCCGGTGGGCGTGGACCGGATCGATGTGGAAACCGCCGAAGACATGGCGGAAGAAGTACGCAATGCGCTGCCCGCCGACGCGGCCTTCATGGTTGCCGCCGTGGCAGACTGGAAGAGCCGCCACGTCGCCGCCGAAAAGATGAAGAAGCGCGGCAGTGCGCCGCCCGCGCTCATCTTGGCCGAAAACCCAGATATCCTTGCCGCCGTGGCCGCCGGGCGCAAACGTCCGCAGCTCCTGATCGGCTTTGCCGCCGAGACCGAGAACGTAGTCGAAAACGCCAAGTCCAAGCGCAAGCGCAAAGGCGCGGACTGGATCATTGCGAACAATGTTTCAGGCGCGGAAGGCGAAAGCGTGATGGGTGGCGACTTGAACCAAGTCCATATCGTCACCCCGGGCGGGGTCGAAAGCCTGGTCGAAATGCCGAAGGAAGAGGTGGCCCGCGAACTGGTCCGCCGTGCTGCCGAAGCGCTTGCCACACCAGGCGACGCATCTGCCTGACAGGGCGGACGCTTCATTCGCTATTCCAAGTTACGGGCGGGATCGCTCTCAAAGCGCGCCAGCCTCGTAAGGCTGACGCCCGCGGGTCTCGCCGCCCTTACACGTCGCGAACGCGCAGCATCGCGAAGGCGGCGATGGTCCAGACTGCAGCACCGAACAGCATCGTCCAGATGGGATCGCCCGGGAACAGCGCCTTCATGATCGATCCCATCACTGTGGCCACCAGCAGCTGTGGAAGCACCACGAAGATGTTGAACAGGCCCATGTAGATGCCGAGCTTGGCCTGCGGCAGGCTGCTGGCCAGTATCGCATAAGGCATCGCCAGGATCGAGGCCCAGGCCACGCCCCGCAGCACTTCGCACACGATCAGCAGGTTCGGATCGCGCAGGACGAAATAGCCGAGGAAACCGAGCGCACCTGCCAGCAGGCAGACCATATGTGTCTTCGCCTTGCCGATCCGCTTACTGAGCCGGGGCAGAAGGACCAGCGCGGCCACTGCGGCAACGCCGTTCTGGACGGTGTAGATCAAATTCCACCAGTTCGCGCCTTCGTTATAGGCTGCGGTGGTCGGATCGGCGCTGCCATAGAAATATTGCGACACGATCGGCCCGGAATAAATCCACATCACGAACAGCGCGGACCAGCTGAAGAACTGCACCAGCGCCAGCCGCTTCATTGTTTCGGGCATACCGGCAAAATCGCCCACGATGGTGGAGAGCATATTGGTCGAGCGGCCCCGCTTGGCCAGCGAGATGGCGATTGCGGACAGCACGCCGTAAATCGCCAGCAGCGCGCCGAGCAGGTAGATTTCCTTCTCCAGCCCCAGCGGATCGACGAGCAGCGCGATGCCTGCCCCCAGCGCCAGCCAGATCAGCGCCGATCCGTAGCCTTTTTCGGCCAGTGCGGAAACGGGCTGGGCCGTCTCGGTTGCGCGCGCAGCCTCGAAAGCGGCCATTTCTTCGGGCGAATATTCGCGTGTGGTGAGGACGGTCCAGCCGATGGCCGCGAACAGGGCAAGTCCGCCGGCCCAGAAGCTCCACCGCACCGTGTCGGGAATTTCGCCTGCCGGGGCAAGATTGCTCACGCCGAGATGACCGAGCAGCCAAGGGAAGATCGCCGCAACCACCGCGCCCGCGCCGATGAAGGCGGTCTGTACGGCATAGCCGGTGGCATGTTGAGAGCTGTCGAGCATGTCGCCCACGAAAGCGCGGAAAGGCTCCATCGCGATATTGAGGCTGGCGTCGAGCAGCCACAGCAATCCCGCCGCAAACACCAGCGGCGCGGCGAAGGCAGGCGCGAACGGCATCAGGAACAGCGCCAGCGCGGCCAGCAAGGCGCCGGTCATGAAATAGGGACGGCGGCGGCCGAAGCGGTTCCAGGTCTTGTCGGACAGATGACCCACGATGGGCTGGACGATCAGCCCGGTGAGCGGGGCCGCGATCCACAGCGCCGGCAGATCGTCGAGCGAGGCGCCCACGGTCTGGAAAATGCGGCTCATGTTCGAATTTTGCAGCACGAAGCCGATCTGGATACCGAAGAAGCCGAAGCTCATGTTCCACAGGCCGCGGAAACTCTGGCGCGGTTTTTCGGTGAGCGCATGTGTCATGGATTATGTCCTCGTCCGCATCCGGCTGAGGTCTTTACGCCCGCTCGGATGAATTTCGCCCGGCTCGCATGAAGCGGCGGGGGCGGCAAGGCCGCATACGAATGTGGTCTATGCTTCGGCGGCCCCGCTGGAGGCGCGAACCACCAGCTTTCCGGGCAGTTTTCGCGGCGCGGTTTCGCGTCCGTCGATCTGGGCGATCAGCGTTTCGACCAAGGCTGCGCCTGCACCCGTGATGTCCTGCATCACGGTGGTCAGCGGCGGGGTGGTCAGGCTGGCGGCGGGAATATCGTCGAAGCCGACCACAGCGATGTCGCCGGGCACATTGCGTCCGGCCTCGGCCAGCGCGCGCATCGCGCCGATTGCAATCAAATCGCTGGCGGCGAAGATCGCATCGAAGGGCGTACCACTGGCGAGCAGGGTGCGGGCGGCATCGTGGCCTGCTTCCTCGGTGGTGATGGCATCGAACTGGAGGCGCTTGTCGGGCGCCAAGCCTGCTTCTTCGAGCGCCGTGGTCAGGCCGAGATACCGGCCGTGGAACTCTGGATAATGCTCGTCCGCATGGCCGAGGAAGGCGATCCGGCTGCGCCCGTTCTCGATCAGGTGGCGGCCCGCCAGCCGCCCGGCGGCGTGATTGTCGGTGCCCACGGTGACCCCGCTGGCATCGTTGGAGACCGAGCCCCAGCGGGCAAAATGCGTTCCCTGCCGCACCAGCTGGTCGAGCCGTTCGCGATAGAGCGTGTAATCGCCATAGCCGAGCAGGATCAGCCCGTCGGCGCGGTGGCTGTCCTGATAGCGGACGTGCCAGTCATCCTCCATCTTCTGGAACGATATCAGCAGGTCCAGGCCGCGATCGGCGCAGGCGCGGGTGATCGATCCCAGCATGGCGAGGAAGAAGGGATTGATCATGCTGCGATCGGGAGTCGGGTCTTCGAAAAACAGCAGCGCGATGGTGTTCGATCGCTGGGACCGCAGCGAGCTGGCGTTCTTGTCTACCGTATAATTCAGCTCGGCGGCGATAGCCTCGATCTTGGCGCGGGTTTCGGCGCTCACCGACTTTTCGCCGCGCAGGGCACGGCTCACGGTGGGCTGCGAGACGCCAGCGCGATACGCGATGTCGAAGCTGGTCGGCCGTCCGGTTGGTGCGCGCCCCACAGTCACTCCTCTCCGCCATCCGGCGGCTCGTAGAAAGCCTTTCGCAAGGCCGGTTCGCGCTAGGCCCTAACGCTGCGTCTGGCAACGTCCGGCACCCCGGCATGGGCGGGCGAACCACCCCTTAATTACGGGCGCAAGCATAGCATAACATACGTATGCTCTCTTCCGAAGCGGCAGAGTTCGGGCGTATCGGGCCCCGAACGAGGGAGGCCGGCGCACCGGTCACTCCCTCGAAGAAACGTATGGCCGGCCCGTCTTGGCTGGCAGTGGAGAGGGTATACCGATGGCACTTCGCGACACGCTTCGCAGCGGAATCAGCATTTCCGCATTCACCGCAACCCTGGCGCTGGTTGGCGGGATGATCCCTGCCACGGCCTTTGCGCAAGGTACGCAGCCCGCAACGCCCGAGCAGGTGGACGCAGGCCAGCCGGTCAGCGATCCCGATGCGGCCGACGATGTCATCGTCGTCACCGGTTTCCGCGCCAGCCTCGAAAGCGCGGTCGCGGAAAAGAAGCTGTCCGAACAGATCGTCGAGTCGATCACGGCCGAAGACATCGGCAAGCTGCCCGACGCATCGATCGGCGAATCGATCGCCCGCCTTCCCGGCCTCACCGCGCAGCGCCTCAACGGCCGCGCGAATGTGGTCGCCATCCGCGGCTTCGGCCCGGATTTCTCGCAAACCCTTCTGAACGGACGCGAGCAGACGACCACGAGCGACAACCGCTCGGTCGAGCTCGACCAGTATCCGTCCGAAATCGTCAACCAGGTCGTGGTCTACAAATCTCCCACCGCCTCCCTTGTGGGCCAGGGCCTGGTTGGCACCATCGATATCCGCACCATTCGCCCGCTCGAAACCGGCGAGCGTATCATCGCCGTCGGCGCGCGCGGGTCATGGGCGGATATCGGTGCCCTCAATGCAGGGTCGAAGGAATTCGGCTACCGTGTGAACGGCACCTATGTCGACCAGTTCGCCGACGATACGCTGGGCATCTCGATCGCCGCATCCTATGTCGACGAGCCGTACCAGCTGCAGGAATTCAACGCCTGGGGCTATGACACGGTCGATGTCGGCGGGCAGGACGCCGCGCTGATCGGCGGGTCGAAATCCTACGTGACCTCCACCGAATTGAAGCGCCTCGGCATCAACGGCACGGTCCAGTACCAGCCGATGCCGCAGCTCACCTTCACGCTGGATGCCTTCTATTCGAACTTCGACGACGATCAGTCCAAGCGTGGGCTCGAACTGCCGCTGGCTTATGGCGGCGATCTGAACGCCGATTTCGATCCCGCAAGCGCCACGGTCGAAGACGGGCTCGTCACTGCCGGCCAGTTCGACAACGTCCGCGGCGTCATCCGCAACGACATCTTCCAGCGCAAGGCCGATCTCTATTCGGGCGGCTTCAACGCCAATTGGGAGGGCGATGACGGCTGGAGCGCATTCTTCGACTTCGGCTATTCGCGCACCGACCGCAACGAGCTGAGCCTCGAAAGCTATTCGGGCACCGGCTATAACGGCCCCGTAACCGGCGAAGGTGCGGGCGCGACCATCGGATTCAATTCGGGCGACAAGGGCACGGTCTTCGATTCCTCGCTCGACTACAGCGATCCTTCGCAGATCTTCCTGACCGATCCGCTCGGCTGGGGCGGCAGCGAAGTGCAGGCGGGCTATTCGAACAACCGCATCGTCGAAGACGAGCTGTTCCAGTACCGCGTCGAAGTCGCGAAAGAACTCCAGTCGGACAGCTTCCTGCGCAGCGTGCAGTTCGGCATGAACTACACCACCCGCGAAAAGAGCCTGACGCCCGACGAAGCCTTCGTCCGCCTGCCGGGCGGGGCGACCGAAGTGGCGATCCCCTCGCAATATCTCCAGCGTTCGACCGACCTTACCTATCTGGGCCTCGGCCCGATCGTCAGCTACGATGCGCGCGATCTCATCGCCGACGGCGTGCTGGTGCTCGAACCGCGCGTAACGACCGGTCCCGGGGCTGCGAATGACGTGCTGAGCAAGAGCTACACGGTCGCCGAAGATCTGATGACCATGTACCTGCAGACCAATCTGGAGCAGGAAGTCGGCGCCGGCGTGATCACGGGTAATATCGGCGTGCAGGCGATCAACACGGTTCAGAAGTCGACCGGTTTCATCTTCCCAGAAACCGGCCCCGAGCAGCGTACGCTGGGCGACGATTACTGGGACGTTCTGCCCAGCGCCAACCTGTCGCTGCGGCTCGATAGCGACTGGGTCTTCCGTGTCGCCGCAGCGCGCGAAATCATGCGGGCCCGGCTCGACGATACACGCGTGTCGATCGATTACGGCATCGATGCCACCGTGCCCGGCGGCCTCATCCGCGGTAGCGGCGGCAACCCGGCGCTGCGCCCCTATCGGGCCAATGCGGTCGATTTCAACATCGAGAAGTACTTCGGCACCGGCGGCGTCGTGGCGCTCCAGCTGTTCTACAAGGACATCAAGAGCTACGTCTTCAACGGCCGCTTCGGCTATGATTATACGGGTTTCCCCACCCCCACCGGGGCGGACGCCTATCCTAACCTGCCAGCGATCGGCACGCTGGAAGCGCCGACCAATACCGGCGGCGGCGATCTCTACGGTGCCGAACTGGCTGTGACCCTGCCGTTCTCCACCTTTACCCCCGCGCTGGACGGCTTCGGCATCACTGGCGGCGCCAGCTACACCAAGACGAAGATCGAAGATCCGGACGGCAACGAAACGGAGATCCCCGGCTATTCGAAGTGGGTGGTCAACGGCACGGCCTATTTCGAAAAGGCTGGCTTCAACACCCGTGTAAGCGCGCGCTATCGTTCCAGCTTCCTGGGTGATTTCACCGGCTTCGGCGGGTCGCCCACACGGCGTACCGCGCTGGACGAAACGATCATCGATGCTCAGATCGGCTATGATTTCCAGTCGGGCAGCGCGCTCGATGGTCTCTCGCTCTACATCCAGGGGCAGAACCTGACCGACCAGCCCTTCGTTTCAGTCGGTGAGAACCGCAATCAGGTGGTCGACTACCAGAGCTACGGGCGCCGGTTCCTCGCAGGCTTCACCTACAAGTTCTGATGCACGGGGCGGGGATGGCGGATCATGCACCAGCAACCGCCATCCCCGCCGCCTGGCTTGCCCAACCCCTTGCCCTTGCTGACGCTTGCGTCGGACAAGGGCGCGGGGAGCGGATAAGATCATGGCCGTGATGCAGACTTCCTCACCCACCACAGGCGGCAGCGCAGCGCCGCTCAATGTCGCCATTGCCGGGGGCGGGACCGCCGGATGGATGGCGGCGGCTGCGTTGGCCCGGCTGACGGCCTGCAAGGTCACGCTGGTCGAATCCGATGCCATCGGCACGGTGGGCGTGGGCGAAGCCACGATCCCGCAGATCCGCCTGTTCAATCGCGGGCTGGGGATCGACGAGGCCGAATTCCTGCGCGAGACCAAGGGTACCTTCAAACTCGGCATCGAATTCGACGGCTGGCGCACGGCCGGCACCAGCTACATGCACGCATTCGGCAATGTCGGGGCGGGGGCGGGGCTGCTGCCCTTCCACCACCTCTGGCTGCGCGGGCGCGAACTGGGCAGCGCCAAGGATTTCGGCGCCTATTCGCTCAACGAAACCGCCGCGCGCGCTGGCAGAATGCAGATGTGGCCAGCCGACAAGGCGCCGCAGCCCGACATGCCTTGGGCCTATCACTTCGACGCCACACTCTATGCCGCCTTCCTGCGCCGCTTTGCCGAGACGCGCGGTGTCACCCGGATCGAAGGCCGGATCGAGACGGTCGAACGGGATGGGGAAAGCGGCGATATCGCCGCGCTCGTAATCGATGGCGGTCGGCGGATCGAAGCCGATTACTATATCGACTGCACCGGCTTTCGCGGCTTGCTGGCGGGCGACATGCCGGGCCAGGGCTTCGAGGACTGGAGCCACTGGCTGCCCTGCGACCGGGCGATTGCCGTGCCCTGCAAGACCGGCGGAGAGTTCACCCCCTATACTCGCGCAGCGGCGCACACGGCGGGCTGGAAATGGCGCATTCCGCTGCAGCACCGAATCGGCAACGGGCTGGTCTATTGCAGCGATTATCTGGCCGATGAGGAGGCTGAGGCGCTTCTGCTCGCCGATCTCGACGGGGAGCCGCTGGGCGATCCCAGAACGATGCGCTTCACCACCGGCATGCGAAGCGCGCCATGGAGCGGGAATTGCCTTGCGCTCGGCCTGGCCGCCGGGTTCATGGAGCCGCTGGAATCGACCAGCATTCACCTGATCCAGTCGGGCATTGCGCGTTTTCTTTCGATGCTGCCGCGCCCCGGGATGGAAGCTGCAATGGCCGCTGAATTCAATCGCCAGTCGGCCTTCGAATGGTCGGCCATCCGCGATTTTCTGATCCTGCATTATGCCGCTAACGAACGCAGCGGCGAACCCTTCTGGGACCGCGCCCGCGCGATGGATCTGCCCGCCAGCCTTGCGGCACGGATCGAGCTGTTCCGCAGCACCGGCTATCTCAGCCGTGAGCATGACGAGTTGTTTACCGAAGCGGGCTGGACGCAGGTTTTGCTGGGGCAGGGCATCCTGCCGCGCGCCACGCATCCCAATGCCGACGCGCTCGACCCGGCCGCCCTCGAACGGCTGCTGGCGGGAATCGAAAGCGACATTGCCGATACCGTCGGCACCATGCCCGGCCATGCCCAGTTCCTGCGCGCTTATTGCATGCCGCAGACCGCCAACCGACCCGCCGCCACCAAGGAGACGGCCCGATGAAACGTTTCACCCTATCCCTTGCCGCCGTGCTGCTCGCCAGCACGCCCGGCTTCGCCCAGCAGCCGGAAACGGACAGCTTCCGCGAACGCGGGGTGGAAGACGAGGTGATCTATTTCGTCCTGCCCGATCGCTTCGCCAATGGGGACACTACCAATGATCTGGGCGGCTATGCCGACGATCCGCTGGTCAGCGGCTTCGATCCTTCGCACAAGGGCTTCTATCACGGCGGCGATCTGAAGGGGCTGACCGAAAAGCTGGATTACATCCAGGGCATGGGCGTCACCGCGATCTGGTTCGCGCCGATCTTCAAGAACAAGCCCGTGCAGGGCGATCCCGGGAATCCGGGCAGCTTCAGCTCGGGCTATCACGGTTACTGGGTGACCGATTTCACGCAGGTCGATCCGCATTTCGGCACCAATGATGAATTCGCCGCCTTCGTGGCCGCCGCCCATGCGCGCGGGATGAAGGTCTATATGGACATCATCGCCAACCACACGGCCGATGTGATCCGCTTTGCCGAAGACACTTACGATTATCGCAGCAAGGGCGAATATCCCTATTCCACCCGCGGCGGCGTGGATGGGGAACGGATCAACCAGGGCTTCGACCCAGCCGATCCCAGCCCCGAAAACTGGGCGAAGCTGACCGATCCGGCTTTTGCCTATACCCCCGTGGTGCCCGAGGCAGAGCGCGATGTGAAAGTGCCTGCCTGGCTCAACGATCCGATCTATTACCACAATCGCGGCGATACCTTCTGGATTGGCGAAAGCGCGGTCGATGGCGATTTCGTCGGGCTGGACGATCTGTTTACCGAGCATCCGCGCGTGGTGGCGGGCATGATCGACATCTTCGGCAACTGGATCGACCAGTACGGCATCGACGGCTTCCGCATCGATACCGCCAAGCACGTCAATCCGGAGTTCTGGCAGGCTTTCGTGCCCGCCATGCTCGAACGCGCCGAAGCGCGCGGCATTCCCAATTTCCATATTTTCGGCGAAATCGCCTACCAATCGCCCGATGCGATGACTGCCGCCCGCATCATGACGGAAGCGGGGCTGCCCTATGCGCTCGACATGGGTTTCGCCAAGGCGGCCCAGCTGGTCGCCAGCGGCAAGGAAAGCCCGGCCATCATGGCCGAATTCCTGAGCCAGGATGTGATCTATCCCGGCGGCGCGAAAACCGCGACCGGCCTGCCGACCTTCCTCGGCAATCACGATTTCGGGCGCTTCTCCATGTTCCTGCGCGATTATGCGGAGACGGAGGATACCGACGAACTGCTGGCGCGCACCAAGCTCGGCCATGCGATGATGTTCGCCCTGCGCGGCGTGCCGACCGTCTATTACGGGGATGAGCAGGGCTTCATTTCCGACGGCAACGACCAGCTCTCGCGTGAGGATATGTTCGAAAGCCGGGTTGCGGATTATAATGACAATGTCCTGCTCGGCACCAATGCCACTACTGCCGGCGACAATTTCGACATTTCGCATCCGCTCTACCAGCTGATCGGTGAGCTTGCCGCGATGCGCACTGCCTCGCCTGCCTTGCGCCGGGGGCTGACCACCGTCCGCGCCTTCGATCACGAGGGCCCCGGCCTGCTCGCGGTGGAGCGGTATGACAAGGAAAGCGGCCAGCGTGTTCTGGCGGCGTTCAACACCTCGAACACTCCGATCAAGAGGGTGTTCGGGACGGAAACCGGAACAAAAAGCCTCGTTTCGCTGGCCGGTAACTGCCCCGCCACGCCCGCCGCGCCGGGCAGCATTAGCCTCACCCTGCCGGCATTTGGCTGGGCCATTTGCGAGCTGGGCGACAAGTGATGGCAAGCCTTGAAATGACTTCCGCAGACGCAGAAAAAGCACCGCAAGACAACGTGTTATGGTGGCGCGGTGCGGCCATCTACCAGATCTATCCGCGCAGCTTCATGGACGCCAATGGCGATGGGATCGGCGATCTGCCCGGCATCACCAGCCGCCTCGATCACGTCGCCTCGCTTGGCGTCGACGCCATCTGGATTTCCCCCTTCTTCACCAGCCCGATGAAAGATTTCGGCTACGATGTTTCCGATTATCGGGACGTCGATCCGATCTTCGGGACGCTGGCCGATTTCGACGCGCTGATCGCCCGCGCGCATGAACTGGGCCTCAAGGTACTGATAGATCAGGTCTATTCTCATACCTCGGATGAACATCCCTGGTTCGTGGAGAGCCGCGCTAGCCGCGATAATCCGAAGGCCGACTGGTATGTCTGGGCCGATGCCCAGCCCGACGGCACGCCGCCATCCAACTGGCAATCGGTCTTCGGCGGTCCCGCCTGGACCTGGGACGCACGCCGCGGCCAATACTACCTGCATAATTTCCTGAACTGCCAGCCCCAGCTCAACGGCCACAATCCCGATGTGCAGGACGCGCTGCTCGGTGTCGCCCGCTTCTGGCTGGATCGCGGCGTTGACGGCTTCCGCATCGATGCGCTCAATTTCGCGATGCACGATCCCCAGTTGCGCGACAATCCGCCCGCTCCGCCAACCGATCGGCAGCGCACGCGACCCTTCGATTTCCAGCGCAAGATCCACAATATGTCGCATCCCGACATTCCCGGATTTATCGAGCGTATTCGGGCGGTTACCGAAGAATACGATGCGACTTTCACAGTCGCGGAAGTCGGCGGTGACGATGCCGAAGCGGAGATGAAAGCGTTCACCCAGGGCGATAATCGTCTGAATTCCGCCTATGGCTTCAACTTCCTCTATGCCGACCGTCTGACGCCAAGCCTCGTCTGCGCGGCACTAGCCGAATGGCCCGACGAGGAAGGCATTGGCTGGCCGAGCTGGGCGTTCGAAAACCACGATGCGCCGCGTGCCGTCTCGCGCTGGTGCGCGCCGGAAGACCGCGATTTCTTTGCGCGGATGAAGATGCTCTTGCTCGCCAGTCTGCGCGGCAATATCATCCTCTATCAGGGCGAAGAGCTCGGCCTCACGCAGGTCGATATTCCTTTCGAACAGCTGCAGGATCCGGAAGCCATCGCCAACTGGCCGCTCACCCTGTCACGCGACGGTGCCCGTACGCCGATGCCGTGGGAAAACGCGCCGCAAGGCGGCTTCGGTGCGGAGACCCCATGGCTGCCCTTGGGCGAGGAGAACGTCGCGCGTTCGGTCGATCTGCAAGACTCCGACCCGAACTCGCTCCTCGCATTCACGCGCCAGATCATCGCGCTTCGCAAGGCCTCGCCGGCACTGCGCCTGGGCAGTGTAAGAGCGTGCAAGGCTGACGGTGCGCTTCTGCGCCTCGAACGAACTCACCATGGATCGGACGGTAGCGAGCACGTCGTGTGCCTCTTCAACCTTTCGCCCGAACCCATCGACACTATCGAAATTCCTCAAGGAGAAACTTTATGCAGCGTCAACTCGGTCCAGTCGGCCGGTCTCGGACCCTACGCAGCACTGGTGGTGCGGGTATGATGCGCCGCGCGCTCGGTTGCTCGCTGGCCGCGCTGCTCGGCACGACGGCATTGCCTGCCCTTGCCGCAGATGTTACTTCGCCCGACGGCCGGACCGTGGTGACACTGGATGTCGATGGGGACGGCGTGCCTTTCTACCGCGTGACGCGCGATGGCGAAGCGCTGATCGCGGAAAGCGATCTTGGTTTCATCTTTACCGACGTCGAACCCATGCGCCGCAATTTCCAGGTCGAAACGGAAACCCGCGCAAGCCACGACGATACGTGGGAACAGCCCTGGGGCGAACGCCGCTTCGTGCGCGACCATCACAACGAACTCTCCGTCACCTTCCGCGAGGCTCGCGAAACCAGCAAGCGGGCGCTGACGGTGCGCATGCGCGTGTTCGATGACGGTATCGGCTTCCGTTACGAATTCCCGGAAAGCGCCGAAATGCCGGTGGCCCGCATTGCCGAGGAACTGACCGAATTCGCCATCGCTCCCGAAGCTGCAGAGGGCGGCAAGGCGTGGTGGATCCCGGGCGGGGACTTCAACCGCTATGAATATCTCTACAATGAAACGCCTATCACCGGCGTTTCCACCGCGCATACGCCGATGACGGTGCGGTTGCAGGACGGCACGCACCTCGCGTTTCACGAGGCGGCGTTGGTCGATTATTCGGGCATGTGGCTGCGGCGCATGGAAGGCACGCGCTTCCGCGCTTCGCTCGCCCCGTCGAGCCGCGGGGCCAAGGTCGTCCGCGAAGGTGCCTTTACCACGCCCTGGCGCACGATCCGCATCAGCGACGGACCGGCAGGTCTGGTCGAAAGCGATATCGATCTCAACCTCAACGAACCCAACAAGCTGGGCGATGTCAGCTGGGTGGAGCCGGGCAAATATATCGGCATCTGGTGGGGCATGATCTCCAACAAATGGACTTGGGCTTCGGGTGACCGCCACGGCGCAACCACCGAACGGGCCAAGCAATATATCGACTTCGCTGCCGAAAACGGTTTCCGCGGCGTGCTGATCGAAGGTTGGAACGTGGGCTGGGACGGAAACTGGTTCGGCAACGGGCGTGATTACAGCTTCACGCAGGCCTATCCCGATTTCGACCTCAAGGAAGTGACTGATTACGCCCGTGAAAAGGGCGTGCGCCTGATCGGTCATCACGAAACCGGCGGCAACATCAAGGTCTATGAGGAGCAGCTCGCTGACGCGATGAAGCTTTATGGCGATCTGGGCGTCGACTGGGTCAAGACCGGTTACGTGGCCGATGCGGGCGGGGTCATCTCCTGCAATGCCGACATCGCCGATCCGTGCGAGGGCGATACCGAGATCTTCGAATGGCACGATGGTCAGCGGCAGGTGCAGCATCATCTGCGCGTGGTCGAGGAAGCGGCGAAGAACCATGTCGCGGTCAATCCGCATGAGCCGGTAAAGGATACGGGCCTGCGCCGTACCTATCCGAACTGGGTTTCGCGCGAAGGTGCCAAGGGGCAGGAATACAACGCCTGGGGCGCTTTCTCCAACGGGCCGGACCATGAACCGACGCTGGTCTATACCCGCCTTCTGTCGGGGCCGATGGACTACACGCCCGGCGTGCTGGGCCTTGTCGGGGATCAGGATTATCCGATCGCCAGCACCCTGGCCAAGCAGCTTGGCCTTTACCTCGCGATCTATTCGCCGATCCAGATGGCGGCCGATTTCGTGGAGAGCCTGGCCGCGCATCCCAGGGAGCTGGAATTCATCAAGGCGGTGCCCGCCGACTGGGCGGAAAGCCATCTGATCGACGGCGCAGTGGGCGATTACGCCATCTTCGCGCGCAAGGATCGCAACAGCGAGAATTGGTATGTCGGCGGCGTCAACGATGCGACCGAGCGGACGCTGGAGCTGAATTTCGACTTCCTCGAAGACGGCAAGGCCTACACCGCCAAGGTCTGGAAGGATGGCCCGGAAGCGACCTATCTGACTGAAAAGCGCCACGATATCGCCTACGACACCATCACGGTGCGCAAGGGTGACAGCTACACCGTCAGGCTTGCGCCAGGCGGCGGGCTTGCGATCCAGCTTCAGCCCAACTGAGCTTCGGGCCGCCCCTGTCTTTACCGGCGGGGGCGGCACTGGAGAGTGCATCTGCGCTTGCTCCCGACCGGCAGGATGGGGCACAGGGTGCCCTGAAAATCACGGGGCCAGCAGTACGTATCTTATGAAAAAACTAGAGCTGAAAATTCTCGACGAGCGCCTGCACGAATGGGGCCTTCCGCGTTATCAGACTGAAATGTCGGCAGGAATCGACATGTATGCCTGCATTCCCGAACCGCTCGAAATCCAGCCGCAGGCGCAGCCGATCCTGATCCCTTCGGGCATCGCCATCCTGATGAACGACCCCAATGTGGTGGCCTTTCTGCTGGCGCGTTCGGGGCTGGGGCACAAGAAGGGGCTGGTGCTGGGGCAGTCGGTGGGGACGATCGATGCCGACTATGCCAACGAGATTTTCATCAGCGCCTGGCTGCGTAATCCGCCGGGCAGCGACAGCCTGGTCATCAACCCCGGCGACCGCATAGCGCAGCTGGTGTTTCTGCCCATTTTGCGGCCCGAACTGGAGGTGGTGGAGGAGTTTTCGGCGACCACCGAGAGGGGCATGGGCGGCTTCGGATCGACCGGGGTCTGACCCGAAGCGCCGTTAAAACTGTTCCGGAAATCACGCCGAACACCCTCTTGATCGGCCCGCCCCCGACCGAACCCCCGCTCTGGCTGCGGGGATGAGGGGAGCGGTCTAACGATCGGAGCCCGAACCGCTCCCGTCGTTCGAAGAACCCGTTAGCGTGTGGCCCGCGAAGGGCAAATCCAGGATCGTATGCGCATCGGATTGCCGGTCCTCGATCCTGAGGCGCAGCATGTCATCGTGGGTCTCGAATTCGATCCGCGCGGTGCGGGTGATGACGAGACCGCGGTCGGCGGTCCCGGCATCAATGCAGAATGCGCCATCGAAACTGTCGCAGGCCGGCATGGCCGGTGCCGCGGCAAGCGTGAGCAAGCCCAGGGCACCGGCGAGAAGCCTATTGTCCATCGCGCGTTTCCCCGCCGTTCTGGACGATGGAATAGCCGCCGCCGCCCTCGCTTGGCCCCGAATAGGTGATGCGGAAGGTGTTGTTATTGCCCTTCTGCTGCACGCTGACGTCATAGCCGCTGCCGGTCTGGGTGATGTCCATCACATTGCTGTCCCCATCCTGCGCCAGCGTGGCGCTGATCGCGCTGCCCTTTTGCTGGAAGGTCATCTCGTTCTCGTCGCCGCCCTGCTGTAGTTCGGCCGAGATCGAGCCGCCGCCTTGCGCATTCTGGATCAGCCGCAGCGAGTTGCGATTGCCGCCCATCTGGACGGTGGCGTTGATTTCATTGCCCGGGCCCGATTGTTCGATCCGGCCTTCGTTCTCGCGCCCCGATTGCGTGAGCGAGGCGCTGCGCACGGTGCCCGCGCCCGATTGCCGGATGATCGCCTTGTTCTGCACATCGGAGCCCTGATCGATGTCGGCTTCCACCGTCCCTTGCGATGGGGAGGGATTGGTCTGTTCGATCGTGGCGCCATTATTGGCCGAGGTCTGGTCGATCGCCGCGATCGTGCCGCCACTGTTCTGCTTGATCTCGGCGGCATTGTTGTCGGTGCCGCTGCCGGTCTTGATCGAGGCTTCGGCGCTGCCGCCCGATCCTTTCTGCCGGATGGTGCTGTCATTGGCATTGCCGTTCTGGTCGATCTGGCCTTTCAGGGATGGGCCGTCCTGTTCGACCGTGGCCACCCCGCGCACGCCCGGCTGGGTGATGCTGATATTGCTGCCGGTGGCGCCATTGCTGCGCCGCTGCGTCCCCTTGGCGCGATTGGCGCTGCCGCCCTGATCGATATCGACATTGTCGGTGCCCGATTTTGCGTCGACCGTCTGTTCGATGGTCGCCTCGTTCTCGTCAGTGCCGTCGGTCGACTGGTCGATCCCGGCCACGCTGCCGCCGCCACTGCCGGTCTGGCGGATGATCGCGCTATGCGTTTTGCCGGTCTGGTCGATATCGGCTTCGTTCTGCCCGCCCGATCCGGTCTGGCGGATAGAGCCTTCGAGACTGCGCGAGGCCGCCCCTTCCTGATCGATCTGCGCCTTGTTGGCCGGCGATTGTTCCTGCAGGATGGTGGCGGTTCCTTCCGCGCCGTTCTGGTTGACCGAGGATACATTGCCCGCGGCCCCATCCTGAACGACCCGCACCGTGGACTTTTCGCCCGTTTGCGAAACCGATCCTTCCTGTCTCCCGCTGTCGGAACGCTGGGTGATCTGGGTTTCGTTATTGGCACCGTCGATGTCGATATCGGCATTGTTGCCGCGGCCATTGCCCGCCTGCACGACCTTGCCCTGGCTGCCTGCCCCGTTCTTGATCGCGATGGATGCCTTGGACCCGGCCTGCGCCTGCCGCACCAGCCCGGTGCTGCCGGTGCCTTGCGACAACGTCACATCCGCCGTGGCGGCCTCGGCCGTCTGGATAATCTCGCTGCGGTGTTCATTGCCCGCCAGCGTGTGGGTCTGTTCCGCACCGGTGCCGCTGCCATCGAGATTGGCGTGCTGCCGCCCGAAGGCGAAATTGGAATCGCCCTGCAGATTGATGGAGACGACGCCCTTGTCGCCGCGCTGGTCGATATAGGCGGTGCTGTTGTTGGCCAGTGAACTGTCATTGCCCAGCGCGATGGTGGCCGAAGATCCGTCCGCCCCATCGCCCGTATCGTCGGTCTGGCGGATGGCGGCGGCATTGCCCATGCCCGATGACTGGATGCGCGCGGTCGATCCGCGGCCCTTCTGATATATGCCCTTGCCCGGATCGGGGCTGACGCTTTCGCCGGTGAAGGTCTCGATCTCGCCCACCTCCTGCAGCGCGCCCGTATCATCGGATTTGCGGATGATTTCCGCCGTGCTGGTTTCGCGGGTCACTTCGCTGTCCTGCCGGATAAGGGGATCGTTCTCAGCGCTGCTGGTGCCCGCTGACTGACCGCCGCCGTCCTGGCCGCCGCCAGACGTTTGCTCGGCCGAACTGGGCTGCCCGCAGGCCGCGAGGCAAAGCGCCAGGGCGAAGCTGAGGGAATGGATGGTCTGTTTCTGCGGACGTGTCATGGCTTTCTCCTGTTTTGTGATCGAAAGGCTGTTGGGGGGTGTCAGTCGTCGGTCTTGTCGTCCTTCTTCTCGTCTTCATCGGTGTCGTCGCCGCTCTCCTGATCGTCTTCGTCGCCGGACTGGGAATCCTGTTCGTTCTCTCCATCGTCATCGGCGAAGAGCTGTGCGTTCAGAGGCTGGCCGCTCTGGTTCTCCCAGAAGTGGAGGCAGAATTTCTCGAAGCGCTGGCCCAGCGCGAGATGCTCGCGCTCCTCGTCCCAGCCCTGCTTGCGCCCGAAGAGGTCTTCGACGCGGTCGTATTTCTCCAGCCGTTCGCGGCATTTGGCGGCCTGTTCGCGGGCCAGCGCCACCACATCGGCAGGACCGACTATTCCGGCGAAATAGAGCCGCAGCAGGCCGGGATCGTTCACCGGTTCGCGCAGCCATGTCCGCAAGGCAGCTTCGCCTGCGGGGGTGACGATGAAGGAATGGCGGGGCCGCCCGACCTTGCGTTCTTCCTCTTCGTAAAGAAGGCCCGCCGCGGCCAGCCGCGCCATCTCGCTGTAGAAGGGATCGCGATCGCGGTCGGCATAGGCGCGCTTGTCGTGCCGCCGCACGGTGACGACCAGATAGGCCAGCAGCACGAAGATGCAGGCGATGATTAGGATGATGATAAGCATGGCGATCAGCCCTCCTTTCCGGTTCTGTCATCGGCCGAATGTTCTGCGGCGATATCGTCCCAGAACTGGATGCAGGCGCGTTCGAAGCGGATGCCCAGCCGGCTGGCGGCCAGCGCGTATCGCCATTCGGGCCGGTTCACGAGCAGCTGCTCCAGCCGCTCGTATTCGGCCTTGCGCGCCCGGTGGATGGGCTGCCTGCCCTGTGCCACCTGCCGGGGTTCGTGATGCTCCACGATGCCGGCGTAATTCTTCATCAGGAAACCCGGATCGTTGCCGGGTTCGCGCAGCCAGGCGCGCAGGCCCGCCTCGCCCGCCGGGGTCACCGTATAGGTGTGCTGTTCCTTGGTTTCGTAATCCTTCTGGGAATACAGCAGGCCGCCTTCCACCAGCCGGTCGGGCTCGGAATAGAAGGGCTGGCGGTCCTGGTCGAAATAGTTGTTGCTGTCGTGCCGCCTGAGCGCTGCCACGACGAGGCTGGCCAGGATGATCACGATTGCCAGGATGAGGATGACGGTTAGCATTGTAAGGCACCTTTCCGACTAGCTTTCGCTGGTCTGTTCTTCCGTGGCTGCTTCGGTGGGTCCGGGGACGGATGGCTCTTCTTCTGCAAAGAGCGCCGCGACCGCTTCCTTGAGGGTGGGCCGCATGAGGACTCGGTCGCCGAAGACGATGACGACCTGTTTGAGTTCGGGAACGCTGGCGAGCTGCGCGCCGAGCAGTTCGGACACGCTGGATTTGTCGGCCTGCACGAACAGCGGCTGCATGTAGACCACGGCATTATCCAGCGGGATGGCCAGCAGGCGGCCGCGCGATACGCGTGAACCCGATTGCATGCGCAAAGTCATCCAGGCGGAAATCCGTTCGTCCTGATCGATCCGCGCCTGCGCCTGCGACGGGCCGATCACGGTGGCATCGGGCGGGAAGCTGTAGGAGGTGAGCTTGCCCAGCCGGTCGTTGTCGCTGCCGCCCACAAGATAGCCCGACAGCACGTTGCGGTTTTCGGGGCTGAACGGCTGGACGATGGCGAATTCGGGCATGGACAGCCCGGGGAAGCGGGTGCGCAGCCAGTAGGGGCGCAGATCGGGATTGCGCTGCTCATGCTCGGCCCGGGCGCGTTCGCGGCGCAGCGAGATGAAGTCCGCATCTTGCGGGATGCGCCATGCGCCCTCGCGGGTGTAATAGGCATCGCTCGCGCGCATGTGGTAATCGGCCCAGATCACCGACTGGATCTTGAAGAGATCCTGCGGGTAGCGGAAATGGGCGCGGATCTGGGGGCTGGCTTCGGAGACAGGGTGGAACAGGTCGGGGAAGGCCTTGCGCCACGTTTGCAGCACCCGGTCGCTTTCATCGGTGATGTAGAGCGTGACTTTCCCGCCATAGGCATCCACCACTGCCTTCACGCTGCCGCGCACATAATTGGCGCGGTTGGTGCGGCGTTCGAGCAGGCGGATAAACTCGGACGGGATGATCCCGGCGTCTTCCTGCTTGTCCTGGAATATCTGCGAGAAATCGCCCAGATTGATGCGCTTGGAATAGGGCATCATGTCGCTGGCGGTGTAGCAATCGATCACCCATTTGATCCGCCCGTCGGCAGCGATAGGATAGGGATCGGCATCCACTTCCAGGAAGGGCGCGATCCGGCGCACGCGCTCGCGCACATTGCGGTGATAGAGCACGCGGCTGTTGTCGGACAGCAGCGTGGTCAGCGCCAGCCGGATGTCCCAGAAGCGGATCGCAAAGAGCAGGCGTGAAAACAGCCCGTCGATCGCGACGCCGGTGCCGCCCGCGAAATTGTGCTTGGCAAAGCTGCGCCCTTCGCGCGGCCGGTCCAGCTCCACCGTCTCGCTGTTGACGATGGAGAATTCGGGCGAATCCTCGCCGAAATAAATGCGCGGGTTGAGCACCGATGCCGGGCCTTTTCCCGTGGTCGGGATGTCGGATGTGTGGAAGACCGGCAGGCCCGCCTCGGTCGCCTCGTCCACCGAGGCCGAAACCAGGCCATAGCCATGGGTGTAGATCAGCCGCTCCGACTGCCAACGGCGGGATTTTTCGGGCAGTTGTTCGGTATTAATCTCGCGGCTGGCGATCATTACCGGGCGCAGCTTGCCGTCGATGACATAACGGTCGACGTCGATGTCGATGAAATCGTAATAGGCGCGGAAGGCCTGCAGTTCGCGGAAATCGATAAGCAGCGTGGCCGGATCCCACAGGCGCATCGTTTCCAGCACTTCGCGGTCGCCCCGGATCGCTTCGATGTCGCCCGTCTGCGCGATGCTGGCCGTGCGCCGTTCGACCTTGTCCAGCCCGAAGCCATAGCGGGTGAACTGCAGGTGGTCCTCGATATAGGGCTGCTCGCGCTCCAGCTCCTGCGGCTCGACGATGATGAGCTGGAACAGGTTGGGGTAGAAGCGCACGATCGAAAGCCCGATCAGGATCAGCCAGACCACCACGATGGTGGGGATGATCCAGCCCGGGCGGCGGATGTTCACCTGGAACATGATGAACCCCGCCACCACCGCCGCCGCCACGAATTTATAGGCCAGCAGGCTGGCGTTGGAATCGGTGAAGCCCAGCCCGGTCACCACGCCGCGCTCGGAATAGCTGAGCAGGTGCAGTTCCAGCAGCATGCCCCAGCCGATCAGCGCCATCAGCGCGAAAACCAGCACCGAAATGTGCAGATTGACCTGGAACGGCAGCATCGAATGCGGCGCCTGCGGGCGAATGCCGCCGAAGATATAACTGGTAATCAGCGTCAGGATCAGCACCACCAGCGTGCAGATGAACAGCCAGTGGTTGATCATCACATGGAGCGACAGCTCGAACATGAAATAGCTCAGGTCGCGCCCGAACTGCGGATCGTTGGTTCCCCAGTCCACCCGGTTCGCCCACAGCATGTAGGTCTGCCAGTGGGGATAGGTCCGCAGGCCGACCAGCAGGCCGCAGATCAGCGATATGGTCATCACGATCGGGCGGAAATAGGGCTCGATGGTGCGCCGCCACGCATCCACCCGCCGCTCGTCCGCGGAGATCACCCGGTCGGCCCGGCCAAGCTTGTAGGCAAGGGACATGTTCAGCCCCACGAAGCCGGACATGAAGAGGAACGGGACCATGCCCATCCAGATCTTGGTCTTCACCACCGTCAGGTAGACATCGAGATAGCCGATCTCGTCGAACCACAGGATCTCGGTGTAGAACCGCGCGGAAAAGATCACTGCCAGCAGGAAGGCAGCAATGCCCACCACCCAGTAGAACAGCGCGCTGGTGACCCCGCCGAGCAGGAAGAAGGTCAGGATGCGAACTCTGTTTGCCGGGCGCATGATCAGGACAACCTCGGCGGTTTGCCGGACAGGGCGGTTTCCACCGCTTCGCCTGCGCGGCGGATCTTACGGATATCTTCCTCTTCGCTGACCGCGCGATCCACGGCGCGTTCGACCAGCTTCATGTGATGCGCCACCGCATCGCCCTGCTGATCGCTCTCGACCGCGGCGCGCCCGACATCGGCCAGCATTTCCGAAAGGCGCAGCATCACCGCCATGTCGGACGGGCATGTGCGCCGCAGCGGGGTGACGACCATGTCGAGATAATCCTCGAACGACCTGCGCGGCACGGCCACGCGCACCGTGTCCTCGTCATCGCACAGCAGGATATTGGCGAGCCGGTGCTGGCATAATTGGACCAGCACGATCTCCGCCGAACGGATCGAGGCGCAGGCGGTGGTCGGATCGTTGATCGCCGTCGAAACGGCCCGCAGCGCGATATCGACCAGCTGCGTCAGCCCGAAAGCGACATCGGCCTGCACGCTGCGCTCGCTGCCGATCTGCAGCGACTTGGCGATGCGCGGCCGCAGTTCCTTTTCGGCATCGGGCACTTCACCATCCGGGTCCGATGTCCACACCCAGGCAAGCGCCGTGTCCTTCACCGCCTGATCGCCCAGCAGGTAGACGTACTGGATCACCAGATCGTGCTTGGTGGCGTAATCCAGCAGCAGGTCGGCATTGATGCGCTGGATGATGCCCGAGGACGTGGCCCTGACGGGAACGGCGCGATCGGGGATGTCGGGCAGGTCGGGGGCCGGATCGCCTTTCTCCCGCCGCTCGTAATTCGCGGTCAGCGCCCAGACGGTGCGCTGTTCGACATGGCGCAGGATCTGTTCGATCCGGATCGCGTGGACGATGTGGTGAATGAAATAGACGAAGGCGCCCACGCTCACGATGGCGAAGATGAAGGCCAGCGTCACCGCGAATTGCGGGACCACCTGCGTATCCTCGCGGATCGAACGCAGCACGGCGAGGCAATAGACGAAGGTGAAGATGAAGACTGCCAGCGTCAGCTGCGTGGCGCGGTCGCGGATGAACTGGCGCGGCACCCGCGGGGAATATTGCGCGGCGGCCACTTGCAGCGCCACGATGGTCACCGAAAAGGTAATGGTAACGACCGTCAGCGAGGTAGAGGCCACCGTTTCCACCAGATTGCGCGCGCCCACCGGTCCGCCCGTTTCCAGCAGCCCGCCAAGGCTGGCAGAGGTGGTGAACTTCAGCTTCGAAACGAAGGTCGCGGCCAGAATTCCGCCGAAGATGGCGATCATCGGGAAGATCCAGAATGCCTGGTGGATCAGCATCCTGAGGCGGCCCACCATGGCCGAATAGTTGATCATGATTTTCATGCGTCGGACCTCCTTGCGTGAAGGCTCTGCGGGCCCTGCTTGGGGCCCCTGCTCAGCGCATCGAAAAAGGAAGACCGGCGCGGACGCAGGTCTTCGCGGTAACCGAGGTCGTGCGCGATGGTGGAGACGAAGGCTTGCGTCTTGCGGTCCGCAGGCAGCCATTCCAGGTAATTGTTATAGGCATCGGCGGGCTCGAACGAACGCTCGACGATCCGTTCGAGACACTTGCAGTTCGAGAGGAACCGCCGGACCGACTCGCTGGCCGCCCAGTCCTCGCCCGAAAAAGCCCCCTCGAATTCGGTGAAGGATACAGGCGGACCCTGCTCCACATCGCGCACCGGCACATAGGCATCGCCGAGATCCCTCACGAGATCCTGCATCCCTGCCTTCAGCGCCTGCAGATCCGGCAACTGCTTTGCGAGGCCGGGGTGGCAGTAGGTCAGCGTATCGGCCAGCGTTCCAAGCACGTGGATCGTGCGCGGCAGGCTGCGGTCCTGCGCGCGGGGCCGGTAGAAATAGACGATCGGATAACGGCTCAATCCCTGGTGCAGGCCGATCACCCCGTCATGCAGACGGCCCAGCAGGCTCTTGAGTTCGGACAGGTCGCTGCGGCTCAGATGCTCCGACACGCTTTGCATCGGATCGCCGCTGCGACCCAGGCGATGGTGCAGGTCGGCAACGAGGCGGTCGTAGCGCAGGATGCTGCGGTGAACGCTGAGGAAATAGGTGATCGAGAAGGTGAGGATGACGCTGCCCAGCAGCGCTTCCAGCGCAACCGCCACCGAATACATCATGTTCGACGGGCTGATCTCGACGAATCCGATGGTCGACAGCGTAACCCAGCTGAGCCGGAAGGCGGCGGTCAGCTGGGCTGCGAGCCACCGCCGGTGATGAAATCCCCGAACGACATGCCGCCGTAGAAGATCAGGGCGAAGCCGGTGACGATTCCCATCATCCACAAGGAGATCATCAGGCCGATCATCAGCGGTGCGGCGAGGCTGAGCGCGCTTTGCGCGACCGAATAGGGCAGCAGCCTGGCCATGTGCCGCGAGATCCACCAGAACAGGCGGTAGGCCTTGGTGGAGTAGAGGCTGCGCCCGCTCGCATCGAGGATGGTCAGCAACGCATCCAGGATCGTAAGCGCGAGCAGCAATATGCCAATAGCTGTAAGTAGCATTCATGCTCACCCTGAATATCTTATTTCATAAATTACTTCGCTTATGGTCGTAACTTACAAAAGCTATCAGAATGAGATTGAGACAAATAGTGAACCTCTAAGTAACTCTGCGTAGGTCACACTAAGTATTTACATAGGCCGAGACTTAGGAAATCAGCGATTTAGGTGCGTATCTTCGAAAGTTGCCTTTTGGATACTTCCATGGTGGGGCGATATTTTTATGCGATGAAATTCAGCTGAAATTCATCCATCCACCGTTTGTTCTCCGGCTTGTACCCATCCGACAATTTGCGAAGCGCGTCGCGGATCGGCGAGGGTAAGCAATGTTAACCGCCCGAGCGGTCATTGGGTGCAACAGCCGTCCCCTGGTTGCCGCAACGAAAACCCATCGTGAAACTTCATGTGCCAAACCCGTTTGGCACACGAAAAAAGGGCGGCCCGATCGAGGCCGCCCTTCTTCATTTCCCGTCCAGGGGTAAGTTTTGTCAGTCCAGCCGGCGGATCGAATTCTCGTCTTCCGGCTTCACCGTGATGCGTACCGTCTCGCCCGAACGCCCGGGGAAGTCGGTGAACATCGCATCGAC
The DNA here is from genome assembly GCA_947504155.1 of uncultured Erythrobacter sp. Taxonomy (GTDB): domain Bacteria; phylum Pseudomonadota; class Alphaproteobacteria; order Sphingomonadales; family Sphingomonadaceae; genus Qipengyuania. Next base: position 926,057 of record CANNGF010000002.1, read on the forward strand.
GAGGTTGGGCACCAGATAGCCGAGCCGGTCGGAACGCGACAGCGCCTGCGCCTTGCCTTCGAACAGGCGTTCGCCGGTTGCCTGGCGGTCGATCTTCATCTCGATGCCGCTGGTATAGACCGTGTAGCTGGTCACTTCCGGACCGCCGAACCACGGATCGTAAAAACCGTAGCCCCAGCGGCTGCCGGCATAGCCTGCGCGGATCACGCGCCCGTCACGGGTGCGGTAATAGCGCGGGCGATAGAAGGGCGAACGGTAACCGAAGCTGGAGCGATAGCCGTACCACGGTGAGTAGAACGGATCGCTGAAGCCGGTCGACCGGATGCGTTCGCGGCCATTGTCGACACCGTAGTCGAAGCGCACCAGCAAGGTGGCGTCTTCCGGCGATGCCGCCTGCGCATAGCCGAGGCGGGCCATCTGGGCTTCGACGAGATCGGCATATTGCGCGAATTCGAGGCCGCCGGCCAGCGCCGGATCGTCTGCCACCACGGCAAAGCTTTCGCCCTGCGGTGCGGGCAGCTGCGTCTGGAAGCGCGAGACATCGGCGTTGAAGCCGGTCGCGCAGGCGGACAGGCCTGCGAGGATCATGGGAACGGAGGCCAGCTTCAAGGTGCGCCCCCAACCCTTCTTACGGGTAGTCATAGCTTGGGTCCTTTCACATCGCGCATTTCCGGATTGCTGCATGCAGACCTCGATACACGAATCTTTACAGTATGTCGCTGTGTGCCATTTCCCCACGGCATTCTGCCAGCGAATGATCATGCTTCTAGATGGTACGCCATTAACCCGCTTTGAATATCCCGATTCACAAATGTTGTACTTCGCGCGAGACTTGTCGGCAGGGGCGCGAAGGGGCTAAGGGTCGCGGCGATTCCAAACAACCAGCGGCAAGCGAGACCCATGGCAGGCCATTCCAAGTTCAAGAATATCATGCACCGCAAGGGTGCGCAGGACAAAAAGCGTTCCAACCTCTTTTCCAAGCTGAGCCGCGAAATCACCGTGGCGGCGAAGATGGGCATGCCCGATCCGGACATGAACCCGCGCCTGCGCCTGGCGGTCAATGCCGCCAAGAGCCAGTCGATGCCGAAGGACAATATCCAGCGCGCGATCGACAAGGCATCGGCTGCCGATGGCGAGAATTACGAAGAAGTGCGCTACGAAGGCTATGGCCCGGGCGGCAGCGCGATCATCGTCGAAGCGCTGACCGACAATCGCAACCGCACCGCCACCGCCGTGCGCACCGCCTTTTCGAAGAATGGCGGCAATCTCGGCACCGAAGGCAGCGTGCAACACGGCTTCGAACGGCTCGGCCTGATCGAATATCCGGCCAGCGCGGGTGACGAGGAGAAAGTCCTCGAAGCCGCGATGGAAGCGGGCGCGGAAGATATCGAAAGCAGCGAAGACGGTCACACCATCTGGACCGCGGCCGACGATCTTCACGGCGTTGCGACCGAGCTGGAAAAATCGCTCGGCGAAGCGGAGACGGTCAAGCTCGCATGGAAGCCCAACCTCACCGTCGACATGGACGAAAAGACCGCCGGCACGCTGATCAAGCTGATCGATGCGCTGGAAGACGATGACGATGTCCAGACCGTGTGGGGCAATTACGACATCTCCGACGAAGTGATGGACAAGGTTTCGGCCTGAGGCTGGCGGCCCGGTGAAATGGCGCGAGGCGGCGATCCTGATCGTGTTGGGCGGCGCCTTGCTGCTCGCCATGCTCTGGCGCTTCGGCTTCCGCATCGGCCTTTAGCTTCTACCGGCGGCAGATGATTATCCTCGGCCTCGACCCGTCGCTCAGCTGCACTGGCTGGGGCGTCGTTCGGGCCGAGGGCTCGCGCCTGACGCATATCGCCAATGGGCAGGTGCCCACGCAGCCCAAGGCGCCGATGGCGCAGCGGCTGGCCATGCTGCAGGCGGCGCTGGCGGATGTGATCGCCACGCACCGCCCGGACCGCGCGGCGGCGGAAGAAGTGTTCGTCAACAAGAACGCGCAGTCGACCCTGAAACTGGCGCAGGCCCGCGGGGCAGTGCTGGCCGCGTGCGGGGCGGCAGGGCTGACGGTGAACGAACATGCGGCGCGGCTGGTGAAAAAGGCCGTCGTCGGCACCGGCGCGGCGGACAAGGCGCAGGTCCAAGCCATGCTGAAGGTGCTGCTGCCCGGCGCGCAGATCGCCGGGGCGGACGCTGCCGATGCGCTGGCCGTGGCGATTGCCGATGCACACCTTTCCTACACGCCATTGCCGCGGTAACCCTTGCGCATCGGGGCCCTTTCAGCCGCACAAACTGGCGGGAAAGGTCCGTTTCAGGCCCGGGCGTTTTTTGCGCCTGGACCGTGCTCCATCTGCTCCATCCTGTAGGATTGCACCATGACCATCCAGTTTTACGGCATCCCCAATTGCGACACCGTCAAGAAGGCGCGGCGCTGGCTGGATGCGCAGGGCGTCGAATACGCCATCCACGATTACAAGAAGGAAGGCGCCGATGCCGGCCGGCTGGCTTCGTGGAGCGATGCGGCGGGCTGGGAGGTGCTGCTGAACAAGCGCGGCACCACTTACCGTAAACTGTCCGACGAGGAAAAGGCCGATATCGACCGCGCCAGGGCGATAGACTTGATGGTGCAACATCCAAGCCTGATCAAGCGCCCCGTTGTCGAATATGATGGCGGCATATTGGTCGGGTTCGGGGAAGCGGAATGGGCGCAGGCGCTGGGATAGGCGACGGTGCTCCACCACCTGCCGATCGATATCGCTGCGAAGAAGAAGGTTCTGACTATGCCTGCTGGACTGGCCCGCGTTTTCATCAAGCTGTCCCTGCCATTGCTGGCGCTGCTCGGCGCGCTTCCGCTCCATGCGGAAGACATGCTGGTGATCGCCCATCGCGGCGCGAGCGGGGAGCGGCCCGAACATACGCTGGCGGCCTATGAACGCGCGATCGACCAGGGGGCGGATTACATCGAACCCGATCTGGTTGTGACCAAGGATCTGGTGCTGGTTTCCCGGCACGAGAACGAATTGTCCGACACCACCGATGTCGCTTCGCGCGAAGAGTTCGCCGATCGCAAGCGCACCAAGACGATCGACGGGCGCCGGGTATCAGGCTGGTTCGCCGAAGACTTCACCCTGGCCGAATTGCGCAGCCTGCGCGCAACCGAGCGCCTGCCCGGCCTGCGGCCTGCCAATGCGCGCTTCGATGGCCTCTACGCCGTGCCGACCTTTGCCGAGATCGTGCAGCTCGTCCGCGCGAAAGAGGCCGAAACGGGCCGGACCATCGGCCTTTATCCCGAACTCAAGCATCCGACCTTCCTGCTGCAGGAATCGGGCATCGACAGCGTCGATCTGCTGGTCACCGCCCTGCGCGAAGCCGATCTGGACGATGCCGGTGATGCGATTTTCGTCCAGAGCTTCGAAGTCGGCCCGCTGCGGCGGCTGGACCAGCTGATCGATGTGAAGCTGGTGCAACTGGCAGTGGCTGGCGCGGGGCCTGCCGACGAGCCTGCCTATAGTTATGAAGACATGCTGGCGCCTGCGGGCCTTGCCGAAATCGCGACCTATGCCGATGCGGTCGGGGTGGACCTCCGCCTGCTCGCCGGGGCGGACGGCACGCCCAGTCCGCTGGTCGCCGATGCCCAGGCGGCCGGGCTGAAGGTCCATGCCTGGACGGTGCGCAAGGAAAACGCCTTCCTGCCGCCCAGCCTGCGGCGCGGAAGTGCCGAGAGCGGGCAGGGCGACCTAGGTGCTTTGGTGGGCATGCTGTCCGATATGGGCGTAGACGGCGTCTTCAGCGACGATCCGGCGCTGGTCGTGAAGGCGATTGCGGGAAAGGACTGAGCCCGCCGCCGTTGGGCATTCATGATGCATGATGACCAACACTGGATGCAGGCCGCCCGCGACCATGCCGTGGCCGAAAAGGGACGCGATCCGGCCAACACGCCGATTGCGGCGATCCTGGTGCTCGATGGCAAGGAGGTGGCGCGCGGCGTCAACCGCACCGCCGAATGCTGCGATGCGACTGCCCATGCCGAAATCGTGACCTTGCGAAACGGGGGCGCGGCGCATGGCGAGATGCGGATCGAGGGTTCGACCCTTTATTCCACGCTTCAGCCCTGCGGCATGTGCACTTTCGCCAGCATCTGGGCCGGGGTCTCGCGCATCGTTTACGGCGCCGGGCGCGAGGATGTGCACGAGATGTATTTCGAGGACCGCCACCTCTCCACGCTCGATTACGTGGCGGATGCCTATAAGGACGATCTCGAACTGGTCGGCGGCGTGCTGGCGGATGAATGCGCCGAGCTATACTATCGCCCCGGCGACGATGTGCCCGAAGAAGATCAGGCCAACGACTAGGCTGCGCGGCGCGCGGTAACGATATAGTTCAGCGACAGATCGCCCGACAGGTGCAGGCCCTTCAGGGGCGAAAAGGCAATGCCGCTGGGCTCGCCCATATCGAGGCCGGCACCGGCAAGAATGTCCGCCAGTTCGTCGGGGGTAACGAAGTCCTCCCAATGGTGCGTGCCGCGCGGGATCAGGCCGAAGCCTTCGGCCGCGCCGATCATCAGCGTGCGCGAGCGGACGGTGCGGTTGGGGGTGGAAAGAACCATCAGCCCACCGGGTGCCAGACGGGCGGCGAGTTCGCGGGCAAAGGCCTGCTTGTCGGCCACATGCTCGATCACTTCCATCGCGGTGACGAGATCGAAAGTGCCGATATCCTGCGCGGCCAGTTCGCCCGCCATGTAACGAATGTCGAGGCCCGACCGCTCTGCATGGACCGCAGCGGCGGCGGTGTTTTCCGGCGCGGCATCGACGCCGGTCACATCGGCGCCCAGCCGGGCCAGCGGTTCGCACAGCAGGCCCGCGCCGCAGCCGACATCGAGCGCGCTCTTGCCGGCCAGCGGCTTCACATCGCGAATGTCGCCTGCCCAGTGCAGGTCGATCGCTTCGCGCAGGAATTTGAGGCGGACCGGATTGAGCTTGTGGAGCATGGCGGACGAGCCCTTCGGGTCCCACCAATCCTTGGCCAGCCTGCCGAAATGGGCGGCCTCATCGGGGCGGATCGTTTGGCCCGCTGAAGTATTGCTTGGACTGCTCGTGGTTGCATCGCTCATGCACCGTGGCTAGCAGCCTCCTTCGAACCATTCCAGCACGGAGAATTCCTCGCTTGGCCCGTATCGTGATGAAATTCGGCGGCACCTCCATGGCGGGGACGGAACGCATTCGGCGTGTGGCCAATATCGTGCGCAAGCAGCAGGCGGGCGGCAACGAGGTTGCCGTGGTGGTCAGCGCGATGGCGGGCGAGACCGATCGCCTGGTCAATTTCTGCCGCGAGGCGAATGCGCTTTACGATCCCGCCGAATATGATGTGGTGGTGGCAAGCGGCGAACAGGTCACGTCAGGCCTGCTGGCGCTTACGCTGCAATCGGTGGGCTGCAAGGCCCGCAGCTGGCTGGGCTGGCAGCTTCCGGTCCACACCATCGAAGCGCATGCCAAGGCGCGCATTTCGGATATCGAGGCCGATGCGCTGACCGCATCTATGGCAGCGGGCGAAATCGCCGTGATCCCCGGTTTCCAGGGGCTGGGCGATGATGGCCGCCTGACCACGCTGGGGCGCGGCGGATCGGATACCTCGGCGGTTGCCGTGGCGGCTGCGGTGAAGGCCGACCGATGCGATATCTATACCGATGTGGACGGCGTTTATACGACCGACCCGCGCATTGTGGCCAAGGCCCGCAAGCTGAAGGCGGTGACTTACGAGGAAATGCTCGAACTGGCGAGCGTGGGGGCCAAGGTGTTGCAGACCCGCAGCGTGGGCCTGGCCATGAAAGAGGGCGTGCGCGTGCAGGTCCTTTCCAGTTTCGTGGGCGACGATGCCGTCCCCGCAGACGAACTTCCGGGCACGATGATCGTATCGGAAGAAGAAATGCTCGAATTGGTGGAGAAGGGCGAAGTGGAACGTCAGCACGTAACCGGCATCGCGCACGACAAGAACGAAGCCAAGGTCATCCTTACCCGCGTGCCCGACAAGCCGGGCGCGGTGGCGCATATCTTCGAACCGCTCGCGCAGGCCAGCATCAATGTCGATATGATCATCCAGAACGTCGGCCGCGACAAGGGCGAGACCGACGTGACCTTCACGGTTCCGCAAACTGACCTCGCCCGCGCGCAGGCGCTGCTCGAGGACAAGCGTGACGATATCGGCTACAACCGCCTGATCACCGACAGCAAGATCGCCAAGATCTCCGTCGTCGGTGTCGGCATGAAGAGCCATGCAGGCGTTGCGGCAACGATGTTCAAGTCGCTCGCCGATCGCGGGATCAATATTCAGGCAATCACGACCTCTGAAATCAAGGTTAGCGTGATGATCGACGAGGATGAGACCGAACTCGCCGTGCGTGTCCTCCACACGGCTTATGGTCTAGATGCGGTGGACGAGGCTGCCTAGGCAAACCAACCCTTCTGGATTTGTAGAGGGCTTTCTTCGCTGAAACCTGTTGGCATGCGGGCTGTCGTCTGCAATCGCTTGCAGGGTCTGGGAGGAGAAAACTGTCCATGAGCCATACCGCACGCATTCTTCTATTGGGTTCAGGCGAGCTGGGGCGCGAATTCGTCATTTCGGCCAAGCGGCTGGGGGCTTGGGTGGTTGCCTGCGATGCGTATGACGATGCGCCCGCGATGCAGCTGGCCGACGAGCGCGAAGTTTTCTCCATGCTCGATGGCGAAAAGCTGCGCGCCGCGGTCGAGAAGCATCAGCCCGATTATATCGTCCCGGAAGTCGAGGCGATCCGAACCTCGGTTCTGATTGAGCTGGAGGACGAGGGCTTTACCGTGGTGCCTTCGGCCCGCGCGGCGCAGCTGACGATGAACCGCGATGCCATACGCGATCTGGCGGCCCACGATCTGGGTCTGGTCACTTCGAAATATCGTTATGCCAAAAATCTCGAAGAAGTGCAGGCCGCGGCCGCGCACACCGGGTTTCCCTGTGTCATCAAGCCGGTCATGTCCTCGTCCGGCAAGGGCCAGAGCACGGTCCATGACGAAGCCCGGCTGGAAGAAGCGTGGGATTACGCCTGCGCCAATATGCGCGGGGATCGCCAGCGGGTGATCGTCGAGCAGTTCGTCGATTTCGATTACGAGATCACCCTGCTGACGGTGCGCCATTCCGGCGGGGTCACCTTCTGCCCGCCGATCGGCCACCGGCAGGAACGGGGCGACTATCAGGAAAGCTGGCAGCCGATCCCCATGTCGGACGCAGCCATTTCGAAGGCTCGGGACATGGCGAAAAAGGTGGTCGACGATCTTGGCGGCCATGGACTTTTCGGCGTGGAGTTCTTCGTGAAGGCTGACGAGGTCATCTTCTCCGAGCTTTCACCGCGGCCGCACGATACCGGCATGGTGACCCTGATCAGCCAGAACCTGACCGAATTCGATCTGCATGCCCGCGCGATCATGGGCCTGCCCATCCCGGCGGACCTGCGTGCACGTCCGTCCGCCAGCGCCGTCATTCTTGCGGAACGGGACAGCGATACTCTCGCCTATTCCGGGCTGGCCGAAGCACTGGTAGAACCGGGCACGGATTTGCGGATTTTTGCCAAGCCGGACAGCCGCCCCTATCGCCGGATGGGTGTCGCGCTGGCTTCGGCAGGCACTGTCGACGAGGCGCGGAGCAAGGCCCGCAACGCGGCGCACAAAGTCCTCATCACCTACGACGATCAGCCGAAGTAAGTATCGATCGCAATGCAGGTGGCGATGCCGACGATGATATTCATCGGCACGCCGATCTTAAGGAAATCCGCAAACCGGTAATTGGCCGCGCCATAGACGAGCGTATTGGTCTGATAGCCGATCGGGGTGGCGAAGCTGGCGCTGGCCCCGAACATTACCGCCACCACCATCTCGCGCGGATCGGCGCCGGTCACTTGCGCAAGCCCGATGGCGATGGGCGTCAGGATAACGGCCACCGCATTATTGGTGACGCTTTCGGTGAGGACGCTGGAGAGGGCATAGACCGCCAGCAGCATCATCAGCGGGCTAGCGGTAGAGAAGAAGGGCTGGGCCCAGCCAACGATCAGTTGCACGGTGCCCGCATTTTCAAGGCCGATGCCGAAGGCCAGCATACCGAAAATGAGCACCAGCGTATTGCCGTCGATCGCGCTCCACGCTTCTTCGGGTTCGAGGCATCGGGTCAGCAGAACGAACCCTGCGCCCAGCAGGGCGAGCGCCTGGATGGGCAGGTCGAAAATCGCCGCGAGGACGACCACGCCGACCAGCGTGCCTATCGCAATCGGCGCTCGTTTACGGCGAAAGGCCCGCGTCGGCGTCTCGCTTACCGTGCCCAGGCCTACATTGCCGCTGAGCGCCTGCGCCGCGTCCGTGCCACCGGCGATCAGCAGCCGATCACCTGCACGCACGCGCACCTCTGCCAGTTCCGGCCCGGCAATATGGCGGGGGCGGGACAAGCCCAGCACGCGAACTCTCAGCTTGGAGAGCATGGGAATGTCCGCCAGCCGCCGACCGATGATCGGATGAGACGAGGAAACCACCGCTTCCACCAGCGCAAGATCGCGCGGACGGTCCGGGCCGGCCGTGGACACGCCGCCGCCGACGCCGGTCAGGCCCGTGCGAAAATCGTAGGCTTCGGCCATCGAGGCAAGCTCGGCCGGGCTGGCCGTAACTACCAATTGATCACCGGCCGCCAGTTCGTGTTTGAAGATATCGTTTCGGGCAATCGTGCCGCCGCGCTTTACGCCGATGATCTTGACGCCGGGCCGCCTGGACAAGGGGATGCGACCCAGCTTTTCGCCGATAAGCGCGCTACCCTGCATGACCACCAAATGGGAAAGGTAAATGTCGCTTTCGGTCTCGTCCTCGTCCAGCGCGCGGGGAGGGCGGTCGGGCAGAAGTTTGGGCCCGAACAGCGTCAGGAAAAGTGCGCCCGTCACAGCCGCCGCCAGACCGACCGTGGTAATCTCGAACATGCCGAAGGGTTCGAGCCCCTGATCCCGCGCCACGCCGTCGACCAGCAGGTTTGTCGATGTTCCGATCAGGGTAAGCGTGCCGCCCAGGATGGTGAGGTAGGACAGCGGGATCAGCAGCCGCGTGGCCGCCACCCCAAGCGCCTTGGACAGCCGTTTGACGATCGGAATCATCACCAGCACGACGGGCGTGTTGTTCATGAAGGCCGATGCCGCCAGCGTACCAAAGCCGATCTCGGCCACGGCGCGGCGCGGCCTGCGGCGGGTACGGCGGATGATCCAGCCCGAAATTTCCTCCAGCGTGCCGGTTCTCAGCAGCGCGCCGGACAACACGAACATGGCGGCAATGGTGATCGGCGCGGAATTGGAAAACACGCCCAGCAATTCATCGGTCGACAGGAAGCCGAGCAGGAACATCATCAACCCGCCGGTGACCGCCAGGACCACTGGCGGCAGGCGTTCGAGAACGAAACCGATGAACAGGATAACGAGAAGCGCCAACCCGATATGAGGGTTATATGCGGCGAGCGAATCGGGCAGCAATGCTGGCATTTGCAGCGACAGCTATCCGAAAAACCTGGCTTGCATAGATAAATTCAGTTTCGCACAAGATCGTGCCGCTTGCGGTGGGGCTCACTGAGAGATACCCGCTGATCATGAACGATTTTTCCAAGACCGACCGCCTGATGCAGCGCGGCGCCATTTTCCTGGGTTCCCAATACGCCATCATGTGCGGCGCCATGAGCTGGGTGTCCGAACGCAATCTGGTTTCCGCAATATCGAACGCCGGTGGCTTCGGGGTGATCGCCTGCGGCGCCATGACGCCAGAACTGCTGGAAGCCGAGATTGCCGCGACGCAGGCGCTGACGGACAAGCCTTTCGGCGTGAACCTCATCACCATGCACCCGCAGCTGTTCGACCTGATCGAGGTTTGCGACAAGGCTGGCGTGAGCCATGTCGTGCTGGCTGGCGGCATCCCGCCCAAGGGTAGCGTCGAAGCGATCAAGGGCGGGCAGAACCCGGCCAAGGTCATCTGCTTCGCGCCTACACTCGCGCTCGCCAAGAAGCTGCTGCGTTCGGGCGCCGATGCGCTGGTGATCGAAGGCATGGAAGCCGGTGGCCATATCGGGCCCGTATCCACCAGCGTGCTGGCGCAGGAAATGCTGCCCGAGCTGAGCGAAGACCACATCATCTTCGTCGCCGGCGGCATTGGCCGGGGGAATGCGATGGCTGGCTATCTGGAGATGGGTGCCGCCGGCGTGCAGCTGGGCACACGCTTTGCCTGCGCGAAGGAAAGCATTGCGCATGAGAACTTCAAAAAGGCCTTTTTCCGGGCCAATGCCCGCGATGCCGTTGCCAGCGTGCAGGTAGACGCCCGCCTTCCGGTCATCCCGGTGCGTGCCTTGAAGAACAAGGGCACTGAAGAGTTCACCCAAAAGCAGAGGGAAGTTGCCGGAGTACTCGATCGCAACGAAATCGCGATGGAAGAGGCGCAGCTGCAGATCGAACATTACTGGGCAGGCGCGCTGCGCCGTGCAGTCATCGATGGCGATGTCGAAAACGGCAGCCTGATGGCAGGCCAGTCCGTTGGCATGCTGAAAGAGGAAGAGCCCGTGGCAGATATCATCATCAAGCTCATGACCCAGAGCGAGGACGCCCTTACGCGCCGCTGACATGATCCACCGCCTCGATCTCGATGTCGCGATTTACCGCAACCGGGTGCAGCTGACGCATCGCCCGACCGAGACCTTTGTTGATCAGCGCGCGGAATTTGCCTTCTCGACCGATGAATCGCTGGTCGGGCATGCGCGCTATCTCGAGGACACGCTGGTGCGAGCTATACGCCAGATCGTATCGACCGGGGGATTTTCGCTCCGCGATCCGATCGCCCATGTGGTGCGTTGCGATGGTGAGCTTGGTGCGCAGGAACGCGAAGCAATCGAAAGCGCCTTGCGCGAAACCGGCATAAGGAATGTCGTTTTCGAACTGGAAGAGTGACAATCCCAAATTTGCACGCGCCAAGGGCTTCGCGCTTGCTAGATAGTGCGCCGCCTACGCATTAGGGTCTGATGCAAGAAACTCTCGTCCTCAGCCTTTCCTGCGCCGACCAGCCGGGCATTACCGCACGCGTCACGTCCTTCCTGTTCGAGCGGGGGGCAAACATACTCGAGGCGCAGCAGTTCAACGACCGCGCTTCCGACGCCTTCTTCATGCGGGTCGAATTCGATCCCGGAGAGGCAAGCCGGGAGAAGTTGCGCGAAGACTTCGGTCCGATCGCCGCAGATATGGCGATGGAGTGGAAGCTCGCCCTGCGCGACAGGCCCCGCCGTGTCCTGATCATGGTGAGCAAGTTCGATCATTGCCTGGCCGATCTGCTCTATCGCTGGCGCATCGGCGATCTGCTCATGAACCCTGTAGCCATCATTTCGAACCATCCGCGCGATGCGATCGAACATACGCACCTTGGAGACATTCCCTTCCATCACCTTCCGGTTACTGCAGCAACTAAGCAGAGTCAGGAAAGCAAGGTCCGGGATCTGGCGGATCAGTACGGGGTCGAACTCGTCATCCTGGCGCGGTACATGCAGATATTGTCGGACGAGCAGGCCGAGCATTTCGCTGGACGCTGCATCAATATTCATCATTCCTTCCTGCCCGGCTTCAAGGGCGCGAAGCCGTATCACCAGGCATACCAGCGCGGCGTGAAGATGATCGGGGCCAGCGCGCATTACGTCACCGCCGACCTAGACGAAGGGCCGATCATCCACCAAGCGGCCGAACCGATCACCCATGCTGACGGCCCCGAAGAGCTGGTGCGCAAGGGGCGCGATATCGAAAGCAGAGTGCTTGCCGAAGCAGTGCGTCTTCATCTTGAAGAACGCGTGCTGCTGAACGGACAGCGCACCGTGGTGTTTGGTGGCTGACACTGGCTTGCGCTGCGCCTTCGCGCTGCTAGGCTCGCAAGCGGACAGAGGAGTGGAGAGACCTATATGTGCGATCAGGAACAGCTTGCCCGCTGGGCGAAACAGGCGCTGAGCCGCCGGACGTTTGGAGCTGGCACCTTAGCCTGCGCCGCGGCAGCCTGCACTCCCATGGGAATGGAAAACACGCCTGGCGGGACCAGCGTGACAGGCAGAAAAGTTAGCCTCCGCACGCCTGCAGGCACCATGGACGGTGAATTCTTCCACCCGGAAACGGGAACCCATCCCGGCGTTATCTTCTGGCCTGATATCGCCGGTATCCGCGAAGCCAAGCGTCAGATGGCCCGCCGCCTGGCAGCGAACGGATATGCGGTCCTGCTGGTCAATCCCTATTATCGCGACGTGACCGGCGAACAATTTGCCGATTTCGCGACCTTCGCCGCCGACAAGGGTTTCGAGAAAGTGAAACCGTGGCGCGACAAGCTGGATGCTGAGGCGATCCAGTTCGATGGACGTGCCGCAACCGCTTGGTTGCTTGCGCAGAATGCGGTCGACAAATCGGCAAGGATCGGGACGCAAGGCTATTGCATGGGAGGGCCCTTCACGATCTGGACGGCCGCCGCGGCACCCGAAGTCGGTGCCGCATGCAGCTTCCACGGAGGGGGGCTCGTGCGCGAGGGAGAAAACAGCCCTCACCGCATGCTCAATGCGGATGATCACTATCTCATAGCCATCGCAGAGAACGACGATGCCGAGCAGCCGGAGGCCAAGACCGCGCTCCGCAATGCGGCGAGCGCTGTCGGAGCCCCTGCGGAAATCGAAGTCTATCCTGCCGATCATGGCTGGTGCGTTCCCGACAGCCCCGCTTACGATCGCGACGCGGCGGAAAAGGCGTGGAGCCGTCTTTTGGCAACTTATAGCGAGGCCCTTTGAAGATGCGTATTTTGCCCTTGGTAGCAGCCTGTGCGCTGTCATTCATTCCCGCCTCGCTTTCCGCGCAGGGTTTCGAGCCTGATTGTGACCGGATCGAATCCTTCCTCGAGGATGCAACCCAAGGAGACCGTGTCGCCGGCGCCTCCGCGCTGGTCTGGGAGGAACTGCAGCCGCTCGATGCGAAAAATACCCTCGCCGAATTCTCGGAAAAAATGGCGCAGGTCCCACTGCTGTTCGATCCAGGCACCCACTGGCATTACAGCGCAGGCGTCGACGTTCAGGCGCGGCTAGTGGAAGTTCTCTCGGGCAAGCCCTATGCCGACTACGTTCGCGAAACCATTTTCGAACCGCTGGGAATGAACGACACGCGGTGGGCTCGTTCGGACGAAGACCTTTCGCGGCTCGCAAGAATATACACGGTCGAGAATGGTGATTTCGAACCTTTGCCGGACGACATCTGGCTTCGTAACAATTTCATGGGCAACCCTTTGACCATGGGCGGATCCGGCTTGGTCGGAACGGTCGATGATTACCTGCGCTTCGCGCGAATGCTGCTGGGTGAGGGCGCGCTAGGTGACACGCGGATCTTGAAACCTGCCACTGTCCGGCTAATGGCTACCGACCAGCTAGACCCGGCCATACCAGATGAAAACAGAATGTGGCTCGTAGGTAAGGGAAGCGGTGGCTTCGGATTCGATTTCTTCGTGAGAACGGCGGCGCCCGCAACTCCGGAAGAAAATCGCGGCACCGTCGGCGAATTCTTCTGGGACGGTTGGCCTTCGATGCTGTTCTGGGTCGATCCCTGGCAGGACATGGTGGTGGTGTTCGCCACCCAGAAGCTGCCATTCGACAACCAGCTGCACCATGATTTTCGGGATGCGGTGTACGGCGAAAGCTATCCGGGCGAATAGGCTGGTTGCTGTCCTACGTGGCCGTAGGAAACTCGCGGGGAACAGCTACCACGGTGCTGTTGGCAAACGAAGGCGTACAGATCAGCGGCGGCGATGGTGCCGCCCTGATCGTCAGACCGCGCTAAGTCAGCTTGTTAGGCGCTTAGCCGCTCGGCAAAGCGCCCGTGCTTGCGGAAGCGCGTCATCCACTTGTCCAGGAACAGCCCCAGCGGCTTCGGTTCGATATCGAACTTCTCGAAACCGGGAAGCTTCCCGCTTGCGACATTCCCTTCCTTCAGGAGATTCCACTGATCGCTGCCCATCGGCGTGCCGGGCAGGGCGGCGAAGGCGGCCGACAGGCCATCCGGCATGGGTAGGAAGGTACGCTTGCGCCGCTGGGCATCGGCGATACGCTGGTTGATCTCCATCATCTTGAGCTTTTCCGGCCCACCCAGCTCATAGGTCTTTCCGCCATGCTTTGCGGGCTGTTCCAGGCTCTGGGCGATGGCCTCGGCAACGTCGTCGACATAAACCAGCTGCAATTGGGCATCCGGCGCGAACACAGGCAGGATCGGCAGTTTCGAAATCAGGTCGCCGAACATATTGAGGAAATTGTCGTCTTTTCCGAAGATGATAGAAGGACGGATAATCGTTGCTTTGGGGTAGACTTCCTTCACCAGGCTTTCACCCAGATGCTTGGCGCTGGCGTATTCGTTATCGGTGTTCTCATCCGGAACCTGCGCAATCGCGCTGACATGAACGAACGCCTTGGCGCCGGTCTCGCGCGCCGCTTCGGCCATCCAGCCCGGCGCCAAGCCCATCAATTTCTTCAAATTGCCGTCGAAGCTGCCGACGAGGTTTACCACGGCATCGGCCCCCTCGATGCACTGTTCGACGCTCCGCCTGTCGGTTGCGTCCATCCGTGCAAACTGCAGCTGCCCGAGATTGGCGAGGGGTTTCAACTTGAAAGCGTCGCGGGGATGGCGACTGCAAATCCGCAGTCGCGCACCGCGCGAAAGCAACGCCTGTGCCACGTAATTGCCCAGAAAGCCGGTGCCACCCATCAGCACTACCGTCTTGCCATTCAATGCACCGCTTTTGGCCATGTTCTCTTCTCTGAAAGGGGTTGTTCGAATTCGCTTGCTGCCGCCCTAGCCTCAACCTGTAAGCCCCTGCAAGCGTTCCGCGTCGCGCGTCTACGCGAATAGCGTTGACAAGCTGCCTCGCCCTTCGCTAGTGGCCCGCGCCTACCCGAGAGCAGACTCGTATGATCTGCATCCTCGACAGTGTGCCCAGATGGCGGAATTGGTAGACGCACCGTCTTCAGGTGGCGGCGCTCGCAAGGGCGTGGAGGTTCGAGTCCTCTTCTGGGCACCATTTGTTCTTCTCACGTTCTCCCAAATAATCTATAAAACCCGCAGAAATCCTAGGGATTTGGCCCTTGGATCGTTCCGGATCGTCCCGCTTGTTCTCGGGGGTTCCAGACACTTTTGTGGGCCTTTTGAGGCCGTTTCGCAAAGGCCCAGATGAAAAGGCCCCCACATGCCGCTGACAGATACTCGCCTCCGCGCTCTCAAGCCCAAGGACAAGCCGTACAAGGTAACCGATGAGCGCGGCCTATATGTTGAGGTCACGCCCACCGGCGGCAAACTTTGGCGATTCCGATACCGGATCGGCGGTGCGCAAAAGAAGCTCTGCATCGGCAGCTATCCCGAAATCAGCCTCAAGCAAGCTCGAGACGTGGCCTACGAGGCACGACGAGCAGTTGCTTCAGGGGGCGACCCGGCCTTTGAGAAGCGGAAGCAGAAAATCCGCGCAGAGTTCCTTTCTGCACAGACGTTCGAGGCAGTCGCACGTGAGTATATTGAACAGATGATGGTCCAGAATGGCCGCGCCGATGGCACGATCGTCAAGGCCAATTATTTCCTCGACAAGCTTGCGCCTGCCATCGGGAACCGACCCATAAGCGAGATCGAGCCGTTCGAAGTCCTGGCTCCTCTCAAACGGCTGGAAGCCACTGGTAAGCACGAGACTGCGAAGAAATGCCGTTCATTCGCAGGCCGCGTGTTTCGCTACGGTGTCGCCACGACCCGCTGCAAATCCGATCCGACCAGTATGCTGAAGGGTGCTCTCGTAACGCCGAGAGCCACGCATTATGCTGCAATCCTCGAGCCCACCGAGCTTGGCGGGCTGCTGCGCGCCATCGACGACTTCACTGGCTACATGGTGACGAAGTTAGCTTTGCAGATCGCGCCGCATGTGTTCGTACGCCCCGGCGAACTCCGGCACGCCGAATGGCATGAGATCGACCTCGTCGATGGGGTCTGGAAGATCCCTGCCGGTAAAATGAAAGCGCGCCGAGCGCATGCCGTCCCGCTTTCCAAACAGGTTAGAGGCTATCTCACTGATCTGGCCGAGATGCTCGGCCGCGAAGGATATGTTTTCCCATCTGCGCGCAGCTCCAAGCGTCCCATGAGTGAAAACACGCTCAATGCCGCATTCCGTCGCATGGGATACTCGAAAGAAGAAGTCACCGCGCACGGACTCCGTGCGACAGCATCGACATTCCTGAACGAATCGGGCCTTTGGAACCCGGATGCAATCGAGCGTGCCCTGGCACATGGCGACAGCAATGTTGTGCGGGGCATCTACCATCGCGGCAAGCATTGGGACGAGCGCGTGCGAATGGCTCAATGGTGGAGCGACTACCTCGATGAGCTCCGGACAGGAGGACAGGTCATCATGGGAAAGTTTGCGAAGGGTTGATCGGAGGAACGAATTTCTTCTCAGCCAGTGCAGGACTGAAGGCTCAGGACCAGCCCTATCAGGGACACTGACGCGAGCAAGGCGAACTCAATTCTGATGCCCCAGACTTTAAGCCAATTCCGCATCGTGCAGAGCCTCAGTTCGTAGAGCTTTGGCAGCTAAGCTGATCGAAGCGCTCAGCAACAGTCTTCCACGTTGCTATGCCTGCCTCGTCCCCTTCGATTGATAGCCGCTGGATTTGCTGCGCGATATACGCGGTTCCCTCTTCGCCATGGTTCTTTTCGACCCAGAGCGCGACGGCCCACAATTCCTGATCGCGGTTCAGCACCATGGTTCACGTCTCCCGGTCCAGGTTCGCGCCAGCCCTTCGCTGACCAGCTGATCGCCAAGCGAACGGCCGCCGCGCGTTACAACCCGCAATTTGCGACCATACTGATCCTCATCTCTGCTCCCGATGGTCCTCATCTCAAAGGGCCCGCCATTCAGCAATTCGACAAGGCGGTGCGTCGCGCGCATGCCGAGCTGGTATTCATAGTCGCAACGAGGCTCGCTGATCTCGGGAGTGTCGATGTCGGCAATCCGGATCTTCACGCCATCAAGCCAGAAAGTATCTCCATCCACGACGCATGTGCGCCGGACGGATCCGCAGATGTCGAATTGTGGGGAGCTTGCTTGCTTGAATAACGCCTGAGGCTGCTGATCGTCGTTAGCAAGGCTGGCATCATGGACTGGCCAGTTGAGAGCCAGCATCCCTCCAGCAAATACGATCGCGAATGCTCCCAAACCCAACGCGATCTCCTTTCTCAGCTTCCGGCGCTTCTGTGCCT
Source organism: uncultured Erythrobacter sp. (assembly GCA_947504155.1). GTDB lineage: Bacteria > Pseudomonadota > Alphaproteobacteria > Sphingomonadales > Sphingomonadaceae > Qipengyuania. Next base: position 943,362 of record CANNGF010000002.1, read on the forward strand.
TCAACGCCTTGCGAAAGTCGAACGGCTCACCCGGGGTCTCATTCACTGGCGTTGTCCGTCTTCATTCCGGCACATGATTTCAGACAATAGCCGGAAATCAGGCAATTTCGTCAATTGTATGTACCAATTGCTTGCCAACGTCCCAACACAGACCGGACATATTGTGGCGTTTCACCATTCTTCGGAATGCCGCGTGATCGGGAGACGGCACCTGGGCCCGCATTATAAGCAGCCAAGGCCAGGTGGACAGCGTCGAACCGGTCCAACATATCGCGAAGATACCGGGCGCCACCGTCGATCGATGCAAGAGGGTCATGACGGTTACGGACGCCCAGTTCTCGCGCCGTGGCCGGCATAAGCTGAGCCAGCCCGGCAGCGCCGGCTGGACTCACAGCCATCGGATTGAAGCGGGATTCAGCCCAGATGAGAGCCCGAAGCAGGTTGGTCGGAAGCCCGTACCGGCGCTCGGCCTCGGCTATTGCCGCCATATACAGACCCTCCCGGTAGGACACGTCCGCTGGCCCGGCTTGGTAGATTGCAGGAAGATATTGCCTTGCCGGCTGCTGGTCCGTCTTCGGTGGAACGATCGCGTGCTCGAACAAGGTGAAATCCTGGGCGCGGACTTGCTGAGAGGAGGTCGCGATCATTCCCAAACAGGCGACCGCTATCGCGGTCTGACGATTGAGGCAGGTCATCTCGAGTGGTGCTCCATTGATTCGAATCGAGATAGAACATAAGGAGAACCTATACCTGTAGGAAAGCAGCGAATGTCTGCCTTCGGGAGAGGAGAGGAACGCTGATGAGGGGGCCACTTTGCATGCTGAGGAGCTCGCATGTCCCTGTCTGTCCAAACTCATCCCAACCGGTCGCTTGCCGAGACCGCCCGTCGCATTTGCGAATCGCGTGGGGGCAAATGGTCCGGCACAAAGGGCATGGCCCGCTGCCCTGCGCATGATGACCGAACGCCTTCACTCGGTGTGTCACTCGGCCGACAGGCCATCCTCTTCCACTGTTTCGCGGGATGCGATCAGCAGAGCGTGCTGGCTGCTTTGGCGCGTGAAGGTTTCGAGGCACCGGTGCTCTTTTCAGGTTCTGCGACCACCAACGAACCCGAATCGACCAGCACCCGCAAACCCTCGGCGGTAGCGCTGAGGATCTGGCGCGATGCACAGCCACTGCGTGCCAGTCCGGCAAAGGCATATCTTGAAAGCCGCGGCATCCTCGCCGCATCTCCGGCGCTCCGCTTCCATCCACGAACGCCGCTTGGCCCGAAAGGACGGGCCCGCTTTCTGCCCGCCATGATCGCGGCAGTCAGCCTCGACGAGGGCCCGATCGCCATCCACCGCACGTTCCTGTCTACCGAGGCTTCAGGCAAGGCCGCTTTCGAAAAGCCGAAACGCGCGCTCGGCGCGCTCGGTGAAGCTGCTGTCCGCCTCTTCGCTCCGGCCTCCGGCAAGCTCGGCCTTGCCGAGGGTATCGAGAGCGCGATGTCGGCCTATGCGCTTTCCGGCATCCCCGTCTGGGCGACCCTGGGCAATGAGCGCTTCGGCCTCGTCAGCGTGCCTGAGAGCGTGACTGAGCTGCACCTCTTCGTCGATCACGATGCTGGCGGCGAGCTGGCTGCGTCGCGTAGCCTGGCCGCTTATGCCCGTGATGGGCGGACGATCCAGGTCCGCGAGCCAACCTCCCACGATTCCGATTGGAACGACGAACTCACGGCATGGCTGCGCCGCAAAGCGGCGCGTTAGAGGAGAGAAGGCTTCTCGAATTCCTGAACCGGCAGAGGGCGCGTCCCGATGCCCTCATCAGGAGGACGAATTGCCATGTTTCAATCAGACCTGTTTCCCGCCGGCGAGCACTTGCCGTCAGAGCCCCTAGCCTACGCCATCGGCACCAGGATTGCCGAGCTTCTCGGTTCGGGACGTCACCTTTCCCGTGCCGACATTTCCGGTCTGTTCGCCGAAGAGACCGGCGTCATGGACTGGGGAAGCGCCTGGACCATCGACGACTACAACAACGCGGTCGAGATCGGCGCACTGCTCTGGCTTCGCGAGTCTTCACGCATCGATCTGACAACAAGCGTGCACGAAGCCGACGCGCGGTTCGACTGGCTCGAAGCCGCCTTGCCGCCGCGGCACGTGCGCAGCGAAGCACAGGTCGAACTCCAGCAGTTCTCGACTCCGCCGATGCTGGCCTGGCTGATGGCGAAGGCCGCAGCAGTCTCTGCGCACGACGCGCTACTCGAACCGTCCGCAGGCATTGGTGCGCTTGCCGTTTGGGCCAGTGTCCAAAACGCTTCATTGATCCTCAACGAGGTCGATCCGGCAAGACGAGACAGTCTGGGTCACATCTTCCCTTTGGCCACGATCACCGCGCACGACGGCGAACTGATCGCCGACCTGCATCGCGGCGCGCTCCCATCGGAGGTGCTGATGAACCCGCCATTCGCTCGTAGTCGGGAACGCGGCAAAGACGGTGAGACTGCCAAGCGTCACCTGCGTGGTGCAATCCGGGCCGCTGCTAACGGGGCGAGGATCGTCGCCATTATGCCCGAAGGCTTCGATGCTTCCACCTTTTCCCCGGCACACGAGGCTTCATTGCTCCTCGATGTTCGCTTGCAGCAGATGTTTCGCCGGACAGGGACGGGGATCGCCGTTCGCCTGGTCGTCATCGATAAAGTGCCTGCTGCGCATCAGCCAGCGATCACTGGAGATACCTGCGACCTGATCGCGCTCCACGAGCTGCTCAACGCGCTTCCGCCACGCGTACACACCTCCGCCAGCCTCCATCGCCTGCCAATCGGGAAACCAGTCTGCCTCGTTGGCAAGACTTCAACGCATCGCGCGCCGGTCCGGCCGGTGGCGCCGTTTGTAGCGACAACACCAGCCACAGCGAATGCGGTCGACCTGGTCTATTCTGTCCTCGCCGACCCCGCGCCGGTACCCGAACAGGCAGGCATCTACCTGCCTTACCGGCCCAGCCGCATTGCGTTCGAAGGCGCGCCGGCCCATCCCACCCCGCTCGTGGAATCGGTCGCCATGGGTTCGGTCGCGGCGCCGCAGCCGGACGTTAACCCGCGCCTTCCCGCAAATTGGCAGGCTGATGGTCTCTTGTCCGATGCGCAATGCGAGACACTGGTCTACGCCGCCCAAGCATTTGCTCGCGATCTTCCGGGCCAGTTCAAAGTCAGCCAGGAAGGGACCGCGCTGGAACTGTCCGAAGACGGGCACGCATTCCGCCAAGGCTTCTTCCTTGGCGACGGAACCGGAGCGGGCAAGGGACGACAGATCGCCGCGGTCATCATGGACCGCTGGCTCGCAGGCGAGCGCCGCCATGTCTGGATCACCAAGAACGAGGCGCTGCTTGAAGATGCACGTCGCGACTGGGAAGCGCTTGGCGGGCTGCCGCTCGATCTCCAGCCACTCTCACGCTGGAAACTCGGCCAGCCCGTAACGATGTCCGAAGGCATTCTCTTCGTCACCTATCCGACGCTGCGCTCGGGCCGCGCCGAGGATACGCGGTTCGACCAGATCCTTGCCTGGGCGGGAGAGGAATTCGACGGCGTGATCGCCTTCGACGAAGCCCACGCCATGGCCAATGCGCTCGGAGGCTCTTCAATCCGCGGCAAGGTCAAGGGCTCTGAACAAGGGATGGCGGGCCTCAGGCTGCAGAACCATCTCCCGCGCGCCCGCGTGCTCTACGCGTCTGCCACTGGTGCCTCGGACATCGCCAATCTCGGCTATACTTCCCGGCTTGGCCTATGGGGACCCGAGACCGCATTCCCGACCCACGAAGCGTTCATGACCGAGATCCGCGCTGGCGGCGTCGCGGCGATGGAACTCGTCGCCCGCGACCTCAAGGCCCAGGGGCTCTACCTCGCCCGAGCGCTGTCCTTCGCCGGGGTCGAGTACGAGATCCTCGAACACAGTCTGACCGAAGCGCAGGTGCGGATCTACGATGCCTATGCCGAGGCCTGGGCGATCATTCACCGCAACCTCCATGCCGCGCTCGAGGCGACCCGCGTGGTCGACGAGGACAGCGGCGATACGCTCAACCGGAATGCCAAGGCGGCAGCGCTTTCGATCTTCGAAGGTACCAAGCAGCGATTTTTTGCCCAGCTCCTGCTCTCGATGAAGCTGCCCAGCCTGATTCCGGCGATGGAAGCGGCGCTTGGCGAAGAGCATTCGGTAGTCGTGCAGCTGGTTTCGACCGCCGAGGCCATGCTCGACCGGCGCCTCGCCGACCTTACCGTGGAAGAACGCGAAGCGCTCGATATCGATCTGTCCCCGCGTGAATATGTCATCGACTACCTTGCGAAGAGCTTCCCGGTGCGCCTGATGCAGGTCTTCGCCGACGAGGAAGGCAATCTTCGCTCCGAGGCGATGAGCAACGGGGAGGGCAATCCCGTTTTCTGCCCGCGCGCCATGGCCGCGCGCGATGCGCTGATCGAACAGCTCTGCGCGCTGCCGCCCATCGCCACAGCGCTCGATGCGATCATCGAACATTTCGGAACCGACGCGGTGGCCGAAGTCACGGGCCGGACCCGCAGGCTTGTCCTGGGCCGCGATGGTCAACAGCGCCTCGAACGGCGAAGCCCCAGAGCCAATGTCGCCGAAGCGCAAAGCTTCATGGAAGGAAGCAAGCGGATCCTGGTCTTCTCGGACGCCGGCGGCACGGGTCGATCGTACCATGCCGACCTTGGCTGCAGAAACCAGCAGCGCCGGGTTCATTTCCTGCTCGAGCCGGGCTGGCGCGCCGACAACGCTATCCAAGGTCTTGGCCGTACCAACCGCACCAACCAGGCCTCGGCCCCGCTTTTCCGCCCGGTCACCACAGATGTGAAGGGCGAGCGCCGTTTCATCTCGACCATTGCGCGCAGGCTCGATGCGTTGGGAGCACTGACGCGCGGCCAGCGCCAGACCGGCGGACAAAATCTGTTCGACCCGGCAGACAATCTCGAAAGCGACTATGCGCGCGATGCGCTCAGCCGCTGGTTTCAGCTGCTCTATGACGGCAAGCTCGAAGCCACGAGCTTCGGCCAATTCGTCGAGCGAACCGGCCTCCGTCTCGAAAACCCCGATGGCGGGCTGACCGACAATCTCCCCACCATCCAGCGCTGGCTGAACCGCATTCTTGCGCTGCCGATCGCGCTCCAGAACGCCATATTCGACGAATATCTCGGCCTCGTCGAAGCGCGGATCGAAGCTGCGCGCGAAGCCGGAACGCTCGACCAGGGACTGGAGACCGTAAGGGTCGATCGCTTCACGGTCCTCGCCGATGAACTCCTGCGCACCGATCCCGTGACTGGAGCCGAGACCCGCCTCGTCTCGCTCGAAGTGACGAGGCACCTTCGGCCTCTGCGATTGCAGCGCCTGGTGCGTATGCACGAGATCGGTAGCCAACACGCAATCCCGATGCGCAATGCGCGCTCAGGAACGGTCGCACTGTCGGTTCCTGCCCGGCGCCTCATCGCCGACGACGGCACCGTGATCGAACGTCGGCGCCTGCTTCGACCGCTCAAGTCAGCGAACTGGACGCTTGAGGCACTCAGCGAAAGCCACTGGGAAGAAATTGGCGTCGCTGCGTTCACCAGCGCATGGCGGACCGAGGAAGAAGAAGCGGCCAAGTCACCGGTGACCGAGCGCGTCCATCTCGCCACCGGACTTCTGCTTCCGGTCTGGAAGCGCCTTCCCGGCGATCATGTCCGCGTCACCCGGCTCGTTGCCGAGGACGGCCAGTCGATCATCGGGCGCGAAGTGCTCGATGTCGATCTCGCGGCAATTGCCGATACCTTTGGCCTTTGCGGAGTTACCGGGCCAGCTGCAGAGCAGATCGGCGACCTGGTCCTCGCCAGCGGCAAACCGCTGGGCCTCGCGAGCCACGATCCACTCACCGTGAAACGCTCGCTGGTCGGCGGCGAGCAGCGCCTTGAACTGACCGGGTTCACGCCCGATCGCCTCGACTGGTACAAGAACAAGGGCTGCTTCACCGAGATCATCCGCTACCGCACGCGGCTGTTCGTGCCAGTCTCCGCAGCCGCGTCGATCCTCCCCGCGCTGGCCGCCTGATCCCTCAGTCAGACCCCAATCTCAGAATGAGAGTGGAGGGAGCCTTTGGGCTTGTGGGCCTCGTGATCCTCACCTGCGCCTTCATTCCATCAGGAGAACACCCATGATCCAGTCGATTCCCTTGAAGAAGCTCGTCCCGAGCCCGCGCAACGTTCGCAAGTCGAGCGACGTGCTGGCCGACCTCCAGCTGCGGGCAGACATTGCTGCGCGCGGCCTGCTGCAGAACCTCGTCGTGCGCAAAGGAAAGCGCGGCAAGTTCGAGGTCGAAGCAGGCGGTCGCCGTCTCGCCGCGTTGCAGGCGCTGGCTGAAGAGGGCACATTGTCCGACAACCACGAGGTCACCTGCCTCGTCATCGAAGGCGAAGAAAGCGAAGTGCGCGAAGCCAGTCTTGCCGAGAACTTCCAGCGTCTCGCGATGAATCCGGCCGACGAGGCGCAGGCTTTCGCGGCAATCATCGAGGCAGGCGCCACGACCGAAGACGTGGCGCGCCGCTTTGGCCTCACCGTCCGGTTCGTCGAAGGACGTCTGCGCCTGGCCTCTCTTGCGCCATGCGTCTTCGAAGCGCTCACCGAAGGAACGATCACGCTCGACATGGCCAAGGCCTATGGCGCGATTTCCGACGTCGAGCGTCAGGCGCATGTCTATGCCGAACTGCAGGATGCCTGGTACCAGATCACGCCCGACACGATCCGCCGCATGGTGCTCGATGCCACGGTGCGTGGCTCCGATCCGCGAGCTGTGCTCGTCGGACGCGATGCCTACCTCGCCGCAGGCGGCCGGATCGAGCGCGAACTGTTCGACGATGATGCCAGCGAGAGCTGGATCGATATCGCGCTGCTCGAAGACCTCGCACACAAGGCCATGGAACAGGCGGCAAAAAAGACCGCACTCGAATATGGCCTTGCCTGGGTGCGGCCGACGCTTGGCACCTATGTCAGCCATGACATTGTTGAAGGTCTGGGTCGCTTGCCCTGTGAGCCTGCGCCCATGACCGAACAGGAAGCGCAGGAGCTCGGCGAGCTTGAGGCCGATTACGACCGCGTCGCCGCGGTGCTGGAAGACGAAGACAGCGACGAGGACGAGGTCGCCAAGGCCGAACAGGAACTCGTGGTGATCGACCGCGCGATGCGCGCGCTCAATGATCGGCCGCCGGTACTCGCTGACGAACTGAAACCCGAGGCCGGTGCCTTCCTCGGCTCCCTCCTCGAAATCGAAACCTCGCATTGGTGGCGTCCTACCGCTGCCAACTATTTCGATCGTGTGGCCAAGGCCCGCACGCTCGAAGCACTCGACGCCGCCGGCGGTCCCGAACTGGTCAGTCGGTACGCTGCTTCGAAGAAGGCTGAGCTTGCGAGCGCTGCCGAGCGCATCTTCTCGGGCAACTTCATTGGCGAGCCCGAGGTCAAGGAACGGGCGCAGGCTTGGGTTCCGCCGATCATGCGTTTCGCCAGTGCCGAGGAAGTCCAATTGACCGACCACGAAGGAGACGAGGCGGTCAACGCAGAAGAATCTGACGAGATTGCCGAGCAGGCTGCCTGACCCCTCCTGACAGGTCTAGGTCACTCGGCGGGCGGTCCGTCCCTCTAGGGACGGGCCGCCTTTTCGTGTTCTTCCAGTGCGGCGTCCGACACGATACTTCTGAATGCCACATTCCTAGTGCTGAGGAAGCGTGTCAGCAGTCGCTAACATAGCCGTCGTTCAGAGGTCCAAATTGATGCCTTGGAAGCTGCTGTTCGTTCAGCCAGCTTGGAAAGCTCAGAAGATAGTAAGAATGGCGGTTTACAAGACTCAAAGCTTTTTTCCAAACCATCGAATAGCAGGTCGAGCCAGCCAGGATGAGGACTGGCAACAGCCTAGGTCAGTACCACGGTCGGGCGGATGACCTCCTGGGTCAGCGCATGCAGCAGGGCGGCCAGTGCGAGCAGGAGCGCGTCATCTTCCGCGCTTGAGTAGGGCGACACCAGTTCTCCGTGCATCACGTCATTGCGGATCTTCTCCCAGGCATCGAACTGAAAATGGGTCACAACTCCGGCACGACATAATTGCGTTAGCACATGCTTGGGAGTGGTGTTGGCGGCGTATCGGATCGAATTCACGGCGATGCTCTTCAGGCGATCTACAATCTCTTTCGGCCGCTCGGGATCGCGCCAATTCTTGATATGCTCGGTGATCGATGCGATCGCAGCATCATCGGCGTCAGCACGCTTGCTACCCCGCGGCGACAGCATCCGAATTAACCCTTCGATGCTGCTCGCAAATGTCAGCGCCCAGACCCACCGCGACCCGCGCGCAGCCTGGATGACTTCCTCGTGGAGCTTGGTGATCTTGTGGCCCTCGAATTCGCCGGCCCGGGCGATGTAGAGCAAGAGATCGCCATATAGCCGCCAAAACCTGTCCTTCCCGCCTAGATCTTCTTCATCCCACAGAGCAGCCGCATCCGAGTCCCGATACCAGGACGGCGAGCGGCTCACTCGGATCATCGCGCCGCCCGTCGGGAAGCAGCGGGCGGTGAGTCGGGGAAAGACAAGCTGCCCAAACAGGATGCGCAACGGCTCACCTAACCAGGATTCGGTCAGAGTGAGCGGCAGCAGATCGCTGCCCAGCGTAAAGATCGTGAGCAGGTCGGTGTCGCGATCAAAGCGGAAGCGCAGAGTGGCTTCACCGAGATCGAGTGTATACTCCGGGGCGATACCGCCGTCCGGTCGCGGCGTCGTCACGAAGTGCGCCAGGAACAGTGAAGCGCGGTGCTGGCGCGGTATAACGTATTGGACTTCCGTAGCGCCCCGGGGCGATGGAAGGACCGTAGCGTCGTCGGTAATCAACCCATCGCATTCACCGGTGAACGTCCAAGCCGTATCGCCGGTTTTTAGACTAGGTATCGTCCAGCCAGCCGAGAATTCGATGCCGTCAGCAGCATTCGCGACGAGCCGGAATCGTTTCAGTCCGTCGTAGGGATTGTCCCGCTGCCTCTGGAGCTGCTTCAATGTGTAGGCAATGTCCTCAGGCATTCCCGTCAGAGTGTATTCGAAGCTATTTGGAGAGTTGAAGCGGATTTCACCGCTGCCTTTCACGATTGAAGGCTCCCAGTCGCCGGCCACCAACTCCATATTCGGAAATGCGATGCTCTGGGGCGCCACAGCAAGGTGTCGCCAGCGGTCGAGCACGGACGTAACTGAATCGGGCGCTGGTCTCGTCATGGCATTCCATTCTTCGGCAGGAGCATATGTTCGCGGGTAGCGAACACGTCGTTTCCTAGCTCGTGCGGGGGGTGTGATAAGCGTTAGACGAATTCGCGTATCAAAATGGATGAGTATCACTCACGCAGACACAATCTGCCGATCAAGTTTCGCAATCTGACCACGAAGCGACCGCACCCAAACCTCGTGGGCTTCCGTGAGCGCGCGATACGCCTTCGAAACCTCGCTGACTCGAGAAGATGCCTCGATTTTGGCGGTAGCGCAGCGCGCTTCGATCTCGGCCCACTCCTCATTTGAGAAATTGTGATCTTCATCCTGCTGGAAGTTATGGTCGGCCCAGTGCGCGTCACTGAGTGTCGACACGAGCTTTTCGATGGCGCTCCTCAGCTCCAACTTTCGAGCCTCAATATCGGCATGTTCGGTATCCGCGAGGATTACCAGATACCAATCGAGCACACCGTGGAAGGCTTGTTCAAGATGATGCGCGCCTTCGGCCTCGATCTCCATTGGCTCGCCATCGGGATAAAACGTCAGGCGATCGGCCATCGATAGCGGCTCGCGCATCGCAGTCTCGACTTTCCCGAAACGGGCGAGCGCATCGCGCATCAGCGTGGCCAGCGTTTCGCGGTGCGAGATTCGCGTCTGAAGGTTCGTATCCTTCAACTGCTTCCAAACTGGGATGCCAGCGACGATAGCGACACCGATCGCTACGATGCCGGTGAGCAGCGTCTGGAAATCGTAAATGAAGCAGCCGACCGTCGTCAGGATGCATTGGCTCGTTTGGCTGCAGGTCATCCTTACCTCACTCGAGAAAGAGAGTTTCGATCGGCGTGAAGACCGCGCCAGTCTCGGCCGCGCGCCGAACCTTCATCGCGATTAGAGCATCGATACCGATCTCACGTTCGAGCGCGATCTTGATCTCGCGCCCTTCCATACAAACGAGCTTCTTGCCCTTGCCGAAGGCGTCGAGCCCCTGGTCCGTGAATCCGCCGAAGCTCACGAACAGGCCCCTTGCCCATGCGGCCTTCTGTTCGATCTTGCCGTGGAAGCCGTGAAGCTCGGCGATGCTGACTTTCCGGTTGAGCCACTTCGCTTCCAGCAGATAGGTCTCGCCGGCGAGATGAAAGCTCCCGTCGATCTGCTCGCCGTAGAGCTTGAAGGGCTCACGCGCTGCCATGCCGAACGCGTCAAATAGCTCTTTCAGATAAGCCTCGAACGCATAGCCCCGGCCCTGCGCCGGAAGATCACGCACGCCTAGAAGCCGGGTGAGAAGGCCGGACCAATCCTGAATCGAGAGCTTTGGTGCCGGCACTAGGCCGGTCGGGATTCCCGTCGCCGTGCCTTCGAGACGTGCCACGACGGCGAAGACCTGCTTCTTGGCGAGGGGCTGAGGGTCATCCTGATTGGAGCCCTTCAGCATCGTGTCGCGATAGTCCCACAGAAGCCGGAGTGTCTTTGCGGCCGTGCCATCATCGACGATCGTCAAAAACCCGCGGAGGCGCTTGCCCTTCGAGGTGCCCTCGCGCTTGTAGATCTCGGCGTCGATGTCGACGTCCAATTCGAGCGCGAAGAACTCTACGAACGTCCGGTTCGAAAAGTTGAGGATATAGCCGCGCTCCCCGCCCCGGAAGACGAGGTCGACCATATCCAGCTCGACCGGCCGGATCGTGCTCATGAGAAGAGTTCGCTGTGCGATCCCAGACGCACGAGGCTCAGAGTTTCGTCGTTGGGCTTGGCATAGATCAACACCAGGTCGGGCCGGACATGGCAGTCGCGATACCCCGCCCAGGTACCGCTCAAAGCATGATCGCGCAGCTTCTCCGGCAACGGCTCATCGGTCGCGAGAAGTTCGATCACCGGCACTAGTACGGCGTCGAGCCCCGGATCGGTCTTCTTCTCGCGTTTATAGTCGCGCTTGAATTTGGTGGTGCGTTCGATCGCGCGCATCACACCACCCCGTTGCTATCCGCCGCCGGCGCCTCAGGAGCGGCGGGCGCCGCAGGCGGCACAGCCGGCGGCGGCGGCGGCGGAGGTGCCGTTCTCGGTGAATGCGGCACCGGCCAATCCATCGTCATGTCGGCCACCCCGACCTCAAGCGCCGTCTCGATCAGGGCGTTGTAGCTTGCTTCCGTCAGACCCGGCGTTTTGATGTGGTGGTGCCACCGTAGGATGAAATGCGGATTCCAGATGATCGCATTCCCCAGCGGCCCGGACTTGCCGGGCTTGATGTCGATGAATTCGAGATCCTGCAGCAGCTTCATGCGCGTCGCCCAGGTGTGCTCGCCGCGCTGGCCACCGAAGCCCGACGCGTTGGCCATGTCGGGATTCTTGTTCAGAATGACGAAGTTGTTGTCCCAGGTGTTGCACCAGAGGGTCAGGTAGGTCGCCGATACCGGCGTCCCCTTCGTCATCTCGTCCATTATCTTGAGGATCATGGGCATGGTTTTCGGGATCGTGGTGAAGCCTTTCTGCTTCTTGCGGTCCCACAGCCATTGCTCCTTGCCCGGCCAGAGGTGGTCGCGAAGCGCCTGCTGCTTCTTTGCGATTGCGCTGGCCTCCCGTACTGTCGCCATCATAAAGATCCTTCTGTTTCAGCGACCGACGGTCAACCGCCGATCCAATGACGACCTTGTACGAGAAAAATAGCAATAATATCAACGATTTAGGTATTTTAGCGGTCGAATCGAGATGCACGATTGTCGCGACTCTTACCCCTAAGCCTGACGAGTATGTTGCAACTCAGAAAGGTGATTGCAATATCTATTGCAGTTATTTTCGAATTTCCTAGCTATTCCAGCGAGTTGGTTGCAAGCCCGCAGTGCTCATATGTGCTGATTGTCCTGATACGTGCTGCTAGTGCTGCATGTGCTGCTGGGGATAGTCCAGAAAGGGGGTAGGCCAAAAATCTTGACCCGGCGGTCGTAAGGGCCCATTTAGGAGTTGTAGCTACAATGTGGCTACCGAAATTGGAAGAGAGCAATGGCCGCCGCTGAAGTCGTTAGAGCGCGTATCGACGCTGGGTTAAAGAAGGAAGCTACCGACGTGCTCGGCACGATGGGGCTGTCCGTCTCTGACGCAATTCGAATGATGCTCGTTCGGGTCGTTGCCGACCGCAGCTTGCCCTTCGAGGTCCGTTCGCCGAACCGCGAGACCGAGGCGGCCCTTGAAGCCGCGGCACGCGGTGACGCGTCGCGCTTCACGACTGTCGCTGACCTTATGGCGGACCTCAACGACGATGAGGACTAGGTCTCCTACTGATCGCGACGTTTAATTCAGCCAACTCTAGCGTCGTCGGCTAGCAAGATATGTAAATTGAATCGGCCAACCCGGGGATTGGTGCAAAACCTGTCAGCGGTGGACTAGGATCGTTACGCTGGACAATATGCATCATGGCCGACGCCGAGACACCTTCCCAGATCAATGACACCGACGATGTACCCGTCCGCCGCACGGTTTTCATCAGCCATGCGAATCCCGAAGACAATGAATTTCACCGCTTGGCTGGGTACTCGCCTTATCGGTGCGGGTTATCATGTCTGGAGCGACTTGCTCCGCTTGATCGGCGGCGAACCTTTCTGGCGCGATATTGGTGACGCGATCAAGGATCATGCTGCGGTTGTGGTGCTTGTCCTCTCTCGATCGTCAGTTCTGAAGCCGGGTGTCCTTGACGAGATTGCATTGGCGGTTGCCACCGCACGCAAGCTCAAGAATCCCAAATTCATCATTCCCATTCGTCTCGACGATCTACCCTTCGATGAGTTTCCCGAGCAGGTGATCCGGCTCAACGCGATCAACTTCAACGGCAACTGGGCCGAAGGTCTTCACCGGTTGCTTGAGGCTATCGACGAACGCGCGATTTCAAAAATCGAGAGCGCACAAGAACAAGGCATCGCTGAGTTCCGCAATTTCCGGCTGCGACAGAGCGCGGCGATCGCCCAGGAATCGGAGATCATCGAGGGGAGTTGGCTTAGGATTAGTAGCCTGCCCGCCACCGTCTATCTCAACCGCTATGGGGGCGACCCCAAGGCGGTCGCCAAGGCGCTTGGGCAGTTTAAGACGCCGGCCATCGCCTGGGATCGGCTGGGGCTCGGCTTTGCCCGCGCCGGCGAGATCGTCGAGGCCGAGATCCCTGACCTCTCTGTCGAGCATGGTTACGCGGTAGACCTCCAGAGCTTCGTCGCGGGTCAGACCGAGGATGCCCCGCAGCTACGCGGTGCCGATGCCCGTCGTATGATTGCGAATCTGCTTCGGCAGGCTTGGGAGAATTTTGCGAAGAACAAGGGGCTGATGCCCTATGAATTTGCGAACAGCACCGGCTGGTATGTTCCCCGGGGGCTGATCGAAAAGGACACGGTCGTCTTCGATGACCGCAGCGGAAAGCGGCGGCGCAAGCGGCTGAGCGGGCGGAGCGAGAAGCGTGACGTCTATTGGAGCTTCGCGGTGACGGTTCATCCCGTCGTCGGCCGACGATGGCTGTTCGAGCTCAAGCCACAGGTTGTGTTCACTGAAGACGGCCGCAAGCCGATCGAAAGTAAACCGAAGATGGCACGGCTGCGCAAAAGCTTCTGCAAGAATTGGTGGAACGACCAATGGCGGACACTGCTCAACGCCTATGTCCGCTTCCTCGCCGATGAGGATGGTATCATCCGCATTCCGCTGGGCGGCAGTGCTGAGCTTACTCTCGCAGGCGAGCTGATGGCGTTTGAAGCGCCCACCCGGATCGTCGGCGACAGCATCTCGCCCGCCGAGGCGGAAGTGATTGAAACCGAGACTTCGGCCGATAGCCTCGACGATGGTGAAGATCGCCCTGACCTCGACGACCTCGGCGACGAGGAAGGCTGATGGCACCGCTCAAGCTCCTCCAGCTTCCCGAACCGCTACTCGGCTTTGGCTATCAGCAGCGCATGGAGCATCCCAAAGATGGCTTGTTCCTGTTCGGACCGCCCGAAGATGGCGCGCATCCGGCCGAAATGCGGATCGGCGTCATCGGCACGGCCGCCGGTATTGGCCACTTCAAGACATGGGCCAAGCGGATCCGCGGACATATCCCGTCGGCGAATCCCGATGCGGCGCATCATGCCAGTTGGCCGGGATTTGAAGCGGTATTCGATACGCGCTGGCCCGAGCGCCCGATCACCGAAATCACCGTTGATGCCAGTGCGCTTGCCAATGCCATCCGGATCGAGAATCGGCATGAAGCTATCTCGAAGGCGGTCGCGATTTTTGAAGAACCGATCCGGCGCTACCTCCGTCAGGAGGAAGCGCCGCCGACGATGTGGTTCGTCGTCATACCGGAGGATGTCCATCGCTTCGGTCGCCCTAAGTCAATCGTGCCGCGCGGCGAGCGTGTGAAAGGCGATGCGCGGCTGAGCCGTCGCGCGGGAAAGTTCGTACTCGAGATGGGGTCGCTCTTTGCCGAGGAGGTCGAGGCGGCCGAAATTTACCGGTTCGAACTCAACTTCCATCATCAGCTCAAGGCGAAGCTTCTCGACCAAAAGGCGGTTATTCAGATCGTGCGCGAGACGACGCTCGATCCAGAAACCTTTGTCGATGACAAGGGTCGGGCGCTCCGCGCAACACAGGACCCCGCAACGATCGCCTGGAACCTCTGCACCACCGCTTTCTTCAAATCGAGCGGCAAGCCCTGGCGGCTCGCAGATGTACGGCCGGGCGTCTGCTATGTCGGCTTGGTCTTCAAGAAAGACGACACGGCGCTTGGTGGCGCCAATGCCTGTTGTGGCGCGCAGATGTTCCTCGACAGCGGCGACGGAGTGGTGTTCCGCGGTGCAGTCGGGCCATGGTATTCGGAGGCGGACAAGTCGTTCCATCTGACGCAGGCCAAAGCCGCCGAACTCATGACGCTGATTGTCGAAGCCTATCGCGACATGCACGGTATGCCGCCAACCGAGCTATTCATTCATGGTAAGGCGCGCTTCAGCGATGACGAATGGGTAGGTTTGGCCACTCCTTGCGTAATAGTCTTCGATTTTCTGCTGGATGAGGATGCTGGTCTCGAGCTCGTCGGGGAGCCGTGCAGCCTCGGTGAACTCGGCATAGACCTCGCTGAAATCCATCTGGCTGAGGTCGAGCCGGGCGAATTCGTCGAGCGTGAAACCCTCGCACTGCTCTTCCTTGGGCTTGTCCCACGGCTTGGGCAGCTGGAGGCGGCCCTGTTCCTGCAGGACCCGCGAGAGCTTGCTCTCGAAGCAGCAGTAGACCTTCTTCTTGGTCAGGCAGACGCCGAGGAACTTGCCCTGGCTTTCGATGTCGGAGCAGTCGGTCGCCGCTTCGCGCGCAATGCAGGTGTAGCTGCGTTGCCATTCCCAGCAGGGCCTGGTGACAGAGACGCCGTCGATCACGCGCGTCTGCGGATCGCTATCGGTGCAGATTTCGGCGTCCAGCGTGCAATCGCTATTGTCCGCAAGACCTGTGCACTGGCTTTCGTCAGGGGTCGTTGTTACGGTGGTCGCCGTGGCGATGCGGTAGGGCGTCTGCCCCGCGACCTGTTCGTCGCAGGTCAGCTCGGTAATCGGATCGCCCGGCTCGGTGCACCATTTGCGACCGCCGGACCAACCCCACTGCAGGCAAGGACCGTCCCGGTGTCCGGTCACTCGGCAAAGAGCGCCCGAAAATTCCCCGCAATCCGGCTCACCTGCCAGGTTGAAGCTGCCGAATGGGCTGCAAAGGTAATGATACTGCGGTTGCTGGCTGACCCTGGTGACGAGCGGGACCGTGCATTGGCCAACCGACTGATCGATCCGTGTGCCCGTATTGCAGGTGGCGGTGTAGGTGGCCGCCGACCCCGAACCGGGCGGCAGCGGAACACACGATCCCTGGCTGCCCGAAATTGCCATGCCGCTGGTGTAGTCGAGCGGCGTCTCGTTGATCGCGAGGCTGCGGGCAATCACGTCCTCGATCTCGTTCGGCTCGAACCTGGCGCGATTGGCCATGCTGTCGCGGATCGTCCGCATCGGCGTGCTGGTTGTGGCAGCGCTGCGCCCGCGGGCCTCGATCTTGTCGGGATCGCGTGCAAGATCCTGCAGGTCGCGCGTCGCTTGCGGATCGAAATTGGGAACGCGCGCCGCGTCGGGATTGGTCGTTGCCGCCTCGCGCGCCTCGCCCAGCAGCTCGGTGGCAAAGTCTTTCCCATCGGCCCGGGCTTCATCGCGGGTCTGAGCGTGAATGGAAGCTGCGCTTGTGAGGGCGAGAAGTGCGGCAAGGAGATGGGCGAGGGTTCTGCCGGTCATGGCCGTTCCTCCCTCGAGAGCTGGCGCAGATGGAGGCGTGCAAGCTCGGCGCCCGGACCCTTGCCCGAGGCAAAGGTCTCGAGGACTTCTCCCACGCTGATGTTGCCGGCGATGCGGTCGTGCGGCGGCACCTCGCTGGTGCAATCGAACCCGTCGCAGGGACTGAACTCGGTGCTCAGCATGACGAAGCTCGGCGCGGCCTCGATGTTGAAGGCGCGGAACAGCCGCGGATCGATGCCGAGCGAGCCGGCCGCGTCGCTGGTGCTCCAGATGGCAGCCAGGCGCTTCTTGAACGCCTCGCTGTTTCCTTGCGGGAAACCGCGCAGCACGGTGACGCCTCCCGCCCTGGTCATGTCGTGGACCAGCGCCTTCAGCGCCTCTGGCGGCATCGACAGGCTGGCAAAGGCAATGAAGCGTGGAGCTCCCCCGAGCGATGCCTTCTCTGCGGCGGCTTGCCCTGCGATCATCGCGTCGAAGTCGAGGACGGCCTCGGTCTCGATTGCCTTGATGCTGTCTGCATAGGCCGTGCGATTGGCCTGCGCTTGCGCCTGGATAGCCTGTGCGTCTTCGGTCAGCGCCTCGGCCCGTTGGCGGACATTGGTGCTGAGCGCCTGCGCATCGTCGGCGTGTTCGGCCGCGCGCTCGCGGATCGCTTCGAGATCGATGCCTTCGGGCGCGCTCTGGGCGAGAGCGAGGCCACCCAGAGTGACGGCAAGGCCGACGGGCAAAAGGAGGAGAGGCTTGTTCATAACGCGCAGCAGTTCCGCTTGCGCCAGACGAGGTATCCCATGTCTTCGCCGATGGCGGGGATGACCTGTCCTGCGACTTGAAAGGTGGTGGAGGCGCCGATGGGCGGGCAGGCGTAACGGCCCGAGGTCGCCGGGTTGGGGTTGGTGGCCTGGAAGCGGTATTGCTGCTTGCGCATCACCGGCATCAAATATTTGCCGCACAGGCCCTTGGACCCCATAGTTCCCCACGAGACGAGTTCGCGGTGAAGCTTGTAGGCAAAGCGCGAGAGCACGAGCCGCGAGGCCTGGACGTGGCCTATGCTGGCCGAGACATTGCCGTTCATCGGGTACATCGAACCCTGGCAGCCCGCGCACCAGAACATCTCGTCGATCGGCAGCTTCGCGGTCGAGGCGACCGGAAGGGCAGTCTTGGTGGTCATGGATGGAACCTTTCGAGGGATTGAACATCAGTCAGCGATGCGTTCGCTGTATGTTCTTTCCTCTCTCCGGAGCCGGGCTGTAGGAAATCGGGAATTGGATTTTGGGGCTACCGACCAAGCGAAATGCGACATCGGAAGGTGTGATGGACGGGATCCGCGCAGGCTGATCGCGGAGCAGCGCCGACTGTGCCGGCTTCTGCGCGAAGCGAGCCTCGATACGCGCGCCGGCGGCCGGAATTCGCGCGAATCGTCGAAGGAAGGTGATTCGTTCCTTCTTCTATGTTCTCTTAATGTTCTTTTCGTTTTCCTACAGGCTTCCTTAGCGGTTAGCCGGTGAGTCGATCACTTCTAGAGATAAGGATTCGTCGATGACCAACATGGCGCTCTTTGCCGAACAACAGGTTCGCGCGGACCTCGCCCGGCTTCTTCTGGCCGCTGTCGAAGCCAGCGGCCGTGCCCGCTGCGATATCGCGCGTGACGCGCAGATCCATAAGGATGCCCTGCGCCGCGTCCTTGCCGGCGAACGCTCGGCCAGCCTCGGCGAAACCTTGCGCATTCTCGCCGCAAGCGGCGTCGCGCCGCACGCGCACTTGCTCCTGTTTCTGGTCAGTAGCGGCGATCACGCAATCGCGTGGCTGCAATCTGACCTCGCGCAATTCTTCGAGGACTTTTCCGGTGAGCTGCCCTCGGCTCTCGAGCGTGTCCTGGGTAACCAGGTCCACGACGTGAAGCCGCGTTGGGCCAAGGGCACCGCGCATCGTGTCGCCCGCCTGCTTTCCGATCACATCGATGAGCTCGAACGCAAGGATGCGCTGCTTGGCGATGTCTTTGCCGGTGTCGAAGGAGGCCATCGTGGGTGAGGAGATCGACAAGGGAGCGACCGAAACCCGCCGGGTCACCCGTCTCATTCGTCTGCCCGAAGTACAGCACCGTGTCGGCCTCGGCCGTTCGACGATCTATCGCTGGATGAGCGAGGGTAAGTTTCCAAAGCCGGTGCAGTTGGGTGGCTATGCGGTCGCATGGGGGGAGGAAGACATAATTGCTTGGGTCGAGAGCCAACTCAAGAGGTAGACAGATAGCAGTCGTTACGATCGGATGAATGCGCCATCACCACCAGCATAACTATTCGCCGCAGCTAGGCTTGGAAACCGCGCGCCCGAGATCTACCAAAGCAAACCGACGAACTCAATTTGAGTTCGATCGCCCAGCCCTATCTCGATCGACTGTGGCCGACTCAACCACCGTGGTCTGGCCTGCAGGCAAATTGGCCCATCCCAGTCCCAAGGACTTCTGGATCGCGATCCAGCCATTTGTCATGGCGGCGATCGCCCGATCGAGATTTGCTCTGGCCTGTTCGCGCTGGCGGATCGAAGTGTTGAGCTCGCCCTGCGAGATTACCCCCGCTGCGCGGCGTTGCTCGTTAAGCTCCGCAGCCGTGTCGGCCTGTCGACTGATTTGCGCCAGCGCGGCTACGTTGGCTCGTTGCTGCCCGAACCGGGCAAGCGATTGTTCGGCATCGCGCAGTGCGCCGAGGACCACTTCAACATAGCGTGCTTCGGCCTCGTCGCGCGCACTCTCGGCCTGATCGATCGATGCTGCCGTGCGGCCGAAATCAAGCAGGTTCCACTGTAGCCTCGGCAAGGCGATCGCTGACAGATTGCCGAGATCAAAGATGTCATCCGGCTGCGATCCGCCCAAACCGAGTATGCCCATGAATGAAAGCTTGGGGAAGCGAGCGGCCTCCGCCACTCCGATGCGCGCATTCGCCGCCGCGAGCGTTCGTTCCGCGGCACGAACATCCGGCCGCCGCGCTATCAGCGCGGCGGGATCACCCACCGCGACCCGTTCGGGGGGAAGCGGAATTTCGGCCTGAGCCGTCAGGAGCCCGTCGAGTGCTCCGGGCGCTTCGCCCGTAAGCACCGCGAGCGTGTCCTTGAACACATCGATGTCCGCTTGCGCTTCCGCGATCTGCGAGTTGAGCAATTCGAGCTCGGCGTTCGCGTTGCCGACCGGGAATAGCGCGAGAGCGCCCTGCGTATAGCGCTGATAGGTCAATTCGAGAGTTTGCTGCTGCAACTCACGCTCGCGCTGGACGAGCTCGAGCCGCCCCTGCGCTTCCCGCAGGCTCACATAAGCCCGCGCGACTTCAGCGGCGAGCTGAACTTTCGAATCCTCGGCGTTCGCCACCGAGGCCGCAGCCTGAGCGTTGACCATTTCGACACGCCGTGCCTGCCCCCCTGCGAAATCGATCTCCCAGTTTGCATTGAGCCCGACGTTGTAAACGCTGAGGCTGTCCTGCTCTTCGGTGTCTGCAGGAGCGCCGGGCGATCCCGCGGGCGGGCCGCTGCCGATATCCAGACCTGGAATCTTCGCCTGGATCGCAGTCGCCTGCGCAGCCACGGCGGGCAGCCGGTTGGCGCGCTCCTGGCGGACAGAAGCCCTTGCCTGTTCGATGCGAGCGCGCGCCGCGGCCACGCCCGGATTGCCGGCCAGCGCGCGTGCTTCCAGATCATTGAGGACCGGATCGCCGAGCAGCGTCCACCAGTCGCCGGCAATCGGCGCTGACGGATCGATTTCGGGGCCGGCCCGTGCGAACGCGTCGCTTGCGGCGGTCGCAAGTTGCGGGGGACCGGCATAGTCGGGACCGGACATGCAACCCGTGAGGAGCGCCATGGGAGCGAGGAGAGTTAGGGTCTTGCGCATAGAGTTCTCAGTGCATCGAAAGGGATACGTTCTTCGGGAGAGGCTTGAGGAACAGTACCAGCGGCACCGTGGCCAGGGTAATCGCGCCCATGGCGAAAAACACATCGTTGTAGGTCATTACGAACGCATCGCGCTGAATGATGCCGGAAAGCATCTCCAGCGCGGCCTGTGGGCTGCCCAGCGACGCCGTCATGCCGTCCAGGTATTCCTGTAGCCGGGGGCTGTTGGCGTTGAGGGTTTCTTCCATGCGCCGACTATGATGCCACAGGCGCTGATCCTGGAACGAGGCAAGCCCCGCGAGCGCGAACGAACCGCCGAGGTTTCGCGCAGCGTTGAAAATCCCGGAAGCATCGCCGGCATCCTCCTTGGCAACCGAAGCTACCGTCGCCTGATTGAGGAACATCATCGTGAGGATCATGCCGATGCCTCGCAGGAATTGGCTTTCGGTGAACACTCCACCTCCCGATGCCGCTGTCAGATTGATGCTGACGAAGCAGCTTAGCGCCATGATGAACATGCCCACGCCGACCGCAATCCGGATGTGAATCTTTCGTATCATGAAGGGCAGCACAGGCATCAGCAGGAAGGCCGGAACACCCATCCAGAAGATTACGAACCCAGTCTGCAAGGCATTGTAGTCGGAGATTATCGCAAGAAATTGCGGGATCACGTAGGTCGAGCCATACATGACCATGCCGAGTGCCAGCGCCATGACCACGACGCTGGCAAACTGCCTGCTGAGCATCAGGCGCAATTTGAGCACTGGCTTGCGTGCATACAGCTGTCCGTAAGTCAGAAGCGCGAAGCCGACGATCGTCATCAACGTGAGCTGCACGATCAGTGTGGATTCGAACCATTCCTCACGGTGACCTTCTTCCAGAACGACGGTCAGCCCGCCAAGGCCAAGGATCATACCCACGATGCCTGCCCAATCCGCCTCGCGCAGGTAGACCCAGTCAGGTTTTTCGTGGGGCAGCCCGATGAAGAGCAGAGCCAGGAGCAAGGCGCAGACGGGCACGTTGACGAAGAAAGCGTAGTGCCAGCTCAGGTTCTCCGTAAGCCAGCCCCCGACGAGCGGCCCCATGACCGGACCAAGGACCACCGTCATCCCGAACAGCGCCATTCCGATGGGTTGCTGCGATGGAGGCAGCCGCTTCGCCACGATGGTCATGGCGGTGGGAATCAGCGCGCCTCCCATGAATCCTTGACCGGTGCGGCCGATGATCATGGTCGTCAAATCGGTGGCAATGCCGCACAACACCGAAAAGGCCGTAAAGGCGGAAACGGCGACGATGAGCAGAGTTCGAAGGCCGAGCAGTCTTTCCAGCCATGCACTCAGAGGGATGATGATGATTTCGGCTACAAGGAAAGCTGTCGCAATCCACGTGCCCTCGGTTCCGGTCGCGCCGATTTCTCCCTGTATCGTCGGCAGCGCGGAATTGACGATCGAGATGTCGAGCGTTGCCAGCATCGCGCCGAGTGCACCGGCGGCTACGGCGATCCAGGCCGTGGCATCGGCCTTCTCGACCGGCGGAGCAACCGCAGCAGAGGCACCTGCCATCGGTCAGTCTCTGGCCGCGTTGCGGATCGAATCGAGTTCGTCTCTGGCGCCGCGGGTATCAACGCTGGCGACAACGGACATGCCCGGCACCAGCAGACGCAGGACTTCGGAAGAAGCCTGAATGGATATGCGGACCGGGACGCGCTGAACGATCTTGGTGAAATTGCCCGTCGCGTTTTGCGGAGGCAGGATCGAGAATTCCGCCCCGGTCCCGGGGGCGATGCTTTCCACTCTCCCCGATAACTCGAGATCGGGCAGCGCGTCGATTTCCAGGGTGACGGGTTGCCCGGGGCGGACGAGGCCGAGCTGCGTTTCCTTAAAATTCGCCGTCACATAAAGACGGTCGGTGGGAACCACGCTCATCAGGCGCTGGCCGGGCTGGACAAATTGTCCGGGCCGGACCGTGAGGTCACCCACCCGCCCGGAAATGCTCGCCCTGAGCGTGGTCGACGACAGGTTCAGGCGGGCCGCCTCAAGCTGCGCACGAGCTGCGTTGGCTTGCGAATTGGCTTGGTCTATCTGTTCGCCCAGCGTGCCTTGCCGCCGCTGTGCAGCCGTGAGCGCGGCGCGCGCCGCCGCGACCTGGGCTTGCGCTTCTCTGGCCTGGGCCTGCAGCTGGTCGAGCCTTTCGCGCGGCTCCGCTCCGGAAGCGGCAAGGGGGCGATAACGCGCAACCTGCTCCGCAGCCAGACCGGCCTGCGCAGATGCCGCGGCAAGTTGGGCACGGGCCTGCTCGATAGCCGCATCCTGCTCTCGCTGTTGTGCGCGAACCGTATCAGCTCCGGCGAGCGACGCCGCGATCTGGGCTTCGACCTGGCTGGTCTGGGCGCGATAATCCCGCACGTCCAGCTGCACAAGTGCATCGCCCGACGCAACCGTTTGATTCTCAGTCACCAGTACGCGCTCGACATAGCCGGCAATTTTGGGGGAGATGATGACGCTGTCGGCGGCGATATAAGCGTTGTCGGTGGACTGCTGGAATCGGCCGTACGTCTGATGATTGTAATACCAGTAGCCCCCGGCGAGCAGGACCAGAATGACGGCGATCAGCAGACCAAGCCGGACCCGCGGACTGGACAACCCCTTCGGACGTTCGCCTTGATCGCTATCGCCTGCTGTCTCGTCCGCCATGGTAATTTCGCTCCTCGCCATCGTTTGGCCCGTTGCACGAGCGATATAGCGGTCAAAATAAAATACGAAAGTCCTTTACTATTTTTTCCTGATCGATAGGACCCACTCATGACGGAAGACGAGGACACTCTCGCACTCGACAATGTCATCACCGACGATGATCGAGCGATCTTCATGATGGACGAGATCAGTCGCGCCGCGCGCAAGGCATTCGATGACCGGGCACAGCCGCTTGGCCTCAATCGTACGCAGTGGCGTGTGCTGGCGCAGCTCATCAAAGATCCTGCCCTGAACCAGACCGACATCGCCAGGCGTCTCGAACTCGAATCCGCCACCATTGGCTTGGCGGTCACCGCCTTGACCCAGAAAGGCTTTATCGAGCGCCGCCGTGACCCGGCGGACGGGCGGTCTTGGAGTCTCGGCCTGACGAGACGGGTTGAGGAAATACTCCCTGACCTCAGACGGGCCGCAGACGCGACCCACCTGCGAATATGGAGCGGAATGACGCCGCAACAGAAGAGTACTTTGCATTCGCTTTTGGAGATGGTCAGCGAAAACGTACGGCGGGATGCTCTCTGATGGCAGACATGCCGCCTTCGCGCATGAGTGACCGGAAGCGGCTTGCGCAGGTCATAGCAATTCTCGGCCGTCACGGGCTGGGCGGCATCGTGTCCGCGTTGGGATCCGGCCGATCTCAAACCAATGCACATCCGACGCGCCCGGAAGCCCTGGTCGAGGCACTGCGCGAACTGGGACCAGTCGCGACCAAGCTTGGCCAGATCCTCGCGATGCGAAGCGATCTCTTGGGGCCGGATTGGACGGCAGCGCTATCGCAGCTGCACGATCGCGTTCCGGGTGTACCGTTCGAGCGTGTCGAGGCTCCGCTCACCCATGCTCTCGGGGAAGACTCCGGCCAGTATTTTCGTGAGCTGGATCGGGAGCCGATCGCGGCGGGCTCTATAGCGCAGGTGCACGCAGGAATACGGAGCGACGGCGTACCGGTCATCGTCAAGATCCGGCGACCGGGAATCGAAAGTGTCGTGGATGCCGACATGCGTTTACTGCGGCGCATTGCCCGATTGGCACAACGCGCCAGTCCCCTTGTCGAAAGACAGAGGCCCGATGAGCTGTTGCGGTTCTTCGCCGAAAGCCTCGATCGTGAGATGGATCTGGGCGCTGAAGCACGCGCGAGTGCGGAGATCGGCAGCTATCTTGCACGGTTCGGGATCGAGACAGCCCACTTCGACAACGAGGTGAGCGGGCGCAGTCTCAATGTCCAGGAGCGGGTCGACGCGATCCCGGCGACCGACTTGGCCACACTGAGGGACGCCGGCGTGGATTTTACGTCCGTCGCGCGCGGCTATTCACGCGCGGTGCTGAGCATGATAATCTTCAACGGTCGCTTCCACGCCGATCCGCATCCGGGCAATGTGCTGATCCGCCCCGACGGGACCTTGGTGTTCATCGACTTTGGCGCGGTAGGCACTCTGCTGCCAGAGCGGCGGGACGAACTGGTGCGCCTGTCACTGGCGATCGCCGGAGAAGATATCGACGATCTGGTCGATGTTCTCCTTCAGTGGGCAGGCAATCCGGCGGTCGATCGTGAGGCGCTGAAGGCATCGCTTAATCAATTGGTCGGCAAGTTTCGCAACACGCTTCTCGACCAGATCGACCTGTCTGGCATTTTCGCCGATGTATTCGATCTTCTGCGGACTTACCAACTGGCCCTACCCGGCGACCTCGCCTTGATGCTGCGCACGCTGCTCACCGCCGAGGGGTTCGTACGCCGTCTTGACCCGCGCTTCGACATAACGTCCGAACTTGCTCCGATCGGCAAACAACTGCTGATGGAGCGCGCCAGCCTGGCAAACCTGCGCGGAAATGCCCGGCGGACAGCATCGACGCTGATACGCGCGCTTCTCGGCACCCCGGAGATCGTCGAGAACCTGGCGTCGATCGCTCGCCGCGGACAGCTGCCGATCCGGTTGGATCCTCAGGATCTTGCGCGACTGGAAAGGCCGTCAGGTGCGGCGCCCATGCGTTCCAGCGACCTGATTGCGGCAGCGCTCATCGTATCGGCAGCTATCCTGGCAGACCTATCGATAATTGCAGCCATTGGCTGTGCCTTGGCGGCGCTGACATTCTTTTTTCTTGCCCGGAGGCCGCGCTCGTGAACGAGGATCGCCTGTTGCTTCCTGGTGCCGACGGCCTGACGCTTGTCGCAAGTACATTCGGACCGGCTGACGGTTTCCCTGTGCTTCTGGCTCATGGAGGCGGACAGACACGGCGCGCCTGGAGAAAGGTCGGCACTCGCCTGGGCCGGGCCGGATACCGAGCGATTGCCCTCGATCTCAGAGGGCATGGCGAAAGTCCATGGTCCCCGACCGGCGCTTATGATGTGCACGATTTCGGCCGGGATCTCGTTGCAGTTGCGCAGAGTTTCGAGCGCAATCCGGCGCTGATCGGTGCGTCGCTGGGAGGATTGGCGGGCCTTGTGGCCGAGGGCACGATCGCGCCCGGCACGTTCGCCTCGCTAACCCTCGTAGACATTACGCCGCAAATGGAAGCGAACGGGGTCGCGCGGGTCCTCGGCTTCATGGCGCAGCACGCCCGAGAAGGGTTCGAATCGCCCGAGCACGCTTCCGCTTCAATCGCAGCATATCTGCCGCACCGCGAGAGACGGCAAAGTTCCTCGGGATTGAAGAGTTACCTTCGAAAGGCACGGGACGGGCGGTATTATTGGCACTGGGATCCGGCATTCGTCGAGAACGTTACGCGCCGACGCACCATTACCGACGACGTTTCCGCCGGGTCGACCGAGCTTGTTCAGGCTGCGTCGGCGCTGTCGCTCCCGGTCCATCTCGTGCGCGGTGGATCTAGCGACCTTGTTTCTCCCGAAGGCGCCGCTGAATTCCGGAAACTGGTTCCCCATGCAAAATTCAGCGATATCGCTGGTGCGTCGCATATGGTCGCGGGCGACGAGAACGATGCGTTCGGCGACGCAGTACAGCGTTTCCTGGTCGAAACTCACCCTGTAAAACTGTGACCCTAATGATTGCGCCACAAGGCCAACCTCGGTCAGGTACTGTGGCGGACACCCTAGGAGCACGCGGGGCGCGAACTTTCAATGTTTCGGCACCTCTGCCGGACGGAAAAATCCCTGTTTGCGTGCAAGATGGAAACTAACGCAAACTTTTCCTTAGTGGGGTGGATCGTTGGCATTCTGATGCTTGCCACCATCGCTTTTGCGGTGTGGCTTCTCGATCCCACGCCCAATCAGGAAACATATCTCGTCAGGTTTGATCGCTCCGTGGAAGGCCTTCAGCCGGGGTCGACCGTAACATTGTCGGGTGTTCCTGTGGGTCGGGTAACATCGGTCCGCCTGGCGGAAAATGGACCGGGAAACGTTCTCGTTGTGCTGACTCTCGATCCTGATGCAGCGAAAGTTGACGGCCTTGAAGCGACAATCAGTACCAACCTGATAACCGGCGAGGCCGCGCTGGTGCTCGAGGGTCGAAGGGGCCGTCAAGGCATATACGCCGACAATTCAGGAAGGAAGATCATCCCGGCCTCGGACGGAACCGGACTTTTTGGGGGGAATGCGACCGCTACCGTCGAGAGCGTGGCAAACAGTGTCCGCGCTTTGAACGAAGGACTGGAACCAGAAAAGCAGCGGGCGATCACCTCGGATCTTGCCCGGCTTCGAGTCACGACGGCCGATCTGGCATCGGACGCGGAAGGATGGGACGAAGATTTGGCCTCAACAAAAGGAAGACTGTCGGACTTGCGGCAACGGGTCGGTGGATGGGGAAATGATCTTCGAGACGCAGATCGCCGAATTTCCGACGGAAGCGCTTCCACCAGCGCGCGAAGACGTCTTCGCCAATTCCGCGAAGGGGTACAGAACGCTGAGAATAAGCTTTCCCAGGCAAAGAGCGGCATTCCGGCGATCGAAAATTCTCTGATCGAAGGGGAAGCGGTCTTTCGCGGACTCAGTCGCGACCTCGGGCCTGTCAGAGAGAAAATCGAAGATGTCGAGGTCAGGGGAATGACATCAGATCCTCCTCTCCCAGACTATCGGGCTGGGAGAAGAGACGCTGGAGCGAATTCCGAACATTAAAAGTGAGCCTAACGAACGACGGCTCTCGGAGAGAGAGCACAGCCCGTTGAATGGCGGAAAGGAGGGCGCTTAGCGGACATCAATCTTGGCTGGTTTCCCGGGCGCAAAAATGCATTCTAGAGTCCCCAAAAAGGCATCGAACCAATGCATTAGACGGCATTTGCGGGCCTTTTGCGGGCTCTTCGCACAAACCGAATTACTTAAACATCTGAAAAAAGGTAAAAAATGAGACCGAATGTGATGCCTCTTCTGGGCACCATCGACTTAAGGCATTGAAATACCATGAAAAAATGGCAGATTTGGAGGACTCACATTGGTTCTCCAAATTCTTGTCTCGGCTCGTCTTTTCCATTCTCTCAGTGGTTATCGAGCCCGAATGCTCGGAGATCGAGTCGTCCCTGAATATCTCGGCCACAAATTTTTGAGGGCCTCTTCGAGGGCTTTTGAGAAAGCCACATTCCGAGGCCCGCAAATGCTTTCTTCGGCGACCCACTTTTGAAGGTCGACCGGATCGCATTGCGCATGAGTGATAGATGTCGCGCGTCGCGTGACGCTTGACAAATCGACATGTGATGGCTAGATGACCTCATGGAAATCGAATCCATCAGGCACAAGGGCCTGCGACGGTTCTTCGAGACCGGCAATGCCAAGGGCCTCGTGGGTGACGTGATTAGGCTGCGCAAGATGCTTGCCTTTATTGATGCAGCGGAAGGCATGGATGAGCTGTTCCTACCACCAAACTTCGGCCTGCATGAACTTGCAGGAAACCGGAAAGGTACCTGGTCGATGACCGTTACACGCAACTGGCGCTTAACCTTCAACGTGAATGAAAAAGGCGCGCTGATCGATATGGATCTGGAGGATTATCATGGCGCTTAAGATGCACCCATCGCTTGCTGTCCATGTCGGCGACTGGCTCAAGAGCGAGATTGTTGAGCCTGCCTGCGTCAGCGTAACCGATCTCGCTGCACACTTCGGTGTCTCGCGGCAGGCGCTGAGCACGTTGCTCAACGGCAACGCCAGCCTGTCTGCCGATATGGCGATCCGCTTTGAGAAGGCATTCGGGATCAGAGCCGATACCTTGCTGCGGATGCAGACAGCCTATGAGCTCGCACAAGCGCGGGCGCATGAGGACGACATCAAGGTCGGAAAGTTTGCCGAAGCAGCATGATAGTCCCCGACTTTGAGCTGCGCATCACGAAGCAGAAAGTCATCGAACTCTAGGTCCCGTTTGATACCCGCCAATATGTCGAACGGTTAGACAGGGCGGGTAACGGTCGGTCCGCAGTTGAGCGGCGCGCGACGAAGTGGTCGTCTAGCCACACTCCTTGAATGGCCGTATCGTAAGCTCTTTCGAATTTCTAAGTGAGGTATCGTTGCCTGACCGAGGAGGGGACTTCGGACCTGTCAGATCACTTCCGCATTCGGCGCGTTGTTGCTAACTGAGGCGCATGAAGCCTGCGTTGCACCCGCTTGAAGATGAACGGCTGCGAGAACTGCGTCGCTATGGAATTCTCGATACCGACAAGGAGCGCGAGTTCGACGAGCTGGTAGCGATAGCGTCGGAGATCTGCGAAGCCCCGGTGTCGGTCATCAATTTCATCGACGACGGCCGACAATGGTTCAAGGCAGAGGTCGGGCTCGGTGTCAGGTCAACCCCGCTCGAGACGAGCCTGTGCGGTCATGCGATCCTGCAGGGCGACTATATCGAAATCCCCGATACACTTGCTGATGCGCGGATGGCGGATAATCCGCTGTGCAGCAGCGATCCGGGATTTCGTTTCTATGCTGGCTCTGTTCTCAAAGGAGCCAATGGTCTTCCACTAGGCACGCTGTGTGTCCTGGACCACAAGCCAAGGGAATTGTCAGAGCATCAGCGCAGGGTGCTGCGGGTCCTGTCGCGCCACATCATGCGCGAATTGGACCTGCGTTTGGCGCTGGACCAAGAGCAGACACTGCGGCGGGAGGTCGATCACCGGGTCAAGAATTCGCTCGCGTCGATTGGCGCACTGCTTTCCATGAAGGCGAGGAGAGAGACAGATGTAGGCGTGCGACGCGCGCTGGAAGATGCAAGCGGCCGCATCCGTTCCCTATCATCGCTCCATGCAGAACTCCACGAGCTTGGCGGCGAAGATCTCGTCAGTCTCCAGTCGCTGTTCATGCGTATCGAAACCGACCTGAGACAATTGCTGCCTGATGGAATAGTACTCGCTATAAGAGTGAGCGATGACCGTGTCGGTCCGAAACTCGCCAATTCGTTGGTGCTGATCGTGAACGATTTCATCGCCAATTCCGCCAAGCATGCCTTCGGATCAGGTAGTGGTTCGATCACGGTCGACATCGAGGTCCCGTCTGGTCGATTGTCGCTCGTTTGTCGGGATAACGGGACCGCTGGCGCGGCAGAAGCCGAACACGCAGCGAAGGGCTCCGGCCTGGGAACGCGTGTGATCCAGTCTATTGCCTCGTCGATGAATATCATGCCTCAATGGCAGGCTAGCGGAAACGGGATGGAGTTGAGGATGGTCGGCGCAGTCGCAAGCACTGCGACTTGAGCCCATGGCGGGCTGCGGAGGAATTAGGTGATCGGCTTTTTGTGGGCCGGAAACGAATGTCCGGATCTGGTGGCTGCAGCGTCGAAAGCCGACATTCCTCGCGCGACCAAAGGCGGTAACTATGGTGCTGCTAGCCCCCTTTCGCAAGCAGTCCTTCCATCAGACTATCTATGGCTCGTGTCGATCTCTGAACATGGGGCCTTTCTTTGGTACAGATTTCCCGAAGGCAAGATGCGCGGACTTTGGACGCTGCAATTCGATTGAGCTTAGGCAAGTTGCGGAACAATCTCAGCGTGATACCGCTCTAGTGTTATCTTTTTAGGAGATTAACCATGGTGGACACCCCACGAAACCGAACAAGTAGCTCTCAGCACTTCGACGTAGCCGATGATCTCAAGGGCGACGCCCGCGACCTCAAGGAAACGGCGACCAGACAGGGCGAAGCGAAGGCCGCCCAAGAAAAGGATCGGGTCGGACGCGCGGCGCATTCCGCTTCTTCGGCCATGCAAACCGCCGCCGACGAACTGCAGGGCGACGACCGGGCACCCGATTGGCTTGCTTCTGCATTCAGCAGCGTGGCACGCGAAGTGGACGGGCTGGCATCGCGACTGGAGAACAAGTCTCCGCGTGAACTGGCTAACGAAACGCGCCGGATCGCCCGCGACAATCCGTCAGCCTTCCTCGCTGCATCGGCTGCCGCCGGGTTCGCTGCCGCCCGCTTCCTTCGTGCCGGCGCCGAATATCACGACGACTACGATGTCGGCCAGAACGACAGCGACCGCAGCGACGCTTACCAGACACGCGGAACCTATGGTGCTTCGACCGGCATAGCCGAGAACACTCCGGCCACTACCGCCGCCTCGACCACTCCCACCGCGACGACGGGCCTGGGTGATCGCGAAAAGACCGTGGCACAGGCGCGCACCAGCGTTGCGTCTTCCCGATCAACAGGAGAAACGCGATGAGCCAGATCGACAACAGAACCGACCGCGCGACGACGACCGGCAGAACCGACGACAATGTCGTAGATTTGCTTGGCCGTCTCACCAGTCAGAGTGCGCATCTGGCGCAGCAGCAGGTCAATCTCGTCCAGGCGGAGATGCGCGAGTCCGTGGCAGACATCCAGAAATCGGTTGCGAGCCTTCTGGGCGCAGCGGTGTTCGGCATAGCCGGTCTCGGTGTCACGTTGATGGGCATTGCCTATTTGATCGGCGACGCCATCGACGACCGCGATCTGGCTACCCTGCTGGTCGGCCTTGCAACCCTCATCCTGGCTGCCATCCTCTATGGCGTCGCCCGAAGCAAGATGAAGGCAACCAATCTCAAGCCGGAGCGCACGATCGATACGGTCGAACGCACGCCTGATGCGGCCACCGGCGACCTTACCCATTCCGGAGCAAAACGATGACCCAGAACCAAACTCGCGACCCCGACGCCATCGAAGCCGACATCCGCCGCACACAGGAAAACATGAGCGAAACTGTCGATCGGATCGGCGACCAGATGTCGCCGCGCAACCTGTTCGACGCTTTGCTAGACAAGGCGGACGAGAACGGCATCGACGCGCGCTACATCCTCGACGGTGCCCGCCGCAATCCGCTCGCCATGGCGCTGATCTCTGTCGGTGGCATTTGGCTTGTCAGCGATTACGATGCCAAGCCATCGGCGTTCACATCCAATTCCGGAAGCGACGGCGTTTCGAGCAACGCGTACGATTACGATCCCGATCATCGCGGCTATGTCGAACATATGTCGCGCATCGAGCGGCAGCCCGACGAAGACTACACGATCTATCGCCGCCGTCGCGACGAACATCGCGGAACCTATCTGATGATCGAACGCGATCACGACGAGGACGACAAGTCCTATCGCAAGCGGCTCGACGACGCGACCAACCGCATGCGCGAAAAACGCGACAGCTTTGCCGATAGCGCGCGCCAAACGCGAAGTGACCTGGCTAAACGTGGTCGGCGCACGATGGACAAGGGACGCGATGCCTATAACAGCAATCCGCTCGTCGGCGGGCTGGC
The DNA here is from genome assembly GCA_947504155.1 of uncultured Erythrobacter sp. GTDB lineage: Bacteria > Pseudomonadota > Alphaproteobacteria > Sphingomonadales > Sphingomonadaceae > Qipengyuania. The sequence goes on from CANNGF010000002.1 coordinate 975,140, forward strand.
AGCGGCCATCGTCGGCGCCATTGCCGGATCGGTGATACCGTCGTCGCAAACGGAGCGCGAAAAGCTGGGCCCCCAAGGTGCCAAGACACTGGACCAAGCCAAGGCGAAAGCCCGCGAGGTTGGCCGCGAAGCACGCGCGAAGAAGGACGAAGCGGTTGCCAAGGCCGACCGCAAGATGGAAGAAAAAGGGCCGGCGTAACGCATTGCCTGCTCGCCAGTTGCGCCAGTCCGATCGAGGTTTCATCTCTGTCGGGACTGGCGCACGGGTATTGAGCCCGGATGCATCGGGCAATTGTCTGAAATCATGCCGGCGGCATCAAACGGTGTTCGCCGGTCTGACGCGTTAGATCACCTTAGGATAATTCGACTGGCAATCTATGACTTCGACTGACGAACCACGTGGGCGCACGGCAAAGAAACCTTCGCACATTCCTGCGAAAGGCTGGAAGGACATCCTTCTGAGAACGAAGGACGAGCTCGAAGCCGACCATGTTTCGGTCGTGTCCGCAGGCGTCGCCTTCTTCGGCATGCTCGCGCTCTTTCCCGCGATCGCCGCGATCATCCTGATCGCGGGATTAGTCGTTGATCCGATGGTGGTCGAACAGCAGATCGAAAGTTTCGCCGCCGGGCTACCGCAAAACGCAGCCGAAATACTGGAGAACCAAGCCCGCAAGGTTGCCGCCGGCGCGAACACCACGTTGGGCTGGGCTGCGCTCGGCAGCATTCTCTTCGCGATCTACGGCGCGTCGAAAGGCGTCAAAACGCTGATGGTCGGCATGAACGTCGCCTATGACGAAGACGAAACGCGTGGCTTTCTTCGGATCAATGCGACAGCCCTTGTGCTGACGGTTTTCATGGTGCTCGTCCTCGTTATCGCGATGGGCCTGATGATCGTCCTGCCCCTGCTTGCCGACGGACTTGGACTGCCGTCCTTCATTCAAACCGTTGTATTCTATGGCCGGTGGGTGTTGTTGGCTCTTATCGCTTTTGGCGGGTTGTCCGTGCTCTACCGATATGGTCCCTCGCGCGATGCGCCGGAATGGCGCTGGGTCACGCCGGGTTCGGTCGCGGCGGTGACGGTTTGGTTACTCGCATCGATCGCCTTTGCCTTCTACGTGCGGAATTTCGGTAGCTATAACGAAACCTACGGGGCGCTCGGCGGCGTTATCGTATTGCTGATGTGGTTATGGGTGTCGTCATACATCGTGCTGCTTGGTGCAGAACTCGATTCCGAAATCGAGCACCAGACCCGCCTCGATACGACGGTCGGACCGAACGAGCGGATGGGCAATCGCGATGCCATCAAAGCCGATACGCTCGGGGAAGAAAAAACCTGAACTGCCGAACGCCTAATGTTGTGTTTGGCAACACCGCATACCATTGCACCGGACGGGATTTCGGGGTCTGGCCCGGATTTCGAGAACCATGCGAGAACGGTAGCGTAACGCCGTCATTCTGCTTGTGTCGCCGATTGCACTCTGCTTAGCCATTCATTCGAGGACCAACCGCCGAACCCTTGCGAGCGTATAAATGACTTCACCGAGCAGCGATATTGATACCTGGTTCAACAGCTTCGATCGGCTTACCAGCGTAGCTATCGGCGCGGTCGTGTTCTATATCCTGATCGTTGCGATGACCCGCGTTACGGGCAAGCGCACGACCAGTCAGATGAACAATTTCGACTGGATGGTGACCGTCGCGGTGGGGAGTCTCGCGGCCTCGGGTATCTTGCTTAAAGATGTCAGTATAGCCGACGCTGCCTTGGGTATTGCAATCATGTTCGCGCTTCAGTGGGCGACGTCCTGGCTGGTGCTGCGCAGCGATGTTTTCTCCAAGCTTATCAAGGCAGAACCGCGCATGCTGTTGCACAAGGGCGAACTACAGAAGGACGCGATGCGCGCCGAACGCATCTCCGAAGCCGAAATCTACAACGCTTTGAGGCAGAAGGGGCACCTGAGCCTCGACGATGCCAACTGGGTAATCCTTGAAAATGACGGAAAGTTTTCGATCATCCCTCGAGACGATACATCTTTGGACAATGCGCAGTTGATGAAGGACGTTGGACCGGGCAGCTCGTAACGTTGTTTGCATGCATTTCGCAAACGGTCGTTACATCGAGCCAGATGAAAACCATGTTCCTTGCGAACCATTTCAGTTCATAAGTGACCGCAGCTTCGGAATATCGTGCGGGAACCCCAACAGCAGCTACCACAACTCAATCTAATTGCTTGCGTGGCCGGAACTAAAGCGCGCTTTGTTGTCTTCAACATTATGAACGAATGACCGCTTTTGGACAGTCCGAGCAACCGCTGGAAAGACCAAGTTGAGGGCGCATTGCCGACCGGCGGAAATTGGGCCGGGAGGAGACAGTCCGTTTCCGGTGTTCAAGCGGCAGCAAGCAGACATTCGGCATCCAAATCTATTCTAGGCTCGGAGCCCTCGGGCAGCTTGGGCTCCCCCTTCATGGCCTTTCATCCGATTGGCACGGTAAGATCGATGGCTACCAGACGCCAGCTGAGGCCATCCCGCTCGAAGTGATAGCTATTGCCTGAAACGCCATCGCGATCTGACGGCGTCGCCACGATGTTATCCAGTCCAGACCAGTCGAACCACCAGCTATCGGTAGTTTCCATTATTCGGGGCATGTGGCCCGCGGGTTCTTCCTCGGGAAAATCTGCGGGCAGTCCGGCGGCGGCGGCGAATTGCCATTCGCCGTAAGGTTCGTTGACGAACATCCTAACCGCTCGCGGGTCCGACATCGCATCCAGTACGGCGTCCTTCGTGTAGGGCGGCTTATAGGTATCGACCTGAGGCAACATCTGGTTCTCGAAGGCTGCTCGCACGCGCGCCCGGTCGTATAAGGCTAGCAACTCTTCGGGAGCAGCTTCCCAGTCGCTGAGGGACGCAACCGCTCGCCTCGGCGAAAAAGCATACCAGCTTCCCCCGGCCACAATCACGACTGCGGCAATAGCTGTAACCAGCCAGATGAAGCGAGAGATATTCATACGCGAAAGCATAGCATTCCAATGGAGCTCAACAGGCTATCCCGAAACCTGAAATGCAACCTACCCGGAAGCTTTTGGTTTCAAGAAATCGTTTCGTTTCAGTGCCGTTCAGCGAGAACGCTCCATGATACATCGTCACATTGGGAGATGGTGTATTGATTCGGCTTGCTGTTGTCCTGTGCGCCAGTCTGGCGGCTTGCTCTGCTCAAGGCTCGAGCGAGGAACGTGGGTCCGCGTCTTCAGGCGACTATGCCACCATTCTGGAGGCTCCGCCCTATACACCGATAGAACGGTTTGGCCCCGAACCCTATACGCCGACGCTGCAGGACCGGCGCTCCATCTTCGCCGATCGGATCGAACAACAAAACCTGCCCATGCTCCGCCGTCTCAAGAAAGACGAAATGGGCAATTTCGGCGGGATCGAATGGCGCTGGAGCGATGGACCGGGCAACGATGGCCTCGGCTCCCTGGTCGGAGTTGCCTACTTCCTGCGCGCGCCCGAACAGAGCCTCGGTCGGTACACATCCGACCCTTTGTTCTCTGCAGCGCAAGGCGATTTCTCACGTGTCGAGCAAGACGCGGTTGCACGTGGATGGGCAGACAAGATCGGTCGGGATATCGCCTCGGAAGGCTTTGGCAATATGAGTACGCCCTGGCTCAGCATCGCAGTTCCGCGCGACCGGTTCGAGACGCTGAGCGAGGAGAAGGATTGGGACATTCCGGTCAACCTCACCTTGCGTTTCAGCACTTATCTCGAGACCGACCTGCCCCCAATCGCGGATGATGTGAAAGCGGGCATCCGCCACTTTCCCGCAGCTGACCGGATGGCCAGGCCGACACCTGACTTTGCTACCTATGACACTATCGTACTTCGCGACGGCTGCTTCTTCATCGATGAGGACGGTGACGCCGATCCGCTTGTGATGTTCCCTTTCGGCACCGGGGTCTATCGCGATGCCGAAGGCCGCATAGCATTCCGCTCACGCAATTCCCATTATCAGCCCCGCCTCGCGCGGGTCGGCACCCGGATGCAACTGGGTTACCGCGAAGAGGTAAGCGACCCGCCTGCTGAACTCATCGAGACCTGCGGCAAGCACCGCGTCGTGTTGGTCAAATCGCTCAATCAGGCGGCGGGTTATGGCAATGACTGGTTCGCCGTGCGCGAATATCGGGACCGCGAGGGGATCACTAGCGCCGAGGCGATGCGCCGCGCGAATGAATGCCTGCTGGCGCAGGAACGGACCATGGCCGATAACCGCCTTCGCGGCGGGCGCGAACATCCCACGCAATGCGCCCGAGTGTTTGGCATCGGTGGCAATCCGGTCGTCCCGCCTCCTCCGCCGCCCCTGCTGCCCGGAATGCAGACGCATTCCGCCACCGAACCGCTATTCCCTCCATCGCCGCCCAAAAAGCTGGTGCCTGCGCGCAATGGCGTGTGCCGGTTCGAGGAGCGTAATCCTGCCGAACGGCCCAGCGAGCTCATCGCGACCAATCACAATTCCAACATGATCTTCTGGGCCGATGAAGGCGCGGCGCTGTGGGATCATCCCAACGGCTTCATCGACGAAGGCATGGTCATTCCCGGCAAGCGCATCGTCGCAGCGCGCGAAGGGATGAAGGATCTGTGGATTTTCCCCAATCGCGATGGCCCGATCTACCTCCATTCGGGCCCGGAGATATTCGCATGCAGCCAGCCCGAAGATTGGTGAGGATTGCGGCGCTCGCCCTGGTCATACCGCTGACCGCTTGCCAAAGCGCATCATCATCGCCGCACCTGATCACCATCGCGAAGCCTGCACGTGCCGGGGAGGCCCTGTCTCGCGGTGAACTGGGGGTGGTGCGCGGCTGTGTAGTCGCAATGGGCTATTTCGGCAATGAAACGGTCCTGTTCGATCCGGGCGTCACCCTGTTGCCGACGGGCGATGGCGTGTTCGATCCGGCGACCGGCAACAGCATTCGCTTTGGTGAGCGCATTAGCGGAGGCGCGGCAACCCTGCGTGACGCCGGGCGAGGATGGCCGAGTCGCGATATCGAGCGTTTCTATGGAGTTACGATCCCCGCAGCCTGCCCAAAACGCGATGTGATGCGGCTGCACCATATGGAGCCGATACCGGAATGAAACACCTAGTTTTACCGCTGGCGGCAATCGCTTTGGCCGGACCCGCCGCGTGTGCATCGCCAGAGAAGGAAGCGCCGCAATCATCCAACGGGTTGCCGTTTCGCGCTGAAGTCAGCGAAAGCGGCTTTGCGACAATCCTGTCCGCGCCGCCTGCCTCTTTCGATCCCGTAGAGCCGCCTCCGCCCGCGCCGCGCACGGCGGAGCAGGATGCTGCCGATGCGGAATTCATGCGGGTCGCCGATTACCAGAACAGCGTGAGCGACGAAGTGCAGGCGCTGGCCGAGAGGCTGCGCCGGGAAGAACGCGGAAATTTCCAGACCCTTCATTATGACAATGAGGGTGAACTAGGCGTCGTTTTCGAATTTCTGCGCGATGGCCCGGCCACGCTGCGCAACTATAGCACAAACCCCACATTTCGCGGCCAAACAGTGCGCTGGTCGCAGGAAGAACTGAGGGCCGCCGCCGAATTCATGTGGGATACGTTCCGTGAAGATCGAGTGCTGCAATCGACGGGCATTGCTACGCAGGTCGTCACCGCCCAGATCAGCGTCTCGGAAGCGGAATTCCGGGCGCTGGTCAGGCGCAAAGGCGTGACCATTCCCGAACCGGTTGAACTGGTCTTTCACGCGACGCCGATGGTGCCTCTGGTCAATCCGCCACGTCCGGCTGCGCAGGATCAGGCAGTTCCGGACGAAGTCGCGCCCTTTCTGCGTATCTTTCCCCGACACGATCGCCCTGCAGGCGCGCTCAATGCCATCAATAGCCGGGTAACAATCGTTCTGAAGGACGGCTGCTTCCGCGCCGCCGACTGGGAGGGTGCGCTGGTATTGTTTCCATTCGGGGCAAAACTCTTCGTCGATAGCAACAATTACCTCGCTTTCGGCAGTGGCGAGCGTCCCGGCTACGCGCGCGTAGGCGAGACTGTCGAGTTCATGGGGTCTGTCAATGAGGTCACGACGCCAGAGCTGGTCGATCCGATCCACGAAGCCTGCGGGCCGGGCAAGGTCATTCAGGTGGAAGGCATGGAAAGCGCCGCCGCGGGCGATACGCAGAGGAGAGTTACCGACCGTGCCAATGCGATGCGCGCGTTGCAGGACCGATATGGCCTCGATGCACGGCAGGCGGAGCGTGCGCTCGACTGGCTCGATGCGCGGGGTGAGGTCAATCGAAAGACCACACCGGACGGTATCCTGGAGCCGCCGATAACAGGCGCAATGGTGGCGGATCCTCCGCCTCCTCCGGTGATGGATCCGTCTGAATGCCCGCCCGGCAGCAGTCTCAGTTCTGGCCTGTGCCGCACGCCCGATGGCCATTTGCGACCCTTGCCCGAATGGCTGGTCGAATTTCTGGAGCAGGATCGATGACCTGCAAGGGCTGCAATATGCGGGCACCCTTGCTGCTGTTGACGATGGCAGCTGCTTTGCTCGCCGGCTGCGGCGAGCAACCGCAAGACACCGATATCCGATCGCTGCCCTTCGACACAAGGCCTGCCTCACCGAACGAGGTGCCCTATGCGGAAGGCGTCGGCGGCACACTCGGTTACAGGGATGGCTGCTTGTTCGTTACGTCGCCGGGGGGTGGAGAAACCGGTCTGGTGATGCCCGACAGTTTCGAACTGAACGGAGATACCCTGTCGAACGGGCATGTTTCCTACAAGCTCGGCGAGCACGTGAGCTTCAGCGCTGGGTTCCTTTCGCGCGAGCAGGCTACCGCTGTGAACTGCAAGACACCTGGCGTGGCCTTGGTGATCAACAGTTTCCCGACCGAACCGCCTCCCGAACCCAATTCATAAGAGGAGCAGGATCGATGAAGGGCATTTTCCTCTCACTGGCAACGCTGGCGCTTGTAGCCGGCTGTGCGACGGTGCCAGCGCAGACTGGGACAACGGCATCTTCCGAGGCCATCCCGCATGATATCACGGCAGGGCAGGCACGGCTTGCCGCGCGGCTCTATCCGAAACTCGTCGAGGCTGCAGAGCCAAACGACAATCTGTTCATCTCGCCGCTGTCGCTGAGCGAGGGGCTGGGCCTGGCGCTCCCCGGTGCGCGTGGGCAGACCGAGGCGGAGATGCGCGATCTGCTGGGCTGGGATGCGGCAAGCCGGCCCGAACTGCTGGTAAAGGATTACGACCGTTTTCTGGCCCGCACGGGCGATGACAAGGTGGCCCTGTCGGTCGCCAATGCGCTGTGGCTTTCGAACAGGCTGGACTTCACGCCGGACTATCTGCGCGCGGCGAAGGACGGCTTCGGTGCCACCGCCCGGCAGGTCGATTTCGGCGGCGATCCGGCAGGCTCTGCCGACACGATCAATGGCTGGGTGAGTGAACAGACCCGCGAGCGGATCACGAAGATCGTCGATGCGAGCGGGTTCAACGATCTGACCGCTGCCGTGCTGACCAATGCGGTTTGGTTCAAAGCCGACTGGTCGGTGCCGTTCGAAGAAGGTCAAACGGGCGAGTTTACCCGTGGTGACGGCACAACCATGCCAATCTACATGATGGAGCGGATGGCGCCGATGGCCTATCGCGAAACGCGCGAGGGGCAGGCCGTGCAATTGCCCTATGGCCAGGACGGGCGCTTCACGATGGAGGTGTTCCTGCCGCGCGACATGGCAATCTTGCGCCGGTGGGAGCGGGATCTGAATGCCGAATCGTTTGATCTTTCGATGCAGGGCAGCGACGCGAAGTTCGATCTCGGCGCGATTGAAGAACGCAATATCCTGCTACGCCTGCCGCGGTTCGAGGCGCGCTTCGAAGAAAGCGTAAAGGCCGCGCTGATTGCGGCGGGAATGCCCTGCGCCTTTGACGGAAGCTGTGCCGATTTTGGCGCAATGGCCGACGCTGACCTCAAGATCGACGATGCGGCCCACGCCACTTTCCTGCGGGTCGATGAAAAAGGTACCGAAGCGGCGGCGGTAACAACGGTAAAGATCGTCGTTACCGGCTCCCGCCGCCTGCCGGATGATCTGCCGCGCATGATTGTCGACCGGCCGTTCCTCCTGACCATCCGCGACCGTGCCAGCGGCGCGCTGATCTTCTTTGGCCGCATTGCCGACCCGACACCCGTGGAGAAATCCGAATGATCCGCTATCTCTTTGGCGCGAGCGCGATGGCGCTTGCCATCTTATCACCCGCCTTCGCGCAAGAGCAAAAACCGCTCAGCGAAACCTGCCCGAACCTGACGGCGGAAGAGATCGAGGCTATCGAGAATTACAAGGGCGAATTCTCCGAGAACGCCTGGTATGCACGTGCCTATTGCGTGAGCGTGGAAGAGGCGGAGCGGCGGATGGAAATCCAGAACCGCGGCGCCATCGGCCCGCGCACCGAACCGGGGCCACCACCTCCGCCACCCGCACCGGACGATTCCATCGGTCTGCTGGCACAGACCCTCCACGAAAAGGAAGGTGACACCTTCGCAGGGCTCTGGATCCAGCATCGCCCGACCTATGGCGTGATGGTTGCCTTCACCCGTGATGCGGCATCGACACTGGCGAAATACACCAGCGATCCGCTTTACGTCCCGGTCGACCGGCCCGGACCGAGCCTCACCGAACTGCGCGCGGCGCAGGAGCGACTGATGCGCGATCTTCAGGCGCTCGACGTAAACTGGTTCGGCATGGGCGGGAACGAGGCCACCGGGAAGATCGAGGTCACTTTGGGCCAGAGCGCCGCCCCGATCCGGCAGGCGGCGGCACGCGGCGAGATTGAACTGCCCGACTTCGTGGTGTTCGAGGAACCCGATCCGTTTCCGATCGCTGCGCCGCCCGTTCCACCCGGCGATGCGCGGGTTAAGGGTTTCCCGCAGTTCGCCTACCGCACTGACGGGATGGCGCGCACATTGGTCGGCGTTCCCGACGTGCCTGCACGCCTCGAATTGCGCGACGGGTGCTTGTGGCTGGCCCCCGAAGGCGAGGCGCCCAGGATTGCGGTCTGGGAACAGAGCATGGCGCTCGAACTGAGCGATTCCGGCAAGGTAGCAGTGATGAACCGCTTTTCCGGCGCAAAGGTCTATGCTGACAGCGATGTGGTACTGATGGGCCTGCAACCGGGCGAGGTCGCGCCGCCGAATGATGTTGTGGGCGCAGATCGCTGCCCCGGCCCCTATCGCGTCGTGCGCGGCATCGTCCCGCGCGAAGTGTGGGACAAGCAGCGACGCGATGCCGCCATCGCTGGCCGCACGCAGGAACTCGGCAGTCGCGCGGCTGCCGAAGCAGACTATGCCGCCGATATGGCGCGAGTGGCCGAACTGAAGGCGTGGCGAACGCAAGCGCTCGCCGAACATGGCGATGTGATCGCCAGCATCTACGTCAACGAGGATCAGGGCGCCGCGCATATGTTCCACACGGATGCGCTGACCAGAGACGAACTGGTACCGGAGACACTGCGCCCCTTCGTCACCGGGCAGGTCGTGCCGCAAGGCGGGACAGCGCTGGAAGCCGCGCGAGCGGACATTGTCGCACAGATCGCGGCTGCCGGGCTGGACGCGCGGGTAAGCATCGAAGAAATCGGTGGTTTTGTTGACCTCTATCCCGCAGACCTCGCCGCGCTCTCGCAGGCGGCAGTGGCGGGCAAGATCACCTTTCCGCCTCTGGTGCGGATCATGGCGGACAATCAGGGTCCGATCTACCGGCAGGATATCCCGATCCGCAGCGATCCCGAAGCGATCTGGTATCCGCTGGAAGCGCATCCCGATTTCGCCGCGATCCGCGCGCTGGTGGAAGAGACACCGATCATGCGCTCCGAACCTTCGCCGACCGATCACAACTCCAGCATCTGGGTGGCACGCAAACCGTCCAGGGCCGGGTCGCTCCAGCAGACGCACTGGCTGATCGCCAGCGGCTATAACTTGCGCGAGATACAGGCGCTGCGCGCCGCCGGTTTCGATCCCATCGAAGCGCTGGAAGACATGAACGGCCGCCAGACGATCGAGAAACGCGCGCTCACCGCAACCGATATCGTGGTAGCCGAACCGGCAGGTATCGACATCGCCGACGAGGGGCTGGACGGCTTCTCCTCCAGCGTGCGCTGGCGAGTGATCGAAGTGCTGAAAGGTAGTGCGAAACCGGGCGACGAGCTGCGCCAGCGCCTCGCCTCCGGCATGCGCACCGATGAGGCGGGCGTGACACGTTACGGGCAGAGCAATGACGAGCCGTCGTTACTGCCCGGCCTGCCGACATCGCTGGAACCGGGCTCGCGCTGGGTCTTGCATCTGAGCGACGCGCTCTACGCCCACGCCGCCTATGTTCAGGGCGGTGAAGGCGCGGAGCGCAGCGACGGGGACTGGTACGTCGCAGTCACCTGGATGGCTCCGTCGCGGATCGATGGAGACGGCATGGCGCATCCGGTCACGAATTATCCTGAACCGATCCCGCTCGACGAATTGCGGGAAAGGGTCACGCCTATCCAGCGTGCCTTGGACCTCGAACAATCTGGAGAAGAGCAATGATGCGCTCAGTTCTGGCATCCGTCGCGCTTACCGCGCTGGCGCTACCGCAAACTGCGCTCGCGTGCGTCTACGCGCAGCGCCCTGAAGAGGTCGGCTATGCCAGTGGACAGTATTTCGCGAAGGAGATGTTGGCCGCCGCGACCTATGCCGATCTGGTGCTGGTGGAGGATGACGGAACGCGGGCGATGGATGCACGGCCTACCGGCATCATTACCCTGCGCACGATCGCCCGCTTCAAGGGCAACAGCGCCGACCGCTTCACCGTGTTCGGAAGCCCGCTGACCTTCTCGCCTGACAAGGAGCGGATATTCAACTCCCCCTTGCAGCATTTTACCAGCGAAACCGGGCAGGTCACACCGTTCAGCTATCTTGAGGAACGGCCGACGCTTCTGTTTCCGCGGGCCGCCGGGGATTCTCCTCCACCGCCCATTGGTCTCACCAGTTGCAGCCCGCCTGCGCTCATGGCCGAGACAGGGCGCTTCTACGTCGTCCTGCGCGATGCGGAGGGCCGGGTGCTCAACCGTTTGACGATGAGCAACGGCAAGACAGCTTCGCCCAACCACGCCGCCTTCGGTTATGTGCCGGTGACCTTGTCGGAAGACGATTTCTGGCTCTGGTCAGTCCGCATGGCCGCCGCCGCGCCGCAAGAGGCGCAGGACGTGCTCTACCTTGCACCGAGGAGCGATCCGGCGCGTGTCGAACGTGATCTGCGCGCCGCAGGGGCGACGATTCGCGCGGCCTATTATGCGCGCGGAGATTTCATCGAGGAGGTGCGCCCGTCACCGCATGAACAGACCTCGCCGTGGCTCGCAAAAGCAGCGGATTATTTCGCTCAAAGCCAACGAGGCCGGATCGGCGATCCGCATCACGGCGCAGCGGAATTCCTGCGCGCAAAGCTCTCCCCGATGCAGCGCTATGGTACCGGGCTCGGCTATGAAGTCGCGCAGGCATTCACTCGCTCGGTGCGCGATGTGCAGCAGGCGACGGGCACTCCGCGCCTCATTGCGGTCGAAGTGGCGGGCGATCCCCACGCCCTGGCCAGCCAGTCCTTCGTGTCGCGCGTCGCCCCGCTCGATCGCACTGCCGATCGGCTGCCGCAGATGGATGGGACCGACGAAGCCGCCGTCTTCGCCACCATGCAGCGGATCGAGCGCGACATCTGGCTGCTCAACGGCGGCGCAGGCAACCGTCAGGGCACCTTGCCGTGAAGATCGACCTTGCTGCCTTCGGTGCAGTTCTGGCCAGCGGATTGCTGCTGACCGGTTGCGCCACTTCCGCCCCTTCGCGCGAACCGGCAGATATGCCTTTGCCTCCTGCGCCACCTCCTCCCGGACCGGAGGCGCTCGCACCGATGACCGATGCCGTAAAGACGCTCTATGGCGAGTGGCGGCCGGTGTCCGGCCCGGGCGTCTCGCCGAAAGACCGGCTCACTATCTGGAGCCCGATGTTTTCCTTTGGCAGTGGCTGCGAACTGACACAGGGCCAGCTGCGCGATCTGGGCGATGGGCGATACGCGCTGGACGATTACACGCGCCTTGCGGAGCATTGCCAACCACAGGCGCGGCTCGCCCCTTTCGATGCGGGCGAAGTGCGCATCGTGGCGGTCGATGACGACACCATCCGGATCGAACGAGGCGGCGAGACATGGGTGTTCGCCAAGGTCGACGTGGCTGCGACTATCCCGCGCGACGATTTCGTTCGCGGGGAATGGTTGCTCGCGGACAGGCGCGCCAGACCCTATCGCGGCGAGGAGCTGACCCGCGTCACCTTCGGGCCAGAATATAGAGTCGATGCGGAAAACTGCGATTTCGCGGCCAATGGTTGGATCATCGACCGCGACGGGGAAGTGCGCACGGGTGGCTCATATTACCGGATGAGTGAGCCCTGCCGTGTCCAGACGCTGGGCGACGAGTTGGCGAAGCTCGGCGGAGAAGCCAGCTACCGCGCCGATCCGGTCGAGACCCGGATGCCGGTAAAGATTGGAAGAGAGCGGGCGACGCTCGTGCCTGCCGCGCGCTATCCCGAGCTGGCAGAGGATGTCGAGGCCATCGCACCGCACCCCTGGGCGGCTGAGCTTGCCGAAAAGGCAGCTGTGATACTTGCCGAACAGCGCGCCGGACTGGCGCTGAGGACCATCGGGTTAAGCGGCGAGGGCCTTCCCGGAGTGGAGAACCCCGCCGATCCACGCGCTCTTGCTTTCATCGGAATGACCGCCTGGCACTACGCACAGGCACAGCAGGCGGGGCTGGTGCCCGAGCCCGGCACAGAGGCGCGCAGTCTTGGCGAACATTTCGCCATTGCTCCCATCGTCGTACGCGCGGTGCTCGAAGGTATCCGGCCGGTCGATCGCGGCGATGGCCTGTCGCTCGATTACCTATACCGCGTGCGCGAGGGCTGGCGAGGCGGTAATCAGACCGGCGACCTGCTGATCGTGCGGATGCCGCCTCTGGAGGGCAAGAGCCGCTCCCCCGTCATTACGCCTGAACCAGGAGACGAGGTGCTGCTGCTGGCAAGCCGCACGGGCTATCTGGCGGGGCGTCTGGTGGAGGGTGATCCCCCGTCCTTCGACACGCGCATTGTGCAGATGACGCTGCCCTTGATGCGGATCGTCGATGGCAGGCTGGCCGAAAGGGTTGGAGGCGCTGATGTGCTGGGCGCGGGAAGCTATGTAGGGACGACAGTCGAAAGCGCGCGCGCTTTGGCGGTGCAGGTCGATCAACGCATGGCGCAGATCGCGCCACCCCGGCCGACCGACAATTTCGGCAATCCGACAGTGCGTCGCTATTTCATAACCCGCATCGGGGACAGGGAACTTACCGATCCCACCCGACTCTGGGTTGAATATGACGGCAGCACGAATTTCGGCAATCCGAATGGTTACGGCGGGGTAGTGGTCTATTTCAACGGCTGTACACCGATGAGCAGGCAGCCGGATATGGGTAACAATATCTGGGGCAGCGCAGCAATCGCATGTCCCGGCACCTTGCCGGACGGCTCACCGATCACCGAACCCGCCGTTGCCAAGGTTGCGCAATGGATCGACGCGAATAATTTCCCCAATGTCATCTGCACCAGCAGCTGCCCGACCGACGTCGAATACACCGTGCCGCTCCCGGATGGCGATGTGATCCTGAGGGATATTCTGCGATGAGACTTCCCGTCGTTCTGCTGTTCATGGCGCTCGCCGCTTGCAACCCGCAGGCTGACCAACAGACCGGCGATGCCGCGGCAGAAGCTGTCAGGGAGACAGTTCCTGCGCTGAAGGATATCACCGGCAGGTGGCGCATCACCAGCATCGACGGTGAAACCCTGTCGGTTTCGGGCAGCGAACCCTACCTCGCTTTCTCCACGGACGCGGCAGGCGGATCGGTGGGCTGCAACAGCTTTGGCGGCACAGCTCTCTATGCCGAAGGGCGCATCGCGGTGCATAGCTGGGGCGGCGATGCGATGGCCTGCATCGAGCCGCAAGGTGAATGGGAGAATGCGATTGCCGAGTTGTTCCGGGCATATCCGCAGGTCCGGCTATCCGGCGACAATTTGCGCTTGCGCTCGCGCGAACATGTTGTCGAACTTGTGCGTAGCGACACGGCGACCTCGCAGGATCGTTCCCCCGATCCGATGCGGATTGCAGGCTCCGGCCTGGTTCCCCAAAACCTGGCAGGCACAACCTGGGTGATCCGCAGTATCGATGGCCAGACGGCAAGCTCCAGCCCCGGTCACCGGCATCTGCAGTTCGCGGCGGAGACGTGGCAGGGTTTGGCGTCATGCGCGACATTGTTCGGAACCTATCGGGCCGATGGTAATCGCTTGTCGGTGGACGACGAGTTATCCGCCACGGAGCAGAACTGCCGGGAAGATCACGCCGTGCTGGACACTGCCTTTGCCGAGCTGATGCGCGATGATCCGCACTATCTTATGGGGCCCAATGGCGAACTGATTATCGCGGGCAGCGAGCATGTTCTGACGGGGGACAGGGCGCGATGATACGGGTTGTCCTGTTACTGCCTATCGCCGCGCTGATCGCGGCATGTTCGCCATCCGGGCCGGAGCAACCGCTCTGCACCTTTGACGATCAGGGGCGTATCGTCATGCAATCCGGCAATGCCGAGGTGGCCTGCGTCGAGCCTGCGCCGATCCCGACGGGTGCAAAACAGGAAAAGAGCGGCCGCCTCACGATCCTCGAAGCGCCACTTCCGCCGCCGTTTTCGGATCTCGACGGGAAATGGCCGCCCGATCCCGTCAACCAAGAACCTGTGCTTACCCGACCCGCCGTTCCGTTAGATCTGTCCTATTATGTCCGCGCATTTCCGCAGGCCACAGAACCTGCAGGCGAAGTGCTTGATCTTGGCAGTCAACACACGATCGTGCTGCGCGATGGGTGCTTTTTCCTCGACCGTGAAAGGGGCGATGATCCGCTGGTCATGTTTCCGTACTCAGCCGCGCTTGTCATGGATGAGGAAGGATACCTTGCGTTCGGATCGCGCTACAAACCCAACACAATGGGTAACGTGCGCGTGGGGTTGACCGCAGAAACAGGATGGTTTGGCGAACCTTCCGATCCTGATCCGGCGTTGGCTGAAGCCTGCGGGAACCACAAGGTCGTGAGTGTCACGACCGTCAGCAATCCCTTTGCTGTTCCGGAGAGGTTCAATCCTGCCCTGCGTCGTTACGGCGAACGTAGCGGTGCGACCGAAAAACAGATCGTGGAGCGCGCCAACAAATGCGCAGTCGAGCAGGCGCAGCGCGAAGCGGACCGCCGCCTGCGCAATCCCGCGCTCGATCCGATCGATTGCAATCGATTTTGGGGATTTTGACGGAGAGGTTGTGACAGGATGAGATTGCGACCCACCTTGGTAAATTACACGGTGAGGCACACCCGTCAAAGACGCAGTGCTCTATTGGCATGTATGCTGCTTGCAGTGGCATCCCCCGCATGCGCTCCGGTGGATGCACCTGACATTGGCGAACAGCCCGGCTCGATAGAATCTCCGCTGCCGGTGATCTTGAAGGATCGCGGCACCAGTCGCATGGAGGCGCTTGTTTCCGGGCGGATCACCCGCGCCGGGTCATGCCTTTATCTGGAACATTCGCCTGGACAACGCTCGCTCATCCTGTGGGCGGACAAGGACGTGCAGGTCGCGACCCTCGACGAGAGCGACTGGCTGGTGAATAACTACACCTCTGGTCTGCGTATCCGCGAAGGCGAGATGGTTCGCGGCAGCGGTGGGTTCTATCCTCGCGATGCCGACCTGGTGGCTTTGATCGGCGACGAACTACCTGCCGATTGCGCCGGGCCTGCCTTACAGATCTATGAAATCGCGAAATACGATCCGGCCAAACCCGACGGCATCCCCGATCCGCCAGCGCCTCCACCACCTGGCCCATCCACGGACGATATGCTGCTCTCACAGGAGTTCGACGAGCATTGGGACGGGAGGCGCTGGCCCAAGCGAACCATCGAGGGAATTGCTGATCCACGGGAAGCGATGTTCGCCTATGTGCTGCAGGATTATGAGGGGCGCGAAGGCGACATGCACGCCCATTTCTGTCTGCGCGGGGCAAACGATGATTTGCGCAACAGGCTCACGCGCCGATTTGGGCAACTCTTCGCTGACGCCGATTGTTCATGGAACGACGGTGGCGTAATCCTTGCCCGGAATAGCGAGAAAGCCATGTTCATCGATGCGCGGATCGATTGTTCGGGCAATCGCGGTTTCTGTGCAGGGTTTGGCGGTGCCACATACGGCAATCTCGGCGCGGAGCATGGCGCCTACCGCCTTCGACGCAGGGGCGATGGCTGGGAAATCGAAAAGCTGGGTCTGAGCGTGGTCTCATGACTGCAGTGGGTCGTGAGTGTGTGAATAAATAAACGGCTTCTCGGCTTTGCTGTCAGTTGCTCTGCGTCCGCTTCCAGGAGATCGACAGCAAAGCTTCAACGACCGGGATTGGGGCGCGAAGCTGCCGTTGCGCGTAATGCAATCGACGGCGACGCGGTCAAGAGCGGGTTAGATATGCCTACACTCGCGCTGATATCAGCTGTGGATAGGTACCGGAATGGCCGGAACGGGGCCGTAAGCGGTCGGTATGCTTTTGATCGAATTACGCCATATCCTGACGTTGGATAGCGTGCATGCGATCAACCCTATACGTTTGCCAGTTCTTGGTCGGCGAAGCCCCATCCCAATAGCGGTTTACTATCGGCCCGATCAATCAGCGGCAACATCCCCGATGGCGAATGGCTTAGCATCCTGCATCTCCTTAAGGTCGTTCCAGCCGATCGGCACTGCCTCTGGGGCACCGCTCCGAGCGCGCGCTGGATAGGGCAAAACGGCTGTTTCGCTACGCTAGTTGTGCATCCATTCCATGTACATCTTTTCCTCGCTCGTCGTGGCGGTGAACCGGTCGGGCTCTGCCAAGTTGAGCGCCTCGGCAAAGCGGCAAGCGAAGTCCTTTGTGCGCATCCCAGTGATGCCCGCGCGAAAGCGGCACCACTACGTAGACGTCCCTTACCGACCGACAGCATGGCGAAGCTGACAAAGCCAGAACCCTAATTCGCTCCGCCCGCTTTTCGTTCGTAATCCCGATGAAACCTACGGGGCAATTTTCACGCTAACGTCGTAGTACTGAAAGCCGCCGTAGCCCATCAGATTTTGAATATCCGCGAAATACATGTGGTTGGGATATCTCGTGTCTCCGCGCCCCTTGATAATTCCAATCGCGGTATTTTGCAAAATCACTGGCCCACCACTGTCGCCGCCAATTACGAATGGATTGCTATCGGGTGATGACGCTCGCATGAAGCTGCCTTTCACGCCATTATTGTCGATAGTCGACTCCCATTTAGCTTCGAGTTTTCCGCAGCGGAGGCTGGTCGGACTTGTCTTTGCACCAAATGCGCAGATGCTCCACCCAAGCGGAAGATCGTTCGCGTAAGTTACCTTGGTGATTGTCTCACGATAGGACCGTTGTTTGTAGGCTTCATTGGGATAGGTGTGGGTGGATGTCGACCTCATAATCTGCATATCGAACCCCCAGGTTGAGCTCGACTTGTAGACTCTTTCGACCACGTTGAACGTCTGCCCGTCCAAAGTCATCCGATTATCACAATGACCGGCTGTTAGGATCATGGGCTGGCCATTCGCGAGGACATTGAAGCCGGAAGTGCATTCCTGCGTGCCGGTCAGCATTCTCCCCCCGTAAATCGTTGCGGTGTTAACCATACCACCTTCGACACGGCTGATTTCGATGTTACGGTTTACTGCGAGATCCTGTGGGAGATCCGCTCTAAGAGCATCGACATCGGTAGTGCGAATGAGGACCTTGCCTTCCCAGATATTCGCCTCGATCGCGAAATAATATGAACCATCGGTCTTCATCCGATCTGCGACTCGCTCTTGCAGTTGTCGCAACAGCTTCACCGGAACATCGGCCTTCTCGACGACAAAAAGAGGATCGGTCGTAACCGTCTTGAGTAGCCCTTCGCCCTGGCCGGTCATTTTCACGACCACTTTGAAATCGGGATCATGAACGACATAGAGCCCACCGAACTGGTTAGGGAATTTCTCCGTCAGCGCTTTCTCAACTCGCATAATTTCATCGAGACGATCAAGCCTGCCTTTCGCTTCCGCCTCCGACACGCCGTAAGTCGTGGCATAATTTGCCGCTACAGCCCGTTCGTTCGCGTTGGTACTTTGAGCAAGCGCAGCGCTTGGCGAAATTGATGTTGCTGCCAAAAGGGCAGCGAGATGAAGCCTCATATGTTCTCTCCTAGTATGCTGACGAGACGGTAAAGAAAGGAGATGCGCACACGGCACGGTATGGATCTGGTAGCTGCTTTTCGCCCGCGCTATGCAGTGTCGATCCTGTCAAAGTGATAGTTTTTCCAACTACCGCACGCCCTCGGTTATCCGGAAGGACGATAAAAAGGCTACTGCCTTCAAGTTCGTATTTAGTGCCTTCAGGCCACAGAAGGGTTAGACTAACACCATCTCGAGCTAAGCCCACGCATTGCCCTGTCACATCAATTTTTCCCGTGGTCGCAGCGGTGTTAAGGACGTCCGGACGGTCGGCAATCGTATCGAATGGGTTTGTTAAAAGCCTTGCAGTCGGAATTTCTGCAAACCCGCCGCCAACGGTTGTGCATCCGGCCAAAAGTATCATCACAGAAGCCGTCAATTTACGCATCTCATCACCTCAAATAATGCAAACCCTGTTGGTAGGTGAAGTTCCCAACCTGCATTAAAAGCAGATCTCACGAAATTAATTTGGATTTGCAGTAGATAAGCGATCTAAACCGCCCCGGGATTGCCGGTGACCAGTTTATCGAATAAGGCCGCCATCGGTTTGTCGTCCAGCATGGCGCAGTAGCGCTCCTCGGCTTCGGCTAGCGGGATATTATAGATAGACGCGAGCAGGCGGCGGTGATTGAACCAGTCGACCCTCTTATGCGTGGCATATTCCACGCCTTCGAATCAACGCCACAGACCTTGCCGGTGGATCGCCTCGGCCTTGTAGAGACCGTTGAACGTCTCGGCCAAAGCGTTGTTATAGCTGTCGCCAACACCAGCGACCGACGGCTCCATTCCGGTTTCGGCAAGGCGCTCGGTATACTTGATCGAGACATATTGGCTGCCACGGTCGCTATGGTGGATCAGGCCGCCACAATGAATTGGTCGCTGATCATGGATCGCCTGCTCTAAAACGTCCAGCACGAAGCTGGCATCCGCCGTTCTGCTCACCCGTCAGCCCACGATATAGCGGGTGCAAACGTCGACCACGAAGGCGACATAGACGAACCCGGCCCAAGTCGCGACATAGGTGAAGTCCGAGACCCTTAGCATGTTCGGCGCCGGGCATGGGACTGGCGGGTGGCCTGGTCGACCGGACTTGTTCAATGTCCGCTTCTGAGCATTTGACGATTAGCGGCGAACGTCTGGAATTGGGGCGCAAAGCAGACAAAATCGACCGCGTCATTTGGTGCCACAGAATCAATTATGAGTCCCGAAAAAGGCATCGAACCAATGCATTAGACGGTTTTTGCGGGCCTTTTGCGGGCTCTTCGTATAGACCGAATTTCCTAAATATCTGAAAATAGGTGAGAAAAGCGGCCGAATGTGATGCCTCTTCTGGCACCATTTATTTCCAACCAGTCGTTTTCTATCCCGCGCGAGCGGTAAAGTGGTTCAACCTCGCTGGTGGAGCTATTCCTCGTCCACGCGCTTTAGGCGCTTCGTCGCGGCTTTATGCTGCCACGCAGTCACGCAATTCATATTCTTGGTCACGTAAGTGCCTTCAAAGCGCAATGCTGCCCGCAAACTGCCATTAAACCGCACGCAAAATGACACCTTCGGCTTCTAACGCGCGGCGAGCCCAATGCGCTAACCGAAGGATAATCAATGCTCCTCAAAAAACATCGCGTCCCTCTGCTCGCGACCGTGGCCCTGTTTCCGTCACCCTTGCTCGCGCAGGAAACTGCTGCCGCAGGAGACGATGAGCGAGGCGAAACTATCATCGTTACGGCGCAGAAGATCGAACAGCGCGCCAAGGATGTGCCGATCACGATCAGCGCGCTCACTGGTGATGCGATCGACGAACTCGGCGTGACCGATCTGGACGAGTTGTCCAACTACGTTCCGGGGCTCAACATCCAGGAACAGAGCGCCAACAACCCCGGCATCGTCATCCGCGGGATCACTTCGGACAGCGGTTCGGCACAGCAGGGGCCCCGTGTTACGCTCTACTACAACGGCGTCGACATCTCGCGCTCGCGCGGCTCGTATCAGGCGATCTACGACCTCGAACGCGTGGAGGTCATCAAGGGCCCGCAGGCTACGCTGTTTGGCACCGCATCGGCGGTGGGCGCGATCAGCCTCGTCTCCGCCAAACCCAAGTCCGGCGCATCGGCTGCGCTTACTGGGGGCTACGGAAATTTCGACGCGACTTTGCTTTCGGGCTTCGTCAATCTCGGCTCCGATACGGTGGCAGGTCGCGTGGCCTTCGAATGGCGCACACGTGAAGGCTATGTCCATAATTTGGCCGAGAGCCAGGAAGAGGATCTCTACGCCCAGGACCAGTTCGGGGTAAGAGGTTCGCTGCGTTTAACTCCGAGTCCTTACGTGACGGTCGACGTCATCGGCACTTACGACCAGCAGCGCCACGGCGGCACGCCTTTCATCTCGGGCACCTTCCCGGCTTACGCAGGTGCGCCCGGCGGTGCACAGAATGCCTTCGGCGATGCCAACTTGGGCGGTTCGTCATCCTCTGCCGAGGCATTGGGCGACGACCAGCTGGGGCTGAACCGGGAAGTCTATGACATCAATTTGACCGCGCAGGTGGAACTGGGCGAATCGCTCACCTTCACTACCGTCAACGGCTACCGCAAGTTCGACAGTGCCGAAGTATTCGATGCCGACGGCTCAGCTGCGCCGTTTCTCGAATTCGCGGAAATCGCGGAAGGTGACCAGTTCAGCCATGAAGGCCGTTTCAGCTATGCTGATACAAGCTGGCGCGCGGCATTCGGGTGGAACTTCTTCACCGAAGACGGGCGGCAGAACGTGCCTTTCTCAACCGAAGAAGGCACCTTCCTGCAGTGCCTGACCGGACTGTTCGGTGTTCCCGACGCGGGACGCCCATTCGGAGGACTTCCGTGCGTTGCTGCCGATGGCAGCGTGCCCTCGCTCGGGCTTACGGCCATTCCCTACACCTCGGTCTTCGAGAATCAGGGCAAGAACTCCGGCTATTCGCTGTTCGGTGACGTAACCTACATCGCGACGCCGAGCCTCGAACTGACAGCGGGGGCGCGGGTCCTGATCGAGGAGCGCCGGTCGTCCTATTTCGCCGACGTGCCAAACTCGGTTCTGAGCGGCGCGCCGCTGGTGCCGGGCCAGGCTGATACGGGCGGGACCATAACTACGGAAGATAGCTTCTCCGCCGTCTTGCCGCGCTTCAATGTCCTCTATCGCATCAACCCCGCGGTGAACGTGTTCGCCACGGTCTCGAAGGGCCGCCGTTCACCGGTGGTTCCGGTCAACGCAGCCGGTGTGCAGCGAGTGATCCCCGAAGAGACCGTGTGGAATTACGAGGGGGGGCTCAAGCTTAGTTCGGGCCCCGTTTCCGGCTCGCTCGGCGTATACTACCAAGTCTACGATAACTTCCAGGTCTCAGTCGCGGAAGTCGACGGTGAGGGTAACCCCACTGGTTCCTTCGTTACTGAAAGCGCGGGCTCGGCATCGAACCTGGGGGTCGAGGCTGAGATCACGCTCAAGGCGAGCGACTGGCTGCGCGTGTTCGGCAATGTCGGCTACATAGCCGGCGGGATCGACGAGGACGGCGCGTTTTCGCCCGAATACTCGGGTGCGCGTTTCCGGCTTCAGCCCGAATGGCAGGCCGCGGGCGGGTTCACGATCGATTATCCTATGGCCGAAGGCGTCCGTTTATTCGCGACGCCCAGTGTAACCTATCGTAGCCGCATCTTCTTCGAGGTTCCCAATGACCCTGTAATTTCGCAGGGGCCGGTCACGCTGGTCAATGCTCGCGCAGGCGTCTCCTTCGCCGACGATCGTTTCGAACTGGCAGGCTTTATCCGCAACGCCTTTGACGAGGACTACCTGCTTGATGCTGGAAACACTGGCGGAGCCTTCGGCATCCCCACTTTCATTCCGGCTGAACCACGCTTCTACGGCATCCAGTTGACCGCGCGCTTCGGAGATTAGACCAATCGTTTTGCAAGACACCCCGTCAGACCAAATGGGCTCTGGTGGGGTGTCTTTTAATGTGGCGCAGCTAGAAGTTGCCTTAAGCGGCAAGTATCAATCGTTTTGATGTTGCCTAAATGCCCGCCAAACTTCCGGTTCTTCCCACCTCGTTTGCAGAAAATCCTTATTTTTCAAAAGGCGCTTAGGAAATTTTCCGTATAAAGAAACGCGATTGACATTCTGTTGTAACGAACCTTATTCTCCTGTCAGCGCACAAAAGGTAGCGCTACCAATAATCGGCGAACCGGCCGATATGGTGGGAGGATGACATGATTGGCTTTTCAACGCGCTCTCGCGCGGTTCGTACCGCTTCAGCGCTCGCACTTGCGACTACATTTGTTAGCGCTAACACAGCCTTCGCGCAGGAAGCGGAGATAGTTGAAGATAACACCGACCCGCAGGCAAATGACGACGTAATCGTCGTTACTGGTATTCGCGCTTCTTTAGATCGCTCTGTCGATCTCAAGCGCAATTCTTCGGGCGTTGTCGATGGTATCTCGGCAGAAGAGATCGGCAAGTTTCCCGACACCAACCTCGCCGAGTCGTTGCAGCGCATCACGGGCGTATCGATTGACCGCGTGAACGGCGAAGGTTCGCGGGTGACGGTTCGCGGCTTCGGCCCAGGGTTCAACCTCGTTACTCTCAATGGACGGACGCTTCCGACGGCAAGCATTGCCTCTGTCGGGCAGGACCAGAATGGTGATTTCGTCTCTGGAACCACGCGTTCATTCGATTTTGCAAACCTTGCTTCCGAGGGCGTGGGCCGTCTGGAAGTCTACAAAACTTCCCGGGCCGCTATCCCAGGTGGCGGTATCGGTGCGGCTATCAACATCGTTACGCGCCGGCCGCTCGATGCGCCAGAAGGCATCAGCGGTTCGATCGGTGCCAAGGCTCTTTACGACGGTTCCGATACCTTTGACCACTCGCGGGTGACGCCCGAAATCTCGGGTCTCGTTAATTGGACCAACAGAGACGCGACCTTCGGTGTCGGTCTGTTCGGCAGCTATCAGAAGCGCAACAACTCCGCCGTTTCCGAATCCGCCAACGACTGGAACATCCTTCCGTACAGCGAATTCGCCTCTTCGACGACGTTCCGTCGCGCTGACGGATCCACGGTCGTGACCAATGCACCCGACGATCCGGAAACGCTGATCGGGATACCGAACGACACGCGTTACCACTATTCAGAATTCCAGCGCGAACGCCTCAACGGCCAGCTGACCCTTCAATTCTCTCCGAACGACCGCCTCTCGGTTACGGCCGATGCAACCTATTACCGCAACGAAGCTGAAGAGCAGCGCGTCGACCAGACGACATGGTACAACCGTCCGTTCGATGCGATCGAATTCGACGGCAACAACCAGGTCGCCACCGCAATCTTCATCGATGATGTCATCACCGCGCCGAAGGACGGTGGATTCGAGCAGCAGTATCGTGCCACGAAGGATGAACTCTATTCGCTCGGCCTGAATGTTGCATATGACGTCGGCGATAATCTGACCCTTATTCTCGATGGCCATCATTCAAAGGCCGAAGCACAGCCGAACAACCCGCTGGGGCATACTTCGACGCTTGTTGCGCTGGCGCAAAAGGGCATTGTCGATCAGGGCCTCCGTATTGTTGACGGTTTCCCGCAGCAATTCATCAGCTTCGACGATTCGGAGAATGGAAACGGGAACGGCATTCTCGATATTCCCGACCTCGGGTCGCAGGTCGCACGAAGCCAGACAGCCTTCCAGGAACAGACGGTCGACGAAATCCGGCTCGATGGCATCTGGGAAATGGGCGATGATGATCGGGTCCAGTTCGGTGCGAACTACCGTTCCGCATCGATGTCCAGCCGGACGACCAGCACGAATGACACCCTGGGGGACTGGGGTGTGGGCAATATTGGTGACATCGCGGAAACTGCTCCGGGAGTACTGGAGCCATTCTGCCTGGTTTGTCAGTGGCGCGATTTCGATACGGGCATCCCGGCAGGCGATCCTTTGCGGACGGCATTCCGCGGCGATGCTACGGAACTCTTCAACGCTTTTGGTGTGCCGGGAACATTGGAATCCAGCAGCGATAACAGCGTCGATGAAGATATCTGGGCGGTCTACGGACAGGTCGAGATCAATACCGAGTTGATGAGCCGCCCTGTCAATATCGTGGCCGGTGTACGTTATGAGCGGACAGAATCGGAATCGGTTACACTTCAGGGCATCCCCCAGAACATCATCTGGACTGCCGATAACGATTTCCGGGCAGAGCTTTCGTCTGACGAACAGCCTGTGTCTGGAGACAATAGCTACGATCACATTCTCCCGGCTCTCGATTTTTCAATCGACCTTACGGATGATCTGAAGGGTCGTATCTCTTTTGGTAGATCGATTGCGCGTCCCGATTTCGGCTCGCTCTTCGCGTCGACCAGCACGGGCAACCCCAACCGTCCGACTGCTCTGGGCGGGGTCCCCGGCGGTAATGCAGGCAATCCTCAGCTTATCCCGCTTATTTCGGATAACTTCGACGCCAGCCTCGAATGGTATTTCGCACCGTCCAGCTATGCTTCGATCGGTTTCTTCGACAAGCGGGTGAAGAACTTTGTGGGCACCGGTCAGATCACTCAGGAGCTCTTTGGTCTGCGCGATCCGAGCTCTGGTGCGCCGGGAACGCGGTCGGGTCAGGCGCTGACTTACCTTCAGGACAATGGACTCGATCTGTCTGACGTGAACCTCTTCACGCTCACGGCATTGATTGACCAGTTCGGGTTCGACGATGCGGTGACGCAGTTCAACGCGAACCTCGGGGCAAGCGGGCTTGACCAAGGGTTTGTAGACGAAGTTCTGGGCGACTACGACGTAGTGGCGAACGCAGATGATCCGCTGTACCAGTTCCAGACTCAGCGGCCGGTCAACAGCGAAGAAGCGCATATCTATGGCATGGAAGTTGCCGGGCAGTATTTCATCGGAGATACCGGTGTAGGTGTTGCCGCGGCATACACCTTGGTGCGCGGCGATGTGGGTTACGACATTACCGCCCCGACCAATGCCGATCAGTTTGCGCTGCTCGGACTTTCGGACACGTTCAACGCCTCGCTGATTTACGAGAACTTCGGCTTGTCGGCTCGCCTGACTTACAACTGGCGCGACGCTTTCCTTGCTAACAACAGCCGTGGTTCCTCACGAAACCCGGTCTTCGTGGACGCCTATGACCAGCTTGATCTCAACGTCAGCTACGACATTACCGATAACATCGCAGTGTCGTTCGAGGGCATCAATCTGACGGGCTCGAATACCAAGACTTACGCTCGCACGGAGAACCAGCCTTGGTTCATCGTCGAAGGACGTCCTCGTTACTACCTCGGAGCTCGGTTCCGCTTCTAACTCCAGCACGCGGAACCTAAAAGAGGGGCCGTTGCCGATCCCAACCGGCGGCGGCCCTTTTCTTCTGAACCCAAGCTAGTAGTCTCCCGTATCATGCAGACCGCTCCTCTCGATAATGTAGTTCATGCGAATTTGCGGCTGCGTCGCGCCTATGGCCCACAGTACGGGGATCCCGCCGGACAAGTCGAAATCCTGCTTCCGGAAATTGCGCAAGTTCCGCGCGAATTTCCCATCTTATTCACGAGAGATGCCGATGGTGCCGCAGTGCCGATCGCTATCCTTGGGCTCGAACCGCATGAATCGTTGTTTGCACGCGATGATTATTGGGACGCGAGATACGTTCCGGCCCTCATTCAGAAGGGGCCTTTCCTGCTTGGCAAATCAGATAGCGACGATCCGGCAGTACATATCATCCTCGACCATCCGAAGGTGACGGAAGATGAGCAGGCTTCGGACGCTTTATTTCTGAAACATGGCGGACACGCACCGGCACTCGAGAGCGCCCTTGAATCCTTGCGCATGATCCATTCCAGTCTCCAAAGCACGCGGCAAATGACCCGTGCCCTTGATGAAGCCGGATTGATCCAGCCCCTCTCTCTAAATGTTCAGGCTTCTGATACTAAGGCTATCAAATTCGATAATTTCCACGCCATAATGCCAGAGGCTTTGCGAGGCTTGGAAAACGCGAAGCTGGGTGAACTGAACCAGCAAGGGTTTTTGCAACCCGCAATTCTGATCGCCCATTCCCTAGGCAACATGAACGACCTCGTTCGCCGGAAGAGGATGCACGAAGACTGATCATGGATGATCGGGCAGACCATTCGGTGAGCTGCGCCCGTCCGGTCGAGGAGTTCGACACCCCTATGCCGCGTGGGGCTGAACTTGACCGCTTCATTACCACGTTGAATGGGCCTGCGGTCTTTCGAAAAGCGGGCTATCAACTTCCTGTCGTTCGTTGCGCGCGCCAATCGAACGAAGAGGTTTCAGACTACCTCCGCGCAAAGTCAGCAGGACGACCGCTCACCGTATATCGGGCAAGCGAAGAGGCCAGAGGACGTTTTCACTATAACGAGGCTGTCGATGGGTTCAATTTCAGCGCATCGAAGGAGGAGCTCGGGCCGCTGCTGGACGAAATCCTGGCGGGGCCGAAGGAGACAATTTATATCGGTTCAACCGACCTCAATCTGTTCTTCCCAGACCTCTGGGAGGAGAACGATCCGGGGTTGGCGAATATCGTAAGCGAGAACTGTGCGCCGGTCGTCGGTAGCCTCTGGATGGGCAATCGCACCGTCACTCCGGCCCATTACGATTTATCCAACAATTGCGCCTTGTGCGCTGCCGGACGGCGGCGGTTCACCCTTTTTCCGCCCGATCAGATCGGAAACCTTTATCCCGGCCCCCTTGAACCGACACCCGGCGGTCAGGTCGTCAGCATGGTGGACTTCTCGGTGCCGGATTATGAGCGATTCCCGCGTTTTCGCGATGCACTAGAAACGGCACAATCAGTCGTTCTCGAAGCTGGAGATATCCTCGTTTATCCCGCCATGTGGTGGCATCAGGTGGAAGGCCTGGATGCATTCAACATTTTGCTGAACTGGTGGTGGAATCCGGTTTCTGATTTCGTCGATACGCCGCAGATCACGCTGATGCATGCCATGCTCTCGATCCGCCAGCGCCCTGTCCAGGAACGCGAGGCATGGAAAGCCATCTTCGATCATTACGTCTTCGGAGAGCGCGACATCGCGATCGGCCATCTGCCGCCGCACATTCAAGGGCCACTTGGCGAAATGGATGATAACGTGGCTCGACGATTACGTGCGGTCCTTACGCGGAAGATACAACGATGACTGGAGGCCAGCCGGTCAAGGTTGTGATTGCCGGTGGCGGTACTGCGGGCTGGATTTCCGCCTGTGCCCTTGCGCGCCAGCTCGGTCGTCTCGTCCAGGTGGCATTGGTCGAAAGCGATGCAATCCCAACGATTGGTGTTGGAGAGGCTACCATTCCGACCGCGCGCAGTTTTCATGAATATCTGCGCATCGATGAGCGGGCGTTCATGGCGGCTACCGGCGCGACGTTCAAGCTAGGTATCCGCTTCGACGACTGGGGTGCACTCGGCGATAGCTACATGCATAGCTTCGGTACCTTCGAGATGCGTAACTGGGTGGCCGAGTTCCAGCACTTCTGGCTCGAAGGGCGCGCTAGCGGCCTCGCTGACGGGATCGGCGCGTTCTGCCTGGAGCATGAAGCTGCGCTGGCGGGGAAGTTCACTACTGAGGGCGCACCGCCGCTCAACTATGCCTATCATCTCGATGCGGGTCGATATGCATCCTTTCTGCGAGCAATTGCGGAGCGGGATGGCGTGCGAAGGGTCGAAGGGCGGATATCGAAGGTCGAACAACACGTTGAGACGGGTGAAATCACTGCTCTTACCCTTGATAGTGGCGAGCGAATTGAGGGTGACCTGTTCATCGACTGCACCGGCTTCAGGGCTTTGCTGCTCGGTCAGACCCTTGAGGTCGGGTATGAAAACTGGAGCAACTGGCTGCCGACCAATGGGGCCTGGGCCGTCCAGACCGAAGAAACAACTGCGCCGCCGCCCTATACAGTCGCTGCGGCGCATGAAGCTGGTTGGCGATGGCGCATCCCGCTTCAGCACCGGACCGGAAACGGACTGGTTTTCGCCAGCGACTATCTTGACGCTGAGGATGCGCGCGAAAAACTGTTCGGTGCAATTGAGGGGAGGGCCGTCAGCGACCCACGGCTCATCAGGTTCGAGACCGGCCGGCGCCGCACGATGTGGGCGAAGAACTGCGTCGCTCTGGGCCTTTCATCGGGCTTCATCGAGCCACTAGAATCGACGAGCATCCACCTCATCATGTCTGGCGTAACCCGCCTGATTCAACTCTTCCCCTTTGATGGTGAGATGGATGCGTTGCGCGATCGATGGAATGCCTTGGCTGACCGGGAACTCGAGCATGTGCGCGACTTCATCATCCTTCACTACCATTTGACCCAACGCGACGATTCCGAATTTTGGCGGAGCCGAGCCGAGATGGACATTCCAGACAGCCTGAAAGCTCGGATCGAGAATTTTTCTGCACAGGGTCAGGCTTGGCAGGACGCGCTTGAACTCTTCAGGACCGAAAGCTGGATTTATGTGATGCTCGGACAAGGGCTGATGCCCCGGCGATGGCATCGGCTGGCAAGCCTGGTCGACAGCGAACGGCTGATGGGTACACTCGCTCGGCAAAAAGAAGCGATCGCCGCCAGAGTGGCCGGAATGCCCGGGCACGGCGAATTTATCACGTCCTATGCCGCCGACCGATGAGCGGGCTGTAGTATTCCGTAGATTAGCCGCCGATGGAGGCCAAGTGAGGCGTCGACCCGCTGTTGCCTTCATTCAGACGGTGGCCACGTGTTTTGCCTGGCATTGCAGCGACAATGCGCGTGACAAGCTCGTCTTGCTGCTCGTCATGTTGAAGAAGATCGCGCAGATCCAAGCCCTCAGTCCCGAAGAGACAGAGGTGGAGGCGTCCACGGCTGGAGAGTCTCAGGCGATTACAGCTTTCGCAAAACCCTGGAGAATACGGGGCAATCAGCCCAATCCTGCCGCGATATGCCGGATGGGCATAATCGACCGCAGGGCCGCTACCGACGTCGCGCACTTGGGGTTTCCATCCAGCCGCCAAGAGCTTTTCACGGACAGTCTCACCGGGCGTCGCCTGCTGTTGGTGATATTCTGAGTTGTCGTTGGTGCGCATGAATTCGATGAAACGCCAAGAGATGTCACGCGCTTGGACGAAGTGCAGAATATCTTCCCAGCCGTCCCCCTCGAGATCGCGCAGGAGAACGGAATTCACCTTTATCGCATCGAATCCCCGGTCCAGCGCGGCATCGACACCGGCCACCACTTCATCAAGCTTGTCATGACCAGTTAGTTTGGCGAAGCCGTGGGGATCGAGTGTGTCGATACTGACATTGACGGCATCGACACCCGCATCGCGCCACTCTTGCGCACGTTGCTCCAGACGGTAGCCATTGGTGGTCATCGCAATGCGACGAATTCCCTCGATACCGCGCAATTCGCGTACGATTTCGGTGAAATCGTGACGCACGGTCGGTTCCCCGCCTGTCAGCCGCAACTTCCACAGACCTAATCGGGCGAACGCCGCAACAGCCCTGCAAATCTCTTTTGGCGAGAGTTCTGGCGGCAAGCCTTGCTGCTTCACGAAACCATTTGGCAGGCAATAGCTGCATCTGAAATTGCAACGGTCGGTCAGCGATAAGCGCAGATAGGAAAATCGCCTTCCAAATCCATCCTCGAGTCGCTCGCTTTGCGAAGCAGTGGGAGGATCAAACAGTGCCATTGCTGGACAACTAGCTGTTCGATAGCTCCTTGACCAGCGTCCGCAGAGACGGACCAGCTCGTTACCGGATGGATTTTGGATTTGAGGAGGGTATTCGAGCGGAAAAGTATGAAGATGGTCTTGCCGTGTACTGTTAGTCTCGACCTTGTTCTAATTGCGCTCAGGCTGGCACGCAGAACCTTTCGTAGAGCGTGCGAATGACTGCTTTGACGTCATCGCTTGCCAGGGAGTAATATATGAATTGCGAACTTCGCCGAGTGGTGACCAGACCCTCCCGTCGCAGTACCGACAAATGCTGGGACAAGGCCGATTGTGAAAGCTCTACCAAATTCACGAGCTCCCCGACCGTCAGCTCCTCTTGAGATAAATGACAGAGAATGAGCAATCGTGACTCATTCGCCATAGACTTCAGGAGCGCCACTGCACGCGTCGCATTTTGCCGCATTTCCTCTATCGGAATGTTGGTCGGCACTGTGAAATCTCCGGGAGGATTAATAAGCAAAGGGGTAATACTTACTGCTTTGGGCGAAAATGGTTTCTCTTGCAAGTCTATGTACCGCTTTTTCATAAACGGTTGCAAATATGAACCTTTTCATATTTTCTGCTGAATATAATTAAGCAATAATTAAGGGAGAGTAAGATGAAAAACGGCCCGCTGACCGGTCTTAGGGTGGTCGAGTTCCAGGCCATTGGCCCAGGACCGCATGTCGCCATGCTGCTTGCCGATCTGGGCGCGGAAGTTGTCCGGATAGAGCGGCCCGGCCATCGTCCCATGAATGCTGTTGTGGAACGCGGGCGACACCGGGCCGAAGTCGATCTCAAGAGTGAAGATGGATTGGCGTTCGCGAAAAAGGCTCTCGCGAATGCCGACGTTCTGATCGAAGGGTATCGTCCCGGAGTTATGGAGCGACTGGGCCTCGGACCCGACGATATGCTCTCGCTCAACCAGCGCCTCATTTACGCACGAATGACGGGCTGGGGGCAGGACGGCCCACTGGCGCAGGCTGCAGGGCACGATCTCAATTACATCGCGATCACCGGTGCCTTGGATAGCATCGGCGCAAAAGGCGAACTGCCGATCCCACCGCAAAACCTTGTCGGTGATTTCGGTGGGGGATCGATGTATTGTGCATTCGGTATCCTCGCTGCCCTTTACGAACGTGAAAAGAGTGGTCGTGGCCAGGTCGTGGATGCGGCAATCGTAGATGGCGTCACCAACCTGATGACTTTCTTCCACGGTCAGCCGCACAGCGCGTTACGAACCACTCAGCGCGGGGCGGGCCTGCTTGGCGGCGCTGCGCACTTCTATCGCTGCTATGCCTGTCAGGACGGCAAAGAGATTTCCGTCGGCGCAATCGAACCTCAGTTCTACACCGAACTCCTGGCTCGCGCCGATGCGCCCAAAGAACTGGCCGAGGGACAGCTCGACCCGGCAAATTGGGATGAATACACCATGAAGCTCGCCGCGCTGTTCAAGACCAAGACGCAAGCACAATGGATCGCTTTGCTCGAAGGAACGGACGCCTGTTTCGCACCGGTTGTCCCGCTAGACGAGGCGAAGGACCATCCGCACTTGAAGGCGCGCGGTGCTTATGTGGAACACGATGGCCGTTCGCAGGCCGCGCCCGCACCCCGGTTCGATCGTACTCCCGGCACCATTCGCACGAGCGCTCAGGATGGCAGCGAGGTGGTGGCGCGCTGGGCAACAAGAAGCTAATGCCCGCGGCATAAGGAGAGACATTTCATGCGCGAATGCACCAGATTCTATATCGATGGCCAGTGGGTCGATCCGGTTATCGAGAACACTCAGCCAGTCGAAAATCCTGCGACGGAAGAAACGATCGGTCACATCAGCTTCGGTACCAAGGCCGATGTCGACAAGGCCGTCGCCGCTGCCAGGCGCGCCTTTGAAAGCTTTAGTCAGACGTCCCGGGAAGAGCGCCTTACCCTGCTGCGCGCAATTCAGGCCGAGATCGAGAACCGCAAGGAAGACCTTGCCTTGGCAGTCAGCGATGAGATGGGCGCTCCGATGAGCCTGGCTAGCGGCCCTCACGTCGGCATGCTGGCCGGACACTGCCAGAAGACGATCGAAGTGCTCGAGAACTTCGAGTTCGAACGGCAGGACGGAAAGACGCTCCATGTCTGGGAGCCGATCGGTGTGGTTGGCATGATCACCCCCTGGAACTGGCCGCTCAACCAGATCGCCTGCAAGGTCTTTCCGGCGCTCGCGACCGGCAACACCATGGTGCTGAAGCCGACCGAGATCGCACCCTTCAACGGCTATATCTTCGCTAAGATCATGCATGCGGCTGGCGTGCCGGCCGGGGTGTTTAACCTGGTCAATGGCGACGGGCCGGGCGTGGGTGAGGCGATCAGTGGCCACCCCGATATCGACATGGTCAGCTTCACCGGCTCGACCCGCGCGGGCGTGCTGATTGCCAAGAATGCTGCGGACACTGTGAAGCGGGTGGCGCAGGAACTGGGCGGAAAAAGCCCGAACATCGTGCTCGATGACGGTGCCTTCGCCAAATCGGTTGCCAAGGGCACGGTTTCGATGATGGGCAATTCGGGCCAGACCTGCACGGCGCCCAGCCGCATGTTGGTCCCGCACGCACGCATGGATGAGGCCAAGGCCGTGGCCAAGGAAGCTGCGGAAGGTGTCATTCCCGGCGATCCCAAGGGCAATGCGGCGATCGGTCCAGTGGTCTCTCGTACACAGTGGGACAAGATCCAGGGCCTGATCGAAAAGGGCATCGAAGAAGGCGCCACGCTCGTTGCGGGCGGGCCGGGCAAGCCCGAGGGTCTCGAAACGGGCCACTACGTGAAGCCGACCGTCTTCGCCGATGTCGACAACGACATGACCATCGCACGCGAGGAGATTTTCGGTCCCGTGCTCTGCATTCTCGGCTATGAGGATTACGACGATGCCGTGCGCATCGCCAACGATACCGAATATGGCCTAGCCAGCTCGATCATGGGCGAGGATCTCGAAACCGCCCACCGCCTCGCCAAGCGCATCCGCGCCGGCCGGGTGACGATCAACGGGGCCCACGACATGAATGCCGCCTTCGGTGGTTACAAGAAATCTGGCAATGGCCGCGAATGGGGGGAGTGGGGCTTCCACGACTTCCTCGAGGTCAAGGCTGTGATAGGCCACTCCTGATGGCGGGCAAGTTCTTCGATGAATGGCAGATCGGCGACAAGCTGACCCATGAAATCCGGCGCACGGTGACCGAGGCGGACAACCTCTTCTTCACCGTGATGACTCACAATCCGCAACCGCTTCACCTCGATGCGGAGGCGGCGAAGGCAAGCGAGTTTGGCCAGATCCTCGTCAACGGGACCTTCACCTT
Source organism: uncultured Erythrobacter sp. (assembly GCA_947504155.1). Classification (GTDB taxonomy): domain Bacteria; phylum Pseudomonadota; class Alphaproteobacteria; order Sphingomonadales; family Sphingomonadaceae; genus Qipengyuania. The sequence goes on from CANNGF010000002.1 coordinate 1,008,546, forward strand.
TTCGCTCATGGTCGGGCTGAGCGTGGGCGACACCACGCTTGGCACGCTGGTCGCCAATTTGGGTTACGACAAGCTGGTCATGCCCAAGCCCGTCTTTATCGGGGATACGCTGCATGCGACAAGCGAGGTCATCGGCCTGCGAGAAAGCAAGTCGCGTCCCGACACCGGGATCGTGACCTTCCTGCACGAGGCGGTGAACCAGCGCGGCGAGGTGGTGTGTCGCTGCGAACGGTCGGCACTGCTGAAAAAAGCATGAGCTAATATGCTGCCTGTACCCCTTCGCCCTGCTCATGCGTTGCGGGGCGAAGGGGAGAGTGCATGAGCCATGGCAGGTCGGGCAAGGAGCCCGAAAGCGTCGAGGATGTGATCGGCGAACTCGACGATCTGGCAGCCAAGGGCGACAGCGTCTGTGTGGCCGATGTCCTCGACGATTTCGGCAAGCGCAGCTTCGGCCCGTTCATCATGCTGCCCGCGCTTCTCGAACTGACCCCGGTGGGCGCGATACCCGGAATTCCCACATTTCTGGCCAGCGTCATCGCGCTGGTGGCAGTTCAATTGCTTCTGGGTAAGGAACACGTCTGGCTGCCCGGCTTTGTCCAGAACCGGGCCGTGGAATCCAAAAAGCTGCATAAGGGTATAACCAAGCTGCGAGGGACCGTCCGCTGGCTGGATGAGCATAGTCGCGACCGGCTGGAACCGCTGACCAAGGGGATATGGATCAGGCTCGCCGCACTGGCGATCATCATTCTTTGCGTCACCGTGCCGCCGCTGGAAGTCGTTCCTTTTGCAAGCTCTGCTCCGATGCTCGCCATTGCCAGTATCGGATTAGCCCTGATTGTCCGCGACGGGCTGGTCATGCTGGCCGCGCTTTTGCTAGCGGTCGCGGCGGTAAGCGGAGGAACCTATTACTATTATACTTCCGACGACGATACTGGCGATGCCGGAGGTTTAGCCTTGATCGAGCCCGGCTCACCCGTTTCGATCGCAACACGATCAGCGTAATCGGAAATAAGCGCAAATCGGCAGCGCGCTAAACTTGCCATTCAGCCCCGTGCGCCTACATTCCTCTGCATAGGAAAGGATTGCCCTGCAATGCGCGACGACAACGACAATTCGAACCCGGAACCGGAAGGCAATGGTCCCAACCCGTGGATCAAGAGCCTGCTGGTATGGGGCGGAATTTTCCTCGGCCTGCTGCTGGTCGTCTCTATGTACGGTGGTGGCGGATCCGCTTCGGGTACCCAGCTGCTTTATTCCGACTTCAAGGAAAAGGTTGCCGAAGGGTCGATCAAGTCGGTGGAGATCGCCAATGATCGCATCACCGGTCAGACCACCAGTGGGGAAGCGTTCAATACCGTCCCTGTGCCGGATGACACCACGCTGACCCCGCTGCTCGAAGCGAATGGAGTCGAATTTTCAGGCAAGGAAGCCGATAACGGCAGCCTGCTGATCTATGCCCTTATTAACATCCTGCCCTTCCTGCTCATCCTCGGCATTGCGTTCTTCGCCTTGCGCCAGGTCCAAAAGGGTGGCGGTGCAGGCGGCGCGATGGGCTTCGGCAAATCGAAGGCCAAGATGCTTACCGAAAAGCAGGGCCGTGTAACGTTCGCAGACGTTGCGGGCATCGACGAGGCGCGCGAAGAACTCGAAGAAATCGTGGAATTCCTCAAGGATCCGAGCCGCTTCTCCAAGCTGGGCGGCCAGATTCCCAAGGGCGCACTTCTGGTCGGTTCGCCCGGTACGGGTAAAACCCTTCTCGCACGCGCAATCGCGGGCGAAGCAGGCGTTCCGTTCTTCACCATTTCAGGCTCCGACTTCGTCGAAATGTTCGTCGGCGTTGGTGCCAGCCGCGTGCGTGACATGTTCGAACAGGCGAAGAAGAACGCGCCGTGCATTCTCTTCATCGACGAAATCGATGCGGTCGGCCGCAGCCGCGGCCATGGCCTTGGCAATTCGAACGACGAACGCGAGCAGACGCTGAACCAGCTGCTGGTCGAGATGGATGGGTTCGAGGCGAACGAAGGCATCATCATCATCGCCGCGACCAACCGTCCCGACGTGCTGGACCCTGCGTTGCTGCGCCCGGGCCGGTTCGACCGGCAGGTCGTGGTGCCCGTGCCCGATATCGATGGCCGCGAAAAAATCCTCGCCGTGCACATGAAGAAGCTGCCGCTGGCGCCTGACGTCAACCCGCGCACAATTGCGCGCGGTACGCCGGGTTTCTCCGGTGCGGACCTCGCCAATCTGTGTAACGAAGCCGCCCTGCTGGCTGCGCGCCGCAACAAGCGCCTCGTCGCCATGCAGGAATTCGAAGACGCGAAGGACAAGGTCATGATGGGTGCGGAACGCCGCTCCATGGTCATGACCGAAGACGAAAAGAAGATGACTGCCTATCACGAGGCAGGCCATGCGCTGGTCAGCCTCAACGAGCCGGCATCGGACCCGATCCACAAGGCAACCATCATCCCGCGTGGCCGTGCGCTCGGCATGGTGATGCGTCTGCCCGAACGGGACAGCTATTCGTACCATCGTGACAAGATGCACGCGAACCTTGCCGTCGCCATGGGCGGCCGCGTGGCCGAGGAGATCATCTTCGGGCACGACAAGGTGTCGAGCGGCGCATCGGGCGACATCCAGTATGCGACCGATCTCGCTCGCAACATGGTGACCAAATGGGGCATGAGCGACAAGCTCGGACCGCTTCAATACGAGCAGAGCCAGGAAGGCTATCTCGGCATGGGCCAGACGGCGCGAACCATGTCGGGCGGCGAGACCAACAAGCTGATCGATGAAGAGATCAAGCGGCTGGTCGAGGATGGCCTTGCCCGCGCAAAGGCCGTTCTGAGCGATCAGGAGGACAAGCTCCACCTGCTTGCCCAGGCCATGCTCGAATATGAAACGCTGACCGGTGACGAGATCGATCAGTTGATGAAGAACGGCAAGATCGATCGTCCGGATGAGCCTAAGGGACCGGTATCGGTTTCCCAGCCCGGAGGGAGCACTGTTCCCAAGGCAGGGAAGAAGTTCGGCGGTACCGGCGAAGGTGCTCCCGCGGGGGCCTGATCGTCTGCGCCAGTAAATTAAGGGGCGTCGTACGGGAAACCGTCGGCGCCCTTTTTGCGTTCAACACCCACAACACCGGCGCGGCATGCGCCACCTACGAGGATTTAAATATGAAACGCATTATCGCGATTGCTTTTACCGCTGCGACGCTGACCGGTCTTGCGGCCTGTTCCGAAAAGACTCAGGCCGATGCATCGAAAACCGCAGAACTTGCCGGTGACGACATCGAAGCCAATGCGGCTGTGGTCGGGGAAGTCCTGGAAGACGGCACGCGAAAGGCGGCTGGCGCAGTCAGTGAAGGAGCCGCCAATCTCGAACGTAACATCGAAGAAGGCGACAAGGAAACTCCGGGCCCGGCACCGATCCTGGGCGACGAACTGAACCGCGACGAAGCCGACAATAACAATTAAATCAGAAAGCGCCGAGCACCAGCAAGAGGTTCAGGAACAGCACGCCGATAATGTTGATGAAAATCAGCAGGACCGACAGCCTCCAGAACGCCGAAAACCGCGAAAGCGAATAGGTGCCGCGCAGCTGCTTGTAGATATGGATGGGTGGGATCAGCAGGAGCAGGTTCCCACCTAGCCAGCCGATCAGTCCTGTCTTGAAGAGCACCGAGAAAGCAATGAAAAACAGCGACATGAAGGCGATGGAGTACGTGACGAAAATCGCGTGATCGTAAGCGCGAAAGCCTGGCTTCCAGAAGAATAGAAGCCAGACGAACGGGATGGAAATGGGGATCAGCAGCCAGCTGAACTTATAGCCATTCGCTTGCAGCTTGTAGAGCATCAGGCCCGGGTTGGTGTTCCACTTCTCGATCACCTTGTCGATGAAAGCGATGCCCGTGTTAATGTCTGCTACGCTGGTATTTACCTTCACGACATCGCGTTCACGCAGGTCGTGGAACTCGGCCAGGTTACGTTCCGTCGTCGCGAGTTCTTCTTCCAGCTCTTCACGGCCGGCCTCGGTAGAGGCGATCTCTTCTTCGATCTCCGCGCGTTCCTCTTCCGTCGCCGCTTCTCTTTGCTCGGTGAGCTCCGCCAGCTCTGTAGTTGTCTCCGACAATCTGGTGCGCAGATCGTCGCGATCGCTGGCCATATTCTCTTCGATTTCGGAGAATGTATGCGCAATGCTCGCGTCGGTCATAAAGTTGGTCGGGGCAGTGAGGCCGATGACCTGGAACACGGCAAACATGGCGAAGACCGTGAACAGGAAAAGCGCCATCGGCGATACGAAGCGCGCGCGTTCACCCTCGATATATCGGCGCGTCAATTCGCCGGGTTTGAGTGCGAGTTTGGGGAGCGTCTTCCAAGTCTTGCCTTCGAAGTGCAGGGCACCATGCAACAGATCGTGCATGAAAGCGCCGATCGTGCGGTGCAGGTGCGCTTTCTGACCGCAGCTGTGACAGTGCGAGCCGAGCAGTTCGGTGCCGCAATTGCGGCACTCCCCTTCGGCGAAGTGCCCGTCTTTCAGATCTTCGCTCTTGGTCCGGCCATCGATGGCCTTGGCGAAAAGTCCGCCTTCCACTGCCGTGCCAAATGCGTCACCAAAATCGCTCATCGAAACCCCCTGCGACTTGAATGCCCTTAATGGAACCGGGGCTCAAGGCCAATTGTGCGGGGTTATCTCTTGCAGTCGTATTCGTCTCTTGCGAATAGATTGGAGTGTATACCATCGATCCTCATGCCGAATTCGCAGGCTTTGGCATCGTTGCTGCCGTCTTTGGCATTTTTGCGCTGATCGAATTCGTGGCACCCACGCGCGCGCCTGTCAGGGGAAAGCGCTGGATCACCAATGTGCTGTTTTTCGCTATCGACACGTTGGTGGTCCGGCTGGGCGTGCCGCTGCTGATGGTCGGCACGGCAGCTGTGGCGGCGGAGAGAGGCTGGGGTCTTCTTCACGTGATCCAGCTACCTTCTTGGGCGGGTATCCTCTTTGCGATCGTTGCGCTCGATCTGGCGCTCTATTTCCAGCATTGGGCAACGCACCGGGTGCCTGCTTTGTGGCGGCTGCATAAGGTTCATCATTCCGATCCGTCCTTCGACGTAACAACTGCCGCCCGGTTCCACCCGATCGAAATCGGTCTCAGCATGCTGTTCAAGATGGCCGTAGTTGCAGCGCTGGGCCTTCCCGTGCTTGGCGTTTTCCTTTTCGAAGTGGTCTTCAATGTCGCCACGCTCTTCACCCATGCCAATTTCTCATTGCCGAGGTCTCTTGAGCGACCGGTTCGGTCGGTTCTGGTCACGCCGGATATGCACCGCATCCACCATTCCTCCGCCCGCCGCGAGACGAACAGCAATTACGGCACGCTCCTTTCCGGTTGGGACCGCGTCTTTCGCACATATGTGGGGGAGGCGGAGAAGGGGCAGGGCGCCATCCAAATCGGCCTGGAGCCCTATCAGGACGAGCGGCCGCACCGGCTGGGATGGAGCCTGCTGCTTCCATTCAGGAGCTAGTCGAAACCTGCATCGGGCGGAACATAATTAGAACATGCACGTTGGTCTGGCAAAGGAGACATGCATTATGACTGCCACCATGCCGAGCGAGCATCCTAAGTCCGACCCCGTTTCCAATGCCGAAAAAGATCCCGAGAACTGGGCCACCGGCGATGAGCGTATGACGGGCGCACAGGCAAGTTACCTCAAGACATTGTCGGAAGAGGCTGGAAATCCCGAAGCCTACGATCCCGAGCTAACCAAGGCCGAGGCATCGCAGCGTATCGACAAGCTGCAGGCCGAGACTGGCCGGGGTCAGTAACAGGCCCGAAACGAAAAAGGCCGCCCCGATAGGGAGCGGCCTTTTTCATGTCCGAATGCAGTAGGATCAGCCTTCGTAATCGGATCCGATCGAAGTCGAGCGGGTCGGCGCAGAGGCGGTAATCCGCAGCGCTTCGGCCGACTGGCTCAGCGAGCCGACTTCATCCATCTCGTCGTCATCGTCCGGCAGGATCTTCTGCAGATTGGTTACGGCTGCTTCCTGGAGGTCCTTCGGCTTCACCGTCTGCTCGGCAATTTCGCGCAGGGCAACGACCGGATTCTTGTCACGGTCACGTTCGAGAGTGATCTCTGCCCCGCCGGAAATTTCGCGGGCCCGCTGGGCAGCCAGCAGGACGAGATCGAAACGGTTGGGGACCTTGTCTACACAATCTTCGACGGTAACGCGCGCCATGGGCACTCCGATGCAATTAATTCGAGAATCTCGGAAAGCGGGTCAGATACGGATCAAGGGCGAACAAGTCAAGGATTTGCGCCATGTGCTGAGCGCGCTAAGGCTGTGGCCTCATGGCAGATGCAGCAACCGCAAACACGCCCACGGACTATCGTGACCCGCCACCTTTCGAGGTGCAGGCGCAGGGACAGTCTCTCACTTTCTATCCGGCGGGAAAAGACCGGCGCGATGCGCTGATGGATCTGGTGCGTTCTGCCAAAACCACCCTCGACGTATGTTTCTATATCTTTGCCGAAGACAGCATCTCGATCGAGCTGAGGGATGCCTTATGCGAGGCTGCATCGCGCGGTGTGAAAGTCACGCTTATCATCGATCGTTTCGGCGCTTCGGCGACCGATGAATTTCTCAAACCGCTCGTCGACTGCGGCGGCACGTTTCTCTGCTTTAGTCCGCGCTGGTCCATGCGCTATCTCATCCGCAATCATCAGAAGATGGTTATCGCCGATAACGAACGCGCCATGTTCGGCGGCTTCAACATCGAAGACGATTATTTCGCGCCGCCCGAAAGAAACGGCTGGAATGATATTGGCATCCGCATCGAAGGCGACGCGGTTCAGGGGCTGACCGACTGGTTCGGGCGCCTGCACGACTGGACCGACGATGACGATGCGCACTTCAAGGAGATCAAGCGCACGGTCCGCGATTGGGAATGGACCTCGCGGGATGGGCATGCCCGATGGCTTGTCGGCGGTCCGACTCGCGGCTTGTCGACATGGGCGCGGTGCGTCACCCAAGACCTGAAAGAAGGTGAGAAACTCGACATCTTCATGGCCTATTTCTCGCCGCCCTACACGCTGCTCAAGCGGATCGCACGCGTCGCGAAAAAGGGTCAGACGCGGCTTCTGATGGCGGCGAAAAGCGACAATGGGGCCACGATCGGCGCGACCCGGTCACTCTATTCCTATCTGCTCAAGCGCGGCTCGAAGATCTGGGAATTCTCGCCCTGCAAGCTGCACACCAAGCTGCTCGTCCTCGATGACGCGGTCTATGTAGGCAGCGCCAATTTCGACATGCGCAGCCTTTATCTCAATCTCGAGATCATGCTGCGGATCGAGGATAAGGTACTTGCCGAACGGATGCGCGAATTCGTGTCCGGCCATATCGAAGCTTCGGAACGTATCACCCCCGAGCTCCACAAAAAGCGCGCGACGCCGTGGAACCGCATTCGCTGGTGGGCAGGCTGGGTGCTCGTCTCGGTCATCGATTACACGGTCGCGCGGCGAACCAATCTGGGCTTCTGATACCGGCACGGAACATTCGCCCCATAAAAGGCGTAGGCTGCGAAAAGGAGATTTCGATGAGGACCGCCATTCTTGTTGCTGCAGTCCTGGGCGTGAGCGCCTGTGCTGAGCCGATCGAAGACCGCGATGCAGCGGATACCGAACCACTGGCGCCGGCCACAAATGTGCCGGCGATAACGCCAAGGGTGGCGCTGGTACCCGGAGTGATCGACGACAATCTGCGACGCGAACGCAATCTCATGGGTGAACTGGGCTGCGTCTTCCGCCGCGGTCAGGAAACCCTGTTTGCGGCCGTCGCCAATTCGGCAAATATCGAAAGCGCCGAAGGGCTTGTCGTCATCGACGGGCAGCCCATCGAAGTCGAGATGGACGGTTCGGGCGGATACAACTCGCTCCAGTCCGCCGCCAGCTTCACCGGCGAAAATGGCATCGAAGTCGAGATTGCCGTGTCCGAAGAAGCGGAAATCCGCGAAACGCCTGCCCCGGCAACCGGGCCCGCACCGATGGAAGCCACCATGACGCTATCGCGCGATGGGCAACAGGTCTCCGTTGAAGGGCGCTACGAATGCGGACCGCAGGCGGACGCCTGATTTACTCGTAATCATCCTCATACCCGCCGCGCATTTCGGGCGAGGTGAACTTGGTGAACTCGCTCTGGAACAGCAGCGGGACGTTGCCGGTCGAGCCATGACGCTGCTTGGCGACGATCAAGGTGGCGCGGTTTACCAGTTCGAGATGGCGCGCTTCCCAGTCCGCATATTTCATGCGGACTTCCTCGCTGCTGGTTTCGTCCGGTGTGTCGGGCTTCAGGGCGTTGTGATAATATTCGCCGCGGAAGATGAACCAGACCATGTCGGCGTCCTGCTCGATCGAGCCGGATTCGCGCAGGTCGGAAAGCTGCGGGCGCTTGTCCTCGCGCTGTTCCACCGCACGGCTGAGCTGGGACAGCGCGATGACCGGGACATGAAGTTCCTTGGCCAGCGTTTTCAGGCCACGGCTGATTTCCGAGATTTCGTTCACGCGGTTGTCGTTCGCGCGGCCCGAGCCCTGTAGCAGCTGGAGGTAGTCGACGATGACCAGCCCGATATCGTGGCGGCGCTTCAACCGACGCGCGCGGGTGCGCAGGGCGCCGATGGTCAGGCCCGGCGTGTCATCGATATACAGTGGCAGTTCGTTCAGTTCCTGGCTGGCAAATGACAGGCGCTGGAACTCTTCCTTGCTCAGCCGGCCCGAGCGCAGCTTTTCCGACGAAATCTCCGCCGTCTCGGCCAAGATACGCGTGGCCAGCTGGTCGGCGCTCATTTCCAGGCTGAAGAATGCAGTCGCCGCGCCGGGGCTTTCGCTCGTCTCGATGCCGATTTTGTGATCGTCCATCAGCCGGCGTGCGGCGTTGAAAGCGATGTTTGTGGCCAGCGAGGTCTTGCCCATGCCGGGACGCCCGGCGAGGATGATAAGGTCGGAATTGTGCAGGCCGCTGGTCTTGTCGTTGACCGTTTCGAGCCCGGTGGTCTTGCCTGAAAACTTGCCGCCCGAATTGATCGCGGCCTCGACCATCTTCAGCGCGCCCAGCGCGGCGGTGCGGAAATCCTGCGCCTCGCTGCCGGTCGTCGCCCCTTCGGCAACCTTGTAGAGATCGGCTTCGGCCTTGCTGATCTGGTCCATCGGCGCGACTTCGTCCGACGTGTCGAGCGCGCTTTCGACCAGATTGCGGCCTACGGTGACCAGTTCTCGCAGCAGCGCGAGATCGTAGATCTGTTCGGCCAGCTTGCCGGTTGCCAGCAGACCTTGCCCATCGGCGGTAAGCTGCGCGAGGTAGGTCACGCCGCCCAATTGCTTGAGTGCCTCGTCGCTTTCGAAATAGGGCTTGAGCGTTACCGGCGTGGCGACCGAATTGCGGTCGATCAGTTTGTGAATGCGCTCGTAGATGCGCTGATGCACGGGCTCATAGAAATGATGCGACTGAAGCGGTGTATTGAGCTCCTGAACAACCTGATTGTCGATCAGCACCGCGCCCAAGAAGGCCGCCTCGGCCTCGACATTGCTTGGCAGGGTCTGGCCCTGCTTCTGGTTTTCTGCAGTCGAATCAGTCGAGGGGAAGAGAAGGTCAATGTCGGCCATGGCGATGGTTATGAAGCAAATGCGGAGGTGTTTGAACCGGCTTGGAATTTGCCGATGCGGACAGCCCTGTGGATGGATCGGCCAAAGTTCGACCTTGCCCCGCTTGACCGCAGTTGCGAAAGCGGGGGCGCAATATGAGCGATTCATCCACCCCTGCCGGCGATCAGCGCATCGCCAAGATCGACCTCGACGAGGAAACGATCATTTGGCGTAATGCCGATATCGAGCAGGAACGGCGCATCGCCATCTTCGATCTGATCGAGGAAAACAGCTTCAAACCGGTGCGCGCGGCAGAGCGCGGCGCGACCGGCCCTTATCACCTGACACTGGCGGTCCGCGATGGCCGATTGCTGATGACAGTCGCCGATGCGGAAGACCAGCTAGTGGAAGAACTCCTGCTCGGTCTTGCGCGATTCCGCCGTCCGATCCGCGAATACTTCGCCATCTGCGACAGCTATTATCAGGCGATCCGCAAGGCGACGGCGGGCGAGATCGAGACGATCGACATGGCCCGGCGCGGCGTCCACAACCGCGCGGCCGAGCTTCTTCTGGAGCGGCTGGAAGGCAAGATCGAAACCGATTTCGCCACCGCGCGGCGTCTCTTCACGCTTATCTGCGTCCTGCACATCAAGGGCTGACCGGAGTGGCTAAGCGAAAGAAAGGCCGGATCGGCCTCCTGTTCAAGCTGCTCCTCGTGCTCGCGCTGCTGGGCGCAGGCGCCTGGCTGTATTTGCAGCACGAACGCAGCGGCTGGCGACCGACCGACGAAGAATATTCCGATCAGGGTGCATTGGTCGGCGAGGGCGACGGGGCCGTGGATTTTGAGGTGTTGAAAGGGCTGGGTGCCAGCTTCGTCTACCTCGAAGCCAGTCGCGGGGCGCGCGGCAAGGATGCAAACTTTTCCCGTAATCTGGAAGCGGCGCGCGAAGCCGGGCTGCAGGTTGGCGCCGTGCATCTGTTCGACCCGTGCGAAACGGCCGACGGGCAATCCGCCAATTACGTCACCATCGTCCCGCGAGATGCGGACCTCCTGCCGCCCACGATCCGCCTGTCGCGGCTGGCCGACGATTGCCCCGAACGGGTTTCCGATGCAGCGGTGCAGAGCGAACTGCTAACTCTGGTGAACCAGATCGAAGCGCATACTGAAGCGCCGGTTGTGCTCGCGCCCAGCGAGCAGTTCGAAGATCGCTATCGTCCCGCGCGCCGGCTCGAGCGATCGCTGTGGCTGGATGGAGATATGGAAGAGCCCGTCTATGCCGGGCGGCCCTGGACCGTATGGACCGCGAATTCCGCTTACGTCAGCCCCGCGGCCGAGAAGCCCTTGCGCTGGCTGGTCGTGCGTCCATAGAGCCTGCTCATGACCGATTATGATGATCTGATCGCCGCTGCCCGTAAGGCTGCCGAAAATTCTTATTCGCCCTATTCCGGCTTCGCCGTGGGCAGCGCGCTGCTCTTCGCCGATGGCAGCGTGGTCACCGGCACGAATATCGAAAATGCGAGCTACGGCCTTGCGCTGTGCGCCGAAACAGTGGCGATCTCGAAGGCCATGGCCGATGGCGTGCGCGGCGGCCTGGAAGCGGTGGCGGTTACCGGCCCACTCGACAAGGGCGGCGGCGCACCGATCACGCCGTGTGGCCGTTGTCGGCAAGTGCTGAACGAACTGGCGCAGCTTGGCGGGACCGATCCGCTCATCCTGTGCGTGGGCGCGGACGAAACACGGCGGGTCAGGCTGAGCGAATTGCTGCCCCACGCCTTCGGCCCGGCGAGCCTGGACTAAGCCTTCCTTTACCATCCGTGTTTAGGAAGCTCCGGGTGCATTTGGGCATCTCGGAGAGCAGACCATGAAATTCGTCCACCTTGAATCGCGCGGCGGCAACTACATGGTCGTCGCCAGCAACGTTGCCTGGCTGCGGATCGGTGAAAACGGCCAGACACTGGTCGGCATCGTCGGCGGGCAGCCCCTGCTGGTTACCGGAACCCCCGAAAGCGTTGCGGCCAAACTGATGGCGGACTGACGCCGGCGAGCAGTTGCCGGTCAGTGCGCTGGCCCTTCTGCTCGCGCCTCGCTAGAGATCGCTGGATGATCGACCGGCGAACCGCCCTAAGAACATTGGCAGGCGCGCCGCTCGCTCTTGCACTCCCTCTCTCTGCGGCTGCACGGGGCCGGAAGCTGGCTGGACGGATCTCTCTTGGGGATATGGTGGGCCTCGTCGCTCCCGCGAGTGCGGTCTCGCCGGGCGCGATTGCGGCCAGCCAGCACACGATCCGCGGCATGGGGCTGGTCCCGCGACTGGGCGCCAATGTGTCGAGTACCGACGGTTATCTCGCTGGAACCGATGCGCAGCGCGCTGCCGATCTCAACGCCATGTTCGCAGACGAGGATATCACCGCCATCTTCGCCATTCGCGGCGGGTGGGGCGGGGCGCGGCTGCTGGAACTGCTCGACTGGGAAATGATCCGCCGCAATCCGAAACTCGTCATCGGCTTTAGCGACATCACCTCGCTTCACCTCGTGATTGCCGCGCGCGCCGGTTTCCCCACGATCCATGCGCCCAATGCGAGCAATTCCTGGCCCGCAGCCAGCTGGGAGAGCCTGTGGCGCCTTGCCTTTACCGGTGAAACGCCGGTGCTGGATATGGGTGAGCGCGGGCCATCGGCGCGCACCATCACTCCGGGCCGGGCGAGGGGGAAATTGCTGGGCGGTAATCTCACCGTACTGTCCACGCTGATGGGAACGCCGTGGGTGCCCGATTTCGATGGCGCGATCCTGTTTCTGGAGGATGTGAACGAGGCGGAATACCGCATCGACCGAATGCTTCAGCAGCTGGAACTCGCCGGTGTGCTGAAGAAATTGTCCGGTGTCATTTTCGGCACCTGCCGCAGCTGCGCGTCCGATGATCCGGACTATGCCGGGCTGACGCTGGACACCGTGCTCGACCAGCATCTGAAACCGCTGGGCATTCCCGCATTCACCGGCGCCAATATCGGCCACCACCGGGGGCAGTTGAGCCTGCCCCACGGCGGTGAAGTGGAAATGGATAGCGAAGCGCGCACGATCAGGCTGCTCAGCCCCATCGTGCGCTAAGGCGCGTCAGACGCCTTCGTTGTCCAGGAATTCGACGAGCGACGCGAGGCAGTCGCGCGCCAGCATCTTGCAGCGTTCGGGGCTCCAACCCTGTTCGGGTTCGGGATCGGCCTTGTTGTCCTTATAGGGCATTTCCAGCGTCATCGAGGTCGCGCCGAAACGTTCGGCCACCTGATTGGTGCTCATCGACAGATTGGCCTTGCCCGGCGCGGACTTCACATAACCCAGTTCGGTCTGGAAGTCGGTCGTCCGCCGGTCGAGGATGCGTTCGTAGCTGTAATACCGTTCGCCCTGCTCGTCGGTCCAGGAAGGGATGCCTTCGAAACCGGCCAGGAAGCTGACCGGAATCGCCTCGTCGCCATGCACGTCCATCGCGAAGTCGACGCCGGTCTTATCCATGTGGTTGCGGATGGCGAGCACTTCGGGGCTGCGCTCTGCGCTGGGATTTTCCCATTCGCGGTTGAGGTTGGCACCGGCTGCATTAACGCGCAGATTGCCGCGCTTCGATCCATCGGGATTGCAGTTAGGGACGATGTGCAGGCGGCACTTCTGGCGCAAACGGCGGCCCACGCTGTCTGCGGGATCGGTCAGCACTTCGAGCGCGCCTTCCATCCACCATTCGGCCTGGGTCTCACCCGGATGCTGGCGGGCATAGAGCCACACGTTGAACGAACCTTCGCCCATTTCGAGGCAGTCGATTGGCTGACCATCGAGCGTGGTGCCGAGATGCACGTGGTCCACGCCTTCCGAAGCGGCTGCCTCGGCGACGAGATCGAAATGCCGCTCCATCGAATAGGGCGCGAAATAGGCGAAATAGGCAATGTCGCTGGCCGGGGTGTAGCGAATGGTCAGCGTGCCGCCTTCTTCATCCTTGTCATAGGATGATGCGGCGCGGCCCCAGTAATCGCGATCTTCCGATACGCATGCGTCGTAATCGGGCCAGCCATCGGGATAGGCGCTGTCGGAAAGCTGGGTGATCTTGAGCACCAGCTCGCGGCCTTTCGCGCCGGCGACGCGGAAGTGGAACCACTGCTTGAATTCGCTGTTCGTGTCCTGCGGAATGGCCAGCCGCGCCGTTGCGCCGTCCACCGAAAGGACGTCGATATTGCCACTGTCAAATGCGGAATCGATCCGGATATCGCTCACTCGGAAACCTCTACTTTAATTGTCTCGCCATTATTGCCGGGAAATTCGCTGAACAGCGCGGCGGCGAGTGTCTGTGCGTTGGCCTCGCTTTGCGCAAGGGGCGAATTGTCCGCCACGCGGAATTCGGCGCGGCCCTCCCACAGGGCCTCGCCGCTTGCCGCATCGCGAATGGTTACTGCGAGTTCGGTGCCGACCTTGTCGCGGGCACCTCCACCCAGATTGATGCCCAGGCCGAGCCCCACGCCCGATCCATAGGATCCGGTGCGCCCACCTACGCCGACACTAACCGGAGAGCGCCTGCCTTCGGCGCTCATCACGTAGCGATCGACCGAGACTGAAGCCACCTGGCGCGCCGTGGCGCGGGCGGCTTCGGAATAGCCGAGCGAGGAAAGCTCACGCGCAATGGCGGATTTATAAGGCATCAGCGCAAGGCTGTCGGCATCCTGCCCGGGGGCGCTTTCGACGAAGATCGTGCCCTGACCAAGGGTCGCCGCGCGTTCAGGGGCCACGAAGCGGGTCACCTCGACCGGGCCGGGCGCGGTTGCGCAGGCGGAAAGCGTAAGCGCGGCAAAACCGGTAAACAGGAGGGCTGTGTTCTTCATGGTACGACCTTTCAGGCGGGCGGAGACGGTGGATACAGGGGGACAACGCCCCAGCAGCGCCTATGCTCCAGCCTGCATGCGGGGAGGCCCTTAGTCGATTGCCCTTACCAAATCGTATGCTAGGCCGGTACCACATGAGTCACGCGAACAAAGTGCCGGTGCTGGTTACTGGAGGGGCCGGATATATCGGCAGTCATGCAGTGCTGGCGCTGAAGGATGCCGGCTGGCCGGTGGCGGTGATCGACAATCTTTCGACCGGCTTCGAATTCGCCGTGCCGGAGGGCGTGCCGCTCTATCGCGGCGACATTGCGGATGACAATTTGCTGGCCCGCATTTTCGCCGACCAGGGCACGAAGGCGATCATGCATTTCGCGGGCTCTATCGTCGTGCCCGAATCGGTCGAACAGCCGCTGCTCTATTACGAGAACAATACGGTAAAGAGCCGCGCGCTGATCGAGTCGGCGGTTGCAGGCGGGGTGGATCATTTCATCTTCTCATCCACCGCCGCGACCTATGGCGTGCCGGAAACCTCGCCGGTGACAGAAGATTCACCCAAGAGCCCGATCAATCCCTACGGCTGGTCGAAGCTGATGACCGAACAGATGCTGGCCGATGCCGCTGCTGCCCATGGCTTCAACTTCTGCGCCCTGCGCTATTTCAATGTCGCGGGCGCTGACCCGCAGGCGCGCAGCGGACAATCGACTGCCGGCGCGACCCACCTCATCAAGGTCGCCTGCGAGGCGGCAACCGGCAAGCGCGAGAGCGTGGCTGTCTTCGGCACCGATTACGACACGCCAGACGGAACGGGCGTGCGCGACTATATCCACGTCAGCGATCTGGCGAATGCGCATGTGCTGGCGCTGGGGGCTCTGATCGAGCAGCCGGAGCGTTCGCTCACCATGAATTGCGGCTATGGCAAGGGCTTCTCGGTGCTCGAAGTGCTCGACGCCGTGGACCGCGTGACCAATGCGACTATCGAGCGGCGGATGGAGCCGCGCCGCGCGGGCGATCCGGGGGAACTCGTTTCAGACCCGAGCCGGATTCGCGCCACCCTCCCGTGGCAGCCGCAGCATGATGATCTTGGCAAGATCATCGAACATGCGCTGCAGTGGGAACGCAGGCTGTCCGAAATTCGGGGAAGTGCTTGACCAGAATCACCCTTGTGGTTATCGGGCGCGCTTGAATTCGGCGCACCGGACCCTACTTCCGGTGCGTATTTATTTGATCAGAGAGAACCGATGAAGATCCGCAACAGCCTCAAGTCGCTCAAGAGCCGCCACCGCGATTGCCGCGTGATCCGTCGTCGCGGCCGCACCTATGTAATCAACAAGACCAACCGTCGCTTCAAGGCCCGCCAGGGCTAAGCTTCGGCTGCGCGGGGCACCCCGCGATTGTCTAACGATCGGCCCGGCTCCTTATGGGAGTGCGGGCCGAACGCATTTGGGAGGGATAGTGGATGAAGCGCGAGCCGGTCGATGCCGTTGTCTTCGATGTGGGGCGGGTGCTCTATCATTGGGATATGCGCCATCTTTACGAGAAGATGACGGATGATCCGGCCCGGCTGGAGAAGATCCTGGGCGAGGTGGTGACGGAGGAGTGGCATTTTCTCCACGATGCGGGCCGTGCGCTGTCCGACATGGTGCTCGAACGGATCGCGCTCTTTCCCGACTATACCGCGGAAATCCGCGCCTATGCGACCCGCTTCAACGAAACCATTCCGGGCCCGGTCGAGGGCAGCCACGAACTGGTGGAGCGGTTGCATGCGCGCGGCGTCCCGCTGTTCGCGATTACCAATTTCGCTGCCGAATTCTGGGCCGGGTTCCGTCCACGGCACAGCATCTTCGACCGTTTTCAGGAAATCGTCGTGTCGGGCGTCGAGCGGATCGCCAAGCCCGATCCGGCGATCTTCTCGCTATCGGCCGAACGCTTCGGCCATGCGCCCGAGCGCATGCTGTTCATCGACGACAATGCGGCCAATGTGGAATCGGCGGCAAATTGCGGATGGCAGGTGCATCACTTCACCCGAGCCGACGAGCTGGAAGCCGACCTTGTCGAGCGCAGCCTGATCTAAAAAAGGCCCCGGTCCGCAAACCGGGGCCCGATGCCTCCCACGATGAGAGGGAGGCGGGATGTCGTATCAGCGGTTGCAGCGTGTCAGCTTATCGGCATCCAGTTCCTCGCCTTCGGTGGTGAAGGTCACGATCTGGCCCACGCCGCGCTTGAGTTCGCGGCACATCCGCTCCGGGCGCGAAGTACCCTTGGCGGCCACGCAGGTCGTTCCCTTGCACTTCCAGGCGACACCGCCGGCGATGACGCTGTCCTTCGCCGCAGGTTCTGCCAGCTCGACCCGGTAATAGGCGCCGCTTTCCTGCGCGATCGCCGGGGCGCTGACAGCACCGAACAGACCTGCTGCACCGAGCGCGATGGCGGTGAGGGCACCCGGGCGGGCGAGGGAGAGGGTCATAGAGAATAGCCTTTCGATCTGATGGGTATGCAGCGTGGTATTGCGCTTGGGTAATAAGGTTGCGATTTGAAACTCGAGGCGGCGCCCTATTCAAATCAGTTGTGATTCGCAACCAACTTTCCAAAGCATTTGGCAGAACGCCGTTTTCGGGTAGATAGGTTTCTCGAGAAGGACTTATTTTATGGGCACTATCCGCGAACCCTTGCGCGAACTGACCGAATGCGGCCTGCCGCAGGCGCTTGAGGTCATGGGCGAACGCTGGAGCTTCATGATCCTGCGCGCCAGTTTCAACGGTCTCCACCATTTCGAGGAATTCCTCAGTGAATTGGGCATTGCCCGCAACATACTGTCGAACCGGCTCGCCAAGCTGGTCGAACACGGAATCCTGAAGCGCGATCCGTGTCCGGACGATCGCCGCAAGATCGAATACCGGCTGACCGAAAAGGGGCTGGACCTGCTGCCTGCCATGATCGCGCTGCGGCAATGGGGCCAGAAATACGGCGAACAGGTGGTCGAAAATCCGGTGCTGGTCGACGAACGGGACCGGTTGCCGATCGGGCCGACCTCTATCCTCAGCCATGATGGCCGGATTCTCGGGCCGCAGGACCTGCATCTCGTCGAACGCTCCAATCTCGGCGTGCGTGCCGATGGTACGACTAGCCAGCCAGGTGAAAAACTGGGGCGCGGTGCGGTCGTCGATCTCGAGGCGCTCCGCAAGGCGCGCGACGCCGCCTGAGCGAGGCACCCGAGACCACATCCGACGGCCGCTACATTATCGTTCGCGGGCGGTTGTGGCGCGCCAGCAATCCCGCGCTGCCCGAAGAACAGCGCGAATCACTCGTCAAACGACTCATGGATGCGCGGCGCGGTGTCGCGGCGGCGAAACGCGCGAACGACCCCGCTGCAGAGAAGGATGCACGCGCCAAAGTGCATGAAGCCAAAGTGGAATTGGGCGAAAGAGGCCCCGTCTGGTGGTCCGACGGCGCGCCGGATTACAACCGCCATCTCATAAAAAATACGCCTTACGGAGCCGCTGCGACAGCAACGGGCGCGGCTACAGGCGATTCCCGGAGTTAAGCGCGATGGTTAACGCATCTTTGCAAAAGTGACGTCAAATCGCGCTCTGACGGTGTGACGTCATCGTTAAAAACATCGAAACACCTTGCTGCCATACCCTGTCGAGAATCGGGGCGCATGCCTGCTTGAGCCGGATAAAAACGTGATCGAAATCGAAGTTCAGAACGAAACGCACCAGACGCAATTCCGTATCAAGTCGTTGAGTGTGCCGCGCATCGGCGAGGGCCTGCGCCTGAAGGAGCCTGATGGCACCTGGGCGAGCTACGACGTCCTCGACGTGTGGTACCAGCAGGCCGACTTCGGAGAGATCTGGGTGCCCTATCTCCATGTGAAAACCACGCCGGCCGACGGCGGAGTGGCCATGGCGCCAGCACCGACGACGCAGGAAATGCCCAACCAGGCGATGCCCATCGCCGATTTCCTGGCGAAGTTCGAAGGCGACCATGAACATGAAACGGTGAAGCTCAACCTCGACATGGGCGAGGAAGACTGAGGCCAAACCGAATTTTCCTCTGACACCCCCGGTCCGTCCCGTTTGCGACAGGGCTGGGGCGTAGACACCATCAGGCCGCCGCCGAAGTTTCGAGTTCCGTTCGTAATGCGGTCAGCACACGGTGCGTGGCCTGAAGATCCTCAACAGTTAGGTCCTGCGCCAGTGCTTCCACGCGCGGGCCATAGAGACCGATAGCGGCATCGTATGTTTCCTGCCCCTTGGGTGTCAGGACAACCAGCTGAGCCCGCTTGTGATTCGGGTTTGGCTCGAACGAAACGAGTCCGTCCTTCTCCAGGTCGTTGACGATCCGCTGCACATTCTGGCGGTTCGCGCCCAGATCGCGGGCCAGCCATGCCACGGGCTGGGCCCGATCCGCCTGTACGATCGCCCCCAGAATCTGCCACCGCGCACTGGTCAGGCCGAGCGGCGCCACGATCCGGTCGCCCCAAGCGAGCGTCGCATTATTGGTTCGAAACATCGCTAGGATAACGTCAGTCAACAGTTCTGCTTTCGATCGCGGACTTGCACCGGCCATATGACATCTTCCGTTTATATTGACATCATCATGTCAATTATGCTTCATAGCGACACTACCGCAATCGAGGACGTGTGGACATGAAAAAGCTGGTTCATCCCGTGGCGGGCGCAATCGCGCTGCTGACGATCGCAAGCTTCTGGTTTTCGACGCTGATCAGCGAACTGTCCGGTTCAGTGGAGGCGGTCGTGGCTGTCAAAACCGCGATACCCTGGGGCTTCCTGCTGCTGATACCTGCTCTCGCTGCTGCAGGCGGAACCGGGGTTTCGCTGGCCGGAGGACAGGCAAAAGGGCTGGCCGCGACCAAGCTGAGGCGTATGCCCGTAATCGCAGCCAACGGCTTGCTCATTCTGGTCCCCTCCGCCTTGTTCCTTGCATGGAAGGCGTCTGCCGGGGAATTCGACGCTGCATTTTATGGGGTGCAGGCGATCGAACTCGTAGCGGGCGCGGCAAATCTGGTGCTTCTTGGCCTCAACATGCGCGACGGGTTGAGAATGACCGGCAGGCTGAGGGTCCGTCCTCGTCGCGTGTGACATTCAGGGCGGCGTGCGGCACAGAAGGCCCACCTCCCGACAGCGTTCTGCCTTGGTCAGCGGCGGATCGTTATTGCGCTGCCCGTTTGCGCGCTGGCAAGACTTGTTGGTTTCGGCGCGGGCGGTCTGGATTACACGGGCGGAGATGACGCGTGCTAGGACTTCGGCGCTGCCTTCCGCAGCCCGGCTTAAGCACTAACTAAAGGGAGGATGCTTCTTGACCCTCAAGCTTGGTTAGTACGAAGGTGCAAAGGGGTTGTTTATTTCGCGCTTATAACCCGTTTCTGCGTGGTCATATGAGCGATGAACTTCCGGCCACGTTAGGCTAGGCTAAAACGGAAATCTGGTCTCCCGCGGACCCTGTTGAAGTATTCTCTGCAAAAGTATTTTTTCGAGCCGAAGTAAATTGGGGCGGAATTCTCCGCCCCTATTCAAAAATTCGCTCTATCATTTGTCTTCTTCATAACATGCTGATGGATGGAGGTTGCATATATCGGGGAAGTCGATCCCACCGCCGCCACTTCCACCGCCGCCAGCACCATTACCCCCATGCGGAATCCCCTCGCAGTAACGTTCAACGAACTCGCCAAATGCATCACTATATGCAACAGATGCGTACGGTCCAAAGAGTAGCGCATACTGGCGCGCATTCGCCTGGCACTGTGCATATTCTGCATTACTAGCGGACGCCGGAGCACAAAATGCCGCAAGCAAGCTAGCTGCCATAAAATAAAAAGACTTCTTCACGATAGAGCCTCCTAATTCTCGAATTTAGAGTCCCCAAGCTCTCATAAAAAAATAAAAAATCAATAGAAAATCTATCCTTTCAGAGGCGAGAGTTTTAAGATATTTATGGACGGTAAATAATAAAAGTACCGGAGTCTCTGTTCCATACAACTCAACCGGCGAACATCTATTTCATCTGTCTCGAGGAATCTCGCGTCCTTCCGACGCCTATTATATTTAACGCTCTGCAACAATTAGACCGGAGCGCGCCTCAAGCCCGCGGCGGTTGTCGGCGGTAGCTCAGCGCTTCGGCCACATGGATACGGCCCACGGTCTCCGCCCCTGCCAGATCGGCGATCGTGCGCGCCACCCTCAGCATGCGGGTGTAGCCGCGGGCCGACAGTCGCATGGCGGCGGCTGCCTGCATCAGCAATTCGCGGCCCTTATCGTCCGGTCCGGCAAACTCTTCCAGCGCATCGCCCTGCAGCTCGGCATTGGTGCGCGCGCCGCTTGCCTCGGCGCGGGCGGACTGGATGGCGCGAGCAGCGGTGACGCGTGCTAGGACTTCGGCGCTGCCTTCCGCAGGCGGGGGCAGGGCGAGGTCGGCTGTGAATCCCAAAAGGTAGCGAGAATCCGAAGTGCTGAAGGGGCCGGATGCCACGGAAGGTGGTGAGAATAAGCGCAAAGTAAGTGCGACCAGTTTGCCAGAGAGGAAAAGCTAATGCGACCAGTTAAAGGTAGTGAGAACCTGCCATACTCGTCTAGAAGAGCACTCGTGGCGCTGAAAGATGAATTCAAACAACGCAAGATTGGCAAGACAGGACAATCGTTTAGGCGGCTGATCCCCTTGCAATCGCCTGCTGGTGCCCAGTGGGTGGAATCCGACCTTGAGGCTAACGCCGTCATCCAGATCGCGTTTGTGCCAAGCTTTTACGATCTCATCACCCAGCCGATCATCGAATACGATCTGCGCGGTAAGAAGCACGTCTACACTCCCGACATCGCGTGCATCTTCCACGCCTATGACGAGCCATTCCCTGGCCGCTTCGTCATCGAGACAAAGCCCAAGGAGGTTCTTGAGAAGCGCGGCCCCGAATTTGCCGACCGCTTCTATGCCGCTGAAGAGATGTGCAAGCAGATGGGGGCGGCTTTTCGCGTGCTCCACGAAGATCATCTCAATACGGCATATCTGCGGAACGCCCTGTTGCTCAGGCGCGACAACGAGCGTGATCCTAACTTTGATGCCAGTGATCTCTTGATAGCAAAGTTCGGCGACCGGTCCTTTTCCCGGAAAGACGGCGAAGATGCGCTTGGCGAATTGCTTCCAGAGCAATGGGAAAGGCTCGAAGCAATGAATGTTCTAATCGCGTGGCGTGAACTGGGATGCAACCTCACCGAAGACATTGATGACGATACCGAAGTTTGGTTTCCTTCGGACATCAAAGGCAAGAATTGGGATCCGTTCCTGAAGATGCTTCAGACTATGGATTCGGGGGTGAACATTTAGGGAACAAGTGCTATAGGCCTTTGATTGTATTCGAATCGGGGCAATCAGATGGCAAGGATTCTGGGCCGCAAAGGCGAGAAGGTCCAATACGGCGGCGAGGAAATGACGGTCCGCTCAGCTCTGGACCTCAGCACCCTGATTCTGATCGATTCCAATGGCGATCATCATCACGCATCGCTTTCCGAACTCGAAAAGGAAGCGCGAGGCATCCCGCGCGATGCTATCAACCATGACGACATTCGCGCTTCGAAGGTGGAACCTTGGGTCAAAGCTTGTGCACCTCTTCTTGATGATAAGCGCCATACCAAGGCCGAGGTCGCGCTGGCAGCAAAAGAACTAGGGGTCAGTGTCGCGACTGTTTATCGCGCATTGGAACGTTGGCGTTTGTCTGGCGAAACGAAGGATTTGCCACCGCCAACACGCCCAGGAGGACGCGGCAAATCCCGACTGCTTCCTGCAATTGAAGCGATCATTCAGGAACAGCTCGACAGGGTGTTGAGGAAAGGCGGGATTTCCAAACGCAAATTCCTGAAAGACTGTCGACGAGCGATCGACAAGGCTGGCTTCGAAGTTAGTCCCGGCACCTTGCGCGATCGCCTTGCCTCGGTGCCCGCCTATAAGTTCATGAAAAATCGTAAGGGCAGGGACGCCGTTGCTCGCGAGATGGATCCTATCAAGGGTCCTTATCCCAACCTTTCACGGCCTCTTCAGGCGGTTCAGATCGACCATTGGAAGATCGACATGGAGGTGGTGTCCGATGATCGCACCCGCTCTGTCGGCCGGGCATGGGCAACAATCGGAATCTGCATCTGGAGCCGGATGGTGTTCGGACTCAATGTCGGCTTCGATGATCCAGGAAACGTGCCTTTCGGGATGATGATGATCAACGGTCTGCTGTCAAAGGACCGAGTCGCCGAAGATTTCGACATCGATTGGGACAACCCCATACGAGGCAGGCCCGAAACCATCGAGATGGACAATGCCAAGGAATTTACTGGCAAAATGGCTCAGATGGCCTGCGCGAACCTCAACATACATCTCAAAATCCGACCGGTGCGCAAGCCGCACTACGGGCAGTATATCGAGCGATTTAATGGCACGCTGGCGGGTCGGTTCAAGGATATTCCTGGTGCAACCGGATCGAATGTTGTCGAACGAGAGGATAAGAATCCCGAAAAGTCAGCTGCACTCACGCTATCCGAGCTTACCAGGCTCATCTGGCTGATGATCGATGAGTATCACAATGAGGTGCATACTGGCATCGGCATGCCGCCATTGGAAAAATATAACGGCTATTATTTCGGCCCACATGGACAGAAGCATCGTCCGCCAGAGACATTCATCGATGACCTCGATCTGCGGCTTAATTGGTATCCGATGGTGCATCGCACCGTGCAGAGATACGGAATTCGTATCGACCACCTCGATTATTACAGCGAGGCACTCGAATGGCTGGTGCGAAATCGAAAAGACTACGGCAAACTCGAAATACGCCGGAACCCGTTCGATGTGCGGGTCATCTACGTCAAGCATCCAGACCCGCAAACGGAAGCTGGAGGGGAGAGCCCGCTCAAGAGCGCGGATAGCAGAGCTCCTAATTGGATCCCTGTAACCGTGCGACAGATTGGTTTCCCGGAGGCCAGTTTGTTCGAATTGCGCGATGCGGCAAGGGAGGCTTTGGCACGCAAGCGCGAGCCGACACCAGAGTTGCTTGGTCAGATTATCGAAGAGCAGCAGAAGCTCATCGACAGTGCAGTGAAGCTTACAAAAGAGGCTCAGCGTAAAGCTGCTCGCCAAGAGCATCACCGGCGCGAAAATCTCAAGGCCAAGCAGGCTGAGAAGCAGACCGCATCTGCTCGCCAGACTGAACCTTCGCCGAGGCCGACACCCGCGCCTGCAGTCCGGACGAGCGATGCGAACGATCTGTCGTCGATCCTTGCCGGCATTAGCGATACTGATCTGGAGGAACTGGTCGAATGAGCGGACCATACAATAACCCAAAGCTGCGGCCCACGATGCAGGAGTTTCTCGAGATTGAAGGGCGGCAGCGTCTTTATGCGTGCTGGGATCGCGTCTTCGTCCATACCGACGATACGAAGGCGGCATTTGTTGCCCTTCAGGATTGCATGAACGCAGCCCCGAACACGAAGCCCAGAGGCGTCGTGATTGTTGGAGATTCCGACACCGGCAAGAGCCGCACCATGACCGCGTTTCGCGATGCTCACCGACCGCAGCCAGATCCAGAAAGCGAATACGCCGAGCATCCGGTGCTGTATGTGAAAGCACCAGATGATCCCAATCCGGTGGTCTTTCTCAAGAAGTTGCTGGATGAGCTGAACTACCCGCTCAATTACAACGCTCAGCCAGCTGATGTTCGCTCACACACCGTGCGCATGCTTCGGAATTGCGGCGTCGGCACGGTGATGATTGATGAGTTTCGCGATATAGGGAATGAGCGAATGAGCGCGAAGCTCATCGACTTTTTTGTTTTCCTGAAGAACCTCATCAACGAAGTGGAGCGGCCATTTGTCGTTGGAGGAACGCGCAGCGTCGTCGACATGATCGCCAGTGATCCGCAATTGGCCGGGCGTCTCGACCAGAAGATAGAGCTGCGCCCGTTCAAGATCGCACAGTTCGTAAAGGTGCTGCTGGCTTTCGAGCTAATGCTTCCCTTGCGAAACGCCAGTAACTTCCGAGAAGACGAAAGGCTCATCCAGGAGATCTTCACACTCTCTAGTGGCTACATCGGCAGGCTCAATGTCCTGCTTCATGATGCCTGTCAGGTCGCTATCGAGTCCCAAGAAGAACGCATCACCTTGTCGACAATCGACCGCGTGCGTGGGCGTAGCATCACCCCGCTCGGCCGGGTGGCGTGAACGACGCGCTTCTCCTTCCGCGACGCGTCGAGCGGAGTGGTGCAAAACCCTGGCCATACCAGCCGAAGCCGCTCGACGATGAATTGCTGTCCTCCTTCATCGCCAGGCTCGCTGCCGGGTTGGGAATGAAGCCAATCACTTTCCTCAATTCCATCATGGGCTCGAGGAAAAACCTGCTGGCACAAGATCTCGACAATTTCGCTCCAGCGAATCTTGTGAAAAGCCTCGCTACTGGCTGCGCCGTCAATGAAGATGTCCTGACACGTTGCACGCTCGCTTCATTCGAAGGTGCGATCAATCACAACCACAACAAGCGCGGACGCAATCCTTGGATCCTGCCGACGACCATCGACAACAATGCTCGACTTCGTCCCGGCTTGCAGTTTTGCCCACTCTGCCTCGCGGACGATAAGCCGCATTTCAGGAAGACCTCACGTCTCGCTTTCGTCACAGCATGCACACTACATGGCGTTCGTCTGCGCGATCGCTGCCCGCATTGCAGTGAGCCGATCCGACCCCTTGAAGCGGCCTCGCGTTGGCTATGCTCACGTTGCGATGGCGACGTCAGGGTCGCAACCGAGGTAGTCTCGCACCGCACACTCGTCTGGCAGCAGAAGGCAGAGGCTGCTGCTAAAACAGGCCATATCCAACTCGGTAGTGAGTTCGTTCCCTCTCCAACATGGTTTGCAATTGCTCGGCAGATCGCGGCCCTGATGGTGAACGGGCCAAGATCTGCGAACTTTCGATCCGCCACCGCAAAGCTCTACGGCGGAGACGACAGCGCCTATCCGAAGCCTACCAAACGGCAACCATTCGAATATCTGGAGGTTGCAGATCGCCTGCGTTTATTCACCCAGGTCGCCAAGCTCATGGAAGGTTGGCCGCACCGGTTTGTGCAGGCGGCGTGGGATGCAGGGATAAGGCGATCGCACGCGATCAAGGACATGGCGTTTGTGCCCTTCATCTATGAATCTGAACTGCGAGCTTACCTTGACGCAACTCCTTACTACGCGAGCGACGGCGAAGTTGCCGCAGCTGCGGCTTGGCTCAGGCGCACCAAGGGCGCCGCTTACTATCGTGATTTGAAGGAACTGTGCGGAGAAAGCCGCAAGGCAATTTATCGCCACATGGATTATCAGCGCAAACAGTCGAAGCCTTCCATCTGGCTCGAGCGTTCACGAGACTGATACCTCTAGCCACTCCTCTAGCTTTTCAGCGTAGTAATCGCTGTCTTCCCAGCATTTGCGGGATCGCGAATGACCGGTAGCTTTGGCAAACCGTGTCTGAGGCTGCGGCCGCGGTCGCGATGAGGATCTTCTTCTGATCCATTTCCAATCATTGGCTCTTGCAAGATCGAATACATCCCTTGCCAAAAGCTCGGGCGACGGGCGTTCGCTCCGTTCCACGATCCCGATGCTTGCTGGATCGTCAGACGCGGACCCAACATCAGCCACAGCCTTCAAAACCGATGGTCCTTCCACCGTCGCTACCAGCGGCGCTTCCTTTTCGTCAGCGTCAGGCCGATAGGAAACGGCTGCAACCCCGCTGTTATCTTCACGCCAGTAGGTCACCTTCCAACCGTTGCGCACAGCAAGTTTCTCGAGCGCCTGCCACGTCTTCTGTCGAGCGAGGCTGGCTGCTCGCTCGAACGCTTCATCATCACCTTCGCCACGTTGTCCGGCAATTTTCGCCTGCCCGGTTGCAGCATCGCCGCCGTATCGTGCATCATCAGTAGAGAGAAAGCGTTCGCCATCGATGGGATCGCCGCGCAGTCCTATGTCTTTGCGTCCGAGCACGAGTTCCCTGCTGTCAAATTTCACATCTATCGCTTCGGCAAAAGTGAAAATCGCGCTGTGGGATGGGATTGTCTCCGTCATTCGACCACGGTCGGGCACACGATCACTTCGCACGGGTCGAGATCGGCCCTTCTGCGGTATTTTTCGACCATCAGGTTGGGGGGCGGCTTTGTCGGTCTTTGTCTCCTTAGGATAAAAGACTTCGATAGAGGTGGGAGGAGAAGGGAAAACGATCTTCTCGATGCGAGTGACCACGAAGCGCGGTGACGGCATACCGGAGCCCTTATCTCGGCCAAGCCAACGTCCCGAAAAGGCCATCTCGACCCCATTCGGCCACGGCCATTGCGCCTGCAAGAAAGCCCCGACGGGAGATCGGTATGCTGGGTCGGTTACAAGGTTCTGGTGGATCGAGTCATGAAACTGGAGAAGCCGCTTGCTCCTATCAGCGAAGATGGCCGCAAGAATGTGGGCATCTTCCTCGCTGATTAGTCTACTGACTGAGATGGTGACTTCCCTCGCGTCGCTCACAAAACATCGGTCGCGATCGAGGGCGTATCGCGAAGAATGAACCGCCGGATCGCGTCGGCCATCGATCACCTGCTTTAGCAGGTCGCTACTGCTACCAAAGAGCGCACGGACCAGCTCTGTCTTCGGGAGGAAGACCACTTTCGGAAGGGTGATCTCCTCATCATTTGTTTCGATACTGCGGCCTTCATGGCGAAGGAGCCAGCCAGGCACTCCAGCCAGTCCTGCCGTCCGCTCTTTGGCTGCGGTTCCCGTAAACCGTCCCGAGCCGAGCGTTTCACGATCTTCCTCCTCCATGGTCGTGAGCTTGCCCTCGAAACGAAATACAGGAGCGTTTCCAGCCGGCCTGCCGTTCTTGAACTGCCGCCCAGACCAGAGCAGGTTCATTTGCCCGACACCCAGCCATTCCCGAACTGGCGAAGACGCGTTCTTGTTGAAGATGTCCGGCTGAATGAGGCACTCGATATGAGCCTCCAACCCGCCGTGCGGGCTCTCGCGGACCCGGCCAAGGCCTAGAATCTCACTCACGCCAGGCAGGTGCACCAGAGGCTGGAGAATCGGCTTTGCGCTCATCCGATAATCGTTGCCGCGACAAAGCTTTAGGTCGAGTCAATTCGGTGCGGATAGATTTCAGCTCCACGACCCTTTTTGGTTGGCCATTGGTGAAACGCGTCCTAAAACTAGGAACATGGAGGGGCGTGATCTCATCAGACAGGTAGGCGAAGCCATGTATGGCGCTCATTGGCAGCGTCCATTGGCCCGCGACCTCGATGTATCTGATAGGTTGGTGCGCTTCTGGGCTGCGGGCGATCGCAAGCTCCCCGAAACTTTACCTCCGCTTCTCCTCGGACTTCTTCAGGAACGAGGCAACGATCTCATTTCCACCACCGCGCTTGTCGAGCGCTACATCAACAGGGACGCATAATGCTTCAAACTGTTTTGGACACTTGTCGCTTCAAGCAAGATGCGATCGACTTCGCGCTCACGAAGCAGATCGAAGATCTGTATGACCTCGTTGGTCATTCGCCTGAGGATGCGAACAACTTCTTCGACAAGACTTACGTCACCGACGGTATGGCAACGCTCATACGCCAAGGGCTCCAGCGTCTTGCAGGTCGAAACGATCAAGCGGTCTTCGAGCTTCGGCAAGCGATGGGTGGCGGTAAAACCCACTCCATGCTGGCATTAGGATATCTGGCAGCGAACCCAGAGGTTACTGCCTCCCTCGATCCCAGCATTACGGAAGGATTTACGCCCACCCAGTCGAAGGTGGTCGTGGTGTCGGGACGGAACATCCCTCACGATAAATTCCTATGGGGTTCGGTCGCGGAGCAGCTCGGAAAGGCTGATGAGTTTGCGCCCTTCTTTGCCAATGGCGCGAAATTTCCCAACGAGAGCGACTGGATTGATCTCATCGGCGATGAGCCGGTTTTGATCCTGTTCGATGAGCTTCCGCCGTATCTCGAGGCGGCCGTTACAATGCCCGTCGGAGGAGGCACTCTCGGCGACGTGACCTCGCAGGCGCTGTCGAACCTGTTCTCGGCAGCGACCAAGAGCTCGCAGCTTTGTATCGTTCTTTCAACGCTGAAGGGACAATACAAAGCGAGCACCGACCTCGCGAAGATCATTGATCAGATCACCAATGAGGCGCGACGTCAGGCAAAGCCGATTACCCCTGTCGAGTTCGGATCAGACGAGATTTACGCCATCCTGCGCAAGCGCCTTCTCGAATCTGAGCCCGATGCAAGCGTCGTCGAGTCCGTTGCTGACGAATATGCCAAGATCCTCTCGGATGCTGTTACTTCGAAAACTCTCGAGCGCTCGGCCGAAAAGATCGCCAGCGAAGTGCAGGCAACGTATCCCTTCCACCCAAGCCTGAAGACGGTCGTCGCAACCTTCAAGGACAACGAGAATTTTAGGCAAACTCGTGGCTTGATGACCATCGCAGCGCTGATGATCAAATCGGCACAGGCGCGGAAGCATAACGATGCTTACCTTCTGGGTCCTCAGCATATGAACCTTGCGGACCGGGAAACGCGCGATTTCGTCAACAATATCTACAATCTTGATGCCGCGATCACGCAGGACATCGTCGATACGGGCGCGACCGATGCACACGCTGAGAAGATCGACGATGAAGCTGGGAACGACGCAGCGAGCCAAGCTGCACGCCTGATCCTCATGGCATCGCTCGCCGAAGCATCTGATGCTGTCAAAGGCTTGCAGGAAAACGAGGTTCTCGCGTTTCTTCTTGCGCCGAACCGCACCGAGGCAGAATTCATAGCTGGGTTCGATGCACTGCGCACAAGCTCATGGTATCTTCACAAGCGTGACAATGGCGCTTGGTTCTTTTCCAAGAACGAAAACCTCACGAAGAAAATCGAAAACACCGCCAGGAACGCACCGGTCCATAAGATTGATCAGGATCTCGGGCGGCGACTGGACGAGGTGTTTTCTCCCAAGAACAAGTCAGCCTATTCCAAGGTCCAGCCTCTTCCGAAGGTCGAAGAAATAGACACCCGCGGAGACCGAGTCCTGATCGTCCTTTCTCCGGACGCGAAGCTCCCTCCGGAAACGGCCATCAAGCTCTTCACCGACACTGCCGAAAAGAACAACTTCGCCATCGTGAGCGGAGAAGGGCACTCGCTTTCGTCGGTCGAAGAGAAGGTCCGAACAGCCTACGCCATTGAAAAGGTTCTGAAGGAAGAGGGTCTCAACAGCCCCAATCGGCCTGAACTGGAAGAGCGCCAGGCTGAAGCCGAACTCGATGTTTATTCAACGATCGCATCGACCCTCAACAAGATCTGGTATCCGGCAAAGGATGTGAGCGGAGATCCGCCCTACGCCGACGCTGTGGTCTATCATGAGCTCACCGAGTTTTTCATCTCGTGGCTGCGCAAGAATCCTCCGGCACCCTTCGATAAATGGACGTGGGATTCCCGTCGTCCACTCGCCATCCAGGGCGAAGGGGAAGAGTTTCGACGCAAGATGGTTTCTACCTACGCAAATCTCGCCGAGAAAATGCCCGATAACGGCATTCAGATTGTCATGTTCACGCACCAGTCGGGATCAGTCTGGGCGGATCTGGCTCAAATCTTCTGGGGTGCTGGCCTTAAGGTCAGCGCGGCTTGGTATATCGCGACAGAAACTGGCAGCAACGCACCCGGCAAGCGAGGAGCGGGTCTTGTTCAGGGCACGGTGATTCTTGTCCTTCGCAAGCGTGCCGGCGACGAAAGCGGATACGAGGATGAGATCGCTCACGAAGTCCGGGCCGAAGTTGCGCGTCAAATCGATACGCTTGTGGGCCTCAACCAGTCACTCAAGGGCGAGGGACGGATGGAGAATCTATTCGAAGACTCCGATCTCCAGATGGCAGGCTATGCTGCCGCGCTGCGCGTCCTAACTGGCTACACGAAGATCGATGGCAGGGACATGACGGCAGAAGCCACTCGCCCCCGTCAGCGCGGCGAGAAAGGCTTTGTCGAGCGCATTATCGATTTTGCGGTCCAGGTCGCAAACGAGCATATGGTGCCGGAGGGTCTGTCGGCGCGCCTGTGGCAGCAGCTCACCGGCACGGAGCGCTTTTACCTCAAGATGCTCGGGCTGGAATCTGCCGGCCTGAAAAAGCTCGATAACTACCAGAATTTCGCCCGCGCTTTTCGTGTCCCAGATTATTCTGTCCTCATGGCAGACAATCGCGCCAATTCCGCGAGGCTCAAAAGGGCCGACGATCTAAAGCATCGAACCGGGTTCGACATTACCGACTTCGGAAGCGGTGTGATCCGCGCCGTGTTGTATGGCGCTTATCAATTGTCGAAGGAAGTCGACCCCGATGTCGTCATCGAGCAGCTTCACGAGATGGTCGAGAACTATTTCAGGCGCCGCGACGAGCTGATCGAGGTTGCAGAGTATCTCGCTGCACAGCGCGGAAGGAATGACGACAAGGAAGGTCGACATGCGGCGACCTTGGCGCAGTTGATCCGCAATGAGCGTATCGCGTAAGCCGATATGCCGGATCTTACTATCCCAACCGCATTCAAGTCAGGCGGTCATCTGGCCCGCTTTTCCTCCCGACAAGGAAAGCTCGCCAGTGTCTACCTATCTGACCGCCTGAAATCGGCCAAGAAGTATGATCGTATCGCAGGCTACTTCAGATCCTCTATTTTCGAGATCGTTGGCGAAGAGCTTGCCAACATTGAAGATGTTCGCATCGTCGCCAATTCGGATCTCGATTTTGCCGACATACAAGCTGCAAAGGCGGTTCGCGATGCAGCCCTTTTTAGGCGCTTCGTCGAAGGAGACAGCGTGCTCGATGCAGCGTTGCATCGAGATCGCTACCGCCAGCTCCACGAATTGCTGACCTCCCAGAGAATTCGGATCAAGGTTGTGCCCCGGTCTGTGGCCCCCTTCCTTCACGGCAAGGCCGGGATCATCACTGCCAATGACGGGGCTCAACTCTCTTTCATGGGCTCGATCAACGAAACGCGAGCCGCGTGGGCGCACAATTACGAACTCGTTTGGGAGGACAGCTCCGCGGAAGGTGTTGAGTGGGTTCAAGCCGAGTTCGACGCCCTCTGGGACGTAGGTGTGGACCTTCCCGATGTCGTCATCAAAGAGGTCGGACGATTGGCAAAGCGCCATGAAACGACCGTCGAGGGACTGGCGCCCGAGGAAATACCGGGAGCAGCGCTAGTAGAGTCGCCACTTTACCGTGACGGAGCATCCTTGCAGCGCTGGCAGCGTGCCTTTGTTGGCGTGTTTTTGCAGCACCGGCAGAACTATGGAAAAGTCAGACTCCTCTTGGCAGACGAGGTGGGTGTCGGGAAAACTCTTTCCCTAGCAGCCTCGGCACTGCTGTCTGTCCTTCTTTCCGATGGACCTTGCCTCATCCTCGTGCCTTCGACGCTTACCGAACAATGGCAGATCGAGCTTAAAGATCGCCTCGGTATGCCGACTGCAAGATGGGACTCCCTGCGAAAGTGCTGGATTGACCCCGACGGGCGCATCATCAAAGGGCAATTCGCCGGCGAGGTCTACAAGACGTTCCTCTACACGGCATCGCGGCTGATCCGGCAGCACGGCGGGAAGATCGTCTCATACGACGGCGACCGGGTGATGGGAATCTTCATATCCAGCAGCCAGCGCAACCAGGCGGTCAGTTGTGCTTTGGAGATCAACTACGCGGTTAAGAACTATCTCAAGACCGAGATGGAAAAGCACTGGAATCACGATTCCGATATTCGCCATGTCGTGGGGATCGATACATCGGAAATACGCGCTGCACGCACCGGTGTGCGCGGCGATAATGATCTCGTCTGGATCGGCATCGCCGCCAATCTCGCAGCCAAGTTGACATCACTGAACGCGGACAAAGCAACCTGGATAACGAAGCGAGTCTATGATGGGCTCAATGACCCTCAGAAGCTTGGCAGCCAAGGCGAGGACATCTGGCACAAGTGGACATGGTCCCAACATAACGATGAGGAAATCTATTCCTCGACCTACTGGAGGGCTTTCACGTGAGCAGATTGACCGAACGCTTTCAGGGCGACGCAGGCCGCGGCAATCTGATTGACGTGATGCTGCAGCAACAGATCGTCAGCGGTAATCGGGAACTCGCGGAGGAACTTGCCGACAGAGCAGAGATCATCGAGGTCGCCGAGGGCGAAGCGATCATAAGGCAAGGTGGAGACGACAATGATCTCTATCTGATCATCGGGGGCAACTTCGGCATCATCATAAACGGTCGTGAAGTCGCCTCACGCGGCAGGGGGGACCATGTCGGCGAAATGGTCGTAGTCGAGCCCTCACAGCGCCGATCGGCAGACGTCGTGGCGAAAGAGGCCGCTCTGGTGGCGAAGTTCAGCTATGCTGACATATGCGAAATCGCGTCGAGGCATTCCGACATCTACCGGGTTATAGCCAAGACCTTGGCCCGCCGCCTGCTTGAACGAAATAAGCAGGTTGGACAGCACCGCGAGAAGGTTCGGGTCTTCATCATCTGCTCGGTAGAAGCCCTTGCGGTGGCGCGCATAATCGAAAACGCCTTTGCGCATGACGATTTCGTGGTCCGCCTCTGGACGAACGATGTCTTCAAGGTAGCTAGCTACGCGTTGGATTCTCTTGAGACCGAGGTCGACGATTCCGATTTCGCGATCGCGATTGCACACACGGATGATGTCACCCTGGTTCGTGACCAAGAATGGCCCGCACCGCGTGATAACGTCATCTTCGAGTTGGGGCTCTTCATGGGACGCCTTGGCCGGAAGCGGGCGATCCTAATGGAGCCGCGCGAGGAGAAGGTGAAGCTGCCGAGCGATCTGACCGGCATAACTACCATTCCCTACAGCTACGAGCCAGGGAAGGATGCCGCTGCAATTATGGCGCCCGCTTGCAATATGCTGCGCGACCACATTGCAGATCTGGGACCGTTCAACGGCTGAAAGCACGATCGGTAGTCGGAGATTTGCTGACCCCACATCGCGCATCGTGTAAGACTGGATAAATGCCCGATGTTCTGCTAACGTTCCTCCGGTCAATAGGTCGCAGCCAATCGGTGATTCGCGATCAACAGGGAGGCTGCAGAAGATGGCGTGGAACGAAGATCGTGCCCGGAACAGAATTCGGGATTTCATGGACAGCGTGCCGGAAGGCGACATCAAGGTCGAAGACTTTCGCACGTTCCTCACCGAAGCTCGGGTGCAGAAGGGCATGTCCGCAGACGCATCGGTCCGTGCCGCACTGGTCGACATCCCGCGCAATAGGGCAATCACCACGGATGCCGTTCACGTCTACGCCAATCTTATCGACTTCAACGATGTCCTGACCGAGGCAGGACGCGAGACCGAGGCAAGCCATAAGCGAGCGCTGGAATTTCTCCATGCGCATTACCAAGGCTGTGACGAACTCCTCGACGAATTCGAGATGCAGCGCGTGGATTTCCACGGCTCAAGGCTGCATGCCGTGGTGCTGGCCCCCGAGGGTGCCGAGAACGAAAGCGAACGTGTTCGGGTCGCCGTGGCTTTCTCCGCCGCGTTTCGTGAGATGGTCGAGAGGCTCGGCGACAAGCATCCGAATTTCAAGACGGGTGTCTGCATCGGCATCGACAGCGGGCCAGCTGTCGCCATTGATTCCGGTCGGCGCGGTGAACGTGAACCGCTCTTCATCGGTAGCCCGGCGAATCATGCCGCCAAGCTCGCGGACGGAACAGATGAAGGCCTGAATCTGAGTCCACGAGCGGCCTCCGCGATCGGACAAGCGACCGAACCGTTCGCCAAAAGCGTCTTCCTCAACGAAGAGGTTCAACGCCGTTATCTTGGCGACGAAATCACTACGGCAGGCGTTCGGCAGACCGCCAACGAACGGCTCGAAAAGGCATACGCCGCAGTGCTCGAAAGTCTTGACGCGCGGATTAAGTCAGACAGTGGCGAAGCGGTCTTCCGGTTTCACCATAAGGAGCCACCGCTGAAGGACCTAGTTTACTCGGACCATCCTCCGAGCAATGCGATCCGGATGGAATTGGCATCGATCTTTGCCGACGTGGACAACTTCACGGCCTACATCGACAATGCCATCGCGACCGGCGGAATTGCTGAGGCCGTGGCCAATCTGCATGTCATCCGCGCAGAGATGGGTGCCGTATTGCGGGACGATTTTGGCGGTCGAAAGGTTCGCTACATCGGCGACTGCGTCCATGGTCTGCTCGCTGAAGGAAGCAAGACCGAAACCAATGCGATGGATACGATGAAGAAGTCAGTGGATGCTGCAGCAGGGCTTCGCTCCTCTTTCGAACTGTGTCGCGAAATGTTGCCCGGGATTGAGGACCTGGGCCTTGCCATCGGCATCGATTACGGCACCACGCCCATCTGTCGGCTCGGTCTACGCGGCGATGCCAGTGTTCGTGCAGCTGCTAGCCGGGCGACCTGCGTTTCCGAGCAGGAGCAGAGGCTTTGCAACGGCATTGAAACGAAGCTTGGTGAGAGCGCTTTCAAAAATTCGCCCGCGAACATCCGCGAGGCCTTTGGCAGCGAGCGTATCATTCAGAATCTCAATGCGCACACTGCGGAAATCATGCTTGGGGTCATGTCTTCGCCCTACATCAACAGCGGTGTCGATGCTGAACCGATGATGGCGCATGAAACCGATCCCGCTCCGCCGATGCGGGCGCATGCGAAAAGGTGAAGCCAGCCGTCCTGCACCTGGCTGACAGTCATCCAGCCTGGTTCTCCATAGAAAAAGCCAACAGGCAGCTTATCGTCGGTCGTGCTCGCGTCCCTAAAACGCCGTGGGCACAGGACGGACTACATCTGCGCATAGCCGGTCCTCGCGATCCACGAGTGCGTGAGGAGAAGCCCGGAACCGACCTTCCTGCTAGATGCGCAGAACGACACATCCAAGGCGATATGACGTTTTGCGTGGGCCTCCATACCCTCGAGGTGCACTCGCCGGCTGTCGCTCGACAGTGGTGGACTCGGCTCGAACAGTTTCTTGTATGCCAAGGCGTAGCAGAGCTCACGCGAATTTGGCCCGTAAAACAGGCCTTAGATCACGGCAGCGCAGGGAAGCATCATGAGCGCGCGCTGTCCCTCGCCCGCGAAGCCGGTATACTCGAGGAGTATGAGCTGGCGCGGCTGGGCGAGCCGAGCTGGATCACCGACCGCAAGCTGCATGTCTTCGGCAAGAAGGGGCGGCTCATCAATGGCCGCGCTCTGTGTCCGCGAGGATGCAAAAGACGTGCGCGAGGACGCATGGTCAGGACACTTCGCGCCGATTGCGACAAACGGCAGATACTGGTCGATCTGGCCTACGCCGAACACCTCAGGCAAGAAGCACTGAAGCAATATTGGCAGGACGTCATCGCTAGCGGCGAAAAATGCTGCAGAACGATGCGGGGGTGTCCGCTGGCTGCATATGAAAATCAGACCGCAATTAAAGGGGAGGAAAACTGATGAAGGACATCGATATCATTCAGCGTCAGCTAGATCGGGTCCTTGGGTTCTTTCCGCGTGTGGAAGCGAGGATCAACGCTCTGTTCGGCGTGAACACGCTCATTCTCATCATCGCCGCCTTAAACGTCGCGGCGGGCGACCTGCGCCTCTGGTATGTCACCATTCCTGGGGCGCTACTGCTCATCGGCTTGCTTGTGTCCTACTACCATCTTTTCCGTGCCAACTTTCCAGACGATAACGGAGGAGAGAAAAGCCTGGTCTTCTTCAAGGAAATCCAGAAGCGGACCGAAGCGAACTATATCGCGGAATTTCTCGACTGCAGCGAGGCAACGGTCCGGAACGACCTGTTAGGACAGGTCTGGCGCAACTCGTGTATCGTGTGTCAGAAATATCAGCGCGTGAAGCTCGCGATTATTGCCACTGCAGTCAGCATCGCCCCTTTCGTCATGTTCTTGGTGATCACCGGCACCATCCATGACCGCATCCCATTGTTGAAGGGTTGATTTCACAGAAAGCTACTGCAGCAGAATCATGCCACTTTCAGGCACTAGAAATTGCAGAGCATTAGCCCGCCAACCGCCAGCCCCTGAAGCTTCAAGCACCGCGATTTGTAATATCTTGCAGCATTTCCCGAGGATCTCCTCTGGGCTTAGGGTTTACCCGTTCAGCTGGCTATCAAGGCAATCTATCAAAGAAGCGGCCGACGCCCTTAAGATCTTTGCTGCCTTCTGCAGCTTGTTCGCATGGATCGCATCTTCACGGTTTGCGAGCAACATCACTGCTTCGGTCACCGCATCGGAATGCCTCATGAGAACGACGAGCGCCGTGCCGCTGGGCCCATTGCGAGCCAGCAGCCAGTTGTGGACCGTCCGCTCATTGGTTCCCGTCAGACGCGCCAGATGCTTCACGTGGGACGGTATGGCACCGAAGTCAGCCTTCAGCGCCTCTGCCACCACCTCCGCCAGCAAAGCTCCCGTTTCCGCAGCGGGATCGAACGGAAACCGATTTCCGTTTCTACCGCGAAGTTTTCGGTCATCCGTCGAAAAAGACATTCCACCATACTCCCCTTATGCTTAGCGGGTTCATCGGGAGAGATGCCCGACTCGCTAGACCCGGTGCCAGACATGATGGAAGCGGAAGGAAAAAAGACGAAGACACGGGCCGCGCAATACGTGCGCATGTCTACCGATCATCAGCGCTATTCGACCGAAAATCAGGCCGAGATCATCGCAGCCTATGCCGCGCGGCGAAATTTCGAGATCGTCAGGACCTATGCCGATGAAGGACGCAGCGGCCTTAGTATTGCTGGACGGGACTCACTCAAACGCCTGATCGACGATGTCCAGCAAGGCCATGCCGATTACGAGGCGATCCTCGTTTACGACATCAGCCGTTGGGGACGTTTCCAAGATGCCGACGAGAGCGCATATTACGAGTTTATCTGCCGCGAGCGCGGAATCAACATTCACTACTGTGCAGAGCAATTCGACAACGACGGGAGCCTACCTTCCACCGTCATGAAGAACATCAAGCGGGCGATGGCAGGCGAATACAGCCGCGAACTCTCCGCCAAGGTGTTCACAGGGCAGTGCCGCCTGATCCGGCTAGGTTATCGTCAGGGCGGTCCGGCCGGTTACGGCTTGCGTCGTCACCTCGTGAACGAACGGGACGAACCAAAAACACCTCTGGCACGCGGCGAGCACAAGAGCTTGCAGACGGACCGGGTCATCCTCGTGCCGGGACCTGAAGACGAGATCAGGATCGTCGAACGTATCTACCGCCTGTTCGTTCTACAACGCCGCTCCGAACGCGAGATCGCTGAGATACTCAACCGTGAAGGCGTCACTACCGACGTCGAGCGTGCATGGACCAGGACAACAGTCCGGCAGATCCTCACCAACGAGAAATACATTGGCAACAACGTCTACAACCGCATCTCCAACAAACTGAAGCAAAAGCGGGTCGTCAACGAACCGGAGATGTGGGTGCGAGGGGACGGTGCATTCACGGCAATCATCGATCGCGAGCTGTTCAAGGCAGCACAAGCGATCCTCGCTGCGCGGGCGCGGCGCTTCAGCGACGACGAACTGCTCGCCATGCTGTCCAGCCTCTTGGCATCGAGGGGTGCGCTATCGGGACTGCTGATCGACGAAAACGATGAAATGCCGTCGACTGCCGCGTATCGGCACCGGTTCGGCAGCCTCGTGCGCGCATACCAGCTGATCGGCTATACGCCCGATCGCGACTACCGCTATCTCGAAACCAACCGCGTGCTCCGGATTCTACAGCGCGATGCTTTCGAACAGACGGTCGAGCGCATTCGCGAAATGGCGATCACCACAGAGATCGATCCGCAGACCGATATCATTGTTGTGAACGGTGAAGTGTCGATTTCGCTCGTCATGATTCGGTGCAGCGAAACCGCTGCTGGCTCGCTTCGCTGGAAGCTGCGCTTCGATAGTAAGCACCGACCCGACATCACCCTGGCCGTCAGGATGAATCCGGACAACCAAACTGTCCGTGACTATTACCTTCTTCCGTGGCTCGACCTTGGGCGACTGGCAACGATGCGGATGGGTGAAGAAAACGGCATCGCACTGGACGCGTATCGCACCGACAATCTCGATCCTCTGTATCACATGCTCAGGCGCCACCCAATCGGACGGGCGGCATGAGCAGCGAGATCGTCAGCATCCCGATCGAAGCAATCGAAGTCCTAAATCCGAGAGCGCGCAACAATCGCATTTTCGAAGAGCTCGTCGAAAGCATAGCGAAGGTCGGACTGAAGCGCCCGATCACCGTCCGCAGAGCGGAATCTGGCAACGGCTACGAACTCGTATGTGGGCAGGGGCGAAAGGAAGCCTTTCAGAAGCTCGGTCAATCCATGATCCCGGCAATGGTCGTCGATGCGACCCGCGAAGAATGCTTCGTCATGAGCCTGGTCGAAAACCTCGCCCGGCGCAATCTTTCACCGCTCGAACTCATCCGGGAAGTCGGGCGTCTACGCGAGCAGGGCTACACACATTCCGCGATCGGTGAAAAGATCGGTTTCAGTTCCGAATATGTGCATTCGATCGCCGGCTTGCTCGAACGGGGAGAGGAGCGCCTTCTCGATGCCGTCGAGCGCGGCATCATTCCGCACACGATCGCCACCGAGATATCCAAGGCCAACGACGAGGACGTGCAACGGGCGCTGACAGAAGCCTACGAGAACGGAAGCCTTCCGGGCGATCAGATCCTCGCCATCCGCCGTATCGTCGATGACCGCAACCTGATTGGGAAGGGCATCAAGAGTATCCGGACCGGCAAGCCGCGAACCGCCGCTCCCACCTCGGCTGCGCTGGTGCGAGCCTATCAGAAAGAGGTCGATAGGCAGCGCCAGCTGCTCAAGAAGGCAGGTCTGGCGCAAGGCCGCTTGGCGTTCATTACTTCGGCAATGGGATTACTGTTGGCCGAGGACCATTTCGTCGCGCTCCTGCGGGCCGAGGGAATGACTACGCTGCCGCAGCCAATCGCCGAACGGCTTGGACTTGCAGAGGCATGAGATGAGCGTCGCAATACGGATATCGTTCGAACAAAAGGTGCTCGATCTTCCTCTGGACAGGCTGCTGCCGTTGCGGCCCATGACGGCGCGTATCACCGGCTCGAGGAAATATGCGAGAATCGCGACCTCCATAAAAGAGATCGGCGTGATCGAGCCGCTTGCGGTGACAAAAGCGGATTCCTCGGGTCGGCATATGCTGCTTGACGGTCACCTCCGGCTCCATGCACTTAAAAAAGATGGAAAAGAGAACGCACCCTGCATCATCGCGGATGACGACGAGGCCTTCACCTACAACAAGCGGGTGAACCGGCTCGCTACCGTCCAGGAACACTACATGATCCAGCGGGCGCTCGATCGCGGCGTTCCTGCCGAAATGATTGCCGCTGCGCTCGGGATCGATGCCAAGCTGGTCCAGCGCCGGAGCAAGCTACTGGACGGCATTGCCCCAGAAGCGGTCGACATCCTGAAAGATCGCCCTGTCAATCCGCAGGTTTTCGATACGTTGCGCAGGATGAAGCCGGAGCGGCAGTTCGCAACCGCAGAACTGATGGCATCGATGAACAATTTCACCGCTACCTATGCGAAAGCCATCCTCGCAGCGACCAGACAGGAAGACCTCGCCCGGCCTGAACGGCCGAAGAAGGTAAAGGGCGTGACGCCCGAACAGATGGCGCGGATGGAACGAGAGCTGGAATCACTCAACAGGGACTTCCGCGCAGTCGAAGCAACCTTCGGTGATGATGTCCTCCATCTCGTCTTGGCATCACGCTATATTGAACGCGTTATCGCGAATGATGCGATATCGTCCTACATCGAAGGCAAGCATCCTGAAATTCTCGCCGAATTTCGCAACATCGTCGCCGCCGGCACACTTGACGCAGCGTCTTAAAGGACGCCGAGGTTGCCGCGAACGGCCATTGAATATTGCGCTGCCTTCCCCCGTGGTTCGGCATTCAACGGAACAGGCCGACGACCAGATGGATGAGAAACCACAGCATTGATAAAGCTCCTGCGCCCACCAGCGCGCCGACGAACCATACCTCGGCTCTCTGCCAGATCGAGCCTTTTCTCGCCTCGTCAGTTTGACGCTCACTCATGTAGCCCGAATACTGCACAAATGCTCACATCAGCAATGGTGATCGGAATGCCGCTCATAACTGTCACGAAGATAGGCGATGCTTGCTGCGACTGAATCACAGAATTCGGTCACACGCCGAGCAAGCATCGCCCCAAGCTAGAACGAGATATCTTCGTCGCAGAAGCGCAGATTCAGGAAATGCGACGACAAGCTTGCCGCCCCATGGCGCCGAGCAATTTCACCCCAGCTTTCCCACATGTCGATCCGCTCATGACACCAGATGTAGAAGCGATCGCGGGCATACTCGTCGGGAAAAACCATCGACCAGATAGTGCTGCGGTAAGGAATGTTGGGCCGGATATCGGGACCAACAAGCTTTACAGCAGGCTTTCCTGCCAGCTCACATCTTGAGAAGCTGTATTCGAGCGAGCGTGCGAAGGTTTCCTGTCGCGATACCAGATCTTGGACCGCCTCCTTGTCGAACCCGTGATCGAGGCCTTCGCGAGCTCTGATCCAGCGCAGGCCCAACGGCAACGGCGCATCCTTTGCCGAGCGGGTGGATGCCAAAGCAACAAGTATCGCACGCCCTTCCGGGCTGAGGGGTCCCTCAAGAGAGACACAATTATTACTCAGCTGATCGATCAGTCCCTGCGAAGAAAGCCAGAGCGCATAAAAGCGACTGCCACCCCAATCATTCGCAAAGACGTCATACGCCCTTTCTTCGATGCCGATGATCCTCCGATCGAGAATCGCGAGGACCGAGGAGAGGAATTCAAGCGCTTCATTCATGGTGGCAACATGGACCGGCGGCATACCCAGCCGGCCGACCCAGAGCGCCTCACGAACTGATGACCAGACCCTTCCGTCCTCGTCCAGAAACTCCCTTCCGTCATATTCCTCGGTGGAAATGAGCCAATATCCCCAAGGCAGACGCGGATTTCTGACACTTTCATAGGGAGACTCAGCACTCATTGCCTTCACTCCCTTCATTGGAGTGCGTGAGGCGTTTGACCGGCAAAACGATCTTCAGATCGCCGGGCGCCTCACCCACGTCTTCGATGGCAGAGAGCTGCGAAGCGAGCTTCACGACCTCGGCGTAGACGTAAGCCAGGTCCCGATAGACTTCGATCCCATCGGAGCGGTTCGCTGCAGACGCGCTCGGAATGAAGTCACCCGGATGATCGGTCGAAAAACCAAACCACCAAAGGTCAACGTGCTCGAACATGTCGCTCGTGCCGCCATGCCCGCGGGTTGCGTTGGACCGGCGCCGGTCATCGGCGGAGAGAACATGGCAGACGGAAATCATCTCCGGGACGTTGGCTTCGCAATGCCTTCCGTAATTCAGGCCCCCGTGAACGCGAATGCCCATGGCGCTCGGGACTGCATCTGCAGAAAATCCAAACAGAGCATGGTCGGGAGTTACGCCAGCATACCCGGACAGGGTGCCATTCGGTTCGCGCAGGATGATGCAGTGCCTGTCAGTCTGCTGGTCAACCCATCCAATTTTGTCAGGCTCTCCCTTCCAGGGACCTTCTCCCCTGGGATGGCGATCTCGCACCCGAAAATACTGGAGCGGTTCGATACAATCGTTGGCGATCATCAGGCGGTTAGGAGCAGCCTGCGTGAGTGCGGTCGAAGCCTTTGCGTGGCTTTTGGTCATGTTTTGTTCCTTGCGTGATTGTTGCTTAGAGAAAGCGATCTTCGTGCCCGATCTGGGAAATGAGCGGCCCCATCGCTTTCGGTCGGTTCTCTGAGGAGTAGATATTCTGAGCGAGCCAGGTCTCTTCAGCGATGCACCGGTCCTCAAAGATCTCGCGCTGCCAAACACGCTTAACCTGGTTCCACCGATAGCCCCTCGCCTTGAGGATGCCCTTTGCTTCGAATTCCGCGCCCACGGCTTCTACGAGGAGGCGAGGACGCCGAACATTCTCGACGAGTTCCGTGAGGATAGTCCGATTATCCAGAGCGGGGTGCCGCAGCAGAGTGATCGCGGCATCGACGTCCGCCAGCGCGCGATGGCCATCAAAGAACCAACCGGCCTGAGCACACAGCCAGCCCAATGCCCGACCTTCGAAGCCGTTGTGGGCCCAGTCGATATCGACGCAGCTGCACCCCCAGACCATGTCAGCGATCGGCGTAATCCGCTTGGCGAGGAACGGCTTGTCGAACGCCGCGAAGTGAGCGATCAGCAAATCGCTGCCGCCCAAGAGGCTCAGCACCTCGTCCTCGTCGATACGCTGGTCTTTGACATGGTCGTCGGTCAG
The DNA here is from genome assembly GCA_947504155.1 of uncultured Erythrobacter sp. Lineage (GTDB taxonomy): Bacteria > Pseudomonadota > Alphaproteobacteria > Sphingomonadales > Sphingomonadaceae > Qipengyuania. Next base: position 1,051,395 of record CANNGF010000002.1, read on the forward strand.
ACCAGTCAGCCGAGTGACTTCCGCAGGGATCGGGCAGCCAGGATCTTCCCGCCAGACATGAGCCGGCTCGATATTCGTCACGATGCCGTCACCATCAAAGTGAATGCGCCTCAGGGCAAACTCGATGATGGAATCGGATTCGAGCGAGAGCCCGGTGGTCTCGACATCCACGACCGCCGCGACGGTCTGCGGAATTTCGACAACGCCTTCGCCAGTCGGACCTTCATCAAGCGCGACGCGGCGCAAGATTCTCCGGTCGAAGATCGAGCCTGTGGCACTACCGCACAGGCCATTGAGCTGGGTGCTCATAATGCTTCTCCTTCACAAGCCGCTGGAAGTTGGCGGCAAACGAAGGATGGAAGGCTCGGGAGGAAAATTTGACAGAAAGTTCAGGCAGATAAAGTGCTAAATTTGGTCGCACTAGCTTTCACCGAATTTCTATCCGTGTGAACAAGAGTTTGTAAAGCCAACATAATCCCGAGATGCAGGGGCTAGAAAATCTTCCGAGTATTCGCACTAGCTTCTGATATTCGCACTAACTTGCGAGTTTCACAACGGCGGCGCTCACTGCATCGACGTCTACGTGAAGGTCGATCCGGTCGAGCAGCGGGCCGGACACCTTGCTCTGGTAATCGGCGGCGCATTTGGGGGCGCGGCTGCAGGCAAGCGCGGGATCGCCCAGATGGCCGCAGCGGCACGGGTTCATCGCGGCGACGAGCTGGACATTGGCGGGGAAGGTCACATGCGCATTGGCGCGCGCGACATCGACCGTATTGGTTTCCAGCGGCTGGCGCAGCGAATCGAGAACGGCGCGCTGGAATTCGGGCAGCTCGTCGAGGAAGAGGACGCCCAGATGCGCCAGGCTGACCTCGCCCGGTTTGACTTTCAGCCCGCCGCCGGTCAGCGCCGCCATGCTGGCCGAATGATGCGGGGCGCGGAACGGACGGGCGCGGCTGATCCGGCCATCTTCCAGCAGGCCCGCCACCGATTGCACCATGCTCACCTCCAGCGCTTCGGGCGGCGAGAGCGGGGGCAAGATGCCGGGAAGGCAGCTGGCGAGCAGCGACTTGCCCGCGCCGGGAGGGCCGATCATGAGCAGATTGTGCCCGCCCGCCGCCGCTATTTCGAGCGCGCGCTTGGCGGTTTCCTGCCCCTTCACCTGCTTAAGGTCGGGCGCCTTGCCAGCCTCTTCCACCAGCCCTCGTTCGGGTTCGGGAAGCTGGGCCGTGCCCTTGAGGTGGTTCAGCAGGCTCGCCAGATCGGGCGCGGCGAGGACGGGTACGTCGCTGGCCCATCGCGCCTCCGATCCTTGGGCAGCGGGGCAGATCAGGCCCTTCTCGACCTCGCTCGCATGGATGGCGGCGAGCAGGACGCCGGGCGAAGGCTGCACCCGTGCATCCAGCGCCAGTTCGCCGACCACGATCCAGTCCGCCAGTTGCTCTGCATCGGTGATGCCCATCGCGGCAAGGACCGCCAGCGCGATGGGCAGATCGTAATGCGATCCTTCTTTCGGGAGATCCGCGGGCGAGAGGTTGATGGTGATTCGCTTGGGCGGCAGTGCCAGCCCCATGGACGACAGCGCGGCGCGCACGCGTTCCTTGCTTTCGCCCACCGCCTTGTCGGCCAGGCCGACGATGTTGAAATTGGGCAGGCCGGGGGCGAGCGAGCATTGCACCTCGACAGCGCGCGCTTCCAGCCCCAGATAGGCCACCGTCCGGACCAGTGCGACCACGTGTATGATACCCCCTTGTGTGGTGCGTGTCTGGCAAGGGAGGTGTGGCTTGTCGAGCCTATCCGCATCCGAAGCGGCGTAAAGCGCCAAGAGACTTGACCTTCGGCCCTGCTTTCCTTAAGCGCGCCTCCACGAGAGCGGTCGCCCTTGCGGCGGCCCTTTTTCTGTCGGAGCGATTCGCCCGGCGTTTATTTGATTTAACGAAGGATCATCCGATGAAGCGGACTTTCCAGCCCTCGAACCTCGTGCGCGCCCGTCGCCACGGTTTCTTCGCCCGCAAGGCTACTCCGGGCGGCCGCAAGGTTCTCCGTGCCCGCCGTGCGCGCGGCCGCAAGAACCTCTGCGCCTAAGTGACTGACCGGCCGCGCCGCGTGCGTGGCCTGCCAGTCTGAGCGAACCTGCGGGCTCCCTTCGGGGGGCCCGTTCGCGTATCTGCCATCCATGCACCCGAGTCTCTCCGTCATCCGCAAGCGCAGCGATTTCCTCGCTGCCAATCGCGGCCTGCGGAATGCCAAGCCCGGTTTCGTGCTGCTGACCCGCCCGAACGACGGGCAGGGCAGGCGCTACGGCATCACCGTGACCAAGAAGATCGGCAATGCCGTGGTGCGCAACCGGATGAAGCGGCGGTTCCGCGAATTGCTGTGGGCGGCGCTGCCCGATGGCGGCCTGCCCGATCACGATCACGTGCTGATCGGGCGCGAAGGCGGGGTGGAACGCGATTTCGCCCGGCTGGCCGAGGAACTGGAAGCTGCACTGGTGCGCGCTGCCGAGGGCAAGGGCGACCGTGGGCGGGGCCCCCGCCGCAAGCGGTCGCGGCGCGCATGAAGTATCCGCTGATCTGGATTGCGCGGGCCTGGCAACTGGGGCCGAGCCGGATTTTGCCCTCCACTTGCCGGTTCTCGCCATCGTGCAGCCAGTATGCGATCGAGGCGCTGCAGAAATACGGGGCAATCAGGGGTGGATGGCTGGCCTTCAAGCGGCTATTGCGCTGCCAACCCTGGGGGGGCTGCGGCCACGATCCGGTGCCCTGAGTAGACAATACCGGGGTCGCTGTCTTGACGTAGCAATACACCCTGCCCATCTGACGAATACAACTGCCAACGGGATCGACCTTGGAAAATTCACGCAATTTCGTGCTTGTGCTCACTCTCTCGCTGGCCGTGCTGATCGGCTGGCAATGGGCGATGGATCACTTCTACCCCCAGCCGGACGAGGTTCCGGTGATGGCGGAAAAGGTCGACACTCCGGCAGAGCATGCCGCGGTCACGCACAGCCGCACCGGCGGGCTGACCGATCCGGCCGCCATCGCGCAGGAAGAGGCCGATCTGGAAACCGCGCTCGCCACGCCTGAACGCGTACGGATCGATTCGGACCGCGTGGCCGGTTCGATCGCGCTCAAGGGCGCCATGGTCGATGATATCGTGCTCAAGGATTACGACGCCAGCACCGACGATGAAAGCGGCCCGGTCCGCCTGTTCTCGCCGCGCGGCACCCCGGCACAGCAATATTCGCAGTTCGGTTTCCTGGTGAACGGCCAGAAGGTGTCCGACGATGCGCTGTGGACTGCCGATGGCGGCGTCCTGACGCAGGACAATCCGGTCACGCTGACGCATCAGAGCGGTGACGGCATCGAACTGCAGCTCGTCTATTCGATCGACGACAATTACATGATCACGGTCGACCAGCGCGTGGCCAACCGCAGCGGCGCGCCCGCGGTGGTCCAGCCCTATGGCCTGGTGGGCCGGACCAGCGATACCGCCAGCCAGAGCATGTGGATCGCCCATTCGGGCCCGATCGGCACGTTCAGCGACAGCGCGAATTACGATTACGATTACGACGATGTCGAGGAAGCGGGCCGCATCAGCCCCGAAGGCACGACCGACTGGGTCGGCTTTACCGATATCTACTGGCTCGCCGCCATGGTGCCCGATGCCGGCGCCGCACCGGAGGCCACCTTCCGTTCGCTCGGCGGGAATGTCTACCGCGCCGACATGATCTACGATCCGGTCACCGTGCCGGCCGGCCGCGCCTACACCACCACCTCGCGCCTGTTCGCCGGGGCCAAGGAAAGCGGCGTGCTCGATGCCTATCAGGACGCCGGCATTCCGCAGTTCGGCCTGGCGATCAGCTGGGGCTGGTTCCGCTGGTTCGAAAAGCCCTTCCTGTGGCTGCTCACCCATATCTTCGACATCGTCGGCAATTTCGGGGTGGCGATCATGATCCTCACCCTGCTGGTGCGCGGGCTGATGTTCCCCGTCGCGCAGAAGGGCTTTGCCTCGATGGCGTCGATGAAGGCTATTCAGCCCAAGATGAAAGCGCTGCAGGAACGCCACAAGGACGACCGCGTCAAACAGCAGCAGGAAATGCAGAAGCTGTTCAAGCAGGAAGGCGTCAACCCGCTGTCGGGCTGTCTGCCGATGCTGCTGCAGATCCCGATCTTCTTCGCGCTGTACAAGGTGCTCGTGCTCGCGATCGAGATGCGCCACCGCGAATTCCTCTGGATCAAGGATCTCTCCGCGCCCGATCCGGCGACCATCCTCAATGCCTTCGGCCTGCTGCCGTTCACGCCGCCCAGCTTCCTGGCCATCGGCATCCTGGCGCTGCTGCTCGGCTTCACCATGTGGCTGACCTTCAGGCTCAACCCGCAGACCGATCCGGTGCAGGCGCAGGTGTTCAACATCATGCCCTGGATCCTGATGTTCGTGATGGCACCGTTCGCCGCCGGCCTGCTGCTCTACTGGGTAACCTCCAACGTGCTGACGCTGGCCCAGCAGAAATATCTCTACTCCAAGCACCCGCAGCTGCGCGCTGCGGCGGAGCAGGAGAAGGCCGAGAAGGCCGCTGCTGCCGCCAAGGCGAAGGGCTGATGACCGAAGAAGCAACCGCCGCACAGGAAAAGGCCGAACAGGCCGCGCTGGAACGGCGGGCGAACAAGCTGTTCTCGGGCCGGGTGGATTTCCTCCTCTCGGCGCCGCAGCTCAAGTTCCTGCCCGAACCGACCGTGCCCGAAATCGCCTTTGCGGGCCGCTCCAACGTCGGCAAGAGCTCGCTGCTCAATGCGCTGACCGGGCGCAAGGCGATCGCGCGCGCCTCGGTCACGCCGGGGCGCACGCAGGAACTGAACTTCTTCGAAGTCGGTGCGCCCACGCTGTTCCGCCTCGTCGACATGCCGGGCTATGGCTTTGCCAAGGCCCCGCTCAAAGTGGTCGAGAAATGGAAAAGCCTGGTGAAGACCTATCTGCGCGGCCGGCAGGTGCTGGTCCGCAATCTGGTGCTGGTCGATAGCCGCCACGGGCTGAAGGATGTCGATCGCGACATGATGAAGATGCTCGACGAAGCGGCGGTGGGCTACCGGATCGTGCTCACCAAGGCCGACAAGATCAAGGCGAGCGAGCTGGCCAGGACCGTCGAGGCGGTCGAGGCCGAAGCGAAGAAGCACGTCGCCGCCTATCCCGAAATCCACGTGACCTCGGCCGAAAAGGGCATGGGCATACCCGAACTGCGCGCCGCCGTGCTGCGCGATGCGGGCGTCTGACCTTTCCGCCTAGCGGATACGGAAATCCAGCAATTCGAAGCGCGCCGGGCCGGTGGCATAGACGCCGTGCCCGCGCCCGCCCTTAGAGCCGAAGACCAGCCCGACATTATCGGCATTGGCCAGCGCCGCGGCGAATTCACGCGGATATTGCGATGCATTCCCGCCGACGACTGCGCCCCAGCGAGGATCGTCCAGCCTCACGGTCATTTCGTGCACGCCCGGCGCAATGTTCTGGATGCTGTCCGCAGGCGCATACCAGCGATACATCGCATAGCGGCCCTTGGCGGTCCAATTGTCACCCGCGCGCTGGAAATAGAGCGAGACGGTGGCGGGCCGGTCTGGGAATTCCTGCGGCACGAAGCGGGTGCCGCGCCGCGCATCGACACGGTACCGCACCTTGATCTCGCGCGCGCCGTCCAGCGATCCAGGATCGAAGCTCACATAATGGACATGGCCGTCGCGCTTGCTGCTCGAAGGGAAGTCGAAGCTCCAGCCCTGCGCTGTGGGCTGCGGGCGCAGCGGCATGTTCACCGAATAGCTCTTGCCGCGAATGATCGGCCCGATTTCCCACTGATGGGCAGGCGGTCCGGCACCGATGGCGGTGGCTGCGGCGGCAAGGCTGATGGCGAGGGCGGGGAGAATTTTCATGATCACACCCTACCAGCACAGGCTTTGCGCTGGCTGAACGTGCCGGTTGGCAAACCGTAAGCTAACCGTGGCGCTCAGGCCCGCTTCCCCCGCCCATCACCCACACTTCAGCCGCATTGGGCGCGGTGCAGCAGCTTGTGATCGGCCAGCACCAGCGCCATCATCGCTTCCACCACCGGCGTGCCGCGTATGCCTACGCATGGATCGTGGCGGCCCTTGGTCCTTACTTCGGTGGCGGCGCCTTGCCGGTCGATGCTGGGCACCGGCGTCAGGATCGAACTGGTCGGCTTGAAGGCCACGCGGCAGACCACCGGCTGGCCGGTCGATATGCCGCCCGCGATGCCGCCCGCATGATTGGCGGCGAATTGCGGCCCGTTCTCGCCCGGCGTCATGGCGTCGGCATTCTGTTCGCCGGTCAGGCGCGCGGCATCGAACCCGTCGCCGATCTCCACGCCCTTGACCGCATTGATGCTCATCATGCCTGCCGCCAGATCGCTGTCCAGCTTGGCATAGATCGGCGCGCCCCATCCGGCGGGAACGCCCGTGGCCACGCATTCGACCACCGCGCCCAGCGATGATCCGGCCTTGCGGGCATCGTCAACCAGCGCTTCCCAGCGCTCGGCGGCCTGTGCATCGGGGCACCAGAACGGGTTTGCCGCGATCTGTTCGGCATCGAAATTGGCCGGGTCGATCCGGTCGCCGCCGATTTCGGCGACATAGGCAAGGATGCTCACCCCGCCGATCACCTTGCGCGCGACTGCGCCCGCCGCCACGCGCATCGCGGTTTCGCGCGCGCTCGACCGCCCGCCGCCGCGATAATCGCGCAGGCCATATTTGGCGTCATAGGCATAATCGGCATGGCCGGGGCGATAGGTGTTGGCGATCTCCGAATAATCCTTCGATCGCTGGTCGGTATTCTCAATCAGCAGGCTGATCGGCGTGCCGGTGGTCACACCTTCGAACACGCCGGACAGGATGCGCACCGCATCGGGTTCCTGCCGCTGGGTGGTGAACTTGTTCTGCCCCGGCTTGCGCGCATCGAGGAAGGGCTGGATGTCCCCTTCCGCCAGCGCGATCCCCGGCGGGCACCCGTCGACCACCGCGCCGATGGCGGGGCCGTGGCTTTCGCCCCAGGTGGTGAAGCGCAGCGTGCGTCCGAATGTGTTCCAGCTCATGGCACTGTCATATCGCGCAGGATCGGCCTGTCGAGCAAGCATGCCTTTCCTACAGCCCTGCTCAATTGGTATTGGTGCGCGGTGGCGGCACAGGAACAGGGGCAGGCGCGGTGACAGTTCGGGGCGAAAAGGGTGACAGGATGTGCGGTGCGGTGGTGACAGTTGGCGTCGCGAGAAGTGACGGATCGGCGGGGAAGGGTGACAGTCTTGCGCGCGAAGGTGACACGGTGCTGCAAAAGGTGACGCATCGCCGCGCAAGGGTGACAGTTTCACGCCCCAGAGTGACGGATCGCGGGTTTTTGCCCTGGACCGTGCTCCACCTGCTCCATCTCGGCGCGCGAATCGCGGGAGAAACGGCGCAGGAGGGTGGACCCGCAGCGCGGACTGCGGCAGGAACAAAACGCGCCCACGCAGCGATGGCGCAGAGAGAAACCCCGCGCTCAGGCAGCGTAGCGATAGTGCAGAAAGAGACACCACGCTCAAGCAGCGTAGCGGTAGCGCAGAGAGAAACACCATGATTGCGAAGCTCAAAGGCCTGCTAGACGAAACCGGCGTGGACTGGGCGGTGATCGATGTGTCGGGCGTGGGCTATCTCGTCCATTGCTCGGCCCGCACGCTCAGCCAGCTGGGCGAAAAGGGCGAAGCCTGCACTGTCTATACCGATCTGCAGGTTTCCGAGAACGACATGCGCCTGCTCGGCTTTGCCGACGGGGCCGAACGCGACTGGTTCCGCCTGCTCACGCAGGTGCAGGGCGTGGGCAGCAAGGTTGCGCTGGCGATCCTCTCCGCGCTTTCGATCGGGGAAGTGCAGCAGGCCTGCTCCAACGGCGATGCCGCCACGGTGGCGCGGGCGCAGGGCGTGGGGCCGAAACTGGCCAGCCGCATCGTCAACGAACTCAAGGACAAGGCCGGCGCACTGCCCGGCGGCGGCGGCGCGGCAGGCGGCGTGGGCGTGGCGATGCCCGCAGGCGGGGCGAGCGCCGATGCGGTAAGCGCGCTCGAAAACCTCGGCTTCAAACCCGCCGTGGCGGCCCGCGCGGTCGCCGCGGCACAAAGCGAACTGGGCGAAGGCGCGGCCGAGGGCGATCTCATCCGCGTCGCGTTGAAGAGGGCGGCGGGGTAATGGCGGCCAGATGGCGCCTGATCCTCCTCGCCGTCTACGCCGTGGTCACGGCGGCGGCGATGATCGCAATGGGTCAGCCCGATACGCTGAAGTGGTACCTGCTCGCCATTCCGTTCTTCCTGTGGGCAATGGCCCCGGTGGCATGGCTTTGCCTGCGCCGGAAGCGCCCGCTTGCCTCGGGGATCGGGGCGGCGATCTGCGCTGCGGCGGGAGCAGCGATCTTCGGCTCTACCGCGTGGCTGCCGCCAGCCGATGCGCAGGCCGGCCTCGTCTTCGTCTTCGTGCCGGCCTATCAGTTCGCCTTTGCGCTGCTATGGGTTGCGGCACTCGCCATCATTGCCCGTCTCACCTCGAAGGAGAGCTGAAATGCGGCTCGTGACCATCCTGCCCCTGCTTCTCCTCGCCACGCCCGTCGCGGCGCAGGATGTGGACTGGCAGCTCGGCCCGGTATTCGACAGCTTCGGCCCGCATGTCGCGGTGGAGGGCGTGGACGCCTTCGCCCCGGACACGCAGTTCAGTGTCGCCTTCGATGTCGCAAAAGCCGCCGAAGAGGGCGCGCGCAATCGCGGTATGGAAAGCGCGGCGCGGTTCATCAACATGCATGTCGCCAATGGCGTGGCGCCAGACAACATCCGCGCGGCGGTGGTGGTGCACGGGCCCGCGGTGTTCGACCTGCTCTCGGCAGAAGGCTGGGCCGCGCATGACCGCGAGGATGCCAACGGCAGCGCGGCCATGGTGCGCGAGATGCTTGGTCACGGCGTGCGCTTCATCGTCTGCGGCCAGAGCGCGGCAGCGCAAGGCATCACCGCCGACCAGCTGATCGAAGGCGCCGAGACGGACCTCTCCGCCATGACCGCCCACGCGCAGCTGCAGCAGGCAGGCTATACGGTGAACCCGTTCTGATGGGCGACGTCAGCATCCCCCTCATCCAGAGCCCGCTGCAGGGCGCTGTTGATCCGCATAGTCCGGTGATTGCCCTGCAATGGATGCTGAAACACGCTCAGGATGACGATAGGGGTGCGATGTGACCGAACCCGTTCCCCTCCATTCGCCCGACCGCCAGCCGGAAGACCCGGATGCGGCGCTGCGGCCCAAGAGCCTGGCGGAGTTCGTCGGCCAGAAGGCCGCGCGCGAGAACCTGCGTGTCTTCGTCGAGGCTGCCAAGGGCCGGGGCGAGGCGATGGACCACGTGCTGTTCTTCGGCCCGCCCGGCCTCGGCAAGACCACGCTGGCGCAGATCGTGTCGCGCGAACTGGGCGTGGGTTTCCGTGCCACCAGCGGGCCGGTGATCGCCAAGGCGGGCGATCTGGCCGCGCTGCTCACCAATCTCGAGCCCAATGACGTGCTCTTCATCGACGAGATCCACCGACTCAATCCGGTGGTGGAAGAAGTGCTCTATCCCGCGATGGAGGACCGCGCGCTCGACATCATCATCGGCGAAGGGCCCTCGGCGCGCAGCGTGCGGATCGACCTGCCGCCCTTCACGCTGGTCGGTGCGACCACACGGCAGGGGCTGCTGACCACGCCCTTGCGCGACCGGTTCGGCATTCCGGTGCGCTTGAACTTCTACACCGAGGACGAACTGCTCAAGGTGGTTACCCGCGGGGCGGGGCTGCTGGGCATGGGGATCGACGAAGGCGGCGCGCGCGAGATCGCCCGCCGGTCGCGCGGAACGCCGCGTGTGGCGGGCCGCCTGATGCGCAGGGTGCGCGATTTCGCCAGCGTGCTGGGCGAACCGGTGGTGAACACCAAGGTCGCCGACGAGGCGCTGACCCGGCTCGAGGTGGACAGCCTCGGCCTCGATGCGATGGACCGCCGCTATCTCACGATGATCGCGACGACCTACAAGGGCGGGCCGGTTGGCGTGGAAACGCTCGCTGCCGGGCTATCCGAGCCGCGCGACACGGTGGAAGAGGTGATCGAACCCTACCTCATCCAGCTCGGCCTGATTGCCCGCACAGCGCGCGGCCGCATGCTCAACGATGGCGGGTGGGAGCATCTGGGCATTGCGCCCCCGGGCCTGCCCGAGAGGCCGCAGGGCGACATGTTCGACAAGTAAGGCGCCAACGAAAAAGGGCGGCTCCTCGCGGAACCGCCCTCTTCGAACTGGTCTTGCCGAACCTCAGGCTGCGGCGAGCTTGCGCAGCACGTAATGGAGGATGCCGCCGTTGCGGTAGTACTCCATCTCGTTGGCGGTATCGATGCGGCACAGCGCGGTGAAGGTGGCCTTGGTGCCATCGCCATGCGTCACTTCGACTTCGACGTCTTGAGCCGGGCTGAGGTTGCCGAGGCCCTTGATGGTGAAGGTGTCGTCTGCACCCAGGCCAAGGCTCTGGCGGGTGTCGCCTTCCTTGAACTGCAGCGGGAGCACGCCCATGCCGATGAGGTTCGAACGGTGGATACGCTCGTAGCTTTCGACGATCACGGCGCGCACACCCAGCAGGATGGTGCCCTTGGCCGCCCAGTCGCGGCTGGAGCCGGTGCCGTATTCCTTGCCGGCGATGACCACCAGGGGAGTACCGTCTTCCTTGTGCTTCATCGCCGCGTCGTAGATCGGCATCTGCTCACCCTTATAGGTGGTGATACCGCCTTCGATGCCGGGGACCATCTCGTTCTTGATGCGGATGTTGGCGAAGGTGCCGCGCATCATGACTTCGTGGTTGCCGCGGCGCGAACCGTAGGAGTTGAAGTCCGCCTTCGAAACCTGGTGGTTCTTCAGATATTCGCCGGCCGGGCTGTCTTCCTTGATCGAACCTGCGGGCGAGATGTGGTCGGTCGTGGTCGAATCGCCGAGGATCGCCAAAGGCTTTGCATCGGTGATGTCGGTGACGGGCGCCGGTTCCATGTCCATGCCTTCGAAGAAAGGCGGGCTGGCAACATAGGTGCTCGTCGGGTTCCAGCGATAGGTGTCGCTGGCTTCGACCTTGATCGCCTGCCAGTGCTCGTCGCCCTTGTAGACGTCGGCATAGCGGCTTTCGAACATCTGCCGGTCGATATTGGCGGCACGGTGCTCGGCGATTTCCTGGTTGGTCGGCCACACGTCGGCCAGCATCACGTCATTGCCCTGCTGGTCCTGGCCCAGCGCCGTTTCGGTGATGTCCTTCGTCACCGTGCCCAGGATCGAATAGGCAACCACCAGCGGCGGCGAGGCGAGGAAGTTGGCGCGCACATCGGGCGATACGCGGCCTTCGAAGTTGCGGTTGCCCGACAGGACCGAGGCAGCAACGATGTCGTTGCCGTTGATCGCCTTGCTGATCGGCGGGGCGAGCGGGCCCGAGTTGCCGATGCAGGTGGTGCAGCCATAGCCGACGAGATCGAAGCCCATCGCGTTCAGATCGTCCTGCAGGCCCGACTTCACGAGGTAATCGGTGACCACCTGCGAGCCCGGTGCAAGGCTGGTCTTCACCCAAGGCTTGGGCTTCAGGCCCTTCTCATGCGCCTTCTTGGCGACGAGGCCGGCGGCGATCAGCACGTCCGGATTGGAGGTGTTGGTGCAGCTGGTGATTGCCGCAATGACAACGTCACCGTCGCCGACATCGTGGTGCGTGTCCTCGACCTCAACGCGCAGGGGCTGGTCCTTGCCGTAGATCGACTTGAGGTCGGTGTTGAACAGCTCGTCCACCTGCGGCAGCGCGACGCGGTCCTGCGGACGCTTGGGGCCAGCAAGGCTCGGCACGACCTTCGACAGGTCGAGGTCGAGCGTCTTGGTGAAGACCGGCTCGTTCTCCGGCGTGAACCACATGCCCTGCTCTTTCGAATAGGCTTCGACCAGTGCAATGGTTTCCTCGTCGCGGCCGGTAAGGCGCATATATTCAAGGGTCTTGTTGTCGATGCCGAAGAAGCCGCAGGTCGCGCCATATTCGGGCGCCATGTTGGCGATCGTCGCACGGTCGGCGAGGGTGAGATTGGCGACGCCTTCGCCGTAGAATTCGACGAAGCGGCCGACCACGCCGACTTCGCGCAGCATCTGCACGCAGGTCAGCACGAGGTCGGTGGCGGTAACGCCTTCGGCCATCGCACCGGTAAGCTTGAAGCCGACGACTTCGGGGATCAGCATGGAGATCGGCTGGCCGAGCATGGCGGCTTCGGCTTCGATCCCGCCAACGCCCCAGCCTAGCACGCCAAGGCCGTTGATCATGGTGGTGTGGCTATCGGTGCCGACGCAGGTGTCAGGATAGGCGATTGCCGTGCCATCGGGATCTTGCGAATTCCATACGCCCTTGCCGATGTATTCGAGGTTCACCTGATGGCAGATGCCGGTGCCCGGGGGCACGGCGGAGAAATTCTCAAAGCTCTTCGAGCCCCACTTGAGGAAGTCGTAACGCTCGGCATTGCGGGCGTATTCGAGTTCGACGTTCTTTTCAAACGCCTTGGGGTGGCCGAACTCGTCCACCATGACCGAGTGGTCGATCACGAGGTTCACGGGAACCTGCGGGTTGATCTTGGAGGTGTCGCCGCCGAGCTTGCCGATTGCATCGCGCATGGCAGCAAGGTCAACCACACAAGGCACGCCGGTGAAATCCTGCAACAGTACGCGGGCCGGGCGATACTGGATTTCCTTGCCGGTGACCGGGTTCTTCTGCCAGTCGGCGATGGCCTGCGCATCGTCGGTGCTGACGGTGAAGCCGTCGTCTTCAAAGCGGAGCATGTTCTCCAGCAGGACTTTCAGGCTGAAGGGCAAACGCGAAACGTCGCCGATCTTTTCGGCCGCCTTGTCGAATGAATAATAGGCATATTCCTTGCCGTTTACGGTGAGAGTTGAGCGCGTTCCGAGACTGTCCTGGCCGACCTGGGTCATGCGGGCAAATTCCTTTCTTTCTGGAGCCGTCACACCACCAATGGGCAAGGCGGCAGAATGTGCCGCGCCTGTGCGCCGAGACGGGTAAAAAATCAAGGGTGGCCGGCATTGCGAATGGGTCGATGGGGAACCCTAACTGCGCTCAACCCATTGATAGGGCAAATGATGGGCCGATGCGCACCGCAATAGAAAAGAGCGAAAAGCGCCGCCCAATGAGGAGTTTAGAATATGAAGACCGCCAACCGTACCAATGCGAAATCGCGCCAGACCCTTCGTCTTGCTGTAGTGACGGCTGCAGTCGGCGTGGCCGGAATGTTCACTGCCGCCGCAACTTTTGCCAGCGATAATGCACCGGCAGATCAAGTTGAGGTCACGCAGCAGCGTTGATCCAGTCTTATAGGGCGCTTTGCTCCGGTCGTTTGCGCCGGGCAGCTATCCAGCACCCCGCCACTATGAATGCGGCACCGATAATCGTAGAGCCGCGAACATGTTCGCTAAAATAGAGCCAACCGAATAGAGAGGCCCATAGAAAGCCGGTATATTCTATTGGCACCAGGCGCTGCGTTTCTGACCGGGCGTAGGCCCAGGTGAGAAAGAGCAGAGCGGCTACCGCCAGGATAGCGCCAGCGACCAGCTCTCCCCAAACTTCGCCCCTCGGCATTACAAACAAAAACGGGGCACCTACCGACAGTGTAAGAGCGGCAACGCCGTTCTGAAAGGTCCCCGCTTCTTCAGGCGATGATATCAAAGCCTGTTGCCGTTGGAGGATCAGATTCCAGGCGAATAGCAACGCCGAAATACCGACGAGCAGCAGCCCGACGAGGGAATCCTCGCTCATCTTCTCGCGTCCGATACGGCCGCCAACAATGACAATCACTCCGCCAAGTCCCAGCAAGGCCCCCATGATGGCGCGACGCTCGATCCGCTCTCCCAGAATTATCGCGGCAAGATACAGCGTTATTAGAGGGGCGATGAAGCTGATCGCAATTGCTTCGGCAAGGGGTAGGCGAACCAGCGCGGCAAAGAAGGTCCAGCCCATAAAGGCGACCACTATCCCCCGCATGAGATGAATTTTTAGCACGGATCTGGTCGGAAGCTTTCTCACCCGCCACCACCAGATTGGTGCAATCATCACGAAACCGATTGCGCAACGCAGCAGATATGCGCTGTAGGCCCCTACCGATAGGCTGGCGCTCTTCATCACGGCGTCCATTGCCGAAAATAACGCGATCCCGATAATGGTTGCCAGAACAGGCCTTAAGCTGTCGTCATTCGCGCTCATCGTCGCTGGCATAGTGCGCCCTGTCACAAGCGCAACTTGGTTCAGCGGTGGGTAAGCCGGGATCGTGGATTGTATCCTACAGTTTACGATACATAGCGCCCGTAAAGCAGTATATATGGCGGAGCGCAAAATTGGTGGGCCAAATGACTCGATTTAATCTTATCACCGGAACCGCGATCACCGCCGTTCTTCTTGCAACTTCCGCACAGGCTCAGCAGACGGCGCCTGAAAGCCTGTTGCCAGTTGCGGGACAAAGCCAAAGTGTTGCCAAGTCTGCGCCGCAACAAAGGGGCGATGACGCACGCACAGTGGACGAAGCTTTCGGCGATATCCGCATGGCCAGCGGAGAAGTGGTGCAGGAAATACCGTCTCTGGAAGGCGTATGGAGCGTGGCGCAGGCCGAGCAACTGCTCGCCTTTATCCCTACATTGGCCGCTGAGGGGCTGAACCCATCGGATTATCGTGCCGACGCGCTCAAGACCGCGATTGCTGCGGGCGAGGGTGAGGCGCTAAACAAGCTGGCCAGTGAAACCTTCGTCTGGCTGGTCGAAGATCTACGCGATGGCCGCACGCCAATGGAATCGCGTCGTCAGTGGTTCGTCGTCGATCCTGATGCGGACCGTCTGCCGACTTGGAAGCTGCTCGAAGATGCGCTGGCCAGCGGCGATATTTCCGGCACGCTGACCTCGCTCAATCCGGTTCATCCCGACTATGCGGCTTTGAGGGAGGAACTTGCCACGGCAAAAGATGCCAAGCGGATCAAGCTGATCCGGGCAAATATGGATCGGTGGCGCTGGTTGCCGCAGGATCTTGGTAAGCAGTATCTCGTTACCAATGTGCCCGAATACATGCTGCGCCTCACGGTGAATGGTAAGATCATCAAAAGCTACCGTACCGTCGTCGGGAAGCCCGGTCGTACCGCGACACCGCAACTTGCCGAAATGGTCGAAGCGGTGATCTACAACCCGACGTGGACCGTGCCTCAGTCGATCGTGAAGGGCGAAGGTCTGGGCGCTAAGGTGCTCAACAATCCCGGCTGGGCCCGGACCGCTGGCTACAAGGCAACCAAGGGCGAAAATGGCTGGGTTACTGTGGTGCAGCAACCTGGCCCGCAGAATTCACTTGGCCTGATGAAGCTCGACATGCCTAACGAACACGCGATCTTCCTTCACGATACGCCTAGCCGCCACTTGTTCGCGAATGACAACCGTGCGTTGAGCCACGGGTGCATCCGCGTGCAGGGTGCGCGTGAACTGGCGATGACCATGTCGATGCTCGGCAATGCCAGCAGTCGCGAAGATATCCCGGCGATCCAGCAGGAGGTTTCGGAAATCACGACTAGCGGCGAATACACGCGCTACGAGATGAAGAAGCAGTGGCCGGTCTACATCACCTATTTCACCATGGCGAGCGACGTGAACGGCCAGATGAAGACGTTCAGCGACATCTACGATCGCGATGCGCCCGTGCTCGCCGCGCTCGATGCGCCGCGGGTATCGGATCGCGCGCGGGAGACGAGTGAAGAAGCCGTCGAAATCGTCGACGACATGCAGATCAGCTAAGAAAAGTAGTGCGCCCCGGCGTTAGAAAACGCCGGGGTTCGTCCTTTCGAAAGTACCGCCGTTGTCGCTGCGTAGCAATTCGGTCTGCGTGACCGGCGGTGGCACCCGGCTACCGTCTTCGGTCAGCCCAAGGCTTTCGGCATAGAGCAGGCGACCGCCGCTCAATTTCAGCAGCACATAGTCGAACTGGTCGGGACCGAGCGCGAAACAGCCGTTTGATCGTCCCAGGCGACCCCAGCGATCAACATGTTCGGGACGGGCATATTCCGCCTGATGCATCACGATGGCGCGCGGCAGGGCATGGTCATTGGTAGGATCGAGCCCGTCGAGCCTGATCGACGTGCCATAGCGGCCAGTGTACCAGCTGCGGGTCATATAGGCGCCGCGGCTGGTCGCCTCGCTGCCTTCGATGTTGGAATATCGCTTGAGCCAGCCGTCATGCTCGCTGTCGGATCCGGTGCCATGGCTGACATGGAAACTCTGCACCCGCTCGTTCTCCAGATCGACGAAATGAAAGCGCCGCTTGGAGGAATGCAGGCCGAAATCGGCAATGCCGACAATGTCCTTTTTCCAGAGCACATCACCCGCCCGCGCCAGTTGCTCGCGCGCGATGGCGAACAGCTGCGCATCACGGCTGGCGGTGGGGTTTACCTGCGCGCTCACCCGGCCCGGCAGCGTAATCGCTGCACCGGCGGCAAGCGAGCTCTTGAGAAGATCGCGGCGGTTCATGGTGTCATCCTATAACATCGTGCAGGCTATCGGAAGCTGAACGAGCGAATTCGTTATTCGCCTTGGCGCAGGCGATCATCGATCTGGCGTGTCGTTCGCCGACTTCGCGCGGATCGGGGCCGTATCCGCCACCAAGTGAGCTCGCGACAGGCAGACGGCGCGAGCGCACGGCGCGGATCACGTAACTGTCTCGGCGGACCAAGCCCTCGCTGGTCAGCGCCAAGCGGCCGAGCTTGTCATCGCCGTGAACGTCAACACCGGCCTGATAGAGTACGAAGTCGGGTTCGAATTGCTCAATTGTCCGGGGCAGGTGTCGATCGAGCGCCTCAAGATAGCCATCGTCGTCCATCCCGTCCGGCAGTGCTACGTCTAGGCTTGATCGCGCCTTGCGGACGGGGAAATTCTTCTCGGCATGGAGCGAGAGGGTGAAGATGTCGTCGCGTCCTGCTGTAAGACTAGCGGTGCCATCCCCCTGATGGACATCAAGATCAATGATCAGAACACGGCTGGCGTCACCTTCCGCGATCAGGCGGTTGGACACGACGGCAAGGTCATTGAAGACGCAGTAGCCCGCGCCGGTATCGTAAAGCGCGTGATGGCTGCCCGCCGCGCTGTTGGCAGCATAGCCATGCCGACGCGCCAGCTGTGCTGCCAGCCATGTTCCGCCATTGGTATGGGCTACACGCTGCGCAATATGCGGGGTGACGGGAAACCCTATGCGCCGTTCCTTTTCGCGCGGAACGGTGGATGTGAACACCTGATCGACGTAGTCGGGGCAGTGTACGGCTTCCAGCCAGCGCCGCGGCATTGGGGGCGGGGCATGTTCGGTAATAGGATAACCGCTGTCACGCAGGGCTGCCATGACTGCCATATATTTGTCGAACCGGAACGTCCCGCGCGTGGGCGCAGGGGCCATGTAATCTACGTGGTGGACAACATGAAGCAAGGCGTGGCTACCCGTTCATATCCTGCTTTGCGGTGATCGCCTTGTCGGCAAGGGCGACCGCATCGTTTTCATCGCCAGGCTCGAGTATTTTAACTTTGCGATCGATCAGGCGGTTATAGACTTCGAAGAACACGCCGAGTTCCCACAGCATCGTCGGGCGAAGCTGGTCGAGGCGCTCAATCTCGCCGAATGTCTGGGATAGGGGCGGGACGCCCACGAGGCGGTCGTTGCGGACCATTTCGCCATTCTCTTCCTGTTCCATGCGCAGGATGGCGACGGGCCGGACGTCGACCAGCGTGCCCGAGGGAAGGGGGCCACCCGTCAGCACCATCACATCGAGCGCGTCGCCATCTTCGGCCACTGTTGCAGGAATGAAACCGAAATTGGCCGGGAAAGTAAGTCCTTCCGGCAATTCGATGGCCCAGCGGAAAATTCCCAGCTTCTTGTCGAGATCGATCTTGTGCGTATTGCCTTTGGGACATTCGATGAAGGCGTGGAGCAGGCCTTTTTCGGATCGAGCCGGTAAACGGGCAAGGTGTTCGGCATCGATCATCGTAAGGTGCTCCGCATGGCTGTCACCAATTTACGGAAGACCGGGCGAGGCGTTCCGCCTATTCCGCCGGTTCAGCCTGTTTGGGGGCATGCGGATCGAACGCCACGGCTTCACCAGCCTCGATTGCGGCTGCCTTTTCTTCCACCAGTTTGACGATGTGATCGAGCATATCGTCGCTCTCGATATGGTGGTTCTTCACGCCCGACAGATAGACCATGTGCTTGCCCGAACCGCCACCGGTCAGGCCGATATCGGTCTCGCGTGCTTCTCCCGGGCCGTTGACGACGCAGCCGAGCACCGAAAGGCTCATCGGCGTCTTGATGTGTTCGAGCCGCTTTTCCAGCGTTTCCACGGTGCGTATCACGTCGAAACCCTGACGCGAACAACTTGGGCAAGACACCACGCGCACGCCGCGCGTCCGCAGGCCCAGCGCCTTGAGCATTTCGAAGCCGACCTTCACTTCCTGCTCAGGCTCGGCAGAAAGCGAGACACGGATCGTATCGCCAATGCCCGCCCATAGCAGACTACCGATGCCGATGCTGGATTTGACCGTCCCGCCGATCAGTCCGCCAGCCTCGGTTATGCCGAGGTGCAGGGGGCAATCCACGGCCTCTGCCAGCCCGTGATAGGCAGCGACCGCAAGGAACACATCACTGGCTTTCACCGCCACCTTGTACTGGTGGAAATCATGATCCTGTAGCAGCTTGATGTGGTCGAGTGCGCTTTCGATCAGCGCTTCGGGACATGGCTCGCCGTATTTTTCCAGCAGGTCCTTTTCCAGACTGCCAGCATTCACGCCGATGCGGATCGCGCAGCCATTTGCCTTTGCTGCGCGCACCACTTCGGCCACGCGCTTGCTGTCACCGATATTGCCCGGATTGATGCGCAGGCAGGCGGCACCCTTGTCAGCGGCTTCAAGCGCGCGCTTGTAGTGGAAATGGATGTCCGCAACGATCGGGACATTGGCCGCGCGCGTAATCTCGTCGAAATGCGCGGTCGATTCTTCGGTAGGGCAGGAGACGCGGATGATGTCTGCGCCCACATCTTCGCAGCGGCGGATCTGGTCGATCGTCGCGCCGACATCTTCGGTCGGCGTGTTGGTCATGGTCTGGACGCTGATAGGGGCATCGCCGCCGACAGGCACGCTGCCGACCATGATCTGGCGGGACTGGCGGCGCTCGATCGTGCGCCAAGGTCGAATGGAAGACATGGCCCCGATATAGAGCGGGGAATGTGAAGGGGCAATGACGCCCCTTCACGAGAGTTGGCTATCAGAAGTTAGCGGCCAGCGAGAAGGCCAGCACATCGGCATTGCCGCGGCTGTCGGACCGGATCGTGGCATCTACGGCTGCCGGCGTGCCCTGGAAGAAACCGTCGGTACGATCGAGCGGCTCGCTCTTCACGAAGACATGCGCATAGGCGAGGCTGGCGGAGATCGTGTCGTTCAGATCGTAAGTTCCGCCAACCGACAGCCAGGTGCGGTCACCATCAGGAACGCGCGTGGTGCGGAATTCGTCGGTGATCGGCGATTCGTCGAACATGGTACCGGCGCGCAGGGTAAAGCGCTCGGAGAAGTCATATTCGGCGCCGATGGCCATCGAATAGGTGTCGCGGTAGTTCTGCTCGCTCACCTGAGTGGGCGCACCTTCTGGCTGCACGCGGATTTCGTTGAAGTTGCTCCAGTTGTACCAGCGCCACGTTCCATAAACGCGATACGGGGTGTCGGTGCCGAACATGACGCTGACCGTGGCGATATCCGGGGTCGACAGTGGTGCAGTCGCAGAGGTGACGACATTGTTGCCTGCCAGCGGACCCGTCAGGCCTGAAAGGTCGAAATCGCCTTCGAGCGTGTGATCGATGGACGAACGATAATGCGCGCCAATGCGAACGGGATCGAAAGTGGCGGTGATACCGGCGTTCCAGCCCACGGTGATATCGTCGCCCTGAATGTTGAGCGCTGCATCGGCATCGGCCGGATTGAGGTTGGGCACAGCATTGGCGAGTTCGACATCGACATATTGCACGTCGACACCAGCGCCGACCGAGATGTTCTCAGAGAGCTTGTATGCTGCGCTCGGCTGAACGTTCACGGTGAAAACGTCCGACTTCAGCGAATCGTAACGGCCGAAGAAATCTTCGTCATAATCGACGACCACGCCGAACGGGCTGTTCACGCCAAGACCCAGCCAGAGACGGTCGGTGACCTGTGCAGTGGCGTAGAAAGACGGGATAACCAGCGGCTGCGCGAAAGGGTTGCCGCCATCGCTGCCGGTAACCGGGATGGCGACCGGAACGCCGGGCACGGTGCGAGTCGTGCCGGTGTTCGACTGGCGCGCATCGACGAACAGCGCCTGCGCGTTCGCTTCGATCGTGATGCCCTCAAGTTCCGTCATGCCGGCGGGATTGAAGAACACCGTCGCCGCGCTGTCGGCAGCGGCTGCATCGCCCGAATAGGCGCGGCCCGCTTCCTTGGTCGACTGTTCCTGAATGTAGAAACCGCCTGCATATGCGGGGGCGGAAAGGGCAAGTCCGACGCCGAGAGCGAGCGCGGATGTGGCGAGTTTAATCGAATTGTTCATCGAGATATCCAACATGACTTCAGAAGCGTCGTGCCGGATTATTTAACCGTTCGACGCGGGGGCGGCGCGTTAGGGGAAGGTCAGAGGCAGGGCAAGCACGTTTCGTCGAGCAACTTACTTCAAAGCCGCTGGCAAAGCCGGACGCCTTGTTGCATCACCGTGTGCATGACCCAAGCGACCGATGCCACCGATACCGACACCCCCATGCTGTTCGGGCGTGTGCTCGATGGCCAGGGCGGCGGCCGGCCAATCGCTTGGGAAGAAGCGGTCGACTGGAAACCTATGAGAGAGGGCGAGGTGCTGTGGCTGCACATTTGCCGCACGCGCGATGGGGTTCAGCAATGGCTGGAGCAGGATTTGGCTATTCCCGAACCGACTGCCGAATTGCTGACCAGCGATCAGACACGTCCGCGTGCTTTCCGCGAAGGCAATACGCTGGTGGGCACGCTACGTGGCATCAATTTCAACCCGGGAGCCGAACCGGAGGACATGATTTCGATGCAGTTCTGGTCGGACGGCCACCGACTGGTCACGCTGCGTCGCCACCCCCTCCAGACGCCGCGTGAAGTGCTTGCCCAGATCGACCGCGGGATCGGACCGGTCGATGCGGGGGCCACGATCACTCTGCTGGCCGAGTACATGATTGCGCGCATGAGCCAGTCGATCGTCGACATGAACGACGTGCTCGACGAGTTGGAGCACGATGATCCCGAGGAGCACGCCGAGGCGATGCTGACGCAGATTTCCACCATCCGCCGCAACTGCCTGGCGCTGAAACGCCATATGGGGCCGCAACACGAGGCGCTGGAGCAGATCAGCCGCGATGCGCCGGCCTGGTTCGAAGACCACGACCGACGCGAGATCGCCGAGAGCATCGCCCGACTGAGTCGCTATCTCGACGACATAGACATCAGCAAGGAAAGCGCACTTGTTCTGCAGGACGAATTGCGTGCCCGCAGTCTCGCCAGCAGCGAGCATGCCACCTACATGCTCACCATCGTGGCGGGCATCTTCCTGCCGCTCAGT
Organism: uncultured Erythrobacter sp.; assembly: GCA_947504155.1. Lineage (GTDB taxonomy): Bacteria > Pseudomonadota > Alphaproteobacteria > Sphingomonadales > Sphingomonadaceae > Qipengyuania. The sequence continues at coordinate 1,073,083 of CANNGF010000002.1, forward strand.
TTCCTGACCGGCCTGCTCGGAATCAATGCGGGCGGTATGCCCGGGATGAACGATCCCGATGCCTTCTGGGGCGTCGCCGCGCTCTGCGCTTTTCTTTTTATCGCGCTGATCGTGGTCTTCCGACGCCTCAGATGGCTTTGATCGCTAGCCGCCGTTGCGCTGCGAGGGGATGAACTCCTCTCGCACGGCCTTCGCGATCAGTTCCAGCGGGATGATACCCTGGCTCAACAGGAAATCGTTGAATGCCTTCTCGTTAAAGTCTTCACCCAGGGCCAGTTCGGTTTCCACCCGCAGATCGATCAGCTTGCGATAGCCGTAGTAATAGGAACCGGCCTGACCGGGCATACGGAACTGGTAGCGGTCGAGCTCCTGCTTGGTCATGCCGGGCGAGAACAGCGCTTCATCGCGTAGAACATGCTCTGCTTCCTCACGCGTCATCAGGCCGAGGTTCAGCGCCGGATCGAGGAAGGCGCGGGCGGCGCGTAGTAGCCGGAACTGCTGGGCGATGAACTGCCCTTCGATCGGTTCATGCGGCAGCATCTCGGCTTCGGCGTACAGGGCCCAACCTTCCACATTCACGCTGTTAAAGGCGTAGAGCATGCGGGCGAGCGAAACGCCGTTTTCCACCAGAGCGGCGAACTGCATTTCGTGGCCGGGGCGCGCTTCGTGGGCGCTCAGCGTCCAGCTGGCGGCGGGGAAGTTAAAATCGTCATAGGCGTCTTCCGCACTCGCAGTCGGGTTGCCGACTGTCAGCACGAAGGTGCCCTGTTCGCCGGTGTTGCCGATCAGGCGCGGGGGGCGCATGTGCGGGGCGGGCTGGGCCGCGCTTTCAGCGACCGATGCCACCCGCATCTGCAATTCGGTGTCGGGCAGCGAAACGATGTCGTTGTCGCGAACCTTTGCCTCCAGCTCGCGGTTCACGCCGCGATAGAATTCCTCGATCTCGTCGTTGGGGATCGTCTGCTGCTTCAGCCGGGCCATGACAGAAGCCATATCGGTTTCCGGCCAGCCGTTCTTCTCTGCGATCTGCGGGGCCAGCGCTTCCATCTGGGCGCGGATTTCATAGAAGCCCCGGCGGGCCTGGCTCATCGCTTCGCGCGGGTCCATGTCGATACCGACATTGCGCAGGTTAAGCGCATAGAGTTCCTCGGGGAGGCGGGCCTCATCGCGAGCTGCGGGAAGAACGACATCGCGGGTCCATTCGCCATAGTCGGCGAACTGCTGGTCCATCGCATCGAGCGCTTCTTCGGCTCCGTCGATATCGTATTTGTCGAACAGTTCGCGGATGCCCGCGGCAAACGTCGGGATCTTGCCGATCGATTCCTCGACCTCGACCCGGTAGGGGCCGATCTTGCCATCGCCGCGGCTCGCTTCGAAACGGGCCTTGGCGAGTTCGGTATAAGGCTCGTATCCATCGGCAACCCCGGTATAGCGATTGAGCAATTGCACAGCCGATGCGCGGCGGTTCTCGGCGGTCTGGTCTGACAGCATCGAACCGATCGAATAGAAGATGCTCTGCGGCAACTCGGACCATTCAAGCATCATGCTTTCGTTCAACTCGGACGAAAGGATCGAGCGGTCGAGGCTGTCGATCAAGATGGCCAGGTCCTGCTTGACGAAGGTATTGCTCTCGCTTGCCATCGCAGCGGCGAATTCGGCGCGCAGGGCTTTTGCACCGTCGATGTAGCGTTCAGTGCTGTCGGGCGAATAATCGAAAGTCAGGCCATCATATTGTTCGTAACCGGAGGAACTCGCGCTTTCGGGATAGAACTGGGCTTCGAAATCGATCAGCTTCTGCGTGTAGGCATTGCTGGTTTCGATCCAGTCGGCGCTGGTCGCCGGACCCGCAGCGTCCTGAGCCATGGCTGCGCCGGCGGGAACGATGGTCGCGGTGGCGAGCGCGATGGCGGCGGCAAAGGTCTTCATGGGCTTTAGTCCCCCTCGGTATAATCAAGATACTTTATACGGGCATGGTCTGCGCCTGCCGATTTGCATTGGCAAGCAGCCACACGATCAACGGTCGATGCGGCTGGACCAGCGCGCGGCTAGCGCTGTTCAATAGGCGAATGTCTGGCCGACCATCTTTTCGCTGAGCTCCCACAGGCGTTCAGCCTTGTCCCGATCGATAGCGTAGCTGCGCACACCGCCTCCTGTGTCTTGATCGTCCTGTTCGGCAACATGGCAATCTTCGCAATAGAGGCCGCCGCGCCCTTCAAGTGCGGGGGTGGTGGCGACCCAGCAGGTCGTCGCGGCGCCTTGCGGGATGGTCTTGAAAGGCTCGGGCTCTTCGCCGCGTTCCTCGGCGGACTTGCGGATTCTTTCCATGAGACCGGCCATCTCCTCTTCGCTCATATGGCGACCGAGATTGGTGTTGATGCCGCCCGGATGCAGCGCGAAGGCGTGGATGCCTTTCTCGGCGAGCCTTCGTTCGAGGCCGACGGCGAAGAGCACATTGGCGGTCTTCGACTGACCGTAGCCGACCCATTTGTCATAGTCGCGGTTTTCGAAATTGGGATCGCCGAAATCGACCGGGGCAATGTGGTGGCCGCGGCTGGAAAGATTGACGATCCGCGGGCGTTCGCCACGTTCGACAAGCGGCATCAGCAGGTTGGTGAGCAGGAAGTGGCCGATGTGATTGGTGCCGAACTGCATCTCGAACCCGTCGGTAGTTTCGGCTGCGTCACAGGCCATGACGCCAGCATTATTGATCAGCAGATCGATCTTGTCGAAGCGCTCGTTCGCTTCAGCGCCAGCTTTCCGCACGCTGTCGAGCGAGGCGAGGTCGCACACCAGCGTATCTACTTTCGCGCCGGTTTCTTCTGCAATCGCATCGGCTGCCGAGGCCAGCTTGGTTGCATCGCGGCCAGACAGGACCACATGTGCGCCGCGATCCGCCATGGCCCGGGCGGTTTCGCGCCCGAGGCCGGAATAGCCGCCGGTGATGAATGCGGTCCGCCCGGAAAGATCCACTCCGGCAAGAACCTCATCCGCCGTGCTCGAAAAACCGAAATTGCTCATTGCGCGTACTCCTCTTTCGCGAAGGCACGTAACACAACGGAAAGGGGGCGCGAGAGTTTTCCTCTCGCGCCCCCGGACACCCTCTCTCCTTGGTGTCTTGTCTGATATCCTCAGGCGCCGGGCGGCAAAGGATCGTCGCTTTTAGGAGCGGCGGCCTTGCGGCGCTTGGGCTTGGGTGCAGGCTTCGCCGTGCTGCCGCTTAGGTCGCTATCCATTTGGTCGAGCTTGCGGGCAGCCCAGTCACGCCCGCCGAGGCCGAAGGCCAAGGCGCCGGCCACCGAAATGCCTGCGATGATGATCGTCAGCACGTTGCCCGGGATCATGCCACCAATGCCGGTGAACTGCAGGCCCATGAAGACGAACAGGATGATCGTTGCCCAGCGCACGATGGTTGCGGCAGTGCCGTTTTCCCCGTCACCCGAGATGAGGCGGGCGAGAAGGTTGGCGATGAAGAAACCGAAGGCGATGACGACTGCGCCGAAGATGACACGGCCACCCAGCTCGAGCACCTGATCGAGGATGCGCGTCAGTTCGGGGAAGCCGAGCAGACGCGTTGCCGCGATGGCAAAGAAGAGGATGATCGCCACCTGCACCACACGGGCGATGATGCTGGAAGCCCGCGTACCTTCCGACATCATGCCGCTTTCCGCCAGGGCGCGGTCCACGCCAAGACCTGGCAGCACCTCTTTCAGGATCTGCACGATGAACTTGCTGATCAGATAGCCGATCCCAAGCAGGATTGCCGCGCCGATGATATTCGGAATGGCAGCGAAGATGCGGCGCAGCATTTCCGAAGCCGGTCCGGAGATGGCTTCGATATTGAGCACATCCAGCGCCATGATGGCGACGAAGATCACGATGACGGCATAGACGATCGTAGCGATCGTGCCGCTGATGGCGGTATTGCCAGTCAGGCTGTCTGCCCCGCCGCGGTTGGCCCATTTGTCGAAATTGACCGTCTGCAGCGTGGTCTGAACAATGTCGCGCACGATACGCGCCACCATCATGCCGATGAAGAAAATAAGGCCGGCCGCCACGATACGCGGAATGTATTCGACCACGTTTTCGAGCAGGCTGTCCACCGGACCTGCCACTGCGCCGAGGCCGAGCACCTGAAGGATGATCAAGAGGCCGAACAGCCAGATCAGTAGGCTTACGATCTTGCCGAGCGATACACCGAGCGAAGCCCCGCTGCCGGTGTGCCGCTGGAAGAACGCAATATTGTCCACCAGCTTGGCGAATGCCCACTTTGCGGCTTTCGCAGCCACCCAGGTGATGAGCAGGACGATAAGCGCCAGCCCGATCTTCTCGAGAACGTTGAGCGCGACCTGTTCGTCGAACCGATAATTTCCGATACGCATGAAACCTCACTCCCCTTTGGGTTTCCGTAAGCAACAAGGGCTAACATGCCTGACCGGTTTGTCCAAAGGCCTTTCTCGTATTGAGTGGATAAGCCCGCGTGCTATCGCTTGGGCATGAGAGGATATCTGACCACGCTCGCCCCCGGTCTGGCGCTCGCCATTGCCGGTTTCGCCCTCCCCTGTGCCGCGCAGGATGCTGCGCCGCGCTGGTCGCTCGCCATTCATGGCGGGGCGGGCACCATCGCCCGCGAAAATATGACCGCAGAAGAAGACGCGGCCTACCGCGCGTCGCTCCAGGCCGCGCTTGACGCAGGCGCAAAGGTGCTGGCGGATGGCGGGGAAGCGCTTGATGCGGTCGAAGCGGTGATCCTGCTGCTGGAAGAAGATCCGCGGTTTAACGCCGGGCGCGGCGCGGTTTATACGTGGAAGGGCGGCCACGAACTCGATGCCTCGATCATGGATGGCCGCGATCGGGATGCTGGCGCCGTGGCCGGGGTAGCCACGATTCGCCATCCCATCCTCCTTGCCCGCAAGGTCATGACCGACAGCCCGCATGTCATGCTCTCAGGCAAGGGCGCGGAAGAATTCGCCGCCGAACAGGACATCGAATTCGTGCCGCCGGAATTCTTCGATACCGATGCACGGCGCCAGTCGCTGGAACGGATGAAGGCTGAAAAGCTCTCCGCCATCGATGTCGATGTGAAATTCGGCACGGTAGGTGCGGTGGCGCTCGATACGAAAGGCAATCTTGCGGCCGGCACCTCGACCGGCGGGATGACCGGGAAGCGCTGGAGCCGGATCGGCGATGCCCCGGTGATCGGCGCGGGCACCTATGCCGACAACCGGGCCTGCGCGGTATCGGCCACAGGATGGGGCGAATATTTCATCCGTGTCGGCGTGGCGCGGACGATCTGTGCACGCATGGAAATGGGCGGCGAAGGCGCGCAAGCGGCAAGCGACGCGGTGATGGACGACGTGAAAGCTCTGGGGGGTGACGGGGGCGTAATCGTCGTCTCGCCTGCCGGGGATGCGATCTTCAGCTTCAATACCGCCGGAATGTACCGCGGCCGCGCGACCAGCGACGGCGCGCGCGAAGTGGCGATTTACGGGGACGAGTAACTTCGCCACTCATAATCTAATGCGGGACTGTAGGTGTGGTCGTCCTCGAGCGGCGCAGCGGTAGATCATAAAAAGGGACCGGATCGCTCCGGTCCCTTCTCGGTACTCCGCTTGTGCTGGAGAGATTACATACCCGAACCCGGGCCGTAAGTGACCTCGACGCGGCGGTTCTGCAGTTCGCGCACGCCGTCGGCGGTTGGAACGCGCAATTGCGTTTCACCGAAAGCCTCGCTCGAGATGCGGCCGCCCGGGATGCCGCGGCCCGTCAGATAATCGCGGACCGAGGCATTGCGCCGTTCGGCAAGGCCGATGTTGTACTGCGCCGAACCCGAGGTATCGGTGTGACCCGCCAGCATGATCGATGCCATGCCGCAATTCGCATAGGCCGACACTGCGTTATCGAGGATCGTCGCCGCTTCGGGCGTGATGTCCGATTTATCCCAGTTGAAGAAGACGATGTAGGGCCCCTGCTGGCAGACCGGAGCGGGCGGCGGTGGGGGTGTTGCCGGCGGGGGCGGAGGCGGCGGAGCCGGTGTTGGCGTCGGCGCGACGACCGGCTCTGCGGGCCGTCCGAAATTGAACGCGACCGTCCCGAGAATCGAATGCGAGGACCAGTCTGTCTCGGCGGTCGGCGTCGCGAACGATCCGCCGATCCGGTATTCCGGAATGTTGAAGAAGCGATAGCGCAGGCCAACGTCGATGCTGTCGGTCAGCGGCGCGCGCAGTCCGGCAAGCGCCTGCCAGGCGAACTTCCAGTCATCGCCATTGATCAGATTGTCATCATCGCCGGTGCCCACGAGCCCAATCGACTGATCGACATAGACCGTGCCGGCGCCGCCGCCGACGAAGGCCTGGATGCCGTCGTCAGCGCCGAGGTCGAGCAGGGCGTTGCCCATGATGCTGGCAGCAGAGGACTTGCCCAGCGGGTTCTGGACCGAAACATCGCTGGCGAGCGCGGACAGTTCGTCGTGATCGTATTCGCGGTAGCTGCCTTCGACTTCTATGCGAAAGGCACCATAGTCATAGCCGAGGACCACTCCGCCGTCGAAGCCATAGTCTTCCTCCAGCGTGACGTCGATCGTCTCGCCATCGGAGAAATCTTCGAAATCGAAGTCCTGGGCGAGCGAGGGGCCGAACCCCAGTTCCACGTAAGCGGTATTGTCGCGGGCGAAGGCCGGCGAGGATAGAGCGGTCGAGCACAGTGCCAGACCCAGTGCCAGTTTGCGCATGGTTTTCCCCATTCTTGCTGTTTTGACCCACAGCACATGGCAGCGCAGCATGACACTTCGTGTCAGCGCATGTCCAAACTGTCACAAAACTGACGCGCGAACGGGGAGGGTCAGCCGCGCTTTCTCGCCTGCGCGTAGCTGCCGAGAAGGCGCACGCCATTGGTCTGGAACTCCAGTTCCTCCAGCGCGGCGTCCACGCGCGGATCGCCCGGCGCGCCTTCGATGTCGGCATAGAACCGGGTGGCGGCAAAGCTGGCACCCTTCTGGTAGCTTTCCAGCTTGGTCATGTTGACGCCATTGGTGGCGAAGCAGCCCAGCGCCTTGTAAAGCGCTGCGGCCACGTTCTTCACCTCGAAGATCAGGGTCGTCATCGCCTGCTGTGCCTCGATCGCCGCGGGATCGCGCGGCTCTTTTGCCAGCACCACGAAGCGGGTGGTGTTGTCCGCCGCGTCCTCCACCGCGTTTTCGATGATGTCGAGCCCGTAGAGCTCGGCCGCCATGGGCGGTGCCAGCGCACAGAACTTGGGATCCTGCATTTCGGCGACATAGGCCGCTGCGCCCGCCGTATCGGCATGGGCCAGCGCGATGATGCCATTTTTCTGCAAATATTCACGCGATTGGCCCAGCGCCTGCGGATGGCTGTAGGCGGCTTCGAAAGGCCCTGGTCCGGTCGCCATCAGGGCGTGGGTAATCCGCATGAAATGTTCCGCCACGATCGACAGCCCGCTTTCGGGCAGCAGGAAGTGGATGTCCGAAACGCGGCCGTGCTGACTATTCTCGATGGGAATCATCGCACAGCCCGCGCGCCCCTGCTTCACTGCGTCCAGCGCATCCTCGAACCCCAGATAGGGCAGCGGAAGGCATTCGGGATCGAACTGCATCGTCGCCTGATGCGAATTGGAACCGGGCGCGCCGCCGAAGGCGACCGCGCGTTGCGGATCGGTGGCGGCGGCCTGCCGCATGGTATCGACCATGTCGACGGCGGGTTTGGCGAAGGTACGCATGGCCAGGCGTGTTAGCGCTCATTTCGCCTTGCGCAACCACTAAGGCAGTCGCGGCACTTGCGCGAGCGCGCCCGTCGCACTAGAGCGGCGCGCAACCATCAGACCACACGGATTCTCGCAGGCTTTCACGCAATGGACGATCGTTTCAACACCGCTTCCGGCTGGGTTCTCTTTTCCGGCATCGTCGCGCTCGGCGCATCCATCGCTTCGGGCATGTATTTCCACGCCGACGGGCATGAGGAATTCGAAGACGGGGAATGGGGCTTCTTCGTCGAAGGTGCGGAAGAGGAAGGCGGCGCCGATGCCGGTCCCGACCTCGGCACGCTTCTGGCCAGCGCCGATGCGGCTGCCGGTGAAAAAGTCTTCGCCAAATGCAGCGCCTGCCACACCATCAACCAGGGCGGCGCCGACGGAATCGGCCCCAACCTCTATGGCGTGATGGGCAAGCCGATCGGCAAGCATGCGGCAGGTTTCGCCTATTCCAGCGCGCTGTCAGAACATGGCGGTGACTGGAACTGGGAAAACATGAACGAATGGCTCACCAGCCCGCGCGCTTTCGCCAGCGGCACCAAGATGAGCTTCGCCGGTCTGTCCAAGCCTGAAGACCGCGCCAATGTGATGGAATACATCGCCTCGATGGGCGGCGCCCCCGCCAAGCCCGAACCGGCTGCTCCCGAACCTGAAGAGGGTGAAGCGGCAGATGCGCCGGGTGCAGGTCCGGGTGCGGTCGAAGGCACTGCCGCCGATCCGGCGCAGGCAGCCGGCGCAATGGGCGGCGATCAGCCGGTCGCTTCCGAAAATGCCGGCGGCGACAATGCAGGCGCCGCCAAGGTCGACTGACCTCTACTGAAAATCGAACGAAAAGCCCCGCCGCGTGCGGGGTTTTTTGTGCCCACCGTCCGGCGCGGCGTCAGCCGCCCTTAAAGCCCTGCGCGATGACATACCACTCGCTCGAACCCTTGCGGCTGGCAGGCGGCTTGGCATGCTTCACGGTCTTGAAGTGCTTTTTGAGCAGGTCGAGCAGGTCTTTGTCGGTCCCGCCGGCCAGCACCTTGGCAACGAAGGTCCCGCCTTTTTCCAGATTCTCCACCGCGAACCAAGCGCCCGCTTCGACAAGGCCCATAGTGCGCAAGTGATCGGTCTGCTTATGGCCGACGGTGTTGGCCGCCATGTCGCTCATCACCAGATCGGCCTTGCCGCCCAGCGCTTCTTCCAGCACCCGCGGCGCGTCCTCGTCCATGAAATCCATCTGGAAAATCTCCACGCCGTCGATCGGCTCCACTTCCAGCAAGTCGATACCAACGACTTGCGCCTTGGGCACGACCTTGCGCGCCACCTGCGCCCAACCACCCGGTGCAATGCCGAGATCGACGATGCGCCTGGCGCCTTTCAGCAGGCCGAACTTCTCGTCCATCTCGATCAGCTTGTAGGCTGCGCGGCTGCGATAGCCGTCGGCCTTCGCCTGTTTGACATAAGGGTCGTTCAGCTGCCGCTGCAGCCAGCGGGTCGAGGATTCCGAGCGCTTCTTCGCCGTGCGGACGCGCGTGTCCTTGTCCTTGCCCGATCTAGACATCCTGTTCTCTCATTCTTTGAAGCGCGGCACGGCTGCGTTCGCCCGTCGCATCGGCCGCCATCAGGCTGCGCAGAATTCCCTCGCGGATGCCGCGATCGGCCACACCCAAAGTATCGGAAGGCCAGATGTCCAAGATGCTTTCCAGAATGGCGCATCCTGCAACCACAAGATTGGCTCGGTCGTCGCCGATGCAAGGCAACTGGCGCCGGTCCACCCCGCTCATATGCGAAAGGCGCACCGAAATATCCCGCATCGCCACCGAGGGCAGGATCAATCCGTCCACCGCCTGCCGATCGTATTGCGGCAGTTCGAGATGCAGGCTTGCGAGGGTGGTGACGGTACCGCTGGTCCCCAGCAGCCGGATCGGATGCGGTCCCTTGGCAAATTCGCGTACGCGTTCGGCAAAGGGCTGGAAGCTGTCGAGCACGGTCTTGCGCATGCGGCGATAGCGGTCGAGCCTCAGTTCCTCGCTATCATCGGATCCATCGACCGTGTCGGTCAGCGAGACTACGCCCCACGGCACGCTCATCCAGTCGAGAATGCGCGGCACCGCGCCGCTCGGTTCGACCAGCACGAGTTCGGTGGAGCCGCCGCCGATATCGAATATCACCGCAGGCCCGGCGCCATCTTCCAAAAGGATATGGCAGCCCAAAACGGCAAGGCGCGCTTCCTCCTGCGCGGAGATGATATCAAGCGCGATGCCGGTTTCCTCGCGCACGCGCTCGATGAATTCAGCGCCATTGGCTGCACGGCGACACGCTTCGGTGGCGACCGAGCGGGCTAGGTGTACGTGGCGGCGGCGCAGCTTTTCGGCACAGACATGCAGTGCGGCCAGCGTGCGCTCCATCGCTTCGTCCGACAGGCGTCCGCTGCCGGCCAGCCCTTCGCCCAGCCGAACCACGCGGCTGAAGGCATCGATGACAGTGAAGTTCTCGCCCGAGGGGCGTGCGATCAGCAGGCGGCAATTGTTGGTGCCCAGATCCAGCGCGGCATAGGCCTGGTTGCGACCGCGCGGCATCTGCGCGGGCGTGTCTTGGGCCGGATTGCCGGAAGGTTCCCCGCGCGCCTTGGGTTCACGCGGTGCCTGCCCGTTTTTGCGCGGGCGCTTGTTGGGCCGGGAGGGGCGTTTGTAGCGGAAATCGGCTACACTGCCGGACGTGCCGCCCCTTGTTTTTCCTTGGCCCCGTTTCATGTCCGGCGGATTAGCGTCCGCCATGGGGTATCTTTCATTATTCCTCCCGCGCGAAGAATTAAGCGCGGGGACCTGATACCGATGCTAGCGGCTCGGTTGCAAAGGGGCAAGCGCCCTCCTGCGTGATGGGGTTGACCTTGTGTGCGGGTGAAACTAGATGCGCGGCCTCTCTTGCGGAGACCACGCGATTCTCGGCGTTGGACCGCATAGCTGATGCCCCGTCGTCTAATGGTAAGACTACGGACTCTGACTCCGTCAATTGAGGTTCGAATCCTCACGGGGCATCCAATTTTCTGTCCTTTGACAGCAAAGCTTGCCCGCTGTGACAAAAAGGTAGGCCGCAAACGCGTAGCGTCGTCTCAATCCGAGAACGGCACCGCGACTTAATCTCTCGATATTCTGATGTTTTCGATGCTCGCTTTGCGAGCGAATGCCTTACGAACTTACGTCACTCGCCCGCTTCCGGAATCCTCGGGAGCAAATAGAGCATCATCGAGGACAAACGGTTTCATCCGCGTGATAGCAAGATCGGGTTGCAAACGGTTTGGCACGATGCGCGATCATCTGAGGTGCTGCCGCGGTTGGATGCTTGCTCAAACAGTCGCAGGTCAAAAGCACATATCGCGACGGCCAAGACGACGACCGAGGACTGATGGAGGCAGCATCCTCCTTCAGGGATGCCGTCAAGTATTAATGTTTATTAGAAAAGAATTAAAAATCAACGGCTTGAATACCAACAGATTGATGTCCCTACGACAAAATTTGACAGATAACGCACTTTTGCGCATTTATGCATATGACTGCGCACAAGGGGAGGTTGCCATGCGAATATCGGTCATTCTGCCCGAGCCGGATTCCACGCGCTTCCAAGCCTATTGCGATCAAAACGGGTACAAAAAGTCAACTTTGATTTGCCGTCTGATCCGAGAACATTTAGAGAACGAAAACTTCGCGCTTCAATCTGAGATGAAGCTCAACCATCAGGCCGGGGATAACGAAAATGGATGACAGCGGAAAAGTCTCGAAACGAAAGCGGACCTTCAATTCGTTCTTCGCAGGCATCGGCGGATTCGATCTGGCGCTCGAACGCGAAGGGTTCGGGGCCGCTGCCCAATGTGAGATTGACACGTTCTGCCAAGGTGTCCTCGCGTCACACTGGCCTCAAGTCACCCTGTTCGACGATATCACGAAGATTGATCCGTCAAGTCTGCCTCAGGTGGACGTATGGTGTGGAGGCTTTCCCTGTCAGGACGTTTCAGTTGCGCGGGGGTCAAACAAAAGAGACGGATTGGCCGGCAAGAACAGCGGCCTCTTCTTTAGCTTCCTGGAGCTTGTGCGATCACGGAAGCCGGACACGATCTTGCTCGAGAACGTGGTCGGTCTTCTTAGTTCGCACAATGGGCAAGACTTTCGAGTGGTGGTCGAGGAACTGACCTCACTCGGCTACGCTGTTGCCTGGAGGGTGATGAACAGCCGCTATTTTGGTTCGCCTCAGTCGCGGCCGAGGGTTTTCGTTTGTGCCTCTCGCACATCCTCGGAACTTCCAATCAAGGTTCTTTATGAAGATAAGCCAGGACGCAAACCAGCAGGTGTGCGTGACGGCTTCCTCCGGGACAACCGCTGCAATTCTTCGGGAGCAATTGTTGCGGAAGTCGCATACTGTCTGGCCGCGACTTCGGGGCGGCATACCGGCACCGATTGGAGCCGGACCTATGTATCCTATGAAGATGCTGTTCGTCGGCTCACCCCGACAGAATGCGAGGGGTTGCAAGGTTTCCCAGTGGGTTGGACCACTAACAGCGGTGCGTCGCCCATCCGTCCAGCAGATGAGGATAGTCTCAGGTACAAAGCACTCGGAAACGCGGTATCGGTGCCTGTGGCCCAATGGATCGCCAAGCGATTGAAGGCGGAACTGTCCAAGCCACGAGCCAAAAGTTGGAAAAGTGCGGTCAATCTTGCGCCAGATTTCAAGGGTAGGACGCTGCGCAAATCCAGACTGAGCGAATTGCACCTTTCCGAAGATGGGGCAGTACAACAGCTGAAATGGCAATCTGGCGGCTACGCTATGGGTGACGACTGTTGGGATTTAGCTGCTCCGCCAGCCCCTAATCGGCCAACAGAGATGAAGCTTATTGAAGTGATTGAGAGGGTCGTTCCTGACGCAAGATACTTCTTGAGCGCGAACGCAGCAGAAGGGATCTTGCGTCGAGTTGACAGCCAGAACCGGACCCTTTTTGGGCCGATGGATCGGGCATTGCGCCATATGATGCAATTTGGCCCAGAAAGTGGAGTTTGCCTTCCCAAGAGCAGTAGGCGAGCTGCCGCCTAGCCAATCCTTACAATGCTTTGAGTTGCATTTGGGCTCAAGGTTCTGCAACTCCTTGTTTCTGACCTGACATGAGGCGGGAGCGAGGGGCTTTGCATGGGATTCGTTGTTGTTCGATTAGGAAAGGATAGCGTTCCAACAATTCAGCGGTTTTCGAACGGAACTTCCGAGCCGCCTTTCGACTTCGAGTTCACGTGCAAGCAGGTCGAGGAAACCATAGTTGAGGGCGACTACGCTTTCATCTATCTAGGTTCGGACAACAATCAGGGCGTGGAAACCGCTTGGAAGCAGGGGCTTCGCGGGATCGCCAATATTGTCGGACTGGATCGCGGGAAGGGGTTTAATGACGAGAGCACGTTCACCCTTCGCGTAATCTCGGTGTTTCCAAAGAGCTTGGATCAGTTCGATTTTCTCGAACGAAGCGCGACACTTTATAAGTACTTTTCAAAGTACCCCGTTATCGGGATAAAATCGTCTAGGAACAACGCAGTCCAGCGAGTCCGGGATGATCCCCGCGAAAACACTAGCGCCCTCCTAACCGCGATTAAGCTGCTCTACCCGGAGCTTTCAGATAACCTAGCCGCTCATGCAGATGAGCTGCTCGATATGCTGGAGTTTATCCCTGAAAATGAGGTTCCCCAAAATGGGGGGATAGCATCCGCAGACGATCCTGTTCTGCGAATGGTAGAAAGAGCGATCAACGAGCGAAACGAGCTGAATTTTCTCTTTCTCGGCTCACCTGGTACTGGCAAGACATGGCATGCCCACAGAGTGGCGAACGCTCTGACTGGTGCAAATGGAAATCGCATCGCGTTCCTCCAATTCCACCCTTCGATGGCCTATGACGACTTCGTAGAGGGCTATTCTCCAACGCTTGCTGCGGATCAGACCTCCATTAAATATGAGATCAAGCCGAAGCACTTTTTGAAACTTTGCGACGCAGCCCGCGCCGATGCGGATAACCACTACGTCATGGTCATTGACGAAATTTCCCGAGGCGATCCGAGCAGGGTTTTCGGAGAAATGCTAACTTATGTGGAGCCAGACTATCGCGACCGAACTTTCACTTTGGGATATTCGGGCAAACCCTACAGCGTTCCATCAAACCTCATAATCATTGCTACCGCCAACCCCTATGATCGATCTGTTGGCGAGATGGATGACGCATTTCTTCGGCGGTTTGAGATTGTGGAGTTCGACCCCGACAAGGACGTCCTGCGCCGTAGGTTGACCGAAAACGGTATGCCGGAAGACTTGCAGAGAAAGGTCTTGCACCTCTTTGACAACCTTAATGCAACCGTCCCGAATGGCGTAGGACATGCCCACTTTTTCGCGCTCAGAACGGCGGCAGATGTAGAGCAAGTTTGGCGCTCTCGCCTCCGCTTCATGGTGCAGCGAATGCTGCAATTCGAGCCCGAGAAATGGGAGGCTATCGTGCAGAAGTACGAGGAGATGTTTGGCAGTGGAGCAGGAGATGCTGAAACAGATCAAGACGAAATCGACCAAGCCGGAATTGACGCAGTTGACGACACGGGTGATCAAACGGTGACCGAAGTCACCGGCGATGAGGCAACCAATGCTTAGCCGCCAAACGCCCTGAGAACTTGCGCAACGTGAGAGTCCTTCCCGCTCAAGAACGCAGTTCACTGGAGATACCGCACGAGTATCTATTCGATGACCGTGGCGAACTAAAATTCATACCTGACGCTAACGATCGGTCGCTCGTTCGCGTCACCCAAGGCAGGGATCATATGGTCCTGCAAATCGGCGGGGTAATCGGACGATTGCCAGTTACGGAGAGTCTGGCACTCGATATCTCTCCAAAGTTTTCGATATCAAATCTGGCCCGATTGTTAGCCCTGTCTGACCAATCCCTAGATCGAAGGGTCGGAGTGGATCGACTCTACGATTTCACTGAATGGACAGGTTATCTGCCAGAACTGCTCTTGCGTAGTTTCGCGACCGAACTGAGAGCCATAAGGCAGGAAGGCTCCCACAGAAACTATCAGCGCGTCTCCCGCGAGGACATTCCGAAGCCAAAGCTGAACTTCCGGCGAAGCGAGCAGCAGTTCTGGGGACGAGGAATACCCACTCGGGCCGTAGTTGAGGGCTTCGATTTCACGATAGACAATCCGACAAATCGCATCCTGAAGGCAGCCCTGCGCCGCGCCATTCCCTTGGCAAGTGGCCAAGGATCACTTGCTAAAGAGTTGACGGTATTCGCTGAAACGATCCGCACATACGGACTGGTTTCCGACGCGCCTAGGAGCACCATTGAACGCTCGTTTGCCGATGCGCTCGCCGAATTGCCGAGGTTCAAACCGCGCCATAGCAGGGCAATTTGGATCGCTCGCGAACTGATAAATAGGTCGAGCGAGGTACTGGATTTCGCTGATCGAAGGCTGTCTTTGCCCTCCTATTTGATCAATCTGGACCGCGTTTTTGAATCCTATATTCGCAACGTTCTGCGGAGCCAGCTGAATGCACTCGGTGCACAGGTTCTAGTCCAAGATGGAAATCTCAAGGGGTTCACGAAACCACTGTTGAACGACAGCGATAGGTTCGTGGTGATGCCTGACATTCTGATATTTGCGGACGATCAGGTGGCACCAAGACTGGTTGCTGACGTGAAATACAAGACCCGGCCCAAGGAGGAAGACCGCTATCAAATCATAACTCATTCGCTGAGCTATCACTGCCGCAAAGCGATGCTGATTTATCCCAAACGCCGGGGTGGCCCGTCGGGTCTAACCCGCCTTGGAGAGATCGGCCCGCCGTCGTTTCCCATTGAGTTATTCGAGTATCATTTTGAACTCGACGGGGTGTTGGAGAACAACGAAAATCAGCTCGTGCATGCGACAACTCGGCTTCTCGGCGAGGACTTAGCCGCACTTCCATTTATCCTTGCTGACCGTTAGCGGTCCGGTATTTGACTTGCGCAAAGTCTCCGTTAACTCATCGTTTTCGTACACTTTCGTCATGCGCAAAGTTCAGAAGGCTTCACGACAAAGGCAGAACCATCAAAAGCTTGCCTCATCCTCTTCGGGGTCGCTGAACGCGCCGGTCTCCGGATTCCAGAACACTTGCTTCCAGTCCTGCCCTGTCGGTTCAACCTGATCATGAGGAACCCACGAGTCCCCATCATCTCGGTTTTTGTATCTATACATCAGCAGCTTCGTGTCACCCATGTTGAGGAACTGGACTTCCAGCAGTTCTCTCTCGACAAGCGTGCCATTCAATCGAACGCTGACAACGCTTCCCGGCTCGTAGACAACGAGTTCGCCGTTAGGCGGCGCAAGCTGCTGTCCAAGCGAAAGCGCGCCTTCCTGCAAACTCTCATACCAGTCCAGTAGTTTGGCAATCACATCCTTGGACACGAGTGCTTCGTCGCCAGCCATTTCAGCGGCCTTTTGCAAACGATCCAAGAAGTCGGAGAAGTCTTCGAACAGCGGCTCGGTCAGCCGAAGCCCGCCATAGATGCTGTCATAGATTACAATGGTGTCGGTCGCGCGCCTTGGGACGCCATTCTGATAGAAAGCGATGTGGGAATGCGCATTGTCGATGTCCGTAGGTGCAATACTCTTCTCGCGCAGAATCATTTGACGAAGGGCGTCGGAAACCGATCGCCTGGCCAAGGCTGCTGAGCCGCTCCCAGAGAACCAACCATCCTTGATCTGCAAGACAACACCGGTGGTGCTGAATTCCCGCTGCTTCTTACCCATCCTTGGATCTTGAGCTCGTAATTCCTTGTAGAGCAGCGACTTTCCACCGACTTGGAAGCCGAGCACAGCCTCATTTACTTGAAGGCAAACTTCCGCAAGCAAACCCCGGTCTCCCGTCATGATCCGTCCCGAAACTACCTCGTCGGAGGAGACGCCCACATTGACCGTCTTGTGCAGAATGGGGCGGGTAGGCGCGGCATTGTTCGCATCGTAAAGGCGGATGGATCGGTCGAAGGAATTCGACTTCCATTCGCTGACCTTCATGGGGCGTTTCAAGTGAAGGTAAAGCGCTCCGGGATATGCCTCGCGGATCGCTTGATTCAGCGCGATGTCACCGATCTGTTCCGGGTCGCTGCGCGACCCTTCCTTGAGCTTATAGTTGGGCTCGCCGACCTGGCGGAGCGGATAGTTAAAGTGCGGGGAGTCTGCCCCGATCTGCGCGATCAATTCGAATTCTCGCGGGCGGCGGGTGCCGGGTCGCGCTGCTTCGTAAACTTTTTCGAACGATTCCGGCCACTGGACACCGGGCGGGATTTTCGCGTCGCTGAACCCAAGCTGCTCAGACTCATCCATCAAGCATTTGGCATGGGCGAATTGGATGAAGCGGTTGTCGAGGTAGAGATACGAAGGCTCAACCGAACCTTCAAAATATTCCTGAAAGCTCGAACCAAGCTGAGTGAACGCGTGTCGCGGGGCGAAAACGGCGAAGATGCCCGGTGATGCGCGGCCCACACGACCTAAGCGCTGGCGAAACGCCTTCTTAGATTGCGGAACGCCTAAGTTCAATCCGACAGTAAAGCCGCTGACATCAATACCGACTTCCAAAGCCGATGTTGAAACCACGCCCCGGAGTGCACCCTCGCGAAGTTGCCGTTCGATCCTTGCTCTGTCCCTACCCTCATAGCCGCTTCGATATGGCAGGATGTCATCCCGATCGATAGCTTTGGTCACCCGTTCGACGCCTTGGCGCGAGTTATGAAACGCGATGAAGCTGTCCTCGGTTGCGGGGCCGATCTCTTGGATGATGTCCTGCAACATTGACTCGCCTGGGCCACCGATTTCCGGTCCATCAATGTGGAGAAGGGTTCGCGGGTGGCTGGGTGAGCCATCGTCTTCTTCATCGACAGACACGAAGGGCCAGCCTGTAAGGCAGGCCATGTGATCGACGGGGCTGTAGATCGTCGCGGTGGCGGCGATGATTTGCAGTTTAGCCCGCGACTTGAGGTCTTTTGCTGCCCGGTTCCGGGCAATCAGAAACCGCCGCATCAGGTAGGCGACATTGCTGCCGAATACGGACTCGTAGACATGCGCCTCGTCGATCACGAGGAAGCGGAGCTTGCCGAGGAACTGCTTGAACAGGGGCGAAGAGACCTGCCGCATGAACCATGCTTGCAGCAGGTCAGGCGTGATCGCGACGATGCGAGCATTCTGCAGGGCATCGTGGCGTTCATCCATGCGGATATCGCCGTGAAGTTCCGCGACGGTATTGGTTGGGAGGCCGAGTTCCTGCGCCATCTGCCGCCAACGCGATAGCTGGTCCGAAAGCAGCGCCTTCAACGGATAGATCACGATCGCAACGCCATCGCCTTCGAGCAGTTCGCGCATGATCGGAAGCTGAAAAATGAGCGATTTGCCGGATGCCGTGCCGGTAGCAATCACGACATTGCGTCCATCGTCGATCTGCTCAAGCGCGACTGCTTGATGGTTCCAGACAGTTTCGTCTTGCCCGAACTTGGCATTAAGCCACTGGCTTAAGTCGCCATGGCGGTAGGCATCGGGGATCGGCGCTACCCGCTCGGCTCGGCTTTGCACCTCGACCCGCTCGACCTCGGTAAGCTTGCCGCTGTCACACAGTTCCTTGAACGCGTCCCTGACCCTCATTCCATCCCCCAATATACCGCGTCAATCGCGTCTCGGATTTAGCGACATCGAAGCAGGCGAGGGCTTGATGCCCGATGCCTCGCCGCGAAGTCTTGCAAGCTCGTTGTTTATGTCGGCGAGATTGTCACTATTCAGTTTAAGGATGACAGTAGTGCCAGTGACTTGGCTGGGAAACGAGGTTGTTTGTTTTTTTGTCCAAGTTCGAGCAGTCGAACCTGAGGCCATGGAAAACGATCCACCGCTGGCGATGCACAGTCCCTTGACCATGTAGAGTCCGTATCCACTGTTCGACCACACGCTCCTCGATTTTTGTTTACGCCAGGTTTTCGAAGAAACCCCGGCCTGGACCGCGAGATCGAGCGCCTGGTCGTCAACCACTCGACCGATCTTTGGGTTCGAGGAAAGCGAACTTGCCACCCCCCGTCCACGATCAGTAATTGCGATTTCTGCCTGACCATTCCCCGGCCAATACTGAGCGGCGTAGGCAAGATCGGTGGAGTCGCTGTGCTCCACCACATTCCGGATCATCTCACGCATCGCGTAGGCAAGCGCCTGATAGGCTGGTGTGTCTCGGGCTTGGAGGAGAACGCCGATCAGTTCCTCGCTCGTCCGCTGTATGGTGTCACCGTGGTGTTCCATCTGCTCAATGGCTTCATCCTTGATGTCATCGACGAGCATATCGGTGATCGGAATGAAGCGATCATTCGGATTGGCAGACGCGACCTTCATCCCGAAATCCATGCCGAAGAACTGGAAGAATCCAGAGTGCGCGGCATAGCTGAGGTGCCTGAAATTGAGCACCTTCCGTCGTCGTACTTCGGGCCGACACTGCTTGAACTGACGCAGTGCCGAGCCGATCGAAACCATCCATCCAGGCGTGGCAAAGCCCACATCATCGAAATCGAAATGAACTTCCTCGACTTCGGGCAGCGCTGCCAAATCGGCGCTGAAACAGTGAAAGCTGTCCTTACTGTCGGGCACTTTGACGACAACGCTTTTGCCGTTCGCTGCCATCAATCGATCTCCAACTTCGGCGGGGCGCGGACAATTTCCATGGCTTTCAGGCTGGTGGTGATGACTTGCAGGAATAGCTTGAGGGAGCAACCCTCGGCGAAGAACTTCCGCTGGACCGCGCAAAAGATGCCCTCGTCCCTGATCTTGGCGACAGCGTCGAAGCCGATGTCGGCTGCGGACAAGTTGCGGTGCTCTTCCCGGTCTGAGAACAGCCTTACATCTTCATATTCCTGTCCCTTGCTCGGATCAGTCTTAATCATGGCAACAAAAAGCCACTCAAAATAATTACTATCGATCAATCCATGGAGAATCACGAAATCGTGCAAAAGTTTCGAAATGCGTTCATTTGCACGTAATTGCTCTTTGTTCGATATCGAGCGGGGTTGTGCTTGAGAGGAATATGCTGGGCAACTCCGAACGGTTTTCGAAAGCAACCACTGCTACCGCGCTGCCATTGGTATTTTTATTGTACATAAAGGAGCGGCAAGTGAGTTAATTGTAACAAATGTGGCCCGGTTTGAGAAAATTGGACGTACCACTCTATTGAGATAACGAGCAGGCCGGATTGGCCGACCCGAGTGGCCAACCTTCTTACTCTCGAAACATGTCCGGTGAGCGATCGTTATCGTACACCGTCGACGTGCCCACAATTCAGGTGGCCTGCTTAAGGAGAAGCCCCTCCGTCGTTTCCACGAATTCCACCATCCCGCCTTCACGCAAACCGAGGCGGTTGCGAAGGTGGCATGGCAATCGTACCCGTCCATCACGATCAATAGCTGCGTGCATAACGACACGATCTTGTCCGCCATTTACACGCTGAGTGCGCCGGTCGACGCCCATGATGCTGGGATGGCTCTCGCAGAGCTCTGGGATGAGAATCTCCGCTGAGGCGCGGTCAAAAAGTCCATCCGACTTGACAATGACACCGCGCTGGGAAGCCAAGCGGAATGCTGAGGTGTGGTGCAGCTGCAGTCTTGCTGCGATCTCCGTGGTGCTGATGATTGTGCTTGCCACCTCCACCGCGAAAGGAACGTCTATCTCGCTGTGATGATCTCCCGATCCCAGAAGATATTCAGAATATCGCGAGAAGTTCGTGATTGAGAGACTGAGCATGTCGGCCAAATCCGATTTGAGCAGCGGAGTACCTGAGGTCAGCTCAGGCCGGTCGGCGAACGCAGGTAACGAGAGTACATCATCAGTCCGAAAACTAATGCGATCACCCAATCGGCGAGATCTTGGCGAAACGGTAGCGTCAAGTTCGCCGTTTGCGATGGCGGCAAGCACTGCAGCCCACGGCTTTGGCCCGCCTCCCAACCGCAGCATGAGCTTGTCGAGCTTATGGGGATACTCACCGGTTGCCGGTGGCACTTGCGCTTCAAGGGCTTCAATGAAGGACAACAGAGACGTCTCGCGCACTGTAAGCCTGTTTGATCGTCCAGGCGGTGTGGGGGCGGCTTCCAAGCAACCGAGAGCGATCAGATGCCTGACCGCGTAACTTGGAATACCCAACCGACTGGCCGCACGCTCGACTCTTTCGCGAGGCTGAAATTTGTCGAGAAGCTTATGAATGTCATCCTTTGGGAAAAGCACGTGCAAACGCTGGCGATCCAGCGCGAGCACCGATGGTATCTCGCCAGAACGCCGCATCGCGACCAACGCGCTGACTTGGCCACCCACGAGGTCGGCAACCTGCTGGCCGGTGTAGCCGCGCTCGGTGGCCTTTCGGCAGCGCTCAGCAAAGCCATCCACGATCGATTTGACCGGCGCGGTCAGCTTCTGTTTCCGGCATCGCCACAGGAAGCGATAGCTCGCTCCCCAATTTCCGTCTCCACGGGCCTTGGCGTGAGCATTGATACGTGAAGCGATCAGATCCTCGAAGGCATATGGCCAGCCCTTCAGTAGCGACCAGCTGTTTGCCAAAGCGGGTACGATGCAGCCTTTCGCCATATCCAACGAGAGCGTCCACAAGGTCAACGGACGCCCAGCGCGATGGTCCACCACAGGTGCGATCAGGCAGACGAGCTTGAGCAAGTCGTCAGCTGCCAGCTGCGCCAATTCCGGCGGCAGCAGCTGTCTGGTCCGCTCCCGCCTCAACGGATCGGGGTGAAGGAGATCGACGAGCTGCCCGAGGTTTTCGCGCAACTCTTCCGGCACCGCATCTGCTTCGGCGCGTGTCAGGGGTTCGCCGCAGTAGTCACACAGATCGATCCCGACGGTCCGGCGCCATCGCTGCTGTCGCTGGCAAGCGGGGTGAGGGCAACGATCGACCAAGTATTCCCAGTTCTCAGTGCAGAACGGGAATAGCCGTAGCGTCCATCGCGCCCTGTGGTGCGGCGACGCCTTCAGCGCAGATGGTGAAAAGCGTCGATAGGTGAATTGGTAGTGGTCCCTCGATAGCTCAACGCCGAACATGCTTCGTTTGCTGCCATCAGGCGACAACAGCGGCGCGTGCTCTTGCAATCGTTCTGGACTCACGCGGAGGCATTCAGCAATCGCTCCCAGACCTTTCGCGTCGCAGAACGAAGCGTGAGCTCTGTCATCGACATCCGCTCCGCCGAGCTGTGTGATTTCCGCCATTCGCGGAAAATGATGGGCGGCCGCCACCCGAGCGACATATCCGTCGAGCGACTCTCCGTCGATGATCGGTAGGGGGCGTGAGACGCGCCAGGGTTCGATGTGTTCCATCACGCGTCTCCCTCGTCGAATGGATTGTGAGTGCCGAAGCCGTTGGCGATGACATACCCGTCGACCGCATTCATAAGGTCTTGATGCGCGATAAACTTTCGATCCTCACGCAGGGCAGTGCTCATCGCATGTCTGACGATCTTGCAGATCCGGCGTAAGCTACCTTCCGATGCTTGCCACAGCGGGTAGGCGAGTTCCTCCCCGCTAAGGCCTGCTTCGCAATCGACGATCTCAGCATCGACCATTGCGCGGTCGAGATCGCCGACGAAGGATAAGAACAACTCCTGGTCTCCGTTCGATGTCCATCGCAAAGGCGAAAGATCGACGCTGTCATCGAGCCGCTCCCTCAATTGCGGAACTTGCGCCAAGACGCTGTTCGCCTTTTCGGATCCGACGAAAGCGACTGGGGCGAGGCCCGCATCCATGATTTTTTGGCGGATGATGTTTGCAATTGGACCGCTCATGGTTGGCCGCCGCGCGGCGAGATCAAATTCATCGAACACGATGAGCTGAACACCCTTGCGCGCGATCTCCGCTATAGCGCGCGGCCAGCGCGCTCTCTCCGATCCGGCCTCGGGTCTGGCCGCCCCAAGGGCTTGAAGAATTGACGTCGGCACAGAGTCAGTTGTGCCGGCAGTGTCAATCTCGACGTGCAGCAGCACCATCTGCCCCTCTTCTGCATTTTGTTCGAGAACGCGGCTAAGGCCTCTGACCGCTTCTGATTTCCCGGCGCCGTGGGGAGCCACAATCATGGCTCCCCCGCAAATAGCCCCGGGTGGTCGATGAAGCGCTGCGATACGAACCTCATCGAGTATCGCCATCGCCGATGTCTGTGGTGGAAAATCCACGCGGATCGCGTCGAACTTGGCCTGGGCAGTGCCAACAAGTAGAGCACGTTCGGAAGGGGTGAGAGGCTTGCTCATGCGTAGCCTCCCTTGCCGACGACATTGCGCCGAGCGCGTGTAGGCGGAGGAAGCTGCGCCTGTGACGGATCGGCGTTCTCCCGGCGATGATCGAGAGCGGTTTTCATCCTGCCCTTTTTCGGAGCGGGGCGCGGTGAAAGGATTTCGTGATCAAACGCGGTCAATGCTGCCCGGTCATGCGAGATGAAATCGCCCAAACTAGTCGCTACGGGTTCTGCGTTTGTTAGATCGACGATGTTACCAGTTATCTGCTTGACCCGAGGGATCTCAAGCAGCTGCGCCACCCGTTTCCGCGACTCCGCAAGCGCTTTGGGAGAGATGTTTCGAATGGCTTGAACAAGCTGTCCACGCATATAAAGCCGTTCTTCCTCAGTGTTGAAAGCAGCACCTTCAGATTTAGCTTCGTCTTGAATCTTCTTATGCAGCCAAAGCGGCATGCCATCCGCATAGCGCTCATCTGCGCACTGCAATTCGATGTATTTGCGGATCTTTCGGTTCCATACATGGATCGTGCTGATATCTGCAGGATCGTAACGAAAATGCACAGTTGCTGTCGCGTCGTCGCGACGCTTCCGCCGTGGTTCGAGCGGCACCAGATCATTGAGCAGGGCAGGGACGGCTTCGATGTCGTGATAGCGAAGACCGAATGCCCTCAATCCCGACGGTGAAATCTGCGCGTCTTCTTCGACATTCATCGTATCGCGGCGGAAGCTTTCGATATCAGCGAAATTGTTGATGCCGTACTTGTTGAGATCCTGCTCGAAAACCAACGCGGGTTGGCGATCGCCAAGGCCATCGTGAGGCGACGTGTTGTAATCGGCTACGATCTGGTTCGCGATTGCCTCGAGCTCATCGAGCATCACGACCGCATGATCCTCCGCGCTGTAGCCAAGCCGCCTGGCATCATGGATCGTAAGTGTGTGACCAGGCAAATCCTTGCAAAGTTTCGTATTGATGGTGTCGATGGCGCGCTCGCAGATGGCCCGATATCTGGGCTGTTTGATTGGACAGAAGGTTACGGAGAACCCCGCGTGCCTCGCCGCTGCTTCCATTGCATGGCTGCGAAACTCGCTGGCATTATCGACAATGACTTCGCCAGCTTTGCCGCGCAACATGGCGAGGATCGGGTATCTTTCGGCCATCTGAGAGGGCGGACGCTTGGGAAGAGCCATCCGCCGCAGTGCTTCCCCAACGGTCCAAACGCTTGGGTCAGTGAAAGTGATGACGTAACCGATAATTGCGCGGCTTTTGACGTCAATCACGATGGTTAGCCAAGGTCGACCCAACACCATCTCAAGCGTCGGGCAAACCACGTGAACATTGAGCCAAGTGTGGTCGATGATTACGCGCTGCATGACGAAATCAGCGAGGAGCGGTTTACCGGCACCAAGCCAGTCTTGCTCAGCTGCTTGCTTTGCAATTCGGCGCGCCAAGGTTTCCGACGACCCCAGAGCAATGCAAGCGCGCCGAATGGTCCTCTCATCAAGCACTTTCAGAGGCTTTTGCGGCATCTCAATGAAGGGATGCGAGCCTTCGTTGATTTGCAAGATCCTCGCGGAATAGTCGGCGTGAATGGTTGCGACTGAATCACCGTCGTCGAGGCCTTCTAAAACGCAGACCCACATAACCTGCTTGTTCAGATCGTTCTTCCGAACTCTTTCAATCTGCCGACCGGTCAACGAGACCATATGACGTGGGTGGCGATTGCCGACATAGCCTCGGGATGCTCGCCAACCTCGGATCGTCCGCGGACTCGGGGCGAGGCCATGCTTTTCTATCAGATCCGGCGTCCAGTATTCTTCCATCGCTTTTTCGATTGCTTTGTTGCCGTTCTTGACGCCGCGCTTGTCGAGCAGTTCACAGATCACAGCACGCTTCAATGCCTTCGCATCGAGTATCGCGGCATCGCTAAGCGCCCACTGTGACTCCTCGTTGAAGTTGCGGATTTGGTTGCTGCTGAGCGGCGTCCGGATCACGACGGTTCCGTCGAGCAACATCCGGTCAAACTGTTGATCGGTCGGCAGTGCCAGCGAGCCATCAGGTTGCTCGCACTGAAAATGGGTGCCCTTTACTCGATGAATCAGGAGCAGTCGCTCACCAACATATCCCTGAGGTGAGTACTCTGCGCCGTCGATTTCAATAACGGTGCCAAGCTGAAATTTGTTGTAAGTCATAAGTCTATTTCCTTGGTGATGGGATGCGCGCAGCATGTCTCGTTTGGGCGCGAGCGAGGGCTTTCGCACCGACGCCAAAACGGCGGGCACATCGATTTTGATTGTGCTACTCGACAGGCCGGACGGGTCCGGACCTGCCGGCGAAGCTAGTGCATCGTGACTTGGGTCGCGTCGAACAGTGGTCGGGTCAGGTCGATCTCGACCTTCCTCGCCACCGTCAAAGCTTGGACGACCGCTTCTGCGTAGCGCCGGTTGCCCGGCTCGATCGCGTCGGCAAGGCCACCAAAGGTCGTGAGGCCGTCCGTTTTGCTGCGATGCTTCTCAAACCTATGGCGATGTTCGGGCCGGATAGTTGTGAAAGCCCTGCTGGCGAACAGAGTCACGTTGCGGCGATGGACGATGCTAAGCCAGATCTGGTCCTTGAAAATGACCCGGAAGCGCATGCCCTGCTCATCACAAATTTGCTTAACCCGGGCGAGCTTATCGCGATATGCCGGGTCACTCAGGTCGCGCCGGTCACGCTTGATCTCGACAATCGTGATCGTGCCATCAGGAGCCATAAGCTCGACATCAGCGGTGTAGATCTCCTTGCCGTTCGGACCGACGAACTCGAAACGCACGGCTTCGGAAGCCATATTCGCAACGCTAGGTTCCACCTCGGCTCGCAACAGAAAATCACGCTGCGCGGTGCCCTCGAAATGGAGCAATCGGCGGGCTTTCGCGCTATTGAGCCAACCGTTCTCGTGGGCCAGGCCGCCGTGGAACGTGCGCAAGGCACCGCCGTTTTTGGCGCGAATGATCTGGACGTTCGACTGTTCAGGTTTGGGTTCCCGGACATACCGTCCGGCGATCGGGTACATCTCGGATGGCGTAGGGGCCAGTGTCGGTTGGACCGCATCGTCGCGGCCGGGGCATTCCTGTTTGATCTTCATTTGGTCTCTCCTCCATCGCCACGTTTGCGACGGACACGAGTTTTCATTGGTCCGAGGACACCCTCGGACCTTGACAAGCCTGGCGGAATGAAGGAGATCAGGATTGTGAGATCTTTGATCTTCCATGGCCTCGGTTGCTGTTGACGCAGCACCGGGGCTTTTCATTTCCGGAAGGCACGCATCGCTCTCGATGCAAAGCTTCCTAAGTGGTCATTTTAAACTCCTTTTTCGTTAGGGTATCGATCAGGCCAGATCTGCGCAGGCGTGGAACCCACTGCGGTCGCCAGCGCCTCTTCGATCCTGCGCGAGCGCCGATGACCCTTTGAGACTATGGTCACTGTCGTAGGCCTGACACGAAGATCCTTCGCGATCGATGACAGCGTGATGCCTCGAAGCGCTAAGGCTGCTTTAATCCGGGCATGCTGTTCTTCGTCGACCATGACATCAGTGCTTTCGTCGCATATCAATTCAATGTGTGCCGATTCGCAGATGGTGAGTCTCAGTGTCAAGAGCGCGAACAAGTAAAATTGTTGGAGAAGTCGAAAATGTGCGAAGTATCGCACCTGACTTTGCGCTCGAAGGGATCTCCGAGCGGCTGCGTCTCGCGAGGGAGTATGCGGGTCTATCGCAGGAAGAATTCGCTGATGCCGTCGGCTTCAGTCGCAGGCAGGTAATTGCCTGGGAACGGGGGCAAAATGCGCCTCCAGTCCTTATTTTTGCCCGGTTGCGAAATGTCTGTGGTGTCGATCCAGAATGGGTCTTATCGGGACCTGGTCTTGAGCCTTTGGAAGAGGTCACTCCAGAAGATAGGGAGCGCGACAAACGTGTCGTCCGCCGCATTGATAAAATGGCAAAGTCTTTCGGTTTAGAACTGCCAGATGAAGCGCTCGATGATCTTGCGCGCATCGTCTTACGCGAGCCTGAACATCTCGAAGAGGAGGCCATCGTGGGGATGAAGGCTTATCTGCGGCCTCTTGCGATGGGTAAGCGGTAATGGCTTGGCTGCGGGAGCGATCAAATCTGTCGCGGCGATATTCTTCCGACCTGCGCAGAGTGACGAATGTCATCACTGAACGTAACGATTATCGAATTCCACGCAGCAGGCTCCAAACGTTCCTTGCAGTCATCGGTTTGGTTCCAGCAGCATTCTGCCTCCTCGCTACCGCTCTACCTCACCTTTTTCCTGTATGGGCGGCAGATGGCGCGTTTCTCGCGACCGCAGTCGTCACGGCTGCGGCAGCGGCAGTTTATCAACATCCTGCTTTGAAGATTCTCCCGGTGACACGGGAACAGGCTTTCAGGACTCGCGAGGAAGCGCCGCCTACGCAAAGACATTAATGTGTGCAGAGTCTCTGCTCACTGTCGACAGGTGCAGAAATCACCACTTAATCTTCAGACCATCGGTTGCTTCTAAGCTCTTCTTCCGTTGGTCGTGCGTTCTCAAGCGCCTGAGCGTCTGCTTCCGTCATGTCCGCGCTCAAAGCAACTTCAGATCTCTCCACATAGATGAACTCGTGGCCCGATTGCAGGTTGGTGCGGATTTGCGCCTCGTTGTGATTGGGGCGTCTCGATGCAGATGATGGTTTATCGTTCATGTTACTAAACTACTCCGAGTTCTCGGCCGGGACAAATACCGCGCCGCTAACGCCAGCTGCGACTCTTTACTCGATCCGCGCGATAAGCCCTTAAAACCCGCAACCCTCGCTGGGCTGGTTGAGTTCTGACCGTTCCACCCAACGCGCCTGCCCGGTTCTGCGATCCGCGATTTCGACGATTTGCGGTCGGGCTGTGAGTATACGGCCGCACCCCGTCATCTCGCCCTCGCCGACCGACTGTTGCCAATCACGGTGTTCACGCCAACGCTGCTCTGAGGCCGCTTGCTGCTCAGCTTCGACTACAGCGTCGGGAACGACGATCGCGGGATCAAGAAGCGTTATGCTCGACCACTGAGGACTGACTTGGTGGATCGCTATGACGGCGCCGATGGCCTGCCGATCAACGTCACAGATCAGCATGCCAGCACTATCGTGCTGACGATCCCCAAGATGGAAGAATACTCGTTCGCCAGTCAGGTTCGTTCGCGTCCGGATTTGCCCAGGTTGCCCTTGATGCCTTATCTCGCCTCCGAGGGAGCCACAAAC
The DNA here is from genome assembly GCA_947504155.1 of uncultured Erythrobacter sp. Lineage (GTDB taxonomy): Bacteria > Pseudomonadota > Alphaproteobacteria > Sphingomonadales > Sphingomonadaceae > Qipengyuania. The sequence goes on from CANNGF010000002.1 coordinate 1,101,377, forward strand.
TTGCTCGAAGTCCGCGAAAACCTGACGCTGAAACCGTTCCCTGCGATCAAAATCGCCGACGACCAAAGCGGTTGCGGCCGCGTGGGACCCCGACCGCTCAATAACGCGCTGCACGTAGTCGCGCTGCGCATCGGCGGGGATTTCCTGATATTGCACCAGTTCTGATGCAATTTCGGACCATGGATCCGTCGATATGCCGCTCTGCGCGAAGGCGGTGACCGAAATGAGCGATATCGAAAAAAGAACCGTGATTATTCGTCGTAAGCTACGCATGTTCGCCTCTCATCATCATTATGGAGGCGGACCCGAGCCGGGTGTTAGTAACCTGGACTTGCGCACAGGCGCTGCCGCCTTTGGGCAGAACCTTGGACATGCGCGACAGCCACCCGGCCGAAACTGGTTCGACCGGTCGCAAGATTGCGAGGTTACTAAGCCTCACCCGCGGGACTGACCGACGGGCGTGTTCCAATTATCCGAGATCGTCGTTTAGGTGAAGACTGTTATGCGACGGTGATATTCGGACAGACTGCTGTCCGCGTGAGCGTGAAACGCGATTTCTGAGAATGGGTGGATAGCGGACGCGAGGCGGACCGCCCGATGGCGCGTTGCTCGTCAGGCAGCCGAGCGAGAGCCTCAGCAGCCACCCTACGAACCTCCCTCCAGCGCGGATCGTTTGCGAGGGAGGAGCGCAGCCAGAATTCAGCGTTCTCCTCTCCGCTCCCCTTCTGCAAGAGATCATCGAGTGGCACCAAAGCCGACCTCTCCGAAGCACTAAGTTCTCCGTGGTCGATCATGTCTCTAGACGCGCCAAAGATGTCGTCGAATTCCAAAGCCAATTCATCGTTTCCGTATTCGGTAGCATTTCCATCCACTGTCATGTGACGGAAAATTGAGTCCAGATACGCCACCTGCTCTTCGGATGGTGCAGCTAGGCGAACCACGCAACGTCTAAGCTGTTGGTATCTTGTCGACATGTGGGAGGTTCTAGCGATGATGCCAGCGTCCGCAATCAGGTCGGAAGCTGAAGTATGCTCTGATTAAAGTGCTCCGCACCACGTGTGCCGGATCCGCGCAAGTCCGGCACACGTTTCCGCTAAGCCCTATCGGACTCTTGGTGGGCTTCCTGCGGGTTCGCCGCCATTCCCACCGCCGCGCTCGATCCGCCCCACGGTGCGGCGTCTCCTGCGGTCCCCGCGCTTATCGGGTCCGGGTCCCCATCGTGCTAGGTCGCACGGCTAGTTCCTGGCGCCTGATCGAGCGAGGTCGCCTGAACAACCGATCTAAAGTTCTCCAGAATTTCAGGATGGCGAGTTTCGAGAAACCGCTCGATCTCGCGCTTGCCAAGGAGGCGTTCGAGGAACCCCGATGCCACGACCAGCACGAGCATGTCGTCGCCGTAGGACATCTCCAGTTCCTTATAGTCGGTGCTGAGCTCGGACATTTCCCGCTCGAGCCGCTCCATCTGTTCGGTCGATAGGCCCGTCGCCTTGCGCTGCTCGTCAGGGTTGAGGAGGTCTTCCGGTTTGGTCGTTGCTAGCAGCGCCTTGGCGTAGGAGGATGTGAAGTTGTTCGCAGACACCATCAGCTCCGCCACTTCGAGCTGGCGGAGCGGCTTCATCTTGCGCAGCTTCTGGAAGGCGACGTGGCCGACCTGCTTGTCCTTCAGCAGCTCGGCGACGTCGTCGCTAATGCCCCGCAAGAGATGCCGCCGGTTGCGGATCACCTTGATGTCGACGTTGAGTGCGCGCGCGAGCTTCTCCTCGGAAACGCCGCGATCGAGCGCGCGGACGATCATGTAATGCTCCTGGATCACCGCAAGCCGATTGACCCGCTTGTTGTAGGTGAAGGATTCGTCGTCATGCGCGATAATGCAGGGCGCTTCGCTAATCCCCTGCTCACGCAGCGCTGCGAGCCGCACGTGTCCGTCAAGGAGGAGATAGGCTCCACCTTTCTGCCGCGCGACCGACAGTGGCTCGATGATACCGACTTCCGCGATCGAAGCGGCAATACGGCTATATTTGACGCTCTGCTGCAATGTCTTCGGCAGCGCCTTTGTTGGTAACAGCTGCTCGATCGGGAGCGTGATCACATCTTGATCGAATGCGATCTTGATCGGCTTGGTCATGGGGAAATCCCCGTACCAACACGCTCAGCCAGCGCTTCGGGCAATGAGGTGATGCCTTCCGCTCGCATCAGGGTCACGAAATGCTCATCCGCAAGCAGGTGGCGAAGAGCATTGGACACGAACAACAAGCGGCTGCGCGCCAGCGAAGCGCGCTTGATCAGGAGCTTCTGGCGTTCGGTCTCGCGCTGGTAAGAGCGGATCAGGCTTTCCGAACTGACCCGCCGCGTTCGGACATCCTTGCCCGAGCCGCGATGGACCTGCTTGCCGCTCACCTTGCGCTGCTCGATTATCTGCCGGATTGCGAGGACCTGATTTCCAGGGAGCTTGTTCTGCTCGTAGGCTTCGGCCAGCGCCTTCTGGACCTCGCCTTCTTTGGCTCTCGCGATCTCCATCGCGATCGAATGGGGAATGGTGCCGCGCTCGACCGCGTTGATCAGTTTCTCCTCGCCTTGCTCGAGCAGCACGCAGATGGCAGCGACATAATCGACCGAGAACCCGACTTTCTTGGCGATTATCGCGTGCGAATAGCCGCGCTGCGACAGCTCTCCGATCCCGTGGACGAGTTCGAGCGGGCTGTGCTGGCGCCGGGCCAAATTCTCGACCAGGCTCATGACGAAGCAGTCCTCTTCGTTTGCTTCGACGATCATGGCCGGGATTTCCGAAGCGCCGAGCGCGATGAATGCTTCGAGCCTGCCCTGACCACATACCAGATCGTAGCGGTTCTTGCCTGGGCGCTGGCTGACTGTGATCGGCTTCTTGAGGCCAAGAGATGCGATGGAATCGACCAGTTCCTGAAACACCCGCTTGTTGCGCACACGCGGATTGAGCACGGTGATGAGATCGATCGGGACTTGCCGGATTTCGGTGCTCGCGTCGCTCATGCCGCCTTCCTCAGCGAAGTGCGACGGGTCAGTTCGACGAAGGCGTCGAGGTTGTCATAACGGAAAGCATCAAGCAGGATGCCGTTGTCGGGAGCGAGGCGGAGCTTCGGTGTCCGATTAAGATCCAGCCACGGAAACAAATAGTAGTCGCGTACCGTCCGGTTATCGTCCTCCATCCGGACGGCAATGGTCAGATCGGGACGAAGGCCGCTGTCGAAACGAACCTGCCAGCGCATCCCGCCTGCCGGTGATACGTGGCAGCGGGCGATAACGAGTGCGACGGTGAACTCCTCGTTGATCCGCAGCAGGTCCGATACAGGATCGCTCTCGACAGTGCCGCCCTGCTTCTCGATGTCCCCGATTACCGATGCGACAATCTCGGGGTGCATTGCACGCAGTGCCCGGTTGATCTCGATGTAGCTGTAATCGCGAGAAGGCGTGTAACCCACCAGTTCATAGGCGCGGGTCAGGCTTCCGAAGCGATGCCGGAAGGTCGAACTCGACGGCATGTCCTCCAACTCGTCGATGACCACGCCCGACAGCCACCCCTTGTCCGCGAACAATTGTGACAGGCGGTCGAGCAATTCCTGATCGGTGAAGCGGCGCGAGCGTTCCTGGATGATGCGTTGGGCTGCGTCGAAGAAGTCTTGCTCCACGATCGGCTCGAAAGCACCATCCTGCCGCACCCACATGTCGGGCGGATTGGCGACCCGCTTCGCCTTCAGCTTGTAGGAGATGCGGTTGTAGACGTTGTTACCGATGTATTTCTCGTTGGTCAGGATCTGGTGGACGGTGCCGCGCGTCCATTCCCTCCCAAGGTCGGTCCTGAGGCCCTCGGCGTTGAGTACATCGGCGATTTCGCTCTCGGAGCGCTGCTGCACGACGAACATACGGTAAAGGCGTCGGACTATCTCGACCTCCTCCGGCGGTCCGGGTTGAAGGATCACCCGGTCGGTCTGCAGGCTCTTATGTTCGCCGCGAGCGAGTTCGGCCTTCACCCGGCCATGCTCGTCCACCAGTACGCGCCTGAGGCCGAAGCCGGCCGGACCACCTTGACGATAGCCGAGCCGGATCAGACGGCATTGCCCGGTGAAGACCTTGGCGGACAGTTCCCGGCTGTATTCGCCGGCCATCGCGCGCTTCATGCTCTTGATGATGGTAGCACTAAGGCTTCCGTCATTCTCGAACTGTTCCGCGCAATAGTGAACTGTGATCCCGCCCTCACGGCAGATGAACTCGTAATAGGCGCTTTCGTCGGCGTCCTGGAACCGGCCCCAGCGGCTCACATCGTAGACGAGCACCGCCTCGAAATCGGCTGCCCCGCATCGGACATCTTCGATCAGCTGCTGCAGTGCCAAACGCCCTTCGAGCTTCAGCCCGCTCTTGCCGGAGTCCTCATAGGTCTTGACGATCTCGAAGCCGCGCCGGGCGGCATATTGCGCAATGATCTCTGCTTGGTTCTCGGTCGAGTATTTCTGATGCTCGGTCGACATGCGCACGTACTGCGCGGCTCGAACTAGCGGCCCCGCATGGTCTTTGTCTTGCTCTTCTTTGGCCGATTGCATCTGCCCGATACTTTCATTTTCTCACGGAATGACACCCTTCGATTCCCTCGAATATTTATTGGGAGTTCAGCGGTATGTCGTTCACGAAGAAGGACCGAAGTCTTCAGTCGAAATCAGGAAAAACTTTTCCGAAGTTGTCGCCATCGACATTAAGCGAGGCGCTTGCATTTGCGCTCAAGCAGGAGTTCGGTGCACTGCCTTCGTCGGTCAAAACCGTCGCGAAGCTGACCAGCTCCAATGAGCGGGCAGTGCGAAACTGGTTCGATGGAAAGAACAGTCCAAGCGCGGACAATCTCGTGATTCTGATGCGGCATTCCGACCAGATCTTGCGGACAGTGCTTGAGCTGGCGGATCGGCGCGATCTTATGCTTGCGGTCGGGCTCGCAGGCCTGCGCGCTCAGCTGGTGGACGTACTATCTGCGATCGATGAGGTGCAGGGCAGTTGACCAGGCCGAAAGCACGGGTCGGTTCGGCGCTGGATTAGGTCGCTCCGCTTGTTTCGACGATGCTGTTCGCGCCATCAGGCGCGACAAGGTCGACATCGCAGATGAGCTTTGCCACTTCCACGAATGTACGATACTTTCCGCTTATGAGAATAAACTCTGATCGATCGCTGGCAGTCGCGCGGCAGACGTTCGAGCGCTTCGGTCGAAGCTGGACAGAAATGCGCCGACATGCCGTACGGCGCGATGACATGCTAATCGTCGACAGCTCGAAGTTTCAAAGCACTGAAGAGAGTACTTGCCAGGGCCGATAGATCACGAATGGCGGCATCATATCAAATCGGGTTAGTCAGGACCGGGAACCAGGTGTCGATGATGTCGGAGTTCCCGGGTCAGTATTCTATGAGAATGGTATTCTGGGTCACTTCTTGTCGGTCCAACCAAATACGCGCCGGCGCAACTCGGTATAATGAAGAGTTTTCCATTCCTCTTCCGTTATCGCAGACTGCGGTTTGGGTCGCGAAGGGGGTGCCGAGACTTGGGCCCTTGCAGGGTGAAGTTTCTGTCGAGAGATGCTTTTCGTTTCGCTTCGTTCTCTCAAGTTCGGGTGCCGCGCATTGTAGACCCAATCGCTGTCCTGTGCGGTTGCTATAGCACTAGCAATTTCGGGATCTCGGCAATTCCGGAAGGCAGTTAAATCAATCACCATCGCAGACTTTTGCAATGCCACGAATTGCGCTTCGGAAGCTGATTTCTGTCCGCGTTTGACAATGAATAAGACCGCGATTTCGCTGCGTTTTTGGCCCTTCACGGTCGTGACCCATACGCCGGCGCATCGCCCAAATATCTCTTCGCGGATTTCGCTGACCGCAGTGGTCAACCGCTTTCCCCGTATGGGCGGTAAAGTAAGCTCTCCAACCTCTAGTAAGGTTCTGCGAGCGAACTTACAAAGTGCATTCAACTGGGCCTGCTCGCAAGCCTTAACGGTGCCGGCTTTATGGGCGAAATGGTTGGTCCGAACACTGCCTTTCCGCGCGACGAGAGGCGCACCGCAAGCGCATTTAAGCCCATCGGCCATCCCTGGTGCGGCGTCGTCGATATGTATTAGCGCCCCGTTCGCCTTCTCACCCCATGCGATCATCGCCTGTGCGGATGAGCGCTCCGTGGCGCTCCCGGTAACAACATAATCCAGGCTGTTTAGGTGTCTTGGTCGGTCCATGATGCCTGCAAAGCTACTTGAAGCGTCCCGGGATTTCCGGAGGCAGTTTCAATTGAGTCATGCGACCATATCGAGGTTCCCCCTGGCAGCATAGTAGTTCGCCTCGGCCTCGGCGGGCGGGATATGCCCGATGGGCCCGAACAGTCGGTGATTGTTGAACCAATCGACCCAGCGCAGGGTTGCCATTTCCACTGCCGATGCGCTCGGCCATGATCGCTGCCGCCAGATGACCTCGGCCTTGTAGAGGCCGTTGATCGTCTCGGCCAAGGCGTTGTCGTAGCTGTCACCGACGCTGCCCACGGACGGGACAAGGTTGGCCTCTGCCAGGCGCTGGGTGTAGTTCATGGCCAGATATTGCACGCCCCTGTCGCTGTGATGGATCAGGCCGTCATCAGGGCCTGGCCTGCGCGCATGGATCGCCTGCTCCAGAGCATCCAGGACGAAGTTCGCCGTCGCCGTGGTGCTGACCTTCCAGCCCACGATCCGCCGGGCGTAGGCATCGATCACGAAGGCGACGTAGACGAACCCCGCCCAGGTATGCACGTAGGTGAAGTCGACCACCCACAGAGCATTGGGCCGGCTGACGCGGAACTCGCGATTGACCTTGTCGAGCGGGCATGGCGTCTTCGGGTTGCTGACGGTCGTGACCGTCGTCTTGCCCCGCCGCACGCCTGCCAGCCCCATGGTGCGCATCAACCGTTCCACGGTGCACTTGGCGACAGCGATGCCCTCGCGGCGTAACTGGTGCCAGACCTTGCGGGAACCGTAGAGGCCAAAGCTGTTCTCATGGACACGCCTGATCTCTTCCTTGATCTCATCATCGCGCCGGGCACGGGCCGGACGCCTGGCGGGATCTGCAAGCCGGGCAGCATGCTCGTGATAGGAGGACGGGGCGATCGCCAGTTCGCGGCAGATCGGCTCGATACCCAGTTCCTCGCGGTGCGTGTCGACAAACGACATCACCATTTGCCGTGGCGGTCGAGCTCCGCCTGAGCAAAATATGCGGACGCCTTGCGCAGGATCTCGTTGGCTCGGCGCAGCTCCTTCACTTCGCGTTCCAGCGCCTTGACCCGGTCCCGGTCGCTGGCGGCCTGCGCCGCTGGTCCCGCTCGTCGGCCAGCCTCCTCACGGCACCAGCGGCGCAACGTCTCGGTCGTGCAGCCGACCTTCCCGGCAATCGAGGACATCGCCGCCCACTCCGACGGGTAATCCCCCCGGTGCTCCTCCACCATCCGCACCGCGCGGTCGCGAAACTCAGGCGAAAACTTGTTCCTTGTAGCGTTCATTGTGGCTCCTTCTCACAAATAGGAGCCTCCGGAAAACCCGGGACGCTTCAACTTGTACTTCTTCGCAAATAGCAAAGGGAAATAGGCGATGATGCAGCGCGCCGAATGGGAAGCTTCTGAGGATTGAAACGCCGCTCGAGCTTTTGCGGCATCTTGAACCGAAAGTACTTCAATCTAACGTATTGAGATTGCGTCATCAGTCATATGAGTTGTCAAAATTGGGGGCTATCGGTCCGAACTCTTGTCACTCGCTTTTGACAAATCATGGTTTGTTCTGGCGTTCTGAGTCCATCTTTGGTGTCAAAGGACATTTTCGCAATCGCTGGACCCTCCGCATTGCCTCGCCTACCGTGCGCAGATGATCAAACTTGCTCTTCTGTGCCTCGTCATCGCCGCCGTTGCAGCCATCCTCGGGTTTGGCGGACTTGCGGGGACGATGGTCGATGTCGCCATTGTCTTGGCTGTGATCGCCGCGATTCTGTTCGTCGTCTTCCTTCTGCTCGGCATCTTTGCGGGCAAGAAGGCGAAGGATCTGCTCGACTAGCGCTGGTTGCGCTTTACGCGCTCCGGCGCTTGCTTTACACCATGCCCATCCCCGGGGAGCGCGCGTGCGCTGAGAGGTGGGCTTCGCGCCCCACGACCCGTCGAACCTGAACCGATTAGCATCGGCGGAGGGAGTGGAGCGGCGTGACAATTCCGCTCGACCTCCGTCATTTGGAGAGAGCACGCATGGCCGACATCAACAGCAAATTCGACATCGGCGTCACCACCGGGCCCATTCGCGGCAGCCGCAAGGTCCATATCGGCGCCAAGTCCGGCAGCGGCGTGCGCGTCGCCATGCGCGAAATCGATCTGGAGGGCGGCGAATTGCCAGTGCGGGTGTACGACACCTCCGGCCCCTATACCGATCCCGCTGCCACGATCGACATCAACAAGGGCCTGCCCCAGCTGCGCCGCGAATGGATCATGGCGCGCGGCGATGTCGAGGAATACGATGCGCGCGAAGTGAAGCCCGAGGATAACGGCCAGCTCGGCCCCGATCGCAGCGGCGGCGTCCCGGCCTATCCTAATGTCGTGCGCCGTCCGCTGCGCGCGAAGGCGGGCAAGAACGTCAGCCAGATGCATTATGCGCGCCAAGGCATCATCACGCCCGAGATGGAATATGTGGCGGAGCGCGAGAACTTGGGCCGCGAAATGCTGCGCGAGGAAGCCGCCCGCCTCACCGCGCGCAACGATGGCCAGCCATGGGGCGCCGAGCTGCCCGATTACGTCACCCCCGAATTCGTGCGTGACGAGGTGGCGAGGGGCCGCGCCATCATCCCCAACAACATCAACCACCCCGAGACCGAGCCGATGGCGATCGGGCGAAACTTCCTGGTCAAGATCAACGCCAATATCGGCAACTCCGCCGTGGCATCGGACGTCGCGAACGAGGTCGACAAGATGGTCTGGTCGATCCGCTGGGGCGCGGACACGGTCATGGACCTTTCGACGGGCCGCAACATCCACGACACGCGCGAATGGATCATCCGCAACAGCCCCGTCCCCATCGGCACCGTGCCGATCTATCAGGCGCTGGAGAAGGTCGGCGGCATTGCCGAGGACCTGACCTGGGAAATCTTCCGCGACACGCTGATCGAGCAGGCGGAACAGGGCGTCGACTATTTCACCATCCACGCCGGCGTGCGACTGCCCTATGTCCCGATGACCGCCAAGCGCGTCACCGGCATCGTCAGCCGCGGCGGATCGATCATGGCGAAATGGTGCCTCGCGCATCACAAGGAGAGCTTCCTCTACGAGCGCTTCGACGAGATCACCGAGATCATGAAGGCCTACGACATCGCCTATTCGCTGGGCGACGGCCTGCGCCCCGGCAGTATCGCCGACGCGAACGACGAAGCCCAGTTCGCCGAGCTCTACACGCTGGGCGAGCTGACCAAGCGCGCCTGGGAGCAGGACGTGCAGGTGATGATCGAAGGCCCCGGCCACGTGCCGATGCACAAGATCAAGGAGAACATGGACAAGCAGCTGGAGGCCTGCGGCGAAGCGCCCTTCTACACATTGGGCCCCCTCGTCACCGATATCGCGCCGGGTTACGACCACATCACCAGCGGCATCGGCGCGGCGCAGATCGGCTGGTACGGCACCGCCATGCTCTGCTACGTCACGCCCAAGGAACACCTCGGCCTGCCCGACCGCGACGATGTGAAGGTGGGCGTGGTGACCTACAAGCTCGCCGCCCACGCCGCCGACCTTGCCAAGGGCCACCCCGCCGCCAAGGTCCGCGACGACGCGCTTTCCAAGGCCCGCTTCGAATTCCGCTGGCGCGACCAGTTCAACCTCAGCCTCGACCCCGACACGGCCGAGCAATACCACGACCAGACCCTCCCCGCAGAAGGCGCAAAGACCGCGCATTTCTGCTCCATGTGCGGCCCGAAATTCTGCTCGATGAAGATCACGCAGGAAGTGCGCGACTTTGCCGCCAAGCAGAACTCGGACAGCTACCTCGCCACCGAGAACATCAAGCGCGAGACCTCCGCCGAAGAGGCCGAGGAAGCGCGCGAGGGCATGGAGGAAATGAGCCGCGTCTACGAAGCCACCGGGCGCGAGCTGTACATCGGGCAGGGCGACCGCGAACATGACTGAGCAGGGGCAGGCCGCAGCGCCGCCCGCCGGGGGATGACATGACGCAGGGCGCGGATACCGAGGATATCCTGGACGATCCGCTGGCAGAGGACCGCCGCGAGCGCCGCCGCCTGCCGGTGATCGGCCTGTGGCTCACCGCGCTCTATGTCGTCGGACTGGTGATCTACCTCGCGGTGCAGGGCCAGAACCCGGCGGACCTGCGGCTGAACGAGCTCGGCGACTTCCTGGGCGGCGTCTCCAGCCCGCTCGCCTTCCTGTGGCTGGTCCTCGGCTTCTTCCAGCAAAGCCGCGAGATCCGCCTGAGCAACAAGGCGCTTCACCTGCAGGCACGCGAGATGCGCCGCAGCGTGGACGAACACCGGCGGATCGCGGGCGGGAAGCAGGGGGAGTGAGGTTTCCGGGGGACGGGGACGACTTAGCCGACTGGCAGAAGCCGCACAGCTATGCCGCTACCGAAAGCATCAAGCACGAGACCAGCGCCGAAGAGGCCGAGGTAGCGTGCGAGGGCATGAAAGAGATGAGCAAGGCATAGAAGGAGAAGGGCGAGACTTTGTACATCCCTTCAGTCACTGAAGGTTAAGCATTTGGGTAATGCGGGCGGCAGTATCCTGCCGCCCGCACTCTTTCCCATCACCGTGGGATTAGGATTGGCCACGCTTTCAACCCGAAGGCTGAAGCGAGCAACACCTTCCCGGTCTTTGGACACTTCCGTGAGGCACGGAAAATGTACCGGAAACCGGGAGGTGCAGGAGGAAGCTTGCGCTTACTCATAGCACACCTCGTCGGGGCGACGTTAAGCTTGCCTACACCGTCATGGTATTATAAGTGCGACTTACCACAGAACGCACTGGGTAGGCGAGCATTGCACCAGCGAGCCCCGTCAGCCTGGCGCAAACTCTTAAGCCCGAGCCGCTGGCTCGGGCTTTTGTGTTTTACTCCTCGTGTAACGCCATAGCTTTCACCACAGCAGCGATCTTTGCGGCCTCTTGGGGCGACAAATCATAGGGCAGTCCTTGAATTCGAACCGTCACATCTGAGCGGATGGGAATTGGCAGGATGGATGGATTGACGTAATCGCTCGGTTCTTTCGGACGTATGGACGGGGAGCTACTTGCCATCTCCTCCGCTTTGTGGGCCTTCTCACCCTCATTCTTTGCCGCGGTTCGGGTGATATTTCGTTTACTTATATTCGGCCTGAAACCTAAAGGATTGTCCAGATAGGATTCAAAATCCTCCAGCGATGATTTTGCACGGCTCTTATAGGTCTGCAGGCTTTGCGGGGTATAGGCTTGACCCTCTAGATTGCTGAACCTCGTCATCGTATGATCTAGATCGATGGAGGTAACATCATTTGCTTCGTCATCGTCCAACACTGACAGCACTTTGCCAAGCGCGGCCTTCCGCGAACGCGCGGTTGCAGGAGCCAAGAGCCCCTTTGTCGCCAGATAGTCCATAAATTTGAGTGCGGCTTCTCGAGAGCGATCGTGGTTTGCCATACGCGGACCTCCATTCTTATCTATAAGATAACCGAACCGAGTCGATATGTCAAGAAAATTTCTGTTAGACACGAAATGTGTCAAGCCTGGAGGTGCGCGGAACCGATACGTTTAGCTCGATCTCAAGATGATCTTTGGCCGTCTGACGGGCGCTACAACGACCCGCTGCTCTCCCGCCCTGTCCAAAACTCGCTCAAGGTACTGCGGTAACGTTGACGGCCTGTCGTCAGCTGCGCGCTCTTCGGCTGCTCCATCAGCGTCACGGAGCTCGCTTGTCATCGGGAGGACAAGGGGCCGCCCCACCGGGTTTTCTAGATTCAAGGGCAACTCTTCAAATATCACGTCTCGTGTCATTTCGTAGCGCGAGTCGATAGCTTTCTCGACAGCTTGACGGAACACGTGCGGCTTGGGGGGCAATCCGATAGGAGAGTCTGGACCTTTAGTTTCGAAAGGTTCGCAGAGGAGTTTCGTGAATGGAAAGAACAGCGACTTGAGAAATCCCACGCGTTTGTACGGCGGTCGCTTAGGCTTGGCGCGCACTAATTCACGGATGATCTTCGAGACAACTATGCCGCTAGCTAGTTCCAGGCCGGATATCAGCCCTCCGGCTTGCTCTACAGCACCTAAAGGATTGTAAAATGCGTAAAGCGGTATCGTAGGAATTTTTTCACTAGCGGACGACCGGATGAGCGTTGCAGACTGTCCTCCCGAATTGTGTGGATGAGCGAGCTCGCGATAAGATCCAATTTCCCAATTCGACGGATGAGCGGCTAACCGCTTAGCCTGTATTCTAAATTGCACAGCATCCAACCTGTCATCGGAAATAACAGCTATATCAAAATCAGAGCCGGTGGATTTTTCTGGAGGAACCGCGAGGACAAGATTCTCGATCGGAAGCGATTTTATTGAAGCGACAATGAGATCAGATATGGTTTCTTCTCGAAAACGTTTGTTTAGATCAATGTCGGCTTGAAGAAGTTCGGCGATAGTATGTGGAATTTTCCTCGCTAATTCGCACGGCGAAGAATATTTTGGAAGGAAGCTCACGACGCATTTGTAGACAAATTATTGAAGTGTCGGCAATCAGCTTATCCCACCACCAATCTCTCCACCAGCGTCTATAGCCCACTCAGCGTGGTGTGGCCGGCGACGATCTCGTGATAGCCGTTGCCCGCCCCTGCGCAGCGCTTCCTTCTTCACCGGATTACTCCCGAATGCCTCCCGCCATTCGGGAACGCCCCGGAATCGCCCCCCGTTAGTCTCCCGAGGGAGGCCGACTATGGCACGCAATACAGGTGACGACCACCGGATCGGCTCGGTCGAGGATCGCAGTCAGGTGAAGAACACCGCGACGGGAAAATGGACCAAGCGCAACCGCGAGGAAGGCTCGGCCGAGCGGGGCAGTTCTTCCCTACACTGAAATGCGCTAGCAAGGCGAAGAAATAGCCTGCCACCGGCATGGCCAGCAGCAACATCCTCGACAGTCCACTGGCAGAGGAACGCTTTAGCTTCTCCATAGAAGTCGGCCCGGGCGCCGCCGCGCCCTATTCGATTACGACGCGGTACTGCAGAGTGAAGCTGGGATGGGCGACACCGTTCGATGCGCGGAGCGATCCTGTTGGTGAAAAGCGGATGCGCGCTACCGCCGGGTCGCTGGGCGAGGCAGGGGCGTAGGTGAAGCCGGGACCGGTGGTCTGGTTTGAAAAGGCCACGTTGCTGCCTGGGTTGAAGGCGAGCCCGCTGGCCGTCGCGCCGTCCGTGAAGACGGAAGGGAACGCCGTGTAATAGGCCAGAGCGGTATCGGGCGTGTCGATCAGCCGCAACGTGTTCGCATCGCTGGCTGCATCGCCGCTATTCGTCACCCTGATCGTATATTCGACGATCGCTCCGGGAATGGCCTTCGGAGAGGCGCTTTGGGTGGGATCGGAAATAACCCGCGAAGTCTTGTCGACCGACACGATGGCCCGCGGCGAGTTGCGTGTATTGGTGATCGTGCAGGTGATAACATCGCCCAGCCTGGGAACCACCGCGCCAGTCGCGCCGCCCGCAGGCAGGACGGTGGACGAACTCGAGTTGCGATTGGTGCATGCCAGAGTGGGCGAATAACGCTGCAGGGTGGTCGTCCCGATGGCTACCTCGGTCAGGCGATAGGTTGCACCGGCTATGGCGGCCAACCTGCCGGTCGTGGAGGGCGTGGCGGTTGTACCGGCCCCGGTGGTGAGAAAAGCGGCGATCTCGGAATTTGCATCCTGGTTACGCACGTTCAATCGGAACTGATCGTTGGCGAAGATGCGGCCAGGTGATGCAATGACCGTGCGCAGTTCGAGCTTCGGATTCGGGGTGTTCGTAAACACGCAGTCCACGAAATCGCCGAACTGGAGCTTGCCGAAATCGTAGCGGTTAGTGACGGTATCGCGTGGTAGCACCGTGGTCGAGCCGCTGTTGATATTGGTACAGGTCAGCGTGGCGCGATAGTCTGCCAGCGTACTTGAACTGCCGCTCACCATTTCCTCGCGCAGCACCAGCGGGACCCCGGATGTGGATGAGAACACGGCAGCAGGGAACGGCCCGCGATCGGTGCCGTCCGTTTGCCCCGAAGCATAGACGACCGATCCGGTGCTGGATTCGATCAGAAAGCGGAACTGGTCGTTATCGGCTATCCGCGTTCCCTCGACCTGCTTGCTCAGCGTGATGGAAGCAAAGCGGATTGCCAGCATCACGCCTTGCAGCCCGCTACCCTGCATGGTCACGGTAACCGAAGTGGGATTGAGCGAACCGACGATATAGGCCCCGACATTTCCGGTTCGCCCACCTCCTGCCGAACGAAAGGTCGTGCTGCCCAGACCGGTGGCCGTCGGATATTGTGCTCCGCTGATGGGGGCCACGCGATCGAGCAGCTGCCAGGATGCGCCGTTGGTGGTGTATTGCTGTGTTTCGTTATTGTCGGTTGATTCGGCATCCGCGACGACGAACGCATACTGGTTCGCCTGGCTTACCCCCGCAGGCGGGATCACGGTAATGTCGGTAAAGGTAAGCGTTGTCTGCGATCCGTTGATATTCTGATACAGTATCGGTCGCCCCGGAATATTCAGAAAGCTGCTGTTACCAACTGCGGCACCGTTCCAACTGGGCGCGGCTACGCTCCTCAGATAGGCTGAACCGTTGGTAGGGCTGTTGGTGACGCGCAGGCGGAAGGTCAGGCGCGAGCCGTCGGGCAGATTGTAGCTCAGGCTTTGGCCGCCGGTGCTGCGGGCCTGTGAATCGCTGTAATTGCTCATATTGAGCCAGCAATAGGTTTGCCACGATGATGGGGCTGCCCCGCGCGCGCCTGCCCGCGAGCAATCTTGCGCATACGCTTCGTGTGCGCTCATTCCGAAGAAAAGAGCACAAAGAATAGCGGCCATGCGAACGAAATGCGAAACGGCACGAAGCGTCACAGATTTTCAACCAGCTAGTTGTAGCGCAGCTATGGTAAGGGACAGTCCTTAATCATCGGTAACGATACACTTGCTGCACGACATTTTCCCGGTTCCGCAAATTGTGCATGCTCGCCCGCGGGAACACCCCGGAATCCCCGCCCGTTAGTCTCTCAAAAGGAGGCCAACAATGGCACGCAATACAGGTGACGAACACCGGATCGGCTCGGTCGAGGATCGCAGTCAGGTGAAGAACGCGGTGACGGGCAAATGGACCAAGCGCAATCGCGAGGAGGGCTCGGCCGAGGCGGGGCAGTTCATGGATGTCAAATCGGACGGCGAGCCGTTCAAGGGTGTCGCCAGGGAACGCGACGGGCGGCGTAGCGACGAAGACTGAGCGCGGCGGCGCAGGGTAGGGCGAGCCTAGCGCACCCCGGCCTTGCGCAATTCTGCGCCCAGCCTGCCGGTCAGCCACAGCCACCACATTTTGAAGTCCGCGCCCAGGCTCCACAGCGGATAGGTGAAGGTGGCAGGGCGGTTCTTCTCGACCGTGAAATGCGCCAGCCACGCGAAGAAATAGCCCGCCACCGGCATGGCCAGCAGCCACCACCAGCGCCCCGTTAGCACGGCGAAGATCGCGATCAACACCACCAGCGTCGTCCCGACATAATGCAGCGCGCGCGTGCGCGGGCGTGAATGTTCGCGCAGGTAAAAGGGCCAGAATTCGGCGAAGGTCGAATAGCGGGGCGGATCCTTCTGTGCGGGGTCTGGCTGGGTCATGCCCGCAATGCTGCGGCAGCGGGGCGCGCTTGGCAAGTCTGCCTGCCGGGTTGCGCCTGCCGTATCCGCTGGCCAGCGCGCGCGGATGCGGCCATAAGGGCGCATGGCCGATCTCTATCTGAAGAATTTGGAATCCGAACGCCGCCAGCTGTGGGCGACCTGCCGCCTCAAGGGGCTGAAGAAGGATACTCCTGAGCGCCGCCGCATTGCCGATATCGACGAGGCGATTGCCGCGCATAAGGCCAAGTCTGCCAAACCCGGCTGACCGCCGCCGTCACACCGGCTGCGAGCGACCTTCCGTCCCGTGGCGGTGCAGCACGACATCGAGCAGGGCGGGGCGCTCCTTCTTCTGCCAGGCACGCTCGTGGAAGAAGAACACCACGGCGTTCACCAGCGGTTCCACCAGCGCGATGCCGCCCGCCAGCGCGAGCGAGCCGGTAAACAGATAAGCGACCGCAAAGCCCACGACGAGGTGGAGCGCGAGGAAGCTGAGCGTCTTGAGATAATCGCGGTGCATGAAGGGGTAATACCCCAAACGCACAATCGTATCCTGCGATTAATATGCAGACATTAATCGGATTGGGCGAATTGTTCGCTGGAGGTTGAGGGGCGCCGGAGGCGTCAGTGTCTCAAGCAGGTCCTCAAGTTCGTCTCAAACATTCCTTAAGAAAACAGCCGCAGAAGATGGCACCATGTCTGGCCTGCATGAAATCGGTGTCTTCCTGGTCTTTTGCGCAGGAATAATATTCGGCGTCTGGGGTCTCTACACAATCTGGAAAACTGCGGACATCCGCCGGGCTGGCGGCCTTTCCGCAGGAACTGTGATTTCCAGCCGGAGCGATCGCGAGGACATCTTCATCACGGTCAGTTTCCTGACGGCCCGGCAACGCGAGGTGCAGTTCGAACAATATTCCCCGTCATTCTTCCGGAGAAAGGAATACACGGTCTTCTACAATCCCGCCGCTCCGCACAGAGCGACCGTTTCACCCTGGGCAGACCTGTTGGGCGGGATACTCATGACCGGGTGCGGTGTGCTGTTCGTGTCCCAAACCTATGCGAGCATTTTGGCGGGGTGATCGGAAAAGACGGCTGCAGCAATAATACAGTCGTTCAGCTGTAACGCCGCGCCAATTACCTACCTCTGGCCCAGCCGGGTAAGCACCCTGTCCAGCGCTTGCAGGAAGTTCGAGCGGTCGGCCTTGCTGAAGGGCGGCGGGCCTCCGCCTATGCCGTCCATCCCGGCGCGAAGATCGTCCATAATCGCGCGGGTAGCGACTGCGGCGCCGATGCTGGCAGTATCGAACGGCTTGCCATTATGCGCCAGCACCTGCGCGCCCGCTTTCAGGCAGCGTTCGGCCAGCAATATGTCGGCGGTAATCACTACGGTTTTGGCAGAGGCGTGTTCTGCGATCCAGTCGTCCGCCGCGTCGTATTTTGGGCCCTCAGGCGCCGGGCGCTGGGCGTCCGCCCAGCTTGGCTTTCGGCCTAACCGGCCGGCGGGCAGTCGCCCTTGCGGCCCACTGCGTGCGCCGGGTCCATCGCTGACCACCACGCGCTTGACCCGCTCGCTCACGGGAACGCGAAAGGCGCTGTTGCTGACCACGCGGACATGCGCGTTGAAGCGCGCGGCGACGCGGTAGATTTCGTCCTTCACCGGGCAGGCGTCGGCATCCACCAATATGGTGACGGCGTTTTCCGGGGGCGAGATATCGGCTTGGGGCGGGGGCATCGCAGACGCCTGTAGCACCGGATGCCCCGCGCGTATAATCGGCTCTGCAGGGCCTAGCTGTTCTTCATATTCTCCAGCCCCTTGATGGCGCCGGGCTTCTGCGAAGGCTGCGAGGCGTTGGTCTTCACCTTTTCCTTCTTGGGCTTGCGTGCTTCGCGGTTCGATTTCTGTCCCTTGGACATGGTTTTTCCAATCGGGGCGGAATGCCCCGTAGGGGAGCGTAGACCCTTTCGGGGAATAGCTTGCATCAATTCGGTTGGGGGGGTGGGGCTAGCGCGACACCCGTCATCCCCGCGCAGGCGGGGATCCAGAGCGGACATAGCACCAAGCCAGCTGGATCCCCGCCTGCGCGGGGATGACGAGGGGGGCGGGGATCACGAAGGTCCGCCCCCAGTCAGAAAGGGCGCGGGCATAATTCCCACGCCCATCCCGATCACTTGATGTCGAAATCGCCTTCTTCCTCGCCGTCCCAATAGGCGCAGCGGGTTGCGTGGACGTGGATCATTGCCACGCCATCGGTGTCGATGCCGTCCTTGAACCAGCGGTCCAGATCCTTGGTCCAGTGGTCTTCGAACTTGGACTTGTCGCGTACGATTTCGGCCTTGCCTTCCAGCGCGATGAAGATGCCAGGTGCACCTTCACTGCCGGGGGCGCCCTGCAGCGACAGGCCGACCTTGGGGTCCTTCTCGATATCCTTCACCATCAGGCAATCGTCCCAGGTGAAGTAATAGCTGTCGCCATCGTAATCGACTTCGCGATTGTTACTCATCGGGCGGTGGCCGATCTGGCCGTCTTTCGTGTGCGTGGCCAGCATCACGAAATCGATTTCCTTCATCTGTTCGGCGATATGGGCGAGATGTTGCTTGGGGGTCTTGTCGGCCATCGAATATTACTCCTGAGAATTGTTCAGCCTACCAGCGCTCCGCAGTGAAAGCCGTTCCATGCAAAAAGCTATCTCAAAAGTAGCAACGCTCGGCGCGCCCTCTTTGACGAAAAGGCGCTCGCCCGGTTCCTTGCGCCCAAAACACTCACCAAAGTCGCGGTAGTGACGTGAGTCCGTCACCACCGCGTTTCTTCTACTTAAATGAATTTAAACTTCTTCTTTGCAGAGCCTCGAGCCGCTGCAGTCGCTGCCTTTCCAGTGAGGTGGGTTCCACCCATTCGGAGTCCCGGATGGAGGTGCGCGGTTTTCACGTTCCCACTGGCGGCAGAATTCTTCTATTTCCTCGGCAGGCATATTCTGCGGATATTGGTACAACGGGCAGATAGGCCGGACTGACGAGACTCTTTCTAAATCTAGAGGAGTGAATTCGACTTGGTTACTTGCTCCCAAAAAGGCTGCGGCTGCTGAAATTGCAAATAAGAACATCGATAACCTCCGCATAATTAACAAGGAATAGGCTACATAATTAAATTCCATTGTAAACGACGTATTTCCACTTAG
The DNA here is from genome assembly GCA_947504155.1 of uncultured Erythrobacter sp. GTDB lineage: Bacteria > Pseudomonadota > Alphaproteobacteria > Sphingomonadales > Sphingomonadaceae > Qipengyuania. The sequence goes on from CANNGF010000002.1 coordinate 1,120,407, forward strand.
TTTTTACTTTTAACTAGTTATCAGAAAATGCTTTCCTACACGGTGCAAAGCGTGGCTTATCCTGCTGGATGACACAGACACCGCCACCACAGCCGCCGCATCGCCCCTCTGCCGACCGTCCCATCACCGACGCCCCGCAGGCCGGGAAGGTCCGCCCCAACAACAGCCGCTGGACCGGGGACAAGGCCTCCACCTTCATCAAGATGCTTGCGCGCAGCGGCAAGGTCACCTCCTGCGCGCTGGCGGTGGGGATGAGTCGCCAGTCGGCCTATCGCCTGCGCGCCCGATCGCCGAATTTCGCGCATTACTGGGAAATCGCCATGGGCGAGGCGAAGCGGCGGCGGGCCTCCGCGCGCCAGGGCAAGCGGCGGGTGCATCCGCTGCTGTCGCGCGTGCCGCTGGCCGAGATGGACATGGGTGACATTCCGGCGGCAGGAGAGTGACGGTGGGGTGCTATGAAGGTGACATTCGGGCGCCCGGAAAGGTGACATCACATGGCGGGCAGGGTGACAGTGCGGGCGAGACGGTGACACTTTGCCCGCCAGGGGTGACAGGTTGGCCCGCAAGGTTACGCATTTGCCGGGGCAGGGTGACAAAACGGGGGTTTTTGCCCTGGACCGTGCTCCACATGCTCCATACTGACCAACCATCACGAAATTTGGCGGGCTTCACCTGCCGTTCAAAGTCGAACTGCCTAAGAGGCGCAGCCCGGTACAATGCCGGACAGGAAAAGGATCGCAACTATAGTGCACCACCTGCCAAACGCTTCGCCCGCTGCCGCGCTCTATTCGGCACGAATACTGGCCGGTTTCGCGCCAGCCGGGAACGCCCCGCGCCAGCCCACGTTGCCCCGGCCATGAAGATACTCGCACCTGTTGCCGCAACGATGGCACTCGCCCTGGCCGCCTGCGCCACCACTCCCTCCACCAGCGCCGACGAGCTGCTGACCGTGACCGGCGAGGCGACCTATCGCCAGCGCATCGCGCTGCCGCAGGACGCCGTGATCACCGTGCGGATCGAGGATGTGTCGCGCGCCGATGCCGCCGCCACCGTGCTGGGCGAACAGACCTATGCCACCAATGGCCGTTCGGTCCCGCTGCCGTTCGAAGTGAACGTCTATCGCTCGAACCTCGAAGATGCTGCGCGCACCAATGCCCGCGTCACGATCGTGGATGGCGAGGGCCGCCTCATCTGGACCACGGATACCAATCACCCGGTCACCGCCACGGCGGGACAGGACGACATCGATCTCGGCACGTTGGTGCTGTCGCAAGCGGCAGGCTGACGATCGAGGCCCCGGTCCGGTCGCAGCGAACACCGAGTGCTGCGACCGGGCTGGCGCCGAAAGGGCGTTGCGAACGTTTGTGCAGTGCAGCATATAGCGGCTGCACATCTCAGGAGCTTCCCGCATGACAAGATCCGATCCCACCGCATGGACGCGGCTCGCCTTCGATAGCTGGGCCCTGTCCTTCGATGCCGCCTCGGTCGTATGGCTGCGCAGCCTGCGCATCATGGCTGGCGGAAAACTGGCCGAGCGCGAAGCCGAGCGGATGGTGAAGGAAAAGGTGGTCGCCAATCTGCTGTTATGGCCATACCTGTGGCAGGGCGGGCCGTTTCAGTCGGCGCAGGAATTGTCGACCCGGGCACTGCGCCATTATAGCGGACCTGTGCAAGCCAACCGGCGCCGCCTTTCCCGCTGACCGGGCGGCTGGAATACCCTAACCGCGGGTCCGATTGACAACGCCAGCGCGCCTGTCGAGCAGCAAGCCCGCCGTCATCGCGATAAGGGCGGGGAGGGACCAGAACCCGCTGAGCCGCCAGGGTATCATCCGCCACTCGCTCGGGATTGCGAGAGCGCAGAGCGTGAAGAACAGGCCCACTGCATGAAACCCGGCAAACCACAGCGGCCAGTAACGATCCGATACCAAGGCGTAGCGACCGATGATCAGCAGGAGGGCGAGATCCACCAGCGCTACTGCGATAAGCGCGGTGAACGGGGCAAGGTAGCTGTAAAAGACCGCCGATAGCGCCGCCGCAGCGACGATTGCGATAATGCAGCGCCGATCAGGTCGATCCCCTGCTTGCCAACTGACAGTCCACGCTCCGATGAGGAAGATCCAGAAGGCAAGCAGGTAGATACTGAGCATGGTTGGTTAGGCGTCCTGTCCCGCCGGCTCGGAAAGATGCTCGGCCGATGGTTTATACTCCGGTGGGCAGCCAAAGCCCACGGTCTGCAGATTGGATGCCTTGCGGATTTTGAGCAGTTCTCTGGTGGTGCCGCCGAGATCCTGGCGGGTAGCGATGATCTTGGAGAGCCCTTCGCCAGCATTGGCGAGCGCGTCCTGAACTGTTGTGACTGGCAGGTTGGCAGCCTTGCTGACCTCGACGATGCTGGCACACAGATTGGCCAGTGACATGACGGCCTGATCGATTGCCTCGAGTGATTTCTGGGTGTCGTCCGCAACGACCTGCCCGGCTGCCTGTTCGATATTGTGCATGGGAGTGGGATATCCTTTCTGGCGCTAAGTCTTCGATTGCGCTGACCCGAAAAGGTCACGGCGTCCCACGCGAAGCCAGTTCAGATACGCCCATAATGGTGAGAACTATGAAGCAACTGAGCATGACGGACAAAATCGCAATGCGGATCATCCATCTTAAACGCTGGCTGCTGGATGCAGTGTTCCTCCTCCCACCGAGAGCAGGGAAAGTAGATCTCCGGCCCGGTCCAACTCTCTTGGGCTCAATGCCGGGTGAGGAAACCACAGGGATACGATCCGGCCTCTCCGGCTCGATTTCTGTTACGAACTGCTCAGAAGTGGTGATATCCTGGCCCTGCCGGTTGTCCAGTTCGATTTGCTGAAGCCTGGTTACGGCCGCCATGCGGTTGTTGACCTGAAGAATTTCGATCACCGTACCGATATGTTGATCGACCGTGCGGGGTGAGATTCCAAGTTCCCGAGCGATCTGCTTTGAGGTCAGGCCGTTTTTGACCAGTCGCATGCAATCCATTTGACGCGGCGTGAGAGTAATTTCGTGGGGCGCAGGATCGTGCGAGGAATTCTCGTCCATATCGGATCAAGAGGCGAGAGTCGGGTAAGTTCCCCGTCGCATTCCCAATTCGGCGCCGGGTTGCGGCAAGATATGAATATCATGGTCCCTCGCTATTCTACGTCCCGAGCTCACTTAATATTGGAAAGATCGCCACATTCCCGCCTTTTTCGGAACATGCTCGTCACCTGATGATTGGTTGGGTGAAGGCGCGAGGACGACAAACCCCGGAGATCGCATCCGCGCCATTGCCTATTCTGGCTTTCCACGACGAAGGAAGATTATCCATGAACAAGCTAACTATCGTACTGGCCTCAGCTGCCTCGCTCGCGATTGCTGCATGCGCAGAAGATACCGCCGAACCGACCGCAGATGACACCGTGGCCATGAATGACCAGATGGCGAACGACACGGCGGAGGCTGGTACCATCGTCGAAGTCGCCCAAGGCAATCCCGATTTCTCAACCCTGGTTAGCGCGGTTACTGCAGCCAATCTTGGTGAGACTCTATCTGGTGAAGGACCCTATACGGTCTTCGCTCCAACGAATGCCGCATTTGATAAGATTCCGCAGGCTACGCGCGATGAACTCATGAGCGATGCTGGCCGCGAAGATCTTTCGAATATTCTCACCTATCACGTTGTTCAGGGCGAAACCAATGCGCAGGCCTTGACGCAGGCGATCGAAGGAGCGGGAGATGACGGTTACAAGCTCACCACGGTGAATGGTGCGGAACTGACTGCTATGATGGACGGCGGCAACGTTGTGCTTGTTGATCCCGAAGGCAATCGCGCGACCGTGACCTCAACCGATGTCGATGCTTCGAATGGCGTAATCCACGTGATCGATACGGTGCTGATGCCCTCGTAAAGACACGATCATATGATGGAAGAAGGACGATCCCTCGGGGTCGTCCTTTTTATGCATGCTGCTGTATATCGCCTGATGGCAATCGAAGTTATCCGGAGCTCCGGGAGTTTCTAAAAACCTACTCACTTTGTGGGTACGAAAGGATATAAACTGTGAACTCTCGAGCACTCACCGTCGCTGTTTCTATTGCACTTCTGTCCGGTTGTTCGTCACAGGATGGAGAGCCTCGTCAAGATCAGAATTCGGTAGAGCAAACCGCTGAAAGCTCTGAAGTGTCTGTTGCAACCGACACACCCGCAAATCAGGAGCGGTCGGATGACACATTACGGCTTGAGGGTTTGGCGGACCTGAAAATAGGCGAGCCCGTGCCCGTCGGCAGCAGCTTCGCTCAGCGGGGAGCGCAAATTCCTAATTCTGATTGTCGCACGATCAGTTCGCCGGATTACGATGGCGTTTATGGCCTGACTGAAGGTAAGGAATTACGCCGGATAACGGTAGGTTCGGATTCACGCTTTAAATTGCAAGAGGGGATCGCTGTCGGAAGCTCGGAAGCTGAGGTGAATAAGCTCTTTCCCGGCTTCGTTTCCAGCCCGCATGCTTACATCGAAGCGCCAGCGAAATATTTGACCCAACCTGGGGGCGATCCCCGCCTTCGGTTCGAGATCGACCGGAACGCGAAGGTTTCGGCCATCCACGTGGGGTTGATGCCGCAACTGACGTATGTCGAAGGCTGCGCTTGAATTAGAGGTAATCCACTCCCTTTTTGAGTCAAATATCAAGCAGGATCTTTGACGAGCTGCCTCGCCAATCAGCCGGGAAGAGGGAAACCGGGTCTATTCCCAAACGTTGGGTAAAAGAGCAAAATAGAGGAGAATTTGCCATGCAGATCCAGTTCAATTCCGACAGTTCGGTAATGGGAACGGAGAATGTCGCTGAGCGGATCGAGGGGGCGGTTAGGCAAAAGCTCTCGCGATTTGAGGACCGGCTAACGCGCTTGGAAATTCACGTCCGCGATGAAAATGGTCCCAAAGGCGGAGCGGATGACAAGGCTTGCACGATTGAAGCTCGTCCGAGCGGTGGCAAGCCCATAGGTGTTACCGAACATGCATCGAGCGTGGACGATGCGGCCCGACGAGCAGCTGGCACCTTGGCTCAGAGGCTTGAGAGGCATTTCGGTAAGAGCGAGCGTCATGGACACGATCCCCGCCCTGAAAAGGTAATGTAAACAGATGGGCAGTACTCGTCCCGAATCTGTATTGGACGATCGTAAGCAGCGCCGTCGGCTACCCCTCGTGGGCTTATTGCTGACGGCATGCTATTTAATCGGCTTGGTTGTCTATCTTGCTGTTCAAGGGCAAAATCCCGCCGATTTAAAGCTTAACGAACTGGGCGACTTTCTGGGTGGTGTATCCAGTCCGCTTGCCTTTTTGTGGCTCGTACTAGGCTTCTTCCAGCAGAGCCGCGAAATTCGCTTGTCCAGTCAGGCTCTGCATTTGCAGGCGGCTGAAATGAAACGATCCGTCGACGAACACCGGAAACTGGCCGAGCATTGACGACACAGTGGCGGCGTTATTCCCGTCCTTAATCTCGCAGAGCCAGAACCCCAGATACGTCGACTGTCTTAGCTTTACCGGCGCGCTGCTCATTTCCTTGAGAAATGCCCGTGTCTTGAGTCGATAGTTCTACCGGCTCAGCCAGCGCCATCGGAGCTTCTGCCCGCACTCTTGACCGTGAGGGGACCAACGTATCTTCTTCGATCCTCGATAGATCAGCGCGTCCGCGGGTAAAGGCGAGCAATCTTTCTTCATGAGCAATGCGTTCGGGGCTCGCTGTGCGGTAGAAATCGTATTCCCCATTCATTTCGGCCCGATCATCCGTCTCACGATCTTCCCACCACATCTTGCCGCCACGCTCCCGCAATCGGCCATGAAGGGCGAGTTCGGCCACTTCAATCGTGCCTTGTTCTGTCTCGAGCGGGTAATGGTCAGGGGGGCTGCCGCGTTGTGTGAGCGATTTGTTTGCCGTCGAAACAACTGTCGATTGCGGCAAGCTGTCTGAGTGGCTTCTGGTAAGGATAGGGCTTTCGCCGATGGCTGCTCCGCTTACCGCTCCCGCCATCCCTATAACTGCCGCTGCACCCAGCATTTGGGGTGTGAATCTCATTTCCTCACTCCGAGTATCTCGTCTTGCTGGATCAACGCTCCCAACATCCGCGGCGTTCCCGGGGCTTACCTCGGATGATGCGGTTAATGGGATGGTGAGAAATTCTTGGCATCTTTCCCTCGAACCCGAGCTGACGGACCCCAAGACGATGCATGAACTTCAGAAGCAATTCGCCACCCAGGAAGGCGAAGACCAGTGGATGGCCGTGATGCACGAGTATTTCCACATGGGCGAATTGAATAACGCTCAGCGTTATCTCGAAATGCAGCTTCAATCTCTTGATACGGAACTCGCGACGCGGTGTCTGATAGATGACCCGGACCGGGTTTCCATCTCCGGATGGGAAGAATTACAGGAAGCGATCGAGCTTGCCGAATGCGATGCCATTACCGGGATTACCCTGGCAATTGCGAACGAGGCCGATAGAGCGTTCGAAAAGGGGCAAGTCCATCATCCCTACATGATGCTCGGATTGTATAGCGACGATCCCTTTGCTTTCAGTCAAGCTGATGAAGCGACATTGATCGAACAGGCGCTCGCCGAAGAAGGTCCGGCTTGGGCTGGTTATGACGAGGACATCGAGGTCTTTCTCGAATGCAACGGGCTTTCCGCAATCAACACCGCACTGGTTCACCACAAGGAGCGCCATTTCTTCCGTGATAACGCTCCGGAGGAAGCGCCCAAGCGCTATGTGGAGTACGTGCTCGCCTGCTGGTGGCGTGCCCTGCTTTTCCATCGCGCGGTAGAGAAAATCTGCCGGGAAAGGCCATTGCCGAACAACGTCCCTGTTCTGACCGGGATGGTCGATATGAAGCCGGATGCTGTATCCGTCCACGGTGTCTTAGAAGGGCAGAGGCCTGCACCCCGACAGGTCGAAGAAACGCCGCAGATGGCAGAACTTCTTCCGGCCTCGATGATTACGAGGCGCGAGGCTGAGGAGATAAAGGAACCGCCATCCGGTGCTAATTTACGTAAACGGTTGGCACAGAGCGAGCCGGACCCGGAGCCGGAGAAGAAAGGTCTGATGGCAAGGTTGTTCGGAAGAAACTGACCAAGACGACAGGGTTTTAGCCAGCCCGTTAAGGGCCCTTCGATCAAAAGGCTATCGTCTCGATGGCTAGCGGATCATTGCGCGCTGACCTGATTTCGCGGTAGGCAGCGTGCGAGCTCCCGTGATTTTGCGTGTCAGTCATCTGGTTCGCTTGCTGAAATATGAGACTTCGATTGAAACCTATCGCAATTACTTTTGCTCTTCTGTTCTTGGCGGGCTGCCAATCGGGCGAAGGCGCTCCGGGAAGCGGGCCTACGCATGCGTTCGATGCGATCACCCCGGATGAGACCGTGTACTTCACAGGAACCGAGCCGTTTTGGAACGGTGCCATAGCTCAAGGTAGCGCCCGTTACTCGACCCCTGAGAACCAGGACGGTGTGCGCTTCAGCATTCAGCGATTTGCCGGAAATAATGGCGTTTCCTTCACCGGCACGATGAACGGTGAGAGCTTCGATCTGATGGTAACCCCCGGTGAGTGTTCTGACGGGATGAGCGACCGAAAATATCCTTACACCGCGACGCTGCGGATCGCGGATGAGCAGCGTAACGGCTGTGCCTGGACAGACGAACGACCGAGCGCGGTTATCGACAATGCCTGAAGTCAGGCGCATTATCCGAAAGCGAGCATGATGCGCACAGTTCCAAGCTGGCCTCGCCTGCTCGGCTTATTGGGCTTGGCACCGCAGATCGCATGTTTGGTGATTGCCTATACAGGCCCGGAAGAATGGCGGACATTGGCCCAGCAATGCGCCGCCATCTATGCCGCGCTGATCTTCACATTTCTTGGCGGAACATGGTGGGGAATTGCCGCCGCGGCTCCCGCTGCAGAAAGAAGGGGCGGACTGGCGTGGGTATGGATCGCCGCTGTCGTGCCAAGCCTGATCGCCGCCGCAGGATTGGGAGTGCAATTGTTGGGATGGCTTTCCATCGAACCGCTGCTGGTAATGCTGGGCGCAGGTTTGTTGATTGCCCTTGCAGCCGATGCGAGGCTTTCTTCGCTTACTCCGCGCTGGTGGCTTAATCTTCGCGCGCCGCTTTCCTTGGGCCTCGGTGCCATGACTATTGCAGCAGCGCTCGCGTAACCGCTTCCATCGCTTTAGCTGCAAATCGCTGAAGAAGCATCGGGCCACGGCCTGAGCTGCGGCCCGACCTGTTTTTTAGAACACCCCTGGGTTTTCCCGCTGGAATGCACTGGGTCTATCTGATTGGATCAGTCTAGACTGGCCGCTATTTATCGAAGCGCGGGTCACCTGATTTCCGCTGATGATCGGCGTGCATGTCCGCCCGCCAAGGAAATCAAGAGCCGTCTGTACGGAGGCTTCGGCCGGGTCGCCAAGCTGGGTAAAGATATCGTCTCCGGCCCGGCAAGTGTTTGGCATCACGCTGGCTAGCCCGCTGAAGTACTCTCCTTGGCCATCAGCGTTCACTGTCTTGAAAGTCACCGCACGGAGGCGATCATCGCACGCTGAGCGGTCGAATGCATATTGGCCAACCGGTTTGCCATATGTGTTCATACCCACGAGCGCGATATTGTCGCCGAGGTAGGGTATCATGGAATTGGTGACCAGTTCGCTCGCCGATGCCGTTCCACCCCGTCCGATTACCGCAAGTTTCATTGCGCGGATTTGTTCGGGCTGGTTTTGGAACAGATCAGTCGAGTTTTCGGCCGACTTCGACGGGCGCAGGAGCGTTTCGGAGAATATCTGCCCTTCCAAACCGTCAGCCATAAGATCGCCGAGCAACTCCGCGACTGATACGAGGCCGCCTCCATTATAGCGTAAGTCGAGAATGACATTCGTTACGCCCTGCTGCCGGAACTGCGCAAAAGCCTCACTAAGCTGAGGGCCAGCGTCCTGGACGATGAATGTGCGCAGATTTATGTATCCTGCTTTCCCGCCTGCGCCATCATCGAGGATTTTCACTCCATAGCGATTGGAAATAGGATCGAGAGAATAGTCTGCCTTGGTAACTGAGACTGTGCTTTCGACCCCACCGACGCTTCGGATTCGGAAGCTTCGGCTGACCCCGGGATCATTGGGCCCCAACGCATCGGACACGGCCTGCGGGCCGCCGGCTGCCATCAACGAGGCCACGCTGCTGGATCCGATCTGCAAGATCTCGGTTCCACGGTCGAAGCCTGCAGGAAAGGCGGGGCCGCTTTCGAACACCTCGGCAAGATAAACCCGATTGTTCGACACGTCATAAATTAAGCGGAATCCGAAACCGGCATTGGACCCGCTATTGATCAGTTCGTTCTCTTCCTCGATCGAAGTGATGTAGGTGAAAAATCGATCTTTGTTCTGCGCTCGGGCGGGTGCGACGAGGGCATCGAGGTAGGATTGCAGATCATTGTAATTTGCCTTGTCGACGCTGGTATCTAGCAGGTCGGGAAAGAGATACCATTCCTGAAGCACCGAGAGTGCCCAATCCTGGCGTGAGGACAGACTGCACTGGTCATTTCCAGCACTGCCACCGCCTCCTCCCCCGATCGGAGGTGAGTTACCACCACTTGTTCCTGAGCTATCCCCGCCGCCACATGCTGCAAGCGCCATTGCACAGGAGGCGGCTAGCGCGCCCATGGATGTGCGACCCAATTTCATTATCATTCTCCCCAAACCGCTCGTGGCTGCTCACCCACGACCCAACTGACGGAAGCTTGCCCAATTGCCATGATATGGGCAAGCACCACGTGTAAAAGGGCTGATGGCCGGGAAAATTTCGCTCATACCGGTGGAAAACCGGGCGAGCGGAGGCAAAAAGGCCATAAATTCGGTCGGTAGGCATGGCCATCGCCCAAAAGAAGCGCCTAGTCTTTCCTCATCCAGCGCGCAGGACTGCGCCAACGAATTATGGAGTAATTATCTTGAGTACCGGTACCCCCGCATGGGTTCAGCAAGCAATCGGCGGAGATGCCAACGGCGCCCTCACGATTAGTGAAGTCGGCGAAGAAAAATTGCTGGGTAAGGGAGGCTTCACTCTGACAAGCCCCGCTTTCAAGCATGGCGGTGAGCTCGATCCGAGTTTCACTGCAGCTGAGGAAGATGCAGTCGCTCCGCCTCTGGAGTGGACAGCGCCGCCTCCGGGAACGCAGGAACTCGCACTGATCGTGGAAGATGCCGAGGACGGTAAGATCCACTGGCTCGTCTGGGGTCTCAAGGGCCAGAAGGGCGCGCTTTTCGAAGGTGAAGCTCCGCCCCGCACGGGAAAGAACGCGGTCGGCAATTCGGAATGGCTGTTGCCCGATCCGCCGCTGGGCGTGCAGCACCGGTATGTTTTCCAGCTCTACGCGCTCGATCTGCCTCTCACGCTCATGCCGGGTGCCGGCTACGAGGATTTCCGCAAGAACATCAAGAACCACGTCATGGCCGCAGCCGTTCTCACCGCCCGTTTCGAAGGGCATGAAATCGAAGAACTGGATGCCGAAGACCTCGATATCGAAGACTGATTCATAATAACAGCCAACTGAAAGGAAGCTGAAAATGGCAGGCAAGAACAACGCACTCCAGAAGCCGGTGAATCTCTCGCCGCAACTCGAAAATGTGGTCGGCAAGGGGCCTATGACCCGCGCTCAGGTCACTTCGAAGGTCTGGGATCACATCAAGGCGAACAACCTGCAGGATCCGCAGGACAAGCGTATGATTAATCCGGACGACAAGCTGGGTGCAGTCATCGGCAAGGAGCAGATCTCCATGTTCAAGATGACCGGTGCCGTTTCCAAGCACATGTCCTGATCACCGATTAGTGATTACTGAGGTCGGCTGCGGCACGGCCAGTCCGTGACGCCGCCGACCCATAAAGCCAGCCATACCAACACCGGCTGCGCTATCATGCGCGGAATGTGATAGGCCAAACCAAGCCCCCCATTCTCACGCGCCATATCCAGTGCGAAATGGTGGATGTTCGCCGGGAAAACGCAGATCGCATAAAGTGCGAGGCCGATCGCGCCCGCTTTCCGAATTCGTTTCGACCAAGGCTGAGCGAGAGCTGCGGCACCGAAGAGCTCCGCCACACCAGTCCAGAAAACCATCGCTTCCGGCACAGGCACATACCCCGGCATGATGCTGAGGAAAGGCTCGGGCTTAGATAGGTGTATGATTCCCGCGAAGGCGTAAAAAATGGCGAGCAGCCAGCGCAGGGCGCGGCGGATCATTCCTCCGTCACTTCCACTCCGTTCCAAAAGGCGATCCGATCCTTGATTTCGCCGGCGTCGGGTTTGGGATCGGGATAATACCAGGCAGCGTCCTGGTTGATGGAGCCGCCGGCGTTGATCGAATGATATAGGGCCGTACCTTTCCAGGGGCATACACTGGTCCGCTCGCTTGGCACGAGTGCGCTGCGGGCGACATCGGCCGGCGGGAAGTAATGATTGCCCTCGACCACCACAGTGTCGTTGCTGCGGGCGATCTCTTCTCCGTTCCAGCGGGCAATGACGGTCATCAGGCAATCCTTTCCAAGAGCGATCTGTTCGCTAGAACAGCCGATGAGATGCCATAGGGTTCCGCAAAGGAGATATTCGTGAAGTCCATCCATATGAGTGCCGCGCTTGTCATCATGTCCTTGCTGGCGGTGCCGGTGGCGGCGCAGGGCACGCCGGAGGAGACGGCGGCGGCAGCGCTCGATGCGGCGCCGGTGTGGGACGGGCACAACGATGTTCCCATCCAGCTGCGCGCCCGCTTCGACAATATGATCAACGATTTCGACTTCGCCGACACGCTGGACACGGGTGAAGGCGAGCGCAAGGCGATGCATAGCGATCTGGTCCGCCTTGCTCGCGGGAAGGTGGGGGCTCAGTTCTGGTCGGTCTATGTCAGCGCGAACCTGCCAGAAGCCGAGGCCGTCCAGACGACGCTGGAGCAGATCGACGTGACCAAGCGCCTGATCGATCGCAACCCGCGCGGGCTGGAGCTGGCGCTCACGGCAGACGACGTCGAGACCGCTATCGCCGAGGGGCGGATAGCCTCGCTGCTCGGCATGGAAGGCGGGCATTCCATCGGCAACAGCCTAGCCGTGCTGCGGCAGATGTACGATCTGGGCGCGCGTTACATGACGCTGACGCATGGCAAGACGCTGGACTGGGCTGACAGCGCCACCGATGCGCCGCGCCATGACGGGCTCAACGCGTTCGGCATGGACGTGGTGCGCGAGATGAACCGTATCGGCATGCTGGTCGATCTGAGCCATGTCAGCGCGGCGACCATGCGCGATGCGCTCGACGTGGCGCGCGCGCCGGTGATTTTCAGCCATTCGGGCGCGCAGGCCATCAACGGACATGCGCGCAATGTGCCCGACGATGTGCTGGAGCGCCTGCCGCTCAACGGCGGGATCGTCATGGTCGTCGCCCTGCCATCTTACGTGACCGAAGACCTGCGGCAGTATTCCGCCAATCGTGCAGGGGAGGAGGCCCGGCTGAAGGCGCTCTATCCGGGCCAGCCCGACCAGGTCGAGGCGCTGATGGGTAAATGGGATGCGGAGAACCGCGCGCCGGTTTCGACCGTCTCCGACATGGCCGACCATATCGACCACATCCGCGATGTCGCCGGGATCGACCATATCGGTATCGGCGGCGATTACGACGGCATGCCTACCGGGCCGATCGGCATGGAAGACGTCAGCGGGTATCCTGCGCTTTTCGTCGAGCTGGCGCGTCGGGGGTATTCTCAGAACGAGCTGGAGAAGATTTCGATGCGCAACATGCTGCGGGTCATGCGCGAGGCGGAGGCCTATGCTGCCAGTCAGGCGGGGACGCCGGCTATCGAATATCCTGCCGGCAAGCCGCGCGACGAAGAGGGCTGATAATGGACGCGCCGTGGTAATGCGGCGCAATTACCCTCCCGGACGGCGAGGTTTTCCGGCGGGAGCGGCGGTAAGCCGTTTCGTCTCACATCCGGTCCACTGTCAGCGGGCAGCGTTCTCCGTCGAAGAAAGCTTCGATTGCATCGGCGAAGACTTGCGAATCTTCGTCGTCGCAGGCGGCTTCGAACAGGGTCATGGAACTGCGGAATTTCAGCGCATCGATGTCCCCGAGGATGTCCTCCGCGCTCATCGTGCCGGCCCATTCGAGCATGGCTTCAGTCGCTTCGAACAGGCGCGGGCCGAGTTCCTCGTGCTCGCAGTAGAGGCGCGCCTCGTCCAGATCGGCGAGGGCGTATATCTTCGCCTTGGCGCTTTTGCCGAGGCCTTCGATCTGCGGGAAGATGAACCACATCCAGTGGCTCTTCTTCTCGCCTTCGCCAATCTCCTCCAGCGCCTGCTCGTAGGTTCCGCCGTCTTGCGCCTTGACGAAATGGTCGAGAGGATCGGTGCCTGCCATCAGTCGAGAGGGTCGTGCCCCCAGTTCATCAGGCTGTAACGCCAGTCGCTCTCCTCGATATCGCCCGAGGGCTTCTGTGCGAGGTGGCGATGAATATAGCCGATGACCTTCTGCATGTGTTCGTACTGGCTATCGGTCAGATCGACCTTCTTGGTGTTCTTGATCTCGACGATGCGGCGGCCGGATTTATGGCCGGTGCTTTCCGATCCGTCGCTATCGCCGACCGACTTGGATTCGTCCGTATCGAGCCATTCTTCGAGCTCTTTCGGCTGCATGTTCACGCAGTCGTAGAAGTCCGAGTAAACCTCATCCTTCTTGTCGGCGTCCATCAGTCGTCGTCCGCGGTTTCGGGCAGGTCGGAGCGATCGGTCGAGGCCATCTCGTCGAGCTCTTCCTCGCTCATGCTGTCGTACATCTGCTTAGATGCACCCTGCAGATCGCCCACCTTGGTCTCTCCGCGCTTGGCGGAAAGGGCCGCTCCGGCAGCCTTTTGCTGCGCCTTGCTTTTCGCCTTGGCCATCAGTTCTGCGCCGACAGTTCGGAACCGCGCTTGAGGACTTCGTCCCCGTCTTCCTGCTTGATCAGATAGGCGGGGTTGTCCTCGTCACCGTCCTTGGTGATTTCGCTGCCCTGGAGAGTTCGCGTAACTTCGCGCTCGAAGCGGTCCTTGATCTGACCCTTGCCCTTGCCGTTTCCCCAATTCCATTCGACATATTGGCCGGTCTGGAAACTGTTGGAATTGCTCATGCGAACTCTCCTTATCGCGCAGCTTAGTTCTCGATGACCTGAATACCGTCTTCCGTGGTTTCCTTATCTTCGGTGGTGCCCACGGTGTCGTAGTCATTGTCGGTTTCGCTGGGCACGCCGACGATGCTGTCGGTGCTTTCGCCATCATCTTCCATCGAACGGATTTCGCCGCTTACCGTGGCTTCTTCCTCGACGTCGCCTTGCGTCATCGCCGGGATGATCCACACGATCGACAGCAGGAGCACTGCAAGCACCAGCCCGCCGAGCAGAACCCAGCGTACCACGCCTTCCTTCGAGCCGCCGCTGACGTCTTCTTCATCGATGTGTACGTGACCGTTATTATTATCCAAGGAAACCTCCCTACGTGTGTCTATCGCAGGGTTTACGCGCCTTGGCGGGGAATGTTCCCCCTTCAGATCACCCGATCAATCGCGCAAGAGTTCGTTGATGCCGGTCTTTTCGCGGGTCTGCGCATCCACCGTCTTGACGATGACCGCGCAGGCCAGGCCGGGGTCGCCATCCTTGCCGGGCATGGTGCCGGGCACGACGACCGAGAAAGGCGGCAGATGGCCGCGAATGACTTCGCCCGTGTCGCGATAGACGATCTTGGTAGACTGGGTAATGAAGACGCCCATCGAGACCACGCAGCCTTCGCCCACGATTACGCCTTCCACGATCTCGCTGCGCGCGCCGATGAAGCAATTGTCGCCGATGATGGTCGGGTTGGCCTGCATCGGTTCGAGCACGCCGCCGATCCCCGCACCGGCAGAGATGTGGCAATTCTCGCCGATCTGGGCGCAGGAGCCGATGCTGGCGAAGGTATCGACCATGGTCCCCTTGCCGACATAGGCGCCGATATTGACGAAGCTGGGCATCAGCACGCAGCCCGGCGCGATATAGGCGCCTTCGCGGGCCACGGCGCCCGGCACGACGCGGAAACCGGCTTCGCGGAATTTCGCATCGTCCCACCCGGCGAATTTGCTGGGCACCTTGTCGAAGGCGGGATGGCCGGCGCTGCCGCCTTCCATCACGCGGTTATCGTTGAGGCGGAAGGACAGGAGCACCGCTTTCTTAAGCCACTGGTTGACCGTCCAGCCGCCCTTACCATCGGGTTCGGCCACGCGGCCTTCACCGCTGTCGAGCATGCCCAGCGCCGCTTCGACCGCTTCGCGCACATCGCCCGATTGCGGGGTGACATTGGCGCGGTCTTCCCACGCGGCTTCGATGCGGCTTGCAAGGTCGGCGCTCATTCGTAATCTCCGTTTGAATTGCCCAGCGCGTTAGCAGCGTGCGCGCGCTAGTCCATCCCTGCGGCGACGGCGAAGTCATAGGCGCGGTCGACCAGCGGGCCGACCCGTTCGCTCATCGCCTTGGCGTGGGCGCTGGATGCCGTGCCGTCGATCACGCGTTTCTTGATACCCTGGATGATGCCCGCCAGCCGGAAGAGGTTGTAGGAGAAGTACCAGTCCATCGGCGGCACGGGATAGCCGGTGCGCGCGACATAGCGATCCACCGCCTCGTCCTGCGTCGGAATGCCGAGTTTATCGAGATCGAGATCCATGATCCCCGCGCGTCCATCGGCCGGGTTGTGCCAGTTGAGCATGAGATAGCTGAAATCGGCGATCGGATCGCCCAGCGTCGACAGTTCCCAGTCGAGCACGGCGAGAACCTTGTTCCCGTCCTTGTGGAAGATCAAATTGTCGAGCCGGTAATCGCCGTGCACCACGCTGCTTTCATGCTGCGCCGGGATGGTCTGCGGCAGCCATTCGATCAGCCGTTCCATCTTGGGCATATGCTCTGTTTCGGACAGCTTGTACTGCTTGGACCAGCGCGCGATCTGGCGGGCGCAATAGTCGGTGGATTTGCCGTAATCGCCAAGGCCGATTTCGTCGGGATTGCGCAGGTGCAGATCGGCCATGGTGTCGATCATGGCGTTGTAGATTTCGCGGCGTTCCGCAGGCGTATTGTTGGGCAGGGCGCCGTTCCACAAGCTGCGCCCATCGGCCAGCCCCATGACGAAGAACTTGGAGCCGATCACGTCGGTATCCTCGCACAGGCCATAGGTTTTGGGCACGGGGAAGCCGGTGGGGCCGAGCGCGTGCATGGCCTGATATTCGCGGTCCACAGCATGGGCGCTGGGCAGCAGCTTGCCGAAGGGCTGGCGGCGCAGCACATAGCTGCCGCCCGGCGTATCGATCCGGTAGGTGGGGTTGGACTGGCCGCCCTTGAACTTGGTGTAGGAGATCGGGCCTTCGAAGCCGTCGACATGGGCGGTGAACCACGCGGTCAGCGCGTCCAGATCCATCTGGTCCTTTTCGGGCACCTCGATCGTGCCGACCATTTCCTTGTCGAAATCGATATCGCTCATGCCGTCCTATCCCGTTTTGCGGTGGGCCTGTGACACCGACCCACCCTTTTCGAAAAACTCTGCCCTGGCCGCCCAAGCCCGGAACTGCGCCGTTTTCGGCGTGATATCCCGGGCATGATTGTCAACTTCCGCAATCCAACATGGGCCGCCCCCGATCTGCTCTTCACGATCAGGCCTTATCGCACCGATCCCGTGTAGGACAGGCCCGAATTTCCCGCTCAGTCGAACACGATCACGCTGCGCGCCGATGTGCCCTGCTTCATCTTCTCGAAGCCTTCGTTGATCTGTTCCAGCGGGATGCGTTCGGCAATGATGGTGTCGAGATCGAGCAGGCCGCGCATGTAAAAATCGACCAGCCGCGGCAGGTCCACCGGGAAGCGGTTGTTGCCCATGATCGCGCCCTGCAGCTTCTTGCTGGCGAGCAGGTCCATCGCGCCGAGGCCGACCTTGCAATCCAGCGGCATCATGCCCAGGATCGTGGCCGTGCCGCCGCGCCGCAGGATCTTCACGGCAAGGTCCGCGCTGGCCTGCCGCCCGACCGCCTCGATCGCGTGATGCACGCCGCCGCCGGTGATCTTCATCACCTGTTCCACCGCATCGTCGGCCATGGCATCGACCGTGTGCGTGGCGCCGAGCGTTTCCGCCAGCGCGCGCTTTTCGGGCAGCGGGTCGATGGCGATGACCTTGCCCGCGCCGGTGATCCGGGCCGCATTGATCGCGGCCAGGCCGACCCCGCCGCAGCCGATCACAGCCACCGCTTCGCCCGGCACCACCGAGCAGGCGTTGAATACCGCACCCGCGCCGGTGGTCACCGCGCAGCCGATGATGGCAGCGCGGTCCAGCGGCATGTCCTTGTCGATCGCGACGCAGGCATGTTCGTGGATCAGCATCTGTTCGCAGAAGGACGACAGGTTGAGCATTTGCGCCACCGTCTCGTCGCTGCCCTTGCGGGTGATGCGCGGGGCCTGCGTCTGGTCGCGGCGCACTTCCTTGCTGACGCACAGCGCCATCTGGCCGGTGACGCAGAATTCGCAATGCCCGCAGAAGGCGGACAGGCAGGTGACCACGTGATCGCCCGGCTTCACCGTCTTCACCTCGCTGCCGACCGCCTTGACCACGCCCGCCGCCTCGTGCCCCGGAATGGCGGGGAGGGGGTGGGGATAGGCGCCGTCGATGAAGTGCAGGTCCGAATGGCACAGGCCGCACGCCTTGGTGTCGATCAGGACTTCGTGCGGGCCGGGTTCGGCCAGTTCGACCTCGCTGATGGTGAGGCTTCCCACCTGCTCCAGAATTGCTGCCTTTGCCATACGCCAATCTCCGTTTGCCCTGAGCCTGTCGAAGGGCAGTCCTTCACTTCCGGCGCCGCGCCCAAGAAAAAGGGCTGTGCTTCGACAGGCTCAGCACGAACGGCTTGTGATGCTGCGCAATACCTAGCGCATGGGCTTACCGCGTAGCGCCCACGTCGCCGCTGCTCATGCCGGCCGATGCGCTGCCCGCGCTGGCCGAATGGGCATTGCCGCCGCGCAGGGCATTGGCCGTCTGGCTTTCCTGCGGGGTGTGCTTGGCGAATTCCATCCGCGCGATGGAACGGGCGTGGACTTCGTCCGGCCCGTCGGCCAGCCGCAGCGTGCGCTGGTGGGCATAGGCATTGGCAAGACCGTAATCGTCGGACACGCCGCCGCCGCCATGTGCCTGGATTGCATCGTCGATGATCTTCAATGCCATGTTGGGCGCCTGCACCTTGATCATGGCGATTTCCTGCTTCGCGCTCTTGTTGCCGACCTTGTCCATCATGTCGGCCGCTTTCAGGCAGAGCAGGCGGGTCATGTCGATATCGATACGGGCGCGGGCCACGCGTTCTTCCCAGACCGAATGCTTGTAGATCGGCTTGCCGAAAGCTTCGCGTTCCTGGAGGCGGCGGCACATCTTCGCCAGCGCTTCTTCCGCCACGCCGATGGTGCGCATGCAGTGGTGGATGCGGCCCGGGCCAAGGCGCCCCTGCGCGATCTCGAAGCCGCGGCCTTCGCCCAGCAGCATGTTGGTGACGGGAACGCGCACGTCTTTCAGTTCCACTTCCATGTGGCCGTGCGGCGCATCGTCATAACCGAACACCGGCAGATGGCGCAGGATGGTGACGCCCGGTGCATCCATCGGCATCAGGATCATCGATTGCTGCGCGTGGCGCTGCGCTTCGAAATCGGTCTTGCCCATCACGATGGCGACCTTGCAGCGCGGATCGCCCACGCCCGAAGACCACCATTTGCGGCCGTTGATCACATATTCATCCCCATCGCGTTCGATGCGGGTTTCGATATTGGTCGCATCGGAGCTGGCAGTGAAGGGTTCGGTCATCAGGAAGGCTGACCGGACCTTGCCGTTCATCAGCGGCTCAAGCCATTCGTCCTTCTGCTCGCGCGTGCCATAGCGATGGAAGACTTCCATATTGCCCGTGTCGGGCGCGGAGCAGTTGAAGACTTCGGATGCAAAACCGATGCGGCCCATCTCTTCGGCGCACAGCGCATATTCGAGATTGGTAAGGCCGGGCCCTTCGAATTCGAAGGTTTCATCGACATGATGATGGCTGTCGTTGCGCGGCGGCATGAACAGGTTCCAGATGCCCTGATCCTTGGCCTTGGCCTTCAGATCCTCGACCACCTGGATCACCTTCCAGCGTTCGCCTTCCGCATCCTGTTCACGGTAGGTGGGGGCCGCCGGGCGGACATGGTCCTCGATGAAGTTCCTGACCCGGTCGCGCCAGTAGGTTTGCCGTTCGGTGGGTTCGAAATCCATCGTGTTAATCCTCTCTCTTTTTTCCGTTTGGCCGGGAAACTGGCATAGGAAACGACCCTGCGCCAAGCGCTTTCTTCAAGGAACAAGCGTGCCGGCGTCGACATCCCCCCGTGCCGCAGCGTCAAGTGCGTCGCGGCGGCGTTTCTCCAGTGTCACCAGCCGCGCCTCATGCTCTTCGCGGCTGATCGGAAAGCGCCCAAGCCAGTATGCCGCGACCAGTGCGAGCATCACGGTGGCGACTCCGTAATAGACGATCATGTCGGCCAGAATTGCGGGGTCGACATCGGCTGCGCGGGCACCGCCGGGCAGCTGCGAAATCGATACGATCTGGCCGGTCAGGAAGATGCCCACGCCGGTGGCGCATTTCTGGATCAGCCAATTGCCCGAATAGAAGGCGGCTTCCGCCCGGCGGTTGGCGCGTTCCTCGAACGCCTCCACGATTTCCGCGATCATCGACGTGGCTGAAATCATCATCACCACGCCGAACATATTGGCGAACAGCAGCATGGCGAGGAAGGTCAGCGTGGATGCCGTGGTGCCTGCTTCGGGCCAGATCCCGGCCAGGAACAGCGCATAGGGCGCAAGGCCCAGGGTCACGCTGCCAAAGGCCCCGATGACCGCGCTTTTCGCCTTGCCGAAGGCACGGTGCATGTGGCCAACGATCAGGAACATCAGCACCACCGACAGGAACAGGCTGGCAGCATAGCCAAGCAGGCCGGTGAACCAGTCGGGCGCGCCTGCCAACAGCGGCCGGTCCAGCTGCCAGACGAAGACGTTGAGGTAATTGGCGATCGAAAAAGTCATGCCCTGATTGACATATGCCGCCAGCGCGCCTGCGCCGAAGATCAGGAAGCTCTTTTCCGAGAAGGCATCGAAGATTTCGTCGAAGGTAGTCCGCACCGAGAAGGGCGGCGGGCGCCGGTCGGGCCAGCGCGCAACCAGCCGGTGCTGGCCCAGCGCCGATCCCGCGACCGACAGCATCATCAGCACCGCGCCGAATATGCCGAAGCCGAGATAGCCGTCGCGTGTCAGCAGCCCGTCGGGGCCGGACATGAACACCGTATAGGCCAGCACCATCATCACGATGCCGCCCAGCCAGCCGAACAGGAAGCGATAGCGGAACAGCGTGGTACGCTCGTCATAGTCCTGCGTGATTTCGGGCACGAGGCTGATCGACGGCACCTCGCAGGCGGACAGCAGCACGCGCACGCCGATTGCGATCGCGACCAGTCCGGCAAAGCTCGGCGCTTCTCCGCCGGGCGGGTGCCACAGCAGGGCCCACAGCAGCGCCAGCGGCACCGGCGCGATGTAGAGCCAGGGCAGACGCCGGCCCCATTTGGTGTAGGTGCGGTCCGAAAGGTTGCCGATGATCGGATCGATCAGCGCATCGACGAACAGCGCGATCAGCAGCGCAAAGCTGACCAGCCGCGCATCCATGCCCAGCACCTGGTTGTAGAAGATCAGCAGGAAGAAGCTGAAGCCCAAGTCTTTCACACCGAAGGCCACCGCGCCGAAGCCGTGGATGATCTTCAGCCGCTGGGGAAGAGGCCCTTGAACGAACGCCATGGCTTGCGGCCTTGGCCCCGATTTGCCGCCGCATCAAGCGCAACCTCTTCAGGGCTTCGGACTGACGCTACGGCATGGCGCTTCGCCGTCATAGCCCTTGCGGATGCCTTGCGAATCACCCTAACGTAAACGTCAAGTGAGAGTAATGGAGAGAGGAGTCGGTCATGTCCGATCTGGAAAGCTTCCGCGCTGAAACGCGCGAATGGCTCGAAGCGAATTGCCCCCCGGAAATGCGCAAACCCGTCCGCGACGAAGGCGATGTCTACTGGGGCGGGCGCAATGCCAGCTTCAAGAACGATGCGCAGAAGGCGTGGTTCGAAGCCTGCCGCGAGAAGGGCTATACCGTGCCCGAATGGCCCAAGGAATATGGCGGCGGCGGCCTCAGCCCGGCGGAAGGCAAGATCCTGCGCCAGGAAATGGCCGCTATTGGCGCGCGCCCCCCGCTTTCCAGCTTCGGCATCTGGATGCTCGGCCCGGCGCTGCTGCACTTCGGCACCGAAGGCCAGAAGAAGCGCTTCCTCAATGAAATCGCCGACGGCAAGATCCGCTGGTGCCAGGGCTATTCCGAACCGGGTTCGGGATCGGACCTCGTGTCGATGCAGACCTATGGCGAAGACAAGGGCGATCACTGGATCGTCAACGGCCAGAAGATCTGGACCTCCTATGCCGATGAAGCCGACTGGATCTTCTGCCTCGTCCGCACGGACAAGGAGAACAAGTACCAGGGCATCACCTTCATGCTGTTCGACATGGCGGGCGAAGGCGTCTCGACCAAGCCGATCAAGCTGATTTCCGGCAACAGCCCGTTCTGCGAAACCTTCATGGATGATGTGAAGGTGCCCAAATCCTATGGCGAAGACATCCCCGCCTATGTGGGCGAGATCAATCGCGGCTGGGACGTGGCGAAATATCTGCTGGGCCATGAGCGCGAGATGATTTCGGGCACCGGCGGCGGCGATCGGGCCTCCTCGCTCGGCGCAGTTACTGCGCGTCAGGGCACGCTGGACCCCGTGCTGCGCGCGGAAATGGCGATGTTCGATGTCGATGCGCTGTCCTTCACCGCCATGAGCGAGAAGTTCATGGACGAGCTGAAGGCGAAGAAGGGCCATCCCGCCCAGCCCAACATGCTGAAATATGCTGGGACCGAGCTGAACAAGCGCCGTCACGAACTGCTGATGGCGGCAGGCGGCACCATGGCGCTGGAATGGGAAAGCGAGGAAAGCAACGGCGGCAAGACCGCCCGCAGCTGGCTGCGCACCAAGGCCAATTCGATCGAGGGCGGCACGAGCGAAGTCATGCTCAACGTCATCTCGAAACGTATCCTCGACCTTCCGGGAGCCTGATCGATGCCCCTTTATTACGACGACGACCAGACAATGCTGGCCGAAACCGCACAGCAGTTCATGGCCGAAGAAGGCGCGATTGCGAAACAGCTGCGCCACTGGCGCGACCGCAATTGCAAGGATGGCTTCGGCCACGGTCTGTGGAAGCAGTTCGCCGAAATGGGCTTCACCGGCATGCTGGTGGATGAGGATGACGGCGGGCTTGGCATGGGCCATGTCGAAGCGGGCATCGTGCTCGAGCAGATCGGCCGCAACCTGACCCCTTCGCCCTTCCTGTCCTCCTCCGTGCTCGCCGCCACGGCGCTGAAGCATGGCAGCGATGACACGCGCGGCCGCTGGCTGCCGGGCCTGATCGAAGGCGAGAAGGTCTATGCCGTCGCCATCGATGAAGGGCCCAAGCACCGCCCCGAAACGATTGCCTGCAAGGCGGAAAAGTCGGGCAACGGCTTCAAGCTGTCGGGCAAGAAGGATTTCGTGGTCTACGGCGCATCCTCCGAGATGATCGTTGTCGCCGCGCGCACTTCGGGCAATGATAGCGACGAAGACGGCATCACCCTGTTCGCCGTTCCGCAGGATGCCAGCGGCATGAGCCATGACAGCGTGCGGCTGGTCGACAGTTCGATGGCCAGCCACATCACCTTCGACGGGGTGGAGCTGGACGGCGATGCCGTGATCGGCGAAGTCGACGGTGGCCGCGAAGTGCTGAATGCCATGCTGAAGGCAGGGCGCGTCGGTGCGGCAGCCGAAGGCGTGGGCGTGGCGCAGGGCGCGATGGACATGACCGTCGATTACCTCAAGCAGCGCAAGCAGTTCGGCAAGCTGATCGGCGAATTCCAGGCGCTGCAGCACCGTGCCGCACATCTCTATTCCGAAGTCGAGATCGCCCGCGCGGTCACCATCAAGGCGGCGCAGCTGCTCGATGGCGGCAGCGACAAGGCCGATCTGATGGTCTCTGTTGCCAAGGCCAAGGTGGCCAAGGCGGCTGGCCTTGCGGTAAAGGAAGGCGTGCAGATGCATGGCGGCATCGGGATGACCGACGAATATGACATCGGCCTCTATATGAAACGCGACCGGGCGCTGCAGGAATTCCTCGGCGACCAGTATTACCACGCGGGCCGGGTGGCCGACCTCAGCGGCTATTGATTGAAGCATCTCGTCATTGCGAGCGTAGCGAAGCAATCCATCGGCGGGGGGCGTGGTAACCTCGGCCGCTGAAGATGGATTGCCGCTTCGCCTGCGGTTCCTCGCAATGACGACATGAAGGAAGCAGAGAAATGATGAATCTCAACGACCTCTTCGGCCTCGAAGGCCGCATCGCGCTGGTCACGGGTGGCAGCCGCGGGATCGGGCGCATGATCGTGGAAGGCCTGCTCGCTGCAGGGGCCGAACGCGTCTACATCGTCGCCCGCAAACAGGAACAGGTGGATGAAACCGCCAGTGAACTGGGCGACAAGGTCGTCGGCCTGGTCGGCGATCTCAGCCAGATGGACGGCATCCAGCAGCTGGCGGATGAAATCGCCAAGCGGGAGGACAAGCTCGACATCCTCGTCAACAATGCCGGAGCTGCCTGGGGCGAACCTTTCGAGGAATTCAGCGAGGCGGGCTGGCACCGCACGATGGACCTCAATGTGAAGACGCCGTTCTTCCTGACCCAGAAGCTGTTCCCGCTGCTGAAGAAGGCCGGCACCAAGGATTGCCCCGCCAAGGTGCTGATGATCGCCAGCATCGACGGGATGAAGACCAACCCCTGGCCGACCTATCCCTATCAGGCGTCGAAGGCCGGACTGATCCATCTGACGCGCCGCATGGCGGCCGAACTGATCCGCGACAATATCGTGGTCAACGGCATCGGTCCGGGGGCTTTCCCCAGCGCCATGAACCGCGCCGCGCGCGATCACGAGGAAGCCGTGAAGAAGGGCATCCCCAGCCAGCGCGTGGGCGATACCGAGGATATGGCAGGCGGCGCGATCTATCTGCTCAGCCGCGCGGGCGATTATGTCGTCGGCACGACGCTGGCGATCGATGGCGGCGTGGTGAACGCCAATATGTCGACCAGCTTCGTCGATCCTTCGGGAGAGTGACCGCCAGCCGGTCCGCGCGAAGCGACAGGTGAAAACAGGAAGGCTCCGCTGCAAGGCGGGGCCTTTTATGATGGCGCCAGACTATTGGTGGAAGACATTGCCCATTTTGGATGATACATGGTATCAATGACGGAGCAAGTTTCCACGAAGCCCACGGATTTCTTCACGCGCGACATGGCGGAACGCTATGACGAGCGTAACAGCGGCCTCAGCGATATTTCGAACAACCTGCATTTCCTGATGCGGCTGACGATGAACGATCTTCCCGCTGATGCACGCATTCTCTGCGTGGGCGTGGGGACCGGCGTCGATATTCTCGCGCTCGCCTCCCACTTTCCGGGCTGGACCTTTACCGGTGTCGATCCTTCGGGCGAAATGCTGGAAGTCGGCCGTCGGCGTCTGGCTGACGCAGGCCTGCTCGACCGCTGCACTATGGTCGAAGGCTATGTCGAAGACGTGGCCGCTGGCGATTTCGATGCAGTGGTCAGCCTGCTGGTCGCCCATTTCGTGAAGCGGGAACAGCGCGGCGCTTTCTATAGCGCGGTCCACGACCGATTGCGGGAAGGCGGCACATTCCTCAGCGCGGAGATCAGCGCCGATCTCGAAGCGTCCCATTTTCCCGCCATGCTCGAAGACTGGAAGCAGGTGCATTCCCTGATGGGGGCGAGCCTGGACGCGCTTGCCAATCTGCCCACGGTTCTGCGCGAGACGCTGTCCGTCGTATCGCCGCGAGAGACCGAAGGTTTGTGGGAGCAGGCGGGCTTCGCCAGCCCGGTACCGTTCTTCCAGTCCTTCATGATCCGCGGCTGGCACGCGAAAAAGGGCCGCTGACATTCTGCCGGCGGCCCCTGTGGTTCGGTCGGCTCGGGCCGATCAGCGGATGAAGTAACCGATGACGCCCCAGCGGCCCGCGTCCTTGCTCATCACGACAGTTTCGCTCGCCTGCCCGGCGTCGGCATATTCGGTAGTGAAGACGATCATCCGGTAATCGCCCTCGGGCATTCCCGGGAGGGTGGTGGCTGCCTGTACGGATGAAACGGTGCGGGACAGCGTCTTGCCCAGCGGCTTACGCACGGGTTCGGCCTGCGCGGTCCATGCGTCGGGTGTAACGGCGGATTTGAACATCGGACCCGCTTCGGCCCAGCTTTCGGCATATTTGCCCGCATCTATGAGGCCCACCCACTGTCGGCGGCTTTTTCCGCTGCTGAATTTTCGCGTAGTGTATTCTCGACCTGGCGCTCTTCTGTCTGCGTCTGGCCGGTATCCGAGCCGCCGGCACTGGAGAAAAGAAGGACGGCGGCGATGGCTACGGTAAGCATGGCGATAACTCCTATGATCCAGGGGACATAATTTCGTCCCGCCGGGGTTGCTGATGGCATCGGAGTATCGGCTGGCGCGCGTGCTGCGCCCATCCCCATTTGCTGGGGTGCATGGTTTTGAGGGGGCGTCTGGGGGTGGGGGTGGGCGGGCTTTGCCTCCTGCTCCCCCAAGATTCTTGCGGCTTCGCGGCTGCTCGACACCCCAAGTTTCTTGCGGGCCTCGCGCAGATAGTCGTTGACTGTGTGGACCGACAGATCGAGCTCGCTGGCAGCGGATTTGGCGGTATGTCCGGCAAGGAGAAGGCGCAGCACCTCGCGTTCGCGATCGGTCAGCTGATCCACCCCCTCGGTCACGATCAGCTCATCAATTCGCGGACGAAGGGGATGAGGCCGGTCTGCCGCTGACGCTTCATCCTCTCGGCATCGAGGATTTCGCGCACCTTGGCGAAGCATTCGCCCGCATCTTCGTTGATCACCACATAGTCATAGGCATCCCAGTGGCTGATCTCGCTCCGCGCGCGTTCCATGCGGGCTGCGATCACTTCGTCGGTATCGGTGCCCCGGCCGCGCAGGCGCTGTTCCAGTGCGGCGATGCTGGGCGGCAGGATGAACACCCGGACCACGTCCTGCTGGTCCTTCTGGTAAAGCTGCTGCGTGCCCTGCCAGTCGATGTCGAACAGGAAATCCTGTCCTTCCTTCAGTGCGTTGCGGATGCGGCCCTTGGGCGTGCCATAGCGATGGCCGAAGACGGGCGCCCATTCGTAGAAATCGTCTTCTTCCACCAGCCGGTCGAACTCGGCATCGCTGACGAAATAATAGTGAACGCCGTCCACTTCGCCCGGGCGCGGTGTCCGAGTGGTGACGCTGACCGACAGCTTAATATCCGGATCGGCATCCAGCAGCATGCGGCTGATGGTCGTCTTCCCCGCCCCGCTGGGCGAGGAGAGGATGAACATTACCCCGCGCCGTGCGAGCGCATTGTCGTGATTTTCTTCGGAATCGGCCATGCCCGCTAGTGGCGCATGGCCCTATGCGGAATCAACCCCGCATGATGCAGTTTCAGACTGCGGTTTCGCCCTTGGACTGCTTGCGCAGCGCCTTTTCACCGCTCCGGCGCGATTGCCTGCGCGACTGGCTGCGATCGAACAGGGTCTTGGCGAACAGGCCCGCACCGACAAGCAGGGCGCCGGGTACGGATTTCGTCGCGACCTTGGTCACGCCGTAAGCCGCAAGGGTCTGCACCAGCGAACGGTTCTCGACCACATCCTTGGCGAACTTGCTGCCATACTGGCGGCCAAGCAGGGCTTTTTCCAGCGTCTGGCGCGTCAGGCGGCCGGCGCTGCGCAGCAGGATATCGTGGATGATGACGTTGGTCGAAGGGTTCGGGCTGGGGCCGGGAATGGTGTTCTTGCCCGCAGCGTCGCTCTTCGCGCCGTCGATTGCGTCACTCACCCGGTCGGTCAGGTGGTTCGGTTTCTCTTTGCTGGAAAATCCCATGGCTGCCCCTGTCTTTCGCACGGGGCCCAAGGCACCGTGGCTAGTTCTTTCGGCCGAAGTCGACCGTGACGACATTCGAGCCGTCTTCCGCACCTTCAACGGGCGCGGCGTCGGACTGTTCCTCGTCATTGCCGGCTTCGTCGGTCGGGGCAGGGGCCATATCGGCCACGGTTGCCTGGAACTGGAGGCCGAAATCGACCGCCGGATCGACGAACTGGGTGATCGCGGAATAGGGAATGTCGAGCGCAGCCGGGATTTGGTTGAAGGACAGGCCGACCGAAAAGCCATCTTCCCGAACGTTCAGGTCCCAGAACTTGTTCTGCAGGACGATCGTCATCTCGTCGGGAAAACGTTCGCGCAGCTGGGCGGGAATGGTCACGCCTGGGGCATGCGTCTTGAAGGTGATATAGAAGTGGTGCGCACCGGGCAGTTCGCTGCCGCCATCTTCGATCTCGCTCAGAACCCTGCCGACCACGGCACGCAGGGCCTCCTGGACGATGGAGTCGTAAGGGATCAGGCTATCGGGCGTTTCGTCGCTCATGTGCGCCTAGGTGGAGCGGGCAGGGGCGCGGGTCAAGCGGTTTAAGGCCACCTTTACCCTGTCGAAAGCCGCAATTCCTTGCGCCGGTCGCGCCCGCGCCTATAGGCAGGGCCTATGCGAACTGGCCGTATCGAACGAAACACCGCCGAAACGAAGATCCTGGTCGAGGTGAATCTCGACGGGACCGGCACCTACGACGTATCCACCGGGATCGGTTTTCTCGATCACATGGTCGAACAGGTGGCCAAGCATTCGCTGATCGATATCACGATGAAGGTCGATGGCGATCTGCATGTCGACCAGCATCACACCACCGAAGACAGCGCGCTGGCGCTGGGCCAGGCGCTGGCTCAGGCGCTGGGCGACAAGGGCGGGATCGCCCGTTACGGCAGCGCCTATTCCCCGATGGACGAGACGCTGGCGCGCGTTGCCCTGGATATTTCCGGGCGCCCCTATTTCGTCTGGCGCGCCGGTTTCAGCCAGGAAAAGCTGGGCGAATGGGACACCGAGCTGATCGAACACTGGTTTCATTCGGTGGCACAGACCTGCGGGCTGACGCTGCATGTCGAATTGCTGTACGGCACCAACAACCACCACATTTGCGAAGCGGTCTACAAGGGCTTCGCCCGCGCCCTGCGCGCCGCGGTGGAAATCGATCCGCGCAAGGGTGGCGCGGTGCCCAGCACCAAGGGCCAGTTGGGAGGCTGATCGGCGATGTTCGTATTCTCTTTGAAATACACCGCGCCGCTGGACGAGGTGGATGCGCTGATGTCCGACCATGTCGCATGGCTGAAAGCCCAGCACGAGGCGGGCCATTTTATCGCTTGGGGCCGCAAGGTTCCGCGTGAAGGCGGGCTGATCATGGCGCATGCCCCCGACCGCGAGACAGCCGAGGAACTGGCCGCTGCCGATCCTTTCGTAAAGGGCGGCGTTGCGACCGTGGAGGTGATCGAATTCAGCCCGAGCTTTGTCGCGCCGGGCCTCGAAGGCTTGAAGGGCTGATGGCCGAGATCGTCGCACTCGTCGATTACGGAGCGGGCAATCTGCATTCGGTGGAAAACGCGCTGCGGCGTGTGGGCGCGGACGTAACCGTTACCGCAGACCCCGATGTGCTGCGCGCGGCCGATCGGATCGTCTTGCCCGGTGTGGGCAGCTTCAACGCATGCGCCGCCGGATTGCGCGCGGAAGCGGGCGTGATCGAGGCCATGAGCGAACGGGTGCTTGTCGGCGGTGCGCCGTTTCTCGGCATTTGCGTGGGCATGCAATTGCTTGCCACACGCGGGCTGGAGCATGGCGTGACGCCGGGGCTCGACTGGATCGGCGGCGAGGTCCGGCTGATCGAACCGACCGACCCTTCGGTGAAGGTGCCGCATATGGGCTGGAACGACGTGGCGCTGACGCCGCATGCGAAAGACCATGAATTGCTGGAGGAAGGCGAGGCCTATTTCCTCCATTCCTATCATTTCCACGCCGATCAGCCGCGCGATGTGCTGGCGATGACCGACCATGGCGGCGGGCTGGTGGCTGCGGTGGGCCGAGACAATATGCTGGGCGTCCAGTTCCACCCGGAAAAAAGCCAGAGCTTCGGGCTGCAGCTGATGGAGAGGTTCCTCGAATGGCGGCCGTGAGCATAACCCTTTCGAAGAAAAACAGCGGACCGAAACAATGATCGTTTTTCCTGCCATCGATCTCAAAGGTGGCCAGGTCGTGCGCCTTGCCGAAGGCGATATGGACCGCGCCACCGTCTATGGCGACAATCCTGCCGCACAGGCGACCCTGTTTGCAGAAGCGGGGGCGGGGCATCTACATGTCGTCGATCTCGACGGGTCCTTCGCCGGATCGGCGCAGAACCGCGAGGCTGTCGAAAGCATCGTCTCCGCCTTCCCGGGCCATGTCCAACTCGGCGGCGGTATTCGCAAGCGCGAGGACGTGGAAGGCTGGTTCGATGCCGGCGTTTCGCGCATCGTCATGGGATCGGCGGCCTTGAAAGACCCGGAATTCGTCAAGGAGATGGCGCGCGAATTCGACGGCGGCATCGTGGTGGCGGTCGACGCCAAGGATGGCATGGTCGCGACCGAGGGCTGGGCGGAAGTGTCCGACGTGCCCGTGGTCGACCTTGCCCGCCGGTTCGAGGATGCAGGCGTTGCCGCGCTGCTCTTCACCGACATAGGGCGCGACGGCTTGCTGAAGGGCGTGAACCTCGACGCGACGGTGGAACTCGCGCGGCAGGTGGACATCCCGGTGATTGCCAGCGGCGGGGTGAAGGGCCTGGACGACATCCATGTCCTCTCGCTGCATGCGAATGACGGGATTGAAGGTGTGATTACCGGGCGTGCCCTCTATGACGGTCGGCTGGATCTGGCCGCGGCGCTGGCGATGGCGGCGCGGACATGAAACTGACCCTGCTCGCATATCTAAATCTTGGTGTCGCAGCTTGGCTGGGTTGGAATGTCTTCGGCGCAATTAAGCACAAAGCCGTCCATTTCTCTCAATTGAAGTTCACGAAACACAGCGAGCCGGCAGGCTATTGGTTTGTGACCGTGCTATATTCTGCTTTCATCGTAATGTGCGTGTTGGTCTTCCTCGATATCCTAACCTCGTGGGTGTTCCGATGACCGTTCGTATCCGCGTCATTCCCTGCCTCGACGTGCGCGACGGGCGCGTGGTGAAAGGCGTCAATTTCGTCGATCTGAAGGACGCCGGCGACCCGGTCGAACAGGCGCAGGCTTATGACCGCGCCGGGGCGGACGAGTTGTGCTTCCTCGACATTTCGGCCAGCCATGAAGGACGCGGGACGCTGCTCGACATGGTGCGGCGCACAGCGGCTGTGTGCTTCATGCCGCTGACTGTCGGCGGCGGGGTGCGCAGTGTCGAGGATGCGCGCGCCTTGCTGCTGGCGGGGGCTGACAAGGTCGCGGTCAATTCCGCCGCCGTATCGCGGCCCGAACTGGTGCGCGAAATTGCGGAGAAATTCGGCAGCCAGTGCGTGGTCGCCAGCGTCGATGCACGCGCC
This sequence comes from uncultured Erythrobacter sp., assembly GCA_947504155.1. GTDB lineage: Bacteria > Pseudomonadota > Alphaproteobacteria > Sphingomonadales > Sphingomonadaceae > Qipengyuania. The sequence goes on from CANNGF010000002.1 coordinate 1,151,113, forward strand.
CGCACCGAAGGCGAGGGCTTTCGCGGCTGGGAAATCTACACCCATGGCGGGCGCAAGCCGACCGGGATCGATGCAGTGGAACACGCGCAGAGGCTCGCCGAGCTGGGCGCAGGCGAATTGCTCGTCACCTCTATGGATGGCGATGGGACCAAGCAGGGTTACGATCTCGAACTGACCCGCGCGATTGCTGACAGCGTGTCGGTCCCCGTCATCGCCAGCGGCGGGGTGGGCACGCTCGACCATCTGGTGGAAGGCGTGACGCAGGGCCATGCCAGCGCCGTGCTCGCAGCCTCGATCTTCCATTTCGGCCAGCATTCCATCGGCGAAGCGCACCGCGCACTGCGCAACGCGGGCTTGCCTGCGCGCGGATGAAACGCATAGGACCACGCACATGGACACGCTGACCCGCCTCGAAGCAACGATCGCCCGGCGCCTTACCGCCTCGCCGGACGAAAGCTATGTTGCCAAGCTCAACAGCAAGGGGCTTGCTAAGATCGCCCAGAAGGTTGGCGAAGAAGCGGTGGAAACCGTGATCGCGGCCATGAGCGGCGAGCGCGAGGAACTCGTTTCCGAAAGCGCCGATCTGCTGATGCACTTGCTGGTGCTGCTGCAGAAGAAAGGCGTGGCGCTGGAAGAGGTCATGGCAGAGTTAGATCGGCGTGAAGGCGTGTCCGGCCTGGACGAAAAAGCGAGCAGGAGTGCCTGATGCCGATCGACGCGACCCAGCCCTATGACGACGAGAACATCTTCGCCAAGATTCTGCGCGGCGAGATCCCTTCGTCCAATGTCTACGAGGACGAGTGGGCCTATGCCTTCGAGGATATCAATCCGCAGGCCGAGATTCACACGCTGGTGATCCCCAAGGGCCGCTATGTCAGTTGGGACGATTTCAGCGCCAAGGCCCCGGCAGAGGAAATCGCCGGCTTCGTGCGCGCAGTGGGCAAGGTGGCCCGGGACAAGGGGCTGGTCGAGCCGGGATACCGGATGATGGCAAATGTCGGCGCGCATGGCGGGCAGGAAGTCCCCCATCTGCATGTGCATCTGTTTGGCGGTGAACCGCTCGGCCCGATGATTGCGCGTCGTTAGTCGCTTCCAAGAGTCGCTTCGTCGTTTGCGATTGCACGGCGTTCGGGCGGTGCGCTAGATGCGGGCGCATATGGATGCGAGGCCCAATTTCCCCGACGGCGTGATCGATGGCGACCGGCATCTCTATGCCGTGCGAGCCTATTACGAAGACACCGATCTTTCCGGCATCGTCTATCACGCCAATTACCTGCGCTGGTTCGAACGCGCGCGGTCGGATCTGCTGCGCCGGCTGGAGATAGACCAGCGGGCCGCGATCGAGGAGGGCGGCGGCGCCTATGCCGTTTCCGAGATTAACCTCAAATATTTGCGTCCTGCAAAGCTCGACGACGACATTATCATCGAGACCCGCTGCACCGAACTGAAGGCCGCATCCTGCCGGATGCACCAGACGGCGTCGCGCGGCGATGAACTCCTGGCCGAGGCACATTTACGCGTCGGCTTCGTTTCACCGGGCGGGCGACCCATTCGCCAGCCTGCCCCATGGCGCGAGGCATTCGCGCGTTTTGTCGATACGACAGAGGACTGATGACCACACTATCCCTTCTCGCGATTGCCGCGCCGACCAGCCTCGATCCGGTCCAGCTCTTCCTCGATGCCGACATCGTCGTGCAGGCCGTGATGGCGGGCCTGCTGCTGGCCAGCATCTGGGTCTGGACGATCATCATTTCCTTCACGTTGCGGATGGGCCGCATGCGTTCGGCGCAGGCGCGCTATGAGAGTGAATTCTGGCAGGCCGACCAGTTCGATCGTTTCATGAGCGAGCGCGGTAACAAGGACATTCCCTCCGCCCGCGTGGCGCAGGCGGGTGTTGCCGAATGGCGCCGTTCGACCAAGGGCGAGATCCGCGATCGCGAGGCGCTGCGGAACAGGATCGCTGCGGCGATGGAGAGCCAGGTGGCGCAGGAAGCGGATGAAGTGGCCGAACGGCTCAACTTTCTGGCTACCGTGGGTTCGGTCGCGCCCTTCGTGGGCCTGTTCGGCACGGTCTGGGGCATCATGAACAGCTTCTTCCAGATCGGCGCGCAGGAAAGCTCATCGCTCGCAGTCGTCGCCCCCGGCATCTCCGAGGCGCTGTTCGCCACCGCTATCGGCCTGTTCGCCGCTATCCCGGCCGTGATCGCCTACAACCGTTTCAGCCATTCGGTCGAACGGTTCGAAACCCGCCTCACCCGCTTTGCCGACAAGCTGCACGCCAGCTTCAGCCGCCAGCTGGAGCAGCGCTGACATGGCGATGAGCCTCGCTTCGGGCAAAGGCACGCGCCGCCGGCGGGGGCGCGGCGGGCGGCGGCCCATGGCCGAAATCAACGTGACACCCTTCGTCGACGTCATGCTGGTGCTGCTGATCATTTTCATGGTCACTGCGCCGCTGCTGACGGCCGGCGTTCCCATCCAGCTGCCAGACAGCCGCGCCGATGCCCTGCCGCAGGAGCAGCAGCAGGTCGCAATCAGTATCGACAGCGACGGCTATGTTTATATCGACGACAACCAGGTCCCGGTCGGTGAATTGCCGCAGGCACTGGAATCGATTCCGCAGACCGGGGAAGGGCCGGACGTAACTCTGCGCGCCGACCGCGCTCTCGATTATGGGCGGGTGATGGCCGTGATGGGCGAACTTAACCGCGCCGGGCTCAATCGCATTTCGCTGGTGACCAATGGCGGGCAAGAGCGCGCGCCGGTCAACAGCGGTTCAGGAACCGGGGAATAGCCCACCGCCATGGCAGCTAGCGGCATCAGGAGAGAAGAGCGGACGGGGCTGATCGTCGCCGTGGCCCTGCATCTGCTAGTGCTGGCCGGGCTGGTGTTTCAGGCACTGCAGGAGCCGCCGCCTATCATAAAGCCCGAACGCATGGTGGTGAGCCTGGCGGAAGACGTGGGGCTGGAATCCACCGCGCCCGATCCGGTGCCCGAAAGCGCGGCGGCCATCGCTCCGACCCTGTCGGACGCACCCGCGCCGACTCCCGAGATTCTGGAGGCGCCGAGCGAGCCGGTTGTCGAGCGGCCCACGCCCAAGGTGAACTCGCCAGTACCCACGCCTGCGCCAAAGCCCCAGCCGCGCCGTGAAAAACCACGCGAAACAGCCAAGCCGCAACCGAAGCCCAAAGCGGCGGAAAAGGGCGGCGGTTCGCGTATCGGTAATGATTTCCTCGCCGGGGCGGGTGACAGCACCCGGACCACCGAAACGCGCACGCCCGCCTCCCAGATCGGCGCTCAAGCGCAGGCGTCCATCGGACAAGCAGTCTCGCGTCAGATCAAGCCGCACTGGTCACCGCCCAACGGTCCAGAGGTTGAAAAAATCATTACCTTCGTGCGCTTCCGCCTCAATGAGGATGGCACGCTCAATGGTCGCCCAACAATCGTGCGTCAGACCGGCATCAATGATACTAACCGCGCGCAAGCGGGACGCCATGGCGAACAGGCCATCAAGGCCGTCCAGCTCGCCGCACCTTTTGACCTCCCGCCCCAGTATTACGAGGCGTGGAAGACCATCACAGCAAATCTGGATTGGAGGCTCGCACAATGAGATTAACTCTTGTCGCTATAGCACTGACTTTAACCGCACCGGCCGTGGCTCAGAACCAAGATTTGGGGGAAGCCCTGCCCGAAGGCCAAGCTGTTGAGACGGTTGAGGAAGACGGTGGGCTAGAAGTCTCGGTATCCTTCGAAGGAAATCTGGACGACCTTGGTATCGCCATCCCCGCCTTCGCGACCGATCGCAATGCGCCCACTCCGGCCAATGCAAACGGCACCGAAGCGCTCGGTCTCGAGCTTGCCCGTGTCATCACCTCCGACCTGCGCAATAACGGCCTGTTCAAGCCGACCGGGCCGGACTCGCTCCCCAAGCCAAGCTTTGCGAACATCACCTCGCCCGTGTGGTCCACCTGGGGCGTGCGCGGTGCGGAAATGCTCGTTCATGGCTATGTTCGCGCGCGTAGCGACGACCGGCTGACGGTGGGCTGCTATCTTTACGACATGGCGCTGCAGCAACGGCTCGTTGCGGAAGGCTGGGTGGTTGCGCCCGCCGACTGGCGCCGCGCCGCGCACAAATGCGCCGACCTCGTCTATTCGCGTCTGACCGGGGAAAGTCCGTTCTTCGACAGCCGTATCGCCTATATCGCCGAAACCGGGCCAAAGGATAACCGCACCAAGCGGCTTGCCATCATGGACAGCGACGGTGCCAACCACCGCTTCATCACCACCGGCCGTTCGACCGCGCTGACGCCGCGTTATTCGCCCGATTACAAGAAGCTGGTCTATCTCAGCTATGTCGATGGCAATCCGCGCATCTATGTCTACGACATCGGCACCGGCAAGCAGACGCTGATCAGCCAGAGCGAAAATCCGACCTTCGCGCCGCGCTGGAGCCCTGACGGCCGCTGGATTCTCTATTCCATGGCGGTTGGCGGCAATACCGACATCTATCGCGTGTCCGCGCAGGGCGGTCGCAGTGAACGGCTCACCGACACGCCTGGCATCGACATTGGCGGATCCTATTCACCCGACGGCAGAAGCATCGTGTTCGAGAGCGACCGTTCGGGCGCGCAGCAATGCTATGTCATGAATGCTGATGGGTCGAACCAGCGCCGGATCAGCTTTGGCGGCTCGCGCTGTGCCACACCCGAATGGAGCCCGCGCGGCGACCAGATCGCCTTCACCAATTCGAGCAGCTTCAACATCTCGGTCATGACCCCGTCGGGCGGCAGCGTCCGCACGTTGACCCGCGGATGGCAGGACGAAGCGCCGACATGGGCACCCAATGGCCGTATTATCCAGTTCTTCCGGACCGAGCGTAATACGGGCAAGACCTCGCTCTGGCAGGTCGACCTGACGGGTGAGAACGAACGCAGCCTGCCGACCCCGGTCGATGCTTCCGATCCGGCTTGGGGACCGATCCTGCCTTGAGATCATTGGTCTATTCATGGGGACGGTTAAGTCCGGGGCCTAAAAAGAGTTCCACCGCTGTTTAAAAGGGGACAGCATTATGAATACCCGTTTTGCAACTGCAATGATCATGACGTCGGCGCTTGCGCTGGCAGCCTGCCAGAAGAAAGCGCCGGAAGAAATTCCGCCGCCGCCGGTCGACAACACCGCGCCTACCCCTACGCCCACCACCACCGCACCCGGTGTCGGCAGCATGGAGCACTTCCTGCAGGCCGTCGGTCAGGCGAACTCGGTCGTCTATTTCGACACCGACCAGTACAACATCGATGCCGAAGACAGCGCCAAGCTTCAACGTCAGGCTCAGTACTTCAACCAGTATCCAAACGTGACCTTCACGATCGAAGGGCATGCCGACGAACGCGGCACGCGCGAATACAACCTCGCACTGGGCGAGCGCCGCGCCAATTCGGCGAAGAACTACCTCGTCTCGCTCGGCATTCCGGCCAACCGGATCCGCACCATCAGCTATGGCAAGGAACGTCCTGTCGCATTGGGTTCGAACGAAGCCGCATGGGCGCAGAACCGCCGTGCAGCGACGGTCACGATGAACTGATCCTACTGCGTATCTAAACGGAAAGCCCCGGCCGAAACGCCGGGGCTTTTGTTTCAGGGTCTTCTCATGGCCCGAAACGGCTGCGAGAACGCAAGTCTCCCCCGAAAGCGGCGGCGTTTCCTTGCCAATACCGTCAGCATCCCTAAATTGGACCCCATGCTCTTGCACCCCATGACAATCGCGCTGATCCGCTGATGGCGAAAGCTCGCCGTTCGAACGACTGGGGCTTTCCCCGCTGGCGCGGTTATGAGGAGAGCCGCGAAGCCGCGACTGTGCGGCTGTGCGATCGCCATGGCTGCGAGGAGCGCGGCGATTGCCCGGCGCCCAAGTCCCCTAACAGCCCGGAACGCTGGTATTTCTGCCAGAAGCATGCGGCGGAATACAATTCGAGGTGGGATTATTTCGAAGGGCTCGACAAGGCGGAAAAAGAAGCCCGCACCAAGACCGAGCAGGCCGAAAACGCAGGCTATGCCGAAGCGCAGCATTATGGCTGGGGCGGCGCGGGCGATGGCAGTCGATCTGCCGACGAGATGCGCGCCCTGGAAGTGCTGGAGCTGGAATCCGATGCGGATTTCGCCGCCGTGAAAAAGGCTTGGCGGGTCAAGGCAAAGGCCGTCCATCCCGATGTGAAGCCGGGCGACAAGGAAGCCGCCGAAGCTTTCCAAAAATACCAGCTGGCCTACGAAATTCTTAAATCGGCAGAAGAACGGCGCGAGTGGAAGGGCTGAAGGCCCACATGCCGCCAAGTCCATAATGGCGCATTAACTCTTCTTTTCCGGATGGTACGCTAAGCCCCGCCAGGGTCGGGAGGGGGCTGATGAAGACACGCACAAATGTTCGCCGGGGCACGAATATCGTCCTTGATTGTCGTATTCCCGTGGAGCGGGCGCAGGCCATCCTGTCCGACATTTCGGAAACCGGCTGCCGCATCGAACTCTTCGATGGCTATGTGCACGAAGGCACCACCATCTTCTTCGAACTCGACGATCGAACCGATCTCGCCGGCCAGATTGTCTGGGTAAGCGGTGGCGAGGCAGGGGTCCGTTTCATGCACAAGCTCACACCCCATGCGCGGCAGGTGCTGGAGCTCTGACAGTTGGCGTTGAACCAGGTCCGCTCTCTCCGAGGCGACGGATGATTGCCTGTGCTACACGCGGGCCGAGATCGGCGCCTTGTTCGGGATAGAGATAGGGTTCGATCGCTTCCGCTTCCATTACCGCCAGTTCGCCCGAAGGCAGCCGCGCCATATCGATGCGGCAATAGAGCAGGTCGTCAAAGGGAAGGGCGCCCAGAACAGCTTCAGCTTGGGAAAGATCCGATGCCGCAGGTTCGAAGGGCAGTTCGGTGCCGCCATAGAGCGACTGGATCCGATATTCTCCGGCAGCTGCGCGTTTGAGCACGCCGTGGCTGAAGGCGCCGTCGATGAAGACGAAGGTGTATTCGCCTTCCTCCACCACGCTGGGCAGGAAGGGCTGGATCATTGCGGGGTGGCCCATCCGCCATCCGGGCTGTGGCAGGGCATCATGCGCGAAGCTGTGCTGGCCCAAGGCCCCGGCACCGATCTGGCGTTTTACCACCACGCGTGTCGCCTCGAACGCATCAAGCGCGATGGCGACATCGCCGCTCTTCACATCGTCAAACCATAATGTCGGGATGGTGTGCACGCCGGTATCGGCGAGGCTTTTGAGATAGCGCTTGTCGCCATTCCAGCGGACGACGTCGGAGGGGTTGCAGACCTTGATGCCGCGCCGTTCCAGTTCCTCCAGCTTGGCAAGAAACTCATGGAAATGGTCCTGATAATCCCACGCTGTGCCCAGCATGACCAGCTCAAAGCCGTCGAACCGGTCCAGCGGTGCGCGCCAGTCGATCTCGACCAGTTGCAAACCCATGGCCCCGAAGGCCGGACGCAGCGCGCCAGTCTCCAGGTCATGCTCGAAGGCATCGCCCCTGCGCGGACCGCTGCCGGGCAGCGTATCCGCGCAGGCGAGAAAACCGATCTTGGTCAGACTGCCTCCAGCGCCTGCTCGAAGTCGGCGATGAGGTCGTCGGCGTCTTCGATGCCGATGGAGATCCGCACGAGATTATCGATAATACCCAGTTCCGCGCGCCGCCCTTCGGCGACCGAGAGATGGGTCATCGATGCCGGATGGCTGGCCAGTGTCTCGGTCCCGCCGAGGCTGACCGCCAGCTTGGCAATCTTCAGCGTGTCGAGGAAGCGGAAGCATTCCGCCTCGCCGCCCTTGAGCAGCAGCGAGAATGTCGAGCCTGCGCCAAGGCAGTGACGGTCGTAGATGTCCTGCTGGCGCTCGTCCTTGATCATACCGAGATAGCCGAGGCCTTCGACCTTGGGATGCTTCGACAGGAAATCGCAGACCTTGGCAGCGTTTTCGCCTGCGCGGCTCATGCGCAGTTCGACGGTTTCGAGACTGCGGCAGAGCATCCAGGCAGTGTTCGGATCGCAGATGCCGCCCATGGTGTTACGCAGCATGCGGACCGGGTCCATCCACTTCTTGGCACCGGCGATCGAGCCTGCGACGAGGTCCGAATGGCCGCCGACATATTTGGTCAGCGAGTAGCACACGATATCCGCGCCATGTTCCAGCGGGCGCTGCCACAGCGGGCCGAGGAAGGTGTTGTCGATGGAGATCGGGCATTCGAGGCCAGCCGCATCGACCGAAGCGCGCACGGCTTCTATGTCGACCAAGGCATTCGTTGGGTTGCCCGGGCTTTCGAGATAGACCATCGCGACCTTGCCGCCATTCGCGTCGGCCATGTTCTTGGCCTTCGACAGCACGGCGTCGATTTGCTCACGCGTGGCACCGGCGGGGAAGTCGACATATTCGATGCCCCAGCGCGACATCCACTTGGCCACGAAGCCTTCGGTAGCGGCGTAAAGCGGTCCCGAATGGACGATCACGTCGCCCTTGGAAGCATAGGCGAGCATGAGGACGCAAATTGCGGTCATGCCGCTGGAGAAAGACAGCGCGTCTTCCGCGCCGTCCCATACCGATAAACGATCCTCGAGGATTTCCTGGTTGGGTGCGTTGAAGCGCGAATAGACGAGACCGTCTGCGCCGCCGGGACGCTTGCCGGTGATGCCTTCAAAATGGCGCTTGCCGTCGGCCGCGCTCGGAAAGGCGAAGGTGGACGTAAGAAAGATCGGTGCCTTCAGCGAACCCTCCGACAGGGTTGGGTCGAAGCCGTGACCCATCATCAGGGTGCTGGGCTTGAGTTCGCGGCCGGCGATCTTGGTAACTTCGGGCTTGGGAGCCATGCGGGGGCTGGTGGGATCGATTTCGTGATCGCTCATGATGTCAGAGCATCCTTCCTAACGTGCCGCTCCCAGGAAGGCGGGAGCAGATGGACCATGCGGGGCACCCGTTCCTAACCTCCGCAGGAACGCCTCTCCGCCACACAGCCGATATGCGCTAGCCTCTATGTCGGTTCCGGATCGGTTTCAACTGAGACGAAAGACGCGGGCGGGGCGTCAGTGTGTCCAGTCGAGTGACAGGCTGCTCACATGCCAGCGCAATTGCTCGGCAGCGGCGCCGGGCACATCATTGACCCGCTTCAGGATCATTTCGCCGTCATAGCGGACCGATCGCCCCGAAGTATCCGTCGCCGTAATGTCCAGCGGCGCCGTGTAATAGCTTGACCCGGCAGCACCTTCCATCCTGCCGGAACCGACGGCAACGGAAATGTCTGTCAGGTCGGAAAAGTGACCGGCCCATTGGGTCTTGGACCACTTCCGCTTGCTGGCATCGTCCAGCAGCGCCCAGGCCTGATCGAATTCCTTCAGTTCGATCGCGCGCGCAAAGGAAGTCGCGATATTGCGCGCGCCCTTTTCGGTCTTCTCTGCTGCGGGAGAAAGGCTGGGCGGCGTAAGATCGGGCGACCCGTCGTTCACGCTATTATCCGCCAGGCCCCCCGCGGCTGGCGGTGGCGGTGGTGGTGGCGGAGCAGGCATTTCGCCCGCTTCGGCCTGCTGGTTAGCTTCGGACGGAGGCTGCTCCGCATCGCCGCCGCCCGAATTGCAGGCGGCAAGAGCGAAAGAGCCAAGAACGATAAGTGTGGGTGCTGTTGCTTTCATACAAAGAAAATCGGGAAACGATATCAATCGTTCCCCGACCACTATTCTTTGCGATGAAAGGCTCTGCTTGCCTACTTCGGCGCGAGGACCATTACCATCTGGCGGCCTTCGAGACGCGGGAAGCTTTCGACCTTGGCGAGTTCTTCCATATCGTCACGCACGCGGTTCAGCAGGTCCATGCCCAGCTGCTGGTGCGCCATTTCGCGGCCACGGAAGCGCAGGGTGCATTTCACCTTGTCGCCGTTCTCGATGAACTTGTTCACATTACGCATTTTTACGTCGTAATCGTGATCATCGATGTTCGGGCGCATCTTGATTTCTTTGATTTCCTGCGTCTTTTGCGTCTTGCGCTGCAGGTTGGCCTTTTTCTGAGCCTCGAAGCGATATTTGCCGACGTCGAGGAACTTGCACACCGGCGGGTCCGCATTGGGGGACACTTCGACGAGGTTGAGGCCCAGTTCGTTGGCCTGCTCGGTCGCTTCGCGGGTGTACATCACCCCCAGGTTTTCGCCTTCGTGATCGATCACGCGGACCTTGGGGACATTGATCATGTTATCGTAGCGCGGGCCGCTTTTCACGGGCATTTGCATGCTGCGCCGGGGTGGACGGGCTATGGGGTATTCTCCTTGGTAACTTCTAGGGTTCTGAATGCGCCAATGTAGGCACTGTTCCGCAGATTCGCAAAGGGGTTCGGACAGTCTTGCGCCGTTTTAGCAGGCGCCGTGGTTATCAGGCAGCTTTCGACCACAAATTGAACCGTGCGAGCCTACCCTTGGCAGGCACGACGGCGTCGATTGTGTCGGCAGGCTGCAGCGCCTTGAGGATCGCCGGGTCGGCCGCATTCATGCCCCCGGTATAGGCGCCGAAGGCAGGCAGGATGATCCGGCCGGAGGGTTTGCCATCGGCACCCTCGTTCGCGCTCACCACCGCACAGGGACGGCGGATGTGGCGGCGATGGACGGTGAGTTGCAGGCGAGGATGGTAATGGCCTGAAAGCTCGGGCCGGGTTTCCCCCTTTTGGGCACGGTGGCGCAGGATCGTGCCGGCGATCTCCAGTTCTTCTACCAGAGTGCCGCCGCAGCGCGCTTCCATGTCGGGATCGTGATTGCCGGTAATCCAGACCCAGTCGACCGCCTTGGTCAGCGCTTCCAGCATGCCGCAGGCATGGGGTTCGAGCCGGGTCGAACCTTCGGAATCGTGGAAATTGTCGCCCAGCGTGATCACCCGGCGCGCGCCTGTTTCGCGAATGGCGAGCGCCACCCGCTCCAGCGTTTCGCGGCTGTCATAGGGCGGAATCATCTGTCCGTGGCCGGCGAAGAAGCTGCCTTTCTCCAAATGCAGGTCGGCCACCAGCAACGCGCGCTCGCGCGGCCAGTACAGCGCGCGGCCTTCTGTCAGGAGCCATTCCTGGCCTGCGAACGAAAGGGGAACCATGCCCCGCTATTGCCGCGTGGCGGCAGCGATGGCAAGGGCTTCTTCATGACCGACTGGACCGAGCAAACCCAATCCGCCCGCAATTGGTTCGAAACCTTGCGCGACCGTATCTGCGCCGAGTTCGAGGCGATCGAGCGCGAGGCGGGCAGTGCCGCCGAATTTCAGTACGACAGCTGGAACCGTGTGGAGGAGGGCAATGCAGACCCTGGGGGCGGCACGCGCGGGCTGATGAAAGGCAAAGTCTTCGAGAAGGTCGGCGTCAACGTTTCCACCGTGCGCGGCAATTTCGCGCCCGAATTCGCCGCTTCCATCAATGGGGCGAGTGCGGAAAACCCAGGTTTCACCGCAACCGGCATCAGCCTGGTGGCCCACATGGCGAACCCGCATGTGCCGGCGGTCCATATGAACACGCGCTTCCTTACAACTCAGGCGGCCTGGTTCGGCGGCGGGGCGGATCTCAACCCGCCGCTACCTTACGAGGAAGATACCGAGGAATTCCACGCCCGTTTTCGCGCGGCCTGCGCGGCCCATAACCCGACTTATTACGACCGGTTCAAGAAATGGGCAGACGACTATTTCTACATCCCCCATCGCGGTGTGCATCGCGGGGTCGGCGGCATTTTCTACGATCATCTGGAGTGCGAGGACGAGACCGGCTTCGACCGCAATCTCGCCTTCACGCAGGATGTCGGCGAGGCGTTTCTCGATATCTATCCCAAGCTGGTCCGCCGCCGGATGGAGCAGGAATTCACGCCCGCGGACAAGGCGCAGCAGCTCGAATGGCGTGGGCGCTATGCCGAGTTCAATCTGGTCTACGACCGGGGGACACTGTTCGGCCTCAAGACCGGCGGCAATATCGACGCCATCCTGATGAGCCTGCCGCCCGAGGCGACCTGGAGCTGATTGCGCTTTTCCGCGCCGCAACATGGGCGTAGGAGCCCCCGATGCGCGCGTTTAGCGATCCGGTTCGCCTGATTCCTCTTCTCTTCGCTGCGGCGATACTCGCGGGTGCGGGGCTGCTCATGCTGCCTTTCGCCACGGTGGACGGGCGAGGCGCTTCGGGCGTCACGGCCTTCTTCACCTCGACCTCGGCCGTTTCGGTTACCGGGCTTATCGTGGTTGATACGGCGACTTATTGGAGCGCATTCGGCAAGGGCGTTATCCTGCTGCTGTTCCAGATCGGGGGCTTCGGCATTATGACCGCAGCCACGCTGTTCGGCCTCATGGCGGGGCGCGGCTTCGGTCTGCGCGAAAGGATCGCAACCAGTGTCGAACGCAGCAGGCTCGAAGTGGGAGATGCGCGCTCCGTGCTCGCACTGGTATTCAAGGTGACGCTGACAGTGGAAGGGGTGGTTGCGATAATCCTGACGCTGCGTTTCATGCTGGCCTATGATTTTCCCTTCGAGGAGGCCCTGTGGCACGGGGTTTTCCATTCTGTCAGCGCGTTCAACAACGCCGGCTTCTCCAGCTTTAGCGACAGCGTGATGAGCTATCAGGAAGACAGCGTGATCCTGGTCCCGATCATGCTTTCGGTTATCATCACCGCGCTTGGGTTCCCGGTAATGCAGGACGTGCGCCACCATGGCCTTTCTTGGCGTGCGTGGACGCTGCATTCCAAGATCACGCTATCGGCGACGATTGCCCTGCTGCTGGTCGGCTTCGTTGCGATTGCTGCGAAGGAATGGACCAATCCCGCGACGCTTGGCCCGATGCATATCGGCACGAAGCTGCTCAATGCTGCCTTCCATTCGGTGATGCCACGTACCGCCGGTTTCAACAGCCTCGATGTTGGCGCCTTCCGTGGCGAGACGCTGCTCATGAACTATGTCCTCATGTTCATCGGCGGGGGCAGTGCTGGTACGGCGGGCGGGATCAAGATCACCACCTTCGTCGTGCTGCTCGCGGTCGTCGCATCCGAAGTAGGCGGGCGGCGCGATGCGGAAATTTTCGGGCGGCGGCTTGGCTACGGGGTGGAGCGTCAGGCGCTGACCGTGACCGTGGCCGCATCGGTGCTGATCATGCTCGCCTCGATGTACATCCTCGCGATCACCTCGCTGCCGATGGAGGATGTCCTGTTCGAGACGATCTCCGCATTTTCCACGGTGGGTCTGTCCACCGGCATCACAGCCCAGTTGCCGCCGAGTGCGCTGGGCGTGCTGGCCTTCCTGATGTTCGTGGGCCGCGTGGGAACCATTACCGTGGCGACGGCCTTGGCCTTAGGCGGCGAACCTCGCCCGTTCCGTTATCCCGAGGAGGATCCCATTGTCGGCTAAAAAGCGTAATCCCGTACTGGTCATCGGCCTCGGCCGTTTCGGGGGCTCGGTCGCCCGTACGCTGGAGCGGATGGGCCACGAGGTGCTGGGCGTCGATCACAAAGGTTCGCGGGTGCAGGAATATGCCCCGCATCTGACGCAGGTGGTCGAGGCGGACTGCACCGACACGCGCTGTCTCGACAAGCTGGGCGCCAGCAGCTTCGAATCCGTGGTGGTCGGCATCGGCAGTGATATCGAGGCGAGCGTGCTGACGGTGCTGGCGCTGTCCGATCTCGGCGTCGCCAATATCTGGGCCAAGGCCACCAATGAAAACCATGGTCGCATTCTGGAGCGGACTGGCGCGCATCACGTCGTCTTCCCCGAACAGCGGATGGGCGAACGCGTCGCCCGCCTGCTGAACGAGCGGCTGCTCGATTTCATCAGCTTCGGTGACGATTTCGCCATCGCCCGCGTGGCCGCGCCCGAGACCATCGTCGGCCTGCCACTGGTGACCAGCGAATGCCGCAAGAAATTCAACGTGACGGTAATCGGCGTGAAGCGCCGGGGCGAGGATTTCATCCACGCCGTGCCCGACACGCTGATCATGCCCGGAGACCTGCTGGTGGTGTCCGGCAAGGTGGAAAATCTCGAAGCCTTCGCCGCGCTCCAGCCTTCAACGCCGGAGCCGCAGCCCCAAGCCTAGCCTCAGTCTTCGGGCGCGTAGACCCTGACCCAGTCGACCAGCATGGCGACTTCGCCAGCCTTGACCGCGTCGACGGTCTCCTGCGGGATGCCGTTGTAAGGCTCCTCAATGAGGTTGGTCTTATAGGGATAGGCGCCGCCCATCGCGAAATTGAGGATCAGATACTTCTCATTGTCGAAGGTCCACTCGCCGTAATTCTCCACCATTGGGCGGGTGACGCGGTAGGTGACGCGACCGTCGATGAGAAAGTCGATCTGCTGGTCGGTCCATTCGACGGCATAGGTGTGCCAGGTGGTCACATCCACGCCGTCGGGGAAGAAGAATTTGTTCACCAGCGGGGTTTCGCCCGAATAGCCGGGGCCGTGCAGGGCGACGCCAACCCAGTCCTTTTCGCCGACATATTCCATGATGTCGATTTCGCCGGTATCGGGCCATTTCTCGTTGCCGAGCAGCCAGAAAGCGGGCCACACGCCGATATTGGCGGGCATCTTGATACGCGCTTCGGCGCGGCCATGCTCGAAATCGAACTTGCCCTGGCTTTCGATCCGGCCTGACAGAAAGGGGGCCTTGCGTTCCTTATTGGGATCGACGCCGGGCTTGAACACCGGGCGCAGCATCAGCACGCCGCCATCGGCGCCTTCGATACCCTGGATGAAATTGATCGTCGCCGGATCGTCGACATAGGCCTGCTGTTCGTTGTTGACCCAAAAATCGGGGCCCATGACGATCCATTTTGTCCGGTCGAGCGCGCCATCATTGAATTCATCGGCGAAAAGCAGCTCACGCTCCGGCGAAGGATCACTCTGCGGCGAGGAGGGCATTTGCGTCGATTGCGCGGCTAGCGGACCGGCGGCGGCAAGCGCGAGTGCGGCGGGCAGGGCGGAAAGTGTGGTGCGGATCATGAACCTCTCCCAAGATTGCTGTGAACGTTCTCATGACCGATCCGAGCAGCGAAGGCCAGCCTTCGGGTACGATTGCACGGCTTGGGCTGGATAAGCTCGCCGGGATCGGCAATAGGCGTTGCAGTATTTGGACAGGGCCGGCCTGTACCGGCTCCGAGGTTTTTCAGGAGAATTCCATGCGTCGCATCGCCACCGCCCTTTCGCTGCTGCTTGCCAGCACCGCCTGCACCACAGTTCCTTCCGATAGCGGCTCTATGGCTACAGGCGAGCCGATGGTCTCGCCCATCCTGACCGGCGCCGATGCAGTGGACAGCATCACCTATGCGCAGCCGCAGGTGGCCCGCGTGACGCATGTCGATCTGGACCTCGCGCTCGACTTCGATCGCAAGCGGGTGACCGGTGTCGCCAATCTCGACATTCTGGCGCGGCCCGATGCAGGGGCGATCGTGCTCGATTCCAACGGGCTGGAAATCGTCGCAGTGCGCGATGGTGCCGGCAATCCGCTTGCATGGAAACTGGGTGACAGCGTTACCGAAGGCGGCAAGGGTGCGCCGCTGACCATCACTATGGGCAATGCGCGCGAAGTGCAGATCCAGTACGCTTCCGCCCCCGATGCCGAGGCCCTGCAGTGGCTGACCCCCGAACAGACCGCAGGCGGCGAATATCCCTATCTCTTCAGCCAGGGTCAGGCGATCCTCAACCGCACCTGGATCCCGACGCAGGACAGCCCCGGCATCCGCCAGACCTGGGAGGCGCGCATCACTGCGCCCAAGCCGCTGGACGTGGTGATGAGCGGTGTGCGTCAGGGCGAGCCCGAAGATCTGGGCAATGGCCGCCGCGCCTTCCGCTTCGTGATGGACAAGCCGGTCCCGCCCTATCTCATCGCGATTGCCGCGGGCGATATCGACTTTGCCACGATCGGCCCGCGTACCGGCGTCTGGGCCGAACCTTCCACGCTGGCGCGCGCCCGTGCCGAGGTGCGCGATACGGAAGAAATGGTCGAGGCAGCAGAAGAGCTGTATGGCGATTATCGCTGGGGCCGGTATGACATGATCGTGCTGCCGCCCTCCTTCCCCTATGGCGGGATGGAAAACCCGGTGATGACCTTCCTCACCCCCACTTTCATTGCGGGCGACCGGTCGAACAACGGGCTCGTCGCGCACGAGCTGGCGCATAGCTGGTCGGGCAATCTTGTTACCAATGCGGTGTGGGAAGACAGCTGGCTGAACGAAGGCGTCACCTCCTATTTCGAGAACCGCATCGTGGAAGCGGTCTACGGCAAAAAGCGCGCCGAACAGGAAGCCGCGCTGTCCTTCGCCAATATCGAGGAAACGCTGGCCGAAGTGGGCATGAATGCGCCGGGCACCGCGCTGCATCACACCACCGACGGCGCCGAGATCGGCAGCGCCATTACCTACGACAAGGGCCACTTCTTCCTGCGCACGGTGGAAAGCATCGTGGGTCGTGAACGGTTTGACGCCTGGCTGCGCCAATGGTTTGACAACCACGCTTTCCAGCCAGCCACCAGCCAGCTGTTCTATGACGACATGATGGCCAATCTGGTTCGCAACGATGCCGAGGCCGAGCGGCTCAAGCTGCGCGAATGGATCTTCGAGCCTGGCCTGCCGTCAAACGTCGCGCGCCCCGCTCCGGCAGCCTTCGCCGAAGTCGACAGCGCCGTGAGTGCCTATGCCGCATCGAGCGCGATTCCCGCCGCCTACAAAGGCTGGACCAGCGCGGAACGCATGCGCTTCCTAGACAATATCCCGAAGGATCGCAGTGCGGCGCAATTGGCCGAACTGGACCGTCAGCTGGGTCTTTCCACCACGCAAAACAACGAGATCCTGTTCCTGTGGCTCGAACTGGCGCTGGCCAATCGTTACGAACCTGCCGTGCCGCAGGCCGAGCAGTTCCTCGCCCGAGTGGGCCGCGCCAAATTCGTGCGTCCGCTGTTCCAGGTGTTGTGGAATGAAGGCGACTGGGGCCGCCCTATCGCGAAGCGGATCTACGCCAAGACCCGGCCCAGCTACCACGCGGTGACGCGCGGTGCAGTGGACCGGGTGCTGGGTGTAACCGGCTAGATCAGACCATATCCTGAGGGCGGACGAGCCGGTCGAAGGTTTCGGCATCGACGAGGTCAAGCTCGAGACCGGCTTCCTTCAGGGTCTGCCCCTTAGCCAGCGCGTGCTTGGCGATCTTGGCGGCGTTATCGTACCCGATTTCGGGTGCGAGCGCCGTCACCAGCATCAGCGAGCGGTCGACCAGTTCCGCGATGCGGTCTTCATTGGCCTCGATCCCTTCGACGCAGCGGGTGGCGAAGCTGTCCATGCCGATGGCCAGCAATTCGATCGAGCGCAGCACGTTGGACCCGATAAGAGGCATGAAGGTGTTCAGTTCGAACTGACCCTGCATCCCGCCCACGGTCACTGCCTGATGATTGCCGATAACCTGCCCCGCCACCATGGTCAGCATCTCGACCTGCGTCGGATTGACCTTGCCCGGCATGATCGAGCTGCCTGGCTCGTTTGCGGGTAACGACAGTTCGCCAAGGCCCGAGCGGGGGCCGGAGGCGAGCAGGCGGATATCATTGGCGATCTTGTTCAGCGCCACCGCCAGCGTGTTCAGGGCGCCTGAGAAGGAAACCAGCCCGTCCTTCGCCGCCAGCTGTTCGAACGTGTTTTCAGCCGGGCTGAAGTCTTCGCCGGTGATCTTCGAAAGCTCAGCCGCCATGTCCGCGCTCAAGCCAGCGGGCGCGTTGAGCCCGGTGCCGACGGCCGTGCCGCCAATGGCAAGCGCGCTGAGATCGCGTGTTAGCGAATCCTCTATCCGTTTGTGGCAGCTATCGATCTGCGCGGCATAGCCGGAAAATTCCTGGCCCAGCGTCAGCGGGGTTGCATCCTGTGTGTGGGTGCGGCCGATCTTGACAATGCTGCCGAAGCTTTCCGCTTTCGCGGCCAGAGCCCGGTGGAGCTTGGAAAGCGCAGGCAGCAGCGTTTGCCGCGCGGCCAGCACGGCGGCGATGTGCAGCGCGGTGGGGAAACTGTCGTTCGAGCTTTGCGACTTGTTGACGTGATCGTTGGGATGAACGGGATCTTTGCCGCCCCGTTTCCCGGCCAGATGTTCGTTGGCGATCCCGGCGATCACCTCGTTCACATTCATATTGGTCTGCGTGCCGCTGCCGGTCTGGAAGATGGTCAGCGGGAATTGATCATCGTGCTCGCCCCGGCGGATCGCCTCGGCCGCGGCCTCGATCGCATCGCTCAGTCTTGCGTCCAGTCCGTGGGCGCGATTGACGCGCGCTGCGGCCTGTTTGACGGTGGCCTGCGCATGGACGATCTGCAGCGGCATCCGCTGATGCTCGGGAAAGGGGAAGTTCTGCAGGCTGCGCTGCGTCTGCGCACCCCAGTAAGCCTGGGCGGGAACTTCGATGGCCCCGATAGAATCGGTTTCGGTGCGTGTCTCGGTCATTGCGAATTGCTCCTTTGCCCGCCCAATCCGCGAACGGCCCAAGAGGTCCGGCCTAACCGTTGATACGATATCCGATGGGCCGGAAGCTGCCGCCGTTGGACGCATAGGCCGAACAGGCCGTCAGCCCAACGACCAGGTCCATTTTCGCTCGGAAAGTTACCGTGGTGCCAGCCGTTGACTGCGGCGGATCGACCGACAGCCTGCCGCTGCCGCCATCCACCGGCACATTCATGAAGACGTTGAATGCAGTGGGAATTGCATCGCTCTCTACCCCAAACGGACCGAGCGCCTCGGCCAGATTGCCGAAGCACCCGCGGTGGACCGGCTTGTCGGGATAGAAATGCTCGAACGTCGCCTCGCTGCATGGCGTCAGAAGGAAATCGTGCGAGGGTGCTTCGTCGGTCACGATTTCCAGCATGGGGTTGGAGCGATTGGACCACAATACATTGCCTGCGGTCAGCTTAATCGTCTCTTCGTAATCGAAGGTCCGCCCATTGGAGATGACCTCACGCACATCGGCGGCATTATAGGCGAGCAGGTCGGAGACCTGACTGCCTTCGACATCGATCACTTTGAGCATCTGTCCTTCGGCCAGACGAAACGCCACGCCTGACCGGGGAGGAATGATGAAGGGTTCACCAGCTATCATGCGCGCTTGTCCTTGAAGGGTGCCTGCCAGCCATCGTCGACTTTGCGGCCGCTGTACTGGCGCGCTTCGCTGGATTCGCCATGGCGCGAAAGCATGGGGTTGAGATCGCCTGCCAGCGTAAGGTCGCGGTCGAGGATGGTTTCCCGCATGCGTTCATAGCGGCCTTCCTTGCGCAGCGTTTCGAACTGGTCGTGCAGGTTGAAGACGAGGATTGGCCGATCGAACCGCCGCGCCGGGCGCGAGGCATTGGGATGCAGGCCGACGACGAAAAAGGCCTCGCCCCCGAAGCTGAGCGAGAAATGCGGATCGCCGGGATCGGGACTGACAGTGCCGTCATAAGGCTGGCCGCGCCAGGCATCCTTGTCGGCAAGCGACTGGATGCGCTCCCACATATGCTTTTCGAATTCCTCTTCGGTGAGGTTCAGCGGTCCTTCGAACACCACGGCCAGGCTGCGCAGGCCCTGCGGATCGTCGCGATAGGCATAGGCCCATTCGAGCAGCGCATCGTGGATATGCATGTCGTTCCAGCCACTGGTCACGTCGCGCCCGGGAAGCACGCGCAACGTGCCACGCGCCAGCGCGGACTTCGCGCCGACGCATGGGAAGCCCTTGTCGGCAATATGCGCTTCGAATGTCCGACGAAGCTCTTCGTCGGGGGTGGTGGTCGTCATCTTTGTAAAGCTTCCGTCGGTTTCAACTGGTCTGACGACCTCAACGAGTGAGTAAGTGTACGAAGCCGCTTCCATCATTTATCAGCATTAAGAGAACGCTCGGCGCACTTAACGGTTGCAAAGCTTCGCCATTGCGTACCAATTAGCCGAACCATGCTGCGCAGACTTCCACTGTCAGAGCGGATACTATCCTTGGACGCGAATACGGGCGGCGCGATCCGATGACTGTGCGCATCACCCCTGCGGTACGATCGGCCCTTTTGTGGCTCGCCCCATTCCTTGCCATTCTCGCTGCGCGGTCTGCCACTCACAGCCAACTCGCCGCCGAACATCCGCGCGCTGCGGGGCTTTTGTTCCTATGGGTTGCCGCCGATGCGCTGGCGCTGTCGCTGCTGGCGAAGGCTCCGAAGCATCGCCCCGGTTTCCGGACGCTGCTGGGCGCGATTGCGGCGGGCTGCGTCATTGCCACGGTCGGCGCGGCTGCCCCTGTCCGCACGGCGATGCTCGACATGGAGGGTGTTGTCCTTGCGATGGGGCTGACTGTAGCTGCCTATCTCGGGTGGAGCCTGTTTGTCGCAGCGCAGGAACTGCGGAAGACCCGATCGATGACGGAAGCAGCGGGCGTTATCCTGCCCGCCGCGCTGGTCCGCTTTGCTGTTTACGAAAGTGCGATGATGCGGCTGGCGCTGTTCAGCTGGGGCGCGAAGCCGCATGTGCCCGACGGGGCGCGGGCTTTCGCCTATCACAAGGTCATCAATCCGCTGGTGGCGACCTTCCTTGTTCTGCAGGTGATCGAGATCGTGGTGGTTGATCTGCTTGTCAGTCACTGGAGCGAGACGGCCGCGCTGGTCTTGCTGGCTCTGGGTATATGGGGCGTGCTGTTTTTCATCGCGATGATGAAGGCCTTTCGGCTCTATCCCGTGCTGCTACATAAGGACGAGCTGCAGGTGCGTGGCGGCAGCTTCGTTGATTTCTCCTTGCACTTGAGCGCCATTGCCAGCGTGGAACCTTCGATCAGCGATGCGGAAACCCGGCAGGCGGATGTTCTCAACGCGGCGATCCTGTCGTATCCCAACGTGGTTCTGCTCCTCTTTCGCCCGCTCGAATTCAGCCCGCTTTTCGGGAGGCCGCGCATGGTGGAGCGGGTTGCCTTCCGGCTAGACGAGCCTGCGCCCTTCCTTGCTGCGCTGCAAAGGCGGATTTGAAAGGAAAGCCACGCGCTTTTTCGTTGCATTGTCAGGCGTTTTGCCCGCATCGTGATTCGACCATGCTGCGCCAGTACGAACTCGTAGAGCGGGTCCTCGAATACGACCCCGATGCCGACGAGGCGATGCTCAACCGCGCCTATGTCTATACCGTGCAGAAGCACGGTACGCAGACGCGCGCGTCGGGCGATCCCTATTTTAGCCACCCGGTCGAAGTCGCCGGCCTGATGACCGATCTGAAGCTGGATCAGGAAACCATCGTCACCGCGCTGCTGCACGATACGGTGGAAGACACGCTGGCCACCATCGACGATATCGAGAACAATTTCGGGGGCGAGGTCGCGCGGCTGGTCGACGGGGTGACCAAGCTTTCGAAGATCGAGCAGATGCCCGAGAACGAGCGCGCGGCGGAAAACCTGCGCAAGTTCCTGCTCGCCATGAGCGAGGATATCCGCGTGCTGCTGGTGAAGCTGGGCGACCGGCTGCACAACATGCGCACGCTCCACTTCATCAAGAAGCCGGAAAAGCGCCGCCGTATCGCGCGCGAGACGATGGATATCTATGCCCCGCTGGCAGAGCGGGTGGGCATGTACGAATACATGCGCGAGATGCAGCTGCTCGCCTTCGAGCAGATCGAGCCCGAAGCCTATGCCACGATTACCAACCGCCTGCAGCAGATCCGGGAAGAGGATGGCGGGCAGGTTGATTCCATCGCGCTGGATATGAAGCACGCGCTGGCCGAGTCCGGCATGCAAGTCGAAGTTTCCGGGCGCGAGAAGCATCCCTATTCGATCTGGCGCAAGATGGCCGAGCGCCACGTCAGCTTCGAGCAGGTAACCGACATCATGGCCTTCCGCGTCATTTGTGACGATGTGGCCGATTGCTACCGCGCGTTGGGCGTCCTGCACACGACGTGGCAATTCCTGCCGGGCAAGTTCAAGGACTATATCTCCACCCCGAAGACCAATGGCTATCGCAGCCTCCATACCTCGCTGATCTATGGCAAGTCGATGCGGGTGGAAGTGCAGATCCGCACGCGCGAAATGCACCGGACCAACGAGTTCGGCCTCGCCGCACACTGGGCCTACAAACAGGGCGACCGGCCTGATGGGGCGGTGGGCTGGCTGCGCGACCTGATCGAGATTATCGACGACAGCCACGATGCCGAAGAGCTGCTCGAACACACGCGCATGGCGATTTACCAGGATCGCATCTTCGCCTTCACGCCCAAAGGCGCGCTGCACCAGCTGCCCAAGGGATCGACTGCGGTCGATTTCGCTTTTGCCGTCCATACCGATCTCGGCGCGCAGACGGTCGGTGCCAAGATCAACGGACGGCACATGCCGCTGCGCACCCAGCTCAACAATGGCGATGTGGTCGAGATCCTGAAAGGCAAGAATGCCGAGCCGCAGATGAGCTGGCTGGGCTTCGTGGTGACCGGCAAGGCCCGCGCTGCCATTCGCCGCGCAGTGCGCCAGAAGGAACGCGATGAGGTCGCCGACATCGGCCAGAAGCTTTACGACGAGATCACCACCCGCCTGCCGGGCAAGGTCGGCAAGAAGGCTCTGCGCGAGGCGCTGAAACGGCTGGAGATGGAGGAGGCGGAAGACCTATATTACGCCATCGGTTCTGCCCAGATCAAAGACCGCGAGGTCATGGAAGCGCTGATCCCCGGTTCGACCGAAGGCATGGCCGAAGAGGATGACGAATGGCTGCGCAACGGCAAGTCATTGTCCATTCGCGGCCTGACGCCGGGCGTAGGCTATACGTTGGCCCAGTGCTGCCACCCCGTGCCGGGTGACCGGATCGTCGGCCTGCGCAAGGAAGGCGAGGCGGTGGAAGTCCATGCGATCGACTGCCACCAGCTTGCCACCGGCATCGACAACGACTGGCTCGACCTCAGCTGGGGCCGCCGTTCGCGCGGGGCGGTGGGTCGTCTTCGTGTGACGCTTTACGATCGGCCCGGCACGCTGGCCGAAATGGCGGGCATCTTCGCCAAGAACGTTGTCAATGTGACCAGCCTCGACCAGACGCAGCTCGACCATCCTTTCACCACCTATGAAGTGGATCTGGAAGTGCAGGATCTAGCGCATCTCACCCGCATCCTCAGCGCATTGCGTGCCAGCGATTCCGTGGCACAGGCCGAGCGCGCATGAGGCATCTGCTTTGAGCCTCATCACCGGCATCGATCACATCCAGCTCGCCATGCCACATGGCGGCGAGCGGCATGCGCGTGAGTTCTGGACCGGGGTGATGGGACTTACCGAAGTGCCCAAGCCTGCGCATCTGGCGCTCAATGGCGGATGCTGGTTCGAAGGCGACGGCGTGGCGATCCGTTGCGGAGTAGAGGATGGCTTCCTGCCGGCCCGCCGCGCGCATCCGGCGCTGCTGGTCGAAAACCTCGGCGCGCTGGCGGCCAAGCTGCAGGCAGCGGGCATGGGATTCAAGCCGGGCAAGCCTCTGGAAGGCTATCGGCGGGGGGATATTGCCGATCCCTTCGGCAATCGCATCGAATTGATGGAAAAGCTCTGAGCCGGACACGGCTCTGCATCCGGCGGCAAACCCGGACCTATTGCCTGCATAGTCGATGATCACGCGGCCGAAGCGTCCCGCACGAGGCGTGCAGCTTAGCTTCCGGGGGCGGCCTTCACGGGGCGGCGAGCAAAGGGGAACTTCGCTTGATGCTCCGTCAGCGGGCGCACTGGAACCTGTTATAGTTCCTTCGGCGCGGTTCGACCGGCAGCCGCGCCAGCCCCCTCATGCCATGCCCGAAGGCGCAGCATGCTAGACATCGAACCTGAACCCGGCTCAAGCTCATGCGGCAGAAGGCCGGTGCGACGGGGAGGGTTCGCCTGAAAATCGAGCCCCTGCCGCGGTCCGCGCGAGTTTTCCCAGCACCCGCGAGCTATGCGTTGTCACCCCCCCGCAAGGCCTTTGTGATGCTGACCGCGAGGAGTGCCGCGCATCGTCGCTCTGCGGCCCGGCGTAGTTGTCCCCGGTGGGGTTCGTCATGCAGGATCAGGTGCTCGCCTTCCATCCTCATGGTGGCGGTGGGCTGGGTCAGCAGCCAGTAGGCCTCATCCAACAGGCCCGGCGGACACTCCTGCGAATCGATGGTGATGATCCGGTCGCCATTGTCGAGCACGTTGGCGCCGTCCTCGCCCCAATTGTTGCAGCCATCATGCCCTGCGACGACCTCGCCCCATCGGATAAGGATGTTGTAACCAACGGCCCGCACATCGCGCCCGTCGATCGTGGTGAACTTCCATGTGCCATCCTCCTCCGGCGCGGCTATGGCGTGCCACAGGCTGGCGCCTGGAAGGAAGAGGGTGGAAAGAACGGTCACCGCCGCCACGCCAAGCCCGCCCGCTATCAGCCACGCCAGTGCGCTGTGGTGCTGGCCCCGTCTCACAACAGCTCGAGCTCCAGTGCAACATTTTCGCCTTCAAACACGTCATCCGCGCGCATCACCTTTTTGGAAACCAGCAAGATCCATTCGTCCTTGCCGCGCTGTGGGAAAACGGAACTTTTCCATTCGGTTCCGCCGATGCGGGCCATTACCTTGACCGACCCAAAGCCCCGCCGCGCGCCGAACTCCAAACGGTGGAGCCGTTCGTGCATCGAGATCGCCTCGGCAATTTCGCCGGTCAGTGTAACCAGATGGTAAGTGCCACGGTCACCCTGCCAGCGGCGCAAGGGCGCAGTGGCGGCAAGCATCTGGCCCACTGGCTTATTGGGCCGCGTGCCGCGCCGGGACCGGGATATTGCAGATATCCGCCCCGCCTGCGGGCGCGATGAAGAACGGATCGCGGCGATTGGCGCGCGCTTCGACGTAGCGGGCGAAAGTTTCCCCTTTGGTCGAGAGATATTCGAAAGCCGGCTGTTCGCTCGCGGGCAGGTCGCTTGCCACGCGAACAGAAAGGATGGGCGTTCGCTTGCCGCTCTCTTCCGCCGTATAGAACCCCAGAGCGCCTGAACCGCGAGGCAGGGACGAAAGATGCTCCATCCCCTCCACGATCCGCCCGACCAGCGCGATGTTGCGGTCGAGATGACGCGGCGCGTGGCCGATCACCGTGTAGAGTTCGGCGCCTGTGCCGGTGTCCGGAGACATCCCGCGACCAACGCCGACCATGCCGTAGCAATGGACCGGCCAATCCCTTTTCCCGTCTGACGCGATTGGCCAGCCTTTGTAGAAATCGGTCCATTCGGCATAAGCATCGCCTCTCGTCCCAGCATTACCTTCGGCCGGCATTTCCCGTATCCGAATGCTCGTGATCGGGGACGTATAATCCTCCTCGTCCATCTTGCGCAGCCCATCCGGCAGTGGCTTCGCCTCGCCATCCCCTTCTGGATTATCGTAATTGGGATCGCCCCATTGGACGACGTAATTGTCCTGTACACGATTGATAGTGATGTCGTCGTACCAGCCCGCACGAGCAAGGGTGCGGATGTTCTCGACCCACCCTTGGCTGAAGGGCGCGGGCATCAGCTGGATCACCACCTCGGGCGCATTTCCCTGCGCATCGGGGGCGAGCGTCATAACCAGCAGGTCGTCGCCAGCGATCTCGACCCAGTCTGCGGCCGGTGCCTTGGCCACGATCTCGCCCGGACTTGGCGCCGCCTGCTTCTGCGCAGAAACCGGGGCGGTGAGGGCGAGTGCTGCAGCGAGCGAAATCAGGTGCTTGGTCATCGCGCGGCAGCTTGCCACCGCCTGCGCAAAAGAAAAGCCCCTTCACGCACGTTTTGGTGGGCGGGAAGGGGCTCTGGAGCGGTGTTCGCAGGGAATGCCATTCCGCGCAGCACCGCAACTCGAGGGGGGTAAAATGGAAAACGCGCATCCCCAATATGCGGTTCCCACGGTTCATCGCAATTTGCTTGATCGCAATTCAATCAATCGAGCAGTTGCGCCCCCCGCCATTGCCCGCTAGAGGCGCGCCTTCCGGGATGCGGAGCAGTGGCCGAGTGGTCGAAGGCGCACGCCTGGAAAGTGTGTATACGGTAACCCCGTATCGAGGGTTCGAATCCCTCCTGCTCCGCCACTTCCTTTTCAATAATTGCAATATCCGGCCAAGTCCGGGCGCCCTGTTTATCCTGCTAGGCTTGTCTCGATGAAAGTCCGGTGAGGGGCGTAGTCTGCTATTGCGCATGCATAGGTGATTGAGCCATCGGGCTTCTCATCCCCATCCGGAAAACCAAGGCGCGGGTAGAAGTCGGCGACCATGTCGTTGCGGTCGGTGGGGATGTAGGTCGATCTGATTTCCTTCACTCCCGCCTTTGCTGCAGCTTCGAACAGCGCGTTCATCACGCATTGTTCGACGCCGCGTTCGAGCACCCGGCAGGATTGCAGCCAACTGTCGATCGTCCATGTGCTATTGTGGGTCCGGACGATTACCACGCCGATCATGCCGTGCTTTGCGAATTTATCCTCCAGGCGCACTTGCCAGCCGAGCACGCCCGCATCGGCTTCCAGCTCGCGCACTTCGTCTTCGCCATAGCGCCGGGTGGTGAGGTTGAACTGATTGGACTTGTTGATCAGCTGGGTGATCCGGCTGCGTCCCGCCTCGTCAAAGGGGGCGATCGTCATGCGCATGTCGAGTGATGTCAGATAATCTTCGTAATTGCCGATCTTGGCGCGGATTTCGGCGGCGGCTGCACGCCCACCATAGCTTTCCGCTCGGGCTATATCTTCTTGGTTCAGTGGCAAGTGATCGAAGAGGCCTGACTGCGCAATCCGCTGGATGAAGAAGGAGGGATCGTCGCCCACTTCGATTGTGGAGACGAGGGGTAGTTCCTGCCTCACCCGTTCACGTTCGGCCGCATTGTCATCGATGAATACCAACGATTCGAGCCCCAGACTGAGCGTTTCGGCGATGGTCTTGATATTCGTCGCCTTGTCGTTCCAGTTGGCCTGGAACACGGCCACATGATCTTCCTTGATCACCATCTCTGAATGATCCCGGAATGGTTCGCGCGCGATTGCATCGGTGTTCTTCGAACAGACTGCGAGAACGATACCGCGGTCGCGAAGGCCGAGGATGAAGTTCTGGAAAGCCACGAAGGCTTCCCCCTCGGGCGAGTTCTGGCCGAGCCTTATGCCGGCGAGCCCATCATCCCCGATGACACCGCCCCAGAGCGTGTTGTCCAGATCGAGAACAAGGGCGCGCCCCGCCTTTCCCTTCATCGCAGCCAGCAAGGCCGCGATATTGTCCGCCGCCAGCGGGCAGACGTCGATGCTGAAGGGAATCTTGGCGGCGTGGTAGCGCACCGGATCGAACCAGCGATCGAAGCCGACGCGGTTTGCCAGCGCGGCCTGATCCCACAACAGCCACTTCCCCTCTGAAGCCCCATCCGCCAGCAAAAGATTGAGGCGCTGTCTGAACCGCGCGCTGCTGCCAGGGGTCGCCAAGTCGGAAGAGGAAACCTGTTCCGACGCGGGCAGGGTTGCGAAGATTGCGCTGCAGCCGGATTTCTCCCTGGCCGCAGCAGCCAGTGAAGTTAAAAGATCGGCAGCCTCGGCCAGTGCCGCAACTTCGGCAGCGCGATCAAGCATTGCCCGGCTTCCTGAAAACCCGCTTTCGTCGAGAACGACCAACAGGGCGTCGAGGGGTTGGCCGAAGCAGTCCATGGGCGAATAGGCATAGCTGGCAACGCTGTCGTAAGGCGCTTCGGGAGCCGAAATCGCGAGGCCGCGTGCAAGGCCCGCGGCTGCTAGTGGGCCCGGAAGATAGCTCAGGGTGCGGCTACCCAGCAGACCGACTTTGGCTGGCGTGAATGCCGCGGGCATGAGGCCGGACTTGTGCAGCTTCGTGGCAAGCCGCTCGAGCTTCACTTGCTCGCGCAGACCTAGTTGCTGGTTGGCAAGCACCTTGATTGCGGCGTAGTCCGGCTCCTGGCCAGCGATCAACGCCTCGATTTCGGCCATTCGTTCACCCCAGTCGTCGGCTAGAGGTGGGCGCCAGGGGAAATGCTCACCCGTCATGCGTTCTGTTTCTCGGCTGCCCTGACGAGATCGCCCAGATTCTTAAAGCTTTGCATTTCCGATGTGCTGAAGTGGACCCCCAGTTCCATCTCGATCATGACCATCAGGCGAACATGCGAAAGGCTGTCCCACTGGGCGACATCGTTGGCGGTCGTCTCCATAGTGACGGGTCCTTCATACTCGTCGAAGAGATCTCTGATGATTGCGGTGACCTGGTCGAGAAGGGCTTGTTGATCCGACATTGTGTTATTCCTTCCGGTCTGAAGTCTGGCGAATGATGACGCCCGCTAGCGTGCGGTCTGAAAAGCGGATTGTTCCGATGTCCGATTCAGATGGCTGTTGATCGGGCGATAGCTTTCGACGGACGAACGAATTGTTCGCTCGTGATCCGCCAAATTCTGGCGCGTCAGCCGGTTGCTGCCCGTGGCCATGGCACCCACGAACCGGCGCAGGATAGCGGGATCATAAACGTGGCCGACCTCGCGGAAATTGGCGAGGTCCCCGGCAATCGAAGGATCGTCGTCGAAAGCGAAGATTCGTACGTTTGGCAAATGTGCGGCCGCACCGACCAGACAGCGACGCGCAACCATTTGTTCATCGAGCAAGGTAGGGCTGATGTCGTTCTGGCGCACGTAATAAAAAGCGTAGGATGCGATGGGGATCAGTATGTCGACTTGCACCCCCCGGTCGGACAGGGCCTGCAAGCGCGGAAGGAGTTGATCGTTGATAGCGGGGAAGCTGTCGCAGTCCCTCCCACTGGAGTCTCCGATGCTGGCGCGATTCCGCTCTACAAGTCGGGCAATACTCGCCATTTCCAGAGGTGTCTGGAAACGCCGATACATCGTGTCGACGTAGGTCTTGTAGTTTTCATCGTCAGGATTGCTGTAGGTCAGCTTTCCAGAGAGGATATCGAACGTTTTCCGTAAGGTCGGGAAATTGACCATCCGCAGGTCGTTCGCCAGTTCATCGTCGTAAAGGAAGGCGGGGAAGCTGCGGTTGGTAACCTCCGGGTCCTGGGTATAGGTCCAGTCAAAGGTCAGGATGAGGTGCCGAAGCCCCGGATTTTCGGCTAGGCGGCCAAGTACCAAGTTCCGGTCGCGGGGGCGGGGTCCACCATAGCTTAAATTCATGACCCGAGAGTCCCTCCCCAGCACATCGCTCATGTATTCGGGGGTATACATCGCGGTGACAGAACTCCCGACGAGGAAGGTATTGTAGGTCGGATCCTTGGCGGCCACGTCGATCCAGTCGATGACGAGGTCTCGCGGGGTATCTCCAGCTTCGATCCGCGGCTCGGCGCCCCAGCTGTAGATGTTGTGCGGATCGACTGCGATAACGAGCGCCGCCAGCGAGAGATAGATGCCGGTAATAAGCGATGCAGCCAGCACCATGGGCCGGGCGGCCCGCCAGCGCGTGGCGGAAAGCGACCTCCGGCGGCTAACCTGACTCTGCGGGGTGACGAAGTTCGCTGATTGGATCGGTTTCGTCATGCCGTCAGAAACCCTGATAGAGGAAGGGCGGTTGCCGCGAGACGTAGTAGAGCGAGGCGATGACCAGTATCGAAAGGTAGCTCGCCTGTGCTAAACCCGGCCGCCACAGGCCGCGCAGGACCGCGAGACCATAGCTCTTGTTTTCGTAAGTCATGATGGCCGGACGATAGCGTCGCATGAGTTCCACGCTGTTCGGGCAGAGATAGATGATGGAAAACGCGATCATCAGCATCATGACCGGTTCCCGCATGTTGAAGAGCGACCGCGCGTCGAAGGACGTGCCAAACATCTGCGAAAAAAGGTGGAAACCCCCGCTCACGCTTTCCGAACGAAACATCGTCAGACTGAGCAGCAATGGCAGGAAGAACACCGCCCGTTCTAGGAAGCCGAGGATAAGCGGTGAAGTGGTCGCCTTGATCGACTTGAACCATTTCGACGCCCGGACTTCCGTTTCCAGCGCGTACCAAAAACCGTGCATCAGACCAAAGACGCAGAAGGTCCATAGCGCCCCGTGCCACAGGCCGATAATCTGGAAATTGATCAGCATCGGAAACCACAGGCTGAGTAGGTGCGCCGGTAACGGTGCCAACCGGTTGAACATGGCATAACGCGTACCGGAGACCGAAAGCGGCGTGTAAAGAAAGCGCGCGATGACCCGGGTCAAGGTCATGTGCCAGCGGCGGTAATAATCGATGATGCCGTTGGCCTTGAACGGCGAGAAGAAATTGATCGGCAATTTAAGGCCGAACATTCGGGCGAGGCCAAGAGCCATGTCCGAATAGCCGGAAAAATCGAAATAGAGCTGCGCCATATAGGCCAGCGCGCCTATCCACGCCTGCATCGGGTGAATTTCAGCACCGACATGCGCCGCGCCGAAAATGATATCGACGGTGGGGGCAAGATTGTCGGCAATGACCACCTTCTTGAACATGCCGATCGAGATGAAGGTCAGGCCAACCGCAAGGTCGATCGGGTTCAGGCGGAGAAACCGCTTCGACTCGATCTGCGGATTGAATTCGCTGAGATAGGTGATGGGACCGATGATGAGCTGCGGGAAGAAGCTGACGAAGGCGCCATAACGGCAAAAAGCCGCACCGACCGATTTCACTGACGCCAATTGGCCGAGGAATTGGGTGACGTTCTTTTCGCGCGAATAGGCATCCGCAAGGAAGGCGGCGCCCTGGAATGTGTAGAAGGAAATCCCTGCGGGAATCGCGATCCCGGCGATATCCACCATGATCCCGGCGCTCGGACCGAACAGCAGGCTGGCGATCTTGTATTTGAAATAGCACAGGGTGACGATGTTGTAGGCCTGCCCGGAGAGGTAGATGCGCTTCCGGCTCTTCTTGCTTTCGTCGAGAAATGTGACCGAGAGCGCGACGGCGAAATTCACCACGAGTGCGGCGACCAGCAGTATCGCTGAGAACAGGCCATAAGGCACATAAAACGCGATCGAGGCGACAAACAGGACGGCGAGTCCGGCATTCCGGCCCAAGAAATGTGCGATCGTATAGAATGCGACCAATGCGACAGGGAGGAACACGAACAGAAAAAGAGGGTCCGTAAATATCAAATTCTTACCCCCTCGATTTTGATCGCTGCCAGCGCTCGCCATGGTTCGGCGAGCTCAAAACCCGTTCCGCCTACCGGCGCGTGGACCGAGGAAGTGCCAAATTTCGTCCGGCCGAAAAATTGGGCATCGGTATAAGGCCACACTCTCAATGAGGGCGGCGATATCAATGGGGGGTAGTGCTGGGGCGAGGCAGGCCCTGCCCATAAGGATAATTGACGCGGCGGTGTTCTCGCGGGAAATTCGCCGGGCCAAGGTCGACCCGATGCTGGTGACTTTCCGACCGCAAGCCTAGCCGACCTCATCGCCCTTCGATGAAGCGACCGGCCTGCATCTTCTGCCTATCAATCAGGGATCCGATAGCCAATGCAACTGAGTGACATCGATTTCGTAATCATTGGTGCTGCGAAGTCGGCGACAACCTGGCTTCAGACCCAACTTCAGGCCGACCCCGCGATCCATATGCCGGACCCGGAGCTGCATTACTTTTCGCGGGAATATGCGCGTGGAGAGAGCTGGTACCTTTCCCAATTCGGGGAGGAACCAGAAGGCAGGCTCATTGGCGAAAAGTCGAATTCATATCTTTATTCGGCTGAAGCTGCCGCCCGTCTCCATCGCGACCTTCCGCAGGTCAAACTGATTGCGCAGCTTCGTAACCCTGTTGAACGCGCCTATTCCAGTTACTGCATGCTATTCCGTCGGGGCGAGGTGGGGCCGAATATAGGATCCTACCTCGATCCATCCCGCGGCGAAAACATGCAGATACTGGGCTCGGGTAATTTCTATTCCCATTTGCAGCCGTTCATCAATCTCTATGGCCGCGAGAAGCTTTTAATCCTGTTCTTCGAAGGTGTGACCGAAGACCCTGAAGCGCAGATGCTGCGCGTTCGAACCCATCTCGGCCTGCCTCCGCGCGCGATCGCCATGCAAGGGCATCAGAAGGTCAAGGACAAGACCGCGCCGCTGGTGCCACCGGCGATGCGGAAAAAGCTCGGTTGGATGAAGCCGATTGTTCGCCCTTTCCGTGGATCGGCGCCATTCGAAGCGGCTCGCGGGCTTGTCGCCCGCAAAACCGAATACCCTCCGCTGACCAAAGATCTGCGCGAGCGTCTTGGCGAATATTACCAGCCTTCGATAGAAGCTCTGGAGCAGATGAGTGGTCAGTCCCTTCACCACTGGTATGCGAAGGGAGCGGAACAGGCGTTGAACTCGGCTTCGGCGTGAGACGTTTGATCCCTTCGCGGTCAGGGGAGGAGCCCCAATTGGGCGATGGCAGGTCAAAAGGGCTAATCGCTTTGCTCACCTGCGTATACCCCTCGCGGCTGGTAATCCTCGGCTCGTACCACCCGAATCCCGTTCGTTCGATCTCGCTTCGCAAAGGGCAAAGGGCGGTCAAACCTTCGATCAGCAAGAGAGCCTGAGACATCATGAAAAAGTTCATCATCACCGGCATCCAGATGAGAAACAAAGGCTCTCAGGCGATGTTTCTCTCCCTCTATTCGGGCCTCAAGGCGAGATATCCCGATTGCGAAGTGATTGGTTTCGCCAACAAGTATGACGAGCCGGAGCAGTACGACTTCCAGCTCCTACCCTACGATTATTTCACCCGCCTCCTTTACCGTTACCGGTTGAGCAGTGTCCCGGTGCTGACGCCCCTCATTACCTCCTTCGCCGGTTTCTGGCGCAAGACGGACAAATGGAATGGCAATGTCGGGCAGATGGAGCAGGCATTGCGGGAGGCGGATGCTATTTTCGATGCCAGTGGATACACCTTGGGTTCCGGCTGGGGCAAAGGGGGTGGCCGGCTCCTGCTGCAAACGATCAGGATCGCCAGACGCTATGGCAAGAAAATCATTCTCATGCCCCAAAGCTTTGGGCCCTTTGATTGGGGCGAAGACGACGATGAGCAATTCCTCGCGGATGTGAAGCATGAACTGAGTTATTGCACTAAGATCTATGCACGGGAGATCGAAGGGTATGAATGCCTGAAGGCCTTGGGCCTCCAGAATGTCGAACTGTCCGCAGACATGGTGATTTGCGAAAAAGCATTCCCGCAGGCCTGCGACATCCATCCCGGTTACCAGCAGCCCCAGATAAACTACCCGGAACCAGGCGCGGTCGGCTTCATCATCAACGAGAACGTTTTTCGGATCGGCAATCCTGAGGCTGTTCTGGACCTCTATGTGAAGCTGCTCGACAAACTGCTGAACGATGGAGAGAAGGTCTACATTCTGAACACGTCGACTGCCGATTTCCATTTGGTCGAAAAGGTTCTCGCCAAGGTCAAAGGGCGTGACCGGGTGGGTGTTATTTGCGGCGAATATTCCAGCCCTGAACTCATCGATATCATTGGCCGGTTCAAATATGTGGTGGCCTCGCGCTATCACTCGGTAGTGTTCGCCTACCGTTCCGGCGTGCCCGCGATCATTCTCGGATGGGCAAGCAAATATGTCGGCCTGGCCGCCCACTTTCAGCAGCAGGACTATGTCTTCGACATCAGGGATCCAGGCGTTGACCGGATCCTCAAACAGGTGGAGAAGATGGGCGCCAATCACGAAATCGAGTCTCAGCGTATAAGCGAATGTTTGGCGAACATGCAGACGACATCCGTCATTCAGGATGCCCTGGGGGCGCTCGAAAGAAATTGTCCTACAGCGGCTGCAGCCTAGCGGGCTGGAGGGGCCGGAAGTTCTTCGAAGCGGGTTCAGCCTCAAGGAATGTTCGCCTTTAGCTCCGCATCGATACCCATATTCCCCATCGCATAGCGCGCAGTGACATCTACAATTGCGGCATGTGTGGAATAGCGGGCTTCGTTGATTTCTCGGGACAGCTGCAGACCGATCCTGCACGCTTGCTCGACTGTATGCGGGATACACTGCTGCACCGGGGGCCCGACGCTGGGGCATCGGTTCTGGAAGCCGATGGGCGCGTCGGCTTCGGCCATCGCCGTCTTGCGATCATCGACTTGTCCGAAACCGGTGCGCAGCCAATGCAATCGTCCTCCGGACGCTATGTCACCGTGTTCAACGGCGAGATCTACAATTTCCAGACGATGCGATCCGAGCTGACCGCCCTTGGCGCGCAGTTCCGCGGCTCATCGGATACCGAGGTCCTGCTAGAGGCCATCGAGCGCTTCGGGCTTCCCGCCGCGCTCGAACGAGCAAATGGGATGTTCGCACTCGCTCTGTTCGACCGCAAGAGTAAGCAATTGTCTTTTGCGCGCGACAGGCTGGGAAAGAAGCCCTTGTACATCGGTATGGTAGGGGATTCCCTTGCTTTCGGATCAGAACTGAAAGCAATCCGAACGCATCCTGATTTCGCCCAACCCGAGATCGATGCCGAGGCAGCGGCGCATTTCGCCCGGTTGGGCTACATCCCCGCGCCGTTTTCGATCTACCGCAACGTGGGTAAGCTGCCGCCCGCAAGCTACCTTAGCATTTCGCTCGACTGCAAACCGCGCGACTTTGCAGCTCTGCTTGGCCAGGCCAACCGCTATTGGAGCATGTATTCGGCTGCACAGAATGGTGGCGACACGTGCTACGAAAACGAAAGCGAAGCGCTCGATGCGCTCGAAGATAACCTTGGACTGGCAGTCGAACAGCGATTGATTTCCGATGTGCCGGTGGGGGCGTTTCTCTCCGGCGGTGTGGATTCGAGCCTGATCTGCGCACTGATGCAGGAGCGGTTGAGCGGCACTGCCAAGACCTACACAGTAGGGTTTGTGGAAAGTGAGTTCGACGAGACGGCTGACGCCGCCGAACTTGCCGCACATATCGGATCGGACCATACCGAACTCGCTCTCGATCCGCACGCGGCATTGGCTGCGGTGGATGAAATGCATCAGATTTTCGACGAGCCTTTCGCCGACCCTTCCCAGATTCCATCGCTGTTGATTTCCCGTTTGATCCGGTCGGAAGTGACTGTTGCCATTTCCGGCGATGGAGGGGATGAATTCTTCGGCGGCTATATGCGATACCCGCGCATGATGGCGATGGAACGCCTTGCTCAACAAATGCCTGCCGGGTTGCGACGGCTAGCTTCGGGTACGCCCGCCTGGTTGCTGAATGCTGCTACCCGGGCGAACGCCCTGCTGAGACCGGGGAGCGTGAGAGGAGCGATAGGTGCGGACCGGGCGGAGAAGATACTAGGCATCATCGCCGAGCCAGATTTTCGCCGTCGGTACGAGCATTTCCTCTCACAATGGGTCAAGCCCGCCGGGGGCTTGCCAACCCCCATCGTTTCGGCAGATTTGCCCAGCGGGCTCGGCCAGCTGGAACAGATGATGTATCTCGATGCCGTCAGCTATCTGCCTGACGATGTGCTCGTGAAGGTCGATCGGACATCGATGGCAGCAAGTCTCGAAGTTCGCTCGCCGCTGCTCGATTATAAAGTGATCGAGACAGCGTGGCGAATGCCGGACAGTTTGCGGATGCCGAATGCCGAGACAGGCAAGGTTGCTCTGCGCAAATTGTTGGTGCGGCGCGTGCCGGAGCACATGATTGAACGGCCCAAGCGTGGGTTTGGCGTCCCGTTGAATGACTGGTTGCGCGGACCGCTACGCGAACTGGCGGAAGAGCATCTTGATGCTCGCCGAGTGCAGGAACTTGGCTATTTCGACAGCCAAAGCGTTAGCCGGCGCTGGAACGAGCATTTGTCGGGCCGCCGAAATTGGGGCTTCCATTTGTGGAGCTGTATTTCTTTCAGCATGTGGCACCGCCATTGGATGACCGATAAGGCAGCTGAGGAAGTGAGAGCAGCTTAGCCGTTAGGTCGACTTTACCGTGTCTGGAGCCGTCGCCTGTCGGTGGAACATCCTCCACATCCAGACATCCAGCAGCACGGCCGTAGCAAGGCCGAAACCAATGTGCGCGTAGCTTGCCCCGATCGCTCCGTAAATCGGAATGGCATGCAGGGCGATGGCCAGGAATATGGCAGTCGAAACCGTCGCCGTTGCAAATACGTATAAGGGGCGGTTCATCGCAAGAAGAGCCGAGCGGGATGGAGCGGAATGCATGATCAGGAAAACCGCGACCAGCTGGGCCATCAGGATCGGGTAGGCAGGTGCGAACCCCGAGCCGAAGGCGAAGGAGACCAGCGGTTTTCCGATTGCAATGGCGACCACCATAATGCCGCCCATGATTACCGCGAGCAGCCCCTGAACCCCCAGGATGATTTTGCGGAATTTCGACTTTGCCTGGCCTGCCCAGATCCGTGCCAAATCTGGATAAACGACCATCTGGATCATTTCGCCGCACGCCATGGCAACCTTCGCCATTCGCTTGGCTAGATGATAGAAACCCGCGGCTTCCGCGCTGTCGGTCAAGGTACCAACGATCAGCGTGTCGGCTTCGTGAGTGATCGTCCGCAGTGCGCTAGAGGCGTTGGTTGTGAAGGCGAAACCGAGAAAGCCCGGGAAGTCGTGCAACAAGTTGCCGACACGTGCACGGACAGGTGAGGGAGTCCCTTGCCGTGAAAGCTGGCGGAAAGCGATGAAATTGTAGAATAGCGCGTCGACTACCTGGCTTATGGTCCACACCCAGACGAAGGTCATGAGGCCGCTTCCTGCCCAATAGAAAATTGCGGCAAGAACCAGGCGCAAGAAGCCGGCGAGGAAGACGATATAGGCCATCGTCCTGAACATGCCTGCCATGCGCATGACGGCAGATGACATGCCGCGTAAGTTGAGCGCGATCGCAATGGCATAGATGGCGACCAGCGAGAACATTTCCGGCGGGAAATCGAAAAAGCGGGTCAGAACGAAGCCAGCGATTATCGAAAGGAAGGCGGCCACGGTGGCCCCCACGATGTCGAGGATGAGACCGAAAAGATAGAGCCTGGCCATGCGCTGGGGGTCTGCCGCCGCCTCTTCGCTCGCAGCATATCGCACCAGCGGCTGCCAGGACTCGAAGCGGACGATCCGCTCGCAGACGCGGCCCACTGCCAGCGTCATAGCCATGACCCCGAATGCCTCGGGACCCAGCGCTCTTGTGGCGAGCGCGAGGCTGCCGATCATGACCACTGCATTGCCGATACTGCCAGTCATCAGGTGTAGCACGCTTTCGATGCGTG
This sequence comes from uncultured Erythrobacter sp., assembly GCA_947504155.1. Taxonomy (GTDB): domain Bacteria; phylum Pseudomonadota; class Alphaproteobacteria; order Sphingomonadales; family Sphingomonadaceae; genus Qipengyuania. The sequence continues at coordinate 1,188,173 of CANNGF010000002.1, forward strand.
ATTGCAGCAAGCTCTTTTCGCGTGGTTCCGGCCCCCCGGCGCTTCCAGTCATCGGAAAACGCCCGGTCGAGCCCGATGCGGAAAGGCCTCCGGGCCCTGCTTCTCATGCCTTCGGGTTGGAGGGGAGCCGGATTGACGTGGCTCCTTCTTCAAACAGGTGAGAAGAGCCAGAAAAATAGGCGCCAGCCACAACCGGGCATACATATGCGGTACGGTCAGGGTGAAGAGGCTGAAGATAAGTAGTACGCCGACACAGATGATGCCTTTTTGAGGATCGTCGGAAATTTCAGACAGGCCGCGGAACCACATGAGACCCAGCAGCGCGACGAATCCGATGAGACCAAGCAGGCCCGCTTCGGTTAGAAGCAGTAGCGGGAAGACGTGAACTGGCGCCTGATGCATGCTGATGACGCGAAAGCTATCAGCGCCTAGTCCGATCAAGAGAGTATCTTCGGCTATGCGCCACGCCTCTTCCGCCAATTCCATACGGCCCGTGAATGTCCCCGCCTCTTCAAGGCCCCCACCCGACAGGGCCCCTAACACCCGCTGTTCAAACGGTGCAGGAAGGGGGAGGCCGCTCGAAATATACGCACTGCCGATCGCGAAAATTATCAGGAAGGCGAAGATCGCCCGCTGCGGCCAGCGGACCAGCATGACGAGAGCACTGGCCGAAAGACATATGACGAAACCACCAAAGCTCGCGGAGGAAAGGAGACCCCATAGAAGGAACAATGCGCAGACGAGGCTAAGCAATGGGTTCATGAGCCTGCGGTCGACAACGTAGAAAAGAAACACCAGGGCGAAGCCAGACATCGCGCTGTTATTGTTGGCGTTGCCCGAAAACGCACCAAGCCGCCCCATGCCGGTTATGAAATTGTTGCCGAGGTACGGTGCGGTATCGGTGTAATCGAAGAAGATGTTCGCAATATTCCCGACGGCCTGGGAGAAGGTCACGCCGAGAACATAGAACACGACACAGCGCTGCAGCGTCTTGTGTCCGAAGCTGGCGAGCATCATCGGCAGCAGCAAATAGGCGAAGCTGTATTGCAGGGCGACTATCAGCCACCGCGTGATCTCGCCGTTGACCAACGTGCTTACAAACAATGCTCCCAGCATGAGGATGAGCGAAAAAAGCCAGGCCGCCGACAGTCCGGCGAACGGCGCGAGGTTTAGTCTCGATGTGCCGATCAGCCCGAGAAGCACGACCACGAATGCCGCGTCGGAAATGGTGAAGTTGATGTTGCCGGGCCGGGCAATGTGCCAGGAAACCGAGAATACGCCGATCAACAGAAACAGGGTAAGCACCTTGTCGAGCGAAAACGTCGTCCCGGACGAGCGTGTGTCGTTCCATGCCTCGCCTCTCGTTGCGCGCGGAATCGAGCCAAATTGCTTTTCGACGATGCCCATCGGTCCGGATTTTTAGAGTATTTGCTGAGCCTGACCAAAGGCGGGTTCGGCTATTTCCTGCCCGGATGGCGAGGCACGAGTGACGATTATGAGATCGGGACTTAGCCTTTCGGGGGGTGAGATCGAATTGCCGGGAAACTTTGTCATGGCGATTATACCGGTGCGCCGTGGACACCGTGTATCCCACGATGCAGTTTTTCGGATGAAATTCGCCAATCTTCCAAGCGCAGATCATGCAAAAGTTGAGGCGCTCATGCGATGTGAACATATCCCCCTTTTGCGAGTCCTTTGGTTAACCTTGGCGTCCGCGGTGGCTGCCTGTTCCGGCCCTGCGGAAAGCGGAACCCAAGGCGCAGAGTCCGGTGAAACCTGGCGAGCACCGCATACTCCAGCTTTCCCCGGCGCCGAGGGCTATGGATCGCGCAGCAAGGGAGGGCGAGGGGGAAGGATCATGCAGGTCGTCTCGCTCGCCGATTCAGGCCCAGGGACCTTGCGCGAGTGCATCGAGGCAATGGGGCCACGGGTCTGCATCTTTCGCGTGTCCGGGCTGATCCGCTTTACCGGGCTGCCGCCGCGGATCCGGCATCCCTTCATCACGATTGCCGGCCAGTCCGCTCCGGGAGCAGGGATTACGCTGGCACATGGCGGCGGGGAGGTCGGGCGCACGCCGTTGGTGATCAAGGATACGAACGATGTCATCGTGCGCCACATCCGCGTCCGTAACGACCGCATCGGGGACAGGCGAGGCAGCGAGGACTCGATTACGATCGAGAAAAGCTCTCACGTGATCATCGACCATGTCAGCGCCAGCTGGGCGCGTGACGAGCTTGTGAACGGTTACGACACCAACAATTTCATCACTGTGAGCAATTCCATTTTCTCTTGGGGAATTCCCAAACACGATAAATGCGCCCTGCTCTCCTCGAACCCCGGCCGGGCCCAGCATTTCAGCTTTATGGGGAACCTGTGTGCCCACAGTGGTGATCGCAACCCCGACATCAATTTCCCCCCCGGTTCCTGCGTAGAAGTGCTGAACAATGTGTTTTACAATGCGCAGTCCGAATTCGCCGAGGTTTGGGAAACTTACGGCGGAACCCCGGTAGCAATCATAGGCAACAGCTTCATCGCAGGGCCGGACACGCAGGACGATGCGGTGGGGATCATCCGCCAACGCATAGCGAGTAAGGGACCTGCGCGGGTTTATCTTGCCGACAATCAGTTCATCGGCGATTTTCTGCAGCGCGATCCTGCCCTGCAGGAAATTACGCTGACACAGCCCGACTGCAGCCTGACGATATCGCCGAGTTCGCCAACACGGGCCTATACAAAGGTTCTTAGAAGCGCTGGGGCATTTCCTCGCGACGCTCTCGACCTCCAGGTTGTCAACGACGTGCGCAGTCGGACGGGGCGGATCATACGGAGACCGGGCAATATCCCGACCATTCCGTCCCAGCGAGCGGCAGCAGATAGCGATCGGGACGGGATGCCGGACAATTGGGAGAGAGCCAACGGATCGAATGTCGACTTCCCCGATGCCTGGGAAGACGCCGATGGGGACGGGGTCGCCAATCTCGATGCCTGGCTCGAGGAACGGCACCTTCAATTGATCGGTTCAGCGAAATCGCCGGCGGGCGCCTGATCATGCTCTGCGACAAAGCATGCCAGCAATGAAAGTTCTGCATGTCATAACTGCGCTGAACTTCGGGGGGGCCGAAAACATGCTCGCCAAGCTGATCGAGCAGGGCGGTGCGGACGATCATGAAGTTCTCTCACTCCTGACCCCCGGACCCGCCGCCGCACGGATCACCGCATGCGGTGTGAATGTTCATACGCTCGGCATGCAGCGCGGTCTGGCTGGGCCTATGGCCGTCATTCGATTGCGACGCATAATTAAAGCGATAGCGCCGGATTTGATTCACGGCTGGATGTATCACGGCAATCTCGCAGCCAGCCTAGCACGCAAGCTATCGGGGCGATCGTTGCCTCTGGTCTGGAACATACGCCATTCCATTCCCGATCTTGCCATGGAAAGCTGGCAGACGCGGCAGTTGCTGAAAGTGAGTGCCCGAATTTCACGCGGACCCGAAGCCATTATCTACAATGCGCACGTCTCGCGGGAGCAGCACGAAGCAATCGGCTATTCTGCCGAACGAGCATCGGTCCTACCCAACGGCTTCGATATCCAGCGGTTCGCCCCAAATCCGGATGCCCGCGATGCGGCACGATGCGCTATCGGATTTTCGGACAACTCGTTTCGCGTGGCTTGTGTAGCGCGATATCATCCCATGAAGGATCAGGCGCGCCTTATTGCCGCGGTTTCTGAAATTCGAAGCAGGGACTGCGATATTGAGTTGCTGCTGGTAGGCCATGGCTTCGAAACACCGCCCGTCGAAATCCAAACGCTGATCGAGAGTGAGCCGGCGGGCGTTGTTTTGACCTTTGGCGCAAGATCGGATGTCGCGGAATGGTTGCCGGGTATCGACGTGCTCGTGGTTCCTTCTGCCTGGGGGGAAGGCTTCCCCAACGTCATTGGTGAGGCACTGTCCTGCGGAGTACCGGTTGTGGCAACTGATGTGGGTGACAGTGCTCGGATCGTGAGTGAGAACGGGATCATAATACCCCCGAAGGATACAGGCGCTCTTTCAGAGGCACTTCTGACCATGGCAAGGCTACCGGCATCCGAACGGGCCGCTATGGGTAAAGCCGGACGCCGGCGCATCGTTTCCAATTACGCGCTCGATAAAATCGCTGCCCGGTACGAGGCATTACACTCGGGCTGCATATCGAACTGGCGCCAGAGAACGTTGGGCACTGCTACTGGGCACCAGAATAATTTGCGATCAGTGTTTCCGGACTGAGGATTGCATCCGATTTTGTGCCGAGAAAATAGACGCCGCTCGCGCCGTCTATCGCGTAGCTTTCGGGGATGAAGCGGTCGAAATACTGCGCCCAGAAGAAAGCCAGTTTGGCTATCTTGCCAGCCGCACGAGAGCGGAAGATGCTGCGGGCAAAGTAATCCACCGCCCACATCAATGTTCTTCCCGGACCGGCGGACGCGCCGGAATCGACCAGGTCGAAGCGGCGAAACAGGTAACGATGCCCGCGTTCGCTGAACCGCGTGAAGTCGTAAGCCGCTTCGTGAACCTGCTGCATGAATGGAGTTTCCGCATAAACCAGGCCATTCGGTTTCAGGACGCGCCAAATTTCATCGGCGACGCGCTGGGGGGCGAGAACGTGTTCGAGCACTGCCTGGATGACTACTCCATCGAAATAGCCATCGATGATCGGGATATCGTGAGCATCCGCGACGAACTGTATCCTAGGCGTCGCGTAAATATCGAATGCGCTCACCGTGACATCGGGATCGTCGTATAGCGCGTCCATACCTTGTCCGACGCTTCCGCCCCCGATGACCAGGACGCGCGGCTTGGTGGATGCATCCTTGAGCTTCTGGACGAACGTTGCGATATTGCGCCTCGTCGCCTTCTTTTCCGGAGACAGCAACGATTTGACAAACTTCGCCAAGAAGGAATGATCGGGACGCACGATGACGCTCGCCGCGCTTGTGTCGATCACATTCTTTCGCTCGACCACCGATCTTTCGAAATTAATGAGAACAGGCACATCATCCGCGATGGGAAAATCGCAGACCTCCCCGGTTTCCGACACGGCAAGTCTGCGGTGTTGCTTCTCGAAACGGATCGGTCTGTAGGTCCTCGGGCACCGCAGCGCGCCGTCCAGTGACTCAATATCGCCAAGCATCAATGTTTTCCCGAAATTTCGGTGGGGCCGCTTTGCCGAGGAGGTCGGGAACGCCGTGGCCCCCTCTCGAAGCGTAGACGATCGGCTATCCTCCGCTGCTTTCGAATGAGGTTCGAATACACCCCTTTAACCTGCTCCACGTGGCGGTCCTTGGTAAACCGCCTTTCGGCCATCTGTCGTGCCCGGCGGGTCAGAACCTGAACGCGCTCCGGCTTTTTGAGCAATTTGTGTGTGGCCTCGGCCATCGCGATCGAGTCGTCGGGCTCGACGAGGATCCCGCAATCCGGCGCAAGTGCTTCCGCGTTGCCTCCTGATCGCGTGGCAATCACTGGAGTTCCGACCAGCATGGCTTCGACCAGCGTGCGGCCGAGCGGTTCGTTGAGAGCGGTTACCAGCAAGACATCGCAGGCTGCGATCCATTTGTGGCCGGGCTCGCGATAGCCCATGAGCGTAACCGGCGGCGGCCTTCCCTTTCGGGTGAGACGGTCTTTCATCTGTGCATATACCGCCGCATCTTCGGGCTCACCGAACATCACCCCCGCTACCGGACGTCCGGAAATCTTCCGCAATTCGTCGACAGCATCAATGAAGGCGGCCGGGCGTTTTCGAACGATATATTGCCCGAAGTAGCTGCAGATGATCGTGTTTTCCGGACACCCGAGTTCGGCTACCAAAGCCCGGCGCATTTCATCGCGATCCACCGCTATATCGACATCGAAGGGGCTGTGAATGACTTTCGCGTTCTTCAACTTGCCCCAGCGGCGGGCCGGTAGGGCATAGTCGGAGACGGACAGGATCTGGTCTGCCAGGATTGGCGCGACCATGCCGGTTCCACGCGCGCCGGGATCGCCACGATGATGCCAGACCATGCGGGCACCGCTCAGCTTCGCAGCAAGCGCCCAGCTGGCGTGGGTCCGACCATCATTGGTGTGAACGATGTCGACTTGAAGGTCCTTCAACAACTTGGCTCGGCCGATTGCCCGGGGAACGGTGCGAAGTGCACTGCCGATGCCGAAGCTGCGCCCTACCTCGAAAGGTTTCTCAAGCGCACAGGGGTCTTGGATCTGTTCGTATGCGCTGAAGTAGTCGGCGATGCGTCCATCCGAGATCTCCAAGACCAAGACGATCCGATATAGATTTTTCGGAAGCTCATCGAGCAAGCCTTTAAGGGAGATATGGCTTCCGCCGAGCCTGTCGCCAGCGAAAGCAAAGCACAGTACGATACGTCGCTCGGCTTTCATGCTGTCAGCCTATCGTTATTGCGTTTTAACCAACAGGGGCTTTTGCCAACTGCTGTCGTTCGGATGGTGAAGGTCGATCAGAGGAGCGGAAAGCTCAACCTATCTTTGGTATAGTATCGGACGACAAGATGGGGGGCAGCCATTGTCGCAAGGCAGGTAAGGCGCGCCGCTGCCGCGCGTAGCACTCTACCTTTTACCGTCCGCAATTCTGGGCTGGCAGTTGCCCGGTGGTATTGAAGAATCCAGCAGCGCCATAGCGTTTGTCATCCGCGGCCAGCATACTCAGATATTCCTCGATGTTGGGGTAGCCGTCACCATCGGCATCGTCGTTCGCATCCCAGCGCGCAGCATCGGTATTTGTGAAGCGGTTCTCCCAAGCGTCCGGCATCCCATCATTGTCGCTGTCGGCAAGCGGATCGTACCCAGCAGAAATGCGCGCGAAACCGCCATAATCGGCGGGATCTCCGCTCGTGAAACCGCCCTGGAAAAGGTAGGGCGACCGGTCACAAGTGCGCAGATCTTCGATGTAGAGTGAATCGACATTGTCGCGACAAGAGCCCTCCCTGCAGAGAAGCGCCCCAGCCTGTTCGAGGACCGTTCGCTGTGACGTGGCCGCGTCTGCCAGCATCCACGACGTCAGATAATTCTGGCTTATACCGGGGGCATAGGTCCAATCCGACTGATATACGCCCGCGCCGATCGTCGAACCCGGGTAGGGGCCGAAGCCACGGCGACTGACATTGCCCGCGCGGTAGATCGAGAAACCGAAAGCCGCATTTGTGGCGCGGTCGAACAGAGCCGGAAAAAAGGATTCCGGTCGGTCTTGCGAAAGTACGCCTTCCATGTGGGTGTTATTTACCCAATTGAGGTATACGCTCCCGAACTGGTTGGAGATCAGCCCTGGCTCGCTGATGAAGTTGTAGACGGTGTTGCCGATATAATCGATCTGGCCGGTACTGCTGGACGTGGGATTGGGCACTCCTCCTGCAATATTCGCCCCGCGCTCATCACCGTGTTGCGACAAATTGTAAGCCACCGTTACGCGATTGACCGGTTTCATGAAAAACGTCTTGCAGTGATAACTGCCGGGATCGTGCCCTGCATTTCGGCAAAGGTTGGGGCCGATCATGGAGAACTGAATTGTGCAGTCGGTGCAGACTGCATCGAGGCTTTCGTCGGTGCCGAACATGGTCGTCACATGATCGATGATCTGCCGGCGGCTATCTCCGATACGAACGGAATCCCCATTGCTGCTGGGCGCGTCGAGGTGGTTGCCGTAGCGAAACCGTATATGGCGCACGATGGTGTCGCTTTGCTGCCGCGTATAGAACAACGGCGCGTCCACCAGCCCGGTGCCGCGTACGACCTCGATCCCCCGGGGGGATGTCTGGCCAGCGATGTAGAGACCGCCCACCGTAATCCGCATTTCCGATTGGACGACGATCTGGCCGCTCACATCGAAGACGCAATAGCGGGGGCGGCCCGCAGGGATGTTGTATGGCGACGTTACCTGAAGTGCGAGCGCGCATTCGCGCAAGGTGACCAAGCCATCGCCCGGAGCCGCAGTGTCCGCCAAGCTGTTGATCCGGTAGACTACGGCATCTGCATTGCGCACTTTAGCCTGCGCTCCAAAACCCATTGCAGTGGGAAAGGCCAGCGGATGGCGATTGGCTTCAGGGATTGCGCCGTCATCAGGATTTGCGAAGGCAGATGCACCCCCGGTGCTCGGCGGTGGTGTTGGCGTAGGCGTGGGAGTAGGTACGGGTGTTGGTGTTGGCGTTCCGGGATCTGTGGGCGAACTATCATCCGATCCGCACGCGGCCAGAAATAACAGAGCGGAGGCAGTGAAAGCAAAATGCCCCGTGTTGCTTTTCCCGATCCCGGCCCCCCGGCACACATGCGACAGCTTCAGTCCGACCATGACGAAGAACATCTCCGTAGATAGCTATTGTAGGCATGGCGATTACGGTGATTTCCGTATTTGGCAAAACTACCGGAAAGTTAACTATTGGGCAATTTGATGAAACGTGCAGCGAAAGGGGTGAATAGCGTTATCATGTTGCCGGGTAAGACCAGCGTCGCTTGAACAACAAGGCCGATTCGCGAGTACGCGTAGCTAGACTCGATAGATCGACCTCACATGCATGAATGCTTCGGCTGCTCGCAAGTGAACGCAAGAACCTCGAACAGCCGCGAGTGCGCGCAAGGTTTCAGGGCTGCGTTCGTCTGGGAACGCGCGCACCTGGCTCCTGAATTCTGCAAAGGCGTCGAGCTTGCGGTCGATGGTCTTCGAGATATCGACGAACACATTGGGGACGAAGGCGGGCGTAGTCGGCGCTGCGTACCAATTGGTTTCACTGACCGTTTCATAGCACATGATCTGTCGCGGAGCTGCGTTGTGGCGCGGGCGCGCAGCCACCATCGCGGCAAGAAATGTCAGTTGATGGTCCATGTGGATGTCACCGACAAAGGGCAGGAGCAAGGTATCGGGCTGAAGCGCGTCCACCAGGTCGGCGAAGGGGGCGTTGCAATCGCTGGCGGGTATCGTGTCGAGCGCGGCAGCAGGCAGGTCGAGAAGGCGGGTATCCTTGACGCCGATGACGGCATGGGCGCGCCGCATTTCATCCTGGACCTGATTGACCTGTTCGGGTGGAAAGGCTGGTTGTTTGCCGGTGGTGGCGACGGCGATCGTCACCTCTCCCCCTTCGTCGACAAGTCTTGCGAGTGTGCCGCCACAGCCAAGTATCTCGTCGTCGGGATGCGGGGCGATGGCGAGTACGCGGCCGAACTGTTGCGCAAGCGTCATGCGCGGTCTCTTCCGAGAACGGCATGTTGGCCGGGCGCCTTGCCTGAAGTCGTGTCCCATTCGAGCACCTTCAGCAATCCATTGCCAGTAACGACCGTAAACTGACCTTCGCTTCGCTCCACTATCTGGCCCGTCATCGCATGATGCATCCCGCAGTCGGGCAGCACGCTGCTTCGCCAGATCGTCAGGCGATCGTCATTGTTGAAGGTGAAGGCCCCCGGATATGGCCGCCCCACCGCGCGCACCAGGCGGTCGATTGCGAATGCGTCCGTGCGCCAGTCGATCAATCCGTCTTCGCGCGTCCGTTTGGCAGCATAGGTGGCGTAACGCGGGTCTTGCGGATGGCGGGGCAACTGCCCACTCGCGATTTTTGAGAGTGATCTTTCGAGCATTTCCGCAAGGGCCGCCTGATGTTTGGCGTAAAGCGTTTCCGCTGTCTCATCCGTCGCGACATGAAAATATTGCTGGTCGATGAGGTCACCGTTGTCCACGTCATTTCCAAGCCACATCAACGACCCCGCAGTGATCGGTTCTTGAAGAAGGATCGTCCACGGCAGTGCTGCGCGCCCGCGCAAACGGGGCAGAGCAGCCGGATGATAGCCGATAATTTTATCGGGCTTCAGGGCCATGAATTCGGCTCGGCAAATCTGTGACCAGCCAATTACGAAGATGAAGTCCACATCGGCTTCCGCAACTGCACGGAGGCATTCGGGGCTGTTGGAATTGAAGGTCCGAAACAATTTCGCGCCGGATTCGGATGCAAGCCCTGACAAGTCCACGAAATCTGAATGGCGCTTGGCTGCGGCCAGCTCCAGGGTGACGATCAGATCGAGCGACCAGTCCGGCGAATTGGCGAGAATTCGAGCAGCCAGTTCGGTGCTGCCTACACATCCGACAAGCGCGGCCTTCCGCATGGGCGCTCAGTTCCCTGCGCTCGTGTGCAACGAAGCACTGCCAGCGATTGTAGACTTCTGCGTATGCCGCGTGGCCGACGTTTGAAGCAAGCCCATCTCGCCAAGCAACTGGCGATTCACCTTCCTGACATCGTAAGTTTCACGGGCGATTTCGAGGGAAGCTGCGCCCATTCTTTCGACAGATGACGGGTGTGCCGCAAATTGCATCATGGCCCGTGCCAGGCTCTCCGAACTCCTAGGCTCGACCAGCAGACCGTTGGTGCCGACCTCAATGGCGTCGCGGCAGCCAGGTAAATCCGTGGTGATTACCGGGCGCGCGCTGGCCAGGGCTTCCAGAATAGTGCGGGGAAGGCCCTCGCGGTAATAGGAGGGGAGCACGAATACCGAACACGCGGCAAGGTAAGGCCGTACGTCATCGGTACCCGGTACGAAGTCCACATCGTATTCCGCGGCCAGCCTTTCGCTTTCTTCGCGCGATATGCCGGAAGGATTTTCATCCTCGCACCGACCCACAATCTGAAACTGGCAGGTGGGATATTGCCTGCGAACTTCCCGCGCTGCCTCCAGGAATTCTAAAATTCCCTTGTTGCGCATCAACCGGCCGATCATCAGAAACCGGATTGGCTGGGTAACTGGCGGACTGGCGGAAAATCGCTGAAGCGAAACGCCGGATCCGGGTACTTTGATTACTCTTTGCTGGCGGTTGACGATGCCGAGCGCAATCATGTCCTTGCGATCGTCATTGTTGAATACGAAGGTCGTTTTCGCCTTTGCGAGGGCTGTTCGATAAAGCGCGACGACCGCAGACCGCAGCCATCTAGGATAGTCTGCATCCGCGCTGAAAACCTGGCCAAGCCCCGACATCAGCGCGAAGAAACGGGGTTTTCTGCCGCCAAGTGCGGCTAGCCTAGCGGCAAGGCCTCCGTAAATGATCGGTTTTTGCGTGTAGGCGATCACGACATCAGGGCGAAATCGGCGTATTGTCCGGACATACGCGAGAAGAAGGGCGGCATCGGAAAACAGGTTCGTGCCGGTACGCTGCATGGGTGTCAGGAGGAAATCGACGCCCATATCGGCCAGTTTCCGTTCGGCAGCAGCATCACGGTCGGGCGCGCATGCGATTACCTCGTGACCGTTATCGATCATCGCCTTGAGCAGGTCGCCGCGGAAATTGATAAGCGAGAATGCAAGGCTCGATAAGAGGAGTATCTTCATCGCGAACCAGCCGTATCCGGTCGCAAAGGGTCACAGGCAAAGCCTTTGCGTGCGGGCGAACAGCCCCCCGAACTAGGATTGACCGCAAAATTCATGCTGCAGATATGAGCGGAAGCGCCAACGCCCGGCAACAGCAGCAGACGGCTACTATCCTTTCGATATGTCGCAGGCGACAATTTGGGTCATCCCCCTCCGCACAGGGGAGAGGCGCCTAGCCGAATGATCGCCTGACAGGTTTCCAAACTGCTTCAGTCGCAGTCCCGACTAATCAGGATATTGCCTGCTTGCTCAAGCCGCCCTTCCAGCCGGATGGGCTAGCTTCGAATGCATCGAGGGACTGCCGCATACTCCTGCTCAGGACGGTGCGACCAGCGGAGCAACGAGCCAAAGCTTATGAACAAGCCTGAGAACAGGATTCAAGGCAGGGATGCGTATCCGGACGGGGAACTGGCCAGAAGCGGGGCATATGGGCGCCGGCGAAAGCTGCGGCGACGGGCAAGGGACGTTGTCGTCATCTCGATCGATTTCACTATCATTTTCCTCACCCTTTATACTGCGCTGAATCTGCTTCCAGTTCAGCCTTTCGGGCCGTGGGCCGGCTTCGCCATTTTTTCCTTGGCATTCGCGTCGGTGGCAACCGTCTCGTTCGCGCTGGCCGGTCTCTACAAGCGCAGCTGGAGGTTCATGGATTTCACGCATTCGAGCTTTCTCGGCCTGGTGATCCTTGGCGGCTTGTTCGTGACATGGATGATCGCCTTCTCCTTCACCGAGACGCGCACCGAAGCGCTGGCGCTGGTTCCGGTGGCCCTGATCCAATGGGCTTTCGCTACCCTCGGAATGCTGGGCGTGCGGATGATGCGGCGGGTCGAACGGCAATATACCGAGCGGCGCCGGACGGTATATCGCGCAAGGCCAAAGGTCGCTGTTCGTAAGAAGGCAATTCTTGTCGGATCTTGGCAGTGGGCGCGAATTTCGATCGACCTTGCCCATAGTGACCATAGCTCTTCCGTCGATATTCAGGGCGTGCTGCTTCCGCGTCGGGAAGACTCGCTGGCGCGTGTCGACGATATACCGGTGCTAGGCAGCCAATACGAATTGAGCGCCGTTCTCCGGCAGCTCGAATTCGATGACAATCTGCCCGACTATGTCATCGTCTGTGATGACGGGACTTTTCTCAGCAATCGTGATGTGACACGCATCATCCATACGTGCCGGGAGCGAAAGGTTGAGGTCTGCAGGGTACGCGATCCCTGGGCACAATTGCTGCAGCATTCATCCGATCCGACCGGCCCGCGCCTGCCGATCGAGGAATTGCTGGGCCGAAGCGAATATAAGCTCGACGCCAGAAGCATCGTACGCCAGATCGCGGGGCGCAGCATTCTCGTGACCGGCGCAGGCGGTACGATCGGATCTGAGCTTTGCCGCCAGATCGCGCAGATCAAACCATCGAAACTGGTGCTGCTCGATTCCAGCGAATACAACCTTTACAATATCGAGATGAGCCTGCGGGAATTGCATCCCGATCTCAGGGTCATCGCGGAAATCGGAAGCATTTGCGACGCCGCGACAGTCAATCGGGTGTTTGAAGCCAATCAGCCCCTGATGGTGTTCCACGCCGCAGCGCTGAAACATGTGCCGATAGTCGAAGCCAATCCCTCCGCCGGGGCGATGACGAATATCATCGGCACGCGAATAATATCCAATGCAGTTTGCCTCTACGGTGCGAAGGCCATGATCCAGGTTTCGACCGACAAGGCGGTCAATCCGATCGGGGTCATGGGGGCCACGAAGAGGGTAGGCGAGTTATATTGCCAGGCGCTGGATATGTGCGGGGTGGACGACCAGGAGGCGCCTCGCTTCATGACCGTCCGCTTCGGCAACGTCCTGGGATCCAGTGGGTCGATCGTTCCCCTGTTCGAGCGCCAGTTGCGCGAAGGCAAGCCCCTCACCGTCACCCACCCCGATATCGAACGGTTCTTCATGACGGTTCGCGAGGCGGTGCAATTGATCCTTCTGAGCAGTTCGAGCGCGCTGGAATCGAAGACTCAGCGAGGCTCGATCTTCGTTCTCGATATGGGCAAGCCTGTCCGGATCGTCGACCTCGCAAGGCGCATGATCACCTTATACGGTCTTGAGCCGGAAGAGGACGTGCCGATCGAATTCGTCGGGCTTAGGCCGGGTGAGAAGCTCTACGAAGAGCTGTTCGACATCTGCGAAGATCAGGTTGAATCGGGGATCGAAGGCATCTTCGAAGCGCGCTCCCGTCCAATCGCGCTGCCCTTCATAACGATGGCGATCAACCTCATCGCAGAGCGTGCGCAGTCGGGAGATGACGAGGGGATCGTGAGACTGGTCCACGGGCTCGCCCGCTATCCCGCCAGCGGCAAGGAGGAGGACCTCCTGTCCTATTCGTCGGCAGCGGATCTCACGCAGCTCTTTGAGGGTGCCTATCGGGCGGAGGCGAACAATGATCGCTAGCGCAGCACCCGTTGTAACCGTCCAGACTGGTGTCCGCTCGACCTGGCCCCGTTTCGAAGCCGACGAGCGCGCGGCTGTCGAAAGCGTCCTTTCGTCCGGCAGGGTAAACGCCTTGGTTCATGGCGACGAATGCACCAGCTTCGCGCGCGAGTTCTGCGAGTTTCTCGGCGCCCGACAGGCGATATGCATGGCCAATGGCACGGTGACGATGGAGATCGCCCTGCGGGCGTTGGGCGTAGGTCCGGGCGACGAGGTGATCGTGCCGGCGCGCAGTTTCTTCGCCACCGCGAGTTGTGTCGCATCGATAGGCGCGCGCCCTGTTTTTGCAGACGTGCAATCGCCCACGCAGAATATCGATCCGGCCTCGGTCGAACGCATGGTCACTCCCCAAACCAAGGCCGTTATCTGTGTCCATCTGGCAGGCTGGCCCTGCGACATGGCTACGCTTGCTGCGATCTGCGACAGGCATGATCTCTTTCTCATCGAGGATTGCGCCCAGGCTCATGGAGCGGCGATCAACGGCAGAAAGGTCGGGACATTCGGCGATGCCGCCTCTTTCTCGTTCTGCACGGACAAGATCATGTCGACCGGCGGGGAAGGCGGGATGCTGGTCCTGCGCGATGATGCGGTTCACGAGCGGGCATGGTCGCTGAAGGATCACGGAAAGAACCCGCGCAAGCTTGCGGACGGTAAGTCCGTCCCCGGGCAATTCCGTTACATTCACGACAGTTTGGGCAGCAATGCGCGGATGACGGAGATGCAGGCGGCGATCGGCCGGGCGCAATTGCGCAAACTGCCCAGCTGGCTGGATGCGCGTGCCAGCAACGCCCGGTTTTTGGCCGAAGCGCTGGCAGGCCATCCGGTGCTGATGATGCCCGAGCCACCTGCCGGCATCACCCACTCGTGGTATAAATTCTACCTGATTTTTCAGTCGCATGTGCCTGATCCGGATGCGCGGCGTGCTGACCTGATCGCCAAGCTGATCGAGAGAGGCATTCCGTGTGGCACCGGGTCCTGCCCGGATATGAGCCTCGAGGCCGCCGTGCAAAGCCTCGGTTGCCGGCGGGATGGCTCGCTCCCGTCCGCGCAGGCGCTGGGTGAGCGCACGCTCATGCTGCTGGTCGATCATACACTCGATCAAGCGGACATGGCGCAGATGGCGGACGCTTTGTGGGAGCTGGCTCGATGACACGATTTTCGACTGACCGGAAAATAGCAAGAACGCGAAAGGCCACGAAATGACGCAGTATATCAAGGATTTGATGCGAGCCCTGGCTTGCCTGGCCGGGATAACTCTTCTCGCGGCATGCTCGACCAATCTGTCCAGCCTGCCTCCGGTGGCGGACGGGCAAATGGCCGATTATCTGATGCAGCCGGGCGACGAACTTTTGGTGACTATTCAGGATGTTGAGCAGAACGACCGCTCCTATGTCATCGACAGCGGGGGCATGATTTCGCTCCCGCTGCTGCAGGAAGTCGAGGTTGCGGGCCTTGGATTGCGGGCGATCGAGAAGAGGATTGCCGATGGCTATCGGGCGCGTAACGTGCTGACAGAACCCATTATTTCGGTGCAGCCCGGAGCTTTGCGCCCCTTCTACGTGATCGGCGAGGTCAAGGGCGCGGGCGAGTTTACCTATCGCCAAGGAATGACCGTACTTTCAGCCATTTCCGCGGCCGGCGGCTACACCTATCGCGCCAAGGAAGGCGAGGTCGAAATAGTCCGTAATATCAATGGCAAACAGGCCCGGATGCGGGCCAGCGAGGACACGCCCATCCTGCCGGGGGACCGTATAAGGGTTTACGAGAGGTGGTTCTGATGAGCGTCCGGCGCTGCTTGCTGGCGACGGCGGCGGTGGGGGCGCTGGCCGTTTCGCCCGGTGCCGGATCAGCGCAGGAGATCGGTTCGACCGCACCAAATGTGTCCGGAAATAGCCCCGAACACCCTCTTGATCGGGCGACCATCGGGCCGATCACCTTCGATGTGGGCGGCGAGGCCCAGCTGGAATATAACAGCAACGTCTTTGCCGAACCCGATGACGCGGCGAGCGATGCGATCGCCATCGTCCGGCCCTATGCCAATATCCGCCACAAGTCCGGTTCGCTGACCACCGTTCTTGCCACGCGGTTCGACCTGCGCCGCCATGCCGATTTCACGAGCGAGGATGCCGATGCCGCCAGCGTCCGGCTGACATCCGACTGGAGCCCGCGCGCTGGCGAGTCCCTTTTCGTCAGCGGCCATGTGGACCGCGTGATCGAAACGCGCGGCGATCCGGAATCGCGCCGCATCCAGGGAATAGGGCCGCGCCTCTATCGCATCATGGGCGGTTCGGCGGGTTACAGCCGCAGCGGATCACGCTTCCTTCTGGAGGCCGTGGGCGAGGCGCAGAATGTGAATGCCCTGGCCGCGCGCGATGCCGATCGCGACTACGATCTCTATTCCGGCCGGGTGACCCTGGGCGTGCGGCCCGGCGGCCCGTTCTATTTCACCGGCACCGGCTATTACACCCGGCGTGATTTCAAGCTGCGCGAGCCGGTGACCAATGCCGATCGCGATGTCTCCACGCTGGGCGCATTGCTGGGCGTGCGCTTTGCCGATGGCGGGCTGATCGAGGGCCGGGTGGGGGCCGGTGTCTTCCGGGTCGAGGCCGACGATCCGGCACGCGATTCTCGCACCGGCTTTTCGCTGCAGGGACGGCTGACCTATCGCCCGCGCCAGCGCACCGCGATCATCCTCGACCTGTTCAACGGCGATGTCACTTCGTTCCGCACCGGGGCGTCCACCCGGACCGAGACCAATATCGGCCTCGGCGTGGATCAGGAGATCCGCCACAATCTGCTCAGCTCGGCGCGGGTGCGCTGGGAACGGGTGGAGTTCGAGGGCAGCACATCGCCCGTCCAGCAGCGCTGGCAGACCGCCGCCGAGGTGGAATATCTCGCCAACCGCCGGTTCTCCCTGTTCGGCGAGGTGGCCTATGGTTCGCGCAGCAGCGACGATCCGCTGGACGAATACGATCGCTTCCGCGGCGGCGTTGGGGTGAGAATGCGGTTCTGAGCGGCGGCTGCGGCAAGGAATCACCAGCCGACATATCAAAATGGCTAACCAGTAAAAGCCGCCGCCGATACCGATGATAAGGCGAAAAGCGGCCCCGATCCGCGCATAATCGGCCCCACGATAGATCACAGCGTGCTGGCTTCGCATGAAGCGCAATTGGGCTCGAAATCGCATGTCAAACCTGGTGGAAGTCAACGAATTCGGCAGCAACCTGCCCGCAGAGGAGCGGCGGCTCCAGTGGACATACCGTCCCGAAGCCGTGGCGCATCATACGCTGTCGATGCGCGATTTCGTGCGGTTGCTGGAACGGCACAAGCGGATGATCCTGCTGGTGATCGCGCTGATCACCGTGCCGGTGCTGGCCTATCAGTTGCTGTCGCCCAATCTCTACAGTTCCACCTCGCAGGTTCAGGTCCAGCTGATCGACGAGGTGGGCACCAACCAGGCCGATGTCAGCAACCGCAACGAAGTGCGCGTGGCCAATGCCGTGCGCCTGCATCGTTCGCGCTCATCGGCCGAAGCGGTGGTGAACGATCTGGAACTGCTCGACGATCCCGAATTCCGCCGGGAGATGGGCGAAGCCGGCGAAGGCACTGTGACGATGCATCAGGCGATCAACACACTGCTGGGCAGGCTGACCGTCACCAGCGAGCCGCAGTCCGATCTGATTCAGGTCACCATCACCACCAAATCGCCCGAACTGTCTGCCCGCATCGCCAACCAGTACCCGCTTTCGGTCAGCAAGGTGCGCACGCGCCGGGGCACCGAACAGCGCGAGGAATTGCTGCAATCGCTGCTGGCCGAACGAGACGAACGCGAAGAGGCGGCCCGCACCGCGTCGAGCGACCTTGCCGAATTCCGCCGCGATGCAGGCATGCCCTTCGGCCTCGGCACCAATGAAAACTTGTCCTACATGAACCAGATCGCTGCCGAGGCGGCGTCTGCCAGCGCCAACAGCGCCGGGTCTTCTTCGCGCAGCGCGGTGATTGCCAATGCAGCGGGCCTGCGCAGCACGGCGCAGGCGACATCGGCGGCGGTCCAGCAACTGGAGCGGCAGCAGGCGAGCCTGGTGGCGGAAAAGGCGCGGCTGGGCGCAACCTTCGGTTCCGGCCATCCCGATATGGCGCGGGTCACCAGCGAGCTTTCTTCGGTGGAAGCCGCGCTTGCCAGCCAGCGGGCCGATGCGCGCGCTGCGGCGCAGGCAGTGGCCAATGCCGAGGCGGCGCAGATGCGTGAAATGGCGCGCAGCCAGGCGGCGCAGGATGCCGCGCGGGCCAGCCGCCTGCAGGGGGCGCTGGCATCGGTCCAGTCCAAGGCTTTCGAGAACAATGGTAATTCGGTGCGGCTGGCAGAGCTGGAGCGGAACAATGCGCTGGCCAACGCGGCTTTCTCCTCGATCGTCGAACGCATCGAACAGATCCGCGCCCAGATGCAGCTGGAAGGGGTGAATACCACCGTGGTTTCGCCCGCCGTGGCCAATTACGATCGCATCTCGCCCGCCCCGGCCAAGATGACCGTCATGGCCATGCTGGGTTCGGCGGTGCTGGCAGTGATGATGGCGCTCGGCCTCGAACTGGCGGACGGGCGGCTGCGGACTTCGGCCCATGTGGCGCGGCATTTCGGCCTGCCGACGCTGGGCATGCTGCCCCGCATCGAAGCCGGATTGTCCGACAAGCTGGGCGAAAGCCCGGTGATCCAGGACCCGCATTCGCTGTTCGCGGAGGCCGCCCGGTCGATCTATTCGGAAATGCGCGGCCTGCGCACGCATGGCGGATCGCAATCGGTCCTTATCACCAGCCCGCTGCCCAATGACGGCAAATCCACTGTGTCGCTGACGCTGGCCGCCGCGGCCAAGGTCATGGGGCAGAGCGTGGTGCTGGTCGATCTGGATCTGCGCATGAAGGGCCTGCTGAAGGATGTGCAGGCCAATCTCGACACGCCCGATATCGTCGATGTCCTTTCGGGCCGGGCAAGCCTGGACGATCTGCTGCAGGATCCCGATGCCAAGCCGATGCTGGATACGCCCGACGGGCTGGGGCCGGAGGAGATCGAAAACGCCTTTGCGCAGGATAACGGCCGCATCGTGATCCTCAGCGCCAAGCGGCCTGTCGAAAACCCCGCCGCGATCCTGACGGCCCAGCGCCTGCGGCATCTGCTGGCCGAACTGAAGCAGCATTTCGATCTGCTGATCATCAACGCACCTGCCGCGCTGGCGGTGCGCGATGCCCGTGCCATGTGCGATTTCACCGATAACACGCTGGTCGTTTCGCGCTGGGGCAGAACCACGATCGAACAGATGAGCGCGACGCTGGAAACGCTTTCGGGCCGCGCCGATGGTGTGGTGTTCGACCACGTCGATTACGCCGAACATGCCCGCCGCCAGTATGGCGATGCGATCCAGTTCTATGTCGCGGCGTCGGATTATTATTCGGACAATCCGCAGGCGCCGCGTTCGATCAGGCAGCGGATCATGGGTATCTTCCGCCGCAAGCAGGCCGATGCCGATGAATTCGCCTATTAGGGTTCGGGGCGGACAATGGTTTCGCGCCTGATTGCCCTGTGCCTTCTGATCCTCACTCTGCCCTTGCTCGCGGTGCTGGGCGTGCTGGTGTGGTTCTCGCTTGGCTCGCCGGTGATCTTTCGCCAGACGCGGTCGGGCAAGAATGGCGCAGGGTTCACGCTGGTGAAGTTTCGCAGCATGAAGGATCTGCGCGATGCGCGCGGCGCGCTGCTGCCGGATGAGAAACGGACCACGCGGCTGGGCAATTTCCTGCGGCGCACGCGGCTCGACGAACTGCCGGCGCTTGCGAATGTCGTACTGGGCGAAATGAACTTCATCGGGCCGCGTCCGCTGCTGCCCGAAACGGTTTCCGGAATGGGTGCAAAGGGGGACAGGCGCGGGGCGGTGCGCCCCGGGCTGACGGGCTGGGCGCAGGTCAGCGGCAATACGCTGCTCACGCTCGACGAGAAGGTCGCGCTCGATCTGTGGTATATCACCAATCGCAGCGTGTGGCTCGATTGCCGGATCATCCTGCGCACGCTGCTGGTGATGGCGGGCGGCGAACGGCGCACCGATTCGGTGCTGCCCGAAACCAGAAGCTAATCGAGCATCTGCAGGGTGGCGGCCAGCTCGTCGAAGGAGGCGATCGTCGCCTTTGCGGCATGATCGGGTGATGGCGCGCCGGGCGAATGCACTCTGCCCGGCCGGTCGATCTGGACCGTGTGCCAGCCCAGTTGGCGCGGGGCGATGAAGTCCTTGGCCGGATTGTCCGCGATATAGACATGCGCCGGGCCGTCCTTGCCCGACCATTGCATGACCCGCTCGAACGCGCGGGGATGGGGCTTGCCCATGCCCGGCGGCAGTTCACCGGTGGGAATGATCAGCCCGAACTGGTCGGCAATGCGCAGCGCCGCGATCTTGCTTCGCTGCATTTTCGCCGGTCCGTCGGTGATGATGGCGCGGGGCCTGCGGTCTGCCGCAAGAAAGCGGAAGGTGTCGGGGCAGGCGGCGATATAGGGGCTGTGCTGGCGATAGAGCGTGACCAGATCGGCAATCAGCGCCGGGCTGCGGGCGATGCCGAAGCGGTCCAGCGCGCGGTCGAAAATATCCTGCCGGATGCCGGACAGGAACAGCTCGCGGCACGTGCCGGGCACGACAGCATCGCCATGCAGGCCGCACAGATGCGCCTCGACCGCGGCGAAACCGCTGAAGGCGAAATCCCGTTCAAGATAGAGCGTATCGTCGAGATCGAAGACGAGAATGTCTGGCGCAGGAGTGCTAGACGAAGACGGCATTGTCATACCGCAGCATGGTCACCCCGTCGTGCCACATGTCGCACCGGACCAGCGGCAGGCCAATGGCGGTGCGCAGGACATTCTCGGCAAAATGCGCACCTGCCTGATCGGCCAGCGGGTAGCCGCCACCGAAGCGGGCGTTGATCTCGATCACGCGGGGGCCCAGCCGCGGATCGTCGAACAGCTGAAAGCACAATACGCCCCGCGCGCCCGGCAGCGCTTCGGCCAGGCGGCGCGCGATGATCTCGAATTCCGGGCGGCGAACCGTGCGGCCTTTTTCCACCTCGCCCGCGCGCACGGACATCCTGAGATGCGGGATGGCGCCGTGCATGATGCCGTCCTCGCCGACGAACAGGTTCACCGTATATTCGTCGCCGCCGAGCGCTTCCTGCACCAGCATGCGTTCGGGGTATCGATCCTGCAATTCGTCCATGCCGTTGATCATTGCGATCCCGCGGCTGGCACTGCCCGCCACGGGTTTGACGAACAGCGGCCAGTCCCACTTGTCCTGGCTCAGCCGGAACTGTTCGAGCGTCGCCGTGCGCGGCACGGGAACGCCCGCCGTGGCGAGCACATCCATCGTGCGCTTCTTGTCGCGCACGATGTCGATCGTCTGTTCGGACGATACGTGGACATAAGTGCCCAGCGCGGCAAACTCTTCGCGCGATGCGGCGAGGGGCTGCAGTTCGGTGTCGATTGTCGGCACGATCAGGGAAATGTCGTTCTGCTGAGCATAGCTTAGCAGGGTCGGAATATAGTCCTCGTCGGTGCAGCGCGGGGCGGCGAAATGCGTGTCGGCCAGCGTGCAGGCCGCGCTCATGTCCGGGTGGAGATCGCAGGCGTGCACCTCGATCGGCGCACCGATGCGGGCAGCGGACGAACGGAAGCATTCGACCAGCCCGGCCCGGCGGCCTGCCGATGTCAGCAGCAATTTGATGGGCTGTGTCATTGCGCAGGCTCCTCGGATTTCGTCATGGCCGGTTCGGGGGCAGGCGCGCGAGAGGACAAGGCCTCGGCCAGAACGGCATCCCACTGCTGCATTACCCATTCGGGGGCGAACTTGCGGATGGCCCTCGCCGCGGCGTTCCCCAATTGCTTTCGCAGGTCCGCACTCTCGACGCATTGCTCCATCGCCCGCGCCAGCGCAGCGGCATCGCCGGGGGGGACGAGCAGGCCGGACCGCGCATGCTCGATCATCTCCGCGGGCCCGAAATCGCAATCAGTGGCGATGATCGGCAGGCCCGCCGCCATCGCTTCCCCCAGCACATTGGGAAAACCTTCATAGCGCGAGGAAAGCACGAACAGATTAGCACCCTCCACCCACGCGCCGGGGGTGTCGGTAGTGCCCATCAGCTTGACCTGCTCCGCCAGACCCAGACCGGCAATCTGCGCCTCCAGCGCGCCGCGGAGGGGACCGTCGCCGTAGATCAGCAGCTGCCAGTCCTCAGCCTTCGCCGCTATCTCGGCAAAAGCCTCGATCAGCACGTCGAAGCCTTTCTGTTCGTTCAGGCGACCGACCGCGACAATGGTGTTCGCTTCGGTGGTCCGTCGGCGCTTGGGCCATGCACTGACCGGGTTGGGAATGACCCGCAGGCGCTGGGAAACCTCTTTCGGAAAGCAGCGCTTCACCGCCTCCGTCTGGCAGACGATCAGCCGCGCCCGGCCATATGCGGCGGAAAGCAGCGCGTTCCACGCGGGATGCTTCTGCTGCTGTTCGGGATTGTTGCGTTCGCAGCAGACGACCGGGATCCCCGTCCCGCGTGAAGCCAGCAGAGTGATCAGATTGTTCTTCGTGAGAAACGGAATGACCACGTCCGGTGCCTCTTTCCGGAGGAGGCGGCGCAGGTCGATCAGATTATGGAATTTGGACAGCTTGCCGGAGATTTGCCCGCTCGCAGACCGCCCGAGGCGGTGCCGTGTGATCTCGGCATCGAAGTGGTGAAACTCGGCATCTTCCGGCCGGTCGAAGCTGGCGATTCCGACCTCCACGCCATGCGTCTGCCAGTGCGAGGCGATTTGCGAGACCACCCTTTCCGCCCCGCCGGCGCCGAGCCCGGAAATGACAAACATGGCCTTCGGCATTGCGCACCTTGTCCTGTCTACGACGCTGCGCGCCCGTAAGAATCGCGTGTTCCGTGCTACACCAGTGAGGCCACATCCTGCGCGTAGGCATGCGAGATACCACGATTGGATAACGGCCTATCCGGAAGGGCAGGTGGCGAGCATGCGGTCTGCACCTGCATTCATCTCACGCCATCAGCGACCGACACCGACATATTTGATGCCCAGCATCTCCACCTCGTCCCGGTCGTAGATGTTTCTCAGATCCACCAGCACCATGCCTTTGAGCATCGCCTGCACCCTGGCGAGGTCGAGCGCGCGAAACTCGTTCCACTCGGTCACGATGGCGAGAGCCTCGGCGCCATCCATCGCCGCATAGGGATCATCGAAATAGACGATGTCGTCGAGAACCTCGCGGGCATTGGCCATGCCTTCGGGATCGTAGGCGTGAACCACCGCTCCGGCATCCTGCAGCGTCTGCACGATGGCGATTGCGGGGCTGTCGCGCATGTCATCCGTATTCGGTTTGAAGGTCAGGCCGAGAATTGCGACCATTTTCCCGCGCACGTCGTCACCGATCGCCTGCAACACCTTGCGGCCCATGGCCCGTTTGCGCTTGTCGTTGGTCTGTACGACCGCCTCCACGATCGCCTGCGGCGCCTCGAAATCCTGCGCCGTCTTGAGCAGGGCAAGCGTATCCTTGGGAAAACAGCTGCCGCCATAACCGGGGCCCGCGTGCAAAAAGGTGCGGCCGATGCGATTATCGAGCCCGATGCCGCGCGCGACCTGCTGCACATCGGCGCCAGTCTTCTCGCACAGATCCGCGATTTCGTTGATGAAGGTGATCTTGGTCGCGAGGAAAGCATTCCCGGCATATTTGGTAAGCTCGGCAGAGCGCCGGTTCATCTCAAGGATCGGAGACTTGTTCAGACTGAGCGGGCGATAGGCCTCGCGCATGACCTCCAGTGCCCGCGGATTTTCGGACCCCACCACGATCCGGTCGGGCCGTTTGAAATCCTCGATAGCCGCGCCTTCGCGCAGGAATTCGGGGTTGGACACCACGGCGAACTCCCCGTCGGGCCGCGTGTCCGCGATGATGCGCTCCACCTCGTCGCCCGTGCCTACGGGAACGGTGGACTTGGTAACCACCACGGTAAAGCCGTCCATGGCACGGGCGATGTCGGCAGCGGCGGCGTGCACGAAGCTCAGATCGGCATGACCGTCTCCGCGCCGCGACGGTGTACCGACAGCGATGAACACAACGTCCGCGCGCGCAACCGCCGGGGCAAGGTCGGTGGTAAAGGAGATGCGCCCCGCGGCTGCATTGCGCTTGATCAGATCCTCGAGGCCGGGCTCGAAGATCGGGACTTTGCCGTTCCGGAGCGCCTCGATCTTCCCCTGATGCAGGTCGACGCAGACGACTTCATGTCCGAAATCGGCGAAGCAGGCTCCGGAAACCAGGCCGACATAGCCCGAACCGATCATCGTGATCTTCATCGAATTTCCATTTCGCTAGATTGGTGTCTGACCGGGACAGCATCGCGCATACGGCGGAAACCGTGCGCCCAGCACCAGCAGAAGCATGAGCCGGATGCTCGTCTTACTCGCGGAGAGACAAGGCCGCAGACTCCTTCGGCCCCACTCGGGTTCGAAAGAGTCTGCGCCTTGACCGGACCCCCGTAGACGCTCCCGTCGTGCGGGCCTGTTTGTCCTCTAAGCGCTCAGCGCGTGCAAAGGCGGGCGGTTGTTTGCCAGCATGAACGGTGCGGCGCGGTTGCTTTCGCAGACCTCTTCGAGATCGTCGGAGCAATCGGTTGCCGCAACCGGGACCGGCTGCAAGGGCGGAGGCAATGTCGCCTGCACGCCATGATTGACGGCGCAGATCGCTGCCTGTGTGCGGTTCTGCACGTTCAGCTTACGCAGGATGGCCTTTACATGCACCTTGACCGTCGCTTCACCGATATCAAGTCGGCGAGCGATGACCTTGTTCGGATGGCCCATTACAAGGCACCGCAGTGTCGCGAGCTCACGCTCGGAAAGCAGGTCCGACAGTTCGCCTTCGGCTTTCGTCTGGTCGACCGTTGCACGGGCGAAATGCGGTAGCTGTTTGACCAGCTCTCCCGGCAGGACCTTTTCACCGCGGGCGGCGAGCTGAAGGCAATTGACCAGAGATTCGCAGGACGTTTCCTTGAGGACATAACCATCGGCCCCGGCATCGAATACTTCGATCAGGGAAGCCAAGGTGAGGTCTTCGTGAAGGATGACGATGCGTGAAGCCGAGAAGACTTCGCGAATTGCGGCTACGTCCTTCGCCACATTCTGCATGGCATCGGCGTCGATGACGACCATGCCCGTTTCTACCGCGTCCCTTTGCCCGGCGGTAATCAGGGCCTGGCAGCTTTTGTGCTGACCGACGATTGTGAAATCCTCGTCAAGCAAGATGGACTTGAGTCCTTCGCTGACGATTGAACTAGAACATATAAGTGAAACACTTGTAGATGCCGTACGCATGGTATGCGCCCCCCGTTTCCAAAGTTGTGCTTCCCTTTCTTATTTCTCAGGCAGGCGATGTATTCGTGATACGCACAGACGTCGAAGTCTTGTGGCTGCCAGAGTTATTCGACTCGTTGCCTAATGGCCATTATGGGTAATCAAAAGTCGGGTAACGATTAGGGTCATATATTTCGTGACCCATTATGGGACATCACAGCAAAGCATGTTGCGGATCGCTGGTTTCGCCTTCCCGAGGCAGTCTCGTCTTAAGGCCTCGCAGTGACTACAAGCTGCTTTTCAGGATGTTAAACACGTACTCTGCGTGAGTGTGAGTCGCCCTTGCCGAATCGAGGAATTGCCCGATCGGCCCATCTCTAATCCTGCTGGCGCGCCAGTTCGGAAGGGGTGTCGATATCCATCACGATCCTTCGGTCGCCCGGTTCGACGATGGATGCCTCTGGAAAGGACAGGCTGCGGGCGCCGCGATCGCCTTTAAGGTTTCGCAGTACCGCAAAGCTCTCCTGACCGAAGGCTGCCGGGCTGCCCGGGGTGCCATCCGCCTGCCGCGTAAAAACTGTGCCACTCCCTTCGGCAAGAAGGCGAAGATGATAGGGCCCCACCAGGGGCATGTCCGCTAGGGCGATGACAATGCGGCGATGCGCCGATGCTGCATCAACACCGGCTGCAATAGATGTGCCCATGCCTTGTTCGGCATGAGGATTGATTACCGGCCGCCACCCATTTCGGCAGAGCAACTGCGACCACTCCGCCACAACCATATAGAGGTTTGCGAACCCGGCATCCTCGGCCGCTTCCGCTGCCCACTCCCACAGGGCTTTGCCCCGAAAGGACGCGGATAGCTTGTCGCTACCGAACCGTTCGCTGCGACCGGCAGCCAGAAGAACCAGAGCGATGTCCGGATCAAGCGGCGGCATGAAGCCGTTCGTATTGCGCGACGATTTCGGAGATAGCCGACAGGGCGAGCGAAGCCGGCGTCTTGCAGGAGGGGATTAGGCCCATCGGGCTGCGGATGCGGGCAATCTGTTCTTCTGCCAGTCCACGCTGCGTTAGCGCGAGGGTCCGTGCGACCCGGGCATTCTCCCCGCCTTGCGCTCCGATGTAGAAGGCCTGGCTGTCGAGCGCCTGTTCCAGCAAAGGGAGTTCCCATTCGTGATCGTGGAAGAGCAGCAGCGCGGCCGTCCACCGATCGAGTTGACAATGCTCTGCACGCTGGCCGAGCGAGAGGCGGTCCTTTTCTTGGCAGTCGATAGAAATACCGAGCGCGTGGGCGAGGGCATCGAGCTTCTGCAGCTCCGGCCCTTGTCCGAAGGCAGCGATCCGCAGGGCCGGGATGTAGTTGCGATTTTGAAGCGGCGAGACGTTGGGCAGCCTAAGGTTTGCAGGTGTGCGATTGTTCAGACTCTCAATCGCGCGGCGGCAGGCGGTGCGATCCGGGGCCGGGTCCAGCAGAATATCGAGACCGCTTCCGCACGGCAGGCGGAAGTCGATCACGTCCGACCCGCGGCCATAACGAATGACCGTAGGTGCCTTCAGCTCGCGCATGTCGGAGGCCAGCTGCGCCTCCAGACAACCATCTGCCAGACTGCCCAGCGTGCTTCCATCCGGCAGAACCGCCAGTTGCGCGCCCATCCGGCGGGAAAAGCTGCCTTCGATACCGACAATGGTGCACAGCCCCACGCCGAGATCGCATGCCGCTGCCAGGGCGACATGGTCATCGGTGGCGAGCGCTGTTCTGGTAGCGGTTTGCAGCACTATTCGGGCATGGCCGCCATGACGCGGTCAGGTGTCATCGGATAATCGAAGATGCGCGCACCGCAGGCATTGTAGATGGCATTGGCAATCGCCGCCGCGCCGCCGCACATGCCCAGCTCGCCGATGCCTTTGGCCTGGATCGGGCTTGCCGCAGGGTCGCGTTCCTCGACCATGATCACATCGAGATCGGGCACGTCGCGGTGAACCGGGACGTGATATTCGGCAAGGTCGCAGTTGACCAGATGCCCGTCGGTAGGATCGAACTCCAGTGCCTCCGTAAGCGCGACGCCGATGCTCCACGTTATTCCGCCGAGACATTGCGATCGGGCAGTCTTGTGGTTGAGCACCCGTCCGAAGCCGAACGCACCCAGCATCCGGTCGACCCGCGTTTCGCCGGTGAAGCGATTGACCCGCACCTGAGCGAAGAATGCGCCGAAGCCCGAAGCGGTGAAATCGTCTTCGATATCGCCGGGTTCGTAATGGCCTTGGCGTTCGATGTCCTTGCCATCCAGCAGGCTGATCAGACTGTCACCCGATGATGCCTGTCCGTCCGTCAGTTCCAGCTCGCTTTCGCTCACCCCGATGCGCTCTGCCAGTTCCTCGCGGATGGCGTTGCAGGCAACATAGACTGCGGAACCGATAGAGGAAGCGCCCCAGCTGCCGCCCGAACCCGGGCCGCGCGGATTACGCGTATCGCCCAGATCGACGAGCACCTTCTCGGGATGGAGGCCGAGCATTTCGCCCGCCAGCTGCGCGACGACTGTATAGGTGCCCGTGCCGATATCGGTCATGTCGGTTTCGACCAGAGCTGTGCCATCGGCCTTCAGCGTAACGCGAGCTTTGGCTTCGGAAATATTGTGCACGCGCGCCGCACTGGCCATGCCGGTACCAACCCACCATTCGCCTTCCTGCGTCTGGCGCGGTTTGCGCGGGCCGTGGTCCCAGCCAAAAGCCTCGGCACCCTGTTTCAGGCATTCGGCCAGCTTGTGGGAAGAGAAGGGCAGGCCTTCTTCGGGATCCTTGTCCGGAATGTTCTTCAGCCGCAGTTCGACCGGATCGATCCCGGCCTCTTCCGCCAGCACATCCATCGCCCCTTCGAGCGCAGGCATGCCCACGGCTTCACCGGGAGCGCGGACCGAACCGGCGGTCATCTGGTGAATGCGGGCGACTTCCAGCAGCAGCTCGCGGTTCTCGCCGCCATAGAGGAAGTGGGATGACTGGAGCACCGGTTCGGCAAAGGTTTCGCCGGGCAGGTTCGACACCAGTGCCTGATGGCCGAAGCCAGTGAGCTTGCCGTCGTCATCGACACACAGCCTTAGCCGCTGCGTCGTTTCCGAACGGCGCATGATGCACTGGAATACCTGCTGGCGCGACATCACGACGCGAACGGGTCGCCCAAGTTGTTTCGCCGCGATGGAGGCAGCGACCGTTTCCTCGCTAATGCCCAGCTTCGACCCGAACCCGCCGCCAACGAAGCGCGAGATCAGGCGAATGTTCTCTTCGTCCATGTCGAGAGAGTCGGCCAATTCGCTGATATTGTAGTTCAGCATCTGCAACGATGCATGGACCGTCAGCTTTTCGCCATCCCATTCAGCTATCGCGGCATGCGGCTCCATCGCCGCCGAGGCGTGCCCTTTGGTGGTATAGGTGACGTCGACGGAATGCGCGGCCTCGGCCATGGCATGCGCCAGATCGCCCTGCCGCACGGTTTCGTCTTCCTGCTCTTCGTGTTCGACCGCCTGCGGGTCGAGCGGGGCACCTTCATCCTCGCGATACTCGACACCAATATGCTTGGCGGCATGGCGCGCCTGTTCGAAGGTTTCCGCGACCACGAGAGCGATGGGCTGGCCCCAATAGCAGACCGTTGCCGGTTCCTGCTGCGGAGCCTTGTCTGCCGTACCTTGCGCAGCGCGGGTAGTAAGAAGCGGATCATCGATAACGGCGATCACGCCCGGCATGGCCAGCGCGGCTTCCTTGTCGATCGATGTGACTTCGCCGCGTATGATCGTGGAGGTGACCAGCACCCCTTCCGCGCAATTGGCGATCGGATATTCGGCAGCATAGGGCGCGGTGCCGGTAACCTTCGCCAATCCTTCGACACGGGGCAAGGCCTTGCCCAGCACGCCCTGCTTCATATCGTCTAGGCGGTTGGTCTTGTCGGGCTTGTCCTGTTTGAAATGCACAGTCATGCCGCGCCCTCCGTTGCTTGCTCGAGGACGGCGTGAAGCGTCCGCCGGGCCAGGGGAATTTTGAAGTCGTTCTCACCGAACCCGCGGGCATCTTCCAGCAGGATATCGGCGGCACGGTCGAAAAGGTCGGACGACGGGGCCTTGCCGATAAGCGCCTCGCCGATGCGGGGATCGTGCCATGGTTTGTGCGCCAATCCTCCGAATGCCAGATCGGCACGCGAGAACTTGCCATCTTCCAGCTCGATGACAGCGGCAATGGATACCAGTGCGAAGGCATAGGAAGACCGTTCGCGAACCTTGCGATAGAGTTGGGTGCCGTTGACGGGGGTGGGAAGGGTAACCGCTGTAATGATCTCGCCCGCATCCAGCACATTATCGCGCCAAGGCGTATCGCCGGGCAGGCAGTGGAAGTCACGCACCGGGACCGTTCGTTCCGATCCATTGGCAGACGCTATCTGCACCTGCGCATCCAGTGCGCTCAGCGCCACTGCCATGTCTCCGGGATAGGTGGCGATGCATTCGCTGCTCGTGCCAAGCACGGCGTGCAGCTTGGCAATGCCGTCAATCGCCCCGCATCCGCTGCCTGGCTCGCGCTTGTTGCAGGGCTGGTCGATATTGGTGAAGTAATAGCACCGCGTGCGCTGACACAGATTGCCGCCGGTCGTCGCCTTGTTGCGCAGTTGCTGCGTCGCGCCGGCCAGGATGGCGCGGGCCAGCACGGGATAGTCCGAACGCACTCGCGGGTGGACAGCGGTTGCGGTGTTTGTCGCCAAGGCACCGATCGAAAGGCCGCCGTCATCGGTGTCCTCGATCTCGCCAAAGCCGATGCGGTTGATGTCCGCAAGCTCGTCAGGCGTTTCGACCTGCAATTTCATCAGGTCGAGCAGATTTGTTCCGCCTGCAATCGGGATCGCGTCGTCTTGCGTCGTTATCTGCGCCGCATCGGTCAGCGTGCGGGCGCGCGTATATTGAAAGGGCTTCATGTTCCCTGCTCCGCAACTTCGCGAATGGCGGCGACGATATTCGCATAGGCGCCGCAGCGGCACAGATTGCCGCTCATGCGTTCGCGGATTTCCTCGCCCGAGATTGAGATCTTGCCTTCGAGGTCCTCGCTGGCATCGCTGGGCCAATCGGCAGCCAGTTCTTTCAGCATGGCGGTGGCCGAACAGATCTGGCCCGGCGTGCAATAGCCGCATTGATAACCGTCATGTTCGAGGAAGGCCTTCTGCAGGGCAGAGGGCGCTTCTGGCGTGCCCAGCCCTTCGATCGTGGTCACCTCATCACCGTCATGCATCGCGGCAAGGGTGAGGCAGCTGTTGATCCGCACGCCGTTGACCATGACGGTGCACGCACCACACTGGCCGTGGTCGCAGCCCTTCTTGGTGCCTGTGAGGCCGAGATCCTGCCGCAGGAAATCCAGCAGAGACACTCTCGGATCTTCCGGGATCGGATGAGCGGTTCCATTAATCGATATGCTGTCGGACAAAGACGCCTCCTTTCAAACCATAATGCGCAAGGGGCAGAAGGTGTCCAAGAATCGTTCAGATGGTCAATCGACTCACTTCGGGAATCACCGTGAGGGGAATCAGAGGCGGGAATCAGTCGATTTTAGGGTGAATCACGGCAGGTGAGGGACCCCTGGCCCCAAAGTGTCCCAGATAGCAGCCCGGGCAAGCGGGGTTGGGGCTGATCAGGAATGGCCGAATTCCGGGATATTTCCAGCTTTTGAAATAATACTGCAAAAAACCCATTGACCGAATCCCGGGTGGGGCCTAGATGGCCCTCACCGACGCGGCGCTGACGGTTTCTACCGGAC
>CANNGF010000003.1:0-664120 GCA_947504155.1 uncultured Erythrobacter sp.
GCGGGGTGGAGCAGTCCGGTAGCTCGTCAGGCTCATAACCTGAAGGTCGTTGGTTCAAATCCAACCCCCGCAACCACCGTTTTCAATCACTTAACCGATATACCCGAACACCGCAAACGTGGCGTGTCCGGAACCTGTCCGAGTTGGATCCGCTGGTTCTGTCACAAACATGAGCTTAAGTTCTCGACCAATTGCTCACACTCCCACACTTCATTGCCGACGAGGCCTTGCGCAATCGTTCTGAAATGGACATCGAAGCACATAAGCACCGCCGCCTACCGGTTGTTAGTATAGTTGCGGAGCTTAATATGACGCGGGGAGTATAGCGGTCGGATGGTAAAGAGGGCGCTCAGCGATCTTAGGAAAATTTTCGGACTTGGTTACGATTGGCGCTCGCTGCAGTTAGATGAGGACGACAGGCTAGCTCTTGCTCTTCAATCTGAAACCAGAAAACTCCGTCACCGACTGTTAAAAAGAAATGGCGGAAATCATCCTGATCCGAAGGTGAGGGCGGCTGCTCGAAGGCATGCCTTCAAAAAGAGTCGAGCTTTGCGCAAGAAATTGGTGCGTACAAGAAAGGACCTTCCTCCACTCCACATGATCACCCGTCAGTTTGTTCCATCACCTTTACTCGATGGAATGGATGCATCTCGGCCCAAGGAATGGAAGCCGATGATCGCCCGGGCCTACAAATCCGAATTTAAGCGGCTCGAATTGGGGCCATTGAATTTTCTCGACCATCCTATCGAAACGATGAAGCAATTTCAGCTACTCGCCGAGACAGAGCGATCGGAGATTAATGCGTTCATAGATTTTGCTGATGATCGATGCCAAGACGTTGGAGCATATCTTGTGCTCGCTGAAATCTGGCCTCAAATATCGCCGGTATTCCGCGGAGGAAAGATGCCTTTGTCGGTTCAAAAAGTGTTGTCGGCAATGGAACTTGATCGTGACTTAGGAATCAATCTGTCAGGAGTACGAGACCACCAGCACGTTTCGGCATTTCCAATCGCGAGGCGCCGCCCCAGGCAAAGTTCTACCGATCCAGAGCGCCAGCTGAAGCCAGCAGACCGTGAAAAGATCGCGGACCGTCTTGTTGAACTAGTAGACGGTTGGCTGTTTATCGCCTCAATCGAGACGAAAGCCGAAGACGCCCTTGAGTTGAGCGACGTCGGCAAAAGCATGATAAAAAACATGGTGGGCGAGCTGCTTTGTAATGCCGAAAGGCACAGCATCGCTCAATCTGAAGATGGCGATTGGTCCATGAGTGGTTTCATGGCTGCTCGGGATGATCCTGCTGGGAACATGAAGCTCCACTGCCATCTTGGATTTTTGAATGTTGGTCAGTCAATTTCTCAATCTATGGCTAATGCACCTCAATCAATGCTCGATAAAACGACTAGTTACCTAAATGTACAGAAGAAATTCGAAGGGCTCTCTTCGGAGACGCTCATGACCATCGTTGCCCTCCAAGACACAGTGACGTCCAAAAAGGATGCTGTCGATGAAGAACGTGGGGGCACTGGCCTTCAAGATGTGTTGGAATTTGCAGGCGATCTGGGAGCGTCCCATCTCCCGAATTCTGACGTGCGAGTAACGATTGTTTCAGGAAACTCGTGCATTCGCCTGAGAGATCCCATATTGGCAGGTGAGCGAGACGAGCATAAGCGTAGATTGCAGTGGTGTAATCGTGAGAATAAGCCGAATTTGCCACCTGATCCCGCCGTTGCATTTGAACTTCCGGCACCATTCGCCGGCACACTCGTTTCGGTTGGGTTCACGCTGGACCCACGATTGCTGATTCCGAAGGAGAATGACGATGGGCAATGAGCTTATCGATCTGGGCATTTTGACCAAAGGTAAGGTCCATAACCTAAGTGGACATGAGCGCGGCCTGGCCGCGCGCAGGCGATTTGGTCTCGATGCGCTCGACTCTGATGGTGTCTGCCACACGGTCCGAGTTCCCGACAGCATGAACGCAATTAGCCCCTCGTTCGTTCAAGGCCTGTTTGCTGCCACTTTACGAGCATATGGTAATGACGTCGGCAAATTCGAAAATGCATACTCATTTGAAGCTTCGGACCTTATTCGACGTCAAATTGAGCGCGGCATTCAAAACATTCTTATGAACCGTAGCGCACCACTCTGCTAAAATATGGCTTTGGATGGAGGGGTGAGCGACGCTCAAGCGATCATGCCGTGGGTCGCGGGTCTGGGCATTTTGATCAACTTAGTTTGGAATCTTGGGAACACCATCCATACGAAAGATGTCGCAGCCAAAATTCGGGTAGAGCAACGTCAGGTCGAGCGTTGGGACAGATTACGCAACCGAATTGAAACTACCTTGGACACGTTTGTCTCTGAAGTGAAAGCAGGTCATCTGGTGGTCGCAAAAGCGGCCAATACACCTCAGATTATACCAGTGATCGAGGTTCTAGAGCTTGATATCGTTCTGAAGCAAGATGAACTAGCCAAAGCTTTGGAAGCCGCTGACAAATCCGACTGTTGCGAAAATTCAGATTGGTCTCATCTGGCTAATGGCCCAGCAATATATGCAGGGGAAACGAGTTGGGACATGATTCTAACCGTGCTCTCCAGTGCGGCTAGCGCTGGAACACGACAGGTCGACCATCTCAAACGCCTCACTCGATACGCAGATGATATTGATACTGCTGTAAGAGAGGCGCTGGAAGCGCAGGACAAGAGCCTACTTCCGCAGCCAAGGCCTAGGTTCTCGATATGGTCAGGAACGGCGCGAAAAGACTGATATGCTTCTCGTAAAGAAGGAGTAGGAGCTTCGGTTTCCTATCGATTCTGATGCGAACGGAGTTTAGAAACTCACTTTCAAGCGGCTTCAATCGCTTCGCAGCCAACTTTACCTTTAGATCAGAGATGCCTTTCTCCACGAAATCGATTAGCTCTGCACCTTCCTAAGCCTGCGCCTCATACCTATCCGCATTACGTCGCAGTTTAGCCTCCACCTGTTGGGCGTCTTTTAAGATATCCCGCGCGTACCGATCGCCTATCGACTTTGCATATGTTGCGACGCAATCGGCTGAAATGCCTTCTATCGCTGCTTGAGTCAGCACCAGCCCGAGGCTCTGCTTGTAGAGCAATTGCAAATGCGATTCTCGGTGGATCCTCTTAATGACTTCGGGTGGGACGAAATTACGCATTTCAAAAAGGTCGTCCGAGAGTTCGGTGCGGACTGCATCCCAGAAGTGACAATTGGGCCAACGTGATCTGTTCGTGTCCAACGTCGGTGCGGCCATTCGAATGGCCGCGGTCGCTTCAATCACCATATCTCCCAACCTTTCGTCGAGATCAGCCCAACTGCGAATATTCCACCGCTCTTTAAGGTGGGTCTTGCCTGCTCGAACTTCGGCTCGCCAAACTCGACTGGAGGTTGGATCGCTTTCATCAAGCTGGTCCAATCCCAGCTTTCTAAGTGTCGCGTTCCAGATCTCGAACCATGCCCATTTGTGACGGGCGATAACCTCTGCGCGCTTGTCGTAGACGATGATTTGGCGCCCTGGCATCTTTCCCACCGTCACTGAGGTGACCCTGCCAGACTTTCCGTGGGACCGTAGGCTGTCCTCTTCAAAATGATCCGCCCTTATTGAGTTGGAATGCATCACGAAAGTTTCAGGCTGTAGGACCAAAGCGGGCGCCAAGATATCGACCGCATAATCAACCCGGCCAATCCTTTCCGCATTCGCCGAATATCGGATGCCGAGCTGGTCCATCGTGTCATAGATTTTTGACCGGCTCTGACCGAGGCCGTACTGTGCGAGCATAAGAGAGGCACACGAGACACGGACACCCCATGGATCGCGAGCATTCGGCTTTTTAAGAAACCAAGTCGCGCCAGTTTTCCCAGTGCTGACCCGATAGCTATAACCGCCTCTAGCCCCTGTGGCGGCCACCATAAGAAATAGTCCGTTGTACGGCATGCAGGTGTCGCTGGAATTGGCGAGGGCATGTTCTTTTGCCGCTTGAAGTTGTGTGGCGAATTCGTTTGTGATTTGCGCTTGAAAGCTGACATCCAGTCCATCGAAACCTCGATAGAGCGGGATCATGCCACTTTCCGACCTGATGTATTTCTGAAGGGGGGTGCTACAAAGACCCCCCTCTTGATCGCGCGACTTGTGCGCTCCTCGCTGCAGTGGCTGCTGCGGTTCTCCAATTCGCGCGATCAAGAGATGCCTCCCGCAGGCACAATCATGCCATTCGACATCCATGAGCGGAGCGCGCTTAGAGGGTATAATACTTTGCTACCGTGACGGTGATACGCAGGACCACGACCCTCTGCCCGCATCCTAGCAAGAGTTCTGACTCCACGGCGAACGACAGCGGACGCCTCAGCAGGTGTCAGAAACCGATCTTCATCGGTGAGTTCGATCATTTTGAAACTCCGAAAGTCGGGCGCTAAGGCTTTAACACGACACAAGACTCAGCACCCAATTGATGGGAGCGGGGTGTTCGTGGCCTTCTTTTCTCGACTCTCGGCTTCGTCTCTTAATGCGCTCTAACTACTCTCGGCTCTGCCCGTCGGCCCGTGCAATGGGTTTCCGATCCTTCTGGGAATCTGGCTCTTCTCTAAATGGCGCTTCTTCTCTGTGCTCTCTGGTGCTGGATGTGGCCACCCCGCGCCCACAATCATTCCGATTTTTAGGGCCTCTGCAAGCCAAATCGGCGTTATGACCTTTAATCTCACCGCGTGGCACTCGATGGCATCATGTACCCGATTGAGTTTGCCACTCCCTCGGCGGCAGACCGAAGAGAATCATCGTAAAGACCAGCATATCGCTTTGTGGTTTGCGCGGTCGAATGACCTAGCAATTCCCCAACGACGAGCAGCGATTGTCCGGATGAGGCGGCAAGGCTCGCGAAGGTGTGGCGCAAATCATGAATTCTGATTTTACCAATTCCGGTCTCTTCGCAAACAGTTTGCCAAGTACGACGCACGTCGCGAAGGGGCGTGCCGAGCCTTCCGGGAAATATGTAGGTCCCTACAGTCTCGGCACGCCTCCGAGAAAGCAGCTCTCCAACTGCCGATGAGAAGGGAACTCGATGTTCGCGACGTTGCTTGGTTTCAGAGCTTGGCTTCGTCCAAATTCGATTAGGAAGATCAATCTGGGACCATTGTGCGTTGAGAGCTTCGCCGCGCCGACATCCGGTTAGCAGCATAAATAGCAGGGCATCCGCAGATGTACGTTCACTGTGAGAGGTGAGAGCCAAAACTAATTTCGCCACTTCGCTTCGACCTAAGTAGCGGTGCCGCTTTTGTTCTGGATTGCGACGACATCCTGAAGCCGGATTTTTTTCAAGCCAGCCCCATCGTATCGCTAGGTTGAGCGCTTTGCGGAGCACTTCCAATACACGGTTCGCTCTAACCGGACGGTCTACTGAGATTTTAGCGTGTAAGGTGTCACAGTCCTGAGGCGAGAGCGCAGCGACCTTCACGTTTCCGAGAGCGGGGAGAATATCGTTCTTCCACATTGAGCGGTCATCGTCAGCCGATCTGGGGGATTTGGTGGGCAGGTGTTCAAGCTCGTAGCGTTCGAAAAGCTGCAGAACCGAGGGGGCTGAGCGCACCTGACTTCGGGCCTCCAAAGGATCACACCCTAGGTCTATTTCGCGCCTTAGGCGTTGAGCTTGTGTCCTGCCCGAGACGGCCGTCCATGACGGAAATTGACCAATGGTCATTCTACGTTCGCGGCCATTTATCCAATAATTCAGGATGAAGGAACGCGTGCCTCCTGCCGTTATCCTCACGCCAAAGCCGGGCAAAGTGTCATCATAGATTATGCGATTGCCTTTAGTTGGGGATTTGAGCTTACGCACTAAGGTATCAGTTAGCCGCTGTTTGTTGTTTCGTGTCCGTCGCGTGTCCGGACTGTTCGCTGTAGTCTTTGGCATTCGGTCGCATTCCTTGGCTTTCATTTTCACCCAAATAAATGTTTGTTATCAGTATGATAATAAACTTTTCGGTGATTTTCCAAGGTTTTCAGAGACCACCTCTAGCAGGCTCATAACCTGAAGGTCGTTGGTTCAAATCCAACCCCCGCAACCAACTCTCTCCGCAATACCAAAATACGCAAGCGCATATGTATCCTTCCTAATACGGTGGAACGGCTTCGCGCCTTGCCATTCTCAGAATGCGTATTTTGTCGAGACCTGAACCTTCTGTAGGTTGCCAGACTGGCCAGCCTCGGTGGTTCGTTCGGCGTACATGTACTCAATACCGACATCGACCGCGCTGACAGGCGAGTAGATGATGTTCGCCAGCACGTTCCAGCTTTCATTGGTCACTGCACCAGACGTTAGCAGCACGGGATTGTCGGCCTTGAAGTAGGATCCAGCGATGGTCGAGCGCAGTCGATCCGACCACTGATGCCGCAAGGCGCCGAAGCCCGAATAGGTAAAGATCGGATCGAGGTTCCCATTCGAATTGATGGCAGCATCATTTACGATGTTAATCCCGATGTAGCGGCCAAGCCCGTCACCCACCGTTCCCATCACCCTGACATCGTCCCGTTCGCCCAGTTGGAACTTGCCGGCTAGGCTGACGCCATAGCCGAGCGCGCTGTCCGACCCCGTCCCAAAGTCATCATTGGCGATACGGAGATTGCGCAGAATGCCCGCTGCCGAAACCAAGCCCCAGTCGCCCGCGAAATTGTAGCGCGCGACAATGTCGGGAATGGTATCGTCCCCGGGAAGAACGCGTGCGCCGCTGCTTGTGGTTACTGTGGTTTCAGGCTGTTCAAGTGCGAGCATCAGGCCGCCGTCGGTATAGCGGATCATCGGCTGACGGACGAACACCGTGCCCGGAGTCGTGCCGACGAAGTCAAGGCTTTCCGGCAGAGTACCGACGTTTTGGAACGTCGACCAGGCCTGTCCAAAGAGCCAATTGTCGTAGGTGATATAGGCCTGCCGTAAGCGCGGGACGTAGCTGTTGGAAACCCGTTCATCCCCTTCGGAGGTCACCATGAAGTCCAGTTCAAGCTGGGACCCGAGTGAGTGCCCCTCACCGATGTCGGTTGCGGTCTTCAATATGAACCGGGTCTGGCGGGCGTTGAAATCCGTGTCCCAGCCGGACGCCTCACCGCCCACAGGAATTGCGCCCGGAATGAGGAAATCGCGCACGATGCTACCACTGGCAACCTGCCCCGCACTGGTGCGCTGCGCAATCGCATCGAGTTTTACGTAGCCGCCATAGGAAACGAGCGTCTTGCCGACGCGGAATCCGTTGTCTTCTGGCTGGTCGGACGTTTCGATCTGTGCGGCCAGTTCAGCCTGCTGCTGCTGGAGCGCGCGTGTTTCCGCCAGCGCCTGCTTCGTTTGCGCAATGGTTTGCGCCTGTTGGACATCCGTTTCGGCTTCGTTGGAATCAAGCCGTGCGACCAGTTGCATAACGAGGGCCTCAAGCCTGTCCAGGCGCGCTTCGACATCATCGTCCTGCGCGGCAACAGGCGCGGCTGCGAGACATGTTCCTGCCACAAGTGCTGCCCGAACCACGACCCTCAATGCGCTGCCAGCCATGCTTACCTCCCTCCGATTTCATGAGAAAGAAGTATGCGCCTCTTTGCGGAACGCCGAATATCGGCAGATAGTCGTAAGACATTCGTCTGACAGCGCGGAAGGCCTAACGGCTGCTATCAGGGTCTGCAGATTAGGGAGATTCCTGCATGCTCGATGCCATCCACCGTCTTGGTACCGCTACCGAAACCTACTGCACGCCGGAACAGTATGAGACGCTTTACCAACGGTCGGTGGAGGATAGCGATGCCTTCTGGCTGGAGCAGGCCGGGCGGCTCGACTGGATCGCGAGCCCGAGCAAGGGAGGCGAGTGGTCCTTCGATCCCGTCCACATCGCCTGGTTCGCCGACGGCACGCTCAACCTCTGCCATAATGCGGTCGATCGTCATCTGCCGAAGCTGTCCGATGTGCCCGCGCTTATATTTGAGCCCGACGATCCGCATGGCGAAGGGCGCGTGCTGACCTATCGGCAGCTCCACTCCGAAACCGTTTCGATGGCAAATGCACTCAAGGCGCTGGGGGTGGGGAAGGGCGACAGGGTCACCATCTACATGCCGATGATCGTCGAGGGCGTGCTTGCCATGCTCGCCTGTGCGCGCGTGGGCGCGATTCATTCCGTGGTCTTCGGCGGCTTTTCTCCCGAGGCCCTGGCCGGGCGGATCGAAGGGTGCGCCAGCCGCTTCGTGATCACCGCGGACGAGGGTCGGCGCGGCGGCAAGTCTGTGCCGTTGAAAGCAAATGTCGATGCCGCCCTGGCCGAACTCGCCGACGATACGCCGATAGATGGGGTGCTGGTGGTGCGCCATACCGGTGCGGACATAGCGATGAGCGCCGGACGCGATTACTGGTACCATGACGTCGTCAGCGATGCCGATTGTCCTTGCGAGCCCATGTCTGCCGAAGATCCGCTGTTCATCCTATATACGTCAGGCTCGACCGGCAAGCCCAAGGGCGTGGTCCACACGACTGGAGGCTACGGCGTGTGGACGGCGACGACTTTCGCCTATGTTTTCGACTACAAGCAGGGGGAAATCTTCTGGTGTACAGCCGATATTGGCTGGATTACCGGCCATAGCTATATCGTTTACGGTCCACTGCTCAACGGCGCTACGCAGGTCATCTTCGAAGGGGTGCCCAATTATCCCAACCATGGCCGCATGTGGGATGTCGTCGCAAAGCATGCGGTAAACATCATCTACACAGCTCCCACTGCGATCCGCGCATTGATGCGAGAGGGGGATGGTTTCGTAACATTGCGCGACCGTTCCTCGCTCCGCTTGCTGGGTACGGTGGGTGAGCCGATCAACCCCGAGGCATGGCGCTGGTATTTCGATGTCGTGGGCGAACAGCGGTGCCCGATAGTCGACACTTGGTGGCAGACAGAGACGGGCGGCGTGATGATCACCACACTGCCAGCCGCGCATGACATGAAACCGGGCAGCGCAGGCAAGCCCTTCTTCGGAATCCGGCCGGAACTGGTCGATGGCGACGGCATGATTCTGGAAGGCGCGGGCGAGGGCCATCTGTGCATTGCCGCGAGCTGGCCCGGTCAGGCAAGAACGGTCTATGGAGACCATGCGCGGTTCGAGCAGACCTATTTCAGCACGTACCGCGGCAAATATTTTACCGGTGACGGCTGCCGACGTGACGAGGACGGTTACTACCGGATTACAGGGCGCGTAGACGATGTGATCAATGTTTCCGGCCACCGTCTAGGCACAGCGGAGGTCGAAAGTGCGCTGACGAGCCATACCAAGGTCGCCGAAGCCGCGATCGTTGGCTACCCGCACGACATCAAGGGGCAGGGCATCTATTGCTATGTCACCCTCAACGCTGGCGAAGAGCCGTCGGACGAACTTTACACCGAACTGCGCGGACATGTGCGCAAAGAGATCGGTCCGATCGCCTCGCCCGACCATCTGCAATTCACCGATGGTCTGCCAAAGACCCGGTCAGGCAAGATCATGCGGCGCATCCTCCGAAAGATCGCCGAGAATGAACACCATTCTCTGGGCGACACATCGACGCTGGCCGATCCAGGCCTGGTTGATCGGCTGATCGAAGGGAGGCAGAACCGATAGGCACCATGGCCGACCGCATCATCATCGCCGACGATCATCCGCTGTTCCGGGCGGCGCTGAATCACGCGGTAGCCAAGGTCTGGCCGGAGGCGCAAATCGTGGAGGCGGCGAGCGGGGCCCAGGCGCGGCGCGAAGTGGAACAGGGCGCGGAAGCCCTGCTGCTGGACATCCACATGGAAGATTCCAACGGGCTCAGCGTGCTGCTGGACTTCCGCCAGGATTTCCCGGCGTTGCCCGTCGCGATCGTCTCGGCAAGCGAGGAGCCGCGGGTCTACGACGCGGCCAGCCAATTGGGGGCAGCGGCGTTCATTCCCAAATCGGCCAGCCTCGAACTTATGCGGCAGGCGCTGTCCTGTGTGCGCGAAGGCGATGGCTGGTTTCCCAAAAGCGCAGGCGAAACCGATGATGATCTTGCACGGATTGCCAGCCTGACACCGGCCCAGCGTCTGATCCTGCGCCAGCTAAGCGAGGGTCTGCTCAACAAACAGATCGCCTATGCGCTCAGCATAAGCGAGGCGACAGTGAAGGCCCATATCACAGCGATTTTTCGCAAGCTGGGCGTAGTGAACCGCACGCAGGCGGTGTTATTGGCTGGCAAGCTTCAGGTCGCTCAGGATATGGCCGATCCCACTTCAGCCTGATCGCCGTCAGACCGACGTGCCACACAATCTGAAATGAGCGCCCTCAAGGCTGCTGGAGAGGACGGCTTCAAGAGCCGGTTGGCGCCCATGCGCGCTGCGGCTGCTTCGGTCTCCTCGCTCGCTTCAGCCGTGAGTAGGATCGCGGGTGGGCGGGTGCCCCAGGCAGCGCACAGGACTTCGTAAGCGCCGTCGCCGCGCTCCTCCTCGTCGAGGCGGAAGTCCATGATGACTGCTTCGGGGCAAGTGGGCGAAATCTCCAGTGCCTCGGCAGCACCGGCTGCCCCGCTGACATTCAAGCCCCATTTGCCAAGCAATGCAGCGGTCGCACTAAGAGCCGCGCGATCATTGTCCACCACGAGGATGCGCGCGTCCGCGAGCGTCGGTGCTCTGCGGCGCCGTTGTTCGGCCTCTGGTTGCGGGCCCCAGCGTAGCACCTCCAATCGGACAGAGAACTTGCTGCCCCGGTCCGGGATCGACCGGGTCATGATCTCCACCCCAAGCAGCGCGGCAGTGCGTTTCACTATCGCGAGGCCAAGGCCCAATCCTTCGCGATCCGCGGTTCGCCCGCGCTTGAATTCCCCAAACAGGCGTTCGATGT
Source organism: uncultured Erythrobacter sp. (assembly GCA_947504155.1). GTDB lineage: Bacteria > Pseudomonadota > Alphaproteobacteria > Sphingomonadales > Sphingomonadaceae > Qipengyuania. The sequence goes on from CANNGF010000003.1 coordinate 10,863, forward strand.
CTTCCTCGGCGATGCCTGGGCCGGTATCGAAAACGCATAATTCGATATCTCTGCCGCGTCGTTTTACGCCCAGCAACACGCCGCCGCTGCGGGTATAACGGATCGCGTTGCTCATCAGATTGCGGACTACGCTGGTCAGCAGAGCGCGGTCGGTGTGGATCCAAGCACGCGAATGGACGCGCCTCATCGTCAGGTTCTTCGCCTCTGCCTGCACTAGGAATTCGCGCATGATCTCATCGAAAATATCGTCCACCGCGACCGGCTCCGGCTTCGGTGAGATGCCACCTCCATCGAGCTTCGATATGTCGAGCAGAGCGCGGATCAGGCGATCGGCCGAAATGATCGATCCATCGAGATCCTTGAGCAGCGCTTCGAGCTGGCCGCGCCCGCGCACCTCCTCGGCCAGCGCGGATGCGAACAGCCTGGCAGCGTTGAGTGGCTGGATCAGGTCGTGGCTGGCAGCGGCAAGGAAACGGGTTTTGGACCGGGTGGCAGCCTCCAGCTTAGCATTTGCTTCGCTGAGCTGCTGTGTCCGTTCCGAGACCTTCTGTTCCAATGCCTGCTCGGCCCGTCTGTCCGCCGTCACATCACTATAGCTGGTCACATAGCCGCCACCGGGTGCGGGGTTGCCGACGATGCGCATGATGCGTCCATCGTGCTGCTCGCGCTCCATCCGGTGTTTACGCCCGGCGCGCATGTGCTCGAGCCGGCGGACAATCTGGTCGTCGATCTCCTGCTGCGGGGCGCCACCTTGTTCCAGATTGAAGCGGATGAGATCGGCAATCGGAGTGCCAACGCTTGCCAGATCATCGGGTAGCTCGAACATCTCCTGATAGCGTGTATTCCATGCGACAAGGTTCATATCGGCGTCGACCAGAGCCACGCCCTGATCGATATTCTCGATCGCAAGCTGCAGGAGATCGCCACTGAAGGACAGCCGGCGATTGGTTTCATCGAACATGGCGACGACCTGCTCCAGCGGCACCGGGTCGCCCTGTGACCAGCTGGATATCAGCATGCGCGCCGAAGGTGTTCCGATCACGCCAGCAATAGTGCGTTCGGCCTTGGCCATGGTCTGCGCATCGGCCGGGTCACTGTCGCGATAGCCTGCGCCAAGAGTTTCTAACGCGCGGTTCTGACCCACGAACTGGGCGAGCAACAGCCGGACATCGGCGATGCGTTTTGCAGTTGTGAAGGCAGACCGTGTTCCTGGTGCGGCCGTGCCCACGAATGCGGCGGCCTGAGCCGCGTCGACCAATGTCTCCCGCCCCAGCGCGGACCCTGCCCAATAAGCCGCGCAATTCGCCCCCAGACTGATCAACACTCCGGAAACCAGTGGATCGGAGTGAATGAGGAAAACCGGCGACTGCCCACTTGCGGGCGGCAAGATCAGCAGGATCAGCCAGCAGGCGAATCCTGCCAGCAAACCGCATACCATGCCGATCTTATTGCCCTGCCTCGAAATCATTCCGAGCACGAGACCGGGCGCAAACTGTGCCATGGCAGCAAAGGCCAGAGTGCCAAGTCCCGCAAGGTTCGCAGTGATACCGAAGCCGAGATAGAAGAGGTATGCGGCAAAAAGGAGCGCTGCGATGACGATCCTGCGGACCAGCAATACGCGGGCTGCAAGACGGGTGCGGTGGCCCGTGCCCAAAAGTTCGCGTCGGAACACCAGGGGCGAGATCAGATCGTTGGTGATCATGGTGGAAAGTGCCACGCTGGCCACCACGATCATTCCGGTGGAGGCGGCAAAACCGCCGATGAAAACAAAAAGAGCGAGCCCTGCGAAACCCCGCTCCAGCGGCAGCGCAAGAACCATCATGTCGCCGGGTATGGATGCAGGCAGGACGTTGATACCCGCCAGGACGATAGGCACGATGACCAGTGAGGTGATCGCCAGATAGGCGGGAAAAATCCATTGCATCGGCGCGCTGGCATGATCGGTCTGCGCTTCGACGAAGCCCATGTGAAACTGGCGCGGGAGGCACAGTGCAGCGCAGGCAGCGAGTAGCGTCAGAACTGCAAAACGCGCATCGAACTGACTGGCGGAAAAGGGCGAAATGGGAGGGGCTAGAACCTGGGGCCAGTCAGCGACAATGGCAATGGCAAAGCCGGCAACCGCGAGCAGCGCGAGAAGCTTGACCACTGATTCAACTGCAATGGAGAGCACCAGCCCGGCATTCTCGCCCGCCCGGTCTGCACGACGCGAACCAAACAGGATGGCGAACAGGACCATGCTGCCTGTGACCAGCAGCACCAGTTCTTCTGCGGTTACGCTCGCCTCGAGATCGGGGTCGAGCGCCAGCAGCGATGCGCCCACGGATTGCAATTGCAGCGCCATATAGGGCAGCGATCCGATGGTGGCGAAGATCGTTACCAGTGCGGCGACGATCCCGCTTTTCCCGTACCGAGCTGAAAGAAAATCGGCGATCGAGGTCGAATGCTGCGCCGTGGCTTGGGCAAGTATCCGCCGGACAAGTCCGAAACCAAAGGTGAAGACGAGGATCGGCCCCAGATAGATCGGCAAATAATGCCATCCTGAACTCGCTGCCGAACCGACGCCGCCGAAGAAAGTCCAACTGGTGCAATAGACTGCAAGGCTGAGCCCATAGATCCAGTCCCGCTTTTTCGCGGGCATGGCCCGTCCCCGACCGGCCAACCGGTCCTGCCGCGCGGCGATCCAGAACAGTAGTGCCAGATAAAGCGTCGCCGCGGCGATCGCAGCTCCGAACAGCATGGACCTCTCCTCCGCTTGTCAGACTATCGCAACGGGCGGCGCATGCAAGAACGGGCGGTACCTTGCGGCACCGCCCGACCACTGCGTTAGCGCTCGCAAGCGTTAATGGACGTGGGCTTCTCCGGCCCCGCGCGGCACGCGGATCGAGTCCACGAGCGCGCGGATTTCGACGGGCGGCTTTGCCGTTACTCTCGAAACCGCGATGGCGACGGCGAAGTTCAGCACCATGCCGATTACCCCGATGCCCTCGGGCGAAATACCGAAAAACCAGTTCTCCGCTACATTCGCGGCCGGGTTCGCCAGCTTGAAGTAGAAGATATAGCCGAACGTGAAGGCAAGGCCCGTCACCATTCCTGCTATTGCGCCTTCCTTGTTCATCCGCATCGAGAAGATACCCATGAAGATGGCGGGGAATAGGCTGGATGCGGCAAGGCCGAATGCGAAAGCCACCACTTGGGCGACCCAACCCGGAGGGTAGATGCCCAGATAGCCTGCCACTACGATCGCTGCCGTTGCCGCGATCCGCGCCGCCATCAACTCGCCCTTTTCTGAAATGTCGGGCTTGAAGGTCGATTTGAGCAGATCGTGGCTCACCGAACTGGATATGACCAATAACAGCCCCGCAGCCGTCGACAGGGCCGCCGCCAAGCCGCCTGCTGCCACCAGCGCGATTACCCAGCCGGGAAGGTTGCCGATTTCCGGATTGGCGAGGACCATGATGTCATTGTCGACATAGACCTCGTTTTCGCTATCCACACCCGGAGCATTGGTGACCACGCGCTCGCCCGATGGTCCGGTGCCTTCACCGTATGCAGGCGCTCCTTCGAACGCGGTTCCACTGCGATACTGCATCACACCGTCGCCATTCTTGTCCTGAAAGGCGATGAGATCGTTGCGTTCCCAGTTCTTGAACCAGTCGGGCGCTTCGGAATAGCTCGTCTCGTTCACCGTATCGACGAAGTTGAGCCGGGCGAATGCTCCCACGGCGGGAGCCGTGGTGTAGAGCAGCGCAATGAAGACAAGCGCCCAGCCAGCCGACTTGCGCGCGTCGGAAGCTTTGGGAACGGTGAAGAAACGCACGATCACATGCGGCAATCCCGCAGTCCCGACCATCAGCGCCAGAGTGATGCAGAATACATCGATCATACTCTTCGATCCGTCGGTATATTCCGTAAAACCGAGATCGGTGAGCACCAGGTTGAGCTTCTGCAGCACATACAGCCCTGAACCGTCGTTGACCTGGCTGCCAAGGCCGAACTGCGGAATGGGATTGCCGGTGATCATGAAGCTCAGGAAGAATGCCGGGACCATATAGGCGAAGATCAGCACGCAATATTGTGCGACCTGGGTGTAGGTGATGCCCTTCATCCCGCCCAGAACTGCATAGATGAAGACGATGCCCATGCCGATGACAACGCCGGTGGTTATATCGACATCGAGGAACCGGGAAAACACGATTCCCACCCCGCGCATCTGGCCGGCGATATAGGTAAAGCTAATGAAGATCAGGCATATGACCGCCACTACGCGGGCGGTCTTGGAATAGTATCGCGTGCCGATGAAGTCGGGGACGGTAAACTGGCCGAACTTGCGCAGGTAGGGGGCAAGCAACAGCGCCAGCATGACATATCCGCCGGTCCACCCCATCAGATAGACCGAACCATCATAGCCGAGAAAGGCGATCAGACCGGCCATCGAGATGAAGCTGGCCGCACTCATCCAGTCGGCCGCGGTGGCCATGCCGTTAACGATCGGATTGACGCCGCCTCCGGCTACGTAGAACTCCTTGGTCGAACCCGCCCTGCTCCACAGGGCAATGCCGATATAGAGCGCGAAACTGGCACCGACGAACAGGTAGATCAGAGTTTGCGTGTCCATTGTCTGCTCCCTCAATCGTCCAAATCGTACTTGCGTTCGATCCGCCTCATCTTGACGACGTAGTAGAAGATCAGCGCGATGAAGATGTAGATCGAGCCTTGCTGGGCGAACCAGAAACCCAAGGGGTATCCGCCCAGAGAGAACTGATCGAGAAAATCGCGAAAGAGGATTCCCGCCCCGAAGGAACAGGCGAACCAGATCGCCATCAATGTGAGCAGCAGACGGATATTCTCAGCCCAGTAGGCGCCTTCTGCCTCACTCGTCTTATGCGCATCGTTTTCTTCTGACATCGCTTCCCCCCTCTTCCTTTGATATGCAAAGCTCCCAAGGATATGAGCCTTACCGAACAAGGTATGATGCCGAGCGATGAGCGGCGAGCGCGACATAAGTCTAATGTCCACGCGAAAGATTATCCCAACGAATGAAGGCGACAGTTCGTTCGCAAAATTGAGTTCATTAGGCGGGCGCTTAGGCTTAGCGCTGCGCATGCTATAAACCGCAAATTGCAAGAAGTTTGGTAAATAGTTTCAACGGATTGTTTGTGCCTTATCTCCGCCGATAAGGACGCGCCTTCGCCTTTCGTTTTCGGCAAGTTGCGACGATACGTACATACGTTTGCGAAGGTTGATCTCTCTCCGATACTATGACGGGCCTTATTTCTCGCCTCGCCTTAAAGCGGCTACTCCGTCACCGGTCGCAGGGTTTTGTGGATCGCAGAACGCTCCAAAATCATGGAGTGGTCGTTTAATCGCACGAGCTCTCGCTTGCCTCCAACAATGCCTTTTTGCTTTTTTCCTGACTCCTATTTAGGAGAAAGCGGCCGCAAAAAGCCCCAGACCTATCTTCCGAACTCAGAATCTTCCTAAAATGGGTGAAATAGAATCGGAAGACAGGTCCCCACTTGATGCGGCTAATGGAAAATTTGAATATTGCGACGAAGGTCGCGGCGCTGCTGTTGTTCCTCGGCGCGCTGCTTCTTGGAATTGCACTTGTCGGCAATAGCACCGCAAAAGGTGTCAGCCAGAGTTACAATGAGCTGGTTAAACGGACCTTGCCGGGGACCACCGATATCGCCCGCGCAAATCGGCGAGCGATTGAATTGGTCTATATCGCCGCCCAGTCGCTAGCATTTGACGCAGGGTCGACGGAGAGCAGCAAACTGCGGGAATCTTTGGCCACTGCATACGAACGTGGCGGAAACAACCTGTCCGATGCTCTGGAGACCGACCCTGCATTTGCCGATACCGTGCCTCAAATGCGCGGCTATTTTGATGAAACGCACCGGCTTGCGAGCGAGGTACTGAACTTGGCTAATGCCGGCCGCATCGCTGAAGCACGCGTGGCGCTTACCGCAGCAGGCGCGGAGCTCGAGAACTTCACCAAATCTGTTTCCGAAACTACCTACGCACGCGTTGAAAAAGGTGACGCGCGCACGGCCGAGATCGAAGCACGGGTCGAGCGCGATGCGACGATGTTGCTGGTGTACAGCCTGATCGCTGTGGGGGCCGGGCTAGGGATCGCGATCCCTCTGGCGCGGATGGGCATATCGCATCCACTAGGCCGATTGCGAGTAGTAATGGGGGATCTGGCGGCGGGTAATAACAACGTCGATATCCCTGGCGACAGGCGTGGCGACGAAGTCGGAGAGATGGCTCGCGCAGTTCTAGTTTTCCGTGACAATGCGCTGGAGCAGGAGGCTGCCGAAGCTCAAAAGATTCGTGCGAACATCGAACAAAAGGAAGTGGTGGAGACGCTGGGCAGACATCTCGGCAGCCTAGCCGAGGGCGATCTTACCGCCTCGATAAAGACGCAGTTTCCGGCCGACTATATTGCGCTGCGTGACAATTATAACGCTGCGCTGGATAGCCTTCGCGCACTTATCGGTGCGGTTATTACGGGCGCTGTGCAAATCCGCAATGGCTCAACAGAGATCGCCAGTGCGTCGAGCGACCTTGCTATGCGGACGCAGAGCAATGCAGCAAGCTTGGAGGAGACTTCAGCGGCGATCACGCAGATGAATGAGCGTCTGCGCGAGAGCGCTGGTTCGGCTAAGGATACGGTGGAACGCGCGGGGCAAGCGATGAACACGGTGGGATGCGGACGTGAGGTCGTGGACCGAGCGGTGCGCGCGATGGGTCGCGTCGCCGAAAACGCTGAAGGTATCGATACCGTTATTGAGGGGCTCGACAAGATTGCCTTTCAGACACGTGTGCTGGCCATGAACGCCGCAGTAGAAGCTGGTCGGGCAGGCGAAGCGGGCCGCGGCTTCGCAGTGGTTGCAGATCTTGTTTCGGCTTTGGCAATGCGCGCGGAAGAAGAAGCCAAGCGCGCACGTGAACAGCTGACCGTCACTCAGGCGGAGGTCGATACGGCGGTGGGTGCTGTCCGGGAGGTCGACGATGCGCTTGCCAATATCAATAGCGACGTAAGCGGGGTTGAAAAGCTGCTGAAATCTCTGGCCGAGGCGAACCTGGCACAATCCTCGACAATCGCCGAGGTGTCTACGTCGGTTGAAGATATGGACAATTCGACTCAGCGTAATGCCGCGATGGTAGAGGAAATGTCGGCAGCGGCACGCAGTCTGGAAGAGGAAGTTGCCTCTCTTTCCAGCCGCGCCGCGACATTCCGGGTCAGTGACGATAGCCCCGCTGTTTCGACCAAGCGAGCCTCGCTTTCGATAATGCAGGAGCAAGTCAGGCCCTTGTCCACCGGCGCGTTCGCTAGACTTTAATCGCAAAGCAGTGACCAATGGCATCCTTCTAAAGCCCTAGTTCCATACCTAGTTCGGCACAGCGAGCTTGCATGAGCAGCGGGCATTTGGCGCTTCGGTGGGATTGGCCAATGACTTGAACAAGGGCGGTTTGCTCTTATGCGTTCGGGCGGCAAAACCTGCAAATGAAGAGCCCTCACCAAAAAACTCAGCAAGATCGGGAACGACAGGCACCGGACATCTGCGATAGAAAGATCCTCGAAAGGGGACGGATGGATGCGCCGTAATCAAAGACAATTATATGCCGAGCGGATTGATCGCGTCGTTGAGCATATCCAGAAACGGGTATCCGATGGTTCCGCGCCAGACCTCGCCGAACTGGCGGATGTGGCAGCGATGTCCCCTTACCATTTCCATCGCGTCTACCGGATTATGACCGGCGAAGCGGTAGGAGAGACGGTCAGGCGAGTTCGGCTCGCCCATTCCGTTCCGGCGCTTGCGCAACAACGCACAATCGCGGAAGTCGCCGGCGATAGCGGCTACGCTACCTCTCAAGCCTTCGCGAGGGCCTTTAAGGCTGCGGCAGGCGCGTCCGCTTCTCAGTTAAGATCGGAAGCTGCAGCAATTGATACGCTGCTCAAAGTTTTGCAAAAACCGCGCCGTGTAGAAGGCGAACCTTCAAACTCGCTCGATATCGAAGTCGTGTCGCTCGATCCTTTTCGGTTACTCGCGATCCGCAACACCGGAGATTATGATGAACTGAACGCTGGTTATGCGAAGCTGTTCGAGCTCGTACTTCAACAGGTGGAGCCTTCGGATCTTCGCGGAATTTACGGCATTCCGCATGATGATCCACGCATCACTCCTGCATCGGAATGCCGCTTTGATTGCGCTCTGGCGACAGGTGCTGTCGGTCAGCCATTAGGCGATTTGAAGGTCGTGCGCGTTTCGGGTGGCGAATACATTCGTTTACGGAGAACCGGTAGCTACGACGCCCTGCACGATAGCATCGATTTGGTATACGCTTTCGCAATCGGAGTGCTGTCGAGAGAAGTGGCGCAAGAGCCGCTGCTTTTCCATTACCTTGATGATCCTGAAGAGATTGAAGACGAGGAAGAACTGCGCGCCGATATTTTTCTTCCGCTTGCTGCTGAAGGATGAAGCGATGATCCACCAGTTTTTCGCAATCGCGCTCATCTTCGCGGCGACAACTCCGCCCTCTGAGACAGACTTTCAGCCCGAATCATACTCAGAAACGGTGAAGCTGGCGAATTTGAATTGGCTTACGGGAGCGTGGGAAGGGGAGGGGATCGACGGAGCCTTGGCGACAGAAGTCTATTCAGCGCCGGCGGGCAATCAGATGGTCGGTCATTTTCGTCAATTGGCGCCGGATGGCTCGGTGATGTTCTATGAATTGATCACCATCGTTCAGGTGGGCGAGACAATAGAATACCGACTAAAGCATTTTGACCCAGACCTGTCAGGGTGGGAGGAAAAGGCTGAAGTTCGCAGATTCCCTTTGCTGGCGACTCTTCGAGATAAATGGATTTTCGATGGCCTAATCATTCACCGCGAGACGAACGATCGCATGCAGATCTCTGTCCGTGTGAAAAATGAGAGCGGATCGACCGAAAACCTGGACTTCAATTACCGGCGCTTATGATGATCGGTACCGTTCTGAAGATTGCGGGCAAGCTCAAGATAGGGAGCCGGGTCGACGTACTTATGGCCCTCTATCGTGGATGCGAAATGCCGAAGCCAAGCGTTATGTCCTGCGCCATATATCACAAGTATGCGGTCTCCCGGTTCGGCGTTGCGCATTAACTTGGCGTAGATACTAACGTTACGGGCATACCATCTGGCATTGAGATGAGCTCCCGCCAAATCATCGTCCGATATGATCGGGATCATCGCATCGTAAAACTTCTGGCCCGCAGGGAAGCCGGGGCCATTGATCTCCAGAAGTAGGTCAGCGATCGAACGCGAACTCTGGCTTTCACCAAAACGGGCCGCCCATCCGCCGACCTCCTCGTCCAGTTCTGCAAGGATTGCAGACTGGCCAGACCGGTCGGCTGCCGAGCGGACCTGATCGATCGGGTAATAGCCCTCTTCCCCGTCGGTTGGCTGAACGTCGATTCCAAGAACCTGCTCTAGTCCAGCTTTATTCGCCACCCGGTATCCTATCTGCACGATTTCATTGGGGTCTTCGGCCAGCATTGCAGGAGAGAATTGTTCGTATTCGGCAACATGGTAGTCGGGGCCGGGCGCTACTGCTTCCACCACAACCTGTGTGGGATGGAAAACAGCCAGGGCTTGGGCCAAATTCTCAAGCTCGGCCTGTCTGGCTGGGGTGAGAACGGAATCAACTTCGACGTTGTGGTCATCCAAGCCAGGGTTGGCAAAATGGTAAACGCCTAAGACCATGACCTGAACGTCTTCGGCTTCGCTCTGTGCGGATACGCTGGAGTAAGGAAGCCCGAATAGCGCAACTGTAATCCAGCAGATGATCTTTTTCATTATACCCTGCCTGACATTCCATTTAGTCACCATGGCCTTAGTGGCTGTTAATGCCTAATAGATTTACTGCAAATGTAATGAGTAAAATTACAAAAGGCAGCGCAACATGCCAGTATTATTCGCTCAACGGTTCTGTCGCCTTTCGATTAGCTCATCTACGACAGTTGGATCGGCCAGTGTCGACGTATCGCCAAGCGAACCATAATCATTCTCTGCTATCTTGCGCAGGATCCTTCGCATGATTTTCCCGCTACGGGTTTTTGGCAGGCTCGGTGTGAAGTGCAGATGATCGGGTGTGGCGATTGCGCCTATTTCCTTTCGCACCAACTGCCGAAGTTCGTCACTTAGGGAGGCGGAAGGTTCTTCTCCTGCGATCAGCGTTACATAGCAGTAGATGCCCTGCCCCTTGATGTCGTGAGGGAAGCCGACAACGGCAGCCTCGCTCACCGAAGGGTGAAGGACCAGTGCACTTTCAACCTCCGCTGTACCCATGCGATGGCCAGAAACATTGATCACATCGTCTACACGGCCGGTAATCCAGTAATAATCATCGGCATCCCGGCGGCAGCCGTCGCCGCTAAAATACTTGCCCTTGTATGTGCTGAAGTAGGTCTGGATAAAACGTTCGTGATCGCCGTACACCGTGCGAGCTTGCCCGGGCCAACTTCGGGTAATGCATAAATTGCCTTGGGCAGGGCCTTCTAGGACCTCTCCCTCATTCCCGACCAATTGCGGGCATACACCAAAGAACGGCTTGCCGGCACTTCCGGGTTTCATGTCGTGAGCGCCGGGTAGGGTCGTGATCATGATGCCGCCTGTTTCGGTCTGCCACCAAGTATCGACGATAGCTGCAGTGCCGCCGCCGACATGATCATGGTACCATCGCCATGCTTCAGGATTAATTGGTTCGCCTACGGTGCCGAGGATGCGAAGCGACGCCAGATCATGCTTGGCGACATGTTCCGGGCCCTCGCGCATTAGTGCGCGGATAGCGGTAGGGGCGGTATAGAAGATGTTCACCTTGTGCTTTTCACACACAGCCCAGAAGCGGTCATTGTCGGGGTAGTTCGGTACCCCTTCAAAGATCAGTGCCGTCGCCCCGTTGAGAAGTGGGCCGTAAACTATATAGCTGTGGCCAGTGACCCAGCCGATATCCGCAGTGCACCAATAGACTTCGCCGGGACGGTAGTCGAATACGTATCGGAAAGTCGTCTCCGTCCAGACTGCGTACCCCCCGTGGTGTGCACCACCCCCTTAGGGCTTCCGGTCGATCCGGAAGTATAAAGAATGAAGAGCGGGTCTTCTGCCGCCATGGGCTCGCAAGGGCAGTCCTTGCCCACATTTGCGGAAAGCTCGTGATACCAGTGGTCGCGCCCTTCGGTCATGCGGACACTGCCGCCGGTATGGCGCACCACTAATACGGCATTGACAGTCGACTTTGCTAGAGCCTCGTCGACATTGGCCTTGAGAGGTATCGTCTTCGATCCTCGCAAGCCTTCGTCTGCGGTCACGATATAATCGCTTTTGCAGTCCGCGACACGCCCTGCGATCGCTTCTGGAGAAAACCCGCCGAAAATAACCGAATGAACCGCTCCGATGCGGGCGCATGCGAGCATGGCGAAGGCGCCTTCGGGGACCATCGGCATATAGATCGTGACTCGGTCGCCTTTTTTTACGCCCATTTCCCGCAATGTATTTGCCATGCGGATCACTTCTTTCTGAAGTTCGGCATAGCTAATATGGCGGCAGTCGCCATCCGGATCGTCCGGCTCGAAGATCATCGCTGGACGATCCCCGTTGCCCGCAGCAACGTGGCGATCGACAGCGTTGTGACAGATGTTGATTATGCCGTCCTCAAACCATCGGATGTCTACAGGATCATAACTCCAGCCGGCGATTTTCGTCGGCTTCTCGAACCAGTCTAGGCGAGCGCCTTGCTCGGCCCAGAAATCTTCGCTGTGCTCTATGCTGCGGGTATACAGACGCTCGTAATCTTCAGCGTCGCAGTGCGTTCTGCCTGAAGGAGATTGCGGTTTGCGAACCCATGCGTTGGTGGCTGCTACATCGCTCATTTATCTCTCCTCCGCGAAACTGATCGGGTCGTAACGGCCCAGGCCGTCAGTGAAAAGGAGTAGCATCTTATAGATCGGGCAATTTCTGATCTGCGAAACCCCATCCTTTCAGCGACTTTGACTGTGCGCGGTCCAGCAGAGTTTTCGCCTTATCGATTGAGAAAGGCTGAGCGTCCTTCATCGTGCGCAACTCGTTCCAAGCGATCGGGACGGCGACAGGAGCCCCCGAGCGAGCGCGAGCGGAATAGGGAACGACCGCAGTGGAGCCGCGCTGATTGCGCAACCAGTCGATGAAAATCTTTCCCTTGCGCTTCGCTTTGCTCATGGTCGCGGTAAACCTCTCAGGCTCCCCGAGGCTCAGCGCTTCCGCGAACCTGCGCGAGAAGTCTTTATGGGCATCCCAGCCATGACCTGTGGTCAGGGGCACGACTACATGCACGCCCTTTCCGCCGGAGAGCATTGCAAAACTGGTAAGTCCAACATCTGCCAATCGATCGCGGATGTCTCGGGCAGCGTGCTTGACCTCGTCAAAACCCAAACCTTCGTCAGGATCGAGGTCGAAGATCATCCGATCGGGCTTTTCGACGGCGTTCACCCGTGAAGCCCAACCATGAAACTCGATCGTACCCATCTGCACGCACTGCAAAAGACCTCGCGGGTCATCGATATAGAGATAGTCTTCGTGGCCCCCGTCTTTTTCCTTGATCGGCACATGGCGCACTGCATCGCCAAACCCGCCACTGTCGTGTTTCTGGAAAAAGCAGTTCTTCGAGCGGCCCTGAGGGCACCGTACCAAGCTGATCGGACGGTTGGCTGTAAACGGTAACATGATCGGGGCTACAGCTTCGTAATAGTCAGCCAAATCTCCTTTGGTTTGTCCACTTTCCGGGAAAACCACCCGGTCCCGGCTGGAGATCTTTACCGCCTCTTGTTCGTTCATTGGCGCGGCGGCAGTTTCGGGCTTTACCGATGATGCTTTCTTGTCTTCACGCAGCCCCAGAAAGCTACCGTGGCGCACATTCCCATCTGCTGTAAATTCAGCAAAAGCGATTTCGGCAACCAGCTTCGGGGTGATCCAGGTTACCCCGCGGGCACTAGCCTTGTCAGTTTCGACTGGGGGTGTCTTTCGCTCGAGACGGTTCATTTTCTTCGCGAGGTCATCGAGGTCGTCGGCAGAGAAGCCTGTACCTACATTGCCTTTGTAGACAAGTTCACCGGCATCATGTTGTGCGAGCAAGAGGGAAGCAAAGGGGCGACCCCTTGCGGAAGATTTTTTCCAGCCCGCGATCACGAATTCCTGCCGCCTCGTGCACTTGACCTTCACCCAGGATTTGCTGCGGCTCGAGGAGTATGTTCCATCGACAGTCTTGGATATGATGCCTTCCTGACCGGCGTCACACATGGCGCGATAAAGCTTTTCTCCGGCACCCAACACATGCTCAGCGACGTAGATGGGTGGTTCGGAGGATTCGAGCAAAGCATCGAGCCGCTCCTTCCGCTCTATATTGGGAAGAGATACGAGATTCTCCCCCTCCAGTTCAAGAAGGTCGAACGCATGCAAGGCCAGAACATCGCTCTCGCCCTGCGAACCTTTACCGCGCTTGAGCACCTTCTGGAGCGTGGAGAAATCAGGATTTCCCTTCGCATCTGTAGCTACGATCTCGCCATCGATAAGACATGGAGGTAGGTCTAGATCTGAGATCGCGTGGACGAGTGGGCCGAACTTGTCAGTCCAGTCCTTGCCGTTACGCGTGTATATCTTAACGATGTCGCCCTTCGCCGCGATCAGCGCACGATACCCATCGAATTTAATCTCATGCATCCAGCGATTGCCGGTAGGAACGTCGTCTACGAGAGTGGCCAGTTGCGGCTTACGATATTTAGGGAGAGCCGCGCGTCTCTTAATACCAGAGCCGGGTTTCTGAGCGCGGTTGGGCGAGTTTCTTACCATTGCCGAAAGAAACGCATCATCTACTTTTCCGGTCTCGCGACGTTCCGCAGCCTTATTGGCCGCGATCTCTGCCATAGACCGCCCGGATAGCACACTCGTCAATTCATGTTGAACAAGCGTATCGCCTTCATCCGCGTGTTCGTCCTGCAGTTTGCGCAGAAGCCAGTTTTCTCTTTTCTCTCCCGATTTCGGTTTTAGCCGGATCAACAGCCATTCACCCTTCATTCTCTCACCCTCGAGAACGAAATGTAGATGACCGTCTTTGAGATCGTGGGCGCTCTTTCCTTCGATGGGTGACCAGGAGCCGCGATCCCACAGCATCACCGTGCCACCGCCATATTCTTTCTTTGGAATGACGCCCTCGAACGTTGCGTAGGACATCGGATGGTCTTCGGTCCGAACTGCCAGGCGCTTGATATCCGGGTCGGGGGAGGGCCCCTTGGTTACGGCCCAACTTTTTAGAACTCCATCAACTTCAAGCCGTAAGTCCCAATGCAACCGGGTCGCATCATGCTTCTGCACAATGAAAAGATTGCCGTTTTGGCTACTCTGTTTCTTGCCCGCTGGTTCGGGGGTCTGTCCGAAGTCGCGCTTGGCGTTATAAACGGCGAGTGGGTCCTTGCGCGCCGCCATATGATCAGGCCGACTTCTTGCGTTTGGCAGCCTTCTTCGGCTTCTCTTCGCCTACCGATTTTTTGAGAGCCGCCATGAGGTCGATCACATTGCCGCCCGAGCTTTCGGGGTCGTCTACATCCTCGATAATGGTCTTCTTGCTTTTCGATTTCGATTTTTTGTCGATCAGCTTCCTCAAAGCATCCGCATAGCGATCCTCGAATTCGGACGCATCAAAGGGTGCGCTCTTCTGTTCGATCAAAGTGCTGGCGAGATCGAGCAACTCCTTTTTGGGCTTCGCCTCCTCGATGTCATCGAAGAATGATTGCCCGGCACGCACCTCATCCGAATATCGAAGCGTTTCCAGAAGAAGGCCTTTCCCGCATGGCTTTATGGCGACAAGCTTCTCGCTACCTCTCACCGATAATTGCCCAAGCGCGACCTTCTTTGCCTTCCGCAATGCTTCGCGCAGCACCACGAAAGCCTCCTCCGCCAACTCGTCCTGAGGAGCAACGTAATAGGGCTTATCAAAATAGAGCGGATCGATTTCGCACGAATCGACGAACTGAACCAATTCCAGTGTGCGCTTGCTCTCGATTTTGACGGCTTCGATCTCCTCGTCTTCCAAGAGAACGTAATTACCCTTCGAGACTTCGTAACCGCGTATGATGTCATCGCGGTCAACCGGACCGACGCCCGGTACGACCTTTTCGTAAGATATCCGCTTGCCGCTAGGCTCGTGGATCTGGTTAAAACGAATTTTCGCGCCGGACTTGGACGCCGAATAAATCTCCACCGGTATCGAAACCAGCGCCAGTCTGATCTGCCCCTGCCAATATGCGCGTGCCGCCATGAACCATCCCTTCGGATAGGTAGCGTTCCGACGGGGAAATGGTTTCCCGCGGCTTGCCGTGATCGCTTGCGAAGGCGAGCGACAACTTGCTTCGATTAATGCGTCAAGCGGTTGCGCATCCGGTAGCGCCCGTTTTCGAACTGCTCGAAATACTGATGCACATCGGGGTGCGAGACAGGGCCAGCAAGCGAGTCCCCGATCAAATTCTGCTGACTGACATATGCGACGTAATCACTCTCGTCGCTTTCGGCGAGCAAGTGGTAGAAAGGCTGGTCACGATCGGGCCGGATCTCTTCGGGAATGGCCTGATACCATTCTTCGCTATTGGCGAAGACAGGATCGATATCGAAGATGACACCGCGAAAATCGAAAGCTTTGTGACGCACCACATCACCAATCGCGAAGTTTGTGCGCAGTCGACGGGGGGCCTCTAAAGTGCGGCCTGCTTGGGCGGAGAAAAACGATGATCTTTCCATGAGTTTGCAGAATATGGGCCTCGACACCGTCAAGACAAGGTCTTCAACTGTCTAGTCCCCCGAATTCGGATGACAAAAGGCTTGGCAAGGCAGGAGCAGAGGGCTAAGGGGCGCGCTCGCTTCGACCCGGGTCCCACGACCCCGAGAGCGCACCCGGTTTGCGGAGAGGTGGCAGAGTGGTCGAATGCGCCGCACTCGAAATGCGGTATACGGGCAACCGTATCGAGGGTTCGAATCCCTCCCTCTCCGCCATTAATGCTTATCATCTGCGATCAGGTATGATCAAAATTGTTAGTTCTCCGGGCCTTACGGCGACTAGGAGATATCTTTCTTGATCACGCGATATCAACCAATATCACCAGGCAGGGGGTATGCGAGGGGGTATCGATAGGCGGAACAGGGGGTATCGCAAAGCTTCGGCGATCGACCACTCCTAATGGTATCGTAGGCGACAATTGGCAGCCTTGCCTTTCGCGTCCCGCTCAATCGCGATCATTAAATATCAATCAATTCCAGAAGGATAGCACCTTCTTGAACGCGGAGCGTTCGTAGGACAGCTGGTCAGAAGCTTGTGGTAATCAAGTTTCGAAGAAAGATCAGAGAATGTTGACGGATGCTCAGTGCAAGGGCGCAAAAGGTGGAGCCAAACCTTACAAACTGACGGATTCTAGGGGGCTCTACCTTCATGTATCGCCGACCGGACACCGGTCTTGGAGGCATAAATACAGATATGGCGGCAAGGAGAAGCTTCGCACGCTTGGGAGCTATCCAGATGTCGGACTCAGGGAAGCACGTGAACTTCGCGACGAAGACAAGCGTTTGCTCAGGGGAGGAAAGGATCCGATTGTCGAGGCCAAGCGCGCATCGCTTGCTAGCCGTCTTGCTGCGGCTCATACCTTCGAGGCCGTTGCGCGCGAATGGTTTTCAAAACAGGAGCTGCGTTGGAAGCCGGTCCATGCGAGGGACGTCATTGTAAGCTTGGAGCGCGATGTCTTCGAAGACATCGGTTCGCTTCCAATGACGGCAATTGATGCGACCCATGTGCTCGCGACCTTGCAGAAGGTCGAGGACCGAGGCGCTATTGAGACCGCTCATCGGCTGCGCCAGCGTATTTCAGCGATATACGCTTATGCGATCGCTAACGGCCATGCCACATCCGATCCTGCCGCATCGCTCGTGAAAGTGCTCAAGGCTAAACCGTCGAAGCGACGCTGGCCGGCAGTGATAACGATTAAAGAGGCTCGAGATGTATTGTCACTCACCGATACTGCCGAAGCTAGTCCGGTCGTCAAGCTCGCTGCGCGCTTCCTAGCGTTGACTGCCCAGAGGCCGGGAATGATTCGGTGGCTCGAATGGGAAGACATCCGCGAGTTCAATCCTGAAGCCGGGGGGTGTGATACCGAAGCAATCTGGATTGCACCGGCGGTCAAAATGAAACAGGAACTGGAACAGCGCGAGGACGAAAGCTTCAATCATCCAGTGCCGCTTGGGCTGGCGGCATCGGACGTGCTGCGCGAAGCGTGGAAGTTCAGCGCTGGTAGCAATTACGTATTCCCTGGTGCGCATTCCATTCACAAGCCGATGTCGGAAAACGCTCTGAGCTACTTGTTTCGGAGAGAAGGTCTACGAAAGCGCCATGTCCCTCATGGCTGGCGTTCCACGTTCAGCACGATCATGAACGAGTGGATCGTTGAGCATGGTGGGCCACGAGACCCGCTGATTATTGATCTGATGCTCGCCCACACGCCGACCGGATTGTCGGGCAGTGAGCTTCGCTACATGCGGGCCAGCTTCATTGACCGGCGCCGCAAGCTTGCAGCGATTTGGGCTGATATACTGCTATCCGACGCGTTAGTGGTCGGAGAGATCGGTGAAGGGCGGCGGCGGCGCAAGGCCTGACCCTCAAGCCTTGCGAACGCGGCGACGGCTCATGATCCAAGCCCAAACCTCCTCGCCCAACCATTTAACTGAACCGCCGATCTCGAAAGGTTGCGGGAAGTCAGGAAGCTTGCTGTAGCGCCGCGCGCTGACCACGCTGACATTGCACATATCTGCGATTTGCTTGCAGCAAACGAATTTAGGTCCAGTGTATCTCATGAAAGTCCTCTATTGCTTAGGACGTTTTCTTTGGATCACACTGGCCTATCTGAAATCAGACAAAAATGATTCTGGCGGATTTAATGTCACCGTGATCGCAACACGTTGCGCACAGTCCCGACCGACGGCGGATAATAGCCGTGCGGATCAACCGGCAATTCACTTTGCTCGCGGAACTCCCTGAAAACCCGGTGTATGAAGCGCAGGAAAGGCGAACTCGGTCCCGATGCCGTGTCATGAGCGGTCGGCTGCAACGCCAAGATCTCTTCGTAGAGCGCCGCGAGATCGCGAATAAAAGCTTTTTGCTCCCTGTTCGGCTTGTTGCCGGGGCGCATACCAACGGGCCCAACTCCTTTCTGCTTAGGCTGCTTTTGAGCGCGAACATATTCCTCACGGATCGATTCGACTTCATTGTGGAGGGCTGCGATGCCGGGAAGACCGGGAGTCATCCGAAGGTCTGACAAAGGATTACCGATTAATTTTGGAGAAATGAGGTCATCGAACTGGTCTTCACCCATTTCAGCGCGAAACCGTCCGTGTAGGGCCTCCGCAAGCCTATGAAGTGTTTCAGCCCGAACTGGTTCGACTTCGTTGGTTTCAATCTTGTGCCGCTGCATCTGCCCAACAAGTTCATCAGCAGCTTGTGCGATCATGTTCGCACCATCTCGAATAGTGCGAAGGCAAGAAAGGTAGGCTAGTTTGTCTAGACCTTCATTGGCGTTTTCATGCGCAAGCAGAAAAGCCAAACAAAGTTGAGCCAATCTAGCATGGCCATCTCTATCAATCCGATCAACGATTGCCTCGGTGAGGTTTTTAGGCAGAGCCTTTCCTCGGCCAGCGGAGTAACCGGATGAGAACGCATCAACTGCAAAATTTCGGTCAAAAACGAGTTGAGCTGCTGCGAAGTCTACAGCCTTTTTTCGCATCTCATACGCGTTAGGCCGGTCGGGTGTATTCGTCGGGTCCGTAGGTGCCATCGAATTATCTAGCACCGAATAGCCCCTAGTTTTCTAGATAATTTTTGCTTTCGAGATCTGTTGCCGTTCGAATTATGCGGGTGCCAGCATCCCGTCTGACTTGCTTGCGCGCCGCGGTTTAGAGCATCGCAATGCCATCGAACGCGTCCCGTCAGGCTTCCACATGGGATTGTTGGGTTCGGCATCGAAGGCGCTTTCGCTTAAGCGACGAGAGAAAGGTTTCTGCTATCGCGTTGCCGTGGCAGATGCCGCGCCGGCTCATCGAAGCTCAAGGAGGACCTGTCAGTCAGCCCCCCCTCCAAAGGACCCATCTGGGCCGCTGATTTCATAGAGGCTCAGAGGTTTCGGGATGGAAGGACCCCGCGAATAGATTGGCGAGGTCCTCACCCCCCCGCGTTGTCAAATTTTTCTGGGCAACTCGATCAGCGCTCTGAGAGGAGAACGCATGTGTCGGTTAAGGCGCACCACAGACCGTCTTGAAGTGGGCCGTAAGCGGTCGGGCTGCTATTGGCGCTTAGAACGGTAAACCGGCCATCGGACTTCGCGCGTTAGCTTCTTATAGATTAGTTCTTGGACTTCTGTCCTTTTCTACTTCAGTGTCAGCCGCCGAAGCGGGTTCCAAATCGCGATCCAGTTCTTCTGCTTTGTCCGTGATCTGCTCTTGCGCAGCTTCGTAGCGCTCGTCGAATGTCGGCTCGCTTTCGCACGCGCAGAGAGCGAAGAATGCGAGCAGGCCTAGTAAATTACGCATCAATAGTTCTTCCGGTAGCGGATATTCACGTTGGTGGCTCCTGAGCCGCCGGCTTGGCTGAGTATCGAAAGGAATGGCGTCAGGCTCACTTCGAGCTGCGTGGCGGTGAATCCGCGCGCATCGGTGATGAATTCGACATAGATGTCATCGGTCAAATACTGTCCCGCAGCGAGGGCGGTTCCGCGGCCGCTTGTATCGTCGGGACCGAGAATGCGCAGGCGGTCAACTCCGGTTGCGGAACGCAGTTTGCCGAGCGGATTGAGACCGCCGCCGCTGCCGCGCAGCGAGTTGAGCGACGCGGCGAGCTGCACTGCCTGGATCGTCGAGAGGTTGCCGATCGAGCTGCCGAACAGGATGCGCGACAGGATTTCGTCCTGCGGCATGCCGGGTACGCTCGAAAACGCAATCTGCGGATCGTAGGCCCGGCCGGTGATGTTCACGTTGACCGTGACGTCCTCGATATCCTCGGTGGCCGTCAGGCGGATGACCGGATCGATCGAGGTGCCGCCGGTGAAGTCCACGCGCCCGTCGCTCAGTTCGAACGAGCGACCGGCGAAACCAAGCGTCCCGCGAACCAGTTCGACGTCGCCCGAGATGCGCGGTGCGTTACTGGTGCCGCCAAGGCGCATATCGGCCCGCCATTCGGATTCGAGCCCCATACCCGAAACATAGAGCCTTTCCGGAGCATTGAGCGCGATATCGAGCCGCAGCTGGTCGAACAGGCCGGGTTGCGGTTCGGCTGGCTCGTCGCCCGTTATCCGCTTCGGTCCGCGCGGGGGCTTGAAGCGCACGCCGGTGAGTTCGGGCACCTGCGCCGAACCCTGGCGGATGATTTCGTAGCGCGTTTCGGGCAAGGTGATTTCGCCCGACAGCAGCGCAGTCTGTCCGGCCGCCTTGGCCAGCCGCAGATTACCGGTCGCCGTGGCGGACAGCGCGTCGCTCCGCGCTAGCCGCGCATCGTCCAGTGCGACCTCGACATTCATCGGATAGCCGCTCGCTTCCGCCAGGCTGACATAGCCCTGCGCACTGACGGTGCCGTCGCCTGCGGTCGCGGTCAGCCGTTCGACCTCGAACCGATCGCCGCTGAAGCGCCCGGCAATGGCCATGTTCGACAGCCGCGTGCCATAGGTCTGATTTTCGTAGGTGAGATTGCTGGCACGCACGATGCCGGCCAGTTGCGGACTCTGCACCCGTCCCGAGAAATCCGCCGCCACACCGATCGGACCCGACAGCCGTTGGTCGGGCTGGCCGGCAAAGGAGAACAGCGTATCCGCCGGCCCGTTGTAGCGGATCCCGCCGTCGAGCGGCGCCGCCAGCAGGCGCGTGGTCCAGCTGCCCGAGCCGGGCGGCAGCGGAGTGAGAGAGGCAGTCATTCGCCCGATCACGCTGCCGCGCCGGCGCATAACTGCGCGTGCCTCGCCGCCGTTGGGAAGCAGCTTGCCAACGAAGTTGATATCGACCGGCTGGCTGACCGACACTGCCGTGGTGCGACTGAAATTCGCGATCCGCAAGCGTGCGTCCGCGCGCGGGAAAGCGGAAGAATTGGCTTGGCTGAAATCGAGATTGCCGGTGGCGCGCCCGTTGACGCCGAGCCCAGGCACGAAGGCGTCGATCATCGTCAGATCAAGCGAATCGAGGCGGCTCTGGAGTTCGATCCCCGCGCCGTAAGTGCCCGCCAGCCGTATATTGCCACGGCCGAAATCGATCCGCGTGGGCAGCAATTCGTATTCGCCCGAGCGCGGGATGATACGCGCCGGACTGGTGGTCGCAAAGTCGATCCCGCGCACCCGCCCCTTGAGCGCGGCGCGCCACAGGTCGGGCCGGAGTTCGGCATTCGCGGCGACGCGGAACGGCACTCCGCTGACACCTTCCGCCAGCACTTTCGCAGTGCCGCTGCCGTCGCGATAGTCAATCTTGGCGCGCGCGGCGTTGAGGTTGAGACTGCCGAAGACCGTCTGTGCAAGTTGCGCATCGGCCACGACGTAAGGCTGGTCGTAGAGTATTATCCTCGCATCCACGATTGCCGAACTAATCGCGAGGTTGGCGGGGCCGGGCAGCACCGTGTCGCGTGCGCGCAGATTGACCAGCGCTTGCTGATACTGCCCGACCGCGTCGAGACGCACTATCCCCGCCACGCCCCGCCCATTGGCATTGAGCCGGCCAGCGAATGGCCCCGCCGGAGTCTGCGACAGCGAGCCGGAGAAATCTATTCCGGCCAGGTTCGCGCTATTGATATCGAGCGTCAGCTGATTGCCCGTCCCAAGCACGACATCTGCGGTCAGCGGGCCATAATCGGTATCGGCGGTGGCATCGAGCCGGTAGCCGTTCCGTGCACCGGTGATCTCCGCGCGCAAATTGGCGAGGCCGATGCCGAAATCTGGCCGCTCGGCGGTGACCACGGCTTGGGGATCGGTGAGCGTCCCCGCCACCCGCACCCCGACCCGGCCATAGGCATCTGTGATGCCGTCGGCATTGAGCGCGAGCCGTCCGTCGGGCGCGTAAAAGCCATTGCCGCCGGTTATGCGCACGGCGGGAGCACGCAGCGAAAGGTTCGAGAAGCGAATGACTCCGTCCGGTCCATAGCGCACATCGCTTGCGGCAACGGCATTGCCGCCGAGGAAATTGCGCACGCCCTCATTGAACAGGCTGGTCGAGCGAGCGCGGACCCGGCCCGCCAGCGCGAAACCGCCGTCCTGCGATTCGAGATCGACGTTGGTCTCGATGTTGAAGATGCCGACGCTTTCCACCCTGTAATTGTCGATCCTGCCGTCGATCGCGCCGGTGTAGAGACCGGTGGAGGTATCGGCGAGCAGGATCAGCCCGGCATCGATCCGGTCCGAACGGATCCGCATGTTGTCCGACAGGATGCGCGAGCCGTCGATTGCGAGGTCGCCCGCGAGGCGGACATCGCGCAATGTTCCGCCCGCGACGGTGTCGAGACCCTCGATCCGGGAGACGCTGGCTTCGACCGGTATCATGATCCGGTCGGCGTCGACCGTCGCTTCGCCGCTCGCGCGAAGGTTTTCCAGCCCCATGTCGTTCATGACGAGCCGATTTGCGTTGATCGCATACTGCACTCGCGGAGTGGCGAATTCGCCGTCAAGTGTCAGCATGGCGCGCAGTCCGCTGCCGCGCAGGTTTTCCGCCATTGCCGAGGGTTTCAGCAGCACGAACGCGAGCTTGAGATCTTCGAAGCTGTTGTCCGAAAGATCGACCAGCCCATTGGTGTTGAGGCGGAAGGCGTCGCTGCCGAGATTGCCAGCGAGCGTTGCGCGGCGTTCGTCGAGCGTGGCGGTCATGTCGATATTCATCACCGGGCCGAGCAGGGCGGCGGTCGGCCCCTCGAACATCCGCGCAATGCGGGCCGGACCGCGTACGGCGAAAGTTCCCTCGCGCGCGGAGAGCTGCAGTCGGGCGAACTCGCTACCGGCGAGGTTGGCGTCGAGCCGCCCGTTCCACGCTTCCCAGCTGCCATTGCCATTGAGGCGGATGCGGACCGGCTCGGTCAGGCCTGCCATTGCCGCGAGCACGCCGTTACCGGGTGCATTCAGGTCGAGGTCGAGATCGAGCTTGTTTTCCTCGGGCACGGCGTCGAGCAGCAGCGCGATGCGGTCGCCTCCCGCACGGCCTCGGCCCGCTATAGTCGCGGCATCGAATCTGGCCTGCGCGCGACCGTCGGCGATATGCGCCTCGCCCGCGAGCGACGCCACCCGGCGCTCGCCGCTGACCGGCGCTTCGGCGACGAAGCTGTCGATCCGGAGCGTGCCGATATCGATGTCGTAATCGGGCAGCAGCGGATCTTCGGATGGCGGCGTCTCGTTGAATTCGGGCAGGCGCTGCAGCGTGACCAGCCGCGATGTCAGCGAACGAATATCGATATGGCTATTGATGAAGGCGAACGGGCGCCAGTCCATCCGCATCTCGGGCGAGGTCAGGAAGGTGCCTTTGGGATCGGATAGCGATACGTCGTGCAGGATCATTTCGCCGTAGAGCGAACCCTCGATCCGCCCGACATCGATTTCCATCCCGGTCTCGAACTCCAGCGCGCCGATCTGGTCCGCGACGAATCGTTTGCCCGGACCGGTGTTGAGGCCGACCAGAAGCGCCGCCAGCAGGAGCACCACGCCGCCGATCACGATCGCGCCCCATTTGGCTACGGTCGGCGCGCGGTTGCGGCGGGGCGGTTCGATCTGCGTGTCTTCGGCCATCAGAATGCCTGCCCGATCGAGACGTAGACTGCGAACTTGCTCTCGCCCTCGCGCCGGTCGAGCGGCATCGCGACATCGAGCCGTAGTGGACCGAAATTGGTATAGTAGCGCCCGCCAACGCCCGCACCGAAACGCAAATCGCTGAAATCGGGGACCGTGCTTTCGTAGACCTGCCCGACATCGACGAACCCGACGACGCCGAAATTGCCGAAGCGGTAACGGACTTCGGCCGCCGCTTCGTTGAGGCTGCGCCCGCCGAGAGGCCGGTAGATGAGTGGCGCTTCCTCGTCCGGTTCGTCCGGATCGGGCTCGAAATCCGGATCGGGATAAACGACGCGCGGACCCAATTGCTGGTAGCCGAAGCCGCGCACCGATCCGCCACCACCCGAATAGAAGCGGCGCGACGGCGCCAGGTCGAACCGGTCAATGCCCTGGATTGTGCCGACGCGCACCCGGCCTGCCAGCGTGATCGCGTCGGTCGGCGAGAAATAGGCCGATCCGTCCACCCGCGCGCGCACATAGGGCGTGAAGCCGTCTTCCAGCGAGCCTTCCGGTTCGACCAGCGCGGTAATGCGGAATCCCTCGCGCGCATCGAGCAGGCTGTCGGTACGATCGATGCCAACCTGGCCGATCAGCCCGCCGATGAAGAAGGTGCGGCGATCAAGTTCTCCGAGAGCTAGGTCGTAATCCTGTTCGTTGGTGCCAATCAGCTGCGCGCCGTAAGCATAGGTGAAGGGCTTCTGCCAGATATTGGTCGAATCGTAGCTCACCAGCGCGGATAGGCGTCCGGTAAACGCCTCGTAGGCATCGTAGTTGCTGTGAAGCGCCTCAGCGGACGCCTGAAAGGTGCGATCACGCCTGCCCGCATTGGAGCGGCGGAATGTCAAGCCCGCCCCCTGTTCCTGCGTCCCCGCCACCGCGCGGGCGATCAAGGCGCCTTCGGGCGGAAAAAGATTGCGGTGAGTCCAGCTGCCTTCGATCCTGAAGCCTTGCCCAGTCCCAAAGCCAGCGCTTCCGGCCAGGGTGCGCGGCGGCCCGGCATCCTGCTCGACGAGGATGGACGCGTATTCGGTGCCGTCGCCCGCCGCTTCTCCGCTCTGTTCGGGGAGGACGGAGACGGTATTGAACAGACCCGTTGCGACCAGCGCCTGCCGCAGATCGTCGACCATTCGGCTGTCGTAGAGCTCGCCGCGCTCAAAGCGCGCCAGCACCTCGACATGCTCGGCGTCGAAGGCCAGATTCCCGGTCGTGCGGATTTCGCCAAACCGCGAGCGCGGTCCGGTGGTGACCGGCAAGGTATAAACCCCGTCGCCGGTTTCCTGATCGAGCAGAATGTCGCGCTGGCCGATCTCTGCGAAGGGGTAGCCGTTTTGCGGGAGAGTGACCGCCACCTGGGCTTCGGCCCCCTGCACGCGCGTGGCGATAATCGGTTCGCCTACTTGCAGTGCCAGATTATCACGGATCAGGTTAGCTGGCTCGGTAGGCGGCGCATCAATCACAATGTCGGAGAAAACATAGCGTGGTCCCGGCAAGACATCGATCACTGCAGTCAATGGCTGTCCGCCCGGCTCATTCGATCGATCAACACGCGTCGTGGCGCGTGCCTCGTACCAACCCTCCGCAGCGAGGATGCGTTGCATCAAGGCGCTGTCCTCGGTCAGCCTCGCCGAAACCTGCGCGACATTTGCTGCCTCGCCGTCGCCGTCCTCGAGCGCAGACAAATCATCGAACTGCCCGCGCAGGCTCGTGTCGGTTTGTTCATCGGCCGCATCGAGTCCGTTCACCTGAACCGAGTAGGCGATCTCGACGACCTCCTCGTCGCTCTCGTCCTGAGCGAACTCGACAGGCTCCACTTCGAACTGTTCAAGCGGCGGAAGCGGAGCCACCAGTTCGGCATCACGGACCGGCGCATCGCCGATTTCTTCCACCATGTCGCCGTCGGCCAACGCAGGGTCGTTGAGTGGCGGCGCCTGGCCCGCAGCCGGATTGCCATCGGCCTGCTCTGCGGCGATCCGGCGTTCGAATTCCTCGATCGATTCGAGCGGTGCGTCGAGTTCAGGATCGGAAGAGGGGTCCAGTTCCGGTATCGTGTCCTCGAATTCCTCATCGGTGATAACGGGGTCAAGTTCGGGCAGGTCTGCGTCGGCAGGAGGAACTGGGACAGGAAGCTCTGAAGGATCATCACCCGTCGGCTCGACATCCTGTGCCAGCGCCGGATTAGCAACGATAGCGAGCGCGGACGCAAGCATGGAGACAGCATAAGGCCGAACCGGGGCACGATTTTTTCGCGGAGGTGTTTGAACAAGAGGCAAATTATCGACGACCATAGAAAGCGACCCAAGGTGCATAACGAAGGACTAACCGGATCATCGCCAAGCGGTCGGCAAGCCTCAGATGAGGCCGATAATCCCACCCATGATGCAAGTTCATCACCCAAACGCGCTCCCGGCGCAACTGCAAAAAGCCCTTGGCAGATGCCCAAAGCTGCTTGGAAACAGATTCTTAGGCGTGTGTGGACTATGTGGGGATTTCACAATCTGTCTCTTTTGGGCGCTGGTGTGGCTTTTTTTACCTTCCTTGCGCTCACGCCGCTCATCGCCGCGACCGTAATGGTCTATGGATTGGTTGGGGACGTCGAAACCGTCCAGAGACAGATGCGGTCCATCATCGAGCTGGTCCCGCGCGAAGCGGCCGCGGTCATCGAAAATCAGTTGCTCAGCGTCGTCACGGCGAATGCCGGAGTGACCGGGCTGGCACTCGGCATTGCCTTGGGTTTCGCAGTATTCGGAGGGATGCGTGCCGCCAACGGGCTGATTGGCGCACTCAACATCATCAACGAAGAACACGAGACAAGAGGCATTATTTCGCTGAATTTTCGTGCGGCGGCGCTCACCTTGGCAGCGATTTTCGTGGCATTGACAGGATTGATCAGCAGCGGAATGTTCGCCTGGTTGCAAATGCAAGCCGGTGATCTGCTCGGCGATGCAGCTGCGTTTGCAATCAAGTGCCTGACCTGGATTGCATCGATCCTGTTCGGGAGCGCTGGTTTTGCTCTCATCATGCGCTACGGACCGGACCGAGAGCCGGCCCGATGGCTATGGCTCGCTCCCGGCGCGCTCGTCGCAACACTACTCTGGATCGCAATCTCGTTCGGATTTTCGTTCTATGTAGCTTATGTCAGCGACTACAACGCCACGTATGGGTCGTTGTCCGCTATCGTCGTTTTCCTGATGTGGCTTTTTCTGTCCGCATATGGCGTGCTGGGTGGTGCGTTGCTGAACGCGGAGATCGAGCGCCAGACAACCGTCGACACGACGACCGGTGAGGAAATGCCGATTGGAGAACGGGGCGCTGTTCTTGCCGATTTGGCCGAAGGCGGGCTCTCCATTAGCCAGTGGATGGAAAAGGCAGAACGTCGTGCCGTCCGCCGTCACTTGCGATCTCACAAGATCAAGTCCTCGTTCAGGAATTGAGGCGACCGGTGTCGACGCTTTGCGACGTTTGGGTAGGAAGATTAGCGATGACAATTTAGGCGCCGCTAGCTGACCGTTCGCTATTGGCCCGTTTCGTCGAAAAGCAGCCATTCCGCTAACGGCCCAATAGCCGTCAGGCTGCTCTTGGCGAAAGCTGCCGGGCAGCAACGCGCCCCAAATTCGGACATTGGGACTTTCCTCGAGTTCGCGTGAAAGCGGACCTTCAGCAGCGCTCCGGCAATGAATTCCTCTGACCGATCATGGTAGGAAAGCAGCTTTTCTCAGTCGCAAGCCCGATGGTCTTGGTGCATTTATTCTGGCGCCCCACCCACAGCCTGATAGAGCCCGACCAGCGCGGTCAGTTCATCGGCCCTGGTCTGCACCAGCGACAGCTCAACGCCCAGCAAAGCACGCTGTGCATCGACCTGCTCGATGTAGGGTGTGTAGCCGGCACGATAGCGGTTGCGCGCATGGCGCAATGCATCGGCCACGGCCACGTGCTGGGCTTCGAGTGCAGTTTCCTGCTCTTCCAGATTTGCTAGTACCGCCATTCGATCCTCAACTTCGGCAAAGGCACTGAGGACGACCGAGCGGTAGGCCCAGGCCGCCTGGTCCCGTTGCGCTGTCGCACCATCGAGCTGTGCCTGGAGCTTCCCGCCCTGGAAGATCGGAGCAAGGATGCTGCCACCCAGCGACCAGACACTTACGGGATCGGCAAGCAGGTCGGACAGCACTACACCCGCCGCCGCCCCGAGGTCGATGGAGGGCATGAAGTCTGCGCGGGCCACGCGCATTTGCGCATCTGCCGCCGCAATGCGGTACTCGGCCGCAGCGACATCAGGGCGTCGGCGCAGGAGATCGGACGGAAGGGCTGCAGGCGCCGGTGGCTGGCGCAGGTCCGCCAGCGTCCCGCCCCGATCGATTGCGCCAGGCAATTCTCCGGTCAGGACCGAGAGGGCATTTTCCTGCCGCGCAATCTGCGCCTTCAATTGCGGAACGAGCTGCGCGGTGGCCTGGTACTCGGCCTCGGCCTGCCTGAGGGGGAGCTGGGAGGTGTAGCCGACCTCGGCCCGGTCGCGGGCAAACTTCACCGCCTCCTGCCGTGCGACCAGCGTCTGCTCGAGCACGGAGAGCCGCTTGTCGAGCGCCAGCAGGGTGATGTATCCGCTGGCGGTCGCCGCGCTCACCGATAAGCGCGCCGCTTCCGTGGCTGCAGCGCTTGCAGCGACACCCGCCTCGGCCGCATCGACGCGTGCGGCATTCTTGCCGAAAAGATCGAGTTCGTAGGAAGCACGGAATGCAGGCTGTGCAGCAACGCTCGTCTGCGCCTGGCCGAACGGCGAAACCTCGCGCCGGATGCCGGCTTCGACGCCCGCGCCGAGTGCAGGAAGAAGGAAACCGCGCGAGACCAGCTCGGCCGCGCGCGCCTCTTCGACACGGGCGGCGGCGATTTGCACGTCGGGATTGTTGGCTCGTGCCTGTTCGACGAGGCGCGAGAGCTGCGGGTCGCCGAAAGCGTTCCACCAGTCGCGTTCGACCGGAGCGATCACATCAAGACTGGTTCGCCATTCGGTCGGTGGAGCAACCGCGGCGCCTAGCGGAGCCTCCTGCAAAGCAGGAGCACAGGCGGAGAGAGCGAGGGCGCTAATCGCCAGCACGGCCAGTGGTTTGCTCATCACGATCAATCCTCCGTATGGACGGTGGCGACGACCGACATGCCCGGGCCGAGCCGCTGTGCGGCGTCCTGGCCCTTGTCGAGCACGATGCGCACGGCGATACGCTGGGGCACTTTGACGAAATTGCCTGCACCGGTGTCGGGCTTCACAAGGCTGAATTCGCTGCTCGCCGCCGGCGCAACGCTCTGCACGCGGCCAGTGAGTTCGAGACCGCCCAGCGCGTCGATTTCGAGCGTGGCGCGCTGGCCGACAACCATGTTCGCGGTCTGCGTTTCCTTGAAATTCGCCACAACCCACAGATCGTCGGGCACGATGTACATGAGCTGTGTTCCCGCAGTGACCAACTGGCCAACACGCGCGCTGACCTCGCTCAGGCGACCGGCACGCGGCGCGCGGATTTCGGTGCGCGAAAGCTCGAATTCGGCAAGCCCTTTGGAGGCCTCCGCCCCGGCGACCTGTGCTTCGAGCGCCCCGCGCCCCACGGTAACCGAACGCACATTCTCAGCCGCAATGGCCCGCTGCGCCTGCGCCTGCCTCACGCCAGCCTGCGCCTGCTGCAGTGCCGCGCGGGCCTGGTCGCGTTCACGTAGCGAAACCGAACCTTCGCCGACCAGTTCGGCGATACGGTTCATATCGGCCTGCGCCTGCTGCAGCCCTGCGCGGGCAGCAGCGACCGCGGCGTCCTGCAATTCGAGCTGCGCCCGAGCCGAGCGCAGGCTCTGGGCGCTATTGGCCAGCGTCGCTTGCTGCGCTGCCGTATTGGCGGCGCCCTGCTGTAGCTTCTGCTGGAAAGGCGCATCGTCGATCCGGGCGAGCAATTCGCCTTTCTCCACGCGTTGGAAGTCCGCCACCGGCACTTCGACGAGATAGCCTGCAACCTGCGGGCTGACGACCGTGGTGCGCCCGCGGACATAGGCGTTGTTGGTCGTCTCGTCGCCTCCGCCGAAGGGCGGGAGGTCCCATGCAAACAGCGCCACGAGCACGCCGAGGAGGATCGCCCCGACCGCCACCACGATCCGGCGGCCCGAGGGATTGGGCGACCAGCCAGTCTCCTGCTCGGGCGCGGGCACGTCTTCGGTCATGGTTTCGGTTTCGGAAGGGTTCGGATCGGTCATTGTCTGGTCCTTGCGAGCATGGCCTCCATGAAGGCCAGTTCCTTGGCGAGCGGGTTACGCCCGCGGATCTTGTTGATGAGCCACGGCACGAAGACGACGGCGAACGTCACCGCCGACAGCGTGCCGATGAGGAAGAAAACGTCGTTGAAGGCGAGCACGGCGGCCTCGCGGCCGACTTCCTGCGAGATGCTCGCGGCGGCGGCCTGCTGCTGGAGGGCGGGATCGCCCTGGAGCGGAGCGGCGCGCTGTACGGCATTGCCGAGAGCCTGGCCCAGCTGCTGATTGGAGAGGGTAAGCGTACTGCCGGCATCGACGAGATGCGTCTTCAGGCGCACGGTATGGAAGGCGGAAAGCAGCGAGATACCCGCCAAGCCGCCGATCGATTGCGAGAGCGAGAATATCGCGATGAAGCTGATGACATAGCTCTGGCCCGCCGCAAGCGCGCGCAGCATGCCCTCCATCATGATCGGTCCCATGGCGAAGACTGCCGCGAAGGCGATGGCGGCTTGCGTCAAGAAGAGGTCCTGCGGCCGTGTCATCACCCCGGTGCGCGTATCGGCAAAGGCGGCGATGCAGATGACGAGGATCGCGAAGAGCACGGGCCGGGTGAGGTCCTTGGGGTCGAGCCGCACCACCGACAGCGCCATGCCGCCGAATGTCGCCCCGGCAAGCACCCAGAAATAGCCGGTAAGCTGCTCGTTGCCGTAACCCAGTGCGGCGAACATCCCGCTCGCCCCGAAGCCCTGTTCGGCAACGAGGATGCGCACCGTCGCCCCGATCACCGCAAGCGCGAGGATGGAGCGGCTCGACAGCCAGCTGAGGTCGAGCATCGGGCTCTTGCGGTTGGCCTCGATCAGGAAGCACCCGCCCAGCGCGAGGATGCTGGCGGCCAGCGCGTAGCCGAGCCATGGCGTGTCCCACCACTGGATGCGGCCCTGGATCAGGAAGGCGCACAGTGCTGCGACGCCCACGATGAACAGTGCGATGCTCGGGATATCGAGCTTCTCGAAGGTCTGCCTGCGGATTCCCGGCGGCAGACGCAGCCAGTAGACCATCCCAAGTCCGAGCAAGGAAAGAGCGAACTGGAACTGGAAGACATGAGTGATGTCGCCATCGACCAGCAGCGCTGGCGACAGCGCACGGGTCAGCGGGAAAGCGACCTGTGTCAGGCCGAGCGAGATGACCAGCCCGCCGACGCGCATGGCTGCGGGCAGACCCTGCATGAGGTAATAGATGGCGAGCGCCGACAGTCCGCTGGCGGTGATGCCCGCAACCGCACGCGCGGCGAGTTCGGGATAGTAGCCGGGACCGATCATCTGCACGAAATTGGCCGCGACGAGCCCCGCCATGGCCCAGCGCACGAAGGGCTGGATGCCGAATTCCTGCCGCACGCGGAACAACAGCATGCTCATGGTGGCGTAGGTCGAATAGAAGGAAACGGTCAGCCAGCCTGTTTCGACCGGGGTCAGCGCAAATTCGGCTTGGAGCGCCGGGGCATTGGCGAGCAGAAATCCGTTTTGCGCGCCGCCCACCAGCGCCATGAAGATGCCGATCGCGAGATAGGCCGCGCGGCGCGCCGGAGGGTGGTCGGGATTAGCCGGAGAGCCGGGGAGGATCGGCATCTCGTGCGGCTTGAACCGGTAGCCGTCCACTGTGTCGACGAGGGTAGTGCGAATGGTCACGGAATCATCGCTCCCTCGACGAGCACCTCTTCGAGCGCGGCTGCAAACTGCGCATCGTCTTCCATGCCCCCGACAAGCTTGCCGAGGCGTTCGCGCCGGGCGACGGCGCTGGCGGCGGAATAGATGAAAGTCGCCACCCGGAACTCGAGGTGCGCCGGGGCCGTGTCCCGCTCATTCGCTGCGGCTTGCGCCAACTCGATAAAATGCTGGTGAAGGGGCAGAGAAAGCGTCTCAAGCAGCCATTTCGAGCGATCGCTATCGATCGTTATGTCACGCAGCAGCAGGCGCGGGACCTCTGGTCGATGGAGAAGATAAGCGAGGAAGGCATGGGCCGAATTCTCGAGCCGTTTGTGCGCGCCGGTTGTCTCGCTATCGTCTAGTTCCCGTTCGAGCGCTTCGCGCAGGCCTGTACCGGCCTGCGAGACGATATCCTTCCACAAGCCCAGCTTCCCGCCAAAGCGATAGGAAATCAGCGCGACGTCGACCCCGGCATCGCCGGCGATATCGCGCAGCGAGGTGGCGTCGAAACCCTGCGCGGAAAAACGCTGCAGCGCGGCGCGCGAAATTGCCGCACTGGTGTCGCTATCGTTTTCTCTGGGGCGCCCACGCCCGCGTCGTTCAGCCATTTGCCGCTCCTTGCGCGCTGCACCATAAGGCAACGTGTTTCGTTATTCAATGGCTGTTGAATAAATCGACCTGGACCGGCTGGCGACCGCGTGGAGCGACCCGTTATCGATGGCTAAGCCCTGTTTCGCGAACGGTTTTGTCGGAGCGCGAAAATTGCAGTACCCGGCTATGAGCGGCTATGAATTCGACGTTTGCCAAATGTCTGTTTCGACGGCCCACAGCCTCAGAAGCGGACGGTCCGCTACCGGCCCAAAAGCTGACGGTTGAGATAGAGAAGTGGCCCTCACTGCGGTCGATATGGCTATTTCCGCATAAGCTGACGCCGCTTTTTGCAGGTTCGAATTCAGCTGCGTCTGCTTATGCACTGTCAGGACACACACTGACAGGATGCTCCCAGCCCTTACTCAGACCTTCGATTTGCGATAGCCTGCGGCCCTAGCGTCGGCCTCGGAACAGAAGATCTCTTCGGGACGCGTCTGATCATAATATTGCATCCCAGGCAAGTGATAAATCCAATCACCCCGGCGGCTCCGATTGCCTTTAATCGTGCAGCCTTGGTTACCACGTCCGCTCGTTCGGGAAGAAGTCGGAGCAACAGATCGTCTTTGGGAAAGGGAAACGGCTTCTGATTTTGCCGTACGATAGTGCTCTGGGTGATCGAACTGTGAGCGCCACAGACCTTCTTTGGCTGACCGAGCCTGAAATTCCTGGGCGATATAGTCGTTGCTATAGCGGCGATAAGCCAAAGCCCATCCATACTCGACCATGGTAGCATTCAATTCGAGGCCCCTGGCGTAGCAGATCGCGAGGAGCCGGCCATGATCGTCAGTTTCCGTTCCTCGACAAGAAACGGTTTGTCCTGCCGTCAAACCCTCCAGCTGATCTTTCGAGCGGGCTCCGCACTCCCAGCTCTGCCCTTCGAGGGTGCAGTTTTGATCCAGCTCGGGCGCATCAATCCCAAACAAGCGGATCTTTGTTTCATCGATCACAAGCGTATCGCCGTCGACGATATGCGCCGCCCCGCTGAGGCTCTGCGCTACAGCGGGCGTTGAAAAAAGGAGAGCTAAAGTCAAAAATAAAACACGCATAGCCCTTCGTACCTTGTCATTGGTGAATGACTGGTAAGTTAGCTTATTCCATCTGGCTTTGGCGCTTACTCGCATATCCTTCTTGTCACAAAGCACGCGGCACTTTCGCAAGCGATTGATCAGCTAAACCCGCGAAAACTGATCAAAAATTGATCAGGCACGGCATGACCTTTGCCCCGCGGTGACCGCAGGCAGTGCAGCGTGCACGGCTTTCGAACCGGTCCAGCGGCATCTTGGCGATAGTCCCTCCTAGTTCGATCTGCAGCAGGACCGCGTTTGCCTCGACGGCGTGGCCGCATTTTCGGCACGTGATGCGCAGATTATACCCCCGAGAGGCGCATTCGCTGATCGAATCAAGCTTGTGACGTACCATGCCCCTAGGTGGGACATTAAGGGAACATTGGTCAAGGTCGCCGTTTCGTCCGAGGTAACCGAACGCTATTCATAAGGGGCGTCCAGGGTCGGTAGAGTTACCTAGGATCAAAGTACCTGGTAGCGATCACGTTCGATAAGTAAAAATTATTGCAATAGGGCTTACCAAACCCCTGCCCGCAGCATCCGCTGCGAATTGAGGGGAGGGTAAGAAGCGTGAGACCGAGAAACGTCGAAGCGTGCGTATCTGCTGCCCGCCGGGAACGTGCCCGAAGACTGGCCAGAGGTGTGGCTTTCGAAGACAAGTACTTCGGGGAGCCAGCATGGAACATCCTGCTGGAGACCTACATACTTACGGTCGAGGGTCAGCGCGCCATCATGATGAAGCATCTGGCTGGACCGTCGCGAGCTCCGCATACTACCTTCTCAAGATACGTCGACTGGCTCGAAGAGCAAGGCGATGTGGCGCGTGAGAAGACCGATGTAGACAAGCGCTACACCCTTGTCCGGCTTACCGATCAGGGACGGG
This sequence comes from uncultured Erythrobacter sp., assembly GCA_947504155.1. Classification (GTDB taxonomy): domain Bacteria; phylum Pseudomonadota; class Alphaproteobacteria; order Sphingomonadales; family Sphingomonadaceae; genus Qipengyuania. Next base: position 45,264 of record CANNGF010000003.1, read on the forward strand.
CGCGGATCGAACGTTGCTTAAGCGCGATGATCGAGAAGGAGGAGCAGTTCATAGCGCCTCATCGATACGATCGGACGAGAACCTGCCTTCCTGATCGCGCCTTCGACTGGGCTGCGCAGGCAGCATGAACGGCCGTGTGGCCTTTCAAACCGCATAATCGGCGAACGCGAGGGTACCCCTATCCGATGGGACAGCGCATCGATCCCGAAGAAGTGATTTTCGACTTCTTCGCCCCTGACGGTCAGGCAGTCGTCGTGGAGCGGGCGCGGCTGAAATCGTTCATCTGGCATGAGGGAACCTGGCTTCAATCGGATAGCCTGGCGGAGATTTTGTATCTCAAGGGTGAGGCTCTCGATCGAGAGCGCTTCGCGGCGATGTTTCCCGAAGTCGACCTGCGTCTTCTGACGCTAATTGTCCTCACCTGAGGCAAATTAACCAGATTTAAAATTAGAATGCTCTCAATATCGAGGCTTGCGATGGTGCAGGGGCATTTTCGCTGATCTAGGGGGATTTCATGAAGAGAGTCAATCTCGCGGTCTCGGCCGCGCTTATCGTCATGCCGGTTGTTACGCAGGCGCAGAACGCGCCGCTTGCCGTTCAGCATATGAGTGAGGCACCCAAGGGCAACGCTGTCCTTCCCGCCAATACCGAAGTTCTGCTCAAGATGAGCCAGGACGTAACCACCAAGGGCAAGACCTGGAAGGAAGGCGACACTTTCAAGCTGAGCGTGGAAAAGGACGTGATGCTGGGCGATTATGTCGTCATTCCGGAAGGCGCACCTGCCTACGGCCGGATAACGTGGCTCACCAACAAAGGTGCGTTCGGCAAGTCAGGCAAGATGGACATCGAGCTTGAGCATATCGAGGTCGGCGGCCAGAAGATCCGCATCGATGGGACCTACAGACAGGAAGGCGAGGGCAACACGCTCGCCACCGTAGGGGGCGTGATCGCTGCCGGCGTTTTTGCCGCCTTCATCACAGGGAAATCGGGCCGCATTCCTAAGGGCCGCGAGCTGACGGCAACGACGGAAGGTCCGATCGAACTCGCCGTGGCGGCCGCGGACGTGCATCGGACGGTCAAACAGGCGCCGCTCATGGCAACCGGCGGTCAGCAGGCACCACTGTCCTCAGCGGGTGCCGACACCGAGGCGGCTGACGCAACTTTGGCGGTAGAAACAGCTCAATAAACGCCGGGAAAATTATGCGGCGGGCGGAGGCACTGGCTTTCGCCCGCCTTTTCCTGTCTGCGGCCATAAAGATGGCCGAGCCCCGTAAAGGGCCCGGCCGGGGTCGTCATCAACAGGGGTCGATGACCTTCGCTCGATAACCTTGGTGGTAGCCTGCGGCAAGTCCGATGATGGGATCTGAAGCATCATCAGGCTCTGGCTATTTCGGATGATATCCATTCGCTGATCTGTGTCGAACCGCATCCTTGCGTAGAACGCGAGCGACATTTGAAGCCTCGAGATGAGCGCGCAGGGAGTAGCAATGCCGGGCAATCCGGATGACATAAACCGACTGACCGAATTTCTCAAGAAGCTCAATCCTTCTCACGTTGTGATGCGCGACAAGAAGTCTTGCTGCGCAGTCCTATTGGACGATGACAACCGACGCACATTTGCTAGTCCTGCTCGCTAAAGCCGGCGACACTGCCTCGTTTACTAGCATATGAGATCTCGGCACAACGGAGGGGATGGGGGAATGGATCGGCGCAAACTGTCGCATTTGGGATTTCAGTTCGAGGAACTGATCGGAGCGATTTTCGCGCGACAGGGATTTGACGTCCGTGGCTATGAGTCACGGCTACACCCTGCGCATGATTTTGTGCTCGCGACCCGGGGGCTTACGGCTGTCGTGGAGGTCAAGCTCTACACGTCAATGAGAGCCGCCTCGGGAAGCATCGTGCAAGCGCTGGAGCATCTCGAGCGCGCGCGCATCAGTGTTGATGCTGAATTTGGCATTTTGGCGACTAACAGCCGGGTCACACTAAGCCAAAAGAGTCAGCTCGACCGCTTTCCGAATTTGCGCATCTTTGATTTCGATGTGGTGGCGGCGCTTGCAGCGAACGATGCTGACCACGCTCTCGCGTTTGAGGAGATCAATCGAAATGCGCTAGTATTCCGCGGCGAGGATTTGCCGACTGCCGAGCCGGTGAACCTAAGCATCATGATCGAAGAATTGGGTGGGACGGCGCCCGAAGAACTGCCACCGACTAGCGCTGGTCCTGCGGGGCCGCACGGCAAAGGAGCCCAGTTCTGCCTCGATATCCACGATGTCGAGGCGTCCAAAGGCAAGCCATTCGAAAAGGCGTGCGAGGCGGCCATACGCTATTTGTTCGAGGACGAGCTAGTAGCTTTTGACGATCAGTTCGGATCGCATACTGGCCAACACTATTTCGACTTGGTCGCGCGCATCGCCTCCAAGGAAGATTTCTGGCAGGCGCTCATCACAGATTTTCGCGCGCGTTACGTCGTTTTCGAGTTCAAGAACTACAAGGACCAGATCACTCAACGCGAAATATATACCACTGAGAAATACCTCTACCCTATTGCGATGCGGGGTGCCGCGATCATCGTTTCCCGCCACGGCGCGGATGCTGGCGCTGATAAAGCAATGCGTGGTGCACTGCGCGAAAGCGGTAAGCTTATCTTGAGTCTCTCGGTCGATGAGCTGTGCGTCATGCTCCACGCCCGCGATGCCGGCAGCGATCATTTGGTCACGCTCGTGGAGAAACTAGACGGGATGCTAATGGGCTTGGAGCGCTAGGGTGCGGCGGCTTAGCTGGACGACAGCAATGCTGGGCAGCGGCAAGAGTGAGGAGGCGCAAGGGCATCATTGGTCCGGCATTGATGAACGGCAGCTTTCGGGATTGTGTTTGGATTGGTCGACTGGCCGGGATTGGGGCGCAAAGCTGACAAAAATCGACCGCGTCCTTTGGTGTCGCAGAATCAATTTTGAGTCCCGAAAAAGGCATCGAACCAATGCATTAGACGGTTTTTGAGGGCCTTTGAGGGCTTTTTGCCGAGGACCAAATTTCTAACTGTCAGATAGCTCGCGGAAAAGTTGCTCGAATGTGATGCCTCTCCTGCGAACTGCCTTCAGCGTTCGAGCGTGTCTTGGGCAACCAGGTTCACGATGTGAAGCCGCGCTGGGCTAAGGGGACCGCTCATCGTGTTGCACGGCTGCTCTCCGACCACATCGATGAACTCGAACGCAAGGACGCCCTGCTTGGCGATGTCTTTGCCGGTGTCGAAGGAGTCCTTCGTGGGTGAAGAGATCAACAAAGGAGCGACGGAGCCCCGCCGGGTGACGGGGCTTATTCGCTTGCCCGAGGTTCAGCACGGTGTCGGGCTTGGCCGTTCGACGATCTATCGCTGGATGGCCGAGGGCAAGTTTCCGAAGCCGGTACAGCTGGGTGGGTACTCGGTGGCATGGGCGGAAGATGAGGTAGAGGCCTGGATAGCGACGCGGCTGAAATGAAGGCGAACAGTCCATTCATGGACGATCTGGATCTGAATCTCGGAATTGCAGAAGCGGACGGGGCTTGAGGTCTTACGCCGGGACCATTGCAGACGGATCGAGGCCTGAATAAGCCCGATCGAGGCCGACCCGTGTGTTCGCATGGATCCAAGCAAGGGATTCTGTCCTGACCGCTTGGTTGATGGCGGTTTTCAAGGTTTTTGCGCTTTATCCTGCAATCCTTCAAAATCGGAAATTGCGGGATAAATCGCAACAGGCGCGGTCACATCACAATCTTCCTAAGCTCGATGCTTGCTTGCTACTGGCTTGCGGGGACGCGGGCCTGTCCGGAGCGAAAAAACTTAACTATGGATCGTAGCGAAGAAGTCGCAACGCATTGAACACGACGAGAAGCGTCGATCCTTCATGCATTACGACAGCGGGACCGATCCCAAGGCCGAATATGGTCGCGGGAACCAGCAGAGCGACCACGCCCAGGCTGACATAGACGTTCTGGCGGATGATGCTGCGCGACTTGCGAGACAGGCCGACGGCAAAGGGCAGATGGCGCAGATCGTCTGCCATCAAAGCGACGTCCGCCGTTTCCAGCGCTACATCGGACCCGGCGGCACCCATAGCGATGCCGACTGTGGCGCGCGCCATGGCGGGCGCATCATTTACTCCGTCGCCGACCATGGCGACCTTCGCTTCACGGCTGAGCGCCTCGATAGTCGCGACCTTGTCTTCGGGCATCAGGTCGCCGCGCGTTTCATCCAGCCCCACTTCGGCGGCGATAGCCTCCGCGACCTTGGTGTGATCGCCCGAGATCATCAACATCCGTTCAATGCCAAGCTTGCGCAGTTCCAGCAGCGTCTCTTGCGCGCCGTCGCGCGGCGTATCCATCATCCCGATTACGCCGAGATCGCGCCCGCCGTAGCGCACGGCCATGGTTGTGCGCCCCTTATCGCGCAGCGTCTCGATGGCATCGGCTGACGGTGTGCCGAGCGGTTCGAGCCCATCCGCGCCAAACATCTCCGCCTTGCCGATCCATGCCGTCTTACCGCCGAGCATGGCTTTCACACCGCGTCCGGTCAGGCTTTCCAGACCCTCGGCTTTACGATCCGCTGGTGCGTCCAGACGCGCTTTCCCATCCCTAACGACCGCTTGCGCCAGCGGATGGTCGCTCAGCGCCTCGACCGCCACGGCGACTTGCAGCAACTCACGTTCATCAATGCCCGGGGCCGGGATCACATCGGTTATCCGCGGCTCACCTTCGGTGAGCGTGCCGGTCTTGTCGAAGGCGATGGCCTTCAGCGTGCCGAGATCTTCCAGCGCTGCACCGCCTTTCACCAGCACGCCGCCACGTGCTGCACGGGCGACGCCGGACAGCACGGCGCTTGGCGTGGCGATTGCCAGGGCACAGGGACTGGCCGCGACCAGCACGGCCATGGCACGATAGAAGCTCTCGCTGAAAGGCTCGTCGATCACCAGCGGCGCGCAGAGCAACAGCGCGGCCAGCATAAGCACGAGCGGGACGAATATGCGTTCGAACTTGTCGGTCATCCGCTGGGTGGGCGAGCGTTCGGTTTCCGCTGCAGCCACCAGCGCGGCAACCTTGCTGAGCGTGCTGTCGTTCGATTTACGCGTTACCTCGATTTCCAGCGCGCCGCTGCCATTGATGGTCCCGGCAAAGGCGCGCGAGACGGCATCGACGGCGCCGGCAGCCGTGCGCGCTGCGGCACGATCCTCAACCGGACGTTTGTCGACCGGAATGCTCTCGCCGGTCACGGGTGCCTGATTGATGGCAGACTGACCCTTGATGATGAAACCATCGGCAGGCAGGCGCTCGTTGGGACGGACCAGCACGACGTCGCCGACGACAAGTTCCTCGACTGCGACATCGACCGGCGATCCGTCGCGCAGCACGGTCGCGCGTTCGGGTGCAAGTTCGGCCAGCGCGTCGATCGCGCGTTTCGCGCGGCCCATGGCGAAACTTTCCAGCGCATGACCCAGGCTGAACAGGAACAGCAGCAGCGCGCCCTCCGCGAACGCACCCAGGATCGCCGCCCCCGCCGCCGCGACGAGCATGAGCGAATCGATCTTGAACTGGCGTGCCAGCGCATTCTCGACTGCTTCGCGCAGTGTGAAAAGTCCGCCGAAAAAGTAGGCGGCCACATACCCTGCCAGAGGCAACCAGTGCGGCGCGGTGGGCACCAGCTTTTCCACCGCAAACCCCACGGCCAGTGTAATCCCGGAAAGGAGTGCGAAGGCCAGCTCTATGGGGAGGCCGAAAAGCTTGGCAGTTCCATGCGCGTGATCGTGATTCTCAGCCATATATTCAGATCTCCCTTGTGGTATATTCGCGGCGTTCGTCGCGAGTCAGGTTGAGGCGGAGCATCGCTCGCCATTTTTCACGCCATCCGACATCTTGACCGTTCTCGCGCAGCACCAGCCTGGCAATGGCGGGAAGGACGAAGAGGGTGAGCGCGGTTGCGGTGATCAATCCGCCGATCACGACCGTAGCCAACGGACGCTGCACTTCCGCGCCAGTGCCGGTCGCAAGGGCCATAGGCACGAAGCCGAGCGAGGCCACCAACGCTGTCATCAGCACCGGCCGCAGCCTCGCCAGTGCGCCATCGGAGATCGCCTCATCGAGAGGCATTCCCTTGTCGAGGCGCTGGCGTATCGCGGTCATCATCACGAGCCCGTTCAATACCGCGACGCCCGATAGGGCGATGAAACCCACTGCGGCGGACACCGAGAACGGCATCCCCCGTAAAGCAAGCGCGAAAACCCCGCCTGCCAGTGCCATCGGGATCGCGCTGAAGACCGCGAGTGCCGGAACCCATCCGCCGAGCGCCATGAACAGGAGCAGCAATACCAGCGCGAAGCAGACCGGAACGACGAGGGCGAGCCTTGCCTGCGCGGCCTGGAGGTTCTGGTATTGCCCGCCCCATTCGATGAAGGAGGCAGCCGGCAGTTCGACGCTTTCGGAGACGCCTGCCCGGGCCTCCTCGACAAACGACCCGAGATCGCGTTCGCGCACGTTCGCCGACACGATCACCAATCGGCGACCCTGCTCACGGCGAACCTCGGCGAGACCATCGACCACCTGGAAATCCGCCAGCGTGCGAAGCGGGACCGTGACCCCGTTTTCGAGGATTATGGGCAGAGCGCCGAGCTGATCGAAATCGTCCCGGGTCGCATCCTCTAGCCGCACGACGACATCGAAACGGCGGTCACCCTCGAATACCAGTCCCGCCGGGCGACCACCCAGCGCGATGGCCACGGATTGGGCGACCTCCTCCACGGTCAGACCGTAGCGGGCGATCGTCGGGCGATCGAAGGCGATGTCCAGCGTAGGAAAGCCAGTGACCTGCTGGACCTTGACGTCGGCAGCACCCTCGACGCCGCGCAGCACCTCGGCCACTTCTCCGGCTGACCGGGTCAGCGCGGTAAGGTCGTCTCCGTAGAGCTTGACCGCCACGTCGCCGCGAACACCCGCGATCAACTCGTTGAAGCGCAGTTCGATCGGTTGGCTGAACTCGTAGAGGTTGCCAACCAGACCGCTGAGCGACTCCTCCATCTGTGCGACGAGTTCATCCTTCGACAGGTCGGGATCGGGCCACTCCTCGCGCGGCTTCAGGATCACGTAGGCGTCGGACGCGTTCGGCGGCATCGGATCGCTCGCAACCTCGGCCGTGCCGGTGCGCGAGAAAACCAGCTCGACTTGCGGGAAGGTCTCGAGCCTGTCCTCCACCTGTCTCTGCATGGCGAGCGATCGCTCGAGCGAAGTCGACGGTATCCGCAGCGACTGAACCGCGATGTCGCGCTCATCGAGCTGCGGTGTGAACTCACTGCCGAGGAAGGTGAACACGAAAGCCGCTAAGGCGAAGAGTCCGGCGCCCGCACCGATCACCGGCCAGGGACGTGCGATGGCGCGGCGCACTGCCGGGCCATAGCGTTCCTTCGCCATCCGAACGGGCTTGACCTCCTTCTCGGTCAGCTTGCGATTGAGAAGCACCGCGATCATCGCCGGCACGAAGGTCAGCGACAGCACGAAGGCGGAGGCGAGTGCCAGCATGACCGTGATGGCCATGGGCGAGAACGTTTTGCCTTCGACCCCCGTGAAGGTGAGCAGCGGCGCATAGACCAAGAGGATGATCGCCTGGCCGTAGACGGTCGGCTTGATCATCTCCTGGGCAGCCAGCCGTGTCTCCGTCAGCCTTTCGCTGAGGCTGAGCAATCGACCTTCGCGGTGCTGCCTGGCGGCGAGCCGCGCGACGCTGTTCTCGACGATGATAACTGCGCCATCGACGATTAGTCCGAAGTCCAGTGCCCCGAGGCTCATCAGGTTGCCCGAGACACCAAGCCTGTTCATTCCCACGGCGGCCATCAGCATGGATATCGGAATGACCAATGCGGCGATGATCGCTGCCCGGATATTGCCGAGCATCAGGAACAAGACTGCGATCACCAGAAGCGCGCCCTCGACGAGGTTCTTCTCGACTGTGGCGATGGTCGCATCGACCAGCGACGAGCGGTTGTAGACGATCTCGGCGACCACTCCGGCAGGGAGCGAGGCGCGGACTTCGTCCAGTCGCTCGGCCGAGGCGGCAGCCACGGTGCGGCTGTTCTCGCCGCTGCGCATGAGGACCGTGCCAACGACCGCCTCTTCGCCATTGAGCGAGGCAGCACCGGTTCTGAGGTCGCCGCCGATGCGCACCGAGGCGACATCCCCGATCCGGATCGGAACGCCCTCGCGGGTCGCGACCACTGCCTGTTCGATGTCCTGGGGGCCCCCAAGCCGCGCATCGACGCGGACGAGCAGAGCTTCTCCGGCACGATCGACAAAGTTGGCGCCTTCGGCGAGGTTCGCCGCTTCCAAAGCATTGATCAGGGAGCCGAACGACAGGCCGTAGCCGGTGAGACGGGCAGGATCGGGCTGGACGAGGAACTGCTTCTCATAGCCGCCGATTGAGTCCACGCCCGCCACCCCGTCGATGGAGCGCATGAGCGGAGCCACGACCCAGTCCTGCACCGTGCGAAGATAGGCTGCCTTGGCGACCTCGGTGTCGAGGCGATCACCGCGTTCGGTGATGAAGCTCCCGTCCGACTGCCAGCCTGTTCGACCACCCTTGGGCGCATCGCGACCTCCCGGATACTCGTATTCGATCGTATACATGAGCACTTCGCCCAGGCCGGTCGAGATCGGTCCCATCGTGGGCTCTGCTCCTTCCGGCAGCGAGGCTCCGATCGGGGCTAGCCGTTCGTTCACTTGGCTGCGCGCGAAGTAGATGTCGGTGCCTTCTTCGAAGATCGCGGTGACCTGGCTGAAGCCGTTGCGCGAGATCGAGCGGGTCATCTCCAGCCCCTCGATCCCGGCAAGCCCGGTCTCGATGGGGAAGGTCACCTGCGTCTCCACCTGCGAGGGAGAGAGCGCAGACGCGCTGGTGTTGATCTGCACCTGCATGTTGGTGATGTCCGGCACGGCATCGATCGGAAGGCGCAAAAGGTTCATGGCACCGTAGATGGCTGCGAAGACGGTGAGGACGATGACCGCCCAGCGGAACCGCACGGCGATGTCGAGGATGGCCCCGATCAAACCGTGGCGATGGCTGGCCGTATCGGTGTGGGTATCCACGGCGGGCTCGGTCCGAGTCTCAGTGACCATGGGTCGCGCCCTCCTTCCCAAGTTCGGCCTTGAGCAGGAAGGCATTGGCGACAGCTATCTGCGATCCCTCCTGAAGGCCCGAAAGGATCGTCACTTGACCAGCGGATCGTGTCCCGAGCTCCACGTCGCGAGCTTGGAAGCCGGTCTTCGTCCGCACGAAGACCACGTCGCGTCCTTCGACCACCTGGATAGCGTCTTCCGGCACTGAGATACGGTCGCGGTCGATTTCGCCCGAAGGCTTGATGCGTGCCTGAAGGAAGGCACCCGGCTGAAGCCCAGGAACGCCACGCGATAACGACAGGACCGCAGTCGCACTGCGGCTTTCCGGATCGAGCGAGGGCGTCACCGAACGAACCCGGGCGCCGATTTCGCGGCCATCGCCGACGACCAGCACCGCCTCGTCACCAGGCTGGATGCGGGAGGCTTCAGCGGAAGGGAGCGCCACCTCGATCTGGAGGCCATTGGGATCGACCACGCGGTAGAGTTCCTCGCCGGCCTCCACGAAGGCACCCAGCACGATCGGTGCCGCGGTGATCCTGCCAGCCAAGGGAGAGGTGACCGCCAGCGAACGCCCGTCGCCGCTGACCCCAGCTGCCGCCACCGCGGCCTGCGCCCGCTGCAATTCCGAACGTGCTACGCTGAGGTTCGCCCGCGCGGCTTCCAGATCCTGGCGGGCCGTGACATTTTCCTCGAACAGACGCCGCTCGCGTTCGTAGGCGGCCGACAACTCGCTCACCCGCGCGCTTGCTGCGCTCACCTGGGAGGCGAGCGCAGCGGCATCCGCGCTTTCGATGCGGGCGACGGTCTCACCGCGTGCCACATAGTCGCCCAGCGTCTTGCCGACGGAGCGGACGACACCCGAGGCGCGGGCGTCGATACGAGCGGAGGCTGTGGGGCTCGCCGCGACAGTCGCCGGGAAGACGAGCTCGACAGCGGCCCCAGACCGGACGGCGGCCAGCTGTATCCCAGCCTCGCCAATCTGCTCTTCGCTAAGGGTGATCACCCCTTCGGGTGTCTCGGCCGCCGATTCCTCCTCCGTATGGTCGTCGTCTTTGGCGGTCGGCCAGAAGATCAGCGTCAGCGCGCCGATCGCGATTACGATACCGACGAGGATCGCCAGCTTTCTGCGTGTCATTGATATATCTTTCATTGTGCGGCCAGCCCGATAAGTTCGGCTGCGGCCAGGCCCCTCTGCTCGCGGGCGGCGATGAGCGCCTCGCGGATCGTGTCGCGTGCCTCTGCGGCTGCAAGAACTTCGATCAGGGGAAAACGTCCGTTGCGATATCCGATGCGAACGAGGCGCAGCGCCTTCTCCGCCTGCGGGAGCGATGTCTGCGACAGGGTTTCGACGCGCGCCTCGGCACCAAGATACCTTGCCCGGGCCGTGGCGACCGCCTGCTCGTAATCTGCGAGAGCCACGGCTTCGCGGGCATTCGCTGCACGCAGCCAAGCTTCGGCAGCAGCGATGTTGCCCTGGTTCCGATCGCGAAAAGGAAGCGGGATCGAAACGCCAACGACGAACGCATTATCGCCGCTTTCCCCGAAGCGCCGCACGCCCGCAGAGACCGTCGGATCGGGAATACGCAAACTTCGCTGCCGCTCGATCTCCGCCGCAGCAGCAGTGCTCTCGGCTCGCGCGACCCTATAGGTGAGGCTTTCCTGCGCCTCGGACATAAGCGATGCGGGCGGAAGGATATCCGGAAATTGCGCCAGAACGAGAGGCGCTTCACCGCCGGCCCATAGAGCCGCGAGCGCTGTTCGAGCCGACAGGCTCTCCGCCTCTGCCTCAACCAGGCTAGCGCGCGCTTCGGCAAGGGCCGCATCCGCCCTCAATGCGCGCAGAGGCGGCTCACGGCCGACCTCCACAAGGACACCGGCAATGCGAGCCAGTTCCTCGTTACGCGCCACGACATCTTCGGCAAGTTCGACCCGCGCAGCCGCTGCAGCAGCTGCGAGATATCGCTCGCGCACCAGCTGTCCCAGCTCGACCGTGGTAAGGTGGGCCCTGAGAGATGTCAGTTCGGCCTGCGCTTCGGCCGCACCGATCCGCGCGGATCGCTTGCCGCCGAGTTCGAGACGCTGGCCGACGGAGAGCGTATATTCGGTAGACTGGAGACCCGAGAAAGCGCCGCTGCCGGCGACGTTCTCGACGTCGAACGAGACTTCGGGGTTCGGGCTCAAGCGAGCCTGATCGACAAGCGCGACCGCGGCGTCGGTTTCCGCGTGGGGTCCCACGAGGCGGGGGTTGGTGGTGGCGGTATCGGCCTCCGCGACGATCCCGCTGAGCTTAAGGGCGTCGTCGAGCGTGACGACATGCGGGTCCTGCGCGCTGGCAGGTCCCGTGGACAGGGCGAGTATCAGCCCCCAGACGGGGGCTGCTCGCCACGATATGGCGAACATGGATGGGTATTCCTCTACTGACGTTCAGTTCGGCGTCGGAAAACAGGTCCGACGCGCGGCGAACGTCAGGCTCGAGGAGGGGGTGTGGCCAGTTCTGCCAGGCCAGAAGCGGACCAGGGTTGGTCGGCCGCCCGGAGCACCGCTGCAACCTTGCCGAGCACAGCGGGTTTTGACGACTGGCCCACGGCCTGCGACGCGTGATGGCAATGGCCATGAGCACAGGCGCCGTGCTTCTCCGGGCCACGGTCATCATCACCGGGCTCGTCGTGCTGCTCGAGCTGAGATGCTACCGGAGGCTCTCCCGCGCATTCGGCCGCTTCCGCCACCGGAGCCCACAGGACACCGAATGCGGTGCACAGCGTGATGAGCTGTAGCAAAAGGGAGCGGGCGAAGAGCCGGGTCATCGCGCGTCCGGTAGCAGCGGAGGCTCGGCTGCGAAAGAACTATCTCGCGAGACGGTATGTGATTTCATAACAATACCATCGATTTACGCACCGGTGTTCTTTGGCGTGCGATCATCACCACACGGCAATTGACCAAGCACACGCCTGATTTCCAGCTCTATTTCCATCCGGGCGAATGCGCTTACATTCGAACGACCACTGTTTCCGGTTGGAAGTCTTCCGGTGATGTTGCCTATGGGGGCAAGGAAAAGCCGGAATATCTGACCGACAAGTTCGTGCCAATCACGCGTCCTCCACGCAAGCTCCAGCATACGCCAATGCGAGACGCAGTGCGGTCCCAAGCGATCTTGGGCAACCACGTGGGCCCGTTCGAGATGATGCCAGGCTTCCTCGAAATTCTGCTCGTCCGAAGCCTTCGCTGCGCGTCGGTATTCTTCTGCGAGAAATGCATACCTGCTGGGAATGGTATTGCTATCCATGGGCCAGCTCCCGTCGCGCGTGGCGGAACACCTCGGCACTACCCCACAGGGCTAGTCCGGCCATGATCGTGGCGACGAGCAGATCGGGCCACGCGTCGCCCGTTCCGAACACGCCGAGGGCGGCGCCGAGAACCACAATGTTACCGATCGCGTCGTTACGGGAGCAAATCCATACCGATCGCATGTTCGCATCGCCTTCTCGGAAACGGAAGAGCATGAACGCGACGATCACATTAGTCGTCAGAGCCAGCGTGCCGACCACCCCCATTGTGGCCGGCTCCGGATTGGCACCAGCCATCAATCCATAGATCGCATAGCCGATCACCCAGATGCCAAAGGCGAGCATGGTCGTAGCCTTTACCAAGGCAGCTCTGGCCCGCCATGCGAGCGCCATCCCGGCGACGCCAAGACTGATCGCGTAGTTCGCGGCATCCCCGAAGAAATCAAGCGCATCGGCCTGGAGCGAACGGGAATTTGCAGTGACACCGGCCACCATCTCCACCACGAACATGGCTGCATTGGCGATGAGTGCGATCCACAGGACGCGGCGCCAGCGCGGATCGTTGTGCGCGGCGGTGTCAGGCTCCGGTGTCTGGCAGCAGGACTTCGCCATGCCACTCTCCTTGAAACGTTCGAGTCGCAAGAACATATGCACCTTGTAGCAACTACAAGGTCAAGCGATGCGTATAGGCGAACTGGCAAGGGCCACCGGCACGAAGGCGGAGACGATCCGCTACTACGAGCGCGAAGGCATCCTTCCATTGGCCGACCGGACGGACAGCAACTATCGCGACTACTCCACCGACCATTTGGCGACACTCACCTTCTTGCGCCAGGCGCGCGAGCTCGGGTTCAGCATAGCACAGGTTCGCGAACTGCTCGCCCTGTCCGATCACGACGAAAAGCCGTGCCTCGATGTCGACCTGCTGGTCCAGCAACAACTGGCCGAGATCGAGCGCAGGATCGCCGATCTCTCCGCGCTGCGTGACGAGCTGAGACAGATATTACGGTCCTGCCAGGCGGACAAGATCGGCGAGTGTCAGATCATCGGGAGCCTGGGGCGCCATGCCAGAACGTGAGGGCCCAACGGACGTCCGGTTTCGGGCGTTAAAGGGAAGGAGTGGAACGGCCTAAATGGGGCGCTTTGCAGCTTGGCTGAAACTGGGCCGCTAGCCGGCTGTCTGGTTCTGGAGGTCCGATCCGGCAAAGCTGCCCTTCGGCTAGCGCGCCCAACAGCGGACTGTCCGGTTAGCCGCCTTGATGGACCAGCGCCGGCTGCCAGTAGAGCGATCCGTTCAGCGAATAGGGCGTGTCGTTGCAATCGGTCCCCGCGCTATCGCGCAGTGCGGTGTTCGGAATGCAAACGGCGAGCACTGCGCTCGCTACGAGAAATACCTTCATGCCTGAAAGCGATAGCCGGGTGCGGTTGCGGTTGCGAGACTACGGCGGCGAGTTCGAGCCTCGTGCGATGTCTGATCTTGCCCTATCGCTTGCCATGCCACACTGTTAGGGTAGAATGTGATGGCAGGAGACATCCGATATTACTCGACGATCTGCGCACCGCCCGGCGCGACAAGGGCTGGACACAGAAGACTCTTGCCGACCGTGCGGGAGTGAGCGAGCAGGCGACCTATCGGCTCGAGCGCGGCATCGGTTCGGTCGCGACGCTGGATGCGGTCATGGCCGCGCTGGAGTTCCGGCTGACCGGGATCGGTCACGGGAGGACGCTGGCGGAGCAGCTGCGTGCTCGCCGTCTCAAACGCGGATTGTCGCTCGATGTTTTGGCCGTCAGGACCTGCCTGACCCGCAAAACGATATCGAATATCGAGCGGGGCGGCGGTTCGGTTGCCAGTCTGTTGCGTCTGATGGAGGCGCTGGCTCCGAAAGCTAAGCGTCGGGCTCCCGAACGCGCTTATTGGGGTCTAGGCGACAAGGAGGATCGGGATAGCAGGTTCTCCCCGCCCGAGTTCATGGAGAACATCTACGCGGCGTTCGGCACCGTCGATATCGACCCTTGCGCACATCGGCTCAGCCCGGTCGTCGCGAAGCGGCGCATCCTGCTGGACGAGGGCGGCGACGGACTGGCCGACGCCTGGTCGGGCCGACTTGCCTTCGTTAATCCGCCCTTCTCCGCGCAGCTGAAATGGCTGCAGCGCGCGCACCAGCAGTGGCGGTTGGGAAACGTCGAAGCTGTGGTGTGCCTCGTGCCGGCCCGGACGGACTCAGCCTGGTTCCACGATACTTTGACCGCCGATGCCGACATCTGCCTTCTACAGGGCAGGGTGCGCTTTCTGGACCCGAGGGGAGGAGCCCAGCCTACGCCGTTCTCCTTAATGCTTGTGGCGCTGGGCGTAACTGCTAAGGAGAAGGCAGCGTGGAGCAATCTGGTGAGCGGATACTGGTTGGCTCGCGGAGGCGGTTGATAAGGGCAACTGGAAATCGGTCACTTGGCGGCTGGCTGCTGCATAGCGGCGCACTTCACGAGGATAGAGTTCGCTACCTCCTAGTCGGATCGGCTGAGCCAGAAGCCGATCTATATGGCGATTTCGGCGCCTCGCGGAATCGGTCTGATGCTCGGCGGTGATGGGCCGATTGCGGTCAGTCTGCTTTTACATAAGCAACCTAGCTAAGCAGACCGAATAGGTTGGGTTCTAATGGTATCCCGGACGCATCGAACTACGCTCGCTTTGCACGAGGACGACGCAGTTTGGGGAAGCGATTGGCAATAAGCACAAAGTCGGAGACAGAAATCACTGTCCCGCCAATGCCAAACAACAGCAACCACCAGCTATTGATCCGATGCCTCTCGTTCCAAGCCATTGATGTGTAGCCCCCAGATGAAGTCGAAGAAGCGCCACGTGTCGCTTCTCGCAGCAAGTAGGGCGCCATTTGAGGCGTCGATATAGAGACGCGTTCCATCCGGATCACTGAATTGCACCTGCCATGCCGGAAAAGGACCGCTGAATTCGGTACCGACAGGCTTCGCGACCGGTGTCGCCGCCTCGATGGTAGTCTTCGGCCCTGACCAGGCATTCAAGGCAATTGCCTCTGCAGTCTCGCGCGGTAGGGGCGAGAGGAGCCGTCCGGTGGAAGGGTCATGAAGGCTTGTGGTGCCGTCCGAACGGCGCAGCTCCACCATCGGTCTAGCGTTGACCATTTTAGTCGTGACCGAGACCAGATCTCCGCCATTTGACGCCCATGCGGGCAGTGCCGCGTTAGTGCTTAATGGCGCAGGCTAGCGCGAGATAACGTGCTCGGAGCGGACGTGCTCAAGCTTCAAATAAGACATGAGTTTGCCGGTCGCCATCCACAACAGAGCTTGCACGCCTACGAAGACGGCCAGCCATTTGTGGACTTTGCTACCGAAGATATGCAGCCGAAGCTTACGCGACCGTTGAATTGCCATTTTAGAATCGACTGCCTGATCAGTTCGGACGCGGGGCGCGGGACCAGGAGTGATACTGAACGATTTTCCATGCCCCATCCTCGTGGGTCAGGACCGACGTGGCGACTCCGTCACGCTCGATCACGCGGCCGTCCTTAAGGGCAATCCGGTATCAATAGGTTTCATGGCCAAACGCTACATGACCGGCCATCCGGACACTCACCGTCGGATTTGTGAATGTGAACTCGGTGATTTCGCCAAGTTCCGGACCCAGATGATGCGCCATGTATTGCGCAAAGGAACCCTCAGCCTTGCTGTTCTCAAACACCATGGAATCGTCTGCGAACAGCGCTCTCATGGCGGCCTCGTCTCGCGCGACCAAGGCGTCTCGGTAGGCGACGAGCGTTGCTTTTGCATCTTGCTCGAGCGCGTCCTGGACATCGCCGTGTGTGTCGTGTGCCGAATGATCAGCGTGATCGGCGTGCCGAGCTTGAACCGCAACAGGCGCTGCAGCGAGTGCGGCTGCAGCCGAAGCCGCAAAATATACAAACTTCATTGTAATCCCCTCTTTAGAACCAGAATCGGACGCCGACTACGTAGTTTGTCACGCTGGGATCTTCCCCTGCGAGGCGCGCATAGTCGGCGCTCTGGCCAACTTTCCATTCCTGCTCCACCCCAATGTAAGGGGCGAACTCACGAGCAATTTCGTAACGCAGGCGCAGCCCCAGTTCGACCGAATCCAGGCCAGCCCCGATACCGAGTTCTGGAATATCCTGTGCCGAAAGGCTTACCTCGGCCCGCGGCTGCAGGAGAAGGCGCTGCGTGATGCGCTGATCGAGTTCGGCCTCGATACTTGCAGTCAGGTCGCCCTTGTTCGAAAGAAAGGCGGCTGCATCGACTTCAAAAGTATAGGGTGCCAAACCCTGGACACCGATGACGGCATGGGTGCGCTCGGGACCGGTCAGATCCTGCCGAACGCCTGCCTGCAGGTCCCACCAGGGACCGATCGCGTGGCTCCAAAGTCCCTGTATCTCGGCGGACTCCACCTGCTCCCCGATGGCGCCTTCGCCCTCGCTCTTGAACCAGAATTTGTCAGTATCGCCACCGTAGTAGCCCTGCAGGTCCCAAAGATAGCCATCGCTATCTTCTCGCGCGCGATATTCAGCGCGGTCGCCCTGGAACCAGAACACTTTCATGCCGCCGTTCTCGGCGCGAAGGGCATTGCGCGATGCTCGCATGGCATCGGGACCCCAGATCGCATCGCGACGCAGCGCGAAAATGGCGAATAGGCACGCGAGCGAAGGCCAAGTATCTGGACCGCTTATCGGCGCGTTGAGGAGCTTCAAAGGCTTCCACTTTAAATGCCTTCGACCATCGCAAACACGTATGGTTCGAACATCAAATTCATCTCGAAACAATGTGGACAAAGTCCAGATGGACGGGGCTTTGCGCCAAGCCCTTTCAGAGCCATTTGGCACCGTTTTCAAAAAGACGGTTTCTTTGCCAAATGTCCACATGATCATCGCGGTTGGCGTATCCGCGACTATGTGGACAAAATTCTTCCACCATCCCATTCGGTCAGGAAAAGCAAGCGGCAAAACGGGCGTTTTGTCCACGTAATTTTAGTAGGCGCAATACCGCAAAACTGGGGAACCCATTTTTGCATGCTGTGGACACAGTCCTCTGGCTTCAATTCGAGCTGGTCGTGCCTTGCGGCCGAAACCCAGCCCGATTGCGAGCCTGCCGATCGGACCTTTTGTCCACTGGTTCGGCTACTTCGCGCCTCAGGTCCTTTGTGTGGACAAAGCCCACACGCCGGAAGGTCAGCTCTGCGAGCGTGACGAGAAGAATTTTGTAAAGTGGGGAGGGGCAAATCGCCCTCCATTCGCATGGAAATTGGCAGCGCTTGCAGTGCCCATCTACGCAGGTCGAGGCGACCATTCAGGAGGTTCAATAACTGAAGGAGAGACGAAGCAAATCGGTAGGATGAAAATCAAGATCGATGCTTCCGCTGGATCGGCCGATCCAGCGTCTGCAAAAGGAAGTCTCGATGAAAGACAACGAACACAAGGAACACAACCCGGTCCTGCGTCTGCTGGCTCTGCCTCTCGTGGCCATGGCTTGGGCAGGACCGATCCGAACTGTCCGATCGCCCTATCTGCCACCAAGTTCCATCGCTTTCGGCGATTGCAAGCTGGTGATTGGAGTGACCCCAGCCGATCATCCTCTCTTCAAGGATTTTTCCAAAGCGGCGATCGATCTTGCCAGCGATACGATCCTTATCCGGGCAGGATTGTCTCCAGAAACGGACAATCCCGTCACAGTTGATGTGGCGATGAGGACGCCTGCTGAACTGCTGATCTTTCGCGCGCACCACTTCGTGGAGCGCGCGAATGGCGAACTGTGGCTCTGCGCTGAAAAGTCCCGGGGTCCTGCCATGAAGCTCGCAAGCAGCGGCCTGGAATTCCGTATGCGCCAGCCGTTTTGCGATGACGAACGCGCCGACGGCGCATGCAGGGCCGCAGCGCGGATCGTTCGCTTGTCGCGGGGGCAGATCTGATGGCGAAACCGTCCAAACCAAAGTCAAAGGCGAAACCGAAGGCACTTGCCGCCACTGATCCGAACCATCCTGAAAGCTGGCTCTATCTGCTCAGTGAGAACACTCTTACGTTCGGAGTGCTACGTTCGACATTCAAAGATCGAACCAATTCCGCAGTCGAATTCGGCAGACGGAAACTGCAACCTGTCCCACCGCCGCCAACTGAACCCGATGGCATCACGGCAGAAAGGGTGGACGTGATCCTGCCTGACGGCGCAGAGGATCAATTCGCCAGGCCCCTTCCGTTTCTCGAAGGGTGCGACGAGATGCAGGTTAATCCCGGCATCCTTGTCTATTTGACTATTCCGACCCCCGACGAAAACCGGATGCATCACGCTTGGGAAAAAGGGCGCGCATTCGCGAGGATCCTTGCCGATGAGAGGGGGCTCGCCACACTGTTAATACAGCATGTGCCTGGGCGGATATCGTCGCCGAACCAACCGCATCTTCATTTTTTGTTTTGTCCTCGTAAGGCTGCGAAAGCGGGCCTTCTTTTTGGGGCTTTGGACAATGAGCTCCTTTATAATGACGGCGCTCGTGTTCTCGTTGAGCGATGGGCCGAATTCACGGAAACTGGAAATTGATCGATAATAAAGGGGGCGCTCGGGTCGCGGGCGTCCCCTTTCTTATTTTCGATCCATCCAGAAGCCGGCGACCGCATCGGCGAAGGCTACCTTCTGTTCCGCCGTTGCGCCGAAAACGACTAGCATCAACGAAAAAGGCGTAGCTTGAGACCGTCCACGCATGTCGATAAACCTGACCCTCCCTTGCAGGAAATAGACATCGGCATCGGCACGAAGCGTCTCGTGGAACCAGGCCGAATCCGTTCTGGCAGGCACCAAACAAGCTATGGTGCGAGCGTTTCCCATCCGCCATTGCTCATGCGCTCGACGTAGCCAGCGTAGCTGCGCGGAGAAAGGCGGGTTGACGTAAACGAACCGTCCGAACCAAGCGTCTCGGAGCCCGTCGTCACCGTTTCCAGGGATAAATCTACGAGCTGCGACGACGGGACTGGACGGGTGTCCGCACGGATCCAAGTCGATGCCGCCGAAGGCTGCGTAAACCGGCTCCATGAACTCTTCTGGCGTGAAGCGGCTATCGCGGTCATCTTTGTCACCTTGGCCCCAATAGGCTCTTTCAGGAGCTCGCCGTTTGGCCCTCGGCGCCAAAACTTCCAGGATGCGGACGACACTCGCGATGGAGCCACTTCCGTTCTCCACTGCCGAAATGGTGGTTGGTGAAAGCCCGGTGCGTTTTGCCAACGACGATATAGAGACCTTCTGCTTCACCCGCCGATTGCGCAATTGCTCGGCAAGCGTTCGGTCCGGCGCAACTCCGGTCAGCCTGTAATCGAGGGCTTTAACCGCAGCCTCCAGGGTTTTAGCGGATCCAATGCCGCGCTCGAGACGATAGATCGCTTGGGAACTGACCCCAGCGCGCGACGCAAGGGATCTCTGCAACCAGCCTTTTGCTTGGCGGGAAGCGCGTATGTCCTCAATCAGAATATGATGTCTCCGGCATTCACATTCTAGGGATATAAGTCTGCAGATTTCTTATGCAAATGAAGGCCTTTAAGGTCGTCTTCGCGCCCATATTTCGGCAGTTCCACTCCTCGCCTAAAACGCCCAAAAGCGGACGTCCATTTGGTCTTCACGCTACAGCATGGCGCCCCAGGCTCCCGATGATGTGGCATTCGCCGATCTTGTCCGCCTGGCAGGATCGTAACATCTGTCCGAGCTCGTTGCGGAGCGCCGTGAGATCGACGATTTTGCGCTCGACCTCGGCCAGTTGCTGCTGAACCAGCTGATCGACATCCTGACAGGGCTTGTCGTCGTGATCGGACAGGGCTAGCAATTCGCGAACCTGCGCCATGCTAAACCCGAGCTCGCGCGCACGACGCACGAAGGTGAGCGTCGCCAAATGTTCGTCGGAGTAGTCGCGATAATTGCTATCGGTCCGGTCAGCCGCTGGCAGGATGCCCTCGCGTTCGTAATAGCGGATGGTCTCCGCCTTCGTGCCGGTGGCCCTTGCCAGTTCGCCTATACGCATCGCTTGACCTTGTAGTTGCTACAAGGTGCATATGTCCCTGCGACTCGAACGTTGCAAGGAGAGCGGCATGGGCAAGTCGTGCTGCCAGACACCCGAACCCGACGGCAATGCGCACAATAATCCGCGCTGGCGCCTTATCCTCTGGATCGCGTTGATCGCGAATGCGGCCATGTTTGTGGTCGAGATCGTTGCGGGTGTTGCCGCCGACTCCCGAGCGCTTCAGGCCGACGCGCTGGATTTCTTCGGCGATGCGGCCAACTACGCGATCAGTCTTGGCGTAGCGGGACTCGCGCTTTCCTGGCGGGCCAAGGCAGCGCTCGTGAAGGCCGCGACTATGCTCGTTTTCGGCCTGTGGGTGATCGGCTACGCTGTCTACGGCCTCGTCGTCGGATCGAACCCAGCGCCCCAGACCATGGGCGTGATCGGCACGCTGGCGCTGGTGGTCAATGTGTTCGTCGCGCTGATGCTGTTCCGCTACCGCGAGGGTGATGCAAATATGCGATCCGTCTGGATCTGTTCGCGCAACGACGCAATTGGCAACATCGCGGTCTTGGGCGCGGCGCTCGGGGTGTTCGGCACCGGCCAGGCATGGCCCGATCTGCTGGTGGCGGCGATCATGGCGGGGCTGGCGATATGGGGTAGCGTCGAAGTTTTTGGGCAAGCCCGAGAGGAGCTGGCCCATGGCTAACGTGAGTCTGCACCGCCTCGCGGCCCTTCTCGCCAAGGAATATCGCGCAGCCGAAGAGGCAGAACATGCGAGACGGATCGCCATGGCATGGCACCATCTGGAACGCGCACACATCCTCGCCCAGACGCAGTTCTGGCCACATTTGCGGTCGCATCGCGAGATGCTTCATCGGGCGTTGCGCAAGCGCGACTGGCGAGAGGTCGTCGGCCAGCTGTTCCGGCTCGCCATCCCACCGCTAGGAAAGCTCACTAGTCGGCTTCCGTTGGGCAATACCGGCCGGTCAAATGTCAGCGCTTTTGCACCGATGGAACTGCCGCCCGACCTTCGTGCCATTCTCGATCCGCGCACGGATTGAGCAGCGGCCTTGTTCGACCTTTTACTTCAGAAAGACCGATTGCGCGTGAAGACCCATATATCTGCAAGCTTGCTCCTGAGCGCGTCCTTGCTGCTCGCTTTGACTGCCCCTGCTTTCGCCCAGGATACCGATCAGCAGGCAACTGCCCCTGAAGAAGAGGCCCACGAGGATGACGAAGACGAGAACGTCATCATCGTTCAGGGCACCCGGCTCGGGCGACGCCTTCAGCATGAGCCAATCCGGGTGGAAGTGATCGCAGGCGAGGAGATCGAGGAAAAGGCAATCATGCGCCCCGGCAATACCGCCATGCTGGTCAACGAGACCGGCGGCGTGCGCGTGTAGGTCACGTCCCCTGCCTTGGGTGCCGCTAATATCCGCACCCAGGGGCTGGAGGGCCGATACACCCAGCTGCTTGCCGACAATCTCCCGCTCTATGGCGGGCAGGCCGCAACGTTGGGCCTGTTGCAGATTCCGCCGACCGATCTCGGACAGGTGGAGGTAATCACGGGCTCGGCCTCCGGCGCTCTACGGTGCCTTCGCACTGGGCGGTGTGATCAACCTCGTTTCCAAGCGGCCCGGCGACGCGTTCGAAGCCGAAGTCCTGGGCGATGTCACCACGCGCAACGGGCAGGACCTGACCGCCTATGCTGCGGGTCCACTGAGCGGGAATTCGGGCCTCTCGCTAACCGCAGGCGCTCACCGCCAGAGCGGGCAGGACCTCGATGGCGACGGCTGGCTCGACATGGCTGCCTACAATCGCCTTACAGCGCGCCCGCGCTTCCAGTGGGACGGGGATGACGGGTCGTCGGTCTATCTGACCATCGGCGCGATGACCGAAGATCGGGTGGGAGGCACGTTACCCGGCAGGACGGTGCCCGATGACACGGCGTTTCCGCACACGCAGGATACCGAGCGTTTCGATGCAGGGCTGGTCGCACAAACGCGCTTGTCGGACCTCGCCACGTTCAACCTGCGCGCATCGGCCATGCGCCAGGATCATCTCCACCGCTACGGCGGGGTGGGGGAGGATAATCTTCACACGAGCCTGTTCGGCGAAGCCTCGGTTTCGGGCGGCAGTGACGGAACTTGGTGGGTCGGGGGCATCGCCTTCCAGTCCGACCGCTTCCGGTCCGAGACCTTCCCGGCATTCGATTACACCTACGATGTTCCCGGCATCTTCGCACAGGTCGAACAGGAAGCGACCCTCGACCTGACGCTGGCTGCGAACGCGCGGGTCGATTTCCATGACGATTTCGGAACGCAGTTCAGCCCGCGGCTTTCCGCACTCTACCGTCCGGGCAACTGGACCATTCGCGGTTCATTCGGCGGAGGATTTTTCGCGCCAACTCCCTTTGTAGACGAGATCGAGGCGGCGGGTCTCTCCCGCCTCGAGCCGCTAGGGAAACTCGTAGCGGAAACCGCGCAAACCGCCTCGCTCGATCTCGGCTATGCGGACGGCACCTGGGAAGCTAATGTCACGCTGTTCGGTGCGGATATCGAAAATGCCACGCGCCTGCGCGAGATCGCGACCGAAAGGGTCGAACTGGTCAATATCAACGGCACCACCCGGGTTCGCGGGACCGAACTCCTGCTCCGTTTCAAGCAGGACGGTTTCACGGTGACAGGCAGCTACGTCTTCGTATATGCGAGCGAACCCGATCCATCGGACATTGGTCGCCGCGAAGTCCCGCTGACACCCAAACATACGGCCGGGCTTATCGGCATGTGGGAGGAGCATGGCAAGGGCCGCATCGGGATCGAGGCATACTACAAGGGCGAACAGGAACTCGACGACAATCCCTGCCGGTCGCGTTCGCGACCTTACCTGCACCTTGGAATTCTCGGTGAGATCGCGCTTGGCAAGGTCAGCCAGTTCGCGAACGCGGAAAACCTGCTCGATGTGCGCCAGACGAAATACGATCCGCTGTTGCTTCCCCAACGCGCGCCGAGCGGGCAATGGACCGTCGATGCCTGGGCGCCGCTGGGGGGTTTCATTCTGAACGGTGGCATCCGGCTGCGGTTTGGTGGAGATTGATGTGATCTCCTCCGTTTCTTCCACTCGCTCGGGATAATTCGCTTCGAGCATTAATCATCGCATCGTGTCCGGTCAGCGCAAATAGCAATGGGTAAAATTAGGCTGCCCGATCCGATCTTACCGGCTGTCGCACTTGGACGATCCGCAGGCAGCGCTCTTTACCGGAACGATCGGGCCAGATGATTGCAGAACCAGCTCGCATTCCGATGAGACCGGCGCCCACGAGGGTCAGGACGGAGAGACGGTTCTCGTCCATGTTCGCATCGCGCGGCCATACCAGTTGAACCTTGCGGCTTTCGCCCGATCGCTCGTCGACAAATTCTACCTCCGACTGCATGGTGACGATATCAGAAGGCAACTCTTCGGCTGGCACGACATTTGCGCGGTCTAGTTCCTCGCAGAGCTTTCCAGCTACGTCGGGACTGCGCTCCTCGATGGACATCGCCAATTCGTAAAGTGCATCGGCTTCGGAATCGATAACATGAATGGTGGGCTTTTCGCCGCGTTTGTCGGTGGTCATTTTTCGAAACTCGCTAGAGAGCCGCAAGAAGATCGCGGCAAGGCTGTCGATCGTCCGGGAGCCTCGTCCCGGACCGGATCACGGCCGTCGAGACGAGGCGAGCGCCCGTGCGGGCAGCTGACCTGCGTGCACGAAATGTCGGTCGATGTGCTGCGAAAAGACCATGAGTCACATGTGGGCGCGATCTTCGGTTTAGTCAAATGGCCAATCGCCTCGTCGACTATTTCGAGACTTTCGACCCAGGAAGGCCTATCGAAAGGAAATGATGAACTTACATTCTTTCGGAACCAGGCGCGGACCAGATCTCGGTATCGATCTCGGCACAGCCAACATGCGTATCATGGTGCGAGGCGAAGGCGTGGTCTTCGACGAACCATCTCTGTGCTATTACGAGAAGACGGGCGGTCAGATGAAACTGATTGCAGCTGGCCGGGACGTCCTGGCGATGGTTGATCGGGCTCCCGGAACTCATGTGGTCCGCCGTCCTCTTGCTCGCGGTGTTTTGCAGGATATGGACGCGGCTGCCGCACTGCTTGCTCATGGTCTCTCGTCGGTGGTTGGCAGGAAGCGTAGAGGACGCCCCCCAGCCATGATCGGTATTCCAGCGGACGCCACGAAGGCGGAAGCGAATGCATTGCTCGCTGCCGCGGACGATGCTGGCTTCGGGAGGATCGAACTGGTGCGCGAGCCTTTTGCAGCGGCTATCGGAGCAGACCTGCCCGTCCGCGAAGCGCGCGCGTCCATGATCGTCGAATGCGGCGCCGGAACCACCGAGATTGCGGTCTTCTCGATCGACGGACAATGTCGTTCGCGCTCCGTGCGTTTGGGCGGTCTGAGCCTTGACGAGGCGATTACCGAACATCTTCATCTCCGGCATCATTTCCTCATCGGCAAAATCACTGCCGAGTCGCTGAAGAAGCATCTCGCTGAAGATAGTGCTGAGGACGCGGAAGTGGAAATCAGAGGGCGATCATTGCACAATGGTCTTCCAGGAACATTGACCTTGCCGGTTGCCGAGTTCCATCCCGTGCTGAAGCGACATTTTGATCGTTTCGCAGATGCCGCCCGGCTGGTGGTGGGTGAGATATCTCCCGATCTTGCCGCCGACCTGCTGAGCGAGCGTGTTGTCGCCACTGGCGGCGGGATCTGCGCTAAGTTCTTGGCTAAGGCGATCACCGCGGAATGCGGTGTTCCCGTGACCATCGCCAAGGATCCCTCCGGTTGCGTTTCGCGCGGCCTGATGCAGTTATTGGAGGAGCGCGCTGCCTAACTTTAAGCGGCGGCGTTTCGGCCGGGTCACTCATGCAAAACGGGTCTCGCTTCTTTGTAGGCATATGGTCGCGCGCTTATATACTGCTCACCTTCACCGCCCTGTTCTGGGCGGGTAACGCAATCGTTGCGCGCGCGGCGCGCGAACTGGTTCTTCCCGTCGCCTTGGCGTTCTGTAGATGGACGATTGCCCTCGCTATTATCCTACCATTCGCATGGCGCCATTTACGGCGGGATGCGCCTGTCATTCGGGCGAACTGGAAGATGCTGCTGGTGCTTGGCACTCTCGGCATTGGCGCCTTCAACACTCTGCTTTACACCGGATTGCAGGAGACCACCGCGCTCAACGCCATGCTGCTGCAGTCGGGCCAACCCGCCCTCATTCTGTTTCTTGGCGCGATTTTCATGGGCGATAGCACGGCACTGCGCCAGATCGTCGGCGCCGCCATCGCTCTGACTGGCGTGCTCTGGATCATCGCTCGCGGGAACCTTGGTATTCTCGGCACCCTGAATTTCAACGAAGGCGACCTCGTCATCGGCCTCGCCGTATGCCTGTGGGCGGTCTATGCGGTAATGCTTAGGCGCCGCCCTGCGATCCATCCCCTCAGCCTGTTTGCAGTGACCTTGATCGTCGGTATAGTCGGAATCGCGCGCCGTTTCTATGCGCTGGAACTCAGTTCCGATCGACATATCGTTTTGAAGCAGGAAAGCCTGCTAGCGATCGGATATGTTTCTATTTTTCCTTCCGTCCTTGCCTACCTCTTCTTCAACAGAGGCGTAGAACTCATTGGGTCGGCTGGAACCGGTATGTATATGAACATCATGCCGATCATGGGCGCAGGTCTTGCGATCGTCTTCCTGGGCGAACATCTGCGAGGCTTCCATGCGATCGGAATGGCTTTGATTGTTGGCGGCATTCTTTTCGCTGGGCGGGGCAGCAAGCCTCTTGCAGGGGCTGTCGTTCCTTCAAAAGCACACGATATCGAACGATGAAATGAAAGTGAGTGACCGCTCCTCGACACGCACGCAAGATCCGGCGTTCGGGCCGACGATCTGGGTCACACGCACGTCGCCAAATAACGAAAAGACTGCGGATGCCCTGCGGCGTTTAGGTTTCGATGCGCTAGCTGTGCCCGTTCTGCGAGTCGATGGTCTCCCAGCGAAAGCATTGGACGAGCAGCCCGATGCGATCGTGTTCACGTCCGTAAACGGCGTGCGCCATCATTCTATCTGCCCGGCACTTCTCGATATTCCAGCGTTCGCAGTGGGCGACAGAACAGCGGAGAGTGCCGCCGAAGCTGGATATACCCATGTTGTTTCGGCAGCTGGGGACGTGCTCGATCTGGAGCGCCTGATCGTTCAGTCCCTTCCGCGAGGGAGTCGGCTCCTGCACTTTTCCGCCCACCGACCGGCTGGAGACCTGACCGGCAACCTCCGCCGCAAGGGTTATCTCGCCACAAGAAGGCCGGTGTATGAGACCCGCGATGTCGCTGTCGCGAAGCTATTGGCATCCCTTCCAGCACCGCACGAGATAAACGGAATTCTGATCCACTCGCCGCGTGCGGGGCATGTGGTGAAGCACTGCGTGGAACGGACATCCCGCCCATTCGGAGGCATTGTTTATTGCATCTCCGATGCAGCCGCGGCTCCTTTCGAGGGGAAGCAAGGAATGGATATTCGTGTCGCCGCACGGCCAGACGAAGCCTCGATGCTGGCGCTCATCGGGAACCCTTAACGGAACACAGGAGCAGCCGCATCCGTTAGCGTGACGGATACAATAATGGAGATCAACATGAACAAGTTCGCCCCGCTCCTTCTCGGATCCGCTCTCGTCCTTTCCGCCTGTAATGATCAGGAAGATCAGGTCGAAGACCGTATTGAAGAACAGGCCGAGCAGAGCGCGCAGGAGTCCGGCGACACCCCCGTGGCGCTCGGCCTGACTGAACGCCAGTTGCTCGATGCCGAAATCTTGGCCCCCGACGGAACCGAACTGGGCGACGTGGAAGCCGTGACAAAGGATGCCGACGGCAATGCGACCGAGCTTCTCATTGAAGTCGAAGACAGCAATCCTGATCGTTATGTCACCATACCGATCAACGGCCTGACCGTGACCACCCGCGGCAATGATACCGATCTCTCGTCCGATATGACAATGGACGACATCAGCGCCCTCCCGGATGCGCAGATTCAATGACGATCGAGCGAAGCAAGCCGGCAAGCCAGCTTCCGTCTGCTTCAATGCCCACCGAAACCGATGTTATCGAAGAAACGATGGATCATATTTCCTGCCGCGGGAGTACGGACAGACGGATCGAAGTCATCCAGTATCGCCACATCGCCATTTCCAAATCTCAGCGCGGCGAGCGTCGCAGTGTGGGCGCCATCGGTTGGCGAACTTCCGATGGTGAGCCTGTCCGACAGATCGACAGAGATCTTTACCAGATCGTCTCGTCGGAAGAGTTGCTCGAGCGGTTAGACTGATCCGCGTGACGGGCACGAAGTTCGTTCTCGCGGGTCGCGAGCCGTTCGTATCGGCATAATGCAATGTGCTCGTTCGGCTCCTCACGGCATTCCGAGTTTGGGTAAATGACCCGGGTTGAT
Organism: uncultured Erythrobacter sp.; assembly: GCA_947504155.1. Taxonomy (GTDB): domain Bacteria; phylum Pseudomonadota; class Alphaproteobacteria; order Sphingomonadales; family Sphingomonadaceae; genus Qipengyuania. Next base: position 73,180 of record CANNGF010000003.1, read on the forward strand.
CCTCTGACAACGGCTCCATCCGTTAACTTTGCTTGTTCCTGACGATCAGGAGCCATCAAATGAATAACTTCATGACCGCGAGCCATGAGATGATCAGCGATGATACGCCTATGGCATCGCCACCAGACGGCCTCGGAACACATCAACGCCACGCGACAATCATCCGCTAGGTTAACGAGGTCCTCGACTGCCGACTGGAAGTCGCCGCTCGACGCATAGTCGGCGTAGTTATGGAAGCTCTGGACGCGCCAGTATCCGTTCAGCGCCGGATCCACATCATCTTGTCGTTTCCTTCTGCCGCCAAGTCTATCGAAGTGTCTGTAGGCGATGTCCTGCTCATCGAGCAGATCGGGGAAGGAATCGATGTTGAATGCGGGATTGGCGCGGGAGCGGGGGAAAGCCCGGACATCGGCCAGCATGTCCACTTCAGCTGCTGTCAGCATGGCAATGACAGTGTCCGCATCCCGATTGGAATGGCCGATCGTGAAAACGGTTGGCATCAGCTCTTCAGCTTTGTCAGCGCATCTTCCTTGTGGGCTGCCACATGATCGGTCTTGTCGCTTTCGATCTCGTATTGAGGCTCGTCCTTCGAGGCACGCCGCGTATGACCCTTGTAGTCGAAATCCGATTCGTAAACTTTGGAGATTGTTCCGCTGACTCTTCCTGCCTCGGAATTCCAGCTGACATGATCTCCGGCTGCGTATTTCGCCATGATGCACTCCTGCGTTGGGCCGATGTCGTTCTTCCTATCGAACGGGGCATAGACCGGAACGTTTCGCAGGCGACTGAAATGGCTCGTTGGCTGGCAGGGTCTGACGACGGAGTATGAGCCCGGAACGAAGGGATACTCGCTCCGGGCCATTATAAATATCAACTGCCCAGATAATCCATACCGGCGATGATGGCGCATATCGCCGACCAGAACAGCAGCATGAAGACGATGTCGGGCATCGCGAACCGATCGAGTTCGACGCGCTTCAACAAAGCATATTGCTGCGACACCTCGTCATCCATCGAAATCAATCCGACATCGAGCGCGCTTGCCTCCCTGCGGCACCATCGTAGAAGATCGTCGAGCTGATTGCTCGGCAGGTCGGGGTATCGGGCCAACAAGGCTTTGGCGTATGCACGCCGTTCGTCGCGGTTCGCACCGCGTTGCATTTCGGTATCCATTGAATGTCCTGACTGTTGGATGCGGACGAAAGTCCGCCGAAAGGTCCAGAGTGTCAGGAAGATGGAGGGCCGGTCGCAGGGGGAAGTGACCATTCGGCAGGTGCGTCGGCCATCCGGTGGTAGGATTGCCGGACCTCCTCATTGCGTTCCCATGCGTGCGCCTGACGAACCAAGGCCGGCACTCCGCACGGTCCGTCGGGTCCATCGGCCGAAGCGCCCAGCTCGGTATCTGCCGAGAGTTTGGCACCACGCCCAGGACCGGTATCGTAACAGCCGGTAGTTTGCGATATTGTCGAAGCGGCTAGATCCGGCGCTGTGCCGTCCCGATCAGCTGCGCCTTCCAATGCAAGCAGAAAGGGTGCCAAGACAGCCGTCAAGATGTGGAGCACATCTTTCACGCTGCCAGCTCGAACCGATCGGCGCGTGCGAGTTTCCAGGCGGCGCTGTAGAAATCCCGATCATGCGATCCTGACAGCAGCTCGCCGTCTTCGAGAAAAATATGAAGCTGGGAGAAGAGGCGGATCTCGGTCAGAGAGACACGCCTTACCAGATGGTGCGGTCCAAGCTCGGATGGATGCGAGAGACCCGCGGCAGCAGTCATTTCCGCGAGCGCTCGCAACGTATTGCGATGAAAGCGCCGGACCCGCTCTGCCTTGTCGGGCACGACCAGGGCTCGCTGGCGCAAGGGATCCTGCGTGGCAACGCCGACCGGACAGCGGTTAGTATGCCAGGAAAGAGACTGGATGCATCCGAGCGCGAACATGAAGCCGCGTCCGGCATTGGTCCAGTCGGCACCCAGCCCTAGGACCGCAGCGATGTCGAACGCACTGACGATCTTGCCGGCCGCGCCAATCTTGATCCGGTCACGAACCCCGGCACCTACAAGTGTATTGTGAACAAACAGGAGGCTCTCGCGCATGGGCATGCCGAGGTTGTCGGCGAACTCGACCGGGGCCGCCCCGGTTCCGCCTTCCGCGCCATCGACGACTATGAAATCGGGAAAGATCCCGGTCTCGCGCATCGCCTTGACCATCCCCATGAATTCCCAAGGATGTCCGACGCAAAGCTTGAAGCCGACCGGCTTGCCTTTCGAGAGGGTCCGGAGCTGCGCAAGAAAATGCATCATCTCGATGGGCGATGAGAATGCCGAATGCTCGGCGGGAGATATGCAATCGACGCCAACTGGAATACCGCGGGTGGCGGCGATTTCTGGGCTGACCTTCTCGCCGGGAAGAATCCCACCGTGACCGGGCTTGGCACCCTGGCTCAGCTTCAGTTCGATCATCTTTACCTGCGGGTCGGCAGCGTTGTCAGCGAAGCGGACCGGGTCAAATCGTCCCTTTTCGGTTCGACACCCAAAGTAGCCGCTGCCAATTTCCCAGATAAGGTCGCCGCCATTCTCGCGGTGGTAGGGACTGATTCCGCCCTCGCCGGTGTCGTGGGCAAAATTTCCCAGCTTGGCGCCCTTGTTGAGCGCCCGAATAGCGTTGGCGCTCAGGGAACCGAAGCTCATCGCCGAGATGTTGAAGATCGACGCCATGTAAGGGTCGCGCGCGTCGCTTCCCCCGATCGGCACTCTGAAGCTGTCGGGATCTGCCAACGGCTTGGGCTTGGTGGAATGCGAAATGAATTCGTAACCGTTCTTGTAGACGTCAGAGAGCGTTCCGAACGGACGATCGCTAACCTCGTCCTTCGCGCGGGCGTAGACGAGGGAGCGTTGCGCTCTCGAGAAGGGTGTCTGATCGTCGTCGCCTTCGATCAGGTATTGACGGATTTCCGGTCTGATCTTCTCGAATGCCCATCGCAAGCGTCCAATGATGGGATAGTTCCGACGCACCGCATGCCGCGTTTGGAGAAGGTCGATGACGCCCAAGAGGCATAGACACGAGAAAACTGCGAGAACTGGTAATGCCCATGCGTCACTGAGCCTCGTGAGAGAAAACAGGAGGCCAGCCAGGCACAGACCGAACACGGTGAAACGGGAGAAGAACACTGTTGGCTCTGGTCTCGCAGATTATGCGAGCATGCCTCGGGCTGTTATCGCCTTGGGCTTGGAAAACATCGATGCTGGAAGTTGCAGCGTGGCGCACATCCCTAGAACGCCCGAAGCGCTCTAGGGATTCAGGCGCGCGGTGCTGCTGGCGGCCGGAACCATCACTCCGAGACCATGATCGACGTGTGCCATCCCGTTCTAATGCGACTTGCGCGGCAGTAATTCAAGGGATGAGCCAAAGGGTGCAACTTGATACGAAAATACTGTCAGCGAATCGGTCATGCCGCGCATCTATGGCGGTCTGTAATTCGCTACGCGGGATCGGCTACAAATCGCGCGGTGGGTGCCCTAATTGCGGATGGCAACGAGCCTTTGACCATTGCCGGAAAGGACGAGAAAACCGCCATCATCGAGCGATGCGTTCTCAATGAGAGAAATGGCATCAAGGAAGCGGCGCTCCTGTTGCATCAATCCGGCCGCACAGGCGCGCCTGGTGGAAGCGACATTGCCGACCTCAAGCGAGTTGCCGTCGAGGCTATATGAACTGTTGAAGCGGTTGCAACTGGTGGAACCGTAGAAGCGACCATCGGCTGCGAAGGTCATCGTCGGAGCAGAGTTCTGCGGCACCACTTCGCCTCCAATCTGCGTTACGCGCCACTCGCCGTCCTGCAGGCCGGGAATTCCGGCAAGGCCGAGATCGGTTGGCGACGTCATCGATATCGTGATGTCGCCGATATTGACGGTATCACTACGAAGATTGAGCAGGAACGGCTCGCTGGTGCGGAACATGATGGTCCCGTTAGGCTCGCGGATGAACGCGCGCAGACCGTAAAGCGGACCATCGCTCAAATTCAGCTTCGACACATCGATCGAAAACGGGATCGGAGGCGAGGCCTGTCCGATTGTGTTCATCGTGCGCGAGAGGATGAGCTCTTGGTTGCGACCAAGGGTGATGTCGGAAACAACGATTTCCACCTGCGCTTCCGGGGGCAGCGCGATGCGCTCCCGATAGGACAGTGTGCCGGTAATTGTTTCTACCATGGCGACCTCACTGCTTTCTGCAGCGGGCGGAATGGTGGCACAGGCACTCAGGCTCATGGCGAGGGCAGCCGATGCTAACAGCACGTTACATTTCACCGTCATTCTCCTTGTTACCCTCCTGGTTCGGACCGGCTGTTGGGATCGGCGCCGAGCGGCCGTTGGCCGAACCGTAAGCGTCGATGTGAAGCGTGCGAGTAGGGAAGGCGATTTCCACTTCGAGGTCTTTCAGTTTCCGCATCAGCGCGAGGAGCAGATCCTCCTGCATCTCGAGAGACTCCGCGAACGATGCGGTCCGAAAATAAGCGAATATCTCGATGTTAAGTGCGCTTTCGCCGAAACCAATGAAACGTGCACGAGCATCTTCTTCGAGGACATGATCGTTTTCCGCCAAGATTGTCCGGAACGCGGCCAGAACCTCGCGCATCTTCTCGGCATCCGTGTCGTAGCTGACCCCGATCACGTGCTTGAAGAGGAACTGGTCGCGAGCGGAAAAATTCTCGATCTTCTCGCCGGCAAGAAATCCGTTGGGGATCGTTACCAGCGTCCGGTTAATCGTGCGCACACGGGTCGAGCGCATGCCGACATCCTCGACCGTGCCGAAAGTATCACCGATCTGGGCAGCGTCGCCTACTTGCACCGGATGATCTCCAATGATCGTGACAGATCCGACCAGATTCTCGATCGTTTTCTGCGCGCCGAGCGCCAAGGCGAGCCCGCCGATGCCGAGAGCAGCGATTCCGGTGGTTACGTCGACACCGAACGTATCGAGCACACCGATAAAGATCATGACCAGCAATGTGAGCTTGGCGATCCGCCGCAACAGCGTGATGACCGATGCGGCCTGGCGCCGCTCCGCCCTGTTCATTCGTTCGCTCGCCATGCGCGCGACAGCATCGATCAACCTGAACAAAAACCAGCCAAGGGAAAGCCAGGCCGCAATACCTGCGCCGCGCAGCAGTTGCTGGCGAGCAATGATCGAGGCCTCCATGGTGCCTGCAACATGGAAGAAGGCGATTGTCGCCACGTAGAGCGCGAGCGGTGGGAGAGCGGCGTGGATTAGACGAAAGACGGTGCTGCTGCTGTGTTCGGGAATGAGTCGCCGCAGGACCGAGATAATTGCAGCAGCGAGCAGGCGTAGCGCCGCGAAAAGCGCGACCGCCACGCCGATCAGCAAAAGCCAGTCCAGGACTGGCGCGCCGGCGACTTCAATCGCCTTTTCCTCGCTCTGTTCCGCGACCTCAGGCGAAGGTGTCCAGTCTTCGAGGACCGATACTGTTTCCGGCGAAATTCGCCATTGCAGTAAGTCCCGTTCCCCTACGGCGACGCGCTGCAGGATGCTGGGCTGCTCGGAACCTTCGAGCTGGAACGTGCCGACTTGCTCCAGGAGAGGATCTAGTCCGTCTTCCAAGTCGCCATCGGGAGCGTTGGAAAGCACGGCAAAGGGTCGAAGCATCCCCCCGCTGTCGAGCGCGAGTTTCAATTTTCGAGCGAGATCTGCACCTTGAGCCAGTCCTTCCGACGCGTCGGTCGCTTGCGAGCCTTCATTGTCTAGGGGCAGCGTGGCCGGATCGGGAATGCCGGCGAAATAGCGCGCGGCCCGTTCGTAGTCCTCGGCGGCGAGCGCATTCAGCAGCGCTGTTACGCTAGAGCGCGGTGTTTGCCTTTCGAATGTATCTACCGGAGCTTCGGTTTGCGCTGTTTCGGAAGGCTCAGGCGTCGGAAGCTGGGCGTGCGCAACTGTCGCCCCGGCAAGAAGAGCCATGACCGCGACTGCGTGAACAAGGAAACGCCGCAAGATCGAACTGATAGGATTGGGTTTCATGGTCGTCTCTTGTGGGATTGCGCCAAAACCCACGGCTGGTTGCCGTCCTGCAACACGAGGGCACCGGTCGGGTCGAAGCGGTAGCTATCGATCGACTCAATGGCTCCTAGGAAGACCTGTTCCTGATACATCAGCGCTTCAGGGCAGACTTTACGCGTCGTCGTTGCGACGTCGATCGTCATAACCGAGCCATCGACGCGGTATCGGCCGAGAAGGAGATTGCATCCTGTCGAGCCAGAAAGCTGCCCGTCATGTTCCAGGACCAGTTCGATACGCGAATAATCGATGATCCCGCGCCCGGCGATGTCTTCCACAATCCAGGCTCCGACGAGCGGCTCCGTTGACTTCGGGACGCCCGCGCACCCCGAGATATAAAACATCGCTGTGATGCCGACCATTCTCACAGACGAGATCATGGCGACGTTTCCGTCATGGGCCGATCGGGCAATCGAACAGGCGTCCTGAACGGTCTGCGCATAAGAAGCCTATCCACCAGCCGCGGCAGTGAAGCGATGATTACGCCGGCCAGGATAACGAGCGCACCGACCACGTCGGACAGGCCGAAGATTTCGCCCGCCGCATAGCCGCACAACCCACCGAAGACTGGTTCGAGCGCGTAGATGATTGCGGCACGCGAGGAATCGACCCGGGCCTGGGCCCAGCTCATCGCGAACTGGATGTAGGCGGTAGCGATACCATAGCCCACGACCACCCAGAACAGTGTCAGCGAGGCAACCGGCATTGGCTCCCCTGTGGCGAGCGCGAAGGCAGCGCACAGAAGCGTGGTGGTGACCATCATCACGAACGCGATCCGCAGAGGATCGGCCCGGCGCACGTAATATCCAAGGATGACGACCTCTACCGCGATTGCAACTGCGCCAACGATCGAAAGTGTATCGCCGTAGCTAAGGGTGATGTCGGCTGGCGACAGGCCCGACATGATGGCTACACCGAGACAGGCAAGGACAACTCCGATCCAGATCCCGGCAGCTGCGCGTTGGCGAAAAAACAGCAGCTGAAGCACAGGAACAAGTGGCACGTAGAGTGCGGAAAGAAATGCTACGCGCCCAGTGTCCGTGGTTTGCAGCGCATAGGCCTGTGCGCCATATGCGATGCATGCAGTGGCAGCGACGACGATACCGGCAACCATTTCGGTGGCACCAATTCCGCGGGTCGCACGCGGCAGGACCAGCGCGAAAGCAACGGTTGCCATCAGATAGCGTAGGGCGACAAAGCCGAGCGGCCCTGTAAATTCCATGCCGATCTTGGTCGCGAGAAAGCTCGCGCCCCAAAGCACCGATGCAGCAAGCAGAGCGAGCTCGGGAACGATACCACGGGGGATGTGCAGTCGCTGCATGCCGACTTCCTGTCTCGCTAGCCAAAAAAACGAGCGCCGCAGATCTTGCGGTGCTTCAATTGCAAATATAGACGCTAGGAAGCCGTATTTCCCTTCGAAGTTTTCGCCCTGCACAATAGAATCTGCGGAAAGGAGACGAGCGTGCCGCAGAAACCCTCGCTAGACCGAATCGACCGCAAAATCCTCGACATTCTTCAGCGCGATGGCCGGATTTCCAATCAGCGCCTTTCCGAGGCGGTGGCTCTTTCACCGAGTGCTTGCCTCGCGCGTCTTCGCAGGCTGGAAAGAGAAGAGGTCATCACGGGCTACAAGGCCCAGGTCGATGCGGCTAAACTCGGTCCTAACCTTACCGTGTTCGCAGAAATTGTCGCTTCGGCGCACGACCCTGCAAGCACGCGAAGGATTGAACAGGCGCTCGCCGACATCCCTGAAGCAATCGAGGCTTATCAAGTGAGCGGGAGCTACGATTTTCTGGTTCGTTTCCTCGTCCCGGACATGGAGTTCTGGACTAATCTGGCTGACGAGTTGGCCGATGGGGAACTCAAGATCGAAACCGTAAGAACCGTGGCCGTAATGCGCCGAATAAAAGGATGGGTGGGGGTTCCTCTAGGACCGACCTAATTCTCGCATCGCAGATACACGCGGCTTGCTGGATAGATAGCGGCACTAGGGTTCGTGGACAAACCTTGCATACCAGCAATCTGTCGGTAAGTGCGGAGAGTGATCAATTAACTTTCGTGGAGATAATCGAGTGCGTGCAACCTATTTCCTCATAGCTTCCTCTATATTGTTGGCAGCCTGTGGGCAATCAACCGATTCAACGGAATCGGGAAAGGGCACGGAGCAAGTTCAGAGCCAATCGGTGCCCACTGCGAGCGAGAACGATGGGAATTGGTCCTTACTTAGCGAGTATGTCGGTCAGCATCCGGTGGATAGCAGGCTCTATGACGAAAGCCCCATAGCGCCCGAGCTCAGGAACCTTCTCGACGACAAGCTGAACGTGCTGATGCAGAACAGCGAGACAGCCGCTCCCTTGCAACGCGATGGCGAAGTTTTCTTCACGTCGGGCAACAAGGATAATGGGGGGGGTAGCGACGCATTCTATCTGCTTGTCGATCCGTCAGCCAAGGCAGTCGAGGTCGGCCTTTGGGAAAACGGAGAGTTGACCGTTTATAAGACCCCAGGTTCCGACATTCTGAAACCAACGGATATCCAGACGACAATATCGAACGCGGAGATGTAAACGTCGCTGTGGCCCGGCAGGAACGGCCAGCAATCCTTGACGCGTTACCGATCCACTGATTCAAGGCTGGCTTTTGGAGGCAGCGGGGGCGAGCGGATTGGCGTTACAGACGAAAAATGGGAAGTAATCGGGCCTTTGCTGCCGCGTGGGCGTGGCTGCCGACCAACGCAGGATAACCGTCCCTATTTCGAAGGCATGATGTGGATCGCGCGGACCGGGGCGCAATGGCGGCACCTTCCCGATGAGTCTGGCAAGTGGAACAGCGTGTTCCGGCGCTATCGACGATGGGTCACGACCGGCGTGTTCGATGCCATGCTCGAGACGCTGGCCGAACTGGCGGGGCGCGACACGGCCGCCGACATGATCGACAGCACGGTGGTCCGGGCACATCATTGTGCCGTCGGCATAAAAAGGGGACTCAGCAAACTGAGGCACTTGGCCGATCGCGAGGCGGCTTCACCACCAAGCTCCACGCAAGGTGCGACGCCAGAGGTCTCCCGCTCGGCTTCGTGCTGACACCCGGACAGGCCCACGATGTGCAGGGCTTCGCTCCGCTGTTCCGCATGATAACCGACCGGATCGAGGCCTTCCTGGCTGATCGGGGCTATGATGCCGATGCGATTCGCGATGAGATCGAGGTAGCAGGTGTCGAGGCGGTTATCCCGGTCAAGGCCAACCGGCGCAACCCCGCCCCGCATGATCGCACGAAATACAAGTGGCGCAACCTGATCGAGCGACTGTTCAATAAGCTCAAGAACTGGCGCAGGGTGGCGACCCGCTACGACAAAACCAAAGAATCCTACCTCGGCTTCGTCGCGCTCGCTTCAGCCAAACTGTGGATACCCTTTGTCCACGAAGCCTAACTTTGGCACGTTTGGTATCACCCCGGGCCCTCGGAGGCGCGCCAGACCGCGGATCTCTGAGTCATAATCCAGCGCGCATGGACGCGGACTGGAACCTCTCCGCTAATTTTGATTAAGTGATTAAAATACAGCGGAGTTTGGGATGTTTGAACAGTTTCTAGGGCCTGACCATTTCGACATCATGCCTCACCTTGTCGCGATTGGCCTGGCCTATCTTCTGGCGTTCCCGATCGGCTGGAACAGGGAAAAATCGGAAAGGAGCGCGGGGCTTCGGACCTTTCCGTTGGTCGCTGTCGCCAGTTGCGGGTTTATCCAGGCAGCGGAATCCATGACTGCAGATACTCCCGAGGCTATGGCCCGCATTATCGAAGGTCTTATCACCGGCATGGGATTTATCGGCGGGGGTGCCATTTTGCGCCTCAAGGACTCGGTCAAAGGCACCGCCACGGCCGCCAGTCTATGGATAACCGGAGCTATCGGAGCGTCGGTTGGTCTTGGCAGCCTCAACGTGGCAATCATGCTTTCGGTCATAACCGTCGCGACGCTGTGGATCATGGCGCCGCTTAAGCATATCGGTCATCTTGAACATGAGGATGGAGGCGACGAAAATCGCGAGAAGTAGTAAGAACAAGTAACGTCTTTTGCGATGCGTTGGCTGATCTTTTCACTTTACGATCGCGCTGATCAGGCTGATTCCTATTCCGAAGAATGCGACGGCTGCCGGGACGATGAGCACCTGGCCAAAGACTTCCTTGCGCGCCTGTGGCCCGTAGGCAGTCTGCAGGACGGTGCCCGAACGGTCTAGAACACTCCGAGGTTGCGGCGGAGCTTGCCGTAGCATCACACGGGGGGTCCGAAGAATATGGTGACGTAGATCGCCGAAATTGCGATCGCGAACGCGGCGTGAGCGCCACCGGTCGCGCCAAGCAAGGCAATCAGAAAGATCGCGTAGCAGGCAATCATCGCTCCCCAGACCGATCCCGGCAACTCGAACATCCGGGATTCGGGCTGCTGCGCCTGCCTCGGCGCTTCGTTGTCATTAGCCTCAAGCGCTGGAATGGGAACCAGCACATCGGAAAGTGCATCGAGGGACTCCGGTATCGGCGTCGCGGATTGCGTCCGAAGAACGGTATCAGGCATGGGGTAGGTCCTTTCCTGCGCGCCCTCCGGTCAGTCCGTTACGGCGCATTTCTATGGCAGTCAGCAAACTGTCGGCGATCATTCTTGCCCGTGCGCCGACGAGATCGGTCGCGGCGGGATGCCCTTCGGCTTCCCGAAGTGTTTCGTAGAAGAGGTCGAGCCAGCGCGAGAAATGGCGGAGCTCGAGGCCTGGAATAGCGAGATGCTTGAGCATAGGATTGCCCGAGAACTCGCCGCTGTTGTGGAGCACTGAGCGCCAGAATGCCTTCATTCGAGCGAGGTGCGATGGCCAGTCGGCGATGTGGTCGGCGAAGATAGGGCCGAGCAGTTCGTCCTCGCGTATCTTGGCATAGAATACTTCGACCAGGTGGTCGATAAACGCCGCGTCGATCCCGATTTCTTCGGCCGCTGCGCGCTTTTCAGCGCGTTTTTGTTGCGCGAAGGAACGGGTGTCGGGACCGGCCGCATGGGAGTGGATGGTAGCGCTGGTCATGAGCCCCTCCCCTCTTCTTTGTCGGCGAAAGGCGTTGCGTCTGCAGCGCGCAGGAACTGGACGTGAAACTGAACCGCTCCGACCGGCTCGACCCGATGAAGGATCGTCGGTTCGACTATGCCGGGCTCGGCTCCCGGTGTGAGCAGCACTTCAGTTGAGGCGCGGCGCGCATCGGTTACAACGTATCGTAACGCGCCCTTCTCGACCTGGACGAGCCCCCAGACGCCGTCCTTGGTCGAATGCTCGGTCAGCAGACCTGTCGGCACGCTGTCTTCGGTGAAAGTTGGCGTGCGCTTGTATGGCTCGAGGCCGTCGGGAAGGTTGGTGGTCACGTCAGGCAGCCTTTCGCGTTTCGAAGATGGCGCGGATCGCACTGCTCAGTTCGTCGCCCAGGAGCGGCTTTTCGATCAACTCGGCGTTTGCCGCGGCGATACGGACTGGCAACCGGGCGGTAGGATTGGTCGCGAGGACTATCGCCGGCGCGCGACAGCCCTGTCTCTTCAACCCATCGAGAGCGGCAAGACCGTCGCCGCCGTAGCGCTCATCGATGACCAAAGCGGCCGCCGTGGAAGGAGCGCCCTCCTTCGCAATCCCCTCGGCAATTTCGAACCCTTCGACCGAGAGCGAGAAACGCAGCGCAGAAAGAACGGAGATATCTTCGACCAGCAACAGGATCTTGGCTCGATCGACCATGTTCCGTCCTCCTCGCGAGGCAGCCTTAATCAGGCGGCCTTCTTCCAGTTGGGTTCAAGAGCGACATGCGGCGGGCACTTGGCGACCTGGCCGACTGGCAGACCCGCAAGCTCGTTGGCGAAGCCATGATTGACGTCACGATGGTGGGCCTCGTCGGCGCGCACCACCAGCACCACGTCGCGCAGCGTCGCATCCTCGGGAAGACCCCAGTAACGCTTGGCGATCTCGGGCGCCGGCACGTTCGGACTGCGACCCTCGTCGATCTCGGCGAGATAATGCGTGTAGCTGATGACGGCTTCTTCCTCGAAATAGCCGACTACACGGTGCGCGGTCTTCGAGCTGACCAGGTAGAGCGCGAAGAAGAACAGGTAGAACACCCATTGCACGCCGATGATCACCGCGCGCTCGAACCAGGTTGGCTGCGAGACCTCGATGAAGGTCATCAGGTGCATGCGCTCGTTTTCGGCTTCGTCCATGAGCGTCTTGATCCAGCCCTTGTCGTCGCACATGCGGCGCAGGCAGGCGAGATGATTGATCGTTGCCCCGACCATACCCGGCACAGCCGCAACCGTTTCCAGCACGACAGCACGGTGGCCGTAACGCTCGGCGAAGAAAGTGTCGGCACACCAGCGCAGTGCTTTGGTGAAGCCGAAGGCAATCCGGTCCGACATTCCGCGGGGGTTGTGGTGAACGCCCAGATCGATGAAGGGTGCAGTCATTGAAAATTCTCCGCTTGCGGCAAATGTGTTTGGAGCGCCGCTGATACCCTCCTTCTATGCCGATGCACGGGACCGCGTAATTTGGATGATCACCCTACGCCAAGCAACCTAAGGGCCTTACCGGAGGTAGGGCGGGCCAGTTTTGTCAGCCGCTTCCTGCCGCGTCTGTCGTTTTCGACCGCGTTGCTCCTGGCGCTGCTCGCTATAGCGGCGGGCGTGGCGGTCCGCATGCTGGCAGCCGACGAACTCGGTCAGCGCGCCACCTTCATTTTCTTCGTTCCCGGCGTGGTTGTCGCGAGCGCACTTTCCGGGATTCGCGCAGGAAGTCTTGCGGCTGTGGTCGGCGCTGCCGCCGGCCTCTGGTGCGACGCGCTGAGCGGACCTATCGATGGCGGAAGCCTGATTGCCGCCGCAGCCTTCGTGCTTATCGGCCTGGCCGTGGCCATCGGCGGCGAATGGTTCCAGCGCGCGCGGATCGAAACCGAAACCGCCTCCGTTGCTCTCGCCCGGCGTGAAGCCCATCTGCAATCGATCCTCGACACCGTGCCAGATGCGATGATCGTCATCGACGAAACCGGCTTAATCCGCGATTTCAGTCCGGCGGCCGAACGGATGTTCGGATGGCATGCGGCAGAGGTGGCCGGAGAGAACGTCAAGGTGTTGATGCCCGATCCCTACCGCAGCGCGCATGACGGCTATCTCGAGCGCTACTACCGGACGGGAGAGAGGAGGATCATCGGCAAGGGTCGCGTGGTGGTCGGCGAGCGCAAGGACGGTTCGACATTCCCGCTTGAGCTTGCGGTGGGCGAGATGCAGTCCGAAGGGCAGCGCTTCTTCACCGGTTTCATCCGCGACCTGACCGAGCGCCAGCAGGCCGAGGCAAGATTGCAGGAATTGCAGAGCGAGCTGGTGCACGTCTCGCGGCTCACCGCGCTTGGTGAAATGGCGTCGGCGCTCGCGCACGAGATCAACCAGCCGCTCTCGGCGATCGCCAATTACCTCAAGGGCAGTCGGATGCTACTTATGAGAGAGAAGGTTCAGCACGAGCGCGTGGCGGAAGCCGTCGACCGGGCCGCCGCGGAAGCGCTCAGGGCCGGGGACATCATTAGGCGGCTGCGGGACTTCGTCGCCCGCGGCGAAACCGAGCGGACGATCGAGAGCCTCCCCAAACTTGTTGAGGAAGCCAGCGCTCTCGCGCTCGTTGGTGCCAAGGAACATGGCATTCGAGTGCAGTATAACTTCAGCTCCACAGTCGATCTGGTGCTGGTCGACAGGGTGCAGATTCAACAGGTCGTGCTCAACCTTGTGCGAAATGCTGTCGACGCGATGACGGACTCGGATTCTCTGCAACGCAATCTGACAATCATAATCGGACAGACCGACGAAGATATGGCTCAGGTATCGGTGACTGATACCGGTCCCGGCATCGATCCCGAAGTCGCCGACCGGCTTTTTCAACCCTTCATCTCCACCAAGCGCACGGGTATGGGCGTCGGACTGTCGATCTCGCGCACGATCGTCGAGGCGCATGGAGGGCGTATCTGGGCCCGGCCAGCTCCCGACAGCGGGGCGGAGTTTGGCTTTACGGTCCAGCGTGTTGCAAGCGAGGAACTATACGATGGCGAGTAGTTGTGCCAGTGATCCGATCGTCTATGTTATCGACGATGATGAGAGCGCGCGGCACTCTCTGGAGTTTCTTCTCGACGTCGCCGAAATCCGTGTTCGCTCGTTCGCCTCGGCCGATGCTTTTCTGAAATCCACGCCTCCGCTTTCCGGCGCCTGCGTAGTGACCGACGTGCGCATGCCCGGCACGAATGGGGTCGAACTGGCCGAGAAACTGAAGGAGCGCGATGATGCTGTTCCGGTGATCGTCATTACTGGTCACGCCGACGTGCCCTTGGCCATTCAGGCAATGAAGGCGGGCGCTGCGGACTTTATCGAGAAGCCGTTCGACGATGAAGTCATACTCGCGGCAATCCGCAAGGCGCTGACCGAGAGCACCGGCGATGAGCAGATACAAAACGAACGTCGCGAAGTGCTCGACCGTCTCACTCTGCTTTCCGCAAGAGAGCGCGAGGTGGTCGATGGCCTTGTAGACGGGAAAGCCAACAAGGTGATCGCCTTCGATCTCGACATCAGCCCCCGAACTGTCGAAGTTTACCGTGCCAATGCGATGATGAAGATGCAGGCAAAGACGCTTTCCGATCTCGTGCGGATGGTCACGATTGCTCGATTGAGCTAGTTGGCTCGTCTGCTTTCACCGGATTTCGGACGGAAGCGGACGGTCCGTAAACGGCCCATTCTCTGCCGCGGTAGCAGTGCTCGCGCATCCCGCTTCGCCGCGTCGCCGACTTTATCAAAGCCCGACGGAAAAGATCGCGGCGAGCGCGACGGCTCCGAGCGTGACGAGCGAGAGCACCACGGCGGCAGTGACCGGACCGCCCGCCTTGGCGACGGTGCGGACGTCGACGCCGAGGCCGAGTGCGGCCATCGAGATTACTGTCAGCAGAGTGGCCGCCGTCGCCATCGGGGCCAGAAAGGCTTCCGGGATCAGTTCGAAGGAGCGCGCGGCGGCCAGCGCGATGAAGCCGACGATGAACCACGGCACCAGCCTGTGCAACGGCGGACGGGCAGGCTTGGCGCGGACGCCATCGCCATCGCACGCGCCCTCGTCCGCTTCGCGCAGGCGCGGCGCCAGCATGGCGAGGACCACGCAGACCGGGCCGAGCATCAGCACCCGCACCAGCTTCACCAGCGTGCCGATCTTAATCGCGGTCGCCCCGAATGGCGCAGCGGCGGCGATCACCTGCGGCACCGCATAGACGGTGAGGCCCGACAGCGCGCCATATTGCAGATCGGTCAGCCCAATGGCGAAGCCCAGCAGCGGCAGGCTGAGCACCACCACCACGCCGAGAACGGCGGTAAACGCGATGGCCGCGGCGACATCGTCGCTATCGGCATCGATCACTGGTGCGACGGCGGCGATCGCGCTGTTGCCGCAGATCGAGTTGCCGCAGGCGACCAGTATCGCCATTCGCTTGGGCAGGCCGAGTGCGCGGCCGATGAGGAAGCTCGCCGGGATTACCAGCGTCACCACCACCACGATCGCGCCCAGCATGGCAGGGCCGACCGCCAGGATGGTTGCAGCGCTGACAGATGCGCCCAGCAGCACCACCGCTACCTCCAGCAGCAGATGCGCGCTGAAGTCTATCCCCGGCAGCCAGCGGGCATGCGGCGTCCACGCGGTGCGGATCGCAGTGCCGATCAAGATCGCCAGCACCAGTGCCTCGATCCACGCCTTGCCAAACAGATCATCTTCGAGGCTCGCGCCGCCATAGGCAAGCGCGGTCACCATGCAACACAGGAGGAAGCCTGGTAGAACGCGGCGCGGGTGGTGCAGGACCCTCGACGCAGCCTGGGCGAAGCTGTTGAGGGGTTCGGTGGGCACGGCGGCGGTGGCAGTCGGCCTCGGCTGGTTCTTTCGGGGGCTGATCATCTGAGGAAGATGCGGTCACTAACCGTTCGATTCCAACGAAATGTTTTTATCATTCCGTTCGCTTACGCTTATGGATCAGCGAATGACCCTTGATCAGCTTCGCATTTTCGTCGCCGTGGCCGAGCGCGAACACGTCACTCGCGCGGCGAAGGCGCTGAACCTCACGCAATCCGCGGTCAGCGCTACCGTCTCGACACTGGAGGAACGACACGGCGTGCGTCTGTTCCACCGCGTCGGGCGCGGGATCGAACTGACGGAAACGGGCTGGGCGTTCCTTGTCGAAGCGCGCGACGTGCTCGCTCGTGCGGACGAGGCGCGGCGTATGCTGGACGATGCGGCGGGTTTGGAGCGCGGCCATCTGTCGCTGGTCGCCAGCCAGACGATCGCGGGCTATTGGCTTCCACCGATCCTCGCGCGGTTCAAAGCGCGCTATCCCGGCATCACGATCGAACTCGCCATCGGCAACAGCGTTCAAGCTGCCGATCGGGTGAAGAACGGTTCGGCAGAACTGGGCTTCATCGAAAGCCCGCTCGACGACCCGGCTCTCGCGCGTTGGCAGGTCGGCGAAGATCGGCTCGCGCTGATCGGCACTGATCCGCCGGACGATCCCGATGCCGATACCTTGCGCGCGCTACCCTGGCTGATGCGCGAGGAAGGGTCCGGCACACGCGCCGCGCTGGTTGCGGCCTTGCAGGATCAAGGAGTGAAGCTCGATGAATTGAATGTGGTCCTGACGCTGCCATCCAATGAGGCATTGCTGTCCGCTGCCGCAACCGGCGCTGGCGTAACCGCGCTGTCCACCTTAGTCGCTGGGCCGCTGATCGCCGCCGACACAATCCACGCCGCCGCCTTCGAGATCGCATTGCGCCCCTTCTTTGGGCTGCGGCACAAAGAGCGTTATCGCTCCAGGGCCGCCGATGCGTTGCTGGATTTGATGAACTGATAGGCTCGACGTGATTGGCGGCGACACAGCATAAGGCTGCCGTCCCCGATAGGCATGCGAATGTCTGCTTCTCTCAATATATAACTAGAATCAGACGGTCTGCTGCCGGCCCAGTTTCAGCCAAGCTGCAAAGCGCCCAAATCTGGCTATTCTGCAGCCAGTTGCCGCTCTCGAAGGCTGTCTATCTATCAGATCCGACGCCCCCATTTTGATAAACCCAGTTTGGCACAAACCCAAGGTGCGGCCTACGACATATCTCGATGGCATCAGCCCGCTTCGCGTTCGAAGCCAAGGTGGCATATTGAAATAGGTGACCGGCAAAAAGCCGTTACGAGCCCAAAACCGATTGGGGGTATCATAGGGGGTATTATCCGCTTAGTTATCCAGAATAATTCTATCATTCTAGTATATTATAATCTGAAAGTGCTTCCCTCCCTCTCCGCCACATCCTACCCTTTAAGCTTCGGTGTCTTCAGCCGACCGCCCATCGCCCTGATATCCAAGGCAGTCGCAAGAGCGCTTCCGTTTAGAGGCGCTGCCTTACCTTTACACGCATCGGCCTTGGTCATTACCTCGCCCAGATAGGTAGAGGCGAAAGGCCGGATATGCACGCGCGCTGTGTTTTTTAGCAGGGGCTTCGGGGGGGGGGGGCACTGCAACACTGACGGGAATTGTCGCTTTCCACATGGGAGGGCCGCCGGCCTATTTCCGTCAGGAAGGCCCATTTGCGTGACAGGCCTTATCGCATCTCTTTATTCTGCGCCGACGTCAACAAGTACTCCTTCGGGGAATAGCGAGGCGTAATACTGGTCCGACTTACGAACGTTCTCGATGCAACGCATTTTTGGGTGCTGTCGGGCTTGGCTTGGCCTCCCTGATTTTTGGCTTCCTGCTCAGCTGGGTCGTGCGCAAAGCACTGAAGACACTGATGATCAACATCAATCTGTCCCGCGTGGACGTCACGGTCATAATTTCTCCAACCATTTCGATCGGCTATGATTCCGATCTGGCGGTGCTATTCTGTGTTTCGGATCGTAACAGTCATTCCGAGCGAACCGAATTGCGGTCTTAAATTATGAATTGTAGCCCTTCGCGCCGAGGGCAAGCAGGGCGAAGCTCGCCAGCCAGTGTTCGCCAGCGTAATCACCTGCGATATGCTCGCTGGCACAATCAATGTGTAAATCGCCACGCTCTCTGATCAGCTTTCTAGCTGAATTCGGTCCCAGCGCTTCTGCGATGGTAAAGAGGCACCACGACCGGCTCAGGTTGAGCCCGTCCAGATGAGCAATCTTGCCATCGCTGCGATCGCTGACGGTGACTGGCCGACAATTTTTGTCGAGCCAGCTATTTTTCAGGATGAGATTCTCAAGCCATGGCACGAACTGGTCATGCGGCATGACCCTGCTCATCAGCAACGCGGCGGTCAGCACGGGGGAAAGGAATTCATCGCCGCTAGGCTCCCATCCCGCGTAGTCGCGCTTTTCGCTGAAGGCTGCGAGTGACCATTCATCAATGGTCGCCAGCAGCTTGGGATCGCGCATCTCAGCCCACTCGCGGGCGAGAACGAGTGCAAACGCCGTGTTGAAATGAGTGCCGACCGTGATGGGATAGGTGAGTAAACGCAGATATTCGCCAAGACGATCCGCAAAGGCGCGGGCGAGAGGTTCCAGACGCGCACCCCACTGAAAATCCTCGTGGCGCTCGGCTTCATGGTGAAGATAAAGCAACCACGCCCAGCCATAGGGGCGCTCGAAACCGCGGGATTCCGGGCGGTCGAGATATGCCAGTTCGGCTTTTAGTTTGCTGCCTGTGAAGGTAGTCTCCGCAAATGCCGTTATCTCGCTCGCATCTGGCGCATTGGGATAAAGCCGTCGCACCGTGAGCAAGGTCCACCATCCATGCACGCAGCTATGCCAATCGAAGCTGCCGAAGAAAACCGGATGCAGTTCTCGTGGAGGCAGGACGTCTCCATCTCCCGCCATCACATGGTCTAGCTTGTGCGGATATTCGCGCCCGACGTGGCCGAGCGCGATAGAAGCGAAATCGCCCGCGGTGTTTTCAGTCAGTTCCATAGCAAGAAGCCTGCGATATAAATGATGGCGATGTTGCAGATCAGTAGGGGGATTGCCGTGCCCACTTGCTGGCGGATTACTGCGTTCTGGTCTTTCAATTCCAGAAGCGCGGCTGGTACGATGTTGAAGTTGGCCGCCATCGGGGTCAGCAAAGTGCCGCAGAAGCCTGCAAGCATACCGACCGCCCCTATCACTGCCGGATTGCCGCCATAGGTTTCGATCAACAGCGGAATTCCGATTGCCGCTGCCATAACCGGAAACGCGGCAAAGGCATTGCCCATTATGATGGTGAACAAAGCCATACCAAGTGCGAAGACAATCACGGTCAGAAACACGCTTCCATCGGGAATTACTTCGCCCGCAACGCCGCCGATGATCTCACCTACACCAGCAAGTGCGAAAACCGCGCCGAGAGCTGCAAGCATTTGTGGTAAAATAGCTGCCCAACCAATCGAATCCAGCAAGCGGCGCCCTTCCTCGGCTGGCGCTAAGAGCGGGGGGCGCAACCACAGAATTGCGACTATCAAGGCAAAGATCACGCCGATGCCGAAAAGAATGAGCGTTTCTCTCCGTGGTTCGAAAAGGCCCGTCTCGCTCAAGCCCGTATAATTGTAGAGGAGCGTACCGGCTACGGCCGTGAGCGGAACGATCAGTGCTGGGACGAAGAGCTTATTGCCGAATCTCTTGGCATATTCGGCCCGCTCCTCACCGTTCGTTGTTTCCGGATCACTTCGCTTGAGTCCACCGAGGCCTGCAATGCCGACCAAGGCCAGCACGAGCAAGCCATTGGCGAAATCGGTCAGATGGCTGCCAAAGAAGAAGCTCGCCGACAGCAACCCCCAAAAGGCAGCATTGCCATACCGACATTCTCGCAGGCTAAGTGCCGACCATATCGCGAAGAAAGCGCCCGCGAGGATGTAGAGCCATTCATAGGTGATCACGGCTCAAGCCTCCCCAGGTTCCGATCGAGAGCACGAATACGCCAAGAATGAATGACGAAGGCGCAGATCGCTGTGGGGATTGCCCACACCGATAGCTGCAGCGGGGTTAGTGCGTAACCGTAACTTTCGAAGACGCCCTGGATGAGCAGGATCGAGGCGATGGCGAAGAAGATATCCTCGCCGAAGAAGAGGCCGACATTATCTGTGGCCGCAGACATCGCCAGCACCTTTTCGCGATCCTTGTCGGCAAGGGCGCCGTGGGATTTCTCTGCTGCCGCTTCTGCCATGGGAGCAACCAGCGGGCGAACGGCCTGTGGATGGCCACCGATGTCCTTCATACCCAGCGCCGCCGTCAATTGCCGGAAAAGAAGGTAGAGCGTTAGCAATTTACCCATGGTCGCACCGCGCACGCTCTCGATTACGCCGCGGGCACGTTGCTGCAATCCGTAGCGTTCGAGCAGACCGATCACCGGCAGGATGATCCAGGTGACAGAGATGTAGCGATTGTCATTGAAGGCACGGCCGAGCGCCTCGATCACATCAACGAGATCAAGGCCCGCCAGCAATCCGGTCGCCAGCGCTGCGACGACCACGACAAGCAGCGGATTGAACCGCAGCGCAAAGCCGATGACGACAAGCGCAATGCCCAAAAGGGGCCAATAGTTCATCCCTATTCCTCTCCGAAACCGCCGCCACCGGGCGTCAGAATCACGAACGTGTCGCCCGGCTCCATGTCTCGATGACCGGTGGCCCCAAACTCTTCACGGCTGCCATTCGTACGCACGACCCAGTTCCGGCCTGGCTGCGCATCTGAACCTCCACGGATCCCGCGCGGCGGTATGGCGCGGCGATTGGCGAGGATATTGGCGCGCATTGGTTCGAGGAAGGTCAGGCGGCGTTCTACCCCGTCACCGCCGACATGCTTTCCTCCGCCTCCTGATCCTAATCTGATCGAAAAAGCTTCGAGCCGGACCGGAAGGCGGGTTTCGAGGATTTCCGGATCAGTCAGGCGGCTGTTGGTCATGTGGGTTTGCACTGCGCTTGTCCCATCGTGATCCGGCCCTGCGCCGGAGCCTCCGCAAATCGTTTCGTAATATTGATTATCTTCGTTGCCGAAGGTGAAGTTGTTCATTGTGCCTTGGCTGGGTGCGAGCCTGCCGGTAGCCGCAAACAACGCGTCGGTCACAACCTGGCTAGTCTCGACATTGCCGGCGACGACGGCCGCTCCCGGAAAGGGGTTGAGCATAGATCCTTCCGGTACGACAAGTTCGACGGGACGCAGGCAGCCGTCGTTCATCGGGATCTGATCGTCGATCAGTGTTCGCAGGACATAGAGCGCAGCTGCGCGTGTGATCGATCGCGGCGCATTGAAGTTGTCGGCAAGCTGATCGCTTGTACCGGTGAAGTCGAAAACTGCTGACCGCGCTTCAGTGTCTATCCGGATGGCTACCTTCACGGTCGCGCCATTGTCCATCTCATAGGCGAAGGATCCGTCCTCAAGCCGGTCGAGGAGGCGCCGAACGCTTTCCTCTGCATTGGCCAGCACATGAGCCATGTAAGCAGCAACGACTTCCGGTCCCTGATCGCGTGCGGCACCTTGCAACAGTTCCGCGCCGCGGGTGCAGGCGGCGAGCTGCGCGCGGAGGTCGGACAGGTTGCGCGAGGGGTTCCGGGCGGGGAATTTCGCGTCGGCCAATGCGGTCCGCACCGCGTCCTCGCGAAATTGACCCTCGTCGACCATAAGAAGGTTGTCGATCATGACGCCTTCTTCCTCGATCGTCTTGCTTTCGGGCGGCATTGATCCGGGGGCAATCCCGCCGATATCCGCATGGTGCCCTCGCGCGGCGACGAAAGCTTGGGGCTCCGCGTTATCCTCGTTGTAGAAGACCGGCACGATCACGGTGATGTCGGGAAGGTGAGTACCCCCGCGATAGGGATCGTTAAGCACATAGGCATCGCCGCGCCGGAAGCCGCGACCGTCACGCGCCTCGCCGCGCTGTTCTATCACGCGGGCGATGCTGTCGCCCATGCTGCCCAGATGTACGGGGATGTGCGGCGCATTGGCAATCAAACTGCCTTCGGCATCGAAGAGGGCGCAGGAAAAGTCGAGCCGCTCCTTGATGTTCACTGAAGTTGCCGTGGATTGGAGGACGACACCCATTTCTTCGGCAATCGCCATGAAGAGATTGTTGAATATCTCGAGCCGTACCGGATCGACTTTGGTGCCGACTGCCTGGTCCCGCGCAAGCGCCTCAGTCCGGGTCAAGACCAGCGTTCCTTCGTCCGCCAGCCGCGCCTGCCAGCCTTTTTCGACTACAGTAGTGGACCCCGGATCGACGATCAGTGCGGGGCCGGCCACCTCCTCCCCTTTCGACATTTCCGTGCGAGCCATGGTAGTCCAGGTTCCGGTCGCTGTGCCGACAGTGGCTACCGGCTCGGCTGTTGCGGTAGCAAGGCCGCCCGAAATGCCGCTGGCTTCGACGCTCAGCGCTTCGAGCATGATCGGGGCGTTTGCATCCGAATAGCCGAAGCGCTGGCGGTGAAGCAGGCGAAAGTCCTTGTCCATCTGTTCCACATCGCCAATGTCGATGGTGAGCATGGAATCGCTGCCCTCGAACCGCAGACGTGCGCGGCTGGCGAGATGGATAGCCTCAGCCGAAATGCCTTGCTCGCTTAGTGCTTTCTCCGCTTCAGCCTCCAGCTCGGCCAACTCTTTGCCGAACTGTTTGGATAGCGGCTTCACCAGACTTACTTCCCGGATCGCCTTCACCGGGGCGAGGCCGATCCCGAAAGCCGAGAGAATACCGGCGAGCGGATGGACGAGCACGGTCTCGATCCCCAATTCGTCTGCCACCTTGCAGGCGTGTTGCCCGCCGGCCCCGCCAAAGCAGGCAAGGGCGTAAGTTGTGACATCGTGCCCACGGGCCACGCTGATCTTGCGGATGGCATTGGCCATGTTGTCGACCGCGATCGCAAGGAAACCCTCCGCGATGTCTTCCAAGGGGCTGGGTTCGGGCAGGGCGACCGCGATATCCTGCAACCGCGCGCGGGCAGCTGCGGGATCAAGCGGTTTGTCCCCTCGAGGCCCGAAAACCGCAGGGAAAAAGGCAGGGTCGATCCGACCCAGAAAGAGGTTGCAGTCTGTAACCGTAAGGGGCCCGTTCTTCCGATAGCAAGCAGGTCCGGGGTCTGCGCCAGCACTTTCCGGACCAACGCGGAACCGGGCGCCGTCGAAGCTGCATATCGAACCACCGCCTGCGGCCACTGTGTGAATCTGCATCATCGGTGCAGCCACGCGGACCCCGGCCACCACGCTGTCGCCGGTCAATTCGTATTCCCCGGCATAATGCGCGACATCGGTGCTGGTCCCACCCATGTCGAAGCCGATCAGCTTCGAATGGCCAAGTGGCTTGGCGGAGGCAACCATGCCTACCACGCCACCAGCCGGTCCGGACAAAATGGCGTCCTTGCCGCGAAACGCGCCAACTTCGGCCAGCCCACCATTTGACTGCATGAAGCGCAGCCTGTCGGCAGTCGGCAGGGCGGCCCGCAAGTTATCGGTATACCGATCGAGAACCGGCGAGAGATAGGCATCGACCACGGTTGTATCGCCCCGCGGGATCAGCTTGATTAGGGGGGTAACCTCGTGGCTCACGCTGACTTGCGAAAATCCAATCTCCCGCGCGATGTCGCCAAGCCGCTCCTCATGTGCGCGGTGCTTCCAGCCGTGAATCAGCACGATGGCGATGGCATCGTAACCAGCCTCACGTAGTCGCTGGAAGTTCTTCCGCGCTGCAGCCTCGTCGAGCGGTATCAGAACCTCTCCGTCCACGCCGACCCGCTCGGCAATCTCGACCACCGCCGACGGTAATTGCTCCGGCAGCACGATATGGCGGGCAAAAATATCTGGCCGCGCCTGACTGCCTATCCGCAGTGCATCGCCAAACCCTTGGGTGATCGCGAGTGCAAGCCGTTCACCCTTGCGTTCAAGCAGGGCATTTGTGGCAACAGTGGTTCCGATGCGAAGTTCTGAGATAGGACCTTCGCCGTGCTCCGCCATTAAGCGCTTGACGGCTTCGCTCGCAGCGTCGGTGTAATGATCGGGGTTCTCACTGAGGAGCTTGTCAGTCACCAACCGGCCATCGGGGGTGGTAGCCACGACATCAGTAAATGTACCCCCACGATCGATAGCGAATTTCCATGCGGGTGCCTGATCGCTGCGTTCCATCGGGTCGACATCGCACGCAAGGAAAAGGAATTCAAACCCTTCGCGTCGAAGCTTCTGCGAGAAAGAAGAGAGAGGCCAGCACAAACATTGGTTGGTTAATAGCCGATGTACGATTTCTGATGGTTGTCTTGGAGGAATTACCACCAAGGGGACGAATATTGCACATCGTATCGCTCGCTCTCGGCGGCTGCCTCAAGGCGGAGCCGGTCCGATACGGGATTACCGAAGATACGGGAGGGCACATCACCTACATCCTGGGTGAAATGGAGGCTCTTGCGGAGCGGGACGATGTGCATTTGGCGGAAATCATCACGCGGCGGTTCGACGATGCGAAGCTGGGCCCTATTCATGGCCAAGCAGAAGAATGGCTCAGCCCCAAACTTGTCATCCGACGCATTGACAGTGGTAATACAAAGTATCTGTCTAAAGAGGCGCTTAGTGTCGATAGACCCGCTTTCGTCCAAGCGTTAATTGCAGAGTTGCGTTCGCGCGACCGCTTGCCCGATCTCATTCACGCGCATTTCGCCGATGCAGCCGATGTCGCCAGGCAAGTCGAAGCCGCTCTGGGCATACCCTTTATCTATACGGCACACTCGCTGGGGATGGACAAGTGCGCGACGGGGACGCCGGCCAACCCTTGTATGGAGGCCCGCATCGCGGAAGAAGACCGTGCCATCGCTGGTGCTCGCGCAATTATCGGGTCCTCGCGCGATGAATGCGAACGTCAGCTACTTGCCTATCCATCATCCAAGGTCGGAAAAATCCATCGTCTCATTCCCGGGATCGACCGGCATTTCAGCGATGATGGCGAGGCCTCGGCACTTGCCTTACTCGAACCGTTCCTGCGCGATCCGACGAAGCCAATGGTTCTCGCTATTGCTCGGCCGGTTCAGAAGAAAAATCTCATCCGGCTGGTAGAAGCATTTGCTGCTTCCAGTTCTCTGCGTGCGCGGTGCAATCTCGTGTTGATCGCAGGTCTGCGCGAAGGCCTCGATACCGGCGAGCAGGAACAAGGCGAAGTGATGCGCGGCCTTATCGAAGCGATTGATCGTCACGATCTCTATGGCTCGGTGGCTTATCCAAAATCGCATGATCGCCAGCAAGTTCAGGCTCTCTATTCGCTCGCAACCCAAACGCGAGGGGTATTCGTCAATCCGGCTTTGATGGAGCCATACGGGCTCACTCTGGCCGAGGCGGCTGCACACGGGCTTCCCGTCGTGGCGACGATGATCGGAGGACCGCAGGATATCGTCGGCGATCTTCAGCATGGACTGTTGGTCGATCCGTGCGACACGCAGGCCATAAAGTCCGCGATAGAAAGATTGATCGAAGATGATGATTTTTGGGATCAATGCTCCAGCAACGGCCGCAACAACAGCGAAGCGATGAATTGGACCACCTATGCCGAGGGTTTCGCGCACATAGCATCTGAAGTTGTCGGAAAAGATAAAAAAGGGACTTCGAATCCATCCCATCTTCTTGTGAGCGATTTGGACAACACGCTCACCGGATGCCGAAGTGGCGTTGCCCGATTTAAGCGCTTTCTCTCACATGAAAACGGGTTCGCTCTCGTCGTTGCGACCGGTCGGTCTTTCGTCGAAGCGCGGCGCTTGGTTCGCGATTGGGGACTTCCTTCTCCGCTTGCGTGGATTACCTCCGTCGGCAGCGAAATTTATATCGAGCGGGACGGGGAACTGGTTCTCGATGACGCCTACGCCCGGAAAATTGCCGATGGGTGGGCGCCTCAGAAGATCGACGATGTCCTCAATGATTTTCCGGGTCTGACCCCACAATCTGCTTGCGAACAAAGGACGTTCAAACGCAGCTATATCGCCGCTTCTTGCCACGTGGCTTCCGCAGTTGAGCAGAGACTTCACAATGATGGGATAAGCGCGCGGGTCGTGTTCAGCCACGAGCGCTTGCTGGATGTCCTACCCATCAAGGCCGGTAAGGCAGCTGCCATGCACCACGTTGCCAGCTTTTTCGACATGCCTGTCGGCCATGTTTTTGCGGCGGGGGATAGCGGCAATGACAGCGACATGCTGGGCGCTTGCGAGAATGCTATCCTTGTTGGCAATCATGCTGCCGAAGTCGCAGAGCTTGCCAATCGCCCAAATGTTTATGTTTCCCGCCGAAACCACGCCTCCGGCGCACTTGAAGGCCTGTTGGCACATCATCGCGCCCAGCGGATGCGGGCACGCCAATTAGCAGAGGTTGCGATATGAAAATGTGCGGACCAATCGGGTTCTTCGTTCATCATCAGGGGCGGGGCCATGCCGAACGCGCCGCAGCCATCGCTAACGAGCTGATAGGCAAGCGAAGCGTCACGTTGTTTTGCGCAAAACCCGACATATTTCCCGAGCTGGACACTCGTATCGAAGTAATCGAACTGCCATCTCTGTTTGAACCAACCGGGACGGAAGCGCCGGCCATGGCATCTCTTGCGATGCCCGAAACTGTTCATTGTGCGCCGCTGGGGTGGCCGACGATCACCGACGCATTCGCCACTGTTGCAAACTGGTTTGCAGCGGCCCGACCCGCCCTGTTCGTGACCGATGTGTCAGCCGAACTTGGCCAACTCGCCCGGCTCTGCTCGATACCCCACGTTGCCGTCATGCAGCATGGCGAACGTTCCGATCCGGGCCATATGGCTGCTTACGATAGCGCTGTCGGCCTTCTCGCTCCCTATTCCGAACAGCTCGAGCAACACGATCGTCCTGCTCGATTACGGCATAAGACGCATTATGCATCAGGTGTCGGAATTGACTGCGGCGAGTTTGTTTCGAAAGACATCGCTCGCGCGAAACTGGGACTGGAAGAAGATTGTGACCTTGTACTCGTGCTTGCTGGGGGAGGGGGCGAAGGCACGCCCTCAGCCCCGCTCACTCTAGGAGCCCGGGCAGAACCCGATACGAAGTGGGTAACGATAGGCAAGGTTCGCAGCGAATGGCACGAAACGATGCCCGGCAATCTCGACCACAAGGGTTGGGTCGATAACCCCCAGGATTGGATTGCCGCTGCCGATCGCATCGTTTCGTCCTGCGGAAATACCACGGTTCACATGATCCTGGCGGCGGGTATACCTTGGGTGGTCGTGCCCGAATGGCGTTATTTCGACGAACAGTTCTGCAAGTCCGAGGTGCTCGATCGCGAGGGGCTGGCTGCTGTTTCGCGGAACTGGCCTTCCCATGCGGGCGCTTGGGAAAAGCTATGGGCGGCCGCTCGACTGATCGAACCGGAGAGGCAGCGGAGGCTGATCGCCAATCAGCCGGCTGCCGAGGCTGCGGAATGGCTCGACGAACTTGCCGCGCAGCTTTGGATCGGCTCCGATCGCAAGCCGACGCTGGAGGTAGTGGCATGACGATATCCGTCTGCACACTGGCACACGGCCGGCAGGATCATCTCGCAAATCTGGTTCGCGGACTCAATCATTCTACTCGACCACCGTGCGAACTGGTCGTAGCGGTGATGCAATCGACCCGATATGAGTTGCCTGCCACCAGTTTTCCGGTTCGCCAGATAATCCTCGGCAACAGGGGGATATGTCTCGCCGAAGCACGGAACGTAGCCGCTGAAAACGCAAAGGGTCGATTACTCGTCTTCCTCGACGTGGACTGCATTCCTTCACCTTGCCTCCTCGAAGATTACGCCGCGGCGGCGGCCACTCATGATGGCGTATTTATGGGGGAAGTCGGATATTTACCCAAGGGTGCCACAGATGCCGGCATCGATTATGGCCGGTTCGAGCAACTGGCTATCAAGCACTCCGAACGCGCCGGACCTCCTCTCGAGGCGGTCGGGCGCTGCTCCGACTATCGCTGTTTCTGGTCTCTTAATTTTGCGCTGTCTGCGGCGAATTTCCACAAAATCGGCGGGTTCGATCCGCGGTATGTCGGCTATGGCGGCGAGGACACCGATTTCGGTCGTATGATCGCGTCAAACGGTGTTCCGCTCTGGTGGGCTCGTGGTGCAAAGGCCTATCATCAGTATCACAGGCACCATATGCCGCCGGTCCATCACCTCGACAGCGTGCTCGCCAACGCGATGATTTTTGCGGATAAATGGGGCGAGCCCACGATGCAGCACTGGCTGCGCGCCTTTCGTCTGATGGGGCTGATCACGCCTGATGGCCAAGGCGGCTGGCTAAAGCTTCGCGAGCCGGGTGAGGAACATCTGGAACTTACCCGCCAACAGGAGTATCAGCCTTATGCCAGCAGTTCGCTGGTACTCGAACAGCTTGAAGAAGAGGCCAAGCTGGACAGTGAGGCGAGGCTCGCTCCGGCAATAACCTTGGCATAGCTGTTTTCGTATCCGGCAATCATTGCCCCTACGGACATCTTCGCCACTGCGCGGCTCCGGCAAGCATTTCGTTCGATACTGTCTGCCGCAGCAATCGCCTCTGCCAGCGCGTCAACGTCTCCGGCCGGAACGAGCAAGCCGCAATCGCCGACGACTTCCGTCAAGGCACCGCGGTCGAAGCCTATGACTGGCGTCCCGCATGAAAGTGCTTCTGCGGCGACAAGCCCGAAGGGTTCGTCCCACATCGGCGTGACCAAGGCAGCGCGCGCACCGGCAACCTCCTTACGCAGGTTCTCGGCATTGCGGTGACCGTGGAATTCGATGCCGTCGACGAGATACGGCTCCACCTTTTCGGCGAAATAGGCGGCATCTTCGACCGGACCAAAGATCCGCAGCTTCGCTCTAGTTTTGAGAGCCGCGCGAACGGCTTCCGCGAGGCCCTTGTTCGGGACGATCCTGCCGACCCAGGTCAGGTAGTCTCTGACCTCCGCTACGGGCATCCAGCGGTCCGTATCAATCCCGTTGGGAACGACATCCAGGGAATCGCAGCCACGCGCTGCCCACAGGGCCTTCTGATCGTTCGAGGTTACGGTGAAGCCGATGTGGGGCCGGTCGCAGAACTGCTCCACGGCGTCAAACATGGTGCCGAAAGGCGGGACGTGCTGCGAGGTGAGGCAGGGCATCCCGGATTTCGCGCACCATTCGATGATCTCGGGATAAAGCGAGTTATTGTGCACGACATCGTATTGCCCCGTCCCGATCCGGGCCAGGGCACAGTCGAACGCATCGCGCTGATAGCGCGCGAGTTCGTCCGTCCCGCGATAGACCCGCCACGGCAGGACTTCGTCATAGGGAGCGTCGCAAATAGGGATTAGACACGGATCGCTGGACCCCGCCGAGGCATAGAGATTCACTTCATGACCGGCTGACCGCAGTCCGCGGCACAGCATATCGCAATGCGCTTCCATGCCGCCGCTGAAAGGTTCGGCAATGGCATGACGAATATGTGCGAGGACCGCGATTTTCACGGTAGGAGAAAGGTCATGTGTAACATGATACGGGAACCCACCAGCCTACAAGACTTCTTTAAACTTAACATTCATGCATAGAGGAGGGGCTGTGCAAAGGTGCGCAGGCCCCGACTAAACAGGAGCAGACCATGCCGCTTGCGGATGAACTCGATAAGTATCCGAATACCGCAAGGTTTCTCGCAGGTCGGCTCCGCCACGATATGAGTGAGGCCGAAAAGGATGAGTTGGAAGGGCTGATTTCGAAGACGCGAACTCTGGAAGACGGCTACCGCTTGATTTCCCGAGGCGACGAGTGTGCCTATTCAACGCTGCTGATCGAAGGGTTCATGGTCCGCACGCTCGAAAGCGAGGATCGCCGCTATGCAGTCAGCTTCCATGTTCCCGGCGATTTCGTCGATCTGCACTGCTTCGCTCTCAAGCGTCTCGATCACAACATCGATTGCGTGGGCACTGTGAAAATAGGTTCGGTCCCTCATTCGGCGATCAATGACGTCATGACCAACCGGCCACATCTTGCGCGCCTTTTCTGGTTTTCGACGCTGCTGGATGCCGCCATGCACA
This sequence comes from uncultured Erythrobacter sp., assembly GCA_947504155.1. Lineage (GTDB taxonomy): Bacteria > Pseudomonadota > Alphaproteobacteria > Sphingomonadales > Sphingomonadaceae > Qipengyuania. Next base: position 103,288 of record CANNGF010000003.1, read on the forward strand.
GGGAATGGATCATGAAGCTGGAGCAATTGACTGCGCCCAAACGCATTGCCCATATCTTCGCCGAGATATGGAGAAGACTGGAAATGGTGGGGCTCGGCTATCCTGACGGGTTCGACACCCCTCTTCGGCAGACCGATATCGCCGATATGTGCGGTGCCACGCCCATCCATGCAAACAGGGCGATCTCCGAATTGCGCAGCAAGGGTGTCGCCGACTTCCAGCGCGGCAAGGTTCGCATACCCGATCGCGGGAAGCTGGAAGATTTTGCCGGGTTCAACTCCGATTATCTTTATGGCGACGGCGCACTTTCCTTGAGAAACACGGCGTGATGACGCCGCGCAACCGCTTTGTCTTCGTGGCGGGGCTTCATCGAACCGGTACCAGTCTGGTCAGCCGTATGCTGGCTGCACATCCCGAAATCAGTGCCATCACCGGGGCCCCGGTTCCGGAAAACGAAGGTTGCTATTTGCAGGGGGCGATCCCTCACACCGCCCTTCATGGCCGGCCCGGCCACTATGCCGTCGACCCTGCGCAGCATCATACCGAAGCTTCCCGATACAATACGCTGGAGGCGCGGCGCAGGCTCTTCGAAGACTGGTCGCCATGGTTCGACGGCGCCACGCCGTGGTGGCTCGAAAAATCGCCCGTCAATCTGACTAGGATGCGGCTCTACCAGCAACTCTTTCCAACCAGCCAATTCGTTATCGTCCTGCGTCACCCGCAGTTTATGGCGGCAGCGCTTGCCAAGTGGGTAGATACCGATGCGGCGTCGCTTCTGGCCTATGCTCTCGATGCGTATGATGTGATGGTGGCTGATCTTGCCTATCTGCACGCGGCATTCGTCATGCGGTACGAGGACCTGATTGCCGACCCGCAGGCAATTCAGCGCTCGCTGTGTGCTTTTCTCTCAATCGACGAACGTTACGCTGATCTCGCGCTTTGCAATGGAAACTCAGACTACCGGGTCTCTGCTGACGTCGACCGGGACCAAGCGGCGCGCATGCTCCATTGGGGGTACTTGCCCGGGGGCGAGTATTCTGACTGGCAACCTTCGATATCGCACCCCCTGCGGGCGGTTCGGGACGCGGCGGCATCGGTGTATAATTCGATGGGTAGTCAGAAAAATTGAGGTACTCGCACAAAAAGAACAGAAAGCTAACATCCGTCAATAGACGCTGTAACGCTAGCTTGCTTTATCGCGTGGCATGAATGTTACGCCCGCAAAGGTGGTGACTGAGGCTTATTCGCTGACCGGCGATTTTCTCGCCGGACGCCTGAGACATAACCTCAGCACCGACGATCTGAATTATATCGAAGGATTGATCGAAAGCGTGGAAGAGCACGATGATGGATCGTGCTTGCTGGGACGCGGCGTGAAAACCGATCGCAGCATGATCCTGGTCGAAGGATATATCTTCCGCACTGTCAAAACAGCCAACAAGCGGTTCATTACGGGCATCAACCTGCCAGGCGATTTCGTCGATTTGCACGGATTCGCTCTGAAACGCCTTGACCACAATATCGAAGCGGCGGGCAGGGTCCGGGTCGGTTGTGTCAGCCATGAAACGCTGCGCGATGTCATGCGCGAAAGACCCGGCGTGGCCCGCGCCATGTGGTTCGCCACACTGCTCGATGCAGCTATTCATCGCAAATGGATCCAGACGCTTGAGCAACTCGATGCGACGCGCCGCATCGCGCACCTATACGCAGAATTGCACACACGGCTTGAACTGATCGGTCGCAACGTCACGCGTGCCATAAGGACCCCGTTCACCCAGTTTGATATGGCCGATATGTGCGGTGTCAGCGCCATTCACGCAAACCGCGCCGTGGGCAAACTTCGCGATCTGGGAATTGCCGAGATCAGGCGCGGCGATCTCTATACGAATGATTGGGAGGCGCTGAAGAAATTCGCGCAGTTCGATCCCGACTACCTGTACGGGGATGGGCCTCTAAAGGTAAAAGAAGACTGGGACTGACCACTTGCCTGGGTGAACAGATTACCCCGTCATAAGTCTTGTCCCGATGCTGACATCAGCATCGGCTGACGGGGCTGCCTTTCGCTTACAGGCTGGCTCCTAATTCAGGCTCGAAGTTCTCGTCTGATTTACCAGCGCTCGCGCAATTTCGTCCGAAATCTCGATTATCGTAGAAGTTCCATGCACACTGTCGAAGCCGACAAATATTTCACGCTGGCCGGGTTCGACTGACAACCTTCCCGTAGAGGAGTACTTGCCGAGCTCGGTCGCTTCCAGCTCGATATCGACCTTTGCGCATTCTTCGGCACGCAATAGAAGCCTCTTGAAACCGGCAAGCCGACGAGCGTTGGCGTCTGACATTTCGGAAGGGTCTCGCAGATACAGCTGAACCACCTGCTCACTTTCGAAGCCGCTCTTATTCGAGACGCTTACGCTCGCGACAATTCGAGCCGCGGAAATATGCACACCGAGCTCCGAGAGAGCGAACTCGGCGTAGGATAGCCCGTGGCCGAAAGGCAACCCAGGGTGAGGTTCTACCTGCGACATAGCGAGAGGCAGCCGCCCGACAGGAGCGGCCTCTCCAATCAATATTTCGGCAATGGCCTGTCCGCTCATCGTTCCCAGTTGGCCGGCGTGCAATATGCACGGCAGAAAGGTGCCATCTATGAGAGGATCGACCGGGACGGGACCGATCGTCACCATTACAAGTTGCGGATTTGCCCTATAAAGTTGCTTCAATAACGCTTGGCTCGCTTCGCCAAGGGTTCCGTCTTCCGTGAGCGATGGGAAAAAAACCACCGTCGATGCATGGCGTGCGGCTTCACATGCCATTGCAATAGCCATGTTGTCAGCGGCGATCAGCTGTTCGGAATGTTCGGTTGAAGCGCGCAGCGCTAGACCGGTGACGAAGCGATGTGGGATACCCAGTCGTTCGACGCCATCGATTACGCTGGCCGTGATAGCTCTACCGGCGGCAGGGATTTTTCGGTCCTGTGCAGCGCTTCCTACCAGCAAAATACCGCTAGGCTCGATATCCAGTGGGAGCAGGTTCCCATCGTTACGAAGCAGGATCGGGCATCGTTTTGCGCATTGGAGCGCCATTTCCCGGTTATGCGCCGGTGTGGCACAAGTTCCCGGCGCCATGCTCGGCGCTGGAGCGTGGGCGGCTCGGAGCAATCCCAACCTGAATTTTGCTCTCAACAGGCGGCGAGCCGCTTCTTCCAATCCCCGGAGGGGAAGCGTCCCATCTCTGATCGCGGTAATAAGTGCGTCGAAAGCAATCGTATCCCAGCGGGCCTTGGTGTCGCCATGCGCAATCTTTTTGCTGAGTGCATCTCCGTGTGAGAGAGTCAGGCCATCATAGCTCCCAGGTCTTTCCAGAAACGCCAGAAGGAACTCGTGATCCCGAGGCGGCAGCATGTCCTCAGGATCGAGCGCGATAGCGCCCACTCGCGCCTTGGCAGCGACTGCCTGCACGAGCCGCAGCATTTCCGGCGCATCGCCATCTTTTCCCAGCGATTGCCGCGAAAGTTCGAGGCAGGCCATGAGAGGAGCATCGCCTTTCCAGCTGAGCGCTTGAAGCCCGGCTATGCGCGCGCTCGCAATTCTGGCTGCCAGATACATGTCGGAACCACTGCTGCAGCCGGGGTGGTCATGGCCCCCTGTCAGTTCAATCTTCGGGCCGAGCGCCCAGTTAATTCCGAGCGCCGTGGCTTCGGATGCCTTTACCTTCTCGGCATTTTCGATCGCCTCAAGATCCCAGCTCGCCGCCATAGTCAGTGGCGCAGGAAGGGCCGTATCCAGGCCTTCATCGGTTTTGCCAGGGAAAAGCAGTGGTATGCCCAGGCGGCTTTCGTTCTGCGCTATGTCCTGCAGGCGGCTGGCGGTTTCGAAATCAGAAATGCCTGATACGAGGCCCACTCTGCCTCTGCTGATTTCGAATTCGAGAGCCCGTATCGCTTCACGGTCCTCGACTGGCGGCATCGGATAGACGATGAGCTGGCCCGCCTTCTCGCTGGTATCCATCATTGCGATCAGATCGGCGACCATTCGCTCGCATTCGATCTCAGTGTTTCGCCATGGCACCCTCAGCACTCCCCCGGACGGATGGTGGGCCATCGAAGCTGGAAGCGCACTGGAACCTTCCTTGCCAGGCTCTGTCGAACTCGATCACCCCCGCCGTTTCCCCCAACACGCGACCCGATGCCATTGGCACCGGTCTAAGAGGCACCATGCCTTGGGGCGCGTGAAAATCAAGTAAGCAAAATCTTGTAAAGGCAACTCTAACGCAAAAGAATCCTTTCTCGATCCCCATTTACGGATATAAAAATATCTTTATATGTATTCTTCGATGCGTACCGAAGCCATCTTTCGCGCCCTGGCGGATCCGACTCGTTTGCGGATCATGCGGCTGCTTGGTTCCATGGAACTGGCAGTCGGCGAAATTGCGCAGGTCCTCGGGCAAAGCCAGCCTCGTGCATCGCGGCACGTCGGGATATTGTGCGATGCGGGCCTCGCCGAACGAAGGCGTGAGGGCAGCTGGATTTTCCTGCGAGCGGCCACCGATCCTTCAGGGGAAGCTGCCGTTCGGTCTGATATCGCAAAATTGCTCGCGCTGCTGGAGGGGAGTGACAATGCGTTCGGTGATCAGTGCGAGAGCGATCGCCAGAAGCTTGCGGCTATCCGGGATGCACGCCAGACCGAGGCGCAGCAGTATTTTGCCGAACACGCCCACGATTGGGATGCCGTGCGCCGGCTACATTCGTCGGACGAACTGATCGAACAGGCTTTGGCGAAGGCACTGGGCACGGGCTCGCTCGGCAGCGTTCTCGATATCGGTACCGGCACTGGGCGAATGGCCGAGCTATTCGCCGAAAAAGCCGATCATATCGTCGCTCTCGACAAGAGCCTCGCCATGCTCCGCGTGGCGCGCGCAAAGCTTCAGCATCTGCCGACCGAACGCGTGGAGCTGGTCCAGGGCGATTTTGCGAATCTGCCCTTTGCTGCCGGGCGGTTCGACACGGTTCTTTTCCATCAGGTGCTCCATTTCGCCGACAGTCCGGCCGCAGCGCTTTTCGAAGCATCCCGCGTGACGCGCGATGGAGGCCGGATCGCGATCGTGGACTTCGCCGCCCACCAGCGCGAGGAACTGCGGGAAAAATACGCCCATGTGCGCCTCGGCTTCGCCGATGCCCATATGCATGACCTTCTTGAAGAAGCGCACTTTGATCCCCGACCTCCAGTCTCGCTCGACGACGGGGAAATTGGAATCAAAATTTGGATCGCCGAACGCCGGCGGGACGCCGAAAGGAAGACGGGATGAGCCCGACACTGGATCAGATGCGCGAGGCGCAGCGTGCTCTCGAAACACCGCTCTTCTCTGGTTTGCCTGGGGACATCGAGGTCAGCTTCGAGTTCTTTCCTCCGAAGACGGAAAAGATGAGCGAGACTTTATGGGAGAGCGTCAAAACCCTCGAGCCGCTTGATCCGCGCTTTGTTTCGGTGACCTACGGCGCTGGGGGCTCTACGCGCGAAAGAACTCACGAAGCCGTTCGGAGGATCGTCGGTGAGACAGATATTCCTGCCGCTGCGCATTTGACCTGCGTGCAGGCAACCAGTGAAGAAGTTGACGAAGTCGCTCGCGAATACTGGGCGGAAGGCGTGCGCCATATCGTCGCGTTGCGTGGCGATGCACCCGATGGGGCCGATGGGTACTCACCGCATCCGGGCGGATACGAAAATGCTGCTGATCTTATTGCCGGCCTCAAACGCATCGCCGATTTTGAAATTTCCGTAGCCGCCTATCCCGAGGTTCACCCCGATTCCTTAAATCGACAATCCGATCTCGATAATCTCAAGCGCAAGTTCGACGCCGGTGCGACGCGGGCGATCACGCAATTCTTCTTCGAGCCGGAGTGCTTCTTCGACTTTCGCGACAAGGCGGCAACCGCTGGAATAGCGGGCGAGATTGTACCAGGTATCATGCCAGTTCTGAGCTTCGCCGCCGTCCAGCGAATGAGCGGTCTTTGCGGAACGGCTATTCCCGAATGGATGGAAGGTCTGTTTCGCGGCCTGGACGAGCGGCCGGAAGCCCGCCAGCTCGTGAGCGCAACGATCGCCGCTGAACTGTGCCGTCGCCTGTACGCGGGTGGCGTGCGAAAATTTCACTTCTACACGCTCAACCGCGCAGAACTGAGCTATGCGATCTGCCATATGCTCGGCTTGCGGCCGCAGGGTGACAAATTATGACTTCAGCCCGCGAAGCCTTTTTGGAGGAAACTTCCAAACGCATTCTTATCGTCGATGGTGCATTCGGAACCGAGATTCAGAGCTGGAAATTGTCCGAAGAGGATTATGCTGGATCTCTTGGTTTGTCGAAGGATCAGAAGGGCAATAACGACATCCTGGCCCTAACGAAGCCGGAGGTGCCAGAGTCCATTCACCGTGCGTATTTTGCAGCTGGTGCCGACATAGCTGAAACCAACACGTTCTCGGCAAACCGCATAAGCCAGGCGGACTACGCTGCTGAAAACCTAGTCCGCCAGATCAATGTCGAAAGCGCAGGGCTTGCCCGTCGGGTTGCAGATGAGTTTACAGCAAAAGACGGCAAGCCTCGTTTTGTGGCCGGAGCAATAGGTCCCACGAATAAAACGCTTTCGCTCTCTCCCGACGTTAATGATCCAGGCTTCCGGGAAGTCGATTGGGATGAACTGGTCGATGTCTATCGTGAGCAGGCCGAAGCTCTGGTGGAGGGCGGGGCCGATTTCATATTAATCGAGACAATTTTCGATACCCTCAACGCAAAAGCGGGCATCATGGCCGTGCGGGAGGTCGAGCGGGCTTTGGGCAGGGATGTGCCCATCATGCTATCTATGACGCTCACCGACCTCTCCGGCCGCAATCTCTCGGGCCACACTGTAGAGGCATTCTGGCACGCTGTTCGCCACGCGCGCCCTTTGACGGTCGGCCTCAATTGTTCCTTCGGAGCTACGCAGCTTCGCCCGCACGTCCGCACGCTGAGCGAAATCGCCGATTGTCCGATCATGGTCTACCCCAATGCAGGCCTTCCCAACGAACTGGGCGAATATGACGAGATGCCCCGACAAACAGCCGCTTTCGTTCATGAATGGGCGGAGCATGGACAAGTGAATGTGCTGGGGGGGTGTTGCGGATCGACGCCGGCTCATATTGCAGCGATTGCGGACGCTGTCGCCAATTTTCCTCCTCGACAGATACCGTCGCCTCCGATCGTCACTCGTCTCGCCGGTCTCGAACCTTTCGAGATGGCTGCCTGATTTGCTGGAATGACCAAGTGACCAATGCTTCCACTTCCCGTTTCGTCAATATCGGCGAGCGCACCAATGTCACCGGATCTGCACGATTTAAGAAACTGATTATGGCGGGAGACTATCCTGCCGCTGTCGAAGTCGCGCGCCAGCAGGTCGAGAATGGCGCGCAGGTAGTCGATGTAAATATGGACGAAGGGCTGCTTGATGCAGTCGAAGCCATGACGACCTTTCTCAAGTTGATCGCCGCCGAACCTGATATCGCGCGGGTTCCGATCATGATCGACAGCTCCAAGTGGGAGGTGATCGAAGCCGGCTTGAAATGCGTCAGCGGCAAGCCGATCGTCAACTCCATCAGCATGAAGGAGGGAGAAGAGCAGTTTCTTCTTCATGCTCGCAAGTGCAGGGATTACGGCGCCGCGGCAGTCGTGATGGCTTTCGATGAAAAAGGCCAGGCAGATACCAAGAAACGTAAAGTCGAAATCTGCAAACGCGCTTACGATTTGCTGGTGTCGGACGGCTTTCCCCCAGAAGATATCATTTTCGATCCTAATATCTTCGCGGTTGCAACCGGTATCGAAGAGCACGATCGCTATGGGCTGGACTTCATCGAAGCCGTCGCAGAATTGCGCGAGCTTTGCCCGCATGCGCATTATTCCGGCGGGCTATCGAACCTGTCGTTCAGCTTCCGAGGCAATGAGCCAGTACGCCGGGCCATGCATTCGGTGTTTCTCTATCATGCGATTCCGGCAGGCCTCGACATGGCTATCGTCAATGCAGGCCAGCTTGACGTTTACGATCAGATCAACCCCGAACTACGCGAAGCGTGCGAAGACGTTATTCTCAACCGTCCGGCACGCACAGAAGAACAGAGTCCGACTGAGCGTCTGATCACGATAGCTGAGACGTTTCGCGGAATAGACGTCCGGGCGGAAAAGGAAGCGGCCGAATGGCGGGGCTGGGATGTTATCAAACGCCTCGAACACGCACTCGTTAAAGGCATAGATGCTCATGTTGTCGATGACACCGAAGAAGCGCGCCAGATAATTTTTGCGCGCGGCGGTCGGCCTATCGAGGTCATCGAAGGACCGCTCATGGATGGAATGAACGTGGTCGGAGACCTGTTCGGTTCAGGGAAGATGTTCTTGCCGCAAGTGGTCAAATCGGCTCGCGTGATGAAGAAGGCAGTCGCGCATCTCATTCCCTTTATCGAAGCCGAAAAGGAAGAAGGCGCGAAGGCCAAGGGCAAGATCATCATGGCCACCGTCAAGGGAGACGTGCACGATATCGGCAAGAATATCGTCGGCGTCGTCCTTCAGTGCAACGGTTACGAAGTCATTGATCTGGGTGTCATGGTTCCATGGTCGACCATTCTAGAGGCGGCCAATGAGAACCACGCCGACATGATCGGGCTATCGGGGCTCATTACACCTTCCTTGGATGAAATGGTAACTGTGGCCGAGGAGATGAGCCGCGCCCAGATGACCATGCCCCTGCTGATAGGCGGAGCGACAACCAGCAAGGTCCACACGGCGCTGCGTATTGATCCCGCGTATGAAGGGCCGGTCATCCATGTTCTCGACGCCAGTCGCGCCGTAGGCGTGGCGAGCAAACTGCTCTCCGACACGCAGCGTGACGACTATGTAGGCGAAGTCGCCGTTGATTATGAAGACGTACGCCAGAAGCGTGCAGGTAGGGGCAATAGCAAATTGCTGCCCCTTGAGGATGCGCGTTCCAACAGCGCAAAGATTGATTTCAGCGAAAAACCTTCTGAACCAGTTCGCCCGGGCGTGCATGTCTATGATGACTGGTCGCTTGCCGAGCTGAGGGAGTACATTGATTGGACCCCATTCTTTCGGGCTTGGGAACTCCACGGAAATTTTCCGGCTATCCTTGATGATAAGGTCGTGGGCGAAAGTGCTCGAAGCCTGTGGGATGACGCGCAGGCGATGCTCGACCGGATTATTGATGAGAAATGGCTCACTGCTCGCGGGGTTGTCGGTTTATGGCCGTGTTACCGCGAGGGCGACGATATTATCGTGCACCATCGACACGTCCAAGACCGCGTGAGCAAGGATGGCGCGCATTTCCCTGACACACCTATTCCAGACCTGGACCGCACGAATGAGGGCAGTACGCGCCTTCCCATGTTGCGTCAGCAGGTCCACAAGAGCCGGGACCGGGCCAACTTCTGCCTTGCCGACTTTGTTGATCCGTCCGGCGATTGGATGGGCGGTTTCGCGGTTGGAATTCATGGTATCGATGGACCTTCGAAGCGCTTCAAGGCCGAGAATGACGATTACTCGGACATCATGTTGAAAGCTTTGGCAGACCGCTTCGCAGAAGCATTTGCCGAAAGGTTGCACCAGCATGTCCGAACCGACCTTTGGGGTTACGCTCCTAACGAACAGTTTACCAATGATGCCCTTATCAAGGAAGAGTATCGCGGTATCAGGCCCGCTCCTGGTTATCCTGCTTGTCCCGACCACAGCTTGAAGCCATTGCTGTTCGAGATGCTGAATGCGGAAGAGCATACAGGCCTGATGCTGACCGAGAGCTTTGCTATGCTGCCCACCGCGGCGGTAAGCGGCTTTTATTTCGGTCACCCGGAGAGTTCCTATTTCGGTGTGGCGACGATCGGGCGCGATCAACTTGAAGACTATGCGCACCGCCGCGGCGTCGATATGGCAACCGCCGAACGATGGCTGCGTCCCAATCTCGACTGAACGCTTGGCCGGCAGGGCGGATTGTCCTGATCGGCGGGAGCGTCCTCTTTCTCGCCTATGCCATCTTGTGGGTGAGCGTCAGCTGGCATCCGGACCTCCTTTCCGCTCTCTGGTTTCTCCCGGGCGTGGGATTGGTAGGGGCGGTAATTGCCAATACGTCGGGTACGGGTGGAGGGGTCGTCTTCGTACCGGTCTTCAACGCGTTGCGGGATCTCGGCGAGTTGAATTTGCAGCCGTTGCAGATCGTTGGCGTTTCCATGTGCATTCAAGGTTTCGGCATGACGATGGGAGCACTGCGCTGGACCGATCGGCTCCTTCATCAGCCGGTTCCGGACAAGCTTCATGCTGTCGTCAGGCGACGCGATTTCTTTACAGTCACTTTCGCGGTTCTGTCGCTCTCTCTACCCGCCATGCTGGTCACTCAAAGAGCGATCAGTCTCGACCAGCATGCTGTTCTTACAGCCTATAAGATCTTTTCGATTCTTCTGGGCCTGGCCCTGATAGGATCGACGTGGACGCTAAACTTGAAGCGCTGCGAGAGAGAGCGCCTCGAAACGAAAGACCTTGCGGTTGTTCTGTTTCTGGCAATCCCCGGCGGCGTGCTGACCGCCCTTTTTTCGGTGGGCATCGGCGAACTGGTGGCTCTCTATCTCTTTATTCGCCACTACCCGGTCCTTTTGTGTACCGGCTCCGCATGTCTCATCTCGGCCGTCAGCGTGATCGCCGGATCCGTGTGGCACATCGACGCAGGTACGATACAGTGGGAGGTAGTGTTGCTTGCGGTCCCAGGTGCAGTGCTTGGCGGTTTCCTCGCTCGCCCTATCGCCTTGTGGCTCGGGGCGCGCCGCCTGAAAACGATCGACGGGGGGTGGATCGTGGCCTCCGCGGTCTATTTGCTGTGGCTGAACGGCAATTGAGCCATTTGGCCAATTGACCAGACGGGCAGTATCGCGCAGGGCTTTCGCGTCGGCTTCAGGAGCGATTCTGGGCGGGCACGCACGGGAGAGTCCGCGCTGGTATGATCCCGCGTGGCGCCGAAGGAGCAACCGCCCCGGAAACTCTCAGGCACACGGACCGTGCGTTGCCATCGACACTCTGGAAAGCGTCGTCACTTCTGTGGCGGCCACCGAAGGGGTAAGCGCACCCGATAGTGCGTCAGTCTCTCAGGTTTCCCGACAGAGGGGGCATGGGTTGGTTTGGCGGACCGGACGGTGCGCTCCCATGCTTGCGAGGGACGGGATTTGAGCGACGAACAAGAAACCATTGATGAAGTGCAAACGCTGCCGCTGGATAGCTGGCATCGCCGCAAGGGCGCTCGCATGGTGCCTTTCGCGGGCTACGAGATGCCAATCCAGTATGAGGGCATCGTCGTTGAGCACAACTGGACCAGGGACCAGGCCGGCCTCTTCGATGTGAGCCATATGGGGCAGCTAATGGTCACCGGCGAGAATGCGGCCGAGGAACTGGAGAAACTGCTGCCTGGCGCGATAGCCTCGCTCAAGCCCGGCCGGACGCGCTATTCGCTGCTGATGGCGGAAAGCGGCGGCATCCTTGACGATCTCATGGTAACCAACGCAATACCGTGGATCGAGGGTGACGAAGAAGAAGGTACTGAGGGGTACTGGGGCGACCCGGCATATTACTTGGTCGTCAATGGTGCGATGAAGTGGGACGACATAGCCCATCTGCGCGAACACCTAGATGACGATGTCACGCTGACGCATTTGGAAGACCGTGCTCTGCTCGCATTGCAAGGTCCGAATGCCGCGACGGCACTCAATCGCGTCATGCGCAATGTAATCGACGACATGGTTTTCATGGACTCCGTCGTTTACGATTTCGGGGAGTGGCCCCTCCGGATCACGCGATCTGGATATACCGGCGAAGATGGCTTCGAAATTTCGGTGCCCGCCGAATTCGCAGAAAGCCTGGCTGACCGTCTGTGCGCTGAAATAGAAGTCCGTCCGATTGGGCTCGGTGCGCGTGACAGTCTGCGCCTTGAAGCAGGCTTGCCTCTCTACGGGCACGATATCACCGAAGAAATAGATCCAGTCTCGGCCGATCTCGGTTTCGCCTTGACCAAAAAACGCCGCGAGCAGGGCGGCTGGATCGGGCATGAAGCAGTTTCGACGGTTCTTGCAAACGGTCCTACGCAAAAGCGCGTCGGATTACATATCGAAGGCCGTATGCCGGCCCGCGAAGGTGCGCTTGTTTATGCTGGCGACAAGCAGGTCGGCCGCGTCACCAGCGGTGGATTTTCGCCCTCGCTCGAGCGACCGATCGCAATGGCCTTTATCGATACCGCACTCGCCGATGAAGGAACTGATCTTGAGGTCGAGGTGCGCAAGAAGAGACTGCCTGCGAAGGTCACAAAAATGCCCTTCGTTCCCCACCGCTATCACAGAGGAAAGTGAGAGAGATGGCCCGCTATTTTACTGACGAACATGAATGGATTGATCTCGAAGGCGAAACCGCGACGGTCGGCATTACCGACTTCGCGCAAGGCCAATTGGGCGATATTGTTTTTGTGGAATTGCCCGACGTCGGCACCATGGTCGAGAAAGGCAAGGATGCCGCTGTCGTAGAGAGCGTAAAAGCGGCGAGCGATGTCTATGCGCCGCTCTCGGGCGAAGTGGTAGAAGTGAACGACAGCCTCGAGGATGACCCTGCCCTCGTGAACTCCTCGCCCGAGGAAGACGGCTGGTTCTTCAAGATGACCGTGTCGGACAAGTCCGAGCTCGACGGGCTTATGGACGACAAAGCTTACAAGAGCTTCTGCGACGGACTTTAATTCCCACCCCGCTTTCGGGACATACGAGGTAATCGATGCGCTACCTGCCGCTGACTGATGCCGACCGATCGGCAATGCTTGAGAAAATCGGTGCGCCCGACGTGGAGGCACTGTTTGCAGACGTCCCTGAGGAGGCCCGGCTATCCGGGCCCATCGAGGGCTTGCCTATGCACGCCAGCGAAATGGCAGTCGAAAAGCACATGCGGCGCCTGTCGAAGAAGAATTTGGCGGCTGCGGATGCGGCTTTCTTCCTCGGTGCGGGAGCCTATCGCCATCACGTTCCCGCGAGTGTCGATCATATCATCCAGCGCGGCGAATTTCTTACTGCCTATACGCCCTATCAGCCGGAAATCGCACAGGGCACTCTTCAGATGCTGTTTGAGTTCCAGAGCCAAGTGGCTCGTCTCTACGGCTGTGCAGTAGCCAATGCGAGTATGTATGATGGTTCGACAGCATGCTGGGAAGCCGTTGCTATGGCCAGTCGCGTCGCGAAGGGAAAGAAGCGCAAGGTCGTGCTTTCAGGAGCTCTGCACCCGCATTATGCAGAGGTCGTCAAGACCATGGCGAAGTTCACAGACGACGAGATTTCCCATGCAAAGCCTGCGATGCAGTCAGAGCCGGATATCGAGGGGCTCACCGCCCGTATCGATGAGAACACGGCATCGGTAGTTGTCCAGTATCCCGACATTCTGGGGCGCGTTACCGACCTTCAGCCGATCGCCGATGCTGCGCATGCCAAAGGCGCACTGCTGATTGTCGTCAACACCGAGCCGGTAGCCTTGGGTGCTCTCAAATCTCCAGGTGAGATGGGTGCAGACATCGTCGTTGGCGAAGGACAGTCTATCGGTGTTGGCCTCCAGTTCGGCGGGCCCTATCTCGGTCTGTTCGCGGTTCGTGATCCAAAGCATGTCCGCATGATGCCAGGCCGTCTGTGTGGAGAGACGCAGGATGCCGAAGGTAAGCGTGGCTTCGTTTTGACCCTGTCGACCCGTGAACAGCACATTCGCCGCGAAAAAGCGACTTCGAATATCTGCACGAACTCGGGCCTCTGCGCGCTCGCATTCAGCGTGCACATGACGCTGCTCGGCGAAAAAGGCCTTCGGAACCTTGCGGTGGAAAATCATCGGCTAGCCTGTATCGCTGCGGAGAAACTGTCGGCCGTTCCGGGTGTATCGCTTCTCAACAAAGCGTTCTTCAACGAGTTCACTATCCGTCTAGGTACTGACGCTCGTGAAGTGGTGCGCAAGCTGACCGATCAGCAGGTACTGGCTGGCGTATCGCTCGGCCGGCTTTTCCCGGATCAAACAGATCTCGCCGACGGCCTGATCGTGGCGGTGACCGAAACTACTACGGAGGAAGATATCGATACACTTTCCTCCGCGCTTAAGGAGGTGCTGGCATGAGCGCACCCAATCAATCCGGCTGGAAACCTGGCAGCCCTCTTCAGGATCACAATGCCATGACAGGCCCAGATACCGTAACCGGTAACCGCGCTCTGATGCTTGAAGAGCCTTTGATTTTCGAGATCGGAACGGCCGAGACAACTGGTGTGGATCTTCCTGAGGCGAAGAAAGAGACGAACCGCCTTGGCGGGCTCGACCGTAGCGAGGCAATCGGCCTTCCGGGTCTTTCAGAGCCTGAAACGATCCGCCACTACACACGCCTCAGCCGCCAAAATTATGCAATCGACCTCGGACTTTTCCCGCTTGGTTCGTGCACGATGAAGCACAATCCGCGACTGAACGAGAAGGTCGCGCGCATGCCGGGCTTCGCTGATGTGCACCCGTTGCAGCCGGTCGACACAGTACGCGGTGCTTTGGAAGTGGTAAATGAGCTGGCTCATTGGCTGATCGAGCTTACCGGCATGCACGGTGTCGCGATGAGCCCCAAGGCAGGTGCGCATGGAGAACTGTGTGGCATTCTCTGCATCCGCGCTGCGCTTGAAGCTCGTGGCGATGCCCGGGAAGTCATTCTGGTTCCGGAGAGCGCACACGGGACCAACCCGGCCACAGCAGCATTTGCCGGATATCGTGTCGAGGACATTCCTGCAAACGCGGATGGTCGCGTCGATCTCGAGGCCCTCAAGGCGCGGCTCGGCCCCGATGTCGCAGGTGTGATGATTACCAATCCGAACACTTGCGGGCTTTTCGAGCGCGACATGAAGGCGATTTCCGATGCGGTGCATGCAGCGGGTGGCTTTGTCTATTGCGATGGGGCCAATTTCAACGCGATCGTCGGTAAGGTACGTCCCGGCGATCTTGGCGTCGATGCGATGCACATCAACCTCCACAAGACCTTCTCCACCCCGCATGGCGGCGGTGGTCCTGGTTCAGGGCCTGTAGTCCTCTCCGAGGCTCTGGCTCCCTTCGGTCCGCTGCCTTTCACTGCAAGAACCAAGGACGGCGTAGTCCATCTCGTCGAGGAAGAGAACGCAGCCGAGTTTGACCATACGCAGGCCTTCGGTCGGATGACAGCGTTCCATGGCCAGATGGGTATGTTCACCAGAGCACTTAGCTACATCCTTAGCCATGGTGCCGATGGTCTTCGCCAGGTGGCTGAAGACGCGGTTCTCAATGCCAACTACATCCTGCGTAGCCTCGATGATGTACTCGACGCGCCTTTCGGTCCCAGCGGCCCTTGCATGCATGAAGCGCTGTTCAGCGACAAAGGTTTCGCAGACGACGTAACCACACTCGACCTCGCCAAGGCGCTGATTGATGAGGGATACCATCCGATGACCATGTACTTCCCCTTGGTCGTCCATGGCGCGATGCTGGTCGAGCCGACAGAAACCGAAAGCAAGGCAGCCCTCGATCAATTCATCCAAGCACTGCGCAGCGTCTCGGAACGGGCGAAAGGTGGCGACGAGGCACTTAAGACCGCTCCGCACTATGCACCACGCCGCCGTCTCGACGAGACTCTCGCGGCCAGAAAGCCCATCCTCGCATGGGAAGAGCCAAATCCACCGGCAGGCACGCCGAGCTTGAGCGAGCAGGGCGGCCGGTGATGTCCGTCCTGCGGCCATGAAGATCATCTTCAGCCGTAAGGGGTTCGACAGCGCATCCGGAGGAGGACCTTCGCCCATCGCGGATGACAGACCCTTGAGCTTGCCAATTCCCGCCAGCGTCGCGTCGCGAACAACATATGGTGATCTCGGGCTGGGTGACCATGCCGCGAAAGCGAGCAAGGGTGCGTTGGGGGCGGGCGATTTTTGCCACCATGACCCGATGTTTCTCGAGAATGGGACTTGCCTATTTGGGCAGGTCGGCGCCGCCCAAACTCACCTCAGAAACCAGAGGGTCCACGCCGGCGACGTCTTTCTCTTTTTTGGCTTGTTCCATGAGGAGACTACCGGAGAGCCCCATCATCGGATCTACGGATGGCTAGAGATAGCCGAGATCATCGAACTCACCGATGGGGTGCCGAACTGGCTATTAGAGACAGAGCATCCACATGCACTACTGACGCATGGCAAAAACGACTGCATTTATTCAGGGCCTGGTGGTGTTGCTCAGACTGCGAGTGAGGCATTGAGGCTTACGGTACCGGGAGGACCACCCTCGTTATGGAAACGACCCCCTTGGCTGAAGAAGGGCGGATTGTCCTACCATGACCGGAGAGACCGCTGGCTTCGCGGTCAGCGATTGAAGAGCGTCGCCAGAGGGCAGGAGTTCGTGGCCAATATCGGTCGCCGCAAGGAACCACGCGAATGGCTCGCGCGGATTCTCGCAGAGCTCAAAGGGTTTTGATAACCGACGAGAAATCCAGTCCGCCGTACTCCTCAGCAAGCTTTTCGTAAATTTCAGCTGCTTTTGCCCCGAGCACTGTTGTCGCGTTGACGTCTTGAGCCGCGTCCATCGCCAAACGCAGGTCCTTCAGCATCAGGGCCGTCGCGAAACCGCCCTTGTATTCATTGTCGGCCGGACTTTCGACCCCGATCCCGGGCAAGGGTGTGTATGCGTTGAGCGACCAACAGTATCCAGAGGATTGGCTTGAAATCTCGTAAAATTTCTGCGGATCGAGGCCGAGCTTCTCCGCCATCTTAATTGCTTCAGCTGTGCCGATCATGGAAATCGCAAGCAGCATATTGTTGCAGATCTTGGCTGTCTGTCCCGCGCCGGCATCTCCTGCATGGATCACGGCCTTACCCATCGCCTGAAGCACTGCCTCCGCGCGCGTGAAAGCCTTTTCGGTGCCACCTACCATGAAGGTTAGTGTGCCTCCGTTGGCCGCCGCGATTCCACCGGATACAGGGGCGTCGACCATGTCGTATCCGGCCGCCTCAGCCTTCGCGATCACTTCTTTGGCAGTGGCAACATCGATGGTCGAGCAATCCAGCAGCACCGCGCCTGCAGGAGCCTTTCCAATTACGCTGTTTTCGTAAACCGATTTCACGACGCCGCCATTGGGAAGCATCGTAACTACACCTTCGACACCAGCCACGGCTTCGCCTGCGTCAGTGAACGTTTCGCAGCCGTTGTCACTTGCCGTTTGCAGCGCTTCTTCGGAGAGATCGAAGGCATTTACTTCGTGCCCCGCTTTCGCGAGATTAGCGGCCATTCCGCCACCCATGTTGCCGAGGCCGATAAAGGCGATTTTCATTTCTCTCTCCGAATTTTCTTCTGGCTTGGCTAAGTCGCTCAGCGGCCTTTCCAATTACCTTCGCGCTTTTCAACGAACGCAGCCATGCCTTCTTTCTTGTCCTCGCTCGCCGCAAGGATCTGGAAGATGCGACGTTCAATTATAAGCCCTTGATCGAGGCTGGTCTCGAACGCAGCGTTGACCATTTCCTTGTTCGCGATCGCGGCCATAGGAGGCATTGAAGCAATCTGAGTAGCGCTCTTCATCGCTTCTTCGAGAAGATCGCCATGCGGAACCACGCGCGCGACGAGATTGCTGCGCTCGGCTTCTTCAGCGTCCATCATCCGACCTGTCAGGCACATTTCCATGGCTTTCGACTTGCCGACTGCCTTGGCCAGACGCTGCGAACCGCCCATCCCAGGCGCAACGCCGAGCTTGATCTCGGGCTGGCCGAACTTGGCATTTTCACTAGCTATGATGAAGTCCGCCATCATGGCAAGCTCGCATCCACCACCCAGCGCAAAGCCGTTGACGGCTGCTATCCATGGCTTGCGGGTCTTCTTTACGATCTCGCTGGTCCATGGCGCGAAGAAGTCGTCGAGATAGAAATCGGCGGATTCCTTCTCGCTCATTTCCTTGATGTCAGCACCCGCCGCAAACGCCTTCTCACCCGAGCCAGTCAGGACCGCACAAAGCTGGCTTGCGTCGGCCTGATAGGCGGCGAACGCATCGATCAACTCCTCAAGGACTTTGCTGTTGAGCGCGTTGAGCGCTTTGGGCCGATTGAGGGTGATCAGGGTGACAGCGTCACGCTGTTCGACGGTGATGGTTTTATAACTCATAGCGGTTTCCATTCTTCGTCTGCGGGAAGCGGGGCGAAGATCTGATCGAGAAGTTCCTTGCTTACGCCCTCTGGCGTCGCCGGATCCCATTTCGGATCGTTCGTCTTGTCCACGATGACTGCGCGTACGCCTTCAGCAAAATCGGGACGGGTCAGTACGCGACTAGCGATGCGATATTCCATCGCCATGTTATCGGCAAAGCTGTCGAGCTGTGCGCTCTCATTCAACTGGCGTAGCGCTACCTTGCAGGTTTGCGGGCTCTTGCTGCGCAGCGTTGCGAGTTCCTTCGCCGCCCAATCACTATCGTCAGCGTCTAGGCTGGCGAGAATGTCTTCGTAACGATCTGACCCGAAATGCTTGTTTATCCGGTCGCAGTTTGCCTCAATCCGCGCATCGGGCGCACTGATCGAGAGTTCGGATAAAATGCCGCCGATGCGCGATGGATTATCGATGATACGGGCCTTCGCCTCCTCCAGCTTTTCGGCGGGAAGGTAATGCGTGGTAAGGCCTGCGAAATGCGTTTCCGCCCCGTCGAGCCGCGCGCCTGTCAGTGCAAGAAATTGGCCGAGCCTTCCGCCAAGTCGCGATAAATGCCACCCGCCGCCTACGTCGGGGAAAAGGCCAATACCGCTTTCAGGCATGGCGAAGCGCGTATTTTCAGTCGCCACGCGATATTTGCAGGGCAGGGCAATACCTACCCCACCACCCATGGTGATACCGTCCATGAAAGCCACGATAGGCTTTTCATATGTCATCATCTGGTGGTTGAGCTGGTATTCGCCGTGAAAGAATTCGCGGCCGCTTTTGCCACCATCGTTGAGCGCCGAATGGCGCAACAGGTTGATATCCCCCCCGGCACAAAAACCTCGCCCTTCAGCATGGTCGAGAATGACTGCTTCGATCGCGTCGTCAGTGGCCCACTCGATTAGCGCCTTGCTCATGGCTTGGCACATGTCGAGCGTCAGCGCATGAAGCGCTTTTGGCCGGTTGAGCGAAATATGGCCAACCCGGCCGTGCGTATGGATATTAAGGTCGTCAGTCATCATCATGCTCACTGTCGCAAAAGGTCGCGGCCCACGATCATACGCATGACCTGATTGGTGCCTTCGAGGATCGAGTGAACACGAAGATCGCGCCAGAAACGCTCGATCGGATATTCCTTCAAATAGCCGTAGCCGCCAAACAGTTGCAGCGCGTCGTTGACAACTTTGCTTCCGTTATCGGTTGCGAGCCGCTTTGCCATAGCAGAGAACCGCGATTTATCGGGCGCGTTGTCGGTTACCTTGGCGGCAGCGAGATAGAGAAGCGCGCGCGCTGCCTCGAGATCGGTCGCCATGTCGGCAAGCATGAACTGGGTGTTCTGGAAGTCGGCGATTGGGGTGTCGAACTGCTTGCGGTCCTTGGTATAAGCCACAGCCTCATCGAGGCAACGCTGCGCCCCGCCAAGCGAGCAGGCACCGATATTAAGGCGGCCGCCGTCGAGGCCCATCATAGCGAACCGGAAGCCTTCGCCTTCGTCGCCTACGCGATTGGCAACGGGTACGCGGGCATCCTCGAAGATGACTTGGGCGGTGGGCGAAGCATTCCAGCCGAGTTTCTTTTCCGGCTTGCCGAAGGAAACGCCTGGCGTGTCCTTGTCGATCACCAGGCAAGTGATGCCTTTGGTTTTGTGCTCTCCCGTGCGTACCATTGTCACATAGACATCATTTACGCCGCCGCCGGAAATGAACTGCTTGGTTCCGTTGAGGACATAGTGGTCGCCGTCCAGTACGGCGTTGGTCTTCAGGCCCGCTGCGTCTGAACCGCTGCCCGGTTCGGTTAGGCAATAGCTCGCGATCTTTTCCATGCTCACGAGATCGGGCAAGTACCGATCCTTCACCTCTTGACTGCCAAAGGTATCGATCATCCAACTGGCCATGTTGTGGATCGAAATAAAAGCGCTGGTGGTGGGGCAGCCATAGGCCATGGCTTCCATGATGAGCGCAGCTTCCAACCGACCGAGACCGATGCCGCCGCTTTCTTCCGAGACATATATCGCGCCAAAGCCAAGCTCGGCAGTGCTCTTGATCACTTCGCGCGGGAAATGCGATTTCTCATCCCATTCGCCAGCATGAGGCGTAATGTTGTCGGCGGTGAAGCGCTGCGCCATTTCTTGGATCGCGAGCTGCTCTTCGGTAAGCTGGAATTGTCCTGTCATGGGGTGGCTCTAGCTCTGTCTAATAAGCATGGGAAGGGTGGGGCCGGGCTTCACGGAAGGATTGCTTCCGCTTCAATTTCGACTTTCCATTCCTTTCGGCAAAGCCAGGCGCAGCCTACCATCGTTGCGGCAGGCGGATCATCGCCAAAGAAGCGGGCATGGACTTGACCCACCCTTTCTCGGTCATCGAAATCGGTCAGGAACATACGGGTCCGCGCTATGTGAGAAGCGGCTCCGCCAAGATCCTCTACCGCACGCACAATCAGTATCAGACAGCGCTCCGCTTGAGCGGCTGCATCGCCCATAGTCGAAGAGCCATCGTCTTCTACCGGTCCGGTACCTGAAATTACGATCCGGTTGCCATCGCGAACGGTGCGGGCGAAACCGAATTGCGTTTCGTAGGGCGAGCCCGTGAAGACCCGCCCCCGATCTTTCATCCGCATTTGACTTCGGTAATAGTCATAGCGGCATCATAGCGCACGTTTACGCGGTCTTCGCGGTAATCCATCGTCCACATGGTGCCGGGTGCGCCCCACCGCAGTGTCTTGGCGCCACTCTTTTGAAGGATCATCGCGCCGGTATCCGCGTCAGCTTTCTGCCCCACGTATGTCTGCAGACCTTCAGCATCACACATGCCGCCGCGTGGGGAAGTCGTCTCGCCATCAGTAGTGGCGCAAGCAGCGAGAGGAAGGATGGCAAGTGACAAGGCTAGGGTTTTCATTAGGGTCTCCTTAAATGGGGCATTTGGTATAAGTGATCGGATCGGACATAGCGTCTTCACCGTATTCGGTACGCAGTAATTGGGTGCCGCTGTCGTTTAGCTGAAGCTCGATCTCTTTCTTCCAGCTCTGGCCTTCACCGACGAAATTGAAAGTCGCATGGATTTTGTCGTCGGACTGTCTTTTCACCTCAGCAACGTTTGCCCGCGATTCGTAAAAGCGGAGTTGGTTATCGGTGATTTCAAGCGAGCCCTTGGCATCGCCATTTTTGTCGGAGCAGTCGCCCGGGACCATTCCCCAGCGCCCATGAAGAGCGCGCGGAATCGCAGACTGCTCAAGTTCGGACAAAGGCTGTGCGCCGTCACCGATCCCGCCATCGGGTTCGACCGGCATCATGACATCGCCTTCCTGCTCAGCGCCGTTCTCTGTGCCGACACAGCCTACGAGTGTCAGGAGAGCGAATGGTAAGGCGGAGCAAAGAAGCGAGTGTGTTCTCATAGAGCTTCCAATGCTCCGCCACACCGATCTATCCCATCGTGGGAATTACGAAGGCATTCGATCCATCGCCGCCGCCATCCGGCCAGCGCTGCGTTACTTTCTTGGCTTTGGTCCAGAATTTGAGGCCTTCCATGCCATACTGGTCGGTGTCGCCGAAGCCCGACCGCTTCCATCCACCAAAGCTGTGGTAGCTGACGGGCACCGGAATAGGCACGTTGATGCCAACCATGCCTACATTCACGCGATGGGCAAACTCCCGCGCTGCATGGCCATTGCGGGTAAAGATCGCGACGCCATTCCCGTACTGATGCTCGCTCGGCAGCTTGACCGCCTCTTCGAAGTCCTTCGCGCGGACGATCTGGAGCACAGGGCCGAAAATCTCTTCCTTGTAACTTTCCATGTCTGTGGTGACGCGATCAAGCAGCGTCGGTCCGACAAAGAAGCCTTTTTCATGCCCCTGCAGGCTAAAGCCGCGACCGTCGATGACGACCTCTGCACCTTCCTTCTCTGCGGTATCGATCCAACTTTCCACACGCGCTTTATGCTCGGGCGTAACGACGGGACCGTAATGGGCGTCCTTATCGGTGCTGACACCTACCCTCAGGCTATTGATAGCCGGGATGAGCTTCTCGCGCAGGCGATCCGCCGTGTCTTCGCCGACCGGGACGACGACGGGAAGCGCCATGCAGCGTTCGCCTGCGGACCCGAAAGCGGCGCCGGACAGGTCGTTCACAACCTGGTCCAGATCGGCATCGGGCATTACGATGCCGTGATTTTTAGCGCCACCCATTGCCTGAACCCGCTTGCCCGCGGCAACGCCGCGCTTGTAAACATAATGGGCAATGTCGGAAGAACCAACGAAGCTGACTGCTGCGATATCCTCGTGATCGAGGATGGCGTCGACCATTTCCTTGTCGCCATGAATGACCTGCAACAGCCCTTCTGGCGCACCGGCTTCTACGAAAAGTTCGGCAAGGCGAACAGGAACGCTCGGATCACGCTCGGACGGTTTGAGTATGAAAGCATTTCCCGTCGCAATTGCCATTCCGAACATCCACATCGGGATCATGGCTGGAAAGTTGAACGGGGTGATGCCGGCGCCGATGCCAAGCGGCTGGCGCATGGAATAAACATCGATACCGGGGCCCGCTCCCTGCGTGTATTCACCCTTCAGAACCTGAGGGATACCGCAGGCGAATTCGATCACTTCTAGCCCGCGCTGTACGTCGCCATGGGCATCGTCAACCACCTTGCCGTGTTCGCTGGCAAGCAGTTCGGCAAGCTCCTGCTTGTTGGCCTCAACGAGGCGCTTGTAGTCGAACATGACCCGCGCACGGCGCTGCGGATTGGTCGCTGCCCACTCGGGCTGGACCTTCTTCGCTGCGGCCACGGCCTGTTCCAGAAGCGCAGCGTCGCCCAGCGGGACTTCCGCCTGAACTTCGCCCGTCGACGGGTTCCATATCTGATGGGTGCGGGTGGCGGAGCCTGTGGTTCCGCCGGCTAGAAAATGGTCGACCTGACGCATGGAAAAATCCTCTCTTTTCTTGCCAACGGCCTTGGCAAGCGAGAGGTCCTAAATCAACCGGTTTCAGATGAAACCTTAGCCGGTCAAGCAGGCCTGACTGTTATCCCACCCCGGCCATGAGCTGGGCGCAAAGAATTGCTCCGTAGGTACCCAGTGCATAGCCGAGAACCGCCAGCAGCACACCAACCGGGGCGAGAGCAGGATGAAACGCAGCGGCAACTACCGGAGCCGAAGCCGCGCCCCCGACATTGGCCTTGCTGCCAACGGCGACGAAGAAAAACGGTGCCTTGATGATTTTTGCGACCACCAAGAGCAGGACAATGTGGAACAGCATCCAGATTGCACCGATCGCCATGAATGCGGGGGCGTCCAGGATCTTGGTCACGTCCATACGGGTGCCGATGATTGCAACAAGGAGGAAGATAAACAACACGCCGAACTTGCTGGCGCCAACTCCTTCGAGTTCTCTTGCCCGAGTGAAACTGGCAAGTAGACCTGCGGTAGTGGAAATTACGACGACCCAGAAGAACTCGCTCGCCAAGGTCGCGTCTTCGCCTTGAACCTCCGCAAAGAAATTGCCGATCCATCCGCCAAGCAGATGCGATAGGCCGACGACGGCAAAAGCGACGCCGAACAGCAATACATAATCGTTAGCCTTGGCCACACGCTCGATACTGTCGGAATAATTGGCCATATTGTCGCGAAGCTTTTCGATCGCCGATGCATCAGCGCCGAGCCAGCGGTCCACGCGCTCGGTCGCGCCAGCACCATAAAGCAGGAAGATCATCCAGATCTCGGCCACGATGATGTCTACTGCCAGCAGCGCAGAAAAATTCTCCAACGGATAACCGTAGACCTCCAGCATCGCTGTCTGGTTGGCGCCGCCGCCGATCCAACTGCCCGCCAGTGTCGCCAGCCCGCGCCATGCAGCGGTATCACCCGTGCCGATCACGCTCGGGTCGAATTGAGCGACGATCCATAGCGCCAGCGGGCCACCGATTATGATCCCGGCAGTAGCGGTAAGAAACATGATGATCGCCTTGCTGCCAAGGCCGATGATCCCCTTGATGTCGATGCTGAGCGTCATCAAAAATAGCGCCGCTGGGAGAAAATAATCCTTGGCGATCGGCCAGAGCTGGCTGTCCGACGTAACTATCAGCCCCGAAGTCACGAACAGTGAAGGAACGAGGTAGCAAACCAGAATGATGGGAACGAAGACGTAGAAGCGTTGCCAGCCCGGTCTGTCACGTGTGGCGAAAACGAATGCCAGCAAGGCTGCAAGCAGGCCGAGGATGATCCGGTCGTCGCTAATCATGGCTGTTCAATTCTCTCCAATGCCCGGGTTCAGGCGGCAGCGAACGTGCCGGTCTCGAAAAAGTGGGCGATCTTCTTTTGCTCGGGTAGGATGTCCATCCCTTTTTCTACAAGCCATGCCTGATCGAAAATCGTATCGGCATAGCGGCTTCCGTCGTCGCACAGGATCGAGACGATCGATCCCGCCATCCTCCGTTCCGCCATTTCAGCTGCAATCTTGGCGCAGGCCCAAACGTTCGTCCCGGTCGACCCCCCGCATCTGCGTCCAAGTCTTTTGCTGACCTCATGCGCCGCTGCAATCGAGCATGCGTCGGGCACGATTTCCATCCGGTCCACTACATCGGGCAGGAAGCTGGGCTCTACCCGTTGGCGGCCGATACCCTCGATACAGCCTGACGAATGCTCGATCCGGTCGACGGATCGATCCGACCAATGCCGGTGAAAGACCGAGCCTTCGGGATCGGCAACGCATAGCCGCGTTTCGTGCCGGTTGTAGCGTGCATAGCGGCCGATGGTGGCCGATGTGCCACCCGTGCCGGCTCCGCAAACGATCCAACTCGGTACCGCGTGGGGTTCCTGGGCCATCTGGGCGAAGATCGATTCGGCAATATTGTTGTTGCTGCGCCAGTCTGTGGCACGTTCTGCATAGGTGAACTGGTCAATATAATGACCGCCCAACTCGTGGGCGAGCGACTGCGCTGCGTCGTAAATTTCCGACGGACGGTCGACGAAATGGCATTCGCCGCCCTGAAAGGTAATTGCATCGATCTTCGCTTTGGCGGTCGAGCGCGGTACCACAGCGATGAAACGCAGGCCTAACATGCGGGCAAAGTAGGCTTCCGAAACAGCGGTCGATCCGCTTGACGCTTCAACGATTGCAGTATTTTTCCCGATCCAGCCGTTGCACAGGCTATACAGGAACAGCGATCGCGCCAGTCGGTGCTTGAGGCTGCCCGTCGGGTGGCTGGATTCATCCTTCAGATAGATTGCAATGTCGGGAAGGGCTGGAACCGGGAGCGGTATCAGATGCGTGTCCGCCGAACGGTTGAAGTCCGCTTCGATCCTGCCGATCGCCCAGTTAAGCCAGTCGCGCTTGTTTTCCATGCCGCGCCTTCTAGTGTTCCAATGCAGGTTTGAAACCCTAGTAGCGTTGTTTTCCGACAGCAGTCGCAGATTGTATTGACCAGCTGATGTAACCCGTGCCAACCGCGCATCGGCCTCGCGGGTGTAGCTCAATGGTAGAGCAGCAGCTTCCCAAGCTGACGACGAGGGTTCGATTCCCTTCACCCGCTCCAACTTTCTCGCAGTACGGCGTACTAAGCTGTAGGAAAACAGCAATCCCTAATAAGCAGATCGAAAGAGTTACCTGCTACAATATGGAAGTCGCAGGATTCTGGGGTCAGCAGATTGCTCTATAAAATTTCAAATTTTCGGTTTTTTCCTGCGCTAATGGCAGGAGTGGCGGCTTGCGCATTGACTGCTTGCGGCGGCGGCAGTTCAGTGAAGAGTACGCCACCGCCAGTTTCCAGTCCGGCTCCGTCTCCAGCGCCGAGTCCTCCTCCGGTACCAGCCCCGGCTCCTACCCCCACGCCGTCGCCTGTCCCTAAGCCTCCTGCAGGCTATGTCATTACTCCGGAGTCGCAGCAGCCCCAGCGATCATCGCAGGACGATAGCGAATATCGACAGAACTTTGTTGCAGCCGAGCTTATCAATGCTCTCTACGCGTTGGAAAGCGGATGGGACGGTGCCGGTGTAGTCGTTGGCGTAGTTGACGACGGCGTGAACGAGGTCGGCGAGCTCGTTGGCCAGATCGATCATGATCTGAGCAAGGATTTCGGGGTCCGCGTGGACGGATCTAGTCGCGAACCGCTTCGCCCGGGCGGTGAAACGGGAGACGAAAATTCGACGCACGGCACCCCGGTCGCTGCTATTATCGCCGGCAAGAACGATGGGCGAGGCACGCAAGGTCTGGCCCCGGGGGCGAAAATAGCCTCACTTCGGATCGATTCTATCTCGGATGGCGAAGAGACGATGTTGCTCGGCTCAAACGTCTATGATTGGGCTGCCGAGAAGAAAATTCCCATACTTAATATGTCGCTTTCCTCCAACGATGAAGGTGGCAAGCCATATCAACTCGATCGCATTCTCCGCTACGGGGAAACCGGTGGCCTTATCGTGAGATCTGCCGGAAACAGC
Source organism: uncultured Erythrobacter sp. (assembly GCA_947504155.1). Lineage (GTDB taxonomy): Bacteria > Pseudomonadota > Alphaproteobacteria > Sphingomonadales > Sphingomonadaceae > Qipengyuania. The sequence goes on from CANNGF010000003.1 coordinate 129,941, forward strand.
GGCAAGGATAGCGTGAGTAATTTTCGCGATCTCACGGATGAAACGGCGAATGCGCAGATCTTCGTCGTGGCAATCGATGCCGATGAGCGCGATTATTTCATATCGTCCTATTCGGACCGCTGCGGCGTTGCGATGGACCGGTGCGTCGCGGCTGTAGGACAGAACGTGACCATGAATGTGGACGGTGAAGCAGTTTACTTTGCTGGGACGAGCTCTGCCGCACCGCAGGTAAGCGCATTAGCGGCAATGGTTCTTTCGAAATGGCCGCAGCTTAGCGGACAAGATGCCGGGAACATCATCTTGAACACGGCTAGGGATATCGGAGATGCCGGTACGGACGCTATTTACGGGCGGGGCCTTATCGATGTTCGCGCTGCTCTCGAGCCAATCAATCCCGTGCTTTCCAATGGTCGGCAAGTATCGTCCGTCGCCAGTTCGGTAGCCGTCGTCGGTGGAGCGCTGAATCCGTGGGGGCCGGCTTCCCTAGGTGCAGCCTATTCCGATATTACCCTTCTTGATTCCTATGGACGAGACTATTCCGGCAATCTGTCCGGCATGGTGGTTAGCGCAGATAGCGCGGAACAACGCTGGCTGAACCGGCGGATCGACGCTCAGACTAATGGAGGAGCAACTGGTTTTTCCACGCCCCGATTGAGAGCGACGTTGGGGTACACGGCGTTACCCACAAGATATCGCGACGAGAGAGGCGGCGATATCCTTCAAAATCAATTGACCGTTGCTGAAATGGGCCTGCGCGTCGATGCGCGGACAGTGGTTACCGCAGGTTATAATTCGACGGACAATGTGATCGATGACGTACTCGGCTTTGCCCCAACGTCGGATGCAATGTTTGCATATTCACCTTTGGCACAGGCTAACATTGGGGTCAGTCGCGCGCTCCGCGACAAAAACGTAAGTCTGCGTATCTACGGAGGGGCCCAACGAGGTGTGAGCGTACTAGGTGCGAGCACCGGCTTGGTCCTTGGCTCCTCCAATCTCAAGCTTGGGGTGATCAGTGAAAAGGGCTCGGTCTTCGGCACTCCCGTAGGGGCGGGTGCGATGCGCTTTGGAGACGGCGCGGATACGCTGTTTGTTGAAGCGAGTAAGGCTGTCGACATCGATCGATGGACGCTGGAGGGGTATGCGAGCGTCGGTGCAACTCGGCTCAAACTGGCGGATGACATGCTCCTGACCGATGCAAACACGATCACAAGCAGCCGATTTGGTTTCATCGCGAGCAGGGATGCCTTTGGCGGCGCCCTGAGCCTTGGCCTTGCACAACCTTTGGTCGCATTGACAGCTAAGTGTACTGTAACGGTCGGATCAGACTATGACTTCGAAACCCGCAGCCTCCTATTCGAACAGCGGGCGATTGATATGAAAGGTCGGATAAAACCGCGTCTCACGATCGGCTATGAGCGGGGCGAGACAGATAGCGTGTTTCGCTTTGGAGCGGCTACCGACGCAACCGGCCGGGACGTCCATGCGCTTGCTACCTATAGGAAAAGGTTGAACTAGGCGGGTTGGGCGGTGCCGTATTGCGGCTTCGCGCTACCAAAGCTGTTTGGATATCCTCTTTAAGGTATATCGATTGCCGCTGTCATTCAGCTGTCGCTTTGCTATCGCATGGCGCCGCGATACGCACCGATGGAGATATTCGTGACCGCAGAATTGTACCGCCGCCAGTTCCTTTCCGCTACCGCGAGCGCTTTTGCCGCGCTATCGCTCAGTGGCTGCATGACGCGGGGCGCAATGCCATCATCTTTTGCCGGATATGGTCCGCTGGTGCCCGACCCGAAGGGGCTGCTCGATTTGCCCGAAGGGTTCACCTATCGGCTTATCTCCAGCCTCGGCGACCATATGAGCGATGGCGGCACGGTGCCGGACAAAGCCGACGGCATGGGCTGCTTGCCGCTGGCGGGAGGGGAAATTGCCCTCGTTCGCAATCATGAACTCGTGCCCAGCGACGGGACGGGGGGATCGATTGCCAAAGGGTTCGACAAGATTGCGGGCAAAGGCGTCCTGCCGGGCGGTACTACCACAATCGTTCTCGATGCAGACACTCTTCAGAAGAAGCGTGAATTCCGGTCTCTCGGTGGGACGATCCGTAATTGCTCGGGAGGTATCACTCCATGGGGTAGCTGGCTCACCTGCGAAGAGTTCGTAACGGAGCAGAAGCATCTCGGCGCGGACAAGCTTGGTCAGGACCATGGCTGGGTGTTTGAGGTGCCTGCTGCTGCAGACGGACTTGTCGATCCGGTTCCCCTCAAGGCCATGGGTCGGTTCAACCACGAAGCTGCCTGTGTCGATCCCGCAACCGGTCTTGTTTACCTGACTGAAGATCGCAACGATTCAGTCCTGTATCGTTTCGCGCCGAAGGTCCCGGGTGAGCTTCACAAAGGGGGCCAGCTTCAGGCAATGCGGATCGTGGGTCTGTCCGACACACGCAACTGGGATGACGCTGTAATGCCCGTAGGCCATCGCTACCAGGTCGAATGGTTTCCGCTTGAAGAGGTGGATGCGCCGCAGGACGATCTGCGGACACGTGCCATTGCAAAAGGTGCGGCTATTATCGCTCGCGGTGAAGGCATTCATATGGGTCTGGACGAACTCTATGTCTGTTCGACCAGTGGGGGGGCTTCCAAACTTGGCCAGATTTTCAAGCTTGTGCCCGGAAGAAATCGCGGGGCTGACGAGGTTGAACTGTTCTTCGAGAGCGAGAACAAGGAGCAGTTCAACTTCGGTGACAATCTCACCGTAGGCCCCAACGGCCACCTTATCGTATGCGAAGATCAATACACCGATGTCGTCGACAACCGGCTTATCGGTCTTACGCCAGGCGGCGATTCTTACGTATTTGGCCGCCTCCGCTTGCAGACTGAGCTGGCAGGGGGCTGCTTCTCTCCGGACGGCAAATGGTTCTTCGTCAATGCCTATAGGCCTACCCGAACCGTCGCGATTACCGGTCCGTGGGTCGCTTGATCGGTAATCGCCAAAACCGATCACACTGTCTCCCAGTCTCTAAGAAACCTGCGGGCAAGTTTCCCGTTATGGTTCTGAGATACACTCGGAGGAAATTAATGAGCGAACTAGGTAACAACGCAAAAGCAGGTCTTGTTACAGCACTTAATGGTGCCTTGGCGGATACAGTCGCGCTTTACTTCAAGACGAAAAATTTTCATTGGCACGTGGCAGGCCCCCGTTTTCGGGACCTTCACCTGCTGTTCGACGAGCAAGCTGCCCAGCTTATCAGCACTGTCGATAATATAGGTGAGCGTGTTCGCAAGAATGACGAGTACACGTTGACTTCGATCGGCACGGTGGCCTCGGAAACCAGAATTAAGGATCAGGATGATGTAACAATCTCTGCTGATGCAATGGTCGCCGAGCTTCGTGATGACAATCGTAAACTTCACGATCGCCTCGAAACCGTGAAGGAAGAAGCTGAAGCCGTGGGCGACAACGCCACCAGCGGCATTGTCGACGACTGGATCGATCAGTGTGAAGAGCGCATTTGGTTTCTGAATCAGACCACTAAGTAAACTTTGATGACGCATAGCAATTCACCCGCCTATCGGCCTTGCCGTGGGCGGGTTTTTTGTATTCGGTAGGCTCATGACTGACATCAGAACTATTGAAAACGCCGATACCTCTCAGATCGCGCAGTGGCTCAAATCGAGGTTGGGCGCAGCGCTGTCGGCGAAAGATGGTCCAGTAATCATCACGGTCCCGGGTGGATCGACACCATTTCCCATCATCGAGCAATTGCTTCTCACGAACCTAGACTGGTCTCGCTTGGTGGTATGGCCCGGCGATGATAGGATCGTGCCGGAAGATCACGAAGCCTCGAATACCGGTAAGCTGCGCGCGCTTTTCGAACCTCTCGGGGCCGAAGTCATTACGCTTACCGTTATGGAGCAGGTTCCTCACTTCGATCTCGCCTGGCTGGGCATGGGCGCTGATGGCCACATCGCTTCGCTCTTTCCCAACACGGACCCCAAACTGGAGGAGGACCGGCGCATCATTCGGCTTACGCCAGATCCACTGCCTCCCGAAGCGCCCTTCGACCGTATCAGTCTGACCCTGCCGGCCCTTTTGAACAGCGATGAGATTATCTTTGTCATTCGCGGTGAGGACAAGCGCCAAGTGTTCGATGAAGCCGTGGGGCAGAAACACGATTTGCCGGTTGCGAGGCTGCTTTCGGGCGCTAAACAACCGGTCACATGCTTCACCTGATCCCAGCCCCACTGCATCGCCTCGCTCTTCGCACCGCATATCGGCTGCGGAATCGATTGCGCAAAGCTACCGGAAAAGCGCGCGATGGGGTGATGGTCATCGGTAAGGATTTCGAAGGACAGGTCCTGTTGGTGCGGCATAGCTACGGCCCGAAGGAATGGTTCTTCCCTGGTGGTGGTATCGCTAGCGGCGAAGATCCGGAATCGGCAGCACACCGTGAGTTGCGTGAAGAAACCGGATGCGAAATAGAAGGGCTAAGGCTCGTCGGCTCGGTTGAGGAGACTATCTCCGGCGGAGAACATAAGGGATATCTCTTCGAAGGCGTGGTACACGACATGCCCGAACCGGATGGCCGCGAGGTGATCGAAGCCCGGTTTTTCCCTACTCATTCGCTACCGCAGCCGCTTAGCCGTATCACGCAGCAGCGCTTGCAGATGTGGCAGGCGCGCAAGTCCTAGAGCAGCGAAAGCTGCGCATCCGGTCTCTTCGGCTCATCATCGCCGCCGCGCTCGAGCTTTGACAGCGTCAAGCCCATCAGCCGTATCGGCATGGGCAAGGGCAGGACTTCTTCGAGCAGCGACTTCGCAAGTGTTTCGAACTGCTTCCTGTCTGCGATTGGCTGTTCCACCGTTTTCGCCCTGCTGAAGATTTGGAAGTCCGTATATTTCATCTTGAGCGTTACGGTCCGTCCCTTCGCTTCAGCCCGCTCGATATAACCCCAGACGATCTCGATGATGTCGTCCAAGGTCTCGCGTAGCTCGTTTCCAGAAGACAGGTCTCGACTGAACGTTCTTTCGCCGCCAACCGACTTGCGAATGCGGCTGGATCGGACGGGACGCAGGTCGATGCCGCGCGCCGCACGATAAAGATAATCGGCGAAACTGCCGAAATGAGCGCGCAGCCACTCTATGTCCTTAGCCGCTAAATCTGCCCCCGTTGCAATGCCCAGCCGTATCATCTTTTCCTCCGCCTTAGGGCCTACTCCATGAAACCTGCGAACGGGGAGGGATTGGACAAACTCCGCACCCTGGCCTGGGCGGATGACGCACAATCCGTCTGGCTTGTTCTGGTCGCTGGCTAACTTGGCGAGAAATTTGTTGTAACTGACACCCGCGCTGGCTGTCAGCTTGGTTTTGGCTTTAATCTCCTGGCGGATGAGCTCCGCGACACGAGTAGCGCTCCCGATGCCGAGTTTGTCTTCCGTTACGTCCAGATATGCTTCGTCGAGGCTGAGAGGTTCTACCAGATCGGTGTGATGCCGGAAGATCGCTCTGATCTGCTGGCTGACCTCCCGATAGACGTCGAAGCGCGACTTACAGAAGATAAGGTCCGGACAAAGCCGTTTGGCGGTGACGCTTGGCATCGCGCTTTTGACACCGAACTTGCGCGCTTCATAGCTAGCCGCCGCTACTACCCCGCGCCCGCTCGACCCGCCTACGGCAACCGGCTTCCCTCGCAGGTCCGGATTATCCCGCTGTTCGACACTCGCGAAAAACGCATCCATATCGACGTGGATGATCTTTCTCAGGCCGTCGGCTTCGGCGTCTTCCGTGTCGTCAGGCTCGATCATCAGGACCTAGATAGTCTGCCGGGTTGCAAATCGGAACCTTGTGGTCCACGCGCCATTTTGTGCAGATGCGAAACGATCACCTAGCCAGCGGCGAACGTCCGCTTCCAGACAATGCGAAGCGCCCGGCGGTAGGCGAGCGCGAGCTTATCTGGATGATGGCTCTACTGATGGCCTGCAACGCCTTCGGGATCGACGCTATTCTCCCCGCTCTCGATGCATTGGCCGGTGATCTGGGCGCCACCGGAAACAGTCGTCAATTCGTTGTCGGGGCGTATCTGCTGGCGGCTGGCTTCGGGACGCTTGTTCCTGGCGCTTTTGCCGACCGTTACGGCAGGAGGCCGGTGCTTTTCGTCGCACTCGCCTGCTACATCGTGTTTTCGATCGGATGTGCACTGGCAACCAGTTTCGACATGCTGGTGATCTTGCGCGCTGCGCAGGGTTTCTTTGCTGCCGGCATCATTGCTCTTCCTCCTGCCATTATTCGCGACCGGGTGGGTGGTGACAAAATGGCGCGCATGATGAGCCTCATCTTCGTGATTTTTCTCCTTGTTCCCGCCGTAGCGCCGACGATCGGGCAGGCTATACTCGCTGCGATGGGCGATTGGCGCTGGATTTTCGGGGCAATGGCGCTCGCAGGCACGCTAATGACGCTGTGGGTATATTTCCGTCTACCGGAAACACTGCACCAGGAAGACAAACAGGAAATCCACCTGCCAACTATCCTGCGAAACATGGCGAGTGCGGTGACCCTACGTGAGACAATCGGCTATACGCTCGGCAGCGCACTTGTCTTCGGCGGATTATTCGGGTTTATCAACTCGAGTCAGCAGCTGATTGGCGAGGCCTTCGGCGCCGGCGATCGCTTCCCCATGATCTTCGCAATTTGTGCAGGCTGCATGGCGATCGCCAATTGGTCGAACAGTCGCATCGTCGAGCGCTTCGGCGCGCGCAAGGTCAGCCATGCCGGCCTCTTCGCTTTCATTGCCGTGGCTATTGCTCAGCTTTATTTCGCCAGTCAACCGGATGAAACGCTGTGGACCTTTGTGCCGCTTATGGCTGCCAATATGAGCCTCCTTGGCTTTATTGGCGCAAATTTCGGCAGTATTGCGCTTCAGCCGTTCCACAAGATCGCCGGCGCCGCATCGAGCGCGCAAGGCTTTCTCCGCCTGACCAGCGGTGCAGCGCTCGGCTCGTTCATCGGTTACGTCTATGATGGGACCGCGCGCCCGCTGGCGCTTGCCCTGCTATGCACCGCTGTGCTCAGTCTTGCATTCGTCCTGTTTAGTGAACGCGGTGAATTGTTCGGCGAAAAGCTGGAAGATTGAGGTTTGGCAGCTACTCTGCGTTAGGGTCGACGACCGCCAATACTGCCTCAACCTGAACCTGCCCGCCTTCACTGGCTGACAACTCTGTCACGGTGCCGTCGAACGGCGCAGTAAGCGCATGCTCCATCTTCATGGCTTCGAGGACCATGAGACGCTGACCGGCAGTCACGCTCTCACCTTCGGCAACATCGACTGTAATCACCTTGCCAGGCATGGGGGCGAGAATTGCGCCATCGCCAGCAGCTGCTGCTCCCGAGCCACGCGACTGGCGATCGAAAACGAAACTCTGGCCGTCAGCGAAGACCACGGCACGAGCAGGGTCGACGAAGCCAGTCATCGTCACATCGTCGCCCCCTTGCGCCGCTGCGACTGTGCGCGTCTCGCCCTTATGATGAAGGGTGGTAGCAAGTACGCCCGGAGCATTGACGCGAAGGCCAACAGGCAGATCGCCGTGTTCTTCGCTTTCCGCGAGTGCGATGAAGTCTGCCGCACTTTGCCAAACAGCATCGTCCGCAGTGTCCGATGAAATTAGGCTGTCCATCTTCGACGCGATGAAGTCGGTGTCCAGATTTGCATCTTCGAAATCGTCTTCGTGCAGACAATTGGCAATGAATGCCGCATTGGTCTTGACGGGCCAGATTTCGACGCTCTCGGCGATTTCCGCAAGCTGATCGACGGCTTCTCCGCGTGTTTCTCCCCAGACGACGAGTTTGGCGACCATGGGATCGTAGAAGGGCGAGATTTTGTCGCCTTCTTCGACACCCGTCTCAATCCGACCTTCGACGCCCAGATCGAAATGTTCGAGCGGACCGGTTGAAGGTAGAAATCCGCTCGAAGGATCTTCGGCATAAAGACGCGCCTCGATCGAATGACCATCGATAAAAAGGTCGTCCTGCTTCATCGGTATCGGCTGGCCACTCGCCACTAGCAATTGCCACTCGACCAAGTCGACGCCGGTTATTTCTTCCGTTACCGGATGTTCCACTTGCAGACGGGTGTTCATTTCCATGAAGAAGATGCGGTCTGCGCGCAGGCCTTCGCTGGCATCGGCGATGAATTCGATCGTGCCTGCTCCCTCGTAATCGACAGCCTTCGCGGCGCGTACGGCGGCGGCGCAGATTTCCTCCCGCGTCGCTTCATCCATGCCCGGAGCCGGTGCCTCCTCGATCACCTTCTGGTGCCGGCGTTGAAGCGAACAGTCCCGCTCGAACAGGTGAACGACATTGCCGTGGCTGTCGCCGAAGACCTGCACTTCGATATGGCGAGGCGAGGTGATCCATTTTTCGAGGATTACATCGTCGTTGCCGAAGCTGGCTTTTGCCTCGCGGCGGCAGGATTCCAGTGAGGACAAGAACTCGCTCTCGGCGTCTACCTTGCGCATTCCTTTGCCGCCGCCGCCAGCCACAGCCTTGATCAATACCGGATAACCGATCGCATCGGCTTCCTGTTTCAGGCGGTCAGCGCTCTGGTCATCGCCATCATAACCGGGGGTTACCGGCACGCCGGCTTTGCGCATCAATTTCTTTGCGGCATCCTTCAAACCCATCGCGCGGATCGAGGCAGGTGGCGCCCCGACCCAGATCAGTCCGGAGTCCTTCACGGCCTGCGCAAAGTCGGCGTTCTCCGACAGGAAGCCGTAACCGGGGTGTATCGCTTGAGCACCTGTCTGCTTGGCAGCCGCGATAATTTTATCGCCCACAAGATAACTTTCCGTAGCGGGCGAGGGGCCGATATGCACAGCTTCGTCTGCACTGCGCACATGCAGCGCCTTCGCATCGGCGTCGGAATAGACGGCCACAGTCGCGATGCCCATCTCGCGCGCGGTACGGATGATGCGGCAGGCGATTTCGCCGCGGTTGGCGATGAGCAGTTTCGTGATCATACGAATGCGCTAGCCGTAGCTGCTTAAACCATCAAGCGGTGGGTCAGACTACCACCCTGCTAGTGGGCGATAATCGTGCCGCGACCAGGTAATAGGTTCAGTCGGGCCCGCAGGATTGTTGCGCAGCGCCTGAAAAAACGCTGTGGCGACGTGCCATGTTTTTTCCAGTCCGTTTACGTGAGTACGCGTGTCCCATGCCTTTTGTCCGCGGTCTAGGACTTTGCGTCCGATCGCTCCGTAAATGTTCGCTGCCGCCAGTACCGCCCAACGCGAGCGGAACGGAAGGTTCTTTGCACCAAGACGAGCAGCATCTTCGTGTTTCTGCATCAGCGCGATCATGCGAGGCATGATGCTGGCGAGAACGAAGCGGTTTTCCGGCATCGCGTGCTCGCCCGGTGTCAGCCCTGCTTCCGTGAGCCATTCGGATGGAATGTACACACGCCCTGCAGCGGCATCTTCCACGACGTCGCGGCTGATATTGGCGATCTGGAACGCGAGGCCGAGATCATTCGCTCGATCGAGCGTCTCTCCGTCGTCCGGGCGAACACCCATGATATGCGCCATCATGATGCCGACAGCACCGGCGACGTGATAGCAATAGCGCATCATGTCGCGCTCGTTCTTGGGAGCGAAGCCGGTGGCGTCCATCGCGAAGCCGGTGATCACGTCATTCGCCATCTCGTAATTCAGATGGCATTCCTTCGCTACAAGGCCGAAAGCGTCGAATGCGAAATCCGCTGTCGGCTGTTCTTCCAGCGCGCGGCGGGTGAGCACGCGGATAGCCTGAATGCGATCTTCGGCTTCCTTTGGCGTACCCTGGTTGCCGAGCGGGCCGCCCTTTTCCTGATTGTCCGCGATATCGTCGCAACGGCGGCACCAGGCGTACAGCAACCAGCTGCGTTCGCGCGTGGTCTTGTCGAAAAGCTTGGAGGCTGCGGAAAAGCTGTGAGAGCCGACCTCGATCGATTCGAGTGCTTTCTCAACCAGCGCATGCCGATCACGCCCGCCGCCCGCCTTTGCATAGGTAGGGCGCAGGTTTTGCGTGGTAAGGGGGCGGGGCTTGTTCAGAGGTCGGCTGCCTTCATCTGGAAGATCGGAGTATGCGGCTCATAGCTTTCCATTTTGTCGAGCAACGCACTTAACGTCCCTTCGGCTATGATGATCCCCTGATGCGCGGGGCGAACGAAACCGACCTCGGCCATCTGACGGTTGAACGCAATAAGGTGATCGTAAAAGCCGAAGGCGTTAAGGAGGCCAACCGGCTTTGTGTGATAACCCAATTGCGCCCAGCTGACCGCTTCCCAAAGCTCGTCCATTGTACCCACTCCACCGGGGATAGTAACGAAACCGTCGGAAAGATCGGTGAATTTCTGCTTACGTTCGTGCATGCCGCCGACTGTATGGAGCTCCGTGCAATCATGATTGGCGACTTCGCTGTTAGCCAGCGCATCGGGAATTACACCGATGACTTCACCGCCAGCTTGCAGGGCGGCGGACGCCACGGCACCCATTAAACCAAGCCGCCCTCCGCCATAGACGACGCCGATGCCGCGCTCGGCCAGGCCGGCTCCCACGTCGCGCGCCAATTCCATATAGCGCGGGTCTTGGGGTGATGCCGAACCGCAATAGACTGCCAAACGCTTCATACTTCGATTAAATCCTCGACCATCAGTCCGGCAGTTGCTTTTGCACTGCCGACGACGCCGGGAATTCCGGCGCCGGGATGTGTCCCTGCCCCGACCAGGTAGAAATTGTCCACCACATCGTCGCGGTTGTGCCCGCGGAAAAACGCACTCTGGGTCAATAGCGGCTCAAGGCTGAAGGCGCTGCCCTTGTGCGCATTGAGATCGACGGCAAAATTGCTCGGTGCGTAATGGAATTTCGTTTTGATCCGCCCGTGCAGTTCGGGAATCAATCGGCGCTCGATTTCGTCGAGAATCCGCTTCTCCAGCACGGGGCCCATCTCATCCCAGTCGATCGACAGCTTGCCCATATGGGCCACCGGGACGAGGGCATAGAAAGTGCTCATGCCCTCCGGCGCAACGCTGGGGTCGGTCACGCTGGGGTGGTGGAGATAGATCGAGAAATCCTCCGGCAGGACGCCGTGATCGTAGATGTCTTCCAGCAAACCTTTGTAGCGAGGGCCGAACAGGATCATATGATGGGGGATCCCGGGCCAGGTTCCCTCGATCCCGAAGTGGACGACAAAGAGGCTGGGCGAGAATTTCTTGCGCGCGAGAGATTTCGAATAGCTCGCGCCGCGCTTTGTGCCCGCCAAAAGGTCCTTGTAGCTGTGCATGATGTCGGCATTGCTGGCGACGGCGTCGAACCGCTGCTTGAGGCCAGACTGCGTTTCCACTTCGCTGGCCTTGTTGCCGAGCGTGTGGACCTGCATCACAGGATCACCGACACGGATCGTGCCGCCTATCCGTTCGAAATGTGTCACCATCGCAGCGATCAGGCGGTTGGTGCCGCCTCTGGCCCACCACACGCCGCCATCCTTTTCCAGCTTGTGAATGAGCGCGTAGATGCTGCTGGTCTTCATCGGATTGCCCCCGACGAGCAGGGTATGAAAGCTCAGCGCCTCGCGCAGTTTCTCGTTCTCGACATAGCTCGAAACCATGGAATAGACGCTGCGCCATGCCTGTTTCTTGGCGAGGGCGGGGGCGGCCTTCATCATGGACTTGAAGTCGAGGAATGGCACATGGCCCAACTTGACGTAGCCTTCCTCGTAAACGCCTTCGGCATATTCCAGAAAGCGCTGGTAACCCGCGACGTCCGCCGGATTCAGTTCGGCGATTTCGCTGAAGAGCTGCTCTTCGTCGTTGGAATAGTCGAAATTCGTGCCGTCCGGCCAATTGAGCCGATAGAACGGCATGACCGGCATGATCTCTATATCCTCGGCCATGGCATGCCCTGTCAGCGCCCAGAGTTCCCGCAGGCAATCGGGATCGGTTATCACCGTGGGGCCGGCATCGAAGGTGAAGCCGTCTCTTTCCCAGTAGTAGGCGCGCCCGCCTGGCTTGTCCCGGCCTTCGATGACGGTTGTGGCAATCCCGGCTGACTGCAGGCGGATGGCCAGTGCAAGTCCGCCGAACCCTGATCCGATCACGCAGGCAGTCTTGCCCGTCATTTCGGGCATGGTCGGCGTTTCGGGTAGATCGGTTGCGACCGAGGGGTACGGCGTTTGGGCGTTCATGGTCACTTTCCTTGGACGAGCGGAGCGCCCTTGCCAAGCAGCGCCTTCATGGCGCTGATGATGGGCACGGGCGGTTTTCCGGTGAGGATGCGCATCTTGTCTAACGGGGTTGAGCGGGCGGCGTAGAAGCGTTCGATTAGGGGTTCGGGTAATCGGTAAAAGCGCTCGAACACCCGGTATCGTTCCTCCGGCTCCGCCGCTTGGAACAGCATCTTGCCAAGTAAGCGGTAATAGGACGTACGGCCCCAATGGGCCTTGGCCCGGTTCGCTATGAAATTGGGCAGATATGATAGATCTTCGCATGCGGCCTCGGCTATCGCCAGCGCATTCTCCACCGCGATCGGGAGCGTGTAACTGGTCAGGGGATGAACGAAGCCACCGCGCGCGCCTGCCAAGGCAACGCCTGGCATATTGAGTGACGCGCGATAGGCTGACAAATCACCGCCGGTAATCACCGGCAGCACGCCAGTCTCTTCGTGCAGGACTTCCGCGTTCCACCCCTGATTTGCGGAATAGCCGGCTATGCGTTCGCGCAGAAGTGCAGCATCAAGCAGCGGGCTGTCGGCGTAATAGGTATCTTCCACGAATATTTCGTCGTCAGCCAGCGGCAGCAGATAGACGAAACGATATGCGCCTGGCTGCTTTACGGTCGCATCCATGATGACCGGCCGCTCGATCCCGTGGGGATGGGCTGTGCGAAGGTTTTGACCGAGGAAAACCTGCCAGCCCCCGGTAAGATGCTCGCTCGGCAAGGCATCGCGGCAATCAATCACCGTTCCGGCTGGAATGTGCTCGCCGCTTGAAAGTATCAGTCCTTTGGCGCCGAGACTTTCCACCTTCGTACCGGTGCGTATGGCCGATTGAGGCAGTGCGCGCCGCAGGGTTACGTCGAAATCGCGGCTGTCGAGCGAGCGATATTCGCCTCCGAGACTTCGGCTGTAGGCCGGAAAGCGGACTTCGTTACCGCCGGTCCACTGCATTTTGCGGAACGGCTGCATGAGTGCGGTACCGCGGTCATCCAGATCGCCTTCGAACCAGCTCCAGCGGTGGTTGCCGCCGAAGCTGTCGCCTACCTCGAACAGGCCCACGGAAAGATGCGGCGCGGCATTGTGTACAGCCAAAGCGATCAGACCGCCGGCAAGCCCGCCTCCGACTATGGCCAGGTCAATTTTGTCAGACTGCATCGAAAAACGGGTTAGAAGGCGCATCCATTGGCGGCAATGTCCTTTTCTATTACTGCACGCATCCTAGATAGGGCATTCCTGCACCCGCAAAGAATAAAATGAGGGAAAATCGAATGATTCGTTTCGCGCCCGCGCTTGCCGCTGCTGCTACCTGTGCGCTGGCCGCGCCTGTCGCTGCCCAGCAGACCGATGTCTCAACCCCGCGATCTGCCGCGGAGGAGGAAACGGTTTTCGACGGCGACTTTCTAAGCGTCGGTGTCGGCGTCGGTTACAACCCGAGCTATTCGGGAAGCGACGATTACAATGTCAACGTCCTACCGATTGTCCAGGGCTCGCTCTGGGGAATAGATATCAATCCACGGCCCGCTGGCCTTGCGCTGGACCTCGTACCCGATGCGGCGGAAGGCGTCTCCTTCTCTGCGGGTCCAATGGTTCGTCTGCGCAACGACCGTGTCGATGCGGAAGATATCAATGACGATGTGGTTGCGGCCTATGGCGAACTCGATCGCGCGGTCGAAGTGGGCGGTTCGGTCGGGGTCAAATTCCCGCAAGTGCTCAACCCTTTCGACAGCCTGAGCTTCACACTCGACGCGACCTGGGATGTCGCCGGGGCCCATGATGGGCGCACGATCAGCCCGTCGGTGACCTATTTTACGCCGGTCAGCCGCGCGACGGCAGCCTCGCTGTCGTTCAGCACCAGCTTCGTGGACGATGACTTCGCCGATTATTACTATTCGGTTCCCGCTACCAATGCTGCCTTGCCAGCTGAAGATGTGCTTCCGGGCTTCGATGCCGAAGGCGGAATGCAAAGCTACGGTTTTAACCTGCTGCTGGCCCACGATCTGAGCGGCGATCTGACCGATGGCGGTCTCTCGCTGGTTGGTATCGCGGGCTGGACCAAGCTGGTTGATGACGCGGCCGATAGCCCGTTCACTAGTATTCGCGGCGATAACGACCAGTATCTGGTCGCGCTTGGTGTAGGGTACACTTTCTAGCGGAAAGAACATGCGGGTCCCTTGTCGGCGTGCCACGGCTGGCGCAGTCATGGCGCAATGACAAGGAACCCGCTTTCTCCATCCCGGCGCGCCTGGATCGCCACGGCTGTCCTGCTGGCGGCAACACTCGCTATCCTACTGGCGATGGATCGCCCGCTCATCTGCACCTGTGGCGAAATCAAGCTGTGGCATGGCGTGGTGCAGTCTTCCGGTAACAGCCAGCATATCACCGACTGGTACAGCCCGAGCCACTTCATCCACGGGCTGATCATGTATTTCTTCGCCTGGCTGCTGTGGGTCAGATGGGGCCTGTTCGGCGGACGGCTGGCGAAATGGGCTTTGCCGATCGCCGTCTTTGTCGAAGCTGTCTGGGAGGTGGTCGAGAATACGCCCATGATCATCGACCGCTACCGCGAGGTGACGGTCAGCTTCGGCTATGTCGGTGACAGTATCGTCAATTCCATGGCCGATATCGGCTGGATGATGGCCGGGTTCCTGATCGCCTTTCGCCTGCCCTGGAAAGTCAGCGTCGCGATTGCAGTTTTCTTCGAATTGCTGACCCTCTGGATCATTCGCGACAACCTCACGCTCAATGTCGTGATGCTGTTCTGGCCGATCGAGGCGATCCGCGAATGGCAGGCTCTGGGCTGAGATAAACCCGGTCTGTAAGGAAAGGGCGACCCGTGGGCCGCCCTTTCCATCAGTCAGTCTTCGTCTTTTTCTGCCCCTGTTGTGCCGTCCGGCAAGTCCGGTCGGCTGTCGGGCAGCGGTGCGTCCCGATCGCCGATCTTCAGATAGGTGTCGAACCAGCGCATCATCCGTAAATTGTAATCATAGCGGGCGGCCGCCTTGGAATTGCCGTGGCCTTCGCCTGGATACAGCACGAGGCGCACAGGCACGTCGGGCTTGCGCACCTTGAGCGAGCGATAGAGTTCATAGCTCTGGCTGGGCGACACGCGCGTATCCTCTTCGCCGTGCATGATCAGCAGCGGCGTATTGGCCTTGTCGACGTGATATATCGGGCTCACTTCGAGCATGCCCTGCCAATCGTCCCAAGGCCATTTGCCGGAATGCACATTGTACATTTCGTAAGGAATGTCGGTCGTGCCGAACTTTGAAATCTGGTTCGAAATGCCGACGAACATCACGCCCGCGGCGAATTCGTCGGACAGCGCGGTGGAAGACCATGCCGTGGCATAGCCGCCATAAGAACCGCCGGTCACGCCTGTGCGATCGGGATCGGCGATGCCTTCTGCGACCAGCGCGCGCTTCGCATCGACCAGATCGGTGAATTCCGGATCGGTATAATTGCCCGTATGCTGCTTGGAAAATGCAGTGCCATAACCGGTCGAGCCGCGATAATTCGGGAGAAACACTGCATAGCCTTCGCCCGCGGCGACTTGTCCGGGGGAGGAATAGCCGGTGATCCAGCCATTGCTGTCATGCGCTTCCGGCCCGCCATGCACGCTCAGAATCAACGGCGCGCCGCCACGCGGAGCACCACCGACCGGTTCGATCAGAACGCCTTCGACTTCCTGCCCGTCACGCGCAGTGTAGCGGTAGGTGCGCTGCTTGCCGAAGTCGATTTCGGACAGCCACGGATTGTGCTTCGTCCACCGATTGAAACTGCCGTTGTTCCAGACGAAGAGCTCTGTCGGGTGCATCGGACTGCTGGCTTCGACTGCCAGCGTATTGCCGCCAGCCTCCACGCTGGACAGGATCAGCGACCCGCCATCGTGTTCTTCCGCCACGGTGCCATCGGCGTTGTAGATGCGCAGTGCGCTTTGTGCGCCCTTGTGGATCACCGCGGCAAGTCGACCATCGGCAAGCCATTCGGCATCGACTGCGGCTTCGGGCGCACCGGCATTCAGCGCGCGATAGGTGCCGGTCACCACATCGACCAGATGCAGCGTGGTATCTGCCGGATCGTTCATGTCCACACCCGCGATCATCGAAAGCTGGCTGCCATCGGGTGACACTTCGATATCGCCAAGCTTGCCGGGCGTTTCGACCACGCGCAGGACCTTGCCGCTATCAAGGTCCAGGACATGGGCGCGCTTGGCAGTGTAGGCATCGTCGATCTGCGGCGTGGGCGCGCTGTCGACCACGGCGGTTTTTCCGCCCGGCGCGATGCGGAAGCCGCTTACGTAACCGGGGATGGTCACCGCCACCGGTTCTGCATCCACTTCCTGCCCTACTTTGGCGGAAAACAGGCGGTTCAAGCGCGCTTCTTCCTCATAGACGATGGCGTTGAAGCCAGCCTCTGCTTCCTTCTCGCGTACTTCGTCCTTCTCGGCGGAGGCAAGCATCCAGATACGCGAACCATCGGGTGCCCAGGCGTAGGAGCGCACGTTGGCATCCTCGACTGCTGCCAGCTTGCGCTGTGCACCGCCATCGACGGGTATTCCCCAGACGGCGCGGTCTTCACCTTCGTCTGCCCAGACAAAGCTGACCATGCGGCCGTCGGGCGAAAAGGCGATACCCGAAACGCTGATGTCATCGGGCAGAAAGTCCCGCGCGTTCATGGGCGCATAGGCCATCTTGAGCTGCTGATCGAAGCTGCCATTCTTGTCGCCATCGGTGATGTCCGGCAGGCTTGCCGTGGTGTAGGCGATGCGGCTGCCATCGGGCGAAACTGCAATGGTCCCGACACTTTCCAGCTTGGCGACATCTTCCGGCGTCATTGGGCGCGCATGGGCGGTAGCCGCCATGGAAGTGCCCGCCAGCAAGGTAGCGGCGATGGCGATAGGGCGAAGTTTCATGGGCGATCCTCTCCAATTGAATTGCGGGCGCTTTCATAACGAGCCAGGCATAAAGGGCAAACCGGGGCTTGTGGGCTACAGGGTGAAGGGGCATCACCGCGCCAGACAGGAGGAGAGATTTGATGCGCGCATTTGCCCTGGGCCTTGCTGCCACCCTGCTCGCCAGCGCGGGCCTTGCTTCGGCAGAGACCACCATCGTTCACGCGGGCCGGATCATCACCGATCCTGCCGCCCCGCCCATTGAACGCGGCACAGTGACCATTACCGACGGTCGCATCGTGAGCGTTGAGAAGGGCTGGGTGGAGGCTCCTGACAACGCGACCGTGGTCGATCTGGAAGGAAAGACCCTGCTTCCCGGGCTGATCGATCTCCATGTCCATCTGACCGGAGACCCCGGCGGCGATTTCTGGCGCGAGGCCGTCGAGCCCGATGAATGGGGCGTGGTGGTCGGTATGAAGAATGCCGAAAAAACTCTGAAAGCTGGCTTCACTACGGTGCGGGAGGCAGGCAGCGCGCAGCATACGGCATATTCGCTGCGCCGCGGAACTGCGGAGGGCCTGATCCAGGGGCCGCGCATCATCGCCGCAGGCCCGCCGCTCGCCATCGTGGGCGGTCATGGAGACGTTTCGGGTTTCAAGCCGGAAATCAATGCGATCCTGTCGAGCGGCTATAGCTGCACCGGCCCTGTCGAATGTGCGGAAAAGGTCCGCCGCGCCAGCCAGAACGGTGCGGATGTCATCAAGATCACGGCAACCGGCGGCGTCCTCAGCCAGCAGGGTAGAGGGCTGGAAGCGCATTTCTCCGATGCCGAGATGAAGAGCATTGCCGACACGGCCCATTCGCTCGGGCTTGATGTCATGGCCCATGCGCATGGCGCGCGCGGGATCGAGGCGGCTGCAAAGGCGGGCATCGATACGATCGAGCATGCGACCTATCTCGACGAAGCTGCGGCCAAGGCGATGAAGGATAATGGAACCGTACTGGTGCCAACCCTGATGGCTTTTCAGGGTGTAACGGAGCGGCTCGGGCAGGGCATGTATACACCTACGGTCGAAACGAAGATCCGCGACGTGGCCGAGATTGCGCGGGTTTTCATGGGCAGGGCCTATCAATGGGGCGTGCCGATCGCTTTCGGCACCGATGCCGGCGTGTTCGAACACGGCCGCAACGCCGGCGAATTCGCGCTGATGGTGGGGCAGGGTATGAGCAATCGCGATGCGCTCGCCACTGCGACCACGAACGCGGCCAAGGTGCTGCACATGGAAAACGAAATCGGCCGTATCGCACCCGGCTATTCGGCAGACATGATCGCAGTTGGCGGTAATCCGCTGGACGATGTCTCCGTTCTCGAAAATGTCGACTGGGTCATGGTGCGCGGTCGCATCGCTAAATAGTGTGGTCGTTGGTCGAAGGGCATGGCGCGGCGGTCGGCGCGCGGTTTTCTTGCCTTTTCCTTCGGGATTACAGATCGCAAGCAATCACTAGGGGGTAATCTCGATATGAAACTGGTACGCACAGCGCTCATCGGCGCGTCCGCTCTTTCTCTCGCCGCCTGCGCCACCACCGGCCAGCTTGCCGGGGCGGACGCCGCGTCGGATCAGGTGGCTGCATCTACTTCGCAGGACGCCGCGCATGACGCGCTTTTTGCGCTGTTTGAGGATGCCGACGAGCGTAGCCTCGCGCTCAATCCGATGAGCGCGCTGTTCCGCGGCGACATGCGCTATGCCGACCGGCTGGGCGATTATCTGACAGATGAGTATAACAATGCCAGTCGGGCGGATGCCGAACTGAACCTGCGCAAGCTCGGCCAGATCGATCGCAGCGCCCTCAATGAAACAGATCAGCTGGCCTATGACGTTTTTGAATACGACCAGCGACAGGCGCTGAAGGCACTTGCGCCTGACCTGCTCGCGGTGACCGAAGTGCGTCCGGTGAACCATTTCTCCGGCTTCCACACCTTCTACCCCGGCTTCGCCAGCGGGCAGAGCGCGGCGCCGTTCGATACGGTCGAGGATTATAAAAACAACCTCAAGCGGCACCAGAACTATGTCGAACTGAACGATCGTGCGATCGCCCGTTTCCGTGAAGGTCTGGCGAGCGGTGTGCTGGAAACGCAGCTGACGATCGGCAATGTCATCAGCCAGCTCGACACCCAGTTGGCGATGGATATTGACGACTCGCCGTTCTGGATGCCCGTGACGAACTTCCCGGACGATTTTTCGGAAGCCGACAAATCACGCCTGACCACGGAATACCGCACGTCGATCGCGGACATCTATGCCGCGCATGAACGGATGCGCGATTTCCTGCGCGATGAGTATTACCCCAAGGCGCGCAGCAGCGTGGGCCTTGGGCAGATGAAAGGCGGGCCGGCGCTCTATCGCCAGCTGATCGA
Source organism: uncultured Erythrobacter sp. (assembly GCA_947504155.1). Classification (GTDB taxonomy): domain Bacteria; phylum Pseudomonadota; class Alphaproteobacteria; order Sphingomonadales; family Sphingomonadaceae; genus Qipengyuania. The sequence continues at coordinate 149,489 of CANNGF010000003.1, forward strand.
GGACACCACGACGCTGCCTCTGACCGCCGATTACCTTCACAATCTCGGCCTGTCCGAGGTCGCGCGGATCAAGACGGCGCTGGAAGACATCAAGGACGAGGTAGGCTTCAGCGGCACTCTCAACGAATTCTTCGACTACGTCCGCACCGATGCGCAGTTCAAGCCGGCGAGCCGGGAGGCGCTGACGCAGACCTACTATGATATCGGCAAACAGGTGGATGCGCAGATCGGCGACTATTTCTCGCTAGTTCCCAAAACCCCGCTGCTGATCAAGCCTTACGAGGAATATCGCGAGCAGTTCAGTGCTGGCGGGTCCTATGAAAGCGGCGCCCCCGACGGATCGCGACCGGGCACCTTCTATTTCAACGCCTATGATCTTCCCAGTCGCCTGACGACCGGCAATGTCACGCTCTACCTGCATGAAGGCGCGCCCGGGCATCATTTCCAGATCAGCCTGGCGCAGGAAAACGAAGATTTGCCCGCCTTCATGCGCTTCGGCGGCAAGACCTCCTATGTCGAGGGCTGGGCACTTTATGCCGAAACACTCGGTTACGAGATGGGCTTCTACGACAATCCCTGGAACCGCTATGGCACGCTGCAGGACGAACAGCTGCGCGCCATGCGGCTGGTGGTGGACACCGGCCTTCACTCGAAGGGCTGGACGCGCCAGCAGGCGATCGATTTCATGCTGGCCAACAGCGGCATGACCGAAACCGAAGTTGTGGCCGAGGTGGAGCGGTATATCGCCATCCCCAGCCAAGCGCTCGCCTACAAGGTCGGCGCGCTCAAGATCCAGGAACTGCGCGAACGCGCCGAGGCGAAGCTTGGAGACCGTTTCGACATCCGCGATTTCCATGCCCAAGTGCTGGACACTGGCGCGCTGCCGCTTCCCGTTCTGGAAGCCAAGATCGACCGCTGGATCGCTGGCGGGGGCGGCTAGTTCCCTCGCGATTGACCGAAAAAAGCAGCTTTTTCTAATATCCGTCCGACGGCGGAAAGCTGCGCCTTGCGATGGTTAATGTTGCCCCCGCGCCACAGGGAGAGCGGCCCTTTCGCGGAACGGGCGGGAACCGGATTCGGGCGTAGGGGGTTCTACTCGGCGGACGAAGGGAAAAGATTTCATGGAGGAATTGCCCATGTCGAGCTTGTCCTACCGCAGCAGCCGCCCCGACGGGTGGGTGAAGCCCAAGACTTATAGCGATGCCAGCCTTCGCTATAAACACCACGGGAAGATCATCCCGATGGAGGAACCGGGTTTCCTCGCACGTCTGTTCGGTGCTCGCTGACAAGAATGGTTCAGTAACGATAACAGACAGGGGCCGGGAGTAGCGATACTCCCGGCCCCTTCTTCATGCCTTCGATGTGGCGGAGGAGATCAGTACTCCTCCGGTTCCTCGGGCGTTTCTGCGGTGAAGGTCTTGCCTGCCGTCTTGTCGCCGCGCGACAGAGCGAACACCACGCCGGATAGCAGCATCAGAGCAAGCAGGTTGGGTACCACCATCACGGCATTGGCAATATCGCCCATGCGCCAGATGAGGTCACTTTCCCGGCTCGCCCCGACGAAGATCGCAACGCACCAAAGCACGCGCCACGCCATGTGCAGGATCTTCTCGCCGCCGCGGGTCGAACCCGGGATGCGGTCGTAGATGAAGGTCAGCGCACGTTCGCCGTAATAGCTCCAGGTCAGCAGCGTGGTGAACACGAACAGCAGCAGCGCGATGCTGGCGATGAGCGTGCCCAGCGGGATAGCACCGATTTCGAACGGGAATGCCGCAGCGAAAGCACCGCTGGTCATGGCGAAGCCGTCGAGATCGGCCTGCCATGCATGCAGCACCGGCGCGCCGTTATGCGTGAAATTGCCTTCAACCGTCAGGATGACCAGCGCCGTCATGGTGCAGATCACGATGGTATCGATGAACGTCCCCAGCATGGCCATGCGGCCCTGGAACTGCGGATCGTCGGTCTGCGCCACGGCGTGAGCGATCGGGGTCGAACCCTGACCGGCCTCGTTCGAGAACAGGCCGCGCGCCACACCGGCACGGATTGCCAGGATCACCGCTGCACCCACGAAACCGCCGCTGGCCGACTGGGCGTTGAATGCCCCGCCGAAGATACGGCTGAAGGTTTCCGGGATGTCCTGGAGGTTGAGCAGGATCGCGACGATTGCCATCACGATATAGGTCGCCGCCATGAAGGGGACGACCTTTTCGGCGACATTGCCGATCGACTTGATGCCGCCGATGATCACGATGAACACAAGAATCGCCACGATCAGTCCGCCGAGCCATTCCTCGATGCCGAACAGTTCGTTGAGACCATCTGCCACCGCATTGGCCTGGATGCCGTTGCCGGTGACCAGCGCGCTGATCAGCGTGCCGATGCAGAAGAAGATCGCCAGCCAGGTCCATTTAGGGCCGAGGCCGAGCATGATGTAGCTCATCGGGCCGCCACGATAAGTGCCGTCGCTGGTAGTTTCGCGATAGCGGATCGCCAGCGAACCTTCGGCGAAGGCCAGCGCCATGCCGAACAGGGCGGTAATCCACATCCAGAAGATTGCCCCCGGGCCACCAAGTGCGATGGCCGTTGCGACACCGGCAAGGTTGCCGGTTCCGACCTGGCCCGAAAGGGCCGTCGACAAAGCGGCAAAAGGCGAGATCTCGCCTGCGCCCCCGCTCTTGCGTCCAGCGAACAGATTCTTGACTGCTGCGGGCAGGTTGGTGACCGGATAGAGCCGAAGCCCGATCATGAACCACAAACCTGCACCCAGCAGGATGATTGCCAGCGGCGGGAAAGGCAGAATGGCTTCACCATTCCACGTTCCACCCCAGATGAAATCCGCCACATTGGTGACGGGGCCAAGCAGACGTTCGTCGAACGTAGCCGGTTGGCTTGTTGCCATTGAAATTCCCCTCATGCGTCCCGAAATCGAGAAGCGCGCAGGCTAGCTATGCCCGGGGCGCTTGAAAAGGCGCAATTGCGCACCTTCCCACGACTTGCGTTTTTATTGCGGTCCGCCTAGACGGCTTTCCGTCTTCCGACATCGATGAAGGAAAAGCCCCTCCCGATCTTGTATCGGGGCGGCGAAACCCCCATCCCGGAAGCAACACAAAATTCTAGCTTCGAGAGCGCATTCATCATGGCCGAAAACGCCGACAAGACAGCCAAGGTCGCCAAAGCGAACAAGACCTCGCCCGCCGAATTCATCCGGCAGGTACAGACCGAAGGCCGCAAGGTCGTGTGGCCGACATGGCCCGACACGGTCCGCATCGCGATCTTCGTGTTCATCATGATGACGATCCTCTCGCTCTTCTTCCTCGGCGTCGATTCGCTGTTCGGCGCTCTGGTGCGCTGGCTGCTGACGCTGGCCTGATCTGACAGGGGTAACGAGACACATGGCACGCTGGTACATCATCCACGCCTATTCCGGCTTCGAGAACAAGGTCCGCGATTCGATCATCGCCGAGGCCGAACGCCTTGGCCTGTCCGAAGGCGTTGAAGAAGTTCAGGTCCCGACCGAAACCGTCACCGAAGTAAAGCGCGGCAAGAAGGTCCAGGTCGAACGCAAGTTCATGCCCGGCTACGTGCTGGCCAAGCTCAACATGACCGACGACGTGTATCACCTCGTGAAGAACACGCCCAAGGTCACCGGCTTCCTCGGCAATAACAACAAGCCGCAGGCCATTTCCGAACGTGAGGCTGCACGCTATTTCGGCGGTGTCGAAGAAGCGAAGTCCGCGCCCAAGAAGCAGGTCAGCGTCGATTACGAAATCGGCGATCAGGTCAAGGTGCTCGACGGGCCCTTCGCCAGCTTCAACGGTGTCGTCGAGGAACTCGATTTCGACAAGCAGAAGGTCAAGGTCTCGGTCTCGATCTTCGGCCGTGCCACCCCGGTGGAACTGGAATTCGAACAGGTCGAACTGGTCAAGTAAAATTACAGCGCCAGTTAGCGCCGTTGATCTTGGCCATCTGATCGGGGAATAAGGCAATCCGTGTACAGCCCATATCCGGCCATAGGTTTGTTTACGGTATGAAGAAGAACGTCATGATGCGTAAGCGCAGCTTGCTTTCTTCGGTTCATAGGTAAGGCAATTGCGAAGAGCGGTAAATTATTCGCTTCGTCAGCCCAGCTTACGTTGTCTGACTCATACCAGTACGTCGCAAGTATTTGGTCTTGGAAGCCCATTCGCTCGACAGCTGAAAACTGAGAAGGAGTATGGATTTCAGGAATAAACCTGTCTTCCATACCTGGGGCATCAGCCTTGATGTGCGCTAATCCGCTCAAGACTTGTGTTTTAATGTCGGTTATAATCCGGACATCTGGATGGTCTTTGAGCCAAGTACCGAGCTCAGACGTTGACATATCGCTGACTGGATAGCCTTCGTGCCAGATGAGGAGATTTCCGTCTTTCTCAAAGAAGTCGAGCTCTATTAAATCGAATCCGTGCTTAACGGCTAGATCGATTGCCTCGCGACTATTCGCATATTTCGCATTTGGTAGCCCCCCACCAGCATGTGCAATCAATAGACCATCACTCTGTATATAGGCTTTACAGCCTTCTTTGACGCGGCCCCCAATTACGAGAGCCAGTATCATTAGAAAAAGAAGGATGATGATACCCAAGCGAATAGTGCGGGCATTCACTGATTGCTTAAATAAGCGACTTACATCGATCACTTAATGCACCGTTTCCAAATTGCTGAGAGCAGAATAGCTGCGATCAGGCAGCATTTGTTTCGGATATGGGCTGGCTATTGACGGTGCAGATCTTTTTAATTTCCGAACCATTTCTAAATTGCTTGATAGCCTTTAGCATCATGATGGCCAGCGCTACAGTTCCACCGCCCGCTATAAGATCGACCAAATAGTGTGCACCGAAAATTGGTGTGCCAGCGATCATAATGGCGTTGACAGCGAGCATTGGGGCAAAAAGCCAGATCGATCGGCGGGCGCAATAAATGGCTATAATTCCCATCGCAGTGTGAAACGATGGAAACGTCGTCAATCCAGGAAGGTTTGCCAGATCGAATGTCTGCGGGAGGCCGTTGCGCCGCTCCATTATCCCGGGGACAGAATAGGTCCCGATATCTGGACCGAAATGGGTAAAGGTGCCAAGCGGCGGAGAGATGAAATGCATGGGACCCACTGCTGGAAGCAAGGCGCCGATCGCTGAGCAAAGGACTGCAGTAATGATGAATAAAACGATCAATTCGGAGCAAGATCGAACGGCATCGCGGGTGGCCAAAAGAAAAATGAACAGTATCGCCGTGTAATAGGTTAGGCTGAAATAGGTCCAATTCATCAATTTTATCACTAGCGGCCTTGAATCTATGAAAGCGACGTAGCTGAGCCAGTCGAAGCCAAAAAATCGGTCTGCGCGCATCAGCCGATCATCCGCCAGTTCGAGAGGTACCGTTAAGGACAAATGATTGAAAATCCGTAAGGCCGGCCAAGCCAGAAGTAGAATTGATATGCCTGCGCAGAAGATGGAAAGACGAGTGGTCTCGCGCACTAAGTAGGCGGCAATACCAAAAAGGCCCGACATCAGCAGCGTCCAAGCTAATCTGGCGGCTGTGTCCTCTGCGAAACTATGAGGAACGGACATCAACCAAAGGATGTCTACAGCAATAACCAATATTATTGTAATTATCGCGGGGCGCACCCGTGAGATAAATTCCATGCTAGGCACCCTATTCACTGACGGGTTTTGTATAGCGCAAGATAGTTAATGAACCCCTAGCTCATCAATGCGGTCAAGCCAGGTGAACTATGGCCAGGTCAGGGATCTCCCGTGGTGCTTAATTCAGCCTTTCGCTCGGCAAATATTGAAGCTTTTCGGAGGACGCACTTTTCGCAGTGCATCAGGTTGCGGGCATGATCCCCAGCTTGGTGGCGTAGGACAGGCTCATCATGATCGTATCCACTGCGATATGTGCGATGATGCAGGCCCACAGATTGCCCTTGTTGTGGAAGCGTAGCCAGCCAAACCCGATGCCCACGACCCCGGTGATGATTACGCCGCCTAGCCCCTGATAGGCATGCGGCAGACCGAACAGGGCTGCCTGGATAAGGATGATCGGCCACATCTTGCCGCGCAGGCCGCCGAGCCGCGACAGGCGGTCAATCAGATAACCGCGCCAGAGCAGTTCCTCGCCGAACCCGGCGGAGAAGAACGCAACCAGCGCGATCCACAGGGCAAAGTGGAACGGGCTTTCGGTGACCCAGCCCAGCACCTGTTCGACATCGGGTGTGGTCAGCCCGATCGCCTCCACCAGCATCGCGCCGAGCGTGAACCAGCCGATAATGGCGGCCGTGGCTGCCGCCGCCCAACCGAGCGTCCAAAGCCAATTGGACGGCGCTCTGAGGTTCCAGGCATCCGCCAGCGCGCCATCGCGGCGCAGCCAGTACCATGCCATCAGCAAGGCCCCGGCCATGCCGCCCGCCGTGGAGACTGCCGCACCGGTGGAGGTAATCGAAAACTGGCCGTCATCTGTCTGGAAGCCCCAGATGAAAGCGGCTGGTAATTGGGCTATAAAATAGACCAGCAGGACCGTCAGGAACTGCCAGATGAACCGGCCCCAGCCCAGCTCGCGTGCATCGGTTCGGATCATGCGCAGTCTTTCTTATGGTGGATCGGGCGGAGCAAGTGCCCGCCGCCAATCCCCTAACAGCTTGCTATCGGGCGATCACGCCGCCTTGGTGCGTTTTCCGCCTTTGGCTGCAGGTTTCTTCGCACCGGAAGTTTTGTCCTGACGCATGGCAGCGAGTTCTTCTTCGATCGCCTGGCCCCGGCGCATCTCCTCGATCTCGCGTTCGATGGCGGCGTTGGAGCAGCTATCTGTGCCTGCTTCTACTGCGAAGGCTGTCCGCTTCTCCAGCGCATCGATATGGTCGAGGCGGCGCTCGGTCCGGCTGCCATATTGGCGACCGGCACCGGCCGAGTTGGCCTCGGCATCGGTTGCCGCCAGATCTGCATGACGCTGCCGCACCTCATCGCGTTTGCTTTCGAGGTCCCCGATCGCACTTTCCATTTCGGTAATGTCCGCCGCAAGACCATCGATATCGCTGTCAATCCGTTCCTGCCTGCCCCGGCAGTCTTCGCGCGCCATGAGTGCTTGCCGGGCAAGATCCTCACGACCATGGTTCATTGCAACCTTGGCTTTTTCGGACCACGCAGCTGCGCGATCTTTGGTTTGCGTCAGTTCGGTCTGCAGGCGCTCTTTCTGGCGGCGCGCCTTGGATAATTCGCCGTGGAGGTCGATGATCGCGTCCTCGATTTCACGCTGAAGGCGGTTGAGCATCTTTGCCGGGTTCGACGCTGCATCGAGAGCGCTTGTGACGTTGCTTGAAATGAGTTCACGGACCTGAACCGTAATACGAAACATGGTATGGCTTCCCCTGTTGCCTCGCCGTCCCGATTAGCGGGGAAGGGGTAAATTTTCCGCTTACTGAAACCATCGCCCGACTGGCCGCGCGAAACGGGCCTGTAACGATTTCCTACAAGGTCGAAAGCGGCCATAAAGGACCGATGATTAGCTATCATCCCTCCAGAAGTTTGCCGTCGGAAGAGGGGCTTTGCGGGCGCCGGCGTTTTTATCTTCAGGGGTGTGCTCCATGTGCTCCATCCTGTAGGACTGCCTCAGGGGCAATCCTACATCCGGCGATGCTTGCAATTACGGGCAGAATCGCTATGTGCGCGCCTTCCCAGACGACAGTTACGGGAATTCCACGCGGGAGGACTGCCATCCATCACGGGGCAGGCCGCTCGACCGCTCAACATGAGGCATCGTCGATCGATGGTGCCGACAGTGTGAAAGGAGGCCAGTGATGGCCAAGAAGATTGAAGGCTACATCAAGTTGCAGGTGCCAGCCGGCACTGCAAACCCCTCGCCGCCCATCGGCCCTGCGCTGGGTCAGCGCGGTGTGAACATCATGGAATTCTGCAAGGCATTCAACGCTGCCACGCAGGACCTCGAAAAGGGCGCTCCGATCCCGACGGTCATCACCGTCTATGCGGACCGTTCGTTCACCTTCGTCACCAAGACCCCGCCGGCATCGTTCTACCTGAAGAAGGCTGCCAAGCTGAAGTCGGGCTCGAAGGAGCCGGGCAAGGTTTCGGCCGGAACCATCAAGCAGAGCGCGATCAAGGAAATCGCCGAAGCCAAGATGGTCGACCTCAATGCGAACGATATCGATCAGGCCATGAAGATCATCGAAGGCTCCGCGCGTTCGATGGGCCTCGAAGTGGTGGAGGGCTAAGCACATGGCAAAGCAGACAAAGAACCAGCAGGTCCGCGCAAAGCTCGACAGCGAGAAGCTTTACACGGTCGACGAAGCTCTCGCCACGCTGCGCGAGCACAAGTCGAAGTTCGACGAGACCGTCGAAGTGGCGATGAACCTCGGCGTCGATCCGCGCCACGCTGACCAGATGGTCCGCGGCATGGTTTCGCTCCCCAGCGGTACCGGCAAGGACGTGAAGGTCGCCGTGTTCGCGAAGGGCGACAATGCCGAGAAGGCTCTGGCTGCCGGTGCCGACAAGGTCGGTGCGGAAGACCTCATGGAAGACATGCAGAACGGCAACCTCGATTATGACCGCGTCATCGCGACGCCGGACATGATGGGTGTCGTCGGCCGTCTCGGTAAGGTTCTGGGCCCCAAGGGTCTCATGCCGAACCCGAAGCTCGGCACGGTTACGCCGAACGTGGAACAGGCCGTTAAGGACGCCAAGGGCGGCCAGGTCGAATTCCGCGTGGAAAAGCAGGGCATCATCCACTCCGGCATCGGCAAGCTGTCGTTCAAGGACGAAGACCTGAAGACCAACTTCAAGGCTCTCACCGATGCGATCGTCAAGGCGAAGCCGTCGGGTGCCAAGGGCAAGTATGTCCGCAAGGTCACGCTGACCAGCTCGATGGGTCCGGGCCTCAAGGTCGACCTCGGCGAAGTCGAAGGCGCGTAAGCAGCTTCGAACGAAACAGCTTTCCTACACCGGTAGGATCAGATTAGGGCCGGGGGGTAACCTCCGGCCCTTTCTCATTGTCGCTTCAGATACCGCCGGGGGTGAAGATGAAACCGGCCTGCGCCAATCCTTCGCACAGCGCCGCCATGCAGGCGTCCAGTTCTTCGCGATCGGTTGAGCGGATGACGAAGTTCGCGCCGACTTTTCCTTCTTTGAAGAAAGGATAACTGCCGATCTGGCAATTCTCATGCGTTTTCTCGACATCTCGCAGCAGGGCCGAAACCTCGCTTTCGGGAATGAAACCGCCCACGGTTTCGGCGATCAGTGGGGCGCCGCCCTTAAGCGTGCCGGTAAGCGCGTCGAGCATGCCGGCCGTGATGTGCGGAACGCCGGCCATCAGGTGGACATTGCCGATCCGAATTCCCGGCGCGCCCGACATGCGGTTGGGTATCAGCTCCGCTCCCTCGGGCGTGCGCGCCATACGCAGACGGCCTTCGTTAAGGCCGCCCTTGTCGGCATAATACCGTTCCAGAATGGCGTGGGCTTCGGGATGGACAATCACCGGCACCCCCAGCGCTTCGGACACGGCATCGACGGTGATATCGTCATGCGTGGGGCCGATCCCTCCCGTGGTGAAGAGATAGTCGTAGCTCTCGCGCAGCGCATTGACCGCCTCGACGATCCGCTCGACCACATCCGGCACCACGCGCACTTCGGACAGGCGGATACCCTGAACCTGTAGCCAGCTGGCGACCTGGGCGATGTTCTTGTCATGGGTGCGTCCGGACAGGATCTCGTCGCCGATGACGACGAGGCCGGCAGTATAGATACGATCGTTCATGACGAGAGACCTACTGCGCTAACCGAGTGAAAGCTACCGCGCAGCTTGCAAGCGGGCGTCATTCTTTGCCGCAGCATCGCCTTTCCGGCTGAGTACCAGGATCCCGTCATCGACCGGATCCCTCTTCATCCGCTTGCGATCGACCACATATTCCTGATTCAGCCGCCAGGGATATTCCACCGCATTCTTCGGCATGAGATGCCTGCTGCGCTGGATGTAAGCGGAAGAGAAATCGAAGATGTCGTCCTCTTCCAGCGTGTGGTCCTGCGGCAGACAGGGTGTTGCGATATCCGCGCTCTCTTGGGCCATCGCATTCAGCACGCGGCAAATGAAATCCGCATTGATGTCAGCCCGCAAGGTCCAGCTTGCATTGAGATAGCCGAATACCACCGCAAGATTGGGCAGGTTCGAGAACATGCATCCCTTGTAATAGTAACGATCCGCCAGATCGATCGGTTGGCCTTCGAGTGTAAGCGCAATCTTGCCAGCCACCGCCAGTTTGAGGCCGGTAGCCGTCACGACGATATCCACTGCCAGGAAACGATCGTCGGTCAGCCGGACGCCGCCCTTCTCGAAGGCCGCGATATGGCCGGTAACTATTTCGGCTTTGCCGCGCTTGATCGCGTCGAACAGATCGTCATCAGGGATCAGGCAAAGCCGCTGGTCCCATGGATTGTAGGGTGGGGTAAAGGCGGCGAGATCGTAATCTTCGCCCATGGATTGGCGGATGCGTTTATGGAGAATGGCGCGCATCTTTTTCGGCTTCCGCCGAGCAAGCTTGAACGTGAAGTCCTGCATCGTGATGTTCTTCCATCGGGTAATCGCATAGGCGACCTTCTCCGGCAGAACTTTACGCAGGAAGTTGGCAACGCGGTCTTTTGCCGGGCGCGAGAACATCCATGTCGGCGTCCGCTGCAGCATGGTCACCTTTGCCGCCTTCTTTGCCATGGAAGGAACGAGCGTGACTGCAGTTGCCCCAGACCCGATCACGACAACTTGCTTGTCGGAATAGTCCAGATCTTTCGGCCAGAACTGTGGATGCAGAACCTGCCCTTCAAATTCTCCGAGCTCGAAACCCGGATCATAGGCCTCGTCGTAATCGTAGTAGCCCGAGCCGAGATAGAGCCAGTTAGCGGTAAGCATCTTACGCTCACCATCGGGCATTTCGAGCGTCACGTGCCAGCGGGCATCGGCCTTTCGAAAATCTGCTGAGATAACCTTGTGCTGGAACCGGATGTGCCGGCGAATGTCGCGCTCGTCGACGATACGATGGAGATAGTCGAGAATTGCCGGCCCGTCGGCGATGGTCTTCTCGTGCTTCCATGGCTCGAATTCGAACCCCAGCGTGTGCATGTCGCTGTCCGATCTCACGCCGGGATAGCGGAACAGGTCCCATGTGCCGCCAAGGTCGTCCCGCCGCTCGACAATAGCGAAGCTGTGCTCCGGCGTCTTTTCCTTCATGTGTGCGGCCATGCCGATGCCGGACAGGCCCGCGCCTACGATCAGCACGTCGAAATCGGTCGCGCGGCTGCTAGTTGGTCTCTCTCCCATGCAGTGAAGGCTATCTCAAGCTGTGAGCGAGGGAAAGTACGAGTTGCGGAATAAAACCGGGAAGTGGGCCCTTGATCGACGTTCGTGCTCTCGCCTTAATGCGGTGGCTCGGCTAGGGCGGGATGGAGTGAGGAGATGCCATGACAAAAGAGGGTAACGGGCGCCCGCACCGAGTCACGTCGATCGACGTTGCTGAGCGCGCCGGGGTTAGCCAGTCTACGGTCAGCCGGGCCCTGTCCGGTTCGGAAACGATTACCGAAGCTACCCGTCGCCGGGTAGAGCAGGCGGCTGCCGAATTGGGTTATCATGTGAACATGCGCGCAGCCGGATTGCGCAAGGGGGAAACCGGGACGATCGCAATTGTGGTGATTGGTCGCGACGGGCAGGGGCCCGCGGCTATGAATCCCTTCTATTACAGCTTGCTGGGCAGCACGTGCGCCGCCGCTGCGGAGCGCGGATACGAAGCGCTGGTCTCATTCCAGGCGCGGGAAGAGGAATTGTTCGGCCACTATGTGGGGCGGCGCCAGGCCGATGGCGTGGTGGTGATCGGAACGGCCAGCAACGGACCCGCCTGGGACTATTTTCGCCAGGTCGCCAATCAGAGCCATGCTATCGCTTTTTGGGGTTCGCCTTTCGATGATGCGGTCTGGGTCCGGTCGGACAATCTGGATGGTGGCCGACTTGCAGTCGAAAAGCTTATTGCAGGCGGCGCCAAAGACATCGTTTTCGTCGGAGATCCGAATTCCTCCCAGCGCCAGTTTCGCGAGCGCTATGAAGGCTATCGAACCGCGATGTCGAAAGCTGGACTGACACCGCGTGATGCAGTGGTGTCGGAGGGCGCGGATCGCGTTACCCAAGGGCGCAACTCGGTGATCGCGCTACAGGATAGTGGCGCTGCCTTCGATGGTCTGTTCTTTGCCTGTGACGCCATGGCGCTCGGTGCGCTCGAGGAACTTGCCGCCCGCGAAGTTGCCGTGCCGGATGTTGTAGGGGTCGTAGGTTTCGATGGATTGGGATCTGGCGCTTTCAGCAATCCACCGCTGACCACTGTCGAACCGGACTTCGCCGAAGCGGGCAGACTGCTGGTGGAAACGGCCCTCGCTGGAGAAGGTGAACGTGCTGAGCGCCGGGTTCCTGTCCGTCTGGTTGAGCGCGCAAGCGCCAAGTAACGCCTTTCGTCGATTGGCGCTTTGCCAAGCGAACATGCTGCGGTTTAAGCTTCCGCATCCAATCTCTTAAGGGAGAGATCTCGAATGAAAACAAGCATCGCATCCGCTCTCGCGCTCGTCCTGTGCGCTGGAACCGCCCACGCTCAGAGTCAGGAGCCCGATCCAAGTCCCAATCCGGTCGAAGAGCAGGAAGTCGATGCTTCGCAGGACGGGTTGCCGCCTGAAGGAAGCGGCGAACAGGTCGATGCCGCTGCGGCCACTGTGCCGATCGCGGGCGAGGGCGAAAAGGACGAAAGTTGGGATGTAACGGCACCGCGTGGCGCGACCTTGCGCGAGGTCGCCATCAACACCGATGAAGGCACTTGGATGGATGTCGACGTGTCGCCTGATGGTCGCACGCTCGCCTTCTCCTTGTTGGGTGATATCTACACCATGCCGATTTCCGGCGGGACGCCTACGCGGATCGCCGAAGGCCTGGCTTGGGAAGTGCAACCTCGCTTCTCTCCTGACGGCAATCGCCTGGCATTCATTTCGGACCGTGCCGGTGGCGATAACCTCTGGATCATGAATGCAGACGGCTCGAACAAGCTGCAGGTCACGAAAGAAGACTTTCGTCTGATCAACCAGCCCAGCTGGTCACCTGATGGGCAATACATTGTCGCCAAGAAGCACTTCACCACTCAGCGCAGCCTCGGAACGGGTGAAATCTGGCTCTATCACGTCTCCGGTGGCGGCGGTGTTCAATTGGTCAAACGGGCCAGCGAAGTTCTGCAGAAGGAACTCGGCGAACCGATCTACGCACCCGATGGAAACGCGATCTATTATACTCGTAACGTCTCGCCGGGTCCGATCTTCGAATATGCGCAGGATTCTAACGCCGGCATATTCAATATCGAGCGCTATGATATCGACACCGGCGAAGTCACCACGGCAGTCGGTGGCTATGGTGGCGCAGTACGCCCCACACCTTCGCCTGACGGCAAGAAGCTGGCCTTCGTGCGGCGTGACAAGGACCAGACCCAGCTTTGGGTGAAGGACCTCGGCACGGGCGAAGAGCGGATGATTTATGGCTCGCTCGATCTGGATATGCAAGAAACCTGGGCGGTTTATGGTGTCTATCCGATGATGGATTGGATGCCCGACAATTCCGGACTGGTGGTCTGGGCGGGCGGTAAACTCCAACGAGTGTCAGCCGATGGTTCGGGCGCGCGCGAGATACCATTCCGCATTAATGATACCCGCAAGGTCGCCTCTGCACCCCATCCGGTTATCGACGTTGCGCCTGAGCGCTTCACTGCCAAAATCCCACGTTTCGCAAGCGTGTCTCCCGATGGCCGGACTGTAGTTTTCGAAAGCCTCGGCAAGCTATACGTCAAGCCTGTTGGCAGCGACGCAGCGCCATCGCGCCTCATTTCCAGTTCGAACGACAGCTTGGAGCTTTGGCCTGCGTGGTCTCGTGATGGGAGGCGGATCGCCTTCGTACGCTGGACCGACAGTGGTCTTGGCAAGATCGTGACGGTTGATCCCCGCGGGCGTGACGAGCGAGTAGTGACCGGGCAGAAGGGCCACTATGCGCTCCCTCAATTTTCTCCCGAAGGAGACACCATCGTCTTCGAGAAGCGCGGAGGTGGCTATCTGACATCCCCGAATTACTCGGAGAACGAGGGTGTCTATTCCGTCCCGGCGTCTGGCGGAACACCGCGTCTGATAGCCCGCGATACTTCTACACCGCAGTTTGGTGCGGATAACGATCGCGTTTTCATGCTCGCTCGGGCCGAGGGCAACCTCCAACTCATATCTGCGGATCTGGATGGGGAAGCGCGGCGCGTTCATGCCCAAGGCGAACTCGCGAACGACTTCAAGGTTAGCCCACGCGGCGACTATGTCGCTTTCCGCCAGAACTACGAAGTCTTCGCCATGCCGCTGTTGCCGGGTGGGCAAACGGTTACCGTAGGCGAAAAGGCCAGCTCGCTGCCCGTTACACGGGTCAGCAAAGGAGGCGCCGATTATATTGGCTGGACCGACAATGGTTCGACACTGCACTGGTCCATGGGGCCCGTGCTTTATCGTGCCAGCACCTCCGCCCTGACGCCGACTTCTCCGAGTGAGAACGCGCCAAAATTCACTCCTCCGGATATTGGTACTTCTCTCGCGCGGACCATCCGTGCAGACAAGCCTAGTGGAACCGTTGCCATCACAGGTGCGCGCATCCACACCATGACAGGGGGCGGCGCGGGTACAATCGAAAACGGCGCGATTGTGATCGAAGGAGATCGGGTAGTCGCGATAGGCCCAGCATCGGACGTTACTATCCCATCGGGAGCTACGCTCGTAGACGCTGCTGGCCAGACCATAATTCCGGGTCTGGTCGATGCTCACGCGCACGGCGCGCAAGGGGTTGGCGATCTGGTTCCGCAGCAGAACTGGTCGCTGGTCCAGAATCTCGCGCTGGGTACCACAACCCTCCACGACCCATCCTCTTCTGCCAGTATGATCTTCTCTGCCTCGGAACGGCAGCGGGCAGGAAGCTTGTTGGCGCCGCGGATATTCTCGACTGGCGAGATTATCTATGGTGCGAAGTCTCCTGGCGTCTATGCCCGTGTAGATAGCTATGAGGATGCTCTGGCCCACGTTCGCCGGATCAAGGCGCAAGGTGGGATCAGCGTGAAGAACTACAATCAGCCGAGGCGTGAGCAGCGTCAGCAGGTTGTGGCTGCCGCACGTGCGGAAAACATGCTGGTTGTTGCCGAAGGTGGCTCGCTCTTCGGGATGGACATGAATCTCATTGCCGATGGCAACTCGACGCTTGAACATAACATTCCCGTCGACGTTATGTACGATGACGTCCTGCAGATGTTCGGCGGCTCGGACACGAACTACACGCCGACACTTGTCGTCACTTATGGTGGCCTTGCAGCCGATCCATACTGGCGTCAGGCGACCGATGTGTTCGACAACCCGCTGCTGGTACATACTCCACCCAAGATGCTGCTCGCCGAAACGGGACGCCGCATCAAGGCGCCGGAATGGGCGTTCGTTGATGATAATTCGGCGCGCGAAGCTAAGAAGCTTGCCGATCGCGGCGTGAAGGTCAGCATCGGTGCACATGGGCAGCAGGCCGGAATTGCCGCCCACTGGGAGCTATGGAGCTTCGTACGTGGCGGAATGACACCGGTGGAGGCGCTGCGTGCAGGAACGATTGAGTCGGCAAAGTCGCTCGGCATGGATCGCGATGTCGGAAGCCTCGAGGTTGGCAAATTGGCCGACTTGGTGATCCTTACCGGCGATCCGGCGCAGGACATTCGTAATTCGGATGATATCGCTCAGGTGATGCTTGGCGGCCGTCTGTACGATGCTCGTACGATGAACGAAACGATCACTGGGGATGACCGCCGGATGCCTTATTGGTGGGAATGAATTGAAGGGCGGCCGCAGCAAATGCCGTGGCCGCCCCTCGATCAGTAACGAACCAAGATTAGGCTGAGCGGATTTGGAAAAGAAATTCGTCTACCTTATCACGCAATGTTGTGGCCTGGCTCTCTAGATCGCTGGAAGAGGCCAACACCTGACTGGCTGCGGCACCAGCAGAAATACTGGTGTCGCGCATGCTGTCGAGATGAGTCGCCACCTGATCAGTTCCATGTGCCGCACGATCGATGCTTCTCGCGAGATCCTGACCGGCAACCGATTGCTGGTCCACCGCACTCGCAATCGAGATCGCCGTCGTTTCAAGTTGTTTGATTTGATTGCCGATCGAGCGAAGCGCACTGACGCTCGCACCGGTCGAGGACTGCATCGCTTGGATTTGCTCCGAAACCTCTTCGGTTGCTCGGCTGGTCTGCGCGGCGAGCTCTTTAACTTCGCTGGCCACTACCGCAAAACCTCGCCCTGCTTCGCCACCCCGCGCAGCTTCGATGCTCGCGTTGAGGGCAAGAAGATTGGTGCGCTGGGCGATCGACTGGATCAACTCTACGATTTGGCCGACCTGATCGGCAGCAGATGCGAGAGCGGAAATTGTTTCGTCCGCTCCTTCCGCATCATCCGAGGCTTTTCGTGCAAGCTCTGCAGAATTGGCGGCCTGTCGGCTGATTTCGCTGATAGACATCGCAAATTCGTCTGAAGCAGCGGCCGCGGCCGTCACGCCGCCAGAAGCCTGTTCCATTGCATGCGAAACCTGATTGGCTTGGCCAGCTGCTTGTTCAGCCGCGCCAGCCATTGCCCCTGCTGTCGCATTGAGTTGACTGGAAGCGGCAGCGACACCGCCCACAACTTCTCCGATGCTTTGTTCGAAACGGTCGGCGAGCAGCATCAGTTCGTGCTTACGCCGTTCCAACGCAGTCCTGCGCCCGGCAAAGAGTTCGTCGAGCTTGATACCGGATTTGGCGAAGATACTTAACGCGCGGGACAGATCGCCGATTTCGTCCGGTCGTGTGGTATCGCCAACATCAATATCCCGAGCCCCACCTGCGAGGCGACCCATTTCGCTCGCGACATGCGTGAATGGAGCGATTACCTCTTTCAGGATCATTTGTAAGCTAACGAACCCGGCTATCAGCGTTACCCCAAGGATCACGACGATAATCGTGGCCATCACTCCGGATAAGCCGGGGTTGAATATACCCACAAGGCCGACAGTCGCCAGAAGTGTCATACCGACCACGGTAATGCCCGTCGACAATTTCGATTTTGCAGTCAACGAGAGGCCGAGGAACCAACCGCGGAAACCCGGAACTTCCGTCGCTTCGCCCAGTTCGATCCCGTCGACTGCGGCGATTTCTCCTCGCATCTCCTCAGCGAAGATATCGCTTTGCATTCCCATGACATTTCCTCTCCACACTCATCCGTTCAAACGGGATTATTACCCTGAAAGAACTTATCCGGCCCGCACATGCTGCAAAAATACATCGACCTGTTCCCGAAGCACCGAGGCTTGGGATTCCAAAGAAGCCGCGGAACCTAGTACCTGGCTTGCTGCTGTGCCGGCGGCTTGGCTGGCTTCACGAACCTGAGAGATGCTACCGGATACTTCGTCGGTTGAACGGGCAGCCAAATCGATGCTTCGGGCCAAGTCCTGGCCGGCGACCGATTGCTGATCGACCGCGCTGGCGATGGAGATGGCAGTCGTCTCGAGCTGTTTTACCTGGTCGCCGATCGATCTCAGGGCATTTACGCTGGCGCCCGTTGAATCCTGCATGGAACGGATCTGTTCGGCAACTTCCTCGGTAGCCCTGCTGGTCTGCGCTGCAAGCTCCTTGACTTCGCTCGCGACAACGGCAAACCCGCGTCCCGCTTCACCGCCACGCGCGGCTTCAATACTGGCGTTGAGCGCCAAGAGATTGGTGCGTTTCGCAATTGACTGGATGAGCTCGACAATTTGCCCAACCTGATCTGCAGAAGACGAAAGGGCGGAGATGGTGCCATCGGCCTGTTCGGCATCATCCGACGCCTTTCGCGCCAGTTCGGCTGAATGGGATGCCTGCCGACTTATCTCGCCGATCGACATTGCGAATTCGTCCGACGCGGCAGCTGCTGCGGTTACACCGCCAGACGCGCGCTCCATGGAAAAAACGACTGTCTCGCTTTGATGCTGCGCTTGCTCAGCTGCGCTGGCCATCGCCGAAGCCGTCGTATTGAGCTGGGATGAGGCCGACGCGACACCATTGACGACTTCGCCCACCGTCGCCTCAAACTGCATTGCCAGACGCTGAAGAGCCTGACCACGCTCGGCCTGCAGTTCTTGCTTTTCGGCAGCCATTTTTTCGAAGCGGAAGGCGCTCCGAAGAAACACGTGGAGTGAACGAGCCAGGCCGCCAAGTTCATCGCGCCGCTCGAGTCCTGGGATTTCAATCGTTTTGTCGCCCGTTGCAAGCCGTTCCGAAGCATCGGTAAGTTGACTGACTGTTCCGGAGATATCGCGTGCAATGAACCGCGTGGTCGCAATTATCAGAAATACGCCGATAGCGGCCACTGCGAGAAAGGTGACGAGAAGCCAAATTATGGTTGTATCGCCTTCGGCTTCACTGACCTGCGAAGAATTGAACAGATCCGTTTTCAGTTGGCGGGCCTCCGAAGCAAACTCTCGGCTTGTTTCGAAAGAAACTTGAGCGAGGGCGGCACGGCTCTCGAACTGAGTTTCGGCGGCCTGCCGGGTCAGGTCAGCTAACAAGCCGTCCAGCCCTGAGCGCAAACGCTCGATGCGTTCGATACTTTCCGGAGCGACTTGGCGAGCGTTGGTTTCGATCGAGTTGAGATCTCGGCGTACCTCTTTGAGGCTTGCCTCGGCGCTGGCCAGCGCCTGGTTATCGCCCGAATTGACGAATCTGTAGGTGTCGAGAAGCGCTGCGTTGGAATCAGCCTGTAACTCGGTAGACAAAATTAGCATCTCGGAAATCTGCATCCGCTCTTCGCGAAGCTGGTATGCGATCCACCCGCCGATGACTGTGGACAGCAGGCAAAGGGCGACCGCTCCAATGTTTGCCATGGAAACGAGACTCAGCTTACTGCCAATGGTCAGATCGGCAAACCTGCCTCGCAAGCCTTCGCTTCCGGAACCGACGTCCGCTAAAATGGCCCGGTCTTCAGCGATCTCATCCGAATAGTATTTGTTGTCATCGATTTCAGCGGTTGTGAAATCGCCCGTCATTGCATTCATGCTGCCTTGACCCCTTGGTCGCCATCAATCCCGGACATTGCGTCTTCGATCGTCATGCCGAGATGTTGTTGGATTTCTTGAGCGGGCATGGCTCTGAAATAGAGCCAGCCCTGTATTTGGTCGCAGCCAGCGGCGCGCACCATGTCAGCCTGTTCGCGCGTTTCTACACCTTCGGCGGTCACGGACATATTCATCGCCTGGGCCATGGTGATGCTCGAAAGCATCATCGCCCGACTGGACTCATCTTCGCTTGCCTGCATGACCAGGCTGCGATCGATCTTGAGCTTCTCGAAGCGGAACTGCCGGAGAAATCCGATGGAGGCATAACCGGTCCCGAAATCGTCCAGGGCCACCCGCACCCCGAAGCCCCGGATCAGGTTCAAACTGCGTTCGGCCACAATGGGGTCGAGCACCAGACAGGTTTCGGTGATTTCCAGCTCGAGGCGCTCGGGATCAAAACCGGTCTCTTCCAAGATGTGACCCAGCTGGATCGGAAATTCTGGGTTGCGGAGCTGGGCAGCGGAAATGTTCACGGAAAGCGTAACGCCGTCCCACTCAAGTGCATCACAGCACGCTTGCCGGAGTACCCAAAGACCAATCGGATTTATGAGGCCTGATTCTTCAGCGACTGGAATGAACGTGGTCGGTCCGACGATCTGTCCGTCCGGTCGCTCCCAACGCATTAGGCTTTCAACAGCAACGATCTTGCGCGTCTCCGCATCGACCAACGGCTGATAGTGCATGCGGAATTGGTTCATCGTCAGAGCCTGGCGCAATTCCTCGTCCAGCTTCTTGATTTGTTCGCGGCTGCGATCAAAGGCTTCGTTGAAACAAGTGCACCGCATCTTCCCGCCACGTTTCGATGCATACATCGCCACGTCTGCACGCCGTAACATTTCGGAGGATGTGAGCTGCTGTCCAGGAGCATTGCGCGAGAGGCCGATGCTAGCACCAAGACTCAGGCGCCGCTCTTCGATCTTTATTGATTTCGCCAGGCGTTCGATAATCCGGCGGCAATGACCTTCGAGCAGCGTTCCCGCCAGATCACCAGTCATCAGAATAGCGAACTCATCACCTCCGAGACGGTAAAGGCGCGCGTCACTATCGCAGATATCTCCGATGATCTTGCTGACAGCACGCAGCGTAGCATCGCCAAGCTCATGACCATAATGATCATTGATGGTCTTGAAACCATCGAGGTCGACAATTCCTAGGGCCACTTCATGCTGATCTGACATGATGACAGAGATGTCGCGATGAAGCGCGCGGCGATTGGGGAGCAAGGTAAGTGTGTCGCTATTGGAAAGGCGCTCGATCTTTCGAACGTGCCTGACCCCCATGATTGCAAAGCCGCCGATGCTGGAAATTAGGGCGACGAACCCGCCGCCGAGTACCGCACGTACTGATGCGATGCCCAGATAAGGCCCGAGAAGCACCATGGCAGCAGTCACGCTAGCAATCCCGGCCAGAGCGGCGAGGGGCGCGAAAATCATCATTCGCGTGCCCTGCTCTGCTATGTCGGTGTTTGACCGCACGCGAATTCCCCTGGAAAAATCTGCTCTCGTTATCCTCTTCGGATAGCGCGGATTCGCTAATTAACGGTAAACTTCAAATTTACCTTCGGTTGGTCGCAAATCCGTACATTCTGTGGCTTTACGACGCTCATGTGTCAGGCATTTGCTGCCCAGGCAGACGGCCCTGAAAGAACGGCGCCAACTGAGCTTTCGATTGAGCTCCGAGTATAAATTGCGGAGCCACAGCTTGCGGGCTCGAACTTGTCCGTTTGTCCCACCACGGTCTCGCCGGCACCGAGCATGAGGAAGCCGTCGGGGGCAATTCCGCTGGCGAGCCGGTCGAATGCCGAACGCCTCGTGTCGGGATCAAAATAGAGCAGGCAATTGCGGCAAAGCACCAAGTCGAAACGGCCTGGAGGAGGAGGGAAATCCAAGATATTTCGCTGCTCGAAGCGTGTCATGTCCATCACACGATCAGCAACCTTCCAACCTCTCGGCGTTTCGGAAAAAAAGTTTAACATCTGTGCGACCGAGATGCCGCGCTGGATTTCGAACTGGGAGTAGGTCCCGGACCGTGCTTGCTCAATCGCTTTGCCAGAGACGTCGGTGCCGAGAATTTCGATGTTCCAATCAGCCCAGCGTCCCGGCTGCTCGCAGAAAGTCATCGCGAGGCTGAGTACTTCCTGCCCCGTGCTGCAGCCAGCGGACCATATTGTCAATTTGCGAGAACTGGCGCGCTTCTTTGCCAGCTCCGGTAGAGCGACATTGGCAAGTGTTGTGAAGTAGGCGTGATCGCGAAAGAAATACGTTTCGTTGTTTAGCAGCGCTTCGACCACGCGAGTGGCAAGTTGGTGTTCGCCAGGCCTTTCCAGCAAACAGGCAAGCTGATCGACATTTTCGATACCGCATTCGCGGAACAGACCGGACAGAGCTGTGGAAATACGCCAGCGACGGCTTTCCGACAGGGTCTGACCCGTACGTGAGTTCAGCAAGTCGGCGATGATTACGTGAGATGCGTCTTCTAACGCCATGCGTCTGCTCCAGCGTTAGAGAGAATTTTGTCGGCGAGTTCTGCCGGCGGAAGAATGGCAGATGCCAGCCCGCTTTCCGTGACGGAACGAGGCATACCCCATACCGCGCAGCTTTCGGCATTTTGGGCATAGATGGTGCCGCCCGCTTTGATGATAGCATCGGCGCCGTCGGTTCCATCACGACCCATGCCAGATAGGAGGATGCCTGCTACCTTTCCTTCACAGGCTTCGGCCAAGGTTTCGAACATTGGATCGACCGACGGAGTGCACCCGCTTTTTACGGCGTTGAAAGCGAGGCCGGTGACCAGCTGAGTTCCCTTGCGACGGACCACCATGTGACCATGCCCAGGCGCAATGACGATCGTCCCGCGCCGTATCTCCACCTCTTCGTCGGCAAGCACAGCGCGCCGTCCGGAAGCTGCCTCCATCTGCTTGGCGAAAACAGGGATGAAGCTTCCTGGGAGGTGTTGGGTGATTAGGATCGGAAGATCGAAATTCGCAGGAATCTGGCGCAGAAACAAATTCAGGGCATGTATGCCGCCGGTCGACGCACCTATTGCGAGGAGCTGTGGTTTCTTGCCGATGCGTCGCTCGGTCCATTTTGAAGACGGGCGAAGCGGTTGTTCGTAAGGTGCAAGACCCTTTAGCGCGCGTATCTTGCCGAGTAGTTGGCTGCGGTAATCGTCGTTGAAACCGCCTGGCTGCGGCTTGAGCATGGTGTCGGCCGCACCCATACGCAACGCCTGTACGGTGTGCTCCGCACCGGCTGCCGTGAGCGAAGAAATTACAAGCACTTTCGTGCGTGGTGATGTCTTCAGGAGTTTCGGGAGAGCTTCGATGCCTCCCATGCCAGGCATCTCAAGGTCGAGAAGAATTACGTCTACCTGATGGCGGCGCAATTCATCCAGACCACGCTCGGCAGTGCTGGCGCTTGCGACAATCGTCATGTCGCTTTCTCGCTCGATCATACGCGAGAAAACCGTTCGCACGGTCAGCGAGTCATCGATCAGCATAACTCTGACCGATCCGCCGGATGGCGCTTTGCCAGAGTTTAGCTTGTTTTCAGGTTGTAACGTGATCGCCACCGCTGATCTTCTTTATGATCAGACCATACCGACGAGTTGGAGCTTGATTTGCAATGTCTCGTGATCGAACGGCTTCATCACGTATTCGTCTGCTCCGGCACTGATCGCCTCACGAATGTGGGCAACGTCGTTTTCCGTTGTGCAGAAAACGACCTTCGGCTTGTCGCCGCCTTCATGCTTGCGGAGCTGATGAATGAACTCGATGCCTGTCATGACCGGCATGTTCCAGTCGAGCAGCACGACATCGGGCATGCTTTCGAGACATTTGTTGAGGCCTTCCTGGCCATTTTCGGCTTCATCTACGGAGAAGCCGAGTGTTTCCAGGATGTGGCGCGACACTTTCCTGATCACGCGCGAGTCGTCGACGATAAGACAGGTTTTCATTTCAGTGATTCCCTAATTTGCCTAGCTTTCTTAATGTTAGGCGGTAACCAATCGCTTAAGCTGCTTCTTGAAGAGGTCCGGATACCAGTTGGTTAATTTCGACGAGCAATGTCGGCCCGCCGTCGGTTTCAACCATACCCGAGGACGCTCGCTGCCAGTTTTCGCCAAACCCCCCAGGTACCGCCACGGGATCGCTAGTGGCTTCACCGACATCGTGGGCATTGTCGACGAGAAGAGCGTAAAGGTGGCCATCGACTTCCACGACCGCGGCGCGACGATCTTCGGATTGGCTGGGTGTTTCGAGCCCAAGTGCCAGCGAGCAATCGATCACGGTCAACGCCTGGCTACGCAGCGCGGTCAAGCCGAGAATGAAATCCGGCGTTCCAGGAATCGGAGTAATGTTTTCAATTTCTATCACCGACTGTACATGACTGGCGCTGATCGCGGCACGGCGCCCCGCAATAGTACACATGAGAAGTAGTTCGTTCATGCGGCCCTCCCCGTCCGGATGCGTTTAAGTGCTGCGAGAAGGGCGTCCCGGTCGTAACGGTAAATTGTGTCGTCACCGGCATCGTCTGGGTCGGGGCGTAGGCGGATTATCTGCCGGGCTACGCCTACCGGGCTTTCCATCTCTTCAGCCAAGGCTATGGCGAGATCGGCTTCTACATCTTCATCTTCGGCTGCGATACGGTACCCTGCAGCTGCAACCAGCGGTTCGAGAATGGTCTTCGCCCATTCGCTGTGAGTTGGAATTCGGCACGTAAGAGCCTGATCGATTTTCCGTGTAGCGCGATACCGGGAGAACACGGCATGGCCATCGAGAAGAGGAATGGGTTTGCCACCAATGAGAGTTACGCCTTCGATGGCTGTATCGGCTTCACTCGGCACCACATCTTCAGTGACATCCGCCGCATCGAGCACTTCTTGCACAGCGTATACGAGTTCGTTCTCTGCATCTGACAGGCGCAGCAAACGAATTCTGCCATCCGGAAGTGGTCCGACATCGTGTCCTGCCAGCGTCAAGATTTCGCCGTCGATAACTGCCTGCGCACGTTCGCCCTCGATATCGATTGCTTCGCGGGAAATCGTCTCGATCCGCCGCACGAGTTCCAGACGGACTGCGCGATGGCGCCCATCGAGGCCGGCAAACAACATTACAGGTACTGCCTTTGAAACCCGTTCCCGGCTCTCACGTTCAACTTCGGTAGGCTTCGAGCGGACACCACCTACCATGCCGCGAAGTTGGGCGATGGAGGGAAGGTCCATAAGCATCATCGGTCGACCGTCATCGAGCAGGGTGGTGCCGGCGTACAAACGAGTATCCATGATGGCCGGTGCAATCGGTTTAACCACTACATCTTCGTGATCGAAGACACGGTCTACGGCGAGAGCGAATACATCTTCGCTTGCTAGGCGCACCATCACGAGGGTCTTGTCTTCCCATCGGCAGACTGACCCGTCCTCGCAGCCCAGAACTTCAGCGAGCGACAGACAGGGGACCCGCTTGTCACGGAAGGTCACAAGATGGCGATCACCGGCCTGCGCAAATTCGACGTGTGACGAACTGCCGAAGACGATTTCTTCGACATAACTGCGCGGAAGAGCGTAGCGCTGGTCGCCAGACCCTACCGTGAGCGCAGCGATGATCGAGAGGGTCAGCGGAAGTTGCAAATGGAAGCTCGTACCTTCGCCTGCCTTGCTGGCAACCTCGATCGATCCGCCAACACGTTCGATATTGGCGCGCACCACATCCATTCCCACGCCGCGGCCGGAAACGGAACTGACTGCCTCAGCAGTCGAGAGGCCCGGCTCGAAAATGAGGTTCTGTTTCTGGTTGTCCGACATTTTGACGATTTCGGACTTCGAATACAGGCCATTCGCAACCGCTTTGGCACACAGCTTTTCTAGATTTATGCCGCCACCATCGTCGGTGATCACCAGACTGATCTGATTGCCAGATTGCCGTGCAGCGAACTTCAAAAGCCCGATCTCGCGCTTGTCGTTCTTCAAGCGTGCGGCAGGCGTTTCAATTCCATGATCGATCGCGTTGCGAATGATATGGGTAAGGGGGTCACGCACCATCTCGATCATTTCGCGATCGAGTTCGACTTCACCTCCCTCAAAGTCGACCATGACTTGCTTGCCCAACTCGTTGGACAAATCACGGACGAGCCGGGGCAAAGAAGAAAAAAGGTGCTCGAGGCGCTGCATGCGCATACGCGTAATAGAGGTACGTACGTCTGCGAGAATGGCCGACAAACGCTCGAACGGACCGTCAATTGTGGGTTGCTCCCCTGCTTCGCGCAGACGGCGAGCAAGATCGTTTCTTGCCAGCACCATATCCGACACGCCCTTCATCACCTCGTCGAGCAGATCCACGGGTAAGCGGATCGACCGCTGCACCCCTTGGCGCGGAGCTTTTTGCGTGACCTTTTCATCCTCGGGCACGCTAGCGACCTCGGTTTCCTCGACTACCTCGAGATCGCTCTGAACTTCAAGCTCTGACCGTTGATCGAGTGCGGAGATGAGGTCCTCGTCACCGCCTTCGCCGAGTTCTTCACCAGCTTCTATCGAATCGGTCATTTCTGAAATTCGGTCGATGATTGCCAGCACTGCGGTGACCAGTGCGCTATCCGGCTCACGCCGTCCGGCACGGCATTCGGCAAGTGCATCTTCGGCAGCGTGACTGAGCTTCTCCAGCCGGGGAAAGTCGAAAAAACCGCAGTTTCCCTTCACGGTGTGTACGAAGCGAAAGATCGTATCGATGCGCGCCTTATCTGAAGGGTCAGCTTCCCAGGCGACCAGTTCGCTGCCGCTCTGCTCCAGCATTTCACGGGTTTCGGCCACGAAATCGGCCAGCAGTTCATCCATCGGTCTCGGACCCCCAGTTCTCGATAGGACCCGCTATGCACGAGGATGGTTAACGTTTCGTTTGGTCTGTGGAACTCGATTGAGCTTGTCGCGAAGGACAAGCCAGACGACCAGCGATGCCAAGGCGCCGCCCACCACATTTGCGACTAATTCCGCTGCATAGATCGAATCCGAACCCCAGCTCGAACGAAGTACCCATCCGAAGGGAAGCATGACGAGGAACACGCGAGCAGCGCTCTGCGCCAAAGCATAAGGTGCACGATCAACAGCATTGAGTGCACCATTGCCAACAATGAGCAAGCCGTAGCCGGCATACCCCCATACAGAGATTGCGAGGTATCGGGAGAATTCTTCGATCACTACCGCGTCTTCCGTAAAGAAATCGGCAAACCAGTCGCCGAAAGCAAACAGCACGACTGCTGTCGCCAATCCGTAGGCAATGCAGAATAGCCCGGCCCAGTACATTGCGCGCTTCGCGCGATCAGGCCGATCGGCACCCCAGTTCTGGCCGATGATCGCCCCAATCGAACCGGAAAGACCCAATAGAGGTACGACAGCGAAGCTCTGCAATCGACCGGCAGCACCGAAACCTGCAACGGCGGCCTCTCCTTGGCTTGCAAGCAGCGCGGTTAAAACGGAGAGACCGATCGGATTGATAGCATTCGAGAAGGCCGCAGGCCCGGCGACGCGAAGGATAGCTCGACTGGAGTCAGCGATATTACATCCACGGATCTTTGACGGAGCGATCGCTATCTGTGTTCTGCGGATGAAGAAGAGCGCCATGATACAGGCAAGCCCGTACCCAATGATGGAAGCATACGCGGCCCCGGCCACGCCAAATCCTTCAAAGCCGAGCGCGCCGGTAATAAGGATCGGATCAAGGATCCAGTTTGCTACGGAATAAGTGATGGAAACTGCTGAAACACGTCGGGCCTCGCCTTGGCCCCTCAATACCCCGCCAAGGCTCATCTGCAGCAACAGCACAGGCATTCCAAGCGCGTAAGGGCGCATGTAAGCATTGATAAGGGGGCGCAGCGCGTCGCTCGCCTGCATCAATCGAAACAGGGGACCCAACAAGAAATAGAGTGCGGCACCGAGAACGACGGCAGCGAAGAGAGCGAAGATAACGCCAAAATTGGCGCGGCGTTCGGCGCGCGCTACATTACCTTCGCCTAACGCGCGGGCGATAACGGAATTTATTCCGACCATTACGCCTACACCAAGGCTCGTCAGCGCCATGGTGATTGGGAAAATGAAGCTCACAGCAGCGAGTTCGGCGGCGCCAAGTTGGCCAATGAAAAAGGCGTCGATGAGGCCCACCGACATGATAGCGGCGACGCCCACAATCATGGGCAGGGTCTGAGTAACGAGATGGCCGCGAATGCTGCCGCGGGTAAGTTTGGCCGTCTCGCTCATTGAAGAAGCGCGCTAGCGGGGCAGGGCGCGCTTGGGAAGCGCCGATTTCCTGCTTGCCGCTTGAAGGAATGCGCCGCTCTGTGCGATAGAGGTTGCAAAGAAAAACGTAGGAGAGAGAGCGCCGTGGCAACTCAGATGAAGCCGAAATTCGAATGCAGCGAAGAGGAATGGAAGGCCCGTCAGGATCTGGCTGCCTGCTACCGCATTTTCGACCATCTCGGCTGGGGGGAGAGCATCTACAACCACATCTCGGTGGCTGTCCCCGGGGAGAAGGACACTTTCCTCATCAATCCTTTCGGTCTGCTTTATGACGAAGTGACTGCTTCGAATTTGGTGAAGATCGATGTGGAAGGCAACAACGTCGGCCCTTCGCAATACATGGTCAACAAGGCCGGCTTCACGCAGCACGCACACTTTCACAAGAACCTTGGCGAACGCGCTAATGCGATTTGCCATGTGCACACGACAGCTACGATGGCGGTATGCAGCCATAAGGACGGACTGCTGCCGACCAACTTCTATGCCTGTAACTTCCAAGGCCAGATTGGCTATCACGATTTCGAAGGCGTAACGGTCCGCCCGGAAGAAGGAGACCGTCTGGTCGACAATTTGGGCAAACATTCGATCCTAATGTTACGCAATCACGGACCAGTGGTGATGGACAGGACCATTCCCGGAATGTTCGTAAAGATGTGGGCACTTCAGCGTGCGTGCGAGATTCAGGTCGCCACTCTCAGTCAGGGCGAGCCGAACATCGTCAAACAGGATGTCGTAGACATTCATCAGAGAGATTTGTCGACTATGCAGACCCAGGGAGGGGCAGGGCTGTTCGACTTTGAGGCTTGGAAGCGTCGCGTCTCGAAAATTGACGATAGCTGGAAGAACTGAGGCCTCTCGACAATTCAACCTTTTGAAGCGAAAGGCCCGCCATGTCTCGCATGACGGTGAATGATCGACCCATCGAATTTCTCATGAATGATGAGACGCCCTTGCTTTGGGCGTTGCGTGATGCGGCTAACCTTACCGGGACGAAATATGGGTGTGGCAACGGCGATTGCGGGTCCTGTATAGTGCATATCGATGGTGAGGCCTTGAGGAGCTGTCTTGTAACTATCGCTGAAGCCGAAGGGCGCTTCGTAAAGACCATCGAGGGGCTTTCGGGGGATCGTACGCATCCTGTGCAACAAGCTATGGTTGCAGAACAGGCTATCCAGTGCGGCTTCTGTACACCGGGCATCGTGATGGCGGCGGCAGCTTTGATCGACAAAAACCCTGGAGCTACAGAAAGCGAGATACGCGAGGCGATCCCCAATATCTGTCGCTGCGGTGTCTACCCGCGCTTGGTTCGAGCAATTCAGCGCGCCGGCCGGGTTGCACTTCGCCAGGAGCGTATCAGCGCCGCGCCTGCCCCTGGCATTAGCGCGGCAGATGCGGGGATCGAAGTGCCCGCACTGACTCCTCCGGATGAACCCTCATCACGCGATTGATCGGGATAAGCGGCTAATATTTTAGAGCGGCTGTTCGGCACATGGGAGCACTTTTGAAGTATCATGCCGGTAGCCGGATTATAGGGCGAAGCAGTAAATTAGCGTGGCCTCAAAAGGAGAAATGCAAGTGAAGGCGACAATCTGGCACAACCCCAAATGCGGAACCTCGCGGAAGACCCTCGCTATCCTCGAGAATCTTTCGAAGGTTGAAGTGGAGGTTGTCGAGTATCTGAAGCAGCCGCCAACGGCCCAAAAGCTTGAGCAACTCTACAAAGATGCGGGGATTACTCCCAACGAAGGGCTGCGCTTGCGCGGGACGGACGCCGAGGAGCGTGGCTTGAAAGATGCTGATGCCGCGAAGGTGCTAGAAGCCATGGCGGCCGACCCTATCCTTATCGAGCGGCCAATTGTCGAAACGGAGAAAGGTGTTCGTCTCTGCCGGCCGCAGGACACGGTGTTGGAAATTCTCTAACTTTTCGAACCGGTCAGCGTCTTGTCGCGTTGCAAGGCGCGCCAGCCGTAAGCGAAGACCATCAGGCAAAGCGCAGCCGTCAGACCGAACCCCAGCCAGTCGGAATGGCCGTATAGCCACACCCCAAGTGCCGGCGCGTAAATGAAACTGGCGCCGGCAACCGACGCGGTAATGCCTGAAGCTTGGCCTTGTTCGTTGCGGGTTACGGCGAGGGAGGTGCCGGCGGTGAAGCCAGGCCGAAATAGTCCGAAGCCAAGCGAAGCAATCGCATAGGAAAGAGCAATCGAATGCAGGTCGTTAGCGACCGATAGATAGACAACGCCAGCGGCCGCGACAGTGATACCGGAAAGTGTGGCTGTCCTCGGGCCCATGTCGAGCCGCGGTATCAGGGCCCATTGGGAAAGAAGTGTAGCAATAGCCCCGCTCATCAGCACCAAACCAACCGGCCCGGTTCCTTGTGCAGGGGTCTCGCGTAAACCTAGGCGATCGAGCACCAGAAACCCGATGATGCCCAGCACCATGGCCTGCGCATGCCCCCCGAGCAAACCGACAGTGAGCCATGGACGAAGGCGCGGTTCGAACCAGCGTAGTTTGTGGGGCTCAATTAATTCTTTGCCGTCCTCTTCATCCTCCTTGAGAAATTCAGAGGTCGACCCGCCGGCATACGGTGCGTCGTAGCTATGGCCCCGAGCAGGAAATTGAGGTTCGTCATTGGGAAGACGGAGCCGCAAGGCAAACAGGGTCGCCAAGCCTATCACCGCGAAGATGATGAATGGACCGGTGAGACCGAGGAAGGGTAGAACCATGAGCGGTGCCAGCGCAGGACCGATTACGGTACCAAGGCCGAAACTGGACGCTATCAATGACAGCGCTTGGGTTCGTTCGGCGCGGGGAGTACGGCTCGCCACGTAGGCTTGTACGGCGGGAGGTGCCGCACTTCCGAAACCGCCATAGAGGCTGCGGGCGATGGCAAAGGCAATCAGTGCCGCTGTGCCACCTAGAAATCCTTTCAGCCCCAACCATAGCGAAAAGCCACAAAGGACCATTGACGATACGAACCCGATCAGACCGAGCGCCATCATCGCCTTGCGGCCGCGCCTGTCAGAACGCTGGGCCCACAGGGGCGCGCAGATGACCCACAAGAGAGCAGACCAGCTGTAGGCAAGACTGATCCAGACATCGTCTATGCGCAGCGCAGTCCCGATCGAGGGCATGACCGACTGCATCGCTGTATTGCCTGCAGCTGTGGTCAACATCACCGCGAAGAGCAACGACATTCGTTCACGCGAGATGCTCCGTGGACGGATTGCGGGCTCAGGCGAAGCGGCAGTTCTGGTATTGGCGTTGGCCATAAAGAAGTCGCTAGGCCGGCGTAGCGGCGCTTGCAATGCTTTCGCGGCGCTGCCAAACCGCGCGCTTGAACTGGGAATACCAAAGGGATTTTACTTGAGCGGACAACAAGGTACCGGCGCGATCGAACGCCGTAGCGTCAAACAGAAAGCTGTGCGCCTGTTCGGTCAATGGGGTGTTTTCTTCAAGGGTTTCCTTGAACATCCCAAGATGGTCGGCTCGATCATTCCTTCGTCACGTTTCACCATCAACAAGATGCTGACTCCCGTAAAATGGGATGAGTGCAAGGTATTCGTCGAATATGGTCCCGGGGTAGGCACGTTTTGCCAACCTGTTCTTGACCGGCTTCCACGGGATGGACAGCTAATCGTGATCGACACCAATCCGCTCTATATAGATTACCTCAAAAAGCATTTCCGAGACAGTCGCTTTTCGGCTGTACTCGGCTCGGCAGCGGACGTTGAAGACATTGTGCGGGCTCATGGTCACGAGCACGCGGACTATGTGCTTTCAGGCCTGCCTTTCTCTACTCTGCCGAAAGGCGTCGGGCCGGCGATTGCGGCTGCAACCTATCGCGTTATCCGGCCCGGCGGGGCGTTCCTTGTTTATCAGTTTTCGGCCAAAGCACGAGACTTCATGACCCCACATTTCGAACGGATCGACAGTGGGTTTGAGCCGCTCAATGTTCTGCCCTGCCAACTCTTCTGGGGATGGAAGAAGCCGGCTAGTTAGCTGGTCGTTCTGTTACTCTCGTCTCTATGTCGCTCGTAGAGACGAGTTAGCTGGGCATGGACGGATGCAAGAACGCAAGCGAAAAGTAAGGCCGCCAACGTATTCATAAACGCTCCGTTGAATGCCTCTCCGAAAAGCTGAGCCTCCGCACCGCCCAGAGCAAAGATGAGCGAGATTAGCATCGAGATGATCGTCGAAATCACAAGATATGCGATGAAAAGCAGGAAATAGAAGAAGAAAATTCTAAGGGAGTTGCCCTTGGTCAGTCTCCAGGCTCGCCGGAGCGAGCGGATTGGACTCAATTCTCCGTCTATGGCGATGACTGGCGAAACTATGGACAGTTTCGTGAACAGATAAATTCCGCCAACAAATGCGAGAATACCGCCGATGACGGCAAGAGCGCTCAGGCCGATTGCGACCGGTACGCTAATTAGCAGGATTATCAGTAAGCTGATGGCAAAGCCGGCCAGGATCGAGGCTGCCAAATAGGTCCAGACAGATCTGGCACCGATCTTCAGCGCTTCTGCGACAGTGGGTCTTGCCCGCCTGCGTAATAACGCCAGCATGGCAAGCAGGCCGACGCTTTGGAGTATGAACAGGAGTAAGAGCGCCCACCAGTAACCAGAAAGAAGCTCGTTCATTCTGGCCTCCATAGCCGCCGATGACGTATCGATTTGACCGGAGGACAATTCGGCCAATCCTGGAATCCAGAGGACGGCGGCAAAATAGGGCAAAAAGTAGAAAACGCCTGCAATCACGGCAAGCAGGCCCAGACTGCCGCGCAGCAAGCGCGTAGTGTCCTTCCACGCCGTATCCAGATCGAATTTCATAGTGCCTCCCGTTTGGTTGCCTCTTGATAAGCGTGAAGACAATCGCCACGCAATCGCCGATGTCTCTCCAACTCCCCGAAAATATCGAATGGCATGAAGAAAAGGGACAGCTGCCCTATCGCTCTGCGCTCGAAACGATGGTTTCACGCAATGAAGCAATTGCCTCCGGTGACGAGCGCGAGATGATCTGGCTGCTGGAGCACCCCCCGGTTTATACCGCAGGTACCAGCGCTGATGGCGCGGAATTGCTCGACCCGCGTTTCGAAGTGGTCGAGGCCGGACGTGGTGGACGCTATACATATCACGGCCCTGGCCAGCGGATCGGTTATCTAATGCTGGATCTGAAAAAGCGTGGTCGTGATGTCCGCTGCTTTGTGCGTTCTGTCGAAGGTTGGGTAATCGCGACCCTTGGTGATCTGGGTGTCGATTGTTGGCGTGCGGATGGAAGAATAGGGATCTGGACTCGCGATATTGACGGTCGCGAAGCCAAGATCGGCGCTATCGGTGTCCGGGTACGACGCTGGGTTACGATGCACGGTTTTTCCGTGAACATTTCGCCGGACCTAGGCCATTTTTCCGGAATAGTTCCTTGCGGGATCGATGAATTCGGCGTGACCAGCCTTGCAAAGCTAGGTCTCGACATTGACGCGGAAGATTTCGATAAGGCGCTCAAGAACCGCGCGAGCGATTTTCTCTCTGCGCTAGAAGGAAAGGCCTGCTCGCTGCCGTGATACGTGCTTCCCTAATCATTATTTCCTGCCTTGCGCTTGCAGCGTGTGGTGACAGTTCGGCCCCCGTGGCCGAGCAGGATGACGACGCAACCGCGCGAGGAGAGGTCCTTGGTGGGACCATCAGCGATGACATGCTTCCGCTCGATACGTTGCAGTCTAAATCTCCGCCCCTCGAACAAGCAGAAGATCAGAGCGATGATTCTGCTGCAACCAGCGACGCACAGGTAGCTACATCGCCCGGTGATGCAGCCGAAGTAGTCGCTACGGAAGTAGAAACCTCGGATGGCTCTGCTTCCGATCCCGATCTCAATTAGTTCAGCAAACGCCTAATCGTTGCAAATCATTAGATAACAGCGAGCGCACGTTGGATGTACCGCGTCTGCGCTCGCTGATCCTGTTGCCGGTGGCTCAAACCGATGTCTTGTCTGCTTCTGCAAGCGTGGGGTAATCGATATAGCCTTCAGGTCCGGGCATGTACCAGCTCTGCGGCACGTTCACATTCGGCGCGATCTGGCTTCCCTCTCGAAAACGCTCGGGAAGGTCAGGGTTGGAGATGAAATCACGCCCCCAGCTTACCGCATCGCAATGCCCCGCCTCGATGTCTGCAACAGCTTGCTCCGGCGAATAATCGCTATTGAGCACCAGAGGCCCAGAATAAATTGAACGGATCAACGGGCTCTGCTTGGGAACCTCGGTGGAGCCGAACGTCCCCTCCGGTCCAGGTTCGCGAAGCTCCAGGAAGGCGAGACCTAGTTCTTCGACGACTTTTGCGGCAGCTCCAAAGGTTGCGGCAGGATCGGAGTCATCGCAGCCTTGGGTTTCTCCATTCGGCGAAAGCCGGACACCCACCCGGTCCGCACCCCAGGCATCGATAAGAGCGGTCAATACCTCTCGCAGGAACCGGGTGCGATTTTCGACGCTGCCGCCATACTCGTCCTCACGCAGGTTAGTGCTATCCCGCAGAAACTGGTCGACCAGATAGCCATTCGCTCCGTGCAATTGCACACCATCGAAGCCGGCTTCTTTCGCATTCTCCGCCGCCTTACGATAGTCTTCGACCACGCGAGCGATCTCCTCCTTCGACAGTTCGCGCGCTTGCTCGTAATCCTTACGACCATCGAAAGTGTGAGCGTGTCCGGGAGCCTTTGTTGCGCTTGCCGATACGGGTGCATTGCCGCTCAGGAAATCGGGATGTACCAGTCGGCCCATATGCCACATCTGGAGAACAATCTTCCCACCCTCTTCGTGCACCCCATCCGTAACCAGTTTCCAGCCTTCGATTTGCTCTTCACTCCAGATACCTGGCGCGGCGGGCCATCCGAGGCCTTCGACGCTAATGCCTGTCGCTTCTGAAATGATGAGACCAGCACCTGCACGCTGACGATAATAGGTGGCCATCATTTCATTCGGGATCGAACCTGGCTGGGTGGAGCGAGCGCGAGTTAGGGGAGCCATGAAAATACGGTTGCGGGTTTCAACAGCGCCTAGGGTGAGGGGTTCGAACAATTTGTCATGCATAGCGGCTTAGTCCTTTTTGGCTGGCCTTGTATGGAAGGGGAGCTAGTGGGCGTGAATGAGCGAAACAAGCAGCCCTACGGACAACAATGGCTTTCAGGCCAGTGCGTGGCACTTCACGGCATTGATTGCCGGCAATGTCGCGCTGGCGCTTGGGCCGTGGCTCGTGCGGCTTTCCGATACAGGCCCGATTTCTGCCGCGTTCTGGCGGCTGTTTCTGCCTATTCCGGTGATAGCTTTTCTTGCATGGCGTGGCCGGACTCCCGAACCTGCCGATCGCAAGCTTGCTATACTCGTTATTATTGCAGGCGTGTTTTTCGCTGCTGATCTGGCAAGCTGGCACATCGGTATCGAGCGCACTCGTCTTGGTAATGCGGTGCTGTTTGGGAATTCGGGCAGCGTAATCCTGATGGTTTGGGGGCTGGTTGCGCTGCGCCGAGCACCCTCATGGCGGGAAGCCGGCGGTGTTCTTGCAGCGCTCATTGGAGCAACGATATTGTTGGGCCGGAGTCTCGAGATTTCGCCCGTTAATTTCGTTGGCGATCTGTTCTGTCTCTTCGCCGGGGTTTGCTACGCTTTCTACCTTCTCCCCGCGCAACGCGCCCGGGCTTCTTTGGGGCAATGGAGTGTGTTGCTGCTGATCTGTATCGCAGCCTCCCCCCTTCTACTTGTATTGGCAATTTCTGCGGGAGAACCCGTATGGCCAGGTAGCGCGGGCTGGACTCCGGTGCTTCTGCTGGCTCTTAGTAGCCAAATTGTAGGCCAGGGCCTGCTGGTGTACTCGCTGAAGAATTTTCCGCCCTTGATTATTGGTATGGCTTTGCTGACGCAGCCCGCAGTAGCCGCCTGTGTGGGCTGGCTGGTTTTCCGGGAAATGCTGGTCCCGCTGGATATTCTTGGAATGGCGTTGGTTGCTGCAGCTCTGCTTCTCGCCAAGAGCACTCCGCGGCAAAGGGCGCCTAGCGCTCCATCCGAGTGACGAATTGCTGATATCGAGCTTCGACTTCGTGAAGTTCCGGGCCAACCAGATGTTCACGCGCCTGTTCTCTCAACAGGTCGCCCTGCAGTTTCAACTCTGCCCGCCGGCTTTCGTCATTGAGAGTGGAGGCCGCATCGACGAGCGCGTCGAATGTTACGAGGGCGGCGATGCGGTTCGTGGCAACACTGCCGCGCATTGCGCCGAAGCCGCGCCGTACGAAATGGGAAAAATCGTCTTCGAGCAGGATGAGGTGGGGATCCTCACCAGCTTCGGCAAAAGACCGGGTCAGTTTCCGCCGCGCTAGCTCTGCGGTAGCGGCGCCGAGCCAATGCACTGCGGTTACCGCCGTGAAGGGGTCATTGATGCCGGGAGAAAGCGCGCGCAACCCGATTTCTACCAGTTCGTCGATCAGAAACTGCATGTCCTGGCTGGGCGTTCGCATACTGCCCAGCGTGAATGCCGCGCGCACTTCGTCATCGGGACAGTCTTTGACGATATCCATGTCCGCCCAATACGCAATCGTGACGTCGGGATGCACGAAGTCACCTGTTCGCACCGCCAGTTTGAGCTTTCCGTTCTCCTTCTCGGCCAACTTCTCGAGTTTTGCGAACCCGATGGCTTGGACGTATCCAGTACCATGCGAAACGATGGGTACGCCGTTCGGGGCTCCGCCCGTATTCTCCCCATCATTGCCATCCGGAAATCGCTCCTCGATCTCTTCGAGAAGCCGGGCCCCGATACCCTTCAGAACCGTGTTGATGCGAATGGACGCGGGGATGTGGTTGAGAAAGTACACGAGTACAGCCACGCTCAGCAGCATCAGTGCGAACGCCACCAGCATGGACAATTGCGGCACGAAGCCCGGGAGGGATCCTGCGGCCATTGCATCCTGAAGGTCTGCTGGGGCTTCGTGTTCCGCGCGGACCGTGCGGAGTATCAGGATTGAATAGACAAAAGTGCCGATGAACGTCGCAAGGCTGAACTGGTTGCCTCGGTCTTCCATGAAATTTGTCAGGAGGCGTGGCCCATAATTGCCGCTTGCGTAGGCGACGGCGGCGATGGTGATAGAGAAGACGGTAGACGCAACGCCGATCATGGCGGCGGCTATCACCGAAAGCATGTTGCTGGCGCCGTCCGGCCGGGCGGGTTCCAGCCAGCTGACGTCTGTCACAGAAGCCGCGTAGCCATTTCGATCCATCCACAAGGTGAGGGTGGCGAGAAGGAGGGCGGCGATGGAAAACAGAGCGGGAAGGAACCAGTAACTGGCATTAACATCAAGCCAGATTTTCTTGAGATAAGCGGTCATCCAGTCCCTGCCTCTTTCTTCAGTTCCGCCAGCCTTCGATCCAGGGTATCCCTGTCCGTACCGATTTCACAGCAAGCGCGTGCTTGCTGATGGAGTTCGCTAGCGTATTCGACAAGAAAGACCACCAGACCGGGTGCATGAGAGCAATGCAAGCGCACAAGTCGCTGGACGTTCCCAATTATCCGGATCGAAACTGAAGGGTAATCGGCAGCTGCCTGTCTCAGGGCGGCCAGCGGATCTTCGAACAGACCGCGAAAGTCCTGGCCGGGCAGGGCGATGGACGGGTAATCCAGGCTGACGGGAACGTTGCCTTCGTCCACCCAGTTGCGGCAATGGCCGGATGCGACTTCCGTCAGCGCATCGACCGCCGCCAGTGCAGTGTAGAAATCGTTGACCGCGGGCGACAAGGCCCGTGCAGCGATCTCAACCAAAAGGCGTATCTGGAAAACCGCCCCTTGCGTATTGCTGCGGAACTTGCCGATCGGGATAGCTCTTAGAACCGCCTTCGGATCCTCACATTGGCTCTGGCAAGATATGAGCGTCTGCCCCTTCAACACATGCTGGCCCGGGGCTACCTCAAGCCGTGATTCACTGCCGCTGGCAAGCGCCTTGCTGAGCCGCTTGAGCTCCACCCCTTCGATATAGCCGTTACGCGGAGCTTTGACCGTGTCAGCCCAGTCTGTTTGAGTCTGAGGTGCCTGCTGGAGCAGCAAGACACTCTTTCGCCCGTCGGATGCAACAGCATCAATCGCTCTGTCGATGAACATGGTGCGGCCAAGATCGTGAGTGGCCACAGCAAGCATTACCGTGTTGATCATAAGCAGCAGAACTGTGGAGGCGAATGTGGCCAAAGGCGTATCGATAAGATCCGCATCAGCATCCATCGCATTCATCGTCAGCGTCGCGTGAATGAGCGTGAAGCACAGGCCGGCTATGGAAATGCGGACCAATCGTTTCGCCAGCCAGCGATCGATCAGGCGCACGCCGAGATTGCCAGCAGCAATCGTCAGCACGATCAGCGAGATGGAAAAATAAAGGGTGAGAAATGCTGCGTCGATCCCGGCAATCAATGCCGCAGCATCACGTGCTGTCTCCGCGGTGGCGACAGGAGCAAGATCCTGCTCCAAAATCCAAGCGGTCAAGCCATTTCGGTCCGCATGCAAACTGGCAGCGAAGACCAAGGGTGCTGCAAGCACAGCGCATAAAGCCAGGGACCAGTAATTGGCAGTAAGACGATGGACGAACCAGCCTAACAGGTCGTTTATAGGTTTTGGTCCAGTCAAAAAAAGTGCCCCGTCCATTTCTATTCAGGAACACAACCGCTTAAACGCGATTTGGTTGCTACGCGCACAGCTTATGGGGGCCAGGACTGGGCAGTGTCGCTTCAATTGGGGCTAGTCCCCCTTTTTCGAAGGACAATCGCATGATTGCTGAACAAGCTGTGGGTCAGTTTGGTAGTATCGAGAATCTCGTTACCCTGACGACCGGACAATTCACCAGCGGATCCTTGATCCTGATGGTTAGCTACGGCGCGCATTTCGCGTTTATTCTCTTCTTTCTTATGATGTCGTTGCAGCTTGCGCCACGGTATCGCATCGTCCCCATCCTCTCTGCTGTCGTGATGGCATCGGCTGGGCTTAGCCTGCTTCGTGAATTCAACCTCTGGCAGACGAGTTATGAACTGGTCGGCAGCGTTTATCGCCCGCTTGCCGAGAACCAGAGTTTCACCAACGCCTTCCGGTACGGGAACTGGACGATCACAGTTCCGATCTTGCTGACGCAGCTTGCCATCGCATTCGGCATTGCTCGTCCCGATCTTCACAAGCGGGCGATCCGCATGATCGTGCCGGCCGTGTTGATGATCTGGACAGGTCTCTACGGTCAGTTCGGTGAAACGGGTGACTGGTCCAGGCTCAACATCTGGGGCGTGATTTCGACGGTCTTCTTCGTATGGCTGATCATCGAAGTGCGCGGGGTAATCTCTCTGGGCGTGGCGAACAGCCCTCCCGAGCTCAAGGCATGGCCGAAGAACATCTGGTGGTATTTTCTCGCCACATGGGGAATCTACCCGATTGCCTACGCCCTGCCGCAAATCGGTTTCGATGGCGATGTGGTGGTCATCCGCCAACTGCTGTTCTCCATCGCCGACATCTCGTCGAAGCTGATCTACGGCCTGATCCTGAGCCGCTACGTCCTTCGTCGTTCGGCGCTTGAGGGTTATGTTCCCGCAGCCGAGGCACTGGAGACATCGCCGCTCGGTTCGGCAGTCGCATCCCGCAGGGGAGATTGACGGCTGAAGCCGGCAGTCGCCTTCAAACGATCGGGGCCCTGGCAGAATGCCGGGGCCCTTTTATCGTGGTTCGCCGTAACCCTCGCTGTCATCGCCCAGATTACAGGGGGCGCACTGCCAGTCTACATTGGCCTTATCTTTTTCGTTCTCGGTCTCTCGCACGGAGCCGGCGACGAGCAGGAAGACACGCTCGCATCATTCACTCTGATCCACGCAATCGCATACGTGCTGATCGGCGCGGCAGTAGCAGGACTCTTTTTGATCGAACCTCTCGGCGGCCTCGCATTATTCTTCGCTTTGTCGGCCTGGCATTTTTCACGCAGCGACTGCCGCTTTGACAAAGTTACACGTATCGCCATTGCAGGACTGGCAGTCGGAGGCAGCGCCTTGTTCCGCCACAGCGAGACGGCAACAGTGCTCGGTTTTATAGCGGGCGAGGAATTGCCTCGTAATTTCCTGCGCTTTCTTGCGCTTGGCGGCATCGTAGGCGGTGGCTTCGCTCTCTATGCGTTCATCAAGGGGCTGCGCGGTTTCGGCCATGCCATCGTGGCTGGCCTATCGACCGCTTTCCTGCAGCCTGTCCTTGCCGTGGGGCTGATCTTCCTTATCGCCCATGCGCTTCCAGTGCAGGAACGGCAGATTGCTGCCTATGGCTGGAGGCGGGTCGTGCGAGCGGTGGCTCTGCCCACCGCGATCGCTACCCTCGGTGCGTTAGCTCTGGCAGTCGCTGTTGCTCAGGGCTTACTTGCAACGCAGCTAGCCGTGGCGCTCGCTTTTGGAATGGCAACTCCGCACATGCTGACGGAACGTCTCGAGCGTTAAACGCGCCCGAGATCACCCTTGCCGATCGTTCCGCTCGCCATTTCCAGCATCCGGTCCAGGCTCTGTTTGGCCTGCAAGCGCAAGCCTTCTTCAATTTCGATACGCGGCTCTAGCGTATCGAGGCATTTGTAGAGCTTCTCCAGCGTATTCAACGCCATGTAGGGACAGATGTTACAACTGCAGTTGCCGTCTGCACCAGGCGCACCGATGAAGTTCTTTTCTGGCAGCGCCTTTTCCATCTGATGAATAATGTGCGGCTCGGTCGCCACAATCAGCGTGTCGCCTTCGAAGGTCTGGGCGAATTGCAGGATGCCGCTTGTCGAACCCACGTAATCGGCGTGGTCGACGATGGTCGGCGGACATTCGGGATGCGCGGCGATCGGGGCGCCGGGGTGCTCTTGCTTCAGCTTCAGAAGCTCGGTCTCGCTGAAGGCTTCGTGCACGATGCACACACCCGGCCAGAGCAGCATCTCGCGCCCGAACTTGCGGCTCATGTAGCCACCAAGGTGCCGGTCGGGACCGAAGATGATCTTCTGGTCTTCGGGAATTTGGCTGATGATGGTTTCCGCGCTGGAAGAGGTGACGATGACGTCGCTGAGCGCCTTCACCTCGGTCGAGCAGTTGATGTACGTCAGCGCGATGTGATCGGGGTGCTTTTCGCGGAAGGCCTTGAATTTGTCGGGCGGGCAGCTGTCTTCCAAGCTGCAACCTGCATCCATATCCGGTAGAACCACAATCTTTTCAGGACTAAGGATCTTAGCTGTGTCAGCCATGAACTTCACGCCGCAGAATGCGATCACATCCGCATCTGTTTCGGCAGCCTTACGGGAAAGCTCGAGGCTATCGCCGACGAAATCGGCAAGATCCTGAATCTGGGAACTTTGGTAGTAATGCGCGAGAATGATCGCATTCTTTTCTTTGCGCAGGCGATCGATTTCGCTGAGCAAATCCTGGCCTGTCGGCAATGTGGTTTCGGCGGTCATGTGTAGTATCTCATCTGAATTGCTTTGGGAGCGCTTATAGAGCGAACGGGCAGCGAGGCGAGGGGGTTCCTACCAGGTCCGGTATTCATATTTGATCGTCGCCAGGGAAGCTCTCAGCAGTTTTCGGAGGGCCAACCTAGATCGCGACCCAGAGATCTTGGTCCTGTGTGACGAGACCGCGATTTTCGAGATCGATAAGATGGGCGGTAACCGACATCTTCGCTGCGCCGTGAAGCTTCTCGTCCAGACCCTTGTACATTTTCGGGATGAAATCTGCAGCGGCATGAGGCCCTTCCCGGAGGTGGCGCATGATCTGATTTTCCCGCTGGCGCCGATGGCCGATCATACCGCGCACCAGTTGACGGGGCTTTTCGATCGCCTCGCCATGCGCCGGGTAATAAATTCGATCCTGTTCGCGGGCGTATAGTTTCTCCAGGCTCGCCATATATTGGGCCATATCGCCATCGGGTGGTACGACAACACTCGTCGACCAGCCCATGACATGATCGCCAGTGAATAGCGCGCCGCTTTCCTCAAGCGCGAAACATAAGTGATTGGACACGTGACCCGGGGTTGCCACGGCTCGCAAGGTCCAGCCGGGACCGGTCATCGCTTCCCCATCCTCAAGCACGCGGTCGGGTTCGTAAGTGCGGTCGAAGCTAGCATCCGCCCGCGGTCCGCTATCGTTGAGTACCAAGGGCGCACAGCCAACGACCGGAGCGCCGGTTCTGCGCGACAAGGTCTTCGCTGCGGGAGAATGATCGCGATGTGTATGCGTGCACATGATCGCGACGACGTGCTCTTCCCCGATTACTTCATCGAGAGCCAGCAGATGCTCGCGTTCGTCCGGGCCGGGATCGATCACCGCGCAGCCTCCGCCAATACCCACAACGTAACTTTGCGTACCGGTAAAGGTGTAGGGCGAGGGGTTGGGTGCAAGCACTCGGCGTACGAGCGGTTCCAGCTGAATCGCATCGCCGGTCGGCCATGGTTTGGGGGGAAGACCTGCCATTTCCTGCTTCTAGCCGGTTGGGGCGAGGGTATGCAACGCACCGTTGCCCATGGACTTCTGAAAGCTTTTTGGACTTCGCCCTCTCGACTTCGCTTTTGACGAGCGGCAGAAGAGAGGGATGGGAGCGAGAATTCTGGTCCTCGATGCAGGGACGACTTCGACACGGGCCATGGTCTTCGATTGCGAAGGGCATGTGGAACGTGTCTGCCAAGAGGATTTGACGCAGCATTATCCTCGGCCCGGCTGGGTTGAACACGATGCTGAGGAAATATGGCAGAAAACGCTTCATTGCATGCGCGAGGTTGTGGGCGACGATGCCAGCAATATCGCAGCGATCGGCATAACCAATCAGCGAGAAACAGTTGTTGCCTGGGATCGCAAGTCCGGTGAGCCGCTAGCTCGTGCCATAGTCTGGCAGGATAGACGTACAGCCGAATTCTGTAAGACGCTGAGTGATGCCGGGCATGAGGCGCGGGTTCACGAGAGCACGGGCTTGCTGCTCGATCCCTATTTTTCCGGAACGAAGATGCGTTGGATGATGGAGAATGAAGAAGCCGTCCGAACGGCCGCCCGACAACGCTCCCTGAATTTCGGCACGGTGGAGAGCTGGCTGGTCTACAAGCTGTCCAAGGGGCTCCACATATCGGACGCAAGCAATGCCAGCCGAACATTGCTGATGGCGCTAGACGGAAAACAATTCGACGAAGGGCTCTGCGATCTGTTCGGCATTCCTCGAAAGGCGTTGCCCGAGGTCGTCGATACGCATGGTGAACTCGCCAGCTGCTCCGCGGACTGGCTGGGCAAGGCAATTCCGATTTGCGGGTTGGTAGGAGATCAGCAATCGGCCACTATCGGACAAGGATGCCTGTCCTTTGGAGAGACAAAGGCAACATATGGCACCGGCGCCTTCGTCCTGACAAACAAGGGCCAGGAGATTCCGCATTCGGACCACCGCCTGCTGGGAACTGTCCTTTACCAGGCCGGGGGCGTGCGCACTTATGCGCTTGAAGGGTCATGCTTCGTAGCTGGCAGCCTTATTCAATATCTTCGCGATCAATTGGGTCTCATTGCAAGCGCTTCCGAAACCGAGGATCTAGCCCGCTCGATCCAGGATAGCGGAGAGGTCGTCATCGTCCCCGCACTTGCTGGGTTGGGTGCCCCACATTGGAGGCCGGATGCCCGGGGTGTCATTTCCGGCCTCAGTTTTGCCAGCGGCAGGGCGCAGATTGCCCGTGCAGCGCTCGAAGCCATGGCACATCAGACGAGCGATCTCGCTTCCGCCTTCGCTGCCGATGGCGCAGCGTGGACGAGCTTGCGCGTGGACGGCGGAATGAGTTCCAATGATTGGATGGCGCAGGACTTGGCCGACATAATCGGCTTGGAAGTTGAACGGCCCCAATTTGTAGAAACGACCGCTCTAGGCGCGGCAATTTGCGCCAGCGTCGGGGCCGGGATCCACGGATCACTCAAAGAGGCAGCCGCCAGGATGCGTGGTGTGACCCAGAAATTTGTCCCCGACATCTCGCCAGACGTACGAGAAGCGCGTTTGGCTCGCTATCACAAAGCTCTGTCAGTAGCTTAGTTCAACCCAGAAATCATTGCATCATGCAGCACCGAAAGCTTGGGCTATCCGTCCTTGCATTTCCTGCACCGCGCTATGCCTCTCACCGAGTTGGCGTTGC
Organism: uncultured Erythrobacter sp.; assembly: GCA_947504155.1. Taxonomy (GTDB): domain Bacteria; phylum Pseudomonadota; class Alphaproteobacteria; order Sphingomonadales; family Sphingomonadaceae; genus Qipengyuania. The sequence continues at coordinate 193,148 of CANNGF010000003.1, forward strand.
TCGTCATCCAGGCGGCGTACACGCTCATGCAGGCGTTCGGTCGCCTGGATCAGAGACTGGGTGCCATAATGAAGCAAGACCAGATTGTTGGGATCGGAAGGTCGATCCTCGCCGAGGGTGCCGTCCCGGAGAACCTGCAGTTTCGACAGCTCTCCCGCATAATAGGCGCGTTGGTTGAGTAGCCACGCGAGAACATGCATCACCCTTGTCGTGGTGCGAAGCCCTTCGATCGACATGGCGATGCGCACGCGATCGGACGATTGGGTAAGAAGTGTTTCGTCGCGAAGGTCGAAAACCACGCGCGCTTCGTCGGCAAGCTCCAGCGCATGCGCATAGAGCTCATCCACGACCTGTTCCCTGATGGCTGTTTCCCCGACCATGACAGCGGAATGACTATCGAATGATCTTGGCTCCCCAGAATTTCTTTTTCTCTGTCCCGGATTGAAACGCGATCAGGCAATTATGTCGGGTATCAGGTTATCCTCGATCGCCGCGATGCGATCTTTCAGCTGGAGCTTGCGTTTCTTGAGGCGGGCGATCTGCAATTGATCGATAGATCCATTCTCCCCAGCCTCACTAAGAGCAGAGATAGCAACGTCTAGGTCGCGATGCTCAACCTCGAGCGATTCCAGGCGTTTGCGTAGTTCCTGTTCGTTCACTGTCGTCGTTCCCGTCTCTCGTCCTGCCGCATGGCCCTTCAGAGGGGGTTTGTAAATTCACCAAGCTGTGTTTTGATCATCTACCGCGGCTCGTGCCGCCAAGTGCGAGTCGCTTCTCGGGGGTTTAACTCTAGAAGGAGCCAGTCCTATGCAATCATCCCATGTCGCCGCACTCAAGGCCAAGCATGCAGGTCTTGAAGCCAGGTTGCACGACGAACAGGCGAGGCCTTCGCCCGACATCGTGATGGTCCAGCAACTCAAACGGCAGAAGCTGAGGATCAAGGAAGAAATCGCCGCGAATTGACGCTGGCGTAAATGTTCGCGGGGTCGCGGGCTTATACTTGCGGCCCCCGCTTTCGCTGCCCTTCTTTTTTGCTATAGCTGCAAGTCATGTCAGCAGCAGCTTCCGCCCGCCAGATCCTCACGCAGTTGCACGAGGTCATGGCCGGACGTCATCACGCTCAGCACAAACTCGACCGCGTCGTCGACATAATCGCGGAAAGCCTCACCAGCGAAGTCTGTTCAATCTATTTGCTGCGCGATGGAGAGCTGGAGCTTTACGCAACCCATGGGCTCAATCCGGATGCCGTCCATGTCACGCGAATGGGAGTGGGCGAAGGCCTCACCGGGACAATCGCCAAGAACATCGAAACCCTTAACCTTGCCGAAGCGAAGGCCCATCCGGACTTTCTTTACAGGCCAGAAACGGGCGAGGATAAGTTCCATTCCTTCGCCGGCGTGCCGATCGTTTACCGGGAGCGCGCCGTGGGCGTGCTCTGCGTACAGCATGTTGAGCCTCGGCGTTATGAAGACGTGGAGATAGAGGCCCTTCAGACCACTGCGATGGTTTTGTCGGAATTGATCGCTCACAAGGAACTGGTCGATGATGAGGACACGATCGACTTGGGCGAGGCTCCGACCGAGTGTGAAGTCCTCGAAGGGCTAACTCTGGTGAAGGGTTTGGCTGCGGGCCAGGCTGTCTTCCATCAGCCGCGCGTTGAAATCGATCAGGTTGTCGCCGAAGATGTAGAGGCAGAGCGCCAGCGTGTTTACCGCGCCTTCGACAAGATGCGCGATCAGATCGACGCAATGGGCCGCGAGCCGGAGTTCGGTAAAGGCGGCGAACATGTCGAGGTGCTCGAAACCTATAAAATGTTCGCCTACGACGAGGGTTGGAGCCGGCGCATCAACGAAGCGATCGACAGCGGCTTGACCGCAGAGGCCGCGATCGAACGGGTCCAGCAACGCACACGCATGCGCATGCGCGAAATCGACGATCCGCTGCTGGCTGACCGCATGCACGATCTCGAAGATCTTTCGAACCGTTTGCTACGCATCGTATCGGGCCAGCTTGGCACGGCGGCTACGCAAGGGTTGCGCCGGGATTCTATCCTGTTCGCACGCAATCTCGGGCCAGCAGAATTGCTGGAATATGACCGGCGCCGGTTGAAGGGGGTGGTGCTAGAGGAAGGCTCGCTAACAGCCCATGTGGTCATTGTGGCAAGAGCAATGGGGGTGCCGGTACTGGGGCGCGTGGCACGCGTGCGTAGCCATGTCTCTGAAGGCGACGAAGTACTCGTGGATGCCGATCTGGGCACAGTTACTCTTCGACCCTCGCAGCAATTGCGAGAGGCATTCGACGCCCGTTTCGCTAGAAGCAAGGAGCGCGCGGCGGCCTATGCCGAGCTTCGCGATGTCGAGCCTTTTACGCGGGACGGTACGCGCATTACCGTGATGATGAATGCCGGTTTGCGCGACGATGTTAGCGCGCTGCAACTTACCGGTGCCGACGGGATTGGCTTGTTCCGGACGGAGTTCCAGTTTCTCGTATCGTCGACGCTTCCGGCGCGCGAACGGCAGATGCGGTTGTACCGCGATGTGCTCGATGCTGCGGACGGCAAGCCGGTCATTTTCCGGACAGTCGATATCGGCGGGGACAAGGCCGTTCCGTACCTAGCCAATGATATTGCAGAGAAGGACGAGAACCCTGCGATGGGTTGGCGCGCACTCCGCCTTTCCCTGGAGCGAGAGGGCCTTCTCAAGGCTCAGGCTCGCGCCCTTCTCGAAGCCGCTGCGGGGCGACAGCTATCGGTCATGTTCCCCATGGTGTCCGAGCCGTGGGAATTCGATGCTGCAAAAGCGATTTTCGAAGAGCAGGCCGATTTCATGCGCGAACGCCGGCGGGTGTTGCCGGAAATTGTCGAGTATGGCTGCATGCTGGAAGTGCCATCGCTCGCCGAAGTGCTCGATGTCCTGCTGCCCAAGCTGTCCTTCATTTCCGTGGGCACGAACGACCTAACCCAGTTCCTATTCGCTGCCGATCGGGCCAACCCCAAGCTGGCGGAACGGTACGACTGGCTTAGCCCGGCAATCTTGCGCTTCATGGCCCGTCTTGCAAAACAGATGGTTGGCAGTCCTGTCCGCATCGGCGTGTGCGGTGAAATGGGCGGACGGCGGCTAGAAGCGCTGGCCCTGATGGGGCTGGGCTACACGCGATTTTCGATTACTCCTGCTGCCGTCGGACCGATCAAGGAACTGGTGCGCAAGGTTTCTCTTCCCGAACTTTCCCAGCAGATGCAGCAGTGGCTGCTGCGACCGCCGCCCGACATGCGCGCAGCGATTGGTTTGTGGGCCCAGAATAATGGTATCGAGATCGACTGATTTGGTCCTGTTAAATGCGCGATCTGTCTATTTCCTTTAATCGGTTCATCCTGCTATGGTTGACACAAGACCGGCGCGCTTCTTCTAAGCGGTTACAGGGTTCGACAAGTTCGGGAATTTCATGGAAGAACAAGAAGACGTAGCAACGCAACCTGCCGCAGAGCCAACCAAACGGGTGGGTGAGCGGCTTCGCGAAACGCGTCAGGCCAAGGGTCTGGAAATCGACCAGGTCGCGGCCGAAACCCGAATTCCTCTCAGACATCTCGAAAGCATCGAAGCTGGCGATTTCGCAGCTTTGCCATCGCGAACCTATGCGATCGGTTTTACCCGTACTTATGCCCGCCTCCTCGGCCTCGACGAAAAAGAGACACTCGACCAGGTTCGTGCAGAGCTGGCAGAAGGAACGGCCAGCGCGGAGGACAAGCCTACGAAGTTCGAGCCGGGCGACCCGGAGCGTGTGCCAGGTCGCGGGCTGGCCTGGTTCGCAGCGCTTGCCGCAGTGTTGCTGCTGGGGGGAATCTACGCCTTCTATTCAAGCTATTTCGCACCGGGGTTAGGCCCGGCGCCGCTGCAAGACCCCAGTGAACAAGTCGCCCGCGCCGAAAGCCCCGAACAAGCTGCCGCCCCTACGCCCCAACCGGCAAGTGGACCAGTCGTGTTCACCAGCGAAATGGACGACACCTGGGTCAAGTTCTACGATGCAGACGGCGAACGCCTCTACGAAGCCCAGATGGCCAAAGGGGATAGCTTCACCATTCCAGAAGATGCGGAAGGCCCGCAGGTCTGGACTGGCCGCCCCTACGCTCTGTCAATTACTGTTGGCGGTCGTAGTGTTCCGAAACTCAGCGAAGAAGATACAGTGGTGAAAGATGTCTCAGTGACACCTGAAGCCTTGTTGGCGCGCAACGACACGCCAACCGGTTCGGCATCTAGCACATCGTCAGAATCCGCAAACTGAATTCGACCGGTAAAGCGGTGGCAGGTATCAACCTTCATCCTCTCGACAGATTTGGGTCGTTACGGCATTTTCACTTAATAAACCTCCACAGGGAGCTTGAACTTTCATGATCGCACGCAGTGCACGCGCCTTTGGGCTCGGAACAATCGGTATGGCTCTGCTTGCCACCTCTATGCCGGCCGTCGCACAGGACAATGATGAAGCGCGTATCCGCAAGCTCGAAGCCGAAGTCCGTGCCTTGCAGCGTAAGGTATTTCCAGGGGGCGACGGGCGCTATTTCGAGCCTGAAATCACTGGGCAGCCCGCTGCCCGTCCGACTACCTCTGCGCCTTCCACAACTGCAGTCACGGACATTCTCGCTCGGCTCGATGCATTGGAAAGCCAGCTGCAACGGCTGACCGCGCAATACGAAGTCGGAACGAATGCCACACGCTTGCTGGAAGAACGGGTAGAGAAGCTAGAAACGGCCGGTGCTCCAATGGCTGCTGCTCCGCCCGCGGCTAGCACCCCTTCGACTGCGAATTCCTCAGCAGCTGCATCAAGCCCGGCTACAGCCGCCACGAGACCCGATCCCGCGCGTGTGGCTGCGGTTCAAGCGATCGCAAAGCCGCAGACGGGGGATGCCGGAGACGATGAGTATTCCTATGGCTTCCGACTTTGGGATGCTGGTTTCTTTCCCGAGGCGCAGCAGCAGCTGACCATGTTCGTCGAGAAATATCCCAGCCATGCGCGCACCAGCTATGGTCGCAACCTTCTTGGCCGGGCGTATCTGGACGACGGCAAACCCAGCGAAGCTGCCCCTTGGTTCCTCAAGAATTATCAGGCCGACAAGAATGGCGCTCGTGCTGGCGACAGCCTGCTTTATCTGGCTGAATCGATGATCGCACTCAAAGACACGAAGCGCGCATGCATCGCGCTGTCCGAGTTTGGCGAAACCTATCCGGCCTTGGCGTCCGGACGGCTTCAGGCTGATTACTCGACCGCGCGCAGTAAGATCAAATGCAGCTAGTATGAAAATTGCTCCGGAACTGCTGGACCGGTTCCGGGCCGACCTCTTCGCATTATGGCCCGACCTCCTCGATGGGTCCGAGAAACTCGGCATCGCAATATCGGGCGGCGGAGATAGCCTCGCGCTACTCTTGCTCGGGCATAGTGCCCTGCCGGGGCGGGTGGAGGCCGCTACGGTAGACCACCAGTTGCGAGCGGAAAGCGGGGCGGAAGCGAAACTTGCTGCCGACTATTGCGCTGAACTTGGCGTGCCCCATGTTACTTTGCGGGTTGAGGTGGAAAAGGGAAACCTACAATCCCGGGCGAGGACCGCTCGCTATCGAGCTTTGGGCGCTTGGTGCGGAGAACGGGACTTGGCCGGTCTAGCGACGGCGCATCAGCTGGACGACCAGGCGGAGACCTTTCTTATGCGCCTCAATCGGGGCAGTGGATTGGGTGGTTTGGCGTCGATCCGCTCGCGAGCGAAGGTACCGGAGACGACTGTTCCACTCGTTCGGCCGCTACTGGGATGGCGACGGGAGGAACTGGCCCAACTTGTCGACAGCTTCGGCTGGAAGGCCGTACAAGACCCGTCGAACCAGAATACCGACTTCGACCGTATCAAGATGCGCGAAAACCTCGCCCGGTGCGATTGGCTCGACAGGGATGCGCTGGGTCGAAGCGCGAAGCACTTGGCCGAAGCTGACATGATTATTCGGCAGACCATCGAGCGAGAATTCGCCGAGAAGGTTACCTTTGACGGAGTGGAGGCCGTTTATCGAGAGGTCGGTTCGGCCGCCAATCAATCTTTGATTTTGGGTGGCGTGATCCGGGCAATATTCCAGTTGTATGGGATCAGAGTGAACCAGCGGGTCGGGTCGGGATTGGCAGACAATCTGATACGGGGTCTGAAGACCAACATCGCTGGTATTCAAGCGGATGTGCGAGAGAAAGATGGTGAATCCGTCTGGGTGTTTCGCCGTGAAAATGCGCGGCGGGTTTCTTAACTACTTAAACTGGCGGCCTCGCGGGCAAGCTCTTCCACCTGCGCTTCGTCTACCGCACCGCGGGGTGCGACCCAGCTTCCGCCCACACAGAGTACCGGGTCGAAAGTAAGCCAGTCTCGCGCATTCTCGAGCGTAATCCCGCCGGTCGGGCAGAAGCGGCATTGTCCGAATGGCGCTGCGAGTGCCTTCAGCGCGGGAAGCCCCCCTGCGGCCATGGCAGGAAAGAACTTGAAATGGGTAAGGCCGAGATCAAGGCCCCGCATGATGTCTCCCGCATTGGAAATGCCGGGGAGGAAGGGAAGACCCTCGCGAATGGACGCCTTGCCCAAGCTCTCTGTCAGTCCGGGCGAAACGATGAATTCGCTACCCGCATCGATGGCATCGGCCAGTTCCTGCTGGTTGGTGACAGTGCCAGCGCCCACGATCGCGCCATCCACTTGCTTCATGGCGCGGATTGCGTTCAGCGCGGCTGGGGTGCGCAGAGTTACTTCCAGAACGCGTAGGCCGCCAGCGACCAAGGCTCGGGCTAGAGGCTCCGCTTGATCTACGTCGTCGACCACGATGACTGGGATTACCGGAGCGGTCTGCATGATGTCGCCAATGGTAGTCATTTGTCGAGTATCCCGTGTTCGGATGCATAAGCAGCTGCCGCGCCGAAAAGGCCGGGCTGCGGATGGGTAATGAGCTTGACGGGGATCGAGGCCATCAAACTCTGGAAACGGCCCTTTGAACGAAAGCGTTCGGCAAAACCTGATTTGAGGAGAGTGTGACGAATGCGGTAGCCAAGTCCTCCAGCGATCACCACGCCGCCAAAGCCGCCCTGAGCCAGGGCAATGTCGCCTGCAACGCTGCCAAGCGACAGGCAGAACCGATCAACTGCGGCCGCCGCCAGGCTGTCGGTGCCCTCCAGACCGCGCTTCCAGATATCGATGTCGTCCTCTTCGGCGACAGCTTTGCCCTCCATGGCGGCCAGCGTCTGATAGATATCGGTAATGGCTGGGCCCGATACGACGCGTTCGATTGAAACGCGGGTGTGCCTCTTGCGAAGCCGAGCCAGGATTGCGTCTTCGATGCTGTCGAGTGGGGCGAAATCGATGTGACCGCCCTCGGTTGCCGAAACCCGATAAGTTCCGTCGGCCTCCCGATAAAGATGTGCCACACCGAGGCCTGTACCGGGGCCAAGAACGCTGAGCCTTCCGGTCGGTGCGAGCGGTTCGTCCGGACCGGTAAGATGAATGAACTCATCCTCACTCACCCGTGCCACGGCATGAGCAACGGCTTCGAAATCATTGACTACGGAATAAGTATCACAGCCGAGCTTCTCGCCGATCAGGGCAGGGCGGATGATCCAGGGATTATTGGTGAAGCGGATGACTTCACCCCCGACCGGCCCCGCGATCGCCATCGATACGCGCGGTGGCAGGCTGCCGCCCATCCGCTCGCGGAAATCTTCCCAGGCCGTCTGGAAGCTGGCGTGATCCTCGGTGTGAATTGTTTCCGGCTCACCTAGGGTGATGGTGCCGTCATCCGCGATCGTCGCGATTGCGAAGCGCGCATGGGTTCCGCCGATATCGACGCTAACAAGTTCCATTCTTACAGTCCTGCCATTGCCAGCATCGATGATGCGCCCTGTTCCGCGCCATCGGCGTTGTGGCGGAACATGGCAAAAAATTCGCGGCCCATACCGCTATCGGCCTGAGGCTCCTCGGCCGGCTTCCGCGTATCCAGGTCTGCGGTAGTCGACAGCGTTCCGGTCTCCGCGCACACTCTGACGATATCGCCATCGCGCAGTTTGGAAAGCGGACCGCCCCCCAATGCTTCGGGTGTACAGTGGATCGCAGACGGCACCTTGCCGCTAGCTCCGGACATGCGACCATCGGTAACAAGTGCCACGCGGTACCCCCGATCCTGAAGGACGCCCAGCGCCGGCGTCAGCTTGTGCAATTCAGGCATGCCGTTTGCGCGCGGTCCCTGATAGCGGACGACCACCACCACATCGCGGTCGAGTTCACCTTTCTTGAAGGCCTCGTTCACGCTGCGCTGATCCTGGAAAACCCGGCAGGGTGCCTCAATCGTCCAGCGTTCGCGTTCGACAGCGGACGATTTGAAGCAGGCTCGACCAAGATTGCCTTCGACAAGGCGCATGCCGCCGTCGCTCTGGAAGGGATCCGATGCCGGTCGAAGCATTTCCGTGTCGCCGCTGGGACCGGGATCGCGCCATGTCAGCGTATCCCCGTCCATCCCGGGCTCCCGGCCGTAGGCTTCGAAGCCGCCATTCCAGACAGTCAGGATATCGCCATGCGCCAGCCCTTCGTCGAGCAGGGTTCCGATCACATATCCCATGCCCCCGGCATCGTGGAAATGGTTCACGTCGCCCGATCCGTTCGGATAGACCCGCGCAACCAAGGGTACGGCCCGCGACAGTTCCGCCAGGTCGGTCCAGTCGAACTTGATGCCAGCTGCCCGGGCCATCGCTGGGATATGGATGGCATGATTGGTCGAGCCGCCGGTTGCAAGCAGACCGATCGCGGCGTTGATGATTGCCTTTTCATCCACCACGCGGGCGAGCGGACGGAAATCGTCGCCGCCCTTGCGCATGGCTGCAAGGCGATGGGTGGCGGCACGGCTGACCTCCTGCCGCAGCTTGGCGCCTGGCGGTACGAAGGCCGCACCTGGTACGTGAAGGCCCATCATTTCCATCATCATCTGATTGGAATTCGCCGTGCCATAGAAGGTGCAGGTTCCGGGGGAATGATAGCTGCCCATCTCGCTCGCCAGCAATTCTTCGCGACCGACTTTGCCTTCCGCATAAAGCTGCCGGGTGCGCTGTTTTTCCTTGTTGGAGATGCCCGTGCCCATCGGCCCCGAAGGGACGAAGATTGCCGGCAGGTGGCCGAAGCGAAGTGCACCCATCAGAAGGCCGGGCACGATCTTGTCGCAGATACCGAGCAGCGCAACGCCATCATACATGGCATGGCTCAGCGCCACCACGGTGGAAAGCGCGATGGTGTCCCGGCTGAAAAGCGACAACTCCATGCCGTCTTCGCCCTGCGTCACGCCGTCGCACATGGCCGGTGTGCCGCCAGCGACCTGAACGGTGGCACCCACCTCGCGGGCCCAGATCTTCATCCGTTCGGGATAACGATGATAGGGCTGATGCGCCGACAGCATATCGTTATAGGCGGTGACAATGCCGAGGTTGGGGCCGCGTGCGGCCATGATGGCTTTCTGGTCATCCTCCGCACCGGCATAGGCATGGGCAAGGTTGGAGCAGGACATCGTGCCGCGGTTGACCTGGCGTTCGCCTTCGCGATCCATCAAGTCCAGATAGGCGGAACGGCTGGCTTTCGAGTTTTCGATTACGCGCTCGGTTACGCGGCGGATCGTATCATTGAGCGGTTTAGTCATCGTGCCAGGTTACCCCGTCGCGTTCGGCAAGCGCCACGGCGGCGCTGGGCCCCCATGTTCCTGCGGCATAGATTTTGGGCTGAATGTCGTTTTCCGCCCACAGATTGCGAATATGATCGATGAAGTCCCACTGGGCCTCCACCTCGTCTCGGCGGACGAAAAGCGTCTGGTCGCCATGAATAAGGTCGAGCAGTAATCGCTCGTAAGCGATCCGCCGTACCACGTCGGAAAAAGCATCGGGCATGGCAATGTCCAGCGGAACCGGACGCAGGCGCAAGCCTTCGCTTCCGAGGCCCGGGACCTTTGCCATCATAGTGAGCTGGATGTTTTCCTTGGGCTGGATCTCGATCACCAACCGGTTGGGTTCGGTCTTCGCTCCTCGCCCTTCAAAGATCGAATGCGGAATGCAGCGAAACTGGATAACAATTTCGGTTACACGTTCCGGCATGCGTTTGCCATGGCGGAGGTAGAAGGGAACACCGCGCCAGCGCCAGTTGTCGACATGGGCTTTCAGGGCGACATAAGTTTCGGTGTCGCTTTCCTTGCCCAACTCCTCATCGTAACCGGGCACGGCTTTGCCATCGACCGCTCCCGCGCGATACTGCCCGGTTACCACTTCCTCAGGCTTGGCCGGGCGCAAGGCACGCAGAACCTTGACCTTCTCATCACGTACGGCCGTGGCATCGAAGCTGGTCGGGGGTTCCATCGCCACCAAAGCGAGAAGCTGCAGCATGTGGTTTTGGACCATATCGCGCAGCGCGCCGCTGTCGTCATAATAGGCGACCCGCGATTCCAGCCCGACCGTTTCTGCAACGGTAATCTGGACATGCTCGATGTAATTGGAATTCCACACCGGCTCCAGCAGTATGTTGGCAAATCGCAGCGCCAACAGGTTCTGAACCGTTTCCTTGCCCAGATAATGATCGATGCGGAAAATGCGGTCTTCGGTGAAGGCTTGCGCTACTGCGTCGTTGATTTCACGACTGCTTTCCAGATCCGTGCCGAGCGGCTTCTCCAACGCTATGCGTGCGTTGCCTTTGGTCAGCCCAACACGTTTGAGCCCGGAAATCGTGGGCTCGAAAAGGCTGGGCGCAGTAGACAGAAAGATCGCGAGGCCGTGATAGTCCCCCACTTCCTTCGCGAGCTCGTCATAACCTTCCGGTGTTGTCGCATCTACAGGAACGTAGCTGATCTGGTTGAGAAAATCGGCCATCGGCCCGCGGCGGTTCTTGGGAAGATACTTCTCCAACGCCTCGCGCGCGAAATCGCGGAATTCGCGGGTGCTCATTTCGGACCGGGCAGTCGCCACTATTCGCAGATCGTTGCCAATCAACCCATCTGCATGAAGCGCGCAAAGAGAAGGCAGCAACATGCGCTGCGACAGATCGCCGGTTGCTCCAAACAGGAGCAGGCGGTCGGCTTCGAATTTCATTTCGGGCATGTACCGTCCATCGGCATCTTTCCTCCCATAGGGTGTCGAGTATCAGCGCCACCCGGGGAGCGCCAGAGGGCCGCATTCCTATTCTTATCAAGTATGGTGCTAGTCTGACGTCACGGTTACCTGCTTGTCGCCGAAATCGGTCATTCCGAAGCTTGTGAGGAAGCTTACGTCGGCGGCATCGCGCCCCACGCCGATTTTTACGGTCTGCGCGGGGTCGGCCATTCCGGTAGCATCCACCATCTGCCACGTCCCACCACTATCGGTTTCGGGGTCACTCAGGAAGACTTCGGCAATGGCATGGAAGTCGGGCGGGCTTACCCCCGGTGCGTAGCACGCAACATAACGGGCCGGTATTGCGCTCGCCCGAGCCAATGCGATCATGACGTGGGCATAATCCCGGCAGATGCCCTGCCGGGCCACAAAACTGTCGAGCGCGGTGGTCTGCGGGCCGGAAACGCCCGATGTATATGTGAACTTTCGCGCTATCCAGTCGCGGATGGCAGCAATCCGTGCGCCGCCTTGGGTGTCCGAAAACTCCTCCTGTACGAACGTCTGCAGACTGTCGGCCGCGCAATAGCGGCTGTCGAAGAGATACTGAACCGCTTCTCCCGGCATGTCGTGCGGGGCAAGCTTTTCCAGAGCAGCGAGATCGGTAAGCTGTCGCTCGATCTGAACTTCGGCCCGATAAGAAGCGGAAAACTCCCCTTCAGCCCTTATCCAGATACGCTCGCCTATATCGTCCTGCGCTGGGACGCGTGCGCAATGTTCCGACGAAGAAAGATCAGTGTTGCACGTAAGGATACGCTGCTCGGGAATATGCGCCGCTTCGAACTGAAGCAGTACATCCGTAATGCTGGGCAGTGAGAACGAAAAACTCGTTTCGATAGTTATGGTCATTAAGGCTCAACGCTACTGAGCCAATTACGTTTCGGAAAGTAAAAAAATAAGTTTTGCACGAAAAGGGCCCCTAATAAAGAGGCCCTTTCAAGTATTGCTGTATAATATGGGCTTATTTGCCCATCAACCAGCCCCAAAAGTCAAACATAAAAAACCTCCTTAGTGGTAAACACTAGGAGGTTTTCTTTTAAACTAACTTGTTTGTAAAGTGGAATTTATGCCTTGGCGGCGCTGCTTTCTTCTAAACCGCTGAATTCCATTATCTTTTCAAGGATCATAGGGTATGCTAAAATATAGCCTTGGATATGAGTGCAGCCCATTTCGGTGAGCATTTTGACAGTTTCTGTATCTTCGGCGCCCTCAGCGACAACACCGATTCGGGCCTCTTTTCCCATCTTCACGATGCTGCTGACGATGGCTTTTGCTTTTTCGCTCTTCACCATGTTGGCGACAAACAATCGATCAATCTTCACCTCATCGAACGGAAGTGCGAAAAAGGTTTCGAAGTTGGTCTCACCCACTCCAAAATCGTCGATCGATATCCGCGCACCCATCGATTTCAGCTCATTCAGTACGAGTTCCGCAGTTTGAAGATCTCCGATGCGTGACGTCTCGGTAACTTCCAGAACAAGGAAGCGGGGGTCAAACCCGGTGGAATGCAAGGCATTTCTCATCAGGCTCACCACTTTCATGTCCGAGAGCAAAGTTGCCGAAACATTGATCGAAACGGTGAGCGAACGCCCACGGAAATGCAGCAGGCGCCCCGCGGCACACGCCGTGCGGAAAACGAATTCAGTGAGAGCTTCCATTCGTCCGGCTTTTTCGCATTGTGCGATGAAGTTCATCGGGGGAATGAAGCCACGCACGGGGTCCTTCCAGCGCACCAGCGCTTCCACCCCGGTCATGGTGCCGCTTCTTGTATCTATCTTAGGCTGGTAGACGCAAAAGATCTCTCCCGCCTCCATCGCTTCGTCGATTCGAGCTCGCAATGAGAGATCCCACAACTCGTCAAAACGTGAATTGCTTTCTGCAATTTTGATTGGCTGAAGCGCTTCGGAGCTTTCTTCTGCGGCGGCAACTGCCGCAGCCAGCCTGGCTGCAGGATCCCCATCAAGCTTGGCGACACCAAAGCTTATCCCAACGTCGATCGAGGAACCCGAAACATAAATTGGCGCAGCGAACATTGCTCTAAGGCCGTCGAGATGGTCTGCTAGCTGCTCCTCATCGTCCTCGCCTGAATGCCAAGCGATGTGGTGCCCTTCCGAATAAAGTACTCGGTCGGTGTTCGTCGTGCGCAGACGCTCGACAAGCTTGAGAGTGTATTTCGCGCGATCCACCCGAGGTAGCGTTTTGAAAACATGCTCGTAACCGTGAATGCGCGCCACGACGATATGCCCTCTTGCATGAATGTCCTGCGCAAGTTCCAATTCGAGGGCACGGAGTTTAGGCAAGCCTGTTTCATCATCTACGAGGGCCAGCCGGTCTTTCCAGCGAGATCGTGAACGCAACAAAACGTATAAAATTAATAGTGCGGCGGGATAGGAAAGCTCGGCTCTAATGCCCCGAACGTTGCCGAGGTAAAGGACGGCCGGTAGCGAAATGGCAAGTAGGGCATAAGCCACTCGTCGCTGATTGGTCGAGCGCACCAGGAGCAGAACGAAGAGTGTCAGGAGGAAATAAAAAGTCAGAGCCTGAAAGCCGCCTATAAACTTGATCGTTCCGGCCTTAAGCGTTTCAGCTCCGTAGATGTCTGGATAACTTTCCGGCACCACGAAATTACCCGGCGCTCGTGTTTGTATTTGAGCAATTCGGGCCTCCCTACCGATCACCACGATCCTGCCAGCCAGTCGCGCGGTAGTCCCTCCGGTCAGGAAATCCGCCATCTCGAGATGGGTGATGTCTTGGGAATCCAGGGCGTAATCGATCCGGAAGTCCCCGTTGCGGAGATCTTCGATACCGGCGAGAGATGCTGCGAGCGAGGGAAAGCGTTCGCCCTCGATCTCATGTGTGAAATCACGGGTCCACGTGTAACCCATCCAATTGGTGGTATCCCGCGAAACGACTCGACGCGCGTCTCCGGCGATAGTGGGTATGGTTCGAATGGCTCGATCACCGGAGGTGACTTTGCGTTCGAGTTGGTCGACCAAAACGACCCGTGGCCCCAATGAAGCGATTGCCTCGGCCAGATCCCTGTCAGCCTGATTTGTTGAGCGGGTGGGGAAAGCGAGGTCGATGTAGACCCGCGCTACATCCTGATCGGCTAGCGCGCGAAGGGCTGCGGCGAGCTCGGTCCGGCCCTCCGGCTGGGCGCTGTGGGTTATGTCGCTGTCCGTGCTGACGAAGACGATATCGCCTGACGGTTCATGCGTCGCCAGGCGGGATTGGAGAACCCAGCTTAGCTGGTCGATCGGGCTGAGCATGGTCCCGACGAAGAGGACGAAAGCGATCAGCGCGCTTACGAGCAAGTCCTTCACGCGCTGCGCAGCCCCTGCGGGGAGGCGCGACATCGGTCGGCGCAGTATCCGGGTTATGCGGTCCAAAGAGCGGACGGTCGTCATCGCGCATCCCTATGAAGCGACTATGCTTAATATTCTTTCTACGAAATTACCGATTCATCTCCGCCCCCAGGTAAACCGCGCGAATGAGTAGTTAAGGACTGGGTAGTAAGTGACCTAGGGGAAAGTTCGTGCGCGTCATTGCACCATGCAAAGCGGGAATTATCAGAAATTGCAATGCCTTCGGGTGTGAAATGAACGGGCGGGGCGCAAGTCGCGGGCTCCGGAGAAGAGCAGGGCAGTGTCGGATACGTCAAAGTCTCAGGCCGGTGCAGCGAAGAGATCATGGGCGTCGGCATCCTCGACCAGGGCGGAAACGATATCGCCTGCCGCCAGCGTGGCGGGCACGTTGCGCAGATAGACGGCACCGTCGATCTCGGGCGCATCGGCCTGGCTGCGGCCGGTGGCGCCGATATCGCCGTCCTCGTCGGGTTCGCCGACCTCGTCGATGATGACCGGAATGGTCTTGCCGATCCGCGCCTGCAGCTTGGCGGCGCTGATCCGCTCCGTCACTTCCATGATCCGGGCATAGCGTTCTTCCTTGATCGCTTCGGGCACGGGATCGGGCAGCGTATTGGCCTGCGCGCCTTCGACCGGTTCGAAGCGGAAGGCGCCCACGCGGTCGAGCTGCGCTTCTTCCAGCCAGTCGAGCAGATATTGGAAATCGTCCTCGGTCTCGCCCGGGAAGCCGACCACGAAGCTCGACCGGATCGCGATGTCGGGACAGATCTCGCGCCAGCCTTTCAGCCGTTCGAGCACCTTGGCTTCGTTCGCCGGGCGCTTCATCGCGCGCAGCACCTTGGGGCTGGCGTGCTGGAAGGGAATGTCGAGATAGGGCGTCAGCAAACCTTCCGCCATCAGCGGGATCACCGCATCGACATGCGGATAGGGATAGACATAATGCAGCCGCACCCAAGGCGGCACCCCGCCGCCGATGTCGAGCTGGCCCAGTTCCCGCGCGAGGTCGGTCATGTGCGCGCGCACTTCGCGGCCCTTCCATTCGCGGCTTTCGTGGCGTGTGTCGACGCCATAGGCGCTGGTGTCCTGGCTGATGACCAGCAGTTCCTTCGTGCCGGCGGCGACCAGCTTTTCCGCCTCGCGCAGCACGGCATCGATCCGGCGGCTGGCCAGCTTGCCGCGCAAATCCGGAATGATGCAGAAGGCGCAGGAGTGATTGCAGCCTTCCGAAATCTTGAGATAGCTGTAATGCCGCGGCGTCAGCTTGATATCGGGCTGCGGGATCAGGTCGATGAACGGGCCCTGCGAAGGCGGGGCATGTTCATGCACGGCCTCCACCACCGCTTCGTATTGATGCGCGCCGGTCACGGCCAGCACGCTGGGGTGCGCGGCGCGAATGGAATCCGCCTCGTCGCCCATGCAGCCGGTCACGATCACGCGGCCGTTCTCGGCAATCGCCTCGCCGATCGCCTGCAGGCTTTCTTCCTTTGCACTGTCGAGGAAGCCGCAGGTGTTCACCAGCACCACGTCGGCGCCGGCGTAATCGGGGCTCATCGCATAGCCATCCGCGCGCAGGCGCGTGAGGATGCGTTCGCTGTCGACCAGCGCCTTGGGGCAGCCGAGGGAAACCATGCCGACCTTCTTCTGGTCGGGGATGGAGGTGGTGGAGGTGTTCATAGCAATGTCCGTAAATTCGCGCGCGCCCCTACACGAATGGCGCCGCCAAGGCTAGAAGGCACGGCATGGGACCGGTAAACTGGATTGCGGTTGTTGCCGCATGGTTCGTCGCAGCGCTGCTGAGCGTCGCATTCTATGGCAAGCGGTCGATCCCGCGGCCGCCCTATCTGCTGCACGCGGTTGCCGCGCTGCTGATGTTCGCCAGCGCCGCCATGCTGGGCCACATGTTTGCGCGGGTCGGCACCGAAACGCTGCAGATGAAATGGTGGCTCTATTTCATGATGTCGGGCGGGCTGGCGCTGACCTTCATCGGTCCGGCAATTTTCATCACTGCCGTGCGCCGCGAGGAACCCATTCGCCGGGCGCTGTCGGACTGGGGCTTCTGGCTGCTGGCCTATCTGGCGATGGGCGGCGTCTTCCTCTGGATGGGCTGAGGCCTCAGGCCCCCTGGCGCAGCTCGTCGTCGCGGCGATGGCCGTCGCCCCTGGTTTCGCCATTGGGTGTGGCCACGATCTCCACGATGATGTCGCCCGCCTGCAGGTTCTGGCATTCGTCCTCCCAAAAGCCTATCGCGCGGCCGTTGCGATAGACGCGCAGGCCCCTGCCGCCCGTGCGCAATTCGCTGATCGCGCAGCCGCATTCTTCTTCCGTCACCTCGCGTTCCACCAGCTGGACGCGGCCCGAAACGCTGGCCAGATCCGCCAGATAATCGGCGATATGTTCGCCCTTCGCGCTGCCGGCCAGCAACAGGCCGGTGAAGCGTACGGGGTTTATGACGTTGTTCGCGCCCGCCTGCCGGGCCAGCGATTCGTTATCGGCTGCGCGAACCACCACGCTGATCGGCACTTGCGGGGCCAGCGCACGCACGGTCAGCGTGATCAGGATGGTGGTATCGTCGCGCCCGGCGGAAATCAGCACGTTCTGCGCTTCCGAAATCCGCACGGCCTTCAGCGTCTCGTCCCGCGTGGCGTCGGCCGCCATCACGTTGCAGCCCATGGATTCGGCGGCATGCAGCCGCTCCTCGCTCGGGTCGATCACCACGATGGTGCTGGGATCGGTGCCGCGTTCGATCAGTTCGGCCACCGATTCCGAACCGGAGATGCCATAGCCGAGCACGATGATATGGTTTTTGAGTTGATCCTGGATGCGGGCCATGCGGAATTTTTCCCAGCTACGCTTGATGAGGAAGTTGTAGGCCGTGCCCACGAAGATGAACAGCACGGCAAAGCGGACCGGCGTCACGATGACCGCTTCGACCAGCCGCGCACGGTCAGAGATGGGGGCGATATCGCCAAAGCCCGTGGTGGTGATCGAAATCATGGTGAAATAGATCACGTCGAGGAAGCTGACTTCCCCGTCCAGATTGTCGACCAGCCCTTCGCGATCCCACCAGTGGATCATGACCACGACCATGATCAGGAACAGGGCAAGGCCCAGCCTGATGCCCAGATCGCCCCATACGGGAATCTTGGTCGCCCGGCGCAGCGGCTGGAAACGCGGACCGCGATAGACCCGCGCGCTTCCTCCCCCCGGCTCGATCTTGTCGATTTGCTTGCGCTCGCTCATGCACGGCCTTGGTGCGCGAGGGCAGGCATGCGGTCAAGCATTCTCAATTCCCGTAACGCTGACCCAGCGCCTGCAACGAGGTGTGGTGGGTCAGATCGAGCTGCAGCGGCGTGACCGATACATACCCATCGGCGATGGCTTCCAGATCGGTCCCGTGATCGGGCGTGTGCTCGATCGCCTGCAGGCCGAACCAGTAATAACGAAAGCCGCGCGGATCGCGCCCTTCCACCACCGTGCCGCGCGAATAATCGTGAAAGCCCTGCGCAACCGCGCGGATACCCTTGATGTCTTCGGGCGCGCGCGGGGGGAAGTTCACATTGACCAGCGTGCGATCGGGCAGCGGCGTGTCGAGCAGGGGCCCCAGAACCTTGGCGCCCCATGCTTCGGCTGCGGCAAAGGACATGTCGTGGCCCGCATCGTCGCGCCCGATCACCTGGCTCATCGCGATGGACCGGATGCCCGCCAGCGCGCCTTCGATGGCCGCGGATACCGTGCCCGAATAGGTAATGTCGTCGCCCAGATTGGCGCCGCGATTGACGCCGGAAAGGATCACGTCGGGCGGACCGTCCATCACTTGGCGCAGGCCCATCGTCACGGAATCGGTCGGCGTACCGGTCACCGAAAAGCGCCGCTCGCCATGTTTGCGCAGGCGGACGGGGCGGGTCAGGGTGAGGGCATGGCCCATGCCGGACTGCTCCTCGTCCGGGGCGCAGATCCAGATATCGTCCGAGAATTGCCGCGCAATCGCTTCGAGCACTTCGAGGCCGGGGGCGTGCACGCCATCGTCATTGGTGAGGAGGATTTTCATGCGCAAATGCCGTTCGTGCTGAGGAGGGCGGTGGGCAGAGCGAAGCGAAGTTCGCCCGCCGTCTCGAAGCATCCTTCGAGACGCACTCGGCCTGCGGCCTCGCGCTCCTCAGGATGACCGGACAGGGTTGTCACTTTGCAGGCTCCAGCCTGTCGATCCCGCCCATATAGGGCGCAAGGCATTCAGGCACTGTCACGCTGCCATCCTCGTTCTGGTAATTCTCCATCACCGCCACCAGCGTCCGGCCCACGGCGAGGCCGGACCCGTTGAGCGTGTGGACGAAGCGCGTCTTCTTTTCGCCTTCGGGGCGATAGCGCGCATTCATGCGGCGGGCTTGGAATTCGCCCGTGTTCGAGCAGGAGGAAATCTCGCGATAGGCCCCCTGGCCGGGCAGCCAGACTTCCAGATCGTAGGTCTTGCGTGCGCCGAAGCCCATGTCGCCGACGCACAGCAGCATCTTGCGATAGGGCAGGTTCAGCGCCTGCAATATGCCTTCGGCGCACCCGGTCATCCGCTCATGCTCGGCCTCGCTGTCTTCGGGGCGGCAAACGCTGACCAGTTCGACCTTCTCGAACTGGTGCTGGCGGATGAACCCGCGCGTATCGCGTCCGGCAGAGCCTGCCTCGCTGCGGAAACACAGCGTATGCGCGGTCATGCGGATCGGTTCGGCAAGGTCGGGCAGGATTTCGCCCGCCACCGAATAGGTGAGGGGGACTTCGGAGGTCGGGACGAGCCAGCGATCGTCGGTGGTGCGGAAGCTGTCTTCGGCGAACTTGGGCAGCTTGTCCGTGCCATACATGGCATCGTCATTCACCAGCACCGGCGGGTTGCACTCGGTATAGCCGTTTTCGCGGGTCTGCCTGTCCAGCATGAACTGTGCGAGCGCGCGGTGGAGGCGCGCCATGTCGCCGCGCAGGAAGGTGAAGCGGGCACCGGAAATCTTCGCGCCGGTTTCGAATTCCATGCCCAGCGCCGGGCCGATATCGGCGTGTTCCCTGGGCTCGAAAGCGAAGTCGCGCTTGTCGCCCCACGTCGCAATCTCGACATTGTCTTCCTCAGCCGCACCTTCGGGCACGTCTTCGGCAGGCAGATTGGGCAGACGGGCGAGGAGATCGTCCAGCTCGGCGCCGGCCTGCTGCTCGGCCTCTTCCCACTGCGGCATGCTGGCCTTGATCTCGGCCACTTCGGCCTTCAGCGCTTCGGCCTTGTCCTTGTCGCCCTGGCCCATGGCCTGGCCGATCGCCTTGGAGGCTTCGTTACGGCGGCTCTGCGCTTCCTGAACGCGGGTCTGGGCCTCGCGCTTCTTGGCGTCGAGTGCCACAATACGGTCGGCAACCGGGTCTGCGCCGCGGCGCTTCATGGCGGCGTCGAAGGCTTCGGGATTGGCTCTGATATAGGCGATGTCGTGCATGGGCGGGGCTATGCCGATTGTGTCCGTCTATTTCCAGTGCGGAAAAGCTACGGCACCGATCCTCTGGCAGATCATTGTTGCCCTGACCCGCATCATGGCAGGACCATGGGCCGCAAAACAGAACAAGAAAGTGACAGACACTTGCAGGACAAGCCACTCGTACCGCCGCGGCGCACCCGCTTTATCGACATCCTCAACGCTGGGGTCGGGGCAGGGCGCAAGCTGGGGCTGGTCGACCCTGCCTGCTGGAACCGCGAGACGCTGCTGGAGCAGGTGAGCGAGGAACACGGGCTCGACGATTTCGGCGATGACTGGTTCACCCGCCCGCTCGACGTGCTGCTCGATTCCGCGCGGGTCGAAGCCGGGCTGAATGCCGCGGGCGAGTTGTCGGGGATGAAGACCATCCACCACCTCCTGCGCGACCGGCTCTATGCGCAGATGTGGTTCAAGCGGCATCCGGAAATTCTGGCGCGCCCGATCCGCAAGCCGGTGGTGATCGTGGGGCCGATGCGCTCGGGCACGACGCGGCTACACCGCCTGCTGGCCTCGGACGATCGCTTCGCCTATCTGCGCAGTTTCGAAACGATCAGTCCGGTACCCCGGCCCGATTTCGAGGAGGTTCTGGCAGGGTCCAAGGAGGATTTCAGGCCGGTTCTGGCGAAAAGGATCCTCAAAGTCGCACGGCTCGCCAACCCGCGCACGCTCTCGATCCATCCGACCGGGCCATATGAACCGGAAGAGGAACTCGGCCTGATCGCGGCAAGCTTCTACGGGATGAAGTTCGAGGCGCAGTGGCGCGTGCCGACCTTCGCCCGCTGGTGCGAGGAGGAAAGCGCGGTTCCGGCCTATCGCCACATGGCCAATCTGCTACGCCTGATCGGCTGGTCGCAGCAGGAAAGCTCGCTGCGCCCCTGGGTGCTCAAGACCCCGCAGCATATGCTGGATCTCCCTGCTTTACTTGAAGTTTTCCCCGATGCGCGGCTCATCTTCACCCACCGCGACCCGGAGGCGATCGTCGGCAGCGCGGCCAGCCTCGCCTGGAACCAGACCATCATCTACGCCGACGATGTGGACCCCAAAACCATAGGCCGAGAATGGCTCCGCAAGACCGACCTCATGGTCTCGCGTATGCAAGAGGTTAGACAAATTATCCCCGCGTCTCAGGCGATCGATGTCCACTTCGACGACATGGACCGCGACTGGCCCACGTCCATGAAGCGGGTGTACGATTTCCTGGGCCTCGACATCGATCCGGCGCTCAACGGAATGAAGAAATATCTCGACCGCACCGCTGCTTCCAAACGCACGCCGCATTCCTACTCGCTCGCCGAATTCGGGTTGTCTCGGGATGAAGTGCGGGAACTCTTCAATTCCTACGATAGAGCGTTATGCGTTAAAAAGCTAAGCTATGGAGTTGTAGGATGCGCTAGCGAATAATTGAGGTCCGTTTCCAATTTTCCGCTGCGCTCACAAAGGAACTCTAGTCGATACCGGCGGTAAATGGGCAAAGGAGACCGCTATAATTGAAAAGATCTTAGAGGCATATGCGGGAGACAAGCTCGCTAAACAAACGCGCGGTAGTTGGTGGGGTAGAAGGTGCCGCAAGTGGAGTCCTCGCCGCTGTTGCTTCGTCGTTTAAACTTGCCAGCCATTTTGGCGATCACAACTGGTGGGTACTTCGCCAGGACTCTTCCTAAGAAAATTAAGACCTTTTTATGTGTCGAGACAAAACGGCCAATGAATGATGATTGTGGCCGGATGCGTATTTGTCCGATCAGCGAAGGAGTAGAGGTGATATCGTCAGGTTAGCGAGTACCCGCTAGAACTCGAGCGAAACTTCAAATTGAAGAGAACTTGCAATTCTCCGTGTGCTCTGTCTAGGCGCTCTGCCATGACAACGCAGCTAGATAGATCAGGACATCGCGGTATCAAGGCTCGTAAAGGTATCGTCTTGGCGGGGGGAAGTGGAACGCGACTTTGGCCGCTGACACGAGGTGCTTCTAAGCAGTTAATGCCCGTCTACGATAAGCCGATGATTTATTACCCCATCAGCACGTTGATGTTGGCTGGAATACGCGAAATTCTGATCATTACAACACCCCATGATGCTGACCAATTTCGCGCATTGCTTGGTGACGGAAGCGATTGGGGTATGCAATTCGAATATGCAGTACAGCCATCTCCTGATGGTCTTGCGCAGGCATTTCAGATCGGTTCGACTTTCGTTCGGGAATCACCGAGCGCACTCGTGCTCGGTGACAATATCTTCTACGGTCACGGGTTGCCCAGCCTGTTAGCTAGTGCGCATACTCGTGATGATGGTGCCACAATCTTCGCTTATTGTGTCGCAAACCCCGAAGCCTATGGCATCGCTGAATTTGATGCGCATGGAGGCGTTGTTTCCCTCGAAGAGAAACCAGTCCATCCGAAGTCCAATTACGCTGTGACGGGACTCTATTTCTACGACGAGACGGTCGTGGAAAGGGTAAGGGACTTAAAGCCAAGTCAGCGTGGCGAATTAGAGATTACCGATCTTAATCAACATTATCTTCGCGATGGGAAGCTGTCCGTTGAAATCATGGGTCGAGGTTTTGCTTGGCTCGATACCGGAACTCACGCCTCTTTGCTGGACGCTGGGACTTATGTGCGAATTACAGAGGAAAGACAGGGGCTCAAAATTTCATGTCCAGAAGAGATTGCTTGGCGGAATGGGTTCATCGACAGCGAGCAACTAGCTCGGGTGGCAGAACCTCTTAAGAAATCTGGATATGGCGATTACCTTCTGAATCTACTGAAATGAAAATCCTTCCAACAGCTATTCCGGGACCTTTATTGATCGAGCCAAGTGTTTTTGGCGACGATCGCGGCTTTTTTTTTGAAGCTTGGAGTGCCGCTAAGTTTGCAGCGCATGGGCTTGATGTCTCTTTTGTCCAAGATAATCATTCGAGGAGCCAGAAAGGTGTGTTGCGAGGGTTGCATTTTCAAAACCCGAAATCGCAGGGAAAGCTCGTGCGTGTGGCGACGGGAGCGGTTTATGATGTGGCAGTCGATATCCGCCGATCCAGCCCCTATTTCGGTAAGTGGATTGGAGTTGAACTGAGCGCGGAAAACAAGCGTCTTTTATGGGTTCCAAAAGGCTTTGCGCACGGATTTCTTACACTCCGAGATCAGACAGATTTTCTATACAAATGCGATGCGGCATATTCTGCCGAATATGAGCACACCCTTGCGTGGGATGACCCCAGCATTGGAATTGATTGGCCACTCCAAGGTATGCAGCCACATTTGTCAGATAAAGACAGGAGCGGTAAAACTTTGGCTGAAATTGAGTCATTCGCGTGAAAGCGTTGGTGACCGGGGCGAATGGGCAGGTGGGGCAGGCTCTGCAAGCTACTGCACCCTCTGGGTGGACCGTTGTAGCATTCGACCGATCGACCATGGACCTTGCTGATCCTCAGGCAATTCGTAACGCCATTTTAAGCGAGCGACCAGATGTTGTCTTCAATGCTGGTGCCTACACGGCGGTAGATAAGGCCGAACACGATCAGGAAATGGCGCAGAAGGTCAATGGCGAGGCGCCAGGCGTAATCAATCAAGCGCTTTCGCAAACGGGTGGTAGGCTCGTCCAGATTTCCACGGACTTCGTATTCGATGGCTCGCGTGGGACACCGTACTCAGTCGGCACTAAACCCAATCCGCTATCAATTTATGGCGCAACAAAATTGTTGGGCGAAAAGCAAGCTGGCGATGCTGCGATCGTTTGCAGGACCAGTTGGATTTATGGTGCATCAGGCGCAAACTTTGTCCGGACAATGCTACGCCTTTTCAAAGAGCGTGAAAGCGTTTCGGTGGTTTCGGATCAGATCGGAGCGCCGACTTGGTCTCGGGGGCTGGCCGAAACTCTTTGGACGCTAGCGGTGAAGGATCGTCCCGGCGTATTTCATTATCAAGATGCGGGCGTCGCGAGTTGGTATGATTTCGCGATCGCTGTCCAGGAAGAGGCGTTGGCCCTTGGCCTATTACGAAGGGCTATTGCTATTGAGCCGATAACGACGTCTCAATATCCTGCTCCAGCTACGCGTCCTCCATTTTCAGTGCTTGATACCACCGTCACGCAGGCTCTAACCGGACGGTCTCCAACTCACTGGCGTGAAAATCTGCGCAAAATGCTCAAGGAAGAAAAAAAACTTGGCTAATCTACTCGTAACTGGTGGTGCTGGCTTCATTGGCGGCAACTTTGTGCATTTCTGGTGTAACCGGCATCCAGAAGACACGGTGCATGTGATTGATAGCCTTACATATGCGGGTAATCGTTCGACGATTGCCGATCTTCCGGATTGGCAGTTCCATCGAGGCGATATCCGTGATGAAAGGCTGATTGAGAACCTCCTTCGAGATTTCGATATCGACACTGTAGTCAATTTCGCTGCTGAGAGTCATGTCGATCGTAGTATTTTCGGCCCCGATGCGTTCATCGAGACCAATATCGTTGGGACTCATTCATTACTAAAAGCTGCGCGCAAGGTCTGGCTCGACGAGGGTGACGGAAAGGCGCACAGGTTCCACCACGTTTCTACTGACGAGGTGTACGGGTCACTCGAACTGGATGACCCAGCATTTAACGAGACAACTAAATACCGACCTAATTCGCCATATTCTGCGAGTAAAGCAGCGTCTGATCATCTTGTCAGAGCTTATCACCATACATATGGGTTAAATGTCACCACTACGAACTGTTCGAACAATTATGGGCCTTACCAATATCCCGAAAAACTAATCCCGTTGTTCATTCTCAATGCTTTATATGGTCGTGACCTACCCATTTATGGCGACGGAATGAATGTTCGAGACTGGCTTCATGTAGAAGACCATTGCCGAGGCATCGAGTCAGCCATTTCGATGGGCATCGCTGGCGAGGTTTACAATGTTGGTGGCGGACAGGAGTTGCCGAACATCGAGGTCGTCGATCAAATATGTGCTGGAGTAGACGCGATTTTCGAAGAAAATCCGCAACTTGTCGAGCGGTTTCCCGATGCCCCCCCCGCGAGAAACCAGCCTACTTCTAGCCTTAAAGCGTTCGTTGAAGACCGGAAGGGGCACGATCGCCGCTATGCCATCGATGAAACTAAGGCGCGAGATAAGCTTGGCTACACGCCAAGTCGCACATTTTCCGAGGGATTTTCATCGACGCTTCAGTGGTATCTCAACAACGAAAGCTGGTGGAAGCCGTTGATAAAGTCATAAGGCTTCGGCTAGTGGTGATTGTATCGAACCAACTTATGGATGGGCAGCTACGTTAGAGGTCCCTCAACAAAGCCACTCGACCTTCACGTGCTCTCAATCATTCCACAATTTCTATTTTGCTTGCCAACGTTGACCAAATTGCAGGTTAAACACTTTGGGCTCAGCGAATGGATTTGCATAGGCTGGATGAAGCGGCAGGCCTTGGTTTGTGGGTTATGGCCTGCTTCGAACGGGATTAATTGACGTGCGGATCGATCACAACGACGAATTAGTTGGGCAGAGTGCAGTGGAAGATCCCACTACGATTGATGAGAGCTTGCAAGCTCAACTCAGTAAGCGCCCGCTTCATTACAAATTGCGCGTCCAGCTGCCAATTGTCTTATTTGCTGCCTTCGTCATCCAGTTCCTAACGACATTAGCTATCTCGCGAGAGCTGCTGCCGACCGAACTATTCCTCAATAGCGTTCTTTTTGCATTGGGGGCAAATTTCGTAGCCCTGCTGAATTTCCGCAGCATGCGTCTCTTCCCTGGAACGCGTAAATTTGCTTTCATCATTCCTGCATTTGTTCCAAGTTGGACTGTAGCGATAATTTTACTGCTGTGGCTCCGGGTGCCCTATAGCGTTCCTGTTCTGATGATGGGAGCGGGCGCGGCAATCGGGTCCGGTTGGTTGCTGACATCACTGACACGAAAACCCCGCGCTACTCCCTTCCTCGTCGTCCCCAGTAAGAGGGTTCATGCGCTTATGAGCGAACTGCCGCGAATGAACTTTAAGATCTGTGGAGAGCCCGATGAATTAATCGGCCCGAAATCGATTATCGCGGATCTCCGCGCCGACCTAGACCCGGAATGGGAAAAGGCCATAGCGGACGCCGTTCTGGCAGGTGCTTCGGTCTACCACGTCACGTTCGCCCGCGAGTCTCTGACGGGTAGGGTGCGAGTCGATCACATTTCAGAAAATAGTTTTGGGATGCTTGGGACGCCCTCTCTTTATTTCGCAATCAAGTCGATGGTAGATAGATTTGCTGGCTTGGTTGGTTTGATTTTAACGGCGCCCGTGCTCCTACTTGCCATCTTAATCATCCGGCTCGAAAGTAGCGGTGGAGCGATTTTCAAACAAGAGCGCATAGGCTATCTCGGCAGACCCTTCACTATCTATAAGTTAAGGACGATGAAAACGGCTGATGGTCCAGAAACCCGCGAGTCCGCTATGACGAAAGCGGGGGATAGCCGCATTACGCGGGTTGGTCGCTTTCTCAGGGCCACACGGATTGATGAGCTGCCCCAATTTCTAAATATGCTACGCGGTGAATTGAGCCTTATCGGTCCTAGACCCGAAGCTGCGATTTTATCGCTCTGGTACAGGGATAACATTGAATTTTATGCCTACCGGCATGTAGTCAGGCCGGGGATCACAGGTTGGGCTCAGGTACATCAAGGACATGTAGCTGATACTGCATCTGTGGCTCGAAAGCTCGAGTACGATTTCTACTACATCAAGAACTTCTCACTGTGGCTTGACTTTGTTGTCCTACTCAAGACTGCACATGTAATAGTGAGTTCTCATGGTGCGAAATGACACGTTATTCCTTTAGAAATAGCAACTGATCAAAGCTTCCTTCTACTTCGAGCCCTGTCGAAAAGACGCGGCCCGTCAAAGTGATGTACACCCATTCGCACTGGGCGTGTGAGATATCCAATTGGCCCTCTCCTCTAACTAAAGAGGCATTTGCGACAAGCTCCTCGGATTTCGCGCATGCTAACGAGAGTGAAAAATTCTTCAGATCCTGATCTGGTTGAAGCTCATGACGGTACTTCAACGAATGCACCCCTTCGGGAAGCCTAATCAATTTCGCCGCTAAAATCCCGCCTTGCCCCGGCTGCACTTTAATTCTCAAATGACTCCGATCGGGATTGGGTCGAGCGAATATCTGCCGTTTGTTTGCAAGAACCCAGTCGAATATTGGATCCTCATTAGTCCAGGCGAGGGTGGGATTTTGATCAACGCTCATTCTTCGTACGTCCATGTCGCGGATCGCCAAAGCTTCATCCCACATACCCCTAGCAATGAGTTTTGCGATAAGTTGGGTCTGAGAGGCATCATTTAGCGGATAATCGGGGCCTAACCTTAACCTAAGGACCGCTAAGTTGTGCATACCCTCCTCGGTTCCTGAAGATGCGCTGAAAAAATCATTCCGCCATTCGGGTTTTGTTGACAACACCTGCGCGAAGGCCGGAAGAGCCCCGTCTTGCTCGACATATGTCATGAGAGGGGCCATCAAATGCTCTGAATATCCCGGATAAAGGCGAAGCATTCGATCAAGAGCCACAATTCCGCTTGGAATATCTTCATTCTCGGCGCTGTTCTGCAACGCCGCCAAGCTGAGGAAACGCCCGCGGCGCGACAAATTAAGAAGCGAAGAGATTACTTCATTGCGCTTACCAGATGAGGTTTCAGAAAGAGCTAGAATTGAAGCGGCTTCCGTCGCCAGAGGATCCCTCAAACGTGCGCGCTTAGCGAACTCTACCGAGGCTTGATTGGGAATTACCGCCCCCTGCTCGCTGATTTCAGCAGAGGATCGAACAAGTTTTTCTAGTGGAGTGCCTGCGAATGGGGAAAGTGTCGCAGCCAAGAAGGGATGCTCCTGAGCAATCACATTAGATAGAGCTTGCGAACAAGCACCAGCTGCCAAAATCATACAAATGATCGACGTGGCTATGCGAGGGGCACGCTTCATTCGGTTTCCTCGTCGCGGTAGCTATAGATGTATTCGTAACCGTATCCATAGCTTTCGTTGCGAGAATCCACTTGGGTCAGAATTCCACCCAAAATATTAGCATCTGATTCTCTTAGTCGGTTAAGAGCACGTCCTATTGCTCGATAGGTACCGGCGTTTGCTTGAAGAATGTAAACGATACCATCCACGTGAGAGCCAATTTCCAAAGCATCAGCCAGTCCGATTACCGGAGGTCCGTCGATTATAACTCTGTCATACTCGTGCTCTAGCTGCTTGATCAGATTACCTAGCTTAGGGCCATTCAACAGTATGACAGGGGAAATATCAGTCGCCGCAGTTGCTAAGTAGTCAAAACCGAGACTGTGGGTTGTGAGCGCTACACGATCATCAGAATTACCTAAGTAAGCTGCGACCCCATTCCGTGCTGTTGAGCGATCCGCAATGAGCTTCGAAAGTCCACGGCGCCGCAGATCCATATCGATAAGCGCCACGCGTTCCCCGACATCCACGAAACTTTTGGCTATTGCGAAGGTACTTGAGGTCTTCCCTTCCCCCGGATGCGTACTCGTGAACATTATAGACTTGAGCCCTTGCTCGCGCGCCAGAAACTGAAGGGAGGTCCGGGTCGAAGCGTAAGCTTCGGACAGGATAGAGTGGCGCTCTTCTAAGCTTGCTTCAACAGGCTGATCGGAGAATGGAATAATGCCAAATAAACGAAGTCCAAAGCGGCGCTTTACATCTTCCGGATCTCGGATGGTCTGATCTAAAAGGTCTAAAATGTAAACTATTGCCAGTGAGACAACACTCGCAAGACCAACTGCAATCAAAAGATTCCAGAAAAGCGAGGGATAATAAGCGCTGCCAGCAGGCCGCGCTGCTTCAGCAACGCTCATATTATTCGTACCACTGGTTACGGTACCGAGTTGTTTATAACGTTGAAGTAATCCATCATAAATCTCGCGATTAGTCCTGACCTCCCTCTCCAAGATGCCGTATTCAACGCCGCTATTCTGCTGACCAAGATACCTCGCTTTAATTTCCTCATAACCGCGGCGCAGTTCTTGTTCTTGACGCAAGGCGGTGCGGTAGGCGGCCTCACGAGCTCGCCTTGAGTTGCTCGTAACGCTCCCTATAGACTCTCGAGATGCGACGCGGAGGCTCTCGATTTCTGCGCGCTTTGCTTCGACGAGGGGGTGCTGGGGGCCGTGAGTTGTACGCAATTGAGCAAGTTGCGCTTCTGCCTGGGCCAGCTCAGGGCTGCTTGCAGGCAATTCACTACCTTCGACAGGGAGACCAGTGCGCATCGCGCTTTCCGCAGAGATGCGCTGGATAGTAGCTTGAGCTAGCGCCTCACTAATTGACGCAAGTTGCGACGAAAG
Source organism: uncultured Erythrobacter sp. (assembly GCA_947504155.1). GTDB lineage: Bacteria > Pseudomonadota > Alphaproteobacteria > Sphingomonadales > Sphingomonadaceae > Qipengyuania. The sequence continues at coordinate 222,502 of CANNGF010000003.1, forward strand.
AAGTGTTCCTCTTGTAGTATCTCCATTCGAATCCGATGATTGGGTAACAATAATTTCATTAGAATTTGCGTAGGAGTTGAGGCGCGCTTCTGAATTTTCGAGTTTAACTCGCATTTCTTGCAATTGATTTTCGAGCTGGCGGCGAGCAAGTATAGTATCGCCGAATCGCTTTTGAAAATTAGCCTGTAGGAATTCAGCTGCCCATGAATTTGCGATATTTGCCGATAGGCGCGGATCGGGGCTGCTATATTCTATGTCAACAAGATTGGATCCCGCAACGGGCTGTATTTGGACGTTGGCGAGGAGAATGCCTACAGCCAAGTCGTCTGAAATCTGGTTAGAATCAATCTCGTATGCGTCAAGGAACGCTGGATTTTGCCCGAGGTCAAGAGCTTCGACGACGTTCAGCGCGGAAGCTCGCGAGTTTAACAATTCATATTGTGTGTTATAATACTGAGGGTCGCGTGCCTCTACGCCTGGTAGAGCTTCTCCTTCGACGACCGCCCCGGCAGCTATATCCGCGCGGCTAATTTCGATCTGAGCTGTCGAGCGATAGAGCGGCGTCTGCAGCGTTGTAATAGCAATTGCGGCAAGAATTGCAGAGATTAAAACGCCAACGATTAGGAAGCGCTTTTCAATGGCGCGTCGCCAAAGGCGAGCTAGGTCCACCGCCATTTGGCCATCACCATTAGCAGTCGCTGAGATATTGGTGGGGGTCGCGGGAAGCGAAGTAGGTAAAGAAGAGTTGTTCATGTTATCTGCCAAGTCGATCAACGAGGATCAGCGCGGACGATCCTATCGAGAATATCTGCAAGAAGGTGTCCAGACGTCGACGGGCGGGCGAGTCACCGACCATAATTATGTCTCCGGGAAAGATCCGCGGGTCGGCGTAATTACCGCGGGCGATCGACCCTAGATTGAATACACCAATGTACTGCTGACCTTTTGCTTCACGAAATACCAGAACATCGTCCAACTTAGCATATTCGGTCGTGCCTCCAGCAACATTTATGCCCCGGAGTAGAGTCAACGACTCACGCGCCGGAAAAGAACCTGGACTTTTAACTTGGCCTCCAATCGAAATAGACGGAGGAGTCACATCAACTGGCACGACATTCACGGATGGGCTCACTAAATAGCCGTCAGCTAATAGTGATTGGATGGCTGTAGCTAGTTGGTTTGGCGTGCGTCCAGCGCTTTCGACGGAGCCGATAAGGGGGAAATTTATAAAGCCATTTTCATCGACAAGGTAAGTCGCTGAAAGCGTGCTATCTTGAGGAACGGAGATCTCCAGCCGGTCAAGGGGAGCAATAGTGGCAAATTGAACCACCTCGGGTGTAGGGAGCTCGCTGAGTTCTGTGAGAGATATTTCAGGCGCTGAGGCCACCGTTCTGTTCGTTTGGCACCCAGCCAACAATAAGCAAGAGCACGCGAGAAGCGCTAAGGGCCTGATAGTCATTGCTATTCTTTCTCTTATCACTACCAAAGGAGGCGCTCGATCCCCAAGCGCATAGGCGGCGGCCTATAGCTTAACCTCCTTCGAAATCAATGGACACCGGTTAACGGATGCTGCTCTCAGGAGTGAGGCTCCCTCTTACAAGAGCAACCACCGCTATCGCCACAAACGCTTGAAGCAAGGGGGTCCGCAGCGGATAGTCGAATGCACTACTTAGGAGCAGTACCGCTATCGATCCCAAGAGGGCGGCCCAAAAAGCTTTCGATTTCTTGTCCGGCAGCTTCTGCCCCGCTTTCACAGCAGCGAAAATAATCAGTGAGATTGTCGCCAACAAATGCAGGATACTCACGAGACCACCTTCTATTGGCAATTGTAATATGTCGTTATGGGCCATGTTAATGTAATTGGGCCCTAGTAGTTCATCGGGCTCGAAAATTCGAAAAGCGCTTTCAAAGGAGCCTATTCCCGAGCCGAAAGGGAAATAGGCTACCAGCATCTGCCACGACACCGGATTTATTATAAATCGAAGATCATCTAAAGGTTCTTTGTTGGAAATCTCGTCAAGCGCAACAATACTGCCGTTTACAAAATAGGCGCTAACTAACAAGAGAAGTATAACAACCGCGAACAAAGGGGGGAGATAATTTACTTTATTTTTTGATGCTCTTATTTTTTTGCGTTCGAGAGTAATAACATAGCAGTATAAAAACACCGCGGCGGAAATTGCTAAGGTCAATAGTCCAGCTCTTGATCCATTCACAATGGTCAGTAAGAACAAAAAGATTGCGCTTCCGATAGCAGATTGACGCATCCACCTGTCAGTGGGTAGCGCAAAAGAAATAGCAGCTATGAGGATTCCCAAGCTTCCGAATACCGCATTGTGGTTCGTATTTGCGAACAGTCCGACCATGCGACCAGTGCTGGTAATCGCGTAGAAATAAAACTCTCCGGACATACTTTGCAGAAGTCCCAATAAGCTCGATAGGAGAGCGAGGCCAACGATTGCGAAACAGAGGTGACGGATAACCTGTCGCCCTAGATTTATCGCCGCAATTATTGGAGCGAGAAACGCTGGCAGATAAGCAAGGGCATTTAAAGTGCGAGAGGGAGCGAGAGAAATAGGCCGCGCTGGTGCAATGCCTAACGCCATATCTAGTCGGGCGATCGGGCTGCGCCCTGGTAGTTGCGACCAAATATCAAAAGGTAATGGAATTAGCTGTACGATCATCCATATAATGTAAATAGTAGCGACTGCTAGGAGCGGCTCGAAGCCAGCTACATTGCGCAAGCGCACGATTGCCAGAGCTAGAAATAACCATAGGAGTGGCTGAAGGATCGCCACCTGTGTCAAGTCGTAGCGGGAACTGCCTCCCAAAGCTGCGACCAGCACCACCACCGCATAAAATATCCCTAGGTCTATGGGAAACGGTTGCCGCAGCTTCCGAGGTGAAGGTCGCTTCGAACGCACTATAGATTTTGATCGTAAGACTTTTTGCATAATAGGGTCTCGAGGGGGAATGATTCGGCTTCTAAGGCAGACGAAGTCGCTAACGCCTTAGTCCCGCTTGGCATCCTCCGCAACTTGGGCGATACGAGCCAGCGGTCACCGGCGAGGGTGACACTCCTTCTCGGAATTTAGGTAATTAGATGTTCGGTGCCCCATTGCGTATTTGTATTACAGTTAATTCCGCTTGGAACATATGGAATTTTCGCCGTCCATTGGTCGAGGCGCTCTTGAATGATGGCCATGAAGTGGTGGTTTTAGCGCCCGTTGATGGAAGCGTTCGAAATTTGGAATCCATCGGTTGTAGGTTTGAACACCTTCCCATGGATCGGAAGGGTCTCAATCCTTTCGTCGAAATGACATTTTTATGGCGTCTTGCGCGTAAACTCCGTGAAATCAGCCCTGACGTCGTTTTAGGCTTCACAGTCAAAAACAACCTATTTGGCGCTCTGGTAGCTTCTTGGTTGGAAATTCCTTTCGTACCTAACGTCACCGGTTTAGGCACCGCTTTCTTGTCTGGCGCAGCTCTTCGCGCTGGTTCGGTAAGATTGTATCGTTATTGCTTTCGTCAGTGTCCACATGTGTTCTTTCAGAACGAGGATGACCAAGCGTTATTTGCTGAGTTGGGTATAATCCAGCGAAACAAAACCACAGTTTTACCAGGGTCCGGCATTGATCTTCGCGCGTTTCCATTCACTGAATTGCCTCGCAGCAAGGAGGGGACCACATATCTAATGATATCGAGGTTGCTAAGAGATAAAGGCATAGTAGAGTACGTGGAAGCTGCAAAATTAGTAAAGTCCAATGCCCCCGATACCCAATTTCTGATCCTTGGCGATTTCAATGCTGAAAACCGAACGGCTGTTTCTCAACGCGACGTAGAAAATTGGGAGAGTTCTGGTGCCATCAAACATTTAGAGCACGCAAGTGATGTGAGGACCTATATCGCTCAAGCCGACTGCATTGTTTTGCCATCTTACCGAGAGGGGGCGCCAAGAACGCTAATTGAAGCGGCTGCTATGGGCCGGCCGGTTATTTCTACTGACGTTCCAGGTTGCCGATCGGTCGTGGATGATGGAGAGAGTGGCTATCTGTGCGAGGCTCGTAGCCACCGCAGTTTGGCTGATGCAATTTTACGGTTTGAAAGCTTGGGCCAAGAGGCACGTGCAAGGATGGGCCAGGCAGGCAGGCAAAAGATGGAGCGGGAGTTCTCGGTTGAGAAGGTGATTACGGCATATCGCAGGGTTCTCGAAATAACAACTGGGGTTAGCCTTGCAAGAAATGCATCGCTGGTCTAGCTGCGCGGCGCACTTATGATAGCAGCATGTAGGATTATCCTTGTCTCAAACAAAACCCATTGCAGTCATCGGCTTAGGCTATGTCGGCCTCCCGTTGGCCGTTGAGCTTGGAAAGCACCGTCAGGTCATCGGCTACGATATCGACGAAAAGCGTATTTCCGAACTGGCCGGTCAGCACGATAGAACGCGAGAGGTCCACAGTGAGGAGCTCGCAGGTGCGCTGCATTTGCAACTGACATCTAATCGTGCCGATCTTGATGAAGCACGAATATTTATCGTTACAGTGCCTACTCCAATAGACGGCCATAAACGACCAAATCTCGCTCCACTCATTAGCGCATCTGAAATGGTGGGTGCCTCTTTGAAGGTTGGCGATATAGTTATTTATGAAAGCACGGTATACCCAGGCGCTACCGAGGAGGAATGCATCCCAGTACTGGAGCGTGTCTCTGGTTTAAAGTATAACGAAGATTTCTACTGTGGCTATAGTCCCGAAAGAATCAATCCTGGCGATAAAGAGCACCGCCTTCCAACCATACGTAAGGTTACGTCAGGATCTACTCCAGAAGTTGCTGATGAGATTGATGCGCTTTATTCGGAAATCATAACTGCAGGAACCTTTAAGGCTGAAAGTATCCGAGTTGCGGAAGCTGCAAAAGTAATCGAGAATACTCAGCGCGATTTGAATATCGCGTTGGTCAATGAGCTGGCTTTAATTTTCGGAAGGCTGGGCATCGATACCGAGGCGGTGCTTGAAGCGGCAGGTACAAAATGGAATTTCCTGCCTTTCCGTCCCGGTTTGGTTGGCGGTCACTGCATCGGAGTCGACCCTTATTATTTGACTTACAAGGCTGAATCGATCGGATACAATCCGCAAGTGATCCTTGCCGGTCGGCGGATCAACGATACTATGCCAACTTATGTTGCTGGGGAATTGGTGAAGGCGATGTTGAAGCGTCGCCTTCATGTACAGGACTCGCGTATTCTCGTCTTGGGATTTGCCTTCAAGGAAAACTGTCCGGATGTGCGCAACACTAAGGTTGTAGATATGGTCAGAGAGCTTGAGGAGTTTGGTTCACAGGTTGATATCTTCGACCCGTGGGTGGATCCGCGTGAGGCTAAGCATGAATACGGCGTGTCCCTCACAGAGGAGATAGCAGAGGGGGTTCAGTACGACGCTGTAATCCTGGCTGTTCCCCATGACGATTTGGTTCGGCATGGTCCGGAATCGATCCGCAAGTTACTTCGGCCTGAGGGCGTCTTTTACGATTTGAAGAGCGTCTTTCCAAAGGTGCATAGCGATCTGCGGTTGTAGACGCATCGGGAGGCCGGTGTCGCTGGGCCCTAGGAGTTTTATAAAATGCGCGTACTAGTTACCGGTGTGGCCGGATTTATTGGCTTCAGCGTCGCGCGGTCATTGATGAACCGCGGGGATACTGTTCTTGGCATTGACATTGTCAACGATTACTATGATCCAACGTTAAAAGAAGCACGCCTATCACGTTTGAAGGAGCAATTTGGCCAGCAGTTCTCATTCGTCCGGGTGGACTTTGCGGATATGAATGCATTGTGCGATGCGCTCAAAGGAGAGGCCTTTGACCGCATCGTGCATCTCGGAGCGCAAGCAGGGGTGCGTTATTCGATAGAGAACCCTCACGCATACCTGTCGGCTAACCTAGCCGGACATCTCAATATGCTTGAAGTCGCCAGGCATAGAGGGTGCGAACACATGGTGTATGCTAGTTCGAGTAGTGTATATGGCGGGAATACCAAGCTTCCCTTCTCGGTGGATGATCGCGTCGACCACCCGGTAAGCCTCTACGCCGCAACTAAGCGTGCGGACGAATTGATGAGCGAATGCTACGCACATCTATATCGTTTGCCGCAAACCGGACTTCGTTTTTTCACGGTGTACGGCCCTTGGGGCCGCCCAGACATGATGATGTGGATTTTCACCAGAAAAATCCTGGCCGGCCAACCAATTCCCGTGTTCAACAACGGCGACATGTGGCGGGACTTCACTTTCATCGATGACATCGTTTCGGGCGTGATCGCCTGCCTCGACAATCCTCCCGTCGACGATGGCGAGATGAAGGCCGGCGGCAGCGTCAAACCCCATCGCCTGTACAATATCGGCAATCACAGGTCCGAACACCTGATGAAAGTGGTCGACATCCTGCAGACCGAACTCGGACGGGAGGGGGATATAGATTTCCAGCCCATCCAGCCCGGTGACGTGCGCCAGAGCTTTGCCGACATCGAAGCGATCCGTAATGATTTAGGGTATGAACCCACGACCAGCATCGATGTAGGAGTTCCCAAATTCGTAGGGTGGTATCGGGATTATCATGGCCTTTGAATAGCGCGCGAATGTCGGAACTACACGACGTTTGAGCGTGCCGGATGCTATGCAAAATGATATTTGTGAACACACGGTAATTTCAGGCAAGCAAATAAGCTGAAAATCTTATCTTATTCTAAGCACACGAGATAACCCTATCAACAGGACTAAGATTCTTGTCAGTAAGCCTGCATCAATACGCACCGTGCTCGCTTTACGATCGGATTGCTTAATCTTAAGTATAGCCCTCGCAGTTTCCCGCCTTACTCCCCAGCGTCCGCCAAGCATTCCGAAGGCTCCGGCTCCGTAATAATCGATATGGTCAAAGCCGGTCTGACGGAACAGAGTTTCATTCTCTACCCGAACGGCATCCATTACATGCCGAGTTGCGCGTTTAGCCGAGGAGAGAGAAACGCCGTCGGAAAAATAACGCTGTTCGTACAGAAACGAAGGTATCATAACTGCAGCATGCTCGCGCATGAGACGCATCCAAAGATCCGATCCCTGTCCAACACTGAACACGGTTCTATAACCTCCGACAGCATTGTATATCGACCGGCGATACATGAGTTCTCCGTGCGAAAAGCAGTTGAATACGATCGTGCCTTCCACCGGTGCCGCAGGAGAGGTTTCTGACACTTCGCCAGTTCGGAAATTGCGTGTTCGGTAGTAGCATCCTGCGATAGCAGCATTTTTCTGCGCCCGAAGAGCTTCATATTGTAGGCGCAATCGAGTTGCGGAGCTAACGTCTCCCGCCCCTTGAATCGCTATGAACGGGGCCGTGGTCGCTTCGATGGCCCGTCTGATTGCCATCGTGAAACCGGTGTTTTCCTGATGTATCACCCGCAGGCGCGGATCATCGTAGGCGTCTAGGACGTCGCGCACTTTTGGATCCGGGCTGCCGTCATTGACCACTACAATCTCAAAATCGTCTAGGTCCTGCGACAGCAAGCTGTCGATGGTGTCGCCGATATATTCGGCGCGGTTATACACCGCGCAAACGACCGATACTTTCGTCATGACATTTCCAAGCGTACGGTATTGGCGGGAGTGATCCGGCCGTCCGTGTTCACGAAACCAACCTCGGCATCCAATTGATGGCCCGTCGCGGAGCGGGTCGCCTCATCGATTTCGGCAATAAGTGCAAGCACATCGCGGGCTCTTGCATTCCCTGTATTCACGATGAAATTCGCATGTTGGCGCGATATCATCGCGCCGCCGATGCGCTTCCCTTTGAAGCCGAGCCGCTCAATGACGGCTCCCGGCGGCCCCACGTCGGCATACATCGTCGGGTTCGACTTGAACACAGAGCCACAATTCGGCTGTTTTCTCGGAAACTTGTTGCTCCGGTCCGTCAGGATTGCCAGCATCTCGGAGTGGATTTCCGACCGGTGACGCGGTTGGAACTGCATTCGCACCGACGTAATGATCTCGTCATTCGTTTGAAATACCGACTTCCTATATCCGAATTCGCATTCATCGACATTGCGCGAAATCGTGTGGCCAGAACCGTTCACGCTTCTAACCTCGCAAACATTCGCCGCGATGCCCTTGCGTTGACTGCCGCCATTCATGCAAATCAGTCCTCCGAGAGTGCCCGGAATGCCGCAAATATGTTCCGCTCCGCCGAGCCCGGCCTGCATAAGCTTGCGCGCTAAACCTGGAACCCATGCGCCGGCTTGAACCCATGCAGTGTTATCGAAAATGGCGACTTTCGACATATTACGGCTTATCTGAATGCACGGAGCTCGAAGCCCTGCATCGTCGAACAGCAAATTCGTCATCTGGCCAATTACGACTGGTCGGATTTCTCGAGCGGCGAACCAATGAAACAAACTTGCGACTTGCTCAGTCGACGAGGGTCGCAAAACAATATCGGCCAGCCCACCGATACGCCACCAACTGACTGTCGAAAGGTCGACGTCCTGACTAAGTCTTCCGTCACAACGTGCTGCCAGTTCAGCGATATCACTATCGTTCAGGCGATCCATTCTGCTTCGGCCCCCAGCGAACGAAGTTTATCGGCAAAATCAACATAACCACGTTCGATCTGCCAAGCGTCATTGATGACTGTCTCGCCCAAAGCGGTCAGACCACACAACGCGAGCGCCGCTCCAGCCCGCAGATCGAGAGCACGTACTTCAGCTCCCACCAGCCCGCCACGCTTACCGTGGATAACCAACATATCCCCGATCACTTCATGTTGTAGACCCATTCTCGCCATTTCTTCGGCGTACGCGTAGCGCCCTGGAAAGCGGAGATCGATGATGCGCGATTCACCCATGCAGGATGATGCCCATGCTGCAAGAATGGGCTGCACATCCGAATTAATACCTGGATGGGGACCGGTAGAAATTTCGATAGGGTATGGCGTACCTCCGCGAACGATTAGGGCGTTGTCATGGGCATACAGACGTGCACCCGCAGCTTTAAGGTGGCTGAGGACCACTTCGAGATCCGAGAATGGAAAGTCAATAATTTCCAAATCACCGTCGGTCATGACCGCACCTACAAGCCAGGTAATTGCCTCCATATTATCCGCGATAACCGCATGCTCCGCTCCCATGAGTACATCTACGCCGGTGATTTCGATATGTTCTTGACCATATACGCGAATTTTGGCGCCCATTGAACGTAGTAGCGCAATCAAATCGAGTATTTCTGGCCGTATGTGAGGATTCCAAACTCGCGTAATGCCGCGAGACAGCGTTCCGCAGAGGATTGCGTTCTCGGTCGCTCCCGTCGAGCGCAAGGGGAGATAGATATCAGCGCCTGTGAGCCTTTCGTCAGTCGCCTCTGCGCACAGAAAATCGCCCTCTTCCCAAACACGAGCCCCTAGCCGTTCTAGTAGCATTACGTGAAGATCGTACTTGCGCTCTCCCAACTTACAGCCACCCGGCAATGGCACTCTCGCTGCTCCAAGCCTAGCCGTTAAGGCACCAAGGATCAGGAGTGTGTTACGGATCGAACGGCCGTCCCAATCGAGTTGCTCGCGAATTGGGTTCCGCTCCACGATCTCGATCCGATCGCCATCGGTTTTGCAGGTTTTTCCAAGTGCCTCGAGCATCCCGACATGAACCTGCGCATCCAAAAGTGGGGACGGATAGTTAGTGAGCGTAACGCGCTCCGTCGTCAAAAGGCTCGCCGCAAGAAGGCGCAACGCAGAATTCTTTGCTCCGGACAACGCAACCGTGCCACGAAGTCGAGAGGAATGTATTTGTAGTCTTTTCAATTACCTAATCCACATTTCTTTTGGGCAAAGTCGACACGATGCGCGCAGGCGCGCCAACACAAACCGAATTATCAGGAACATCGGAAAGAACGACTGAATTTGCTCCGATGACGCAATTACGCCCTACGCGTACTTTGCCGACGATAGCGGTACCGGAAAAAATGACTGTCCCCGCTCCAATAGCTGGGTAATTGTTGCGTTGGAAATCGCCCATACGCGCACCACCAAGCGTGACGGACTGAAAAATCACTACGTTTTCCTCTACGATCACCCCACTTCCGATGACTATTGCTGTCGGATGAGGAAATTTTACTGACCGGGCGATCCTTGCGGTGGACGAAATGTAGTTGCCAGTTGCTTGGAGCCGTTGGGTAAAAAACTTTGCTAAGCGATTACAACCTTTTTCCCTTAAATACTGACTTATTCTAATATAGCCTGCGCATCGACGAGTAGTTGGGCCCAATAAAACTCCTTTGAGATCGCCGGGACGTATAGAATATTTGAGCTGTTTAACCTTGCTCAATTTGCATCTCCATCCTTCAGCCTTGTCATAACGATATACGATATCGATATATAAAAAATCACCATAACTATTGAATAGATCGAAAGTACACGATCTTCGCTAAAGTTAAGTTTAGCCGCAATTAGGAAAACGGCACATACCGCGATCGACCGAAATACATTAATCAAGAGGAACAACGACTGATCTCTGAAAATGTTAAGTAGCTGCATGAGTGGAGCTGATGTAAACTGAAAGACCGTGACTGCTGCAAGGATAGATGCGAAATGACCGGCCATTTCCCATTCTTGGCCGAGTATCAGGGCGAATAATTGCGGGCCGAACACAAAGAGAACCAAAGCTGGACCGACTGAGGCAACAAACAATCGTAGTTGAGTCTGCTTGGCCATCTTGTAAATCTTATATCGGTTTTTCAAACCAAGCTTTGCCGCTTCTGCGTACAGCGCGTTACCCATTGCCGTTCCAATCAGACCCAAAGGCAGAAGGAGCGTCGACATTGCAACGCTCAAAGCACCCGTAATTGCAGGAGTATACAGATACGCGAATCCGATAAGAGGCAGCTGTTTGGCAAACTGCAGCAAAAATTGAGATGGCACTCTATAAATTGGGAACGAACCGTAAAGTAAGGCTATTCGACGCATCCGGCTTGGTCGAACGTGCTTTATGCTTCGTTTAAAATCCGTCCAGAATGCTTGAGTCATCGCGAGAGTACCTCCGCTCAGCGCCACGACTTGGCCAATCATTAGGCCACCAGCCCCGAAAGAGATGAAACCGAGTCCGATCTTAATTAGACTTCCCCACAGTCGCTGCGTGACGTTTGTGCGGGCAACGATTTTGTAAGACCGTCGCCGGGTAGCCCAGTAACTGAGAATTTCGTAAATTGCGCCACCCATACAGCCGGCGACTATCAACCACCACCAAGCTGCCAGTTCCTCCATCGAGAATAAGCGCAAAACTGGTGTCGCATTGGCCCAAAGTATCAGGGCCATTATTGCGCCTAATCCCACGAGCGTTAGGACTGACACCGCAACAACATTCATAGCTGTTGCATCACGCCGAGCCAATGGGATCGCCAAGCCGTATCGGAGTGTAAGGATCGGCGTAACAATTTGAACCAACGCCAAGAACACAGCCATAATACCGAAATCGCTAGGTGTGTACAATCGCGTCAATACAGGGAGCGACAAAACGCCGATCAATTTTGCGATGGCGCTGCCGCTAGCGAGTACCGCCATTCCACGAAAAACGCTTTCGATGTCCTTATGGAGCACTAAGCGAACCAAACGATTAACTAAGGGACTGCGGAACATCAGGTTAGGTCCTGCGCAAAACAACATCTTGACTAGCAGGGAGTAGACGGAACAAGGCCTCGAGAATTACCCGATGTAAGCTATTGTGGCCTACGTTTGCACCAGAATTTTACCGTCGCAGCGAGTCACATTGAGATTTGGTGCGGCGTTAGCAGCAACCAGGGTGAATGCCAGCGTTAAAGTCATATCTGGGAGTGCGAGCTTTCCCCAAGTCAGCTAGAGTATCGTTTTTGCGGCTGACACATTCTGCCCAAACCGCTCTATCAGAGAACATTCATTTTGATCATTCGCGAAAAGAAAGCCTTCACTTTTGCACTGAGCAACGACAAGGCCATTCGCATGTCATCCAAGCAAACCATCTCAATCCTCCTGCCAGATTTGCGAGGGGGGGGCGTTGAACGAATTCGCCTTGCGCTGGCCGAACAATTCGCCCAGGCGGGCCACCGTGTAGAGTTTATATTAATGCAAACGCACGGTGAACTGATTGCAGAAGCACGAGAGCGTTTCTCTGTCATAGGTCTGGGTGTCTCACGAGCGCGGTCCTTGGTAGCCCCACTCTCACGCTATATTACATCAGCCAAACCCGACGTTCTGCTTGCAGCCATGTGGCCGCTCACTGTTATGGCTCCTCTCGCGGTGCGCCTGTCAAGACATCGCTGCACGGTACTCGTGTCGGAGCATAATCAATTGTCAGTGCAGTACCAATCGAGGGGCGCGCTTCATAATGCGGCTTTGAGAATTAGTATGGCAGCGGGCTATCGCATGGCAGATGCACGAGTGGCCGTATCAGCGGGTGTGGCGGATGATTTAGCCCATCTCTCTGGCCTTTCGCGCAAAAAATTTCAGGTAATCCACAATCCAATTGCGAATAGAGTCCGCGATTCGTCTAAGCAGACGGCTCACTCACTGGAGCGGTGGGGCGCAGCAGAAGGAAAACGTATAATAACGGTTGGCAGTTTTAAAGCTCAAAAAAACCACGCCTTACTCATCGACGCTTTTCATGCAATGGCCGGTCCGGAAGATCGGCTAATGTTATTAGGTTCGGGTCCACTTGAAGGTGCATTACGCGACCAGGCTCGGGACCTCGGCCTTGCCCGGAAAGTCATTTTTGCGGGCTTTCAACCGGATCCAACACCTTTTTACGAAACGGCTGATTTGTTCGTTCTATCTTCCAATTACGAGGGTTTCGGAAACGTTATCGTTGAAGCTTTGGCATCGGGCACGCCTGTCGTATCGACGGACTGCCCCTCCGGCCCGGCGGAAATTTTAAAATATGGCGAGTTTGGAACTCTAGTTCCTGTGCGCGACAAAAAAGCGCTCGCAGCTGCGATGCAAAAAAGTATGAAAACGCCCTTCGATGGCGACAAACTCCGCAACAGAGCAGCAGATTTTTCTCCCGAACGTGCCGCCCGTTCATATCTCGCTGCGCTGGGCTTGTCACTTTGACGCTGCATCGTAGCGGTCCGATGAATTTATCAGGCAATTTCGTATTCAACAGCGCGATCATCTTTGGGCGGTATTAGCAGCTGCCTTGCCCCAAACAGGTTATTTCATGAAGCCCAGCGTAATCTATGTCACCCGCAACGGTTTGCTCGAGCCTCTTGGTCAGAGCCAAGTGCTTGGATATTTGCTCGAACTGTCGAACGATTACAACATAGTGCTTTTTACGCGCGAGAAAGAGGCTGATTGGGCAAACCTTCCGCAGCGCGAACGACAGCAGGCGCAGTGTGAGGCTCATAATATCGATTGGCGGCCCTCCCTTTTCAAGCCAAGGCGCACCTTTCTCACTCCGCTGCGAGACATGTTGGATAGTGCGCTAGAGGTGAAAAATGCCGTACTCGAAACCAATGCGAGCCTTATTCACGCTCGTTCCTATCTGTCGGCAGCGGTGGCACGCTGGGTGTCTCGCAAGACAGGCGTTCCCTTTATCTTCGATATGCGAGCGCTCTGGCCAGAAGAGCTGATCGTCGCGAAAAAGATCGCTCGTGGCGGAATTCCGCATCGTGTATTGACGCTATTCGAAAAACTATGTCTTCGTGATGCAGCCGCGGTAATCTCTCTTACCCATGCCGCTTCCCGATATCTTAAGGTAACTTATCCGCAAGAGCTTCGAAATAAAGCGATCGAAGTAATCCCCACATGCGCAGACCTCGATCGTTTTCGCCCCGGACCGACGAAGCCCGTTATCGAAACGCATGCGGCGATCGGCACAATACTTAGTGGTTGGTTTTTGACAGAATGGCTGCGCAACTGGTTCGAGTTGTGCGAGAAAAGGTCCTCAAATTGCAATTTCGAAGTAATCACGCGAGACGCCGAAGTCTTGGTCCGCAAACAGATTGATCCATTGGAAAGGTTGCGGAGTCGTCTTAAAATCCAGTCGAGGACACCCGATGAAATGCCGCTCGCGATTCAGGGGCACTCGACATCTGCTATGTTTTTTACGAAGGGTATTGCCAAGCTGGGCAGTGCCCCGACGCGGCTAGCTGAGGTGCTTGGGTGTGGGGTTCCAGTTATCGTAAATGAAGGTGTGGGTGACGTCGCGGAGATTGTCCGGACGAACAAAATTGGGGTGGTAGTGTCGGGTGCGACCCCTGCCGAATTAGAATATGCGTACAACGAACTCGAAATTTTGCGCCGCGATAGTGAGCTCCCTGCTAGATGCCGAGAAACAGCACAACAGCTTTTTTCTCTTGCAGCCGGGGCTAATAAATTTCGCGACGTTTACGCTAGGATCATTAATTGCAACTCAATATCGACCGGTCACGATTAGCGCGCGCGTTGCTTTCTCAGCCAAAATAACGATTTTATCGTTTTTCAGCTTATATCCGTAATGAGTTTCACGACACTTTGATGAAAATTAATTTATGAAGGTCCGCGTTCTTTCTCGCTACGGTCGTACGGGTGCCTCCAGTCGATTGCGGTTCATCTCGTATGAGGCGGCACTGCGCGACGCGGGTGTCACGATGGAAGTGATGCCGCTCTTCGACGACGAATACATCGATGCACTTTATGGGCAGCGATCCAAAGGTAAGCAGGCCGCAGCGGGATACGCCAGACGGCTCCGCGACATGTTGTCTCCGGGAGATGTCGATTTGCTTTGGATCCAGTCCGAGGCACTTCCATGGGTGCCTTGGGCAATCGAGCAGCGGCTCCTCCCCGCCGGTTTGCCGCGTGTCATCGATTGCGACGACGCGATTTTTCATAGATATGACAGGCACGGCTCTCCCATTGTGCGCAAATTGCTCGGACGCAAGATCGACAAGAGTTATGCGAATGCGTCCCTTGTCACTGCTGGCAATTCCTACCTAGCCGAGCGAGCTAGGGCGGCGGGGGCACCAAATGTAGCAATCATACCGACCGTGGTCGACTTGGGTCGCTATCCCGAGGCGAAAAAGTCGGACGGATTTAAGCGCCCTGTCATCGGGTGGATCGGTACGCCGAACACCTGGGCCGAATATATCGAGCCCAAACTAGATATCCTCGAAGCTATCGCCCGCGAAAACGGCGCAACCATCAGGGGGATTGGGGCTCCGACCACGTCCACAGAGAATGTGGAGACGATCGCATGGAGCGAAGAAGCCGAGGGAGAGTTGATTGCTGGTTGCGACGTCGGCATCATGCCGTTGTCGGATGCGCCCTTTGCTCGCGGCAAATGCGGTTACAAACTGATTCAGTTCATGGCTTGTAGCTTGCCAGTGATCGCTTCACCCGTGGGGGTAAACAACGAAATAGTCGAACATGGCGTGAACGGATTTCTTGCCGAGACCGACAGAGAATGGGCCGATTACCTGAGGATACTAGCATCCGATCCAGAACTGCGTGTCCAAATGGGGGTGGCGGGTCGCAAAAAAGTGGAGAGTGAGTATAGCCTCGAAGTTTGGGGGGCAAGGCTTGGTAATCTGCTTGTCGATGCAGCGGATCGCCCTACGCTATGATGTACCTCGCCATATTCGTAGTTCTGGTAACATTGAGTTACTCCGACCCTCGCAAGCTATACGTTCCCGTGAGTATAGCGTTGTTTATTTTTATTGCATTCCGATTTGAAACTGGGTGCGATTGGTCGGGTTATTTTAATCAGTTTCAGGCACAGGGATCTCGTTCTTTCTACGCTGCCATTGAAGACCCCGAGCCCATTTGGAACCTCATTATGTACTTCCAAATGGCCTTGGACATTCCCTATCCTTGGCTAAATGTCCTATCTGCGGCGGTTTTTTTCGTAGGTGTCCACCACATCGCTAAGCGTCAGAGCTCGCCATTTACTTACCTTGTTCTTCTTTTCCCGATTTTGATGGTCAACATGCCTATGTCGGCAATAAAGCAAGCGACCGCTATCGGCTTAATTTGTTTTGCTTTCACAGCATTTTCGGAAAAGAAGGCATTTCGCTTTGTTGCAGTAACAGCGATAGCTGCTCTAATTCATAATAGCGCAGCCATTTTCCTACTCCTATCACCGTTAGTCGCAGGTGAGATCACGCAGCGGCGCCTTGTATTTGCAGCTTTGCTCGCTCTTCCAGGCATGGCAGCGTTGTTAACAACTGAAGGCGCCGAAGTGGCAACTACGCGTTATGTCGATAGTGGAGTTGACGCCGCTGGCGCCATTTACCGAGTATTATTGTTAGGTTTTACTGGCGTCGCTTATTTGTACCTCAGGCAAAGGGGGTGGCTGGCTAATGAGGGGCATTTTTCACGCCTCACACTTTTGGGTTCGATCATGATGATCGTTCTTCTCGTAATTTTACCATTGTCGAGTGTGATTGCAGACCGATTTGGTTATTATCTCATTCCCATCCAGGCAATAATATTCGCGAATCTTCGCTTCTCTTATTTGCCGTATCTCAGGTGGCTCATCGTAGCCTCGCCATTCATCATTCTCCTTATCACCTTCGGAGTTTGGACGACAAACTCTGGACACTTCAGTTCCTGCTATGTCCCTTACAAATCTTGGATTATGGGCTTTCCCGACGGTCAATATTCTATCTACCGTTGATGGAATTTACCAAAAAATTTAGCCAGCTATATTCTATTTATTATTTTGAAATAATAAGAATGAATAGTTCTACGAACGCGAAGAATGGTCGAGTAATTAGAGTCCTAATGTTCACGAGGGGGGGGTATTATCCACTTTATTATTACATCCGATTAATATTTTATAGTATTTGCGATCGAGAGAGCCGTGACATCTCGGGATGCAGCTACAGCGTGCGGATGTGTCGACGTGATTTTTGAAAGCTGACCTTAGGGGGCCAAGTGAGAGGGGGAAGCCGGGATAGGCTTGGCGCTAGCGTCAAGCGGCGCGCACAGTCCCTTGCAGGTGCTCTTGTCCGAGCAGTCTCGATACCGATAAACTTAGTTCATGGTATTGGTCTAAGCGCGCAGGGGGGGGACGAATGGAAATGACTGTCTCGCGCTTGCCAGAAGCTTTTCAAAATTCATGAAGCGTATTGCTTTAGCTGATGGAATCCATCATCGGACCGTACCTCATGTCCAAACCGGAATATTTGTCCAAAACGCATCGGTACCGTACCGACATCGACATGCTGCGAGCGATCGCGGTCGCTTCCGTGGTGCTGTTTCACGCTGGCTTTGCCGAATTGTCGGGCGGTTTTGTTGGCGTCGATATTTTCTTCGTCATTTCGGGTTATCTGATTTCGAAACATTTGCTTGAGGAAGCTGACCGCACCGGCAAAGTGAGTATTGCGGTCTTCTATCAAAAGCGCTTGCGTCGGATTGGGCCAGCGTTGTTGACGGTTCTTTTTGCAACGACGTGTGGCGCGTTGATTTTGCTCTTTCCTCCGCAGCTTGAAGACTACTTCGCAAGTTTGCTAGCCGCCCTTTCCTTCGTTTCCAATATCTACTTTTGGAGCCAATCGGGCTATTTTGCTGCTCAAGAAAACACGATACCACTGCTGCACACTTGGTCGCTTGCGGTAGAAGAGCAATTCTACATTTTCATCCCGCTGCTCGTTCTACTGTTTGCGACGCGCAAACGTGTTTTAAGACTAACCGTGCTGACTGGCTTTGTAATTTCATTAAGCCTGTCGGTGTGGCAAAGCGATCTGCGACCGGGCGCTTCGTTCTACCTTTTGCCAACGCGAATGTGGGAACTTCTGCTTGGAACGATTGTGGCTCAACTAGTCATAGACCGGAGTCCTGCTCTGAATTGGCTCTCCCCCCGCATGTCTGCGACAGCCGGATTGGGGTTGATCGGTGTATCGTTGTTCGCCATTGATGAGCAAATGGCGTTTCCAAGCTGGATCGCGCTTCTCCCTTGTGTCGGCACTGCTCTAGTCATCATCGCGGGACGTGACGAAGTTCCGAGCTCTGTTACCTATCTGACGAGCCGACCAGTCCTTCACCTCGGACTTATCTCATATTCGTTGTATCTCTGGCACTGGCCAGTGATCGTTTTCTGGCGGTATCTCATACCCCATAGCGATGGGTTACTCTCTAAGGTGGCCGTGATCGGAATTTCATATTTACTCGCGGTGGTAAGCTGGAAATTCATCGAGTCTCCGACACGAAAGCCGGGTTTTTCATTCCGGAGTCTTGGTGTCGGGGCTGCGTTCGCCACCATTGCCATCGCGACAGTCTCAGCTGTAGGAATTAGCAAGGCGGGTTTTCCGGAGCGGTTTTCAAGCGAAGTTGTCCGGTACGCCGCCGCATCTCAGGATCGTGCGCCAGTTCCTGAAACTTGCGCCTTAAGTGAAGAGGTTTGTCAATTCGGCGCGGATGAAGAAGTACGGTTCGTTTTGATTGGCGATTCCTACGCAGGCGCGCTGTTCCCTGCCTTTGACGAAATCTTCAAAGACCAAGAATTATCCGGCGCGCTCTTACATCAGAACTCATGTCCGCCTCTGTACGATTACCGGCCGACGACAGGCTCCGTGATTGATGCCGATAAGTGCCATGCACGAAATACATCAGCGTTAGATACTGTTGCTAGAAACGGCGCGATCCAAGAGGTATTTCTCGCCGCGATGTCGTTCGAGAATGACGATCAACTGATCGGATTGGCCAAAACTATCGAATTGTTTCGGAAAAACGCGATAGCAGTGTCCGTTCTCTACGGTTTGCCTAAAGCCGATGACGACTTGCCGCTCGCATTGGCGAAAGCGGAAGCGTTTGGTCATCAGCCACCGGCGTTAGTGCCTCGGCAAGAGAATATCGCAAACTTCGCCCTTCAGTATCAAGGTGACACCGGCGTCAGATTTATCGATCTATCGGCCGTATTTTGCACCGGGGGTACATGTCGGCCCGAGATAGACGGGCACCCGATTTATCACGATACAGGTCATCTTACAGAAACCGTTAGCCGGACGGCAGTGGCGGATTATCTTTCTTCGGTTGTTTCCTAAGGGCGATCTTGTGCCAGTCATCAGTCAGCCGGTTCGAAAGAGCTTGCTCGATCATGCCTTGGTTGAAGAACAGGACATGGCGTGTATAAATCTAATCTCTGACCGTCCCGCCTTGATCGTTTATGCTTAACAACGTGGCGCCGCGCTTCCAAAAACGCCGCGTATTCCATGCCCGATTCTGCAATCAGAAGATAAAACCTTTCGTCAGGCTTACCGCCGGGCTAGCGCTTACCCAATTCCAAGTCATCCATCCTGTCGCAAACGGCATAGAGGATTTTTAACGACTATAAACTTGAAGCCACCTATCTCACTTTCGTGAAAAATATGCCTCTCCGTAAAGAATACCTGATTCATTTGTTCGAACGCCGTCATTTCAGAGATGTCGAAGCAGTGCAAAAGTGCGACTGACTTCGCTTTTATATTTCTAGAATGCCACTTTGTCTCAAGAGGGGTTTGAATTGGCTTAATTCTTGATCCGGTTTGGTATAGTGAGCTAACCGCATTTAATTTTACATGCATATCCCAAAGTTGGTTTGAGGTAAGCTCCAGTAGGGACTTTCGCGGCCGGGAGCCTCTGACTAGCGCGTCTAGCTCTTCGCAATTCGCACATGAAAAAATGCCAAGACCGGGAATTTGCTCTTCGGTATTTTTTCTAGTTCGCAGTTCATAAAGACCTCAACTTGTGACTGTCGCTCCAGAAATACCAGTTCATAAGGGCGGGCGCTGCGCGCGATGCTCTAGCATCAATCGAACGGTGCGCCTCCACATTTTTAAGTCCTTTAATCAAGCGGCGGCTAGGATCGCGTGGCCTCTCTTCCGCTGCTGCGGCGTGCCGGCCGGAAAGCAATCCTAAGCAGAGGGCACCAAACCCGTGCCATGTTACGACACGGTTTTGATAAATTTTTCATGAAACACGATGCCATCTTTTCTAAGTCATTTAAAAGATGGTGGGCGCGGCAAGGATTGAACTTGCGACCCCACCCGTGTGAAGGGTGTGCTCTACCACTGAGCTACGCGCCCGCCCTTGTCGGCATCAAACGCCGGGCAGGGGCGGGCTTTAAGTCGCTCAGAGTGCTTTTGCAAGTCGCTCAGTCGGTGAGCAACATCACCAACTTTGGCCATATGCGATCTGGCGTTGCCTGACTTTGGCCACTGGCGGTCGGTGGTGCTGGGCATGCGAGGCAGTAGGCTTGTGCGCCCTGCGTGCCGAGCAGGCGCTGGGTATCGGCAAGGAGCATGCCGGCAAGGGCCTGCTGGTTGCCGGCGAGGAGGGCGAAGACGTCCCGGCCCTTGGCATCCTGCTCGCCGATCAGCAGCTGGCGAAGGATCGTATCCGTAGTGCCGAGCTCGTCACCCAGATAGACCGGAGACCAGTCGCCATCCGCAAGATTGGCCTGTGCGGCCACCCAAGCGAGCGCTTCCGGCATTCCGCCATATTCGTCGACCAGGCGGAGCTGCCGCGCCGTGCCGCCATCCCAGACCCGGCCCTGGCCGACCCGATCGACCTGCTGCAGGTCCATCTTGCGCGAAGTGGCCACCCGGCTCAGGAAGTCGCGATAGCCGTCTTCGATCGTGGCCTGGAGGATCCGATCCACCTCGGGCGTGAAGCCGCCGATGGGATCGGGCTGTCCGGACAGCGGACCGGTGGTCACGCCATCGCTGGTCACCCCCAGGCTTTCCGCCGCATCTTCGAAGGTCGGGATGATCGCGAAGATGCCGATTGAACCGGTAATGCTTTCGGGCTGCGCGAAGATGCGGTCGGCCGGGGTCGAGACCCAGTAGCCACCGCTCGCCGCGACATTGCCCATGGACACTGCGATCGGGATGTCGCGTGCCTTGTGGCGCAGTATGGCGTTCCGGATCTGCTCGCTCGCAGTGACCGAACCCCCGGGAGAATCCACCCGAACGACCAGTCCGGCGAATTCCTTGTCCAGTGCTTCGTCGAGGAGTTCGGCAATGCGTTCACCGCCAGCAGTGCCGGGCCCGGCGCTGCCATCAACGATATTGCCGGCGATCGTCACGACGCCGATTTCCTTGCCATTGCCGGACCATGGGTTGGCTTCGAGCCAAGCGGCGAGATTGGTCGAGGGATAAGCGCCTGGAAGATCGCTCCATTCGTCTTCGCCCACGAGCTCGGCCACGCGTTCGCCGAACTGGGTCCTGGTGCCAATCCTGTCGACCAGCCCAGCAGTCTTGGCGGCGCTTGCCAGATCGCCATCCGCCGCTTCGATCCATGCCGCCGGGTCGTTGACCACCATCTGGAGGTCGGCCGCGGGGCGCGCCTTCTTGACGTTCGCCTGCCATTCTTCCCACAGAGCGCCGTAGAGGGCCTGCGCATTTTCGCGCGCCGGATCGGACATGCCCGTTTCGATGTAGGGTTCCACCGCACTCTTGTAGGTGCCGACCTTGTAGACCCGCGCGTTGACTTTCAGCTTGTCGAGCAGGCCCTTGTAATACAGGCGGTTGCCGCCCGGTCCGGCCACGACTGCACCGCCGAGCGGATCGACCCACACTTCGCTGGCGTGCGCTGCCAGGAACACGCCATCGTCGGCATAGGCGGTTGCATAGGTCAGCACGGGCTTGTCGGCCGAGCGGACACGGTCCATCGCCTCGCCCACTTCTGCCAGATGAACCTGACCGGCACCCAGGAAGCTGTCCAGGTCGAGTACGACGGCGGTGATGCGTTCATCCGCAGCGGCAGCATCGAGCGCACGGACAAGGTCGCGAGCCTGATATTCGCTAGTCGGCACGCTGCCGGAAATCAGCGCGGCGAAGGGGTCGATGGGCGCAGCTTCTTCCACGATAAACCCGTCGAGGTTCAGCAGAAGCGCGCCGTCACGCACCTGGGCAGGGCTGGGCCGCGCTGTGAGAACTGCAAACAGCAGCGCGAAAAACAGCAGCATGAAAAGCAGTACCAAGGCGTCCTTGATACCGACCAGCAAACGCCAGACCTTGCCTGCGAAATGCATGAAAATTCTTCCCCTGAAAGTGTCCGGATCAAAGACTAGGGCAGGGTTGGGCGATGCGCCACCGGAATATGCTTGAGGGTGCGATAGGCCTCGATTAAGGGCATGGCTTTAATGACACCATCCGACACCACGCCGTCTGCGGCCCGTTATCCGGCGGGCGCGCTGGCCTTTCCGCACCGTGACCTGCTTGGCATCGGGCAGTTGGAACGGCACGAGATCCTTTTCCTGCTCGACGAGGCGGAACAATGGGTCGATCTGAACCGCCAGAGCGCCAAGCATTCCGACGCCCTTGCCGGCCTCACCATCATCAACGCCTTCTTCGAGAATTCGACCCGGACGCTGCTCAGTTTCGAGATTGCTGGCAAACGGCTCGGTGCGGACGTGGTGAACATGCATGCGGCAACGTCGAGCGTGAAGAAGGGCGAGACGCTGATCGATACGGCGATCACTCTGAATGCGATGCGTGCAGACGCCATCGTGATCCGCCACGGGTCGAGCGGAGCGACCAGGCTGATTGCGGACAAGGTCGATTGTCCTGTCCTCAACGCTGGAGATGGACAGCACGAACATCCGACGCAGGCATTGCTCGATGCACTGGCCTTGCGCCATGCCTTGCGCGAACGCGGGCAGAGCGGTGACGATTTCACGGGTCAGGTCATCGTGATCTGCGGGGACATTTTGCATAGCCGCGTCGCGCGTTCCAATCTGCTGTGCCTGCAAGCACTTGGCGCTACCGTTCGCCTCTGTGCGCCTCCGGCCCTGATGCCGGTTGGTATCGAAGCAATGGGCGCGGAAGTTTATCATGACTTCGACGCTGCGTTGAAAGGCGCCGACGTCGCCATGATGTTACGCCTTCAGACAGAGCGAATGAGCGGGCAGTTCATTCCTTCTGCGCGCGAGTACCATCACCTTTACGGGCTGACGAAAACCAGGCTTGCGCGGGCGAATGAACAAACGCTCGTGATGCATCCCGGTCCGATGAACCGCGGGGTGGAGATCGATAGTGAGGTCGCGGACATGATCGACCGTTCGATCATTACCCAACAGGTGGAGATGGGCGTGGCGATCCGCATGGCCTGCCTCGACATACTGACGCGCCGGGCAAGACAGGTCGAAGGTTGGGGAGACGCAGCATGAAACAGGCGGCTCCGATAACGATTGCGAACGGCAGGATCGTAACCACCGACGGTGTGCGTGAAGGCTCCATCGCAATGGAGAACGGCGTTCTGTCCGAAGGCGAAGTGGGCGCTGGTCAGACGGTCGACGCGCGCGGGAAGCTGGTTGTGCCCGGACTGGTCGATCTGGGTGTGTTCGCCGTGGACAAGCCGGCGTTCCATTTTGGCGGGATCACGCGCGCGGCCCTGATGCCGGACCAGTCACCTGCGCTCGACCTGCCGAGCAGGGTGTCCTATATTTCGAAGAGCGGTAAGCCGGATTTCTGGGTCCATCCGCTGGCTGCTGCGACGCGCGGCCTTGCGGGACAAGAGATAGCCGAATTTGCCTTGATGCGCGAAGCCGGGGCGAAAGGGATCGCTACCGGTCGCCAGTGGATTTCCGATAGCGGGACCATGCTGCGCCTGCTGCAATATGCGGCGATGCTGGAAATGCCGGTGATTGCCCATGCGGAAGATGCAGCGCTGGTGGGCCAGGCTGTGGCCACGGCGGGGGAATATGCCACCCGCCGCGGATTGCCCAGCGCACCGGCACAGGCGGAAGCGATTGCCATTGCACGCGATCTTGCGCTGGCGGACATGGCAGGGGCGCATATCCATTTCCGGCAAGTCACGACCCGCGCCGGCCTTGCGATGATCCGCACGGCCAAGGCGGCAGGTCAGCGTGTGACTGCCGGGGTGACGCCATCGCATTTCATGTTGTCGGACCTGGCGACTGCAGAGTTTCGCACCTTTGCGCGCCTGTCGCCGCCACTGCGGCAGGAGGATGACCGGCAAGCGGTGCGCGAAGCGATCGCCGATGGCACGATCGATGTCATATCCAGCGGCCACGATCCACGCGGCCCGGAAGACAAGCGTCTGCCTTTTGCCGATGCCGAACCGGGCATGGCGGGAGCGGAAACATTGCTTGCGATGGTGCTGTCGCTGGTGCGCGACGAACTGATAGATCTGCCTCGGGCATTCGATCTGGTGTCGTCGAACCCTGCGAAGTTGCTGGGCGTCAAGGCCGGGGCCCTGCGCGCCGGGTTCGAAGCAGACGTGGCGATCGTCGATCCCGACAAACCCTGGATCATCCAGAGCGCCAAGATGGCGGCGACCGCCGGGAATACGCCGTTCGACGGGCAGCCAACGCAGGGCCGTGTTATCGGCCTGTGGAAGGGCGGCGTTTCGGTCGACTTATAATTGGCAAAAAGAAAACCCCTTCCGGGCAAGCCGGAAGGGGCAGTCTTCGGTGGCTCCTGATAGGCCGCAAACTTGGCTTAGCGCGCTGCGACCCTGATTTTACCGTTCGCAATTGCGCCGGGAAGCGGATTGCTCTGGGCGTAAGCGATGCAGCTGCCGCCTTTACCCTTGACGTTCGAGCACAGGGCCCGTGCGCTATCCTTCGCATATCCGACTGCCGCAACGCGGAAGTACAGTTTGCCGTTGACGCGAGCCTTGCTGATCACGCGTTCCGCGTCGGCCAGTTCGGGATACATCTGCTGGAACTTGCTCCAGCCTTCCTCGGCATCATCCATCGAGAAGTAGGAGCCGAGCTGAATGTTGTAATCGCCGCTAGCGAGCGACAGTCGCGGTGCGGAAGCCGCTGCCTTGCGCGGGGCAGGTGCCGGGGTGACTGCCTGGATACGCTCTGGTGCAGCGGGCGCCGCGGCGACGCGGGCGGGCGCAGCTTCAGGCTTAGCTGAGACCGTCTCGGTCTCTACGTCGGCACTTTCGAGAAAGTTGCCATCCAGAGCGAGGCGCTCGATCGGAGCGGTCGGCGCAACCGCGGGCAGTTCTTCGTTCGCTGCCAGAACAGTCGCATCGGGTTCTTCGATCGTTTCCGCCGCCAGCATGTCCACGCTGGGGTTGTTCGACAGCGCGAGCATCTGCGGCTGACCCGGATCGTCGACGATTTCGACATCCAGCAAGCTGGCAATGCGCGCCCGGAACAACTCAGGGCGGGCCATGGCCCCCCACTGCGCCATGCGGTCGCCGACCATGTCCGCAGGAACGTCTTCAGCGACCATCAGGCGCGCTTCGCGCCACTGGCCGCTCATCGCATAGGCATAGGCAAGATTCTGGCGAACCTTGGCTGTGTTGTTCCCTGCGCGCAGAGTGTTGGAGAGCACGGTAACGCCGCGCTGCGGCTGTCCGGCAAGTGCGATAGCCAAGCCGAAGTCGGCCGGATCGATAGCGGATTCGTTCTTTTCGAGGGCGTAGATCGCTGCAGCACGATCGCCCATGCCCGTCAGCGCAAGCGAAAGGCTGACTGCGGTTCGGGGAGACGTGTCGCCAAGGTCGATCGCATCCTGGAAGCTCTGGGCCGCCGAGGAAAAGCGCCCTGCTTCGAGATAGGCATTCCCGAGCAGGGTCCGCACATATGGATCGCGCGGAGTAGCCAGAACCGCTGCTTCAGCGTGGGTGACAGCCTTGTCGCTCTTGCCTTTGGCCAGGGCCACTTCGGCCTTGCCGACCGAACGCGCGGCACTCGGGGCGACATTGCCACTACATCCGGCAAGCGCAGTGCTGACGAGGGCCGTACTGACGGCGAGCCTGATGAAAGTTGCGTTTCTTGTTGTCATCTTACTTTCCCTGAGAAGGCGATCCCACGTCTTTCAAGTCTTCAATTCGGCCGTCGCTGGACCTGTGCGGCCAGCATGGCGATTTCCGGCATTTCGGCCAAAAGGCCGTCGAGAGCATCGGTGACGAGCTGCTGGGCGCTGCTGCCGCGGACGGTGCAGGCCAGGCGGAGCATCAGGTGGCGTTCCTGATCGAGCCGCAGCGTGAACGCCGCTCTTTTGCCCGAAGCCGTCGATTTCGAGCGAGACGGCGAAGGCTTCAACGCGCGAGGAAGGACCACTTCGGGCGCTTCGTCATAGGCGTCATCGTCTTCAGGCTCTGCACTGGCGGCGGGTTTGCCACCTTCCAGGCGATCAACGATGCGCTCCAGCGATTCGCGTACTTCGTTCTGTCCGCCGCTGCGGTCTCTGTCTTGCAGCGAATTGATCGGCACCACGCGATCCGACGCATCGTCATCGTCGGTTTCGCCGCCTTCGGCATCAAGGCTTTCCCGTTCCTCGATAGGAGGAAGGGCAGGTTTCTTGATAAGGCCCGATTCGGCGAGCGATGCGGAAGCAGGGCTGCGTGGAACCGCGGCAAGGGACTTTGGTTCAGGCTGGCTTGCAGGAGCGTCTTCGCCCATGTCGTTCCAACCAAGGTCTTCGAGGTTTGCGGCAGCGGCTACGCCATCTACCGGGCCCAGCGCTGCGGATTGCGGACGCATGGCGGGTTTGGCCCCACCCTTGCGTGCAAGCAGAGTCGAAGAAAGCGAAGCGAAATTGGCGTCTGACATCCGGCTGGCCTCCGCCCTTCCTAAAGTTGCTCTTACTGGGCGACCCGACGGCCGAAGCCACCGGCGGGACGATAGGCACCAGGCTGCTGCGCGGCGGCCTGCTGGCCAGGCGCGGCGAAGACGGTGCGGCGGAACTGCTTTTCGAGCCGATCGGAAATATACTTCCACAGCGCAGTGACCTCGGCAGCCGAACGGCTTTCCGGGTCGACTTCCATCACCGTGCGCCCGTCGATCATCGAGGCAGCGAAATCGGTGCGATGGTGAAGCGTGATCGGTGCGACAGTACCGTGCTGCGACAGGGCGACGGCGGCTTCCGATGTGATCTTCGCCTTGGGCGTTGCCGCATTGACGACGAAGATCAGCGATTTGCCGGCGCGTTCACAAAGGTCGACCGTAGCGCCAACGGCACGAAGATCGTGCGGGCTGGGGCGCGTCGGGACGACGATGAGCTCGGCGACCGAGATAACCGACTGAATAGCCATGGTGATCGCCGGGGGCGTATCGATGACTGCCAGCTTGAAGCCCTGCTGACGCAGGATCGCAAGGTCGGCAGCCAGACGGGCTACGGTAGTCTGCGCGAAGGCAGGAAGTTCTGCTTCACGCTCGTTCCACCAATCGGCCAGCGAACCCTGCGGGTCGATGTCGATCAGGACGACCGGGCCAGCGCCCGCTCGCTGGGCCTGAACGGCCAGATGTCCGGAGAGCGTGGTTTTACCCGATCCGCCCTTCTGCGATGCCAATGCCAGTACACGCAAGGCTAGGTCCCCCTATAGCGCCTGTATCAATCCTTATGCCGCTGGTGAGCGGCGGTCTCGATTTAGGGGGATCGCAGACTACCCCTAATTTAGGGTTAATGCTGTTTGAGTTTCGGAAGCGCCCTGTTGGCGCCCCTGTGCGGAATTGGCTGGAAACTGTGAATTCAGGCCGAACAGAGGTGGGAGATCCGGGATTGTCGGCTACCAATACCCGATGGACGGCAGGGGTACCGATATGGACGATATAAGCGAATCGAAACAGGCAACGTCTGACAACGCTATGCCGGTCGCCCCCGCCAGCGGCCGGATCGCCAGTCTGGACTTTATTCGCGGTATTGCGGTTCTCGGCATTCTGGCGGCAAATATTTTTGCGATGGGGCAGCCGTTCACCGCTTACATGTACCCGGAAGCCTTCACGACCGGTCACTCGCAGTCGGAAGACTGGATGTGGGCGGCTCAGCTGGTGCTGATCGATGGCAAGATGCGAGGCCTGTTTACCCTCCTTTTCGGCGCCGGCGTTTACCTTTTCATGGAAAAAGCGTGGGTCAAGGGCGCTACACGCTGGCTTCAGGTCAAACGGCTGCTGTGGCTGGGCCTGTTCGGCCTGGTGCATTTCTTCCTGATCTGGCGAGGGGATATTCTCTTCTCCTACGCTGTGGCCGGGCTGCTGGCCTTGCTCTTCATCAGGTTCAGCCCTCGCAAGCAGATGATAATCGGCGCCTTGGGGTATATTCTGGGGGGATTGTTCTACGCCATCAGTATGGTGTTCATGCAGATAACTGCCGATGGCCCCGTACCCGATAATGCGGAACTGGCCGAAGTGCAGGAGGATTTTCAATCCGCCGCCGAGACGGATCTGACGGACGGCCGACTTGAAACCACGATTCGCCAAGACGGGTCCTATTCGGAATTCGTCAGCCACACCGTTGAAGAGCACGGCACCAATCCTCTCGCATCCAGCTGGCTGATTATCTTCGAGACCCTTCCGCTCATGCTGATAGGCATGGCGCTTTATCGTTACGGCCTTTTCGACGGCAGGCTTGATTACAGAAGGCAGCGTTTCTGGGGGTGGGCTGCGATGCTATCCGGCGGCGTGCTCACAGCGTGGATTGCCATCGCCACTCTGGACGGAGGCTTCACCTATTATTCGACCTTGGGTGCTTTCCTTGGCACCTCGCATTTCCCGAGGCTGTTTATGACCCTCGGCTACGTCGCTCTGCTCGCGCTTTATGCTCCCAGCGCAGGCAATTGGCTCGGAGATCGTCTGTCCGCGGCGGGAAGGGTGGCCTTTACGAATTACCTCGGCACGTCCTTCGTGATGCTATTCGTCTTCGGAAACTGGGGCCTCGATCTGTTCGGGCAGTTTGGTCGCAGCGAGCTTTATTTGGTCGTTATCGCAAGCTGGGTCGTTATGCTGGCCTGGTCCAAACCCTGGCTTGAGCGCTTCCGGTATGGCCCACTCGAATGGCTATGGCGCTGCCTCACCTACGGCAAACGTTTCGCCCTTCGCCGCCTTGCTATTGAGAATTGATCGCACTACACCTGCGTTTGCGAATCAATCGCAAGGGAGCGGTCGATCATGTATGTGTGTATCTGCAATGCCATTCGGGAAAGCGAGTTGCGCCAAGCTGCGCGGCGGTGTCCCGGCGATGCAGAGGCCTGTTACTCTTCCTTGGGCAAGCGCCCGGCATGCGGATCCTGCCTGGACGAAGCCGATGCGATACTGTTCGAAGAGCGTGAGCTTGCCTTCAAACCGGACACGGTTGCCGCCTGATCATAAGGGGCATCCTTGGCTCAAATCCGTTGATTTCCCACTCGCTCGAACGCGCCTTGCCTTGCCCGCAGCTCCGCTCGCGCGCATAACCCCCGAAATTCCATCGCAACGGAGGCGAATGCCATGAAGGGCGATCCCAAGGTCATCGAATTCCTTAACAAGGCGCTCACCAACGAGCTGACGGCGATCAACCAGTACTGGCTTCATTACCGCGTGCTGGAAGACTGGGGTGTGAGCCGGCTGGCCGATTACGAGCGCCACGAATCGATCGACGAGATGAAACATGCCGACATTCTTGCCGAGCGCATCCTCTTTCTCGGCGGCCTTCCGAACTTCCAGGCGATCCACAAGCTGAAGGTCGGCGAAACGGTCGAGGAAATCCTGCGCGCCGATCTCGCCATGGAAATGGAAGCGATCCCGCTGCTCAAGGAGGCTGCCGAGCATTGCCAGTCGGTGCGCGATTTTCACTCCGGCCAGATTTTCGAGGACATCCTCGCGAGCGAGGAAGAGCATGTCGATTTCCTCGAGACCCAGTTCGACATGATCGAACGCATGGGGCTGCAGAACTATGTCCAGCTGAATTCCAAGCCCGCGGGCGAAGGCGAGCAGGGTTAGGTCCGGCTCAGCTCCCAGAACGTGGCGTGATGACCGCCATGCTTTGTGAGCGTCCCGATACATTTACCGTCACACCATAATTCTGCCGAGCCTGCTTCGACATTGATGTCGGCGATGGTCAGTGCAGTCGGCAGATCCAGGGCTTCGACTTTAACCGGTCCGCCCAAGATCCCCGAAGCGGGGAGGAGGGCAATCTCGATACGCTGCATGGCACATCTCCTTTCGTGTAGGAGAAAGGGTTGGGGCCATGCCGATTAACGCGCGACAACCGTCTTGCGGTCACCTCGCGGCCGGGGCAATCGGGCGCGAAGTGGCTCTATTTCTGCGACGAACCGTCGCTTGCCTCATCATCTCTGGGTCCGAACTGGCGTTCCTTCATTCTCTCCAGATTGCGACGCGCTGCCGTGCGCGTTTCGAGGAGGAAGTAGGCAAGGCCCGCCATGAGCAGGCCCATGGTGATCACCCAGGTAAGCGCGACCAGCGTTCCAAGCGGGGTGTGCACGAAAGCGCTGATGAACAGCAACAGGATCACGATGCTGATCGTGAACGCAGCTGCAGTACTGAGCATTACGGCGCGCTGCGCCAGGATCCGCCGCGCTTCCAACGCGGGAATTTCGACCAGCTGATCGCCAGCCTCGCCGCGTTCGTCTGCGGCCAAGATGCGCTCGATCTTGTTGGCGACCCACAGCAGGCGATTGGTCATCACATTCATGACCGCGCCGATGCCGGCGAGGAGGAAGGCCGGGGCAAGGCTGAGCTGGACGACATGCTGCACGCGAACCGTCGAGCTGGTACGCTCGATGAATTCGAAGCCGGGCAGCACTGCCAGCAGATCAATCACGCCCGCTGCCTCCGCTGAATTTGCCGCCTCCGCCGCGGTTCGAATCGTAGGGGTTCTTGGGGCTCTTCAACACGACCCGGACGGGAACCGCATCGAAGCCCAGCTTGGCGCGGATGCCGTTGACGAGATAGCGTTCGTAACTCTTGGGCAGATCATCCAGCCGCGTGCCGAAAACCACGAAGCGCGGCGGGCGGACACTGGCCTGCGTGATATAGCGCAGCTTGATCCGCCGGCCGCCGGGGGCTGGAGGCGGGTTTGCGGCGAGCGCATCGTCGAACCAGCGGTTGAGCGCGGCGGTCGGCACGCGCCGGCTCCACGCCTCGCGCAGCTCGAATGCGGCCGACAGCATGGTGTCGAGGCCCTTGCCGGTCTTGGCCGACACGGCGAACAGCGGCACGCCGCGCACCTGGCTAAGGCCCTCGTTCAGCGCTTCGCGAATGCCGTTGAACAGGTAGGATGCGTTTTCCGCGATATCCCACTTGTTGATGGCCACCATCAGGGCGCGGCCTTCTTCCAGCACCTGGCTGGCGATCTTGAGGTCCTGATGCTCAAGCCCCTTGGTCGCGTCGAGCAGCAGCACGACGACTTCGGCAAAGTCCACGGCGCGCTTGGCGTCGGCGACAGACAGCCGTTCCAGCTTCTCCGTCACCTTGGCGCGTTTGCGCATTCCGGCGGTGTCGATCAGGCGGATTTCGCGCTGCTCGTTCGCCTTGGGATCGAACCATTCCCAATCGACGGCAATCGAATCGCGGGTGATCCCTGCCTCGGGGCCGGTCAGCAGGCGATCTTCGCCAAGCAGCCGGTTGATCAGCGTGGACTTGCCTGCGTTGGGCCGCCCCACGATGGCCAGCTTCAGCGGGCCGTCGAGGTCTTCCTCGTCCAGTTCGGCCTGGAGTTCCGCAGCCGCTTCGGCAGCTTCCGACTTCGCGCCGATGATCGGCCATAGACCGGCAAACAGATCGGCAATGCCTTCGCCATGTTCGGCGGAGATGCCCATGGGTTCACCCAAGCCAAGGCTGTAGCTTTCAAGGATGCCCGGTTCGGCAGCCTTGCCTTCCGCCTTGTTGCAGACGAGCACGACCGGCACATCCTGTCCGCGCAGCCAGCGGCCGATTTCCTCGTCGAGCGGGGTGAGGCCGGCGCGCGCGTCGACCACGAACAGGGCAGCGTCGGCCCCTTCGAGGCTGACTTCGGTCTGCTTGCGCATCCGGCCGGGCAGGCTTTCGGGATCATCGTCTTCCCAGCCTGCGGTATCGACGATGGTGAATTCCAGCCCGGCGATTTCGGCATCGCCCATGCGGCGATCGCGCGTGACGCCCGGCTGGTCGTCCACCAGCGCGAGCTTCTTGCCCACGAGCCGGTTGAACAGCGTGGATTTGCCGACATTGGGTCGGCCGATGATGATTACGGTGGGTTTTGCTGTATCTGTCATGATCGTGCCTTGCGGGGAGGTGGGCGATAGCCACGGCTTTGGCAAGGCCGCAGGGCGTTTCCTACAGGATGGAGCACATGGAGCACGGTCCTGGAAGAAAAAATGCCGCCGGGCCGAATGCAGGCCCAGGCGGCAGAAATGTGCGATTTCGGATGGGGCGGACAGTCCATGAAAGCCGCTCTGCCAGCAAAAGCCGGATGTAGGAAAGGCCTGTTTCAGTCGGCCTTCGCGAGCGGCGGATTATCGCCCAGATCTTCGTACCATGCCTCGACCGGACCGTTGAGCTTGAGGGTCAGCGGCTTGCCGTTGCGATCGACGGTCTTGCCCGCCTGGACGCGGACCCAGCCTTCGGAAATATTGTATTCCTCGATGTCGGTACGCGTGCGGCCCTTGAACCGGATGCCTACGCCGCGCTGGAGCACGTCGACATCGAAATGCTCGCTATCGGGATGAACCGAAAGCTGCATGGGGGGCGTCTGGGGCTTGTCGTCGGTCTTGGTGTCTTCGCTCATGGGGCGCGCCTGTACTGTGCGCGGTGCGCCCCGGCAAGATCATTCGAACCGGGGCGCATAGTGGGATGGGTCAGATTTCGTCGGGGCCGCGATCGGGCTCGTCATAGTCGGGCTGGACGGGCTCGATAGAGGGCGGTTCCTCCATGGGTGTCTCGTCCGGTGGCGAACTTGGCGGCATTTCGGGCGGGACGCCCGGGTTGATCGTATCGGGGTCTGGCTGGGTCGCCATGATTATTCTCCTCAATCGGGTGCCTTAATCGGGTGGAAGCATCGTGGCGGCGTCGAGCGCTTGCTCGCCTTCGCCATCATGGCCGCCATCCATGGCGGGGCGCATGGCCTCTTCCGTCTCGACATCGATTTCGTCGGGCTTGGTCTCGTCGGCGAGTACATCGCCCTCGCTTTCGCCTTCCTCTTCCATTTCGGCAGCCGTCTTGGGCTTTACGTCGGGGTCGATTGTCGGCGGTGTTGCAGGCGGAACCTTGGGAGTTTCATAGTCGCTCATGGGTGCGATCCTTTCACCGTAGAAACGGCCTTCAAGGCGGGTGTGTTCCACAATTCGCATCCACCCTGTCGCCGCGCTTGCCCTTTTCGCCGCATCCGACTAGAGGCACGCCCCTATATACGCGGCGGACCCCGTCTGCGCGCGGATTCGCTTTCACGGTTTGCGGGCGTGGCGGAATTGGTAGACGCGCTGGTTTTAGGTACCAGTATCGAAAGATGTGGGGGTTCGAGTCCCTTCGCCCGCACCAATTCCGCTCTGTCGTGAACCCCCGCTCAGACAGACAGTAACTTACGAGTTTCGACACCCATGCAGATCAAAGAAACCGCCAACGAAGGCCTCAAGCGCGCCTATGCGATCACCATTCCTGCCAAGGATATCGATGCCCGCATCGATTCGGAGATCAAGAAGATCGCTCCGCAGGTGAAGATGCCGGGCTTCCGCCCCGGCAAGGTGCCCGCCAATCTCGTGCGCAAGATGCACGGCGATCAACTGCACGCCGAAGCCGTCAATTCGATGATCCGCGAATCGGTCGACAAGACCATGCAGGACAACAAGCTGAAGCCGGCCATGCAGCCGAAGGTCGAAGTCGGCGAAGGCTATGAGCAGGGCAAGGACGCCACGCTCACCGTCGAACTCGAAGTGCTGCCCGAAGTCGAGGCACCTTCGACCGACGATCTGAAGATCGAACGCCTGACCGTTCCCGTCACCGACGAGGAAGTGATGGAATCGATCGGCAAGCTGGCCGAAAATAACAAGAGCTACAAGGACGCCGCGAAGACCAAGAAGGCCGCCGATGGCGACCAGCTGATCATCGATTTCGTCGGCCGCGTAGACGGCGAGGAATTCGAAGGCGGCAAGGCCGACGACGCAGCGCTGGTTCTGGGTTCGGGCATGTTCATCCCCGGCTTCGAAGAGCAGCTGGTGGGCGTGAAGACCGGCGACGAGAAGACCATCGAGGTAAGCTTCCCCGAAGATTACCAGGCGACGCATCTCGCCGGCAAGAAGGCCGAATTCGACGTCACCGTGAAGCAGGTGAAGGTCGAGGGCGAAACCACCATCGACGATGATTTCGCCAAGAACTTCGGCCTCGACGGGCTCGACAAGCTCAAGGAACTGATGCGCGGCCAGATGGAGCAGGAAACTGCCGGCCTGACCCGCACGCAGATGAAGCGCTCGCTGCTCGACCAGCTGGCTGCCGGTCACGACTTCCCCGTGCCGCAGGGCATGGTGGATGCCGAATTCGACCAGATCTGGGCCCAGCTCCAGCAGGAAGCCGCTCGTTCGGAAGATCCCGAAGCCACGCTGAAGGAAATGGAAGACGAGAAGGAAGAATATCGCGACATCGCTGAGCGTCGCGTCCGTCTCGGCCTGCTGCTTTCCGAAATCGGCCAGGCGAACAACGTTCAGGTGACCTCGCAGGAAATGAGCATGCTCATCCAGCAGGCGGCCCAGCAATATCGCCAGGAAGACCGTGAACGGTTCATCCAGTACATCCAGCAGGAACCGATGGCTGCCGCCCAGCTGCGTGCTCCACTTTACGAAGACAAGGTCGTCGACTTCCTGTTCGACAAGGCCGAGATCACCGACCGCGAAGTGACGCGCGAGGAACTCGAAGCCGCCATCGAAGCGGAAGAAGGCGCCGAAGCCGAAGCCAAGCCTGCCAAGAAGAAGGCACCGGCCAAGAAAGCTGCCGACAAGAAGTAAGCGGCTTTCGGTACGAAATCAGGGAAGGGCGGCAGGAGCGATCCTGCCGCCCTTTTCTTTTGTGCTCAGGGCAGATGCGGCCGAAGTATTCCGGAGTTACAGATAGGCCTGCCAATTCCGGCCTGCCTGTCAGGATGTACGGTCCGACTTGCGCATGATCGTGGGGTTGTCCGGGCTGAGGCTGGGCAAGCCTTCGTCCTCGCCCAGATGGATGTGCCACTTGCGCTCTTCGATCATGCGGATGAGCGGGCCGGCAACTACGCCGTGCACGATGATCGAGACGAGGATCGTAAAGCTGGCGATCGCCCACAGCTGGTCGAACTGGAAGAATTTCCCGTGGTTCTGGCCATAGGCAAGGTAGTAGATCGAACCCATGCCCCGCACGCCTAGGAAGGCGACGGCGAGCTTGCCGGGGAAGGGCAGGTTGCAGACCGATTCCGATAACAGGCCGGCCAGCGGGCGGATGATGAAGATCAGCGCGATGCCGATGGCGGCGCCTCGCCAGGTCAGCGCGCCCAGGACGCCGCTGGCAAGCATCGCCCCGAAGCCGAACAGCACGACCACCAGCACGATCTGTTCGATCTGGTCGATGAAATGGTGGCTCAGCTTGTGATACCGGCTGCGATTTTCACGCTGGCGTGCCGTGACCGCGCCAACGAACACTGCAAGGAAGCCATATCCTTCGGCGAGCTCTGCCAGCCCGTAGGCCAGGAGCAGCGTGCCCAGCACGACCAGGCCTTCGCTCGTGGAATACTTGGGCTGATCAGCGCTTTCGCTTTCCTCGTCGATTTCCTCGATCGGGGAATCCGCCTCGCGCTCGAACACGTACCACGCGCCCGCGCGGCCGACGGCCCAACCAACCGCAATGCCCGCCGCGATCCGCCAAACGAGATCGAGTGCCGCCCATTCCAGCGTCCACATGCCCAGCGAACTCATCCCGATCGCCGCGATGGCGAGATAGGTGAAGGGGAAGGCCAGCCCGTCGTTTAGGCCGGCTTCGACGGTCAGCGAAAAGCGTACGTCATGGCGTTTGTTCTCGCCGGGCGGGCCGACCTGCACGCTGCGTGCGAGCACCGGATCGGTCGGGGCGAGGGCTGCGCCCAGGAGGAGCGCGCTGGCCGGGGCGAGGCCCACCCACCACCAGCCCATCAGGGCGACGGCGGCAATGGTCAGCGGCATGGCGATCACCAGCAGCGGCCAGATCTGCCGCCAGTTACGCCAGCTCACCGGCCGGTCGATCGCGATCCCCGCCGCCATGAGCGAGGCGATGACGATGAATTCGGTGAGATATTCGAGCGCAACCGCGTCGAACCCGTCCAAGGTCGGATTGATGTGCGGCAGGCCGAGCGGCAGCGAAAAGAGCAGGAAGCCGACGCCGACGTAGAGGATCGGCAGCGAGAGCCAGAAACGCGCCAGCACGCGCTCGAGCGTCACTGCGAGAGTGAGCCCGAGCCCGAAGATCACGAACATCAATATGCGGGAGTCGAGTTCCATTCCGGGCTATTTGCCTGACCGTGGGGCAGGCTGCCACCGCTTGAAGTCCGGCTCTGCCAGCTGCGCGCTGCGAACGGCCTCGTAGGCGGCGCCCAGCTGGAGCACTTCGAAGTCCTTCCACCTGCCCCCGAAGAAGCTGAGACCGACGGGAAGATCCTCTACCGCGCCCATCGGCACGCTCAGATGCGGATAGCCCGCGACGGCGGCGGGCGTGCCGAAACCGATGCTGCCATTGAAATTGTCGCCATTGACGAGATCGCTGACCCATGCCGGTCCGCGGGTAGGGGCCACGAGGAAGGCCACGTCGTTTTCCGCCATCAGCTTGTCGAGCGTTTCTTCCCCGGCGATGCGCAGAGCCTTCGCGCGAGCCTCGGCATAGGCTTCGGCATCGGTCGTGCTTTCGGCCAGCGTGAACAGATCCTGCCCGAACCAGCGCATTTCTTCCTGCGGATGGGCTTCGTTGAAAGCGATGAGGTCGGCCAGCGAACGCGGCATGTCGTCATCGGGGAGGCTGGCGAGATATTTCCCCATTTCCTCGCGCAATTCATACATCAGCACGGTGAAGCTGGCGCCGTAGACTTCCTCGTCGATCTCGAACTCGATCTCGACCAGCTCTGCCCCGGCGGATTGCAGATCGGCGAGCGCGGCGTCGAAGACATCGCGAACATCCTGCCGGTCGCCCTGCTGGCCGCGCATCACCCCGATGCGCACCCCGTCGAGCGAGAAGTCGGACAGCCCGGTGTGATAGTCGGCGCGGCGCGGCACGCCCACGGTGGCGCTGTCAGCAGTGTCCTCTCCCGCAATCGCGGACAGAAGGAGCGCGGCATCGGCGAGGCTGTTCGCCATCGGCCCGGCGGTATCCTGTGTGCTTGAGATAGGCAGGACATGAGTCCGGCTGACGAGCCCGACGCTGGGCTTGAAGCCGACCACGCCATTGATGCTGGCCGGACATGTGATCGAGCCATTGGTTTCGGTCCCGATCGCCGCCCAGGCAAATCCTGCCGCAACCGCAGCCCCGCTGCCAGAAGACGAACCGCAGCTGTTGCGGTCGATTGCGTGGGGATTGCGGGTAAGGCCGCCCACCGCGCTCCACCCGCTGGTGGAATCATTATCGCGGATGTTGGCCCATTCGGACAGGTTCGTCTTGCCCAGCACCACACCCCCGGCAGCGCGCAAATTAGCGATCAGCGGCGCATCGCGGCCTGTGCGGTTTTCGGCCAAGGCGAGGCTTCCCCCCGTGGTGGGCAATTCACGCGTTTCGATATTGTCCTTGATCAGCACTGTCCTGCCATCGAGCAGGAGGTTTCGCGCGTCAGCTTCCGCAGCTTGCGCCGCAGCATCGGGGTTCACTGAAATGACGGCATTCAATTTCGGGCCAGCATCGTCCAGCGCGGCGATCCGGTCGAGATAGGCTTCGGCATTATCCTCCGCCTGCTGGGCCATGAGGGGTGTGGAAGCGAGCAGGAGGGCGAGCGGTGACATACGCAGGATCATGAAACCACCGTGACACCGCGCCCGGGTATTGCAAGCGCGGTTTACAAGCTTCCGCTTATCGACATCTGGAAGCTTGGCCCGATGCGCCTGTCCCGCATCTCGCTGAAGGCAATCTGCCCGTCCGGCTGCGGTGTGTCGTAGACCGTGCGGTAGAACCGGTCCCGCGCGCCCAGCACGTTGCCGATGCTACCCTCGACCGTCAGGCCGAACACATCCTTATGTTCCACGAATAAATTTGCGAAGGTGGGGCCTTCCCATTCCCGTCCGAACTCATAGCGCCGGGAATAGGGCGCTTTCCCCTCGGAATAGAGGCTTGCGCCCCAGGCCCAGTCGCTTTGCGGAATGTCATAGCGGAAATCGACGTCGACCAAGTCGATCGTATCTCCGGAGAACGGGCGCTTTTCAGCCGTGAACGGATCGATCACATCCATGTCCCGGCTGCGCAGGCGCACATCGAACCGCGCCCCGTTCCAGCCGAGGGGATCGGTCCGCACAGTCGCATCGAGCCCGAGATGGAGGCGCTGCGCCGATCCAATATTCCCGCGCGCCTCGCCATCGCCGGGAAGCGGGAACCAGTCGATGAAATCCTCGAACCAGGCCTGCCGCACATCGAACTGAAGCGACAGCCATTCGCCAAAATTCCTGTTGGCCTGCAGCTCGACATTCCAGCTCTGATAAGGGACGAGCTGGTTGTTGCCGCCGTTCTGATTGTCATCGCCCAGCGAAACGCTGGCCAGAAAATCGCCGAACGAAAGCTGGCTGACCCTGCGCGCGAAAGTCAGCGAGACATCGAAATCGTCTTCCGGCTTCCAGGTCGCGGCGAAGGAACCCTTCGGGCGCTTGAAGGAACGGGCATTGGCCGCCGCGCCCGACTGCTCGATTTCGGAAAACTCGAGGCCCCCGATGAATTGGACCGAAATGGCAGGTGAAAGCGGCTTCGACCACGACAGGCTGGTTTCATAGCGGTCTTCTTCCACGCCGCCTGTGCCGGAAGGGAAGTCGAGCTCCTGAAAAGCGCCATCCTCGTCCAGTCTGAACAATGACGACCGGCGGTCGAGGCGGTTGAAAGCGGCTTCGCCCGCCACTTGCCAGTCCGACGACAGCATCGTCCAATTGTATTCGAACCGGCCGATCCGCTCCCCCGATTCATTGATCTGCAGGAAGCGCGAGCCCACGGCGGGTCGGTTGTCCGAGAAACTGTCGACAAGGGTGCTGGAGTAATTGTCGCGCTCGAACCGCTCCAATCCGATCAGTTTCAGGCTACCGGGCCCGAAGGGAAACTCGACATCGCCCCCGATTTCATATTCCGGCCCGTCCTCGCGGATTCTGGCATCGCGCTCGCGGACGGGGCCGAGCACGGGTGCGCCGGTCTCGATCTCATCGCGGTTATAGAAATCTTCGCCATAGCTAAGATTGAGATTGGCCGTGGAGGCCGGCCCCAAGGCATAAGTGAAGTTCGTGGCGAGCTTCGGATTATCGAACGCCCCGGAAAACCGGGAGTATTGTTCTTCGGCCAGGCTGGCATCAGGGGCGTAGACAAGAGTTTCGCCATCCGCGCCGAAGCGATTGTTTTCGTTCGAAAGCGACAGCGTGTAGTCGAGCGCGCCGCTGCTGCCTGTCAGCGAGGCTTCACCGCCATACCATTGCGGGTCAGTGTTATGCGGGCGGAAACCCAGATCCCACCGGAACTGCGCAGATGCCCCGCGGCGGACGTAAACGACATTCGCCACCAATCCCGTGAGGCCGGGAATATCGAGCGTGTTGCCGTCCACCAGTTCGATCCGCACGACATCGGCCGCGGGAATACGGCGAAGCTGGTCCTGAACCGAATCCGATTTGCTGGAAAACCGCTTTCCGTTGACGAGGACATTCTGGTCCGCCTGGCCCAGGCCGCGCTGCCCCTGATTGGCGCCGGAAATCGAAAATCCCGGTATCCGGCTGACCATGTCGAGCGCGTTGCGCGGCGCGTATTCGTTGAAGAAGGCGGGTTCGAAAGTGCGCGTCGTCTGCGATGCTTCTGCCGGCACCTGTTCGAGGACCGAGGCGTCGGTCTGCGCCTGCGCAGCAAGCGGCGTGATCGAGCAAAGGCCCGACACAAGCGCAATCAAACTCGCAGACATCTTCGGCAAGAAACCACCCTCTCACAATTCGAACTTCCGCTAAGGCCGGAGCCCGGGAACCCAACCACCCGTCGATGAACGACGATTTTGCCACGACGAGCGAACCCCTGCATGCCGTGTCGCGGCAGAAGCACCGGGAGCGCATATCGCAGTTGGACTGCGACAGTGCCACCGCTCCGCCACGCATTAGAAAATCCTCACGTCCTTAACGCTTCGCTTACCGCCCGGCCCTAAGGGGATCGGCAACGGGCGCAGCAGCTACGCAGGCTTGGGATGTGGCAGCGATAGCTTCGGTCGGTGAATTCTACAACGGGTCACGGCATCAAGTGCCGATCGCGTGATCCTGCTCACACAACAGTCCACATACAGCGAGTTTTTGCACAGTGTCCTATAGCAGCAATGACGCAGTCAGCCCGTCCAGCACATTCGGCTCGCGGGCCCGCTCGATCGCCAACCAGATGAACGGGCTGTTCGCAGCCTGCGCTGCAGGGGTGCTGATCCTCTGCTTCGTCGCGACGCTCGGTTTTCAGATCATTCAGGCCCATGCCGTCGATCTGGATGAAATCGGTGAAGGCGTGCTTCTTTCTACCAGCCTCAGCGCGGACGTTCATGCGTCGCAGCGAAGCCTCGGCGCATTCCTCGACGAAGGATATGATCCCGATGACCTTTCCGCATCCATCGCCCTGGTAGACAAGGCGATAGCGACCCATGCCCGGCTGGAAGGGGCTTATGAAAGCACCGACCAGGAAGCACTGGCACGGGTGGCTGCCATCGGCGACCATCTGGCGGACATGAAAGCCGGGCTCGATGCGCTTTACACCACGCCGAACGACGAAATTTTCGCAAGCGTGGTTCCCATCTTCAAGCACGGCTATTCCATTGGCGATCTGGCCAGCTTTCTCCGCGATCGAGGCGAGAGCGAGCTGATGGCTCTGACCATCGCCAACGACAAGGAAGTGCAGCTTTATGCGGTGCTGATGATCGCTCTCGGCGCGCTGTCGCTCCTGACCCTGTACCTCGGCCGCCGGATGACGACTCGCCGCGTGGTCGCCCCGATCCGCAATATTGGCGAAACCAGTGCGCTGCTGGCGGCAGGGGCGAGCGATCTGGAAATTCCCGAGCTCGACCGGCAGGACGAAATCGGCGAAATGGCGCGCGCGCTGGAAAGCCTGCGGATAATGCAGGAAGATGCACGCAAGGCTGCAAACGACGAGCTTGAAAACCAGGTCGCGTCCTCCGCAGAGCGCGACAAGCGGGTGTCGATGCTGCAGAATCTCGCCGATGCGTTCGAGCATATGGTGGGCGAAGTGGCACAAGACGTCGCCGCGGCCAGTGGGCAGCTTAAGGATGCGGCGCTCACCATGTCCGAAAATGCGGAACAGTCATCGCGGCGCGTCGTCAATGCGACCGAGCTTCTCGCCAAGACAAGCCAGGGTGTGACGGGCGCGGCCGCAGCCAGCGATGAATTTGTGATGTCGATCGGCGAGATCAGCCGTCAGGCCGCTTCGAGCGCAGAACGCGCCGGCCTTGCCAATGAGGCGGCAGGCGATGCGGATCGCACGATCGGCGATCTCGACCAGATGGCTTCTCATGTGGGACAGGTGGTGGAAATGATCGGTCAGATCGCCCAGCGCACCAATCTGCTCGCGCTAAACGCCAGCATCGAGGCCGCTCGCGGCGGAGAAGCAGGCCGCGGGTTCGCCGTGGTGGCCAGCGAGGTGAAGGAACTGGCCGCGCAGACTGCGCGCGCGACCGAAGAAGTGGACGCGCAGATCAAGCTCATCCAGTCATCTTCGACGGCGAGCGCGGGCGCCTTGCGCAAGATCACCGAGGAAGTGGGCCAGCTTGGCGTTACCTCGACCTCTATCGCTGCCGCAGTGGATCAGCAGGCCGTGGCCGGGCAGGATCTCGCCCAGAGCATCGATGCCGCTGCGCGCAGCGCCGAAATGGTCAGCAGCGACATGGAGGAAGTCAGCCGCATGACGCTGGCCACCGGCGCCGCGGCGAGCCAGGTGCTTAGCGGCTGTACCTCGCTTGAAGACCGCGCGGAGGTCCTTCGCACCCAGGTCGCCGAATTCCTCGAACACGTGCGCGCTGCGTAATCGAAGCGTGCTGCTTGCCATCCTCTCCGGACCGCGCCGGGCAGGAACGGCGCGGCAGTGTGAGGAGAGCGGGGGAAAGTCACCTTTGAGCGCGACTGCCCCCTTGAACATCGGGGCTCGCATGGCGACATAGGCGTCCGAAATTCAGACGGAAGGATACTCATGATCGACCTCTTCGGCAGCGACGCGCACGGCAGTCAGGGCCAGTTTGACCGCGACCCCATCACGGGCGCGCTGGTGCCCACCGTGGTCGAGCAGTCGAGCCGCGGCGAACGGGCGTTCGATATCTTCAGCCGCCTGCTGCGCGAACGGATCGTGTTCGTGACCGGGCAGGTCGAAGACAACATGGCCTCGCTCATCGTGGCGCAGCTGCTGTTCCTCGAAAGCGAAAATCCGTCCAAGCCGATCAGCATGTACATCAATTCGCCGGGCGGCGTGGTGACCGCCGGCATGGCGATCCACGACACCATGCAGTATATCAAGCCGCGCGTTTCGACCGTGTGCATCGGCCAGGCCGCCTCGATGGGCAGCTTCCTGCTGGCCGCAGGCGAACCGGGCATGCGTATCGCGCTGCCCAACGCCCGCATCATGGTGCACCAACCTTCGGGCGGCGCGCGCGGTATGGCATCGGACATCGAAATCCAGGCGCGCGAGATCCTGCGGATCCGCAAGCGCATGAACGATCTTTACGTCCAGTATACCGGTAAAAGCCTCGACGAGATCGAGAAGGCGATGGACCGCGATACCTTCCTCGAGGCCGAGGAAGCGATGAAGTTCGGCATCGTCGACAAGGTGTTCGAGGCGCGCCCCGAAAACGAAGGCGAGCCGGAGCCCGTGAAGGACGAGGACAAGGGTTCTGGCGGCGCACCCGAATAAGCGCCGCACTCCGCTGGTAGCCGCCGGCGAAAGGATGCACATGCGTCCTTCGGGTGAACGCAGCCCCGCGCCTTCAGCTTATGGCAAGGGGTTTGCGTTACCTATGATATTGACCCAAGCCCGCACCGGCCTAGAGTCGGCGAATCCCCTGATTATTGCAGGTGGTGCGGGTAGAGCAGGAAATGACCAAGTTGACCGGAACCGATAGCAAATCCACGCTGTACTGCAGTTTCTGCGGTAAGTCGCAACACGAAGTCCGCAAGCTTATTGCCGGGCCAACCGTGTTCATCTGCGATGAATGCGTCGAATTGTGCAACGACATCATCCGCGAAGAAACCAAGGCCGGCATCTCGGGCAAGAAGGACGGCGATGTTCCGACCCCGAAGGAAATCTTCGAGACGCTGAATGATTACGTGATCGGCCAAGACCGTGCGAAGCGCGTGCTCTCGGTCGCGGTGCACAACCATTACAAGCGTCTGAAGCACGGCGGCAAGTCGGGCGACGTGGAGCTGGCGAAGTCGAACATCCTGCTTGTAGGCCCGACCGGCTGCGGCAAGACGCTGCTGGCCCAGACGCTGGCGCGCACTTTCGACG
This sequence comes from uncultured Erythrobacter sp., assembly GCA_947504155.1. Lineage (GTDB taxonomy): Bacteria > Pseudomonadota > Alphaproteobacteria > Sphingomonadales > Sphingomonadaceae > Qipengyuania. Next base: position 265,808 of record CANNGF010000003.1, read on the forward strand.
TGCCGTTCACCATGGCCGATGCCACCACGCTGACCGAAGCCGGTTACGTGGGCGAGGATGTGGAGAACATCATTCTCAAGCTGCTGCAGGCAAGCGACTATAATGTCGAGAAGGCGCAGCACGGCATCGTCTATATCGACGAAATCGACAAGATTACCCGCAAGGCGGAAAATCCCTCCATCACGCGCGACGTATCGGGCGAAGGCGTTCAGCAGGCGCTGCTCAAGCTGATGGAAGGCACCACGGCCTCGGTCCCGCCGCAGGGTGGCCGCAAGCATCCGCAGCAGGAATTCCTGCAGGTCGACACCACGAACATCCTGTTCATCTGTGGCGGCGCCTTCGCGGGTCTCGAAAAGATCATTGCCGACCGCCTGCAGAAGCGTTCGATCGGCTTCGGCGCGCATGTCGCCGATCCGGACAAGCGCCGCGTGGGCGAATTGCTCGAAAAGGGCGAGCCGGAAGATCTGCTCAAATTCGGCCTGATCCCCGAATTCGTCGGCCGTCTGCCGGTGATCGCAACGCTGCGCGATCTCGACACCGAAGCGCTCATCACTATCCTGACCGAACCGAAGAACGCGCTGTGCAAACAGTATGCGCGCCTGTTCGAGCTGGAAAATGTGGAGCTGACCTTCAAGCAGGACGCGCTGCAGAAGATCGCCGAGAAGGCAATCGCCCGCAAGACGGGTGCCCGCGGCCTGCGCTCGATCGTGGAAGGCATTCTGCTCGACACGATGTTCGACCTGCCCGACATGGACGGCGTCACGGAAATCGTGATCGATGCGGATGTGGTCGAAGGCAAGAAGGACCCGATCCAGGTCCACGGCGCGAAGGAAGAAGCGGCCTGACGAAGACCCGCGTTCTCTTCGTCTGCGGGAAGAACCGCTGGCGGACCCGACAGCAGAACAGATTTACGCCGGCCGGGAGGACTTGAATGTCCTCTCGGCCGGTACTGCGTCGGACGCCGAAGTCCCGCTGGATGGAGAGTTGATAGCCTGGGCCGATCGCATCTTCTGCAAGGAAGCGCGCCAACGCAAGGCCATCCGCGCCCGCTTCCCTGCCGAGGCGGGCGGGAAGTCGATCATCAATCTCGGCATTCCGGACCGCTATCGCTTCATGGAGCCGGCGTTGATCGAGCTATTGCAGAAGAAGCTCGATCCCTATCTGCGCCGTTGAAGCCATGCCGCCGCGCAGGTGCGGCTAGATCAGCAGCCCACACCGCAGGGTTTGCGCGACATCTCGATCTGAAGCGTGGTGTGGCTGATATGGTGATGATGCTCCAACTCTTCGGCAACTTCGCGCAAGAAGGCGTCACCCGGATGGCCGCCGGGCATGACGAGATGGGCGGTGAGTGCAGTCTCGGTCGTGGACATGGGCCAGATGTGGAGATCGTGGATCTCGGTGACGCCGTCCAGCCCGGCCAGATAGCCGCGCACCCCGCTTTCGGAAACGCCCTTGGGCACCGCCAGCAAGCTCATCTCGACGCTGTCTTTCAACAGCCCCCAGGTGCCCCATGCAATCACCGCCACGATCACCAGGCTGACCACCGGATCGATCCACAGCGCGCCCGTCATCAGGATCGCGAAGCCGGCAATTACCACGCCCAGGCTGACCAGCGCATCCGCTGCCATATGAAGGAAGGCGCCGCGGACGTTGATGTCGTGCTGGCGCCCGCGCATGAACATCATCGCGGTGCCGGCATTGATGGCAATGCCGATGCCCGCAACGATGACCATGGTCATGCCCTGAACCGGTGCCGGTTCGGCCATGCGGTTGAAGGTTTCGAAGGCGATCGCGCCGATGGCCACCAGCAGCAATCCGGCATTCGCCAGCGCGGCGAGAATGGTCGAGCTCTTGTAGCCATAGGTGAAGCGCGAGGTGGCAGGTTTCTTCGCCGCCACGCTGGCGCCCCAGGCCAGCAGCAATGCCAGCACATCCGAAAGATTGTGGCCGGCATCGGCGATCAGCGCCATGGAGCCCGAGAGCCAGCCATAGGTCGCTTCAAGGATGACGAAGCCGGTGTTGAGAATGATGCCGATCAGAAACGCGCGGCCGAAATCGGCTGGCGCATGGGCATGGCCGCCACCGGGGGCATGTGCGTGATCGTGGCTGTGCCCGATACCCATTATGCGTTTTCCCTTAGCCTGCGATGCATAGGCCGAACTACGGCAAAGAAGGGCCGGGCTTCAAGGAGATTCCGCGTTAAATCAGCTTGATACGATATCACGCCACTGGTGGTCGTGCGTAAGCCGATGATAAAGCAGCCAGGAAATGGTAAATATCCGGCGTCTATTCGTAGACGCAGGCGTCCAGCCCATCGCGGCGGACCTGTCCGATCCTTGCGGAGATCGTATTGCCGTGGCGGCGCAGCCATCCCCCCGGGTTCTTGACCGATCTTTTCTTGGGCAAGGGAAGGGCGGCCGCCATGCGCGCCGATTCCAGCGGGGTAAGCGAGGCCGCGCTCTTGCCGAAATAGCGTTCCGCCCCCGCTTCAACGCCATAAGTGCCGATCCCCGTTTCGGCGACGTTGAGATAGACTTCCATGATGCGCCGTTTGCCCCAGATCTTCTCGATCAGCAGCGTAAAATAGGCTTCCAGCCCTTTGCGAAAATATCCGCCGCCCTGCCACAGGAACACGTTTTTCGCGGTCTGCTGGCTGATGGTCGAGCCGCCGCGGATACGCCCGCCCTTGGCGTTGCTTTCCATCGCTTTCTCGATCGCTTCCCGGTCGAAGCCGTCATGCATGCAGAACTTGCCATCCTCGGCTGCGATCACGGCGCGCACCATATTGCGGTCGATATCGGCCAGAGGCTCCCAATCCTTGGTGATGCCATGTTCGTCCATCACCATGGTCGCCGTGACGGGGACGGGCACGAATTTGAACAGGACAACCAGCGTCAGGCTGAGCGCCAGCAGGCCGAACGCCAGTTTCACAATCCAGAAAAGCAATCGTTTCATCGTCCTGCGGTTAATCAGCCAAACTCGCGCACGCAACTCCTTCAAATCGGCGGACACGATTGGCCGCTTCTTCGTTGTCATTCGAAACCGATAGGAAATGCATGATGAAGAATAGCGGCAACACCATTCTCGTGACCGGCGGCGGCAGCGGCATCGGGCGTGAATATGCACAGCGTTGGCATGATGCCGGCAACACCGTGATCGTGGCGGGCCGGACAGTGTCCGATCTGGAGGAGACGGCGAAGGGGCGCGAGAATATCCATGTTCGCCAGCTCGATGTCTCGGATCCGGGCCAGGTGGCGAGCTTTGCCGCGAAACTGGTCGAGGATTTTCCCGCGCTGAACGTGCTCATGAACAATGCCGGGATCATGCCTTACGAGGATATAACCGAGGCGCGCGATCTGTCCGACGCAAAGAAAGTCATCTCGATCAATCTCATGGGCCCGATCTGCCTGACCGATGCGCTGGTCGATCATCTGCGGCAGGCTGAGGATGCAGTGCTTATCAATGTCACGTCGGGGCTTGCCTTCGTTCCCATGCCAAAGGCGGCGACCTATTCGGCCTCCAAGGCTGCGATCCATTCTTACACCGTCTCGCTGCGCAAATTGCTCGCCGGTCAAGTCGAGGTGATCGAACTGGCCCCGCCGGGCGTTCAGACCGAACTGACCCCCGGGCAATCCCACCGCGAGGGCTATATGCCGCTCGACGATTTCATCACGGAAAGCATGGCGCAATTCGCGCAGGACCCAACGCCCGAAGAAGTGCTCGTCGACAATGTGAAACCGCTCCGCCACGCGGAGAAGGATGGCAGCTTCGATGAGAAGCTGGACATGATCGCCTCGCGTTAGGGATGTGAGTGGCGCCAGCGCCGCTGGGGGCGGGCGCCACCATGGCCGATAGACATGACGCCTTCGCCGGTGTCCCGCATATTCCCGCCGACAAACATGAAATGGGCAACCGACCTCAGCCGCGCGCGTCGAAATCCTTGCGGGCTTGTTCGATCCGTTCGATGTTGCGTTCTGCCCAGTGCCATACGCCGCAGAACGCCTCGCCCAGATCGTGGCCCAGATCGGTCAGCGCATATTCCACCCGGGGCGGTACTTCGGCAAAGACCTTGCGCGATACCAGGCCTTCACGTTCCATCTGACGCAGCGTCTGGGTCAGCATCTTCTGGCTGATGCCCGGCACTTCGCGCGATAGCTGGCTGAACCGCTTTGCGCCGCGATCTTCCAGCGCTTCGATCAGCAGGAAGGTCCATTTATCCGCTACGCGCGCGATGGTTTCATTGACCAGCAGATCGATTTTTTCGTCGTCCGAATAGCTCGTGACCGGCGCATTCGCCATTTCTTACTCCTGGGTAAGTACAGCACTTTCAGGTGCCTTCTTTCTAAAGGATAGTATTGGATTATCTCGCTGTCTGTCCACACACCAAAACGGAAAGACATCATGAAAATCAGTGGCAACACCATTCTTATTACAGGCGGCGGCAGCGGCATCGGGCGCGAGCTGGCGCATCGCTGGCACGATCTCGGCGACACCGTGATCGTTGCCGGGCGGACCGAAAGCGCGCTTGCAGAAACGCCGGCGGGTCATGCCAATATCCATCCCATGGTGCTCGATGTCGCCGATACGTAAGACATCGCGCGCTTTGCCGAGGCGGCACTGGCAGCGCACCCGGCGCTCAACGTGCTGGTCAACAATGCCGGGATCATGCGGTTCGAGGATATTACCGGCGCGCGTGATCTTGACGACGCGGAGGCGACGATCGCCATCAATCTGCTCGGCCCGATCAGGTTGACCGATGCCCTGATCGACCATCTGAAGGCGCAAGACGATGCCGCCATCGTGAACGTGACCTCCGGCCTTGCTTTCGTGCCCATGCCCCGCACGGCGACCTATTCGGCAACCAAGGCCGCCATGCACAGCTATACCGTCTCGCTCCGCGCCAAGCTGGAAGGGACGGTGGAAATCATCGAGATTGCGCCGCCCGCCGTGTAAACCGAACTGACGCCCGGCCAGTCTACGCGTGAAGGTTACATGCCGCTGGACCGGTTTATCGACGAGACGATGCAAAGCTTCGAGTGGGAAGAAACACCGGCGGAGGTTCTTACCAACAATGTGCTTTTCCTGCGCAATGCGGAAGCGGAAGGCCGGTTCGCGGAAGCGCTGGAGATGACCAAGCAGTTCTGAGCAAACAGGTGGCCTAACGAGAAAGGGGGGCATCCCGTGAAGGATGCACCCCTTTTCGTGTCATTAGCGGATTTCGCCTCAGGCGACGCCGGGAAGAAGCTTTTCTCCGGCGATGGCCTTCATCGCCTTCTGCAGCTTCTCGAATGCGCGCACTTCGATCTGGCGGATACGTTCGCGGCTGACGCTGTAGACCTGGCTCAGCTCTTCGAGCGTCTGCGGGTTTTCCGTCAGGCGGCGTTCGGTGAGGATGTGCTGTTCCCGCTCGTTCAAGGCGTCCATCGCCTCGAGGAGCATGTCGTGGCGCACTTCCTTTTCCTCGGCATCGGCAACGGTTTCGTCCTGCAGCGGACGGTCGTCCGTCAGCCAGTCCATCCATTCGCCCGAACCTTCTTCGCCATTGCGCATCGGCACGTTGAGCGAACCGTCACCGCCCATCATCATCCGGCGGTTCATGTTGACCACTTCCTGCTCGGGCACGCCGAGATCGGTTGCGATCTTGTTCACATCGTCCGGGTGAAGATCGGTGTCTTCATAGGCATCGAGGTTCTTCTTCATCCGGCGAAGGTTGAAGAACAGCTTCTTCTGCGCTGCGGTGGTACCCATCTTAACCAGCGACCAGCTGCGCAGGATGTATTCCTGGATGCTCGCCTTGATCCACCACATGGCATAGGTGGCCAGACGGAAGCCGCGATCGGCTTCGAATTTCTTGACGCCCTGCATCAGGCCGACATTGCCTTCGGAAATGAGATCCGACACGGGCAGGCCGTAGCCGCGATAGCCCATGGCGATCTTCGCCACGAGACGCAGGTGCGAGGTCACGAGCTGCGCCGCAGCTTCGCTGTCCTCATGTTCCTCATAACGCTTCGCGAGCATGTATTCCTGCTCTTGCGTCAGCACGGGGAACTTCTTGATTTCGGAAAGATAGCGGTTGAGGCTCTGCTCACCACCAAGCGCCGGAACGCTCAAACTTCTGGAACTACTCACTTTAACCCTGACCTTTCTACCGTCGACCTCGCTCGCCGGACCCCTGATGGGCATCCGGTCATTCGGGCCACTGATTCACTTATAGCAGGACGTAGCCGGAATTGCACTCGCGTTTCATCGATTTCAACGAGCGATTTCGTCGATGAGTTCCCGCATATCGACAGGCAGTTCGGCGCAGAAATCCAAGCTTTCGCCGCTGATAGGATGTTTGAATCCGAGGCGAGCTGCGTGGAGCGCCTGGCGCGCGAATTGCAGCTGCTGAAGCGTCGCGCGGAGCGGCTTGGGAGTACGTCCATAGACAGGGTCCCCTAATAGCGGATGACCGATTGACGCACAGTGAACACGCACCTGATGCGTGCGCCCCGTTTCCAGTCGGCATTCGATCAGCGCTGCGTGGTCGATGCGGCGGATCGTCTCGAAATGGGTAACCGCATGTTTGCCGCGGCTGCTGTCGTCGGGCAGCACAGCCATCTTCTTGCGGTCCTTGTCCGACCGGCCGAGCCGACCAGACACCGTTCCCGCGGGCGGATTGGGATGGCCCGCGCACACGGCGAGATAGCGTCGGGTGATCGAATGGTCGGCAAACTGTTTCGCCAGCCCCTCATGCGCCGCATCGCTCTTGGCGACCACCAGCAGGCCCGACGTATCCTTGTCGATCCGATGGACGATGCCGGGCCGGGCTACACCGTTGATGCCCGAAAGCTGCCCCTTGCAATGGTGGAGCAGCGCGTTGACCAGCGTGCCGTCCGGATTGCCCGCCGCGGGATGGACCACCATGCCCGCGGGCTTGTTCACCACCAGCAGATGCTCGTCCTCGAACACGACCGCGAGCGGGATGTCCTGCGCGATGGTCTCCAGCGGTTCGGGTGGGGGCAGGGTGATGCAATACTCCTCGCCCCCGGAAAGCTTGGCGGATCCGGATTTCGCGGGGCTACCGCCGATCGCCACCATCCCGCCGGCAATCAGCCCCTTCACCCGCTCGCGGGAAAGCCCGGTCGCCTCGGCCAGCGCCTTGTCGAGCCGACCTGGGGCGTCGAGAGTTCCGGTGAGGATTTCGGAGGCGGACATGCTAGGGCCATGCGCGATGAAGCTGGAAGTCTCAACCGCCATTCTCGATGCCATGCTCGCCGAAGCCGCCCGCGCGCACCCGAGCGAATGCTGCGGCATCCTGCTGGGCGAGGGCGATACCATCACCGCCATCGTGCCCGCGGCCAATGTCCACGCCAGCCCCGAAAGCCATTTCGAGATCGATCCGCAGGCGCTCGTCGACGCTCACCGCGATGCGCGCAGCGGCGGGCCGCAAGTGCTGGGCTATTACCATTCCCATCCCAACGGCCTTGCCCGCCCGTCCGCCACCGACGAGGCCATGGCGACCGGACAGCGGCTCATCTGGGCGATAATCGCGGCAGGCCGCGTCACCTTCTGGCGCGAGGGGGATGCGCGATTCGCAGCGCTTCCCTATGAAGCCTGCCCTCGCTAGAAGACCGTATAAATCGCGTTTCGACTGGAATTCCATGAACGACCAAGAATCGATCGATCTTGCAGCAATGCTTTGCTCGCGCCTGTGCCACGATATGCTTAGCCCGGTGGGCGCTCTGAACAACGGGCTCGAATTGCTGGCCATGGAAGACGATCCGGAGATGCGCAAAAGCGTGATCGCCCTGCTCGAACAGAGCGCCAGCACTTCGACCAACAAGCTCAAGTTCTTCCGCCTCGCCTTCGGAGCCGCGGGTGGTTTCGGCGACCGGGTCGATGTGGCCGAACCCCGGGCGCTGGTCGATGCGCTGGTGTCCGACCGTGACAAGGTCGAGATCAACTGGGCGATCGATGCGGCCAATCTGGCCAAGCCTGCGGTCAAGGTGCTGCTCAACTTCGCCCAGATCGCGAATGACGCGCTGGTGCGCGGCGGCTCGCTCGACATCGGAGCCGAAGTTCGTGACGGCAATTGCGAAATCGTCGTCCGCGCCACCGGCACCAAGATCGCCTTCGACGATACCATCGGCAAAGCGCTCGACGGTTCGCTCGACCGGGCGGACCTGTCCAGCCGCACGGCTGCCGCCTACATGATCCATCTGCTCGCCGCGCAATCGGGTGGCGGCATCCAATATGCCCGGACCGACGAAACGCTGGTGCTGGGCGCCATCCTTCCCGAAGCGGAAGGACTGATCGGATGAATTCGGATTTCGGCAAACTGGGCGAGGGCCTGCCCGTCAGCAAGGACGAGCTGGTCGATCGCGAGGTGCTCTCGCCTAACCATGACGAGCGCGATCATCCCATTTCCATGGTGGTGATCCATTACACCGAAATGCAGGACAAGGGCTTCGCCATCGAACGTCTTTGCGATCCCGAAGCCAAGGTGTCCGCGCATTACCTCATCGGTGAACACGGCGAGGTCGTGCGGCTGGTGCCCGAAGAAAAGCGCGCCTGGCACGCCGGTCTTTCATACTGGCGCGGCCACAAGGATGTGAACGCGGTGAGCGTGGGCATCGAGCTCGATCATCCCGGCCACAAATACGGCTATCGCGAATTCAACGATGCGCAGTTCGAAGCGCTGGTCCCGCTCGTCGCGCGGATCGTGAAGCGGTATGACATTCCGCGCGCAAATGTGGTCGGCCATTCGGACGTCGCGCCCGCCCGCAAGATCGATCCGGGCGAACTGTTTCCGTGGGACCGGCTGGCCGAATACGGCCTCTGCCTTCCGCGCCCCACCAAGCTGGAGCGCGGCGATCCCTTCGACAACGATGCCTCCTTCTACCTCGCGCTCGAACGCTATGGCTATGACATCACCGATGGCCACAAGGCTGTAGAAGCCTTCCAGCGCCGCTGGCGCCCGGAAAAGATCAACGGCCAGATCGACGGAGAAGTGCGCGCGATCTTGTTCCAGCTGCTACTGGACCGCGACCGGGGGCATACGCGATAGGGTAGAAGCTTCAGTTAGCGGAGTGGGAGGCGGACACTGAGACGATCCAACAGCTGATGACTTTGGGCGGTTTTAGGACTGTCTGCTTAGGGTAATTATGTGTTTGCAGACGGACGTTCTGATTGGGAAGATGGCCGGGGGACTGCGCGAGGCCGCAGTACTACTTACACCGATTGGCCTGCTGAAGAACGATCGACCGGATTTGAACTATCAGCGCTGGCAACGACCCGGCCGCTCTGAGCGGTGGCCAGCGCCTCTCAAGTGAAGATCCGTCGGTCAGACTGTGGGAGTAAGCACCTTCTCGGCACCGGTCCAGTTGGTCTTTCCATAGCGGGCATTGTCGAGCGGCGACAGCTTGCCGCGCCCGCTAGCCATGTCGCGAATATACTGCATTCCCTGCCATGCCGGGAACGCAGCGTCGCTATCCGGGGTGAGCACCCTGGTAACGCGAATCAGTGCGGAAAGTCGGCCTGTGCCACCTGCGCGAAGCAGCTTCCAGGGCCGATCGTCCAACCGCGTCATCAACGCTGCCAGATCGCGGGGCGAAACCACATCGCCGGCAATGCGAAGCAGACGGGGGGCGCTATCGTCCATAGCAACATCGGCGGTATAGTCGGCGGTATCGTCCTTGGTCGTGAAGTCCATCGGTTGGTCTGCGTGGCCCCAATACAGCACGCGTCGGATCGGATGCAGCACGATCGGTGCCTCGCCGGTGAGCAAGTCGGCGAATGCGCCATTCAGGATCGATGTTGTGCGGATCGGCGCGGCGTCAACGCGCTCCTTGAAGCGGCGCCGTAAGTCCAGGTTGCGATTGTCGCCCGGCCGCGTCTTGGTAAAGTCCAGCGAAAAGTCGGACGGTATGAAGCGTGGCACTCCCGCCGCCATTGCGGCTTCGAGCAGTCGGCCCTGAAGATCGATGATCACCGGTTCTAGGCCATTGAGAACCGACACCACGCACTGCGATCCCCGCAACGCCGTAGCCAGCGCGCCCGCATCCGAAAAGTCGACCGGAACGGGTTTTGCCCCTTTAGCGCGAACGGCGTCCTGCACCGAAGCGGATGCGTCATGCCGCAGCAGTGCGATGACCCTCGCTTCGCGCCGTGCCAGCGCAGAAAGCACGCGTCCGCCGACATCGCCGGTTGCGCCTGCAAGCGCGATTTGCGCCGTGGGTTTGTCCATTATCATATCGCCTGATGTTAAACGAAACGGATTCGTTCAGTTTTAATTGGTCGCCGAATGCCCTATGCTGCTGAGCAATGCAATCGCCCAGCACTTCGAAAGCGCCCGCCAAACGAGGGCGCGGCGGCCGGCCACCAGCAAGCCGGGCCGGTGAGGTTGATCGCCGTATTCTCGATGCCGCCACCCAATTGTTTCTACGCGATGGTTACGATGCGACCAGCCTCGATCGGATCGCCGCACGCGCGAATGCGGGCAAGGCCAGCCTTTACGTGCGCTATTCTACCAAGCAGGCTCTGTTTACGGCCGTTATTCGGCGAATGGTGGATAGGACGCTGGTGCCTTCGGCCGATGTCCCCTCTCACCTGCCCGCTGAAGAACGCCTTCGCGAGACCGCCCATCGCCTGCTCGAACATGCCCTCGTGCCGGAAGCGGTGGCCCTCATGCGGGTTTGCATGTCCATCGCCCCCCGCATGCCCGATCTTGCTCGACTGGTGGATGGGATCGGGCGGGAAGGCGGGATCGCTCAGGTCGCGCGGGCGATTGCCGGGGGCGGGGCGACACCCGAACAGGTCGCGCAGGCAAGGCCAGTCGCGGAACAATTCATCGATATGGTATTCATTCCCCATCAGATGCGCGCCCTGGTCGGGGACGACCGCGAGCTATTGAGGGAAACGGCACCGCGGCGCGTGGATGACGCCATTGTCTTGCTGCGCAATGCCGGAAAATTAATCGCATCGGAGGAAGCGGTGGCAGATCCCACTCGGTGATGATGCGTCCTGTCCTCATCCGATTTCAGTTCAATCTAGGAGAAAACTATGATTCGCCACATTATCTGCGCCGGACTTGGCGCCTTCGCCCTCGCTGCGTGCTCGCAGTCCGAAACTGATGCCGGGGAAGGTCAAGTCCAGGAACTGCCGGATCAGTCCTCTGGCGAAGCTGGCGACATGACACCCGCGGGGATCGATGTCGTGGAGGTGGCCAGCGCAAACGACAATTTGTCTACTTTCCTCCAGGCCGCCACTTCGGCAGGCGTCGCCGAGACACTGGCGAACGCGGACGGCATAACGATTTTCGCGCCCATCAACGAAGCTTTCGAAGAGCTCGAAGGGCTGGGCGACCTACAGAACGACCGGGAGCGGATGGCTACCCTGCTCAAGCGCCATGCGGTGCCGGGAGCTTACGCAAGTGCGGACATTCCTGAAGGGGAAACCATGCTCGAAACCCTTTCCGGTGAAACGCTGACCGTCACAAACCGCGACGGCCAGATCATGCTCGAAGGCCCTTCGGGCACCACGGCGCGGATCGTGGAAGCCGATATTGCGGGGGACAACGGGGTGGTCCACGCGATCAATACCGTTTTCGATTGAATTCGCAGCGGCTGATGATGCGGGATCCTGAACGGTGAGGCTTGGGCTAATTCTTCACGTGTCCATCGTTGGGATAGCCAAATCAGCTAGCGAAAAAGACGAATTGAGAGCGTGTGCAAAGCTGCTTCCATGTTCTCACTGGCCGGCCGTTTAGTGCTTTCCTACACGGGACCATCTTGCTTAGCTGGCGTGATGGGCGCTGCGCTTAGAAGCGTGCCGTCGTTAGGTTCGATAGGGGACCAGGAGCGATCATGTCTGGCGGGAAGTGGAAGTTGACAGTGCGAACGCTCAAATCCGCCAAAGGCTGCTGTTTTTCAAACATAAAGCCGGTGGGCGTAGTTTTTGCAAATATCCCTGTCGGTGTAACACATGGCGGGTTTTGCTTGGCGAGGAGGGCCAAGGCTTCTATCGCCCGGCGTGCCAGGGGGCCGGGCAGCCGCGTGACTTCGTGTCGCGAGGAAAGTCCGGGCTCCACGAAACAAGGGTGGCGGGTAACGCCCGCCGTGGGCAACCATAGGGAAAGTGCCACAGAGAGCATACCGCCGATGGCCCGTTTACGGGATCAGGCAAGGGTGAAAGGGTGCGGTAAGAGCGCACCGGGGCTTCGGCAACGCGGCCCGCATGGTAAACCCCACCCGGAGCAAGGCCGAATAGGGGTGGCGCGCTCTCGCAAGAGGGCAGGGGTGTTTCGCCCCTCGTGCAAACGGCGACCACTCGGGTTGGCTGCTCGAGCCATGGAGCAATCCATGGCCCAGACGAATGGCTGCCGCCGTGCGGCTGGTGTCCCTCTGCTTGCATTGGGCATACCGCGTGCGGAACAGAACCCGGCTTACAGGCCCCCTGGCATTTCGCTGCATATCGGCCCGCCCGGCGGAACCGCTTCGCCGCTCCGGCGGTTGAGCGCGGCATGAACCAGCATCTTCACCGCAGCGCGATCCAGCGGTTTGCGATCGTCCTTGCCGTCATCGTCCAGATCGGCGCAACCTTCTTGACGCAGCTTGGGCTGGGCGAATCCATCGGCGATCGCTCGAACAGCGTGCGAACGCTGATCACGCCGGCGGGCTGGGCCTTTGCGATCTGGGGGCCGCTGTTCTTCGGCAGCGCGGTCTATGCGATCTGGCAGGCGCTGCCGGCGCAGCGGGACAATGTGCTGCTGGACAAGATCGGCTGGGCCTCCGTGGTAGCGCTCGCGGCGCAGGGTGTGTGGGCTATCTATACGCAGTTCGCGAACCTGACCTTCGTCAGCGCGATCATCATCTTGGTGTCGCTGGGCGCGCTGTTGCAGATCCTGCGCGTGCTGGTCCACTTCGAACGGCCGTTCTCGCGGGCCGAGCGGATCATCGTGGCGGTCACATTCAGCGCATTGGCGGCATGGCTGACTGCCGCCAGCATCGTGAATATCGCGGCCTCGCTGGTGTATCACGGGGTTGGGGGCGGCAGCGCTCACCCCATGATCGCCGCGGGCGTGGTTCTGGTGGGAGGCGTGATTGCTAGCCTTGCCGTCCTGCGCAGCCGGGGCAATCCTTGGTACGCGCTGGTCTTCGGCTGGGCGCTGCTGGCGATCTTCCTGCGCGGCGGACAGTCGCATCAGGTGATTGCCATCGCCGCCGCGCTATCCGGCCTGTTGGTGCTGATCGCTGCAGCTATCGGATTGGGTAAGCGGCGGAACCGCTATCACTGGTTCGGCTGACCGATTTCCTCGCTGATCACCTTGGGAAGGCTGGGCGGAGGGTTGGTTGCCGGTACCGGCGGCGAGCCTTCGATCTCCAGCCCTTCGAAGGGCCGGCACGCCTCGTTCATCTCGTCCGAGTGCAGATGGACTTTCAGCATCGGATTGGACTCGCTCCAGTCGGTACGCGGATCATCACGCACGACGCACAGCGCCCGCCAGGCAAGGGGAAGCTCCTGCAACTGCTCGGTGCTGGGGAGGCCTTCGATCAGGACCTCGTGGCCCGAATAGGTGCCTTTCGCATAGCCGACGAACTTCGTCTCGCTGCCGCGGATGTGGATCTGTCCGCTCTTCTCGCTGACCTCGGTGACGGTATCCAGCTTCACCGAAAAGGCCAGCCAGCTGGCGATGGCGAGCATGAGGACCAGAGCAGTCATGGTGACGATCACGGTCCATTTCGCGATCGGATTATCCAGTCCTTCGGATTCGTCGAGACTCATCGCAGTGTCTTTCACATGATGCGGTTGCTCGTGCCTGAATGCACGAGCGGTGAAATCAGGCACGCCCGATACTCAGATATTCAAAGCCGAGCCCGCGCATGTCCTCTGGACGATAGATATTGCGCAGATCGATCAGGATAGGAGCGTTGGCGAGACCCTTGATGCGATCAAAATCGAGGGCCCTGAAGGCGTCCCACTCGGTGACGATCGCGACGGCGTCCGCCCCCTCGATCGCGACGTAAGGATCGTCAACCATGGTTACTTCCGGCATGAGTGGCTTGGCCAGTTCCATGCCTTCGGGATCGTAGGCCGCAACCTCGACGCCTGCATCGGTGAGAGTCTGTGCCACGGCAATGGCGGGTGAATCGCGCATGTCATCAGTGTTGGGTTTGAAGGTGAGGCCCAAGAGCGCGACCTTCTTGCCCCGCGCTTGCTCAATGCCTCCGATGGCGTCGAGCACCTTGCGCCCCATCGCGCGTTTGCGAGCGTCGTTGACCTTGACGACGGCCTCAACGATGCGGGTCGGGCTGTCGTAATCTTCCGCCGTCTTTAGGAGGGCCAGAGTGTCTTTGGGAAAACATGATCCCCCGTAGCCTGGACCAGCATGAAGGAACTTCGGTCCAATGCGATTGTCCATACCGATGCCGCGGGAAACGTCTTGCACGTCGGCGCCGACTTTTTCGCAGAGATCCGCCATCTCATTGATGAAGGTGATCTTGGTAGCCAGAAACGCATTGGCCGCATATTTGATCAGTTCACTGGTCCGACGACCGGTAAACAGGATCGGGGACTCATTGAGAAACAGCGGGCGATAGACTTCGCGCATAACGTCCCGCCCGAATTCGTCTTCCGCTCCGATCACAATACGGTCCGGGCGCTTGAAATCGCCTATTGCCGCGCCTTCGCGGAGAAATTCCGGGTTCGACACCACAGAGATACGGTGGCTGGTGCCACTGTCTTTGAGAATCCGTTCTACTTCATCGCCTGTGCCGACCGGAACAGTGGATTTCGTAACGACAACGGCATCATTGGCCAAATTGGACCCGATCTCTTCGGCTACAGCATATACGAAAGAGAGATCGGCATGCCCATCACCGCGGCGGCTAGGCGTCCCAACAGCGATGAAGATCGCGTCCGCGCCGCGTATGCCTTCGGCAAGGCTGGTGGTAAAACTCAGGCGTCCGGCCTGAACGTTTGTACCTACCAACTCGGCGAGGCCCGGTTCATAGATTGGCATGATGCCATCATGAAGGCGATCGATCTTGGATTGGTCCTTGTCGATGCAGGCAACTTCGTGCCCGAAATCGGCGAAGCAGGCGCCCGAAACCAAGCCAACATAACCCGAACCCACCATTGCGATCTTCATTAAGAAACTACCTTTTCGATTGCGATCATGCCGTCTTGAGCGGCGACTGCCTGTAAAATTTCACGCCTGTCGTCTTCCAGCATCAATGCAGTTAGGCGCCCAGTGCGGAATGCTCCGGTATCGATACCCACCCGGTGTTCAGTGTCTTCCACTTCCTCGAAAATCGTATGGCCGTGGATCACGACATGGCTGAATGGCTCGCGATGTTTAAGGAAGCGATCACGGATCCAGCGGAGATCAGATTGTTTTTGCTCTTCGACAGGATGCTTCGGATTAAGGCCTGCATGCACCAGCACATAGTCACCAGCGATAATAAGATCTTCGAAGCCCTCCAGAAACTCTCGGTCAGCCATAGGAACCTGCCGGTTTATGGCCTCCTTCATCTGCGAAAGATCCATCCGCCGATAGTCATCCAGACTGATGCCATAACTCAAAACAGTCTCGCGTCCCCCGTGTTTCAGGAAATGGCGGAGTACTTCTCGATCTTTAAAGCTGTCGAGAAACATTTCCTCATGATTACCCGACACGTACCGGACATTACGTTCCTCACCCCATTTGCGCGCGAGCGCGATCACTCCGGCACTATCCGGTCCGCGATCCATGAGATCGCCTAATAATACAATGGTTGTCTTCGCGCTGGGGCGGGTCGCATCGTCCGCATCGATCGCAGCTTTCAACTCTTTGAAAAGGTCAAGCCGGCCATGAATGTCGCCGATGACGTACCAACGCTCGCCTTCTGGAACGCGTGCAACCCGGCGAGCGGAAGGACCACTGGAAAAGATGCGACGGATGGAATCGAACATGACGATGATTTTGCAGAGGAGAGGGGAAGCGAGCGCTTAGAGTAGCGCAGCAAAACCAGCAAGAGAGGAACCGGGGCGTCAATGAACCGCAGTTGCACAATAGACACGCTTTTTGATACCAAAGGGTTTCGTTCAAGAGTGGTTCTTGCGCATTTTTCGCAATTGCGGCACGATTATTGCGATTTCGACCGAGGAGCCGGTATTAAAATATGGACCCGTCGAAAGCGCAGGTGGGACGAAGCACCCTAACGAACCAATAGGAGTTCGAGAATGCTAACGTCCTTTCACGGCAAATCTGCCGTCTCTCTTGCTGCAATGGTTACGAGCCTTGCGGTACCATCGATGGCCCATGCGCAGGAAACCGCAGACGATAACGGTGTTACTGTTTCCGCCAATGTGGCGCTGACGACCGACTACCGCTTTCGCGGCGTGTCTTTGTCTGGTGGAGACCCTGCCATTCAAGGCGGTGTCGATGTCGCCCATGAAAGCGGTTTCTATGTCGGTACATGGGCTTCGTCCATCGACGGCGGCGACAGCTACGGGGAAATGGAATTCGATATCTACGGTGGATGGTCGGGCGATGTATCAGAGGGCGTCGCTCTCGACGTCGGTGTGCTGTATTACGTCTATCCCACTGAAGAACTGGGCCTCGATACGGATTATTGGGAGCCCTATGCTTCGGTCGGCTTCAACCTCGGGGGTGCCGAAGCGACTGTCGGCGCGGCCTATGCTTTCGAGCAGGATTCGTTAGGCGGCGATGACAACCTCTATATCTATACCGATCTTGGCTATTCATTGCCTTCCACGCCGGTGTCGCTCTCTGCGCACCTCGGCTATACTGATGGAGTTCTCGCGCCGCCGATTCTGGCTGGGGCAACCGATGAAACAGGTCTCGATTGGTCAATCGGGGCAAGCGTATCACAGGGGATACTGGAAGTGGGTATCGCCTACATCGGAGTTGAAGGTCCTTCCATCGACGGTCTGACCGATGACGCGATCGTAGGTACGATTTCCGCAAGCTTCTGACGTTTAGATTAATTGAGCGGGGTAGGGCGCATTGCAGGGCAATGTGCCCTTTCTCTTTCTAGGTTCAGTTCCTAATTGGGCGGCATGACCAAATACCTCCACACCATGATCCGTGTCGCTGATCCTGATGCGACCATCGCCTTTTTCAACCTAATCGGCATCAAGGAAGTCCGGCGCAAGGAAAGCGAACAAGGGCGGTTTACGCTCATCTTTCTCGCTGCTCCGGGCCAGGAAGATGTCGCCGAGGTCGAACTGACCTATAACTGGCCATCGGAAGATGGAAGTGCTCCTGAAGACTATCAGGGAGGGCGCAATTTCGGCCACTTAGCCTATCGGGTGGACGACATATACGTCACCTGCCAGCGCCTGATGGATGCAGGCCACACGATCAATCGTCCTCCACGGGACGGACATATGGCCTTTGTCCGGACGCCGGACGGTATTTCAGTCGAGCTCCTGCAAGATGGCTATCTCGAACCGGCCGAGCCCTGGGCCAACATGGAAAACACCGGCAGCTGGTAATTCGCTATGTCTCGCCCTGTCTCAGTCGAGGTAGGGCGAGCGCACATCGTCAGGGTGTGCAGTGGTTAGGCGCAGGATTGTGAAGCCAACCACAGCCGAAATCACCGAGCCCATCAGAATGCCGATCTTGGCTTCTTCGATAAGCAGAGTATTCCCGGCAAATGCGAGCCCGCTGATAAACAGCGACATTGTGAAGCCGATCCCGCAAAGGATCGAGACACCCCATATCTCAGGCCAGCTAGCGCCCTCCGGACGCGGTGCAAATCCAACCTTGTCGGCCGCCCAGATGGCCGAGAAGATACCCAGCTGCTTTCCAACGAACAGACCGGCGGCAATCGCAAGAGGCAGGGGAGCAAATACGCCGGCCATGCCTAAATCGCCCAATTCTACCCCCGCATTGGCAAATCCGAAGACCGGCACGATCAGGTAGGCGCTCCAAGGAGCAAGTGAATGTTCCATGGTCTCGACCATGGTTTCATCGTCTTTGCCCACCATCGGAATGGTGAGCGCGGCCACGACCCCGGCGATCGTGGCATGAACGCCGGAATTCAGAACGAAGAACCAAAGCACGAGTGCGGCAATGATGAACGGCAAATAGGCTTTTACCTTCATCTTGTTCATCGCGTACATAATGCCCGTCACGACCGCTGCGCCGATCAGCCACGAAAGCTTTATCTTGGCAGTGTAGAACAGGGCGATCACCAGAACAGCACCGATGTCGTCCACGATGGCGACGGTCAGCAGAAAGAGCCGCAGCGAGGCCGGTACACGGTTACCGAGCAGGCCCAGGACGCCCATGGCGAAGGCAATGTCGGTTGCAGCGGGGATCGCCCAGCCGCGTGTCAGCCCTTCTGCGCCTTCCGCATTGACGAAGAAGAGATAGACCAGCGCAGGAAAGATCATTCCAGCACCTGCCGCGAGTACAGGCATCTTGCGCTGATCGGCAGATGATAGTTGCCCTTCGATCCACTCGCGTTTGACCTCCAGACCAACGACGAAGAAGAAAATCGCCATCAATCCGTCATTGATCCAGAGGTGCAGAGTGTTGAGCTTGAACACCGAGGCATCGAACATCAGCCCGTGGAACAAATGATGGTAATCTTCTGCCAGCGGTGAATTTGCAGCGAGCATTGCGGCGATGGCGACGAAGATCAGCAGGATGCCTGCAGAGGCATCGCTGACGAAAAGCGCGCGGACGGGGGCGAAGACGAGGCGGACTACGGAAGGGCGTTCGGTCATGACGGTGCGTTCTTTTTAGGAAACACTCGCCGGTTGCAAGTGCCGATTTGCCATAGTCGCCAGCTGTGTTGGAAAAGCACGCCTCCCGAACGGTCTTGCGCGGGTTGCGCCGTTGCCAAGCTATTCGGATCACGACAGGCCAGCCGGTTAGATTGTTACTTTCCGACAACACTCCGCTTTCGACTGTCGATTGATCGCAACGATAACGACCTTTGTGGCCAAGTTCGTCTTTTATACAGAATGTCCGTGGGATAGGGGCTGCTAATGGACGTCTACCTCCCAATCGCCAATTTATCGGTCAACGGTCTGTGGATCGTTGCACTCGGGGCGATTACCGGCGTCCTTTCAGGGCTCTTCGGCGTTGGTGGTGGCTTTCTCACCACACCGTTACTTATCTTCTATGGCATTCCGCCGACAGTCGCCGCAGCCTCTGCGTCGACTCAGGTCACCGGAGCGAGCGTTTCGGGCGTAGTTGCACACAGCAAGCGTAAAGGTGTGGATTACCGGATGGGTACCGTCATGGTCGGTGGCGGGATCATCGGCGCCGGGATCGGGGCTCTGCTCTTCCGCTTTTTCCGCTCGATCGGCCAGATCGATGTCGTCATCAGCTCGCTCTACGTTATCCTGTTGGGATCGATCGGTATCCTGATGGCTAAAGAATCGATCCAGGTGCTTCGTGGGACCACGGGCAAGCAGGCCGCGCGACGGCGGCACCACCCGCTGGTAGCGAATCTTCCCTGGCGTTGGCGTTTTTACGGCTCTGGTTTGTATATCAGCCCGTTAGCACCGGCGATAGTCGGTGTGGTCGTGGGTATCCTCACCATGCTGATGGGCGTGGGTGGTGGGTTCATTCTCGTTCCTGCCATGCTGTACATCCTGGGGATGAGCGCGAATGTCGTAGTCGGCACTAGTCTCTATAACATCCTGTTTGTCACCATCGCGACCACACTCATGCATTCGCTTACCACCCGTGCGGTGGACATCGTGCTCGTCGGTCTGTTGCTCCTAGGCTCGGTGACGGGGGCTCAGTTCGGATCACGGCTTGCGGTCAGGGCGAAACCAGAGCTGTTGCGGCTGGTATTGGCGACGATCGTGCTGCTCATCGCCTTCCGCATGTTTCTCGGACTGTTCTACCAGCCCGATGAAATCTATACGGTTTATCCGTTGTGAGGGCGCTGTTCCTCCTGATTGCAGCCTTGATGCTGTCGGGTCAGCGGGACCCGCTACTGGTGCCTGAAGTTTCACAGCACGAGGTACAGGTGCGGCAAGGTTTTACCGGGACCGAACTCCTGCTCTTTGGTGCTGTGCTAGACCCTGCCGGACGCAGCGGCCAAGGCTATGACATCGTAGTGGTTCTCAAAGGGCCGAGCGAGCCTGTCCGGTTGCGAGAGAAAGAGCGTTTCGCGGGCGTGTGGGTCAATGCCGAAAGTACGGATTTCCGCTCGGTCCCAAGCTTCTTCGCGGTGGCATCGTCACGCCCGGTCAGCGAAATCGTCGATGAGAGGACGGCTGCCATCTACGAGTTTGGAACCGGTTACATCCAGCTTTCACCGAGCGGCAGCATCAATCCGGTCGAACAGCTGCGCTTCAGCGAAGGATTGGTCGATCTGAAGCAACGTCAGGGTCTCTACAAGGAGGATATGAACGGCGTGCAGATCAGCCAGAACGTGCTTTACCAAGCGCGCATTTCGCTTCCTTCGAATGTCACTACAGGCACCTATACAGCGGAAACATTCGCCGTGACCGAGGGCAGGGTCATTGCTTCCGCGGAAGCGACCGTCGAAGTTCGCAAGGTCGGCTTCGAGCGGTTTGTCGAGGTCAGCGCCAATCGATGGGGACTCGCCTACGGATTGATCGCGGTGTTTCTTTCGGTCGGTATGGGGTGGGGTGCGGGAAGGCTCTTTGCGCGGCTCTGAGTAAGTCAATCGATAGTATCGTTGACCCGATCTTAACCCTTATCGGCGATCTATCCGACCGACCGCATGTGGTCGATACCCCAGGGATCAGGGCCGGATAATGAGTGATACGGGTAATGGCATTCTTCGTGGTTTCGGCGGTGGTCGCCAGATGGAGGCCGAGCAATCCGGCCCCCGTTCGCTGCGTGACCGTATCCGGCGCTCTAACGAAAGCGATCAGGGCGCAGCAGGTGGCGCGGTTTCGCGATCGGGCTACGTTCACCAGCAACCTGCACCGCCGGAAGAGCTTGCGCCTGTAGCGCCCATTCCTCAGCCATCGATTGGAGAACCTCCCGTTCAGCGCGCTGCGCCTCCCAAGCCTCAGGAACAGCCCCCGCAAGCCCCCGCTGCCCGCCTTGGCGAAGCCCCGCCACGGCCATCCCAGCTTGCGCCAAAGCCGCAGCCTGCACCCGAACCGAAGCCGAAGAAGGAAGAGCATCCGGTCAGCGATAACGCAATGCAGCCCATCGGCGTGGTCCTGGAAATTGCAGGTTCCGGATCGATGATCGCTATTGATCTCCAGCGGCTGACCGAATGTTCGCAGGATAGCGATCCCGCTGTGGCCATGGCGGGACAGGTCGGTTCGCAAATCAAGATCCGTGTCGGCAGCAGCTGGCTTCTGGCGAGCGTGCGTAACCAGAAACAGGACCGCAAGGCCGGTACCATCCTGGCCAATATCGACTTTCTCGGCGAAGGCATCGAGGAAAAGCTGACCGGTCGCCTCCACGGTTTCCGTCGCGGTGTAACACGCTATCCGGTGCCCGGGGCCATGGTCTTCCCCGCATCCACGCCCGATCTCAAGCAGGTCTATGCCAGCGACGGGCGCAGCGCGGTGACGATCGGCAAGGTCTATCCGACCAAGGATATTCGCGCCGGGATCTATGTCGATGCCATGCTGGGCAAGCATTTCGCTCTGCTGGGATCGACCGGTACGGGTAAGTCGACCAGCGCTGCCCTGATCCTCCACCGGATTTGCGAGGCGGCGCCGGAAGGGCATATCGTCATGATCGATCCGCATGGCGAATATTCCGCAGCGTTCAAGACGACCGGGGTCATCCTCGACGTTTCGAACCTGCAGATGCCCTACTGGATCATGAACTTCGAAGAGCATTGCGAAGTCCTGCTGACCAGCAATGGCAACGAGCGGCAGATTGATGCCGATATTCTGGCCAAGTGCCTGCTGAAGGCCAGGCAGAAGAGCCGCCTTGCCGAAACGATGGGCAAGATCACGGTCGATTCCCCGATCCCCTACCTCCTGTCCGACCTGTCCAACGAAGTTCAGGACCAGATGGGAAAGTTGGACAAGGCGACCAATTCCGCGCCCTACATGCGGATCAAGAATAAGCTCGACGAGCTCAAGGCCGATCCGCGCTACCAGTTCATGTTCTCGGGCATGCTGGTGGCCGATACGATGGCGGACTTCATCGCCAAGATCTTCCGCATGCCTTCGAACGGCAAGCCGATTTCCATCATTGACGTGTCGGGCGTGCCGTCCGACATTACCGCCACCGTGGTCGCCGTGCTCAGCCGCCTAGTGTTCGACTTCGCGATCTGGGGCCGCGACGAGAAGACCACGCCGATCCTGCTGGTGTGCGAGGAAGCCCACCGATATGTGCCGAGCGAGAAGAATGCCGACGGCAACTCGGTCGGCACGATCCTTGGCCGGATTGCCAAGGAAGGCCGTAAGTACGGTATCTCGCTGGGCCTCATCACCCAGCGCCCGTCGGACCTTGCCGAGGGCGTGCTGTCGCAGTGCGGCACGATCATCTCGATGCGCCTCAACAACGACCGCGACCAGGAATTCGTCCGCGCCGCCATGCCCGAAGGCGCGCGCGGGTTCCTCGATGCGATCCCGGCGCTGCGCAACCGCGAGTGCATTATCTGCGGCGAGGGTGTCGCCATCCCGATCCGCGTGAGCTTCGACAATCTCGAGGAGATCAAGCGCCCGGCGTCCGAAGACCCGAGCTTCATCGAGATGTGGAACAGCCCGGGCGGCGAAGAGGACATCGTCCTGCGCACCGTCCAGCGCTGGCGCTCTCAGGGTTAGATTGTCCTTTGCGAACCCGCCTCCGCGGGTTCGTCCTCGCTAGATGTGCAGCAAGCTGCACCCGCTGCGGGCGGGCGGTCGCCCTAGCCGGGCCTCCGCCGGCCCGGATATGTCTCCTTCTTCACGTCCCTCTGTTGTCGCCGAACAGGTGGATGTGCAGGCGGTCGCTCATGCGGAAGCCGTGTTCCACGCATAGGCCCGCGAGCCATTTCTCGCGTGCGCGCAGCGTCTCGCTGTCGGTGCCTTCGGGCATGAGGAAGACGTGGCCGGGCCGGAAGCGATAGCGGTCGCGCAGGGCCAGCACCTCGTCCACATCCGATGGCTCGGCGATCACGAATTTGAACCACGCGCGCGGGTCGGTGGCATAGGCATCCAGCCGTTCGGGTAGCAGGGCAAGCTCCGCCGGATTGCCGCTATGCGCCAGCTTGGGGCTGACGTTGAACTGGTCGATCCGGATATCGAGCGGCGGCGGCGCTTTGGTGGTGCCGTTGGTTTCGATCTCCACCGAGATATCGGGCAGCAGGTCCATCAGCTTTGCCAGGGCAGGGGCCTGCAACAGCGGTTCGCCGCCGGTGATGACCAGCCGGGACTGGCCCAAAGACTGGATGATCGCCGCCACTTCGTCTTCTGCCAGCGTCACCTGATTGGGCTTGCGCGCATAAGTCACGCCGCCGCGATGCGGGCGCTCGTCCCCATCGAAATGCCAGGTATAGGCCGTGTCGCACCAGACGCAGGCAAGGTTGCAGCGCGACAGGCGCATGAAGGCGACAGGCATTCCCGCGCTGGGCCCTTCGCCCTGAACCGAGGCGAAGATTTCGGGCCCGCCCGTATCGTCGGTGGCGAGGACTAAGGCCATGATGCGCCCTTCGGTGTTACACCGACACCCCTATTTGCAAAAACTCCCGCACCACCCCGAAGGGCGCTCAAGCCACGGAAACCGAACGAGAATTCCGGCACCGGGGCGAGCGGAGGTGTCAACTTCCGTCCGGCCCCGCTTGCCGTGCTGGTCAGCCTGCCGGGTGCAGGGTCGAAGGTACGCGGCGATTGCATGGCCACGGCATAGGCAGGAAAGCGGGCTGTAGGAAAGCCGATCCTCACCCCAACCGTGCCAGTGCGGCCCGCAGCCGGTCGATCTCTGCGGCGTGGAAGGCAGCATCGGCGCGTGCCTTTTCCACCGCTTCGGGCTTGGCCCGCTCGACGAAATTGGCGTTGTTGAGCCGCCCGTTCAGGCTGCCGAATTCCTTCTGGCTGGCCTCCATCGCCTTGGCGAGCCGGGCCTTTTCCGCGTCCACGTCGATCACGCCTTCCAGCGGGATGATGAACGCATCTTCGCCCGCACCGATCTGCATCGCAGCGCCTGCAGGCGCTTCGGCGAAGTGGACCGGGGTGAGGCGGGCGAGCCGTTCGATGGCGGCGGCGTTTTCTTCCACCACCTTGCGGCCCAGAGCGGAGGGGGCAGAGCAATAGGCTTCCAGCTTGGCGCCCGGCGCAATGCCGAGTTCGTTCTTCGCCGCGCGCACGGCGCTGGTCAGCGCGATCAGCCAGTCGATTTCCGCCTTGGCGGCAGGATCGATCTCGGCTTCGGGTTCGGGCCATTTCGCCGTGATCAGCGGATAGTCGGCGCGGTCACCCTGCTTCGACCATAATTCCTCGGTGATGAAGGGCATGAAGGGGTGAAGCATGACCAGGATCTGGTCGAGCGCCCAGCCGGCAACAGCTTTGGTTTCCTCGTCGAAATTGCCCTTGATCAGCTCGATATACCAGTCGCAGAACCGGTCCCACACGAAGTGATAAATCGTGTTGGCTGCGGCATCGAAACGTAGGTCCGCCATGGCGGCATCCAGCGCGGTCTTCGTGGCGACCACTTCGCCGATGATCCACTTGTTCACCGCCTGCGTGGCGGCAGGCGCCGCGATGCTGGTGCTCGCCCCGATGCCGTTCGACTGGCAGAAACGGGTCGCGTTCCACAGCTTGGTGGCGAAGTTGCGATACCCCTCGACCCGCTTTTCATCCATCTTGATGTCGCGGCCCTGGCTTTCCATGGCCGACATGAAGAAGCGCAGCGCATCGGCGCCGTACTGGTCGATCAGGCCCAGCGGATCGACGACATTGCCCTTGGACTTGGACATTTTCGCCCCGTCCGCCGCGCGCACCAGCCCGTGCAGATACAGGCGCGGCCAGGGCGCCTTGCCGGTCAGATGCATGCCCTGCATCATCATGCGCGCATCCCAGAAGAACAGGATGTCGAAGCCCGAGATGAGCAGATTGTTGGGATAATGCTTTTCGAGCAGGTCGGTCTTTTCCGGCCAGCCGAGCGTGGCGAAGGGCCACAGCGCGCTGGAGAACCAGGTGTCGAGCACGTCGTCATCGCGGGTCAGGGCAGTGCCTTCACCTGCCTGTGCCTGCGCCTCTTCCTCGGTCAGGGCGACATAGGCCTTGCCGTCCGCGTCGTACCACGCCGGGATCTGGTGTCCCCACCATAGCTGGCGGCTGACGCACCATGGCTGGATGTTGTCCATCCAGTTGAAGAAGGTCTTTTCCCAGCTCTTGGGCACGATCTCCACCGTACCGTCCCTGACCGCCTCGATCGGGGCCTTGGCCAGCTTGGCGGCATCGACATACCATTGGTCGGTCAGCCACGGTTCGATCACCACGCCGCCGCGATCGCCGAAGGGCGTTGCGATGGTGCGCGGTTCGGCATCGTGTTCGACGGGCTCGCCTTCCTTGTTCTTGGTGACGTGAGGAATGAGCAGGCCCAGTTCCTTCATCCGCGCCACCACCAGTTCGCGCGCGCCATCGACACCGTCGCGCTTGAAGCGGTGCAGGCCGATGAATTCTTCCGGCACCAGGCCATCCGCAGTCTGGCAGACATTGGCTTCGCCATCGAGCATGTTGAGCATTTCGGCAGGCTTCATGCCTGCGCGCTTGCCCACGTCGAAATCGTTGAAATCGTGCCCCGGCGTGATCTTCACGCAGCCGGAGCCGAGTTCGGGATCGGCGTGTTCGTCGGCCACGACCTTGAAGCGGCGGCCGGTGATCGGCTGGAGGATTTCCTTGCCGACGACCGATTTGTAGCGCTCGTCATCGGGATGAACGGCCACCGCCATATCGGCGAGCATGGTTTCGGGGCGCGTGGTGGCGACCACGAGGTGATCCGCACCTTCCGACGTCGTGACGCCATCGGCCAACGGATATCTGAAGTGCCAGAAACCGCCTTTCACATCCTGCGTTTCCACTTCGAGGTCCGAAATGGCGGTCTTCAGCTTCGGGTCCCAGTTCACCAGCCGCTTGTCGCGGTAGATCAGGCCGTCATTGTAAAGATCGACGAAGGTCTTGAGCACGGCATCGCTGAAATGCTCGTCCATGGTGAACTGTTCGCGGGACCAGTCCATCGAACAGCCGAGGCGGCGCAGCTGGCCGGTGATCGTGCCGCCGCTTTCCTCTTTCCATTCCCACACCTTGCCCACGAACTGCTCGCGCGAATAATTGGTGCGCTTGTCCTGCTGGGCTTCCAGCTGGCGTTCGACCACCATCTGCGTGGCGATGCCCGCATGATCGGTGCCCACCACCCACAGCGCATCCTTGCCGCGCAGCCGTTCGTAACGGATCACCACGTCCTGCAGCGTATTGTCCAGCGCGTGGCCGATATGCAGGCTGCCGGTGACGTTCGGCGGCGGGTTCACGATCGTGAAGGGTTCGGCATCGGGCCGCTCGGGCCGGAACAGGCCGTTTTCCTCCCAATGCGCGTACCAGCGCTGCTCGATTTCCGCAGGGTCGAAGGTCTTGGATAGCTCGGTGCTCATGGCTTCGCCTTTGCCAGCGCCTTTTCGCCAAGGCAACGCTCTATGGGATTGTGGTGGATACCGACTTGTTTACCGTGACGTTTCGCCGCATATGCGAAACCGAATGGCGCGCTTGGCTGAATATGACATCGAAGACGGGGAAGGGGGCGCTGTACTCACGCTTTCCGGCCCGTATCTGGTATCGACGATCGGTGCGCTCGACGCAGAGCTGCGCAAGATCGACCAGCCGATCGCCCGCGTGGACCTGTCCGATGTAACTGAAATCGACACGGTTGGCGCGTGGATCGCCTGCAATATCGCCAGCGAAAACAAGGCCGAAATCACCGGGGCGAACGAACGGGCGAAGCGGCTGCTGACCGCGCTCGACGGGATGGGCAGCGAACAGGACATGCGGCCAGAACGCCTGCCGGTGTGGACCCGCGTGCCCGATGCCATGGGCGAAAAGGTCTTTAACGCCCGCAATTCGGCGATCGGCGTCGTCAGCTTCCTTGGCGCCTTGCTGATTTCCGCATCCACTCTCATTCGCCATCCGCGCCGCTTCCGCATGGTGGCGCTGGTCAAGCAATTGGAACTGGTCGGCGTGGCCGCGCTGCCGATCATCGGTTTGATGAGCTTCCTTATCGGCGTGGTCATCGCGCAGCAGGGGGCGGTGCAGTTGGCCGCCTTCGGCGCGGAAACGCTGACTGTGAACCTCGTCGGGCGCATAACCTTGCGCGAACTGGGCGTGCTGATGACCGCGATCATGGTGGCGGGCCGTTCGGGCAGCGCCTTTGCCGCGGAAATCGGCACGATGAAGCTGACCGAGGAAATCGACGCCATGCGCACCATCGGGATCGCCCCGATGGAAGCGCTGGTCATCCCGCGCATCATGGCCGCCGTGCTGATGATGCCGTTGCTGGGCTTTTATGCGTCCTGCATGGCGATCCTGGGCGGCGCGGTGGTCGGCGAACTGATGCTGGGCATTCCGTTCTGGACCTTCCTCGCGCGCATTCAGGACGTGGTGCCGACCTATGACGTGTGGGTCGGCCTGATCAAGGCGCCGGTCTTCGGCCTGATCGTGGCGCTGGCAGGCTGTTACAACGGCATGCAGGTGAAGGGCAATTCGGAAGAAGTCGGGCGGCGGACCACCCTGTCGGTGGTGGCGGCGATCTTCGCCGTGATCGTGCTCGACGCTTTCTTCGCCGTGTTCTTCACCAAGGTGGGCTGGGCCTGATGGCGGACGAACAGGACAACGGGCCCATGCGCCGCCACGAACGGTTCCGCGGCGAATATCCCATCGTGGTCGAAGGGCTGGTGAACCGCTTTGGCGACCAGGTCATTCACCAGGATCTCGACCTCAAGGTAAAGCGCGGCGAAATCCTCGGCGTGGTGGGCGGATCGGGGACCGGCAAATCGGTGCTGATGCGCTCGATCATCGGGCTGCAGCCGCCTGCCGAGGGCGATATCAAAGTGTTCGACAAGTCGATCGTCGATGCCGAACCCGATGCGGAAATCGGCGTGCGCGATCGCTGGGGCGTGCTGTTCCAGGGCGGGGCGCTGTTCTCTACCCTGACCGTGGGCGAGAATGTCGAAGTCCCGCTCAAGCAGTTCTACCCCGAGATTTCCGACACGTTGCGGCGGGAAATCGCCCGCTACAAGATCATGCTGTCGGGCCTGCCCGAAGAAGCGGTGACCAAATATCCGAGCGAGCTTTCGGGCGGCATGAAGAAGCGCGCCGGTCTTGCCCGCGCGTTGGCGCTCGATCCCGAACTGCTGTTTCTGGACGAACCGACTGCAGGTCTCGACCCGATCGGGGCGGCGGCGTTCGACAATCTCACGCGCGAACTGAAGGAAACCCTCGGCCTCACGGTGTTCCTGATCACCCACGATCTCGATACGCTGCACGAAATCTGCGACCGCGTGGCCGTGCTGGCGGACAAGCAGGTGATCGCGGTGGATACCGTGCCCAAGCTGATGGAACTCGATCATCCCTGGATCCAAGAATATTTCAACGGGGCGCGCGGACGGGCGGCGCTGACTGCCCAAGCGCTGGACGAATTGCGGCGCCACATGGACATGCCGGTCGCTGCCCACGCCGTCAAAGCGTTGGACAACGCCCCGGAAAAGAAGGCATAGGCGAAAAAGATGGAAACGCGGGCAAATTACGTTTGGGTCGGGGCGGTAACGCTTGCAGTGCTGGCGGCGCTGGCGCTGTTCATCGTCTGGATCGCCCGCTGGGGCGAAGGCGACCAGAAGGAATACGACATCTTCTTCAAGGAAAGCGTCTCGGGCCTCGCCAATGGCAGCCAAGTCAGCTTCGCCGGGGTTCCGGTGGGGCAGGTCAGCCAGATCGTGCTGTGGGAAAAGGACCCAGAATTCGTCCGCGTGCGCATCGCCGTGAAGGAAGAAGTGCCCATCCTGGTCGGCACCACCGCCACGATCCAGGGCAGCTTCACCGGCGTTTCGACCATCCTGCTCGATGGCGCGCGCAGCGGCGCTCCGCCGATCTCCTGCGAGACCACCGCCTGCACCGAAGGCGTGCCGATCATCCCGCCCAAGGACGGCGGCCTCAACGCGCTGCTCTCGAACGCTCCGTTGCTGCTCGAACGGCTGGCCACGCTGACCGAACGGCTGACCCAGCTGCTCGACGATCAGAACCAGGGCGAAATTGCCGGCATCCTCGCCAACACCAACCAGATGACGGCCGCGCTGGCCGATGCTGCGCCGCAGTTCGAACGGACCATGGCCGAATTGCAGATCACGCTGCGCGAAGCGTCCGAAGCACTGGATGAATTCGAGACTGTCACCGCCTCGACCGACCGCCTGCTCAACCAGGAAGGGGCGGCGCTGGCCGACCAGCTGCGCACCACGCTGAAGCAAGCAGGCAATGCCTCGGAAGAATTGCAGGGCGTCCTGTCCGAAGCGCGTCCGGCGACCAGGCAGCTCACCGAAAGCACGCTGCCCGCCGCCGAAGCGACGCTGCGCGATCTGCGCGCCACCAGCAAGGCGCTGCGCGACGTGACGGAAAAGATCGACGAACAAGGGGCGGGCGCATTGCTCAACAGCAAGCCGCTGCCCGACTACAAGCCGTGAACAAGGGGCCTCGCGCGATGACCACGCATTTCAAATTCGCCATGCTGGCACCGGTGCTGCTGCTGGGCGGCTGCATTTCCTTCGGCGGCGATGCGCCCGACAGCCTGCTCACGCTTACCCCCACGGCGAGTGCGCCGGCCGGCGCTGCGGAATCCAGTAATGCGAGCACCGCGATCTCGCTGATGGAATTCGAAGCGCCCAGCGCGCTCGACGTGACGCGCGTCCCGGTGCAGGTGACTGACACCGAGCTGGCCTATCTGGAAGACGCCGTGTGGGTGGAAAAGCCAGCCCGCCTGTTCCGCCGCCTGATCGCCGAAACCATCCGCACGCAGTCCAACCGCGTGGTGATCGACGGTGACGATCCCGGCGTGCTGGCCGACAACCGCCTCACCGGCACGCTGCGCCAGTTCGGCTACGATGCCCGCAGCGGCAGCGTGGTCGTCGTGTTCGACGCCGTGCGCCCGGGCCAAGGCAGCGATGTCGTCACCCGCCGCTTCGAAGCCACCGTGCCGGGTGTCCTCCCCGAAACGGCAAGCGTTGGCCCGGCACTGAACCAGGCCGCCAATGACGTGGCGGCGCAGATCGCGGCGTGGATCGGGTAACGCCCGCCAGCGGCGCAATTCGCGTTATTCAGCGAGCGTACCCTTAAGTCCCGCTTTTTGGGCAGGCAGCTTATCGTCTGCCGATGCGGGTGGAATTGAAGGTGGAGGAGCGCCAGAAACAGGTTGGCCCTGCAACCGGCGCTCCCCCGGATTAATTACATTCCTGCTGCCGTTGGGCGAACGATCACTTCGTTGATGTCGACGCCTTCCGGCTGTTCGAGCGCATAACGGATGGCGCGCGCGATCGCGTCCGGCGTCAGCGACTTTTCCCGCCAGCTCGTCAGCGCGGAAGCAATCTGCGGATCGGTTATGTCGCTGCCCAGTTCCGTATCGACCACACCGGGCGAGATGATTGTGGTCCGGATATCGTCATGTTCTTGCCGCAGCCCCTCCGTGATCGCCCAAACCGCGTATTTGGTCGCACAATAGACCGCCGCGCTCGGCATCACGAAATGCGCCGCTATCGAGGCCACATTGACTACATGTCCCGAGCCCTGGGCGATGAAGCCCGGCAGGACCGCTGCAATCCCGTTCAGCACGCCGCGGATGTTCACATCGATCATCCGGGACCATTCGTCCTGCTTCAGCGCAGCAAGCGGCGAGAGCGGCATGATGCCGGCGTTGTTGATGAGCACGTCAGCGCTCCCGAAACGTTCCTGCGCCGCCGCAGCGAAGGCCTGGAAACTTTCTGCATCCGTCACGTCCAGCGATTGCCACGCCACAGCGTCACCCAATTCGTTTGCGAGCGCCTCCAGCCGTTCGGTGCGCCGCGCGCCGATGAACAGTTTCGCGCCTGTCCCGGCGAGCTCGCGAACGGTTGCCTCGCCGATCCCGCTTGAAGCGCCGGTGATCAAAACGGTTTTCTCTATTACCTTTGTCATGCCAGTTCCTTTCGATCTGTCTTGTTGGACGATAGATAGAACGATGGTCAGGAAGGCGTGATCGCGATCCGCTGGAATCTTTGCATGATCCTCCAGAATTCATACCCTACGGATTGCGGGGTGGCACGGTGGAGTGGCAGGGCAGAGTCATGAGGAAGCATTCCGAACTGGCGACGCAGATCGCGCGGCACGTCACCCGCACCGGTATGATCGATACGGCGATATCTCGGCTGTCCCTGTTCCGCGCTGACGAGCCGACCCAGCCGCTGCCCGCGGTTTATGAAGCCTCACTTTGCCTGATTGCCCAAGGGTCGAAGCGTGTGACGCTTTCAGATCAGAGCCTGACTTACGATGCAGAGCATTACCTGCTGGTGTCGCTGGACCTGCCGCTGATCGGGCATGTAACGCAGGCCAGCCCCGATGCGCCTTACCTTTGCGCGAAAATCGATATCGACCAATCCGCACTGGTCGATCTCATCATGAAAGAGGGGGAGCGCGCACCGAAACCCGACCTGCCGGCACTGGCCGTCTACCGCAGCGACGATGATCTGGTGGACGCCGCCTGCCGGCTGCTGCGATTGCTCGATCGTCCGGAAGAAATTCCTGCTCTGGCCCCGTTGATCGAGCGGGAAATACTCTACCGCCTCCTGACCGGGCCGCATGGGCCGACGCTGCGTTACATGGCGGTGGGCGACAGCCACCTCAATCAGGTGAGCCGGGCCATCAGCAAAATCCGCTCCGCCTTCGATCAACGCTTGCGTATCGACGAGATCGCGGCGGCGGCGGGTATGAGCCCGTCTTCGCTCCACGAGCATTTCAAGGCGGTAACCCGGATGACACCCCTGGAATACCAGAAACAGCTGCGGCTTCAGGAAGCGCGGCGGCTCATGCTTTCGGAAGGCGCCAATGCAGGGTCGGCCGGGTTTGCAGTGGGCTACGAAAGTCCCTCGCAGTTCAGTCGCGAATATTCCCGCCTGTTCGGCGCTCCGCCGCGACAGGACCTGATGCGCCTGCAAACCAGCGGGGGGAATATTCTGACGCCGTTATGATATGGCAGATAACAAGCGGTAAACGCTTTACCCCGTCGGAACTGACGACAATTTCTGTACAGCCGCGGCAAACTCCATCGCTGCGAGGAAATCTGCGCACCCGTAATTGTCAGACCGTTGTTCGACGATCGCGGTATTTCCGTTTGCGGGCTCCAGACTGGTCAGTCCGCTATTCGCTGGGACACTGTGTGCATTACGGCTTCCCACTCAATTGGAGGCCGAGAATGCAGTTTCGCGAACCTAGCCTTCGGGGCAGGGGCCGTAAGTCTCATTCATACGCGACAGGTTTTGGGAGAAAGTTTCCATCCCCGCAGCGGAACGATAGCGATCGGCGGACGCGATGTCGCTTTCCAGAGGTTGTGGTCCGCGAATACCATCTTGGCATTCGAACTGGGTGGCGTAGCGCTGCTTTCCGGCAATCTTGAGCATGACACGATCATAGAGATAGGCATAATCCCTGGCCGAAACGTCCAGGTCGTCGAGCAACGATTCCATGTGCCTCAGCGCGACGAGCTGCAGTGCCGGATCAGCATCGGCATGCTGCACGAGAAGCCAGGCATCGTGTGTGGCTTCTTCTCCAGCTACGCTGATCTTGGGCCACCCATGCGCTGCGATCAGGCTAGTGAGAAATTCACTGTTGGCGGCATCGACCTTTGCCATTTGTTGGATAAGAATATTTCTGGAAATGCTCAGCTGCAGGGCATCGAGACCGGAGAATAGGTCCTTGCCGCGAAAGGACGCGGTGAGCGCGTTTCGGACCAATTGATCGGCAATGAAGCGCGTGCGCAGCTTCCCGGCCAGCGAAAGGTCGTCGTCATTGGCCCATGCCAACGCGTTTTCACTGGCATAGACCACGCCGCTCGCCAGCGGCAGTGCGGTATCCAGAGCGTCCTGAAACTGCGCCCATGTCGTTCCTTCCCCGATGTCCATCCCGTTGAATGCGAGACATTCATAGCTGATCGAATAGGAGGTCTGCTCCAAGGGCTCGATACCCATGGCACGGAGTTCGGAGACATTATTGGCGAAATGCCGCTTGTAGCATTCGGCGCCGTAAGCCTTGGCAGCTTTCGTTACCTCGACTTCGTCCTCGGTCGCGCCGGGGAAGTCGCCGCGCATCCATCGATAGTCGCCCATCGCGGGACGCTCACCATCCACATAAGGTTCGAGCACGGTCGGAATTTCCGGACCAGTGGCACTGGCCCTGTCATTTGCGGCAACGTGGCTACCCAACGACAAAAGCACGACGGCAACAAACGCTGACCAAAATTTTGCCGCCATGATCCAGTCCTCCGAATGCCCTGTTAAATTAGGCCTAATTGAAGCGCAGGAAGAGGGGAATAGCCTTTAGAATAAGTCCTATGTAGGTCACGATTTTTTACTTTGGATCCGGATTTATCACGGCTTTTCGGCAAGGGGCTACGTTCCTCAACTCAGGCGAAGAACCAGTTTCTCAAACCGCCCCGGCAAACTCCATCGCTGCCAGGAAATCGTCCTTTCGCCGGTCTCGGCGGGCCTCGGCTTCCTCGTCTCGGCCCCAGAGATCGGCCTGCCATTCCTCCTCGAGATTGGCGGCGGCCCATAGCGCATCGCCATCCGCACCTTGCTGTAGCGCTTCCAGTCCGATGCACAAAGACGCCGCGAGCGAGGTCGTCTGTTCGAGCGCAGTCAGCGTGAACGGGCCGAGCTCTCCCAGTCGCGCTGCCAGTCGTTGGCGTGTCTCTTCGGTCTGCGGGCGGTGGAGGATGCCGCTGATGCGGTGCAGGGTCACGCCTTCGCGCGCTTCCAGTCCGGCAACGATCGGCTCCCACAATTCCTGCTGGCGGCGGTAGAGCGGTTCCTCCGGATCGGCGCGGAAACACAGCGTGTCTGTCTCCGCATAGCCGAGCAGCTTTTCGACCAGTGCGCCCTGATCGCGGGCCACCACATCGAGCGCATAGTCGGCCAAGTCGCGAAAGCGGAAGGCTGCCGGGTCGATCGTTTCGCCTTGTGCGCGCCATTCTTCGGCCAGCATTTTTGCCAATGTTTCGCCCGGCACGATCTGCGGCTGTCCGCCCTGTGTTTTCAGCGGCCGGCCATCCAGCATGACTTGCCAGCCGTCACCTGTCGGGGCGACCGATACTTCCTTGTAAAAACGCTTCATTTGCGGCCCTTCCAGCGGCGCGCGACAAACATCGGTAGGATAAAGAACAATCCTACGCCTACGATAACTGCCAGCGCGGCGAGCCATTGAGGCATGGGCAATCTGTCACCCAGACCCGCAATGCCCGCCAGCACGGCAAGCAGGCCGACGATCCGGATCACATTGAGCAGCAGAAATTTGGCAAGGGCAGGATCACGCCCCTGCATTGATCAGCTCCTCCAGCTCTCGCGTCGTGTTGGCAACGCCCTGAGCCCCGGCTTCCATCAGTTCGGCCGGTTCGTGATAGCCCCATGAGACACCGATGGCGCGGACGCCCGCGGCACGCGCCATTTCTATATCGAAGGTGGTGTCGCCGATCATCACCGCATTGCCGCTGTCCACTCCGGCTTCAGCCAGAGCTTCGTCGATCATGGAGGGGTGAGGCTTGGACGGATGCCGGTCGGCGGTCTGCAGCGAGACGAAATGGTGCTTGATCTGGTGCATGTCGAGGCAGGAATGCAGACCGCGATCGCTCTTCCCGGTGGCTACGGCGAGCAGCCATCCGGCTTCGACCAGGCGGTCGATCAAAGTGGCCATGCCGTCGTAAAGCGGTTCTTCCAGCGTGCCTTTGAAGCGCCGGTCGCGGTAGCCGGACTTGTACGCCTCGAGCGCGATATCGTGCTGGTCATCGCTCGCATCGGGTGCCAGCCGGCGTAGGGCCTGCGGGAGGCTGAGGCCGACCATCCGGCGAACCTCGTTGCGATCGGGGCTGGGGAGGCGGGCCGCCGCGAACGCCTCGTCCATCGTGTCGCAGATCGCCGCCTGTCCATCGACCAGCGTGCCGTCGCAATCGAAAATGACCAGTCGGCTCACTTGGCCTTGCCCCTGCCTTTCGGCTTGCCTCCTGCGGCCCCGCGTGCACGCCGCGGACCGCGCTGGTTCTTCTTGTAGGTCTTGGCGTGCTGGCGCGCCTTCTGTTTCTTCTCCTCGCGCGTGGCGGGTGGCGGATCGTCACGCATGGGGGTGGCATCGCTCACCCTCTCGTCGAAGCCGATCTGCTCCATGCTGGTGGCGAAATGTTCGGGCAGCTCGGCGGTCACATCGAGCTTGCCATCGGGGCTGTCGATGATCAGCCGGCGGGCGTGCAGATGCATCTTGCGGCTGATCGAGCCGGTGAGGAATGCGTCCTTGCCGCCATATTTGCCATCGCCCACGATCGGATGCCCCATGGCCGCGCAATGCACGCGCAGCTGGTGGGTGCGGCCCGTCAGCGGTTGCAGTTCGAGCCACGCGACCTTCTTGCCCGCGCTTTCGACCACGCGGTACTTGGTCTTGGCCGGGGCACCGCCTTCGTGATCGACATGCATCTTCTCGCCGCCCGAACCGGGCTGCTTGGCCAGAGGCGCCTCGATCACGCCTTCGCGGATGTCGGGCACGCCCACGACCAGCGCCCAGTAGATCTTCTTGGCGCTGCGGCCGGAGAACCGCTTGGAAAAGAACGCCGCGCTTCCGGGTGTGCGGGCCACCAGCAGGACGCCGGAGGTATCCTTGTCGAGCCGGTGGACGAGGCGGGGGCGTTGTTCCTCGCCTTCTTCCATATAGGCATCGAGCAGGCCGTCGACATGGTTGAACGTGTTGGTCCCGCCCTGCGTGGCGAGGCCGGGGGGCTTGTTGATGACCAGCGCGCTCTTGGTCTGCGTCATCAGCATGTCGGCCGCCTGTTCGCGTTCGGCCTTTGTCAGTTCGCGCTTGGGCTTGGCCTGTCGGTCCGGCACGTCGCCGCCTGGGGGGACGCGGATCTGCTGGCCCTGGGCGAGGCGATCTTCGGGTTTGACCCGGCCGCCATCGACACGGATCTGCCCGGTGCGCGCCCATTTGCTGACCGTGCCGAAGCCGACCTGCGGCAAGTGGCGCTTGAACCAGCGGTCCAGCCGGATGCCGTCGTCATCCGCCTCGACAGTGAAGTTGCGGACTTCGTCTGAGGTCTTCATGCCGCCACCCGCATGACCGCGAGGCCCATCATCAGTCCGGTGAAGCCGAGCGCGAAAGAAAGAACGGCGTAAAGCGTGGCGAAGAGGAACTGGCCGCGCTGGATCAGCAGCACCATTTCCAGGCTGAAGGCGCTGAAGGTGGTGAACCCGCCGAGCAGCCCCACGCCCAGTAAAAGGCGCATCTGTTCGTTGCTTTCCCCGCCGTGCCGGGCAAGCCATCCGGCCAGCAGCCCCATCAGCAGGCTGCCCAGCGCATTGACCGCAAGGGTGGCGAAGGGAAAGGCAGAGACGACCGGTGCGCCGAGCCACTGCGTCATCGCGCGGCCTGCCTGATACCGCAGCGCTGCGCCGGCACCGCCGCCGATGGCGACATGCAGCGTGGCTACGAGGGGGGAAAGGTTGGACATGTGCCTGCCTCTAGCCGTTGGTGCGCAAATGCGAAAGCCGCTGTTACGTGCTTGCCTTTTTCGTTGCGAATCCTTATGTGCGCCCTCGTTCGAGCCGGTCCGGAACGGATTCGGCGCGCTTTTCGTTATAGAAGCGAAACCCTATTAAGGAGGCATACCCCGCTTTTGCGCGGGCTCTGGCCCGCAAAGTCGAGGTATTGAAGTTTATGCAGATCATGGTTCGCGATAACAATGTTGATCAAGCCCTCCGCGCGCTCAAGAAGAAGCTGCAGCGTGAAGGCGTGTATCGCGAAATGAAGCTGCGTCGCCACTACGAAAAGCCCAGCGAAAAGCGCGCCCGCGAAAAGGCTGCTGCCGTTCGCCGCGCCCGCAAGTTGGAGCGCAAGCGTATGGAGCGTGACGGCATCAAGTAAGACGCCGTCATCCAGCGTGCAGATCGGTTTGGCGCCCGGACGGGCCAAAAATTCAAAACCGCGTTGCACCAGCTTACCAGACAAGCCATGAGGGCGCGGAGAAATCCGCGCCCTTTGCGTATCAGGACACAGTTCACATGACCGAGATTACCCGCGTACCGCTGCAGCCGATCAAGAAAGGCTCGTTGACCAAGCTCTGGCTGGGCGTTCTCGTCGCCATTCTGCTGGGCGGCGGGCTGGCATGGGCCGCTTCGCCGAAAACGGCCGGGATGGAAACGCTTACCGAAGGCACCGGGCCTTCGCCGGAAATGGGCCAGGTCATGTTCGTGAAATATGTCGGTTCGCTGGACGATGGCACCGAATTCGACCGTTCGCAGCCACTCCCGATTCCGCCGGGCTTCTTCCCAGAAGGCACCCCGATGCTGCTGGAAGAAGGCGCGCTGATTCCCGGTTTCCTCGACGCGCTGCTGAAGATGAAAGAAGGCGGCAAATATCTGGTCACCGTGCCTGCCGACCAGGGCTATGGCGCTGAACCCCCTCCGGGTTCGCCGATCCCGGCCAATGCCGATCTGACGTTCGAAGTGGAAGTGACGGACATCCTTTCACGCCAGGAATTCGATGCCAAGCTGCAGCAGCTGCAGTCGATGATGGGTGCCATGGGCGCGCAGCAGGGCGGCCAAGCTGCACCCGGCGCTGAATAACCCTCATCTAGCCGCTTGAAGGTGGGGGCGCGCCCGGCTAACGCGCCCTCATGTCAGTTACACGCGAAGAAGTGGCCAAGATCGCCTCGCTCGCCCGCATCAAAATGGGCGACGCGGAGCTTGATCGCATGGTCCCCGAACTCAACAACATCCTCGACTGGGTCGAACAACTGGGTGAGGTCGATACTTCCGGCGTCGAGCCGATGACCGCGGTCATTCCCAACACATTGCGCCTGCGCGACGATGTCGTCGATGCCATCCCTGAAACCGCGGGTGGCCGGCGCGAGGATGTACTCGCCAATGCCCCGGCGGCCGAACACGGCTTCTTCGGCGTGCCCAAGGTGATCGAATAATGACCGATTTCACACAGCTTGGTGTCAAGGATATCCGTGACGGCGTGGCGGGCGGCGATTTCACCGCACGCGAAGTGGCGGAAAGCTTCAACGCTGCCGTTGCTGGCGCTGCCGAACTCAACGCCTTTATCGTCATCACCCCCGATCATGCGCTTGCCGCGGCCGATGCGGTCGATGCCAAGCGCGAGCGGGGCGAGGATCTCGGCAAAATGGGCGGCGTGCCCATCGGCATGAAGGATCTGTTCGCCACCAAGGGCGTGCAGACTACTGCGGCCAGCCATATCCTCGAAGGGTTCAAGCCAGAATACGAGAGCACCGTTTCGCAGAAGCTGTGGGACGCGGGCGCCGGCATGCTGGGCAAGCTCAATCTCGACCAGTTCGCGATGGGTTCTTCGAACGAGACATCCTATTTCGGCAACGTCAATTCGCCGTGGAAGAAGGATGGCACCAATGCCGCGATGAGCCCGGGCGGTTCGTCGGGCGGCTCCTCCTCTGCTGTCGCCGCGCGCATTGCGCCGGCTGCCACCGGCACCGACACTGGCGGCTCGATCCGCCAGCCCGCCGCCTTCACCGGCATCTGCGGGATCAAGCCGACCTATGGCCGTTGCAGCCGCTGGGGCGTGGTGGC
Source organism: uncultured Erythrobacter sp. (assembly GCA_947504155.1). GTDB lineage: Bacteria > Pseudomonadota > Alphaproteobacteria > Sphingomonadales > Sphingomonadaceae > Qipengyuania. Next base: position 304,549 of record CANNGF010000003.1, read on the forward strand.
TTTCGCCAGCAGCCTCGATCAGGCAGGTCCGATGGCCCGCAGCGTCGAAGACTGTGCTATCATGCTGGAAGCGATGGCCGGGTTCGATCCGAAGGACGCGACCAGCCTGCAGATGGACGTGCCCAATTGGGAAGCGGCACTGTCAGCGGATCTCAAGGGCAAGAAGATCGGTATCCCGCGCGAATACCGCATGGACGGCACGGACCAGGCTATCCTCGACAGCTGGGAGCAGGGCAAGGCCATGCTGCGCGACGCTGGCGCCGAGATCGTCGACGTCTCGCTGCCGCACACGAAATATGCGCTGCCCGCCTATTATATCATCGCTCCGGCAGAAGCTTCGTCGAACCTGGCTCGCTATGACGGTGTGCGGTATGGCCTGCGCGATTTGCCCGAAGGTGCAAATCTTCAGGACATGTACGCCGCCACCCGCGCCGCTGGGTTCGGTGACGAAGTGAAGCGCCGCGTGCTGATCGGCACCTACGTGCTCAGCGCTGGGTTCTACGATGCCTATTACACGCAGGCGCAAAAGATCCGCACGCTGGTCGCGCAGGATTTCGAAAAGGCATTTGGCGAGTGCGATGTCATCCTCGCGCCGACTACGCCGACTGCCAGCTTCCCGCTCGGTTCGCTGGATGAAGACCCGCTGACGATGTATCTCAACGACGTCTTCGCCGTGCCAGCATCGCTTGCAGGGCTGCCAGCGATGAGCGTGCCCGCGACTATGAACCCCGATGGTTTGCCTCTTGGTCTTCAGATCGTCGGCAAGCCGTTCGACGAGCAGGGCGTGCTGAACACCGGACTGGCGATCCAGCAGCGCGCAAACTTTGACGGTAAACCGGAGAAATGGTGGTGAGCACATACCGTATCCAGGGCGAAACCGGCGAATGGGAGGTCGTTATCGGCCTCGAAGTCCATGCGCAGGTCACCTCCAACGCCAAGCTGTTCAGCGGCGCGGCGACCGCTTTCGGGGCTGAGCCCAATACCCAGGTCAGCCTGGTCGATGCCGCCATGCCCGGCATGCTGCCTGTTCCGAACCGCGAATGCATTCGCCAGGCCGTGCGCACCGGCATGGCGATCGAGGCGCAGATCAACAAATACAGCCGCTTCGACCGCAAGAACTACTTCTATGCTGATCTGCCGCAGGGCTATCAGATCAGCCAGCTTTACCACCCGATCGTGGGGGAAGGTTCGCTGACGATCGATGCTGACGAGAAAGCCGGGATCGCCGAAGAAAAGGTTATCGGCATCGAGCGCATCCATGTCGAGCAGGACGCCGGCAAGCTGATGCACGATCAGCACCCCACCATGTCCTATGTCGACCTCAATCGCAGCGGCGTGGCACTGATGGAAATCGTGTCGATGCCAGACATGCGTTCTCCTGCCGAAGCCGGTGCCTATGTCCGCAAGCTCCGCAGCATTCTGCGCTATGTCGGATCTTGCGATGGCAACATGGAAGAAGGTTCCATGCGCGCCGACGTGAATGTCAGCGTGCGCAAGCCGGGCGAGGAGTTCGGCACGCGGACCGAGACCAAGAACGTCAACTCGGTGCGCTTCGTGATGCAGGTCATCGAATATGAAGCCAACCGCCAGGTCGAAGTGCTCGAAAGCGGAGGCACGGTCGATCAGGAAACGCGCCTGTTCGATCCGGGTACGGGCACCACGCGGACAATGCGCAGCAAGGAAGATGCGCATGACTATCGCTATTTCCCCGATCCCGATCTGCTGCCGCTGGAACTGGAAGACAGTTTCCTCGAGGAATGCCGCGCCAGCCTGCCCGAATTGCCCGACGCCAAGCGTGCGCGCTATGAAGGCGAGCTGGGCCTGACGCCCTACAATGCGCGTGAACTGACAGCCGAGGTCGAAACCTTCGCCCGCTTCGAAACGCTGCTTGGCGTGGCTGCGGCGAAGATCGGCAAGCCCGAAGCGAAGGTCGCGACTCAGGTTGCCAACTGGGCGTTGTCAGTGGCACCGGGCGTGATGAAATCGCTCGGCGAAGAGGCCGATCCGGCCAATGCCACCGCCGAGGCGCAGGCCAGCATTCTGGCGATGCAGGACAAGGGCGAGATTTCGGGCGGCCAGGCGAAGGAAATCTACGAGATCGTCCTCAAGACCGGGCGCGATCCCGAAGAGATCGCCGATGCCGAAGGACTCAAGCAGGTCAGCGACACCGGCGCGATCGAAGCTGCCATCGACGAGATCATCGCGAATAATTCGGACAAGGTCGAAGAATATCGCGGCGGCAAGGACAAGCTCTTCGGCTTCTTCGTCGGCCAGACGATGAAGGCGATGCAGGGCAAGGCCAATCCGGCGGTCGTGAACCAGATCCTGAAGGACAAGCTGGGCTGACATTTGCGGGCAGCCAATGATGGACAAAGGTTATCTCTGCCAGTTCCATGTCCGAAAGCTGGCATTGGCTTTGATGCTCGTGACGGCTCCCGCGTCCTTGCTGGCGCAGGAAGCCGCAGCCTCGTTTCGCGAGCATCCGTTTCTGCTGTTCGACGAAGAGGACAGCCGCACGGCGGATGTATCGCTGGCCGATCTGGATGGGGACGGCGATCTGGACGTGGTGGCAGCAAACGGCAGACACTGGCCTCAACAGGACTGGGTCTTCCTGAACCACGAAAATGGGCGTCTGCTGGAAGCACTGCCGCTGGGACACAAGCGGTCATCCACCTACACGATCCGGCTGGCCGATCTGGACGGGGACGGCGATATTGATGCGGTTGCGGTGCGTGACCTTCTTCCAGCGCTTATTTTCGTAAATAGCGGTTCCGCCGGCTTTTCCTTGGCGGGCGAAATTCCCGGCAGCGCGGTTCCGGCGCGCTCGGCCACCCTGGCCGATGTAAACTCTGACGGGCACCTCGATCTGATCGTCGCGACACGGCGGGAGCCGGACCGGGTTCATTTCGGATTGGGTGATGCCGCCTTTGGTCCAGCGACTGACTTACCCGATGACGGCTTCGGTTCCACCGGCGTGGTCGCCGAAGATATGGATCGGGACGGCGATATCGATCTGGTCTTCGCGCGGCGCGACGGTGCGGCCAGTGTGGTAATGTCGAACGATGGTAATGGCACGTTTTCGATCTCTGCCTTGCCACAAAGCGAAGGCGACCATCGAAACGTTGCGACTGGTGATTTCGATGGCGATGGGCTGCTGGACATCGTGCTTGTGGCGACCGATGGCACTCATTCGTTGTTCCGGCAGGGCGATGACGGAAGCTTCTCATTGGCCAGTCATTTCGGCCAGACCGGGGAGGGCGTGCAGGCTATCGCTGCGGGAGACCTGGATGGCGATGGCGACGTCGATCTGGTCGCCGGAACGGAAGGTGCGAACTTGGTCTATCGCAATTCTGGCAATGGGCACTTCGAGCGTGAAATTCTTCCGGGCGATCCAGGGGATACTTACGGGATTGCGCTTGGCGACATGAACGGCGACGCGATCCTGGATATCGTGATAGCGAACTCAGGCGCATCGAACGAGGTGCTGCTTGGTATTCCACGCGTAGCTGACTGAACTAAGGCGCTACTCGTCGAGCGGTAAAGTAACCTACCGGTCATGCGCTTGCCCGACTGGTTGAAGACAGATACCTCCCCTCCATCATGCGCTTATCGCGCATAAGGTAGGGGACCTGATTTTATGAGAAAGATTACCACCGTCGCCACGCTGCTGGCCTGCGTCGCATCTGCGCCGCTCGCCGCCAAGGAAGGCATGTTCACGCCGCAGCAGCTGCCCGAGATCGCCGACGATCTGCGCGCTACCGGTCTCGAACTCGATCCCGAAGCGCTGAGCGATCTGACCGGCTTCCCGATGGGTGCCATCGTCTCGCTTGGCGGGTGCTCGGCCAGCTTCGTTTCGGCTGCAGGCCTGGTGGTCACCAATCACCACTGCGCGCGCGGATCGGTGCAGTACAATTCGACGGCGGAAAACAACTATCTCGAAAACGGCTTCCTCGCGAAGACCATGGGCGATGAAGTGCCCGCCGCGCCGGGATCGCGCATCTATGTCACGACTGCGCTGACCGATGTTACCGATCGCGTTCGCGCCGGTACCGATGCGCTGTCTCCCACGGACCGCTATGACACGGTCGAGCAGCGGCTGAAGGATATCACAGCCGAGTGCGAGGAAAAGGCAGGTTACCGCTGCCAGGTTGCCAGCTTTTACGGCGGTGCGGAATATACTCTGATCGAGCGCCTCGAAGTGCGCGATGTCCGGCTGGTCTACGCCCCGGCCGACTCGGTCGGCAAATACGGCGGCGACATCGATAACTGGATGTGGCCGCGCCACACGGGCGATTTCTCCTTCTACCGCGCCTATGTCGCACCGGACGGTTCGGCTGCCGACTATGCCGAAGAGAACGTTCCCTATCAGCCGGAGCATCATCTGAAGGTCAGCGCGTCGGGCCTCGACGAGGGCGATTTCGTGATGGTCGCGGGCTATCCCGGATCGACCAGCCGCTATGCCCTGCTGGCCGAAGTGGAGAACACTTTCGGCTGGAACTATCCCACCTTCCAGACCCTGCTGACCGAATGGATCGGTACGATCGAGGATGCGGCGCCGGCCGGGTCCGATGCACGGGTGAAGTATGAAAGCCGCCTTGCGGGCCTCAACAATTACGAAAAGAACCTGCGCGGCCAGATCGATGGCGCACGCCGGGTCGGTCTCGTCGAACGCCGTCGTGAACGTGAAGCGGAACTGGCCCGGTGGATTGCCGCCGATCCCAGCCGCGCCAATTACGGCACGGCTATCGCGCAGCTGAGCGCCCTTGCGCAGGAAAATGCACAGGCCGCCCGGACCAGCTTCTGGTACGGCAATGCCACGCGCCCGCAATTGCTCGGCGCGGCGCAGCGGCTCTATCGCCTGTCGAAGGAACGCGAGAAGCCGAATGCGCAGCGCGAATCCGGCTATCAGGACCGCGATCTGACCTTTTTCCGCCAGGGTCTTCAGGCGCTTGACCGGCGCTACGATCCGACTGTGGACAAGGCCGAATGGCTGCTGTTCCTGAACGGCTACATCCAGCAACCGGCAGCCGAACGTGTGCCCACCTTCGACAAGGCGCTGGGCCTTACGCCGCAGACCACGGCAGCGGACCTGCCCGGCCTGCTCGACAGCTATTATGCGAATACCAGGCTTGGTGACACGGACACCCGCCTTGCCCTGATGGATGCGGACCCGGCCACCTTTGAAGCCAGTGACGATCCGTTCATCAAGCTTGCCGTTGCGCTTTACGATTACGATCGCGGGCTTGAAGATGCCGCGGAAGAACGTGCCGGTCGTTCGCTCGCACTGCGTCCTGCCTATATGGATGCGATCACGCAGTGGCAGCGTTCGGAAGGCCAGCTGACCTATCCGGATGCCAATTCGACGCTGCGCATCACCTATGGCAATGTGATGGGGGGATCGCCCTTCGACGGGATGGAATATCTGCCGTTCACCACGCTTGAAGGCATCACGCAGAAGGACACGGGCGAAGAACCGTTCAACGCACCGCAGCGTGAGCTCGATCTGATCGAGGCCAAGGATTACGGCAAATACGAACTGGACTCGATCGATTCCGTGCCGGTCAACTTCATGTCCGATCTGGACGTGACGGGCGGCAACAGCGGTTCGGCTACGCTGAATGCCAAGGGACAACTGGTCGGCCTGCTGTTCGACGGCACCTTCGAAAGCGTCAATTCGGACTGGGATTTCGATCCGCGTACGACGCGCAGCATCCATGTCGATTCACGCTACATGCTGTGGGTGATGGACAAGGTCGACGGGGCCGAGGGCCTGATCGAGGAAATGGATATCGTCGAGTAACGCACTCGGCGAAGCCGCAATAAAAAAGGGCCGCCGGAACGATCCGGCGGCCCTTCTTCGTAAGTGCTGCTGGCGTTAGCCCTGGCGTTCGCCGGTCAGTGCCATGTCGCCGAATGCGCCAGCGTTGACCGTGCCGGTCATCTGGTCACCATCGACGGTTGCCTTGCAGTTCAGGGTCATCGGCATGGGGACGGTCATGTCCATCGCCCAGGTCAGTTCGTTGCCGTTGATCTTGCCATCCTTGACATCCATCGAACCCATTCCGCCGGCCATCGAACCGGTGAAGGTGTTGCCATCGTCGCCCGGGACCACGGTGAAGGTGCCCTTCTGGTCGCCCATCGGGCTCTTGACGACGGTGTCATAAGTTCCGGCTACGGACATGCGTATTCTCCTTGATTAAAGATGCGGCTTAATCGCCATAACTTACACTGGTGTCAATTACTGGTCCAGCTGCTGGACTGTGTAGGGCAGGCCCGTGCGTTCGAGCTGCGGCTCGACCACCTCGGCATCGCCAACGACGACGTAGACGATATCGCCATAGACGAAGTTCTCGCGAGCAGCCGCGGCCAGTTCATCGGCGGTCAGTGCACGGTACTTATCGGCGATGGTCTCGTAATAATCGTCGGGACGATCGTATTTCACGATGTTGACCATTCCGCCCAGGACCGAGTTCGAGGTTTCGAACTGACCGGGGAGTTCGCGGACATTCCCATTGATCGTGCGTTCGAGTTCAGCTGGCGTGACGCCGTTATCGCCAACGAAACCGGTGATTTCCTTTTCCAGTTCGACGATGGAATCCCCCGTGCGGTCCGCCTGCACTTCGGCCTGGACGGCATAGACCAGACGATCTCGATTGTAGGTCACACCAGAGCGAGAGCCATAGGACCAACCCTTGGTCTCGCGCAGGTTCATGTTGATGCGCGAGAGAAAGCTTCCGCCGAGAACCTCGTTTGCAGCCAGCAGCACGGTGTTGTCGTCGGTGCCGCGGGTATCGAGAACGCGCGCACCAAGGATCACCGATTGCGGCGAATTCGGCCGGTTAAGCAGGACGATTCGCGCTTCGGGAGCGGGCACGTCCACATCGTAGGTTTTCGTCGGCATCGGTGCGGCCGGAGCCTTCCAGTCACCGAACGAAGCTTCCAGCAGGCTTACGGTTTCGGCAAGCGTAGTGTCGCCCACCACGAAAACCTGCGCATTGTCCGGACGGATCCAGCGCTGGTGCGCGGCATCGAGTTCGGCCGGGCTAAGCCCTTCTACCACCGCAGCATCGCCGAGGCCTGAAGACGGAACGCCATATGGATGGGCGCCGAAAACAAGCGGAGTCAGCACGCGCTGCCCTGCACTGGTCGGGTTCTTCATTTCGGCGCTGATGCGGTTGAGCTGCTGTGAGCGGACACGTTCCAGATCATCGGCGCGGAAGCCGGGATTGCGCACGAAATCGGCAAACAGGTCGAGCGAAGGTGCGAGCCGGGTGGAGAGAGAGGAGAGCTGAAAGCTCGTCTCGTCCAGATTGGCAAAGCCATTGATGCTCGCGCCGAGACGTTCCTGCGCGATCGCCAGTTGCGTCGCGTCGAGATCGTCCGTGCCTTCGTCCATTGCTGCCAGCATGAGCGACTGGGTGCCAAGTTCGTCACGGCCGTCAGCCGTGTAACCGGCATCGAACACCATGCGTACCGTCACCTTGGGCACCGCGTCACGGCGAGCGAAATAGACTTCCATTCCGTTCGAAAGCGTAGCGCGTTCGATGTCGGGGAAGTCCAGATCGGTCAGCTGGCCTACAGGGGGCAATTGCGAGCGGTCCTGCGCTTTCAGAGTGCGCATTTCCTCGGGATCGCAGAAGTCCGGGTTGCAGTAATATTCAACCGGTGCTGCGTTCAGCCCTTCGCCAGTGGTGTCGGCCATGATCGCACCGCCGCGGTTTTCACCGCCTTCGGTACGCTCGCCCGGCTCCACGATCAGCGAGAAGCGCGGCTTGGTCAGCCATTTCTGTGTGACAGACCGAACCGAAGCCGGGGTGGCATCGACCATGCTTTCAAGCTGGGCACGATAATGGCCGGGGTTGTCGTGATAGAGTTCACCCTCGGCCAGGGTCACTGCCTTGCCACCGAAGCCGCCGACCGATTCAAGCCCGCCGATTAGACCGGAGACGATGGACGTCTTGGACCGTTCGAGTTCGTCCGCCGTCGGACCTTGAGCGATGAACTCGGCGATCTGCTGGTCGAGCGCCGCTTCGAGAGTGGCGCGTTCGACACCCGGCTTGAGATCGGCCTGGACAATGAAGACGCCTGCGTCCTCATTAGTCCAGGCCCAGCTTGAGACCGATACGGCGAGGCCTTGACCGCGTACGAGAGCGTTGTCGAGACGCGAACTGGCGAGGCCGCCCAGCGTCGTCTGAGCCAATGCCAGCGGCACAGTGTCGGATGAGGTTTCACCCGGGATGGGCCACATGCGATAGATGCGCGTGGTGGAAACCTGGTCGTTGATGACCTTTTCCTTGTCCGCGGCAAGCTGCGGCACGCTAATGGCTGGATCGACGACTTCGTCCCCGCTCGGGATGGCGCCGAACCACTTCGTCACCTTTTCCTTTGCAGTGGCGAGATCGATGTCGCCCGCCAGCACCAGGACGGCGTTGTTCGGGCCGTAATGGTCCTTGAACCAGTCCTTCACATCGTCAAGCGAGGCGTTGGTCAGATCGTCCATCGAACCGATGGTGGAGTGGTAATAGGGATGGCCGCGCGGAAAGATGTTCTCGACCACTTCATAGCGCAGCAGACCGAAGGGCTGGTTATCGCCGCGGCGCTTTTCGTTCTGGACGACGCCGATCTGGTTATCGAGTTTTTCCTGCGTCACTGCGCCGAGGAGGTACCCCATCCGGTCGCTCTCGAGCATGAGGACGCGGTCGATCGCCGCAGTCGGGACGGTTTCGAAATAGTTCGTGCGGTCGGCATTGGTGGTGCCGTTGAAGCCGGTCGCGCCGACTTGCTGAAGCGGTTCGAAGAAATCGCCATCGGCGTTTTCCGAACCGTTGAACATCAGGTGCTCGAACAGATGGGCAAAGCCGGTCTTACCGGCAGGTTCGTGTTTCGAACCCACGTCATACCAGACCGATACAGCGACCAGCGGTGCCTTGCGATCGGTGTGAACGACCGTGGTCAGGCCATTGGGCAGGGTAAAGGTTTCGTACGGTATCTGAACCTGGTCGACGAGTTGCGCCAGATCGCCGTTTTCGGCAGCGGCAGTTGCCGCGGCGGGTGCTGCCGCCATGTCCGTCTCTTGCACCGTCGCGCAGCCGCCAAGGGCCAGCGCGAGAACGCTCGTCATCACACTAAAAGTCTTCATTGTGGTCTCCCTGTCGAGCCAGCGGCTTTCGCCGCAAATTTCTTGCCGAATTTACATCAGAGTTCAGACGACTCATTGCGTGCGACCCTAAGCAGCTAGCGGCGATGCGTCACTGTCTTTCGGGTCGCGGCATTGGCCAGCACGTCCTCGCGCCAGAAATGCACCGGCTTCAAGCGATGCTGGACGAACAGCGTAGCCTGATCGGCGTAATGCGGAGAGCGCGGGCGCGTCGTCGCCGACCCGTAAGGCTGGATCGACCGCGAGGTTACGCGCTTGCCCGGCATCCATTCCACCCATTGGATGAAGCTATCGCCGTGTCGAACGGAGAGCCGCCCGTCATCCTCCACATCCCAGAGCGTCGATGCGCGCAGCGTGTCGGAACCGCCGTCGAGCGGCAAATCCACGTCGCCCTGTCGCAGGCGCAACAGTTCGCCCATGGGCGGATCGATCCGGCCGAAATGGGTCTGCAGGTGATCGACTGCCTTCACCAACTCGTCGCGCACTCCCGGGCATTTCTTGTTCTGATAGCGACACGACATGAATTCGCGGATCATCAACAGGGCCAAGCTGTCGGCACGCCCTATATTGTCGGCGGTGAAGTCCCAGTCGAGCAGCAATCTGCGGGCGGCCTCGAGCTCGGGATCTTCGGACACATCCAGCGTATCGAGCTCGGCCCATAGATCGGCAACATAGCCTTCGCGCGCGTAGCCAGTGTCGTATTTGATTTCCTCGAGCGTCTTGCGATCGAGCTGTTCCGCCTCACTCATCAATTGCCAGGCGCGGCGTGAGCGGTTGGTCTGCTTCAGCTCCACTCCGAGTTCCGGTGCGAAGGCTTGAGGCGATAAGTCGCTGCCAGCACCCGCGGCAGTGAACGGAGTGTTGTTCGCGTTGTAGAGCCAGCCGGAGCCGGGGTTCACGTAGCGTGGCAGAGCCGAGTAATCGACGGGCCCCTTCCATACGAGCGAGGGATCCGTTCCATCCAGAATGCCGCGCCAGTTGGGACCTGTCTTACGGTGGGGAATCGCTGCATTGTAAACATAGGCGATATTGCCTGCAGCATCGCCATAGATGAAATTGGTCGAAGGAATATCCATCCGCGCCAGGATGCCTTCCCATTCCGCCAGGCTTTTCGCCTTGTTGAGCCGGTAATAGGCATCGAGCTGGCCAAGATTGTCCATGCCGCCATAGCGGAAAGCAAAGGCACCCTCATCATTGATGATGACCGGCCCGTGCACGCTGCGATGCACTTCCCTGCCGATCGGCAAGACTACGGGGCCGACCCGGACTGGCAGCGTGACCTCGCGGGTCTCCAGTTCGCGCCATTCGCCGCCGAAGCGGTACCGCTTGCCGGTCTCGTCCAGTTCCAGCTTGTATACGTCGACCATGTCCGGCGTGTTGACCGTATTGGTCCAGCCGAGATCCTCGTTGTGTCCCAGGAAGGGGAAGGGTGATCCTGGGAAGTTGGCCCCGGCATAGTGCCAGCCCTCTTCGCTTTCGACGACAAGTTCGTACCATGCGACCCCGCCGCGCCACGGCTGGTGGCTGTTTGATACGAGGATGGTCGGTCCGCCTGATTTATCGGGGGCGATTGCAAAGGCGTTGGATCCGTTATGCGCCGCATCCTTCCCGAAGGGCGAATAGGCAGTCTTCTCGCCTTCGGAGCCAGAAACGCCCATCGCTGCATCGGGAGTGGCTTCGCGCGGGAAACCCGGGATGTCCGGACCATATTCCCGGCGCAGATCGTCGCCTGCGACCAGCGGCTCGATCACATTGTTGAGGCCGAAGAAAAACGGCTGGCGAAGCGCAAAACCGGCTGCCACATCCAGTCCATTGACGGGGAAGAGATTGCCCAGCTTGATCTCGTCCGGATTTTGCTCGGCGTAGTCGTTCAGGCCGGTGGCATAGGCTTCGAACAGGGCGCGCGTATCGGCAGGCATTGTCGGATAGTGCCGCTCTGCAGTCCCCCGCGCGTCGAGCAGGTGGTAAACATAATCTACCGCTGCCCCGTCCTGCCCCGCAATCGCGCCATACCGGCCACGAGCCATGGCGATGACATCCTGAAGCGTGGAGAAATCATCCTCCGAATGCGCAACGGCCACTCCATAGGCGACATCGCGATCCCGCTTGCCATAGATATGCGGCACGCCAAATTCGTCACGGATAATCTCGGCGGAATAGTTTGCCTCTGGCGGGAGGGTGTCGCTGCGTTCCGCCCAAAGCGGCTCCCACGTAGCCAGCGCGATGAATGCCACGAGCACTATCAGCAGCAGCACCGCACCGGTGCGCCAGAACCATTTCGCCATCAATTCAATCCTCTCCTGAGGGAATGCCTAGCGAGCGGGGCAGGGTGGCGCAATGCTCTGGGCAAAACCCGGCGCAGGGCCTTCCGCCAATCGGATTCGAGCCGCTAGCCATGGGGCTGTGACAACCCAGATCACCATTGGACATGATTCTTCCGGCAAGCCGGTTGAGTTCGACGTCGAGGAACTCCTCGCCACCCGTCTGCTCGTTCAGGGCAATTCGGGAAGCGGGAAGTCGCATCTGCTGCGCCGCCTGCTCGAAGAAAGCGCGGGTCTTGTTCAACAGGTGGTGATCGACCCGGAAGGCGACTTTCCTTCCCTTGCCGAAGAATTCGGCCATGTGGTGATTGACGGATCGGCTTATTCGCCGGGTGAAATCGAAGCCTTGGCGCGGCGCATCCGTGAACACCGTGCAAGTGTGGTGCTTGATCTCGATGGCTTGGAAGTGGAGCAGCAGATACGCTGTTCGGCGCAATTTCTGACCGCTTTGTTCGATGCACCGCGAGAGCACTGGTATCCGGCGCTGGTCGTGGTCGACGAAGCGCAGATGTTCGCTCCCGCGGTGGCTGGCGAAATCGCGGAAGACACACGGCGCATGACGCTGTCGGCCATGACCAACCTCATGTGCCGGGGGCGCAAGCGCGGCCTGGCCGGGATCGTCGCGACCCAGCGCCTTGCCAAGCTGGCCAAGAACGTGGCTGCCGAGGCTTCGAACTTCCTGATGGGCCGGACCTTTCTCGACATCGACATGGTGCGCGCCGCTGATCTGCTCGGCATGGACCGGAGGCAGGCCGAACGCATACGCGAACTGGAACGCGGGCATTTCCTAGCTCTCGGCCCAGCCATTACACGCCTACCCTTGTCGGTGAAGATCGGTCCGGTGAAGACCGGCAATACCGCTCGCAGTGAAGGGCTGATGGCGCTGCCCGATACAGCACCTGAAGATATGGCCGATCTGCTCACCCGCGATCTGGCTGCCGACGTCGCCAAGGCGCCACCGCCGCCGGCGCCGCCTCCAGCTCCGCGGATAGACGAGATCGAAGATAGCATCGCCCATGCCGAGGAACGGCAGGTAGAGGCTCCGGCACAGGACACCGACAAATCTGCTGTCATTCAGCGCATAGATGAAATCATCCACGAACTGGCGAACGAGGAGGGCATCGCCTTCCAGTCCGCCAGTGCGCAATTCCAGACATTTCTCACCCGGTGCCGCCGGGAACGGCTGATCGGGCCCATGCCCGATATGTATGCTTTCCGCCGCCGGTTTGCCGTTGCAGGAGCCGGGCTGGGCGAGCTGGGTGAGGATCTTCAGGAGCGGATCATGGAACTGGCGCGCTCGGTGGATGAAGATTTATTGGGTCCGTTCCTGGTCATCGCCAAGGCCGCGCATGCCGGGGAAACACAGGTCGACGAAGCCGAGTTGGCAAGGGCTTACGGCACCAGCTCGCCGGGCCGTATTCGCCGGCTTCTCGAACATCTGGAACGACAGGGCCTGATCGTGGTACGCGAAGATTTCGGCGGGGGGCGGACCGTGATGGTGCCCGGCCTGGAAGGCATCTCTGCGGGATAAATTTCCGCTTGCCTCTCGCGCAGAGCAGGCACACCCATATGTTTGAATAACACACCTCGCAAAATTTGCTGCGGGGCCTTGTGTTGCATATCCGCAACACCATATTCGAGCAGTAATTCTCGCAAGAGGGGTTTTAGATGAATCTCGAAAAATTTACCGATCGGGCCAAAGGCTTTCTTCAGGCAGCGCAGACGGTCGCGATCCGCATGAGCCATCAGCGCATTTCGCCTGCACACCTTCTGAAGGCATTGCTGGACGACGAGCAGGGCATGGCCGCGCAATTGATCCAGCGCGCCGGCGGCAACCCGGGCGTTGCGATTACCGAAATCGATACGGCGTTGGGCAAGGTGCCCTCTGTATCCGGTGGCGGCGCGCAAGCTACGCCGGGTCTCGACAATGACGCGGTGCGCACGCTCGATCAGGCGGAACAGCTTGCTGAGAAAGCAGGTGACAGCTTCGTGCCGGTCCAGCGCATCCTGCAGGCGCTCGCTCTTTCTGAAAACGATGCGGGCAAGGCCTTGAAGGCAGCGGGGGTGGATGCAAAGTCACTCGAAGACGCTATCCAGGAGGCGACCGGTGGCCGCACCGCGGACAGCTCCAGCGCGGAAGAAAGCTACGATGCGATGAAGAAGTATGCGCGCGACCTTACGCAGGCGGCGCGCGACGGGAAACTCGACCCTGTGATCGGACGTGACGAGGAAATCCGTCGCACGGTTCAAATCCTTGCCCGCCGCACCAAGAACAATCCCGCCCTTATCGGCGAACCTGGCACCGGCAAGACCGCGATCGCCGAAGGGCTCGCGCTGCGCATCGCCAATGGCGACGTGCCAGACAGCCTCAAGGGCCGCACGCTGATGTCGCTGGACCTTGGCGCGCTGATTGCCGGCGCGAAGTATCGCGGCGAATTCGAAGAGCGGCTGAAGGCCGTGCTGGACGAGGTGAAGGGCGCAGAAGGCCAGATCATCCTCTTCATTGACGAAATGCACACGCTGATCGGCGCGGGAGCGTCGGAAGGCAGCATGGATGCAGGCAATCTGCTGAAGCCCGCCCTTTCGCGCGGCGAACTCCACTGCATCGGCGCCACCACGCTCGATGAATATCAGAAGTACGTCGAGAAAGACCCCGCGCTGCAGCGGCGCTTCCAGCCGGTCTACATCGATGAGCCAAGCGTGGAAGACACTGTGTCCATCCTGCGCGGCATCAAGGATAAGTACGAGCTGCATCACGGTGTGCGCATCACCGATGGCGCAATCGTGGCCGCGGCGCAGCTTTCCAACCGTTACATTCAAAACCGCTTTCTGCCCGACAAGGCGATCGATCTGATGGACGAGGCCGCCAGCCGCATTCGAATGGAGGTGGAGAGCAAGCCGGAAGAAATCGAAGGGCTCGATCGTCGCATCATCCAATTGCGGATCGAAGAGCAGGCCCTGCAGAAGGAAAGCGATAGCGCCTCGAAGGACCGACTTGATGCCCTGCGCAAGGAGCTGTCCGAACTCGAGCAGCAGTCTTCCGAGCTCACCACACGCTGGCAGAACGAGCGTGACAAGATCCATGCCGAAGCGCGGGTCAAGGAAGAGCTCGACCAGGCGCGGATCGAACTGGAGCAAGCCCAGCGCGGCGGCGACCTGCAGAAGGCGGGCGAACTGCAGTATGGCAAGATACCCGAACTGGAGCGCAAGCTGGCCGAGGCCAGCGGCCAGACAGACAATGCCCTTCTCAAGGAAGAAGTCACCGAAGACGACATCGCTGGCGTGGTTTCTCGCTGGACGGGCATTCCAGTCGACAGGATGATGGAAGGCGAGCGCGAGAAGCTGCTCGACATGGAAAACATTCTGGCGAAGCGCGTGATCGGCCAGAGCCAGGCGATCGATGCCGTGTCCAAGGCTGTGCGCCGCGCACGTGCGGGCCTTCAAGACCCCGGCCGTCCGCTGGGCAGTTTTCTTTTCCTCGGCCCCACGGGTGTTGGCAAGACCGAGCTTACCAAGGCGCTTGCCGGCTTCCTGTTCGATGACGACAGCGCAATGGTCCGCATCGACATGAGCGAGTTCATGGAAAAGCACGCTGTCGCCCGCCTAATCGGCGCGCCTCCGGGCTATGTCGGTTACGAGGAAGGCGGTGTGCTTACCGAGGCTGTGCGGCGCAGGCCCTATCAGGTCGTGCTGTTAGACGAGGTCGAGAAGGCGCACACCGACGTCTTCAATGTTCTCCTACAAGTCCTCGATGATGGGCGCCTGACCGATGGGCAGGGCAGGGTGGTGGACTTCAGCAACACGCTGATCATCCTTACCTCCAACCTCGGTAGCCAGTATCTGGCGAACATGGACGATGACCAGAAGGTCGAGGATGTCGAACCGCAGGTGATGGACGTGGTGCGCGGCCATTTCCGCCCCGAGTTCCTAAACCGGCTGGACGAGATCATCCTGTTCCACCGTCTGGCTCAGGAGCACATGGCCCCAATCGTCGATATCCAGGTCGCCCGGGTCCAGAAGCTGCTGAAGGATCGCAAGATCGAACTGGACTTAACGGACGCTGCTAAAAAGTGGCTCGGCCGGGTTGGCTATGATCCAGTATACGGCGCACGTCCTTTGAAACGAGCCGTCCAGCGTTACGTGCAGGATCCGCTCGCCGACATGATCCTGTCCGGCAATGTGCCTGAGGGTTCGACGGTTAACGTCGATGAGGGCGACGGGGCGCTAGAGATGCAGGTGGGTAATCCTGCATAAAGTGATTAAAAAGGCCGATCCTTTGGACCAGTAAGGTCCAAAGGACTCGTTCTTATCCATTTGGAGAGAATCATCTTCTTTCCAGCGCAGACAGATGCACCGAAATGAGCCATTAAAGGATCGGGTTGATTCAAATCGTTCACGTTTCGGAATAACAGAGCATCCCCAATAGAGCCTTTAAAACTCCATTCGAGATGAGGGAACGTAGTTTCGCCGCCGTCGTAATGTTCGGTCAAGTACACCAGAAAAGTGAACTTTCGTTGATTGGTCGGATCAGGCAGGGTGTCGAGGTGGAGTTTATATTCATCGCCTCGCTCATAGGCTAGTATTTGTACCGGTTCCCCTTCTTCGTATTTGCTTCCCGTAGCGGCTGCGATGCGTCTGTTGATGGCATGTATTGCGGGCTGTTCCTCGACAAAGGTGAACGCCGTTGATGAGGACCGCCTAATTGGATCAGCGACCAATTGGTTCGTCCGCGGATGAACTACCGTTGAGCGAGTTAATCTTGAACGAGCTATCGAGCACAAATAGTCCGCTTCCGAGACGCTGAGAAAATTTCTAAATATGGAAATGGCTTCTGTGCCAAGAGGACAATGTGGGGTGAAGGAAACAACTGGATCTCCGTTTCGATCAATTTGCATTTTCTCTAACAAGTTGATCTGTCTGCGCGCGTCAGGCGATGGATCCTCTTTCAGAATGGTAATTGCCTCTGACCATCTGCGTTTACCGTTTCCTGCCCCATTTGCGAGAAGAGCTACGTAGGCCTCTTTGGCCTCTGGGAGTGACGTGGCGGCGATACCATAGAGCTTTCTAGCCTCCGAGAGATCCCGTCGTATGAACTGTCCGGTGAGGCGCCAATTTGCTAAGCAGCAGGCAGCCGTTGCATCCCCTTCACCGACGGCGGCAACCAGCCGGTGATACGCCACCGCAACTCCGTCTCGCTGCAAAACGCTCAATGCATGGCTTCGCCAGTCCAGCACGTATTTCTCCATTCAACCTGCCAAAAAAAGGGGGGCGATAATTCGCCCCCCTCCTACATAGTCGAAGTCAGACCTTAAAACTCGGCCCGAACACCTGCGTAGAATACGCGGCCCTTGATCCGGTAGATCCCGCTACCTTCACCGATGCCGGTGAGCCCGAGAGGCGGATTAGTATCGAGAACGTTGTCTACGCCCAAAGTGAAGTCGTACTTTTCGTTCACTTCATATCCGACGCTCACATCGTGATAGAATGTCGAAGGATACTTACGAATATCAGCGTAATCATCGTTCTCAGGAGGATTGCCGTTCAGGCTGTTATAATCCTCATAAGTGTTGAGGTACATCGGACCGATGTAACGCATTTCGTATCCAAGTTGCAGCGGACCGGTCGTGAACTTAATGTTCCACTGGAACTCGTCCTTCGGATCACCAAGCTCTTCCAAGATACGGTTTTCAAAGTCCGGGTTAGTCGGATCTTCGAAATTGCTGCGCTCGAACATATGAGTGTACAGGAACGAAGTCGAGAAAGCCTCGTCTTCTCCGAAGGTAGTCCGATAGGTTGCCTCTGCATCGATACCCCGAACGGTACGCGCAGCGAAGTTCACCGCACTCACCACCAGGTCTTTGTCGAGAACCTGGCCAGGTACTTCACCATTGGGGCCCTCACCGGTCCCACGATACCGCGAGATCAGATCACAGAACGGATTGTTCAGGTCTGGAAGGTCATAACACGTGTCGACGATACCTTGCGCCGACACTGACGTGATAACATCTTCAACCCGGATGTCGAAGTAGTCTGCAGTCAGCGAGAAGCCAGGCAGGAAACGTGGCTGGATTACAGCACCGATGGTGTAGGAATCGGACGTTTCCTCCGAGAGGCTCGGGTTACTACCGCTCAGAATCTCGAGCGAGTAGTTCGGAAGAGCAATAAAGTCCGGGTTGCCAAGCAGTGCGCCGAGATCGGCCTCACAATTCGCACGACGGTTTGCCGATCCCTGCGAGAGGTTCTGTGGAAGACACGGATCCGAGAAGTTCGGCGCAAAGTTCTGAGTGATCGGGAAAGACGTTTCCGTGAGGTTGGGCGCTCTCACCGAACGACCATAATTCCCGCGGATCTTGATGTCGTAGATCGGCGACCATTCAAAGCCTGCGTTGTAGGCATAGACGGTACCGACAGATCCATCATAATCCGAGACGCGACCAGAGGCCGACAATGTCAGATCATCAAAGAACGGACGATCCGAGAGGATCGGGAAACGTACCTCAGCGTAAGCTTCCTTCACCTCGAATGGATCGGGATCAAAGGTTGGAAGCGCATTATAGAAGGTACGTCCAGATTCCACGATCGGGTCGGCTTGATAGAATAACTCCTCGCGGCGATATTCGGCACCGAGAGCGAAGCCAACGGGACCACCTGGGAGGTTGAAGAACTGGCTTGTGTCACCGGAAAGGAACCCGCTCACCACGAACTGGTCGAGCGTGGCTTTCGACACTGTATCTTCAAGAATGTAATCCGCCGCAGCGCGATTGTCGCCAGCTCCAAAGGGATTATACGGTACACAATTTGCGATTTCCTGTGCCAAGGCGTCGGCATCGCCTGCGAGACCGTATTCCCCTGCTGCAGTAGGATCAAACTGCGAACGGCAGGCAATCTCACCCGTCGCCGGGTTGATGCCCGCATCCAGGGCCAGCATGAACCGCTGAGGAATGATATTGCCGAGAATAGTCGTGTTTTCCTCTACGCGACCGTAATTGGCAGAAACCTCGTAGCTCCAGTCGTCATTGAAGAAACCACGGACGCCGCCAACTACGCGGAATACGTCACGCTCTGATTTTTCATCGCGATTGCCAAGATCAAGAAGCGAGCGTGCGATCGCGAAGCGGTACGAGCCATCCGCAATTGCTGCGCGTTGTGCGTCGGTAAGTGGGCGTGCACCACTAAGACGGCCCTCAAGGCCGGAATCAAGAAGTTGCTCGGTAATCACACCGCGTGCCTGATCGCTCAGGAAAGGATTGTCGAGCCGCACGAATTCACGTGGGTCACCATAGGTGAAACCACTCTGAATGAATGCCGGACTAGACTGCTGACCTTGAGTATTGATGCGAACATACTTTGCTTCGATGAAAGGCTCGAAAGCTTCAGCGAGCTCGAAATGAGCAAGAAGGTTTATATTGTACCGTTCCTGCTTCGGGAAAACGCTGAGCAGCGTTCCTTCCCGTCCCGTTTGGCCATTGCTGTTGAAAATGCTGCCAAATGGACCGGTCGACGTGCGTTCACCGGTCTGTTCGATCAGGCGACCGTCGTTGGTGAAAATGTAGTTGCAGTTATACGGTACGTCGTTGAGGCCAGTACCGCAATCTGCTGCTCCGGCATTCTGCGGGAAGGGAACAAGCGTGTTGTAATGGATCGTCGCCGACGAAATATTGCGGAAATAGGCACGATCCGGGAAACCATCGGAGTTTGTCGTGCTGTCTGTATCGATGACTAGGAAGCCATCGTTTTGACGAAGAAATCCGACGTCAGAGCCATATACTCGACCTTGGTGGGAATATTCCCCATGGACCGTCACATTGCCGCGCCCGTCCGCGAAGTTCTGGCCAGCGAGTACGGAAACATACTGTGAGGGGAAGGTTCCTTCGCCGTTGACACTGACATGCCCACGGGCTTGCACGCCTTCGAAATCGTCCTTGAGAATGAAGTTGACCACCCCGGCAATGGCGTCCGATCCGTACACAGCGGAGTTGCCGCCCGTGACGACGTCTACGCGTTCGATAAGATCGGTCGGGATGGTATTTACGTCAACCGAGGTTCCGTTGGACAGAATGTCCGATGCGACATGCCGACGCCCGTTAACGAGAGTCAGTGTACGCGACGTACCGAGTCCGCGAAGATCCAGTAGGTTAAGCCCGGTGGTGCCGAGGAATCGACCCGCATTGGCTTGGCTGAATGTGCTGCGCAGTTGGGGCAAGTCGTTGAGCGTATCGCCCACATTGATTGATGCCTGCTCGAAAATCTGTTCGCTCGACAGGACTGTGACCGGGACCTGAGATTCAATCTGCGGCCGGGAGATACGCGAACCCGTAACAACAATCGCTTCTGGAACTGCGGCGCTTGCCTCTGTGTCTTCCGCACCGACTTGCTCGGTTTCGGCTTCTTGACTTGTATTCTGCGCCATAGCCGGGCTGGCTAGTGCAACAGCTGCGAGGCCGGCGCTCGCATAGAGCGCGGCACGGCCACCGGATTGCGAGAAAGTTCTCATGTAATTTTTCCCCAAGAAACGATTCTACATAACAAATTAGGAAAGCCTAACGTGGCAACCCCCAAAGAGTCGCTTGCCATCCCCAATCTGACCTAGCCTCACTGGGACATTAAGATTTTTCATGCAAAGACAAATTACTCTAATTTGTAACCAATTCAAAATGTGTTGCGCAGGTGCCACGAACGGGTAAAAAATCGACTTTCCGAAGTAATTCTAAGCAGGCGGGTTCACACTTTTGCGTGACGAAAAACGGCTAAACAGACTGGAGGGCTCTGCGGGAAGAAAACTTAAATTAGGTACAAATACGGAAGCCTATTTTATATGATGAGAGAATTTTGCATTTAAAGTTTCAGGGTCGTAAAGTAGAAACGTAGATAAGTATTGGCTTTAGGTATCAATCGCCACTCGTTCGTTTAAGCCAACGGTCGCTACTTTTGATTTTTGCGATTCATCGTTGAGCTGTTAACCAAGTTCGTATTCGAGCTCAATATTCGACTTGTCATCGAAGAGGAGTTGGGAAAGCACTGTTTCTATTTGGTTGGGCAGAGAAATGCGCCCA
Organism: uncultured Erythrobacter sp.; assembly: GCA_947504155.1. Classification (GTDB taxonomy): domain Bacteria; phylum Pseudomonadota; class Alphaproteobacteria; order Sphingomonadales; family Sphingomonadaceae; genus Qipengyuania. The sequence continues at coordinate 325,080 of CANNGF010000003.1, forward strand.
CAAGCGATTTTTTAATCCAGATCGCAAGCCTGCAAGCGATATCGTAGTCTTACAGACTTCCATGTTTTTAAACGGAACAATCATGATCGGCGCGATCAAATACGCTGGTTCACTCATAATTGAGATATAATTTACGTTGTGCGTCGACGCGCGTCCACGATGACCGCGACATAATCGTCCGGCATACCGAGTTCACCAGTGTCGTTTGGCCTTTCGCCGCTGTCCCCACGGGGGCTGACGATAAAAGCGACAGCAGATCAGACGTTGCCAACCGGCACTCATTCCCGAGGGGCTAGCGTGCCGTTTGAACCAAAGCAGACGGGGTTTATGAAAGGCAAAGGACTGCAGAGGCGGAAGGACTAGGTTGTCCCGCTACATAATTTACCGTTCCCACATACTCCTGATGTCGCTCGTCGTGCCTCTTCCTTCGCCGCAGCCTCGCTCGCCGCCCATTGGCTTTTGGTCATGCAAATACGTTCTCGCTTGGCGCGAGAACCCGTTACCTTGTAGGTTTTGCAGATTCTAGCATTTTCATCTTCAGACTTCTGAACTTCGCTATCAGCCTTATTGTCTGCGGATTGAGCGATTGCTGCTGTAGGTAGAAGAAATAGCGAGTTGGAAATAAGAGTAAGGGCTAGCGCTTTTCTCATCATCAAGGTCCCCGATATTGAGTTGTCTATTGGTATCACAAAATCGGCATAAAAAAAGGGGGCGAATAATCGCCCCCTTTTCTTTTATGGCAACTTCCAGAGAATTAGAAGTTGAGGCGTGCGCTTACAGAGAAGCGACGACCGATCGCATCATACGTCGATGGATAGGTGTTACCACTGTTGTAAGATGTCGAGCCGATGTTGCTGCCGACCACCTTCGGTTCGTTATCGAACAGATTTAGTACTGCTGCTGTGAACGTGAAGTTCTCGGCAGCGCGCCAGACCGCAGTCAGATCGAAGTAATGTTCTGCAGAGATCGAACGGAAGTCTGGCTGAACAACACAGCCGCCCGGATCTTCACCCTGGAAATCAGGACAGTCCTGATCAGCAACGGGGAGAAGTGCGCCACTGTCATCGCGGTTTGCAGCATCTGCAGCGGCAAAGTCAGCGAACAACTGACGCGGTTCATATTCGACCGCATCAATAAACCGCCAACGCAGCGAGAGATCTACATCATCGAACGACAGGGTCGTGCGCTGCGAGAAGGAGAACTCAGGCTGAATGGACAGGCAGTTAATGCTGTAAAAACCAACGCAATCACGGTTCAAGCTGAGCGGATCATCCTGATTAGCCTTGAACTGGTTCCGGTTGGTCCAGTTACCACCAAACGAGAGATCAAGACCTGCAAACCCAAGGTCAGTGCCCCAGTTCATGGTAAGATCGATACCATCGGTGAACAGGCGGCCCTGGTTTGTCAGGTTCAACGGAAGACCTGGCGTGGTCGCAACGCTTCCGAAAAGGTTGCCGGTCGCCGGATTGCGGCGGATTGCTGTACAGTCCGGGTTGGTCGGCGACGGGTTGTTGTCGAAGCACGCTGCGAAAACGTCGCCGATAGTCGGTTCGGTGATCGCGTTGGTTACTTCGATATTGTAGTAATCGATGGTCATCGTGAAATTGGGCACGAAGACCGGCTGAATGACGAAGCCAGCAGTCCAGGTGTTGGCGTCCTCGGCATCGAGATCGGGGTTGCCGCCCGACGTGACGTTAACCTGGCCGGCCGGATCGACGATGATGTTGCCGATCGTATTTGCCGGTGCGCCCTGTGCAATACAGATTGCGCGGAGATTGGCGTCGTTGACCGGAGCGGATCCCGCACACGGATCGCTACCGAAGTTGTCGAGGCCCGTGGTTGGAACATCGAAGAGTTCTTCGATGTTCGGCGCACGAGTAACCTTCTGATAGCCACCGCGGATCTGGAAGCCGGGCAGCGGGGTAAACGTACCGCCAGCCTTCCAGGTATATTCGGTCCCGGTCGTCGAATAGTCCGAGATACGACCCGCGAGTTCGAGAGTCAGTTCGTCGGCCCATGTCGCATTGCTTACCACAGGAATGATAAGCTCGCCGAAGACTTCCTTCACGTCATACGAGCCGTCGGTATCGGGCGAAGCTGCGCCGTTACCAAGGACTTCGCCAGGCGTCTGCGAGAGCAGATCGGAGCGGCTGAAGGCATAGTAGTCGCGATATTCCGCGCCGACTGCAACGCCGATAGGATCAGCCCCAAGCCCGAAACCGAGATCACCGGTGATGGCGGCCTGAACTTGAGAGAGTTCAGCACCTTCGGTCGAGCTGTTACCTACGTCCAGGAACTGCTGGACTTCAGGGGTCAGGCTTCCGAGCGGACCGAACAGATCGATCGGCACGCACCCATTGCTGGTGTCGAGGCACTCTTCAGTGCTGGTTGCAAGCACTGCCTGCTGGAGGCGGGAAAGAGTTCCGTTGCCTGACTGACGAGAAACATTTTCGCTTTCGCCATAGGCGCCGAAAACTTCCCAATCGAGGTTCGAGGTGATGCCGCCACGTGCGCCCGCTTTCACCTGGAAAAGGCGAGTGCGGTAGTCGTTAAGACGCGGACCAAATTCGACGAACCGGCGACCGTAATCGAGATCGACCGTACGGTAATCGGCTGACTCGGGATCCGTAGCCAGAGCTGCCGCATCGCATTCGGCCTGGCCGAAGAGGCGCTGGACGCCATCGGTGTCACTATCCGTATCGAATCCGCAGATCTGGTTGCGGATCCCGTCGGAAAGGTACGGGTTCGAAAGCGGCGTAGTCAGAACGTTACGGAACGTGCCCGACGGTGCGATGATCGTGGAAGTCGTGCTCTGGACGAACATGCCTTCAGCGAACACTTCGAGGGCTTCGGAGACTTCGAAGTTTGCAGCACCATAGAGACGGTACTGCTTCAGCGGCGTCTGGTAGATATTATCAGGATTGAAGTTGAACGGCGAGTAGAACGGGCGAAGCGAATCGCCGTCTACCTGCAAAGTGCCGCTGTTCGTACCTGGTACGGTAATGACCGTCGGGACGGTCGTCGAAGAGCCACCGGCGTTGCCGCTGAACGAACTGATGTTGTTGAAACCGTAGTCGCGGTCGCCCTGGAAGACTGCGTCGCGGTCGGTATAACCAACTGCGAAGACTGCATTGCCACGGTTGTCGGCAAAATTGCCGCCCACTACGAGGTCGGCGATTAGCGCGTAGCCGTCGCCTTCTTCGGTGATCTGATTGGTCGCCGAGAGGTCGACGCCTTCGAAGTCCTTCTTGGTGACGAAATTGACGACGCCCGAGATCGCGTCGGCGCCGTATACTGCACCAGCACCGCCGGTCAGGACGTCCATGCGTTCAAGCAAGGCGACAGGGATCACGTCGATATTTGTCAGGCCGTTGAGACCCTGAGGAACAAGACGCGTACCGTTCAAAAGAACCAGGTTGCGCTGCTCACCGAGGCCACGAAGGTTGATGTATGTTGCACCACCATTGCCGTTGTTGACGTTCGAGCCAACGCTGGGGACCACGCCAGGGACCTGGCGAAGCGATTCTTCGGGCGTGATTGCCTGCTGAAACCGAAGCTCTTCCGCATTCACAACCGAAACTGGGCTGGCGTTATCGAGGTTGGGATTCGGGATACGCGAACCGGTCACGACGATTGCTTCGCCGGGTGCGGCAGTCTGAGCGACGCCGGGTTCAATACCGGCATCATCGGCACTGTCCTGCGCGAATGCAGGTGCGCCCAGTAGGGCAAAGCCAAGAACAGCCGGAGCTGAGCTGGCTTTAAAATAGGTGTGAAGCTTCACGATGAAAGATCCCTCATATTGTAAACCGACTTAAGGATCGGTCCTTCAAGGATTACCTGCAAGCGGAGGCGCGTACCTAATTGTTTCGTTGGTACCCGCTATCCCCTCGGCGGAAGCCAGTAGATGGCAGATTGGTTACAGATGATGCAAAACTTTTGTTGCCATCCAGCCGGTTTGCATGATCGAGTGTTGCGCTCAAACAACAATCGACTTTCCACCTTGCGATACAAGGTAATCTTGACCGTGTTCGATCGCGATCTTACGAAATGGTCTCAAATAGAAACGTATCTTTGGAGAGACACATGCCTGAAGCCTATATCGTCGAAGCCGTGCGGACTGCGGGCGGGCGCCGGGGAGGGCGGCTTGCGGGCGTTCATCCCGTGGACTTGGCGGCGCGTTCGCTCGATGCTTTGATGCAGCGGTCGGGGCTTGAGGCGAAGGTGGTCGACGATGTCGTGATGGGCTGTGTCAGCCAGGGCGGAGAACAGGCGATGCAGGTGGGGCGCAATGCCGTTCTTGCGGCGAAGCATCTGGGCGAGGGCGTGCCCGCCGTCACCATCGACCGGCAGTGCGGATCATCGCAGCAGGCCATCCAGTTCGCCGCGCAGGCAGTGATGAGCGGAACGCAGGATGTCGTGATCGCCAGCGGCGTGGAAAGCATGAGCCGCGTTCCCATGGGATCGACCGCCATGCTCCACATGAAAGAGGGGTTGGGGCACTACAAATCGCCCGGGCTGGAAGAGAAATATCCCGGCATCCAGTGGTCCCAGTTCATGGGCGCGGAAATGATTGTGAAGAAGCACGGTTTCACCAAGGATGATCTGGACCGCTTCGCGCTGGACAGCCACCGAAAGGCTGCCGAAGCCACCAAGTCCGGCGCCTTCGAAGCCGAGATCGTGCCGGTCGAGATCGAAACCCCCGAAGGCACCGAAATGCACACGGTGGATGAAGGCATCCGGTTCGATGCGACGATGGAAAGCATTTCCGGCGTCAAGCTGCTGAGCCCCGATGGCACGATCACTGCCGCATCGAGCAGCCAGATCTGCGACGGATCGAGCGCGGTTCTCGTGGTCAGCGAACGGGCGCTGAAGGAATATGGCCTCACCCCCATTGCGCGCATCCACAATCTGACGGTTACCGCAGGCGACCCGGTCATCATGCTGGAAGAGCCGCTTTTCGCTACCGATCGCGCGCTCAAACGGGCGGGCATGAAGATTTCGGATATCGACCTGTTCGAAGTGAACGAAGCCTTTGCGCCGGTCCCGCTGGCGTGGCTCAAGCACACGGGCGCCGATCCTGACAAGCTGAACGTCAATGGCGGCGCCATTGCGTTGGGCCATCCGCTAGGCGCATCGGGGACCAAGCTGATGGCCACGCTGGTCCATGCCCTGAAGGCCCGCGGCAAGAAATACGGGCTGCAGACGATGTGCGAAGGCGGCGGTGTCGCCAATGTTACCATCGTCGAGGCTCTGTAATCAGTACCGGTCTGGCGCGAGTGGGCAGGGGTCTGGCGGCGCTGAACCTCACCCGCGCGCCCGTTCGGCCTGTACAGGCGCATTGACCTTTTGCCCGCGGCACGCGACCGACCGGGGCACAGATACCAGTTTTCGATCCAGGAGAGAGTAATGGAAGTAAGCAGCAACACACCCGCCATCGTCACCGGCGGCGCATCGGGCCTCGGCGCGGCAACCGCGCGGGCCATCGCGGCCAAGGGCGCCAAGGTCGCCATCTTCGACATGAACGAAGAAAAGGGCAACGCCATGGCCGAAGAACTCGGCGGCGTTTTCTGCAAGGTCAACGTCACCAGCGAGGAAGAGGTCGATGCCGGCTTCGCCAAGGCCCGCGAAGCGCATGGGCAGGAACGTATCCTGGTCAACTGCGCCGGTATCGGCAATGCGATCAAGACCGCCAGCCGCTCCAAGGAAGACGGCAGCATCAAGCATTTCCCGATCAGCGCCTTCGAATTCGTGGTGCAGGTCAACCTCATCGGCACCTTCCGCTGCATCGCCAAGTCGGCTGCGGGCATGATGACGCTCGATCCCATCACCGATGACGGCAATCGCGGTGCCATCGTCAACACGGCCTCGGTCGCCGCGGAAGATGGCCAGATCGGCCAGGCAGCCTATTCGGCTTCGAAGGGCGGCGTTGTCGGAATGACCTTGCCGATTGCGCGTGATCTCATGAATGAAGGCATTCGTGTGAACACGATCCTGCCCGGCATTTTCCAAACTCCGCTGCTGATGGGCCTGCCGGAAAAGGCGATCGAAGCGCTCAACGCCAGCGTGCCGTTCCCGAAACGCCTCGGCAATCCGGAAGAATATGCCAAGCTTGCCATGACCATGATCGAATGCGGCTATTTCAACGGCGAGGATGTCCGCCTCGATGGTGCGATCCGGATGCCGCCGCGCTAAGTCAACGTACCGGAAAACGAAAAACGCCGCCCGTTCAAATGCGAACGGGCGGCGTTTTTTTGTTTGGGGAAAGCTGGCTCAGTAAGCCGTTTCCATCAGCTTGATGGCCCCGGTCCATTCGTCCTGCTCCGCCGCATCGGCGAGAAGGACTGCCACATCGCCGCGGGCTGCCTTGCCCTTGGGATCGACATCGCCGCCAAGGCGGACCGAACCGGTGGGGCCATCGTCCGTCAGCGAAACCGGCCGCAGGATGGCATAATCGAGATTGCTGCTTTTCAGCCGCTCGTCCGCCGCATGCTTGGCTTCCAAATAATGCGCCAGTTCGCTTTCGGGGTCGGGATCATCCGCCCCCACCGAACTCAGCATGACGAACCGGCGGACGTCGCTTTTCTCGGCAATGTCGATCAGCCTGATCGCACCGTCGCGGTCAACCTTGTCGGTCATTTCGGCGCTGGTATCACCGCCCGACCCGGCAGCAAAGATGACGACTTCGCACCCATCGGTGACATCGTCCTGCAGGTCGGTCAGATCGCCCAGCCGCCGTTCTGCATTCTCGGGCAGCTTGGCGGTATCTGATGATTCCCGGACCAGCGCGACCGGTTGGTGGCCGCGCTGTGCCAGTTCTTTGACCAGGCGAGTGCCTGTGTTGCCGGTTGCCCCGGCTACGAGGATTTTCATGATTTCTCTCCAGCGAGATTGATTGGGATCAGGGAAGGAAGATGGCCTTGGCGTTGACGAATTCCTTCATCCCGAAGCCGCCATGTTCGCGGCCGTAACCACTGTCCTTCACGCCGCCGAAGGGCATGTTGGGATCGGCCGCGCCAAACGAATTCATCCGGATCATGCCCGTGTCGAAGTGATCGCGGGCAAGGCGGATGGCCTTGTCCTGATCCTTGGTGAAGATGCCGCCGCCAAGGCCATACCGGCTGTCATTGGCGATGCGCATGGCGTCTTCATCGTCCTTCGCCCGGATCACCGAGGCGACCGGCCCGAACAGTTCATCGTCATAGGCGGGGGTGCCCTTCTTGCAGTCGGCAAGAACCGTGGCGGGATAGTACCAGCCCTTCGGATCTTCCTCCGGATCGCCGCCGCACAGCAGCGTACAGCCGCCATCCACGCTCTTCTGGACCTGCTCGACCAGCGTATCGAACTGTTCCTTGCTCGATACCGGGCCCAGCTGCGTATCTTCGTCGGTCGGCGCGCCCAGCTTGGTGCCTTTCATCCGTTCGACGAAGGCTTCGATGAATTGGTCGTAGACGGCGTCGGTGACCACAAAACGTTTTGCGGAAACGCAGGTTTCGCCATTGTTATAAAGGCGTCCCATGACGCAGGTCTTCACCGCCAGATCGATATCGGCGTCTTCCAGCACCAGATAGGCATCGTTCGAACCCAGCTCCAGCACCGTCTTCTTGAGCGCCTTGGCAGCCTTGCTGCCGATATGGCGCCCGGCATCGTCACTGCCCGTCATCGTGACGGCTCGGACCTTGTCATGTTCGATGATCTGGTCGGACGTATCGTGGTCGACCAGAACAACATCGAACAGGCCCTTGGGCAGACCTGCTTCAAGGCACAGATCGCGCAGCAGCAGGCCGCTTCCGGTGCAGATGCTGGCATGCTTCAGGATACAGGCATTGCCGGCCATGGCATTGGCCGCCAGCACGCGCACCGGCTGGTAAAGGGGGAAGTTCCACGGCTGAATCGAATAGATCACGCCGATCGGGGAATAAGTGACGATTCCCTTCTTTTTCCCGCCCGAATGCTCACGCTCTTCGTCGGCCAGCTCCTCAGGCCCGCGATCGGCGGAGTATTCGAAGATACGCGCGCAGATTTCGACTTCGGTCTTGCCATCCTTCAGCAGCTTGCCGGTTTCCTTGGTCATCAGCTCGCTGATGCGGTCGGTGTTGTCGCGCAGGGTCTTGGCGATCTTGCGCAGGATTTCGCCGCGATCTTCGTGGCTGCGCGTGCGCCATTCTTGGAAAGCCTCGTGCGCGGCATCGATCTTGGAGAAAGCCTCGTCCTTCGACATCAGGTCGTAGGTTTCGATGTCTTCGCGCGTCGCGGGGTTGTTCGTTGTAATCTGTGCCATTGGCCACCTTGCTTGAATTGAAAAACAGTTCGCCTTTGCAACGGGTGTGGTGGCGATGGCGTTCCAGAGGCGCGGCACGCGTGGTGGCAGCGGGCGCTCGGTCTGCCTTGTTTCCTACTTGGCAATGGCGCGCTATGCCCGGGTCATGGGATCGCGCGGTATTTCGATATCTGGTTTGTCTGGAGGGGGCCTGTGAAACCGAGGCTTTGCTTTTGCCCCTGTACCGTGCTCCATGTGCTCCATCCTGTAGGATTACCGGAGAGGGAATCCAAATGAACGACTTCACCCAGATCACGCTCGATATCGACGATGGAATCGCCATCGTGACGCTGGATCGGCCCGAAAAGATGAATGCCTTCACCAGCGTGATGAAGCAGGAATTCATCGATGCGCTGGATGTCACCGATGCCGATGACAGCGTGCGCGCCGTGATCGTGACCGGTGCGGGCGAACGTGCCTTTTGCGCTGGCGCCGATCTCACCCCGGAGGGTGAGAAGGGCAATGTCTTCGCGCGCCATGCCCCGGTGGAGGACCTGGCGGACGAACGCGTGCGCGATGGCGGCGGTCAATTGGTGCTGCGGCTGTTCAATTCGAAGAAGCCGGTGATCGGCGCCTGCAATGGCGTGGCGGTCGGCGTGGGGGCCACGATGCAGCTTCCCTTTGATATGCGCCTGTGCAGTGACAATGCGCGGTTCGGTTTCGTGTTCGCGCGGCGCGGCATCACGCCCGAAGCCTGTTCGAGCTGGTTCCTGCCGCGGGTGGTGGGCACGCAGACGGCACTCGAATGGTGCATGACCGGGCGGATCTTCGATGCCGCCGAAGCCCTGGACAAGGGATTGGTCCGCTCGGTGCATCCCCAGCAAGATCTGATGGGCGCGGCCATGACGCTGGCGCGCGAGATCGCGGACAATACCTCGGCAGTTTCGGTCGCGATGACGCGGGCCATGCTGTGGCGTCTGCCGGCGCTCGACCATCCCATGCTCGCGCACCGGATCGACAGCCGCTCAATCTACCGGCTGGGCCGGAGCGAGGATAGCAAGGAAGGCGTCCGCAGCTTCCTGGAGAAGCGGCCGCCCGAATATCCTGATACGGTCAGCGAAAACATGCCCGATTTCTACCCCTGGTGGGAAGAGCCGGAATACAAATAGGCGCGAAAGGAGTGGTTACGGCTGCAACCTTGTAAAAGCGGGGCGCTTCATTAGACCTTGCCGGTATGACAACTCGCAAGCCCGCCCAGCGCCTCGCCGATTTCCTGCCGTACCAATTGTCGGTCGCGTCGAACGCCGTCTCGACCAGGATCGCCGAACAATATCGCAAGCGTTTTGCGCTAAAGACGACCGAGTGGCGGATCATGGCAGTGCTCGGCGATAGCGGCCCCACGACCCAGCGCGAGCTTTCGCAGGCCACGCTGATGGACAAGGTGCCGGTCAACCGCGCCTGCAAGACGCTGGAGAGCCGCGGGCTGGCCGTCCGCACCCCGAACGAGAGCGATGGGCGCTCCCATCTTCTCGAACTGACGGCAGAGGGAAGGGCTGTCCACGCGGGCATCATGCCGCTCGCGCTGAAGATCGAAGAGGAACTCTTCTCGGTGCTGAGCGAGGACGAGCGGATGCAGATGCGAGACATGCTCGCAAGGTTGCGCAAGAACGCTGGCGAGTTCGATGCAGAAAGCCTCGCCGACTAGATAGTCGGCGAGGCTTTCTCTTCTCGTCTCTGGTTTGCAGAGTTCGCGATCAGCTCATGAAGCTGTCGGAGATATCACAAGCTGCAGGGCCAAGGATGACAATGAAAAGCACCGGCAGAATAAAGAGGATGAGCGGCACGGTCATGATGGCCGGCAGGCGAGCAGCCTTCTCTTCGGCACGCATCATTCGTTCGTTGCGGAATTCAGCCGACAACACACGGAGCGCGGATGCCAGTGGCGTACCGTAACGTTCGGTCTGGACCATGGTCGTTACGACGCCTTTGACCGCTTCCAGGTTCACGCGGAACGCCAGATTGTCGAAAGCCTTCTTGCGCTCGTTGAGGAATGACAGTTCGATTGCGGTGAGCGTGAACTCTTCGCCAAGCTCTGGGTAGGCCCGTCCAAGTTCCTTGGCCACTCGATTAAACGCAGCGTCGACCGTAAGACCTGCCTCGGCGCAAATGACCAGAAGGTCGATCGCATCCGGAAGGCCCTTGCGGATCGCATCCGTTCTTTTGGTTGCAATGTTCGAGAGATAGATCTCCGGTCCCTTATAACCGAGGTAGAGAGCCGCACCCATTGCTGCCACGCGCTTGAATTCCCAGTCGGGATAAATCTCGATGCCGTAAAGCAGGACTGCAGCTATAGTCCCCAGTACGACGGGCAGGATCATGCGCAAAGCGATAAGGACGACAGCGACTTCTTTGTTGCGAAAGCCGGCCCAAGCCAGTTTCTGTTGCATATCCTCGACTTGGCTCTGCTGCAGAACCTTCATGTTGCCGAGAGTATCGCGGACCTTGTCAGTCGTGCTCGAATTGCGCACGAGGCTCTGACGTTTCTTCGCGCTGGCTGTTACCAAGCCCAACTTCAGTTCCTCGCGCCGACCTTCCAAGGCTTTGACGCGCTTTGCCATCGGATCCTTGATTGTCAGCGCGGTATAGATGGCGAAAACCACCGCCATCGCAGCGACGCCGGCGAGAATTGATCCGACCAACACGACATCGAAGCCAAGCAGGGTAGGACCGGTTGCACTTTCCATTAGTCTTCCCTTCCCGCTCAGATCTCGAAGCTGACCATTTTCGCCATGATGAAAGCGCCAATGCTCATCCAGACGAGGCCCCCGAGCCCTGCTACAATCAAGCGATCGTCAGTGAAAAAACCGCCGATATAGGACGGATTGATGTACCAGATCATGGTGAAGACGACGAACGGCAGGGCGCCTACGATGTAGGCAGATGCCTTGGATTCCGAACTCATCGCGCGAATTTTCAGTTTCATCTGTGAGCGCTTCCGAAGTACGTCGGCAAGGTTCGAAAGTGTTTCAGCTAGGTTGCCCCCTGTCTCTCGCTGGATCGCCAGGGTGATGCAGAAGAAATTGAACTCCGGAATGTTAAGGCGATTGGCCGTTTCCTGAAGAGACTCTTCCATCGTGCGACCGATTTTTATTCGCTCGACGATACCCTTAAATTCCTGGCCTACCGGCCCCGGGATTTCCTGTGCCACCACGCCCAAAGTTTCAGTCACCGGGAGACCCGAGCGGAGCCCGCGAACTAACAGTTCGATGGCATCTGGAAACTTGGCATTGAATTGTGCGGTGCGTTTCGAAATCGTCATATTGACGGCCAGATGTGGAATACCAGCCCCAAGAAACACGCCGACTCCACCAGCCAGGGCGAGCGATCCTGACTGCAAATAGAGCACGACGGCAGTGATGACCGCCAGGCCGAGCGAAACATAGCCATACTGGCTTAAAGTCCAGTTTTTCCCTGTCCGATCGAGTCGGAGGGCCAAGGCAGCAATGCGGGATTCCGATCCTGCCTGACGGTACTGTGTCGGCTTGCGCGCAGCGATAGCTTTCTTGAGCTGAGATTCAACCTTTGCGTCGGTGCTTTCCGAATGCCGGTAACGGACTTGCTGCAGTCGCCTCTGGCTGGCCTTAGCCACATTCGGTCCGGCAAAGGCGAAGTAAAGCAGGACGAGCAGAACCAGCATTCCGCCACCAATCAGTACGAGCTGGACCATGTTCATCATTCTACTCCGTCAACTGCTCATTCGAACTCCGGATAATGTCGCCATCATAGGTATGGCAGTCATCCGGTGCTTCAGGCGGGGACCTTTTCCTTTTTCGTCATCAGGCCTTTCAGATCAAAGCCGCCGAGCAAAGACTTCTTTCCATCAGAAGCCTCCACATCTTCGCTGTCGGTTTCACCAAGCCCGATAATCTGCGACGCTGCTTGCTTGATGCTGGCAGACATTTTGCTCGAACCACTCGCATCGATAACGGTTTTTCCCAGCTTCGCAGCCGCGCTCGCTGCTTTCTGATCAAGCGGGATAGACACATCGATCTTGCGTTCGATCGAAGCTTCGAAATCGGCCTTGCTGATTTCTGCGGTCCCAGGCTGTACCCTGTTCGCGATAACGAGCGGAGTAACGTGCCCTGCATTGGTCTTGAGCCACGACAGAATGCGAATGGTGTCGCGTGCGGAGGCGAGGGTCATCTCACAAACCACAGCCGCAACGTTCACTTCATTGAGAACATGAGGGAAATTGATCAGCATGTTGCGCGGCAGATCTATGAGGGTCATCTCGAAAGCATGACGGAATTCTTCCTGCAACTGGAGGAAAGCCGCACCGTCGGTCATGAGCGGTGAGTTGATCGGGGCCTCGGCTGACAGGATCGCCAAATTATCATTCGCGCGTATCATGGCGCGTTCGATAAAGAGGCCGTCGATACGACTGGGATTGTCGATCGCATCGGTAAGGCCGCGGCCCGGCTCCAGATCGAGTGTCAGTGCGCCTGTCCCAAAGTGCACGTCGAGATCAAGCAGAGCGGTCGGCATGCGCTTGTCGGCACTGTAGTGCCATGCAAGAGATGTCGCGAGCGTGGAAGCGCCGACGCCACCGCGGGTGCCGATTATCGCAGCAGAGATATGGTTCTTGACCTGCTCGCCTTCTCCTCCGCGAGGGGCTGCGAAAACCGCCTGCGCATTGTTTAGTGAATCACGTAAAACAGCTGCGGACAAGGGCTTGAGCAGGTAGTCGTGGATGCCGCTCGAGATCAGATCTCGATAAAGCCGTACGTCGTTGACTTGGCCGATGGCGATAACCACTGTTCCGGGTTCGCAGACTTCTGCCAAAGCGTTGATGTCGTTGAGCGGATCGCCGCTTTCGGAAAGGTCCACCATCAGGATGTTCGGACTTGCCGACACTGATAGCGACTGGACGGCATTTCGCAGGCCGCCCTTGTTGCACTTTTCCGGTTGCCAGCCGAGTTCGATCACGACCGGGCGTAGCACGTCTAGCGCAGTTTCGTCACAAATATAGGCGGCGAAGGGATCGCGATTTGCGGGCATGTTCATGGCTTACTAACCTCCGGTTCCGACTTGGGGTAATCCACCTGCGCCTGTAGGCTCCTGATCGCGATAGCTTTTGATTGCCTTGGTGGACGTGGTGACAACTGTTTCGCCCGTTCCTTGCTGACCTTGAATAAGGTCTTCGGGGTTTGCGATCATCGCAGCCAAATTGGAGTTTATCGCGCAGCCGTAATTCGTGCTGGTAGCATTCTGCATATTAATTTCTGCGGTCTTAGACCAATCTGGGCAACCGGGTACCGAAGCGGTGCTGCGCGTTACGACAATTCGCGTCGAGCCTATTGGGACTGTGCCAGCTGTCAGCGGAGCGCCCTCGGCAAGAAGCACACCATATCTTTCTGCAATTGCCGCGATATCGCTTCGTACAGCGGCACTATATGTATCGCCCTCTATCGCTATTCGATCTCCGTAGCCAATATTCATACCTTCAAACCACGCCGAGAGGCGTTGCCGTCCGCTGACCGGAATGCCTGAGGCGTCGCTTTGCACATCAAATGTGAAGTTTGTTCGCTCAACAAGTGGTTGATTGACGCTGTATAGACTGCGGTTGTCCATGTTTGTGCTTCCGCAAGCGCCCAACAAGAGAACGAACGACATTCCGAGAGGAGCGGCAATTGTGCGGGCTTGGATGAAGCGCATTACTGTCAATTCCTTCATTGGAAGCTGAAGCCGGGCTTGGCTGTGGCGGATTTACTATCGCCGAGGGCGCCGCCGTTTTCTGCTAGGCGATCGCTCGAACTATTGGTTTCTCGGGACACCGTTGCATTTGCGTTCGTCGTGGTGGAATTCGGAGTTGGTCGCGTTTGGCCCGAAATACCGTCAGCTTCGCGAAGCTCTAAGAGCCGTTGGTATTCGGTGGGCTTGAGATACCCATCAGTCGGAAGCGCAATGTCATTCGCGTTGACTGGCTTAACCAAGTAGGGCGTTACGACGATGACCAACTCTGTTTCGCCGCGTCGATAGTTAGTCGAGCGGAACAAATTCCCCAGAACAGGGACATCGCCAAGGCCAGGAGCCTTCTCGATGCTGTTAGAAGAGTTGTTTTGTAAAAGACCGGCGATCATGAAGCTCTGGCCCGAGCCTAGTTCCACTGTCGTTTCTGCCCGCCTCGTGGTCAGTGCGGGAACTTGGAAGCCGTCGATTACGATAGCGCCTTGGCTCGACAATTCCGAGACCTCAGGCCTCACACGAAGTGATATTCGACCATTTGCGAGAACCACCGGCGTGTAAGCGAGGCTTACACCGTATTTCTTGTAAGTGATGCTCGTGGTCCCTAAGCCGCCTGATGCGGGGATCGGAAATTCACCACCCGCCAGAAATTCGGCTGTTTCGCCCGAAAGCGCAGTGAGATTAGGCTGCGAAAGCGTAGTGACCAGCCCCTTTGTTTCCGCAAGATCAAGTGCCGCACCGATATCTAGCCCAAGCAGATTACCAAATGCCCCCAAAGTGGTGCCCGGTGTTATCTGGTCTATGAGGGTAGCGCCGTCACCTTCGAAATTCCGACCAACTCCCAGCGGACCTTGAACTCGCTCGCCAGTGATAGGATTGACGTAGCTTGGCTGAAATTGACTAATCGCGCCTCGGCCCTGGCCCACCCCGAACTGGAACCCATTTGTGCTGTCGGCGGTGGCTAAGTTGACGCCGATTGCTTTGACTACACTCCGGCTCACTTCCGCGATGCGAACTTGGAGATTCACCTGTAAAGGCGTCGCCATTTTTAAGCGGCTAATAACATTGACCGCGTCACCCACGTACGCTTCGACCAGCATTTGCGCATCGGCCGCGTCCTCCGGCGCTGCTACAGTTCCGGTAAGCAGAACGGTATTGGTGCCCATCGTCGCGACCCGGATTTTCGCTTCGGGCATGGTCAGCGAGAGCATCTGATCAATGGTCGAAATGTTCGAACCGACGCGCACATTGGCGGACCAGATGATTTGCCCTGAAGCATTGCTCGCGTACACCGTCGTTTCGCCGCCCGCCTTGCCGAAAAGATACAACTGGCGTTGCGATTTGATTTGAACGTCTGCAACTCCATCGTCAGCGATGAAAACATCCGACATCGAGCCGGGAATGTTGATGAGCTCGCCGCGACCGATCGAAAGAACAATATCTTGGTTTGGACGGATTACGGACTGTGCGGACGCAGTGGTCGCCGGCGCAGCGGCTAGCGGAGCAAGCGCGATGCTGGCAAACAGCAATTTGGTGGTGAGACGACGTTTCATGTACATGCCCCTAGAGTGACTAACTGTCAGCTTCGTTTTTAACGGATGGTGCTCAAGGCGGATGGCACAGTCTGCCCGGCGTTGGTCATTCCGCCGCTGACCGCATTCGTAAGTCCGCCGGTGCCAATGCTGACATCCTCGCTTTTTTTGCCGCGCGTTACTGTGACCATAGGACCACGACGAACCGGAGCGGCGTAGTTCTCACCACCGCCAGCTGGGGCGCGGCCCTGTGCAGGCATCGAACTTCTCTGGAAGCGAGACACATCACCGCCGGTAACAAAAGTGCTTTTGCCGTCATCGGGGCGACTTGAAACCTCGCGTAACAGCTGCTCCTCTTCAGCGGGTGAGGTCCCTTCAGGGATTACAAGTTCGCCAGAAGCAATGGCCCGCTCGAGCTCGCTGTGGCTGTCCGCTAAAGGACGAAGAGCAAGGCTCAATGAACCAAGGGTCTGCGCCACGGCTACCTTTTCAGCAATTTGGGGTGTAACTTCCAGCGTAACGGTACGATAGGATTTCACACGGGTTTGGCCTTCCACGGTTTCTTGGCTGGTCGATTGATCGGTTGCCAAGATGCGGAGATTACGCAGGATTGTTTCTGAAACCTTGAGTGCTCCGCCTTCACCCGAAACTGACTGCGTCAGAACCATATCGACGCGGTCTCCAGGGAAGACGAAGCCGGCTACGGCTGCTTTTACATCGACAGGCACAGTAATGGCGCGCATCCCGGGAGTTAGTGCGGCTGCGAGAAATCCGCGATCGCCAGGGCTGACAAGCGAACCTTGGGTGACTGGTTCGCCCGCGGTCACTGGGTGACGTACCACTGTTCCGATGAGTTGGGTTACGTCTGCTTCGCCGTCGAGGAAGTAGGCATCCTGCACAAGCTCCTTCGGCCACAGCTGATACCCGATAGCGTCTGCCGTGATGATCGTGCCGATCGGCAGAGCTCGCTGTGCTACGAGCACCTTGGGGCCTTGAGATTCTACAACGGCAGCGGCCTCGGCTTTAGGAGCAGCTGCGCCTGCAAAAATGCTGCGGGCAATGAGAGCAGTACCGACCGCTACGATCAGTGCGCTTACCAGCAGAACCAGTTTCTTCCTATCCATGGCTTGTCAGCCCTCTCATTTGGCCCGTGAGATTCGAATGCGGGCGGGTATGGTTTTCTGCGTACGAGGTGATTGGTTAAAATCGCGTTTCAGCTCGCCAGAATGGGCGTTATTTCGGGGCGAAGTGCTGCAGCCACGACCCAAAGCCCGGCCATCGAGATCGCGAGACCGTAGGGAATACGCGGCTGATGCTTGTGTCGCCGAATGATACGGATTGATGCGAGGGTAACGATGGCGAGTATCCCGATCGGCACCAGAGCCAAGGCGACACTCCCGCCAACTGATTCGCTTAGCGCCAGCGGCAACGAAAGCTTAGGGCCGCCCAGTATGGAGCTGGCAAAAAGGGCAGCTATCACCGTGCATCCGATCAGGATTGCCGTGTCGCGGACAGGCCTTGCTCCTACTATGTTAGAGCGAGACACGCCCCATATCCCCATAACCAGGGTCAGCACCCAACCAACCATGGCCATGATCAATACCAAGCTCACGAACTCTGTAGGCGGAAACCAGAGCGCTAGCACCGTAAGAAGCTTGAGGTCACCGCCACCCATCTGTCCAATGGCAAAGAAGAGGGCACAGGTAGCAAAGGTGATTGCAGCCAATCCCAGTTGGAGGGCGGCACCGGGCCACAGTTCCAAACCTGTTGCCCACCAAAAGAACGGCGCCCCTGCAGCGATAGCGATATTCAGTTTGTTGCTGATGATCCTGCTTTTCAGATCGGTGAAAGCAGCCACTATCAGCGCCATTGCCAAGGCGCCGAGCAACACATAGGTGAAAATCACATGGTCCATTGCACCGTCCCGAACTTTTCTCGAACGGTATGCCTACAGAAACATGCTTACCAAAAAGTAACCATGTGGAACGCGCTAAACGGAGGTTTCAATTCCTGCCTCGCTTACTTCACAAGGCGACGAACCGATCGATCGCCGCAAGATCCCGGGCCACGCAATAGAAAGTGTTTGGCTTGGCGAGGACGGTCATGAAATTCGCCGGATAGACTGGCCAGGTGGGGGAAGCGGGGAGCGGGGCTCGATCCTTTTTCTTCCCGGGCGAGCGGACTTTTATGAAAAGTATCTCGAAAGCCTCGAGGACTGGCATCGGGCGGGATGGAAAGTTACCGCCGCAGATTGGCGTGGACAGGGCGGCTCTGGTCGGCTGGGGGACGACCAGGTAACCGGCCACATAAAGGATTTCGGTGATTGGGTGGCCGATCTCGCTCATCTTTGGAAGCAGTGGAAGAAAGATACCTCCGGTCCCCATGTGCTGGTCGCCCATTCAATGGGAGGGCACATCGTAACTCGCGCACTCATCGAAGAGGCCGTCGATCCGGATGCCGTGATTCTTTCGGCTCCCATGCTGCAAATGACCGGACCGCCGCTGCCGCTTTCGATTTTGCATGCGATTTCGCGCGTAATGGCCCGCATTGGCTCCCCTAAACGACCTGCCTGGAAATGGAGCGAGAAACCCGGCGAGATGCCAGCAAGAAGGCGTGATCTTCTGACGCATGACGATGCGCGTTATGAGGACGAATTATACTGGCGCGAGCACCGGCCTTATTTGACGATGGGACCGGGAAGCTGGGGATGGGTAGAGAGAGCTTACGCCTCAACCAGTACACTGCAAGCAGCCGGGGCATTGGAGAAAGTACATGTTCCAATACTGATCGTTTCCACTTCTAATGATAAACTAGTGAAACATGAGGCAGCGGTTCGAGCCGCCGAGCGTTTGCCGCACGGAGAGCTGGCTTCATTCGGAGAGGAAGCGCATCATGAAATCCTGCGCGAAGTTCCTGCCGTCAGAGGTCGGGCTATGCACGTGATCTCGGAATTTCTCGACCGGGTGACGCCCCGTCAAAAGTGATGATCTACGATTTCGCCATCGTGGGGGCCGGAATTGCCGGCGCTAGTCTTGCCGCTGAACTTGGCGAGCGAGGAGTTAGCGTTCTCCTTCTAGAAGGCGAGGATCAGCCGGGCTATCATGCCACTGGTCGATCCGCGGCGTTCTGGGACGAATGCTATGGCGGGCCGGATATTGTCCCGCTTACCTTAGCATCGGGCAACTATCTGCAGGAAAACGGTTTTCTCACGCAGCGCGGCGCTCTCTATATCGGGCGTGATGCCGATGAGTCGAAGCTCGCTCGTTTCATGGATCGCTTCTCCGGTACCGGCGCTGGGATCGAGAGAGTGGGGGAACCGATGCTGAAGGCGCATATCGCAAGCCTTCGCAACGAGTGGACGCACGGTATTTGGGAACCGGCTTGCGCAGATATAGACGTGTCCGGCCTGCACGCGCACTTCCTCGCTCTGTCGCGAGCAACGGCTGTGGATTTGAAATGCCGCGCAGCATTACAGGCTGCATCGCGTGCCGAGGGCGTATGGACTTTGGATTGCGGGAAAGCAGGTAGCTTCAGGGCTTCGGTGCTCGTCAATGCAGCAGGGGCTTGGGCGGATGCGGTTGCGGTCGCGGCGGGGGCCAGGCCTATCGGCATCCAGCCTCTGCTTCGTACGGTCGTCCAGCTTCGTACCGAACCGGCGCCCGCATCGGATCAGCCTTTGGTGCTCGACATATCGGGCAAATTCTATTTCAAGCCGGAGGGTAGCCGTCTTTGGATTAGCCCCCATGATGAAGAGCCAAGCGAGCCATGCGACGCCGCACCGGAAGAGCTGGCTGTCGCTACGGCAATTCACCGTTTGGAGCAGGTCGTCGATTTACGGATTGAGGCTGTAGAAAAACGCTGGGCAGGGCTGCGCAGTTTCGCTCCTGACCGTTTGCCAGTCTATGGGTTCGATCCATTTGTGGAAGGCTTTGCCTGGTTCGCAGGGCAGGGCGGTTTTGGTATCCAGACTTCGCCGGCTGCTGCCAGGCTTGCCGCACAGCTGCTCCTCGGCGAACCGCGCGATAAGATGACTGCCGGGTTGGACGCATCAAAGTACGATCCATCCCGCTTCTTTTAGGTGCGGTGGCGCATGCCAATTTCGTCGGCTGCGTCACTGGCTAGCTGATCGACCCGCTCGTTTTCCGGATGCCCCGAGTGGCCCTTCACCCATTTCCAGTCGATCTGGTGCTTGCCACGCAGTTCATCCAGTTGGCGCCACAAGTCTTCGTTGACGACAGGCTTCTTCGCAGCGTTCTTCCAGCCCTTCTTTTTCCAACCGTGGATCCATTTGGTGATGCCATCGATGAGATAGGTGCTGTCGGTGTGCAGAGTGATCTGACACGGCTCCTTCAGCGCTTCCAGGGCCCTGATCGCAGCCGTCATTTCCATGCGGTTGTTGGTAGTTTGCGGTTCGGCGCCCGATAGTTCCTTTTCATGCTCTCCCATGCGCAGCAGGGCGCCCCACCCGCCGGGTCCTGGGTTGCCCTTGCAGGCACCATCAGTGAAAATTTCAATCCGCTTCATCGCGGATGCCTTAACGCGCGATCGCGATCAGGCAAACGCAGCCTGGCCTTTTTCAGCGTAGAAATCCCACCGCCGAAGAAAATCGAGAGGATCCTTGCGCAGGACCTGCGCATCGGCAGGTGTTTCGATCCAATCTTCAGCTCTGCTTGCGACAAAGCGCAGACAAGCGCCCTGGGCGAGAATGGGAAGAGCTCCGCGCTCGGCGGAGGTCAACGGACGGACGGCTTCGTATCCGGACAGAAGCGCGTTGCCGACGGCCTGATCGAAGTTCATGCCGTTCGTATCGAAGCACCACGCAGCGTGCGTAACGGCGAGATCGTAAGCCATCATATCGTAGGCTGCGAAATAGAAGTCGATCATACCCGAGACCTTTCCGTCTAGGAGCAGGACGTTGTCGGGGAAAAGATCGGAATGGATGATTGAGCAGGGCAGAGAATGAGGCCATCGCGCGACAGCGTCGTCGGCGCGAGCGGCAATCCCGGTTAGCTTTTCATCGATGCCCGTAAGTACAGCAGGATCGCAAGCGCGTAATATTGCTGCCGTGTCTTTCGGCGCGAGGTCGTTCTCCCGCTTCTCACCGAAGCTCAGCCCTGCGATGTGTACTCGCGCTAACGCGGCCCCCACCGCTTCAGCTTGATCGGGGGTAGGGCGAGTGGGAGAAACGCCCGGAAGAAATTCGATAAGAGCGACGGCTTTCCCATCGATTTCCCGGTAGGCAGCGCCATTGCGATCGTGGATGGTCGCCGGCACCGCACAGCCCGATTGCGCCAGATGATCCAGCAGTCCCAAAAAGAAAGGCAGCTGCGACACATCTATGCGCCGCTCGTACATCGTCAGAATGTACCGTCCGCGCGTGGTCTCGATCAGCCAGTTGGAATTGGAAACTCCCTCCGCAATTCCCTTGGCGGAGACCAGATCGCCAACGTTGTATTCCGCTATCAGGCGAGCAAAGTCTTCCGCCCCGAGGTGAGTGTAGACAGCCACCTATTCTGTAAGTTGGCGTGGCAGTTTGAAGACCATGTTTTCCTCGGCGGCGGCGACCGGCTCTTCTTCGACCACGCGCCATTCGGAGAGACGATCCACTACTTCGCGCACGAGTGTTTCCGGGGCGGAAGCCCCCGCGGTCAGCCCCATAGTGCCGATGCCATCCAGCCAATCAGCCTGAATTTCATCAGCGCGTTGGATGAGGCGCGCGTCGGTCCCAAGCCGCTCAGCCACTTCGACGAGCCTTACAGAATTAGAGGAGTTCGGCGCTCCGATTACCAGCACAAGATCACAAGCAGGTGCGATGATCTTGACCGCCGCCTGGCGGTTGCTGGTAGCGTAGCAAATGTCTTCCGCCTTGGGCGCGACGATCTGCGGGAAGCGCGCTTCCAGCGCTTCGGTAATTTCGCGCGTGTCATCTACCGAGAGCGTTGTCTGAGTGAGGTAGGACAGATCATCGTCCTGCGTGAACGGCAGCTTCGCAACGTCGCCCAAGGTTTCGACTAATGAAATCTGGCCTTCAGGCACCTGTCCCATCGTCCCGATTACTTCCGGATGCCCGGCGTGACCGATGAAAAGGATGTGCTGGCCCTTTTCGATCTGGCGCTCGGCCTGACGATGAACCTTGCTGACCAACGGGCAGGTCGCGTCGACATAAAGGAGCTTGCGCCGGTCGGCTTCGGCAGGAACGGATTTGGGCACGCCGTGTGCGGAAAATACGACCGGCACGTCGTCGGGCACCTCGCTCAGCTCTTCCACGAAAATTGCGCCCTTCGCCTTTAATGAGTCGACCACGTAGCGATTGTGCACGATCTCATGGCGGACATAGACGGGCGCGCCATATTTCTCGAGCGCACGCTCCACGATCTCGATCGCCCTGTCGACACCGGCGCAGAACCCGCGAGGTGCGGCGATAAGCAATTTGAGAGGCAAGCGTTGATCGTTCGCCCGACCATCGTCATTCGGGGATTGAAAGGGAGCGTTCATATGAGCCCCCCTAGCGCTTTGCATCGCGTCAAGCTAGGGGACGCGAGCCGTGCCGCAGGGTACGCATACGAACACATGAGGAATGCCGCCAACATGATCACCCGTACTCGCCTCCTGACTGCCCTGGGACTTGGCCTTGTATTGGCAGGTTGCAAAACCTCTGGTGAACTGGTGGTTGATGGTGGTGGCGCAGGGATAACCGCGGTCCGTACGACTTGCCCGGCCGTTGGCATCCCCGATTACACTGGCGACATCACGCTATTTCGCAGCCCGACTTCCCGTACGCTGGCAGATCTCGATGTCACTGCCTCGATGACGGACCTTAGCTCGACCTGCAACGAGACGGGCGAACGAGTATATACCGAAGCGACTTTCAATGTGGTCGCGCGGCGCAGCGATACCAGCGGGGCACGCTCGGTAGAGATACCGTATTTCTCCTCCGTTCTGCGCGGCGGAAGCGCGGTCATCTCGAAACAGGTCGGAACGGTAACTGTCAATTTTGCTGATGGTGAGGAGCGCGCAATGGCAAGCGGCAAGGCTGGCGCATACGTCAATCGTGCCGATGCGACCCTTCCCGAAGATATCCGCGAGAAGATCACGCGCAAGCGCGAGGCTGGCGATCCGGACGCTGCCGTCGACCCGCTGGCTGACCCAGAAGTACGCGCAGCGGTCCAGCGCGCGACTTTCGAACTGCTCGTGGGCTTCCAGCTGACACAGGACGAATTGCGTTATAACGCAACCCGCTAGGGTTTCTCGGCCTGCCAGCCGAACGCTTAGCATCTTGCCATTTTGCGTCGTTCGTCTAGGCGCGCTGCTATGTCCGACATCCAGACTTTGCACGCCGGTTTTACGGCGCGAATTGACGCCGTTCTCAACGCCCTCGAGATGGAAGGCCACCTTCCCGCGGAAACAAACCGTTCGGGCGTGACGGTAGAACCGCCGCGCGATCCCTCGCATGGCGATCTCGCCACGAATGCCGCAATGGTACTCGCCAAGCAGGCGAAGACCAATCCGCGTGCTCTGGCGGAAATGATCATCGCTCACCTGAACCGCGATCCCGACATTATTGAAGCGACCATCGCGGGCCCCGGCTTTATCAACCTTCGCCTTTCAGACACTGCGTGGCTGCGCGAACTGGAGGCGATCGCCTCGCTTGGCGAACGATACGGCCGGTCTCAAATCGGCGGCGGGCAGGTCGTAAATATCGAATACGTCTCCGCCAATCCAACCGGGCCCATGCATATGGGGCATTGCCGCGGCGCTGTAGTTGGCGACGCGCTGGCCGGTCTGATGGAATTTTCCGGCCACAAGGTCATTCGCGAATATTACGTCAACGATGCTGGCGGACAGGTGGACGTTCTCGCGCGCTCTGCGCATTTGCGCTATCTCGAAGCGCTTGGCGAAGACATCGGCGCCATTCCGGAGGGGCTTTATCCGGGAGACTATCTGAAGCCGGTTGGGGAGCGCCTCGCACAGGAGTTCGGTGACGCATACAAGGGTGCGCAGGAAAGCGAATGGTTGGACCTGTTCCGTGAGCGGTCGGTTGCCGCAATGATGGACATGATCCGCGAGGATCTCTCGCTTCTTGGCATCCATCACGATCTGTTTTCATCGGAAGCGACGCTTCAGGCCGCGGGCAAGCCCGAAGAGGCGGAGGCCTGGCTTCGCGAACACGGCTTCGTCTATGACGGTGTGCTCGAGGCCCCGAAAGGAAAGGCGCCGCCCGAAGACTGGGAGCCGGTTGAGCTTCCGCTCTTTCGGTCGACCGAGTTCGGCGATGATCAGGACCGCCCGATCAAGAAGTCGAACGGGACGTGGACCTATTTCGGTGCAGATCTGGCGTATCACTTCCAAAAGGCTGAAACGGCGGACGCGCTGATCGACATCTGGGGCGCCGACCATGCCGGTACGGTGAAGCGGATCAAGGCCGCAGTCGCCGCGCTTACCACGGGCGCCGGGCGCGATGTGCC
The DNA here is from genome assembly GCA_947504155.1 of uncultured Erythrobacter sp. Taxonomy (GTDB): domain Bacteria; phylum Pseudomonadota; class Alphaproteobacteria; order Sphingomonadales; family Sphingomonadaceae; genus Qipengyuania. The sequence goes on from CANNGF010000003.1 coordinate 349,079, forward strand.
TTTCGATGTGAAACTGGTGCAGATGGTCAATCTGGTCCGCAATGGCGAACCGGTTAAGATGTCCAAACGTTCGGGCACTTTCGTAACGCTCGCGGACGTGGTCAACGAAGTGGGCAAGGACGTGGTGCGTTTCACCATGCTGACCCGGAAGCCCGAAGCCCAGATGGAATTCGATTTCGCAAAGGTTGTCGAAGCGTCGAAGGACAATCCGGTCTTTTACCTCCAATATGCCCACGCGCGCATACGCTCTACGCTGCGCAAGGCGGGCGTGGAGCCGAGTGACGCGAACCTCGATCGACTTGGGGCGGACGAGATTGCTCTGGTTCGCGAAGCTGCGCAATTCCCGCGCGTGGTAGAGGCGGCTGCAAAGGCTCGCGAACCGCATCGCATTGCCTTCTTCCTCGGCGATCTTGCAGCGGCCTTCCACAGCTTCTGGAATGCGGGTAATGATGATCCAGCGAAAAGGATCATTCAGGAGAGTGATGCCGAGCTGACCGCAGCGCGCCTCTTCGTGGCGGCGCAAGTCGGGCAGGTGATCCGCAATGGTCTCGGCATATTAGGTGTCGAGGCAGTCGAGGAGATGTAAGTCAATGGCGAGAGCGCCCTACGAGCACGGGGAAGATTGGGGCGGCACCGATCTTGAACTGATCGAAAGCGACGAGCGTCTCCCGTGGCTGGAATCAGAGGACGAGGACGAGCGGGAAGCTGGCTTTGCCACTTCGCGGCTCGTCATGATCGGCGCGTTCTCGCTGTTGTTCGTAGCTGTTCTCGTCGGAGCTGCATGGTTCGCCTTGGGCGCAACCAGCGATGAACCACCTGCTGACGGCAGTGTGGTCGAGGCGCCGTCCGAGCCTTACAAAACCCGGCCCGAAAATCCCGGTGGCAAGGAATACGCCGGTACCGGTGACACCAGCTTCGCCGTGGGAGAAGGAAAGCGGTGGGAAAGCAAGTTGGCCGACAAGTCAACGGCGGAAGCACCCGTGAAGCCTGCAGCCGAGCCAGCATCACCGTCTCTTTCTACGACCATGAATGAAGGCCCTCGCAGCCCGGAACCTGCTGCGGGAACGAGTGTGCAGGTTGGTGCTTATCCCAAGCGCGGCGATGCCGAAGAAGCTTGGGGACGCCTTCTGCGGCAAACCGAAGTGTTGAACGGCGTACGGCATCGTGTGGTCGAAGCGCAGGTCGACATTGGGACTGTCTATCGCCTCCAGGCCTTGACCGGCGGCAAATCAGAAGCGCGGTCGCTTTGTGATCGCCTTCAGAACGATGGACTGGCCTGCTTCGTAAAATAGCCAGGACCGAAAAGACTTTCGCCCCGATTTCCACACCTGCTGACTCGTGCTTCCTTGGCATGAGCGCAGAAAGATCGCAGTTTTGCTGACATGACACCTGCCATTTTCGGTATCTCAGGCCCGGACCTCTCCCCAGACGAGCGCGCATTCTTCAGGGAGGCAGATCCGGCTGGTTATATTCTGTTCGGCCGAAATTGCATCGATCGCCAGCAGATGCGGAGACTGACCGACGATCTACGCGCCATTCATGCGCGGGAGCGGTTGATTATATCGATCGATCAGGAAGGCGGGCGTGTTGCGCGGATGAAGCCGCCCGAGTGGCCGAAATATCCCGCCGGGGAAGCGTTCGCCAAGCTGTACGAGATTGCGCCAGCCTCTGCGATCGAAGCGGCTCGCGTAAATGCGGAAGCGATGGCGCGGGAGCTCGCGCTGGTAGGTGTGACGGTGGACTTCCACGCTCCCTTCGATGTCCGGCGTCCCGAAACCGACGATGTCATAGGTGACCGCGCTCTCGGCAGCGAGCCGATGCAGGTGGCGGCGCTGGGCCGCGCGGTACTGGAGGGCATGACAAGGGGCAGCGTCGTAGGCTGTCTCAAACACATGCCCGGGCATGGACGTGCGACATCGGACAGCCACAAGGAGCTGCCCGTAGTAACGGCCAGCAATGAAGAGCTCGAAAAGGATATCGAACCCTTCCAGGCCCTGGCGCATCATCCGCTCGGCATGAGCGCCCACATCGTCTTCACTGCGTGGGACAAGGATAATCCGGCGACATTATCGGACCGGGTGATCGAAGAGATCATCCGCGGCAGGATCGGTTTCGACGGGCTCTTGCTAACCGACGATATCGACATGCAGGCGCTGAAGGGCAGCATACCGGACCGCGGGGCCGCTGCACTGGCCGCAGGCTGTGACATAATCCTCAATTGCTGGGCGAACATGGCCGAGCAGCGGCAGATTGCCGAGCGGTTTCCCGAAATGTCAGACACCAGTACGCGCCGGCTGGACTGCGTCCACAAGGCCATGGGTGAGCAGCCGGACGCAATCGATATGGGTGACCTTCTTGCAAAACGCGATGCCCTTCTGTCTCTGACGGAACAGTTGGCATGAGCAACGGCCTTCCGTTCGCCGAGCTTGAACAAGCGGGCCGCGAACAGGAAGGCCATTCCATGGAAAACGGGAGCGATACTGCCACTCTTTATCTGGAACTTGGGGGCTGGGAAGGTCCGCTCGATCTGTTGCTCGACCTCGCAAGGCGCCAGCAAGTGGACCTGCGAGAGATATCTATTCTGTCTCTGGTCGAGCAATATCTCGAATACATCGATCAGGCGGAGGCGCTCAAGCTTGAGGTTGCGGCCGACTATCTCGTGATGGCAGCGTGGCTTGCGTATCTCAAGTCAGCTATGCTCCTGCCGAAAGAGGAGCAGGAAGATCCAAGCCCTGAAGAACTGGCGCTGAAGCTCCAGTTGCGATTGCAACGACTGGATGCAATGCGAGAGGCTGCAGCACGGCTGATGGGCGGCGACCGGATCGGGCGGGACGTGTTTCTTCGTGGGAGCCCGGAAGGCTTGGACATTGTCCGCAAGACCTGTTGGGACAGTGATCAGTTCGCGCTGATCGAGGCTTATGGTCGGGTGAAAGCGCGCACCGCTCCTGCGGTCCATATGGTTCGGGAACGGCCTGTGATGACGCTCGAATCAGCGCTTGATCGGGTCTCAAATATGCTCGGGGTCACTCTGGAATGGATGGAGTTGCGCGAATTCCTTCCCCCACACGCGGAGCCGCGATTACGAAAGTCGGCACTAGCTTCGAGTTTTGTGGCGGCTCTCGAATTGGCTAGGCTTGGCAGGGCGGAAATCGACCAAGACGAGACTTTTGGGCCGATGCGGCTACGGCGGGCAAGGTGAACCAGTTGGAACGCGCAATAGAAGCAGCTCTTTTTGCGGCTGAAGAACCGATGAGCGTGGAGGCCTTGGCGGGGTTCCTTGGTGACGTCGATAAGGGTCGTGTGCGCGAAAGTTTGAAAGCTCTTGCTGCTTTTTATGAAAGCCGGGGGATACACCTCGTCCAGCGAGGAACGCGCTGGCATTTCGAAACGGCATCTGATCTGGCCCATCTGCTTCGTAAGGAGCGCGAGCAAGTGCGCAGACTCTCTCGAGCTGCGACCGAAGTTCTTGCAATCATCGCCTATCACGAGCCCGTAAGTCGTGCCGAAATCGAATCGATACGAGGCGTGCAGACGAGCGGCGGCACACTGGATGTCTTGATGGAGGCCGGCTGGGTCAAGATCGCTGGCAGGCGGGAGGTCCCCGGTCGTCCGACAATTTATGCGACAACTCCGGAGTTCCTCGATCATTTCGGCTTGACTAGCCGTAAGGACCTGCCGGGGCTCGCGGAATTGCGTGCGACAGGTCTTCTGGATCCGGTCGAGGATGCTTACGAGGAGTTGATGGGCGAGGGCTCCCAACCTGATGCAGAGGCCAAAGATTCTTCTCTTCAAGCCTGACTGGCAATCGCCAAAAAGGGCGCCTATACTTGTGATCAAACGCATCCGCTTGGAAGGTATTCACAATGTCGCTCGGCCCTTGGCAACTCGTCATCATCGCCATTCTGATCCTCGTTCTATTCGGACGCGGGCGAATTTCCGAAATGATGGGTGATTTCGGCAAAGGCATCAAAAGCTTCAAGCAAGGAATGAATGAAGAAGAGACGAAGCCGGCCAAGCAAATCTCGCATGATGCGAAGCCGGCAGATGAAGGGCTGACCGAAGATCAGGTCAAAAAGCCGTCAGAGAGCAAGTGATATCTCTGAAGAGCCGTTAGGTCATGTTTGACGTCGGCGCGGCCGAATTGCTGGTTATCGTTGTGGTCGCAATCCTAGTGATTGGGCCAAAGGATATGCCCGCTGCCATGCGGACTGCTGGGCGATGGATCGGTAAGCTTCGCCGCATTTCCTCCCATTTTCGCTCTGGCATCGACGAAATGGTTCGTCAGGCCGAGATCGAGGACATGGAAGAAAGGTGGTCTCAGCGTAATAAGGAAATCATGGCCAAGTATCCTACCGGTAGCGAACCGGAGGGTGGAGCTCCCGAGAACATACTGCCTTCTGGTGAGGGCATGGAGCCGCTGGCCCCTGAACGCGGCGAGCGGAATGGATCGAACGTCAGCGCTGAAGCACCGGTAAACAAGGTTGATCGACCCGCTTCACCTCGCGCCGAAGCAGGACAATCGAGTGAAGAGCCCGGCCTGCCGTTCGACGAGACCAACAAGGATAGCTGATGGCTTTCCAGCTTAGGGACATAGATGATACGCAGGCGCCCCTGCTGGATCACCTGATCGAGTTGCGATCGCGGCTTGTGCGCTGCGTCGCGGCGCTCGTTGTTGCTTTCGGGGTTTGTCTGTATTTTGCAGACGATATTCTCGGCTTTCTGATCCAACCACTTAAGGAGGCCTTTCCGGAAGGGGAGGGCCAGTTGATTTTTACCAAGCTTTACGAAGTCTTTTTCGTGGAATTGAAGGTCGCCTTGTTTGCCGGCTTCTGCCTTTCGTTTCCTTATATCGCCAATCAGCTTTGGGCGTTTGTCGCTCCGGGGCTGTACGCAAAGGAGAAAAAGGCCTTCCTCCCATTTTTGCTTGCAACGCCGTTCCTTTTTCTTGCCGGGGCGTCGCTCGCTTACTTCGTTGTCATGCCCACTGCCTTTACCTGGTTTCTCGGATTCGAAGGGACGGCCGGGGGCCTGGAAATCCAGGCTTTGCCCACGGCGAACGAGTACCTTGGTCTGGTGATGCAGTTTATCCTGGCCTTCGGGATGAGCTTCCTGCTGCCGGTCCTGCTTTTGCTCTTCCATCGCGCGGGAATTGTCACGCGTAGCCAATTGGCTGGCGCGCGGCGTTACGTGATCGTTTTTGTCGTAACACTTTCCGCAGTGATTACCCCGCCGGATCCAGGGTCGCAATTGCTCCTGGCCGTCCCTTTGCTGCTGCTATTTGAAGGTTCTCTGCTTTTGATGCGCGTTTTCGACCGGCGCGATGCAAAGACCAAGATTGAGGCAGAGGCGCCAGCGGAGTCCGAAGGCGATCAGTCCGCGTCGTAGACCTTACGACCGCCAACCCATGTTTCAAACACTCGGGTCTGTCGAATTTCTTCGGGCGTGGCCATGAGCGGATCGGTGTCTACCAGAACAAAGTCAGCGCGTTCACCTGGTATCAAACGGCCAAAGCGTCCCTCGGCGAATCCTGCGTAGGCCGCGTCTGCGGTAAAGGCAGCGAAGCTCTCCGCTCGGCTTACTCTCTCGTTCGGTTGCCAGCCACCGAAGGGTTCGCCAGCGGCATTGCTCCGCGTAATCGCGGCAGCGAAGCCTGCAAACGGATCGGCCGATTCCACTGGAGCATCAGAGCCGAAGGCCAGCTTTCCGCCCAATTCGAGAATGGTGTTCCAAGCGTAGGCCCCGCCAAGCCTATCCTGTCCGAGGCGTGCTTCAGCCATATACATATCGCTTGTCTGGTGGACAGGTTGCATGCTGGCGATGATCCCGTAATTGGCGAATTTCGAAAGATCTGCTGGGTCGATGATTTGTGCATGCTCGATGCGCCAACGAAGATCCTGAGGGAAGCTTTCTGCGATTTCAGTTACGGCGTTAACCGCCTCAGCGTTAGCAGCGTCTCCAATGGCATGGATTGCCGGCTGGAAGCCACCTTGTGCCGCGCGGACCAGGATATTGCGGAGCTGGGCAGGCGCCATCAGCGGAAGTCCGCGATTTCCAGCATCGTCGGTGTAAGGCTCCTTAAGCCACGCTCCGCGGCTGCCCAACGCTCCATCGAGATAAAGCTTCACGCCATTTAGCCGTAGCTTGTCATCATAAAGCCAGGGCGACGGGTTCGCGCCCGCGATGAGCAGAGCTTCATCGATACCAGCAGAGTAACTCATTATCCGAAGCGTCAACGAACCGTTGTCGCCAGCACGGCGAAACGCCTGCCAGTCTTCGATACTGGTGCCCATGTCGGCAACTGCGGTGATACCTTGCCGGTGAAAGACTTTCTGGGCTTCTGCAAAAGCCAAATCGCGCTCGTTCGGCCGCGGTGCGGGAATTGCCGAATTCATAAGTTGCTCTGCGGCGTCAACAAACACACCGGACGGAGTCTTGCCGTCGGCAAGTCTTTCGATCCGGCCACCGCTCGGGGATTTGGTATCGGATGTGATGCCTGCTGCCTGCAAGGCAAGGCTGTTGGCCCAGCCGGCGTGCCCGTCCACACGCTGAAGATACACAGGTCGATCACTCACCGCGCTGTCCAGTTCGGCGGCCGTCGGGAAGCGGCCGAGACCCCATCTTTCCTGATTCCATCCTCGTCCGAGGATCCACGGCCGGGATTCGTTTTCGGCAGCAAAGGTCCGGATTTTCTGAAGCGCTTCTTCCAACGAGTTGGTGTCAGATAGATCGAGAGTCAGCGCCCCGAAGCCCACACCCATGACATGAACGTGCGCGTCGATCATGCCGGGGATCATGATCCTGCCTTCGCCGTCTTCCCGATATTCCGTACGCGGACGCTCTTGGCCGCGGCGAAGGACTTGCGAAACCCGGCCATCATCATCAATGACAAGGGCCTCGAAGCGCGTGACCTTGCCATCCTCGTCAAGTGTGACGCCATCCACATTGTCCACCAGCACATCAGCTTGCAGAGGCATTGCAATAGCCGAAGCGAGAAGAGCGGTAGCGAGTTTTAATTTCATCAAGGCGATCCCAAGGCGGTAGGTCTGATCTGCGCGATAAGGCATAGCTTGGCGCGCGCAAACCCTTTCGGCAATTGCGCCGCTGTCTGCGACACACTAGGGGCAGCCGCCATGACACAGGCATCAACCCTGCGTGCCGATCAGGACGCGCGCGAGCTTCTTACCCTGGCCGATGTGCGAGAGGCAGCCCAGCGCATTGATGGCGCCGTGGTCAAGACCCCGATGATGCGTTCTATCACACTGTCCGATATTTCAGGCGCTGACATATGGCTGAAATTCGAAAACCATCAGTTCACTGCCGCTTACAAGGAGCGCGGCGCGCTCAACGCCTTGGAGCAATTGCCGGCAGAGCAAAGAGCAAAGGGCGTTATTGCGGCTTCGGCTGGAAATCATTCTCAGGGCCTGTCCTACCATGGAAGGCGGCTTGGTGTTCCCGTTACCATCGTCATGCCCTCGACTACTCCGAGCGTTAAGGTCATGCAGACGGAAAGCGTCGGCGGCAACGTGGTACTGTTCGGCGAAACTTTCGATGAAGCGTATGAACATGCGCGCGCATTGGAAGCAGAGCGCGGTCTGACTTTCGTTCATCCTTTCGACGATCCCAAGGTTGCTGCCGGACAGGGTACTGTCGCCCTCGAGATGCTCGAGCAAAAGCTCGACTTCGACTATCTTGTCGTTCCGATCGGGGGAGGTGGACTGATGAGCGGTATGGCGACGGTCGCCAAGGCGCTCAACCCCGACATCCATATGATAGGGGTTCAGGCGAAGCTCTTTCCCTCAATGTATTCTGCTGTGACGGGGGATGTTTTGCCGTGTGGTGGCGACACGCTGGCTGAAGGAATTGCGGTCAAGGAACCCGGCGCATTCACGCGGCAGATCATCTCAGAATTGGTCGACGAAGTGCTTCTCGTCGAAGAAGCCGATCTCGAGCATGCCGTGTCACTGCTTCTTCAGATTGAGAAGACCGTTGTAGAGGGGGCCGGTGCTGCTGGCCTCGCGGCGGTGTTATCCAATCCCGAGAAATTCGCGGGCAAAACCGTCGGGCTCGTATTGTGCGGTGGGAACATTGATACACGCCTCCTTGCCAATGTGCTGGTGCGCGACCTTGCGCGTTCGGGGAGGCTTGCCCGCCTACGGATCACTCTTCAGGACCGCCCTGGCGCCCTGTTCAAGGTCATGCGTGAATTTAACGAGCACAATGTCAACATCATCGAAATTTATCATCAGCGCATCTTTACGACCTTACCTGCCAAAGGTTTGATCACCGAAATCGAATGCGAAGCGCGTGATGCTCCGCAGATCGATCGACTGGTGAAGGCACTTGAAGGCAAAGGCTATAATGTCGAGCTGGCTGAACTCGCCTGAAGCTCACTTCAAAATTCAAAGCATTTTTGGCCTCTAGGTGCGACTCGCGCCCAGTGGCCAATTTTCATGGTTAAGAGTCTTTTAACCTGGACCCGCGTCATGCATAACGGAGTTGTTCACGAATAGAGTTCGTAGCAACAAAAGGATCCGCAGCCGTGACGGCACCTATTCGATTCCCCCGGTTTTTCGTGACCAGCCCGGCGCCGTGTCCGTACCTGCCGGGCAGGAGCGAGCGAAAGGTCTTCACGGAACTGCGCGGCGAATCTGCAGATGAATTGAACGAGGCGCTAAGCCGGATCGGTTTTCGTCGCAGCCAGACCGTGGCATATCGTCCATCCTGCCTGGACTGCCAGGCGTGCGTTTCCGTTCGCGTGGTTGCCGATGAATTCAAGGCGTCTTCCAGCCAGAAACGCACTCTGAAATCCAACGACGATCTTGTCGTTTCCGAATGCCGGCCTTGGGCTACCGAAGAACAATACGCCTTATTAAGGAAATATCTCGCCGCACGACACCCCGGTGGAGGCATGGCGGAGATGGACGAATCAGATTTTGCCGATATGGTGGAACATACGCCCGTATCGAGCTATGTCGTTGAATATCGGGAGACGGGAGTAGGTGCCGAGCCGGGTCGTCTGGTCGGTGCATGTCTCACAGATGTGCAGGGTGATGGGCTGTCGATGATCTACAGCTTTTATGACCCTGAAATTGAGGATCGATCCGGGCTTGGGAACTACATTATTCTCGACCACATCAGGCGTGCTGCGGACAGCGGGCTGCCTTATGTATACCTCGGCTATTGGGTCGAAGGGTCGGACCGTATGCAATACAAGGTCCGGTATCGCCCGCTCGAGCGCCTCACTCGCCTCGGGTGGGAGCGCTTTCCCGATCTTGAGCAAAAGCGCCTCATTGAGGACTCCGTACGCTCTCATGGGCAGCGGAATGACGATCCCATGCCATCCAAGGATGGCGGCAGGCTCCGGTACAAGGTTCGCGATTGAGAAGTTTCGGAGCAGCCTGAAGCATTGTGTGGCTGCGGTTGCCTTGCTTGGTTTCTCGGTCTGCGCTCATGCGCAATCTTCGGACCCGTCTCTCGAAGACCTGATTCCTGATTCGGCTGTCGAAAATCCAGACAGTTGGGCAGAACAGGGTGCCGATCAAGCAATCGAATCTTCCGATTTGGACGCGCCGGATCCGGACACGCCCATTAGTCAGCCTCCAGGTTTCGATCTGCCCTGGCCGGAAGATATCGCGATCGAGGATTTCCAGCCACTCGAACCTGACGAAGACATCGAATTTGCCGATCTGGATCTCGGCCAGCCTAGTGTCTCTTTTGAGGACGCAGAGACCGACCGTATCGGCGATAACCTGGTTTTGGGTTTCCCACAGACCGAGCCGCCTTTCTCTGGTCGTGGAGACTTCGTGGAACGCTTTGAAGCCCTCTCGACAATCGAAGAGCTTGGGGATTCAGAGGCCAATCTCGCACAGCTTGCTGCCCGCGCTCGCGAAGACGAAGAATTACTCGGTGACCTGCTCCGGGTGTACGGCTACTTTGATGGACAAGTCATCCGTTCGATCGGTAACTTGCAAGCGGGTGAGGCAACTGCTTCCGAAACGCCAACAGTGCGCTTCGATATAATCCCTGGCGAGCGGTACAAGGTTGGTGCGGTCAATCTCGGTAATCTTGCAGCGGCGCCCGATGGGGCAGAGCTACGCGATTCTTTCGAAATTTATCCAGGCGATTTCCTGCAGAGCGACACGATCGTGCAGGAGCAATTCGATCTTGATCGTGCATTGGGTGAAACCGGATATCCTTTTGCTTCTATCGAAGCGCCTGAACTGCTGATCGATCATGAGCGGGTCGAAGGCGATTTGACCATGAATGTCGCGCCGAACGGCAAATATGTTTTCGGCGAAGTGATCAGTAGCGAGCCTGGCTTCCTGTCGGGTCGGCATCTCGCGAAGATTGCGCGGTTCGAGCCGGGCGACACCTATCAGCGCAGCCTTTCGCTCGACTTGCGTCGTGCAATCACAGCTACAGGTCTGGTCTCATCGGTTTCCGTCACGCCACGGGAAATTTCTCCGCCCACAGGCGGCGAGCCTGGGGTCGTTGCGATGGACGTCGAACTTCAACGGGCCAAGCTCCGCACGATCGCTGGTGCGATTGGTTATGGATCGGAAGAAGGCGTTCGCGTTCAAGCGAGTTGGGAACATCGCAACCTGTTTCCTCCGGAGGGTTCCTTGCGCATTCGCGGTATAGCGGGGACTCAAGAGCAATTGGCCGGAGTAACATTCCGGAAGAACAACTTCGGTGGGCGCGATCGCGTCCTCACACTGGATGCTTACGCCAACACGATCGACAGCCCAGCTTTCGACGCGCGCACGATTGCACTGACGGGTGTCTTCGAGCGGAAATCGACCTTGCTGTTCCAGAAAAACTTTAGTTGGTCGGCAGGGCTGGAACTGATTGCAACGCAAGAGCGCCCGCCAGTCGTTGATGGGGTGGTGGAACCACGCCAGACCTATTTCGTGGCTGCGCTTCCGGGCACGGTTCTCTTCGACGAGACTGATGACTTGCTCGACCCCACCCGCGGGTTCCGACTTGGCGGCAGATTGTCTCCCGAAGCATCGACCACCAATGGTGTCGAAAGCTTCTATGTGCGTAGTCAGATCGACGGCAGCTACTACCAGTCGCTTGGAGATCGAATAGTGCTCGCCGGAAGGGCAACTTTTGGTTCGATACCTGGCGCAGACCTGCTGGAAATCGCACCATCACGGCGCTTCTATGCTGGCGGTGGCGGTTCCGTGCGTGGTTATGGTTACCGCAAGATCGGGCCAGTCAATGACTTGGGCGAACCGACCGGCGGACGTAGCCTTGTGGAACTTGCGTTCGAAGCTCGAATTCGCACGGGATTCCTCGATGGCGCCGTTTCTGTTGTACCATTTGTCGATGCAGGCTCGGTCGGACCTGATCCAACCCCAGATTTCGAAGATATCAAGATAGGCGCGGGCCTTGGCTTGCGCTACCATACCGGCTTCGGGCCGATCCGCCTCGATGTCGGCGTCCCATTGACCCCCGACGAGGATGACGCTCCGGTCGCGGTTTACGTTTCGCTCGGGCAGGCATTCTGATGACAGACGTCGATATGGGAGAGCAGGCCGCTCCGCAGCGTGAACGCAGCAGGGCTGGAAAGATCGGCAAATGGGCGGTTATCCTTATCGCTGCTCCGATCCTGCTTGTTATCGCGGCGCTAATCGTTCTCAATACGCCTTTGGGCGAACGCTTTCTGGCCAGCCAGATAAGCAAGCGTACGTTTCCAAACGGTTTGGTTATTCGAGTCGGAAGGATCGAAGGTAATATTTACGGCGATGCCGTACTGCACGATGTCACCCTGTCCGATCCTCAGGGGGTTTTTCTCACGATCCCTCAAGCCGAGATCGACTGGAACCCCCGGGCCTGGTTAGACAACCGACTCGACATCGATAGTTTATCCGCGCGCAGAGCCACGCTTGCTCGTCTTCCTGAATTCCTTCCCAGCGAGGAAGAAGGGCCGATCTTGCCCGGCTTCGATATTTCCATCGACAAGCTTCAAGTCGAAAATCTCATGCTGGCACCCGGGCTCGCGGGAGATACGGCGCAAAGGGTCGACCTGAATGCTCAGGTGCAGGTGGAAGATCGCCGCTTGTTCATCGATGGCGATGCGCGACTTGGCGAACGGGATACTCTGGCGCTGCTGGTCGATGCCGAACCTGATGGCGATAATTTCGACCTCTCCGCCGACATAGAAGCATTCGACGATGGCCCTCTAGTAGCCATACTCGGCCTTCCGCAGGGCTATAGTGCAAAACTGCGAGGCGATGGAACTTGGTCCCGCTGGCAAGGTGGGCTGCTGGTTCGCTCGCCAGAGGAAAGGATTGCCGCACTTCGCGTGACGGCCAATGACGGCATTTTCGGGCTGATCGGTAAGGTAGACCCGAGTGATTTCGTGACAGGAACCGTGGCAAATGCGCTGGGCGAAGACGTTGCCATTCAATCGCGGTTAGCAATCGATGCCCGGAAATTCGATGGTCGCACACGATTGATTGGTCGAGGTCTGCGCTTTGACGGCGAAGGGCTGATCGACCTGGCTGAAAACAGAGTAACAGATTACCAAATCGATGTCGGATTGCGCGATCCGGCGTTGTTTGGTGAGAGCCTTCGCTTGGAAAATGCGCAAGCGACTGCCACTTTGAACGGCAGCTTCTCCGATCTCACGATCGTTCACGACCTGACAGTAGGGCGCCTGATTTCGGGAACGACAAGAATTGGCGGACTGCGACAGGAAGGGACCGCCCGTTACGATGGCAATAGCTGGACACTTCCGCTTTCTCTGAACGTCGAGCGCATTCAGACGGGCAATGACCTCGTGGATCCGCGTCTTGTGAACGGAAACGGGCGAGGCCAGCTTGTGCTTTCGGGAAATCAGCTTCTCGGCAACAACCTGAGAATTGCATTCAAAGGACTTACTGCGAACTTGGCTTTGCGCGGGAACCTTGCTTCCGGCCGCTATCAAGTACGGGGCCCTGTGCGCGCAGATGGCTTGGCCTTGAACAACGTAGGGACCGCAGGCGGAACAGCGATGATCGATTTCGATCTCCTTCCTTCTGGATGGAAAATCGCAGCAGATCTCGATGCCCGTATCTCGCCGGTCACGAACGAGACCCTTGCCAACCTGGCAGGCCCAACAGTTCGGGTTCGCGGTGGCGTGGCTACCGGAAGCGGAGCCGCAATCGATTTCACGCGCTTGCGGGTGAATTCTCAAAAGTTACGTCTGGCAATGGATGGAAGGATCTCGGGATCGACGACCACCCTTGCTGGAAACGGAGAGCATGCCGATTACGGGCCCTTCACAGTTGAGGGTCGTATTGAGAACGGCGCTCCTACGGCGGAACTGGTCTTCGCGCGGCCGGTCACGGGCCTAGAAGACGTCCGACTGGCCATCGCGCCCACTGACGACGGGTTCTCCATCGATACCGAAGGCGGCTCCGTACTAGGGCCTTTTGCCGGAACATTGGGTCTTTATTCGCCTCAAGGCGGACCGACCCGCATCGACATCGATAGCCTGACCGTTTCCGATACCAATGTGTCGGGTGATCTCACCTTGGTCGAGGGCGGAGCTCAGGGAGCATTGGTCCTTGCTGGCGGAGGGCTTGATGGGACGATCGCACTGACGCCGAGGAGGGGAGGCCAAGGCGTCGATCTCGATCTCTCTGCTCGCAATGCCCGCTTCGGCGGAGCTACTCCTCTTTCCATCGGTCGCGCCGATATTGATGCCACCGGAGTAATCGGTGGGGGTAGTTATACATTCTCCGGTTCCGCAAATGCTCAGGGTCTCCAATATGGAACACTGTTCATCGGCAGAATGGCAGCGCAGGGCGAGGTGGTGGATGGAGTAGGGAAACTCGATGCGGCCATTTCCGGCCGTCGTGGCAACAGGTTCGCACTCGATTTGAACGCTCAGTTCCAGTCCGACAGGATTGCATTGGCAGCCGACGGTCAGTTCGCAGGGCGCAAGATCACCATGCCCCGCCGCGCGGTCCTAACCGCCCTAGAGGGCGGGGGCTGGCAACTTGCGCCGACCCAGATCAATTTTGCCGACGGCGGGGCGATTGCGTCGGGTTCGTTCGGATCCGAACAAACCGACCTCGAAGTCAAACTTGCACGCATGCCGTTGTCTCTTGTCGATGTCGTTATGAGCGACTTGGGGCTGGGCGGCACAATCTCCGGCGTAGTGGACATTCAGTCCGTACGGGGTGGTCTGCCCACAGGGACGGCGCGCGTAAAGGTCAATCAACTGACCCGCTCCGGACTTGTGTTGTCGTCAAAACCTGTCGATCTCTCGCTACTTGCCAGGCTGGAAGAAAACAGCCTCGAGGCTCGGGCAGTCCTGGCGAATGAGGATATTCAGCGCGGGCGCATCCAGGCTTATATAACCGGCCTTCCCCGGAGCGGCGATCTGACCCAGCGCTTGCGTGCTGGCCAACTCGATGCGCAGCTACGATATCAGGGTGCCGCTGAGAGCCTATGGCGACTGGCCGCTATCGACGCTTTCGATCTTACAGGGCCCGCTTCCATCGCAGCCAATGCGACCGGCACACTCGCCAATCCTCGGGTACGAGGGACGGTGCGTAGCGAGGATCTGCGCGTACGAAGTTCGCTTTCGGGCACCGATATCCGGGATGTGACCGTCCGCGGGACGTTTGCTGGTTCGCGCCTTAACCTTACGCGTTTCGCAGGATCGACCGAGAACGGTGGAATGGTAACGGGTAGCGGGATTGTCGACCTGGAAGGTCTTGGCGAGCGTGTGGAAGGACGCTTTACAGAAATTCGTGGTCCCACGCTGGACCTGCGCGCATCGGCCCGGAATGCTAGCTTGCTCAGGGCAAACGGGCTTTCTGCGACCGTGACTGGTCCGTTGCGCATTGTTTCCAATGGCCTGGGCGGGACTATCGCTGGGCGCGTGCGTATCAATCGGGCTAGTTGGCGATTGGCGAGCGCAGCGGAGGATATGCGTCTTCCGGTCATCGCCACTCGCGAAATTAATGCACCTTCGGACCGTGCCCCGGTTGTCGCGCCGGGACGTCCTTGGCGTTACCTGATCAATGCCTCGGGCAACAGTCGTATCGACGTCGACGGTATGGGACTGGAAAGCGAATGGGGTGCAGATATCATCCTTCGCGGTACGACTGACGATCCCCGCATCGGCGGCAGCGCGCAGGTCGTGCGCGGGGATTACACCTTTGCTGGAACGCGCTTCGAACTCACGCGAGGCGAGATCAACTTCGACGAGAATACGGAGATAGATCCCTCGCTCGATATCCGTGCTGAAACCGAACGTGACGGTGTCGATGTGGCTGTGACCGTATCCGGGACCGTGTCGCAAACTGAGATCGCGTTTACTTCGGATCCGGCACTGCCGGAGGAAGAGATCCTCGCCCGGCTGCTGTTCGGCGGGTCAATTACGACGCTTTCGGCTACCGATGCGCTTCAACTTGGTGCAGCAGTGGCCAGCCTTCGTGGCGGTGGAGGGCTCGATCCTATCAATCAGCTGAGAAGCGCAATCGGTCTGGACCGGCTGCGCATCGTTTCTGCCGATCCGGCTCTTGGCCGGCAAACAGGTGTTGCTCTTGGCAAGAATATTGGCCGGCGCTTCTACGTAGAAATCATCACCGACGGCCGAGGATATAGCGCGACCGAAGTCGAGTTCCGCATCACCAGCTGGCTTTCCTTGCTGGCGAGCGTCTCGACCATCGGCCGCGAAAGTGTCGTCGCGGAAGTCAGCCGCGACTACTAGTTCGGAAGGTCAGCCCTGCGACTGTTCGTTCGGCACCAGGACCGTGTCGATCGGAATGATCACGCCGTTGGTTGCTGCTGTCGCGCTGCTGGCGAAGCTCGCTGAAGATCCGTTGCCGTTGGACACGGTGACATCGTCGCCGTTCTTCGAGAAGGTCACCTCGCCCCCGCCAAGCGTCGTCATGGTTACGTCACCCCCCCTGTCATCGATCGCCTTGGCGATGTTTTCCGGAGTAAGGTGTCCGGGCAGGATGTGTTCGCGCAAAAGGCCGACGAGCACAGGGCGCTGCTCTTCCTGGAGAAGAACCTTGCCGCGTTCTCCCAGAGCTTCGAAAGCCTTGTCGTTGGGCGCCAGCAGAGTGTAGCTGCCGGGGCCGTCGAAAACCGAACCAAGCTCGGCCGAAGAGATCGCTCCGTTCAGCAAGGCCATATCAGGCAATTCGCCGAGCGAAGCGGCCATTGTCCGCGTTCCTTCTTCCTGCGTCGCCGCAGGATTGTCCGGTTCTTCCGTCTCGTTGCTGCAGGCTGGCAAGAGTGCAAAGCCGGAAATTGCTACAGCCAGCGTCATGGGTTTTGCGAATCTGGATTTCATGAAAGCTCTCTCGTTCAGACCAGAAGGTCTATTACTGCCGCTACGAGGCGTGTCTGCGGGTCGACCTGGAAGATACGGCCATCAGAGTAGCGATACATGCGATCGGGGGTGTCGTAATACCGATCGCGATAGGAATAGGGCACGTTGTAGACATCATAGCCGCTAGGCATAGGCTGGCCGACACTGATATCGTCACCTGTGATCAACGCGGCGATCGATGTGATTGCATCGTCCTGAGGGTTCACCCGATAAATGACATTGTCGGCATAGCGATACCGATCGGGTCCGCCGAGATCGTAGTAATCAACGTAGTAATCGGGAACGTTGTAGCTCTGATATCCCGACGGCCAGATATTCCCTACGCCCAGCGCACCGCCCAGCAGGGGCAGCCAGCTGGCGATGCCACCATCGTTTCCGTAGCGTACGAGATAGCCATCATTGTAAGCGTAATTGCCCCCGCGGTCGTAATTGTTCAAGCCGAAGAGACTGGGACCGTAGTCGAAACCGAATACATTGCGCTCATAGCGATTTCTGACCTGGCCGGGAGGATTGCAGCCGTTGTTCTTCTTCGCGAGCCCGGGCGGGCAGCCATTGATCAAGCCGCGTTCGCGATCCTGGGACAGCCAGTTCCCGTCCCGTACCCGTTTCGTGTTCTCATAAACGACACGGGCATCGCGGCGGATGTCGCGGTTCCCCTGTTCCTGAACTCGGTCCCGAATTGCAGCGCTTACGCTCGGCGCATTGCCATTCCCGTTACTGCGGTTGCCTTTGGGGGTGCTGACGGCGCCGTTTGCATTATCGTTCCCATTGCCACGGTTTGCCTGCGCAGGGCCGCGATCGACCATACGTTGATTGACGCCGGGGCCGGTTCCATTCCCAGGATTCCCACGCGGGGCTTTTTGGGGTCCCCGGTCAGCCTTCATCGGGCCACGGTTTGCTTTGTGCTGGACGGCTGGCGGTTTTCCATTGTCGTTCGGGTTGTTATTGCCGTTTCCATTGCCCTTTCCTTGGGCTGCGGCGCCGGTGGCGGCGAGCGCGAGGGCTGCCGCTCCTGCCATGAAAATACGCATTTCAGATACTCCTTTGGCCGTAGAAACGGCGCGTGACAGGAGTCGGTTCCGGTTCATTGTCGAGCAAGCTGGGCGCCCGGCACCTTATTGCATTCGGTATAACTTCGCTTCTTCATGACGCCGACGCACCAGCCCTTTGAGAACCTTCCCGCCTGCGTATCGCCATCTTGTGAATTCCTCTGCGGCTCGCTCGAACTGCCCTTGGATATGCAGTCGGGTCAATCGCGCCCGGCGAATGGCGCCGGTATTGTAATGGAAGCTTACGAGCGCATCGAACTGATTCTGGCTGGTGGCAGCATCATCCCCGATCGCCGAGGAAACCTCGCTCGCGTAACGGGCAAGGTCGGTTTCGAACCGTAGGTCGCATTGCTCCCTCGACCAAATGGTGCCGGGACCGATCTCAGGGCCGGTGGTGCCCCAACCGATCGTCCAGGGATCGCCGCCGGTGCCCGGATCGGGATAGGCTTCGTAAAGCCCGTCAGGCCGCAAGCGCGCGCAGGATTCGAAGCGCTGGATAAGTTGGATTCCGACTGGGGAAATCCTACAGGATGGAGCACATGGAGCACGGTCCTGGGGTAAATCTTCTCCCGCTTGGTCCAGCGCTCCATCCAGAGCATCCACCTCGGTCTGGCGCAAGCCGCGCCCAAGGATGCGGCGGACGGTATCGAAAACAATCTTGCGGTTCATGGTTGGTCCCTTCTGTGTGGAAAGGCGAAAGGATTGGGCAGATTTTCCGCGAGTAGGAAAATGGAAAATGCCTTGAGCTGTAAAGAGCACTGGGGATTATCCCCTTGCGACAAGTAAGGGTTTATGCTACATAATGGCATGGCCAAAAACACTCTCACCCTCCGCAAATTCCAAGACCGCTTTCCGACCGAAGAAAGCTGCCTTGAGCATTTGAAGCTGACCCGCTTCGGTGAGCGTCATGACTGCGAAGGTTGCGGCGCTGAGGCTAAGTTTTATCGGGTGAAGAAGCGTCGTAGCTACGCTTGCGAGCATTGTGGCCATCAGATCTATCCGACCGCTGGAACGCCATTCCATCGCACTCGCACCAGCCTTCGGGACTGGTTCTATGTGATGTTTCTCTTCTGCACGACGCGTAACGGTGTCGCTGCCAAGGAAGTCGAGCGTCAGATCGGCGTGACCTACAAGACCGCGTGGCGCATGTGCCATGAAATCCGCAAGTATATGGCCATTGTGGACGGTGACGAGCCTGTAGGCGGCGAAGGCAAGACTGTGGAAGTCGATGAGACCATGATCGGCGGCGCTCGCCCCCGTACTGGCCGTGGTAACTACCGCGCTAACAAGACCATCGTGGTCGGTGCAGTAGAGCGTGGCGGTAACGTCATAACGCGCATCATTCCTAACATCCAGAAGAGCAACTTGCTTCCTGCCGTGAAGGATAGCGTGGTAGCTGGTTCATCGGTCCACACCGACCAGAACCATTCGTATCGCAATCTACCCGCAATGGGTTTCCAGCACGCTTCGGTAAATCATAACCGTGACGAGTGGGCCCGTGGTGACTGTCATGTGCAGTCGATCGAAGGCTTCTGGGCTTGCTTAAAGCGCGGCATTAACGGGACGCATATCCACGTTAGTCAGAAGCATCTTCCGAAGTATCTTGGCGAGTTTGAGTTTCGCCACAATCGCCGGAACCGTCCGGAAATGATGCTTTCCGAGTTGATGACGGCTTTTCAGCGTTAGGACCGGTCATCATCTCTAAAAGGCGGTCAAAACGGCTATTGGTCCTTTTTGTAATTCCACCCATTACCTTGAATTCTCCCTCCGATAATTTTGACTGAAGCGTCTCCAGAAGCGTTAACGCCATTATGCCCATTAGCGCAGACATCCATATTCAGAAGCACAAGATCCATATTGTCGCCGACACTTATTCCATGGGTTGAGCTGTATCGAATTGCTCCGTTATTTAGGAAGATGCCTCCCCTAGGCCGAATG
Source organism: uncultured Erythrobacter sp. (assembly GCA_947504155.1). Taxonomy (GTDB): domain Bacteria; phylum Pseudomonadota; class Alphaproteobacteria; order Sphingomonadales; family Sphingomonadaceae; genus Qipengyuania. The sequence goes on from CANNGF010000003.1 coordinate 368,411, forward strand.
TAAATGACGTTATGCATACGGTAATCAGCGTTAGTAGTTATAGAAAATTCATTGGTTTTGTTTTCCATTATTGCGTACCTTTACACGCCGAACCTTAACTTTAGCGTTGCGTTCTATATTAATTCCGCTTCCGAAGTTTTCAGAAATCTCACTATCTTCCACCGACAATTGCGCATTGTCCCCTACGGAAATTCCGTGACCCCTAGAGGAAGTTTGATCGCAGTTATCATTTGTGGATTTTTTCCACCACTCTAGTCCGTTCCATTTCACGCTAAATAGCAAAATCAGAACCCCAAGGCCCATGCCTAGCCATCCTATGTAGCGCAGCCATTCTTGGTCTGTCTCCGCGCCGATCACTTCAGCGGCTCCAGCCAAAATAAGGCCAACACCCCCGCCCCAAGCCCCTTGGTTAAGTGTAATTCTGCCCATCCGTGTCTCATATCACTACCCTCCCAAAATCGGGAGTCGGTAATCCGACCCTGTGGATACTTGTCTGAAGGGGATAATCCCCAGACCGACAAATACGATCCTTCGCTGCCCTTGGCATTGCGCATGGCGAAGCTCTTCGCCGTCAGCGTACCAGACCTTTTTATTGACGAGTGGGAGCCGATCGCATGACAAGCGCCGATCATCGCAACGCAAAATTCAAGAAGCTATTGGTGCCGATCGGTGTGGGCGCATTTACCGGGTTCATAGCGGCCATGGCATTTCTGCGTTTGACCGATCGCGGGTCCGGGCTTTCCACCTCGGCAGAAATCGCCGGGCTGGTTGGGCTGATATACATCGTTGCCGGCCTTGCTGTCATGGGGGGCGCGCTTTTGCCCAAAGCGGGCGCTAAGCTGCTGAACGTGGAAGACGCGGATGAATTGCGCGAGTTGAAGGTTCAGTTGATTTACAGTTCGATTGGGATGGCTGCCTTCGGGCTGGCGCTTCTCATCATGGCACTGTCCGGACCTGGCGGCTGGATCGCTCCCACGATGGGAGTCACCCTGACAATCGCGTTGATTGCGCTGGGGATGGTGCTGTCGAAATTCATGAACCGGCACACTGATGAGTTGCAGCAAGCTCTCTCGCGGGATGCGATGGCCCTGTCCTTCGTTCTCGTCGGCCTCATCGGTGGTGGATGGGCAATTCTTGCGCATGCGCAGTTGTCGCCGGCACCTGCGCCGCTCGATTGGCTGACCCTAGTAGCGGCGACTTTGCTCGTTGCCGCCTTCTGGGAATCGGGCAAGCGGGGAATGCTTACTCGTGGGCCGAATTGAGAAGTGCTGTCATTTGCGAGCGTAGCCGCAAGGCGGCTTCGCCCAGGCTGAATGCTGTTTAGACTTCCGCGGCGGCAGGGCGAGTAGTAGCTGCAAGCATTTCGTGAAGCTCATCGAGGGAAACACTCCGATTTTCATGGTCGGAAATTTTCTGCCATTGCCCAATCCGCACCGCGGCGATGTGAAGATGGTCCATGTCGTCCTGTACCTCGTGGCCGTGGAAGGAACCTGAAGCAGTCGCATCGGCGGCAGATATCTCTGCGCAGGGTTCATCACGCAGTGCCGTTACATCGAAGTCCTTATTAAACCGGACGTACACTTCCTGACCGGCGCACCATCCCGCTCTGCCGGTTGGGCTGCCGATCGTTGCAAGCTGCATCGTGATCTTCGCGCCTTCCGTCAGGCCCAGCGGTTCTGACAGGGAGAGAATGGCTCCGCTCTCCGATATCGTTCGTAGCCTTGCGGTCGCCTTGCGGCCTTCGCATAAGAGCTTTGCGACCCATACCAATTGCGGTCCCGCGACCGTGCGCGACATCGCGGGGAAGGGTGGGCCAGACTGGTCCTTTTTGTGAGGGCAAACCGTATCCAGCAACAAGCTGCGCTTTTCCGGCTCTGCGACGATCTCGGTTCCGGCTGAAAATTCGAGGCCGAGCTTACCATCGCGGACCCAGCGAACGCATGTCGTCATTGGCAGGGAGTCTTCGATCACAAGCGACAAGTTATCGCCGTGCTCTACGGGGATTTCTGCCGCGATCATGATCCCGTTCGAGGAAAGGTCGAGGAGCGCGACGTCGTAACTCTGCCCCTGATGGCCTGCTTGCGCGGCCTTGCTTCGCAGATTGGCGCGATCATCGTTGGCCCGCGATCCTGGCCGACAAATCGCTACTGCGCCCAGTCCCTTAGCTGCGGGATCCTGCTTTCGTCTCTTCTTGAGAATGATGCGTTCGGCACGACGTTCATCGGCTCGTTCGCCCAGCTTGGTGTGCCACATGCTCACGCCTTGTTGCCCCGGAAAGTTTCCATCAACCAAGAGGGATAGGGGGCTGAACCTAAGAATTGGTATATTGTCGGTCTTCCAAAAGAAAAGGCGCCCGGGCTTCCCCGGGCGCCTCCGTCTACGTATTTCTACCCGCTTAGGCGGAGTAATACATGTCGAATTCCGCCGCACAGGGGGTGGTTTCGACACGCAGGACTTCGTCCCACTTCAGTTCGGTGTACGCTTCGATCTGATCCTTGGTGAAGACTTCACCCTTCAGCAGGAATTCGTGATCGGCTTCGAGTGCTTCGAGCGCTTCACGCAGCGAACCACAGACGGTGGGAACGTCTGCGAGCTCTGCCGGCGGCAGATCGTAGAGGTTTTTGTCCATGGCTTCGCCCGGGTGAATCTTGTTCTGGATCCCGTCGAGACCCGCCATGAGCAGCGCTGCATAGGCGAGATAGGGGTTGGCCATCGCATCGGGGAAGCGGAATTCCACGCGCTTCGCCTTGTCGCCCGCACCGTAGGGGATGCGGCAGGATGCCGAACGGTTGCGCGCCGAATAGGCGAGCAGAACGGGTGCTTCGAAGCCCGGCACCAGACGCTTGTAGCTGTTGGTGGTGGGGTTGGTGAAAGCGTTAAGCGCCTTGGCGTGCTTGATGACGCCGCCGATGTAATAAAGGCAGTTCTCGCTGAGGCCGCCATACTGGTTACCTGCGAAGGTCGGCTTGCCGCCATCCCAGATCGACATGTGGGTATGCATGCCCGAACCGTTATCGTCCTTGATCGGCTTGGGCATGAACGTCGCGGTCTTGCCGTAGATATGCGCCACCTGATGTACGACATACTTGTAGATCTGCATGTTGTCAGCGGTTTCGACCAGAGTGCCGAAGGTGAGGCCGAGCTCGTGCTGGGCAGCGGCCACCTCGTGGTGATGCTTGTCGCAGGGGAGCCCCATTTCCATCATGGTCGAAACCATTTCGCCGCGGATGTCGACTGCGCTGTCCACCGGGGCCACGGGGAAGTAACCGCCCTTGGCGCGCGGACGGTGGGCAAGGTTGCCGCTTTCATATTCGCGGCCCGAATTGGTCGGCAGTTCGATATCGTCGAGGCGATAGCCTGAACCCGCATAGCCATCTTCGAAGCGGACATCGTCGAACATAAAGAATTCGGCTTCGGGGCCAACATAGATCGTATCGCCGATGCCGGTCGACTTGAGATAGGCCTCGGCGCGTTTGGCGGTGGTGCGCGGATCGCGGGCATACCATTCGCCGGTCGAAGGTTCGACGATGTCGCAGAACATGATCATCATCGGTTCGGCGCTGAACGGATCGACATAGACGCGCTCCAGATCCGGCTTCAGGATCATGTCGCTTTCGTTGATGACCTTCCAGCCCGCGATCGACGAACCGTCGAACATGAGGCCGTCTTCAAGCTGGTCTTCATCCAGCGTCGAGGCGACCATGGTGAGGTGCTGCCACTTGCCCTTCGGATCCGTAAACCGGAGGTCGACCCATTCGATTTCCTCGTCCTTAATGCGCTTCAGGACGTCGTTTGCCTTTGACATGTATTGCCTCCGTTGGGGTAGTTCGAAATGCGCCCACCTGCGTGGTGGGCATGGAAATTTGGATCGTGATCAGATCGCGTCGTGATCCTTCTCGCCTGTGCGAATACGCAAGGCGCCTTCGATGGGACTGACGAAAATCTTGCCGTCACCGATGCGACCGGTCTGGGCGGCACCAGCAATGGCTTCCACCGTACGTTCCGCGATATCTGCGGGCACGATCACTTCCAGCTTCACCTTGGGCAGGAAGTCGACGACATATTCGGCGCCGCGATACAGCTCGGTATGGCCCTTCTGACGGCCGAAGCCCTTGGCTTCGGTAACGGTTATGCCCGACACGCCGATCTCATGCAGCGCCTCCTTCACCTCATCGAGTTTGAAGGGCTTGATGATCGCTTCGATCTTTTTCACGTGTCCACCGGTCCCGTTTGTTGCCGCGCAGTGAGAATCTGCACGGCAACTTCATGTCATGTTTCGCGCGACGTTCCAAGAAACGTGCCAATCGGGAAAACGGCGAAATTGCGTAGAGCAATTCGATCAAGCAGCTGAGGCGTGCTCAAAAACTGCCCGCTGGTTGCCTATTTCGTAGGCACTGAAAGCTTCAGGCCGGACGTTTCGGGAAGCCCGCAAAGAAGGTTCAGGTTCTGCACGGCTGCCCCGCTCGCCCCTTTGCCCAGATTGTCGAGCCGCGCGACGAGGCGCGCGTGCCAACCGCCTTCATTGCCGAAGACGAACAGATCCATGCCATCATCCGGTTCAGCCTCCGTCTCGAGAACGAGTTCTGCCAATTTATCCCCGGAATGGACATGCACCACCTCTGAGCCGGCATAAAAGTCGGCCAGAGCGTCGCGGAGTGCATCGGCGTGCGGTTCATCGCGCATGGCGCCAAGATGAAGCGGCACTTCCACGATCATGCCGCGATAGGCCGGCACGACAGCCGGTGCGAAAAGCACGGGATGCTCCAGCCCTGCATGCGCCTTCATTTCAGGCAGATGTTTGTGGTTCAGATCGTAGCCATAGGCACGAAAGCCTGGCGCCTCACCAGTTTCATACCGTTCGATCAGCGACTTGCCGCCGCCCGAATAGCCGCTCACAGCGTTGACGGTGTAGGGCCAGTCCGCTGGCAGAATACCTGCCTTAACAAGCGGGGCAACAAGCCCGATAAAGCCGGTGGGATAACAGCCGGGATTGCTAACCCTGCGCGCATCGGCCACCCGTTCTTTGCCCACAAGTTCGGGAAAGCCATAGCACCAACCTTCGGTCGTGCGGTGCGCGCTCGATGCGTCGATGACCCTCGTGCCGCTGCTCGGATCAATCAGCTCCACTGCTTCGCGAGCCGCGTCATCCGGGAGGCAGAGAATGGCAATGTCGGCTTCATTCAATGCTTCACGCCGCGCTGCGGCGTCCTTGCGGCGATCATCGTCGAGCGTGATCAGCGAGAACTCGCTGCGCGGGGCCAGTCTTTCGGCTATTTCGAGTCCGGTTGTCCCTGCCGCCCCGTCAATGAAGACACTATGCGTCATCGGCTGGAACCAGTGCGGCCGAGCGCGTGTAGCCACTGGGACCTTCGGGGCCGACGGTAATCCATACCCAGTCGCCCTCACAGTCGAGCAATTCAACGGCGGATCCGGCGGTTAGCGTAGCGCCCTCTTCAGCATCGTCACGAGAATTAAGCTTCAGCGTCACATCTCGATCGGCAAGAGTGCGTTTGAGCGGAATGACATAATGTGCGGCGAGGTAACCGTTGGCGAGCGCGATATGCGCCAGGTCGCCGCGAAGCGGAAGCGTGCCGGGCGCGGGTTTGCTTATCGGGCCTTTCAGCCCGACAATGCCGGTGGGTAAATTGTATTCGGCCGCAGCGCTCACGTATCGGTCCCTTATTGCAATCGCGAGCGCTTAACCCCGTAGTGCCTGCGGGGCAAGCTTGCCGCCCTCACTAAGACGACGCGAACCGCTTCTGGAGCATATGCCACGCAGCGCGCAGTCCATATGCATCACCGCCCTTCGGTCGGCCGGGTTTGGCTGCAGGACGCCATGCAAACGTGTCGAAATGGGCCCAATCAATCCCATCGCCAACGAACTTATCGAGGAACAGTCCTGCGACGCTTGCGCCCGCAAAGGAGTTGCCATGAGCATTGTTCGTATCGGCGATTTCTGATTGGAGCCACTCTACATAAGCTTCCGGAAGAGGCAGTCGCCAAGGTTCGTCATCGACCGTTTTGCCGGCTTCGATCAGCGCGGCGGCAGTCTCGTCCCGGCGAGTCATGAGCGCGGGATAATCGGGACCCAAAGCGACACGCGCCGCACCGGTAAGCGTGGCGAAGTCGATGATCAGTTCGGGCTTTTCCTCGCTGGCGCGGGTAAGGGCATCACCGAGGATGAGCCTGCCCTCGGCATCGGTATTGCCGATTTCCACGGTCAGGCCCTTACGTGACTTGAGCACGTCGCCGGGCCTGAAGCTGTTTCCTGAAATGGCGTTTTCTACCGCAGGTACGAGCAAATGCAGGCGAACTGGAAGCTTTGCCACCATCACGAGGCGCGCCAGCGCGATTGCATGCGCCGCGCCACCCATATCTTTCTTCATGAGCAGCATGCCGGACGAATTCTTCACATCCAGCCCGCCTGAGTCGAAACAAACGCCTTTACCGACGATCGCGAGTACCGGATCGCTCTCCTTGCCCCAGGTCAGGTGCATAATACGAGGCGCATGGTGCCGCGCCGCGGCACGCCCGACAGCATGGACCATTGGGAAATCCTGCTCCAATTGATCCCCGCGCGTGACCGACAGTTTTCCGCCGTGCTCTTTCGCCAGTCGATCGCACTGGTCCTCCAGCGCGGCGGGACCCATGTCTTCGGCAGGCGTATTCACCAGATCGCGAACGAGACATACAGCCTGCGCCTCGGCCATGGCGGCGTCGATCTTTTTCGCTTCTTTGGTCAGAAGAATGCGCGGGCCGGCCGGCTTGTCGGGCTTCTTGTAGCGAGTGAATGCGTATTGCGCAGTCTGCCAGCCATGCATGGCGGGGCCGGGTTCACGCTTGTCTAAACGATAGGTGCCTTCGGGCAGCTGTTCCGCCAGTTTTGCCAGGCACCAGCTGGAAAGTTCTTCGGGATTGGCCACGCCACCGACCGCGAACCAATCATCGCCATCTGGTACGATGCCCACCTGATATCCGCTTCCGTCGAATTTCTGGCCGTCGAGTACCGCACGCTGTCCTGTGGACAGGCTTTTTTCCCATTCAGGAAATCCCTCCCTGTTGACGAGAAATATGGGGACAGCCTGCTGTCCGCGGTCCGCCTGAATTAGGTCGGCTTTGTCGGCCATGTTAGTTTTCTTCCGATTAATCTTTCTGGTGCCAAGGTAATTCCATGCACAAGTCTCTGTTCCTGATTCCCCTGGCACTGTCGAGCGCTGCCTGTTCACAGTCGGGTAGCGATGCCGCCGCTCCGGTCGAAGCCATGAATGCGCGGGCGGACACACCGCCGACGCCGCAGCCACCCGAAGTGCCGGCGGCAAAGGCTACAAATTTCGAAGACAATTCCGAAGATGACGACGGGTCTCGTACCTTTGCCTACAGCTGGCCTGCGGCAGTCAACCGGATACCCGAACTGCAAGCGCGCTTCGCAGCTGATCGCGAAGAGCAGCTGGCCGAGCAGAAAGACGATTGGCAGGAAGCCATTCAGGATTCCCCGGTAGATTGCGGGGCCTGCAGGAACCGCGCCTTCGAGAAAGAATGGAAAGTTGTTGCCGACCTTGAGAATTGGCTGAGCCTTTCGGCCAGCTTTTATGATTTCTCGGGGGGTGCGCATGGCAACCACGGGAAGAGCTCGCTGATCTGGGATCGAAAAGCGAAACGCGCCGTGGAGGGCGTCGAAATGTTCAATTCCCCTGTCGCGCTCGAAACAGCACTGGGAGCTAAGCTTTGTAATGCTCTGGATCGAGAGCGCTCGAAACGGCGCGGAGAAGCCGTAACACGGGATGGAGAATGGTCGACCGATTGCCCCGGGATCGACGAAGCGACGGTGTTGGTCGGTTCATCCAACGGGAAAACTTTCGACCGTATCGGCATTTATTACGGTCCCTATGTCGCCGGAGCTTATGCCGAGGGTGATTACGAACTGGATTTCCCGGTAACCGCTTCCATTCTGGATGCCGTAAAACCGCAATTTGCAAGCGCGTTTAGCGTTACCAGCTAGAACTCTCGCAATTTCGCGCCGAAATCACTAAGTGAGCGCACATGACCGAATATCAGGTAATCGACAGCGGACAGACCGTCTATCGTGATGGCACCATCAAGCTTCATGGGCCCGAAGGTTTCGAGGGAATGCGAAAGGCCGGCAGGCTCGCCGCTGAAATCCTCGACGAACTCACGGACCTGGTCCAGCCAGGGGTAACGACCGGCCAGATCGACGACAAAGTGCGCGAAATGACGCTGGATGCCGGTGCCGTGCCTGCCACGATGGGGTATCGCGGCTATGCACACAGCTGCTGTACGTCCATCAACCATGTGATTTGCCATGGCATTCCGTCCGACAAGGCGCTGAAGGATGGTGATATCGTGAATATCGATGTCACGCCTCTGCTCGATGGCTGGCATGGCGATACCAGCCGTATGTTCTACGCCGGCGAACCTGCGTTGAAGGCTCGGAAGCTGGTCGATGTGACCTATGAATGCCTGATGCTTGGCATTGAGGCCGCAAGCCAGCCTGGCGCACGGCTTGGTGACATCGGTGCAGTGATCGAAGCCCATGCCAAGTCGCATAGATATGGCGTGGTGCAGGAATTCTGTGGGCATGGCGTGGGCCGGTTGTTCCATGATGCACCCGAAGTGATCCACACCGGTCGTAAAGGCACCGGTCCGCTGCTCAAGCCGGGAATGTTTTTCACCATCGAACCGATGATCAATCTTGGCCGACCCAATGCCAAGATGCTCAATGACGGCTGGACTGCAGTGACGCGCGATAAATCGCTGTCGGCGCAGTTCGAACATTCGATCGCCATCACCGAAGACGGCGTGGAAATCTTTACCGAAAGCCCCAAGGGCCTGCACCAACCCCCTTATTGATTTCGGCGTCGCTCCTTGGGGTGACTATTCCCTGGATGCTCTCAATGCTGCTCCGGCAGCAAAGGGCGCGAGGGCTACTAGCCCCATACTTATAGCCGCTGTCAGCAAGAGGCCGGAACTGTCAGGCCGCGCCAAGGCGCCCGCTCCAAAAATGAGCAGCGGAACGGCAAGGGGAATGACCATCAGCCCGGCCAGCGCCGCGCCGCCCCGCATGGTTGCGGTTAGCGCCGCCACGGCGAGACCCACGGCAGCCAGGCCGGGCGTTCCCGCCACCAATCCGAGCAGGACTGTCTGTGTGGTTCCTTGTGACAAGCCAAGCAGCGCTGCCGCTGGCAATGTGGCAAGAAGAAGCAATGGCGCGAAGGCGAGCCAGTGAGCCAGCAAGCGAATGGCCATCACCAGTTCCTCGCTGATACCTCGCAGATACAATTGATCGAATACGCCTGCGTCGAGGTCAGCTGAAACCAGTTTCTCCAATGGCAGGATTGCGGCCAAAAGCGCTGCCACCCAGATGACCCCGCCTCCGGTCCGAGCCAGAATCTGCGCATCGGGTCCGACGGCAAAAGGGTAAAGCATCGCCACGGCCAGGAAGAAGAGCAACGGCAACACGCCTCCGCCGCTCCCCCCGGGGAGCAACAGGCCAAGATCCCGGCGCAGCAGGGCGAGGGCGCTCATCCTGCAAAACTCTCCATGGCAATTGTCTTCCCTTTAAGCGCGATCTGCTGGTGCGAGGCGACCACGACAATTCCGCCCGCACCACAGTGCTGCTCCACCAGCATTTCCACTGCTCTCTGGGCTTGCTTGTCGAGCCCGTTCAGAGGTTCGTCCAGCAGCCAGATCGGGCAGTTCCGATTGAGAAGGCGAGCGAGTGCTGCGCGTTTCTTTTGCCCGGTGGATAGATATCGCACCGGCACGTCCAGCAGGGGCTCGAGCTGGAGTAAATCTTGCCCTCGATCCCGCTTTCCATCCCGGCAGCCGTCCAGCCGCTCCCAGAAAGCGAGCGCCTTGCCGAGAGGCTGATTCATGTCGAATGCGAGCCGCTCGTCCACCAGGCCGATCGAGCCCGCTGCCGACACTTCGCCTGCAAACGGGCGCGCCAGCCCGGCCAGAATACGAATAAGGCTCGACTTACCGATCCCGTTTGCACCGGTGATATGAACTGCATCCCCGCTGACACAATTCATCGACAGGCCCTTGAAGAGCAGCCTCTCGCCCTTGCGGCAGGCGATATCAATTGCAGTCAGCTGCGCTTGCATGGGCGGCAGCGATAGGCAAAAGGCGCGGGCACGACAAGCAAGAGAGGATTCGCGCATGGCCGTCGATGAACTGACCCCTGAGGAACGTGACAGCTGGCTGAGGGCGCTACCGAAATGGTCGCTCTCACGAGAGGGCAAGGCAATCCAGCGTGCTTTCGAATTCGCAGATTTTGCAGAAGCGTTCGCCTTCATGACACGGATCGCGATCATCGCTGAGAAGCGCGACCATCATCCAGAGTGGTTCAATGTTTACAACAAGGTGGAAATAACTTTGACCACTCACGATGCAGGCGGACTCAGCCTGCGCGATGTGAACATGGCCAAAAAGATCGACAAGCTGGTGTAAGCTGTGGCGGCGTGTTGGCCGGATGCTGTTAAGCTTTATCCGAAGATCTTCGCCGCCGCCTAATGATAGTCTAGCGCCCGAGTGGTCGCGATGCTGAGCGGGTCTGCTTGCGAAGCCTTCCCGGCAGCCAACGGGCTCCGAAAGCGAGCCTCTTCGCGGTCTTGCCGACCGTGGTATGGAGCCTTTCTCCGTGCACCGCATCCCAGGCGGCTTTGGCTACTTCCTCAACCGGGGTTATTTCCAGGCCTGCATCGGTCACCCGGGTGCGGATCTGATCATTGCTAGCAGCATTGGAATTGTGATCCAGCAACGGAGTATCGATGAAGCTGGGCATGATCGATCGGACCTTGATTCCTTCCTTCGCCCATTCCGCATCGAGGCTTTCGGTGATCGCCCGTACGCCGAATTTGGTGGCGGAATAGACGCTCGCTCCGGGTGTTCCATATAACCCAGCCGCACTTGCAGTGTTGAGCAAGCAGGACCCTGGTGCGGTTTGCTTGAGGTGAGAATACGCCGCTTGAGCGCCGAAAAGCACGCCCTTCAAATTAATGTCGAGGCAGCGTGTAATCTCCATTTCGCTGTTGTCGATCAAAGGACCGGCAAGCGGAATGCCAGCGTTATTGGCAACAATATCTATCCGGCCGCCAGCTGCGGTCGAAAACCCGTCCAAAGCGCGGTCCCACTCGGCCCGATCACGAACGTCGAATGTCTGCTGAAAGACGAAACCATGCCCGACCATATCGAGCGTTTCCCGCATACCGGCCTCGTCGATATCTCCGATCCCGACAAAATAGTCCCGCTGACCGAAATAAAGCGCAATGGCGCGGCCGATCCCGGATGCGCCGCCAGTGATGAAGATAGCTTTGCGCTGGCTCAAAGAATCTCTCCCAATCTATAATGCCGGATCCGCATAGGCATGCCAGGTGAAGATAGCCATCGCCCCGCGATGCGGCCTCCACTTTTCAGCCGATGCGCGTGTTTCTTTCTCGCTCGGACGGTTGTCGAGGTTCAGCAATTTACCGCAAGCGATCTGGACAGCGAGATCGCCCGCGGGCCAGATGTCCGGTCGGCCTTCGGCAAAAAGCAGGTAGATTTCCGCAGACCAGCGGCCGATGCCCTTGATGCGGGTCAGTTTTTCAATAGCTGCCTCATCATCGGAGGGAAGGTCTTCAAGGTCGATTTCTCCGCTGACGACCAACTCGCACAGCGACCGCGCGTAGTCTTGTTTCTGCCGTGACAGACCGCAAGCGCGCAGGGTATCGAAATCACGAGCGAGCAATTCTGCGGCGACCATTTCTTCGCCAAGTTCGTTCTCCAGCTTGCTCCATACTGACGATGCCGCAGCGACGCTGACTTGCTGGCCCACAATCGTTCTCAAAAGCGTGCGATATCCCGTTTCTCGAATGCGTTCTTCGGGATAACCTACGCGGTCTATTGCCGCTGCAACCTGTGGGTCATTGTTGGCAACTTCATCGAGATGGGCGCGGATTGTCGCTGTCGTAAGACCCATGGCTTTGCTTGCCTTCCTGCCCCGGTTTGAATAGCAGCCACTCGCATAGGGCCCGCGTTGCGGGCATGGCAATACAGGATACGAGCGATGCCGAAGCTGATCGTCACCACCCGCGAAGGTGAAACTTCCGAAATCGAGGTCGAGAACGGCCTGACCGTGATGGAAGCCATTCGCGACAATGGCTTCGACGAGCTGCTGGCACTGTGCGGAGGATGCTGTTCCTGCGCGACCTGCCATGTGCATATCGACCCGGAATTTGCTGGCAAGCTTCCGGAAATGAGTGAAGACGAGGACGATCTCCTCGAAAGCAGCGACCACCGCGCAGACACTTCTCGCCTGTCCTGCCAGATACCGTTCAGCGCAGAACTGGATGGACTGAAGGTTACTATCGCCCCTGAAGATTGATGTTGTTTGCCGCTGCGGCATCGCACGCCTAATTCGGCCAACATGACTCAAATTCCCGTACGCGAGCAGACGCTCGACCTTATCGGCAATACCCCGCTTGTTCGCCTGGCAGGACCAAGCGAGGAAGCCGGTTGCGACATTTATGGCAAGTGCGAATTCGCCAATCCGGGCGCATCGGTCAAGGACCGCGCAGCGCTTTACATCATTCGCGATGCTGAAGCGCGCGGGGAACTGAAGCCGGGCGGTACGATCGTCGAAGGCACTGCAGGAAATACCGGGATTGGTATCGCCCTGGTAGCCAATGCACTTGGCTATCGCACTGTTATCGTGATGCCGGACAACCAGTCGAGCGAGAAGATGCAAACGCTTCGTGCGCTTGGTGCGGAACTGGTTACTGTCCCACCGACCAAATATGCCGATCCTAATCATTTCCAGCACGTTTCGCGCCGGATGGCAGAAGAGGTCGATGGGGCAATCTGGGCCGGCCAGTTCGATAATACCGCCAATCGGAAAGCGCACATCGAAGGAACCGCGAAGGAAATTTGGGAGCAGCTCGACGGCCGGATCGATGGCTTCACTTGTGCGGCCGGGACGGGGGGCACCATTGCCGGCGTGGGCATGGGGCTCAAGGAGTTCGATGAAGGCGTCGTGATTGCGCTGACCGATCCGCACGGTGCTGCGCTGTACAACTATTACGCCAATGGTGAGCTGAAGAGCGAGGGTTCTTCCGTAGCCGAGGGTATCGGACAGGGCCGCATCACCGGCAATCTGGAAGGCGCGCCAATCGACACACAGTTCCGCATATCCGACGAGCAAGGCCTCGAATGGGTGGCCCGTCTTCTGCGCGAAGAAGGGCTGTGCCTTGGTCTTTCGAGCGGGATAAATGTCGGGGGCGCGGTCGCGCTCGGCAAGCATCTTGTGGCGGAAGGCCGAGAGAAGCCGCAAGTGGTCACGATCCTTTGTGATACCGGATTTCGATACCTCTCGACACTCTACAATGCCGAATGGTTGAAGTCGAAGGACCTGCCCGTGTTCGACTGGCTCCACGAGAAAGATTGACGCGAGCCGCGGCAATGCCCAAGATTCCCGGCATGCCACGATCTTTCGATCTTACCCGCAGCGCGCCGACTGCACTCGAACCTACCGACGTACCCCTTGCAGGAACCCGTTCGCAATCGATGCAGCGGCTGCAGATCGGTATCGGGGGGATCATCCTGATGGTCCTGCTGATCGGGCTTGCTAGCCTTATTCAGGATCGGATGCTGGAAGTGGATGCTGCGGCGGTGCCTGCAGCCGCGCCCACTACCGAGCCGAGCCAGTCCACTCAGCAAAATGACCCGCTGATGGAAGCGGGCGTCGTACCTGATCTGCCGCAAAAACCGGCTCCCGCTGCATCGCAGTCTCCCGCTCCGGTTCCCGAACAGGGTTTTCCCGATGCTCCGCCTGTCCAGCAGTAAACCCGCTGCGGCTTTTCTGCTACTGGCCTTGGCAGGTTGCAACATAAAGCCAACTCAAAGCGAGCCACCTGCCACTCCGCAGAGCGAGCAGGCGTCCGGAGAAATCGGCCTGTTCACCACTCTCCCGATCTACTGGGGCGAGGGCGGAGACATTTCCTCGATTCTCGAAGAGGGAGAGCGAGGCTGGGTGAGGGGGTTCCTGGAAGAAGATGGCGTGATCCTGCCGCTCGATACGCTTGAGCCTGAGGCACTTGCAGAGGTCGACCAAGTAATTCTTGCCCAGCCACGCCCTTTGGCCCCGTCGGAAAACGTATCCTTCGATACCTGGCTACGCGAAGGTGGCCGGGCACTCATATTTGCAGATCCCATGCTGACGCAGCACAGTGACTACCCCTTGGGGGATCCGAGACGTCCGCATGACATGGTGGTGATTTCTCCAATTCTTTCGCGCTGGGGACTTGCCTTGCTATACGATGAAGAGCAGCCCGGCGGCGAGCGCCTCAAACAAGCGAATACGACCAACCTTCCGGTCGACTTGGCGGGTCACTTTGAAACGCAGGGCGTGAGCGACCATGCCGACTGCGACCTTTCAGCGGACGGTCTCATCGCGGATTGCAAGATCGGCCATGGTCGGGCGTTATTAATCGCGGATGCCGCGGTTTTGGACGATCACTACGACGATGCCGTGCGCAAGAGCGCTCTCTCGGCGTTGATCGATCGCATATTCGACAACTGACCAGTCGTTCGGGATTTCGCGGGAAGAACCCCGGGAATTAACGGGACACGCCGATTTAATCACTGATCCTCTCAGCGATTCTGACGGATTTCCGCCAATAATACTTAACAGGAAGGTAAGTCCTACCCGGCACGTCGAACAAAAAATCCTTTGAATTTCAGAATTTTACCGGTCTATCCCGCAAAATCCCGTAATTTTCCCTTCCATCCCTGCAGCTCCCGCGATAAACCACCCACACATCGGACATGCCATTGTCTTTGCGCGATGCCGAAAGGTTCGAGCGCCGTGAGAGCACGTGCTTTCGCGGGCTGGAGACGTGTGCCGATCGGGAGGATGCAAACGCAAACTGGGGAACGGGGAAGTGCAATTCGGAGGTTACAGCGGACAAGCCTATTCGCCTGCGGGCGATAAGGGCCGCTTCGTGCTCCCTCCGCTATTCCGAAAGGCCGTGAAGGAAAGTTCCGACGGCCGCACCCTATGCCTGATGAAGCATCCCACCTGGAACTGTCTCGTCGGCTTCGGCCTCAGCCGTAAAGAAGAGCTCGACGCACAACTTGATCGCGAAGAAGAGATCGCTGTCCGCGTAGGCAAGGACTTCGACCGCGATACGCGCGCCAGCCAACTTTTTGGCTTCATCGAAATGCCGTTCGACGACAGTGGCCGCTTCGTAATGCCCGATCATCTTCGCGCTCTCGGCAAGATCGATGGCGGGCTCTACTTTCAGGGCGGTGGCCGCTTCTTCACCTTATGGAATCCGGAAGAGCTTGCCGGGATGGGCGATGACTGGGCCAGCGCAAAGGCTGCCTGCGAGAGCTTGCTTGCCGACGCCAAGGCTAAGGGCAAATGAGCGACGCGCCTCATATCCCCGTCCTTCTCGAAGAGGTTATCGCTGCGCTCGACCCGCAGCCGGGCGACGTTCTGGTCGATGCGACCTTCGGGGCCGGCGGCTACACGCGCGCTCTTCTCGAACGCGGGGCGACCGTCCATGCCTTCGACCGTGATCCTGATGCGATCTCGGCTGGCCGGACCTTGCAGGAAGGGGAAGGTCATTCATCGCGCCTCATCCTTCATCCGCACCGTTTTTCCGAGATGCTCGACGTCATGCGCTCTGCAGGAGTCGATCGCGTAAACGGTGTCGTCATGGATATCGGCGTTTCGTCGATGCAGCTGGACCAGGCGCATCGCGGATTTGCTTTTTCCGCCGACGGACCGCTGGACATGCGCATGAGTCAGGACGGTGAAAGCGCTGCCGATTTTCTCAACACTGCGGATGAGAACCTGATCGCGGACGTGATCTACCAATACGGTGAGGAACGGCAGTCGCGCCGCATCGCACGGGCAATCGTGGCTGCGCGCCCGCTCGAAACGACCGGCCAACTGGCGAATGTCGTGCGCAAGGCCCTGGGGCACAAGCCGCATGACAAAAAGGATCCGGCAACCCGGACCTTCCAGGCCATCAGAATTCACGTAAATGGCGAGCTCGACGAACTGTCTCAGGGACTGTCGGCTGCCGAACATTTGTTGTGCGAAGGTGGCCGCTTGGCGGTGGTCAGCTTCCACAGCCTCGAAGACCGGATCGTCAAGCGCTACCTGCGCGAGGCATCCTCACCCCCGAGCGCCTCGCGTCACGTCCCCATGGCAGTGCAGGTCGATCCGGTCTTTTCCCCCATTTCAAAGGCGATCAAGCCCGGCGAGGCCGAGATCGCCCGTAATCCGCGTGCGCGCTCTTCGGTTCTGCGTCACGCGGTCCGCACCTCCACTCCGGCAAGGGAGGCCGCATGATGGCCCAGACTTCGCGCATTCGTCAGATTGGCTGGTTGCTTGTTCTCAGCATGTGCGGCGCGCTCTTCCTCGCACTGACGTTCAAGGTGAACGCCGTGAAAAGCGACGTGCGCTTGCTCGAGCGGCAGATCATCGCATCTGAGCGATCCAAGCTGATGCTCGAAACCGAATTCCAGACCCGTGCAAGTCAGATGCAGCTGGCAGCGTGGAACCAAGTCGAATTCGGATATTCCGCACCGCGTGCCGACCAGTATGTAGAGCATGAGCGTCAGCTGGCTGTCCTGGGTACGCCAAGAGGCATGGACGCCCCGCAGCCAATCCGGGTCGCCAAGGCTGACACCGGTCCCGTGGAAGATGAAGGCTTGTTCGAGGAATGGCTGGGCGACGACGAGGGGTATGCTGAAACTATTGCGATAGCGGCGGTACAGGTGGAGGAGCCTGCTCAGCGGCTTGCCAGCAGCCTCGCCCAGCGGCTTTCCCGGCCTGCGGCAGCTTCTGTTGCCATGGCGGAGGTCGCTCGGTGAACGCATTTTCCGCTCTCCACGGTGGACCGGGGGCGGTTAGCATGGCGATGGCGAGCGGACGGGTGCAACTCGTCAGCATTCGCCAGAAGTCGCTCGACCTTGCGCGCTGGCGTGTCCTTTGGATAGCCGTCGTATTTGCACTTTTAACGGCCGTAGCGCTTAGCCGGATTGTCTATCTCGGAGCTGGTGGGGAAGAAGCGCGCGCGACTTCGCTTGAAGCGGCTCTTCTGCCCGATCGCGGCGAAATCGTAGATCGCAATGGCGTACCAATGGCCCGCGCTTTCCCGGCCTACGCGCTGTGGTTTAATCCAGAGGCGCTCGGCGAAGACGAAGCGCCCCTGGTTGCGAAACCCGAAGACGTGGCGTCCAAATTGAAAGCAATCTTCCCGGATATGGACGAGAAGGCGCTTGCAGCACATCTATCAAGCGGCAAGGGCGGGTATCTTCGCCGGCGGCTGCTCCCGGAAGAAGCCAATCGCGTGCAGGACATCGGTGAGCTTGCGCTTGAAATGCCTATGGAAGAGGATCGTCATTACCCGCAAGGGCAGATGGCGGCGCATGTTCTCGGATATGTGGCGGCAGACGGCAATGGCCGGGTGGGGATGGAGCAGGTCTTCAACGACCATCTGACCAATCCAGCGACACGCGGGACTCCTATTGCTCTTTCAATCGATGTTAGAGTGCAGGGTGCGCTGGAAGACGAATTGCGCCGCGGCATGAAGTTGACGCAGGCTCAAGGCGGGGCCGGCATAGTGCTGGATGTGGATACTGGTGAGGTAATGGCGCTTGCGTCTCTTCCCGAATTCGATCCCAACAAGATCGACGCGGAAGGCCAGAAGCTGATGTTCAACCGCGTGACCAACCAGGTTTACGAACTAGGTTCTACCTTCAAGCCTTTGACTGTGGCTGCGGCAATCGATTCCGGTACCATCCGGGATTTGGGTAAGCGCTTCGATGCATCGCCTATGAAGGTTGGGCGTTTCACTATACGCGATAGTCACGCAATGGGGCCGACGCTCAATGCCGTCGAGACCCTGATCCATTCCTCGAATACTACCAGCGCCCGCATCGCCGACGAAATGGGACCGGAACGGCTTCGCCAATATATGATCGATCTCGGGATGAATGGTCGCCCGGAGATTGAGCTTCCCGCGAAAGGCTTTCCTCTCTGGCCCGGAGATAAATGGGCTCGCCTAACCAATATGACTGTCGGTTTCGGACACGGTATCGCGGTCACGCCACTGCACCTCGCCAGTGCCTACGCGGCGATGGTCAACGGGGGCGTCTATCGCCCGGCAACGTTAAAGAAGCTTGGTCCGGGACAGGCGCCCAAGGGGCGCCGCGTATTCAAGGCGTCGACCTCAAGCAGGATGCGGCAGATGATGCGGGCAATCGCCATTTACGGCACAGGACGTAATGCCGATGCCCCCGGCTATCGCGTCGGTGGCAAGACCGGCTCGGCTGAGAAGCCGGGCGGGAAGGGTGGCTATCGGCGTACGGCGCTGGTCTCTACCTTCGCCGCTGCTTTTCCGATGGATCGCCCCCGCTATGTCGTGATTGCCATGCTCGACGAACCTAAGGGCACGCTCGCAAGTTCCTATCAGCGAACGGCTGCATGGAACGCGGCACCTATCGTCGGACGCCTTGTGCCGCGCATCGGTCCTCTGATCGGCGTGCGTCCGGACGACAAGCGAGATATCGATATTTCAGCAATCACACCTCTCATTCCAGAGGCGCAGAAGTGAAGCTCATTAAGATCTGTAGCGCCGCTGGTGTGCAATGTCCCGAGAATGCGGACTTCTCGGTTACCGGCTTTGCGATCGACAATCGCAAGGTTGCTCCGGGTACCGTTTTCGGAGCCTTCCAAGGGGCTCAAGCCAATGGCGAGGATTTCATTCCTGCTGCCATTGAAGCTGGTGCAATCGCGATCGTCGCACGGCCTGAAGCAAAAGTGGACGGGGCGCTCCACATAGCGAGCCCCACCCCCCGTAAATGCTTTGCGGAGATGGCTGCGCAATTTTTCACGCCGGTCCCCGAGCATATCGTCGCCGTAACTGGAACGAACGGTAAAACCTCGTGCGTAGAAATGGTCCGCCAGATATGGCGTATGGCTGGCGAGCGCGCAGCCAGCATCGGCACCTTGGGCGTTACAACTCCGGACGGGAGTGTCTCCACCGGTCTGACCACGCCTGACATAGTGACTTTCTTGTCCAATTTGAGCGGCCTTGCCCGGGAAGGGGTAAGCCATGTTGCTTACGAAGCATCCAGTCACGGTCTTTCACAATATCGCAACGAAGGCATTCCGGTAGAAGCCGCTGGTTTCACCAATTTCAGCCGAGATCATCTCGATTACCACGCGGACATGGATGACTATTTCGCCGCGAAGATGCGTCTTTTTGACGAGGTGGTGTCGGATGATGCTACTGCTGTCATCTGGATCGGTTCGGGTGTCAGCGCTTGGAATGCGCGCGTGGTGGATCAAGCGAAAAAGCGTGGTCTTAAGATCATGACCGTCGGTGAAGAAGGAGCCGATATTCGGCTTACCGGACGTGAACCAACCCAGCTTGGCCAGTCGTTGACGATCGAGCATGAGGGAGCCCAACGGACCATCAGGCTACCTTTGATCGGCGCGTATCAGGTGTCCAACGCCCTTACTTCCGCCGGCCTTGCCTTGGCGACCGGTATTTCCGCTAGCCAGGTATGGGACGCAGTTTCAAGGTTGCAGCCAGTTCGTGGGCGCTTGGAACGGGCAGTTATCGCGCCCAGTGGCGCCCCGATATACGTTGATTATGCTCATACGCCTGACGCTTTGGAAGCTGCGATTGCTGCTTTGCGCCCGCACGTCTCTGGAAGGCTGATCACCGTATTTGGCGCTGGTGGCGATCGCGATCATGGCAAGCGAGCGCCGATGGGGCAAGCTGCGGCGAAGTCCAGCGATCTCGTTATCGTCACAGATGATAATCCGCGAGGCGAAGATCCTGCGGAAATCCGCCGTCAGGTGCTTGAAGGCGCACCTCAGGCGCGCGAAGTGGCGGGTCGTCGCGAAGCTATTCATGAAGCCATTGCTGCCGCAAAACCGGATGACATCGTCCTCATCGCGGGAAAAGGGCACGAAACAGGTCAGATCATCGGATCGGGAGAAAGCATGCAAGTCCATCCCTTTGACGACGTCGAAGTCGCTCGCGAATGCGCTGCCCAGATCTCGAATGGCGGTGCATCGTGAGCGCGGCGATCCTGCGTCACCCGGCCTATGTCGAATGGCCTGCCGATCCGCGCGACCGGCTTCCGCTGACTCTTTGGGACGGCGAAGCCATCGCCAAGGCGGTCAATGGGCAGGCAAGTTGCGCCTTCCAGGTGGCCGGCGTCGAGATGGACAGCCGCGATGTGGTGAATGGCGATCTCTTCATTGCTCTTAAGGGCGAAGCAATGGATGGCCACCGGTTTCTGGCGAAAGCGTTCGAAAACGGGGCAGCCGCCGCCATCGTAGATCGACCGGTCGATTATCCGCATGTCCTGGTCCAGGATACGACAGAAGCGCTGAAGGCACTGGCGGCGATGGCCCGTAGCCGGACCCAAGCGAAGATCATCGGAGTTACCGGATCGGTCGGCAAGACCGGCGTCAAGGAAGCGATCTTCGCAAGCCTCGAACGGGCGAGCCGCGGCGCTGCACATCGATCGACCCGCAGTTACAACAACCATGTAGGGGTGCCGCTCAGCCTAGCCAGAATGCCCGCCCGTAGCCGGTTCGGTATCTTCGAAATGGGTATGAACAATGCGGGAGAGATCGAAGGACTTTCCAAGCAGGTTCGACCCAACATCGCTGTGATCACAACGATCGCGCCCGCGCATATCGAGAACCTGGGATCAATGGAGGCTATCGCGGAAGCCAAGGCGGAAATTTTCTCGGGGCTTGAGCGAGGCGGCATCGCCGTCATCCCTGCCGATAGCGAGTATTTCGAACGCTTGCGGCTAGCAGCGATCCGGATGGAAGCCAAGATCATAAGCTTCGGTCGCGCACCCCATGCCGACATCCGCTTGCTCGATGCCATACCAAGCGCGAATGGCGGGAGCCTCGTTACCTGTGAATTCGACAGCGGCCGGCTTTGTTACACGGTGGCAGAGCCTGGCGATCACTGGGTGATCAATTCGCTGGCTGTGATGGCCGCAGTGCGGGCTGCGGGCGGTGACATGGCCGCGGCTGGTCTCGCGCTGGCTGAAATGGGCGGCTTGAAGGGAAGGGGAGCCCGCCATGGCATTTCCGTTCCCGGGGGTACGGCTCTGATGATCGACGAAAGTTACAACGCTAATCCTGCGAGCATGCGCGCTACGCTTGCCCAACTCCGTCAGACCCCGTCAAGCCGACGCATCGCCGTTCTGGGTTCCATGAAGGAACTGGGTGACTTCGCCGATAAATTTCATTGCGCACTTTCCGAACCGCTCATCGCAGCCGATGTGGACTATGCGATTTTTGTCGGCGAGGAGATGCGCGCTCTCGCCCGTGAACTGGGGAAACCCGCCTTCAACTCGCTTGGCAAGCCGCTCGAGTGGGAGCATTGCAATACTGCCGGGGAGGCTATCGGGCTGCTGGAGCAATTCGGCATCATCGCAGGGGACGCCGTGCTGGTGAAAGGTTCGAATTCAGTCGGTCTCGGAAAGCTGGTCGACCACTTTACCTAGGAAGCGCCGCGCGCCGATGCTCTATCTCCTCGCCGAATATTTCAATTTCGAAGGTCTCTTCAACCTTGTGCGTTATCAAACGGCGCGTGCGGGGGCGACGCTGCTGACGGCACTGCTCATCGGACTCCTCATCGGGCCACGATTTATCGATATGCTCCGGGTCCGTCAGGGCAAAGGTCAACCGATCCGCGAAGATGGCCCGCAAACTCATCTCGCAAAGGTCGGCACCCCCACGATGGGCGGCCTCATGATCCTGGCCAGCCTAACGCTGTCGATGCTGTTGTGGATGGACCTCAGCAACCCGTTCGTCTGGGCCTGTATGGCTGTGACGGGTGGCTTCGGTCTGATCGGATTTCTCGACGATTATGACAAGGTTTCGAAGTCCAGCCACAAGGGTGTTTCGGGTAAGGTTCGCTTGCTGTTCGAATTCGCCGTAGCTGGCGTGGCAAGCTGGATTATCGTCAGCCAGATCAACACCTTTGTCTATGTGCCTTTCGTGAACAACTTTGGGATCGAGCTCGGACCTCTGTATTATGTGTTTGCTGCCTTCGTTATCGTCGGTGCTGGTAATGCGGTGAACCTCACCGATGGGCTGGATGGTCTGGCCACCATGCCGGTTATCATCGCCGCTGGCACCTTCGCAGTGATTGCTTATCTGGTGGGCCGCGTGGACTACTCCGAATATCTCGGCATTCCCTATGTTGAAGGCGCAGGGGAACTCGCGATTTTCTGCGCAGCCATCATGGGAGCTGGTCTGGCATTCCTGTGGTTCAACGCACCGCCGGCTGCAGTCTTTATGGGCGACACCGGCAGCCTCGCCTTGGGCGGCGCTCTAGGTGCGATCGCCGTGGCGACGCATCACGAAGTCGTTCTGGCGATCGTCGGCGGGCTGTTCGTGTTCGAGGCTCTGTCGGTCATCATTCAGGTCTTCTGGTTCAAGCGTACAGGCCGTCGGGTCTTTCGCATGGCGCCAATTCACCACCATTTCGAACAACTCGGCTGGTCCGAGAGCAAGGTTGTGATCCGTTTCTGGATCGTGGCCATCGTGCTCGCACTTTTGGGGCTAGCAACGCTCAAGCTCAGATGATCACCTCACTCGCCTGGAAGGACAAGAAATTCGCGGTGCTCGGCCTCGCGCGGTCCGGCCGGGCGACGGTCGAAGCGCTGCTGGCTGCCGGAGCCGACGTGCTGGTGTGGGACGACCGTGCTGAGGCGCGCGAACCGTATGACGGCCGCTGCGCAATCGGCGATCCGCTGGAAGCGGACCTCACCGGCTATGCTAATGTGGTCGTCAGCCCGGGCGTCCCGCTCAACACCCATCCGATCAAGCCGCACGCCGGCAGCTTCGGTGTGCCGGTGATCGGCGATATCGAGCTCTTCGCGCAGGCGCGCAAGGAGCTGCCGCCGCACAAGGTCATCGGCATCACCGGCACAAACGGCAAGTCCACCACCACCGCGTTGGTTCATCACATCCTCAAAACCGCCGACGTGCCGACCACCATGGGCGGCAATATCGGCCTGCCGATCCTCGAACAGGAGCCGCTGCCCGAAGGTGGGGTCTACGTGTTGGAATTGTCCAGCTATCAGATCGATCTGACCTATTCGCTGGATTGCGATGTGGCGGTGCTTCTGAATATCGCCCCGGACCATCTCGACCGGTATGATGGAGATTTCAGCAAGTATGCGGCCAGCAAGTCTCGGTTGTTGGCAATGCAGACACGAGGTCACAACTCTATCGCCCGGTTTACCGACGCCAGGGTTCTAGGGAAATTCGCCGAAGGCTCGATTGCGAGCATTCTCGAAGACGTATTCGACAACAGAGGGATCGAACGCAGCGAGCAATCGGCCTGGCCCTCTTTACAAGGTCCCCACAACCGGGAAAACGCGGCAGCCGCCATCGAAACATGCGACATTTTGGGGATCTCAATTTCGCAAATACGATCGGGATTAAAAAGCTACGCAGGCCTGCCGCACCGCATGGAGCGCGTCGCAGAGATCGCTAGCGTCGCTTATGTAAACGACAGTAAGGGTACAAACACGGCTGCTTCCGCGCCGGCCCTGGCAGCATTCGACAATATCCATTGGATCCTCGGCGGGCTCGCCAAGGAACCGGGGCTGGGCGAGTGCGAGGCTGAAATTCATCGCGTGAAAGCCGCTTACACTATCGGTAAGGCCGGGCCAGACTTTGCGAAGGCACTCGAAGGCCGCGTTCCGGTGGAGCAGTGTGAGACGTTGGATCGCGCAGTCGCTTCGGCGGCGGCGAACGCCGAACAGGGTGACACGATCCTTCTTTCGCCCGCATGCGCCAGTTTCGACCAGTATAGTGATTTCGAAAAGCGCGGTGAGCATTTCCGCGAACTGGTGGAAGCGCTCAAGTGACCGTCATGCAGCCTTTCGTACCCGGCGCAAAGCGTAAACCGGCTCATATCCCGGGGGGAAAGCTTTCTCGCTGGAGCCAGTTGAAGATCTGGTGGCGCGAGATCGATCGCGTCTTGCTCGGCCTCGTGCTGTTGCTAATGACGCTCGGCACCATCGCAGTTGCCGCGGCAAGCCCGGCCAGTGCTAACCGCCTTTCCACCTCAACCGACACGCTCAATCCGCTTTATTTCTTCTATCGCCATCTCGCATGGCAGGCGATCGCACTTGGCGTAATGTTTGGCGCTTCCTTACTCAGCCGCCAGAACGCACGGCGCTTTGGCGTGATCTTAGGCGCCGCGATGCTCGGCCTTCTTTTCCTGGTCCCCTTCATCGGGGTGGAGATTAACGGGGCTCGGCGCTGGATCAGCATCGGCATGCAGTTCCAGCCATCTGAATTTCTCAAGCCGGCATTCGCCATTGTGCTCGCATGGATATTGTCCTGGCGGATGCGGGATCCAAACCTACCAGTCCTCTGGATTTCGACCGGCCTGACAGGCCTTATCGGTATGCTTCTCATGATGCAGCCGAACTTTGGTGAATTCATGCTTTTCGCCGGTGTGTGGATGGTCATGATCCTTCTGGCCGGGATGCCGATGAAGCGACTGGGCGCGGTCATCGGAGCTGGCCTTTTCGTGCTGACCGCCACGTATTTTCTTTATGACAACGCGCGGCACCGCATCGACGCATTTTTCGGTGGCGGCACAGCCTATGATCAGGTGGACCTAGCTAGCCGCACGCTTCTGGCCGGCGGGTGGACTGGTGCTGGCTATGGACTGGGCCTCAGGAAGATGAGCCTGCCTGAAGCACACACGGACTACATTTTTAGCGTTATCGGGGAAGAGTTCGGACTGATCTTCTGCGCCCTGATCGTGTTGATTTATCTGGGTATCATCATGCGCGTGCTGATGCGCTTATTCGAAGAGGAAGATCTGTTCGCTCTGCTTGCCGGGACTGGGCTCGTATCGCTATTGGGAGGTCAGGCTTTCATCAATATCCTAGTAAACCTGCAGCTATTTCCGTCCAAGGGAATGACCCTTCCTCTGGTCAGTTACGGGGGGTCTTCTACCATTGCTGTATGCATGGCTGTAGGGCTTCTCATCGCGATCACCCGCCGCAATCCCTATCTGAAAACCAGCACCCGGGGGCTTGGCGACCTGTTGGGCATGAGGCAGGGGGGCGGGATGACAACGCCGGAGGCGCGCATCACGCGCGAAATTCACCAGTGACGCATTCAAACCGCCATTACGTGCTCGCTGCCGGGGGAACCGGCGGCCATATTTTGCCGGCTTTTGCGCTGGCGGCCGAACTGGACAAACGCGGACACCATGTCGCTCTGATTACCGATGAGCGCGGAGCCCAGATACCCGGCAAGCCAGATTTCATGCCTGCCCATGTCCTGCCCGCCGGACGGTTCGGGAAAAATCCGCTTCAGTGGCTGCGTGGAGCCAAAGCGGTTTGGGAGGGTCGCAGGATGGCCCTGCGCTTATTCGAAAGCTTTCAGCCGAGCGCGGTAATCGGGTTCGGCGGTTACCCTTCGCTTCCCTCGATCCTCGCGTCCACGTCGGCCAAGATTCCGACAGTCATCCACGAGCAGAACGCGGTGCTTGGCCGGGTAAATCGGCTGTTTGCCAATCGAGTGGATGCGATCGCAACCGCTTATCCTGAAGTGCAGCGGCTCAAGCCGCTTCAGCACGGCAAAACCCATCTTGTGGGTAATCCCGTACGTGCAGAAGTTCTCACCCTGCGAGAGAGGCAGTTCCCTCCCTATGAGGAAGATGGCTTGCTTCGTGTGCTCGTAACAGGCGGAAGCCAAGGCGCACGTGTTCTGTCGGAAGTGGTACCCGACGGGTTGGCCATGCTTGCACCCGCCATCCGGCAGCGTCTTCAGGTGACGCAGCAGTGCCGTCCGGAAGATCTCGACGCCGTGCGGGAGCGTTATCTCACCCATGGCATTCCTGCTGAGCTGGGGACCTATTTCGAGGACATGGCCGTGCGGCTTGCCGATGCCCATCTGTTTATCGGACGCGCCGGCGCATCCACGATTGCCGAACTTACCGCCGTCGGCCGACCAGCCATTCTCATTCCGCTACCGATTGCTACTGACGATCATCAAGCTGCCAACGCCCGTGAGATGGCGAAGGCCGGCGGTGCGCGAATGATCCGGCAAGACAAATTCGGACCCAAGGAGCTTGCAAAGCAGATCCGTGTGTTGGCGGACGATCCGGAAGGGCTTGCGAACGCTGCTCATGCCGCATGGAACTGTGGTCGTCCCAAGGCCGTAGAGGACTTGGCCGACCTGCTGGAAAGCTTTGGCGGGGCCGACATGATGGATGTTATCCGCGTCGGCGGAAATAATGCGCGTGGGGCTTCACAAGGCGTCGTGGCAGGACAGACCTCCCAGACATCGACCGCCAAAAAGGAGATCGCGGAATGAAGGGCGTACCAACCGATATCGGAACGATCCATTTTGTAGGGATCGGCGGCATCGGCATGTCGGGTATCGCCGAAGTGATGAACAATCTTGGCTATACCGTTCAAGGGTCCGACCTGAACGAAAGTCCGGTTGTCGAACGGTTACGTGCGCAGGGCATCTCCGTCAGAATTGGGCATGAGAAAGAGAACGTCGAGGGCGCTTCGGTGGTCGTCACGTCGACAGCGGTCAAGCGGACGAATCCAGAGGTCGCGCACGCGCTGGAGAACCGCATTCCCGTGGTCCGGCGGGCTGAAATGCTGGCCGAACTTATGCGCTTGAAGTCCACCATCGCTGTGGCCGGTACGCATGGCAAGACAACCACCACCAGCATGATTGCCAGCCTGCTCGATTGCGGTGCCATTGATCCGACCGTGATCAACGGCGGTATCATCGAGCAGTACGGTTCAAACGCCCGTCTCGGCGACAGTGACTGGATGGTAGTTGAAGCGGACGAGAGCGACGGCAGCTTTCTGCGTTTAGATGGAACAATCGCGGTCGTCACAAACATCGATCCCGAACATCTCGACCATTACGGTGATTTTGATGGAGTGAAGGACGCGTTCGTCGAATTCATTCACAATGTCCCCTTTTACGGGGCTGCGGTGCTCTGCATCGATCATCCTGAGGTCCAGGCAGTGATCGGTAAAGTCCGGGACCGCCGCGTCGTAACCTATGGCTTCAACCTCCAGGCGGATATCTGCGGGGTCAATGTCCAGCCTCATGAAGGTGGAAATAGGTTTGATGTAATTGTTCGTCAGCGTGGAGAGGAAGATCGCCGTATCGAAGGTGTGACGCTCCCGATGCCAGGCCGTCACAACGTTCAGAATGCTCTCGCGGCGATAGCCGTTTCCATCGAAATGGGGTGTCCCGACGAGGTCATATGTAGCGGCTTCTCGAGTTTTGGAGGCGTACGCCGCCGCTTCACGAAAGTGGGCCAGGTCGCCGGCGCTACAGTTATCGACGATTATGGCCATCACCCGGTGGAAATTCGGGCAGTGCTGGAAGCAGCGCGTGAAGCCACGGGCAACCGAGTGATCGCGGTAATGCAGCCCCACCGTTATACTCGCCTCAACGACTTGATGGATGATTTCCAGAGCAGCTTCAACGAAGCAGACCAGGTTTACGTCACGCCTGTCTATGCGGCCGGGGAGGAACCCATCGAAGGCGTAAGCTCCGAAGCCCTAGTGGAAGGCCTTAAATCCCGCGGCCACCGTTCGGCAGCAACGGTCGACAATCGGGATGAGCTTGCAAACAAGCTCGCCGTCGACGTGCAGCAAGGTGATCTGATCGTTTGCCTTGGGGCCGGAGACATCACGAAATGGGCCGCCGGACTTGCCGATGCAATTGCGCAGGAGCGAGGTGAATGAGCCGGCAGGAAAACGATGTCTGGAACTGGGATGACGGGATGGCGCCTGACTGCGCTGTGGAAGGATCCATCGAGGCCGGTGTCGACACTGAAGGGCTTGAAGGAAAGCTCACCAAGGACGCTCCTCTTGCCAAGCTAGTGTGGTTCAAGAGTGGCGGCACGGCAGACTGGTTGTACGAACCTTCTGACACGAATGATCTGAAAGAGTTTTTGCGTCGTCTGGCTGGTAATTTGCCAGTGATGGCACTCGGCTTGGGCTCGAACATGATTGTACGCGATGGTGGCGTTCCCGGCGTGGTAATCAAGCTGGGTAAGCAATTTGCTGACGTGTCGATCAATGACGAAAGCTGTGTCGTCGACTGCGGCGGCGGAGCTCATGGAATTCTCGTCGCTAGCGCGGCGCGTGACTGCGGCGTGGCAGGCCTAGAGTTTATGCGCGGAATTCCGGGTACCGTCGGCGGTTTTGTCCGCATGAATGGCGGCGCCTATGGCCGTGAAGTGAGCGACGTCCTGATCGATTGTCAGGTCGTTATGCCGGGCGGCCGGATGATCACGCTTCCAGCCGCAGATTTGCAATATAGCTATCGCCATTCAGCACTTCCTCAAGGAGCGGTAGTCGTCAGCGCGCGGTTCCAGGGAGAGCCGGGCGATCCTGACGTCATTGGCGCAAAGATGGATGAAATTGCAGAAGCTCGTGAGAATTCGCAGCCGCTGAGGACCAAGACTGGTGGTTCGACTTTCAAGAACCCGTCGGGCGAAAAAGCGTGGCAACTCGTGGACGCTGCGGGATGTCGGGGGCTGAAAATGGGCGGGGCCCAAGTCAGCGAAAAGCATACCAACTTCCTGATCAACACGGGCGAAGCAACCAGTGCCGAAATTGAAGGGCTGGGCGAAGAAGTCAAACGCCGCGTCTATGAGCATTCGGGCATCGAGCTCGAATGGGAAATTCAGCGCGTGGGTAGGCCGTGAACAAAATCTGTCTCGCCTACATCGAGCGCAAGAACGTAGAAATTAATAGGTGCGCCAAGGCTGTGCCTGATGATCAGCCCGCAATTCTTCAATTCGGATAAGATACATGACCGATCTTCCCAAGCTTCATGTTGCAGTCCTGATGGGGGGCTGGGCCAACGAACGGCCCGTAAGCCTCATGTCTGGCGAGGGCGTGGCCAAGGCGCTGGAAGAGCGTGGGCATACGGTTACGCGGATCGATATGGATCGGGACGTAGCAGCCCGAATTTCAGAAGCAAAACCCGATGTCGTCTTCAACGCTCTCCACGGCGTGCCGGGTGAGGATGGCAGTGTGCAAGGCATGCTGGATCTTATGGGCGTTCCCTATACGCATTCTGGGCTCGCGACCTCCGTCATTGCAATCGATAAGCAACTGACGAAACAGGCGCTCGTGCCGCATGGCGTTCCGATGCCCGGGGGCCGTATCGTAAAGACCGTTGATCTTTTCGATCGTGATCCCTTGCCGCGCCCTTATGTGTTAAAACCCGTCAACGAGGGTAGTTCGGTGGGTGTCGCAATCGTGACGGACGAAGGCAATTACGGCAATCCCATCGGTCGGGACGCCAAGGGGCCTTGGCAAAGCTTCTCAGAACTTCTTGCCGAGCCATACATCAAGGGCCGTGAGATGACCTCTGCTGTGGTGGACTTCGAGGACGGACCGCGGGCTCTCGCGGTGACTGAGCTCAAGCCCAAGAGCGGCTTCTATGATTTCGATGCAAAGTACACGGATGGTATGACCGATCATGTCTGTCCGGCTGATATTCCCGAGCGTATTCGCGACCTGTGTCTCGAAATCGCGTTGAAGGCTCATAAGGTTCTAGGTTGTCGCGGAACCAGCCGCACCGATTTCCGGTGGGACGAAGAGCAGGGAGAGGATGGCCTTTTCGTGCTGGAAACCAATACTCAGCCGGGGATGACCCCTCTTAGCCTCGTACCGGAACAGGCCAGGGAAACCGGACTTGGATATGGCGATTTGGTCGAGACTGTAATTGCAGCTGCATTGCGCCATCACGGTAGCGTGGCGCGGGACCGGGGAAGCGATGGCTAAGGTCAGTCGCAAACCCACTGGCGTACGCCGATCTGCGGCGGCCCGAAGTCGAAACCAGAAGGCTCGGGCCGCAAAACGTCATACGTCGGGATTGCTCGATCGAGCGATGACGGCTCTGCCGTTCACTGAGGACCAGTGGCATAAATTCTTCCTGACGCTGATCATCGCGCTTGGACTTGTCGTTGCGTGGACGGTGGCGAGTTACGCCGGTCTTCCTGAACTCGCGCGTGTCGAGCTTGCCAAATCAGCCAGCAGGGCCGGTTACGAAGTCGACCGCGTGCGCGTGACCGGGGTCGAAAGGCTCAACGAGCAGGTCGTATATGAGCGGGTGCTGGGCGAACAGGACCGCCCTATGCCCTTGGTGGAGGTCGGACAAATCAGGGAGAGATTGCTAGAGCTTCCCTGGGTCGCGGATGCCCGGGTCTCCCGCCAGCTACCTGACCTGCTGACAATCGACATTGTGGAACGTGAACCGCATGCCGTCGTCCAAAAGCCTGATCGACTTATCTTGGTCGACGCGACGGGACACGAACTTGAGCCTGTTTCTCGCGAGGAAGCAGCCGATATGCTGGTGATATCGGGTCCCGGCGCACAAAAGCAGGTGGCTGATCTAACACGCTTGCTTGACGCGGCGCCTGCTCTCAAACCGCAAATCGCAGCGGCTGAGTGGATCGGAAACCGACGCTGGAACCTGACCTTCGGAACAGGCCAGATGCTTGCATTGCCGGAAGGCGACAAAGGTCCGGCAGCGCTCGTCAAATTTGCGGAGATGGATGGAAGAAACAGGCTTATCGGAGGTAAGGCTGTAGCGATCGACATGCGCGTGCCTGATCGTGCTTATCTGCGCTGCAAAGATGGGCCATGTCCGCGCGGACTTACCTTGGGGAACGCAGAATAATGGCTTCTTCCCCGCATGCGCCCCTGCCACGGATCAACCGCGTTTTCGCGGCTATCAATATCGGCTCCTTTCGCATTTCGTCCATGATCATGGGTCAAAGCGAAGTTGGCGAGATGATCGTGCTCGGTTCGTCCCACCGCAAAGCCGAGGGTATCAAGCGCGGTTACGTGACCGACATGACGGCCGCCACTCACGCTATCAGGGCGGCTGTGGAAACGGCTGAAGCAAACGCCAACACGACTGTGTCCGGTGTGTGGATCGGATGCGCGGGTGCCGGCTTGTCGAGCAAGATCGCGAGTGTCGAAGTTGCGATAGGGGGGCGCCGGATCGACGAGGACGATGTCGAGCACCTTCTGTATGCCGCGCGCGATCACATCCAGCCGGAGGGGCGCATGGTACTGCATGCACAACCTGCTCATTACACGCTCGATGGCGCACATGGGGTGGCAAATCCGATCGGGTTGCATGCCGAAACGCTTGGGGTAGATGTGCATGTTACGCTTGCCGATGGCGCGCCGGTCCGGAATCTGATCGAGGCAGTCCAAAGCGCGCATCTTGACGTGGAAGGTGTAGTGGCAAGCCCCTTGGCTGCGGCTTATGCCTGCTTGTCCAACGAGGAGCGCGATCTGGGCGTCGCCCTGGTCGAGATTGGCGCGCAAGTTACCAATGTATCTGTCCATGCGGGCGGCATGCTCCTTGGATTGCGCTCAATTCCTGTCGGGTCGAATGACATAACCGACGCTATAGCGAGTTCGCTCGGAATAAGGCGCGGGCAGGCAGAGCGTCTCAAATGCGTGTCGGGTTCGGCAATTGCTACGCCGAGCGATCATCGAGAAATGATCCCCGTCAATGCACCAGGCGAAGGGCCCGACGGACGGCTGGCTCGCGGTGCTGACGAGCAGAACCGCATACCTCGCGCAGAACTTGTCTCAGTGGTCACCGATCGGCTTGGCACGATGACAACCGAAATCAGCAAGGGCCTTAAGGCCATGGGGTTTTCCGGCGCCAACGGAGGCCAAGTGGTTCTGACGGGTGGCGGGGCAGAGCTTCACGGCATTGCGGAATTCGTACAAGGCGCTCTCGGCTTACCGGTGCGGCGGGGAAAGCCGCCTGCGTTGCGCGGTCTGCCTGAAGCGCACGCCACTCCCGGCTTTGCAACGCTGGCAGGCCTATGCCTTTACGCTTCGGAAGACCCTATCGACATCCGCAACGTCGGGCCGAGCTATCAACCCACGCGGCGGTATTCCGGGCTGGGTCTTGTCAACCGGGTGGTGCAGGCGGTACGCGAATATTTCTGAATTCAGGGTAAATTCGGTTGAAACGAGCCGTGCAACGCGGTGGATAACGGCAATTACCCTTTGCACACGCGAATCGCTTTGTGCCAAAAGCGTGCGTGACACGGCCTCGGCCAAAATTCTTTCCCAAGGGAACGCCTAATGAGCATCAATATCGGTCCTGCCTCCAGCGACGACATGCGCCCCAAGATTATGGTCGTCGGTGTTGGCGGTGCAGGCGGCAACGCCATTGCCAACATGATGGACGCCGAAATCGAAGGCGTCGATTTTATCGTCGCCAATACGGACGCGCAGGCGCTGACAAGTTCGCCTGCAGAAAAGCGCATCCAGCTTGGTCCGGACATCACCGGCGGGCTGGGAGCGGGGGCGCGTCCCGAAGTAGGCAAAGCGGCGGCTGAAGAGACAGTCGAAGATATCGAAGATGCGCTGGAAGGCGTAAACATGTGCTTCATCGCCGCCGGTATGGGCGGCGGCACAGGAACCGGCGCCGCGCCCGTTATCGCTGAGGCAGCTCGGCGCAAGGGTGTTCTGACCGTTGGCGTGGTGACCAAGCCGTTCCTCTTCGAAGGTACGCGCCGCATGCGCAGTGCGGAAGCGGGCATCGACGAACTGCAGAAGCATGTCGATACGCTCATCGTTATCCCGAACCAGAACCTATTCCTGGTCGCGAAGGCCGACACGACTTTCAAAGAAGCCTTCGCTCTGGCGGATGAGGTGCTCCAGCAGGGGGTTCGCTCGATCACCGACCTTATGGTCATGCCTGGCCTGATCAATCTCGATTTTGCCGACGTGCGCTCCGTCATGAGCGAAATGGGTAAGGCCATGATGGGTACTGGCACAGCGGAAGGTGACAATCGCGCGCTTGAAGCTGCCGAACGTGCCATCGCCAATCCGCTGCTCGATGGCGTCAGCATGGCCGGTGCCAAGGGAGTAATCATCTCCATCATCGGCGGCGAAGATATGAAGCTGCTTGAAGTGGATGAAGCGGCAAATCATATTCGCGAATTGGTCGATGACGATGCGAACATCATCTGGGGTAGTGCATTCAATCCCGATCTCGATGGGCAGATCCGCGTCTCGGTCGTGGCTACCGGCATCGAAGAAGACGGCCGGTCCACCCCCGCGCAGCCGCGTAATTTCTCGATGGCTCCGCAACGCGCCCCCCAGCGCCCCGTGCTGGACCTGGAGGAAAGCAAGGCGGAAGAAGAGCCTTTCGAGCTCGACCAAGGAATGTCGGCCGAGCCAGCGCCCGCTCCTTCGCCTACTTACGATGCGGAACTTCGTTCGCCCGGCAAGCCTGCAACTTCGGACTATGACGATAGCGAAGACGAAGAGGGCCCTTTGATGAAACCGGCCGGCCTTTCGCCGTCAGGGGCTGGTGACGATTACGGCGATGAGGATGAGGACTACGACGATGTCGATGACATCGTCGATCCGCTCGCCGGAATGCGTAACGAACATACCGAGCGTTTCGAACGGTATGACGATGACCAGGGCAACGTCCCGGCCCCCGCTGACGATAGGAATTATACGCGCGGAAGCAGCACTGATGATGGTTGGACCGATGAGGATCCCCGCTCGGTCACCACTCCGCTCGATCTTTCGGACGAAGCTGATTTTGACGAGGCACTTGACCTTGGCCGGCATCGTTTGGCCGATGGATCCAGTAGTGCCACTTCGGCGCAGCCCGCTCGCAGTCCGCTCTTTTCTGGCCAGGGTGGCGGTTCGGCCGCGGGTGCCGGAGGGCGGGGAGGAAGCAATGCTCCTGGCGGCGCTCCAGCCGGAGGCGCATCGCAGGGCAGCACCCTTTTTGAGCGCATGGCCAACCTGTCTCGTGGCTCGAGCGCCTCGCAAGAGGAGGACGACGATGACAATGACGAGGGTAACGGTAGCGGATTGAATATTCCCCGCTTCCTTGGTCGCCAGAACAACCAGTAATTTGGGAGTGTGGCGGGTTTTCTCTCGCCCCGACAGTCGAATGAAGCTCCGAGCTAAGAGACGATGGTGGACTGGCGCGGCAATTGTCGCGCTGGTCGCTTCTGGACACAGTGCGTACAGCCAGGAAGTCGTTCAGCCGTTACCGTCTCCGAACTCTGCTCAGCTGAGTTCTGCGTTGCAAAGACTTGCGCAGGATGGAAACGACGTTTCCGCTCTTATCGATGCCGGGGATGCCTCCCTTGGGCTTGGCGATGTAGCGGCAGCAATCGGTTTTTTTGGTCGCGCGCAGGCGATTTCTCCAACTAATCCGAGAATCTCGCTCGGAATGGCCAGAGCCTATACGCTTTCGCGAAGGCCAGTCGAAGCGCTTCGCCTGTTTGCAGAAGCAGAAAAGGGCGGCATTCCGCTGGCTACCATGGCTGCCGAACGAGGATTGGCGTTCGATCTGGTCGGCGATGCTGCAAGTGCTCAGGAACTTTACCGCTTGGCACTTGCGTCGGGACTCGATGATGACGTCCGACGCAAGCTGGCTCTTAGTCAGGCAATTTCAGGCGACAAGGCTGGATTTGAAGCGACGCTACTTCCGCTACTCGAAAAAGGTGACTTTGCCGCCTTTCGAACACGTGCGTTCGGTCTCGCTATCCTGGGTGACACGGAAGATGCAGTAAAGATTGCGCGGGATATGATGCCGGGGGCCGCTTCCGCGCAGATCGAACCGTACCTGCGTTACATGACTCAACTCACTCCGGCGCAGCAAGCTGCTGCAGGCGCCTTGGGTGTTTTTCCACGCAGTACGAACGTTGGACGCGACGATGCGGATATTGCCGCATATTCACGTTCCGGTTCATCGAGTGCCAAAACCGCTGATAGCAGTCTCGCTCCGGCGGGCGCTCCTCTTGGCGGCAGGTCTGGCGCGAAATCAGATCGCGACTCATCTACGCCTCGGTCCAGTCGGAAAGAAAAGCGCAGGGCTGAAAGGGGCGCGGGTAACCGACGTACGTCGCGGTCCTCTTCTGCAGCAGTGAGTGATATGCCTACGTCAGCTGCGCAGAATACACCTTCAGCTGAATTGCCGGCTGTCGCTAGTTCTCGCGAGTTGCCGCAGAACGGCCCTGAACTATCGGCTGCAAAGACGGGCGATGGCGACGCTCGGAGTCAAATAGCGACCAATGTCGTAACCACGCCGTCACAACCTGCCGCCGAGCCTTCGACACCCCTTGCTTCACCATCGGAGCCAAGAGCAAGCGTATCCGAAGCCTTCGCAGGCTTGGATTTGGCTGAAAGCTCGTCCACCGCTCCGAGGGTAGGAGCAGTGGATATAAGAGCTATCGAGGTGCCCCGCGAAACGAACGAGCCACCTAAGCCAACAAGCCCATCTCGCCATTGGGTGCAAATAGCAACGGGGCGCGACATTTCCGCGTTGGCATTCGATTGGCGCCGCATCGTCCGCAATGCGGGCGGCGAACTGGCGGGTAAAAATGCTTTCACAGCTACTTGGGGCGAAGCGAACCGGCTTCTCGCAGGCCCTTACGGAAGCGCAAAGGAAGCGCGCGCAGTTGTTGGCAAGCTTAAGGCTGTTGGGGTCGACAGTTTCACTTTTACGAGTGCGCGGGGCGAGGAAGTTACCGAGCTTGCGGGAACAGAACCGGCCCCCGTGGGGCCGCCGCCTCCCCCGGCCAATCCGGCGAGAAACTGGGTCCAGGTCGCCACGGGGCGCGACAGAGACGCGCTCGCATTCGACTGGCGTCGAATATCCCGAAAGGCCGAAGGGGCACTCAAAGGTAAGGGGCCCTACGTTGCTGGTTGGGGAGCCACCAACCGACTGCTGTCCGGGCCATATGATTCGGAGTCCGCTGCACAAGACATGGTTACTGCGCTCAAGCAGATCGGCATCGATAGCTTTACCTTCTCCAGTAAGGATGGCGAAACGGTCGAAAAGCTCGATTGATTGGATGTCGCCGTTTCGGCACCTATCCGTATAAAGTCGCTTGTTCACAACCTTTGCACAAGCTGGTGATGTTCTCCCCAGCACCGAGGCTCGGCATGATTGCCAAGTTCCTTAACCAATCGGCACAAGTGGGGCATGAGATGGACGGGAACTCACTGATGCACTCCGCAGAACGCCGATATGAGGTGGAGGACGATGCAGCGCCTCTCGACATGCTTGTTGCGCTGTTCGGCGCCAGGGGCTGGCCATGCGAAGTCTCGGCAGATGAAATCTGCGGCGAAATTCAGGGTAGCTGGGCGAAGTATCAACTGCGCGGTGTATGGCGATCGGACGATCGCGTCCTGCAGATACTCTGCCTCCCCGATATCCGCATCGGTTCGGAAAAGCGGTCCGCTGCACACGAACTCGTTGCGTTGGCGAATGAGCAGATGTGGCTTGGCCATTTCGATATCTGGTCCAACGGTAGTGTCCTCCTCTACCGTAATGGCACCCTGCTTGGCGACGAGGGCCTTCTGAGCCTCGATCAGGCCCAGGCACTGGTAGAGATTGCGGTCGAGGAATGCGACCGTTTCTACCCCGCTTTCCAGTTCGTTCTGTGGGGAGACAAAGAGCCGCGTGCCGCCCTTGAGGCAGCAATGGTGGAAGCGGTTGGCGAGGCCTGATTTCCTTATCGGCGTATTAGGCATGTGTGTTTCGGTTTTCCTTGAAATGCGTAGGTAAAAGACCGATATTGTGATTAGAAGCGAGGCAGGGTTCGTCCTCGCGCATGGGAGTTTTTGGAAAATGGCCAACTGGAACGATACAGACCGCAGGCCGGACGTGACGTCTGTCCCGCGTACTGGCGATCCGGCAGCTCGCGGCGTTACGTTCGACGCTGGGCTGCGCAAGCATATGTTGTCGATTTATAACATGATGGCCTCTGGCGTTCTGCTGACGGGCATCGTGGCTCTGCTATTCGTCAACTCTCCTCTTTTTGAGGCCGCCTACAGCGTTGTGCAGACGCCGTACGGCCGTTCATTCCAGCCCACTGCGTTGGGTTGGATCATCTCGCTTTCACCGCTGGCCTTTGTGCTTGTGCTGAGCTTCGGCGGCGTACAGCGCTTCTCGAAGACGACACTTCAGGCGATGTTCTGGTCGTTCGCCGTTCTGTTCGGCCTGTCGATGTCGACCATCTTCATTACCTACACCGGTGAATCCATTGCTTCGGCTTTCTTCGCTGCATCGGCTGCCTTCGCTGGTCTGAGCCTGTTCGGCTACACCACGAAGAAGAACCTCTCCGGCTGGGGAAGCTTCCTGGTTATGGGCCTTGTAGGCATCATCGTCGCCATGTTGCTCAATGCGTTCTTCTTCCAGTCGGGCGCGATGGGCTTGGTCATCAACATTCTCGGCGTGCTGATTTTCGCCGGCTTCACCGCTTATGATACCCAGCGCCTCAAGACCGAATATTCATACGTTCGGGGCACCGAGTACGCGGGCAAAGCAGTCGTGATGGGCGCGTTCAGCCTTTATCTCGACTTCATCAACCTGTTCATGTTCCTGCTGCAGTTCCTTGGTAATCGCGAATAAAGCGACTGTTGCCGATTGCACTTAACGGAATGAAAATCATGCCCGGGGCGAAACTCTCGCTCCGGGCATTTTCTTTGCGCGCTCAAAGCGCTAAGAGAGACATCGCTTCATGCCCCGTCAATTTATCCGGGGCGATGATGTCACATAGTCTTCGAGGAGGGTCGGCGTCGCCGTGAGCCGCATTTCAACACAATCCATCCGTATCGCAACATTGGCCGCAGCGCTCGGCGCCATCGCGGCATGTACAACTCCACCGCCGCCTCCACCGCCTCCACCGCCGCCTCCTCCGCCTGTGGTCATTCCGCCACGGCCAACACCGCCCATGAGTGCGACGACCAGCATGGCCATTCCAATGGTCGCGGCCAACGGCGTGCGTCAGACGGTCAACGCTGGTCTGACACCGGCTCAGACGACCTGGAATCTGCGGTCAGCGCTCAACGTGGCGGCCCTCAATTGCCAGGATCCGAAATACATAGGGCTGGTGGACAATTACGGTGCGTTTCTGAAGCGCAATGCGAAGGAGCTTTCTGCCACCAATCGTGCGTTGCAGAGCGAATTCCGCCAGCGTTACGGTTCGACTTATCGGGACGTGCAGGATTCCTACATGACCCAGGTCTACAACTATTTCGCGCTTCCTCCGGCACAGGATGCGTTTTGTGATGTCTCCTTTGCCATCAGTAACGAGGCTCTTACGGTGGAGCCGAGCCAGCTCGACCTGTTTGCATCAACCGCGCTTTCCCGGATCGAAAATGCTTTCGAGGATTTCTTCCGCGCGTATGAGCAGTATCGCGTCGATCTGGCAGCCTGGGATTCCGAATATGGACCTCCTGCCGCAGTAACGACTACCGTTCAGGGATACACCAACCCTCTGGATCCAGCGGCTACCGTAGAACCGGGCCAGACCGCGGTGAACTCTATGCCTCCGACCGAACCCGTAGCTGGTGCTGCCGACGCTCAATCGCCGGTCACCATCGCAACAGATGAACCGGCCGCATCTACATCACTTCCCAATGAAGGTCCGATCTTTCAATCGGGCGAAGTCGTGCAAGGCGAAACGACACCCGCTGCCGAAAGCACGGATGATACGAGTGTGGACACTCCGAACCAGTAAAGTGTGCTGGATAAGTTCTTGATGGGCGGCCGGAGTGATCGGGCCGCCCATTTTTTTAGATGCGGCTGATAAGAATGCACGCTCGTCCGGCCTACGGGCGGTATGCTGGATCGTGGTAGGGCCATGACACAGGTCTGCCGAATCCGTCTTCCGACGTTACAAACTTTCCTATTCGGCGGGGGAGAGTTCGCCGCTTGCGTGCAATCATGGCGGCTGCAATCTTTTAAGGGTCCCGAGAAGTTCAGCCGGAAATTCCAATTTCATGACCCTTACCCATTTGCAGAGGCTCGAAGCCGAGAGCATTCACATCATGCGCGAAGTGGTGTCGGAAGCGGAAAAACCCGTGATGCTCTATTCGATCGGCAAGGACAGCGCGGTGATGCTGCACCTGGCGAAGAAGGCTTTTTATCCTTCGCCTCCGCCATTTCCTTTGCTCCACGTCGATACGACCTGGAAGTTTCAGGAAATGTACGCGCTGCGTGAACGAAGTGCGGAAGAGGCCGGCATGGAACTGCTTGTCCACCAGAACCCCGAAGCGCAGGAAATGGGCATCAACCCCTTCGACCATGGGCCGCTCCACACCGATATGTGGAAGACTCAAGGCTTGAAGCAGGCGCTCGATAAATATGGCTTCGATGCTGCCTTTGGCGGCGCGCGGCGCGACGAGGAAAAGAGCCGCGCGAAAGAACGGATTTTCTCCTTCCGCACGGCCAGCCACGGATGGGACCCCAAGGCGCAGCGCCCGGAATTGTGGAACCTCTACAACGCGAAAAAGAAGAAGGGGGAGAGCATCCGCATCTTCCCGCTGTCCAACTGGACCGAACTCGACATCTGGCAATACATCCACCTCGAAAATATCGAGATCGTGCCGCTGTACTTCTCCGCCGTGCGGCCGACGTTCGAATATGAAGGTGGCCTGTTCATGGCCGACGATATCGATCGGCTTGAAAAGGTCATGGGCAAGCGGCCTGACATTACCGAACGCTCGATCCGCTTTCGCACATTGGGCTGCTTCCCGCTGACCGGCGCAGTCGAAAGCAAGGCCGCGACTCTGCCCGAAATCATTCAGGAAATGCTGCTGACAACCACATCGGAAAGGCAGGGCCGCGTGATCGACAAGGACAGCGGCGATGCCTCGATGGAGAAGAAGAAGCAGGAGGGCTACTTCTGATGTCGGACAAAATATACCAGACAGATGCCCTCATCGCCGAGGATATCGATGCCTATCTCGAAAAGCATCAGCACAAGACCATGCTGCGCTTCATCACCTGCGGCAGCGTGGACGATGGAAAGTCCACGCTGATCGGGCGCCTGCTTTACGACAGCAAGATGATCTTCGAAGACCAACTGGCGGCGCTCGAAAACGACAGCAAGCGGGTGGGCACGCAGGGTCAGGAAATCGATTTCGCCCTGCTTGTCGATGGTCTCGCCGCGGAACGCGAACAGGGCATCACCATCGATGTCGCCTATCGCTTTTTCTCGACCGAGAGCCGCAAGTTCATCGTGGCCGATTGTCCGGGTCACGAACAATATACGCGCAACATGGTCACCGGTGCGTCGACCGCCGATCTCGCCTGCATTCTGATCGATGCGCGCAAGGGTGTGCTGGTGCAGACCAAGCGCCACAGTTTCCTGTGCCACCAGCTCGGCATCAAGAACCTGGTGCTGGCAGTAAACAAGATGGATCTGATCGATTACGATCAGGCGAAGTATGACGCGATCATCGCCGATTACCGCGCCTTCGCGGAGAGCATCGGGATCGAGAGCTTTACCGCCATACCGATTTCCGGGCTCGCCGGAGACAACATCACGAGCAAATCGGACAAGACGGGCTGGTACGATGGCCCGACGCTGATGGAGCATCTCGAAGGTGTCGAGGTGCGTCTGGACGAAAACGTAGCGAAGCCGTTTCGTATGCCCGTGCAGTGGGTCAATCGGCCCAACCTCGACTTCCGGGGCTTCTCCGGCCTGATTGCCAGCGGCAGCGTAAAGCCCGGGGACACGGTGCGCTCACTTCCTTCGGGCAAGACAAGCACGGTCAAGGCGGTTGTCACCATGGCAGGCGACCTGGAAGAAGCGGTCGCCGGGCAGTCTGTCACGATCACGCTCGACGATGAGATAGATTGTTCGCGCGGAGATGTGCTTGCCGCTGCGGACAGCCCGCCCGAAGTCGCGGACCAATTCGAATCCACTCTGGTCTGGATGGACGAGAACCCGCTTGTAGTGGGCCGAGCCTACTGGATGAAGCTGGGCACGCAGCTCGTCAGCGTGACCATCTCCGAGCCGAAGTATGAAATCAACGTCAATACAATGCAGCATCTTGCGGCAAAGACGCTCGGCCTCAATTCCATCGGGGTGAGCGAGATCACCACCGACCGCCAGATCGTGTTCGAACCCTATGCCGAAAACCGCGCACTGGGCGGGTTCATCCTGATCGACAAGATTACCAACCGGACAGTCGGCGCAGGGATGCTGAATTTCAGCCTGCGGCGTGCGCAGAATGTCCACTGGCAGGCGGTCGATATCACGCGCGACGATCACGCCGCGATGAAGAACCAGAAGCCGCGCGTGTTGTGGTTCACCGGCCTGTCCGGATCGGGCAAGTCGACCATTGCCAATGAAGTCGAAAAGAAGCTGGCGATCATGAACCGCCACACCTTCCTGCTCGATGGCGATAATGTGCGGCATGGTCTCAACAAGGATCTCGGCTTTACCGAGAGCGACCGGATCGAGAACATCCGCCGGATCGGCGAAGTCGCCAAGCTGATGACCGATGCCGGGCTGATCGTCCTCACCGCCTTCATCAGCCCGTTCCGTGCGGACCGTCAGCTGGTTCGCGACATGATGGGCGAGGGCGAATTCATCGAGATCCATGTGGACACCCCGCTCGACGTGGCAGAGGCACGCGATGTGAAGGGGCTGTACCGCAAGGCGCGCGAGGGCAAGCTCAAGAACTTCACCGGGATCGACAGCCCTTATGAAGAACCGGAAAACCCGGAAATTCGCGTCAATACGGTGTCGATGAGCCCCGAAGAAGCGGCCGATCACATCATCAGCCAGATCCTGCCGCTGAAATAGGCGGCAGGATCGCGGGCACGATCACTCGACGAAGCCCTCGACCCGTTCGATGATGATGGCCGGGGCCATCCCGCCCGCGGCGCACATGGTGACGAGGCCGAAACGTTTCTGCTGGCGTTCGAGCTCGTCGACCATAGTGCCGATAAGGATCGATCCGGTCGCGCCGATGGGATGGCCGAGCGCGATCGATCCGCCGTTCACATTGACCTTGTCCCAATCCAGCCCGAGATCGCGCACGAATTTGGCCGCTACCACTGCGAATGCTTCGTTGATCTCGTAAAGATCGATGTCTTCGGTGGTCAGCCCGGCCTTTTCGAGCACCTTGCGTGCGGCCGGAACGGGCGCGTTGAGCATCAAGGTGGGATCGTCTCCCATATTGGCCGTTGCGACAATCCGCGCGCGGGGTTTGAGGCCATGCTTCGCCGCGTATTCTTTGGACGTGACCAGAACCGCTGCTGCCCCGTCGACGACCCCCGAGCTGTTGCCGGCATGGTGGAAATGTTCGATCTCGAGATCGGGATATTTGGCATTCACCAGACCGGCAAAGGTAGTGCCTTTCTTGTCCAGCGGAACGTTGGCAATTTTCGCGAAGGCGGGTTCGAGTTCGGCCAGCCCTTCCTTGGTCGTCTGCGGGCGGGGGAACTCTTCCTTGTCGAGCAACACGTTGCCATCATCGTCGGTGACCGGGACCAGCGATTTGTCGAACCGGCCTTCGGCAATCGCCGCTGCGGCGCGCTGCTGGCTGCGGTAGCCCACTTCGTCCAGTTCTTCGCGCGTAAATCCTTCCATGCTGGCGATGGCATCTCCGCACACGCCCTGATGGCTCTGTGGGTGCATCGCCTGCAGGCGCGCGTTGTAGCTGCCCATCATCGGGGGCTTGAGCCCGGCCGCCATTTTCTCTTTCGCAAGCTGGGCGGTCAGGCTCATCATCTCGGTTCCGCCTGCGACCACGCAATCTTCCATACCGCTCAACACTTGCGCTGCGGCCATCGCCACCGAAGTTATTCCGCCGCCGCAGAAGCGGTCGAGCGTCGTTCCGGATGAAGTTACGTCATAGCCGGCATCAAGCGCGGCCATCCGGCCCAGGTCTCCGGCCTGCATTCCGTCCTGCGTGCTGACGGACCAGATCACATCGTCGACAGTCGCCGTATCCAGCCCGTTGCGATCCCGGATCGCTTTGAGCACCGTCGCCGCCAGATGCTGCGGATGCATCGCGGCAAGCGCACCTTTGCCCTGCTTGCCGATCCCGCGCGGCGTCCGGACAGCGTCGATAATGTAAGCTTCGCCCATGGCATGATCCTCTCGACTAATCGTTTATTGCGGCAAATGCCGGTTGACGTTTGCGTAAGCGTCCCGCAGCTAGGGAGCAAGAACAGTTTCAAAACGAAATGGAGAGAGCGAATGTCAGACGAGGTCCTGACCCAGGTCGAAGACGGTATCCTGATCGTCACCATCAACCGCCCCGAAGCCAAGAACGCCATGACCAAAGCCGCCGCCGAAGGCATCGCCGCGGCCATGGATCGTTTGGATGAAGATGACGGGCTTCGCGTCGGCATTTTGACCGGCGCTGGCGGTACGTTCTGCTCGGGCATGGACCTCAAAGGCTTCCTGCGCGGCGAATCCCCCAGCATCGAAGGCCGCGGTTTCGGTGGAGTGGTACAGTCCCCGCCGAACAAGCCCTTGATTGCGGCAGTCGAAGGTTATGCACTGGCCGGCGGCCTCGAACTGATGATCGCCTGCGATCTCGTGGTGGCGCA
Organism: uncultured Erythrobacter sp.; assembly: GCA_947504155.1. Taxonomy (GTDB): domain Bacteria; phylum Pseudomonadota; class Alphaproteobacteria; order Sphingomonadales; family Sphingomonadaceae; genus Qipengyuania. The sequence goes on from CANNGF010000003.1 coordinate 411,876, forward strand.
CAAGGATGCGAAATTCGGTATTCCGGAGGTCAAGCGTGGCTTGGTCGCAGCTGCGGGCGGGGTGATGATGCTGCCCGACCAGATCCCCGAACGGATCGCCATGGAGTTGGCACTGACCGGGGAATTCATTGGAGCCGATCGCGCCTACGAGCTTGGGCTGATCAATCGCGTGACCGACAGCTCTGCACTGGACGAGGCAAAAGAACTGGCCGCGCGCATCGCTGCCAATGGACCGCTGGCCGTGCGCGTGTCCAAGCAGATCGTAAAGGATTCGCGCGGCTGGGAAATGGACGAACGTTACGACAAGCAAGCTCAACTTATCGGGCCTGTCTTCATGTCCGAAGATGCCCGTGAAGGCGCCGCCGCCTTTGCCGAAAAGCGCAAACCCAACTGGAAGGGGAAGTAAGATGGGCGTGATCGACGTACAGCAGCCCGCATTCATGGAGGAAGAGGAAATCTCGATCTTCGCCGACGCAGTGGGCAAGTTCTACGAGAAGCACGCCCCGGAAAAGCGGGTGCTGAAATGGCGAGAGGACGGTCAGGTCGAACGGGAATTCTGGCGCGAGGCCGGCGAAGCCGGGTTGCTCGGCACATCCGTGCCTGAAGAATACGGGGGCCATGGCGGCGATTTCCGCCATGAAATGGTCGTGATCGATCAGCAGGGCAAACACGGCGTTGAGGGCTTTAGTGCCAGTCTGCACAATACCGTAATCCTGCCCTATCTCGTGCGTCACGGGACGGAGGAGCAGAAGAAGAAGTATCTGCCCAAGCTGGTAACTGGCAAACTCGTCAGCGCGATTGCCATGACCGAACCGGGAGTGGGATCCGATCTCCAGTCGATCACCACTACTGCTATCCAAGATGGCAACGGGTACCGCATCAACGGCGCTAAGACCTATATCTCGAACGGCCAGACTGCCGACTTCATCATTGTCGTAGCCAAAACCGATCCGAAGGAACGTGCCAAGGGCATTTCGCTCATGCTGCTGGAGACCGAGGGCGCGGAAGGCTTTCAGCGCGGCAAGAAACTCGACAAGGTTGGGCTCGACGCACAGGATACGTCGGAGCTTTTCTTCGATGACGTCTTCGTGCCGTCGGATGCCGTGTTGGGCGGCGTCGAAGGACAGGGGTTCTACCAACTGATGGGTGAGCTGCCGCAAGAACGCCTGATCATCGCCATGGGCGCCATGACCACGATCGAACGCGCGCTGGAAGAGACGGTCGCTTACGTGAAGGACCGCAAGGCCTTCGGGAAGACGATCTGGGATTTCCAGAACACGCAATTCACGCTCGCCGATCTCAAGGCGCGGGGCACTGCGGCGCGCATTTTCGTCAATGACTGCATTGCCAAACATCTGGAAGGCAAGCTCGACGTGCCGACCGCATGCATGGCCAAGTACTGGGTGACCGAATTGCAGGGGGAAGTGGTCGACAAATGCCTGCAGCTCCACGGCGGCGCCGGGTACATCAACGATTACCCGATCGCCCGGATGTATCGGGACAGCCGAATTACCCGGATCTTCGGCGGTTCCAACGAGATCATGAAGATGGTGATCGCGCGTTCCATTTAACCATGGGCTGCGGCGAGAAGGCTTGTGTCAGTCGATCCCGCCGCGGCGCAGTATAGCGTCTATCTCCCGGACCTTGGCTTGGTAACGCGGATCGTCGAGCGCGCCGTATTGCGCGACGAACTGGGCATCCGTCAGCCCGTCGTTGAAATCCAGGGCTGCCGCAGGAAGCAATGCATTTTCGTTCGCCTTGAGAAGCCTCGCGCGGGTCTCGGCAAGGCGGCGTGGATCGGTCAGCCGTCGGGCTGTCAGAAGCCCGGCTCTGTCGCTGGCGAGATCGACGAAGGAAAATCCACTGGGGTCCTCGGGGGCCAGCATTGCAACTCCGGCCTTGGTGTCGGCGAGTTCTTTCCATTCGCCGATCAGCCCGCCAAGGCGGTTTCCGGTCGCGGTTTCCAGCGCCGCCGATAGCGCCCAGTGCATCGCCCAGTCGGCCCTTCCGTGAAGGGTGATCGGCGTCATGTTTGCAGGCGGCGCGCATGCCTTGAGCGTCGCATCGTCACCGATCAGGTGCATCCTTTCGGGCGTAGCCGTGATGAGCGCGAGTGCGATAATGGCGGTGCGATGGCCCTCTGGGCTCGCCTCGGTGGCAGTCAGCGCGCGGTGTACTTGCGCCGCCAGAGATTTCGCTGGCTTGGCTTGCTGTGCTTCGACCAGTCTGCAGTAGAGCCTGGATATCTCCTTCTCATCCAGCGTGGATGTGCCGGTTGCTGCGGCATGTACCAGCAGGCTCCCCTTGGGCAGCAAGACACTCGCGGCCACGCTTTCCTGTTCAACCGTGAGCTTGCGCAGGATCGTGTCGAGCGGGGGCAAGCCGCTGTCTTTGCCGACATAGCGTTGCTGGAGTTGCTCCAGCCCCCAACGCGAAAGCCAGCCGGGAAGGGGGATCGCGCCGATCTGTACGCGCCATTCGGGCAGGCCCTTGCTGGTCCCGCTAGTCTGCGCGCGGATGTTGAGCCAGCGCCAGAACAGGGGCCGGCTACCGGTAACCGTCAATACGCCGTCCTCGATCCGTGCATCCACGCGGGCCGGTGCAGCCCCCTGGCTCGCCATCGCAGAAAGCGCTGCCAGATCGGGATTGTTCAGTGTCAGGCTAACCGGTTTGCCAGTTTCGCGGCTCGATCGGGCTTTCTGGGCAAGCTCCTTCGCAGCAGCTACCTGCTCTCCGCTGGCCGCTCGCTTCTCTTCTACCCATGGCGAACCGCCCGTAGCGAGCAGCGGCAAGCCGATCACCACTGCCAGTAGCAGCGCAATCAGGACACGCCTACGTCTGGGGTTCGGGCTGCTCACGGCTGGATTTCCTCACGGCCGCGTTGTCGTTGAGAGGCGCGGCTTTCATGGTCGGCGATCGCGAGACGGTTGGCCACCCAGTTGATGGTCGGACCCTGGATGACGCTGGACAGCAGCACGACGAAGAAGACCACGTTGAAAATCGCAAATGCCCCTTCGACACCGGCCACGATGGGGAAGGTCGCCAGCACGATGGGTACGGCACCGCGCAGACCTGCCCAGGAGACGAACAGCTTGGATCGCCAGGCGAATTGGCGGAACGGCGCAAGGCAAATAAACACGCTCACCGGACGGGCGATGAACATCAGGATCGCAGTGATGGCGATGCCCGGCACGAAGACCGGTCCAAGCTGCGACGGAGTGACGAGGAGGCCCAGCGTCAGGAACATCGCCACCTGCGCAAGCCATGCCATCCCGTCCTGAAAGGTCGAGACTGTGCGCTTGGCGGCATAGGAGCGGCTGCCCGCGACCAGACCGGCCAGATATGCGGCCAGAAAGCCGTTGCCCGAAAACAGTTCGGCAGCGCCGAAGGCTATAAGCGCGGCGGCGATCGAGATTACGAAGGCGAGCCCGCCCTGTCGATAGCCCCCGCGTTTCAGGAGGGCAGGCATGGCGAACCCCACGGCGACGCCGATGATCGCGCCCATGATCATCTGGATCAGGAACTCCGGCACCAGCGTCAGCGGCGAGGCAGATGGCTCCGAGATGAAGAGCAGGACGGCGCCGACGAGGAAGATCGCCATCGGGTCGTTGGAGCCCGATTCCACTTCGATAAGGGCAGGCACGTCGCCATGAAGATCGAGCCCGGTGGAGCGCAGGATGGCGAAGACGGCGGCCGCATCGGTCGAGGCGATGATCGCACCCAGCAGCGCGGCCTGGGCCGGGGCGATATCGAGCAGGAGAACCGCCGCGCCAGCCACGATGCCCGCACTGATGAGCACGCCGACGGAAGCCATCAGCAGCGCCGGTGCAGCCACACGCCGGACATCCTTCAGATCGGTGTCCAGTCCGCCCGAGAACAGGATGAAGACCAGCGATGCCATCCCGATCGCTTGGGCGAGCGCGAAGTTCTCGAAGTCTATCCCTCCCGGTCCGTCGATACCGGCCAGCATGCCGAGGCCGAGAAAGCCGATAAGCGCGGGCAGGCCGAACCGGCTGGAGACGCTGCCGGCAAGGACTGTTGTCAGCAGCAGGATGCCGACGAGGAGGAATGTCGCCTGGGTATCCAGAAAATCCATCGAACAGACCTCAATCGCCGGATCCGTTACCGGCCCGCATGTTTACTCGAGACGAAGTGTCGCTGCGGGCCCGAAGATCAGGCTTCGACCACCTTCTGCTCGATCGCGCCGAAGATCGAATGGCCATCGGCATCCTTCATCTCGACACGGACGGTGTCGCCCGGTGCCATGAAGCGCGTCCTGGCTTCGCCTGTTGCGATGGTTTCGATCATGCGGATTTCGGCAATGCAGCTGTAGCCGAGGCCGCCTTCCGCCACCGGCTTGCCGGGATCGCCATCGGGGCCCTGGTTCGACACCGTGCCCGATCCGATGATCGTGCCCGCACCCAGATCGCGCGTCTTGGCGGCGTGGGCAACCAGATCGGAGAGGCTGAACGTGGCATCGACGCCCGCATTGGCGCGGCCGAAGGGTTCGCCATTGTAATCGACCATCAGCGGCAGATGGATGACGCTGTCCTTCCAGGCATCGCCCAGTTCGTCGGGTGTTACGGCCACGGGGCTGAAGGCGCTGGCCGGCTTGGACTGGAAGAAGCCGAAGCCCTTCGCCAGTTCGCCGGGGATCAGGCCGCGCAGGCTGACATCGTTCACCAGCATGACCAGCTTGATGTGGCTGGCGGCTTCTTCACTCGAGACGCCCATCGGCACATCGTCAGTGACGACGGCGATCTCGCCTTCCATGTCGCAGCCCCAGCTGGCGTCCTTCAGGGGGATGTCATCACGCGGCGGGAGGAAACCGTCGCTGCCGCCCTGATACATGAGCGGGTCGTGATAGAAGCTCTCGGGCACTTCGGCACCGCGCGCCTTGCGCACCAGTTCGACGTGGTTGATGTAGGCCGAGCCGTCGGCCCACTGATAGGCGCGTGGCAGCGGCGAATGCGCTTCGCGTTCGTGAAAGCGCTCTGTCGGCACGGCTTCGTGCTGCACATCCGTGTAAAGCGCTTCCAGCTTGGGCGCGATCGTGTCCCAATTGTCCAGCGCGTGCTGAAGGGTGGGGGCGATGTTGTCCGCGGCGCAATAGCGCGTGAGGTCCTTGGAGACGACGACCAGCTTGCCGTCGCGGGTTCCATCCTTGAGCGTGGCGAGTTTCATGGGAGTCCTCTCTTAACTGTTGTCAGGATTGTCGGGTTGCGCGTCCGGATGGGCGCGCTGGAATTCGGATAATGCGAGACAGGCGCGTTCGATCCGTTCGATATGCGGCTTGTCGCCGAAGTCGAACTCGAACCGCCGGGCGTTATAGACCTGGGGCAGCAGGCAGACCTCGAAGAAGCCGGGGGCATCGAACAGGAAGTCGCCCGTGCCAAGCTGCGCGAGCCGCTGTTCGAGGGGGTCGAGCGTGCGGGCAAGCCAGTGGCGATACCACACGCCGATCTCGTCCTGCGACTTGCCGTATTCGTTCGACAGATACTTGAGCACCGGCAGGTTGAGCGGTGCGTGCAGTTCGGTGGCAATGGCATAGGCCAGTTCGCGCGCGACATAGCGATCGTCGAGATCGGTCGGAAGCAGCGGCCGGTCGGTATAGGCTTCGTCCAGCCATTCGATCTGTGCCATGGATTGCACCCGGTCCATCCCGCCCGCTTCGAGCAGGGGCACCGAACCGAAGGGATTGCGGCTGGTGAAGGCAGGACCCTTCTGCTCGCTCTCGAGCAGGTTCACGGGCACGTATTCGTAATCCAGCCCTTTGAGTTCCAGCGCGATGCGCAGGCGGTAGCTGGTCGAGCTGCGGTAGTAACCGTGGAGGCGGATCATAAGGCAAATCCTACAGGATGGAGCACATGGAGCACGGTCCTGGGCAGAAAAACACCGCGGGCGGTTTTCCGCTGAAAAGCGCGGGTTCCGGAAGGGCGCGAGGTGCTCATGCGCGTCTTCTGGCAAACCTTCCAAATGTAGGAAAGGCTTGTTGCACCGTCATGGCGAGTGGCGTTCGCCATGCGGGCCCGCGTTGGCGGTGGCGGCGTCAGAATGCTGCAATCCCCGTGATGGCGCGGCCAAGGATCAGTGCATGGACATCATGCGTGCCTTCATAGGTGTTGACCGTTTCGAGGTTCACCATGTGGCGGATGACCTGATATTCTTCCGAGATACCGTTGCCGCCATGCATGTCGCGGGACTGGCGCGCGATGTGGAGCGCCTTGCCGACATTGTTGCGTTTCACCACGGAAATCATGTCGGGGGCGAACTTGCCTTCATCCATCAGACGGCCAACGCGCAAGCTTGCCTGCAGGCCGAGCGAGATTTCGGTCAGCATGTCGGCCAGCTTGAGTTGATAGAGCTGCTTGGAAGCCAGCGGCACGCCGAACTGCTGCCGGTCGAGGCCATATTGCCGCGCGGCATGCATGCAGAATTCCGCTGCACCCATCGCGCCCCAGCTGATGCCGTAGCGCGCGCGGTTGAGACAGCCGAACGGGCCCTTGAGACCTTCGACATTGGGAAGCAGCGCGTCCTCGCCCACTTCGACTTCGTCCATCACGATCATGCCGGTGGTGCTGGCACGCAGCGAAATCTTGCCCTCGATCTTGGGCGCGGACAGGCCCTTCATGCCCTTTTCAAGCACGAAGCCGCGAATGGCGCCGCCATGTTCCTCGCTCTTCGCCCAGACGACGAAGACATCGGCGAAGGGCGAATTGGAAATCCAGGTCTTCGAGCCGTTGAGGACATAGCCGCCATCCATTTTTCTGGCGGTGGTCTTCATCCCTGCCGGATCGCTGCCCGCATCGGGTTCGGTCAGGCCGAAGCAGCCGATCAGCTGGCCGCTGGCGAGGCCGGGTAGATATTTTGTACGCTGGTCTTCCGAGCCATAGGCATGGATCGGATACATCACGAGGCTGGACTGGACCGAGGCCATCGAGCGATAGCCGCTGTCGACCCGCTCGATCTCGCGCGCGATGAGACCGTAAGCGACATAACCCGCGCCAGCGCCGCCATATTCTTCGGGAATAGTCGCGCCGAGCAGGCCCGCTTCGCCCATCATGGGGAAGAGTTCGGGCGCATCCTTTTCCTTAGAAAACGCTTCGATCACACGCGGCTGGAGTTCGCCTTGCGCAAAACCATGCGCGGCGTCGCGGATCATCCGCTCTTCCTCGGTCAGCTGTTCATCGAGGTTGAAGGGATCCTGCCAGTCGAACGGCACCATTCCAGCCATGTGGTCTCCTTTGTAACTTTATCTGCCGATGGCAGAGCGGCGGGGGGTACGCAAGAGGTGCATAAACCCGCTGGACCTGCCCTGATATCGGGTCAAGGCCACCTAGCACGCGCTGGCGTCAAGGCGGCATCAAATTCGCGCGACGAAAGGGAAGGGGACGACATGAAAGCCGCCCCCATCGCCTTGGATCGCAATCGCCTTACTTCACGAGCGGGAGCGCCTTGCGGCAATCATCGGCACATTCGCGGCACATCTTGGCGCACATGGCGCAGTGCGGATCGTCATGCTTCTCGCATTCGTCGGCACAGGTTTCGCAGGCCTTGATGCACAGTTCGAGCTGGGCGCGCAGAACTTCGATATTCTGCGCTGTACGACGCACGGCAAGGCGGGCGGTGGCAGCGCAGATATCGGCGGTGTCTGAGCAATAGCGGATGCACTGCGCCATATCCCCATCTTCGGCCACGCACGCATCGGCGCAGCTGGTGCAGAAGAGCGAGCACAGCATCGCGTGCCGCGCGGCGAGGATAAGCTCCTCGGTTTCGTCCTTCACCTGCGGGTGGGTATCGATCATTTTCTGCAGCGACATGGGCTTCCTTTCCTTGGAGGGTTTGCTTCAAGGAATGGATACCGGAGGCCAACTGTTCCGGGCGCATCGGCCCGGAAGCCGTTTAGGCGTTCAATTGAGCTGCGTTGCGCGCTGGACGGAGTCGATCACTTCCGAAGGAGGGCAGGGCTTCGCCAAGGTCCGCGCCCGCGGGAAGCGGATCGCGACCTCGTCGGGCGTCAACCGACCGGAATGGAAGATGACCTGCACATCTTCGGCCATCATCTGTTCGGCCAGCGGGTATACGATCCCGTCGCCCAATTGGACATCGAGGATTGCGACATCGGGCTTGGACTTCTGATAGGCGAGCATGGCGCTGGACAGATCCTCGAACGGACCTTCGACGATGTAACCTGCTTCGGATACGGTCTCGCACAGATCGTGGCCGATGATGGTTTCATCTTCGGCGACAAGTACGCGTAACGGCTTCGACTGCAACATCCAGCCTCTCCTCGTTTGCTCCGACCCAAGGTAAATCAACCTGCGGATCGCGAAGAGGTTCCCGGATTACGCCCCTGCGCCGTAACGGTCCTTATATTCCGCGGTTTTGCCTTCTGCCAGCAGGTTCGCCTGGCCCACCCAGTCATCACGCCGGATGCGTCCCTGGAAGCGGCCCAGCTCGGCATCGATCCGGTCGATATCGGCATCGGTCCAGGATGCGATTTCGGCGAAGGAGCTAATGCCGAGTTCGTGCAGCCGTGCAGCCAGCTTCGGACCTACGCCCTTGATGCGGGTAAGATCGTTGCTCTCGGTTCCCACCGGGTTGGGGGTGGCGGGCGTTACCTTCACCTGCGACACTTCGGCGCTCGCAGCGACTGCCGCGCCGCTGCCGCCAAGGCCGGTAGGAGTGGAGACGGGCTGGGGATCGCGTGTGGCGGCGGGCGGCGCATCGACCAGCGCGGAATTGCGCTGTGCCTTCTGCGCGCCTTCGTCCAGTACATCGCCCCTGCTGGCGCCAGTCACCTTGGTGCGGCGGGTGCTGCGGAACAGATACCAGGCAACGACGAGACCGATCACCAGCGCGATGGCCAGCAGATACCAGTATTCGGCAAGCAGTTGGTTCATAACTCTTCCTTCGTGTCTTCTACCTCTGTCACCTGCCCGCGGCCCCACAGGGTAAAGCCGATGGTGAGGCCGATCCCGTAGGCGACCAGCATCAGGGAGATGACTTCAAACCAGATGGGCATCGATCTCTCCCTTCACCGCGGCCCCGGCGTGTCTACCGGGGTGGGCTTGAGCGGTTCCATCCGTATCACGGAAAATTCGATGCGGCGATTGGCCGGATCCTCGGCGGTCAGGCTGGATACCGGCCGGCTTGATCCATAACCACGGGCGCGCAGGCCTTCGCGGGGAATGCCGCGGCGAACCAGTGCCTCGCGCACGACCCGGGCACGATCCATGCTGAGCGATACATTGTCCGCTTCGTTGCCGGATTTATCCGTATGGCCGGTGATAGCGATGATTGCGCCCACGCAAGGCTCGAGCGCATCCGCCACTTCGTCCAGCAGCATGCGGCTGGCCGGGATCAGGGCGGTACTGGCTTCTTCGAACCGAATGGTGCGGGTGCGCAGCAGGCCGTCGACATCTTCCTGGCAATGGAGCGGTTCGTACGTCGGTTCGCTGCTGGCGGCATTGGCAGTGCCATCGACCCAGGAGACCCCGCCGACACCGGGGATGGAAGCGACGACCTGCGCCGCGCGGGTGCGCTGTTCGTCGCTGAGGTCGTCTCCGCCGGACAGCACCGGGTGGCGCGAGGGCGAACCCGTTCCGCTCGAGAAATCGGCCTCGACCATGGCGAGCTCCTGCCGGGCGAGGGCGGCCTGGGCCTTTGTCGACAGTTCATCCGCCATGCGTTCGGCCCGATCCGTGAATACGGAAACGGAACCGATCGCCATCACCAGCAGTGCTCCGAGAGCGATGATAATGCGCGCAGCCATGCCCGGCTCTTAGCCGCCCGCGACCTCGCCTGCCAAGGTGCCTATTCCAGAGCGTCCGCAGTCTTCACCAACTCGACGAACTCCTGACGGAAGAAATCGCTCTGGCGACCAGCGAGGTTCGCTATGTTGGCATAGCTGAACTCGGCAAGCATCGGATCTCCCCGCAGTTTCTGCCCGAATGCCGCGACCGCGCTTGCAAAGGCAAAGTCGCCGCTAGGTGCGCGATCGGTTTTCAGAGCGCTGGCAGGCAGGGTGTAACTGATCAGTTTGGACGTATCCTCATCGGGCAGCTTGTAGCGCAGTTTGATATACGCAGCCTCTGCCGCGAGCTGGGTTGCGCGTGCGTCGGGCTTGCTTTCGTACCGGCGGTCGGCAACCCAGCCTTCGGCACCTGCGGGCACCACTTCATAGAGGGCAGTGACCTGGTGGCCTGCGCCGATGTCCCCCGCATCCACCGCATCATTATCGAAATCCTCTTCGCGCAGAATGCGGTTTTCATATCCTATCAGACGATACTGGCTCACCACGGCAGGGTTGAATTCCACCTGGATCTTGACGTCCTTGGCAATGGTGAAAAGCGTCGCCCCCATCTCGTCGCCAAGAACCTTCCGGGCTTCGATCGCGCTGTCGATATAAGCGTAATTGCCGTTACCGTTATCGGCGATCTGCTCCATCATGGCATCGTTGAGATTGCCGCGACCAAAGCCGAGGACGGTCAGCGTGGTTCCGCTTTCGCGCTTCTGCTCGATCAGCTGGATAAGCGCGTCCTTGTCGGAAATACCAACATTGAAATCGCCATCGGTTGCCAGGATTACCCGGTTCACACCGCCTTCGATCCGGTTGGCTTCGGCAAGCGAATAGGCAAGCTGAATGCCAGCGCCCCCTGCCGTCGAGCCACCAGCATTCAAGCGCGTGATAGCGTCCTTGATCCGGGCTTCGCTATTGGTCGGTTCGAGCACGACCCCTGCCGCCCCGGCATAGACCACGATCGAGACGCGGTCCTGCTCGGTCAACTGCCCCGCCAGCTGCCGCATCGCCGTTTTCACCAGCGGCAATTTGTCCGGGCTCGACATCGAGCCGGAGACGTCAAGGAGAAAGACGAGATTGGCGGGCGGCCGCGATTGGTGCGGAAGTTCGTACCCGGCCAGCCCAATCCGCACGAGCCGTGTGTTCGCATCCCACGGCGTTGCCGCCACATCGGTGTTGACCGAGAACGGCCGGGTGCGATCTTCGGGCAGATCGTAATCATAGCGGAAGTAGTTGATGAATTCTTCGGTACGAGCCGAAGCCTGTAGCGGTAGCGAGCCTTCGCTTATGAAACGGCGGGCATTGGCATAGGAGGCGGTGTCCACGTCGACTGAAAAGGTCGAGACCGGTTCGCTGGCGACCAGTTTTACCGAAGAGATTTCTTCGCCGTCATACTGGTCCCTGCTTGGAGGGGCCGGAACGAACACCGGCGGAAAATAGCGATAGGTTGCATCGCTAGAGGAATTCGTACGCTCGACTTCGATGGCGCCAATCCTAGCGGCCGATGCGGACACCACGACGGGTCTCGCATAACCAACCCTGTTTTGAGGCGGCGGTGGCGGTGGCGGTGGCGGTGGAGGTGATGGCTCATTGCCGGTGGCGACAGAACTGTCAGCGTTAGCGCGATCAAGCTGACCCTCATCTTTCGTAGTACAGCCGGCGCCGAGTCCTATTACAGCGCAAACGGTTAAAAGCCGGACGTTCTTCATTGAATCCCCCTTTTCAATTCGGTTCAGAGTTACATGGAATTACTCTGGATGCGAATTTATTATTCGGGAGCAGGCGTCGGCTGCTGATTTTCCTGTTTCTTTGTCTTGCTGAAAAGGACGCGATCTTCCGGGCCGAAGCCGCGTTTCCAGATGATATAGCCATAGGTTGCCAGGATTGCGGGGACACCCAGCGCCAGTTCGGCCCATTCGGGCAGATAGGTAGCCAGATAGCCCACCAGCGTCGCCGGCGCGGCAGCATAGACGAGCGCCCAGCGCCAGTTGTTGATCCCGTGGCCGAGGATTTTGGTCAACAGCAGCGCCTTGACCAGGCTGGCCACGCCGAGCGCGATCATCAACGCCATGGCTGCGGCGGCTGCCTTGAACGGCTCGCCATAGCCGTAAGCCATGACCACCTTGATCAGGATGATGGTAAGCACGGCCTGAAGCGCGATCGTGGCGATCGAGATCCACAGATTGCGGACCCGCGCGACATAGACCAGCACGGCTTCCGAGACCACGGCAGTTGCCGCCACCACCTCGGCCAGCAGCAGGAAGGCCAGCGCCCCTGTGCCGCCAACCGCATCCGGCCCGAACAGACCCATGATCGCCTCGCCCGGCACGCCCAGCGCCAGCCCGATGCCCGCTTGAGCGGCGATGATCCAGAAGCCGACCTGGCAGACCTGTTTGGCAATGGCTTCGTAATTCTTGGTCTTCAGGTTTTTCGTAATGACCGGGCCAAGTATGGGCTCGAAGCTGGTCTTCAGCTTCTGCGGCAGGCTGGCGACCTGCTGCGCCATGTAATAGACGCCGACGGCAGACGGGGCGGCGAACAGGCCGAGAATGAACACGTCGACCCGGCGCGTGCCCCATTCGATCGCGTCGGCAGTGGCCAGCGGCAGGGCGCGCAGGACTATCTTGCCCATGTAGTCGGGGCTGGGCCGCCATGCCAGCGGCCGTCCATAACTGCGCACGAAGGCCCACAGCCCGGTGGCAAGACCGGCGTAAATGGACACGAGATAGGCCATCGAAAGACCCGAATCAGACAGAGCAGGCACGAAATAGAATGCGCCCGCCATGATCGAGATGGTCCATGGCTCCACGATTGCCCGCGCGCGCACGGTGGTGGCGATATCGTATTTATAGGCCTGCGCGGCCAGCACGATCTCGGTCAGCGCGTACCCGGGTATGGCCAGCACGATGAGCCGGTCGAGTTCGGTATATTCGCCGCTGGGGAAGAGCGGGGCGGGGACCAGCCAGAAGAACGCCGCAGCGATTCCTGAAAAGAGCAGCGCGAGCAGCATCCCGTCATAGACGAGATTGGCGGGATGGTGTTTCTCGCCATCGGACAGCCTTTGGGCGAGGCCGCGCTTTTCCCCCATGGCGCAAATCAGCGCGGTAAGCTCGACCACGACTAGCGCGGACGCAAAGCGTCCGGTGGCATCGAGGCCGTAGAGGCGGCCCGCGATGAAGAGGAAGGGGATGCGCGCCAGCAGCCTCAGAAGAAAGCCGAGGACGTTCTGCTTGCCGCCCTTGGCGAGGGCGGACAGGTCTTCATCATTGGTGGTGGCTGTCACCCGCCGGGTTCCTGTTCGGCTTTCAGCGGGCGGGCCAGCAGGCCCTGCACGACTTCGCGCGGATTGTCGCCTCTGAGAAGGTCGTAGACTGCGGTGACGATCGGCATGGCGATGCCATGGCGCGCCGCAAGTTCCACCAGCACCGGCGCGGTATGCGCGCCTTCGGCCACAGTGCGGCGATCGGCCATCAAATCGGCGGCGCTCTTTCCTTCGCCCAGCGCCTTGCCGAGCGAGAAATTGCGGCTGGAGGTGGAGGAGCAGGTAAGGACGAGATCGCCCAGACCGCACAGGCCGGTGAGCGTTTCCGCCTTGGCGCCCTTTTCCTCGCCGAAGCGGAGCATTTCGGCATAGCCGCGCGCGATCAGGGCAGCGCGGGCGTTCTGGCCAAGCTGCAGCCCGTCGACCACGCCGCAGGCGATGGCGAGCACGTTTTTCACCGCGCCGCCAATCTCTGCGCCCGTCACGTCGTCCGAATAATAGGGCCGGAAGGTCTGGCGAGCGATGGCGGGAGAAATGCGGGCCCACTGCGCCTGCCTGCCGCCACATGCCAGCGTGACGGCGGCGGGCAATCCCGCGGCCACTTCATGGGCGAAGGTCGGGCCGGACAGCACGGCGATGTCGCTGCCGGGCGCGGTATCGCGGGCGACCTGGTTCATCACGCGGCCCGTGCCGGCCTCGATCCCCTTGGAACACAGGATCAGATCGCGCGGATGGGCGGGCATGGCTTCGAGCACGCTGCCCATATGCTGCGCCGGAGTGACCACCAGCAGCACGTCGAGTTTGGCCATTTCGGCTAGATCGTCGGTCGCGCGGATGCTTTCGGTCAGTCTGGCGCTGGGAAGGTAGGTCGCATTGGTGCGGCTGGAGTTGATCTCATCCACCAGTGCGGCCTCGCGCGCCCACAGCAGCACGTCGCTGCCATCGCTCGCCACCATCTGTGCCAGCGCCGTACCCCAGGCACCGGCCCCCAGAACCCCCACCTTCATGCCTTTACTCCTGCTCCGCGCACTGGTTCGGCGCTGGCGTCGAGCGGCCAGCGCGGCCGTGCCGATATGTCGAGCGGATCGGGCGCAAAGTCTGGCAGCCCCAGCCGCTCTATCCCCGCCCATGCGATCATGGCCGCATTATCGGTACACAGCTTTGGCGGCGGCGCGGTGAAGCGCATGCCGTGCTTTTCCGCGAGTTCTTCCAGCGCCTCGCGGACCGAGGCATTGGCCGCGACACCGCCGGCCACAACCAAAGTCTCGCAATCCTGCATCTCGGCCAGCGCGATCCGCAGCCGATCGGTCACGCAATCGATCGCCGCCTGCTGGAAACTCGCGGCGATATCGGCGGGCTGATATTTCCCGCTGTCATGCGCGCGCAGAACCGCGCTCTTGAGTCCGGCGAAACTGAAGTGCGGTTCGCCGCTACCGACCATCGGGCGGGGCAGGGGCACCGCGCCCGCAGCGCCTTCCTTCGCCGCGCTTTCCACGGCAGGGCCACCGGGAAAGCCGAGGCCGAGGATCTTCGCCGTCTTGTCGAAGGCTTCGCCCAGCGCATCGTCGATCGTAGTGGCAAGGCGGCGATACTGGCCCACGCCATCGACGCGCAGGATCTGGCAATGCCCGCCGGAAACCAACAGCAAAGCATAGGGAAATTGCAGCTCGCCGTCCGCCAGTCGCGGGCTGAGCGCGTGGCCTTCGAGATGGTTCACCGCGATCAGCGGCACATTGCTTGCCATGGCGAGCGCCTTGGCACTGACGAGGCCGACCATCACGCCGCCGATCAGGCCGGGACCGGCAGTGGCGGCAATCCCGTCCAGATCGCTCAGCGCAACATCGGCATCGCCCAGCACCGCCTCGATCATGGGGGCAAGCCGTTCGGCATGGGCGCGTGCGGCGATTTCGGGGACCACGCCGCCGAAAGGCGCATGCTCTTCATCCTGCGAGGCGATGCGCTGCGCCACGATGCGCCGATCCCCGTCGACCACCGCCACGGCGGTTTCGTCGCAGGAACTTTCTATGCCCAGAACCAGTGTCATTGCGCTTTCCCTTAGCGTTATCGCTCGCTAGGGCAAGCGCGCGCCATGTCAGACAGAACGCCAGCACCCGCTCCCTTCCGCCTTGGAACCCGTCGCTCACCGCTTGCCATGGCGCAAGCGCACGAGGCGCGCGCCCGCCTGTGCGCCGCGCATGGCTGGGATGAAAACCGCGTCGAACTGGTCCCCGTGATCGCCAGCGGCGACAAGATTCAGGACCGCCCGCTGGCCGATATCGGCGGCAAGGCGCTGTGGACGCGCGAACTCGACATCTGGCTGGCGGAAGGCCGCATCGATGGCGCGGTCCATTCGATGAAGGACGTGGAAACGATCCGCCCCGCCGAAATCGCCATCGCCGCCATCCTGCCGCGCGCGGACAAGGCCGATGTGCTGCTTGGCGCAAGCTCGCTGGAGGCAATTCCGCAGGGCGCCCGCGTCGGTACCAGCGCGCCGCGCCGTGCCGCACAATTGCTGAATGCCCGCCCCGATCTTGAAGTGGTCGGCATCAGGGGCAATGTCGCCACGCGTATGGCGAAACTCAATGCAGGCGATGCCGACGCGACATTTCTGGCTGCTGCCGGGCTGGCGCGGCTGGGCGAAAATTCGGTCGGTACCCGGCTCGATCCCGAAGGCTGGCTTCCCGCCCCGGCGCAGGCTGCCATCGGTATCGAATGCCGCGCGGATGACGATTACGCACGCGAGGTACTGGCCGCGATCGATCACGGTCCGAGCAATGAGGAAATCATGCTCGAACGCGCATTGCTCGAAGGGCTGGGCGGTACATGCCACAGCCCGATCGCCGCGCTGACCCGGCGCGAGGGCGATCAGCTGCACCTGCAAGCCGCCATCTATAGCCCCGATGGGGCCATTCGTATCGCGCAGGAGCGCCTGTTCGATCCGCGCGACCTAGCTGGCGCACGTCAGTTGGCGCATGATTTGCTGGCCGAAGCGCCCGAGCATGTTGCCGTGCATTTCGGTGCTGCGGCATGACGCGGCCGCTATTCGTATTCCGACCCGAGCCGGGCTTGCGCGTGACGCTGCAAACCGCCGAAGCAGCCGGCTTCGATGCCTATGGCTGCCCGCTGTTCAAGGTGGAGCCGGTGGAATGGAGCGCGCCCAATCGCAAGGAATACGACGCACTGCTGGTCGGCAGTTCCAACGTCTTCCGCCATGGCGGCAAGGGGTTGGAGAAACTGGCGGGTCTGCCCGTTTATGCCGTGGGCGAAGCGACCGCAGAGGGCGCACGCGAAAAGGGCTTCATGGTCACCAAGACCGGCAAGGGCGGGTTGCAGAACGTGCTGGACGATATTGCCGGGCGCGAACTCAAATTCCTGCGCCTTGCGGGAGAGAAGATGATCGATCTTGACCGCCCCAAGGGGATCGAGATCGATACCCGCGTGGTCTATCGGACCCGCGCGCTGCAGATGTCGCCCTCGGTCAGCAAGCTTCTGCGTGAGCAGGGCGGGGTTGCATTGCTGCATTCGGGCGAGGCGGCCGGCCGGCTGGTCAGTGAGTGTGACCGGCTGGGCATCGATCGCAAGACCATCACGGTGGCCGCGCTTGGCCCGCGCATTGCCGGGATGGCGGGGAAAGGCTGGCAGGCGGTGCATACTGCACCCCACCCGCTCGATGCCGAGCTACTGGCCATGGCGCAGGGTTTGTGCCAAGGCTGAACAGGGTTCGCGAGTTGGAGCGGAATGGACGATTTTTCGACTAATCGGCGCGCGCGTCGCAGCAGCGTGAAGCCTGTCTTGCTGGCCGTGGTGGCGTCTTTCGCGCTCGGCGCGGGGGCCGTAGGCTATTTCGCGTGGCGTGACCGCGCACCGCAGGACGGCGTAGAGCCGGCCCCGCAACTGCCGCAGACTATGGCGGAAGTACCGCCCGCTGCCGGATCGCCAAGCCCCGCGCCCAGTGCCGCCGAGCGTGCGCAGGCTGCCGATACGGTCGAACAAATGGCGGAACAGCAGGGCGGGATCGACCAGCGACTGGCTGCTGCCGAGCAGCGTCTGGCCCGGCTCGATCTGCAGGCGCAGGCTGCTGCGGGGAACGCGGCACGCTCCGAAGGTTTGCTGATCGCTTTCGCTATCCGGCGGGCCGTCGATAAGGGCGCGCAGCTGGGCTATCTCGCCGATCAGCTGCGGCTGCGGTTCGGCGATGCCTTGCCCAATGCGGTCAACACCATCCTGACATTCTCGCGCGATCCGGTCACGCTCGATCAGCTTACGGCGCGGCTCGACGGCCTGTCGCCGCAATTGCAGTCGGGTGACCAGCGCGGCGGATTCGAACGCTTTACCGAAGAACTTGGCGCATTGTTCACGGTGCGCCGCGAAAGCGCGCCGTCGCCGCAGCCGGAAATGCGGATCGAACGCGCCCGCCTGTTCCTGATGAGCGGTCGGACCAGTTCCGCCATTGCCGAAGTGCGCAACATGCCCGGCGCGCGCAATGCGCAAGGGTGGCTGCGCGATGCGGAACGCTATGCCGCGACGCAGCGTGCCCTCGATCTGATCGAAACGGCCGCCGTGCTGGAGCCGCGCCGCCTGCGCGATGGTGCGGGCAACCGGATTTCACAGCCGAGCCCAGCGGAAGAATAAGGCTCTCAGCCTTTCATCAGCTCCGGCACATCGCCCGATACGCCGCGCGCTTCGTCCATGAAGAACTTCTTGAGCCAGCCGCTGCGCTGAACGCCGGCCATGCCCAGCCGGCGCACCGCGCTGGCAGTCTTGCCGGGAACGCCGAAAATGCGGGTGAGCGTGTCGGTGGCGCCCATCACCATGACGGAATCTAGCGCGCGCCATTTCTCATAACGCTCCAGCACCTGAGCATCGCCAAGATCAAGGCCGAGCCGGCGGGCATCGGCCAAAACCTCGACCAAGGCACCGACATCGCGCAGGCCCAGATTCAGGCCCTGACCGGCAATCGGGTGCATGCCATGCGCGCTATCCCCGATCAGCGCCATGCGCTGGTCCACGATGCGCACGGTATGCTGGAAGCTGAGCGGATAGGATGACCGCCCGCTGTTGAGCGCAAGATCACCGAGGATGGTGCCCATCCGCTTTTCCACTTCGGCCAGGAAAGCGCGGTCGCCCATCTTCAGAACGCCTGCGGCATCCTTCTCGTCCACCGTCCAGACCAGCGCGCTGCGATGCTCGCCATCGGGGCCGTCCAGCATGGGTAGCAGGGCGAAAGGCCCGTCCTGATAGAAGATTTCCCACGCTACACCGTCATGCGGCTTGGAATGGTTGAGCCCGGTGATGATGGCGCGGTGGGAATAATCCCAGCTCGCCATTTTCAGTTCGGCTTCCTCCCTTGTGGGCGAACCGCGGCCTTCTGCGCCGATGAGCAGGTCCGCTTCCAGCACGGTGCCATCGGCCAGCGTTGCGCTGACGCCAAAGGCATCGCGGTGACGCTTGGTCACTTTGACCGGTGCATGCATCGAAATCAGCGGTTCGTTCTTTGCCGCATCGTAAAGCGCAATGCGCAGCTGGCGGTTGGAGAACATCCGGCCCAGCGAGCCTTCGTGCGGTTCGGGGCGGAAATCGATCTGGCCCGGCTTCATCTGGTCGACCACGGCAATCGCCTCGATCGGGCAGCCATGCGGTTCCAGCGTTTCGGACAAGCCGATGTTACGGAACAGGCGCCAGCTCGCCGTGGAAATGGCCGAGGCGCGGCCATCGAAGCCTTCTGCGGTCAAATCGGCCGGATCGGCGCGGTCCACGAGGTGGCTCGAAAGCCCCTGTTTCGCCGCTGCCAGCGCCAGTGTGGTGCCGACGAGGCCGCCGCCGAGGATGAGCAAGTCGCGCTTGTCTGTCATGGGGGCAATCCCTAATGCGCTGAGCGTGACCGACGCAAGGACAATGGACGCGGTGCGCGCTTTTTGGCTCGCTTTCCTGTTGGCGGCGGCGTGTTTCCTGCCATCTTCCCTGTCCGCGCAGGAAGCGCGCTTCGGTGACGAAAACATCGCTGTCGAATTGCGCAGCGATGGGCCGCCGGTCCCAGGGCAAAGCTGGATGCTGGCGCTGCATTTCACCCCGTCGAGCGGGGAATGGCACGGATATTGGTCGAACCCCGGGGATGCCGGGCAGGGCCTGTCGCTCGATCTCGACCTGCCCGAAGGCTGGGTGGCGGGCGAACCGCTTTATCCCGTGCCGAAAAAGCTCACGATTTCGGGGCTGATGAACCACATCTACGAAGGCGATTATGCCGTCCTCGTTCCGGTGGAGATTCCGGCCGGTTCGGATGTGGCTTCGGCGGCGCCGGTGACGGGTTACGTGTCCTACCTCGCCTGTACCGACCGGATTTGCGTGCCGCAGGATGCGGTGCTGCGGGCGAGGCCGGGCGGCGATTTCCGCGCGTGGCAGGCGGCCGTTGCGCCCATGCTCGACCGCGCGGCGGGTTACGAGATCGTGCGCGACCGGCTGCGGGTGGGTATCCCGCTGCCTGCCGCTCTGGATGTCGGCGAGCTGCATCTGTTCATGAAGACGGCCGATTTCGGCAGCGGCCTCGCTCCCGATTACGCGGCGGTGCAGACCTTTATCCGCGAGGGTGATTTGCTGGTGGCCGAACTCCCGCTCAAACGGCGGGACGGTCTCGATGCCTCGCCTCTGCCGCAGCGGATCGAGGGGATACTGTCTTTCGGTGACGGGCAGGGCCTGCGGTTCGTGGCGGCGCAGGGGGATGTGCCGCTTGAGGGCGTGAAGCCGCTGAGCGGGGCTGCGGATATGCCCGCGCTGTGGGTGCTGCTGCTGGCTGCGCTGGCGGGCGGGCTCCTGCTCAACATCATGCCCTGCGTTTTCCCGATCCTCAGCCTCAAGGCGCTGTCGCTGGCCAAGGCGGGCGGGGACGAGATTTCGGCACGGCGCGACGCGCTGGCCTATACGGCGGGCGTGGTGCTGGCCTGCGCGGGTCTGGGCGCGGTAATCCTGCTGCTGCGCTCTGCAGGGGAGCAGGTGGGCTGGGCCTTTCAGCTACAGGAGCCGCGCGTGGTCGGCGCGCTGTTCCTGCTGGCGGTTGCCATCACGGCGAACTTCCTCGGCCTGTTTCAGGTGCCGGGCATGGCGATTGCGGGCGGCAGCGCGTCGATGCGCGGGTCGTTCGGCACCGGCTTGCTCGCGGCATTCGTGGCGACGCCGTGTACCGGGCCGTTCATGGCGCTGGCGCTGGGCGCGGCGCTGGTGCTGCGCCCGGTCGAGGGGTTCGCGATCTTCACCGCGCTGGGCGTGGGGCTGGCGCTGCCGTTCCTGCTACTCGGCTTCATCCCGGCATGGCGGCGCAAGCTCCCCCGGCCGGGCGCGTGGATGGAGCGGTTCCGCCGCTGGATGGCGCTGCCCATGGGGCTGACCGTGCTGGCGCTGGGCTGGCTGCTGTGGCGCATTGCCGACGATCTTTGGCTGATCCTGCTTGCTGCGCTGACAGTCATCCTGCTGGCGCTGCTCGCCTCAATGGGCCAGCGGCAGGGCAGGGGGCTGGGCGGCGGCACAATCTTCTTCGCCTGCATCGTCGCCCTGGCGATTTTCGCCATCTCGAACTTCCCCCAGCCGCAGCCGCGCGCGATGGAAGAGGACAGCCTGTTCGCCCCGCAGCCCTTCTCCGAAACCGCGCTGGCCGAGGCACGCGCTTCGGGCAAGCCGGTATTCGTGTGGTTCACCGCCGACTGGTGCGTGACCTGCAAGGTCAACGAAAACGTCGCCATCGAGCGCGAGCAGACGCGCCAAGCCTTCGAGCAGGCAGGCGTCGTCACCCTGCGCGGCGACTGGACCCGGCGCGACGAGGAGATCGCCAGCTTCCTTGCCCGGCAGGGGGCCGCGGGCGTGCCGCTTTACCTGTGGTATGCGCCCGGCGGCGATGCCGAGCAATTGCCGCAGGTGCTTACGCCGGATCTGCTGGCTGATCGGGCGCTGACAGCTCGCTAGCTGGAAGATCGCCCGGCGCAGGGCGCTCGCCCAGCGAAGTGATGCAGCGATTGATGAATTCACCCGGCGCATTGCTGGCGTTGAGGATCACCGAGCCCGCACCGGGAATGGTCGCCTCGATGCGGTTGCGCCCGGTCAGCACTTCCAGCCGCGGATCGTCGGCGGCGGTGCGCCCGCGCCACAGCCACGCATCGCTGCCTTCCGCGCCATCCTGTTCGGCATCGACCCACAAGCGCTCGACATGGCCATTGCCGATCAGCGCCAGCACGGCCTTGGCATTGGCATCGGCGGCGACATAGCGGGTGTAGACCAGCTGGCCATCCTGACAGGCGAGCGAGAGCAGCGGCGCTTCACCCGGCAGGCCATAAAGCAGCCGCCCGCTCCTGGGGCTGGGCGCCCAGGCCGCCCCTTCGGTATCGGGCGACGCGATCGGCGTGCGCGGCGCAGCGCGTTCTTCCTTGATCACTGTCCGGGCGAGATAATCGTCCGAAGCAGGCGGCTTGCAGGCAGCGAGAACGAGCAGGGGAAGAAGTGCGAGAGTGCGAACCATGCGCGCCCCTATGCCCAGCTTTTTCCCACCGTCAACGGGCGCGGATGAAGGCGCGCAGGTCGGCGGACAGTTTTGCCCGGTCCTCGTCGCGAATATACATCATGTGGCCGGCATCGTAATAATGGAACTCCACCCGGTCCTGCGGGATACCGGTGCGGTTGAGCGAATATTCCGCGCCGAAGAACGGGGTGGCGAAATCGTACCAGCCCTGGCCCACGAAGGTCCGCAAGCCGCTGTTCTTGCGCATCGCATCGCCCACAAAAGGCGCGACGTTGAGATAGGCCCCGCGCTGCCCGCCCGATAGCGACCAGTTCCAGTTGCGGCCAGGTTCGCTTCCGATGGCCTGATATTCGCGGTCGGTCCGGTAACCCAGCCCATCGCGCAGCCAGCTGTTGATCGCGGCGGTATAGCCCGCATCGATGCCATAGAAGCTGGGATCGTCATCGGGATATTCCCCGGCGTTATCGTAATCCTTGCCGGTATAACGCGCATCGAGACGGCCGATGGTCAGCCCCTGATCGCGCAGCAATTCCTTGTAGAACCGCGGCGCGGTCACGCGCAGATCGGCATTGTCGAGATAGGTTTCGGACAGGCCCGTCAGGCGCGCCATTTCCGCGCGCACCGAGGCACGCTCCGCCGCGGGCAGATCCTGTCCCTTGAGCAGTGCCGTGGCGAAAGGACCGATGGCGAAACGGCGTGCATCTTCCACAATCGCCTCCACCGATGGGGCCTGCGCCTTGCCGTGATACCACGCCGCCGCGGCCATGTTGGGCAGCGTCATGATATAGGCCATTTCATTGCCCGGCGTGGGTTCGCGGGCGGCGAAATCGAGGATGGTCGACACCAGGATCAGGCCATTGAGGCCCACATCGTTATAGGTCCGCCCTTCCAGTTCGCGCGCGACCATGGCGGTGCGCGTGGTGCCATAGCTTTCACCGCCGAGATATTTGGGGCTGTTCCAGCGGCCGTTTTCGTTCAGCCACAAGCGGATCACCTTGGCCACGGCCTGCGCATCTTCTTCCAGCCCGTAATATTTCTTCGGGTCGGTGCCTTCGGTCAGATGGCTGAACCCGGTGCCCGGCGGGTCGATGAAGACGAGGTCCGCAACGTCCAGCAGGCTGTCGGGATTATCGAGGATGGGATAGGGCGGTGCCCCGTCATCCTTCGCATCGGAAGGAATGGCCACCCGCTTCGGGCCCCAGGCACCCATCTGCAACCAGACCGATCCCGATCCCGGGCCGCCATTGTAGATGAAGAATACCGGGCGCGAGGTATCGCGCGGGCTTTTCACATAGCTGGTGGTGACGATCACCGCTTCCGGCGTGCCATCGTCCGCTTTCAGCACAGTGTCGGAAACCGTCGCGCGATAGGACATGCGCTGGCCGCCGAATGTGCCGGTCAGATCCTGCGTGCGCACCTGCGCCTCTACCGCCTCGGCGTGCGCACTGGCGGCGGGCGTGCTATCGTCCTGCGCGATGGCGGTGGCGGGCAGCAGGGCAAAGGCGCTGGCGGCAAGTGCCCCGGAAATCAGGCGGCGGCTGGTCATCATTGAAATTCCCCTCAATTGGGGCGACCTATGCCTGCCGCCTTCGATCAGCGTCAAATACGCTCGTCGATCAGGGTTTGCCGCCCATCCGTTTATAGCGGGTCTTGCCGTAACGGTCCTTGCGCGTGCCCGGACGGCCCGCATCGCTGCGGCCTACGCGGGGGGCCTTTTTCTCTGCGTCGCCCAGGCCAAGCTCGTCGTTTTCCAGCTTGCGGATTTCGTCGCGCAAGCGCCCGGCTTCCTCGAATTCCAGATCGGCGGCAGCCTTGCGCATCCGCTTTTCCAGATCCTCGATATAGGCGCGCAGATTGTGGCCGACGAGGTTGTTACGCTCGGCATCGCCCGTGTCGACGGTTACGCCGTCCTGCGCCGCGCTATGCGCCACGATATCGGCGATATCGCGCTTGATCGTCTTGGGCGTGATGCCGTGTTCTTCGTTATAGGCTTTCTGCTTTTCGCGGCGGCGGTCGGTTTCCGCCATCGCGCGTTCCATGCTGCCGGTGATGCGATCGGCATAGAGGATCACGCGGCCTTCGACGTTACGCGCGGCGCGGCCGATGGTCTGGACCAGGCTGGTTTCGCTGCGCAGGAAGCCTTCCTTGTCGGCATCTAGAATGCAGACCAGGCCGCATTCGGGAATGTCGAGGCCTTCGCGCAGCAGGTTGATGCCCACCAGCACATCATACACGCCAAGCCGCAGATCGCGGATCAGCTCGATACGCTCCAGCGTTTCTACGTCACTGTGCATGTAGCGGACCTTCACGCCCGCTTCGTGCATGAATTCGGTCAGATCTTCCGCCATGCGCTTGGTCAGCGTGGTGACCAGCGTGCGATAGCCCATCTTGGCAGTGTTCTTGCATTCCTCGATGCAATCCTGAACCTGATCCTCGACCGGCTTGATCTCCACCGGCGGGTCGATCAGCCCGGTGGGGCGGATGACCTGTTCGGCAAAGACGCCGCCGGTCTGCTCCATTTCCCATGTGCCCGGCGTGGCCGAAACGCAGAAGGTCTGCGGGCGCATCGCGTCCCATTCGTTGAAACGAAGCGGGCGGTTGTCGATGCAGCTGGGCAGCCGGAATCCGTGTTCGGCCAGCGTGATCTTGCGCCGATGGTCGCCTTTGGACATGGCGCCGATCTGCGGCACGGTCTGGTGGCTTTCATCGACGAACAGCAGCGCGTTTTCGGGCAGGTATTCGAACAGCGTTGGCGGCGGTTCGCCGGGCAGGCGGCCCGTCAGGAAGCGGCTGTAATTCTCGATCCCCGCGCAGGAACCGGTGGCGGCAATCATTTCCAGATCGAAATTGGTGCGCTGTTCCAGACGCTGTGCTTCCAGCAGCTGGCCTTCGGCATGCAGTTCCTTCAGCCGTTCGGCCAGCTCGAATTTGATGGCCTCGCTGGCCTGCTTCATCGTCGGCCCCGGCGTGACATAGTGCGAATTGGCATAGACGCGCACCTTTTCCAGGCTCGCGCCCTTCTTGCCGGTCAACGGGTCGAATTCGCTGATTTCCTCGATTTCGTCACCGAAGAAGCTGATGCGCCACGCCACGTCTTCATAATGGCTCGGGAAGATTTCCAGATTGTCGCCCCGCACGCGGAAATTGCCGCGGGCAAAGGCGGCATCGTTGCGCTTGTATTGCAGGGCCACCAGCTTGCGGATCAGTTCGCGCTGGTCGACCGTGTCGCCTGTCTTGATGTCGAAGATCATCGCCGAATAGGTTTCGACCGATCCGATACCGTAAAGACAGGACACCGAGGCCACGATGATCACATCGTCCCGTTCCAGCAGCGCGCGTGTGGCCGAATGGCGCATCCGGTCGATCGCCTCGTTTACGCTGGATTCCTTCTCGATATAGGTATCGCTGCGCGGCACATATGCCTCGGGCTGGTAGTAATCGTAATAGCTGACGAAATATTCGACCGCGTTTTCGGGGAAGAAGCTCTTGAATTCGCCATAGAGCTGCGCCGCCAGAATCTTGTTCGGGGCCAGGATCAGGGCGGGGCGCTGCAATTCCTCGATCACCTTGGCCATGGTGAAGGTCTTGCCCGAACCGGTGACGCCCAGCAGCACCTGCGTCTGTTCGTCATCGCGGGCCGATGCGGTCAGTTCGGCAATCGCGGTGGGCTGGTCGCCGCTGGGGGTATATTCGCTAACGAGCTTGAACGCCTTGCCCGGCATCGACTTTTCGGGACGCGCGGGTTTGTGCGGGACGAAATCGCCGGTGGTATCCGGTTCTTCCAGTCCTCTGCGAATTACAAGTTCTGCCATGTGCGCACATATGGGGAACAAGGGGCAAGCCTGCAACGGCTGTTGCGCGGCCGGGCGATGTTGCTAGCGTCGGGGCCGAATTACTCAGAGGATATTTGCCATGTTGCGTTTCGTTACCACCGCCTGTGCCGTTCTTGCGCTGGCGGCCTGTTCTTCCGGCAGCGAAGAAGTCGATGCCGATGGTGACGGCACGGTTTCCACCGAAGAAGCGAAGCAGGCGGCTGAAAAGGTGCGCCCGCTGGAGCCGGGCGAATACAAGATGCAGATGGAACTGGTCGATCTGACCGATCCGACCATGAGCGCGGAAGAAATCGCGCAGGCCAAGCAGTTCTTCTCTTCGATGAGCGGGATGGCCCCGCCGCGCTGCCTGACCGAGAAAGAAGCCAATGAGGGCATGGCCGGTATCGCCCAGGGTCTGCAGGACGGCAATTGCACCGTGCAGAACATGACCGCCGATGAAAGCGGCATGCGCGGCGAGATGACCTGCAAGGGCCAGAACGGCGAAGCGAAAGTGAACCTTGATACCACGTCCACCGGCACCTCGTCGGAGATGACCATGCGCGTCGTGGAGCCGACCGCAGACGGCAAGGAAAAGTCCACCACGATGAAAATCGGCATGACCCGCACGGGTGATTGCCCGGCCGACGGCTGATCCGTTCAGGAACCCGCCATCGTGAGTGCGCATTATGCCCACGATGGCGACCTTACCTTTTTACGAACAACGCGCGGAATGGGGCCGGCGGCTGGCACTGGCGGCCGAACCGTGCGCGGAGGATGCGCAGGCGCCCGGCCTCCGGCTGTTTTTCCGGGAATGGCTCTATCCGTTCCTTCCGATCAAGAGGGTGTTCGGGCCCAAACTCGGAATAAAACCGGCCGTCAGACCGCAGACTGTCATGCTCCTGCCCGGCTTCGGCGCGCACCCGATCCGCATGCGCTGGATGGCGCGGCAGCTCGAAAAAGCGGGACACGAAGCCAAGCGCTGGGGGCTGGGATACAATCTCGGCGCCACCAAATGGCGGTTCAAGCGGGTCGAGAAGCGCTTGAAAAAGCTCTATAAACGCCGGCGCGAACCAGTCACCCTCGTCGGCTGGAGCCTGGGCGGTGTGATGGCCCGCGAACTCGCCAAACGCCATCCGAACAAGGTCGCCAAGGTCATCACGATGGGCTCCCCCTTCTCGGGCAGCCCCCGCGCCAACAATGGCTGGCGCGCCTACCAGGCCATCGCCGGCCACCGCGTCGACGAACCTGAAATCGACACCGTCGTTTCCGAAAAACCTCCTGTAGAAACAGTAGCTTTCTGGAGCCCATGCGATGGAATAGTCGCCCCCAAATGCGCGTGCGGTAAAGCTGACGAGCGTGATCGCGCCGTTGCCTTGCGCTGTACTCACATGGGTTTTGTAATGACGAATGAAGCAATGGCGGCGCTTCTTTCGGAACTGGACCGCATCTGAACCCTTATACTTGGATAAGGCCGCAGACATTCTGTCATGTGGATCGCTAACATCCAGGGGGCACATGAGCGGCGGAGCCGAATTCTTCAATGAGATGCGTGAACCCGATGGGTCGGTAAGGTCCGCCTATTTCGACTATTGCAAATGGTACGACGGGCAGGACCCGAAGCTGCTGCGCCGCAAGCATTCGGAAGCGGAAACCAACTTTCGCAAGACCGGCATCACCTTTAACGTTTACGGCGAGGACGAGGCCGAAGAGCGCCTGATCCCCTTCGACATGGTACCGCGCATCATCGATGCCGCCGAATGGCGTCGGTTATCCCGCGGGATCGAGCAGCGCGTATCTGCACTAAACGCGTTCATGCACGACCTCTACCACCGTCAGGAGATCGTCCGGGCAGGGCGCTTACCCCAGCGCCTTCTCCGCAATAACGAGGCCTGGCTCTCCAACATGGTAGGCTTCACGCCGCCGGGCGGGGTGTACACGCACATCACCGGGATCGATCTGGTGCGCACCGGCCCGGACGAATTCTACGTTCTTGAAGACAATGCCCGTACCCCGTCCGGCGTGAGCTATATGCTTGAAAATCGTGAAACGATGATGGCGATGTTCCCCGAGCTTTTCCTGCGTTGTGCGGTAGAAAGCGTATCAGATTACCCGCGCCGTCTCGCGAAAAGTCTTGCGGCCTGCGCGCCAAGTTGTGCCAGCGACAAGCCGGTCGTGGCGGTACTGACCCCGGGTATCTATAATTCGGCTTATTTCGAACATGCTTTCCTGGCGGACCAGATGGGCGCCGAACTTGTGGAAGGCAGCGATTTACGCGTCGTGGACGGTCGTGTCGCAATGCGGACGACTAGCGGATACAAGGCGGTCGACGTCATCTATCGCCGCGTGGACGACGAATTTCTCGATCCGCTTACATTCAATCCGGACAGCGTACTTGGTGTGCCGGGTATCATGGATGTGTATCGCGCAGGAAGGATCACGATTGCCAACGCTCCTGGCACCGGCGTGTGCGACGACAAGGCGATCTATTCCTTCATGCCGGAAATCGTCGAGTTCTATACTGGCGAGAAACCTCTCTTGCCGAATGTCGAAACATGGCGCTGTGCAGATGATGACAGCCTGAAATACGTGCTCGACAATTTGGCGGAACTGGTGGTCAAGGAAGTCCATGGCTCCGGCGGCTACGGCATGCTGGTCGGCCCTGCTGCGACGAAAAAGGAAATCGAAGAGTTTCGCGCCAAGGTTGTGGCAAATCCAAGCAATTACATAGCCCAGCCTACGCTATCCCTCTCTACCTGTCCCATCTTCACCAAGAAGGGCCTTGCACCTCGTCATGTAGATCTGCGGCCCTTCGTGCTGATGTCGCCTAACAAGATCGACATAACTCCCGGCGGACTGACGCGTGTGGCGCTAAAAGATGGATCGCTGGTGGTAAACTCAAGCCAGGGAGGCGGCACCAAGGATACATGGGTGCTGAAGGACTGATATGCCGGGAGAAACGACATGTTAGGACGCACTGCCAACGGCCTCTTCTGGATGTTCCGCTATCTCGAGCGGGCCGAGAACACTGCCCGCCTGCTCGATGCCGGCCTGCGAATGGCTCTTACCCGCGATCTGGTGACAGCCGAAGAAGAGTGGCGATCTGTCATTGCCACCTCTGGCCAACGCAAGACGTATGAAGCCAAGCATGCGAGCTATACTGGTATGCAGGCTTGGAACTTCCTGCTGCGCGAGAATGGAAACCCGGCGAGCATTCTTTCTATGTTTGGCCTGGTCCGGCAGAATGCACGTCTGTCGCGCAATGCTATCAGTGGCGAGCTGTGGGAAGCAATCAACGAAAATTGGCTCATGATCGATGAGCAACTGGCAAAGCCGGTGGGCGAAAATCGTGTGCTGGAAACCGTTGCCACAATTCGGCGGGCTGGCACCTTGGCGCGCGGAGCGTTGCAAGGTTCCATGCTGCGCGAAGAAGGGTATCACTTCGCTCTGACCGGCATGTTCATAGAGCGCGCCGATGCCATCGCGCGCATTCTGGACATCAAATATTACCTCTTGCTGCCCTCGCTATCTTATGTCGGATCCAGCCTAGATACCGGCCAGTGGGATACCGTACTGCGTTCGGTATCGGGCGACCGCGCCTATCGATGGCTCAATGCAGCTCAGGTCGATGCGCGCAGTATCTGCGAGTTCCTGATCCTCGACGATCGGTTTCCCCGCAGCCTCGCGTTCTGTCACTCGGAACTTCGAGCCAATCTAGCCGCCCTCGCGAGAATCCACGGAACCGAAGGGCAAAGCAACGCCCTGATGCGCGATGCCGACATGCGTCTGACCAATCTGAGTATCGACGAGATATTCGATCAGGGATTGCATGAATTTCTCGTCGATTTCACTTCCTCGAATGCTGCGATCGGCAATGCCATCGCTGCGGATTACAGGTTCCTTTCCTGATGCGCCTCTCGATCAAACACACCACCCGATATCATTTCGACAATCCGGTCGTTCATGCTTTGCAGCGACTGCGTTTGACCCCGAAAGAGACGCAAGGGCAGGAGATCCTTGACTGGTCGATGGAGTATGAGAATGCCCACGAGGAACTCACTTACGAAGACCAGCATCATAATACGACCACGCTGGTCGGGGTGGAGCCGGGTACGCGCGAAGTGAAAATCACCTGCAGTGGCCGTGTGGATACGCATGACCATGCAGGCGTGATCGGCAGGCATGCGGGCCACCTACCCTTATGGAGTTTCTTATCGCAAACCCGCCTCACTCGGCCGGGTCCGGGAATGAAGAAACTGATCGAGGACCTGCGCAAGTTCGAAGGCGCTCCTCTGGACATGCTCCATGAACTGTCTCGTGCAACGCTGGACCGGGTCGAATATCAAATCGGCACTACGAATTGGAATACGACTGCCGAAGAGAGCTATGCGGCAAGGTCGGGCGTTTGTCAGGATCACGCCCACATTTTCATCGGTGCCGCCCGTGCGCTCGATGTACCGGCGCGATATATATCGGGCTATCTCATGATGAATGATCGCATCGATCAGGAGGCAACCCATGCCTGGGCCGAAGCTTTCGTCGAGGGACTTGGCTGGGTCGGCTTCGACATTTCGAATGGCATAAGCCCCGACGAACGATATGTGCGGGTGGCGACGGGGCGCGACTATCGCGATGCATCCCCTGTCACGGGCATCAGTTTCGGTAATACGACCCAAGTGCTCGAAGTGGATGTCCAAGTCGAGCAGCAGCAGATTCAGCAGTAAACGGAAGTACCAAATGACCTATTGTGTGGGAATGAAGCTCGACAAGGGGCTCGTCCTGATGAGCGACACACGGACAAACTCGGGTGTCGATAACATCTCGGTCTTCCGCAAGATGTTTACGTGGCAGGTACCCGGAGACCGGATCATCACTCTGATGACCGCCGGAAATCTGGCGACAACCCAAGCTGTTATCAGTCAGCTGGAAGAGCGGACGAAGGAACCAGACGAGCGCGACAATATCCTGCTGAAATCACCAACCATGTTTCAGGTGGCCACTGAGATCGGCAATCTGATGCGTGACATCATAGGCCAGCGACAGGAGGCCAATGGTTCTCGCGGAAGAGGACGCTTCACATCGTCCATCATCGTCGCAGGCCAGATCAAGGGCATGGAGCCCAGGTTGTTCATGGTCTATCCGGAAGGCAATTTCATCGAGGCCAGCCTTGATACGCCCTTTTTCCAGATCGGCGAAACCAAGTACGGGCGCCCGATAATTATTCGTGGTTATGACCGGAAGATGAGCCTCGAGGATGGGGTGAAACTGCTGATGGTCAGTTTTGATTCCACGTTGAAAGCTAACCTCTCTGTAGGTCTACCGCTCGACCTTCAGGTGATTACGAGGGACAGCTACGAAGCGATCCACGAACATCGAATTTCTCAGGATGACAGTTATTTCCAGGTGATCTCTGCCGGCTGGGGGGATGCGCTCAAGAACGCGTTTCATTCCCTGCCGGATTATACTTTCTATCGCGGAGACGACTAGGAAAGTATCGTTCACATGGGGTCTTGGCCAAGGCCCTGTACTTGCGTATTGGGTCGCACAAGACGCAGATACATAATAAATTCCTTCTAATTCAGCATGTTTTGGGCTCTATCCGTAAAATTACGGACTGCGCAATTTCCCTGAGTGCGCATAGGGTGTAAACCATGAAGCAGCGAACAATCCTCCACATCGTCGACGGGTCGAGTAGTTCGCGCGCAGAGCAGGCCCGAATGGGGCATGAACTGGGGTATCATTGCGAAATCTACGCTGATGTAGGTGAACTGATGTCCTTTCCACCGCGTAAAGGAGTGGTTCTCGCCCGGGACGATAAATCCTCTCAGGGGGTTATCCAGGTTCTGAGAGCGGTAAGCATTGCTGAAGACTGGATCCCCGTGATCGGAACTTCGATTGACCCTGATCCGGGTGATGTCGTTGCTGCTATCAAGGCAGGAGCGATGGATTACCTGCGCCTTCCCCTGGATCGTCAACGATTGAGAGATGCGGTCGACCAGATAGCGAGCGAAGCACACGCCTATGCTGATGCTCGGCGCAAGATGATCGAAGCCCGCAACCGGATCGCCAGTCTCTCGCCACGGGAACGCGAAGTGCTGGATTGGCTGGCTGAAGGGCGCAGCAACAAAATGATCGCGCTAGAATTAAGCATTAGCCCTCGCACGGTTGAGATTCACCGCGCAAACATGATGAGCAAACTCGGTGCGCAGCACGCGGCTGAGGCTGTCCGTCTTCGCTTGGAAGCACACTTGGAGGACGATCCGGTCGTGACGGTTGTCGCGTAAGCGGGATCAGCGGCAGAAGCTGCCGTTGCCATGTTCGAGATGGAAATGGTCTTCGTGAGCACTGTTGTAGTCCGGCCCCAATACGGTGCCAAACCTTTTGCAGGCGCTGCGATGCACCGTTCTCAGAAACTCCTGCTCGTCGCGATCGGCGTTCCAGCCGGATTTCACAGTGATCCGCCGACCATCGGCGAGCACGAAAGCGCCTATATCGATGGCTTCGGCACGCGAATGGGCTGAGCGTCGGGCGGTTCCCGCCACATTGCGGCAGGAGTAGCTGCCCATGGTCTCTATTTTCGCAATCGGGCTGCCAAGTATCTGCCGCGCGGCACGATCGACACCGTAGCGTGCCCAGGCTGCGAAACTGTTCGCGAGAGGACAGGCGAGCGGCCCGAGGTTGGTAACGGTCAGCGGACCCAAATCTCCTCCGACGCGATCCAGCTTTACACTATCGAGTGTGGAACATCCCGCACCGTACATCCGGTCAGGCAAGGGGGCGAACTGAGCGCCGGATTGTCCCAGTTGCTGCAGGCAAAGCCGCGCTTCCGGTCGCTCCCAATTAACAGAACCACGACCCGCCACAGGTCCGGGACTTGCAGGCTGGCGAGTATCAGGCGTGGCGCTGCAACCAGCCACAAAAATGGATGCGATCAATGTTAGCAGGGGTGCGATCCGGCGCATTGTCATACCTTATGCCTATACGCTGAACCTATCTAGAACGTCGAACTATAGGGTTTTTAGCACTAGAGGGCAGTCTGCGCTTCACGTGCACTATAGGTGGCCTTGCTGACAAGCCAAGTTGCCAGCCACGCCGCGATGAAGCCGGGCACGATCTCGTAAAGGCCGCCGTCGAACCCAGGAAGTTGGCTGTTCCAGCCAAGTGCGATCCATGCGGCAACCGTGCCCGCGCCCACCACGAGCCCTGCTACGGCACCGGCACCGGTCATGCGATCCCATACCAGAGACAGGATTATGAGGGGACCAAATGCCGCTCCGAAGCCAGCCCATGCATTCGACACCAGGCCGAGGACCTCGCTGTCTGGATTGCTGGCGATCCAGATCGCAGCAAGGGCAACCAACGCTACGCACACCCGCCCGACATTGACACTCTCGCGCTCACTGGCGTGCTTGCGGAAGAAGAGCTTGTAAAAGTCTTCCGTAAGCGAGGATGATGCCACCAGAAGTTGTGAGCTGATCGTCGACATGATGGCTGCAAGCAGCGCAGCCAGCAGGAAGCCCGTAACGATAGGGTGGAAGAGCAGGTTCGCAAGGACGATGAATATCGTCTCGGGATTGTCGACTACGATGCCGTTTCGTTCGGTATAGGCTCGTCCTGCTATGCCGATACCGATCGATCCGAGCAGCGCGACGCCCATCCAGCTCATCCCGATGTTACGTGCAGTCTTGACCTTTTCTACTGTGTCGATCGCCATAAAGCGCACGATGATATGCGGCTGCCCGAAGTATCCCAGGCCCCACGTTATTGCGCTGATAAAGCCGAGCAGGGTCAGGCCCTGCGTCAAACTGAGGAACCCTTCGACCGGTACGTCAGTCAACGAACCGCCGCTTTCTCCGCCGGCCCCGAACATGACCACAAGCGGCATGAGCACGAGAGCGACCACCATGATGCATCCTTGGACGAAATCGGTCAGGCTTACTGCCAGGAACCCCCCAACCATCGTATATGCAAGCACGACGAGGGCAGTGATCCAGATCCCGGCCATATAGTCGCTCAAACCGACATCGGGGATGATCCCGGCAAAACTGGTTTCGAACAGCAAGCCCCCACCTACCAGGCCCGCGGCGGTGTATACGGCGAAGAATACCACTACGATCAAGGCCGATATCACCCGTAGCGCCGTGGCTTTTTCCGGGAACCGGTTGGCGAGGAATTCCGGGATCGTCAGGGCATTGCCGAGTTCCTCGGTCTGTTTGCGGAGGCGAGGGGCAACAACGATCCAGTTGGCCAGAGCACCGACAAAGAGGCCTATGCCGATCCACGCTTCTACTAAACCCGCGGCGAACAGCGCGCCGGGCAGTCCGAGCAGCAGCCATCCGCTCATATCCGAGGCGCCTGCAGACAAAGCGGCAACTGCAGGATGGAGGTTGCGGCCAGCCAGCAGATAACCTTCACTGGTATCCGTAGAGCGCTTCCAGGCCCACAGGCCGATCGCAATCATCAAAACGAAATAAAGGGTGAGGGAGATAAGTGTACCAGTCTGCATGAAACCGGTCGTAACAAATGCAACGGGGCTTGGCCACACTAGGAAGGACCACTCCCGCTCACCTACTTGCTATAGCTTATTTTTCTTGGAAAGGTCGGGGCTTATGGAGCAGCCAGTACTCACCTTTGCCATGGCTATCGCTTTCTGCGCCGTACACCTATTTGTCGGTCGACTGAAATGGTTGGCGCAAACGCCTCGTAGCAAGTGGCTCTCTTTCGCTGGGGGCGTGGCGGTGGGATATGTCTTCATGCATATCTTGCCGGAACTCGGATCGCATGCTGCGACTTTTGAGCGGGCTACCGGCTTCGATGCGGTGATGGCCGAAAGTCTCGTAAATACCTTGGCGCTTGTTGGGCTGGTGCTGTTCTACGGTCTGGAGCGAGCCCTTTCCATCTCCCGCGATGCCAGGCAGCAGGAGGAGGGCAGGGATCGACCGCACCATCCGGTATTTTGGCTGCATCTCAGTGCTAGCGCCTTGCTTGTTGCCCTCATCACCTATCTCCTCAATCATCGTGAAGACACCACCGGCGTTGGCTTGATGTTATATTTCATTGCCATGATACTACACTTTTTCACGGCTGATTTCGGCACCCGGACCGAGCATCCAGAGCTTTACGATTCAAGGGGCCGGTGGGTGCTGGCCGGGGCCACGCTAGGAGGCTGGTCGCTTGGCCTGCTGCTTGAATTGCCTGAGGTCATTATCGGTTGCCTCTTCGCTTTTGTAGCGGGCGGCATTGTCCTTCTCGTGCTCAAGGAAGAATTGCCCGCGGAGAGGCGTAGTTTCTTCCTGCCTTTTCTCGCAGGGGCTTCTTCGTATGCTGCCCTGGTTTTAGCAGAGACGGCGGTGGTCATCTCATAACAACATAAGTGATCTTGCGTCTCATCTTACTTTCAACTCAAGTCATCCGTGACAAGTTTGCAACATGCATCGGGGCAAGTTGTTTTGCATGTAATTCCGCGGAACCCAAGTCGTTCTCACTCGTCCGATTGCCGAACAAGTGAAAAGGATTACTCAATGAAATCGCACCTCTATCTTGCATCTATCCTGGCTGTTGCAGCCGCTTCGCCAGCTGTCGCGCAGTCGGACAACGCCGGCATGGATAGCGACTATTTCTCCGGACCTTATGTTTCCGCATCGGTGAATGGCGACTTCGTCAATGACGGCGCCAGCGAGCGCATTGTCTTCGATCCTAACGGTGGTACCGATTTTCAGACGAACCTTCCTACTGTAACTGGCGGAAACGCGTTCTCACCCGGATATTGCGCAGGCGAAGCGCTGGGTAGCCAGAGGGCGCAAGGTTGTGGCGACGACGATTCAGCTATCAGCGGTTCGATACGGGCTGGATTTGATACGCGCGTAGGTAACTTTGCGGTCGCTGGCTTACTGGTCGAAGGGACGCTCGGCGGCCCGACTGATTATACCACCGGTTTCAGCACCACACCTGCAAGCTATACCTTTGGCCGTGAAGTCGAAGGTTCGGCTGCTCTGCGTGGCCGGCTTGGTATTTCCCCAGGCGATGGCCGTGGGCTTCTCTATGCAACCGGTGGTGTTGTTTACGGAAAGATTAACCACGACTTCGCAACGACCAACACTGCGAATGCTTTCGAAGTCGTTGACGGTGATGATTGGCAGTTCGGCGGTCAGATCGGTATGGGTGGTGAATTAATGATCACCGACAACCTTTCGTTCGGTGTTGAATACCTTCACACTCGTTACGACGATGACGATTCCTATGTAGCAGTGACGCAGGGGACTGCTCCTGCTACAAACCCGTTCGTACTGCAGGGTGGATCCAGCAACGTTCGTTTGAGCAATACTGATCTCAATATCGACTCTTTCCGGGCGACAGTGGGTTTTCACTTCTAAGGCCCACACGGATACAAGAAAGGGCCGCTTCCTTACGGAAGCGGCCCTTTTTTTGTCGGTGTGATCTTTTGTCGGTGTGATCTAAATTTAGAACTGGCCGGAGCGCTTAGCCCGCTTGCGCTCGTGCGGATCGAGGATGGCCTTGCGCAAACGAATATTCTCAGGCGTCACTTCCACCATCTCATCGTCATCGATGTATGCGATGGCCTGCTCCAGTGTCATGACACGCGGAGGCGTCAAACGGATGGCATCGTCTTTGCCGGTCGAACGGAAGTTCGTCAGCTGCTTCGACTTCATCGGATTGACTGCGAGATCGTCGGGCTTGGCGTTCTCGCCAATAATCATGCCTTCGTAGATCTTCGCGCCACCGCTGATGAAGAGTTCGCCACGGTCCTCGAGCGCGTTGAGCGCGTAAGGAACCGCTTCACCTGGAACCATCGAGATAAGTACGCCGTTCTGACGTCCCTCGATGGGGCCGCGATAGCTATCGTACTTTTCGAACAGCCGGTTCATGATGCCTGTCCCGCGCGTGTCCGACAGGAATTCGCCGTGATAGCCGATGAGGCCGCGCGACGGGGCGGAGAAGGTAATGCGGGTCTTGCCCTGGCCTGACGGGCGCATCTCGGTGAGTTCAGCCTTACGGCGCTGCATCTTTTCAACAACCGTGCCTGAATGCTCGTCATCGACATCGATGACGACGGTTTCGAACGGCTCCATGCGCTGGCCGTCTTCTTCACGAAAAAGCACGCGCGGGCGGCTGATCCCGAGTTCGAAACCTTCGCGGCGCATCGTTTCGATCAGCACGCCGAGTTGCAGTTCCCCGCGGCCGGCCACTTCGAAGCTGTCCTTGTCGGCGCTTTCGGTGATGCGAATTGCGACGTTGGTTTCCGCTTCGCGATAAAGGCGATCGCGGATCATACGGCTTGTGACCTTGCTGCCTTCACGACCTGCTAGCGGGCTGTCGTTGACCGAGAACTGCATAGCAAGCGTGGGCGGATCAATCGGTTGAGCTTCGATCGGTGTTTTCACCGACGGATCGGCGATGGTGTTGGATACGGTCGCCTTTTCGAGGCCGGCTAATGCGATGATGTCGCCCGCAACTGCGCTTTCAACCGGAACGCGGTCCAGCCCGTCGAAAGACATGAGCTTGGTCGCCCGTCCGACTTCGATAACCTTACCGTCGGCATCAAGCGCGTGAATCGGATCATTGAGGTTGATCTTACCCGACTGCACGCGACCGGTCAGGACACGTCCCATGAAATTGTCACGGTCGAGCAGGGTGGCGAGGAAGCTGAAGGGTGCTTCGGTGTCGAGGCCCGGGGCAGGCACGTGATCGACGATCAGCTTGAACAGCGGCTCGAGATTGCCTTCGCGAGCAGTCTCGTCGTCACTGGCGTAGCCGTCACGGCCAGATGCCCAGAGGCTGGGGAAGTCCAGCTGTTCGTCATTTGCATCCAGGCTGGCGAAAAGGTCGAATACTTCGTCGAGGACTTCCTGGGGACGGGCGTCGCCGCGGTCGATCTTGTTGACCACCACGATCGGCTTGAGTCCGAGACCCAGAGCCTTGCCGGTCACGAACTTCGTCTGCGGCATCGGGCCTTCAGCACTGTCGACCAGAAGAATGACGCCGTCGACCATGCTCAGGATGCGTTCCACCTCCGCACCGAAGTCGGCGTGGCCCGGGGTATCGACAATATTGATGCGGGTCCCGTTCCATTCGACACTGGTACATTTGGCGAGAATCGTGATTCCGCGCTCTTTTTCCAAATCGTTGGAGTCCATGGCGCGTTCTTCAACGCGCTGATTCTCGCGGAAGGTGCCCGACTGGCGAAAGAGCTGATCGACAAGCGTTGTTTTGCCGTGGTCGACGTGGGCGATGATCGCCACGTTACGAAGGTCGCGGGACATAATGAGTGCTTTCGTAAGGATGCCGTAACGGCGGGCACTTGCGGGCCGGCCAATTCGTGGGCGCACCTAGCCGAAATGGTGCAATGCGGCAAGCACCCATACCCGATGGGATGTGTTGCCGTCCGGGCACATCACGCTTGGGAGTAGCCAATAAATGCGCTAGACGCTGGACGGCCGAAGAACAGAAAAAAATTAATTCTTCGGCGTCCGCGCGCTTTTTGGGGAAGGCGGGCAGGCAAATGACATCAGGTTTTGAGAGGAAGCCGCTACATGAAATTTAAGGCCTATGGTCGCACGGCGACTATTCGTTCCGCCTTGCTGGTTGGTACAGCCGCCATTGTTCTTCCGACGTCCGCCTTCGCGCAGGAAGCTGATCAAGAACAGGCGGCTCAGTACGATAATGCGGAAGAACAGGCAGCCAGCCCTGACCCCAATGTAATCATCGTTACTGCAACCAAGCGCGAGCAGACACTCCAAGAGGTGCCGGTCGCAGTCAGCGTTACCACTGCCGAAACAATCGAGCGCGCTCAAATTCGCGACATCGCAGATCTCGCGACTGTTGTTCCATCGCTCCAGGTAAGCCAACTGCAAAGCGCATTCGCGACAAGCTATTCGGTTCGTGGGTTCGGTACGGACGGTAACAATATCGGGCTCGAACCGTCAGTCGCCATGTTCGTGGATGGCGTTTACCGCAGTCGCGCTGTCGCGCAAATTTCGGACCTTCCCGATATCCAGCGCGTGGAAGTGCTGCGTGGCCCTCAATCCACTCTGTTCGGAAAGAACGCGAGTGCCGGTGTCATCTCGATTGTCACCAAGCGTCCGGAATTTGAATTTTCTGGTTCTGTCGAGGCAAGCTATGGCAATTACGATGCGAAGGTCGTGAAAGGCTATGTTACGGGCCCGATCAGCGATTCCATCGCATTCAGCGCTGGCGCCGGTTACAACAATCGGGACGGGTTTCTGACCAACGGTTTTAATGGTGAAGACGTCAATGACCGCAACCGGTGGTTCGCTCGCGGACAGCTTCTTTTCGATAGCGGCGGACCGCTACAGGCCCGGATTATTGCGGATTACGACAAGATCGAAGAGCGCTGCTGCGGGGTCGTAAATGTCGCTCCGTCGCTAGAGACCGGTATCATCACTTCTCCCTTGATCGGGGGGCAGATAAACGATTTCCGCGACAATCCAGACGGCGACCTGATTTTTACTGACGTTGACCCGCTGAACGACATCAAAAATTACGGTATCTCGGGCCAGCTCGATTATGAATTCGGCGATGTCGTTCTCACATCGATAACGTCATATCGCGAAACTCATCTAGCTGCCGATCAGGATGTGGATTTCACCAGCGCATCGCTCTCTTCGGGAGCAAATATCGGTGATGCCGACATCGACACGTTCACGCAGGAACTCCGGGTGTCCTCGGATCTCGATGGACCGTTCAACTTCCTTCTCGGCGGTTACTATTTCGATGAGACCGTCGACACGTCCGACCAGATCATCTTCGGCGATGATTTCCGCACCTATGCTGATTTGCTCATTCGCGGTCTGACCGGCGGAACGCAGAGCGTGCCCTCTCTGGAAGCGACACTCAGCGCCCTGAACGGCACTGATTATACAGGCCAGTTCTTTGCTAACGGTCAGGGCTTTTTCAATTCGATAACGCAAGACAATGAAGCGTATTCGTTCTTCGGAAATGTCGATTTCGCTTTCACTGATGAACTCGTTCTGACTCTTGGCGCCAACTACACCAAAGACAAGAAGCAGATCGTCACTGATTCCCGCAGTGAAGATGTGTTTTCGTGGATCGATCTTGTCGGCTCAGGGAATCGGGCAATTTTCGCTCAGGGTCTTGCTGGACAGGTCGGTGACATATTGATGCTTGGCCGTCCGGCCTCTCAGGCCGAAATCGGTGCCTTTGCAGCTGCCAATCCTGCAGCGTTTGGCCAGGTGTCGGCAGGGGTGCAGGCATTTGCCGATGCGAATGATACCAATCCGGCGGTCAATCCGCTTCTCGGGCTTCGGCCGCTGCAATTCCTTCCGCCGTTCCAGAACTGCCCGAATGCAGTCGAAAGCTGCAGCACAAATGACGATGACTGGAGCTGGAACGTGCGCCTGGCCTATGAAGTCACGCCGACACTCAACGTCTATGCCAGCTGGGCAACGGGCTACAAGGCACCTAGCTTCAATCTGTCGCGCGACAGTCGACCGGTTCCGTCCGATTTTGCAGCTCTTCAGCAGCAAGGTCTTGCAGTCACTAATCTGCGGCCGGGCACACGCTTCGCCGACGCTGAAAACTCGGAAGTGTACGAAGTCGGCATCAAGGGCAATTGGGGCTTGGCCGCTGCCAATCTGACGGTTTTCCAGCAGAGTATCGACGATTTCCAGGCTAACACATTCACCGGCTCGTCGTTCGTCCTCAGCAATGCGGGTAAACAGGAAACCTTCGGGATCGAGTTCGACGGCTATGTCCGGCCGACCGAGGCTTTGACCTTCAACCTCGCCATGACGTATCTCGACGCGCAGTATGACAGCTTCGTCGATTCACCGGTAGGCGATTTATCTGGTGTTGCCGTGGCCGGCGTTCCGGAACTGGCCGCCGTATTCGGGGCGACTTACGATCACGAAGTCAACGATGCAGGGGATCGCATCATCCTGCGCGGCGATTTCTCCTATCAGTCCCAAGTGCAGGTCTTGAACGGCCTGACGAACTTCATCGTGACCGATCCTGCTACTGGGGAACGTGATTTCACCCAGGCGCGTGCCGTGGCGCAACAGTACACGCGCGAGGTTAACAGCCTGAACGCCTCGCTCACCTATGCGATGGCGATGGGGCTCGAGGTGTCGGTGTGGGGACGCAACCTGCTTGACGATCGTTACATTACGACGATCTTCCCGTCGGTGGCGCAGGGCCAGTCAATCTCTGGCTATCCGAACCAGCCCCGCACTTATGGTGTGGCTGCGAAGTTCAAGTTCTGAGCAAGCTTGCACAATGCGAATAGGGGAAGGGGGCTTTCGGGCCCCCTTTTTCATATGGTCGAAGGGTTGTTGGGCTTATGATTCTGCTCTCAGAGGGCACGCAGTATTTGAGCTGGTTTGCTGCGTAAGAGCGGGATTGAGCCGCCGACCGCAAACGCAAGCACCACAGCAAGACCAAGGCCGAGTACCGCAAAGACCTGCCCCCA
Organism: uncultured Erythrobacter sp.; assembly: GCA_947504155.1. Taxonomy (GTDB): domain Bacteria; phylum Pseudomonadota; class Alphaproteobacteria; order Sphingomonadales; family Sphingomonadaceae; genus Qipengyuania. The sequence goes on from CANNGF010000003.1 coordinate 452,715, forward strand.
ATCGGGCAACCAGTCGAACTCGAAGAGCTGCGTTACGACCAGCCAGGCGGTCACCGTTCCAAGCCCCAGCGCAACCAAGGCCAATGCACCTGCAAGCAGTGCATACTCTGCCAGTTGCATGGCCAGGACCTGCCTCCTGTCGGCGCCCAAAACGCGCAGAACCACGGTGTCGTAAGTGCGTGAGGCGCGGGCAGCTGCAATGGCGCCTAATAGCACGGCGAGACCCGCGAGCACCGCGACGCTAGCCGCCGCCAGGGTAGCGATACCGACCTGCTCGAGGATTGTGCGGGCCTGCTGGAGTACACCTCCTACCTCGATTACTGAGGTAGAGGGAAATTCCCGCACGAGGTCCTGCAGGAGCGGACCGGTTGGAGTTCCGTCAGAAAGCTCGATAGTGGCTGCAAGATTGTGCGGCGTACCCCGCAAAGCATTGGGGCTCAGCACGAAGACGTAATTGAAACCCAGACTCTCCCAATCGATGCTACGCATATTGGCGATACGTGTTTCTATTTCCGCCCCCAAGACGCCGAAGGTCAGCTTGTCGCCGATCTTCAATCCAGCAGCCTCGGCGAAATCCCTGTCGACAGAGACGAGGGGCTTGCCAGTATACATCGGCCCCCACCAGGAACCTTCGGTGATTTCATTCCCTTCGGGAACCTCGTCCGCATAGGTGAGGCCACGCTCTCCGCGGAGAGCCCAAGCGCCGTCGGGAATCTCGTCGAGATCAGAGGTGCGGGTCATCGCGCCATCGGACCCAAAGGCGAGTACTGCGCCGCGAAGCGCTGGCACTGCGCGTACGCTAGCCCCGCTATCTGTCCTTCCTACCAAATCGCGGAAATCTGCTTCGCGGTCACGGGGAACATCCAGCACGAAATAGTCGGGCGCTCGCTCGGGAACGCGGCTCTGAATGTTGCCGTCGATAGAACTCTGGATCGCGGCCAACAAAACGAAGGCGGCAAGGCCAAAACCCAAGGCAGTCACCAGCGAGCCAGTGCTCGATCCGGGTCGGTGGATGTTCGCCAGGGCAGCGCGCGCGATTGGGCTGCTGGGACGAGGCAGAGCGGCTGCACCTTTGCGGATGAGCCATCCCAGGAGGGCAAGCAGACCGAGCACGATCGCCGCGCCCAACAGAAACCCACCGGCAAGTAGCGGTCTGCTTGAGGTAAGCAGAGCCAAAGCCACGATTGTAGCCAGCCCTCCGACCACCACGATCAGGACCGATCGGTCGCGGGCGAGTGGAGCTACCCGGGCCCGCATCAAGGCCATCGCCGGAAAATGCCGCGCCCGCATCAAGGGAGGTGCTGCGAATACCAGCGCGACTAAAAAGCCATAGGCTGCCGCGAGCGTCAGCGCCCCCACATCGATCACCAGTCCGGCATTGACCGGCAACAGCCCTTCAAGCGCTCGGGCGAGCAGGGGCACCACCGCTACACCGACGACAAGCCCCGCAAGGCTGCCGACCGCCGAGGCGGCAAAAATTTGGAGAGCATAGATCCGCGCGATGTCTCGGCTATCGGCGCCAAGAACCTTCAGTGTGGCGATCGATTGTCGCCGCGCGTCGAGATAGGACGTCACACCGCCCCCGATGCCTATACCGGCAATGACCAGAGCGGCCAGGCCCACAAGGGTAAGAAATTCGCTCATTCGCTCGATAAAGCGGTCCGTACCGGGCGCGCCATTCTCTGCCGTGTCGATGTCGAAGCCGGCGTCAGGAAAGCGATCTTCCAAGTCATTTTCGATGGCTTCTAAATCACCGCCTTCCGAGATAGCGACACGGGTTTTGCTCTGGTACATAGCCCCAGGCTCGAGAAGGCCTGCGCGGAGAGGCAGGTCTTCGGCGACGATAATCGTGGGGCCGAGCTGAAACCCTTCGCCAAGTCGGTCGGGCTCGTCGTCGATAATGCCTGCCGCCGTCAGTGTTTGCGTACCGACGACGAAAGTATCGCCAGGTCCGACACCCAGTCTGTCGGCCGCGCCGGACGCAAGGTACGCCTGATTGCGGGTGGGAGCGCTGGCCTGGCCCTGATCTTTCAGCACAAGGGTGCCATAGAGTGGGTAGGCGTCATCTACCGCTTTAAGTTCGATTGGTGCGGCTAGGTCGTCCTTGCGCGCCATAGCTTGCATCCGGGTTCCGGCGGATACGGTTCCGAGCTCTTCCAAAGCGGCGCGTTCGTCGGAAGTGAGCGACCGTTGCCAGAGTTCGATCTGGAGATCCCCACCCAGAAACGTCTGTCCATTGGCCTCCAATTCACCTTCGATTGCGGCAGTAAGAGACCCGATCGCGGCCAGTGCTGCGGTGCCGAGGAAAATACACACCAGCAAGAGACGTAGGCCCTTGAAGCGCGCATTGAGATCGCGCCGGGCGATCTTCCATGCGTTGGCCCAGCTCATGCTGCCGTATCGCTTGCAATCTTGCCGTCACCGAGGGTCAGGACCCGGTCGCAATGTTCAGCCAGTTCGGGATCGTGAGTGATCACCAACAGGGTGGCTCCAGTCTCCAAGCGTCGCCGAAACAGCAGGTCGACAACTTCATGGCCGGTCGCCGCATCGAGATTGCCAGTAGGTTCGTCGGCAAAAATGAGAGCGGGCCGCGGTGCTATGGCGCGAGCAATCGCGACGCGCTGCTGCTCGCCGCCCGATAGCTGCTGGGGATAGTGGTCCAGACGATGGCCAAGGCCGACCGCTTCGAGTTCGGCACGTGCTCGTACTTCCGCGTCTTTATCGCCAGCAAGCTCCATCGGTGTTGCTACATTTTCCAATGCCGTCATTGTGGGTAAAAGATGGAAAGCCTGCAGCACGATGCCGATGCGACCGCGGCGAGCGCGGGCAAGTTCGTCTTCCCCCATAGCGGCGAAATCCTGGCCCGCGACCAGGAGTGTCCCCGAAGTTGCGCGCTCCAGCCCGGATAGCACAGCCATGAGCGAGCTTTTTCCCGATCCTGAAGGACCAAGAAGGGCCACCGTCTCTCCGGCAGCCACCGTCAGGTCCAGACCCTTTAGAATTTCTACCGGCGCTGCTGTGGAGCCGAGGGTGAGGCGCAGGTCACGGGCGCAAATCGCATCTTGAGAAGTCGTCACCCGGCTGCGATGGCAGAAGGCCACTGCCCGCACAAGGAACTCCGCCGATGCGCCCTGCAAGTTTGTCGATCGTCCTATCCGCTTTCACATTGGTTGCCTGCTCGAACGAAGTCGAAGAGCAACCCTCGACCGAGCAGACAAGCGAGGACGTAGCGCCTCAAGACATCATAGTTCAGGGTGATGAGCGCCGTATTCTCGCATTCGGTGACAGCTTGTTCGCCGGCTACAATCTTGCCGAGCATCAAGGCTATCCAGAACGGCTCGAGCGCGCCCTGCGCAAAGAAGGTGTGAACGCGCGTGTGATTGATGCTGGGGCGTCCGGTGATACCAGTGCCGCGGGCAGGCAGAGATTGGCATTCGTGCTCGATCAGCAATCGGAAAAGCCGGATCTCGTTATGCTGGAACTGGGCGGCAACGACATGCTCCGCGGCATAGATCCGGCGGACACACGCGCCAATTTCGAGGCGATGCTTGAGGAATTGCAAAGCCGAGACATCCCCGTCCTGTTGATGGGCATGCGCGCTCCGCCCAACTATGGACCGGATTATCAACAGCGTTTCGATGCGATCTATGGGGAGCTGGCAGCCGATTACGATGCAGAGCTGGTGCCGTTCTGGCTCGAAAGTATCTACGAGGATCCATCACTCTTCCAGTCGGACCGCATTCATCCGACTGAGAAGGGCGTCGACATGTTGGTAGCTGACACGGTCGACGATGTAAAAACCGCGCTTCCGGTCGAGAATTAAAGGCGGTCGACCTGACCGCCCGTGACCCGCCAGACAGCGGCGCGGTCCGCGATGCTATCGAACGGTGCAACTTCCGTTCCGGTCATCCAGACCTGCGCGCCGCTGGCCTCTAGCTGGTCGAACAAGGCAGCACGGCGCAGTGGATCGAGATGGGCAGCGACTTCATCGAGCAGCAACAGGCCGGTGCGTCCTTGAGCAGCCAAGGCAGCATGAGCCAGGGTAATGGCGACGAGCATGGCCTTCTGCTCGCCCGTCGAGCTTTGCGCCGCGGCGACCCGTTTGGCTGCATGTACGACTTCCAGCTCGTCACGATGCGGCCCAACCAGCGTTCGCTGCGCAGAACGATCGCGCTGGCGGCCATCGAATAACGCCTGAGACAAGGCCTCGGCATTGTCTGCTCCTCCAGGAGCATAGGTCAGGGCGGGGCGCGCGAAGGGCTCGCTCGGCATATGAGCGATGCGAGCCATAAGTGTTTCCACCAGAGCTGCACGTCCGGCGATCAAGCGCCCACCATGTTCGACCATCTGGGCTTCGATCGCATCGAGCCAAGCGCTTTCAGGCGGACGGTCGTCCGATAGTAAGCGGTTGCGTTCGCGCAGCGCCCCTTCGTAACGTGCAGCATGAACGGCATGTGCCGGGTCGAGAGCCAGCGACATCCGATCCACGAAGCGCCTTCGATCGGCAGCAGGGCCGGTAAAGAGCCCGTCCATTGCTGGAGTAAGCCAAGTTAGTGCGAGCCATTCGCCAAGCGCGGTTGCAGTCGCTTCGGCGCCATTAATTCGTACCTTCCGGCGCCCAGGTTGATGACTCTCCGAATAGGTGGCGAGGCGAACAGGATCGCTGTCATCGAGAGCCGAAAGGCTCGCCCCGACGCCGAAACCATCGGTGAAATTATGCTGCACTATTTCTGCCAGCGGAGCGCGGCGCAAACCTCTGCCCGGCGATAGCAGTGAGATAGCCTCTAGAACATTAGTCTTACCGGCGCCATTTTCGCCCACAAGCAGGTTGAACCGTGCGGTGCCCGTCAGTTTAGTGGCCGAGTGATTACGGAAATGAGTGAGGGAGATCCGGTCCAGCATGGGCGGATTAGGCCGTAACGTGCAGCCTCGTCCCGAGCCAGCGTAAACGCAGAATCTAACTGTTGGGGAATTTCACCAATCTTTCGGATTGATGAACAGATCAAGTCTGGGCGGTTAAGATAGAAATGGCTCAATTCCGCCATTCTTCGAGTTTGGCACACCCGTTGCAATCAATTTGGTGTCAGCCGGATGGTCCGGTGACAAGCCAAGGTTCAAAGGAAAAAACAAACAATGTTCAACATCGACTTCGCCAACAACAAGGCAATCGCAGCAGTCTTCGCTTTCGGCGCATCCGCCATGATGATGGCCTTCGCAATCATACCGGCTAGCCCTTCCGGCGTGCTCGCCTGATTGCCTTCACTCAAATACAAAAGGGAAATATTAAAATGTTCGACATCGAAAAAGTTGGCGGAAAGCTCCTCGCAGCCGCGTTCTCTCTCGCTCTCTCCGCCGCCATGTTGGCCTATGCCATCGTCCCAGCCTCACCCAATGGAGTTCTCGCATGAGCCAGCTGAAATTCCGCGATGAAGACAATGCAGTCACTCCGAGCAAGAAGTTTCGCCTCGATCGTCAGAACGGCAAACTAATGGGCGTCTGCGCCGGGATCGGCCGGTATTTCGGAGTGGATACGACGATGGTCCGCGTCGGTTTCGTACTTGGTACGCTGCTCGGCTTCGGAAGCTTCATCCTCATCTATCTCGGCATTGCACTGGTTGCCGACTAAACTGGGACGCGGGGGAACGACCGCGTCCCAATTCACATGGCCGAGATACCGCCATCGAGCTTGAGCTCTGCGCCGGTCATGAACTTGCTCTCGTCACTGGCGAGATAGACCACAGCATTCGCGATATCGTCCGGCTCACCCACTTTGCGGAGCGGTATTTGCCGGGCAAGCTTGTCCAGCAGTACTTTCTTGTCGAGGCTGTGCGCCTTGGCAGTACCGTCCAGGATCGGAGTGTCGACGAAGGTGGGGTGGACTGAGTTACACCGAATATCCATATTGTTCTTCGCGCAGTGCAAAGCGATCGACTTCGACAGCATCCAGACTGCCGCCTTGCTGGAGTTGTAGGCAGGCATGGTATCACTGGCGATAAGCCCGGCGATGCTGGAAATGTTCACGATCGAACCGGGCGCGTGATCGCGCATCAGCGGCAGGGCCTTCTGGCAGCCGTGAAAAATCGAATCCACATTGACTGCAAAGCAGTGCTTCCAATCATCGAATTCGCAATTCTCGATATTTCCGGCAACGCCGATGCCGGCGTTGTTGATGAGGACGTTCAATCCGCCAAGGTGTTCGCGTGCGGCTTCTACAGCAGCCTCCCACGCCTGCGGATCCGTCACATCATGTTCGATCGAAAAAGCAGTTCCTTCGCCCAACTCCTTGTTGATGAGTTCGGCGCTCTCTGCTGCCCCATCACCATTGAGATCGGTGCAAAGTACACGCGAGCCTTCTTCGGCAAGTCTGCGGGCATGCGCGCGGCCGAGACCTTGGGCGGCACCTGTAACTAGCGCCAGCTTACCTTCGCAGCGACCCGCCATACTCACTCTCCTTCAATGATTTCCTGTCCGAGCAGAAGGAGCATACGTACGTCCGTGCCGCAACCTTCACGGCGTTTGGAAGTCAGAAAAGCCGGCAGATCGGTTCTCGCCACCCGGTGTACGGTGATATTTTCGCCTTCAACACCGCCACCCTCGTGGATTTTCGTCAGGCCCCGGGCGCGGACAAGAGTGAAGTTTTCGCTGACCATGCCGGGCGAGGAGTAGAATTCGCCCATGTTTTCCAGGCTGGCGGCGCGGTAACCGGTTTCTTCTTCCAGTTCCCGTCCTGCAGCGGCCAGCGCATCTTCATCTTCGCCACCGTCATCGTCGCCGATCAGCCCTGCAGGAAGCTCGATGCAATTACGCCCAAGCGGCACGCGAAATTGTTCGACGAGCAGGACATGGTCGTCTTCATCTATCGCGAGAATGACAGCAGCACGAATGCCGCGGCTGCGCGAAACATATTCCCAGCGGCCGCGGATCTTGGTGGTGATGTATTTACCCTGCCAGACGATCTCTTCTGGTTTGTCGTGATCGGGAGCGCCCACGGTTAGAGCTCGATAAGCCGGTCGGGCAATTCGTTCTCGTCATCATCTGCACGCGGGAAGTTTTCCGCCAGCACCTTGCCAACATCTCTCACGCCTGCAGCGAGACCTTCGGCGAGGCGGCCGCGGCTGACTTCGGCCAGCATGTCTGCCATCGCCTCTCCCCAAATCTCAGCGTGGACCATCTCGGCAATAGGCCCATCCGCGACGATTTCGGCGCGATGCTCGCGCATGGAAAGATAAAGCAGGATGCCGGTGCGGCCGTGGGTTCGGCGTTCGGCCCCGACCTTGAAATGCCGGACAGCGGCATCGCGGACGCGGTCGGCGGTAACGGGCCCGGGAATGAGCTTGAACTTGAGCGGTTGCCACAGCTGAAGCGCCAGCATGAGAAGGAATGTCACGAGACCGACAAGGAGAAGGACGGTGAGAACCTGACCCTGCGACCATTCGCTCGACCAGCCACCGGCGAAGCTGTCGACCACCGAAAGCACAGTTTCCGGTATCATCACAAAGAGGCTCATCGCAGTGAAGCTTGCACCTACCGCCCACCATAGCGCGACATCGGTGTAACCGTCCGAGCGATCGGCAAGGACAGTCACGATCTCGCCGCTGGTCGTCAACTCGGCTTGCGCAACAGCATCACTGACTATCGTATGCTGTTTTTCATTCATATAGCCCATTACCAGCCCCCCGAGGCGCCACCGCCCCCGAAACTTCCGCCGCCTCCGCCGAAGCCGCCTCCACCAAAGCCTCCGCCGCCGAAGCCGCCTCCGCCCCAGCCGCCGCCACCGCGATCATCGAAACCACGAGCAACGGCCTTTCCAGCCTCCCAAAGCATGATGTCGCGAGCCGCGTTGCCCCAAGGACCGCCGCGATAGCGCTGGCGTTTTCCTCGACCACGCAGCATGGGCAGAATGAAGAAGAAAAAGATGAATCCGAACCAGATCAGCGTGCCTATCGGAAAACCCCCGCTACGGCTTTCGCGCTGCGTCTGTGCCTGCTGCGCTACCTGAGCCGCTTCCTCGGGAGGAAGTTGCAACTGATTGATGATCTGATCGGCGCCCCATTCGATGCCGGCGGAATAATCTCCTTCGCGAAAATAGGGCTTCATGCCTTCAACATACTCATAGGCCAGACCGTCCGGGATGATGCCTTCCAAGCCGTAGCCAACCTCTACGCGCATCTGGCGCTCGTTCGGCGCGACCAGAAGAATGATCCCATCGTTCCGATCCGCATCTCCCAACTGCCAGTATCGGCCGAGCTGATAGCCGTAATCGGCGATATCGTACCCCTGCAAATCCGGCACCGTTGCCACCACGAACTGCCGCTGATTCGCTTCCTCGAAGGCCTCCAGCTTGCGCGTAAGCTCGGCTTCGGTCGCATCGTCGATGATATTGGCTTCATCGACGACTGGCGCGGTGCCCCGCTCGGGAAAGGAGGGCTGGGCAGCGGCTGGTAAGGCGAACTCCGTCGCAGCCGCCACCATCACCAGTAACCTGGTCAGAAGATTCATAATTTGCGCTCCTCCCCCGCGCGGAGATCAGTCTGCGCTGCTGCGCATGTCGAGCTGCGGAGCAGCTTCGGCCCCTTCGGTCACGGCCTCATAAGGGACCATCGGCTCTGCACCGTGAATGATGTTCGCGCCGATCGTGTCCGGGAAGGTACGGATGGTCGTGTTATACTGGCGCACAGCTTCGTTGTAGTCCTTCACCGACACGGCGATGCGGTTTTCTGTTCCTTCGAGCTGCGTCATGAAACGACCGAAGTTTTCCTGGCTACGCAGTTCGGGATACCGTTCTACCGAGACGAGCAGACGGCTCAAGGCACCGCCGAGATTCTGCTGAGCCTGCTGGAATTGCTGCATTTTAGCCGGATCGTTCAGATCGTCACCCTCAAGCTGAATCTCGGGGCGGGTTGCCGATGCGCGGGCCTGGATCACTTCGTTGAGCGTCTGGCGCTCTTCCTCTGCCGAGGACATTACTACCTGCTCCAGATTGGGGATCAGGTTCGCGCGGCGCTGGAAGTCGGCTTCGACGTTTGCCCATTTTGCCTTGGCGTTTTCTTCGGCCGTAGGGACCGAGTTGATGCCACAGGCAGACACAGCCAGTGCGGCGGCGCCAAGCATGGCGGAGCGGAAAGCGGTCAAGCGGTTCATGTCGGTATTCCCCTAAAGCAACATGTGCAAATGTGTCTTAGGTAGATAGCACGGTGGCTGTGGCTTTCAAGTTAAGCGAGGGGTTGAGAGCGCGAATTTCCCGTGCCAGAAACTCGGTTCGGGACTGCAGCCAGATTACAGGGAAGATGCCGCGTTCATGCTGAAAGATTTCAAGGCCTTTATCGCAAAGGGTAATGTGATCGACCTTGCGGTTGCCGTCATTATCGGGGGTGCCTTCAGCACGATCGTCAAGTCTTTGACTGACGAAATCATCATGCCGATCGTGGGCGCGATCTTCGGAGGCGCGGATTTCAGCCGTTATTTCATCCTTCTCGATACGCCGGAAGGATATGATGGTCCCTTGGACGATTACGCTGCGCTGCAGGAAGCCGGGGCGGCGATGATCGGCTATGGCAGCTTCATCACGGCGGTAATCAACTTTTTGATCCTGGCTTTCATCATCTTCCTGCTGGTCCGCTATGCCAAGAAAGTCATCGCGGAATTCGAGGAAAAACCGGAAGAAATGATTACCCCTCCGGGTCCGACCGAGATCGATTTGCTCAAGGAAATCCGCGACGACTTGCGCAATTCCAGAGCGGGCCGTCTGACGGACGATGCGAAGGGCCCGGGGAATGGCTGATCTTTCCAATTTGTGCGGGAAGTCACTTTAAATTCATCGGCTTTGCCCTATATGGGATCTGCCGGTTTCGGCCGGCTATGGCGATAAATTGTGCTGTGCAATAGGTACAACGGACCCGGGGGCAGTACCCGGCGGCTCCACCAAAATTCGCGGAATTCCGCGGTTTCTGACGGGGCCGAACTAGGATCGACGTGTGCTGAAAGACAGTGTTTTCGCCCGGGCTGAGTAACCCGTAAAACTGTTCACAACACACAAGTGCCAACGATAACGAAGCACTCGCTCTCGCTGCGTAATCTGACGGGCTAACGCCCTGATCTTACAAAGCTAAAGCGCGGTTGGACCCACCGGGCAACAGAAGCGGATTCCGGGGCTCCGGGGGTAGCTAGCAACAGAAACCCCCACCTTCCTGATAATTCGAATTCACTGATCGCCATGCGCGTTCGCGGCATTGCGCGCGCCATCCTGTGGCTGCACCGGGCGGGGCCAATCGGTCCGAAGTGTTCCGAAAAAGCGACCGAACACCATCTTGATCGGAGGCGAAAGCCTTGGAACGGCAGGATCGGCAGCCCTAACGGGTCAGTTATGTGTGAGTGGTTTTGGTTTCGGCTGTAGCTGCTGCTGAAGCAGGGCTTTTTACAAGCTGAGCGTCGCCACCTGCCGCAGCAGCAGCGCGCGCTTCGGCCTCATAGCGCAAGGCGTCGAGAATTTTGGCGCCACCGAGGAAAACCGCGCCGGCCGTGGCAGCCATCAACAGATAGCCCGGCCAGCCGGGATATACCTCGGTGTAGTGGGCACCGCGCGTCATGGCACCAAGGGCGAGGGCGTAGATAATCAGATACGCTTCCCAGCGTGTCTTGATTACGAACAGCCTTTTGACCCTTGCCCACATCTAGGACGCGACGCTCCTTTCTTTAACCTACATCCGTGCAACGGGCGTGCCAATGGCGTGTTCCCGCCGAATCGCATGGTTAACGTGAGGAGTGGTGTAAGGAGCGCCGACGCGGTCTGTCGAGCGGGTTAACTTTTATGCACCCGGTTAAGCGAGTTCATCCAGGGAAAGCGCCGCCAGCAGGGCTTCGCGGGCCTCGATGACCTGGCTGGCCAGCGCCTCGCTGCCGATCTGGGCCGGGTCGATCGTCTCGGGCCACATCTCGGCGATGACCGATTCGATGCGGTCGGCCTTGGCCTCGTCCAGCATGAAGCGCTGGTCGACCGTGGCCGGGTCGGCCACCACGCGCAGGCGCAGGCAGGCGGGGCCGCCGCCATTGGCCATCGACTGGCGCACATCGACCGGGATCACCTGGCGGATCGGGCCATTGCCTGCCAGCATATGTTCGCACCAAGCCCAGACGCTGGCGCTTTCCTGGCATTCGCTCGGCACGACCAGCGCCATCTCCCCGCCGGGCAGGGTCAGCAATTGCGCGTTGAACAGATAGGTGCGGATCGCTTCTTCGAGGCTGACCGCGCTTTCGGGCACTTCGACCACTTCGAGCGCGGGGAAAGCGGCGCGGATCGCTTCGTATGCGCCCTGCTGATCGGCAAAGGCGCGTTCGTGGGTAAACAAGACGCGCTCGTTTGCCACGGAGACCACGTCGTTGTGAAACGCCCCGGCCTCGATCGCGGCGGGGTTCTGTTCGATGAAGACGCATCTGGCCGGATCGAGCCCGTGGAGGCGCGCGATGGCGCGGCTGGCCTGTTCGTGCTGGCGCGCGGGGAACTTGCCGCCCTGCTTGCCCCAAACGAAAACCTCGACACCGGATGCGCCGTGGCTTTCGCAGAAACGCATGTGATTGGCCGCGCCTTCATCGCCGAAGGCGGGGAGGACGGCATCATGCACGGTGAAATGATTTTCGTCACCAAAGGCCACGGCCAGCTGCGCCTGCGTATCCTGCCATTCCTGCGCGCGGTGCGGCATGGTGACGAGATTTGCAGGGGTTAGATGGCAGCGCCCGTCCGCCGTATCGGGCGCGGGGCTGACGGTGGCGGCATTGGCGGTCCACATGCTGGAGGCGGACCATGCGGCGGCCAGCAATTGGCGCGGCGTATCCTCGTCGATGGCGAGGCCGCGGATCAGATCGCCATTGGGGCGCGGCAGCGGCAGCAGAAAACCCTGCGCCAGACCGAGCGCCATGTTGGAGCGCATCTTGGCAATCCCCTGCAGCGCAGCGGCGCGCGGATAGGAGGTGTTGCCCTTGTGGCTGGCGCTGGCGATATTGCCCAGGCTGAGCCCGGCGTAATTATGGCTGGGGCCGACGATTCCGTCGAAATTGATTTCTACGAGTGCCATCTGATCTCCGTTCGCCCCACGCGTGGTGTTGGGCTGTATTGTTTTTTCATTCCCCGCGGCCAGCGGGGCGTCGACAGGCTCAGCCCGAACGGGATGGGGATGTCGTGCTATGTTGCCGAGGCCCATACCGTGGGGCCGCCGCTTATTGCCAGTGCTTTTGCCGTGATCATGTTGCCTGTCCGTCATTGCGAGCGACCGGAGGTCGCGCGGCAATCTATGGTGGGACGGTTGGGCAGGCGCGGGGCCGTGGATCGCCGCGTCGCTGCGCTCCTCGCGATGACGGGTGTGTGGACGGTTGGCTTTTCTCGCTCGTCATTGCGAGCGACCGGAGGTCGCGTGGCAATCCACGGAGAGATCGTCAGGCAAACGCGGCGCTCAAAACGATCACCCTCGGACGATTACTTCGCGACGCTCCACACCGTATCGCCCACGCTTACTTCCAGCGCCTCGGCGCAGATGCGGTCGATCGACACCGTATCGTCATCGCCGAAGTCGCGCATGCCGTAGGCGGCCTTGAAGCTGCCCAGCTCGCCCGTGGCAATCAGCGCCTTTTCGCCGATATCGAGATCGGTATCCACCACGCGCGCCGGAATGGCCGAGGCGATGCTTTTCACATTGTCGGTGCGCGCGGTCATGCTCGGGCCGCCGTCGAAAATATCGACATAGCCTTCGGCCGCGAAGCCTTCGTTTTCCAGCATCCGCATGGCGGCGCGGCCGCTGGGGTGGGGTACGCCGATCACCTTGCGGGCTTCATCGCTGAGCATTTCGACATAGACCGGGTGCTTGGGCATCAGGTCGGCGATGAACTGGTTGCCATTGGTAGCGTTGAAATAATCGGCTTCTTGAAAGGTCATGCCGAAGAACCGGCCTGCCACGCCGTCCCAGAAGGGGGAGCCGCCGCGATCGTCGATCACGCCGCGCAATTCGGCGAGGATCCGGTCGGCAAAGCGCGCGCGGTGCATGGCGATGAAGAGATAGCGGCTGCGCGCCAGCAGGAGGCCAAGGCCGCCCGCGCGTTCGCCCGGATGCAGGAACAGGCCGCCGACTTCGGACGATCCTTCCAGATCGGTGACGAGGCTGAGCAGTTCGGCGCGGACCGTGCGATCCAGTTCGCGGCTGTGCTGGGTGAGGGTGTTGAGACGATAGGAATAGAACGGCCATTCCTGACCGACCTGGCTGAAGATCTGGCAAGTGCCACGGATCTGGCCGGTTTCCGTGTTTTCGAGCACCAGCGTAAACTGGTCGTCACCCAGCTCGTCATCCTCGCGCGAGAAGGCGGCATCGGCGCGTTCGAGCTTGCGGGTAAGCGCGGCACGGTCGGCGGGCAGATTGGTGAAGCCGCCGCCAGTCAGCTTGGCCATCTCGTAAAGATGTTCGAGGTCGTCGATATGCGCGGCGCGCAGGCGGAAGCTCACAAATACTCTCCGGTGGAAAGCTTCGACAGGACCAGCGCGCTCAAGGCCGCGCGTTCCCGAAGCGAAGGAACGATCATGAATTCATCGGGGCTGTGAATGGCCCCGCCGCGCACGCCCATGGTATCGACCACGGGCACGCCGGTGGCGGCGATATTGTTGCCATCGCACACGCCGCCGGTGGGTTTCCAGCCGATCGTCTGGCCCAGCTCGGCGCCGCACGCCTTGACCAGATCGAACAGGCGCTGCGCCTTTTCATCCACCGGCTTGGGCGGACGGGTCACACCGCCGTGGCGATGCACGCCCACTTCGTGGCCGGTTTCGATCGCCTTCAGGATCGTGTCCAGTTCGCCATCGAAGCGGTGCATGGCATCGGTGGATTTGGGGCGGATGTTGAAGCGCAGGATCGCAAGGTCAGGCACGACATTATTGGCCGCGCCGCCTTCGATCTTGGCCGGATTGACGGTGATGTCCTCGGCTTCCAGCGCCTTGATCCGCAGAACAAGGTCGGATGCGGCGACAATGGCGTTGCGGCCATCGTGCGGATTGCGGCCCGCATGGGCGCTGCGGCCGGTGATGGTGATCGAATAATTGCCCGTGCCGCCGCGCGCATGGGCCAGCGTGCCATCGGGCAGGGCGCTGGGTTCATAGGTCAGCGCGGCATATTTGCCCTTTGCCAGTTCCTCGATCAGGCCGCGGCTGGCAAGGCTGCCGGTTTCCTCGTCCGAATTGATCATCACATCGTAACCGACGCGGTCGGCCCCTTCCATCCCCTCGAAGGTTTTCAGCGCGTGGAGAATGACGTTCAGCCCGCCCTTCATGTCGGCGGTGCCGGGGCCGTTGATGGTGTCATCGTCTAGCCAGGTCACCTCCTGAAACGGGTGATCGACGGGGAAGACGGTGTCCATATGGCCGGTCAGCACGAAGCGCCGCGTGGCATCGGGGCGCACGCGCAGGACCATGTGCTGGCCATGCGGTTTTTCGAATTCGCGCCCTTCGGCGGAAATCGCCGTCACCGTGGCGGGATCGACCAGTTCCACATCGCCGGGCAGGGCGGAAAAGGCATCGGCCAGTATCCCGGCCATCTTTTCCAGCCCGCCGATATTGGCCGTGCCGGTGTTGATGGCGGCCCATTGCTGCACCTCGCGCAGCATGGTGTCCGCATCAATGGTGTCGAGAAGGGCTTGGGGGGCGTGGTCCGGTTTCATTGGCAACTTCCTTAGTCACGACAGGCCTCAAGTCCACCCCCGCCACACACGCGGCGGGCAGGCACGCCTTGCATTCGTCAACGGGGGGCGGCATAGACCGTGGCACTCCTCCCCGGGTTCACATCGTCAAGTTACAGACTACCCAGAGGAGTTCCATGACCCATTATGTGACGCGCGCCGGTATCGAAATCGACCCTGCGCTGGCCACTTTCGTCGAACGCGATGTCCTGCCGCCGCTGGGCCGGGATGCGGACGGGTTCTGGCAGGGACTGGCTGCGCTGCTGAACGACTTCGTGCCGCGCAATGCCGCTCTGTTGCAGACGCGCGAAGCTTTGCAGGCGAAGATCGACGCATGGCATATGGAACGCGCAGGCCAGCCCCACGATGCGGGTGCCTATCGCGCGTTTCTGGAAGAGATCGGCTATCTGGTACCCGAACCGGGCGATTTCACCATCGGCACGCAGAATGTCGATCCCGAGATTGCCACCATGGCAGGGCCGCAACTGGTGGTGCCGATCCTCAATGCGCGCTTCCTGCTGAATGCGGCCAATGCGCGCTGGGGCAGCCTGTATGATGCGCTCTACGGCACCGATGCGCTGGATGCGCCGCCGGCCCGGCCCGGCGGCTATGACGAGGAACGCGGCGCAGCGGTGATTGCCGAAGCGCGGCGCTTCCTCGACGAAACGCTGGCGCTGGCGTCGGGAAGCTGGGCGGATATTTCTGGGCCCGATGTGATTGCTCTGCGCGACGAGGGGCAGCGGGTGGGCACCACCGCCAGGGGCCTGCTGTTCCGCAACAACGGCCTCCACATCGAAGTGCAGTTCGACCGCGAGAGCGCGATCGGCAAGACCGACCGGGCGGGGATTTCCGACGTGGTGCTGGAAGCCGCGCTCACCACCATCGCCGATTGCGAGGATTCGGTGGCGGCAGTGGATGCCGAGGACAAGCTTCTCGCCTATCGCAACTGGCTCGGCATCATTCGCGGCGATCTGGCGGAAAGCTTCGAGAAGGGCGGGCAGACGCTGACCCGCGAACTGGCGGGCGATCTTACCTATACAGATACGTCGGGCACCGCGCGCAGCCTGCCCGGCCGCAGCCTGATGTTCGTGCGCAATGTCGGCCATCTGATGACCAATCCGGCGATGCTGTGGAAGGGTGACGAGATCCCGGAAGGCATTCTGGATGCCGTGATGACCAGCGCCATCTCGGCGCAGGATGTCGCGGGGCTGGGCAGATACGGCAACAGCCGCAAGGGTTCGATCTACATCGTGAAGCCCAAGATGCACGGGCCCGAGGAATGCGCCTTCACCAACGACCTGTTCGATGCGGTGGAGGATCTGCTCGACCTGCCGCGCAATACGATCAAGGTCGGCGTGATGGACGAGGAACGGCGAACTTCGGCCAATCTGGCCACCTGCATCCATGCGGTGAAAGACCGGATCGTGTTCATCAACACCGGCTTCCTCGACCGGACGGGGGATGAAATCCACACCTCGATGCGGGCCGGGCCGATGATGCGCAAGGGCGAGATGAAGAATGCCGCCTGGCTGAAAGCCTATGAGGCGCGCAATGTCGGCATCGGACTGAAGCACGGGCTGTCGGGCCGCGCGCAAATCGGCAAGGGCATGTGGGCCGCGCCCGATCTGATGGGGCAGATGATGCTGGAGAAGATCGGTCATTTGCGCGCCGGGGCCAACACCGCTTGGGTGCCGAGCCCGACCGCCGCGACGCTGCACGCAATCCATTACCACCGCGAAGACGTGTTCGAGATCCAGCAGGGCCTGCCCGATGCGGCGGCGCTCGAGGAGCTGCTCACCATCCCGCTCGCCGATGGCACCAACTGGTCCGAAGACGAGATTGCCGAGGAGCTGGACAACAATTGCCAGGGCCTGCTCGGCTATGTGGTGCGCTGGGTGGATCAGGGTGTGGGCTGTTCCAAGGTGCCCGACATCAATGACGTTGGCCTGATGGAAGACCGCGCCACTCTGCGTATTTCCAGCCAGCATATCGCCAACTGGCTGCTGCATGGCGTCATCTCCCAAGATCAGGTGATGGACAGCCTGCGCCGCATGGCCGCCAAGGTGGACCAGCAGAATGCAGGCGATCCGCTCTACGAACCGCTGCTGGAAAACGAGGACGGCGCGGCCTTCAGCGCGGCGAAGGACCTGATCTTCAAGGGCGTTGAACAGCCGAGCGGCTATACCGAACCTCTGCTCCACCACTACCGCCAGCAAAAGAAATCCGCCCGGGAGTGAGTTCATCAAGCAACTGGTAAACTTTATGGGTTAAGAGGCGGGTCACTGGATTGAAGGGATCGCGCAGGTTGACCGTCAACGTAACCACACAGCGCCGTGAGGAACGGGTGGATTTGCTCGTCCGGGCGAGTTTCCATGCGTCCGAAGGTGGCGGCATGGTCCGGCTGTGCAATATTTCCAACTGGGGCGCGCTGATCGAGGGCGAAGGCCTGCCTGCCGTCGGCAATCAGGTCGAGCTGCGCCGTGGTCCGCTGATGGTGACGGGCCGGGTGGTCTGGCGCGCGGCCGATCAGGCAGGCATCTCCTTCGACGAGCGTACCGAGGTGACCGAATGGTTTCCGGATGCGCCACCCCAGGCATCGGTGGACCGTGCATTCCAGCGGATTCTGGAGGAATTCAGCCGGCGCGAAAGCGACAAGCCGCAGCCGGTCTCGCTCGCGCCGACGCACAATTCGGTGATTACGGTGGACGATATGCAGCGCGTGGCCGGATCGCTGGATGCGCTGGCGGATGCGCTCTCCGACGATATCAATGTCGTGATGAAGCACGCCGAGAAGCTGCAGGTGCTGGATATCGCTGCGCAACTGCTGCGCAAGCTGGCCATCCGGGACTGATCCGAACCGTCAGGTAAGCGCGCGAGCCAGCGCAATGAAATCGGCCACCTCGAGCGTTTCCGCGCGGCGCTGCGGGTCGATCCCGATACCTTCCAGCGCTTCGACCGCGAATGGCAGGCCCTTCAAACTCTGCCGGAGCATCTTGCGGCGCTGGCCGAAAGCGGCCTCGGTCACACGTTCGAGCATTCTGGCCGATACGCCTTCGGGCATGGCGGCGGGTTCGACATGGACGATCGCGCTCATCACCTTGGGCGGGGGCGTGAAGGCGCTGCGATGGACCTTCATCGCCAGCCTTGCCTGCGCGCGCCACTGCGCCAGGATCGCCAGCCGACCATAGGCCGAGGTGCCGGGCTTGGCCGCGATCCGCTGGGCGACTTCCTGCTGGAACATCAGCGTCAGCGAGGTCCACAGCGGAGGCCATTCCTCGCCCCCCAGCCAGCGTGTGAACAGCGCAGTCCCCACATTATAGGGCAAGTTGGACAGGATGGCGAAAGGCTCGCCCCCCATGATGTCCGCATGGTCGAGCTTGAGCGCATCGCCTTGGATCACGCGCAGCTTGCCGGGGTAGGCGGCTTCCAGTTCCGCCAGCGCAGGCATGCAGCGGCTGTCCATTTCGATGGCGGTGACATCCGCGCCGGCACGAAGCAGGGCGCGTGTCAGACCGCCGGGACCGGGACCGACTTCGAGCACTTTGCGCCCGGACAGATCGCCGGGCAGGGCCGCGATCCGGTCGAGCAATTGCTCGTCGAACAGGAAATTCTGGCCCAACGCCTTGCTGGCGGAAAGGCCGTGGCGCGCGATCACCTCGCGCAAGGGCGGAAGGTCAGCCATGGCCCGCGCGCCGTGCCGCCATTTGGCCAGCCATCTTCAAAGCGGCTATCATCGCACCGGGATCGGCGATGCCCTTGCCCGCGATATCGAAGGCGGTCCCGTGATCGGGGCTGGTCCGCACAATGGGAAGGCCCAAAGTGACATTCACGCCCTCGTCGAAATCGATGGCTTTGATCGGGATGAGCGCCTGATCGTGATACATGGCCAGCGCCGCGTCATAGGTCTGGCGCGCGCGCGGCGTGAACAGGGCATCGCCGGGATGGGGGCCGGTTACGGACAGCCCTTCGCCGCGCAATTGCGCGATGGCCGGTTCGATCACGGTCGCCTCTTCCTTGCCGAACCGCCCCTGTTCACCGGCATGGGGGTTGAGGCCGCAGATGGCGATGCGTGGTGTTTGAATTCCGAAATCGCGGCGCAGTGCCGCGGCGACAATCCGCGCCCGGCGCACAATCATATCCTGCGTGAGAAGTTTGGGCACATCCGCAAGGGCGCAATGCACGGTGAGCGGAACCGTGCGCAGGCTGGGGCCCGCCAGCATCATCACTGTGTCTTCCCGCTCGCAGCCACAGGCATCGGCAAGAAATTCGGTCTGGCCCGGCTGGGTAAAACCAACCTTCGCCAGTTCGCCCTTCGCAATCGGAGCGGTGACGACGCCGCCGGCCTGATCGTCCGCAGCCAGCCGGGTGGCTTCGGTCAGCGAATGCAGCGCCAGCCGGGCACCATGCGGATCCGGCGATCTGGGGCGATACTCGCACTCTTCCTCGCCCAGAACAGGGAGGGCATCCGGAAAGACGGCGGGCGCTTCGGCAGCCTCCCGGATGTGGGCAACCTCGATCGCAATGCCGCGCCGTTCGGCCGCCTGGCGCAGGACGTCAGCGCCGGCGATCACAAAAAAAGGAGGCACGGCCCCGTCCTGACGACGCGACCATGCCTCGACGATGATTTCAGGCCCGATCCCGGCCGGATCGCCGAGCGACACGGCCAGTGGGAGCGGCGCCATCGTCAGTTATATTCGATGTAGGCGTCGTTGCGCAGATCGCGCAGATAACGCTGGGCGGCCTTGTTGGTACGCTCGTCCTCGAGCTGTGCCATGAGCTGGTCGAAATTCGGACCTTCAGCGGTTTCCGGATCGTCCCTGCCGCACAGCATGAGCACGCGCACGCCTTCCTCGACCGAACCGAAGGGCGGGGTAGTCTCGCCGATCTGGAGGCCCAGAACGATGTTCTGCAACTGCTCCGGCAAGGAACGGGCGCGGATCTGGTCATTGGTGACCACGCTGGCGCCCAGCGCTGCGGCGGTTTCATCGGCACTGCCGCAGCCGCGCATGGACTGCACGCCGCCGAGGAAGGCCTGAAGCTTGGCCTGGTTCTGCGCCTCGGGTGCAGCCGGATCGAAACCGATCTGGATCTGCTTGAGGCTGAGCGTGGCATCGCGCGGATCGGCCATCAACACCTGGCGCTTGTCGCGCAGATAGACGATCCAGTAGCCGCCGGGAATCTTAAGCGGTCCGACCAGCTGGCCGGGTTCCATCTGGTCGACGATGGTTTCAAGCTGCGGATCGCCCAGCTGGGGGAGCCTGATCCAGCCCAGATCGCCGCCGACGGCCGCCGTCGATGCTTCCGAGAACTGGCGCGCATAGGCAACGAAGCTGCCGCCCTGGCGCAGCTGTTCCATGATCTTGGCGGCATTGGCTTCCACCGCCGCGTCGTTTTCGGGCGTGGCCGACTGGAAGATTTCCCAGACCCAATATTCATTGGTGCCCTTGGACGCTTCCAGCCGCTCCATCATCTCGTTCACTTCTTCGGCAGAGACATTGACGAAGAAAGAGACCTTCTGGCGCAGCAGCCGCTGCCAGGCGAGTTCGCCCTTGATCTGGCGCTTGAGCGAGGCAGCCGAAGAACCTACGCTGCCGAGATATTCGTCCATATCCTCGACACGCTGATTGTTCTGCGCGGCCACGCGGGCGAAGGTCTGGTCCACCTCTGCGTCCGAGATCACGATGTCTTCGGCTTCCGCTGCCTGGATCTGCAAGGTTTCGTCGATCAGATTGCGCAGGACCTGGGAGCGGACGCGCTCCATCTCTTCCGGCGGAAGTTCGGTATCGTTGGCGTTCACCAGCAGGGCGACGCGTTGATCCAGATCGGTACCGGTGATGACGTGGCCGTTGACCACGGCAGTGGCGCGGCGGACGTTCGGATTGGGATTGGCCAGCAGAGTCGGCTGATCGGGCAGGCCGAGCGGATTGGCTTCGACCGTCTGGCCATCGGACTGCGCGTGCAGGCCGGGCGCGCCGAGTGCGAGACCCACCGCTGCGGTCAAACCCATGAATTTCGATACGATATGTGCGTTCACGCTTGTATTCCCTTACGGCGCCATGTTTGCGCCCGGATAGCCTGCGGTTTGGCCCCGAAAGGCTTAACCGTAGCTGATTGCGCGTGGCGGATAGCGGGTTTGGCCCGCGCTGCCAACATCGCGGCCTTATCGGAAGCCCAAATTCTTCAAGCTGAAGTAGAGCTGGAAGGTATCGCCCCGGCGTGCATCCCCTGCGGAGATGTAGTCCCGCCGCCAGGTAGCGCCCATTTCCAGGCAGTCGTCCTGATAGGCGACCCCGAGGCGGGTGCGGATGGGCTGGAAGCCGTCGCTGGTGAGCGTGGGGTCCTCTTCGCGGTCGGTCAGGTTGAATACGCCCGATCCGAATACCGACCAGTAATTGGCGAAGGCAACGCGCACTGCGGCGCGCAATTCCTCGCGGTCCTGCAGGTCTTCCACGGTGTCGATATTGCGATTGAGCCGGAGATAGCCGATTTCGGCATAGGTACGGCTGGTGCCGACTGTCGCATCGAATTCGTTGCGGCGCACCGCGAAATTGTCCTTGTCCAGCCGGTAACGGTGGGCAAGCTTGAGGAAATCGCGATAGCGCACTTCCGTCCGGCCCACGAAATCGCTGACCCGTTCGGACAGGCCGGTGCCATCGGGGAAAATGTCGCGATCGGCATCGAGGCGATAGGACTGGCCCAGCGTGGTGAAGATTTCCACCCCCGGGCGGCGCAGCTTCCAGTCGAAGCCATAAGTGACACGCGCGCCATCTTCCACGCGGTCATATCCGGGGAAGCGGTTCAGCGCGAAGAGATTGGAATCCTCCAGATCGATCGCCCGCGCGTCCTCGTTCGGAATGGCGAGGTTCTTGATATCCGGCGTGGCGACCAGTTGCAGGCGCGGGGTGAAGACCTGCTCGAAGCCGGCGACGCTGCCGACAAAGGGCCATTCCACATCGGCGGCGGCCAGTGCGACGCCGCGCGTCTGCCACCCGTCTTCGCCGCGATAATAGGGGTTCGGGTTCTCGAGATTGTCGTCCGAGTGATAGACATCGCCGCGCAGCATGCCGGTCAGCGTGAAGACCTGACCCATCCCGGTGATGCTTCGCCGCGACCATTCCGCCCTGGCGAATGCGCGCTGCGTATCCTGTCCGATATCGCGCGTGACAGCCATGGTGTTGAGCTGAAGATCGATTTGCCCATCGAGCACGGGTTCGGCAAGCCGGCGGCGGTAATCCACCAGCGGCAGGGCCACGGGTACGGTGTCCTGATCCTGGTTCAGGCGGAGGGTCTGCGTGGCCCAGCCTTCGACCGCGAAATAGGAATCGGCATCCATCCGCTCGAGGCTGAGGTGCGAGCGCAGCCGGTCGTCGCGGCTGATATCGTAGCGCCGCAGGAAGGTCTTGTCGGTGGCCAGCCTGAGCGAGCTGGTCAGGCTCCAGTTCGGGGTGAACTGGAACTTGCCGTTCGCGAAGACATAGCCGCGCGGATCGGCCTGCGACGAGGTCTCTTCGCCGGTGAAGTTGGAAATACGGCGGCTGTGCGTGGCATAGCCGGTGATCTGGTATGCGCCATTGCCGGTCAGGTGCCGCCACTGGGCCGAGACCATCGGCGCGGTCTTGGAGAAGACATAGCCGGACAGCGTCAGGTCGCGATTGTCCGCCAGGCGCATGTAATAGCTGCCCGATACCTCGACCCCGTTGCTTTCCGAAACGCGGACATCGGGTACGAGAAAGCCGCCGACTGCCCCGCCATCTGTCCGCACGGAAAGGCCCGGAAGCGGGAGCAGGCGCTGGCCGAACACTTCCAGATAAGCGCCGGTGAAGCTGACCTTGGCCTCTGCCGGGTCGTAGGTCACGCGGTCGGCTGTGATCCGCCAGCTGGGTTCCTTGTCGCAGCCCTGCGGCGTCACAACGTCGCAGGCGCTGTAGGCCGCTTCTTCCAATGCGATCGTGCCGTCGCTTTCGCGAATGCCGCGATTGGCCGCGAGGCGGCCGCCCTGACGCAGCGCGAGCAGCAGGTCTTCCATCGCCCCTGCTTCGAACTCGTCGGTCAGCTCCACACTTTCGGTGAAGAGCTGGTTGCCGTTCTCGTCCACGGAGCGGACATTGCCGGTGGCGGTGATCAGGCCGGTGCGCTGGTTCCAGGTGACGCTGTTCGCACGCAGCGACCGGTCACCCGACTGCAGCACGACGTCTCCCTCTGCCGTGGTGGTCTCGCCATCGGAATCGTAGCTTAGGATATCGGCAGCAAAGGATATCTGCCGCTCGCCCGCCGCGTTGAATTCGGGGCTGGGGGCGGGCAGATCGTCTTCGCGGGCGATGACGACCGGCTCTTCGTTGTCCTGAACGGGCGCGGGCAGGTCGGTGGGGTTTTCGCCTTCTGGTTGTTCCACGGTTCCGGCACCGGTGGCAGCGCCATCCTGCGCAAGGCCCGGCGCGGCATGGCATAGGGCGAACCCGGCCACTGCGGTGCCGAGAAGATGCATCACGTGATTCGACGGAAGGGCGCGGTCACGGTGCATGGCTTGCCTATCGCACCGGCCACGCCTAATCGCAATCGCGTTCGTTCGGGACTTGCAGCTTTCGGGCGCGTCCCGCTCATTAGAGAATTCTGGAGAATCCATGCACATTCAGTTCAATCAGTCCCGTCCGCAAGGCGCGCGCCTAATTGCGCATGTGGTCGACAAGGGCAAGCTTCCTTCTGCCACCAATGCCGCGATGCGCGCAGGGGCAGAGGCAGCGCGTTTCCGTGGCAACACCGGCCAGACCTTCGACGGCTTCGTCGAAGACGGCGGCGAGGTTGCCCGGCTGGCGCTGGCCGGCGCAGGCGACAAGAATTCCGACGCCCGCCTCGCCAATCTGGAAAAGGCCGGCGCTGCGCTGGCCGGTAAATACCAGTCGAGCGGCGACAAGGAACTGGTGCTCGACCTGACCGAAAGCGACCTGTCGGCCGATGAGGCGGCGCATGTCCTGCTCGGCCTGCGGCTGCGCAACTGGCGCTATGACATCTATCGCACCAAGCTGAAGGACGATCAGAAGGTGACGCTGGAAAGCGTGACCGTGGTCGGCGGCCCGGACGGCATCGAAGATGCCTGGACCGAAGCATCCGCGCTGGCCGAAGGCGTGGAATTCACCCGCGAACTGATCACCGAACCGGCCAACATCATCTATCCCGAAAGCTTCGTGGCCCGCTGCAAGGAACGGTTCGAAGGGACTGGCGCCGAACTCGTCGTGCTCGACGAAGCGCAGATGGAAGAACTCGGAATGGGATCGCTGCTCGGCGTCGGGCAGGGTTCCTCGCGCGATTCGCGCGTCCTCGCGATCCGCTGGAACGGCGGCGGCAGCGAAGCGCCGACCGCCTTCGTCGGCAAGGGCGTGACCTTCGACACCGGCGGCATCTCGATCAAGCCGGGACCCGGCATGGAAGACATGAAGTGGGACATGGGCGGCGCCGGCGCCGTTGCGGGCGGCATGCTGTCGCTCGTCAAGCGCAAGGCGAAGGCCAATGTCGTCGGCGTCATGGGCCTGGTGGAAAACATGCCCGACGGTAACGCACAGCGTCCGGGCGACGTGGTCACTTCTATGAGCGGGCAGACGATCGAAATCCTCAACACCGATGCCGAAGGCCGCTTGGTGCTGGCCGATGCGCTGCACTGGACCCAGAAAGAGTTCAAGCCTGCACGTATCGTCGATTTCGCCACGCTGACGGGTGCGATCATCATTTCGCTGGGCAATGAATATGCCGGTCTGTTCTCGAACGACGACACGCTGTCCAAGGAACTGGCCGACGCTGGCGAGGCCGTGGGCGACAAGGTGTGGCGCATGCCGATCGGGAAGGCTTACGACAAGCTGATCGACAGCCCGATCGCCGACATGAAGAACATCGGCGGCAAGGGTGCAGGCTCGATCACAGCCGCGCAATTCCTCCAGCGCTTCATCCTCGACGATACGCCATGGGCCCATATCGACATTGCCGGCACGGCATGGTCGGATAAGCCCGGCC
This sequence comes from uncultured Erythrobacter sp., assembly GCA_947504155.1. Classification (GTDB taxonomy): domain Bacteria; phylum Pseudomonadota; class Alphaproteobacteria; order Sphingomonadales; family Sphingomonadaceae; genus Qipengyuania. The sequence continues at coordinate 477,423 of CANNGF010000003.1, forward strand.
GTACCTGGGGCAAGGGTGCAACCGGTTTCGGTGTGCGCCTGATCGACCGCCTGATCGCGGATACGGCAGAAGGCTGAGGCGGCAACAGCGTCATGGCGAAGATGAGGCGCAAGGCAGACCTTCCGACAAAGGTCTGCGCAACTTGCGGCCTCAGCTTCGCGTGGCGCAAGAAATGGGCGCGCGACTGGGACAATGTCCGCTATTGTTCCGAACGGTGCCGCCGGACCAAATCCGGTGAGGGCTAATCTTCATCAAGCAGCGGAGCGGTAGGGCGTGAAAAACGGTCCTCAAGCAGCGGAGCGGTAGGGCATAAATATGCGTGTCGATTTCTATCAGCTCAGCCGCGATCCGGTGGATGTGACGGTGGGCAAGCTTGCTCGCAAGGTTTTGCAGGCGGGCGAACGCCTGGTTGTCGTAGCGGAAGATGCCGAGGCCCGCGAAGGGCTGTCGCAGACATTGTGGGGCCAGGGCGGCGGTGCCTTTCTGGCCAATGGCCCGGTTGATGGCCCCCACGCCTCGCGCCAGCCGATCCTCCTGTCCGCGGATTGCGCAGCACCGAACGATGCCCGCATGGCCATCCTTGCCGACGGGAAATGGCGCGAAGAGGCGACTGCCTTCGATCGCGTAATGCTGCTGTTCGATGCCGACGCGACCGACAATGCGCGCACGCTATGGCGCGATCTCGCTTCTAGAGAGGCGATAGACAATCGCATCTTCAAGCAGACACCGGAAGGCGGCTGGCGCGAAGGCCGCTGAATTTGTAGGAACTCGCCTGCTTCTCGCCCGTCGAGAGAGCATGAGACATCTGCTTTCCTTCATCCTTATTCCCGCCCTGACCTTGTCTGCCTGCACCAAGGTGGATGAGGAGGACGCTGGCGAGGGTGAGCAGGAAGAGATTGCAGAGCCCATCGGCTCTTACGACATCGACCCGGAAAGTGGTGAAGTGCGCGCAACGCTGACCGATTCCGACGGGGTGACCACAAGGATGCTTGCCGGCAGCGAGGTCGAAGCGCGCTTTCCGCCGCCGTTCACCGCTTATCCCAATGCGCAGATCACTAATACGACTTGGGTGGAGCAGGGCGAGGGTGCCTTCGTCACAGTAGAATTCACTACCCCAGATCCGCGGGCAAGCGTGGTCGATTTCTATCGCATGCAGGCGGAAGACGCCGGTATCGATGTGGAGGTGGAGGTCGATGCCGGGGAAACCACTACGCTGGGCGGCGAGAATTCGGCAGATCGGACAAGCTTTGCTCTGCAGGTGACGCGCAAGGCCCGGCAGACCGAAGGGCAGGTCAGCGTTACCAGCGGCCTGCGGTAAATCTTGCCGTCTGCGCGCGTGGACGCTAGGGGCGCGCGCGAGAACACTCTCCTAAAAATCGACAACCATATTTCGCAAGGAACTTGAACATGGCGGTTACCCGCACCTTTTCGATCATCAAGCCCGATGCCACCCGCCGCAACCTGACCGGCGCGGTTACCAAGATGCTTGAAGATGCCGGCCTGCGCGTCGTCGCATCGAAGCGTATCCAGATGACCAAGGAACAGGCCGAAGGCTTCTACGCCGTTCACAAGGAACGCCCCTTCTACGGCGAACTGGTCGACTTCATGATCTCCGGCCCGGTCGTGGTTCAGGTGCTCGAAGGCGAAGATGCCGTGAAGCGCAACCGTGACGTAATGGGCGCCACCAATCCGGCCGATGCAGACGAAGGCACGATCCGCAAGACCTATGCGGAATCGATCGAAGCCAACTCGGTCCACGGTTCGGACAGCGACGAGAACGCCAAGACCGAGATCGAATTCTTCTTCAACGAAGACGAAATCGTCGGCTGATTGCGTGCCGGTTTTGAAACTTAGTTATAGTTTCGATCGGGTAAAACATATGAAATAGGCAGCGGGTACCCCCTTATGGTAAGGGTGTACCCGTTATGCTTTCCACAATCCTCAATCGGGTTAGTCAGAAGCGCCAGCGCGAAATGCTGGTGCGGGATCTGGTTTCGGCGGTAAGCCGGATGGATTATTCCAATATCGATCAGTACCTTACCGAGGATTTCCGGTTCTACGATGCTACCGGCAGGAGCATTGTCGGACGGGACAGATATATCGAGGAAGATCGCCGATTCCGTGAAGCAGCCGGTCGCCCGGCAACCGTGATCGATTCGCTGGACCATAATCGCGGCGAAGTGCTTCTGAGAGGCCATCTGGAAAGCGAGATCGAAGAGATTGGCGGGCCCACCATGTGGCGCGTGCTTTTCCGAGACGGACGGATATGCTCTGCCGAAGTGACGCGGTCACTCGCCCAGATGACCCTTCCCGAATACGCCAGCCGCCAACACAGCCATTCCTCAGCCTGAAGTTTCGCGCAGAGCGGGTGCAAGCCGCGCGATCTGGGTACGGTGCTTGCGATGGTGGCCCTTCTCGGCCCGCGCAAGTTCGCCCTCCGCCGCCGTTCTGGCGAGCCGATCGTAACCCAGGCCCAGATCCCGGTAGACCCCTTCCAGCACGTGATGCGGTTGATCGTTCAGGCGGCGGAAGCAAACCCGGGAGACGGGAATATGAGCTTCGTCGAGGGCCGCTGTCATTCGCAATTCGCGTAGGTCGATTTTGCGTTCCCACTCCCCTCGCAGGTCAACCTCGCTGTGACTGTCGCTTTGAAAGGCGCGCTGGCTGGCGACCATCGAGACGCTGCTCGCCAGAACTGCCTTCCGGTCACGTTCGCATAAGACAATGCGGGCATCGGGAAACTGGCCAATCAGCTCCGGCAAATCTTCGCTGAACTGCGGACATTTCAGCACCCTTGGGCGCGTGGCATTGCCGTGCCGGACGGCATCCGTCCGCAAGATCCTGCTGAATTCGCGATAGATGGGCGCAGCGTTTCGTTGTTCGCTGAAGGCGACGAAGGAAGGGATATGCCATTGCGCTTCATACGCCGCGGGACAGAGTGCAGCGGCGAGCCAGCCGATCTCCTCATCGGTCCGGATTGAGCCGAAGGGATGCATGGTTTCGAGCCACGGGTTGACGCTTCGCGCCAGAAACAGGCCGGCCCTCGCCTTCAGCGGGCGCAGGTCAGGGCGGGAAGGGACTGGATCATGGCTGTCGCAGAACCGTGTGCCGCTGAACCGTGGATCGGCTGCCAGCAGGCGCTGCACGCGCGTGGTACCGCTGCGCATCTGGCCAAGGACGAGAATGGGGGCCGCGATGGTGGCGGTCGCAAGATCAGGCTTCTCCCGCCAAAACCGGCCCAGCGCGTGCCGCTTGCGGATCGCGCCCTTCAACTGACCATAGGCCATTGTATGTCCCAGCGCGTTGAGCTGCGCTTCCCCGGTCAACGCCTGACATAGTTTTTCAAGCCGCAGCCGGAAATCGGCCACGTCCTCTTCGCTGCGGATGGAGATTTCGTCTTCGGCAGAAAAACCTCTCGCTCCTTCCTCCCATAGAAAGTCAGGATCGAGCCGCGGTTTTTCGGTCCAGCCACGCTCCCACATCCGGGCGATCGCCTGGTTGGCACGCTCTGCGATTGCGGAACGCGCGAAGAGATGCGGGCGCGGCGGGCTCACTCCTGTCGGTCCTTCCAGCGCTTGTAGACTGCTTGGCCGACCTTGCGCAGGACATGGGCACCGATCAGCACGCCTGCGGTAATCAGCACGGCATCGACCATATTGACTTGCTCGGTCTGCCAGCTTTCGTCGGGCTGCAATGCGATCATACCGAAGGCGAGGATCGCGAGCAGGAAAAAGATGTAGGGGCTAAGGCGGCCCATCAGCGCTGCATTCGCAAATAGTCGTTCAGGACGCGCGGATAGAGCTGGTGTTCGGCAAAGCGGACCCGCTCTGCCAAGCTTTCCGCCGTCTCGCTCTCGCGGATCGCGACCGGCATCTGCGCCAGCACCTGTCCTGCATCGAGTTCGGGCGTGACGAGATGGACCGACACGCCGCCATGACTGTCGCCCGCATCGATCGCGCGCTGGTGTGTATCAAGCCCGGGATATTTGGGCAGTAGGGACGGGTGGATATTGAGCATGCGGCCCTGCCACTGGCGCGCGAAGCCTTCGGTCAGAATGCGCATGTAGCCGGCCAGCACGATGAATTCGGCCCCCGCCTTGCGTGCGGCTTCGTCCATCGCGGCATCGTGGTCCGCGCGGCTCATCCCCTTGTGCGAGAGCGCAAAGGTCGGAACGCCTTCCGCCGAGGCCAAGGCGAGCCCTTCGGCCTGCGGATCGTTGGCGGCAACCAGCACCACCTCATAGGCAGCGTCTGGCAAAGCCGCGGCGTAGAGCAGGGCAGCCATGTTGCTGCCGCGCCCGGAAATGAAAATCGCGACCTTGGTCCTGGCCGGCGAAGCCGTGTCACCCAAGATGCACGGCCTCCCAATCCTCTTTCGCGGACCACGTGCCTTGCGAGCCGCGGACGGTGCAGCCCTTGTCGCCTTCGACGATGCGGCCGATCGCCAGCACGTCTTCGCCTGTCTCTTCCAGACGCGTGCGGACCAGTTCGACCTTGGACGGGGCCACGGCCAGCACCATGCCGACGCCGCAATTGAAGGTGCGCGCCATTTCGCCGGGTTCGATATTTCCCTGTGCCTGCAGAAAGGCCATCAGCCCCGGCTGGTCCCAGCCATCGGCATCCACCTCGGCATGCGCGCCGTGTGGCAGCACGCGCGGGATATTTTCGAGCAGACCACCGCCGGTGATATGCGCCATCGCGTCGATCAGACCATCACGCACCAGCGGAAGCAGGGTCTTCACATAGATGCGCGTGGGTTCGATCAGCGTGTTGATCAGCAGCCGGTCACTGTCGAACAGCGCCGGACGGTCGAGCTTCCAGTGCTTGTCTTCGGCCAGACGCCGGACCAGCGAGAAACCGTTGGAATGCACGCCCGAACTTTTGAGGCCGAGCAGGATGTGGCCCGGTGCCACGCGCTCACCGGTAAGCTGTTCACCGCGTTCCACCGCGCCCACGCAGAAGCCCGCAAGGTCATAGTCGCCGCCGGCATACATGCCGGGCATTTCTGCCGTTTCGCCGCCGATCAGCGCGCAGCCGGCCTGCTTGCACCCTTCGGCGATGCCCGCGATCACGCGTTCGGCAACTCCATTCTCCAGCTTGCCAGTGGCGAAATAGTCGAGGAAGAACAGCGGCTCCGCACCCTGTACGATCAAATCGTTCACGCACATGGCAACCAAGTCGATGCCGACGGTATCGTGCATGTCGGTATCGATAGCCAGCTTGAGCTTGGTGCCCACGCCATCGTTGCCTGCGACCAGCAAGGGATCCTTATAACCGGCGGCCTTGGGATCGAAGAAGCCGCCGAAGCCGCCAATCTCCCCATCGGCGCCGGGGCGCATGGTGGATTTCACCAGCGGTCCGATCGCCTTGACGAGCGCATTGCCCGCATCGATCGAAACTCCGGCCTGTTCATAGGTGTAGGAAGGCGTGTTGCTGCTCATGCGCCAAGCCTTTTGCGCAATTCGCCTGCAATTTCCAGCATTCCCGCTTGGATTTCCGGAATGCTTTGGGCAAAAGGCCCCCGAACACCCCATGGGCATACATATTTTCTCTTCCCGTCGCGCGCGCACCGCACTCATCGCTTCAGGTCTTGCCCTGGCGGGTGGGGCCGGCTGGCTGGCGCAGGCACAGGTCGGCGGCGATCGCGGAATCGCGCCGGTTGCAGCCTCCACAGACATTCAGGTTTCCGGCATCGAAGTCGATGTCAGCGCCGACAGCGGCGTGGAAGCACGCGAAGAAGCCTGGCGCGAAGCGCAGGTGAAAGCCTGGGAAAAGCTCGACGGGCCGGATCTTTCCGAATCGCGCATCGTCAGCCTTGTGTCGGCGATCGTGATCGAAAGCGAACGGCTCGGTCCCAAACGCTATGTCGCCACGCTGGGCGTGGTGTTCGACCGGCAGCGGGCCTCCGCCTATCTGGGCGAAGATGGCCGCGCAGCGCGCAGTGCGCCGATGCTGGTCCTGCCCGTTACCGTTTCTGGCGGAACGCAGCTCATGTATGAGCAGAGCAACCCGTGGCAGGCGGCCTGGGCCGAATATCAGGCCGGGCAGAGCCGAATCGATTACGTGCGTCCGCAGGGATCGGGCGGCGAATCGCTATTGCTGACTTTCGGTCAGACCACGCGCCGCAGCCGCGTGTGGTGGAACAATATTCTCGATGAATTCGGCGCGGCGGACGTTCTGGTCCCCATCGCCAACCTGAAATATTCCTATCCCGGTGGCCCGATCGAAGGGACTTTCACGGCCCGCCACGGGCCCGACAGCGATTTCCTGACCAGCTTCACCATGCGGGCCGAAAATCCGGACGAGCTGCCGCTGATGCTGGCCAAGGCCGTGCGTCGCTTTGACAGCCTGTTCGAAAGCGCGCTTGCCTCAGGCAAGATCCAGCCCGATCCGACGCTGGATGTGAAACCGGGCGAACTTAATCCCGCGATCCAGCGATTGGTCGATCTGGGCCGCAGGCTTCGCGTGCAGGACGAACAGCGCGCGCAGGCCGAAGCCGCGCCCGCGCCGACCACCAGCGACGGCGCGCTCAGCACGGCGCCCATCGATCGCCCGCCGCCCGAAGGATCGGTCGCGCTTTATACGGTCCAGTTCGCATCGCCCGATGCGGACAGCTTCAGCGCGATCCTGGCAGACGTCCGCGGCACACCGGGGGTTCGGTCTTCGGGCGTGCGCTCCACTGCGATCGGCGGCACCTCGGTGCTGACGGTAAGCTATTCCGGCTCCATCAGCGGGCTGGCCGACGCGCTGCGGGCCAAGGGCTTTGCCGTTCAGCAGGGGCCGACTGCGCTCTTGATCAGCCGCTGAGCGGGCGGCAATTCTGTTTGCCATGACGCAAATCGCGCTCCCGCTATTGCATCCCGTACCCAAGGAAGCACCCAGCATCGTGCTGGGCGCGGCAAATGCGACGGTGGCGGACGCCTTGCGCGATCCGCATAGCTGGCCCTTCGGTACGGCCATCCTCAGCGGTCCGCCGCGTTCGGGCAAATCCCTGATTGCCACCTGGTTCGGCTCCCACACCGGCGGCGGGGCGATCGACGATGCGCATCTTCAGGACGAGACCGAGATATTCCACGCCTGGAATCGTGCGCGCGAGGATGGCTTTCCCCTGCTGCTGACCGTTGGGCAGGAACGGTGGAATATCCAGCTTCCTGATTTGCGCAGCCGCATGGGCGCAGCGCTGCAATTGGAACTGGGCCCGCCGGACGATGAGATGGTGGCCGATCTCATGTTCAGCCATGCGGCGCAGCGCGGCTTGGTGCTGGGCGAAGGCGCACCCGCCTATCTCGTCCCCCGGATGGAGCGCAGCCATGCCGCGATCGAGCGGATCGTCGCTGAAATCGACCGCCTCAGTCTTGAACGCAAGCAGCCCGCCACCATGTCCGTCTGGCGCGATGCGCTGGAAGCCGTGGACGGCCCCAAACAGGCGCGCTTGCTTTGATCTGCGGTAAGTGAGAGAATTCCCGGGTATGTTCGAACGGCTTATCGCCTATCTGGACTCGATAAAGGAGCGTGATCCTGCACCGCGCACCCGCTGGGAAGTCCTGCTTTACCCCGGTGTCTGGGCCCTGGGCTATCACCGCGTGGCCCACTGGCTGTTCGAAGCCGATCTGTTTTTCCTTGCCCGGCTGGTCAATCACTTCAGCCGCATGGTGACGGGGATCGATATTCATCCCGGTGCCAGGATCGGCCGCAATTTCTTCATCGATCACGGCTTTACCGTGATCGGAGAAACCGCCCATATCGGTGACAATGTCACCATCTATCAATGTGTCACACTGGGCGGGACCAATCCGACCAACGGCGTTGGCGGCAAACGCCACCCGACGATCGAAGACGATGTGATCATCGGTTCGGGCGCGCAGGTTATCGGCCCCATCACGGTGGGTCGGCGGGCGCGGATCGGTGCCAATGCGGTCGTCACCGATGAAGTGCCTGAAGGCGCGACGATGATCGGTCTCAAGGCACGAAGCACGCTGATGCCGGCAGAGGAATGGATGCGCGAATTCATGCCTTACGGCACGCCGTGCGACGATCCGTGCGAGCCGAGCCGCGATGGTGTCGAACGGCTGGAAGCTGAATTGCAGATCCTGCGCGGCGAGATCGCCGAACTGCGGGAGGCTCAGCACAACGGCCAACCGCGAGAGCCGCAGCAGCGCAGTGGTACCGCCGACTGATGGCGCAGCCGAATAGTGCGAATGTCGTTGCCTTTCCCGGGCGCAAGCCAGGGCAGGTTGGTTTCGTCCGTGATGAACTGACCAAGATCCTCGATGTTTACGGGCGCATGGTCGCGGCCGGACACTGGCGCGATTATGCGATGGACTTCACCAAAGATGTCGCCACCTTCGCCGCCTTCGTGCGTCACGCCGAACGGCCGCAGGCGCGGATCGAAAAACGTCCGTCGCTGCGTGCAAAACAGGGCATGTGGACACTATTCGGCGAGCATGGGCAGGTGCTGAAACGTGGCCACGAACTGGCCGGTGTCCTTGCCCCGCTGGAGCGACGCCTGCTGAAGGCGGTGGACGAATAAACCCGACCCTCTTCAAAGGCGGATACGAAAAAGGGCCCGCCCCTCATGGACGAGCCCTTCTCTCGGTGGCCGGTTGATCAGGCGGTGGCTGGTAGCCGGGCCTGCAAATCGCTTGGAAGACCATTCACTACCGCTCGGCGGATCGGGGTCCACAGCGCGCTGAGCGTCAGCAGGGCCGATCCGATGACCAGTGCGGTCAGCGCAAAGTTCAGTTCCACCGCGCCGAATTCCCGGAACAGATAGGTCAACGCGATCAGCACATAGGCGAGGGCAGAGACCAGCAGCGCCCGGCGGTCGACCGACAGGGCCACGATCCCGAAGACGATGTAGATCGCCAGCACCGCCAGTGCAGCGCCCGCGCCGATATTGTCGCCTTGCGTCACGCCGAGCGAATAGAACAGCGGATGCGCGATCATGGGGGCAGCCAGCAGGTGAAGCCAGAACGCCACGTCGCTGCGCCGTGTGGTGCGATCCCGGTCGGTCATATCCCAGCGCATGGCGAGTGCGAAAATGGCGAGGCCGGATACCAGCACCAGCGAAAGGATCACCGTTTCGCCGGGCTCGCCGAGAACGGCGGCAATGATGGCGATTGCCGTTACGGCCAGCGCGCCCGTGCCTGCGGCCACGGTGATGGGCACCATGAACCGGCGCCAGTGAAGCCAGGCCGCCCCGGCAGTGATCAGGCCCGAAGCGGAGATAAGGACTGCGCTGCTGGTGTCCGAAGCCATCACGCCCAGCACGTTACCGACCCCGATGATCGCGGCGAATACCGCGCCCACGAATGCCAGAAGGAGGAGGATCGAAGGCAGCGCCATGTGTTTGCGCCGGGTGAAGAATTCCGCCAGAAACCAGGAGGTAGCCGAAACCAGTACGCCGCCGAGGATCAACTGCAGACCGGTGCGCAGCCTGTCGGCAGCGATATACGCGTCGATCTGCGCTTGAGAAGGATCGAAGGTCCCCATCAGGGGCAGGGCGGCGAATGCATTTGCGATTTGCTGTCCGATGCCTCCGGCAGCCAGCAGCAGGATGACCACCCCGATACTCACGAAGATATCGTTGAATCCCGTGACAAGCCGGAAATGCTCCGCATCGGCGGGCACCGCATCGCGCGATGAAGCGACATGCGCGCGTAGGGCATTGGCGGCATCGGCACTGATGACACCTGCGCTTACGGCGGAATTCAGGTCTTCCTGGCTGTACATCGCCAAATCTCCCGATTGAAGGAGAGAGTGGCATAGACTTGGTGTATTACTAGGTCAATACGCCGCAAGGACTGGCGTCGAAAACGCGCGTGACCCTGATGCAAGAAACCCCGCACCATCCGGAGATGATGCGGGGCCACAATGTTCTACGACGAGTTTTGTCGTCGTGCAGTTCGCTGTAATTATCCGCGTGCCGAGGAGGGGCCTTGGCCGGTAACTTTCTGCATCGCGGTCAGGATCGCGCCCGATTGTTCGGCACCCGACTGCGGGGCCTTGAGGTTCGAGAAGTCGCTGATCTTGTCCCAGTTGGCGGCGAAACCTTCGACAGTCCGCTCTTCATCCTTGAGCCACACGGCGTCGTTCATCACGGTCCAGGCGCTGTGGAAGCCGCCTGCGCCTGCGCCCACGATGGCATTGGTCGGGGCGTCTTCGCTGACGAGGAAGAGTGCAGCCGGGACCACGTTCACCGGATCAAACAGCTTGAAGGCTTCTTCGGGGAAGAGGTCTTCGGTCATCCGCGTGCCGGCGACGGGGCTGATCGTGTTTACCTTGATGTTGTACTTCGCGCCTTCGAGCTGCAGCGTCTTGGTCAGACCGGCAAGGCCGAGTTTGGCCGCGCCATAATTCGCCTGGCCGAAGTTGCCGAACAGGCCGGTCGACGAAGCGGTCATGAGGATGCGGCCATAGGCCTGTTCGCGCATGGTTTCCCACACGGCCTTCGACACATTGGCCGAACCGTTGAGGTGAACGTCCACGACGAATTCGAAATCGTCCATGGTCATCTTCGCGAAAGTCTTGTCGCGCAGAACGCCTGCGTTGTTGATGACGACGTGCACGCCGCCCCACTTCTGCTTGGCGTCGGCGACCATCTTTTCCATCTGGTCGAATTCGGTGACACTGCCGCCGTTCGATATGGCTTCACCGCCGGCCTTTTCGATTTCCTCGACGACCTGCAGGGCCATGTCCGAATGGCCGGTTCCATCGCGCGAACCGCCCAGATCGTTGACGACGACCTTGGCACCGCGGCGGGCGAGCTCAAGCGCATATTCGCGGCCCAGGCCCCCGCCTGCGCCGGTGACGATAGCTACCTTGTCCTTGAAATCGATGCTCATGGGGCTGCTCCTGTGTGTTGTTTGTCGTTTACGTAAAGGTCAATTGCCTAGGCGAAGTGGCACTTAAACCCCGCAGTTGCAACCGTATGCGCGGCGATCCGCCGTGCCGTAGGGGCAGGACGAGGGCTAGAGCCGCTCCAGCGTCGGGATCAGTTCGGCCAGCGAATCAATCGCCGCATCGGCGCCGAGTTCCGCCGCCGTGCCGTCACAATAACCATAACAGGCCAGAATGGCGGGGACGCCGGCTGCGCGGGCCGCTTTCATGTCGTAACTGCTGTCGCCGATGAAGACCATGGTGCCGCCGCCCGCCAGTTCGCGTGCTTTGAGCAGCGGATCTGCTGCCGGCTTGGCGATGTAATTGCCGTCCGCGTCTTTGCCGATGCTGTCGCCGCCGATCACGAAAGCGAAGCGGTCGAGCAGCCCCAGCGCGCCGAGAATGCCGCGGGCAAATTCCTCGAACTTGTTGGTCACCACACTGGTGGCAATCCCGCGTGCAGCCAGCGTGTCGAGCATCTCCACCGCATGGGGATAGGGACGCGTTTGAACGGCATAATTCTCGCCGTAATAGGCCAGCATCTTTTTATAGAGCTTGCGGAATTCCTTATGCGGAAGGCCGCCCTGCTGGTCGATCGCCTGCTTGAGCATGGCCTTGGCACCGCCGCCGATCAGATCCGTCGCGCTTTCGACCGGGATCGTGGTAAAGCCGCCCAGCCTCAACGCATGATTGACTGCCGTGCCAAGATCGCGGTGCGTTTCGAGAAGGGTGCCATCGAGGTCGAAGGCGACGATATCGAAGGGAAAATCAGCCATCGCCATTCGAGTGCAGGATGCTTCTTCAAACTGCAAGCGAATGATGGCATGGCCATGGGCATGGAAAACAAACGCGATTTCGCCGCCGTCATTCTTGCCGCGGGCAAGGGCACCCGCATGAAAAGCGAGCTGCATAAGGTGCTCCACCCGATTGCCGGACGGCCCATGCTCGATCATCTGCTGGCCACGGTAGACGAACTGGTACCGGCCAAGAAAGTGGTCATCGTCGGCGCGGGGCGCGACCAGGTCGAACAAGCGCTGGGCGATCGTGCCCAAACAGCCTTGCAGGAACCGCAGCACGGCACCGGCCATGCGGTGCAGCAGGCCGAAGATGGCCTGAAGGGCTATTCGGGCGATGTGCTGGTCCTGTACGGCGACGTTCCCTTCGTGCGCGGGGAAACGATGGAAGCCATGCTCGACAGGCTGCATGCCGAAGACAAACCGAAGGTGGTGGTGCTGGGCTTCGAGCCTGAAGATCCGGGCCATTACGGCCGCGTCATTGCGGATGAGAGCGGACGAATTTCCAAGATGGTCGAATTCAAGGACGCCAACGAAGCAGAGCGCGGCTGCCGGCTGTGCAATTCCGGCGTCATGGCGGCACGCTCGGCCGATCTGTTCGACCTGCTGCGCCGGGTTGGCAATGACAATGCGCAGGGCGAATATTACCTCGTCGATGTCGTCAATATCGCCAAGGAAGACGGCGATACCAGCGCCGTGATCTCCTGCACCGATCCGAACGAGGTGACGGGCATCAACAGCCGGGCCGAACTCGCCGCGGCAGAGCGTCAGTGGCAGGAATACCGCCGCGAGGAAGCGATGGCGGAAGGCGCCAGCCTGAAGGCCCCCGAAACGGTCTTCTTCAGTTATGACACGGTCATTGGCCGCGATGTGACGATAGAACCCAATGTCGTTTTCGCGCCCGGCGTGACGGTGGCCGATGGCGCGACTATCCGCGCCTTCAGCCATCTGGAAGGCGCCAGCGTTGGCGAGGGCTGTGAAGTGGGCCCCTATGCCCGCCTGCGCCCCGGTGCCGTGATGGAAAAGGGCAGCAAGGTCGGCAATTTCGTGGAAATGAAGAAGGCCACTTTGGGCGAAGGCGCCAAGGCCAATCATCTGACCTATCTCGGCGATGCGACAATCGGCGCAGGCGCTAATATCGGCGCGGGCACGATCACCTGCAATTACGATGGCTATTTCAAACACAAGACGACAATCGGCGAACGCGCCTTCATCGGCTCGAACAGCGCACTGATCGCCCCTGTCACCATCGCTGCGGACGCCATAGTCGCCGCCGGCAGCGCGGTGAGCCGCGACGTGGCGGCTGGCGAATTGCGCATGGTTCGGGCCGAACAGATGGTCAAACCCGGCTGGGCCGACCGTTTCCACGATACGATGAAGAAGAAGAAGAAGAAGGCCGCCGGACAAAAAGACGGGGGCGACAAGGGCTGAGCGGAGAGCCGCTCACCTGTTGGCTATGCGGTCGCCCGCTCGGCCGCCGCATACAGTGGCATCATCCCGTGCCCAAGTCGAAGAAGGGCCGCGTGACGGTTCCTGTCCATCCGATCTGCCACAAGACGATCCACGCCAATTTCACCAATGCCGAACTTGCGCGGTTTGGTGACGACCGGGATCGTCTTGCCGCCTCGGAAGACATGGCGCGATTCCTGCGCTGGATTGCCGACAAGCCGGCGGATTTCCATGCGCCGGTAAAACGGGCCCGATAAAAAAGGGGCGGCCATTCCTGACCGCCCCTCTATCGGTTTCGCTGGCTCTGGCGAATTACTCGCCGGAGTTGTCGTCCATCAGACGCTGCATCAGATAGACCATCTGCAGGGCCTGAAGCTGGGCGCGCTGTTCATTGTCGACGCCGCCCGAATGGCCGCCGGTGGTTTCTTCGTAATACCAGTAGGGCTGACCGAGCGATTTGAGCTTGGCGGCACCTTTGCGCGCATGAGCCGGGTGGGTGCGGTCATCGGCAGTCGATGCCCAGAGGAAGGGCTCGGGATAGTCCACCCCTTCCACGATCTTCTGGTAGGGCGAATAGCCTTCGATCCATGCACGCTGTTCGGGAATGCGGGGATCGCCATATTCGCCGATCCACGAAGCACCGCGGCCGATCAGGTGATAGCGCAGCATGTCGAACAGCGGAATCTGGACGATTGCCGCATCGAACAGGTCCGGACGCTGGGTAAAGGCGGTGCCCACCAGCAGGCCGCCCTGCGATCCGCCCTGGATGCCCAGATGGTCTGGCGAGGTAATGCCGCGGGCAACCAGATCTTCGGCCACGGCGATGAAATCATCCCATGTCCGCTGCTTGTTCTCGCGAATGGCGCTCTGGTGCCACATTGGCCCGAATTCGCCGCCGCCGCGCATATTGGCCAGCACATAGGCGCCGCCTTTTTCAAGCCACAGCTTGCCGGTCGTGCCGAGATAGCTGGGCAGACGCGGCACTTGGAAGCCCCCGTAACCCGTAAGCAGGGTCGCGGTGGTGCCGTCCATCACCATGCCCTTGGGCTTGACGAGGAAGTAGGGGATCTTGGTCCCGTCCTTGCTCGTGGCCTCGAACTGTTCGACGTCCATTCCGGACTGGTCGAAATAGGCCGGAGAAGTCTTGATGATCTCCGGGTTGGATGCGCCGTCGGAATAGTAGAGCGCACTCGGTTCGAGGAAGTTGGTCACAGAATACATGATGTCGTCGGATTCGTCGGACGTGGCAGCCACACCGACCGTGGCATTGGCGGGCAGGGCGATTTCGCTGCTGACCCACTTGCCGTCGACATAGTCGAACTTCAGGACCTTCCCGATCACATTGTCGAGAATGTTGATGTAATAGCTGTTGGCGGTCGATCCTCCGCCCTGCTTGGTCTGCCGGTCACCCGGCGCCCAGACGAGCGTCTTGGTCGCGCCGTTCGGATCGACCAGGAATTCCTGCAGATCGGCGGAAATCAGCGAATCGGCCGGGAAGGTCTGATCGCCCACCTTCCAGTCGACATCGGTCGAGAACAGCATCTGCCCATCGATAATCCCGCCGAGCGAGGACTTTTCGGGCATGTCGAGCCGGACCCATTCGCCATCCTGCTGAAGATACCAGGCGCGATCGTGGAAGGACGTGCCGCGCATGGCGGTATAGCCGTGGACCGTACCTTTGCTATCGCGCAGCAGACCGGCACCGGCCCAGACATCGTTCGGTTCGCCGCGGTAGATTTCGGGTGCGTCGGCAAGCTTGGTTCCGCGCTTCCACAGCCGGGTGGTGAAGGGATATTCGCTTTCGGTCAGCGTGCCTTCGCCGAAATCGCGGCTGACCAGCAGCGTATCGCGGTCAAGCCATTCGGCATCGCCCTGGCTTTCGCTGTCGATGACGAAGCCGTTTTTGACGAAGGTTCCGGTCTGCATGTCGAATTCGCGCATGACGGTGGCATCCTTGCCCCCGTCGGACAGCGAAATCATGCAGTAACGCATTTCGGGCGGGAGGCAGGACGAGCCCTTGTAGACCCATTCCTTGCCTTCGGCAGCGGCCAGCGCATCGATGTCCAGCACGGTTTCCCACTGCGGTTCTTCGCTGCGATAGCTTTCGAGCGTGGTCCGGCGCAGAATGCCCTTGGGGTTCTGCTTGTCCTGCCAGAAATTATACAGGCCATCCGGGCGGAAGGAGACATAGGGGATCTTGTCTTCGCTGTCGTAAATCGCCAGCGCTTCCGCCTTGAGCTGGGCGAAGCGGGGGTCCGCCATCATGTGGGCGGTCGTCCGTTCATTCTCGGTCTCGACCCAGTTCAGGGCCTTGTCACTGCGGGCTTCTTCGAGCCAGATGAAGGGATCTTCGTCGGGGCCGGGGATGCCGTCCTGCGCTAATACGGGTGTCGTCATGCCGAAGGCCATGGCCGCCCCCATCGCGAGTGTCGATACAAGTTTCATTTATCGCGTCCCTCCTAGGAAAGGCGCCACTATGCCGCCGCGGGACGAAAGAGTAAAATCGCCCGTCGGCTCCATTCAACCGTTCGACGAAAGCACGGTCAGCTTTCGTGCGCTGTCGAAGCGGGGCGAGGCTGTCCGAGTGCGAATTCCCGGCTCTGCAGCCACCCGACGTACCGGCCGGAAAGCCACCACACCAGCAGCACCAAGGCGGCGG
Organism: uncultured Erythrobacter sp.; assembly: GCA_947504155.1. Classification (GTDB taxonomy): domain Bacteria; phylum Pseudomonadota; class Alphaproteobacteria; order Sphingomonadales; family Sphingomonadaceae; genus Qipengyuania. The sequence goes on from CANNGF010000003.1 coordinate 493,202, forward strand.
AGAACATACCGTCGGTGGCATAGTGCCAGCCGAGATGGATCGACCCGATATATATGGCCGTGACGTAGAGCCAGCCGAGTATCGTCAGCATGCGGATCCGGTATCGCTGCAGCCAGAGGGCGATGGCAATCGCTATGGCTACATGGACGGAGGGCATAGCCGAAATTCCGCTGATGAGAAGCGGGTCGTCCATGGTTGAGATAAGCAGGTTTTTGGTCGTGATGAGCGAGGGCGCTTCCCGCTGGAGGAGGTCCAGCAGAGGTCGGAACTCATCATTGGGATAGAAATCCCCAACCATGATCGGGCCGACCGAGGAAAGAGCTATTGCGGCACCTCCACCCAGCCCAAGCCAGATGAACTGCAACAGCAGCGTGAAGCGGACCTTCTGCACCTCGTCGAAGGCAAAGGCGATCCAGACGGCCAGCCCGATATGGGCGAAATGCCAGCCATTGTAGAGCCACAGGATCGGCTGGGTCAGCCACCCGAACAGGGTATGCGTCATACGCCAGGGATCGGTGCCGAGGAAAAGGAACCGGTCCAGGTCGATCAGAAACGGATCGAGATAGAACGGCACGATGAAGGGGATCGACTTCTTGATCGCGCTGAATGCTTCAAGCGTGACCGCAAGCGAGAGGTAGAGCGCTACCGCCCACAGGATCTTGGGCCAGTTGGCGCGGAACTCTGCGACCAATTGCCGGGTGGGGGCGGGGTGACGCTTGAGCATCAGGCGCAGCGGCTGAGCGCAGAGAAAGAATGGGATGACCAGCACCGCGAGCGTCAGGAAGGAATCGCCCCGGCTGTTGTCCGGCAGGGGAAGCAACAAGGCGACACACGCGATCGCGATAATGGTCAGATAGCCGAAGGTAATGCCGCGAATGACCATGCTGGTTCGATAACTCCTTGTCCGGAATCGCCATAGCTGGCCCGGGTTACTTTTCCATTTGCGGCATGAAAAAGGGCGGCACATCGGCCGCCCTTTCGAATTCATGTGTGAGCTTGGATCAGCCCTCTACGTGTTCGGCGAGGACCGTCAGGCCTTTATCGCCCACTTCGGCGAAGCCGCCGCGGACCTCGATGGTCTCGGGCGCAGCGCCTTCGGTCTTGTAGACCTGCACGGCGCCGTCGCGGATGGTGGACATGAAGGGCGCATGGCCGTCGAGCACACCGAATTCGCCTTCCGTGCCAGGGACGACCACCATGTGGACCTCCTCGGAGCGGACCAGCTTGGCCGGTGTGACGAGCTCGAAGTGCAGGGCCATGCTTAGTCTTCTTCCGCCAGCTTCTGGGCCTTCTCGACCACCTGGTCGATACCGCCGACCATGTAGAAGGCGCTTTCCGGCAGGTGATCGTATTCACCGTCGACGACAGCCTTGAACGACTTCACCGTGTCTTCCAGCTGGACGAACTGTCCGGGGATATTGGTGAAGACTTCGGCCACGTGGAACGGCTGGCTGAGGAATTTCTGAATCTTGCGGGCACGGGCCACAGTCAGCTTATCTTCTTCAGACAGTTCGTCCATGCCGAGAATGGCGATGATGTCCTGCAGGCTCTTGTACTTCTGCAGCGTTTCCTGAACGCGGCGAGCCGTCTGGTAGTGTTCTTCACCGACGACGCGCGGTTCGAGCACGCGGCTCGTGGAGTCGAGCGGGTCGACGGCCGGGTAGATGCCCAGTTCCGAAATCGCGCGGTTCAGCGTGGTCGTTGCGTCCAGGTGGGCGAACGAGGTTGCCGGTGCCGGGTCGGTAAGGTCGTCGGCAGGAACGTAGATGGCCTGGACCGAGGTGATCGAACCCTTGGTGGTCGAGGTGATGCGTTCCTGCAAATTACCCATGTCGGTGGCGAGCGTCGGCTGATAACCCACCGCCGAAGGAATACGGCCGAGCAGTGCCGACACTTCCGAACCCGCCTGCGTGAAGCGGAAGATGTTGTCGACGAAGAACAGCACGTCCTGGCCTTCGACGTCGCGGAAGTATTCCGCCATCGTCAGACCCGAGAGAGCAACGCGGGCACGCGCGCCCGGAGGCTCGTTCATCTGGCCGAAGACGAGGGCAACCTTCGATCCTTCGCTGATCGCTTCGCCGTCGTCATTCTTGGCGATAACGCCTGCGTCGAGGAATTCGTGGTAGAGATCGTTACCTTCGCGGGTACGCTCACCCACGCCGGCAAAGACGGACACACCACCGTGGCCCTTCGCGATATTGTTGATGAGCTCCTGGATCAGCACGGTCTTGCCCACGCCGGCGCCGCCGAACAGGCCGATCTTACCGCCACGAGCATAAGGAGCGAGAAGGTCGATGACCTTGATGCCGGTCACGAGGATGGCCGCTTCGGTCGACTGGTCGACGAAGAGCGGTGCTTCGGCGTGGATCGGCATGGTTTCTTCGGCGCCGATCGGGCCGCGTTCGTCGATCGGTGCACCGATGACGTTCATGATGCGGCCGAGCGTCTTGGGACCGACCGGGACAGAGATCTGCGATCCGGTGTTCACGACTTCCTGGCCGCGGACGAGACCGTCGGTGCCGTCCATCGCGATGGTACGGACGGTGTTTTCGCCGAGGTGCTGGGCAACTTCGAGAACCAGCGTGTTCTCGCCGTTCTTGGTTTCCAGCGCGGTCAGGATCGGCGGCAGATCGCCTTCGAAAGCGACGTCGACGACGGCGCCGATAACCTGGCTGATTACGCCATTGGGGCTTTGATTAAGCTTTGGTGCGGTGGCCATGATCTAGGTCCTGGTTTTCAGTGATTTCGGCTTAGCCGACACAGACGTTTTCGGGATCGGCGAAAGTCCATTCGCCATCGCCGGCGGTGAGGGTAGCCTGATTGCGAAGATATTCGTCTTCGCCGAGTCCGAATTCGCAGACGACGTCGGGCGAGCCCATGCCGGCCCGCTTGCACACTGCGGTGTTTACGGGGTCTTCATCCGGACAGGCTTCGGCGTACTTTGCCGAGAAGAACGCCTGGTCGGGAGCGGCAAGTGTTTCAACCGGTTCGGGCGCGGCAACCTCGGCCGGGGTCGGCTCGGGTGCGGGCTCTTCACCGCAGGCCGCGAGGGCGAAGACCGGGAGGAGGAGGGCGAGTTTCTTCACGTCTATTCGTCCTTTAAAGAGCTTCGGCACCGGCGATGATTTCGATCAGCTCGGTGGTGATGGCGGCCTGACGGCTGCGGTTATACTGGATGGTCAGCTTCTGGATCAGATCGCCTGCGTTGCGCGTGGCATTGTCCATCGCGGTCATCGAGGCGCCCTGTTCGGATGCCTCGCGTTCGAGCAGGGCACCGAAGATCTGCGTCTTCACGTAACGGGGCAGCAGGTCCTCGAGGATTTCCTCTTCGCCCGGTTCGTAATCGACCACGGCGCCATCGCCGGCCATGCCATCTACTCCGTCAGCTTCTGGCGGCGGAACGGGGATGAGCTGATCCACGGTGGGATCCTGCGCCAGGGCCGACTTGAAGATCGGATAGACGAGATGGGCGACATCGAATTCGCCCTGCTCGAACTGTGCGATCAGATCGTCGGCGATTTCTTCGGCTTCCTCGAAGCCCGGCTGCCGCACTTCGGATGTGTCGAAATGCTTCGCGATCCGGTTGGGATAGTCACGCTTGATCGGCGCGCGGCCCTTCTTGCCCACGAGGTAAAAGTTCACGTCCTTGCCTTCGGCAATCAGCGCCTTCGCCTTGGCCTTGGCAGCCTTGACGATATTGGCGTTGAGGCCGCCGCACAGACCCTTGTCGGTGTTGACCACCACCAGCAGGTGGCGCTGGTTTGCACCGTTGCCGCGCAGCAGCATCGGGGCGCTGTCGCCAGCCACCTTGCTTGCCAGCGATCCCATCACGCCCGAAAGCCGCTCCGCATAGGGGCGGGCAGCTTCGGCCGCGGCCTGCGCACGGCGCAGCTTGGCGGCTGCGACCATCTGCTTGGCCTTGGTGATCTTCTGGGTCGATTTGACCGAGTTGATCCGGCCTTTCAGTTCCTTGAGGCTTGCCATATCTCGTTCAGCCTTCCAGCGACTTCACTTCGACGAGCTGGGGTTCCGACTGGAGCCAGTTCTCGTACTTCGCGAAGACGTCCTTGGTATATTCCTGAGCATGGTGGAAATCGAACGCGTCGCGATCCGCCCACTCTTCGAAAATCATGATCATGCTCGAACCGTCCGCGGCGCGGCGCGGTTCGAACGAGATGCAGCCGGCTTCGTCACGAGTCGCAGGCACGATGGCGGCCACTGCCTGTGCGGCGGCCTCCATATGCTCCGGCTTGACCGGGATCGTGGCGAAGACGGTGTAGCTCATCTCTCGATCAGGCGAACTGCTTGGCGAAAGCCTTCAGCGCGTCGACGACCTTGTTCTTGGTGTCGTCTTCGAACTTGCCGGTGGTGCGGATGGTTTCCAGCACGCCGGCATGCTCGCTGCGCATGTAGCTCAGCATCTGCTCTTCGTAATCGGTTACGCGGTTCACTGCGACATCGTCGAGATAGCCATTGGTACCGGCGAAGATCGACACGGTCTGCTCTTCGAACGGCATCGGGCTGAACTGCGGCTGCTTGAGCAGTTCCGTCAGGCGCGCACCGCGGTTGAGCAGCTTCTGCGTGGCAGCATCGAGGTCCGAACCGAACTGCGCGAAGGCAGCCATTTCGCGATACTGTGCAAGGTCGAGCTTCATCGAGCCCGAGACCTTCTTCATCGCCTTAGTCTGGGCGGCACCGCCCACACGGCTGACCGACAGGCCCACGTTAATGGCCGGACGGATACCCTGATAGAACAGGTCGGTTTCGAGGAAGATCTGGCCGTCGGTGATCGAGATCACGTTGGTCGGGATGTAGGCCGACACGTCGCCTGCCTGCGTTTCGATGATCGGCAGTGCAGTCAGCGAACCGCCGCCATTGGCGCCGTTCATCTTTGCCGCACGCTCGAGCAGGCGGCTGTGGAGATAGAACACGTCACCGGGGTAAGCTTCACGGCCCGGAGGACGACGAAGCAGCAGCGACATCTGGCGATAGGCCACAGCTTGCTTGGACAAGTCATCGTAGCAGATGACGGCGTGCATGCCGTTGTCGCGGAAGAATTCACCCATCGCGCAGCCGGTGTAGGGTGCGAGATACTGCAGCGGAGCAGGCTCCGAAGCGGTAGCGGCCACGACGATGGAATATTCCATCGCGCCGTTTTCTTCGAGGCTCTTCACGATCTGGGCGACCGTGGAGCGCTTCTGGCCGACGGCGACATAGACGCAGTAAAGCTTCTTGCCTTCGTCGTCGCCTGCGTTGGCTTCCTTCTGGTTGATGAAGGTATCGATGGCGACGGCGGACTTACCGGTCTGACGGTCACCGATGATCAGCTCGCGCTGGCCGCGGCCGACGGGAACGAGAGCGTCGACGGCCTTGAGGCCCGACTGCACGGGTTCGGAAACCGATTCACGCGGGATGATGCCCGGAGCCTTCACTTCGACGCGCATGCGCTTGTCGGCAACGATCGGGCCCTTGCCGTCGATCGGGTTGCCCAGAGCATCGACCACGCGGCCGAGCAGGCCCTTGCCGACGGGAACGTCCACGATGGTGCCGGTGCGCTTGACCGTGTCGCCTTCGGCGATGTCGGTATCGGCGCCAAAGATCACGGCACCCACATTGTCCGCTTCCAGGTTCAGGGCCATGCCCTGCACGCCATTGGCAAATTCGATCATCTCGCCGGCCTGGACGTTGTCGAGGCCGTGGATGCGGGCGATGCCGTCACCAACGGAGAGAACGGAACCGACTTCGCTGACTTCGGCTTCGCTGCCGAAATTGGCGATCTGGTCCTTGATGACCTTGGAGATTTCTGCGGCGCGGATATCCATGTTTCTAGTCCTTTAAGCCTTCATGGCCTGGGCGAGAGAATTGAGACGGGTGCGGATCGAGCCGTCGATACGCTTCGATCCGATGGTTACGACGAGGCCGCCGAGAATCTCGGGATCGACCTTCGTGGAAAGCTTGACGGTGCGGCCTTCGCGGGCCGTGAGCTTGCTCTTGAGATCGGCAAGCTGCGCGTCGGTCAGCGCATGGGCGCTGGTGACATCCGCATAGACTTCGCCGCGCTGTGCGGAAGCGATCGTGCGGAAGGCGCGAATAACGCCGGGAAGCTGCCCGAGCCGGCGGTTCTGCGCCAGCGTGCCGAGAAACTTCTGCGTCAGGTCGCTGAGGCCCATGATGGCCGATACGCCCCACAGGGCCTTTTCGGCCTGGCCACGCGTCACGCGGGGATTGGTGGTGAGCATCTTGAGCTCGGGCGATTCGGCCAGGCCAGCCTCGAGCTTGTCGAGGTCCGATTCGACCGCGGTAACGGTCCCGGCCTCGCTGGCCAGATCGAATAGGGCTGAGGCATAACGCCCTGCAAGGCTAGCCTGAATACCGGCGGAAATATCCACGCGTCTCTCGTCCTCTAAGGGTCGGAAAAAGGGTTCTGTACGTCCATGCCGATTAGCAGCGATATTGAATCGCCCCGGCAAGATTGGCGCGCGCCTAGCAAAGGGGGTCCCGCAAGGCAACCCGAGTCAGGCTTGTTGATCACTGGCCTTCGTTCGGCTCGCACTGATAGACCAGTCGTTCGTTGGGCTGGCGGGGGAGCTGGCCGAGGACTTCGCCCTGCAGATCGCCGAGGGTGCTCGCCGCCCCTTCCGCGCCGCAGCTGGGGGCCTTGTACTTGCCGCGCGCTTCGCGGGCCTCGCTCATCGCGCTGCGCGGCAGGAGGTAGCGTTCGGAGCGGAAGATGCGGCGGTCGGGATCGAAGCTGTTCACGGCCACGGCGTCTTCCTCGTTCGGTACGAACACGCGCGACCAATTGCCCGAGGCATAGCCATATTGCGTGCGCTCGTTGACGCAGCCTTCGGAGGTCCAGTCGAAAATCAGTTCGGGAGTTTCGGCATTGGTGATGCGGCTGCGTTCGGGGAGGATATGGCACACGAAGCTACCGTCACCCCCGGCATTGGCGGCGAGCGGGTCGCTGCCGCCCGAAGCGGCGGTGCCATCCTGCATATCGGCGGCCACACGGCGGTCGATCTCGTCGAGGCCCGGCCGGGTTACGAAGGCGATCAGCGCCACCACTATAAGGAAGCCGGCAAGCGCGAAGGCGATGTTCGCTTTCTTATGGCGCAGCGGCTCGTCCTCGGCCTCGGGATCGGTGCGTTCGCGGTGGCTCCAGGCCCACAGGCCCAGTCCGAAGGCGACCAGCAGCAGCACGAAAGCCAGCGCCATCCGGTCCTCGCGGTCCTGCGCCACGCTTAGCTGCGCTTTCAGCAATGCGCGTTCGCGCTTCTCGCGCGTTTCTTCGGTGCGCTGGGCCAGCTTTTGCAAGGCCTCGACCCGTTCCGCTTCCAGCCGCTCCTTCTCGGCGGCGTCAAGATCGGCGAGGCTGCGGCAGGTGCTGTCATTGGTCAGCGGGGTAACGTCGTTCTCGCGCAGGAAAGGCAGCAGTTCGCGGTTGGACACGGCGAAGAAGAATTCCGCATCGCCGCCTTCATTATCCGCGCCGAAACTGTTCACCCCGACCACGCGGCCGCAGGGATCGAGTAGCGGTCCGCCCGAATTGCCGCGCGCGATGGGCGCGGTGTGGAGGATGGTGTCGAACTGGCGGCTGGGCCGCGCACCCGAGACGAAGCCGGGGCTTTTCACCGGCGGCATGGAGCGGAATATATCGCTCATTGCCAGACCCTGCGCGCGGTCCACGTTCATGGGATAGCCCACGCTGACCACCTGCCCGCTGTCCGCCACTTCGCGCGAGGTGATGGCGAGGGGAGGGAGGCGCAGATCGCCCGTCACCTCGACCAGCGCCAGATCGGTCCGGCTGTTGACCGCGATGATCTGGCCGTACACCGCCTCGCCCCCTCCGCTGGGCACGATGCCGATGCGCAGATCGCCGTCGCTCATCGCGTCGCGCACCACATGGGCGTTGGTCACGATCTTGTTCGGCGCGACGGCAAAGCCGGTGCCGTGGCTGACGGGATAGATCTCGTCATTGCTGCTCTGGCCAAGGATCACGACGCGGACCACGCCGCGCGCCGCCACATCGATATCGGCCGGTTCGGCCTGCGCGATGGCGGGCAGGAGCAGCGACACCAGTGCCGCGATTGCTGTGAAGAAACGTGTCATTGGCGGTGGTCCTTAGCTATGTCCCCGCATTGACCGCAAGCTTCGGGATGCGCCGCGTCCAGAGCTTTGGCATTCCTTGGGCCACACGCTAGGAAAGCAGCCCCATGGTAAAGACGCCCGACACCCTATCCCTGACCGATGAGGAACGCTGGCGCATCGCGCTGGCGAAGGACCGGCGGTTCGACGGGGCTTTCGTGACCGGCGTGCATTCGACCGGCATATACTGCCGCCCGTCCTGCCCGGCACGCGCGCCCAAGCGGGAAAACGTGCGCTTCTATGCCGATCCCCCTTCGGCCGAGGCGGCAGGGCTGCGTGCCTGCAAACGCTGCGCCCCCGATCAGCAGAGCCGGGAGGAACAGGCCGTGCTCCACGCGCTCGCCGCGATGAAGGAAGCCGAGGACAGCCTCTCGCTCGACCGACTCGGCGCGCTGACCGATTATTCGCCCACCCATTTCCAGCGCATCTTCACCCGCGCCGTGGGCCTGTCGCCCGCCGCCTATCAACGCGCGCTGCGCCGCGAGCGGGCGGAAGAGGCGCTGGCCGGGGGCACCAGCGTGACCGGTGCGATCTACGAGGCGGGCTATGCCTCGCCCTCACGCTTTTACGACGACAGGAAGGACAGCGGCATGACGGCCAGCGACTGGAAGGATGGCGGCAAGGGCCGCACGGTGCATTGGGCAAAAGTCGACACCACGATCGGCCAAATGCTGGTCGCGGCGACGCAGCGCGGAGTCTGCTGCCTGTCCTTCGGCGAGGGCGAGGAGGAATTGCGCGCCCGCTTCCCCAAGGCGGAGCTGGCCGAAGGCGGGGAGGACTTCCGCAGCCTGTTCGAACAGGTCGCCGCCGCGGTCGAGGCGCCGCACACCGCAACCAGCGCCGACATCCCGCTGGACGTGAAGGGCACCGCTTTCCAGCAACGCGTGTGGCAGGCGCTGCGCGAAATCCCGCCGGGCGAAACCCGCAGCTATGGCGAACTCGCCGCCGCGCTGGGCAGCCCCAAAGCCAGCCGCGCCGTGGGCGGCGCCAATGGCGCGAACAACATCGCCGTCCTCATCCCCTGCCACCGCGTGATCGCCGCCGATGGCGGGCTGGGCGGCTATGCCTATGGAACCGAGATAAAGGCCGAATTGCTGCGGCGAGAGAAGGAAGGGTGAGGCGAGGCGAGGTGCTCCTCAGAGGTTGCATGCGCCATCAATTCGCCCTTCAGCCGAACGTGCAAACCCAGTCGCGGTCGTCCAGTCTATCGCAGCTGGTCAGATTTCCGTTGACCAATTCCAGGCTTTTCTCCGGCGTGAATGCGGACGGATTTAGATTTGGCGATCGGATGATCGCGGTTCCGCCGTCGGGCATTCCCTCGAAGTAGATCACGCTTTTCGGAGCGGTCCCGGTGAGCTGGTGGTCGTTGCGAGTGGCAAACGCCCGCATCTTGTTCAGCCAAATTTGCTGAACAACCATTGATGCGCCAAGGAAGGTGACCAGCAGGGCTGCAAGCGGCAGGAATCTTCCGATCAGGTCGCGGCGGTCTGATCCCGATCGCTTCGGTGTGAAAAACACCAGTGCGCTCGCTATCAAGAAAGCGATCCCGTGGGCCAGAAGCCAGACCAAGGTCCAGAGAAGGCCAGTAATCGGCGCTTCGTCGGTAGGGCGCAGCAGATAGGTTATGAGAAAAACCGGTCCGAAAAACACGAACAGGCCAGCGGCGAGTTTTTCACGAAAAGTAACAGCGGCGAGGAATTTCCTCACAGCAGTCCCGGATTCACGGGCCGAGAACTTATCCTGCAATTCAATTCCCCAATCACTCTGGAGCACTTGGGCATGCGGCTCGCCACAACCGGCGGGCGCCGCGGCATGCGATAATTCTAGTATCGCCGGTGAGCCAACATCGCCGGTCAGCGATACCAGAAATCACTTTCGCTCACATCAATCGCCTCGACATCCAGCACCTCATCTCCGGAGAAGGAAACTGCGCCTGACCGGTAGGAAACGGTTCCGTCATCGCCGGCCAGACCGCGGACCCACCGGAGTAACAGCACGTCCTCGTCGGAAGAAGAGCACAGGAACGACATGCGATAAGCGGCGCCAATCACTCCCAGTTCTTCGGCTAAGCCGGATGCCTCGGAAACGTCTTTGCCGTTCAGTCTCACTACCGGAGGGCTGACAGGATCTTCCATTTTACGGGCGATTGTTACCGCATTTCCCGGACATTCCGCATGATAGGTTTCTTCCCAGACTTCGGCACGCTGTGGCTCATTGGTGGAAACCACCAACTGGCCCAAGAAAATAAGTGAGAGACCAATCATGGATAGAGCTTTCTATAAATATCGGGCGGAATTTTTCTGCTTACTTTGATGATACCCAAATACTTTTTACGTATTTCCGCCGCATTACATAACAGAATATTGTCGGCTCGTCGGGCGCGAAATCTTTAGGCGCGCAGGAAAAAGGCGCAAGCCCATAGAAAGCAGGCATTTCGGCCCGTAGCCGCCAGCATTCAGAACGGCACTGGCCGGTGGAGATCGACGCTCAGCGTGTCGGGTTCGTCATAATGGATTGTCAGATCGGTCATGCTGTCGATCCGGATTCGAGTCTCGGCCTGATCCTGGGTGATCGCAAGCGGGGTTGCAGTCGCCAGCCGCGCGCGCAGTCTGGCGGGGTTGTCGCATTCTGCCTGGAGGGGGTCTTGCGCCGCGCATCGCATGGTGAAGCTTTCCGCATCCTTCAGATAAGCGTCGAGACGGCCAAGCGCCCATGCGGCGCGGTCGGGGGACGCTGCCGCTGTTCCGACCACGGGGATGTAGCCCGTGCCGGGGCAAGCACCAGCCTTGCGGGTAAGCGCCACTTCACGCTCTGCGCTTGCGCCCCTCCTCCGGTCGAACCACCAGGTGGGGGCGCCGTCCTCCTCGCCCGCCGGGGCGATGTTCGCAAGCCAGCGGGTCCGCAGACAAAAGCCGTCTTGCGCCACGGGCTCCTCGGTCAGAATGAGGAGCGTATCGCGCCTCATAAATCGGGGAAGCTGGATCTCTTGGCTGGCGATAGGGCGCTGGTTGCGGCCTTCGAGGACCGTCTCGGCAAACGCATCGGGGTCCGCAGTCGACGGATCGGGAAGCAGCACGAGGATTGCCGAAAGGATTGCCGGGCTGACAGAAGAAAGCATGGCAACCTTTTGCGCGGCGGGCCCGACATGTGTCAATCTCGGCCAGTCTGGCGAATAGCGGGTGCTAAATTCTTCGTCCCTCTTGCAAAACCCGTTTTCCTACACTGCCGATTTCTGCAATCTGCCAGTGAATGACGCACACGCCCCTTCATCCTGTTCTATTCAGCGCATCCTCCTGCCCCGAAGGACTGGTCCAGACCGGTTTGCGGAAGTTGACAGGGCGGGGTGTGAAAACATCGCTCCACGCCGCGGAAAACAGGGGTTCGCGGGGCAGGAGCGAGTTTTTCAAAAAGCCCCTGTCGGTGTCACGCCCGCGTGCTGTTCGAAGCCGATAGCGATTGACAGGGGCGGGCCGCGTGTTCGAATTCGCCGAATGAAGGGAAGGGTCGATATGGACGAGACAATCACAGAGCAGGAACAGCCTGAAACGGCGCAAGGACAGACCGGCAAATCGAAAGCGCGGCGGTTCTTCGAGTTCCCGCTGATCGCGCTGTTATCCGGTCTGCTGAGCTTCGTCGTCGCCGGCATCACCGTCGGGTTGATCCTTTATGCGGTCGCGGCGATTGCCGGAATTCCCAACATGGAGACGGCGCCTGTCTGGCTGAGCGACTATCTCTCCGCGATCCTCCTGGCCATAGCCGCGGTGATGGTGGCCAAATTCTCGCTGCGCTATCTGGGGGCGGAACCGCGCGACGATCTGCCCTTCGATGGCCGCGCGCGCGACTTCTTCGTCGGCCTGCTGTTCGCCGCCGTGCTGATGAGCCTGATGGTCGGCATCGCCGCGCTTCTGGGGGCATACCGGATTGACGGCTGGGGCGGCAGCACCTCCTTCCTGATGCTGTTCCTGATGGCGGGCTTCCAGGCCGCCTTCTTCGAGGAGATCCTGTTCCGCGGGGTCATCTTCCGCTTTCTGGAGGAGTTCTTCGGCAGCTGGATCGCCCTGCTGATCTCGGCGCTGGTGTTCGGCCTCGTTCACTGGAGCAATCCCAACGGCACGCTGCTTGCGGGGCTCGCCATCGCACTGGAGGCGGGCATCCTGCTGGGCGCGGCCTATATGCTGACGCGCAATCTGTGGCTCGCCATCGGGCTGCACTGGGGCTGGAACGTGGTGCAGGGCTATATCTGGGACGTATCGGTTTCGGGCATTGCGGTGGACGGGCTGGTCGATGCCAAGCCCGAGGGCGACCCGCTGATTTCGGGCGGGGCCTTCGGGCTGGAAGCCTCCGCCATCGCCATGGTGGTGGCGACGGCAACGGGCATCTGGCTGCTCGTGAAAGCCGCGCGCATGGGCCATATCGTGCAGCCCTGGTGGGTGCGCCGCGGGACGGGCAAGGCGCTGCCAGTCTCCACGCCCCCGGTCTCACCGACGCTTTCCGTTTCGGGGGAAGGCAGGAGAGATTACGCGGCGCAGGCTTGAATTGCGAATGGTTCGCAATAAATGGGCGGGATGACAAGCATACTAGAACCACGCACGCTCGAAGTGCTAACCGCCGAAACTCTCTCGCCCTCCATGCACAGGCTATCGCTCGGCGGGGCGGGGCTGGCGGGGTTTCCCGAAGGCCAGGCGGGCGGGTACATCAAGCTGATGCTGCCCGGTGAGGGAGAGCGCACGATCGTGCGGACCTATACGATCCGGCGCCAGACGCCCGAGGCGCTGGTGGTCGATTTCGCGCTGCATGGCGGGGAAGCGGCTGGTCCGGCGACCCGGTTTGCGCTGGGTGCAAAGCAGGGCGACACCGTTCGGATCGGCGGGCCGGGACCGGCCAAGCCCTTGCCGGCGGGGCGCGATTTCTACCTCGTCGCGGGTGACATGACGGCACTGCCGGCGATTAGCGTCAATCTAGAAGCGCTCGACCGCGGGGCTAGGGGCCATGTCGCGATCGAGATTCAGTCGGAGGAGGATCGCCGGCCGATCGATGTGCCGCCGGGCGTGACGATCGAATGGATCGTGAACCCGCAGCCGGGCCTCGCGCCCGATCTGCTGGTCGAAGCGCTGCGGGCGGTCGAACGGCCCGAGGGCAATGTCGCCGCATGGGCCGCGTGCGAGTTCTCTTCTATGCGGGCCTTGCGCGATTTCTTCCGGGGCGAGCTCAGCCTCGGCGGCGATGATCTCTACATCTCCAGCTACTGGAAACACGGGCTGGAGGAAACGAAACACAAGGTCCTGAAGCGCGAGGATGCGGAGGCGCAGGCGGCCTAGCGACGGGCTCAGTTGCGCGCCCAGCTACTGTCGGCCGGGGTGAGCGTGTCCAGAAACGCCGCGGCGCTGTCGAGATATTCCTGCCGCCGGTCCGCATCCATGCGGTCCCAGGTGGAATAGATCCGGCCGATGCGGTGGTTCTTCTCCAGCCGTTCGCGGTGGCGGTCCATGAAGTGCCAGTAGAGCGGGTTGAACGGGCAGGCGCCTTCGCCGGTCTTCTTCGATGGCGAATAGGTGCAGCCCGAACAGTAATTGCTCATCTTGTTGATGTAATTGCCGCTGGCCGCATAGGGTTTGGAGGCCAGCTTGCCGCCATCGGCATAGAGGATCATCGCCGCCACATTGGGCAGCTCGACCCATTCGTAGGCGTCGGCATAGACGATGAGATACCAGTCCTGCACCGCGCGCGGATCTATGCCTGCAAGCAGGGCGAAATTGCCCAGCACCATCAACCGCTGGATATGGTGGGCATGGGCATTGTCGCGGGTGGAGCGGATGCAGTCGGCAAGGCAGGCCATGTCGGTTTCGCCGGTCCAGTAGAAGTCGGGCAGGCCGCGCTGGGCGTTCAGGGCATTGGCCTTCTGCAAATGCGGCATCTGGTGCCAGTAGAAGCCGCGCACATATTCGCGCCAACCGATGATCTGGCGGATGAATCCCTCGACCGAATTGATCGGGGCCTTGCCATCGCGATAGGCTTGCTCGGCGCGCTGGCACAGTTCGAGCGGGTCGAGCAGGCCGAGATTGATGCTGGTCGAAAGCATGGAGTGGAACAGATCGTCCTCGCCCGCGACCATCGCATCCTGATAGGGGCCGAAGCGTTCGATCCGCTCGGCGAAAAAGGCGTCGGCGGCTTCCTCCGCCTCGTCACGCGTGACCGGCCAGCGGAATGCCTCGAGGCTGCCGAAGTGATCGCCGAAGCGGCTTTCGACCAGATCGATGCAGTCCTGCGTGATGGTGTCGGGTTCGAACTTGGGGCGTTCGGGGGCGGACAGGCCTTCCTTGGGCGGCTTGCGGTTTTCGCTGTCGTAATTCCATTCGCCGCCTTCCGGCTTGCCGTCATCGCCTATCAGCAGGCCCGTCTTGCGGCGCATCTCGCGGTAGAAATACTCCATGCGCAACGTGTCGCGGTCCTCTGCCCAGTCGTCGAATTCGGCCTGAGTGCAGATGAAGCGATCATCGCGCAGGATTTCGACCTTGCAGGCGAACTTGTCCGCCCACTGGTCCATCTCCTCGCGCACGCGCCACTCGCCCGCCTCGACTACGCTGACGAGCCGCGGCGAATGCTCCTCGATCGCGCGGGCGACTTCGCCGGTGAAGCTGCCGGAATTGCCCTCGGCGTCCAGCTTCACGTAATCGACCGTCCATCCAGCATCGCGCAACTCTTCGGCGAAATGGCGCATGGCAGAAAAGATCAGCACGATCTTCTGCTTGTGATGTTTTACATAGGTCACCTCGTCCCAGACCTCCATCATCAGGATGACGGTATCATCCTTGGTGCGACCTCGGATCGAGGCAAGGTTGCGGGTGAGCTGGTCGCCAAGGATCGGAACGAGAACGGGGCCGGACATAGTCGCTCAATGCGCGACTGCTAATAGAGTGCCTCAGACGAAACTGTAGGGATCTACATCCACTGCCACGCGCACGCCGGGTGGGTGGTCGATGCGGCCGAGCCAGTTGCGGATGACGTCCTGCAATTGCACGCTGCGCCGCGCGTTCATCAGCAGGCGGTAGCGGTAGCGGCCGCGCAGCTGCGCCATGGGCGCGGGGGCGGGGCCGAGGATCATGCAGTCGGGCACATCGGGGCGCAGATCGCCGATGCGGCGGGCAGCCTCGCGGGCTTCGGATTCGTCCTCCGATGAAACGATGATCGAGGCCCAGCGGCCGAAGGGCGGGGCACCGGCATCGCGGCGCATCTCGGTTTCGGCGGAGTAGAAGGCATCGCGGTCCCCGGCGGCCAGCGCGGCGATCACGCTGGCTTCGGGATGGCGCGTCTGGATCAGCACTTCGCCCGGTTTCGCCCCGCGGCCCGCACGGCCTGCCACCTGCGCCACTTGCTGATAGGTCCGCTCGCCCGCGCGCAGATCGCCGCCTTCGAGGCCGAGATCGGCATCGACCACGCCGACCAGCGTCAGCTCGGGAAAGTGGAAGCCCTTGGTGACGAGCTGCGTGCCGACGATCACGTCGATCTCGCCCGCATCGACCTGTGCGATGAACTCAGCTGCGCGGCCGGGCGAATTGAGCGTGTCCGAAGTGGCGACGAACACGCGCGCTTCGGGCAGCCGCTCGGCCACCTCGTCTGCGATGCGCTCCACCCCCGGTCCGCAGGCGACGAGGCAATCGGGCTCGCCGCATTCCTGGCAGGCGGCGGGGCTGGGCGCTTCATGGCCGCAGTGATGGCAGGCGAGGCGGCGGGTAAAGCGGTGCTCTACCAGCCACGCGCTGCAATTGGGGCATTGGTAGCGAAAGCCGCAATTGCGGCACAAAGTCAGCGGGGCATAGCCACGGCGGTTGAGGAACAGGAGCGATTGCTCCCCGCGTTCCAGCCTTTCGGCCACCCCGTCCACCAGCCGCTGCGCCAGCCACATGCCCTGCGGCGGCTTTTCTTCGATCAGGTCGACAATGTCGATGCTGGGCAATTGCGCGCCGCCGAACCGGCTGGGCAGATCGACCTTCTGATAGATCCCGCTCTCGGCCATCTGCAGGCTTTCCAGCGCCGGGGTAGCGCTGGCGAGGATGATCGGGAATTTCTCGAAATGGGCGCGCATCACCGCCACATCGCGGGCATTGTAGCGCACGCCATCTTCCTGCTTGAAACTGGTTTCGTGCGCCTCGTCGACTACGACCAGACCGAGCCGGGCAAAGGGCAGGAACAGCGCCGACCGCGCGCCCACCACCACTTGCGCTTCCCCGCTGGCCACGGCCCGCCATGCCCGCCGCCGCTCGGTCGACTTGAGCGAGGAATGCCACAGCACGGGCACCGTGCCGAAGCGTTCTTCGAAGCGGTGCAGGAAGTTCTCGGTCAGCGCGATTTCGGGCAGCAGGACCAGCACCTGCCGCCCCATGCGCAGCGCCTCTGCCACCGGTTCGAAATAGGTTTCGGTCTTGCCCGATCCGGTTACGCCATCGAGCAGGAAGGGCGCGAATTTCTCTTCGCGCACTGCCTTGGCGAACAGGTCCGAAGCCTCGCGCTGCTGGTCGCTCAATTCCACCTGCGCGAAATCGGGCCGCGCTTCGGGATAGGGGCGGTCGCAATCGACCTCCACCGGTTCCAGCACGCCCTGATTTACGAGGCCCCGCAACACCCCTTCGGAGACGCCCGCGATGCCCGCCAGTTCGCGGATGGTCGCCTGCTCTTCCTCCAGCGCCTCCATCGCGGCCTGCCGCTGGGGGGTCATGCGTTCGGGCATGCCGCCGGTCAGCCGGTATTCGGTGATGCTGGCCGGCCCTTTCAGCGCCCCGCCGGACGAAAGTGCCATGCGCGCCACGCTGGCCAGCGATGCGACATAATAGTCCGCAGTCCATTCGATCAGCCGCCGCAACGGCGCACTGAAGGGCGGGATGGGATACAAACCCCTGAGCGGCCGCAATTTCTCTGCCGGAACGTCCGTGCCGGGAAGCCGTTCAGCCTCCCAGACGATCCCGATCACGGTGCGCGGCCCAAGCGGGCATTCCACCACCTGGCCGAGTTCGACTTTCATGCCATCCGGCACCTTGTAGTCGAGTGGGCCCAGCGCGGCATTGAGGACGAGGCAGCGGACGCGGTTCATTCAGGCGCCATATGGGCGGCCTAGAGTGCAGGAAACAAGGGTGGGACTTTGTGAGGAGTGATAAAATGACCGATATTCTCGTGAAACCCCCGATCCTTGGTGAGACGATCCTTGATCAGAAACGTGGGCGGCGCGCCTTTCTTGGCGGGATTACGCTCGGCGGGGCAGGGCTGGCGCTGGCGGGCTGTGCCAGCCTGCCGGGCTTCAGCATGGTCGACGCGGTCCAGCGTATCCTGTTCCTCTCCACCGACCGGGCTTTCGGGCGCATGCTCAATTCGGGCGGGTTCTGGGATCAGCAGGTCGCCACACTCGGCCTCAACAATCTGCTCGGCACGCGGGGCGATGTGCTGTCGCGCATCCTCACTTCCGCCCTGTTCAAGAACCGCCTGCAGGATGCCTTTGCCGACATCGCTTATGAAGGCGCCGAACGCGCCGCGCCGCTGGTGACAGATGCCGTGCGCACCATCGGCGTGCGCAATGCGATCGATCTGGTGAATGGCGGGCCGACCGCCGCCACCGCCTTCCTGCGCGATTCGATGGGCCGGACGCTGATCGATGCGATGGTGCCCGAACTGGGTGATGCCATGCGCGTGGCGCAGGATCCGCTGGTGGGCGAACTGCTGTCCGCGCTGGCCGGACCCAATATCGCCGATGCGACCACGCGTTTCGCCAACAATCTGGACGATACGATCTGGCGCGAGATCGGGCTGGAAGAAGCGGCCATTCGCCGCGATCCGCAATCCACCCGCGATCCGCTGATCATCGGGACCTTCGGCACGGCGTCGCGCCTCTAGCCGCCGCGCACCCACATCGCTAAGGCTGCCGGGGAATCGCAAATCGCTTCCCCGGAGCCTGAACACATGAAATTCTTCGTCGACACTGCCGACATCGCCGACATCAAGGAAATGGCCGACACCGGCCTGCTCGATGGCGTGACCACCAACCCTTCGCTGATCGCCAAGTCGGGCCGCGATTTCATGGAAGTGACCAAGGAAATCTGCGATCTGGTGGATGGCCCGGTCAGCGCCGAAGTCGTCGCGCTCGATCACGATACCATGATGAAGGAAGCCGAAACGCTGCGGAAGATCGCGGACAATGTCTGCATCAAGGTTCCGCTGACGATCGACGGCCTGAAAACCTGCAAGAAGCTGACGAGCGACGGCACCAAGGTCAACGTCACCCTCTGCTTCTCGGCCAATCAGGCCCTGCTGGCTGCCAAGGCCGGGGCAACTTTCGTTTCGCCCTTCGTGGGCCGCCATGACGATAACGGCTTCGACGGCATGGAACTGATCGCCGACATCCGCCGCATCTATGACAATTACGATTTCGGCACCGAAATCCTCGTCGCCAGCATCCGTAATCCGGTCCACGTGCTGAAAAGCGCGCTGATCGGCGCCGATGTCGCCACCATGCCGCCCGCCGTGATCAAGGGGCTGTTCAAGCACATCCTGACCGACAAGGGCATCGAAGGTTTCGTCGCCGATTGGGAAAAGACTGGCCAGACGATCCCGACGTCCTAACTAGGAAACCATGGCAGACCAGACTCCCCTCGACCTGTTCAAGCAGGCGCTGACCGGCACGGCCCGCGCAATCGCGCAAGAACCCGAGGTCGAGGTGGCCTGGAGCGCGGATAGTCCGACCCAGTCGGGCAAGAACTTCCGCGTGCCGCTGCCCGGCCGCACCCTCCCGCCCGAACAGGCGCGGGAGGCGCGCGGTTTTGCCGACAGTTTCGCGTTGAAACTGCGGCATCATAACGAAAGCGTTCATGCCAAGGGCGCACCTCCCGAACCCATCGCGCGTGCCTGTTACGATGCGATCGAGCGGGTGCGCTATGAAGCGGTTGGATCCACCCGATATTCGGGGATGAAGGCCAATCTGGATTCCGCGGTGGAACTGCGCACGGCATCCGACCCCATCGCCCGCGCCACCGAGGCGAAGGAAGTGCCGCTGCCGACCGCGCTCTCGCTCATGCTGCGCGAGGCGCTGACCGGCGAGGCTATTCCCGAGCGCGCCCGGCACGGCGTGGAGATGGTGCGCGAGGAAATCCTCGGCCGCATCGGTTCCGACATGGAAGATCTGGCCGGTGCACTGGACGACCAGCGCGCCTTTCAGGACCTCACGCTCGACATGCTGCGGCATCTCGAACTCACGCTGCCCGACACGCCCGAGGATGAGGGCCGCGACGATGGCGATGACGAGGAGGGCGAAGCCCCCGAAGAAGATCAGGATTCCGACGAGGAAGACGAAGGTGAGGCCCAGCCGCAGGAAAGCGATGCGCGCGGCGAAGTCGTCGACGGCGAGGCCGATGGCGATGCCGAACAGGACACCGAGGGCGAGCAGGAAATGGACGACGGCGATCCGTCGGACGAGGAAGGCGAGGGCATGCAGCCCGTCCGCCCGAACCGCCCGTGGACCGATCTGCCCGAAGACTTCGACTATCGCGAATACACCAACAAGTTCGACGAAGTGATCGAAGCACCCGAGCTGTGCGATCACGAAGAACTGGACCGGCTGCGCACCTATCTCGACAGCCAGCTGGCAGGCCTGCAGGGCATCGTCACGCGGCTGGCCAACCGCCTCCAGCGCCGTCTCATGGCGCAGCAGAACCGCAGCTGGGATTTCGACCAGGAAGAAGGCATGCTCGATGCAGCGCGCCTGACGCGCGTGGTCGTCAGCCCCGGCCATGCGCTGAGCTACAAGATGGAGCGCGATACCGAGTTCAAGGACACGGTCGTCACGCTGCTGATCGACAATTCCGGCTCGATGCGCGGGCGCCCGATCAGTATCGCTGCGATCAGCGCGGACATTATGGCCCGCACGCTGGAACGCTGCGGCGTAAAGACCGAAATCCTCGGCTTCACCACCCGCGCGTGGAAGGGCGGGCAAAGCCGCGAGGCATGGCTGGCCGATGGCCGCCCCGCCAATCCCGGCCGCCTCAATGATCTGCGCCACATCATCTACAAGAAGGCCGACGAACCCTGGCGCCGCGCCCGCCGCAACCTCGGCCTGATGATGCGCGAAGGCCTGCTGAAGGAAAATATCGACGGCGAAGCGCTCCTATGGGCGCACACCCGCCTGCTCGCCCGCCCCGAAGACCGCCGCATCCTGATGGTGATTTCCGACGGCGCCCCGGTCGACGACAGCACGCTGAGCGTGAACCAGGCCGGCTATCTCGAAAGCCATCTGCGCAAGGTGATCGACTGGATCGAGAAGCAGTCCCCCGTGCAACTGGTCGCCATCGGCATCGGCCATGACGTGACCCGCTATTACAAGCGCGCGGTGACGATCATGGATGTGGAACAGCTCGGCGGGACGATTATCGAACAGCTTGCGGGGTTGTTCGAGGTGGAGGGGTGACGCGTGAAATTCCGCTGGACGCTAACGATTGGAAATCGGCAGCCGACTTCTATGAGGCTCTCGCACAAGCACTAGGAAGCGTAGAATGGCATGGGAGAAACCCAGACGCATTCCTCGAAACCATGATTTATTATACCGACCTGAACTCTGTGCAGCCGCCCTATAAGCTCACGATCCGGAATGCTCACGTCGACCTGCGTGAATATCTTGTCAATTTTGCTTCGTGGGTCCGAGAAGCAAGAGAGGATCGCAAGAGAGATCCCGAATGGGGCGACGACATCGAAGTAAGCATGGTGGTAGAATGAACGTATCCGAAGCCGTCCAATCCCGCCGCTCCGTCCGCGCATTTACCGACCAGCCCGTAGCTCGCGAAACGCTAACCCGCGTGCTCGAGAAGGCGCAGCGGTCGCCTTCGGGGGGCAATACGCAGCCGTGGCATGGTGTGGTGCTGACCGGGGAGCCGAAGCAGGCGCTGTTCGACCGGATTGCGCAGGAATTTCCCAAGGGGCGCGAGGCGCATAAACCCGAATACCATATCTACCCGCCCGAACTGGACGGCGCCTATGAACAGCGCCGTTTCGGCGTGGGCGAGGATCTGTACGGCGCGCTCGACATCTCCCGCGAGGAGAAGGGAAAGAGGCTGATGTGGTTTGCCGAGAATTTCCGCGCCTTCGGGGCGCCGGTGCTGATGCTGGTCCACACGCCCAAATATATGGGCCCGCCGCAGTGGAGCGATATCGGCATGTGGCTGCAGACCATCGCGCTGTTGCTGCGCGAGGAAGGGCTCGACAGCTGTTTCCAGGAAGCATGGGCGGTCTACTCGCCGCAAATCCGCGAGATGGTGGATATTCCCGAGGACCACATCTTCTTCTGCGGCATGGCGATCGGCTATCGCGATCCGGATGCGGCGGTGAACAATTTCGACGTAAAGCGCGCCGGGTTGGACGAGGCTGTCCGGTTCGAGGGGTGGGGCTGAGCCTCACCATCCGCAGGCGTGCTGCTGGATCGCCGCGCTTCGCTCGCGATGACGTCGGTGTAAATCTCACCCGTCATTGCGAGGAGCGCAGCGACGCGGCAATCCACTGCCCGAGCCACTGCGCAACGTGGGAAGGGGCGCCACCTCCGCAGCACCCCCGCTCCCGATCCGCTCAGTAAGCGCAGACCGAGAAATCGCTGCCGCTCCAGCACGCCGGGTCCTGCGCCGAGCGGGTGGCCTGGCCCCAGCGCGAGTTGATACCGTCGGAGGTCAGGCCGCTCACTTCGGCGGTCTTGCTGTCGATCTTCGATACGCTCACGCTCTGGATACGGCCATAGATCGCGCCATCGCCAGATTGCGACATGAGAGTGAAGCCGCCGTTCGACTGGGGCGAGAACTGGCAGGGCGCGTCGAGCACCTCCTCGCCGCCGCTCACGATCTTGCAGTCCACGACGCGCTTGCCGGTTGCAGGCGCCGGGGTGCTGGCGTCGTTGGCAGCGGTTGCGCCCGTTTCATCGGCGGGTGCGGCGACGTCCTGCATGTCGGTGGTATCCGGAGCGGTATTCGCGGCGGTGGTGTCGACAGCCTCCACATCGGCGGTTTCCGGTGCATCGGCGTCTTGCGACGAACACGCGGTTGCAAGAATTGAAACGCCGAGAATAAGTCCGAGACGGTTGGTCATGTATGCTCCGATAATAATGGCTTCGAACAGGGTGAAGTATTTCTAAGTAGAAGGTGAGGCTTGCCAACGGGGGTGGCGGTTTGTGTTCCGAGGGTTGGTTCGGTCTGGCAAATAATGCCACCGCCGCCCCTGATCTGGTAAACCTGGCAGTGGATTGCCGCGTCGCTGCGCTCCTCGCAATGACGGTGTTCTCCATTCCCCACGTCATTGCGAGCGAAGCGAAGCAATCCATCTCCCGCCCCATCGCCCATCCACACCGCCGCAGACAGACCGCCCCCCAAACCCCCACAACGACGTCAGGCAATTGACCCGCGCGCCCACTGCCGCCAAACGCCCCTGCATGACCCAAACCCCGCTCAAGCTGTTCAACTCGCTCACCCGCGAGATCGAGACCTTCACTCCCGTCCATCCGGGCGAGGCGCGCGTCTACAGCTGCGGGCCGACGGTCTATAACTATCCCCACATCGGCAATATGCGCGCCTACGTCTTCGCCGATGTGCTGGGCCGCGCGCTCAGCTGGAAGGGCTACGACCTCACCCACATCATCAACATCACCGATGTCGGCCATCTGACCGACGATGGCGATGCGGGCGAGGACAAGATGGAGAAGATGGCCGCGCAGAAATCGCAGTCGATCTGGGACATCGCCAAACATTACACCGAAGCCTTCTGGGACGATGTGAAGGCGCTGAACATCCGCCAGCCGTCCCAATGGTCGGTCGCCACCGATTACATCGACGAGATGATCGACTTCGCGAAAGGCATTGCCGACAAGCATTGCTACGAACTCGCCAGCGGCCTCTATTTCGACGTCTCCACGGTCGACGATTACGGCCGCCTCGCGCGCGCCGTTACCGAGGAGGGTGAGGGCCGGATCGAAACGGTTGAGGGCAAGCGCAACTCCGCCGATTTCGCGATCTGGCGCAAGACGCCCGCGGGCGAGACGCGGCAGATGGAATGGGACAGCCCGTGGGGCAAGGGCGCGCCCGGCTGGCATCTGGAATGCTCGGTCATGGGCGGCAAGCTGCTGGGCTTCCCCTTCGACATCCACACCGGCGGCATCGACCACCGCGAAATCCACCATCCGAATGAGATCGCGCAGAACCAGGCGCATTGCTGCACCGGCGGCCTGGGCGAGGCCGAGAACAGCGGCGCGCGCATCTGGATGCACAACAATTTCCTGGTCGAACGCAGCGGCAAGATGTCGAAGAGTTCGGGCGAATTCCTGCGCCTGCAACTGCTGATCGACAAGGGGTTCCACCCGCTCGCCTACCGCATGATGTGCCTGCAGGCGCATTACCGCAGCGAGCTGGAATTCAGCTGGGAAGGGCTGGGCGCGGCCCTCACGCGGCTGAAGCGGATCGTGATGCAGGTGGAGCGGTTGAAGGACGACCTCGCCGGCGATCCCGCCCACCAGAAATTCGCTCCCATGCGTGAGAAATTCGCCGCCGCCATGGCCGACGATCTCAATACATCGGTTGCGCTGGTGGCGCTGGAAGAGGCGCTGGCGGTCAAGAAGGTCGACAATGGGGTGAAGCGCGCCGTGGTGGATGAAATGGACCGCGTGCTGGGCATGGGCCTGTTCGACCTCACCCGCGAGGAACTGCGCATCCGCCCGAAATCGGCCGAGATCGAGGAGGAAGAAATCGAAGCCGAAATCCTGCGGCGCAAGGATGCCAAGGTAGAAAAGGACTACGCCACCAGCGACGCCATCCGCGCGAGCCTGGCGACCAAGGGCGTGGAAGTCATGGACGGCGACCCGCTGGGCTGGGACTGGAAGCTGGATTGATTTACTTAGGGGGCGGCGGGCTGCACAGTCTCCCATCGATTGCCGCGCTACGCTCGCAATGACGGGCTAAGCTTCCTCCCGTCATTGCGAGGAGCGGAGCGACGCGGCAATCCATGGCGCGACCTCGCCCCAACGCGCACCGTCTTCTCAAGCCTACGCGGTTGCGTTCCATTGAATCTATTGGGTTACAGGACATGAGGTGACTGACCGAATGTCTGCTATTCACGCTGTTGCGAAAAATGCTGCCTGTCAGCTCACGACCCGTTGCGGACATTTTGTCGATTGACGGTGGTTATCAATCAACGCCATCCTGACGCTGATGGCAGTTATTTCATCATTCGCGCGAGAGTTATCATGATTAAAGCCGCCTTGCTTGCTATGGCCCTATTTACAGCTCCGGCGTCGGTAGCAAGTGCTGGAAATTTGACCGGAATCCCAAATGTGGTCGT
The DNA here is from genome assembly GCA_947504155.1 of uncultured Erythrobacter sp. Classification (GTDB taxonomy): domain Bacteria; phylum Pseudomonadota; class Alphaproteobacteria; order Sphingomonadales; family Sphingomonadaceae; genus Qipengyuania. The sequence goes on from CANNGF010000003.1 coordinate 517,685, forward strand.
AATCGAATATGACGTGATGGGCCGCAACGCCAAACAGTTACGTCGCGCCATCGACGATGTTCGGCCAACTGACCCTAATGATGGGGAACGTGTCGATGCTCTTAGTCTCTGGTATATTAACTGGTCTTGGTATCAAGACGATGAAGGGCACTGCAAAACTTCATCAGATGACATTACGTTCAGAGCTACAGTCAAAATTCCCAGACTGGTTGATGACAAAGCACCTATGAATTTGCGAGAAAGTTTTGATCGATACCTTCAATCATTATTGGCCCATGAGGACGGGCATATTCGCCATGCTTGGAATAACAGGATGAAAATCGCTGAAGCAATAAATGAGGCAACTTGCGATACTGCGAATGCTGCCGCGATTGCTGCTTTGGAAGACATTAAGGCGTATGACGTGGAATACGACAAGATTACGCAGCACGGTCAAAAAACCATTGTTTCTTTTGATCCGTGATTTTCGGATTTTAGTCCGATGTCAGCATTCCACCCAATTCCGCACACTCAAGGCCTGGAGGACGAGCTCCAGTAACGGACTGGCTGCTCGCCGCTGATCTGCGCCAACAGCGGCCGGGCTGCTATCGACCCTGGGCGGACCAAACCGATTTGGGTTATAGCCCAGTATGCCTCTACGTATTCGCGCCATTTTTCCACTGCTCCTGCTGCCAGCTTTGTCCAGCTGTAGCTATGCCTATGATCTACTGGCCGTAATGATTGATGGACGGTTGGCCTTCGTGGTGGATACCTCATCCGACTATCAGCCAGACTGCCTGTCCGGCGTTAACGTCCAAGCTGATGATGGACCGCCAGCGTCACCAGCACCCGCCGATGACAGACGACTCGTCGAGAATGGCAACGTTTACTGGTGGGATTACAGAGATGTGCGCTCTTGCGAGAATGGCTTTCCGATATTCTACGGGCGTCCGCTTGCCGGCCATCGCGCCGAAAACATCGGTTATGTGAGTGCGAAACCGTTGAAGAGAGGAGTGGTCTATAGTGTGGGCACCTCGGGCGAAGGTGCCTCCGGCTTTGGCTGGTTTCAGATCCTGTCCAATGGTGAGGTAAAGAATTATCGGAGCGACCCAACTCCGCCGCTCCGCGACGACGACGGCTATCGGGTGGAAGGGCGGTCGGACGCTTCGGACTAAGGTCCGCTTCCACCCCAATTCCGGACACTCAAGGCTGGAGGACGAGCTCCAGTAACGGACTGGCTGCTCGCCGCTGATCTGCGCCAAAAACGGTCCGACTACTAACGACCCAATTGCGGTCATCCGACTTGGCGCTAAGATGCAGCGATGATCCGTGCTCTAGCCGTCACAACTTTCTCCCTGATGCTCGGTGCTTGCGGCGATTCTTGTGCAAACGAGGTCGTAGCAAGCGTAACTTCGCCCGATGGACAACGTGAAGCCGTAATGTTCCAGAGGGACTGCGGCGCTACGACTGGCTTTTCAACTCAGGTTTCTATCATTGAACGTGGAAAGCCGTTGTCGGGAAGTGGCAACACATTTCGCGCCGACGACGATCATGGGGCGGCTAAGACTGGACCTTGGGGTGGTTCATGGGCTGAGATGGAATGGCTTGCTTCGGATCGCTTGCTAATTCGCTATGCCTCGAACTCTCGCTTGTTCGAGCAGGATGAGTCAGTTTCCGGCGTTGAAATCAGCTACGAAGCTGTCGGTAGTTGAAGGGCAGCTAACCACCCCATCTGACGCCGTTCTAACCGCCTTAACGCTGCGCCGGGAGCGGACGGGCCGCTAACGACTCGGTTGTGGAATTCAGGACGATCCATTAGCCCTTGGCAATGATCGGGAACCCGGTAGAAACGATAGACAGTGCGTTCGGTTGGCCCGGCTTTCCCGGCGGGATGTTCTATCATGCCCAATTCGGCCTTCGGTTTGAACTGGGCGGCAACTCGGAGGGGCCGCTGCGGTTCGTCCAAGCGCTCGATCGGGCGAGAGCCGTGGCTTCAGCCGTTTTCTCGGAGTCCCAAACACTCTTTGCGACGTTTTCGATATATGGAGAGGAACGCCCCTCGAGACGGCAGTCGGCGGCGATTCAGCAGTTGCAACAGATTGGCTTTCGGCACCCGCTTGGAGCCCCGACGAAGGTCGCTGAAAATAATGAGTGCCATATCGCCGAGTTCAGCGGAGACCTGTATCGTTATTGGTATGCGGCGCAGTTCGACAATGAAGAAGCCTCGGTCACCGCGCTTCTCTGGGCCAGTATTGCTCGAGAGATGGATATCAGGCCAAAGGCGCGTTGGCTCGACACGATACACATTGCCGATACCCAACGGCAGCTTGCACTTACCGCATATGACGACCGGGGGATGGATGTGATCGGGCCGAGTAAATCTGCGCTCTCATCGATCTACGAGAAATACAATTCATGGCTCTTGGACTATGACCGCGCTGTGATGGACGCGAAGTTCTCCGTGTAGATGTGCGTAGCCCGGGACGTCCGTTTCCCACCCATAATCAGACTTTAGCCCTTCTCGCGCAGCGTCGAAAGCGGACGTCAGGAGCGGGAGCGGCTTGTTACCGCCTTCGCATGCCGTCCCAACCCCAAACTCCTAGTAGGTCGCAACCCTCGCTCGATGGATTGGTTGGCCACAATGGCGGCGTTCGGCCCGCCTACGGCTCGCAATGACGAGGTAATCTTTCAAACTTCATTGCGAGGAGCGAAGCGACGCGGCAATCCATGGCGGCTTTGCAAGGCGCGGTCGATTACAAGGTCGACCGAAAAGGCGCTTAGTCTGCAGCAAGCATCTTGATCGCCACACCCATTGCCACCGTAAAAGCGGTTGGAGCGGAAAAAATGATGAGTATGGCTGCAAGTGCCGCAACGGGCGACTTGCGGTGCAGCATTCGCACAATTTCCACTAAAGCATTGTACTTATTCATGACACGCACCTTCTAGGGCCGTTTCCAGCGACCAGTTCGAAGCAATGGTGGTGCGGTCAGCGGGACCATCGCAGTTTTCATTCCGTGCGAATTTTGCATTCGCCATATCAACCCTCTAGACCATAAAGAGGGGTCGAAGCGGGGAATTGGCACCAAGACCCTTGTGGAAGGGGTCAAGTTTGACCGCACCCCATTTCCCGCTTCTATTCCGCGATTGGAACCGCAGAAATTTTGTCGTTCGATTTAGCTGATGCCCGCGAGCATTCTCGCTCTTCACCAAATTCGAGGCTGTTATCGAACTTTACTCTTGAAGCTATCGACGCGCAGCGCGTAGAAGAATGGCAGGGGACGGTAAGCGCGCTCATCGAGACCTTGTGGAAGGGTCCGATCGCTTTGCAGGCCCGCATGCTTGCGGTCCCCCCAATCACAGGTTTGAACCCTACGATTGTTGCCATTCTTCTACGCGATGCGCAGAGTTAAATTCGGCTTAGCAGACCTCTCATGGCCAGCCTCGAAAACTTCTCCTCTTTTTCTCCACAGCTCCAAAACCTAGATCTAGTGGGTACCCCTCGGTAACCGACCACTACACAGTGAATCAGACGCGACACCTCCGCAAGGGGGGTGATAGAATTTTTAGCTTTATTTGTTGTGCAGGAAAAACGCGCGAAACCCGCAGTTTCAACGCGACGCGTGGAGGAAGCTGGAGCCAGCGGTTTCGCAAGCCTAAAAATTCAAATGTGTAAAAATTGCCGACAAAATTAGGGTTGGTGAGTTGCGACCCTGTTTAATCTCAGTGCGTGGCAAAGAAAGCGGGGCGTTGCCTTGAGCAACACCCCGCACTTGATCCGCGCCCCCGCTTCCCGTCTACCGGCACGGCACAAGGGAAGAGAGGTTGCCCCCGCATGACCAAAGCCGTGATGTCCGCCATGATCCGCCCGCTGGTGGAGCCGCGTCTGCCTGACTGGGTGGAGCCCTTGTGGTTCTCCAGCAAGGACGAGGCGCTGGGGCTTGCGCCCGAGGCCGAGATCGGCTGGTTCGATCTCAACGAGACCGCGCCCATGGTCGAGATCGCGCAGGCGGCGACCAATCTCAAATGGCTCAATTCGATCTATGCGGGGCTCGATTTCATGCCGCTGGACCTGCTGGAGGAGCGCGGCGTAACCGTCACCAATGGCGTGGGCATCAATGCGCTGACCATTGCCGAATATGTCGTCATGCTGATGCTGGCCCATACCAAGGGCTATCGCGAGGTGGTGCGTGCGCAGGACCGGCGCGAGTGGCTGACCGACAGCCCCGGCAAGCGCGAGCTGGCGGGGGAGCGGGTGCTGCTGCTGGGCCTTGGCGCGATCGGCAGCCTGATCAAGACCCGGCTCGAAGCCTTCGACATGAAGGTTGTGCCCGTACGCCGGTCGGGCGGGGAGGGCGCGCTGCGGCCCGGCGAATGGCGCGAGAAGCTGGGCGAGTTCGACTGGGTGATCCTGGCCGTGCCTTCCACCGATGAAACCCGCCACATGATCGGCGAGGCGGAGCTGGCCGCCATGCGCCCCAACGCCGTGCTGGTGAATATCGCGCGCGGCGATGTGGTGAAGCAGGACGAGCTGGTCGCCGCGCTGGAGGCAAAGTCGATCGAGGCCGCGCTGCTCGACGTGACCGATCCCGAACCTTTGCCCGAAGACCACCCCTTGTGGAGTCTCGACAATGCGCAGGTCACCATGCACCTGTCCGGCCGCGCGCAGAGCAAGATGTTCCAGCGCAGCGCGGATCGTTTCATCGAAAACCTCGATCGCTGGCACAAGGGCGAAAAGGTCGAACCGCAAATGGACCTCGCGGCGGGGTATTAAGGCCGCAAGGTCCGGCGCATCAGCTTTCCTCCAGCAACAGCAAATCGCATTGCACCACCATGCGTTCGCTGGGCATCAGCCGGTGTTCGACCTCCACGATCCCGGCATCGGCGACCAGCTGGCCCGGAATGGCGAATTCGTGTTCGGGCAGGCAGGCGATGAACTGCTCGCCCGCGGCCACCGCCTCGGCCCCGGCGAACAACAGGGCGAGCCGGTGGCGCGTGCCGGCGAAGGTGATGCTGGCCCAGGCTCTCTCGCTATGGGTGAGCACCTGCGCGCGGTGATCGCACAGATTCATCAGCGCGGTGCGCAGATGGTCGGTGGCGGAGCGGCGATTTTGAGGGCGGATCTTGGCCGGGCGAGGGGGGCTGGCTTCACTGGACACGGGCGGTTTCCTTTGCGTTTGCGATGAGTTGGGCGTCTGCCAGCGCGGCCTCGACCACCGCGGCGTCGAAGCCGGAAATGAAGCTGCGGATATGCGCCTCGGTCACGCCGCGCGGTTCGCGGCCATTGCGCAGGTCCAGCACGAAGCGCGGATCATGCGCGGCGAGGCGGCCGAACTTGGTCGCCGGCATGTCGTGCTGGCGGAGGAATTTCTCGATTCTGCGAATCAACATGGCGGGGCTCCTCTGAAAGAATATGGGGCGAATCGTTCGCTCTGTTCTCTATTCGTTCCAGTCGAAATCCTACTTGTCTAGGAAAAATCCTATGGTATAGGAATTTTCTCGTTAAACGGGGTGATCGGTCCGATGGTGGCCCGATCAAGAGGGTGTTCGGGCGCAAATCCGGAACAGTGCGGAAAGGCAGGAATGGCGATGGCAGAGATGACTTCGGACCGGGCGCGGCTGGTCGAGCTGACCGAGAAAAGCCGCACCAGCCTGGCCTCGCTGTCGGCCATGCTGGGCCGCAATCCCAGCTATCTCCAGCAGTTCGTGCGCAAGGGAAGCCCCCGCAAACTGGAGGAGGCGGACCGGCGGAAACTGGCCGAATTCTTCGGGGTGGGGGAGGTGGAGCTGGGCGCTGATGCGGCGGTGCAACGGGTTGAAAATGCTGGCGGTTTCCAGGCCTCGGACTTCGTGGCGGTGCCTCGGCTGGCGCTCGATGCTTCGGCCGGGCCGGGGGCTTTCTCGGCAGAGGAAATCGCCTTCGACGCCTTCCGCTTTTCCCGCCGCTGGCTGCGCGAAATGGGGCTGGAAGGGGCCGATCTCTCCGCCATCCGGGTGGAAGGCGACAGCATGGAACCGACCCTGCGCAGCGGCGACGAAATCTTCGTCGACCGCAACAAGCGCAGCGGCGAAGGAATCCACGTAATCCGCATCGGAGACACCCTCCACGTCAAGCAGGTCCAGGCCAGCGCGCCGGGCAGAATCACCCTGATCAGCGCCAACGAAGCCTACGCCCCGATCGACCTCGCCCGCGAGGAAGTGGAGGTGATCGGGCGTGTGGTATGGAAGGGCGGGCGGATTTGACGGGCCCGAATTAGCGCGGCGGAACAATCGCTTGGCTCGCCCGTACCTTTCCCAACCCTGCGGGTTGGTGGATCGCCGGGCGTCAGTTGGAGAGAAGCGATGAAAAAGATACTTATCCCCGCAACCCTTGCCGGCACCATTCTGCTCGGCGGCTGCGCCTCATACGGACAGGGCGGTTATGGACAGGACGGCGGCGGCCTTGGTGGAGGCGGCATTCTGGGCGCCATCCTCGGCGGCGGCGGCAGCGATTACGGCTATAACGCCCGCGACGATTTCGAACGCGCGGCAGTGGACGCCTGCGGCCGCGAAGCCTCGCGCTATGGCCGGGTCCGCATCGAGAGCGTGAACCAGCAGGAACGCGACTATGTCTACGTTCAGGGCCGCATCGAGACCCGCGATTACAACCGCGACGAATTCACCTGCGTCTTCCGCTCGGACGGCCGCGTGGTGGATTTCCAGAGCCGCTGATTTCTGCGCGAAAAAGAGGGCGGCGATGCGATGTCGCCGCCTTCATGGCGTCCAAGGGTGGTGGCTGGGTCTCAAGGCTGCGAGATGGATTGCTTCGCCTGCGGCTCGCAATGACGGGGTCTCAGGGTCATTGCGAGTAGGCGAAGGCTCCGCGGCAATCCATCGCCCACCCCCGGCAACATACGCACGCGGATCGAGTCAGCCGAGACGCCCCGGCATTGCATTCGCAGCGACCTCCCGCCATCTAGCAGGCATGACAGACACAGCTCCCACGCCTCCGATGAAGGCCGGTATCGTGCCGGTTACGCCGCTCCAGCAGAACTGCTCGCTCATCTGGTGCACCGCGACCAACAAGGGCGCGCTGATCGATCCGGGCGGCGATCTCGACAAGCTGAAGGCGGCGGTCGAAAGGTCCCGCGTGGAGCTGGAAAAGATCCTCATCACGCACGGCCATATGGACCATTGCGGCGAGGCGGGCGTGCTCGCCAAGGAACTCGGCCTGCCGATCGAGGGGCCGCAGGAAGCGGACCGGTTCTGGATCAGCCGCCTCGATGAAGACGGCGCGCGCTACGGTATGAACAGCCAGGTTTTCGAACCCGATCGCTGGCTGGAAGATGGTGATACGGTTACCGTCGGCGACCTGACGCTGGAAGTCATCCATTGCCCCGGCCATACGCCCGGCCACGTGGTGTTCTTCCACCGGCCCAGCAAGTTCGCCGTAGTGGGCGATGTCCTCTTCCAGGGCAGCATCGGGCGGACCGATTTCCCGATGGGCAATCACCAGGACCTGATCGACGCGATCACCCAGAAGCTGTGGCCGCTGGGCGACGATGTCACCTTCATCCCCGGCCACGGCCCCACCAGCACCTTCGGCCAGGAACGCAAGACGAATGCCTTCGTGAGCGATTCGGTTCTGGGTTAGAAAAGCCCGATCGCAATCGCGACAGCTGCAGCAGCCAGCCCCAGTTGCGTCAGCATGGTGACGATGACGCCGATTGTGCGGCCCTTGGCCAGCGCGCCTCCGTCCATGCCCAGGCCATGCGCTATGCGGCCCACCATGTAGATTGCCACGACCCACGCCAGCCAGGGCTCGCCGCTACCCGACAATTCGATTGCAGCCACCAGCACGAGTACGAAGCCCGTATTCTCGACAAAGTTCAGCTGCGCACGCATTCGCGCGGTCAGCGGCCCGCCATTGTCGTCCCCTATGGATACCTTTTTCTGCAAGCGCATCTGGCCGACTCGGACGGACAGCCACAGATTGAGGATGGCGGCCGCTGCGGCGGCGGTCAGGGTGACTGGCAGGACGATTTCCATGGTCGACTATACTCCAAATGGCGAACCCGTGCCTTTTCGCTAGGCCGTGGCGATCCCAGCAGCAATCGCTGCGTACCGATAATCCTCCGCTTCGCTTGCATAGCTCGGAAAATTCGCTATAGCGCGCGCCTTCACCGTCACGGTCGGGACAATGCATTCATCGCGCCTCTTGTGCGATGGTTGCCTGTCCCCTAGGGCGGCCACCGAAATTGACTGAAATTGTTTGAGGAACAGGTGCCGAGATGGCCGTCCCCAAGAGAAAAGTATCGCCCCACCGTCGTGGCAACCGTCGTTCGCATGATTCGCTCTCGGTAGAGGCGCATCACGAATGCTCGAACTGCGGCGAACTGAAGCGCCCGCACAATCTTTGCCCGCACTGCGGCTACTATAACGGGCGCGAAGTTCTCGCTCCCGAGGGCCTTTAAGACCTTAGCTTGAACCGGAGAACGTCATGAGTTTACCGCGTATCGCCGTTGACGCGATGGGCGGGGACGAAGGGGTTCGCGTAATGGTCGAGGGCGCCGCGCTTGCGCGCAGGCGCCACGACCGATTCAAGTTCCTGCTGGTCGGTGACGAGACGAAGATCAGGGCTGCGCTGGCCAATCATCCCGGCATGTCCGAAGCGAGCGAGATCCTTCATTGCGAGGATGTCGTCGCGGGCGATGAAAAGCCGTCGAGAGCTCTGCGCCGCGCAAAGACCACCAGCATGGGTCTCGCTGTCGACGCCGTGAAACGCGGCGAGGCGGGGGCTGCCGTGTCTGCTGGGAACACCGGCGCGCTGATGGCGATGAGCAAGCTTGCACTGCGTACCATGCCCGGGCTTGACCGGCCTGCGCTTGCTGCGCTGTTGCCTACGCTGGGCGACAATGACGTGATCATGCTCGACCTGGGTGCCAATCGCGAATGCGATGCGCGCAATCTGGTGCAGTTCGCCATCATGGGTGCCGCCTATTCGCGGATCGTCACTGGCCGTGAGCGGCCACGTGTGCGCCTGCTCAACATCGGCACCGAAGAAACCAAGGGCACCGAAGACATCCAGGCTGCCGCCGATCGCTTGCGCACGGCTGGCGGATTGGCGATGGACTTCGAAGGCTACGTCGAAGCCGACAAGATCAATCGCGGCGAATGCGATGTGGTCGTTTGCGACGGCTTTTCAGGCAATATCGCGCTGAAGGCGATCGAGGGCGCGGCGCGCTTCGTGACCGATCTGCTGCGCAGTGCATTCTCGTCGTCCTTCCGTTCCAAGGTCGGGTTCCTCGTCTCGCGCCCGGCGACCGAGCTGCTGAAGCACCATCTCGATCCCAACAACCACAATGGCGCGGTCTTCCTCGGCCTCAACGGCGTGGTCGTGAAGAGCCATGGCAGCGCTAACGCCAAGGGCGTGGCCAATGCGGTGGAAGTCGCCGCGCGGCTGCTGGAAGACGATATTACCAACCGCATCGCGAAGGATCTCGGTGCCATCGACACCGGAAGCCTGGGGGCCAAATGATTCGTGCGGTGATTACCGGCAGCGGCAGTGCGCTGCCGAAGAATTGCGTGACCAATGCCGATCTCGAAGAACGTGTCGATACGAGCGACGAGTGGATCGTCGAGCGTACCGGCATCCGCCAGCGCTATATCGCGGGTGAGGGCGAAACCACCTCCACGCTGGCGACCGAAGCTGCGCGCAAGGCGCTGGATGATGCCGGAGTCGATGCGAGCGAAATCGGCCTGATTGTGCTCGCCACGGCGACGCCCGACCATACCTTTCCCGCCACCGCAACTCAGGTGCAGAGCGCGCTTGGCTGCCGCGGCGGCGTGGCATTCGACGTCCAGGCCGTTTGCTCGGGCTTTCTTTACGCGCTGGGCACGGCGGAGTCGCTGCTGCGCACCGGCATGGCGAAAAAAGCGCTGGTCATCGGCGCGGAAACTTTCAGCCGTATTCTCGACTGGGAAGACCGCACGACCTGTGTGCTCTTCGGCGACGGTGCCGGCGCGGTCGTCATCGAGTCGCGCGAAGTGGAGGCGGATGGGCCCGGCATCATCGCCACCAAGCTTCATGCCGACGGCGCGCATAAGGACCTACTCTATGTCGACGGCGGGCCCTCCACCACGGGGGAGGTCGGCAAGCTGCGCATGAAGGGGCGCGAGGTGTTTCGCCATGCAGTGGTGAACCTTGCCGACGTGCTGAACGAAGTGCTCGATGATGCCTCTATCGTGGCCGACGATATTGACTGGGTCGTGCCGCATCAGGCCAATGCCCGCATACTTGACGCTACGGCACGCAAGCTCGGCCTGTCGCCCGACAAGGTCGTGGTTACCGTCGATCAGCACGCCAACACCTCGGCCGCGTCAGTTCCGCTGGCCTTCGACGTTGCCCGCAAGGACGGGCGAATCAAGGAAGGCGATCTGGTGATGTTCGAGGCCATGGGCGGCGGATTTACCTGGGGTGCCGCTTTGGCACGTCTCTAGTATTCGGCAAAATAAAACTGCCAGCTCCATTGCCGGAATTGGCTAAATACAGTATGTTGTAACCATTGATCGAACCCAGGGTCGCTTCTGGGGAAGGAAGAACGATGGATATGATGCGCTCCGTTGGAACGCTCACTCGCGCCGATCTGGCTGAAACCATCAATCGCAAGATGGGTTTGAGCAGGGCGGAATCGCTAGACCTCGTGGAAGAAATTCTCGCGAAGATGTGCGATGCCTTGGCCAATGGCGAAAACGTGAAGATTTCGGGCTTCGGCAGCTTCGTGCTGCGCGACAAGAAAGAACGCGTCGGCCGCAATCCCAAGACCGGGGTCGAAGTGCCGATCACGCCCCGCCGGGTGATGACCTTCCGCGCCAGCCAGCTGTTGAAAGAGCGGATTGCGCACGGCTGACCTCGTGGCCTAAGGGTGGCGCATGGCCGAATTTGACGATCACAAGGAAGCGGGCGCCATGCGCACTATTGGCGAAGTCGCCACCGCTACCGGCATCAAGACCCATGTGCTGCGGTATTGGGAACAGCAATTCCCCCAGCTGAAACCGCTCAAACGCAGCGGTGGCCGCCGATATTATCGCCCGGAAGACGTGGCGCTGGTCGAACGGATCAATGATCTGGTCAACATCAGGGGCTATACGCTGAAAGGCGCCAAAGCCGCCCTGCGCGAAGCTCCGGACGAGCCTGCACCTACCGCAGAGGCACCGTCATCGGACACGCTGAACAAATCCGACCTGCTGATCCGCCTCAAGGCCATCCGCAACGAACTCAAGGCCGCAATGATGGCCTGAGACGGCGTTGGATGGCCGCTTTATGATCCCCGGCGCCCAAACCCCTGAGGCCTATGTGAATATCCTAAGTCGGGTGGCGGAGAAGACTGTCGCGGAAAGGTGACGTCGCTCGCTATCTACTAGCGACCAGATTGCGAACATCGAAGGGCAAATGTAATCACGAGCATATGAGATCGATTTCTCTCGCAAAGGACGATGCTGAGTATCTTGTCCCTAAGCCGTGGCGAGCAAGATTCCGTCAAATCGCAGACGCCCTCGCCGCAGGTGATTTTCAGCTGCGAGACCATGCCATCGATGGCGTGAGCCAGTCGACTTAGTCTCAGCTGCTTTCTTCCGGGACAGCATTCGTGCCTACGGGGACGACCTAGCCACTCTAAACGATGCGACTTGGGAGCGCTCGATCTACCGCTGGATGGACGGTCATTGGCTCTTTCTCGTAGACCTAACGACCGCAAAGGAACCCGTTAGTGATCTCGCTTTTCACGCAACTCTAGACGAAGCCAGTGGCCAATTGCGGCTCGAGTCAGTGCACGTGCCCTGATATTCCGGCTGGCGGTCTTGTGCCCGCTTCCCACTCATCAGCGGACATTCGCAATCTGCCAGTGAGACTTTCAAGCTATCAAAAAGCCCCGCCGGTGAGGGCGGGGCTTTTGGTCGAAATTTTTTGAGCGAACTTAGCTCGATCGGCTATCCTGCATCGCCTGACGGGTCTTTTCACCCTTCTTGGCGTCCTGCGCTGGATTGTCCGAGCCGACTTCCGGTTCGCGGTTTTGGGGATCGGTGGCGCGATTGAGTTCGCCGCGTTTGCCGACCCTGCGGTTGACTTCCCCACCCGACGAGCTTTGCTGCGACGGGGTGGGGTGCTTGGTCATCTCGTCGATGAGTTCATTGTCGGGGTGCATTGACTGGCGTTCGGGCATGATTGTTATCTCCTTTGCCCAATCAACGGCCGGCCCTGCTGCGATGTTCCGAATAGCACGCCTTTCTCAGGCGGCGAGAATCTTTCCGACGAAGGCCGTCGCCTCACGCTCAAGCGCGCGGGCGTCCCCGTCGAGCCCGGTTGCCGCGCCCAGCACTTGGTCGGCAGCCATCCCCGTTTCCCGCGCGCGTTCGCGCAGTTGTTCGATGCTCTGTTCGATCTCGCCGACGCCGGCCACCGCCAAATCGAGGCTGCGTGCCAGTTCCTGGCTCGACAGCGATTGCTGATCGACGGCCCCGGCGATCGTGGTGGCTGTCGCTTCCACTTCGCGGATCCGCTCTCCGATCGCGGTAAGGGCACCAGCGCTGCTGCTGGTGCTCGCCTGCATGGAGGCAATCTTGGCCGAAACGCTTTCGGTCGCTTCGCGGGTCTGGCGTGCGAGTTCTTTGACCTCGCTTGCCACCACGGCAAAACCGCGTCCCGCATCGCCGCCCCTTGCGGCTTCGATCGAAGCGTTGAGAGCGAGCAGGTTCGTCCGGTCGGCGATCGATGCGATCAGATCGACCACTTCGCCCACCTCGGATGCCGAACGGGCAAGATCCTTCATCGTCTCATCGGCAAGTTCCGCACTGGTGCGCGTGTCCTGTGCCAGCGATGCGGACTGGGCGGCCTGTTTGCCGATTTCGCCGATCGACATGGCGAACTCGTCGGTTGCCGCTGCAGCCGATGTCATTCCGGCCGAAGTATCGTTCATCCGGCGAACGACATCCTCCACCAGCTCGACCGACTGGCTGGCTGCTCCGGCCATGGAGCTGGCGGTCTTTTCCAGCTGATGCGATGCAGCGGCGACATTGGTTACCACGTCGCCCATGCCACCTTCGAAACCGCGTGCGAGATCGCGCAGCAGCACCTGCTGGTCCTCGCGGGCCTTGCGCTGCAGATTGGTCAGCGCTTCGGCGCTTTCACGGAAGATCACGAGGGCGCGTGCCATCTCGCCGATTTCGTCCTCGCGTTCCACGAAGGGTATGGCGATGGAACTGTCGCCCTCGGCCAATGCGGTCATCGCGCCGGTTATTTCGCCCAGCGAGTACGACACCTGGCCAGCCATGCGCCGTGCCGCCAGAACCACCACCAGCCCACAGGCGAGGATCAGCGCGAGCGCACCGATCGACATCCAGAATTTGAGCCTTTCCAGCTCGTTCTTCGACCGCTCGGCAGCGTCCGATAGCTCGCCCTCGATCTCGCCGATCTGGCCCGATAACAGGCTGCCGCTGACGTCGATTGCCTGGGCCAGGGTGGCCGCATCTTCCTGCGGGCCATAGGTCGAGACCGATGACTGCAGGGCCACCAGCTCTGGGCGGAAACTCGAAACCTGATCTCGCAGCCATGCGATACGTTCCTGCGAGGTCGCTTCGGTCACGTCCGTCGCCATCGATCTGTCGAGCCGCTTGCTCGCATCTTCCAGCGACGCGAACGCGGCCTTGATCGATTCCTCATTGCCGGTCACCGCATAGCGAGAGGCATGGTAGCGGCTCTGGGCAATCCCCGTATCGAATTGGGAAGCTGCCAGCGCGCGTTCCGCAATGACGCCACTTTGATCCGATCGCAGCGACAACTGGTACAGGCCCGCCCCAAGCAGTGCGGCGAGGCCCAGCAGTATGGCCACGGCGAGCATTACGAAAATCGCGATCTGGCCCCGGATCGTGCGGCGCGATGCCAGAACCTTGCGAAGCGGCGCCGCAGCTTGCCGGCTTTCGGCGGGCGCCCAGTTCTTTGTATCCCCCAGCGAAGGGAACTTGGCATGGATGGTCATAATGCAGGCCCCGATCTACCCCGCCGGAGTCATTCGGCAGGGTGGTTTGCGAGCGCGGCTACACCGGAAAAATGACAGGAAAATGAAGTTTTATCAGGGGCTTGAAGGTTAATATTCCTTAACCACTATGACCGCGAGGCTACTTCGTGTCACAAAGGTGACGGATCAGGGGCTTTGGTCAGATAAGGCCCAGTCTTTCGAGCTTTCCGGCCAGTTTGCCGGGCAGGACATCGCCGATATCCTCGCCTTCTTCCAGATCGCGTGGGGGATCGCCTTTGAGATAACGCCAGCCCTGATGGGCGCGCTTGGGGCGAGGGTGGACGCGGACCAGCTCGGGCTTGAGGTCGATCGACCAGCGCCCGGTGGGTGTTTCGCTGAAACCGAGGATTTCGCTGCGCGCCACGATCGAATGCTGGTGGATCCAGTAAAGCGATCCGCCGATGCACTCCTCCCACTTGGTGGGGCGATAGCGTGTGGTGAGATTGGGGCTGCGCCGCTGCTCGTACCAGCTTTCGATATCGTTGAAGCTCTGCGCGCCGAACGCGATCTTGGTCAAATGGAGCGGCATGGCAAGGACATAGGAATTCGGTCCGAAAGAGCAACCGCTGGGACCTGACGGAAGGGACCAGAAAGATGGTGCGGGAAAAGGCCTTTCCTACAAAGCGCGATCGGATGCAGGGTGCCCGAATGCTTCTTCATTCCATTCACGAAACCGCCCAATTCCGCCGGTTCACGCACCCAAACCGGCCCTGGGGATTTTTCCCTCTGGACCGTGCTCCATGTGCTCCATCCTGTAGGAAACTACCCTGCAATCCCGCTCGCCACGGCCAGTCCGAGAAAGGCGAAGAAGCCCATCGAATCGGTGATCATGGTCACGAAGACGCTGCTTGCCACGGCCGGATCCTGATTGAGCCGGTCGAAGGCCACCGGCACCAGCACCCCGGCAAGCCCGGCGGTTGCCACGTTGATCACCATGGCCAGCGCGATGACCGCGCCCAGCGTGGGGGTGAAGATGGCAGCCGTCGCCAGACCGATGAGCACCGCAATGGTCACGCCGTTCAGCGTGGCGACGCGGAATTCGCGCCACAGGATGCGGCCGGTATTCGAACTGGTCAGCTGGTTCATGGCGATGGCGCGTACCGTCACCGCCATGGTCTGCGTGCCCGCATTGCCGCCGATGCTGGCAACGATGGGCATCAGCACGGCGAGCGCTACCAGCTGTTCGATCGCCGCCCCGAAGGCGGCAATGATCAGGCTGGCGACCAGCGCCGTGCCCAGATTCGCCACCAGCCAGCGCACGCGGCTGGAATAGGCTGCGCGGATCGGTTCGTTGATGTCGCCTTCACCCGCGCCGGACATGAGCAGGGCGTCCTCGCCCGCTTCCTCGGCGATGATGTGGACGATATCGTCGACCGTCATCTGACCGACCAGGCGGCCGTCCTCGTCGATCACGGCGGCGCTGATGAGGCCGTACTTCTGGAACATCAGCGCGACCTCTTCCTGGTCGAGCGTGGCCGGGATCAGCGTCTGGTCGCGCTTCATCACATCGCCCAGCGCAACATTGCGCGGCGTACGCAGGATCCACGAAAGCTGGCAGGTGCCGACCGGGTGCATGCGCTGGTCGATCACGAAGATCTCGAAGAAGTCTTCGGGCAGGTCGCGTCCATCTCGCAGGAAGTCGATGATGTCGCCCACTGTCACGTGTTCGGGCACGGCCACGAACTCGCGGTTCATCAACCGCCCGGCAGTCTCCTCGGGATAGGAGAGGGCGGTCTGAATGGCGATCCGGTCTTCCGGATCGAGTTCGGCGAGGATGGCCTTCTGGTTGTCTTCGGCCAGATCCTCGATCAGCTGGACGGCATCGTCGGTATCGAGCTGTTCGGCAATCTGGGCCACCGCATCGGCGGGCAGCGCCTCCATCATCTCGTCGCGGACATAGTCGTTGAGTTCGGCAACGACCTCGCTGGTCATGAGATCGGTGATCTCGCTGGCCAGGCGATGGCGGTCCTCCTTCTCGAACAGTTCGAGAAGGTCGGCGACGTCGGCCGGGTGCAGCGGTTCGACAAGATCGTAGAGCTGGCCGGTCGCGCCGGCTTCGAGCGCTTCCTCGACCGAGCGGACGAACTCGCGTTTCAGCGTGTTCTCTTCGTCCATGCGCTCGTCATCGATACGGTCGTCGGGGCGCGCGCCGTCCTCCGGCCCGCTCTCCGCATCCGGCGCCAGCATCACATCGTCTTCGTCGAGGCGCGTCTCGTCGACCATATCGCCGCTCTAGGGAGCGTTACCCGAAAAGCAAGCCGTGACACAGGCGCTGTCCCTGCTAATGAGGCGCCAACCGTATTACAGGAGACATACCAATGGCAGACAAGCTGACATTCACCCTCGACACCGGTGACGGCGAAAACAAGGATGTGGTAATCAAGCTGCGCCCCGATCTAGCACCCGGCCATGTGGAGCGTATCACCACGCTGGTAGGCGAAGGCTTCTACGATGGCGTGGTCTTCCACCGCGTGATCCCCGGCTTCATGGCACAGGGCGGCGATCCGACCGGCACCGGCATGGGCGGCAGCGACAAGCCCGACCTGAAGGCTGAATTCAACAGCGAACCGCACACCCGCGGCACTTGCTCGATGGCCCGCACCCAGGTGCCCGACAGCGCCAACAGCCAGTTCTTCATCTGCTTCGACGACGCCGAATTCCTCGACGGCCAGTACACCGTCTGGGGCCAGGTCGAGAGCGGCATGGAACACGTCGACGCGCTTCCCAAGGGCGAGCCGCCGGCAAACCCGGGCAAGATCGTGAAGGCGACTGTTTCGTAAGTCGTTCGATCATCTCGAATTGGAAGGGCGGCCGCGTGCCGCCCTTCGCATTGTAGGACCCACACCTTTTCGCTATGTGCGCCAGCCTGTCATGAAACCTACCACTCCCCCCAAGACCTACAGGGTCAAGAGCTTCGGCTGTCAGATGAACGTCTATGATGGCGAGCGCATGGCCGAAATGCTGGGCGAGCAGGGCATCGTGCCTGCGCCCGAAGGCGAGGAAGCCGATCTCGTCGTGCTGAACACCTGCCACATCCGCGAAAAGGCAGCCGAAAAGGTCTATTCCGACATTGGCCGCCTGACCAAGGCCGGGCGCAAGGTCGGCAAGGAACCGCTGATCGCAGTGGCCGGCTGCGTTGCACAGGCCGAAGGTGAAGAGATCATGGCGCGCAGTCCGGCGGTCAGCATGGTCGTCGGCCCTCAGGCCTATCACCGTCTGCCCGAGATGCTGGACAAGGCTGTGAAGGGCGAACGGGCTACCGACACGGACATGCCCGCGATCGCCAAGTTCGCTGCATTGCCCGAACGGCGCCGCACCAATCCGGCAAGCTTCCTCACCGTGCAGGAAGGTTGCGACAAGTTCTGCACCTATTGCGTGGTGCCCTATACTCGCGGCGCAGAAATCTCACGGCCCTATGCGGACCTCGTAACCGAGGCGAAGAAGCTGGTCGATGCCGGTGCCAGGGAGATCACCCTGCTGGGGCAGAATGTCTCGGCGTGGTCGGGAGAGGACGAGAAGGGCCATTCGGTTGGCCTTGCGGGCCTGATACGCGATCTCGCCAAGGTCGATGGGCTCGCGCGCATCCGCTACACAACCAGTCACCCCGCCGACATGGACGACGATCTGATCGCCGCGCATGGAGAGATCGACAAGCTCATGCCTTTCCTTCACCTGCCAGTGCAGGCGGGCAGTGACCGTGTGCTCAGGGCCATGAACCGCAGTCACACGGCAGAAAGCTATCTGAAGCTTCTGGAGCGTTTCCGCGACGCGCGCCCGGACCTTGCGCTGTCGGGCGACTTCATCGTCGGTTTCCCCGGCGAAACCGATGCCGAGTTCGAGGAAACCCTCGCGCTGGTGGACGAGGTCAAATACGCGCAGGCCTTCAGCTTCAAATATTCACCACGCCCCGGTACCCCCGCCGCCACGATGGATGGGCAGGTAGCGAAAGAAGTGATGGACGAGCGTCTCCAGCGCCTCCAAGCCGCGCTCAATCGCGACCAGATGGCTTTCAACCAAGCGAGCGTTGGGCGGAGTTGCGAGGTACTTGTAGAGCGCAAGGGCAAGCTTCCCGGCCAGTGGCTGGGCAAGTCGCCCTGGTTGCAGAGTGTCTGGTTCGAAGGCCAAGCAGCTATCGGCGATCTTGTGACGGCAGAACTGGTCGAAGCGGGCCCGAACTCGCTTGCCGGCATGCTGCGGGAACACGTTGCTGCCTGATTACAGGCGCGTGACTTTCCACCATATTTGCAGGGCCTACCTTGCTTAGCGGGCCGGAGTGCCTAGATTTCCGACTCGTAACCCTTCGCGAAAGGAGCAGATGGCTCGCAAACCAGCACGGCAGGCCGACCCGGCCCTGACCAAACCGCCCGTACCCCAGCGCGAGGTTCGCCGCGCGCAGGTGGATGTGAACTTTGACAACCAGAGCCTGCTTGGCGCGCTCTTCGGACAGTTCGACGCCAATCTGGTGCAGGTGGAAAATCGCCTGGGTGTGTTCATCTCGGCCCGTGGAAACGCGATCCATATCGAAGGCCCGGAAGACAGCGTTGCCCGCGCGCGTGATGTGCTCAACGAAATGTATGACCGGCTGGCCATGGGTCAGGATCTCGACGCTGGAGCCATCGAATCCCTGATCGCCATGTCTAACGAGCCCACGCTGGACGGAATTGTCGACGGCAAGCTGAGCGATGCCAAGGGTGGTCCGCCGATCATGATCCGCACGCGGCGCAAGACCATCGTGCCGCGCAGCGCCATGCAGGCGAGCTATATGCGCAGCCTGGTGCGCGACGACATCATCTTCGCGCTTGGTCCGGCCGGTACGGGCAAGACCTATCTCGCCGTTGCGCAGGCAGTGGCACAGTTGATTACCGGGAGTGTGCAGCGCCTGATCCTGTCCCGCCCGGCTGTCGAAGCTGGTGAAAAGCTCGGCTTTCTGCCCGGCGACATGAAAGAGAAGGTCGATCCATATCTGCGGCCTCTTTATGACGCGCTTTACGACTGCATGCCGCCCGAACAGGTCGAGCGGCGGCTCGCCTCGGGCGAAATCGAAATCGCGCCGATTGCCTTCATGCGTGGCCGCACACTGGCCGATGCCTTCGTCATCCTCGATGAGGCGCAGAATACCACGCGGGAGCAGATGAAGATGTTCCTCACCCGCTTTGGCCAAAATAGCCGGATGGTGATTTGTGGTGATCCGCGACAGGTCGACATCCCCGGTGGCGATGGCATGAGCGGGCTTGCAGATGCAGTTGGCAAGCTGGAAGGTGTCGATGGCTTCGGAACGATCCGCTTCACCGCCGCCGATGTTGTGCGGCATCCGATCGTCGGGCGTATTGTCGAGGCCTATGAAGGTCCGACGAGCTAACACTCGGTAATAGTCGAGATCGAACGCATCGGATTTGCGCTTTGCAACTGGATATCGAAATAGACGGCTGGCCGGAGGGCCATGATTGGGAAGGACTTTGCCAGCAAGCGCACGGCGCCCTTCTGAACAGTGAGCCCGCGCTTGCCAGCGAACGTCTCATGACCAGCGTGTTGTTTACGACTGATAGCCAAGTTCACGACCTAAACAAAGAATGGCGCGGAAAGGACAAGCCTACAAATGTCTTGTCTTTTCCGATGCTGGAACGCGAGGACCTGCTAGCGTTGCAGGCGGATGGCCCCCCGGAAATGCTCGGAGATATTGCCTTGGCTTTCGAAACCTGTGAGCGGGAAGCGAAGGAAAAGGGCGTCAGCCTGCCAGACCACACTGCCCATTTGCTCGTTCATGGGTTTCTGCATCTGGCCGGGCATGATCACGTTGATTCAGACATTCAAGCGGCGGCGATGGAAAAACTCGAAATCGAAGCGCTTGCAAAACTAGGTATCGCGGACCCATATGGGGATCGCTGAATTTTTGGAGTAGCAAAACGGCCCATGGCCAATTCTTCACCCCCCGCCGGAGACGCGGAGAGTAGCAGCGGGCTGTGGCCCGCAATCCGCAAATTGTTTGACGCCGAAGGCGGTGGCCGCAGCTTGCGCGCCCAGCTCGAGGAAGCGATCGACGAGCACGAGGGCGAAAAAGGCTCCGAAGATTCTGAAGATAGCGCGACAGGCGATCTTTCGGGCGTGGAGCGTCAAATGCTTCGCAATCTGCTCCATTTTTCGGAACACGATGCGGATGACGTAGCTGTGCCACGTGGTGAGATCATCGCGATCAATGCAGACGCGACGTGGGACGAAGTGGTCTCGACGTTTTCCGAGCACGGTCATTCACGCATGCCGGTTTATCGTGGGCAGCTCGATGATGTCATCGGCATGATCCACATCAAGGATATCTTTTCCTTCTTGGCAGAGCGTAAGCCACCGCCGGAGGACTGGACGGTTTTGATGCGGCAACCGCTTTACGTGCCGCAAACGCGTAATGCCCTCGATGTGCTGGCAGATATGCGTTCGCAACGTATGCATCTGGCAATTGTCCTCGATGAATTTTCCGGGACCGATGGTCTCATTACGATCGAGGATCTGGTCGAGGAAATCGTCGGCGAAATCGAAGACGAGCATGACGATGCGCCGGAAGAGTGGATTGCTTCTATCGGTGAGGGCATGTGGGACTGCGATGCGCGTGCCGAATTGGATGACGTGGCAGATCGTATCGATCCGCGCCTCGCCGAAGTAGAGGAGTCCGTGGATACCCTAGGGGGGCTGGCCTTCGTCTTGGCCGAGCAGGTCCCGCCCAAAGGCCAGATACTGGAGCACTCATCGGGTTGGCGCATAGAAGTGACCGACGGCGACGAAACCCATGTAACGCGCTTGCGGCTCCACGCTCCGGAGCCTGAAGAACCGGTCGATTGACCGTGTGGGAGTTGCAGAAAAGCGCACATTCGTACTCGACAGGTGGCGTTTAAATGCATAGGCCAAGCGTATGGCCTCTCGCCGTTTACCTCCCCTTCGCGCTCTCGAAGCCTTCGTCCGGACCGTCCGCTTAGGGTCCGCCCGTGCTGCGGCCGACGAGCTGGGCTTAAGCCCGAGCGCTTTGTCGCGCCGCATCGGCAATCTGGAGGAGTTCGTCGGGAAAAAGCTGTTTACCCGGGCACGTCAGGCGATGCAGCTTACCGATGACGGCCACGCCTTTTACGAAGCAGTTAATCCGCAGCTGGAAGCTTTGGCGAGGGCGGTCGAAAGCCAGTCCGAAAATCTCTCGGTACTGCGGCTGCATCTCGGTGTGCTTCCCTTGTTCGGAAGCCAGCGCCTATTCCCGCGTCTAGCCGAGCTTCGAGCCCGGCACCCGGTTTTGCACATAGATATCGATACGGGCGCTCATCTGGAGGACAGGGTGGGCGACGTACTGGATGCGGCGATTATCCTCTCGCGTGGCCCCTCGCGGGGGCTTCATGCGGTGAGGCTGGATTACAATAAGGTACACGCGATCTGCAGCCGGGATCTGGCTGTCAGACTAGGCGATATCCCAGATGAAGATCAGCTGTCGAAGCAGACCTTTCTCATCCATAATGAATTGCCGGAAAGTTTTTCCGCCTGGCGTGCCGAGATCGGGCATCCCAATCTGGAGCCCGCCGCGATCGATCATTTCGATTCAGGCCAATTGATGCTGGAAGCAGCCGCTCAAGGGCTTGGAATCGCCATCATGCATGATGACCACATGCGGCGGGCGGCCGATCCGCGGCTTGCGACGCTTTACAACGCTACGGTTGAGAGCCCCTATAGCTATTGGTTTGTTTGCAAGCCAACGGCTCTGGAAGAGCGGCCGGTGCGCTTGTTTCATGACTGGCTGGTAAAGGCTGATCTCTAGACGTCAGCCACCTTGGGGCGGTACCTTACCGCTTCGACCACATGCTGATAATCCCGAAGTGGCTTGCCGAGATTGGTAACAAGCTGCCGTTCGATCTCCTCGCGCGCTTTGGCAGCAATTGCCTTTCGGCCACGATAGTCTTCCGGGCTGAACGGATCGAGGTAATGGATTCGCATCTTGAACGAGCCGCGCCGCGCCATCACCCGCATAGCGTTATGGAGCCCGGTTTCTTCTCCGATCCAGGAAATTTCTTCCGAGTTTGCGCCATAATCGATCACCACTGGCTGGACCATGACGCCTGCGGGCGGCGGCTCCAGCACGGAAATCATCGATGACTTGAACGGCAGTAGCGAATGCCCGTCAGTCACGGTGCCTTCTGGAAATACCGTGACGGACCAATTGTCATGCAACGCCTCTTTCAGGGCGTTGATCTGCTCAGCTACGCCCATCCTGTGTTCGCGCTTGACGAAAACAGTACGATTTAGACTACAAAGCCAGCCTATCACGGGAACCTGACTGAGCTCCCATTTGGCGACGAACGCAGTCCCGCTGGCCCCTGCCATCGCTAGGATGTCGATCCACGAGATATGGTTGGCGATGAAAAAGACATCGCGCCGAAGAGGGGTGCCGATTACTTCCGCCCGGGCCCCGACTACGCGCGCGGTGTAGCGAAGGAAAAGCATGGGGAAGGGCGATCCGTACGCAAAAATGCGATAGGCGTAATGCAAGGGGACGAAAACTAGCAACAGAAGGAAAATGCCGGTTATTCGCAAAATGAACCGGACCCATCCTGGTGCGCTCAGCGGGACCTTCTCTCCGGCCGCTGCGGCAAGCCGTTTCGCGGAATAGCGGGCGAGCTTGCGCTCAGTTCTCGCGGTCGAGCCGGACACCATAAAGTTCCATCCGGTGATCGACGAGACGATATCCCAGCTTTTCCGCAATCTGCTTTTGCAGCGCCTCAAGTTCGGGATCGACGAATTCGACGACCTTGCCGCTTTCCACATCGATCAAGTGATCGTGATGCGCTTCCGGTGCAGCTTCGTAACGTGCCCGTCCATCTCCGAAATCGTGTCGATCGAGAATTCCGGCTTCTTCGAACAGTCTGACGGTTCTATAAACCGTTGCAATGGAAATGCCCGGATCGATCTCGCTGGCCCGCGCATGGACCATTTCCACATCGGGATGGTCATCGCTTTCAGACAGCACTCTGGCTATCACACGGCGTTGCTCTGTAATGCGCAGACCCTTGTCGGCACAAAGCTGTTCGAGATCGATACGCTGATGCAATTCGTCTTCCTGAATGAATAACGCCCCGCACCTTATCGGGGCGGGGCGTCTATCTCAAGCGGTACTGCTGCTTTATGCAGACTGTTTAGTTCGCGTCCGCTTTTCACCAGGCTTGCGGCCGAGGCCGATCTTTTTGGCAAGATCGCGGCGCGTGTCTGCATAATCCGGTGCAACCATCGGATAATCAGAAGGAAGGTCCCAGCGCTGACGATAGTCTTCCGGCGACATATCGTGTTCGGTCGAAAGGTGACGCTTGAGCATCTTCATCTTCTTGCCGCAGTCGAGGCAGATGATGTGATCCTTCTTGACCGATGCACGAACTGAAACCGCAGGATCAGGACGCTCTTCTTCACTCGTGCCATTTCCGCCCAACCCGGAAAGTGCAGAATAAACATTGGAAATCAATGCAGGTACGTCGTCTACGGTAACACTGTTGTTCGAAACATGTGCTGCCACAATATCCGAAGTAAGGGTGATGAGTGTTTCACTCATATCTGTTTGAAAATCGTTCATGTTAGTACTCCAGCTTCGGCCGGAAGTATGCATCGTAGAGTAGCAAGTCTACACAAAACTGTAACCAAGATACAGTTTGTCGCATACGTACAACCGTGATGCACACGGCAAGTCAATTATACTTTTCTACCGAAGGTAAGGGCGTCGATCGTTTCTCCGGAAACAGTCCGGTAATAAGCAGCGCGGTGTCCGATTTGTTCGAAACCGGCTGCAAGATAGACAGTTACTGCAGGGTTATTGGCGCGCATCTCTAGGAACACGTCACTTGCTCCACGCTCGCTGGCAACATCTAGAAATCGTCGCAGTAATCGTGAACCAAAGCCTTTTCTTCGATGAGATGGATCTACTGCAATTAGCAGAAGTTCGATTTCATCCGCAGCTTGTCTTGCAAGTATGAAGCCTGCTGCCGTTTCACCGTCGGAGATTTGGTTTCCCGTTTCGTTACAAAGTATCGCAAAAGTTGACGGCACTAGAAGCGAATCTTCGACTTGGCGCCGCGTCCACGCTTCACGATAGTGCGGATCGAAACTGGCCTCCATGACCTGCATCAACCGGTCCAGCTCGGTCATTGTCCGGGCGCCTTTGCATCCGGAGCCCGGCCGTAAATAGGGGAAAGCGCCGAAGTCTTGAGGGGAGCGGGGATGGCGCTCACAAAACGTGCATCGGCTACAACTTCCAGCGATCGAATTTGTCTTCCGGAAATTTGAGCGAACTCAGCGGCCCTGTTCCCAGCCACAAAGGCAGCAGTCAATTCACGTGCCGCTTCTTCGGGACGGCGGGACTGAACTTCCGTAATCGGTAATCCCGAACTGTCGAAAGATTGGACAAACCACTCTCCGTGACCGCCATTCATACAGATATCGGCCGGTCCCGACACTTCGGCTTGCGCAATTGCCGCTATGAGAGACAATGTCGGGTATCCGGCCACCGATGCATTCCAGGCGACACCGAGTGCTCTTGCTGCTGCAAGGCCGATACGCACTCCGGTAAAACTGCCCGGGCCGAGAGAGACCATAATTCTATCAGAACGTCCATTTTCGGGCAAGTCTGCTATCATCGGAACCAAGCGCTCCGCATGGCCGCGACCGATTGTTTCGTGACGAGCATCGATCAGCTTAGCTCCGTCGAATAGTGCGACGGAGCAAGCTTCACCTGACGTATCTATGGCGAGCAGTCGCATGGCCGGCGTCCTGCCTCACACGATCCGATGCTTCAAGTCAGTCTATGCGATTGAACTTGGCAAAATCAGGACGGGGACTGCGGTCGAAAATCGTTTCCTTGTCGCCATATCCGATTGCACACACCCAGTCTGCGCGATGCCGCGGGGAGTCTTCAAAGAAATGATCGGTTATCTTATCGAGATCCACGCCCGACATCGGTCCGCAATCGAGACCGAGTGAACGAGCGGCTATCATGAGGTAGGCGCCTTGCAAGGCAGAGTTGCGCGATGCTCCTTCCTTTCGACCTTCCTCATCGCCTTCAAACCAGCTTTTGGCGTCGGCGTGGGGGAAGAGCCAGGGAAGCTCTTCATGGAAATCGATGTCGTAACCGATGATGACAACGACTGGTGCGGTCTTTATCTTTTCCTGATTGCCCTCAGAAGCAAACTGGGCGAGCTTGTCGCGGGATTCCTGCGATTTGCACCATACGAAGCGGGCCGGCTGCATATTGGCGGATGTTGGCCCCATCTTCAGCAGTTCGTAGATTTCCTTGATCTGCTGATCGCTCACGTCCTTGTCATGCCAACGATTGTAACTGCGCGCTTCGCGGAAAATCTGGTCAAGCGCTTCGGCAGAAAGGTGGTTATCGTGATATTGCTGGGTCATGGAAATCCTTGGGTATGATTGCGTGAAATCACGCTTCGCGGACCTCAACGACCTCCGGCACATAATGTTTCAGGAGGCCTTCAATCCCGTGCTTCAACGTTGCGGAGGAAGATGGGCATCCTGCGCACGCCCCCTGCATCTGAAGATAAACGACGCCGTCTTTATAACCGCGATACTGAATGTCGCCACCGTCACCGGCAACCGCAGGTCTTACCCTGCTTTCCAGTAACTCATGGATCTGCGCGACAATATCGGTATCGCCTGCGCTTTCCTCGACAAGAAGATCACTTTCTCCGGGCACGGCAATGCTTGCCGCCGTGCCCGGTACGAACAGCGGCGCTTCAGAAACAAAGTGATCGAGTAATATTGAGAGAACCTGCGGTTTAAGATCGCTCCAATTTGCACCGGGAGCCGCCGTGACCGTGACGAAGTCGCCGCCGTAAAACACGTTAATTGCTTCGCCGGTATCGAATATCGCCTGCGCCAGCGGACTGGCTTCTGCTGCTTCGGGCGACGCGAATTCGCGGGTTCCCTGCCCCATGACCGGGCGGCCCGGAAGGAATTTAAGGCTGGAAGGATTGGGCGTGGTTTCGGTTTCGATGAACATGACAACAATGTAGGTTTGGGGGCGTGTGTGGACAAGGCAGGCTGAGTTCCACAAGCGAAGGTTTTCCTTCATTCACTGGCGCTTCACTTGGGCGCCTCCTATATCCCGCGCCATGACTGATAGTTTGCGCGCCGCACGGCGTATCGCTTTGCTTCTCCCGCTTCTGCTGCTCGCTCCGCAGACTTTGCCTGCCCAGGAGGTCGAACCTCCCGCGTCGCTGCAGAGGGAAGGTGAAACTCCTTGGATTTACGAGAATAGCGATGTTCCGCGCGACGAAGAATGGCAGTTCGGTGAGCTTGCCAACGGGCTTAGGTATGGCGTCCGGGAAAACGGCGTTCCTCCTGGGCAGGTATCGATCAGGGTGCGTATTGATGCTGGCTCGCTTTATGAAAGCGATAGCGAGCTCGGCTATGCCCACTTGCTCGAACATTTGCTTTTCCGTGAAAGCAAGTATCTTGGTGTGGCGGAAGCTATTCCCACTTGGCAGCGGCTCGGTGCGACCTTCGGGAGTGACACCAATGCGGAGACCAGCCCGACACATACGGTTTTCAAGCTCGACCTGCCTGATGTGAATGCCGCCAAGCTTGACGAGAGTATGAAGTTGCTCTCCGGAATGGTGCGCGAGCCGGTCCTTTCCGATGCCAATGTGGGGGCGGAAGTCCCGATCGTTCTTGCAGAAAAGCGCGAGCGTGGCGGGGTTGGGGAGCGAGTTAGCGAGCGGACGATGCAGACGCTTTTTGCAGGTCAGCGCCTGGCAGAGCGGATTACCATCGGAACCGAAGACAGCCTTCAGGCGGCTGACGGAACTTCGGTAGGCGCATTCTACGACCGGTGGTATCGTCCGCAGAATACCGTGATTTCTGTAGTCGGTGACCTCGATCCTGTCCTTTTTGCTTCGATGATCGAGAAATATTTCGGTGATTGGGAGAAGTCTGGAGAGCTGGCTAAAGCACCGGACTTTGGTGATCCAGTCGCACCCGGCAATGCGGATCCTGCAAATCCCGTTGGCGAAACAGCCGTTATCGTTGAGCCGACGTTGCCGCGTGCCTTCACCTTCGGCTACTTCCGCCCTTGGCGGCAGGTTGACGATACCATCGTCTACAACGAAGGACGCCTGCGGGAATCTGTTGCGCTTGCGCTTATCAATCGCCGGCTTGAAGCCCGCGCCCGCGCCGGTGGAAGCTATCTCTATGCTCAGGCAAGTGAATCAAAGATCAGCCGTTCGGCCCACGCCACGCTGGTCCAGTTCGCTCCGCTAACGGAAGACTGGGAAGCAGCGCTTACCGATGTGCGCTCGGTGATTGCCGATGCGTTGGCGAACCCGCCCACTCAGGAGGAGATGGATCGCGAGCTGGCGGAAATGGAAGTTGGTTTTGCCAATATGGTCGAACAACGCTCGGTTCTGGCAGCATCGGGGTATGCAGATGACCTTGTGAATGCCGTCGACATTCGCGAGGCAATCGCCGCTCCCGAAACCTTCCTGATGGTTTTCAATTCGATGAAAGCAAAGGTTACTCCGCAGGCTCTGCTGGAAGATACGCGCGAGCTTTTCTCCGGCTCGGTCATCAGGGCGACCTACGTGACGCCAGAGTCTGGCGAGGCCACCGAAACATCGATAAAAACCGCGCTTCGCGAAAGCGTCGACGCTGACAACAACGCGCGTCTTGCTGTGCAGAGCATCAATTTTGCAGATCTCCCTCCAATCGGTGCGCCAGGTGATATCGTCCTGCGCACGCCACACGGACTTGGGGATGTGGAGCGCATCGAGTTTGGCAATGGTGTCAAGGCGTTGTTGCTGGCGAATGATCACGAACCGGGCCGGGTGGCGGTGAAGGTTCGGTTCGGTGCTGGCCTGCGTGCTTTCGACGCAAATGACGCGCCATATATCGGCCTTGGCGAGAGCGCATTGGTACAGTCAGGTTTGGGTGATCTCGGACAGGAAGAGCTCGACCGTATCAGTACGGGCCGCAAGATGGGCTTCGATTTCGAGATCGGCGAAGGGACTTTCTCATTTAGTGCCATGACCCGTCGACAGGATTTGGCCGACCAGTTGTATCTCTTCGCCGCCAAACTGGGCATGCCGCGCTGGGATCCCAATCCGGTTGCGCGCGCCAAGGCAGCGGGCAGGCTGGCCTATCAAAGCTATGAGGCGAGCCCCAGCGGCGTCCTGAACCGCGACCTTGAATATTACATCTACAACAAGAATCCTATTTTCCGTACCTCCGACCCGGAAGCGTTGGCGAACACCAGTGTCGAAGGCTTCCGCGAGGTGTGGGAACCGATCCTGCAGCAGGGTCCGATCGAAATCCTCATCTTCGGTGACTATGATCGCGAGGAAGCGGTCGCCGCGCTTTCCCGCACTTTCGGCGCTCTTCCCGATCGCAAGCCGATTTCACAGGAGGTATTGAACCGCGACTTCGAGGTAGCTTCTGCTGGGGAAACCGTGGTGCGTTACCACAAGGGTGAAGCCAACCAGGCAGCAGCTGTCATTGCTTGGCCTGTCGGCGGCGGCGTTGCGGAAATTCGCAAGTCTCGCCAGCTGTCAATCCTGACCGAGGTGTTCTCCAACCGGTTGCTTGATGCAATGCGCGAGAAATCCGGGGCGAGCTATGCCCCGTCGGTCAGGCTCGACTGGCCCACTGATGTCGAAAGTGGTGGATCGATCATGGGATATGCTCAACTCCAACCGAAAGATGTTCCAGTCTTCTTTGCAGAGGCGGATCGTATCGCCCGTGAATTGACGCAGAGGCCACCGACAGCCGACGAGCTTGCCCGCGCGACCGAACCGCTGCGCAATTATTACGAACGGATTTCGAGCGGTAACTATTTCTACCTTCTCGAACTGGAAGGGTCGACGTCAGACCCACGTAGGATGCAGGCGCTTCGCGGAATTCTGAATGATTACGCGCAGACTACACCCGAGGCGATGCTTGCCCTTGCGACCGAGTACTTCGGGGGGACATCAGGTTGGCGCATGGCGGTGATACCCGAGGGCCAGACATTGGCGAGTGGGTCTGCTAAGAGCGGAGCGCAAACGGGTCGCTAAGCCGATCGGCGCAATCGCACTTTTGTGTTAGGCAAGTTTATGCTGCTTGCGCCGTTAAGCGGGGTGCGCTTGGCTCACGATCTCGAATAATCATGAATTGGACTGGTAATGGCACGCGAATGGTCACCGGATAGCTGGCAGAACTTCGAAGCGAAGCATCTCCCGCGCTATGAAGATCCTGCGGCTCTGAATGATGCCACGCAATCGCTATCAAGCCATCCGCCACTGGTCTTCGCGGGCGAGGCAAGGGCTCTTAAAGCCGATCTTGCTGAGGTTGCCGCTGGAAATGCTTTCCTCCTGCAAGGTGGTGATTGCGCGGAAAGTTTCGCCGAATTCCATCCGAACAATATTCGCGATACTTTCCGCGTCTTGTTGCAAATGGCGGTCGTCATGACGTTCGCCAGCAAGCAACCGGTCGTAAAGGTGGGCCGGATGGCCGGGCAATTCGCCAAGCCACGCAGTTCGGATACGGAAACGCAGGGGGACCTGACGCTGCCGAGCTATTTCGGCGACAATGTAAATGGCATCGATTTCGATCCGGCATCGCGTATCAATGATCCGCAAAGAATGGTCCGTGCCTATTTTCAGGCGTCGGCAACGCTGAACCTGCTTCGCGCTTTTGCGGGAGGTGGGTACGCCAATTTGCGGCAGGTTCATCAATGGACATTGGACTTTATGGGCCGCAGCCCATGGGCTGACAAGTTCTCGGACGTTGCCGACCGGATTGGTGAGTCTCTGGATTTCATGGAAGCCTGTGGAATCGATCCGGCAACCGTGCCGCAATTGCAGGGCACAAGCTTCTACACGAGCCATGAGGCACTGTTGCTGCCTTATGAGCAAGCGCTCACTCGCCGCGATAGCCTCACGGGCGATTGGTACGACACCAGCGCCCATATGCTGTGGATCGGCGACCGCACCCGTTTTGAAGGTAGCGCGCATGTCGAATTCGCGAGGGGCATCGGCAATCCCATCGGCATGAAATGCGGTCCAAGCCTCGAGACCGATGTCATGTTGCAATTGCTCGATACGCTCAATCCGGTTCGCGAACCTGGTCGTATCACTCTCATCAGCCGTTTCGGCCACGACAAGGTGGAAGACGGTCTGCCACGGCTCGTTCGAGCCGTGAAGGCAGAAGGCCATCCGGTCGTATGGAGCTGTGATCCGATGCACGGAAACGTCGTGAAATCGGAAAGCGGTTATAAGACCAGGCCATTCGACCGGATCCTTTCGGAAGTGAAGGGCTTTTTCGCCGTGCACCGCGCCGAGGGAACTCACCCGGGCGGCATCCACGTAGAGATGACCGGTCAGGATGTGACCGAATGCGTTGGCGGTGCCGTGGCGATCACGGATGAAGCCTTGAAAGACCGGTATCACACGCACTGCGACCCACGGCTCAATGCGGCACAATCGCTTGAGCTAGCGTTTCTCATCGCGGAAACTCTGAATGTCGAGCATGGACAACAGCAGGCGGACGCCGCCTAGAACCTCGGCTCTTCTCATTCTGCTTGCGGGTTAGACGTCAGCGGCGCTCTCGTCACTCAGCGAGTGAAGGCTGGAACCATGCGCGCGCTATGCCATTTAAATCTGAAACCGTCATTTGCCGACTGGCAACCGGTTTCAGGTTTCTGGTTGGCGGGCCTTTAAACCTTCACTTAAATCCGCCATGCTGACACATGGTTGCCGCAGACCGGTAACCGCAAGGGGAGAGCGGCTATGACCGCCGCGCAGGCCAGCCAGAGCGTCACCAGTAGTGATCTTGCCGAGCGCTTTGCTGAAATTCGCAAGCTTAGTGAGGCGCTGGTCAAGCCGTTGTCCGAAGCGGATGCAACGCTCCAGTCCATGGAAGATGCATCACCTGCAAAATGGCATATCGCCCATGTAACCTGGTTTTGGGAAACCTTCCTGCTGCGCGACCATCTCGATGGCTACGAACTTTTCGACAACCGGTTTCCGTTCGTTTTCAATTCCTATTACGAGGCTGAGGGCGAGAGGATAGCGCGCTTTTCACGCGGTATGCTCTCCCGGCCCACATTGGCCGACGTCCTTGCCTGGCGCCACCATGTGGATGAGGCAATGCAGCCCCTGCTGCAACGGGATGATTTGCGGCCACTGATCCAGCTTGGTTTCGCTCATGAACAGCAGCACCAGGAACTGCTTCTCACCGATATCAAGCATGCCCTGTTCCAAAACCCGCTGGGCCCCGCAATGTGGTCGGAAACGGCATCGTTGGGTGCCGCTTCGTACGATGACGACTGGTATGCCCATCCGGGCGGCATCGCGCGTATCGGACATCAGTCGGACTGCTTCGCTTTCGACAATGAAGGGCCGGTGCACCGCGTTTTGCTCGAACCTTTTGCTTTGGCATCGCGACTTGTCACCAACGGCCAGTGGGACGAATTTATTGCCGATGGCGGATATGAGGATGCGCGTCTGTGGCTGTCCGATGGCTGGGGCTGGGTACAGGAGAATTCGATCCGTCATCCTTCTTACTGGCACGATGATGCACATTTCACGCATTCCGGCTGGCAGGACCGCGATCCTACCGCGCCGGTGACACATATATCCTATTATGAGGCTGACGCGTTCGCCGCCTGGGCGGGATACAGACTCCCTACAGAGTTCGAATGGGAAGCGATTGCGCGGGGGCAGGAAGGGTCATCTGCTGCGCATGATCCAGCTGCCGGAAACCAGCTCGATCGGGCTGCGCCTCCATCGCCTAAAGGATCTGAAGGACTGTTCGGCGACTGCTGGCAATTTACTCGCTCGGCTTATCTGCCCTATCCGCGCTTCGAACCTGCACCTGGCGCGGTTGGCGAATACAATGGCAAATTCATGAGCGGCCAGTTCGTGTTGAAGGGCGCGAGCTGCGCCACGGCGCGCGGACACTCACGGGCAAGCTATCGCAACTTCTTCTATCCCCACCAGCGCTGGCAATTCACCGGCCTGAGATTGGCCAAGGATTTATGAAAACAGAACAAGGTATCGCTCTCGTCGATCGTGATGAAAAAGGGGTGAATCGCGCGTTTCGTGACGATGTATTGAAAGGGCTGGGGCAACCGCAAAAAGCGATCCCGGCACGGTGGCTGTATGACGATGCCGGATCACAACTGTTCGAGGATATTACCGACCTTCCCGAATATTATCCGACTCGTTCGGAAACCGAAATACTGGATGCGCGCGGCAGCGAATTCGCCGATTTGATCGGTTCTGATCGGGCGGTAGTAGAGTTCGGCTCCGGTAGTTCGGTCAAGACACCCTTGCTGCTTCGCGCGATTGATCCGTCCGCTTATGTGCCGCTCGATATTTCCGGCGAGTTTCTGCGGGAATCCGCTTCCGCCCTCGCGGAAAAGTTTCCGGAATTGGATGTCTTCCCCGTAGAGGCGGATTTCATGCGGGAAGTGGAGTTACCGGAGCAGGTTGCGGATATTCCAAAACTCGGCTTCTTTCCCGGGTCGACCATCGGCAACATGGTACCCCGCACGGCGGTTGATCTGCTGCGTTCGATGCGCGCCACATTAGGTGCCGAGAATGGCGGTATGCCCCTGCTTCTCATTGGAATGGACTTGGTCAAGGATCAAAGCGTTCTCGAAGCCGCCTATAACGACTCGCAGGGTATCACAGGCAAATTCAATCTCAATCTGGCCAGACGCATCAACCGCGAACTCGAGGGCACTATTCCGGTAGACGCGCTCCGCCATACTGCACCCTGGAACGACGATTTTGCGCGGATCGAAATGCATCTCGAGGCGACAGAGAATATCGACTTCCAGGTTGCCGGCAAAAGCTTTTCGATGCGGAAAGGCGAGACGATCCACACCGAGAACAGCCACAAGTTCACACGCCGAAGCGCCAATACCTTGCTTCTCGCCGGGGGATGGACACCCAAAGCACGCTGGACCGATAGCGGCGAACGTTTCTCGCTGATCTTGGCTGAAGCCACCGAAAAGCGCGACGCCCCCTGAATTATCCGACCGCGTTCATCGACGATACCGCTCGACCTCCCTATATGGACTGACGATGGACCTGCAGAGCGCTTTCGATGGCCTTGCCGAAATAATCCGTGCGGTGCCGCGTTCCGGCCTGCTGGTGGGGACTATCGGTGCACTGGTGCTGGGATGGGTCGGCGCCGTGATGCTGCGACACAAGGTTGCCGGCGGCCGGCTGATTAGAACGGTCAGCACACTTGCTCTGGCAGCCATTCTGGTTACCGTATTCCTCCAACTGGCTCGCTTCGACCCGCGGCTCGATGCAGTCACCGAACTGGGGATGCCGGCGCAGACGATCGTTGGTGAAGAAACGGTCATCCCGCTTGCGGCAGACGGACATTACTGGCTCGTCGCAGAAGTGAACGGAGTGCCCACCCGGTTCCTTATTGATACCGGTGCAACGCTGACCGCATTGTCTGCCGAATCTGCGCGACGGGCCGGTCTCGAGCCGCGTACTGGCGGCCTTCCGGTCATGCTGAATACCGCGAATGGAGCCGTGACTGCCGAACTTACAACGGTGGACAGCCTTCGCTTCGGCAATATCGAGGCTGGCGGGCTGGATGCCGTGATCGCGCCAAATCTGGGCAATACCAACGTGCTGGGCATGAATTTTCTCAGTCGTCTCGAAGGCTGGCGAGTGAAGCAGGGTGACCTGATCCTGGAGCCGGGCCGTCTTGAAGAAGGCTAAGGCTTTGACGAGGCGGACGGAGCCACTAAGGCTGCCGCAATGGAAAAAGCCAGTTCGCTACCCTGTCCGCCCCCCCTCCACGGTCTACTGCAAGAGGGCGATGTTTCGCTTTTCCTCGATTTCGATGGCACCTTGGTAGGCATAGCCGCCGAACCGGGTGCGATCGATGTCCCGGACAAATTGCCGGCGGCGCTTCATGCCTTGCGCGACAGGCTCGGTGGCCGCCTGGCCCTCATAACAGGCCGCGCGTTGGACGACTTGCAATCGCATCTCGGCGAAGTTTCGGTATGTCGGGCAGGCTCTCACGGGGCGTCGCGACTGCTGCCTGATGGCTCACGGCTAGGCGAGGAACCCTCTGCACTCACCGATGATTGCGTCAGTGAAATGCGCTCCTACGCAGATCTCCACGGGCTCTATTACGAGACAAAGGCGCATGGCGGGGCCCTCCATTTCCGTGCGCAACCCGACCGAAAAGATGAGGCACTGAAATTCGCTCACGGGCTGGCGGAGCGTTACGAGTTGGAAGTTACCAGCGGGAAGGGCGTAGCAGAACTGGTCCGGCCGGGGGCGAACAAGGGCGGTGCCGTGCACGCCTTCATGCAAGAGAAACCCTTCGCCGGATCGCTGCCGATCTTCATCGGCGACGACACTACGGACGAGGACGGAATGCAGGCCGCAATCGAATGCGGGGGCTTCGGCATTGCAGTCGGGGAACGGAAAAGCGAGGCTGCGCGCTATCACCTCGAAAACGTCGCTGCGGTGCACAATTGGCTGAACATATGAACCAACCAAATCTCGAACTTTCTCCCATCGGCAATTGCCAGGTCAGCGCACTGGTCGATACCGACGGAGGTTTCGTCTGGGGCTGTGTCCCACGGGTCGATGGCGATCCCGTCTTCTGTTCGCTGCTCAATGGCGACCGGCGCGATGAGGGGACATGGCGGTTCGAACTGGAAGGGCAGGTTTCCTCCAGCCAGCATTACGTCCGCAATACGCCGATCCTTGTGACGCGTCTGGAGGCCGAAGACGGCAGCGCGCTCGAGATTTTCGATTTCGCTCCGCGCTTCGAACGTTCGGGCCGTATGTATCGCCCGGTCGCTTTTGCTCGTATAGTTCGGCCGGTTGCTGGCGCCCCACGCTTGCGCGTTCGGATGGCGCCGATGAAGAACTACGGCGAAGCTCTGGCCGAGACTACGAACGGCACCAACCACGTCCGCTATTTGCTCGGCAGCCAGGCCATGCGCCTGACGACCGATGCACCTGTGGGATATATTCTCGAAGATCGTGGGTATCGCGTTGAAAGCGACCAGCACTTTTTCCTCGGGCCCGACGAACCTTTTGTCGGCAATATCCGCAGCGAAGTACGGCGGATGGAAGAGGCGACCCGCAAGTACTGGCAGCACTGGGTCCGCGGTCTGCACATTCCGCTGGAATGGCAGGAAGAGGTCATTCGCGCGGCAATTTCCCTCAAGCTTTGCCAGCATGAGGAAACGGGCGCCATCGTCGCCGCACTGACTACATCGATCCCTGAGGCCCCTGGAAGCCAGCGGAATTGGGACTATCGTTATTGCTGGATCCGGGACAGTTACTACACTGTGCAGGCTCTGAACCGGCTTGGCGCCCTGGACGTTCTGGAAAAATACCTCGCCTATCTTCGCAACATTATCGATCAGGCCCGTGGAGGGCAGATACAGCCGCTCTATTCGGTGATGGGAGATCCCGAGCTGCACGAGTTCGAGGCTGTCAGTCTGGCCGGTTATCGGGGCAATGGCCCGGTTCGTATCGGCAATGCTGCTTACAAGCAGGTACAATTCGACTGTTATGGCCAGATCGTCATGCCTACCGCGCAGGCTTTCTTCGATACCCGTCTCCTGCGCATGGCCGATGAGCGCGATTTCGCCCATTTGGAAGAGGTAGGAGAGGCTGCATGGGCCAAGCACGACAAGCCTGATGCCGGTCTCTGGGAGTTCCGGACCCGCCAGGAAGTCCATACCTATTCTGCCGTTATGTGCTGGGCCGCATGCGATCGCCTCTCTAATGTCGCGGCGAGCCTGGGCAGGGCCGATCGCGTGAATTTCTGGCAAGAGCGGGCCGAGGCGATCCGCGCCAAGATCGATAAGGAGGCATGGAACGAGGAGGAGGAGCACTACGGTGCCAGCTTCGAGAGCGATTACCTCGATGCCAGCCTGCTCCAGATGGTCGAACTTCGTTATCTCGAGCCGGACGATGATCGGTTTCTGAAGACCTTTGCGGCTATCGAACGTGACTTGCGACGCGGCAATTATATGCTCCGTTATGCCGCAGAGGACGACTTCGGCGCGCCCGAAACCGCGTTCAACGTCTGCACCTTCTGGCTGATCGAAGCATTGCACCTGACCGGGAGAAGCGAAGAAGCGCGGCAGTTGTTCGAAGCCATGCTTGGGCATACGACCAGATCAGGTCTTCTTAGCGAAGATCTCGACTATGATACCGGAGAGTTATGGGGGAACTTTCCCCAAACCTATTCGCTGGTAGGTATCATCAATTCAGCCGGCCATCTCTCGAAATCCTGGAGTGAAGTACGTTGAGTACTAATGATCGCCTTGTGGTTATTTCCAACCGCGTCGCCGTGCCAAAAGCAAGAGGCGCTGCGGGGGCACAAGGCGGATTGGCGGGCGCTCTTCACGCGGCGCTCAAGTCCAGAAAAGGCCTTTGGTTCGGGTGGTCCGGCGAAGAAAGCGAAACCGGCGAGACCGGTAATATCGCTACGCAGACGAGTGACGGCGTCACCACTGCTACCATCGATCTTTCCGACACGGATGTCGAAGAATATTACAACGGCTACGCCAACGCGACGCTATGGCCGCTATTTCATTATCGCCTGGATCTGGCGCAATACGAGCGCGAAACCGGCAAGGGATACGAGCGGGTCAACGAGAGGTTCGCCGAACTCGTCACCCCCCTGATCGAGCCGGACGATGTCATCTGGGTCCACGATTACCATTTGATCCCTCTGGGTGAGAGATTGCGGTCTCATGGATGTAAGAATAGGATCGGGTTTTTCCTGCACATTCCGTGGCCGGCTACGCGGCTCTTTGTTTCGCTACCCTATCACGAGCGCCTCGTTCGGACGATGCTGCACTATGACCTTGTAGGCTTCCAGACGCATGAATGGCTTGAAAGCTTCCTTCATTATTGCCGGACCGAGTTGCATGCCGATGTAAGCGAGGAAGACGGGACGATAACGCTCGACGGACGAACCACAGTAGCCCGGGCCTATCCGATCGGGATTGATTGGGAGCATTTCAGCAAGCTGGGCGAGCAGGGCGAGGCACGTCAGGCGCAGCAAAGGCTGATGAGTTCCACGCGCCGGCGCATTGCCATGATCGGTGTGGACCGCCTCGATTATTCGAAGGGCCTTCCTGAGCGGCTCGATGGGATATCGCGCTTTTTCGACAAGTACCCTGAGAACGTAAAGGATCTCGTCTTCATACAGATCGCCCCGCCGAGCAGGGAGGACGTCGAAAGCTATCAGAAAATCCGGGCCACACTCGAGCAGAAGGCGGGCCAGATAAACGGCGCTCGCAGTGAAGTGGATGCGGTGCCTGTGCGCTATGTCAATCGCGGCTACAGCCATGAAGAACTGTTCGGTTTTTTCCGCGCGGCGAAGATCGGGCTCGTAACCCCACTGCGTGACGGAATGAACCTCGTGGCCAAGGAATATATTGCGGCGCAGGATCCCGAAGATCCCGGCGTACTGATCCTGTCGCGCTTTGCTGGGGCCGCGGCGCAGCTGCCCGATGCTTTGCTGGTCAACCCACACAGCCCTGACGATCTGTCCCATGCCATCCGTACCGCACTCGACATGCCGCTGGCCGAACGCAAAGAGCGTTACGAGAAGCTGATCGGTACCGTCCGCGACGATAACGTTCAGAAGTGGACCGAAGATTTCCTCAATGATCTGGACACGGTTGCGTCTGAAGAGGACTGACGAAAGGCTGCGGCTGGTCGGCAAGGGCTTTCGCCCGGCGCGCCTAGCTGTCAGTCTGCGATCATGATTCTCGCACCCTTTCTCGAAACCGAAGGCATACACAATTTCCGCGACTATGGCGGATGGAAGACACCGGGGGGAGGTGCAGTGCGCGAGGGCCTGCTCTGGCGGTCGGGCCAGCATGTGGGTGCGAGCGCGGCGGACCTGCGGGCTATCGACGCATTGGACATCCGGACGGTGGTCGATTTGCGCGGGGCTTCCGAGCGCGAGCGTAATCCCTGCACCAGATCCGAAAACTTTGGTGGCGAGGTATTCTTCCACGATGGGGAAACCTCTTCCAGTCCGCCGCATATGGACGTGGACGAGCATACCTCGACCGAGGATTACGCCCGTCAACGCATGCTTGCCGTCTATACCCGCATGCCGCGCAATCCGGCGATGATCAGCATGTTCTCGCGCTACCTGCGGCTCCTGGCAGAGCGCGATGGAGCAAGCCTTGTCCATTGTTTTGCGGGCAAGGACCGCACAGGGGTTGCGGCGATGCTGATGCTTCACATCCTCGGCGTCGACCGGGACGATCAGATGGCCGAATTCCTGCGCACCAACGATGCGCCGACAATGGAAGTGCTTGCAAGGCAGTCCGTGCCGGGGATCGAGCAGAAGCTGGGACGCAAGCTGGAGGAGGGCGCGGTGCAGGCGCTCCTCGGGGTTCGAGAGGAGTATCTGGCGACCTACTGGCGCGAGGTCGAGGACGAGCACGGATCGCTCGACGCCTATCTCGAGAACGTCATAGGTGTGGACGAGTTGTTGAAGGACCAGCTTCGCCAGCGCTTCGTGGCGTGACATCTTCAGGGCCAATGCCCATATAGCCGCCTCACGATTTTTCCCGACACGCATACGAGATTCACGATCATGGCCACCCATCGCACCAAGATGCTCATCATCGGCTCCGGCCCCGCTGGCTATTCCGCTGCCATCTACGGCGCGCGGGCGATGATGGAACCGATCGTGGTGCAGGGCTTGCAGCCCGGCGGGCAGCTGACCATCACCACCGATGTAGAGAACTATCCCGGCTTCGAAGATGTCGTCCAAGGCCCCTGGCTGATGGAGCAGATGCAGAAGCAGGCGGAGCATGTCGGCACCCGGATGATGTGGGACACCATCGTCGACGTGGATATCGCTGGCGGTTCTCCCTTCACCGCGACGGGCGACAGCGGCGACCAGTACGTGGCCGACGTGCTCGTCATCGCGACGGGTGCGCAGGCCAAATGGCTGGGCGTACCGGGCGAACAGGAACTGGGCGGCAAGGGCGTATCGGCCTGCGCGACTTGTGACGGGTTCTTCTATCGCGGCAAGAAGGTCGCAGTGATCGGCGGCGGCAACACCGCCGTGGAAGAGGCGCTGTACCTCACCAACCACTCTGACGACGTGACGCTGATCCACCGCCGCGACGAATTGCGGGCGGAGCGGATCCTGCAGGAGCGTTTGCTCAATCATCCCAAGATCTCCGTCATATGGAACAAGGCGGTGGAAAGCTTCGAAGCGGGCGAGAACGGCGCGCTGCATTATCTCAACATGCGCGACACGGTGACGGGCGAAGACAGCCAGCTGGAAGTCGACGGCGCCTTCGTGGCGATCGGCCATGCCCCGGCAACGGAACTGTTCAAGGGCAAGCTGCCGATGGACGATGGCGGCTATCTCCTGACCGAAGCCGGATCGCCCAAGACCGACGTTCCGGGCGTATTTGCGGCGGGCGACGTGACCGACCATGTCTATCGCCAGGCGGTGACGGCGGCCGGCATGGGCTGCATGGCCGCGCTCGATGCCGAGCGTTTCCTGGCCAATATCGAGATCGATGCCGACGGCCACGTGCACGAAGCGGAAGCCGCCGAGTAGGCGGTTACTGCATCGTCATTGCGAGCCGACGGCGAAGCAATCCATCACCCTACCTGTCAGCGGTTTGCCTGAGGCGACGGTGGATTGCCGCGTCGCCTAACGGCTCCTCGCAATGACTTTCGAAGTACATCATCGCGAGCGTAGCGCGGCGATCCATGGGGTGGCCTGGCTCTTGCCGTGAGGGTCGGAGGTGGATTGCCGCGTCGCCTCCTCGCAATGAGGTGCTTTGTGATTACCTCAGATCGAACGCCCAGATGGCGGCTTGGGCGATCAGCGCGATCAGCACCATGCTCGACAGGGCGAACAGGACGAAGCGCACCAAGACCTTGTTCGCGGTGACCTGGACCAGCGAATGCAGGATGCGCAGGCCGACATAGATCCACGCCAGAAACGCGGTCATCCCGTCACCCCAGCCGACCATCGCCAGCAGCAGGCAGACCGCATAAAAGACGGTCGGTTGTTCGTGCAAATGGTTGTAATTATGCGCTTTCCACTGCACCTGTTCGGGCAGCCGCGCATCGAGCGTGCCGGTCTTACGCGCCTCGTCCGGGGTAATCTGCGCCTTGGTCATGGCGGGGATGCGGGTGATGTACATCCACACCCACATCACCATGGTCCAGGCCAGCAGGACGACAACGGGGCGCAGGATTTCGGCATCTACCATGGCAGCAACCTCAAACGGGGGCGAGACTGGGATCGTGGAACAGCGTGACCGCGATCGCGCGCCACGCCAGATGGACCATGGCCAGCGTCGACAGCAGGAAGATCATGAAGCGAACCGAGACGATGTTGACGGTCGCCTGCCACACGGAATGGACGATGCGCAGCGCCACATAGACCCAGGCAATGACGACATCGAGCGCGCTTGCGCCCATGATCGCTATTATCACGCTGGCCGCATAAAAGATGGTCGGCTGTTCCATCAGATGCGCGTAATTATGCGCTTTCCAGTTCACCCGGTCATCCAGCACGCCTTCGAGATCCTGGCCGCGCCCGCCGGGTTTGGCTTCGCCGAGGCCCGATCCGACCTTCTTCATCGCGGGAAGACGGGTGAACGCCATCCACATCAGCATGATAAGCGACCACGCAACCAGCACTGCGGCGGGGGCGAGCATTTGAGCTTGCATTGAAATCGTCTCCCTCTCTCAGGCCGCAGGACTGCGGCGATGGTGCGCGAAAGTCAAACCTCAAGCAGTGTGGCCGCGAAGCTATCCGCATCGGTGTTGCCGCCGGTGACCATGATCACCGTGCCTTCATCCACCGGAACCTTGCCTGCCAGCGCTGCCGCCAGTGCCGCCGCACCGCCCGGTTCGACGACGAGGTTGAGCTGCGAAAAGGCAAAGCGCTGTGCCTTGCGCACTTCATCATCGGTGACGGTAACGCCCGGTTCGGCCCGTCCGCGCAGCAGCTCCAGATTGATCGGCTTGGTCGCATCGGGCTGCAGGGCATCGCAGATGGTGGAGGGCGGGTTGGCCCCTACGCGGACGATCTCGCCCGCCGCCATTGCACGGCCCACCATGTCCCAGCCTTCCGGCTCCACCACATGGATCGCGCTTTCGGGAGAGGACAGGGCGAGACCGGCGGCCAGCCCGCCGCCGCCGCAACATACCACAAAGCGGGATGGGGCCCGGCCAAGCTCTTCGGCGGCCTCGATCCCGGCGCTGCCCTGTCCTTCGATCACCCATTTATCGCCGAAGGCATGGACAAGCGTGGCCCCGCGCGCTTCCACTTCGCGGGCGGCCACTTCATCGCGGTCTTCGCCGGGCCGGTCATAGAGCACGATTTCCGCGCCCAGCGCGCGGGTAGCCTCAAGCTTCACTTTGGGGGCGTTGCGCGGCATCACGATGGCCGCTTCGATGCCGAGCTTGCGCGCCGCCCAGGCAACTCCCTGCGCATGATTGCCCGATGACACGGCAACCACACCGCGCGCCTTTTCCTGATCCGACAGGTTCGACAGGCGCCACCAGCCGCCCCTTATCTTGAACGCGCCGACCGGCTGCAGGCTTTCGGCCTTCACATGCGCGCGGACCCCGCCGATCTCCACCGGCAGCAGCGGCGTGGGCGGGAGAATGGAGGCGATGGAGTGCGCCGCAGCGATCACGCCATCGCGATTCGGTGAACGATCGCTGTTCATGTTCGCGCTCCGTTTCCTTGACCAAGTTGACACAGTTGACACAGTCTTGAGAACAAACTCCGCTCTGCCCAAAAAGGCGGAAATCCGGGCGGCGAAAAGGGGATGTTGGCGTGGTCCATGGAACCGCCATGCCCGAAAAGGCTACCGGTAGGAAAGCACCTTCGACGGATCGTTTGGACAGGCCCGTGCATTCGGTTAAGGGGCGCGCGATATTTCATTATGACACAAGAGGTTTCATCCATGTCGACAGTTCTGGTCATCGGTGCAGGCGGCGTCAGCTCGGTCTGCGTTCACAAGATGGCGATGAATAAGGAGATATTCTCCGACATCCATCTCGCCAGCCGTACCAAGTCCAAATGCGACAGCATTGCCGCCAGCGTGAAAGAGCGTACCGGCGAGGATGTGGCGACTTATGAGATCGACGCCGAAGAAGTGCCTGCGATGATCAATCTGATCCGCAAGATCCAGCCCAGCCTGGTGGTGAACCTTGCGCTGCCTTATCAGGATCTGCCGATCATGGATGCCTGCCTCGAAGCGGGCGTGGATTACCTCGACACGGCGAATTACGAACCCAAGGACGAAGCCAAGTTCGAATATAAATGGCAGTGGGCCTATCACGATCGCTTCAAGGAAGCGGGGCTGATGGCATTGCTGGGTTCGGGCTTCGATCCGGGCGTGACCAGCGTGTTCACCATGTGGCTGAAGAAGCACAAGCTGAAGACCATCCGCCAGCTCGACATTCTCGATTGCAACGGCGGCGATCATGGCCAGGCCTTTGCCACCAACTTCAACCCCGAAATCAACATCCGCGAAGTGACCGCGCCTGCGCGCCACTGGGAAAACGGCGAATTCGTCGAGACCCCGGCCATGGGCAAGAAGGTGGAATTCGACT
Source organism: uncultured Erythrobacter sp. (assembly GCA_947504155.1). GTDB lineage: Bacteria > Pseudomonadota > Alphaproteobacteria > Sphingomonadales > Sphingomonadaceae > Qipengyuania. Next base: position 560,340 of record CANNGF010000003.1, read on the forward strand.
TCGAGGCCGTCGGCCAGAAGAACATGTACATGATGTATCACGAGGAACTGGAAAGCCTCGCCAAGTTCAATCCCGAGCTTGAGCGTGCGCGGTTCTGGATGACCTTCGGCGATGAATACATCAAGCACCTTACCGTGCTGCAGAACGTGGGCATGACCCGGATCGATCCGGTCCGTTATCAGGGCAAGGACATCATCCCGCTGCAGTTCCTCGCCGCCGTGCTGCCCAAGCCCGAAACGCTGGGCGAAACGACCAAGGGCAACACCAATATCGGGGTGATCGCCACGGGCGAAGCGCTGGATGGATCGGGCGAGAAGACCTTCTACATCAACAATATCTGCAGCCACGAGGCCGCTTACGAGGAAACCGGCAATCAGGCCGTGTCCTACACCACCGGCGTGCCCGCAATGATCGGTTCGGCCATGGTGGTCACCGGCAAGTGGGAAGGGGATGGCGTGTTCAACATGGAAGAAATGGATCCCGATCCGTTCTTGGACATGCTGAACGATCACGGCCTGCCTTGGCAGGTCAAGGAACTCGACGGACCGGTGGACTTCTGATGCGGTTCGGCACCCTTTTCCTGCTCGCACCGCTGGCCCTGGCCGGATGCGTCGCGACCACCGAACCTGCAGCCGAAGCGCCGCAGGATAATCCGCAGGCGGTTTCGCCCGCCTATCCCACGCTGTCTTCGGCAGAGCGCGAAGCCTGCATGGCCAAGGGCGGCATGGTCGAACAGCGCGGGCGGATACAGGCTGAACTCTGCGTCGTTCCCTATGCCGATGCGGGCAAGGCCTGCACCGACGGCGACCAGTGCCAAGGCAAATGCATTGCGGAAGGCGCAGTCGGCACCCCGCCGGGTGAAACGACCACGGGGATCTGCCAGCGCGACGACAAGCTGTTCGGTTGCTTCGGCGAGGTGGAAAACGGCCGGATCGAAAACGGAATATGCGTGGACTGACCCTCATCGCTTCGGCGCTCGTCCTTGCTGCCTGCAGTGGCGGCAGGGGCGGGCGCGAAGAAGCACCCGATGTCGTGATCGACGAAAGCTGGCCGGATTTGCCGGACAGCGCGGTGTTCGGCGAGCCGATGGCGGTCGATGTCGATAGCCATGGGCATATCTTCATCCTCCACCGCGCCGGGCACGATGATAGGCATGGGGAAGGCGCGGAGACGATATCCGAACCGACCGTTTTCATGCTCGCCGCCAATGGCAAGCTGCTGGGGAAATGGGGCGCGGATACCTTCATGGAGCCTCACGGCCTTTCGGTGGATGGCGACGACAAGGTCTGGATTACCGATACCGGTCGTCAGCAGGTCTTCCGCTTCAACCATGAAGGCACCGAAGAGCTCGTGCTGGGCGAACGCGGCGTTGCCGGTGACGATCAGAGCCACTTTGGCGGACCCGCCGATATCGCCTTCTTGCAAGGGCGCGTGCTGGTGGCAGACGGGCTTTCGAACAATCGCATCGTGGTGCTGGATGGCGATGGCAATTTCCTCGGCCAATGGGACGGTTTGACGCGGCCGCGCGGCATCGCGGCGGATGGCGAACGGGTCTATGTGGCCGACAGCGGGTCCTCTGCCGTGCAGGTGTTCACGCCCGCCGGTGAACGCGAAGACGAGATCGGTGCAGACCGGAGCGGGCGGCCCTATGCGGTGAAGCCCATCGGCAGCAGCTATGTCATCGTGATCGAGGGGCGTGACGGGCAGAACCGGCCCGGCGCGATCGGACGCATCTATCGCCCCGATGGCGAGCTGGAGCGCGTGTTCGACGCCGGGGTGGACCACCGCACCGCCAACAGCATCGGCCAGGACGTGGCCGTCGGGCGCGATGGCAGCGTCTACCTCGTCGACAGTGGCACCGGGCGGGTGGTGAAATTCGAGCTGGCGGCCGCCGGCGTCGAGGAAGAGGACTGACTTCACCCCTTTCGCTTGGCGGCCCCCGCGCCTAGATGCGCTGCCATGGAAACAAAAGCCGGTGACCCGGGCGCCTTCGCCCATTTCGATCTCGATCGCGTCGACAGCCCCGCCTTCGTGGTGGATGCCGCGAAACTGCGCGCCAACTGCCAGGTCCTCGCCGAAATACGCGACGCGGCGGACATCAAGGTGCTGTCTGCGCTCAAGGCGTTCTCCATGTGGAGCGCGGCACCGATCATCGGCGAATATCTCGACGGCGTGTGCACCTCGGGCCTGTGGGAAGCGCGGCTGGCGAGCGAGTTCTACGATGGCGAGATCAGCACCTATTGCGCCGCCTACAAGCCGGAAGAGCTGGACGAGGTCTGCCGCCTTTCGGACCACGTGATCTTCAATTCGCCCGGCCAGATGCACCGCGCCGGACTGATCCTGGAAAATGCGCGCGCTTCGGGCCAGAATTTCGAAGTGGGCTTGCGCATCAATCCGCAGGTGCCGACCGGCGAAGTGCCGCGTTACGATCCCTCCAGCCCCGGCAGCCGCCTCGGCTTCCCGCTCGACCAGCTGACGCCCGAGGTGATGGAAGGGGTGGACGGCATTCATTTCCACAATCTGTGCGAACAGGACCTCGAACCGCTGATCCAGACCTGGGACCGGGTGTTCGACGCGATCGAACCGTGGTTCGGCCAGCTGAAATGGATCAACATGGGCGGCGGCCACCACATCACCCGCGCCGATTACCAGCGCGAGGAACTGGTCGAGTTCCTCAAGGATGCGAAGGACGATACGGGCGCGGAAATCTATCTGGAACCGGGCGAGGCCGTGGCGCTCGACGCTGGGATCCTCGTCGGCACGATTCTCGATACCGGTTTCAACGGCCTGCCGGTCGCCATCGCCGATGTTTCCGCCACCTGCCACATGCCCGACGTGATCGAAGCGCCCTATCGCCCCGCCATGCTGGGCGAGGCGACGGACCACGAAACGCCCGAAGTGCGGGTCGGCGGACCGTCCTGCCTCGCGGGGGATGTGATCGGCGATTACCGCATCGCGGGCGGCGCGGAAGTGGGCAAGCGCTTCGCTTTCCTCGATCAGGCGCATTATTCGATGGTGAAAACCAACACGTTCAACGGCGTGCAGCTGCCCAGCATCTATATGTGGGACAGCGAGACCGACCAGATCGAGCTGGTGAAGGAGTTCGGCTACTCCACATTCCGCGATCGCCTGAGCTGAGGGAACGACCCATCGCATCTCAGGACCGAAGCACCCCGCAAAACTTGCGGACAAAGACCCTCGTATTCACTTGCGTTTCATGAACCACGCTTTATATGCGCGCCTCCTGCTGCCCCAAGGGGACTTCCTAACCGCAAGGCAGCTTGTCGTTTCATGGTCCGCAAGGACCGTTTAGGGGGTCCCTTGAATTGCAGCATTTCCCAGACGCCAAGGCTGTAGTCCGCGCCCTTTCGCCGGACGAACCAATCATTCTCAACCGCCCGCACGCGGCTGCGCGCGCGGCGCGTTTTTTCGTCGAGAAATTTCCGGGTAAATCGCTCTATGCGGTGAAGGCCAATCCTTCGCCCGATCTCGTGCGAATCTTGTGGGATAACGGCGTAACGCACTACGACGTCGCCTCCATCGCCGAAGTGCGCATGGTGCGTTCGGTCCTGCCCGATGCCACCTTGTGCTTCATGCATCCGGTCAAATCGCCCGGCGCGATCCGCGAAGCCTATTTCCACCACGGCGTAAAAACCTTCAGCCTCGATTCGCCGGAAGAACTGGCCAAGATCGTGGCCGCGACCCGTGCCGAAGACGGCACCGAGGCGACCGACCTGCGGCTGTGCGTGCGCCTGCGCGTGTCTTCGGAACACGCGGCGCTGAGCCTTGCGAGCAAGTTCGGCTGCGACCTGACCGAAGCGCCCGCGCTGCTGCAGGAAACCCGCCAATATGCGGACTGGCTGGGCGTATGCTTCCACGTCGGCAGCCAGGCGATGAGTCCGCACGCCTATGTGCAGGCGCTCGACCGCACGCGTGCCGCGATTGCAGAAGCTTCGGTGGTTATCGACATGATCGACGTGGGCGGGGGCTTTCCCTCCGTCTATCCGGGCATGGAACCGCCGCCGCTGGAAGATTACTTCAAGATCATCCACCAGCACTTCTACGCGCTGCCGATCGCCTATAACGCCGAACTGTGGTGCGAGCCCGGCCGTGCGCTGTGCGCGGAATATTCCAGCCTTGTGGTCAAGGTGGAGAAGCGCCGCGGCGAGGAACTCTACATCAACGACGGTGCCTATGGTGCGCTGTTCGATGCCGCGCATGTGGACTGGAAATTCCCGGTCCGCCCGCTCGAAGACGATCTGATCAAGCCGGAAATGGATTTCGCCTTCTACGGCCCGACCTGCGACGATGCCGATTACATGCCCGGACCCTTCGGCTTGCCGGAGGACATCCAAGCCGGCGATTATATCGAGATCGGCATGCTTGGTGCCTATGGCGCGGCGATGAAAACCGATTTCAACGGTTTCGGCGCGGCCGAGCGGATCATCGTGACGGACGAGCCGATGGCCAGTCTTTACGATGGCAGCCGTGCCCGCCCGGCGGCCGACAATGTGGTGAACCTGCGCTAAGGGCGCGGGTTCGCTACCCTTCCTACCGCAAACAGGAAAACGGCCCGCGCCTGGGGGGAGCGCGAGCCGTCAGCCGGGTTATTTCCGGCAAGGGCGCCTGGGTTGGGGAGAGGGAAGGGCGCCCGTAAAAATGGTGAATCAGAGAGGGTCGGATTTCTTCTCCGGTTCCTCGACTTGCTGATCTTCCGGCGCAGAATGATCCATCGCGCCGTGTTCCTCGATCAAATCATTTTCCGGCTCGATCTGGTCCGTTGCATAGTCATTTTCCGGGACGGCTTCGGGACGGGGCAGCACATCGACGCCGCGATTGTCCTCGCGCGATGCGTACGCTTCGGCATCGTTGGTGGGCTGAGCCACATCGCGCCGCGTATCGCCAGTATGCTGAGGTTCCTGCTGGGCAGCGGCCGATGCACCATGGAGAGCCATGAACGAGCCGCTTGCAACGAGGAGGATATTCTTCTTCATAACTTACTCCGCCGATCATCATAAAAACGTGTGATGATCGCCGTCCCGGAATCGGCTTTTCCCGGTGAATTCTAAATTAACGCAAAAGTCGTGCGTCGCATCTGCAATGCCGTTCACCGACTTTACTCGAATGGAAAAGCCATTCGTGCAGGTAGTGTGCTTACCGGTGATTGTTCACACGCCGTCCTGGTCAGCCATATGTCTCGCGATGTTTGTCGAGCACCGGCTTCACCCGCCCCAGAGCTTTACCGATAACGTCTGCAAAACCATCGGGTCCAAGATCGACCATGGAATTATGGGCCATCGTCAAATGGCGAGCATCCGCCCAGTCCACGCCCAGACCAATAGCCCACTCGCGGAACCGGTCTGCGGCGCCCGCTTCGGGTTCGAGCGCTTTCTCCAAGGAAGGATGAAAGCCGATCCTGCCCGATATGGGCAATGCCGAAAGCGGGAAGGGCAGCGTTAGACGCGATAGGGTATCGTCGACGTGGATCGTGCCGCTTTCCGGATGGTAGGCCAGCACGGAAGCGAAATGAACCGTATCGTCTTCGCACACCAGACGCGTTCCGTCCGGCGTCGAGAACTGAAGCTGAGGACCGATGATGTTACCGAATCCAGCGGTTTCGCAATAGGTGCTCTCCCACGGAAGATCCGGCAATTCGGTTTCATGGCGGCGTGTGCCGTACAGCTTCGCCTGAGGGAAGGCGTTATGCATCCATTCGCAATGGAGCGTATGGTAAGGGTGAAGGTTGATGATAGCCGACACATCCCGGCCGCCATTGGTAAGGCGATTGACCTCTGCCAGGGTTTCGTCATCGAGCGTGTAGCTGTCGAGGAAAACGAAGTTTCCATCCTCCAGGCGAACCAGCGAGCATTGAGTCCCGACGTTGAGCATGCCTGCAATGCGCAGATCGCCGCGGATCATCCAAAAATTTTCGCCCAGCTTTTTCATCGGTTTTCCGTTGCCCCTTTTGGTTCGTCTACATGCTGAACGCGGGGCATCGCTTAGGTTTCCGAGCCACAAAAGCGGCGCGGGATATTAGGGGATTCCGATATTATCATGGTTACCACGCTCTTAAAAATTGGCATCAGAGGCTGATGCGAATGGGCAGCCACGAACAATGGGGCGCGCCGATAGAGCGAACATTTTGCGCTGAAATCGGACAGTCGGGGCCGCGGTTCAAAAGCATTTTTTAATACTATCAACCTAGCGGCAGCCGCATGCCAAGCGTCGCACAATCCAAGACCCCCATCAGGCCGGAAATCGTGTCCAGCGGCCCCTTCGAAGATGCCAAGAGCGGCAAGGAGCGCAAGCTGGTAATCCGTGCCTATGACGAATGGGCGGCAGGGGCGGCGATCGGCCGCTTTCCGGACTGGCAGGACGTCCTGCAATTCGGTGGCGGTGCACTGAAGGACCACGCCCTGGCATTGCGGATAGACGACAATTTCAGGCAGTCCCCGATCCTGCATATCGGCGGGGAACTGACGCGCGAGATGGGTGGCAAGGCGCTGCCGATTATCATCAAGGAAGTCCCCAGCCTCTCGCTGCTTTCCCGCATCACCGAGCATGCGCTCGAACCCATCGCCAATCTGGCCCCGGTCGGCTTCGAAGCCGAATTCGAGGACGAAAGCGGGCGCCAGCTGGCGTATCACGCCATCGTGCTGCCCTGCATGGGCGACAGCGGCAAGGTCGATACGGTGGTCGGCTTCATCGGCTTCAAGCTCGTTTCGGCGCAAGCGGATGCACCCCAACCGCTGGCCACGGAAACACCAACAGACACTTCGAAACTACAAAAACTCAAGGACAGGTTAGGAGCACTCATGGACAAGAAACTTGCAGACATCATGGCAATCGACGGCGCGCTCGCCGTCGCCATTGTCGACATCGAAAGCGGCATGCTGGTTGCCAGCAGCGGCAACACCAAGTCGCTCGATCTCGATGTGGCAGCCGCCGGCAACACCAATGTGATGCGCGCCAAGATGAAGACAATGGCGGAGCTGGGTCTGAAGGAAGAGATCGAGGACATCCTCATCACCCTCAGCACGCAATATCACATGATCCGCCCCCTCTCGAGCGAGACGGGCAAGGGTCTCTTCATCTATCTGGCTCTCGACAAGTCGAAGGCAAACCTCGCCATGGCGCGCCACAAGCTCAAGATTGCCGAGAAGGGCCTCGAAATCTGATTTCGGGTTTCTTGGAAGAAGAAAGGGCGGTCGGTAACCCCGGCCGCCCTTTTCTCATGGAAAGCCGACGAAGCGTGCGGCTTCGTCCACGCTCTTGCGCTCGCTGACTACTGCGTTGGCAGGAAAGCTTTCGTCGGGCAAGCCCATGGCCACGGCCTTCAGGATGATCTGATCGTCCGGAATGCCCGCGTGTTCGCGCACGACGGGGCTCTGCATGATGCCTTGCGAATTGATCACGCAGCCGAGACCACGGCTCCACGCCGCATTGACCAGTGCGGTGGTGACGGCGCCGCAGTCGAAGGCCGTGTCATCGCTGCCCGATAATTCCTGGTCATAGGTCACGATCACGCATACCGGCGCATCGAACTGGCGAAACCCGCGCAGGACCCAGTCCTGCCGGGCGTCCTTGTCGTCCCGTTCGATCCCCATCGCCCCGAACAATTGTTTGGCCACGCCGATCTGCCGGTCGCGATGCACACCCGCAAAGGGTTCGCCCCGGCGGAACTCCCGGCTGTCGGGCTCGCCTGCCAGAATGCGCTCTGTATTGCCCTTACGAATCCGGTCCAGCGGTTCGCCGGTGATGACATGGAAATGCCAGGGCTGCGTGTTCATCGAGGTCGGCGACCGCATGGCGAGCGCGAGGATTTCCTCGATCAGTTCGCGGGGGACCGGCTTGTCCAGATAGCCGCGAATGGAGCGGCGCGACCGCACGATTTCGTCATAGGGTAGGCTGGGATTTCCGCTCATGATTATTCCTCTCTCGAGGACGCCCTAGCCCAGGGCGGCAAAGCGGCAAAATCCCCTACGGATCAGGCAGCCTGTGCCAGTTCCAGTTCCATGCGGTCCCAGATTTCCACCAGCGCTTCGACCAGCTCGTCCATCATCTCGGGCGAATGGGCCGGGCCGGGGGTGAAGCGCAGACGCTCCGTCCCGCGGGGCACGGTGGGGAAATTGATCGGCTGTACATAGACGCCGTATTCGGCGAGCAGAATGTCGCTGATCTTCTTGGCATGCACCGGATCGCCCACCATCAGCGGGACGATATGCGTGGTGGACGGCATGACCGGCAGACCGGCACGGCGCATCTTCTCTTTCAGCTGGGCGGCGGCGGCCTGCTGGCCGTCACGTTCGTCGCTGGAGGATTTGAGATGCTTCACCGCGGCCAGGACACCGGCGACCAGCACCGGGCTGAGCGAGGTGGTGAAAATGAAGCCGGGCGCATAGCTGCGGATGCAGTCGATCACGCGCGTGTCGGCAGCGATATATCCGCCCATCACGCCAAACGCCTTGCCCAGCGTGCCCTCGATGATGTCGATACGGTGCGCGGCTTCGTCGCGTTCGGAAATGCCGCCGCCGCGCTTGCCATACATGCCGACCGCGTGAACTTCATCGATATAGGTCAGCGCATTGTATTTTTCGGCAAGGTCGCAAATGTCGTGGATGGGGGCGACATCGCCGTCCATCGAATAGACGCTCTCGAAAGCGATCAGCTTGGGCGTGTCCGGATCTTCGGCAGCCAGCAGCTGTTCGAGATGCTCCAGATCATTGTGGCGGAACACGCGCTTTTCGCAACCCGAATTGCGGATGCCGGCGATCATGCTGGCGTGGTTGAGTTCGTCCGAAAAGATGATGCAGCCGGGCAGCAGCTTGGCCAGCGTCGACAGGGTCGCATCGTTCGAGACATAGCCGCTGGTGAACAGCAGCGCGCCGTCCTTGCCGTGAAGATCGGCCAGCTCGCGCTCAAGCTCGACATGGAAATGCGTGTTGCCGCCGATATTGCGAGTCCCGCCCGATCCCGCGCCGACATCGTGAAGCGCGTTTTCCATCGCTTCGATGACCTTGGGATGCTGGCCCATGGCGAGGTAATCGTTCGAGCACCAGACCGTGATCGGCTTGGGGCCGTTGTGGCCGTGAAAGCACCGCGCATTGGGGAAAGCACCCTTGTTGCGCATGATGTCGATAAACACCCGATAGCGGCCTTCCGTATGGAGGCGTCCAATGGCTTCATCGAAGATCTGGTCGTAATTCACGAGGCACCGGCCCGTTCTGCGCCGCCCTTTGCGCGGCTGGATACAGGGGCGCACATAGGGAAAGCACGCAGCTTTTGCTACCGCGATCTTTGCGATCCGTTCGCAACAGTTTCAGAACTTTTCGAGCACCTCGATGCCGTAATTGGCGAAGGCGCGATCAAGTTTCTTGAAATCGGCCAATTCGCCGGTGGTGACGGCGAAGTCCGGCGTTTCGCGTTCAAAAGCATGTTCCTGGGTGAGGTAGACAATCCGCCGCGCAATCCCGTCGGCACCGTCGACGAAGGTGATATCTTTGCCCATCGCTTCGCGCAGTTCGGGTTCGAGCAGCGGGAAATGCGTGCAAGCGAGCACGACCGTGTCAAGCTCGCGTCCGCCGGGCTGCAGGACAAGCGCCTTCACTTCGTCGGCCACCGCTCCCACGCTTATCTTCTCGCCGCGCAATTTGGCTTCGGCGAGGGGGACGAGCCCGTTCGCGCCGTGGCGAAGCAATGTCTTGCCCACGGCAAATTCGCGTTCGAGATTGTCGATATAACCCTGGCGCATGGTGGCTTCGGTGCCGAGCAGCCCCAAGGTGCCGCTGCGCGTGAGGGCTGCGGCGGGCTTTATCGCAGGCACCGTGCCGACGATCGGGATTTCCAGCACATCGCGCACCATGCCCAGCGCAATGGTGGAGGCGGTGTTGCAGGCGATGCAGATCAGCCTCGGGCGATAGCGTTCCGCCATCCGTCCCAGCAGGCCCGAAACACGCGCGGCGATCTCCGCCTCGCTTTTCGCGCCATAGGGCAGCCCCGCCATGTCCGCGGCGTAGATCACCGACGCATCGGGCAACGCCTTGCGCAATTCGCCAAGCACGGTGAGCCCGCCAACGCCGGAGTCGAAAATGAGGATGGGGGAATTCGCGTTCAAGGCTGACAATCCGTTATGAGCGGCCGTGGGGGACGACGGGCATGTCGACGCCCTGCTTTTTTCTTCCAAATCAGTCTTAAAAGGAAGTACGGCCCTTCGACAAGCTTGGGCCGAACGGTTAGGGAAAAGTAATGGATATCGGCATCGATTTGACTGTCAACGCGCTCTGGGCTGCGCTTCTGGGCTATGCGTTCGGCTCGATCCCGTTCGGGCTGATCCTCGCCAGGCTGGCGGGCAAGGGCGACATTCGCCAGCAAGGCAGCGGGAATATCGGCGCCACAAATGTGCTGCGGACCGGCAGCAAATGGCTGGCTGCGGCGACCTTGTTGCTCGATCTGGCCAAGGGTTTGCTGCCGGTCTTGCTGGCGAAGCAATTCTTCCCCGAAGCGGTTGGCTGGGCGGCGCTGTTCGCAGTCATCGGCCACTGCTTCCCCGTCTGGCTCGGCTTCAAGGGCGGCAAGGGCGTGGCGACCAATGCAGGCGTGTGCTTCGGCCTCGCATGGCAATTGGGGCTGGTTTACGCCGCCGTGTGGATCGGCTTGCTGGCGATTACGCGCATCAGCTCGCTTGCCGGAATGTCCGCCGTGGTGGCGGCCGCCATCGCCGCAGTGCTCTTCGGCTGGCCGGGCTATGCCGTGGTGCTGGCCCTGATCGCGCTGCTGGTCGTGTGGCTACACCGCGAAAACATCCGCCGGTTGATGGCGGGGACGGAACCAAGGGTCGGTTCCTCCAAGTGAACGAAGCGGTGCATCCGGCCCCGGCAAGCTTGACGCAAGCAGAGGCCTTTGCCCGTATCCGCCTGCGGCGATCGCCGCGCATCGGCCCGGTCAGCTATGCCATGCTGCTAGGACGCTTCGGCACCGCGGTGGAGGCTCTGGAAGCGCTGCCGAATCTGGGCGGAAAAGCCGGGCGCCTATACCGCGCTGCCCCGGTGGAAAAGATCGAACGGGAGGTGGACTGCGTTCGCAAGGCCGGGGCCAAATATCTCTTCCACGACCAACCCGATTTTCCTGACCTGCTGGCGCAAATTGGCGGTGCGCCGCCGATCCTGACGTGCCGGGGAAATCTCGGCCTCGCCGCGAAACCATGCGTGGCGATGGTTGGTGCGCGAAATGCCAGCGCGGCGGCGGTCAAGCTCGCCCGCGATTTTGCCAAGGGCCTGGCAGAGGCAGGCTTCACCGTGGTTTCGGGTCTGGCGCGCGGTATCGACGGGGCCGCTCACGAGGGGGCAATGCCTGCGACCATCGGCGTGATCGCCAGCGGTATCGACATCGCCTATCCGCCCCAGCACGCCGAACTGCAGGAACGGATCGCGCAAGAGGGCTTGCTCATCGCCGAACAACCGCCGGGGACCGAACCACGCGGAAGCCATTTTCCCAGCCGGAACCGCATCATCGCCGGGCTCGCCGGTGGCACGCTGGTGGTAGAAGCGGCAGTCAAGTCGGGCAGCCTGATCACCGCGCGGCTGGCGGGCGAGGCGGGGAGGGAAGTCATGGCCATTCCTGGCAGCCCGCTCGAAGCGCGCAGCCATGGCTGCAACCATCTGATCCGCGAAGGCGCGGTGCTGGTGCAATCGCCGGAAGATGTCGTGGAACTGCTATCATCCTTCGACGGCGTGGCGCGCTCAACCTTTCGCGAGCCGGTGGCACAATTCGATTTCGAGCCGCAGGAACTGGCCGAAGCCGATCCTGCGGACATCGGCAGCCTGTTAACCACCGCCCCGGTCAGTGTGGACGAACTGGTGAGGCAATCGGGGCAGGGCGCGGCATCCGTCCAGCTCGCACTGCTGGAACTGGAAATCGCCGGGCGGCTCGAGCGACATGCTGCTGGCAAGGTCAGCCTGAAATGACCGTCGCAAAGATGCGGCGAGGGCAGTGCCTCTGCGGCCGCGTCTCGGTGGCTATCCGTGCTTCGAAAGTCGAAGTCGGAGTATGCCATTGCGATACCTGCCGCCAATGGTGCAGCGGCCCGTGGATGGCGATCCAGTCGCCCGAGGCTACGATCGAAGGCGAAACTCTGGAAGTCTTCAGATCTTCCGCGTTCGCGGAGCGCGGCTTCTGCGCCCGATGCGGATCGGCGATTTTCCACCGGCCGCAGGATGGGCCTGAACTTGCCGTGTCCGCGGGATTATTCAAGCCAGACGATTTCTCGCTGAGCTTCCAGATTTGCAACGACCGAAAGCCTGCGTTTTACAGCATATCGGAAGAAACGCCGGTCATGACTTCACGCCAACTTGCCCTTCGATGGGTGCCGAAGCTGCTGGGGCGTCGCTTGCTGAAAATTGCGGGCCTGCGAGATTGAAACGGCCCGGTGTCATCGGGCCGATTGCAAGTCAGGAGCGGTTAATCCCGATGCGCAGATTTATGTAATACAGTTTCATGGCATCAGAGATTGGGGGAGTATCTTGATGAGGAAAATTCTGGCTACCGCTTGTTCGGTATCACTGCTGGTTCCAGGGCCCATGGCGCTTAACGCGCAGACCGACAGTGCGGCCCGTAGCGGCAGTTCCGCTGGCGACAGGGGATATTGCAGGACGCCTGATGCGCTGCCCGACCTCGGCCGGGAAGCAATCGTCGATCAGCAAGGGCCCGCCCGATCCGTGCCTCCGCCGGTTGCCAAGGCTGTGGCATCGACTCCGCCTCCGGCCGCTCCGCCTCCACCGCCACCTCCACCACCTCCATCACCCTCTGCCAGTGGAGATGAGCTGATCGTGGTCACCGGTTCGCGTGTTCGCCGCGCAGGCGAAAGTTCGGGATCGGAAGTAGCTAGCGTAGCGACCGTTGATGTCGCCGAGGCCGAGGGCCGCGCACCCGCCAGTACCATGCCGGGATATACGCGGCCGATCATGCCCGGGCCCCCGCAACCCAATCCGCAGAGCGGGCTCCTCACCGCTGGCGAACATGACGATCTGCTCAATCCCGAACTCTATGCCGCTTACGTGCGGCAGTCCGACCTCGGTCAGCGCCTCGCGGCCCTGCCGATGCTCGACACATCGCGGATATTGCGGGTCGAGGCAAAGGATACCCGGGGCCGGGCAGTTCCGTTCATGCCGATCGAACTGCGGTGCGAAGATAGCAATTCGATAAAGCTAAACACTGTGGCCGACGGCAGCGCGGTCTTTTTCCCCGGCCTCGATCGGCTGAGCGAGACGGTCTGGGTGCGCGCCGGTGGCGGGGAATGGCGCGCCTTGCGTCTTCCGGAAACCGCGGGAGCACAGACGGTCACGATCCAGACCGAACAGAACGCCGTTGCTGTTCGCAAGCTGGACATCGCGCTTGTCGTCGATGTGACCGGATCGATGAGAGACGAACTGCGATTCCTCCAGGCAGAACTGCGTTCGATCCTCGCTTCGCTGGAGGCGCGCCATCAGGATATCGATATCCGCGTGGCCTTCAGCTTCTATCGTGACGAGGGTGATGATTTCGTCACGCGGACCTTCGATTTCGATAGCGACGTGGCCCGCGCCCAGACCCGCCTCGCCGCGCAATATGCCGGGGGCGGTGGCGATTACGAGGAGGCGATGCAGGATGCGCTGGTCCGGGCAGCGCAGTTGACCTGGCGCGATGACGCCGTGAAGTCACTTCTGCTGGTCGGCGATGCACCGCCGCATGATCGGGATGTTCCGCAAACCTGGCTCGCTGCCGAACATCTGCGGGCCGAGCGCGTACATGTGATCCCGGTGGGCGCCTCGGGCGTAGCCGATGTGGCGGAGTATATAATGCGCGCCATGGCAGCGGCCACCCAGTCGCGTTACACCTTCCTCACCGACGACAGCGGGATCGGCAACCCGCATGCCAAGCCTGCGATCGACTGCTATCTCGTGACCCGGCTCGATCAATTGCTCCGCCGGGTGATCGACAGCCAGCTTTCGGGTCGCCGCATTGAACCGGAGAAGAACGAGGTGATCCGTGCAGTGGGGCAATATGATGCGGGCAAGTGCATCCTGCCCCCGGACTTCGCCGAAAGGACAGAGCAGCAGAAAGACGCTTGACGCTATGTGAGGCCGATCCCCATTTTCGCGCGTATACGCACGTACACACGTAAGGGACGTCCCAGACCACAATGCAACTCGTCATCGTAGAATCGCCGGCCAAGGCGAAAACCATCGAAAAATACCTCGGCAAGGACTTCAAGGTTCTGGCCAGCTACGGCCATGTCCGCGATCTGCCGCCCAAGGATGGCAGCGTGCGCCCGGACGAGGATTTCGCGATGGACTGGGAACTCTATCGCGACAAGCAGAGCCGCTTCAAGGAAATCGCCGACAACGCCAAGAAGGCGGACCGCCTCGTTCTCGCGACTGACCCTGATCGCGAAGGTGAAGCGATCAGCTGGCACGTCCGCGAATTGCTGCAGAAGCGCAAGGCGCTACCCGACAAGGTCGACCGCGTTACCTTCAACGCCATCACCAAGCAGGCCGTCACCGATGCAATGAAAGCTCCGCGCGAGCTCGACCAGGATCTGATCGATGCCTATCTGGCGCGCCGCGCGCTCGACTATCTCTATGGCTTCACCCTGTCGCCGGTGCTGTGGCGCCGCCTACCGGGGGCCAAGAGTGCAGGGCGCGTCCAGTCCGTGGCGCTGCGCCTGATCGTTGGCCGCGAGACCGAGATCGAACAGTTCCGCGCCGACGAATACTGGTCGGTGCTGGCAAAGCTGGAACAGGACGGGACGCAGTTCGATGCGCGGCTGGTCAAGTTCGACGGGCAGAAGCTGCGGAAGCTGACACTGGGCGACGAAGGTAGCGCCAAGGCGGCCAAGAAGGCTGTCGAGGAGGCGCGCTTCACGGTCGAGGATATCGAGACCAAGCCGCTGAAGCGCAGCCCCGCGCCGCCGTTCACCACTTCGACCCTGCAACAGGAAGCTGCGCGCAAGCTTGGCTATTCGGCCAGTCACACCATGCGGCTGGCGCAGTCGCTGTATGAAGCGGGTGCGATAACCTATATGCGTACCGATGGTGTGCAGATGGACCCGAGCGCGATCGATGCCTGCCGCAATGCCATCGCGGACCGTTACGATGCCTATTACCTGCCCGACAAGCCGCGCTTCTATTCGACCAAGGCCAAGAATGCGCAGGAAGCTCACGAAGCGATCCGGCCCACCGATTTCAAGAAGGATCGGGCGGGCAGCGGCGATGAGGCCAAGCTGTACGATCTGATCTTCAAGCGGGCGATGGCCAGCCAGATGGCCTCGGCCAATCTCGAACGGACCACGATCACCCTGCGTGACGGGACCGGCAAGCACGAACTGCGTGCAACCGGCCAGGTGGTGAAATTCCCCGGCTATTTCGCCGTCTATCAGGAAGGCCGCGACGAACCTTCGGAAGACGACGAAGACGGCCTGCTGCCGAACATGAGCAAGGGCGACAGTCCCTTGAAGAAGGACGTCGAGGCTAACCAGCACTTCACCCAGCCGCCGCCACGTTTCAGCGAGGCGAGCCTGGTCAAGCGGCTCGAAGAGCTCGGCATCGGCCGGCCTTCAACCTATGCCTCGACCATCCAGACGCTGCGCGACCGCGCCTATGTCAGGATGGAAAAGAACCGTTTCTTCGCGGAGGAATCCGGACGGCTGCTGACAGCGTTCCTCGAACGCTTCTTCGAACGTTATGTCGCCTTCGATTTCACCGCCGGAATGGAGGACGAACTCGACACCGTCTCCGACGGACGCGAGGAATGGAAGAAGCTGCTCGCCGAGTTCTGGAAGGATTTCAAACCCAAGACCGAAGAGGTCATGGAGAAGAAGCCTTCCGAAGTCACCGAGGTGCTGGACGGTTTCCTGTCCGACTACCTCTTCCCCGAACGCGCAGACGGCAAGGATCCGCGCCATTGTCCGCTGTGCGAGGCGGAGGGCCGTGAAGGCGGCAGGCTCGCATTGCGCGGCGGTCGCTATGGCGCATTCGTGGCCTGCGCGAACTATCCTGAATGCAAGTTCACTCGCCAGTTCGCCAAGCCCGGCAGCGACGGCGACGATGGCGCGAATGACGGCGTTCTGGGCGAAGATCCCGACACCGGCCTTCCGGTAGAGCGCAAGACGGGCCGGTTCGGACCCTATGTCCAGCTTGGCGATGGCAAGGACGCAAAGCGCGCCAGCATTCCCAAGGATATCGACGATTTCGGTCTCGAATGGGCACTGAAGCTGTTGAGCCTGCCGCGCATCATCGGCCAGCACCCGGAAACCGGCAAGGACATCGAGGCCGGCCTGTGGCGCTATGGCCCGGCAGTCCGCCACGAAGGAACATACGGCAAGCTCCAGAGCACGCCGGAGATCTTCGACATCGGCATGAACCGCGCCGTCGATCTCCTTGCGCAATCGGCTGCCCAGAAGGGCGGCCGCGGAAGGGGCAAGGCCGAACCGATCAAGACGCTGGGCGAACATCCGACCAGCGGCGCCGAGATGAAGGTCATGCCCGGCCGCTATGGTCCCTACGTAACCGACGGTACGACCAATGCGACCATCCCGAAGGACATGAAGCCCGAGGACCTGACCCATGCGCAGGCGATCGAACTGATCGACGCTCGCGCAGCCAAGGGCCCCGCGAAGAAGACCAAGAAGAAAGCCCCCGCCAAGAAGAAGGCCGCTCCGAAGAAGAAACCGGCAGCGAAGAAAGCTCCGGCCAAGAAAGCCGCTGCCAAGAAGAAGGCCGACTGATGAGCAAGGAACGCTTCGAGCGTCACAAGCAGCCGTGGACCGGCGAGGAGGCGGGACAACTCCGCACCCTCGCCGCCAAGGGGCAAGGCCTGAAACAAATTGCCAAGGCCCTGGGCCGCAGCGAAGAGTCCACCAAGGACTTCGCCAAGAAGAACAAGATCAAAGTGGCGAAGAAGCGCTAGAGTCTGCGGCCCCGGAACAGCAGCAATGCTATTTCAAAGAGGACGCTGGATCCTCTTGAGCCTTTGCCTTGGGGTCACTGTTTGATCAAACAGGTTCTTTTTTCACTCAGCCGCCCACTGGGAGGGGATTGGTGGTTTCTTTAGGTCTGTCATCTTCGAGACAGGCAGCGTAATCCCAAACGGCGAACTGCTGACAGATTTCGTCTCCATTGCAGGAACCGTACTGTTCTGAGAAAATCAATTCGCAAGTGCCAGCCGCGACGTTGGTTGGCACAAGCGCAGTACCGAAAAGTCCACCTGCAGCAGCTATCGCCAAGATTGCCTTTTTCATCATGCTCTATTCCTCATGTTAGGATTGAGGAGAGTATGATGTGGAAATCCAATGATCAACTTAGGTGCAATTACTGTGTTTCTAGGCCTTCTAGACTGGCAGGTTGAGGGACAATTACTTCGTCCACTCCAGGCCCATTTCCTCGAACATTTCCTTGTCCTCGCTCCAGCGTTCGTCGGTCTTGACGTGCAGGAAGAGGTGAACCTTCTGGCCTAGCAATTCGCTCAGCTCCTCGCGTGCGGCCTGGCCGATGGCCTTGATCTTGCTGCCGCCCTTGCCGAGCACGATGGCACGCTGGTTGTCGCGCATAACGACGATCTGCTGGTGGATTTCCACGCTGCCATCGGGGCGCTGGATGTACTTCTCGGGCCGAACCGCGCTGTCGTAAGGCAGTTCCTCGTGGAGCTGCTGGTAAAGCTGTTCACGGGTGATTTCGGTGGCGAGCAGGCGTTCACTCGCGTCCGAGACCTGGTCCTCCGGATACATCCAGGGGCCTTCGGGCATCAGCTTGGCAAGCGCGTCTTTCAGTTCGGGCACCCCGTCACCGGTCAGGGCCGAGACGAAATAGACTTGGCTGAAATCCACCTTTTCGCCCAGCTCCTGCGCCAGCGCGAGCAGGGGTTCCTTCTTCGCCTTGTCGACCTTGTTGAGGACGAGGATCTTGCGTTCCGGCCGGTTCGTCAGAGCTTCGATCAACGGTTCGAGTTCATGCCGGCGTTGCTTGATCGGATCGACCATCAGCAGCACGGCATCGGCACTGTCCGCGCCTTCCCACGCCGCGCTGACCATGGCGCGATCCAGCCGCCGCCTGGGCGCGAAGATGCCCGGCGTATCGACCAGGATCATCTGCGTATCCGCTTCGTCACTTTTGTGCAGCGCGATGCCCAGCATGCGCGCCCGCGTGGTCTGGGCCTTGGCGCTCGTTATGGCGACCTTCTGGCCAACCAGCTGGTTCACCAGCGTGGACTTGCCCGCATTGGGGGCACCGATAACCGCGACGAGGCCGCATTTCGTGGTGGCGTCGCTCATCCGTATTTCTCCATGAATTCCTTTGCGGCGGCCTTTTCGGCTTCGCCTTTGCTGCCGGCAGTGGCAGTCGCGTCGCCCACCTTGTGCACGCTGACGCGGACGGTGAACTGCGCGGCATGATCGGGGCCCGATCTTTCGACGACTTCGTATTCGGGCGGTTTGCGGCGATTGCCTGCCGCCCATTCCTGCAGCGCGCTCTTGGGATGTTTGCTCTCGCCCGCACCGCTTTCGAGCGCGGGACGCCAGAGCTGGTGCACGAGCAGGCGCGATGCCTCGAAGCCATTGTCCAGAAACTGAGCGCCGAGCAAGGCCTCCATGACATCGCCCAGGATATTGTCGCTGTCCCGGCCGCCATCGGCGCGCGCCTGTTTCGAGATGCGCATATGATCGCCAAGTCCGATCCCGCGCGCCACGGTGGCGCACATTTCGCGGCTGACGATAGCGTTCAGGCGCTGGGCCAGCTTGCCTTCGGGCGCATTGCTTTCACCATAGAGCCAGTGCGCGATCGACAGGCCGAGCACGCGATCGCCGAGGAATTCGAGCCGTTCGTAATCCTGCGTTTCACCCATGCTGCCATGGGTGAGCGCGGCCTGCCACAAGACCTGATCGTTCACGGTAAAGCCATTGGCATCCAGCCATTCGCGGGCGGCGGGGTCGAGCTTGGTCACAGCGTGCTCCCGATCCGGTCCCACCGGGCCGCGGTGAACCATGTCCAGGGCAGCAGCCATTCCGCGCTGCCGTCGGTGGACCAAAGGACCATGGTGGCGCGTGCGACCAGCAGGTCGGCATCGACCAGCCCGACACCGCCGCCGGCCTGTGGCGGGAAGCGGCTGTCGAGCGAATTGTCGCGATTATCGCCCATGACGAAGATCTTGCCGGCCGGCACCACGATCGGGTCGAAATCGTCCTGATTGGTGCGGCCGAAATCGATGGTGCGATAGCTTTTGCCCGAAGGCAGCGTTTCGATGACCTGGCGATAACGGCACAGATTGCCATCGACCACAGTGCCGCCATCAGGCCGGCACTTGGTGTTCGCGCTCATCGGGATATCCACGAAACTGCCGCGTTCCTGCGGCAGGGGATCGCCGTTGAGATAGACCGTGCCGCGCTGCATGGCGATGGTGTCACCGGGCAGGCCAATTGCACGCTTCACGTAATCGGTGCCGTCGACCGGATGCTTGAAGATCACCACATCGCCGCGTTCGGGCAGGCTGGCGAAGATGCGGCCCGGGATCAGCGGCGCTTCCAGCGGCAGCGACAGTCTCGAATAGCCATAGGGCCATTTGGCGGCGACCAGATAGTCCCCGTTCCTCAGGCCCGGCAGCATGCTTTCGCTAGGGATGGTGAAGGGCGAGAAGATGAAGCTGCGGAAGATCAGCACGATCACCACGAGCTTCAGCAGGAACTTGAGGAAATCCCCCCAGCTTTCCTGCTCTTCGGTGCGGGTTTCTTCGCTAGTGACTGTGCCCGGTTCGGTTTCGGCATCGGGGGTTGCAAGGCGGGGGTTCTCATTCATCGCGGAATTCCCTAGTCGCAGCAGCGCGACCATCAAAGGATTTTTGCCCACCATGACCAAATCTGCCGCCGATATCTGGAGCGACCTTGCGAGCCTTCCGCAGCCGACGCTGCTCGAACTGTTCAGCACGAAGCGCGACGGGGGCGAGGGTGCGGACGAACCCGGCGGGGCAGAGCGTGTAGCCATGCTGTCGGGCAGGATCGAACTGGCGGGCGACGCCGAAGGCGATCTGATGGCGCCCGGCGACATATTGTTCGACTGGTCGAAGACCCACTTGGACCGCGCGGTGCTGGCGCGTTTTGCCGAACTGGCGGAGACGATGGATTTCACCGCCATGCGTGACAAGCTGTTCGCGGGCGAGGTGGTGAACCCCACCGAAGGCCGCGCTGCCGATCACGCCACGCTCCGCGGTGTGGGCGATTCCGCCAAGGTCGAGGAAGCGGGCGCGCTGATCGACCGGATGGGCATGCTGGTCGAGGCGATCCACCAGGGTGCGCTGGGCGAGATCGAGCATCTGATCCACATCGGCATCGGCGGCAGCGCCCTTGGCCCGGCCCTGGGTGTCGATGCGCTGTCGCGCGATTTCGCGCGCTGCGATGTGCATGTGGTGTCCAATATCGACGGCGTTGCGCTGGAAGCGGCCTTTGCCAAATGCGATCCGGCGAAGACGCTGATCGCGGTGGCCAGCAAGACCTTCACCACGATCGAGACCATGACCAATGCCGAAAGCGCGCTCAAATGGCTCGGCGACAATGGCGTGGAAGATCCCGGCGGCCGGGTCATCGCGCTGACCGCCAATCCCGAAGGCGCGGTGGAATGGGGCATCGACGAGACGCGCATCCTGCCCTTCCAGGAAAGCGTTGGCGGCCGGTATTCGATCTGGTCCTCCATCGGTTTTCCCATCGCCATGGCCGTGGGCATGGACGATTTCCGCGAGATGCTGGCGGGCGCGGCGGCTGTCGACGCTCACTTCCGCGATACTTCGCCGGAGGACAATCTGGTCCTGCGGGCGGCCTTTGCCGATCTCTATTACACCCGCATCCGCGGCTGCCAGACCCGCGCCGTCTTCGCCTATGACGAGCGGCTGGGCCTCTTCCCCGATTACCTCCAGCAGCTGGAGATGGAGAGCAACGGCAAGCGCGTGACCGCCGACATGCAGCCCGTTGATGGGCCCACCGCGCCGATCACCTGGGGCGGGGTGGGTACCGATGCGCAGCATGCCGTGTTCCAGTTGCTGCATCAGGGCACCCATCTGATCCCGGTCGATTTCATCGCCAGCATCGCGCCGGGCGACGAGCTGGACCCGGCCCATCACCGCATCCTGCTGATGAACTGCTTCGCCCAGGGCGCCGCGCTGATGGCGGGCAAGAAGGGCGCCGATCCGGCGCGAAACTATCCCGGCGACCGGCCATCGGCCACCATCCTTGTCGACGATCTCGATGCGGCCACGCTGGGCGCGCTGATCGCCTTCCACGAACACCGCACCTTCGCCAACGCCGTGCTGATGGACATCAACCCCTTCGACCAGTTCGGAGTCGAGCTGGGCAAGCAGATGGCCAAGGCGATCGAGCAGGGCGGCGAGGAATTCGACGCCAGTACGGAATCGCTGCTGGAGGCTGCCGGGCTGAACTGACGCAGGCGGCCGGCCAAATGGGGGCGGCGTGACACAGACAGGGCTATTTCAAGAAACTCCTGATCTTCGTATTTCGCTGTCTCCCCAGATGGTTATTGCGCGTTTTTGTGCAGCTGGTGTCAATTTCCGTTTTTCCTACTCACGTTGGCGCTCACGGCACTGCGTGTTGAGCGCCGAATATTGAGCCGCGACTGTATGGGTCGCACGGGTCTGTAGGAAAGCGGATTATCGTGACGCTATCGCCGGGCCATGCTAGACCGCGGCCATGAAATCATGGTTTGCCCGCCGGTATCTCGACCTTCTTGGATCGATCTACATCTATAACGAACATCGCGGGTACACCGCGCTCGACCGTGTGCTGGAGGCGGTGAAGGCCAAGCATCCCGAGGCGACCGAGCTGATCGCGGCGGTCGAAAAGCACCGCGCCGACGAACGCAAGCATTACACCATGTTCAAGCGCTGGTTCCAGCTGCGCGGCACCATGCCGATCGCGCTGGACCGGACCTTTGGCCATATCGACCGCTTCATCGAGATCAGCTTCGGCACCTCGATCGACAGCCTCGATACCGATGCGATCATCGCCAGCGACGATCTGTTCGAACGGCTGTGCCGCGTCATCTCGCTGACCGAGAAGCGCGGGCTGAAGCAGGTCGATATCCTGCTCAACCATCCCATCGTCAAACAGGACAAGGCGCTGCACAAGATATTCGAGGTCGTCCATGTGGACGAGCCCGATCACTTCCTGCCCTATGACAAATGGCTGGCGGAAAACCAGCGCCGCACCCCCAATATGTGGGAGCGCTGGACCGACCGGATGATCCATTCCGAACTGTTGTTCATCAAGCTGCCGCTGCTGTTCCTGTGGTTCGGCGCGCCGCGGCGGACCGAATGGCGCGATGCGGGCGAAAACAATCCCCGGCCCCTGCCGCGCAACATGGCTGCCGCCTGAGACCCTTCACGTGCTGAACCGTTTCCTGACGCGCCGCGCCGGCGGCATGCTGTTGCGCAACACGGTGGTCAGCACCGGCGTTTTCCTCGTCGGACTGGGCGTTTTGTGGCTGCTGGTCGAACAGGCGGGAATGGATCCCGTGATCGCCACGGGCATCAGCTTCATGGTCGCCAATTCGATCCATTACATCTTCGGCCGCACCTGGATCTTCGCCGGGTCGGACCGCAAGGTATCAACCGGCTATCTGCTGTTCCTTGGCAATGCCGTGGTCGGTCTGGCCGTCACGGTCGGGCTGTTCTGGGTGCTGACCCACTGGACGCCGATGAACTATCTGGTGGCGCGCGTGGTCGTGTCGGTCTTTGCAGGACTGGCTGTATTCGCGCTCAATGCAGCGTTTAATTTCCGGCAGGTCTGACCGCACGCTTCGCGTCAGGCGAGCCCCGCAGCATTGATAATCCGGGCCGTGTTGGTAGCGTGGCGGCATGACGATGTCTCGACGCGATGTTTTTGCTGCCGGAGCGCTTGTCGCTGCCTTGGGCGCAGGCGCCACCTCGGCTTGCAGTCCCGCCAGTGTGACACTCGATCTGCCCAACAAGTTCTTTGCTCCGATTGCCAAGGGTAGGCTGGTCGAAGCCCGAAAATCCGCGCATCCATCAATCAGCCTTGCCTTGGTAAGCACGGTGGGAACGCAGATGTTCGAAGGCCCGGAGGATGTCACCGAGGCGCTTCATCGGCTCATGACGGTGGAGGGATTCTCCATGATCGGCGACAGTCCGCTGGCCGAGGACGTTTTCGGCGGAATGTACTGGCGTGACATAGGCCCGTGGACCTGTAGCGATATGCTAAAGGGCGACGCCATCGAAGAACCAAGTCCCTGCGGTGACGCATTGCGTGAAAGCGTCTTCAATGTCTTCGTGAACATTGATGGGACGGGCGAAAAAGTCCAGACGATCCTCTTACTCGAAAACCGTAATCTTATCGTGCAACTGGGCGATTGGTCGGACAACCGCAGCTTTGGTAAGTGACCGCCGCGAACTACCGGCGCACTTTCTTTTTGCGCTGCGGCATCACCATGGCGAGAAACCAGGCGCGCTAGCCAGCGTGAAGCGGCGATCGGGTTTTGATAGCCGGTCCGGGCGTCAATCCGTCTCGGAAGCGATCAGGTTGCTGACGCGCTCGAACCCTTCGTTACTGTCGCTCGCGACATCGAGCGGCCTTGCGTCGAGTTCAGCGTTATGGCCGTTCAGGAAGCTCACGGCGCGATCGCGGTTCCCGAACTGGAGGAATGCGAGCGAGGTGATGGCACCTTGTCGCCGCGCGTTCTGCGGCGGCATCTTGGCCATCGGGCGCGAACGCTTGAACTTGGGCTTCGCGGCGTCCTGATCCGGTTTTTCAGCGATTGTCATAAGGGTGCTTTCTATCTTGGGCAGCCGGACGGATGCGCCGTCCGGGGGTGTAGCTGCGTGCTGTCAGGGCGCAGCAGATCGCGGCCCCGTATGGCGTGTGGGTTGCGTAACACGGGCTCACGATTCCGTCTCCGCAAGGCGCGCTTTCGACCGGGCGGAATAGATTGCCATGTCCTTGCGACGATTGCGTCGGCGGACCTTGAGCGGGGCGTAATACCAGATCCGCCACGCAACGAAGGACAGCAGGCTGACCAACAGAAATATCGCTCCGTAGGCGAGCATGAGACGTTCGCTCATATGCCACTGCCCTGCCATTGCCCGGCAAGGCAGGATGGCGCTGCCGGACGGGAAGACCCGGCGCGGAAATGGTCGACTAGGCCGGAATCGCCGCGCGCCCATAAAGCGCGCATATTTCCAGGCAGGGGATGACAAAGGGTTCGGGTGAGATCCATGTCTCGTGCTCCACAGTGCGGAAAGCACGGCTGTCTCTCAGTCGCAGGATCGCGTAGATGGGCCTGCAATCTCTCGGTACTCGCAGAAAAACCCTGTTTTCACAAGCATTTTGTGCGGCGCACAAGCGTCTCGTTGACTTTGCGGTGATAAATCGCCACATGGCAGGTATCGAAGCGCGCTAGCCAGCGTGAAGCGGCGATGCGGAAACATCCATCGCCCCGGCCGCGCCTCGGTCTTTTACAAGGACTTCCCTTTTCACGCGGGTCGTTTGACACCCGCGCCGCGCGACCATTGCGTCTGCGCGCCGCATATTTTGCGAGTTTTCATGACACAATTTACCGATCTCGGTCTTTCGCAGCCCGTGCTTCAGGCGCTCGACCTGAAGGGCTACAAGGAACCCACGCCGATTCAGGCGCAGGCGATCCCGCCCGTGCTGGAAGGCCGCGACCTGATGGGCATTGCCCAGACGGGTACCGGCAAGACGGCGGCCTTCATGCTGCCCAGCATCGACCGTCTGCGCGATGCTGACAACCAGACGCCGTTCAAATCCTGCCGCATGCTGGTGCTTGCCCCGACGCGCGAACTGGCGGGCCAGATCGCCGACAGCGCCAAGGATTACGGCGCGCTGGCGGGCCTGAAGGTGCACAGCATCGTGGGCGGCACTTCGGTCAACAAGGACCGCAACAAGCTGCACCGGGGCACCGACATTCTCGTCGCGACGCCGGGCCGCCTGCTCGACCTGATCGACCAGAAAGCGTTCACGCTCGACAAGGTCGAAATCCTCGTGCTCGACGAAGCGGACCAGATGCTCGATCTCGGCTTCATCCACGCGCTGCGCCGCATCAGCGAACTGGTGCCTGAAAATCGGCAGACGCTGTTCTTCAGCGCCACCATGCCCAAGCAGATTCAGGAACTGGTCGGCAAATACTGCCGCAACCCTGTCAAGGTCAGCGTGACGCCCGAAAGCAGCACGGCAGAACGGATCGACCAGTATCTCTTCATGGTGCAGCAGGACGAAAAGCAGACGCTGCTCGAAATGATCCTGTCCGAACGCCATGAGGTGCCCGGCAAGTTCGAGCGCGTACTGATCTTTGCGCGCACCAAGCATGGCTGCGACCGCATCGTGAAGAAGCTGGGCCAGGTGGGTATTCCCGCCAACGCCATTCACGGCAACAAGAGCCAGCCGCAGCGCGAACGGGCGCTCGATGAATTCAAGCGCGCCAAGACGCCGATCCTCATCGCCACCGATGTGGCCGCACGCGGGATTGACATCCCCGGCGTCAGCCACGTGCTGAATTACGAACTGCCCAATGTGCCCGAACAATATGTTCACCGCATCGGCCGTACCGCGCGTGCGGGCCGTGACGGGGTGGCGATCGCTTTCTGTGCCGAGGACGAGCGCGATTATCTGAAGGATATCCGCAAGAAGACCGATGCGGAGTTCGAGCGCCTGCCCCTGCCCGACAATTTCCGCGCCGTGGTGGAAGGCGTCGGCCCGACCAAGCGCGAACAGAAGCCCAAGCTGGCCCGCCCCAAGGTGCGCCCCGCCGGCGGTGGTTCCGCAGGCAGGGACAAGCCGAAACAGAAGCATCCTGCGCGCAAGGGCAAGCCCGCGGGCGCAGGGCAGGGCGGCGGACAGGGGCGGCCCGGTGGTGGTCGTTCCGGCGGCAACCGCAATCGCAGCCGCAACCGGTCGCGCGCCGCGAGGTAAATTGGAACTTGCCAGCGGCGGTCCGGTTAGCAAGGGACACAATTTCCCGAGCCTGACAGGAGCGCCGCATGGCCGCCACGAGCGAATCCACCGAATACGATTACGACCTTTTCACCATCGGCGGAGGGTCGGGGGGCGTTCGTGCCAGCCGTGTTTCGGCGGCGCATGGCGCGAAAGTGGCGATCGCGGAAGAACACCGGGTCGGAGGCACCTGCGTCATTCGCGGCTGCGTCCCGAAGAAGATGCTCGTCTACGGTGCCCATTTCGCCGAGGATCTGGAAGACTGCCAGAAATTCGGCTGGGAAATTGGCGAGCGCAAGTTTGACTGGAAGGTCCTGCGCGACAATGTGCTGGCCGATGTGGACCGGCTCGAAGGGGCCTATACCAACACGCTCGAAAGCCATGATGTCACGATCTTCAAGGAACGGGCCGAGATCACCGGTCCGCATGAGATCACGCTGGCGAGCGGCCAGAAGGTAACGGCGAAGCATATCCTCATCGCCACCGGTGCGCGCCCGCGTATGCCCGAATGCCAGGGCGCGGAACATGCGATCAGTTCTAACGACGCCTTCCATCTCGACGAACTGCCGAAGAAGATCATCATCGCGGGCGGCGGCTATATCGCCAACGAATTCGCAGGCATTTTCAAAGAATTCGGCTGCGATGTTCATATCGTCAATCGCGGTGACCGCCTCCTGCGCAGCTATGACGAGGCCGTGCGCGACCGGCTGCTGCAGATCAGCACGATGAAGGGCATCAAGTTCCGCTTCAACACCACCTTCGAATACATCAAGCCTTGCGACGAGGGCGGCTATTTCGTAAAGATGTCCGACTGCGACGAGGAGAAAGCCGATCTGGTGATGTTCGCCGTGGGGCGCATCCCGAATACCGAAGGTCTGGGCCTCGACAAGGTAGGCGTCGAACTGGGCGAACATGGCGAAGTGAAGGTCGATCGCTTCAGCAAGACCAATGTCGATCACATCTATGCCGTGGGCGATGTGACCGATCGCGTGCAATTGACCCCCGTCGCGATCCGCGAAGGTCAAGCCTTCGCCGACACCGTCTTCGGCAAGGGCGATCCCGTCGCGGTGGATCACGGCTGCATCCCCAGCGCCGTGTTCAGCCACCCCCCGATCGCCGCCGTCGGCATGACCGAGGGCGAGGCGAAGAACAAGCTGGGCAGCGTGAAGGTCTATCTGTCCGATTTCCGCCCGATGAAGAACGTGCTGGCGGGCCGCAACGAACGCAGCCTGTTCAAGATGATCTGCGATGGTGAAACGGACAAGATCGTCGGCATTCACATGATTGCACCCGAAGCGCCCGAAATGATGCAGGCCGCGGCCATTGCCGTGAAGGCCGGGCTGACCAAGGCCGATTTCGACGCGACCACCGCCATCCACCCGACGATGGCCGAAGAACTCGTGCTGATGCGGTGAGCGCTGCGTTGCGGGTCTGCCGTGGTCCGCTTATTGTCGCGCGGGGGCGCAAACAGGAGGGCACATGAAAGGTCCGGTTCTCGTCACAGGAGGCACGGGATATATCGGCGGCGAAATTATCGACCGTCTGCTGGCGGAAGGGTACGCCGTGCACACCACCGTGCGCCACGCCGCGAAAAGCGAGGCGCGATTGCGGGCGCGCTGGCCCGCGGCGGGTGATCGACTTACGGTCTTTTCCGCCGATCTGCTGTCCGATAGCGGCTGGGCGCAGGCTTGCGACGGGTGTGACGCGGTTGCCCATGTCGCATCGCCTTTTCCGCTCGATGTGCCGAAGAATGCGGACGATCTGATCATTCCCGCGCGCGACGGGACCTTGCGCGTCCTCCAGTTCGCGCATGAAGCGGGCATCACGCGCTTCGTGCAGACCAGTTCGGCCGCCGCCATCGCCTATGGCCAGCCGGACAAGGACCGTTTCGACTATACCGACTGGACCGATCTCACCACCAATCCTGCCCCCTATATCCAGTCCAAGACCGTGGCCGAGCGGGCCGCGCGCGACTGGGTGGCGATGAACTCGCCGGGGATGGTCTTCTGCTCGATCAATCCGGTCGCCGTGTTCGGGCCGGTTCACGACGGCGACCTTTCGACCAGTGTCGAACTGGTGAAGAAGCTGGTCGACGGATCGATCCCGCTGCTGCCGAATATGGGCGTCTGCGTGACCGACGTGCGCGATGTGGCCGAGGCTCACTTGCGCGCGATCGAAGCGCCGGCAGGGGTGGTGCGCGGCGAACGCTTTCCCGCCTCCCAGCGCTTCATGTGGCTCGACGAGATGGCGGAATCGATCCGGCAAAGCGCGCCGGACCTCGCCCGCAAGGTGCCCCGCCACCGCATGCCGGACTGGCTGGTAAAGCTGCTGGCGCTGTTCATGCCGGAGATGCGCCAGATCAAGAGCGAGCTTGGCAATATGCGCGATGTCTCGGGCCGCCATACCGAAGACAGGCTTGGCCTAACCTTCACGCCCGCCGAACTGACGCTGGAAGATACGGTGCGCAGTCTTGTGCAAAAAGGCATAGTCAAACTATGACAGGCCCCGCATCCGCCGCGGTGGATCGGAATGCACTGCGCCGAAAGACGGCGACCGAGGATTAGCCCATGAACATGTTGGCATCGCATGCCCAGATACGCGCCAGCTTCCTGCGCTGGTCGCTTTTCCTCGTGCCGCTGTGCGTCCTGCTCGGGTTCCTGTCGGGGCAGATGGGGGCAGGGGCGGACAGCGCGTGGTTTCAGGCGCTCGAAAAGCCGTCGATCTTTCCTGCGCCCATATGGTTCGGCATCGTGTGGAGCATTCTCTACGTGATGATCGGCCTGTCGGTCGCGCTGGTGGCGGCGGCATGGGGGGCGCGTGGGCGGAAGGTGGCCCTTTGGGTGTTCGCCGTGCATTTCGCGCTCAACCTTGCGTGGACGCCGACCTTCTTCGCCGCGCAGCAGATCACGGCGGCGATGGTAATCATCGGCCTGATCGTTGTCAGCCTTCTGGTCGTCATTGCGCTGTTCTGGAAGGTGCGCCGGTTGGCCGCAGTGCTGCTGTTGCCCTATCTAGCCTGGGTCTGCTTCGCGGCGCTGCTCAATTACGAATTCCTGCGCCTCAATCCCGATGCGGATGGCGCGGGCGGCGGCGACGCTGTCGAACGGGTTCGCATCGGCAATTGAACTGCGGCTGCGCGGCGCCTAGATAGGAGCCATGCAGAGCCAGAACCCCATGATCGCCGATTTCGTCAAACTCGCCAATTCGGCGGCCGGTACGCTTGCCGGAATGACCCGCGAGGCGCGTGAAACCGCGCGCGAAAAGGCGAAGGAAGCGTTCGGCGGAATGGACTTCGTCACCCGCGAGGAATTCGACGCGGTCAAGCAGATGGCCGCCAAGGCTCGCGAACAGGCCGAAGACCTTGCGGCGCGCGTCACCGCGCTGGAAGCCAAGCACAAGTGATCTTCATCCCTGCCGCAGGGTAGGGTCTGGCCATGCAGCTGCGCGCGCCTGCGGTACTGATTGCGGCCCGCCCGCATGGCGAGACGGCAGTCATCGCCCGCATGCTGACAGAAGCGCATGGCGTGGTGGCAGCCTATGTCGCGGGTGGTCGCGGGCGGCAGCTGCGCCCCGTGGTCATCCCCGGCAATGTCGTCGAAGCGGAAATCCGCGCAAAGTCCGACAGCCAGTTGCCCTTCGCGCGGCTGGAACTTTCGCAGAGCAGGGGCCCCTGGCTGAGCGAGCCTCTACCCGCAGCCGCCATCGCCTGGATCTGCGCCATCACTGCCAGTGCTTTGCCCGAACGCAATCCCTATCCGCGCCTCTATCAGGCGCTCTCCGCCCTGCTGGATGCGGTATGCAATGCCCCGTCGGCACGGGGATGGGCGCCGGCTCTGGCGTCCTACGAAGTGCTGTTGCTCCGCGATCTCGGCTATGGCGGATCGAAGCCATGCATAGACAGCCTTGACGATGCTCTGGAAATTCTGCGCGCCAATGAGGGGCTTATTGCGCGCTATCTCCTTGCCGACACGAGGGCTGACGTTCTAGCCGCAAGACAACTTCTGATGCAGCGGCTGGAACGGATGGTCTGACATGAAAATCGCAATCTTCCCCGGAGACGGGATCGGCCCCGAAGTCATCACCGAGGCGAAGCGGGTGCTCGACGCGCTTTCGTTGCCGCAGCTCACGCTGTGGGAGGGGGATGTGGGCGGCATAGCCTACAAGCGCCATGGCCACCCGCTGCCGCAGGAAACGATCGAGATGGCCCGCGCGGCAGATGCGGTGCTGTTCGGCGCGGTCGGCGATCCTGAGTGCGATGATCTTCCGCGCGAACACCGCCCGGAACAGGCGATTCTCGGCCTGCGTAGCGAGCTGGGCCTGTTCGCCAATCTGCGCCCGGCCGCCGGATTTCCGGGGCTTGAAGACATGTCCTCGCTCCGCCCTGAAATCGCACGGGGGATCGATCTGCTGGTGGTGCGCGAACTCAATGGCGATGTCTATTTCGGCGACAAGGGCGAGCGTGAGAGCAAGGGCGGCCGCGAAGGCTGGGACGCCATGTCCTATAATGAAGATGAGGTGCGCCGCATCGCCGGGATCGGGTTCGAAGCCGCGCAGAAACGCCGCAAGCGCCTGACCAGCGTGGACAAGGCGAACGTGCTCGAAACCAGCCGCATCTGGCGCGAAACGGTGATCGACATGGCGAAGGATTATCCCGACGTCACGCTCGACCATATGTATGTCGACAACGCCGCCATGCAGATGGTGCGCAGCCCCGGCCAGTTCGATGTCATCCTGACCGGCAATTTGTTCGGCGATATCCTGTCCGATCAGGCGAGCGCCTGTGTCGGATCCATTGGCCTGCTCGCCAGCGCCAGCCTGGGCGAACGGCAGACCGAATACGGCACTTTCGGGCTGTACGAGCCGATCCATGGCAGTGCGCCGGACATTGCGGGGCACGGCAAGGCCAATCCGGTGGCCGCCATCCTCAGCCTTGCCATGCTCCTGCGCCATTCTCTGGGCCGCGAAACGGAGGCCGGACGGATCGAACGGGCAGTGGCCAAGGTTGTCGCCAGCGATACCCGCGGCGCGGACCTTGGTGGTACGGCCTCGACCAGCGAGATCGGCAACGCCGTGCTGCGGGCTTTGACTGCGCTGGCTTGAAATTGCTCGCGAAGCGCGTCACTCGCCGCTCACCATGACGCTCGACCTTGCCATCATCCTGCCGACGCTGAACGAGCGTGAGAATCTTGCGCCGCTCATCTATCGGATAGAGACCGCGCTTGGCCCCGATGGCTGGGAAGTGATTGTGGTGGATGACAATTCTCCCGACGGTACGGCTGACGAGGCGCGCCGCCTTGCCCGGGCGGACCGCCGCATTCGCGTAATCCAGCGGATCGGCAGGCGGGGGCTCGCCAGCGCCGCCATCGAGGGTTTCTGCGCCACTGCCGCGCCCTTCGTCGCCGTGATGGATGCCGACCACCAGCACGATCCGGTACTGCTGCCGCTCATGCTGGAAAGTGTGCGGAAAGAAGGCGCCGATGTCGCCGTCGCCAGCCGGTTTACCCTTGGGGCAAGCACGGCAGATTGGGACAATCCCGAGCGGGTAAGGCTATCGGGCTTTGCCAACGGACTGGCCCGGCGGTTGACCGGCGTGGAACTGACCGACCCGATGAGCGGCTATTTCCTGCTGCGGACCGACACCGCACTGGCGCTGGCTCCGCGCTTGTCGGGTGTCGGTTTCAAGATATTGCTCGACCTCCTCGCCACGTCCGATACCCCCCTGAAGGTCCGGGAGTTTCCGCTGAATTTCGCGGCCCGGCGATCGGGGGAAAGCAAGCTCGATCGGGCCATTGCGGTCGATTTTCTCGCGGGCCTTTACGACAAGGCATTCGGCAAGATCATCCCCACGCGGTTCGCCCTGTTCGGCACGGTCGGCGCCATGGGCGTCGGCGTGCATCTCGCGCTGCTCTATGCCTGTCTGCTGGCAGCGGGGGCCGAGTTCGTCTGGAGCCAGACGCTCGCCACGCTGGGTGCGATGACATTCAATTTCTGGCTGAACAATTTCCTGACCTATCGCGATCGCAGGCTGGAGAGCTTGGGGCAGGTGCTGCGCGGCTGGGCCAGCTTCGTTCTCGCCTGCTCTATTGGTGCCTTCGCCAATGTGGCCATCGCTACCGCCTTGTTCGAACGCGGGGTCCATTCGCTGATCGCGGCCTTGATCGGTATCGCCATCGGCTCGGTGTGGAATTACGCCCTGTCGAGCCGCTTCGTCTGGGGCCGTTACTGAGCGGTCAGACCCAGCTTTGCAGCCAGGTCCAGCTGCGGAAACTGTCCGCTCCGGCCAGCGGCTCTGCAGCTAGCACCACGTAATAGAAAGCGAACACGCCAAGACTGGCGGCCAGAACCGTATTGGCTGCCCATTTCAGCCCCGCCTGCCTCATATCGTTAAGCGCGAGTGCGAGCGCGACAAGCAGGAACGTGCTGGGCAGGAAGTAATGATAGTAGAACTGCACCGGCTTGGCCGCGAAAATCCAGAAGCTCAGACTGATCGCATAGAGTAGCGCCACGCCGCCGTGGGCAGCCGCTCTACGGGTCAGTCCCTGCCATACGCACCATGCGAGCGCGGGAAGGCCCAGCAGCATGGTGAGCGGATTGCCGATCAGGATTACGCCGCGCTGCGCACCGTCGACGGGTTCGTAAAGATACCAGATCGCCCGCCAGTTCAGCACCCAGTCCGGCCAGGTCGATTGATAAGGGTGGGGCCGAAGCACCTGCGTCTGCAGGTCGAGCATCAGGCGGTGATGATGAATGATGCCGCCCTCGATCGGATTTACCGCGAAGAAATAGCCGGGCAGGAAGGTCAGCCAATAGACGGCAAGCGGTAGCAGGCCGAGCCAGACGAACGCCTCCACCAGCGCCATTCCCGGTACGGGCATTCCGCGGCGGCTGAGGAGCAGGCGACGGCGCCCGGCAAACCAGCGCAGGATCAGGAAGCCGAGGCCGGGCACCGCGGCCAGAACGACCGCATTCCACTTCGCACCCATGGCAAGGCCCAGCGCGATCCCGGCACCGATCAGCCTGCGGCGGCCCGTCTCCGGCTCACGCATGGCAGCGGCCAGCTGACAGAAGGCGACTGCCAGCGCGCAGACCATGAAGATGTCGAGCATGGCGATGCGCGAATGGACGAAGAGGTGGAAACCGCTCGCCACCAGCAGACCGGCAGCAATTGTGGTGTACCGGCTGCAAGTCGCAAACCACACGGCGCGCATGGTGGCGGAGAGCGCCAGCGCGCCAGAGATGGACGACATGATCCGCCAGCCCCACGGATTGTCGCCGAGAAGCGCGATGCCCAGCGCGATCAGTTCCTTGCCCAGCAGCGGATGTTCGCGATTGGAAAACTCGCCCAGAACCAGCAGGTCCCGTGCGGCGGGCAGGTAATGGACCTCGTCGAAATAGGGCTGGCTGGGTATGGCGATGTTCCACAGCACCAGGAGCCAGAACGCGAGAGGCAGCGCCATGCACCAGCGGATCGGATCGGTCGGTTGCTCGGGCGCGCGGTTCATCTTCTCCGGCGATTAAGCGAGCGTTTCGGTGCTGACAACAGCCTTTGCTTGCCGCTCGCCTCTGCCGTGCTATCGCGCGCACCATGAAGAAGACTACCGGAACCGACCGTTCGATCACCCGCAACTGGCGCCCCGCAACGCAGGCCGTGCGCGGGGGCACATGGCGTAGCGAACATGGCGAGACGAGCGAGGCGCTTTTCCTCACCTCCGGCTATACCTATGACGACGCGCAGACGGTGGCCGATCGCTTTGCCGGTGAAGCGCAGGGGATGACCTATTCGCGCCTGCAGAACCCGACGGTGGCCATGCTGGAAGAGCGGATCGCGTTGATGGAAGGCGCCGAGGCCTGCCGCGCCCAGGCGAGCGGGATGGCGGCGATGACCACTGCGCTTCTGTGCCAGCTATCGGCGGGCGATCACGTGGTGGGTGCGCGGGCCGCGTTCGGTTCGTGCCGCTGGCTGCTCGATCATCTGCTGCCGCGCTTCGGGATCGAGACGACCGTTGTCGACAGCGCCGACAATAACGCCTGGGAGGCGGCGATCCGCCCCAACACCAAGGTCTTTTTCTTCGAAACACCGGCCAATCCCACGCTCGATGTCGTCGATCTCAAGCATGTCTGCGCGCTCGCGAAATCGCGCGGGATCACCACTGTTGTCGACAACGCCTTCGCCACTAGCGCGCTGCAAAGGCCGCTGGATTTCGGCGCCGACGTGGTTGCCTATTCCGCGACCAAGTTAATGGATGGGCAGGGCAGGGTACTGGCCGGCGCGATCTGCGGTTCGCAGGAGTGGGTCGACGAAGTGCTCCTTCCCTTCCAGCGCAACACCGGGCCCAATATCTCGCCGTTTAACGCATGGGTGGTGCTGAAGGGGCTGGAGACGCTGAGTCTGCGCGCCCTTCGGCAGAGCGAGAATGCCGTGGCCTTGGGCAAATTCATTGAACCGCGCGTGCCGCGGATGTTGCATCCGGGCCTTGAAAGCCATCCGCGCCACGCCCTGGCGATGGAGCAGATGACGGCAACCGGCCCGGTCTTCGCCTTCGATGTCGAGAGCCGGGAACGGGCCTTTGCCATTCTCGATGCGCTGGAGCTCGTCGATATCTCCAACAATATCGGCGATGCCCGCACGCTGATGTGCCATCCGGCCAGTACGACCCATGCCGGGATGACCGACGAGGAGCGGGACGCGATGGGCGTCACGCAGGGGCTGATCCGCATCAATGTGGGCCTCGAAGATATCGACGACCTCAAGGAAGATCTGGGACGCGCGCTGGAAGCAGGCGGGCTCTAGCGGCGCCAACCGTTTCGGCGGGCAACCTGATCCAGCTCTTCTCCGTAGGCGTGAGCCGTGGTCATGGCCGCATTGCAGCGCGCGTCATCCGTGAGGGCCGCATAAATGTCGAGCCCGCCGCCCTTGATCAGGTCCATCAGCAGGCCCTCATCACGGGTCATACCGGTGGCGCAGCACGGGGCAAGGAGGATCCGGCGCTGTGAAGTGCGCGCAAGGTCGACCACCAGAGCGCGCGAAAGGATCAGCATTCGGCGGAAATTCTGGCCCCCTGCATCGAGTGCCAGCATCGTCGCGCGCGCATCGTTGAGGCCATGCGCCGCCATCCTGCGAAAGATGACCAGCCCCAGCGTATCCTGCCGACGTGCGGGAAGAGGAATGTCGAGGGCGGGCGAATCGTTGGTGTCTGCCATGCTTTCTCCTTTGCTGCTACAATATGCTATTGATAATGAGTTGCAACAAAAGCGTATTCTGTCCAGTGCTTCGAAAGATTTATTCCGCCTGTGACGCCAGAGCGTTCTCCCGATCACATTATTCGTCAGTTGCGAACGCTGCTCAGGGTGGTGCCGCTCTAGGCCCTCCATCGATTCAGTACGGAAAGTTGCGGTTCGCCGCCTCAACCCCGCAGGAAGGAGGATGAAGAGGCGATGTGCGCTGGTCGCAGCCCGAAATCGCGGCAAAGGCGAATGCCGCTCTCAAGCGTGAGATATTGAACGGATGCGAAGAGCTATGCTCTTTCGCGGTACTCTTTCAGAATGCGAGAGCCGCGATAACGACTTGCGCTGCAAGCATCAGTTCGATTCGGCCTTCGCCATCCTGATCGGCTATCATTCTGTTGATAAAAGCGAAAATCATCGAAAGAGCCCTTTTGTTGACACAAAGTCGCATTCGGCGCTTAGGATTGTCTGACACATATTGGTTAACGAAGTTTAATCGTATCCGTTCGGCTCATCACCCTTGCGCCAGCCACCCGACCCATTAGGTTGGAGGTGTGATCAAGGAACTCTTCCAGCACAGTGCCATGACCGACGGCATCACCGTGCGCGTCGCGGTGAATTTCCTTCCCGAGCAAAGCCTGCCGGAAGCGGAAAAGTGGTTCTGGGTTTATCATATCCGCATTGAAAACGCCTCGCACGAGCGTGTTCAGCTGATGACCCGCCATTGGCGCATCACCGATGGTGCGGGAATGGTTGCGCATGTTGATGGCGAAGGTGTGGTTGGCGAACAGCCTGTGCTCGAACCCGGCGGCAGCCACGACTACGTTTCGGGTTGCCCGCTCGATACGCCGCGCGGATCGATGGAAGGTTTCTACACCTTCCATCGCGAGGATGGCTCCCCGTTCGAGGTGCGCATTCCCTTTTTCCCGCTGGCGGCCCCTGCCACCGCGTCCTGAAGGCTACTCTTCTTCCTCTTCCTCGATCGTGTCGGTGAAGTTGAATTCCCCGATCTTGATCTTGGCCTGACGCCCAAGCCATTCCGCCAGAATGTCCAGATCCCGGGTAAGCGGATAAGTGGCGAGCGCGGCCCGGCGTTCATCGAGATAAAGCACGAGCGATTTCTTCTTGAGCCTTAGCTTGCTGAAGCTGAGCGCCGTGCGGGCACCTGCACCGAGCCTGCGCGCCAGCCGGAAGCCCAGGCCCCAGGTCAGCCCTTCGCGCAGGTCTTCACTATCCGCCAGAAGGTCCAGCTTGTCCGGCAATTCGGTTTTACCGAGACTGCCGTAAAGGGCCGCACACATCATCGCGCGGTCGCGAGGAGAGCAATCGATCCAACGTTTGTCGAGCGACCATTCGGTTGCATGATTCTCCCGAAGGTTGGGCTCTACGCGCTGCAGAGCGGCAGCGAGCTGTGCCGAAGCAAGCCTGAGGCGTTCGTTGCGCTTTCCCTTCCCATTGGCGAGATCGACGGTCCAGCCCACCACGCGCGCCGCATCGACCACCGGCGCATCGCGCGGTTCCGCAAATGCATGCACGCCGGCAAGCAGCGGGTCGAGCGCGCGTTGAAGGTCGGAGAGACGAGAGTAAAGCAGGCCCTCGCGGATACCCCAGCTCGAAAAAATCAGCCGTTCGGGCTCGATCGCGTCGAGCAGCGGCAACAGCATTGCGGCAGCATCCGGGAGATATTCGGCCCGCATCTGGCTAATACCGGATATCTTGACCAGTTTGTCAGGCTGGGCATCCATGAGCTTACGGGCGTGGTCGCGCGTTTCGCTTACCGAAAGGGTGAAGCCATGCGGATCGGTCAGCGGATATTCGGCCTCGACCATCGCGTAATGGGCGAGCGCTCTCCATGTCCCGCCGATCATGTAGAGCGGCCTTTGCTGTGATTTTACCCAGGGAACGCGATCGAGCCGTTCGTGAATGGTGCGGTTGAGGTTGTGATCGGTCGTTCGCAGGGCAGGCAGCCGGAGCGTTCCGAAAGGCAGGCTCACTGCCTCTCTGCAATCGCCTTCGCCCAGCGAAACCAGCTCAAGACTTCCTCCGCCAAGGTCTGCGCTGATCCCTTCGGCGCCCGGAAAGGCTCCGATAACGCCATAGGCCGATGCAAAAGCCTCTTCTTCCTCGCTCAGAAGACGCGGTTCGAGGCCGAGAGCGGCAACTTCGTCGAGAAATTCCTTGCCGTTTTCGGCATCGCGCGCGGCGGCTGTAGCAACCGTCTGAATGTTCTCGATCCCGCGATCGATGACGAGGAGCTGATATCGGGCAAGGGCGGCGAGCGCTTCGTCCGCAGCTTCGTCAGGTATGCGGCCGGTCTCGGAAAGGTCGCGTCCCAGTCGGGCCGAAACCTTCTCGTTCCAGACCGTTTCGGGCGCTCTTCCCGTTCCTGCGTAGATTACCAAGCGGACCGTATTCGACCCGATATCGATGACGGCTCGCGGGGGATGGATCAGTCGGCGCTGCCATTGCGGATTGCGCGTCTTTGAACGGTTCACGCTTCATTCCCCGGCAGCGTCAGGTGCGGCACGTCATGCTTCTCCAAGGCGGAACCTCGGCCCGAAAGGGAGGGGTTTGACATGAAATACTCATGACAATTGAAGCCGTCTTCGCCCTTGGCCATCCGGCGGTATTGCCCGTCGGCGTCGAGGCACCAGCTTCGTTCGGTATCGAGGATGTTGGCCAGCATGACCTGCTTGAGCATCTGGTCGTGCACGGTCTTGTTGGTGACGGGCACCATCACCTCGACGCGGCGATCGAGGTTGCGGCCCATGGCATCCGCGCTGGTGATATAGACTTTCGCCTGCCTGCTCGGCAGTTCCTTGCCATCGGCAAAGACCCACATGCGGCCGTGTTCCAGAAAGCGTCCGATAATGGATTTGACGCTGATGGTCTCGCTGAGACCGGGAATGCCCGCGCGGAGCGAGCATATGCCGCGGACCACCATGCGAATTTCGACCCCGGCGGTGCTGGCTTCGTACAATTTGTCGATGACGGCGCGGTTGGTGATTGAGTTCAGTTTGACCCAGATACCGGACGGCTTGCCCGCCTTCGCATTCGCGATTTCCGCATCGATAAGCTCATACAGCTTTTCGCGCATGGCCAGCGGCGAGATCGCAATCCTTTCCAGTTCGTCCGGCTCGATATAGCCGGTGATGAAGTTGAACATCTTCGCCGCATCGCGTCCGAGCGCCTGATCCGCGGTGAAATAACTGAGATCCGTATAAATCTTGGCGTTGACCGGGTGATAGTTACCGGTGCCGAAATGGCAGTATGTGCGGTAGCCGTCCTCTTCTCGGCGCACCACGAGGCTGACCTTGGCGTGGGTTTTCCACTCGGTGAAACCGTAAATGACCTGGACGCCCGCCCGTTCTAGCTCATTCGCCCAGCGGATATTGCGTTCTTCGTCGAAGCGGGCCTTGAGCTCCACCACCGCGGTGACGGCCTTGCCGTTCTGCGCAGCCTCGATGAGAGCGGCGATTACCGGCGACTGGTCGCCTGCGCGGTAGAGGGTCTGCTTGATCGAGACGACTGAAGGATCGACGGCCGCCTGATGCAGGAAATCCACCACCACTTCGAAGCTTTCGTACGGGTGGTGAATGACCATGTCTTTCTCGCGGATGGCGGTGAAGACATCACCGTCATGCGCCAGAACGCGTTCGGGATAACGGGGAGAGAAGGGCGGGAACTTCAGGTCCGGTCGTGGCTCTGCGCAAATGGCATCGAGATCCCGCAGACCGAGCATCCCGCCGGTCTTCACGATCATCGCCGCGTCGACATCGAATTGGTCACGCAGCAGCGCTTCGGCAACCTCGTCGCATTCGTCGTCCAGTTCCAGCAGTACGGCACGTCCGCGGCGGCGACGCTGAATGGCCGTACGGAAGAAGCGAACCAGATCCTCGGCCTCATCCTCGACTTCCATATCGCTATCGCGAAGGACGCGGAAGATACCGTCACCCAGGATCTTGAAGCCCGGAAATATCCTGTCGGCAAAACGGGCTACAAGCTGTTCGATCGCAACATAAATCGCATGGTCGCCCGGTACGCGCACGAAACGTGGGACCCCGCTCGGAATCAGCACCATCTCGATCAACTCGCCCTTGCGCTTCCCCCGCTTCAGGCGAAACAGGGCGCCCATTCCGCCTGTCGCAACGAAGGGGAAGGGATGCGACGGATCGATCGCCTGGGGAGTGATCAGCGGCAGAATGTCGGTCTCGAAATATTCTTCGAGCCAGGTCTGTTTGTCCTTCGGCAGTTCGTCGACCAGTGCGACGATGATCCCTTCGTCTGCCAACAGGCGGCGGAGCGAGTCGAGACTCTCCTGCTGGCGGTCTTCGAGCTGAAGGACCTGTTCGCGAATGGCATCGAGCTGCTGGCGGGGGCTGCGCCCGTCTATGGCCGTGGTTTCAATGCCGCGCTGGACCTGGCCTTCCAGACCGGCGATGCGAACCATCGTGAATTCATCGAGGTTACTTCCCGAAATCGAGAGGAAGCGCAGCCGTTCGAGCAGCGGATAATCCGGGTTTTCGCTTTCCGCCAGAACCCGGCGGTTGAAGCTGAGCCAGCTCAGTTCGCGATTGACGTAGCGTTCTTCCGGAGCTTCCGGCGGAATGGGAGGGCCGGGCTCATCTTCCATCCTTGGATGGTCATCCGAGCTTGAGGACGGCGCATTTCCAAGTGTCACGGGCGAACCTCTCTGGTCAGGGCAATGCAGGGTAGGACGACGGCTCGCTATTGGAAAGCGTTTCGGATCACCACCGGGCGCACCTCCCTGTCAGGTCAGGGTCACATTTGGGAATATAGATCCGCCAGATCGTCCCATAATCGTGGGGAAGCTGCGCCGAGCAGGCCTTTACGATCCCATTCGTCAACGCGATAGGGTGTGCCGTCGGGCCTTGCCACTTTGCCACCGGCTTCCTCCAGCCACAGAGCACCCGCCGCATGGTCCCACGAAAGAGTGCGCTCGAAGATGGAGACATCGTTCTGACCCAGGCCGAGCCTCGGATACTGTTCGGCGGCGCAGAAGGGGATGTCGACCAGCTCATAGTTAGGGGAAATATGGCGCCGAGTAGCCTGCCGCCGCGCTTCTTCCATGAAGATGAGTGAGATCGCTGCTATTGGCGGTGTCTTGCCGGTCGTGCGCGCGGTAATCCGCTCGCCATCTACGAATGCGCCGCTACCGCGATGGGCAACGCAGAACCGACCGGTCAGGCAATCGTAGATCCATCCAGACTGGGCCAGCCCGCCTTCGGTCCGCGCTATGAGGATGCCGAATGGTGGTTTGCTGGCTGCAAAATTTCGGGTTCCGTCGATCGGGTCGACAATCCAGCAAGCATGACCCAGTTGCTCCAGCACCGACGGATTTGCATGGGCTGCCTCCTCGCCAACGAAGCCGATACCATTATCGATCGAACTCAGACCTTCGCGCAGCAGCGCTTCGGATTCCTTGTCCGCGATAGTTACCGGGTCATTCCCACCCTTATCCTCCACCTCACCTTCGGCAAGGTTCCGGAACCGGGGAAGGATCACGCTTTCGGTCACCCTTTGCATGAGGGAGTGAATTTCGCGGTCGAGAGGAATCATGTGTGTACCGACGATAGAAATCGTAACCGGAGAAACGGTAACTGAGTGGAACTACAGTTCTACCTAGACGAGCGCTTTACGCAACTACTCTGGGGCTCTCCGTAAATTTATGAAATTTCAGCTAGAATAAGCTTCTGTGTCGAAATGGAGCTACCCCTTCCCCATGGGGTCGCATCCATAAAACGATAAGATATATTGTACCATTGACAGTGGAGAACTTATCGGTAGAGGCGGTGATCGAATGAGACATTGTCTCATTATCAGACCCCTTCTCCCATAGAGTTTTCCCAATGACCCCACGTTTCTTCGCCGGATCAGCTTTTTCTACACTTACTCTACTTTGCCCCTCATTTGTCGCCGCTCAGTCCATGACGAACGAAGACAAAACTACAGTTAACGCTCGGGACGAGGCGGCCATTGTGGTAACCGGCGTACGTCAGGCGTATCGCGGCGACTTTGCGCTTACGGAAATTCCTCAGTCGATCGACACGATCTCTGCCGAGACACTCCAGGAAAATAGCCTTGTGCGGCTTAACGACGCGCTCGATTTGAATGCATCGATCGCAAGACAAAACACACTTGGCGGCCTCTGGGATTCTTTTGCGATCCGGGGGTTCGCGGGTGATGAGAACATCCCGACCGGCTATCTCGTGAACGGCTTCAATGGTGGGCGCGGCTTTGGCGGTGAGCGTGATACCGCAGGGATCGAACGGATCGAAGTGCTCAAAGGCCCGGCGGCTGCGCTGCTTGGTCGGGGCGAGCCGGGGGGCACGGTTAATCTCGTCACCAAGCAAGCGGTGGTCGGCGATACATTCGGTACGTTCGGTCTGCAATTTGGCAGCTTCGACCGGCTGCGCTCCGAAGCCGACGTTAATCTTGCCGTCACCGATGGGGTGAGCGCCCGCATCATCGCCTATGCCGAGGATGGCGATACCTTCCGGGATACGGTCAAGGAATATCGCTGGGGTTTCCTGCCCTCGATCGGTTTCGCGCTGGGGCCTGATACCCGCCTTACGTATGATCTCGAAAAGACGCGCGTTGAAGTCCCATTCGACCGCGGAATAGTTGTGCTGGATGGCGCTTTCGAAACTGTGCCACGGGATCGCTATTTGGGTGAGCCCAGCGATGGCGACCATGTGGCGCGTGCCGAAGGGCATCAGCTTCGCCTGCAGCACGAGTTCAGCGATCGGTGGAGCATGCTGCTTGGAGCGAGTATTCGTGACACGCTGCTGACCGGCACATCTTCCGATCCCGAACTTGCGGGATCGCGCCAGCCGATCTTCACCGATGGCCGGTCGCTTTCGCGCCAGCGTCGTTCCCGCCTGTACGATTCCCAGCAGCAGGTCTTTCGCGGCGAGATCACCGGCGAGTTTGAAACGGGCGGCCTGCGCCACCGCATTCTCATCGGGGCCGACCATGACGAGTTTGAGAATTATCAGGATTTCCGGCGTGTCCGCCCGCCATCACTAGGCAGCAATCCGAGTGAGGAGGCCGCCTACATAATCGATATTCTCGATCCGGTTTATGGTCGCTTTCCGCTGCCCACGCCTTTGCCTAACAATGATCGGCTGGACCTGCAGAAATCGACCGGCATTTTTATCCAGGATCAGGTGGAACTAAATGATCGCCTGCAAATCCGTATCGGCGCGCGGTATGACGACTATACCCTGCGGACTGAGAATTACCTCACCGATGTGACCAGCGAGCGCAAGGATGACCGGATCAGTCCCCAATTCGGACTTGTCTATGAACTGGCGGCACCCGTCACCCTCTATGCCGCCTATGGGGAGGGCTTCCGCGCGAATATCGGTACCGACGTCACGGGTCGCATCTTCGATCCGGAAATCAGCAAGTCGATGGAATTGGGGGCCAAGCTTTCCCTGCTGGATGGCGCCCTCAACGGTACACTTGCCCTGTACCAGTTGGAAAAGAGCAACGTCCTTGCCAGCGACATTAACAACCCCGGCTTTTCGGTCGCTATCGGCGAAGCGCGCAGCCGCGGGGTTGAACTGTATGTGGACGGCCGCCTGCCGGGCGGCGTCGATGTGTTGCTTAGCTATGCCTATGTCGATGCAGAATCGCGTTCCAGCGTGCTCGACCCGAATTTCTCCTTCGTGATCGAGCCAGGCGATCCACTGATCAATATTCCCGACCACACGTTCAACGCCCAAGCTTCCAAGACTTTCCAAGTTGCCGGACGCGACGCGAAACTGGGCGGCGGCGTGCAATATGTCAGCGATCGGCTGGGCGCGACCGGCACCGATTTCTTTCTGCCCGATCATACTTTGGTTCGACTATTCGGGGAGGTCGAGTTGCTGGACAACGTCACGCTCTACGGCACGATAGCGAACGTATTCAACGAGGATTGGTATGCCAACAGCTACTCCCAGCTGTGGGTCCAGCCGGGCGCACCGCGCACCGCAACCGTTGGCTTCCGGGCGGGGTTCTGATGATGCTGAAACATGAACTGACACCTGCCATCGCAATTGCCGACGTGCATCACAGCTATGGGGCGAACGCTGTACTGCGCGGGCTCAATCTGACCGTGCGTCGGGGCGAAATATACGCGCTGCTTGGCGGCAACGGGGCGGGCAAGTCGACCACGCTTTCAGCGCTCTTAGGCTTCTTGGCTCCCGAACGAGGGACGGTGCGGGTATGCGGTATCG
Source organism: uncultured Erythrobacter sp. (assembly GCA_947504155.1). Taxonomy (GTDB): domain Bacteria; phylum Pseudomonadota; class Alphaproteobacteria; order Sphingomonadales; family Sphingomonadaceae; genus Qipengyuania. The sequence continues at coordinate 603,801 of CANNGF010000003.1, forward strand.
ACCCTGTGGCAGATCCGCGCGGCGCGCGCGCCACAATGGCCTATGTGCCGGAGAACGTCTCGCTTTACGAACATCTCACTGCGCGTGAGAATATCGGATATTTCCTTACTCTGGCCGGGGTGACACGCGGTAAGGAGGCTATCGACAGCGGCCTAACTGCTGTGGGCCTCGCACCGGAGGCGTGGGACAAGAGGCTCTCTGGTTATTCCAAGGGCATGCGCCAGAAAGTTGCAATTGCCCTTGCGTTGGCAAGAGACGTGCCGGTCTTGCTATTGGACGAGCCGACCTCAGGCCTTGATCCGCGCGCCGTGCTCGAATTCAACCAGTTGCTAGATGCTGCGCGCGAACGCGAGGTCGCGGTCCTGATGGTTACGCACGACATTGTGAGCGCAGTCGACATTGCCGACCGGATCGGTTTTTTGGGCGATGGCCGCATCGAGGAAGAGCGCGAAGCCAATTCCACTGGCCCGCGGTTCGATCTCAACGCTCTCCATGCGCGCTATGCCCATGCGGGTGAACTCGCATGAGTGCTGCGACCCTGATCGCGCGCGAAGAGTGGCGAGTGCTCGCGCGCAACCGCGCAGGGGTGATCGCCAGCGCGCTGCTCGTACTGCTAATTCTTGTGGCCAGTTTCACTAGCCTGGAACGGCGTAGTGCTATCGAAGCAGATCGCGAGCGCTATCAGGCCAGCGTCGATGAGACCTTCGATGCGCAGCCCGATCGCCATCCGCACCGCATGGTTCATTACGGCCAATTCGTATTCCGCCCGATCTCTCCGTTGGCGTTCTTCGATCCAGGTGTGGACAGTTTCACCGGGAACACAATCTTCCTCGAAGGGCATCGCCAGAACAGCGCCAATTTTGCCGAGGCACGCCAATCATCGTTGCTCATGCGCTTCGGCCAGTTGACTCCAGCCTTCGTGCTGCAGACTCTGGCGCCGCTGCTGCTGATCTTCCTCACGTTCGCCAGTGTTGCACGCGAAAAAGAGCGTGCCACGCTCAAGCTGATGCTGGCCCAAGGAGTGGGTGGACGCAGCCTGATCGCTGGAAAACTTCTTGGACACGGAGCCATCGCGCTCGTGGTAGGCCTACCGGCGTTCGCTGTATTGAGCGTTTTCGCGGCCACTGGCGCGGCCGGTTGGGGGAGCGTGGGCCTGATGGTGCTGGGCTATGCCGCCTGGCTCTTGCTTTGGGCGGTGCTCGGCGTGGTTGTTTCAGCGCTGACAGCACGCCCGCGCGATGCGCTGGCTATCCTCATCGGCCTCTGGATGGTGACGGTGATCCTGCTTCCGCGCGCATTGCCCGAAGCAGCCTCGGCGCAGAGCGAACTTGCGACCAAGATCGAAACCGAAATCGCGCTACACCGCGACCTGCTCGAAATCGGGGACAGCCACGATCCTGAGGATCCCTACTTCCACGATTTCAAGGAAGAGGTTCTAGCCGAATATGGAGTAGACACGGTTGAGGAGCTGCCGGTTCAGTATGCTGGCCTCGTCAGCATTGAGGGCGAGCGTTTGACGACACAAATTTACGCTGATGCCGCTGAACGGCAAATTGCGCGCCAGACTCATCAAAACGCTTTCGTCCACGCATTCTCCGTGGTTAGCCCACTTATCGCTATCCGGCAGCTGTCGATGGCGCTCGCAGGCAGCGATCCGGCGGCCCATCACGACTTTATGGATCAGGCCGAGCACTTTCGCTACGATTTCGTCCAGCGGCTGAACCGGATGCAGGCCGATCTGCTGCCCGGCATAGAGGGCGAAGATCCGCGTATCTCGGCCGCCTACTGGCAAGAGATTCCCCGCTTTGCTTACCAGCCAGTAGATCCCTTGGAGCGTTCTCAGGCCATCGCTTGGCCCTTCGCTGTCTTGCTTGCATGGCTTGTTGCACTTGGCGCGCTGGCAGCGTTCGCTGCGCGTCGCATTGGGAGGACTGCACGATGAGCGCGTCTTCAATCTGGCTAGCCGAAACGCGGCTGCTGTTGCGGTCCGGCCGCAATCTTACCGCACTGCTATTGCTGTTGGTGTTGGCAAGTGCCGCGGTATGGGCCGGGATTTCCGAAATCGAGCACCAGCGCGACACTATCGACCGGGTAGAGCGCGAGCAGGTTCGCGATCTAGCTGCGGTCGAACAGGCGAATGCCGGCCCCGAAGGGGATGCGGGCTACAACGCCTATTACGGCTTCATGCTGACGCAGGACCCGCCGCCGCCGCTATCTTTCGCAGCAATCGGTCAGCGCGATCTACAGCCTTATGTTTTGCGAGTACGCGCGCTTGGGCTGCAAGCGCAGCTCTATGATTCAGAAACGTACAATCCCGAACTGGCGCTTCCGGGCGTATTCGATTGGGCGTTCGTACTCATCTATCTCCTGCCGCTGGTCGTGATCGCCCTCGGTCATGATCTGGTAACCGGCGAACGCGAGAACGGGCGGCTACGGTTGCTGCTTTCCCTGCCAAAGGGCGGGCTGTGGCGTCGCCGGGTGAGTCTGCGTTATGGCGCGGTGCTCGCCGCGCTCGGCTTGCCTCTGATTGTCGGTGGGGTGATCATGGCCGCGCCTGCTTCGGGCATCGCAGCCATGCTTCTGACAGCCGCGCTCTATTGCGCGTTCTGGTTCGGTCTGGCGATGCTAATCGGAGCAACCCTGCGTACGTCCGCCACTGCAGCGGCGGCAATGATCGGGTGCTGGATTGTACTCACGCTTGTCATACCGACCCTGGCCAATGCCGCTATTGCGCGCACGGTACCGGTTGCCAAAGGAATTGACCTCACTCTGGCACAGCGCGAGGTCGTCCATAAAGGCTGGGATATTCCCAAAGACGAAACGTTCGAACGATTCTTCGTCAACCACCCCGAATGGCGCGGCAAAGAGGAATTTGAAGGTCGCTTCCACTGGAAATGGTACTACGCGATGCATCAGGTCGGTGATGAAGCCGTTGCTACTGACGTCGCCGCCTATCGCGCGAGCCTTGCACAGCGCGAAGACCTGACGGGCGCGCTCGGCTTCGTCTTACCCGGCGTCGGAACGATGAATGTTCTCCACCGGCTCGCCGATACCGATATCCGCGGCCAGCTTGCCTATCAGGACAGCATCGCGGCCTTCCACGACAAACTTCGCAGCTTCTACTACCCGTACATGTTCGATGAACGCGCGTTCACCAACGCCGACTTCGCGCAGATCCCACGATACGAAGCCAGAAGCGCAACTGGCACTTTGGCGATAAGCTCGCTGATTTCTCTCGGCATATTGGCAATGCTGGCAATAGGTTTCGGCGCGCTGCGTATTTCCAGTGGGAGCGGGCGATCCGTACAGCGAGGCAACTAAGAGCGTGGGGTGCGCCTAGCGAGAGGGTGTGAGGACAAATTCGATAAAAACACCGCGCCCACCTCGCGGCTCCATTCTAGATAGCACTTCATGACCGGTAGTCCGCGTTGATAGCAATATACCCATGCGTGAGATCGCAAGTCCACACGGTGGCCCTTCCGTCACCAATTCCGAGATCGACGTCGATCCGTATTTCCTGTCCTTCGAGGTGCTTCGCAACGGGCGCTTCGTCGTAATCGGGAAGTGGCTGTCCATCCCTGGCTGCCCAGGTCCCGCCGAAGCCGATGGAAAGGCGATCCCTGTCGGCTGGCTCGCCTGCCTTGCCCACGGCCATGACCACGCGGCCCCAGTTTGCATCTCCACCTGCGATGGCGGTTTTTACGAGGGGAGAATTTGCGATGGCGAGGCCGACCGTACGTGCGCTTTCATCGCTTTCGGCACCCGAGACGGCCACTTCGATGAACTTCTGCGCGCCTTCACCGTCTCGCACGACAAGATGCGCCAGTTCGCGGCAGATGGATAAAAGGGCGGCGTAGAATGCGTCGGCCCCTGCGTCATCCCATGAGGCCAGAGAGGTATTACCGGATTTGCCGGTTGCGAAAGCAAGGACCGTGTCGCTGGTCGAGGTGTCGCCATCGACGGTTATGCAAGAGAAGGTCGCTGCATTAGCCTTGTTCAGCATTTCCTGCAGGAACACCGGCTCGACCGATGCATCGGTAAAAATATAGCCGAGCATCGTGGCCATGTCGGGTGCGATCATGCCGCTGCCCTTGATAATTCCGGCCAGTTCGACACGTCTTTCGCCGATCATTGCGGAGGCGGTGGCGCCCTTGGGAAAGGTGTCGGTCGTGCCAATGGCGTTGGCAGCTTCTTCCCAACCGCAGGGTTCCGCCTGCAGGGCAGCGGCGATGCCTTCGCGAGCTTTATCCGTCGGAAGCGGTACGCCGATAACGCCCGTGGAGGAGACGAAGACTTCGCTAGGCTCGCAGTTCAGATTATCCGCCACCTGCGCCATGATCTGTTCGACCGCTTCGCGACCGCGAATACCGGTAAAGGCATTGGAATTGCCGGCATTGACGATGAGCGCGCGCGCTTTGCCAAGCCTGGCCTGCTCCCGGCCCAGCTCGACTTCACTCGATGCACAGGCCGATCTGGTAAAAACGCCTGCCACGCTCGTACCCTCGGTCAGCTCTGCGAAGGTTAGATCAGCGCGGTCCCAATCCTTGTAGCGCGCCCTCGCAACACGAAGAGCCACTCCTTCGATGTAAGGCAATTCCGGAAAGGGGCGGGCGAGGGGAGAACGTTCGAGATCCATGGTCCGCCCGCTATACCTGACCGCCCCGCGTCGCAATATCCTGTGCAAACGCAAAAAAATTTCACTGCGTCTTCAAACCGTGCACCTTTTGCGCTATCTCGCTCCACAACCATGGTACGCCAGTTCCTCGCCTTCCTAGCACTCCTCACGGGTCTTGCTGCTCTCGGCACACCTGCGCAGGCTGCAATGGACAGCGCTGTCGGCTCGATCATGGAGCAGGCGAGCAGCCAAGATAGCGATAAGGACGATTCGCAAGTTACCTGTGCGCAGAAGCAGCTCAGGCAGAAGCTTCGCGGAGAAAAGGTGGCACCCTGCAAGAAGCAGGAAACCGTTACCGTCTATATCCCTACGGTCATGTTCGGCGCTGATCGCGCTTTCGAATAGCAGCGCTCCCGCATACCTCTGTAATTTCTCGCCTCGCGCCCATCACGCCGCGCGGGCTTCTCCATATAATCCTACATTATTCGAGGCCACAGCCTACCCATGTTCAATTCGCTCATGAAATCCGTCTTCGGATCATCAAACGATCGTTACGTTAACTCCATTCGCAAGATCGTCGATCAGATCAACGCGCTCGAGCCTCAGTTGCAGGCCCTGAGCGACGACGAACTTCGCGCTCAGACCGACAAATTCCGTCAGCAGCTCACCGACGGCAAGACGCTGGACGACATCCTGCCGGAAGCCTTCGCTACAGTCAGGGAAGCGTCGGTCCGCGTGCTCGGCATGCGGCACTTCGATGTCCAGATGATCGGCGGCATCGTGCTTCACCGCGGCGAGATTGCGGAAATGCGCACGGGTGAAGGTAAGACCCTCGTCGCCACGCTGGCCACCTATCTCAATGCTATCGAAGGCAAGGGCGTCCACGTCGTTACCGTCAACGATTATCTCGCCAGCCGTGACGCGGAATGGATGGGCCAGCTTCACCAGTTCCTCGGCCTGACGATCGGCGTGATCGTGCCGAACCTCGGCGAGATGCAGCGCCGCGATGCCTATGGTGCGGATATTACCTACGGTACGAACAACGAATTCGGTTTCGATTACCTGCGTGACAATATGAAGCACGAGCGCGGCCAGATGGTCCAGCGCCCCTTCAACTTCGCCGTAGTCGACGAGGTCGACTCCATCCTGATCGACGAAGCCCGTACTCCGCTGATCATTTCTGGCCCCACCGAGGACAAGTCAGAGCTTTATGTGACGGTCGATGCGATCGTGAAGAAGATCGAGCCCGACTGGTACGAGGCGGACGAAAAGACGAAGAACATCACCTGGACCGAAGAGGGTAATGACAAGATCGAGGAGATGCTCAAGGAGGCAGGTCTTCTCGAAACCGATAATCTCTATGACGTCGAGAATACCCAGGTGGTCCACCATCTCGACCAGGCGCTCAAAGCGAACATCATGTTCAAGCGCGATACCGACTACATCGTGAAATACGAAAAGAAGATGCAGCCCGACGGGTCGATGGGCGAAGAGGGCAAGGTCGTCATCATCGACGAATTTACTGGCCGCATGATGGACGGACGGCGTTGGTCAAACGGCTTGCACCAGGCGGTGGAAGCCAAGGAAGGCGTCAAGATCGAGCCCGAGAACCAGACGCTGGCCTCGATCACCTTCCAGAACTATTTCCGCATGTATCCCAAGCTTTCCGGCATGACCGGTACCGCCGCTACCGAAGCGGCCGAATTCTGGGACATCTACAAGATGAACGTGGTCGAGATCCCGACCAATGTTCCGGTCCGGCGCATCGACGAAGAAGACGAATTTTACAAAAATACGGCGGACAAGTTCAAAGCCATTGCCAAGGCGATCAAGGAAAAGAACGAGATCGGCCAGCCGGTGCTCGTCGGTACCGTGTCGATCGAGAAGAGCGAATTGCTTTCCAGCTTCCTCGACAAGGAAGGCGTGAAGCACGAAATCCTCAACGCCCGCCAGCACGAACGCGAGGCGCATATCGTCGCGCAGGCAGGCCGGATCGGGGCGGTCACCATCGCTACCAACATGGCCGGTCGCGGAACTGATATTCAGCTGGGCGGCAATGTTGATTTCCGCGTGGAAGACGAACTTTCGGAAATGCCCGAAGGTCCCGAACGCGATGCGGCCATTGCGAAGATCAAGGAAGATGTGGCGGCGGAAAAGCAACGCGTGCTCGATGCGGGAGGCCTGTTCGTACTGGCGACCGAACGTCACGAAAGCCGCCGTATTGACAACCAGTTACGTGGGCGCTCAGGCCGACAGGGCGATCCCGGCTTAAGCCGCTTCTACCTCTGCCTGGAAGACGATCTGCTGCGCATCTTTGGGCCGGACACCTTGTTCGCCCGCATGATGAATTCCAACCTCGAAGATGGCGAGGCCATCGGTTCCAAGTGGCTTTCCAAGGCGATCGAGACCGCGCAGAAGAAGGTCGAAGCGCGCAATTATGAAATCCGCAAGCAAGTCGTCCAGTACGATGACGTGATGAACGACCAGCGCAAGGTCATCTACGAACAGCGCGCCGAAATCATGGACAGCGAAGCAGTGGACGATGTCGTCGTCGATATGCGTCACGACGCGATCAACGGCATGGTTTCGGAACACTGCCCACCGGGTTCGTATCCCGAACAATGGGATCTCGAAGGTCTCAAAACCAAGGTGGAAGAAGTCTTCGGCATGTCCTTCCCGATGGAGGAATGGCTGCAGGAAGAAGCAATCGAGCCTGAGCTGGTGGAAGAGCGTATCCGCGACGAAGCCGACCGCCGTATGGACGAGAAGATTGCCCAGGCGGATCCGGCGATCTGGCGTCGTATTGAAAAGAGCTTGCTGCTGCAGGAGCTGGACCACCAGTGGAAGGACCACCTCTCCACGCTCGACGCGCTGCGCCAGGTTGTTGGCCTGCGCGCACATGCGCAGAAGCAGCCGCTCAACGAATACAAGCAGGAAGCCTTTGCTTTGTTCGAAAGCATGCTCGACAATTTGCGTGAGGATGTGACTGCCAAGCTGCTTCGCATCCAGCTCGCCGAACCAGCCCCGATGCCGGCCGTGGACCTTCCCGATCTTCCTGACTTTCTGACCGGGCATATCGACCCGCTGACCGGCCTCGACGATTCGAACGACGGTGACGGCTCGGAAAAACGGGCGGCTCTGTTCGGCGCGTTGGCTGGCAGTTCACGCGCCGCCGTAGGTCCGGGCGGTTCGGCAACCGAGAACCCATATGCCGATATGGAGATCAGCCGCAACGAGCCGTGTCCGTGTGGATCGGGCAACAAGTACAAGCATTGTCACGGGGCCATCCGTGCCAAGGCCTGACTCGCTCGCGTGACGTGATGACGGTAAGAATTGAGGCGGCGAGAGCATGATCTGGCTAATCGCCGCCTTTTTCGTAACAGCCCTTCTGTACGCAAGTGTCGGCTTCGGTGGCGGATCGACCTACAATGCAATCTTGGCGCTGGCGGGCGTCGATTACCGCATCCTTCCGCTCATCGCGCTCTCCTGCAACATCGTCGTAGTAGCTGGCAGCACAGTGAGGTTCGCTCGGGCAGACGTACTGCCGTGGCGCGGCGCTTTGCTCGTCACAGCGCTTGCAGCACCGGCAGCTTTTCTCGGTGGCCTCACGCCGGTGAGCGAAGCGACGTTCCTGACACTGCTTGGCGCCAGCCTCGTCGTTACAGCGTTAACAATGTTGCTACCCTTGGGCATAGGAGAAGGTGGGCCTAGCCGCGGTGCCAAGTTCATGCCTGTGGTGGCGGTTCCGCTGGGCTACCTCGCCGGAGTGGTCGGCATCGGTGGCGGGATCTTTCTCGCGCCCTTCCTCCATCTAACTCGCTGGAATGAGGCGCGGGCGATCGCAGCAACGGCGAGCCTGTTTATCCTCGTCAATTCGCTGTTCGGCTTGGTCGGGCAGCTATTGAAGGGAGGTGAAGGACGCTTTCTTGCCGCTTTCGATGTCGGCTTGCCCTTGCTCGTAGCTGTGGCGATCGGAGGACAGATCGGAAGCTTGCTGGCGCTTAAGTTCCTCCCGCAGCGCTGGATCCGCTGGGGCACAGCCGCGCTCACCGCCTGGGTAGGGGCGCGGCTACTCTTCGCAATGTAAGAAAGTGGCTCCCCGAGTTGGATTCGAACCAACGACCAAGTGATTAACAGTCACCTACTCTACCGCTGAGCTATCGGGGAGCAGCCCGTCAGGCAGGCCGCGCGTATATGGGGGGTGCTTTGGTTTGGCAAGCCGGGTTTTGGATTTTTTTTGAACGTTCGGAAAACAGTCCCGAGTTCAAAAGACGAACTGCTCCGAAACGATGCGTTCGTCCAGCGCATGGCCGGGGTCGAAAAGGAGAGTAAGTTCGTTCTCGCGAGCGATTTCCAGTTTAACTTCCACCACATGGCGAATTTCTCGCTGGTCGGCGACTGCCGATACCGGGCGCTTTTCCGCTTCCATGACCTTGAGCACGACGCGGCTTCTATCGGGCAGGATTGCTCCTTTCCAGCGACGAGGACGAAATGCGGAGATCGGCGTCAGTGCCAACAGTTGCGAATCCAGCGGCAGGATCGGGCCGTCAGCGGAAAGGTTGTAAGCGGTGGATCCGGCAGGCGTCGCCAGCAAAACGCCATCACAGACGAGTTCCTTGATCCTGACCTTGTCGTCTACCGTAACCTCAAGTTTGGCAGTCTGACGGGTCTCACGAAGAAGCGATACTTCGTTGATCGCGCAGAAGCAGTGCGTTTCGCCGTATTCGGTTACCGCTTCCATCGAAATGGGCGCGATCTTGTGCGCTTTCGAGCGGGCGATGCGCCCGAGAAGCTTTTCCGGCTGCCGATTTCTATTCATGAGAAAACCAACCGTGCCCAGATTTACGCCGTAGGCCGGAAGGATGCGCCCCTGGTCGAGCATGGCATGCAGGCTTTGCAGCATGAAACCGTCTCCACCAACCACAACGACTGCTTCGGCATCATCCATCGACACCCAATCGGTCAAATTTCTGAAAACTCCTTCGGCCGCTTCAAGTGCGCGATCGGAGTCCGAAACGAGTAGCGCGAGTTTCTGAAATTCCGGCATTCCCGCCCTGTTCTGTGCTTGTCGTCCGAAAAACGATACTGGCGCATCCCTATGGGTCGGTGTCTCGTTTGGCAACACGATGCATTTTGTAGGAAGTGCTTTACCTTGCGATGCTATCTAAATTGGAATGGCAACGACACCATACAGGGCAGATCGTGACACTCCTGACGAGCTGACCGGGCTTGGTGGGCTGGTGCATCTGCGCGACACGGTTGCTGGCTGGCGCGAAGATTGGCGCTCTTCTTCTCGCGCCTGCCCGATAAATGCGATGCTGATCTCGATAGGCCGCATCGATACAGTGAATGTGGCCTTCGGCGAGACCGCAGGCGATCTTGCTCTGGTCGAAGTCGCAAGGCGCATCAGGCATTTTGCGGGCGATGAACTGGAAAGCGACGCTTGGCTGGCAACACGTCTCGCCGGCGGACACTTCCTTCTTATTGCCCGGTCAGAGATGACCAGTGAGAGATGGCAATGGTTGGCCGAAGCATTAGCTGATGCTCTTGCTGCTCCGATAGCAAACCCTTCCGGAGAGAGTAGTCTTCGCCTCTGGCCGAGGATCGCCCTGATGAAGTGGGGCGAGAGTGACGACGTGGACATCATGCTCGACCGGCTGTCGGAAGTGTCCGCGCGTTTGCGCATGGGTAACGGGCGGCGTATCGCCTGGTCGAGCGGAGCGATCAATGCGAGTCCTCGCACGCATATCGAACTCGAAGCAGACCTTCTGGCCGCGATCGATCGGGACGAAATCGAGATATTGTTTCAGCCTCAATTCTCACTTTCGGATGATAGTGTCGTCGGTGCAGAAGCACTCGCGCGCTGGCATCATCCCATCGTTGGCGAAATTGGCGCCGACACACTTTTTCAGATTGCAGAGCGGGCTGATCACGTTGCGCAGTTATCGAGACACATCGCGGAACGAGCCTTGACGAAAGCCACCGCGTGGCGGCCTGACATTCGACTTTCCATTAACATAACACCATCCGATTTGGCGGCTGACAATTTCGCGACTGATTTTGCGCAGATGGCAAAACGGCGCGGCTTCCCACTCTCCAGGATAACGCTGGAAATTACTGAGCAGGTTCTGCTGGCCGAAACGGACCGGGTTGAACGTGTACTACAGAGATTGAAGGCGTTGGGAGTTTCGATCGCCCTCGACGATTTCGGAGCGGGCTTCTGCAACTTTCATTATCTGAAAGTTCTGCCGATCGATTTCCTCAAGCTCGATCGCTCCATGCTAGCGGGTGTTCTCGCCAATAGGAGAGACCGGGCAGTGTTCCGCGCGATAATGGGCATGGCCAAAGCTCTCGACCTGCGGGTCTTGGTCGAAGGAGTGGAAACGGAAGAGCAGCGCGCCTTCATCGCGGCGGAAGATTGCGCCTACTATCAAGGGTTTTTGCGGGCGGGCGCTTTGCCTGATGTTACATTTCGAGAAATGGCCACAGCCTAAGCCGCAGGTTTTTCTTGTTTCCTTGCTTTTCGCACGACCGAGGATAGCCCCTTGGTAAGCTGGAACAGACCGTTGAGACGGCTTTCTGGCGAGTTCCACGCGCGGCTGATGACCAGTTTCATATCGGGCCTCAACTTGGCCGTGCCCTTGAGCCGGTCCACATAAGCAACAAGTCCTGGCCCATCCGGGAAGTCATCATTGTGGAAGGTCACGAGTGTGCCCGCAGCGCCCACGTCGATCTTGGCAATATTGGCCTCGATCGCTTGCAACTTGATCTGAATGAGACGCACCAAATTCTCGGTGGCTGAGGGGAGCGGTCCGAAGCGGTCGATCATTTCCGCAGCCAACGCTTCGATCTCGCCCTGATTTTCGGCATCGTTCAAGCGGCGGTAGAGGGCCATGCGTACCGCCAGATCGGGCACATAATCCTCGGGTATCATGATTGGTGCATCGACCGTGATCTGAGGACTGACTGTTTCGCGCTTCGCTTCCAGGCCCAATTCACCAGCCTTGGCAGCAAGGATCGCGTCTTCCAGCATAGACTGATAGAGTTCGAAGCCGACTTCGCGAATGTGGCCCGATTGCTCATCACCCAAGAGATTGCCGGCGCCGCGGATATCGAGATCGTGGCTGGCGAGTTGGAAACCTGCGCCGAGGCTGTCGAGGTCGCCCAGCACTTTCAAACGCTTTTCCGCTACCTCGGACAAGGCGATGTCTTTCTCGTAGGTGAGGTAGGCATAAGCTCGCAGTTTTGAGCGGCCCACCCGCCCACGTAGCTGATACAGCTGGGCAAGGCCGAAGATATCGGCGCGGTGGATAATGATGGTATTGGCGCTAGGTAGGTCCAACCCACTTTCGACGATGGTGGTAGCGAGCAGGACGTCGTATTTACCTTCGTAGAAAGCGCTCATTCGCTCTTCGATCTCGCCAGCGCTCATCTGTCCGTGAGCGGCCACGAATTTGACCTCGGGCACGTTCTCGTGGAGCCAGTCGGATATACCTTCCATGTCCGATACGCGAGGCACGACGATGAAGCTCTGCCCTCCGCGATGGTGCTCGCGAAGCAAGGCTTCGCGCATGACCATATCATCCCATTCCATCACGTAGGTTCGCACCGCCAGGCGGTCTACGGGTGGGGTCTGGATGGTGGAAAGCTCCCGAAGTCCCGTCATCGCCATCTGAAGCGTACGCGGAATGGGCGTGGCCGTCAGCGTCAGCATATGAACATCGGCGCGCAACTGCTTCAGTTTTTCCTTGTGGGTGACGCCGAAGCGCTGTTCCTCGTCAACGATAACCAGACCAAGATCCTTGAACTTGGTCTGCTTCGAAAGGATGGCATGGGTACCGACCACGATGTCAACGTCGCCCCCGGTCAAACCATCACGAGTATCTTTTACTTCCTTGCTGCCGACGAGACGAGAAAGTCGGCCAACCTTGAGCGGAAAACCGTCGAAGCGTTGTTTAAAGTTCTCGTAATGCTGACGGGCAAGCAGGGTAGTCGGCGCGACCACCGCGACCTGCTGGCCATTCATTGCCGCCACGAAGGCTGCCCGCAGGGCGACCTCCGTCTTGCCAAAACCGACATCGCCGCAAACGAGCCGGTCCATTGGCCGGCCGCTTTCCAGGTCACCGAGCACATCTTCGATGGCGCGTTCCTGGTCGTCGGTCTCTTCATACTGAAAGCGGTCGAGAAACTGGTTGTACGTCGGTTCATCGACTTCCAGAACTGGTGCCTTGCGGAGCGCGCGTTCGGCCGCAACCTGCATGAGTTCGCCGGCAATTTCGCGGATCCGCTCCTTTAGACGCGCTCTGCGTTTCTGCCACGCTTCGCCGCCAAGCCGATCAAGCATGACGGCGTCTTCCGACGAACCGTACCGGCTGAGCACATCAATATTCTCGACCGGAATGAACAGCTTGTCGCCGCCCTTATATTCTAGCTGAACGCAATCGTGTTTCGATTTGCCAACGGTCACGGGTTCGAGGCCAAGATACTTCCCGATCCCGTGCTCGGTATGAACGATCAGATCGCCGACCGAGAGAGCCTGCAACTCGGCGAGAAAGGCATCCGCGTCCTTGCGCTTCTTTTTGCGCCGGACGAGGCGGTCGCCGAGAATGTCCTGCTCGGTGAGCAGCTCCATCTCATCATTCGCGAAGCTCGCTTCGAGCGGCAACACCATGGCCGCCGGTTTGCCCTTTGCTGCAAGGCCCAACGCCTCCTGCCAGCTGTCTGCGAGTTGCACTGCAGTGCCCGCTTCGGACAAAATCGATGCGATACGTGCGCGACTGCCGGTTGAATAGGCCGCTAGGAGGGGGCGCTTGCCTGATTTGCCCAAAGCTTTGAGATGGTCGGTAAGAATGGGGTAAACGTTATCTCCCCGAGCGCGTTCTGGAGCGAAATCACGGCCCGAACGGAACCCGAAATCGATCACCGTATCGCTTTCCGGTTCGTCAAACGCAGTAGTGCGATGGGCAGGCACGTTGGCCAAGGCCGACTTGAACTCCTCCGCCGTGAGATAAAGTGCTTCGGGTTTCAGGGGCCGGTAGCTGCCCTTAGCTTGGCCGCTCGCTGCTTTCCGCTGCTCAAAATAATCACCAATGTCCTTGGCACGTTCATCAGCCGCGGCGAGAGAGGCATTATCGATGACGACCGTATCGTTGTCGTCCAAATGATCGAACAGCGATACCAGTCGGTCTTCGAACAACGGCAACCAGTGTTCCATACCCGCAAGGCGCCGACCTTCGCTCACGGCCTCGTAAAGGGGGTCCTGTGTTGCGTTGGCGCCGAACATTTCACGATACCGGGTCCTGAAACGTTTGATGCTTTCTTCGTCCAGCAAAGCCTCGCTGGCGGGTAACAGCAAATGGTTGTCCAGCGTGCCAGTGCTCATCTGCGTATTGGGATCGAAGCTGCGGAGGCTCTCGAGCTCATCGCCGAAGAAATCGAGCCTCAGCGCTTCATCTAGGCCGCTTGGGAAGACATCCACGATCGAGCCGCGAATAGCATATTCGCCTTTGTCGATGACCGTATCCGTGCGGCTGTAACCTTGCTTCTGCAGCAGGAGCGAAAGGCTCTCGCGCCCTATTTCGATACCAGCTTTGAATTCGCGGACACTCTCGCGAATGCGGAACGGTGTGAGAACGCGCTGAAGCACAGCATTTGCAGTGGTCACGACCAGCTGCGCTTTCGCTTTGCCGGTCTGCAGGCGATGCAGTGCCGCCAACCTTTTAGCGCTTACGCTGAGGGCTGGGCTGGCGCGATCATAGGGAAGCGAATCCCAAGCAGGAAATTCGATGACTTCAAGCTCAGGCGCAAAGAATTGAGCCGCATCAGCCACTGCACGCATTGCAGTATCGTCGGGCGCAATAAAAACTGCCCGACCGGTACCGGCGCGGGCGAGATCCGCCATGACGAGTGGCTGGGCGCCGCGGGCCACTTGTGCGAGAGTGAGCGGCTTGTCGGCTTTCAGGATGCGGGAGAGATCGGGCATTATGGGTCAGCGCCGTAACGCCAACCCCGTTCCCGTCAATGTGTGTTCTTACTGCTTAGCGAGGAATATCGACGTAATCCAATTCCTGCATCTTCTCGATGAGAATGCCTTGGAAACGTGGAGGGGTCGGCTGGGTCTTCAAGGCCCATGCCATGATGTCCACATCGTCTTCTTCCAGCAGCGCCTCGAACCACGCTAGTTCTTTGGCGCCCCATTCCTTGTGGTACCGGTCGAAGAAGCCTCCGATCATGTAATCGGCTTCGCGCGTGCCGCGGTGCCAACTGCGGAACTTGCAACGGGCGAGGCGACCTTCGGTGGTAAGCATTTCGGGCATGGGGCATGGGTAGGGCACTCGCCAAACCCGCGCAAGCGGCTATAGGGTCTCGAGCATGCGGCCCGAAGTCCTCAACCCCCTCTTTGCCGAAACCGAGACGCTGGATGGCGTCGGCCCGAAACTGAAAAAGCCCTTGTCCCGGCTCGGCCTGTTGCGCATCAAGGATCTGGCTTATCATTTACCCGAACGGTTCGTATCCCGGCGGCCTGTCGATACGCTGGATGAAGCTGGCGAGGGCGAGAACGTCGTCCTCAAGCTGACGGTGACGGAACATCGTGGAAGCCGTAATCACCGGGCCCCATACCGGGTCCTAGCGCAGGATAGCGCGGGTAATGTCATCGCCTTGAGCTATTTCGGGCGCGCCTCCTACACCGCGAAGAAGCAGTTGCCGGTTGGCGAGACGCGTTGGGTGGCCGGCAAGATCGAACGCTACGGCGACATGCTGCAAATCGTTCATCCAGATCACGTGGTCGAAGAAGGCGGGGACACGCTTCAGCGGCTGTGCGAGCCGGTTTATCGTTTGTCTGAAGGTCTCACTCAGCCACGCGTTGCGGGGCTTGTCGAACAGGCGCTCGCCAAGCTCCCAAAACTGCCCGAATGGATCGAGCCCACGCAGCTTGCCAAAGCCGACTGGCCCGAATGGCACGAGGCGCTGAAGGCAGCTCACAAGGGAGAAGACAAGTCGGCCCGCGACCGATTGGCCTACGATGAGTTGCTGGCCAACAGCCTCGCGCTCCTGCTGGTCAGGGCGGACAACCGCAGGCGCAAGGGACAACCCTTGCAAGGCGACGGAAGGTATCGTGGCAAACTTGACCTGCCATTCCCGCTGACAGGTGCACAGACGCGTTCGATTGCGGAGATCGAAGGAGATATGGCGCAGGAGGCACCCATGCTTCGCCTGCTGCAAGGTGATGTCGGTGCGGGGAAGACGGTAGTTGCGCTGGAAGCGATGCTGATTGCCGTCGAGGCAGGTGCGCAGGCCGCATTACTCGCGCCGACGGAAATCCTCGCCCGCCAGCATTACGAAAGCCTGCGCCGCATGGCCGAACCGACGGGCGCGCAAGTTGCCCTGCTGACTGGCCGTGACAAAGGCAAAGCGCGTGAGAGCACGCTTATGGGATTGCTCGACGGCAGTATCGACATCGTGGTGGGTACTCACGCGATTTTTCAGGACAAGGTTGCCTATCGCAATCTTGCGATGGTCGTTATCGACGAACAGCATCGCTTCGGCGTCGGCCAGCGGCTGATGCTGGCAAGCAAGGGCAAGCGCGCGCCGCATGTCCTTGCAATGACTGCAACCCCAATTCCACGAACCTTGACCTTGGCTCAGTATGGCGAGCTCGACGTCAGCAAGCTCGATGAACTTCCGCCAGGCAGGCAGGCCATCGACACAGTGGTGATGGGGCAGGACCGCATCCCTGCCCTTGTCGAACGGCTGGCAGCCCAATTCGCCGAAGGTCGCCAGGCGTTCTGGGTCTGTCCGATGGTTCGTGAGATTGACGGACCGGAAGAGATTGCCGCTGCAGAGGCGCGCTATGCTTCACTGAAAGAGCGGTTCGGCGACGACGTAGTGATGGTCCACGGCCAACTTGCCTCCGATCAGAAGGACGCCGCGATGGAGCGTTTTGCGCGCGGGAATGCGCGCTTGCTGGTGGCAACCACGGTCATCGAAGTCGGGGTCGACGTGCCCAATGCCACGCTCATGGTGATCGAGCAGGCCGAACGCTTCGGCCTCGCCCAACTCCACCAGTTACGGGGACGCGTGGGGCGTGGGAGCGAGAAAAGCTATTGCGTCTTGCTTCATGGGGAAACACTTTCCGAAACCGCTCAAAAAAGGCTAGCCCTGATGCGCGAGAGCCAAGATGGTTTCCTGCTGGCAGAAGAAGATCTGAAGCTACGCGGCGGCGGTGAAGTTCTCGGCACGCGGCAGTCTGGCGATACGCCGTTCAATGTGGCTAGCTTCGAGCAGATCACCGAATTGCTACCAAAGGCGCATGACGATGCCCGAGTTCTGATGGAACGAGATGGCGGGCTGGAAGGCAAGCGCGGGGAGGCGGCGCGCACGCTCTTGTATCTTTTTGAACGCGACTTCGGCGTGAAGACCCTGCGCGGGGGCTAGAGTAAGCAAATCGCTAAGCATTCGCTCGTAAACTGGATGGGGAAACGGGGGAATTCATGCAGACTGTTCACTATTCCAAGGGCCGCCTCATCGGGTTGGGCTTTGCCCTTTTGGGCCTTCTCATCGTTGGCGTTTGTTTATGGGGTGTATCTCACGGCAAGGTTGCTGTTGCAGGGGCAATCCTTGCCATCGCCGGGATCTTCGGTCTCTTTATGATGGTGCGCTACCTCATGGGTGGCTGCATGGTGCTCGAATATGACCGCAATTTCGTGATTTTTCACGGTATGCTGGGCGCTGTTCGGCTGCCGTGGGAAGAGGTGACCGGTATCGAGATCGAAAAGCAAACCTACAACTGGATAGCCACGAACCGCTTTCTGAAGATCAGAGGTCGGTTTTCACCAGTTGGTTATGCCAGCATAACGGAGCGCCTGCTTTCGCGACAGCATCGACCGATCGAACGGTTGCTGGATCAAATTGTCCACCATCTCGAACAGCAGGAGGTAGTTCCGCAACAGGTCGCTCTTCAGCAAGACCTTGCGGGCACATTGCCCGATGGACGCTCCGCCGGTGGGATTGGCCACGGGCCGGCGCCGCAGATTCGTCAGGGTGGGTTCGGGCGCAAGGGGCTCTACAACCCCAAGCTGGCAAGTTCCCGCTCGACCGCTGGGAGATAGCCGTTCCCGAACAGGCGCACGTGCAAGAGCCAGGTCCACAAGCGGTAAACGGGCTGGCGTTCCTGCCACCCCGTTTCCAACTGCATCGCTTCGAAAAATTCTGGTGTGGGACTGTCGAAAACCGTGAGGGTGGCGACATCGACCTCGGCATGACCATAATAGGCACAGGGATCGATTAGGCCGCTGATACGGTTACTCGAAACCAGCACATTTCCGCCCCACATATCGCCGTGGAGCAATGCCGGGCGGGGTTTGTCAGGCAAGATGTCTTTGAGTTTCGATGACAGTGCTTCCACCCTCTTACCCGTCGCTCCATCCAGATGAGCCACATGGCATAACAGGCGATTTTCTGCCCAGAACGATGGCCACTCTCTCGAGTTGGCATTCGCCACAGTGACATGGCGAAGGGCGTAATCCTCCGCCCAGCCATACGTGTCGCCCGTTATCTCCTGTAGAGAGGTTAGCGCTCTGGCAAGTGCCGACCAGGCTTCCCCAGAAAGCGGCCCGTCGTCAGGGAGGCATTCGATGAGCAAGACGTCATCTTCGCAGCCCAGCACATCGGGTACTGGCGCGGATGCGCTCATTGCTTGAAGCATACGGCCTTCGATATCGACCACGGGGCCGTGTTTCGCAACCAGCACTCTACCGTCGGCCAGACGGACTTCACTAGCGCCCGATATATCACCACCGGGATATCGATTGATAGCGAGAACATCAGAGCCGGTGAGGCGCTGTGCAACTCTGTGGACCGCATCGTTCACCCTTACTGATCCAGAATACGCTGAACTATGCCGCGCACATCCACCCGCGCTTTCAGCCTTGCTCCCAACAGAGCTGTACCGCTGATTTTGCGCTGCACGAACAGCGTTTCTGCAGGGGGTAAGTGCCAGCTATCGCGATCTTGGGCGATGGGCATGACCGTTTCGCGAATTTCGGGCACGAAAGCCCGGTCGCCGAAGTCCAGGGGCTCAGGCCTGGCCATCTGGGTTACCGCAATGTCCACGGCTTTTCGCATGGCTTCTGGATGACGATCAAGTGCACGCGGATTAACGAAACCTGCTTCGATTGCGGCGGTCATTACGTCTTCGCGATCTCCTGCCAGGCCCGCGGACAGGAGGCGCCGATAATCCTGCGAGATAGCGTTGGACACCTCACGAGCTGCGCCGAAATCGAGGAGAACTATACGGCCTGTCGAAGCCTGCCAGCGGTAATTCGCGAAGTTCGGGTCTGTCTGCATCAGCTGCGCTTCGAACAACTCGCGCGCGACCAATTCCACGAGATGCGAAAAAACCTCGTCGCGGGTTTCCTGTCCTGATTCCGCTAGCGCCTCGATCGGCGAGCCTTCCTCATAACTCATCGCCAGAACGCGCGGCGTGGTAAGATCAGCATCAAGCGTGGGAACCACAAACTGCGGCTGGGTCGCCAGCAAATTGCCAAAGCGGGCCATCATCTGCCCCTCGCGCTCGTAGTCGGCTTCCTCGTGCAACTGGTCTTTTGCGGCTGCGAGTAGGGGAGCTATATCGAGTTCGGGAGGAAGCAGCCCTGTGAGCTTCAGGAGGGCAGCTACATTGTCGACATCGGAATCGATGCTTTGCGCCACACCGGGATATTGGACCTTGATCGCAAGGGTCCGGCCATCGGGCGTCAAGGCTCGATGGACTTGGCCAATAGAAGCCGCGGCGATGGGTCTCGGCTCGAACCGGCGAAATTGGCGGCGCCAGTCCGCACCCCATTCCTGTTGCAAAACCTTGTCCAGCTGACGCGGTGGCATGAAATCGGCGCGGTCGCGGAGGCGGGAAAGGATGTCGGAGAGTTCCGGTGGCAGCAGATCACCAGCGTCCATCGAAATCATCTGGCCCAGCTTCATGGCGGCCCCTCTGAGGTGCGCGAGCCGATCGGTAAGCCGCCGGGCATTTGCTGGCGTTAATAGCAATTGATCGAGCCTTGGACGTTCTCCACTCGCGAGGCGCCGTGCCCCTTCGCTCAACATGCCGCCTGCCACACCTCCGGCTAGGCGCGTGAAGCCACCTAATCGTCCGATGCGGGAGGATGGTACCGAACGGTGACGCGAAGGTGGTTTTTCGTCAGCCATGTTCGTCTAACAGGATCGCTACCAAACCATCGGCTCCGGCTTTCACTTCGCTCCAGGTCGTCTCGAAGCCTTCGGGACCACCATACCACGGGTCAGCTACTTCGCGACCCTGCTGACCGGGGACGATATCCAGCAGCATGGCTACGTGAGCCTTGCCATCCCCTGGGTCGACCGCGGCTATGTTAGCCATGTTGGACGCGTCCATCCCCAGAATATAATCGAATGTCCTGAAATCATCGGGCTGCAATTGGCGGCCGCGGTAGGCGGAGATGTCGATACCGTTTTTGCTGGCCTCAGCAATGCTGCGCGGATCAGGCGCCTCATCGACATGGTAATCAGCCGTACCCGCGCTTTGCACTTCGACTTCCAAGCCGGCATCCTCTGCCGCATGGCGAAAAGCTGCCTCCGCCAGGGGAGAACGGCAAATGTTGCCAAGGCAGACGAAAAGGACCTTAATTTTGCTCATGGTTCGAGCGTAACAGGTTGGGTGGCACGACGCCAAGAATTTGCCGCTGGGCGAAGAAGCACCCAAAGGTTAATTTTTAATTTTCACGAAAGGTAACCGAGAAGTAACCTTGTAGGAAATTAATTGTTAAGCGTTTTGCCGTAGGTGTGACCCTATGGTTAACTATCATCGCACTCTCCCCAGCAGCTTGGCGCTTTCGTTTCTCCTCGCAGGATCGGCGGCGCATGCCGGCGGTGTCGAAGCAGGTACACTGATCGAGAATACGGCGACTGCGACTTACGAGGACGGAACAGGATCCGTTTCCGTACCGTCGAACACGGTAACCCTTCGTGTCGATGAAGTGCTCGACGTTACCGTTACCTCTCTCAATCCCGGACCGGTTTCGGCATCATCCGGCTCAGCGGTACTGACCTTCGAAGTTACGAATATCGGGAATGGTCCGGAAGCTTTCAGGCTGACGGCCAATCCCAACACGGCGAGTAACGATTTCGTTACGGACATCGAAGCGATCGCTGTGGATGGTAATGACAACGGATCATACGAGCCGGGCGTCGATGCAATTCTTACCGGCCCAGAGACGACCAAGGTTCTCGGCGCCGGCAAAAACGTGAAGGTCTTCGTTATCGCAACCATTCCCGGAATGGTGCTCGATGGTCAGAAAAGCGCGATCGATCTTTTGGCGGAAGCAGTCACCGGTACCGGGGCACCGGGGACGGTCTTTGCTGCCAAGGGTGTAGACGGCGGCGACGCGATCGTTGGCGGAAACGGCGCGGACGATAACAAGGCCGGTTCCATCATAATCGGCATCACCACGGTCGATCTCGTGAAGAGCGCAACCATCGCCGACCCGTGGGGTGGAACCAGCGCAGTGCCCGGTTCGGTCGTATCCTACACTATCACGGCGAACGTGAAGGGCAGGGGCTCTGTCACCGATTTGGTCGTGGCTGACATATTCCCCGCCGGGACAACTTATACCGCCGGAACTTTGGCCTTGAACGCCGCAGCTCTCACCGACGCGGATGATGGAGATGCTGGCGAAAGTTCTGCGACGGGCATCTCCGTTTCGCTGGGAACAGTTGCGGGCGGGACCAACCATTCTGTCACGTTCGACGTCACAATTGACTGAAATGATTGATCACATGGAATCCGGAAAAATGAAAAAGATCGCCAGTCTCTTTGTCAGCGCCATCCTGATGGTCGCCACACTCGGGATGACCTCCTCTCCCGCTGCGGCGCAGCAGAAGGAAATCGACCTCAAGGGTGATGTGAAACTCGAGAAGGTGGTGACAAATGAGAACGGTGAAGAGACCGTCGAACTCGTTGCGCCGGACACAATTGTGCCTGGAGACAAGCTGATCTTCGGTACCGATTATACCAACAAGGGCGCACAGGCTGTCGCCAATTTTGTCGTGACCAACCCCGTTCCGAAGGCTGTTCGCCTTGCTCCCGATGCCAGCGAAGATCTGACGGTGTCCGTGGACGAGGGTGAACATTGGGGCAAGCTTGCAGCCCTCACGGTGAAAAACCCGGACGGGACGGAGCGGGCAGCCGATCACGAAGATGTCACTCACATTCGCTGGACGCTGGCCTCGGTCGCTCCGGGCGAGAGCGGGCGGCTCGAATATCCAGCTATCATTCGCTGAAGGGCGGAAGATGACCGCCAAGTTCTGCGGGCGGTAACCGAAGCGCGGACACATACTAAGGAAGTGTAAGATGAAACGCACCAAGCAAATGCTGGGTGCGACGAGTGCGATTGCACTTGTCGCCCTCAGTTCCAGCCCTGCGCTGGCGGCGGGCACTTCGGCTGGTGAAAAGATTACCAACAACGTCTCGGTCAGTTTCGACGTTGGTAACATCACCCAGACCGCAGTTACCGCCTCTGATGAATTCACGGTCGACCGCAAGGTCAATGTCACCGTCGCCGTCAACCAGCAATCCGTTTCGGTAACGCCGGGGCAGGAAAAGGCTGTTCTGGCCTTCGAAGTGACCAACCTGTCGAACGACACGGTCGATTACCAGCTTAGCGCCGTTGCTGGCGGTAACAATACGGCCGGTCTGTCGATCGTTGGCATCTATCTCGATGCGAACAAGAACGGCATTCTCGATCAGGCTGAAATCACCGCCGGTCCGATTACCTATCTCGACAACCTGAGTGCGGACGAAACCAACAATAACAATAAGCGTCAGGTCCTCGTCGTTGCCGACATCGGTCTGAATGCTACGAACACCAGCAAATTCGACGTCGTTCTGACTGCCGACGCACGCGACGTGTCGGGCACTGCAGCATCGCCGGGCGCCGCACTGGTCAACACCACCGGAGCGAACACTTCGGGTGTGGACACCGTTCTGGCCGATGGCGCCGGTTTCGCTGATCAGGCCGGTCAGGGCGATTTCTCCGCCCGCGGTGCTTACACCGTGTCGGCTGCCGATGTGACTGTGTCGAAGACCAGCCGTATCATCAGCGATCCGATCAACGGCACCACCAATCCCAAGGCAATTCCGGGTGCAGTGGTCGAATACTGCATCGTGGTGTCGAATGCTTCGGGCGGCGCGACCGCTACCGGCATCGACGTGACCGACAGCCTGCCGGCAGATGTCACGTTCGACAACACCTTCGGCATTTTCGTGAATGGCGATGCGACCTGCGCAAACGGCAACAACGGTCTGACCGCTTCGCCTGCAACGGCAGCCTTTGCAGACCCCAATGTCACTGCCGACCTCAGCGACATCGGTTCGGCTGAAAGCCGTTCAGTCTACTTCCGCGTGACCATCAACTGATCACCTGAAGCAGAACGTGCGTTTCCGTTCCTCCTTCCGGCTTTTGGCAGCAGTGCTCCTTGCAGTACTGCTGCCATTCGTCGTGCCGGGAGGAACGGCGCGCGCGCAGACTATCGACAATGTCGCCGAAGCGCGCTGGACGTTCGACGGCGCCCCCTTTGAAACCAAGTCCAATCTCTATTCGATCAAAGTTGAAACGAACAACGCTTCGATCGCCCTGTTCCGTCCCGCAGTGAATACCGGCATCCAGCTGGACTTCTCCGCCTCGCTTTGCCTGGCGACCAACGCCACGGAAACGGCCGTCGCCCGGGCCAACGCGACGAGCACGAATGGCAAATCGGCGAATGTTCAGCCGACATCGTTGGTTTCGGCGGGGACGGCACTTTATATTCAGGTTACTGCAACGCAGGCAAATCTGGACCCCAACGGGATCGATCAGGTGAACCTCTCCATCGCCAGCAGCACTGGCGACCGCGAGAATATCACCGTTTACGAAACGGGCGTAAATACCGGCGTCTTTATCGGATCGATCGAAACGCACCCGACGCCGCCGTCCTTCGTGTCGGGCGATTGCCGCCTGGGCGTGACCGACAAGGGCACTGTCGAAATCGACGTGTCGCTGGATGTCGGATCGGCAATCATTATCAGCCGTGCGGTGGACGTGATCGCCCCTTCGTTCAATACCGTCTTCGACAGCGAAACCGGAGAAGCGGTTTCCGGCGCACGTGTCACCCTCATGGATGCAGAAACCGGTGCGCCGGCACAGGTTTTTGCCGGCGACGGCATCACCCCCTGGCCATCCACGGTCACCTCCGGAGAGCCGATCTTCGATACGGCGGGTGTGGTCTACTCCATGGAGAAGGGCCAGTTCTGGTTCCCCCGCGTCGCTGCCGGTCGCTATCGCCTGCGCGTGGAGCCGCCCACGCCTTATACGATGCCTTCCGTCGCTACTCCTGAACAACTTACTCTTCTCAAAGGCGCAAACGGGCAGGCATTCATCATCGCGGATGGATCGTTCGGTCATGACGTATCGCCGAATGTGGACGATTCGCGACTGGTGGACATTCCGCTCGACCGGCCGGGTGTCGGCGTAAAGCTTACTAAAACGGCATCGCGTCCCGAGGCACAGCCGGGCGATCTCATTCTCTATTCGATCGTCGTCACCAATGATGATCCCTCGCGTCCAAAACGGGCCGTCAAGGTCACCGATACTCCGTCACGCTGGCTGCGTTTCCGCAAGGACTCCGTGCAGATAGACGGGCAGCCGGCAGGCGAAGCGGCAGAAATCGACCCTGATGGCAGCAGAATCGTCTTCAATCTGGAAGATATCCCAGCCGGCGGCAGCCGGCGGATCACTTATGCCATGAGCATCCGCGCCGATGCGCCTCCGGGTCCGGTGGAAAACCGCGCGACGGCAGAAGATTCGCTTGGTCGCCAAACTGGAACCGGAGCCACGATCGAGGTCGAACGCGAAACGATCGCTGGCCGGATGACCATCATCGGACGGGTCTCGGCGGGCACTTGCGATGTGAAGGGCAATCGTCAGGGTATCCCCGGCATCCGCGTCATGATGGAAGACGGCAGCTTCGCAGTGACCGATCGCGATGGCCGCTATCACTTCGATGGCGTCGTACCTGGCACCCATGTCGTGCAGGTATCGCGCATGACCCTGCCCGAAGGCGGCGAATTCATCGACTGCAAACGTGACACGCGCGGCGCAGGCAGCGCGATCTCGCGCTTCGCCATCGGCGGCGGCGGCTCTCTGGTTACGGCCGATTTCTACGCGACCGTGCTGGAAGGAAGCCTGCCGGAGGCTGCCGAGGCCGAGGAGACTCCGGAGGCACTCGATGACGGTGAGCTCGCACAGATAGCCGAAACCGAAGCCCCGAGCGAAGCGTCCGTCGACTGGATCGCGCTGGGCGATGGGCCGGACGGCTGGCTGTCACCCGAAGTCGGTCACAATCCGCGCGCGCCAGCCATCAAGGTGGCGATCCGGCATCGCCAGGGACAGAAGATCGCCCTGCGTATCGACGGCAAGCCGGTGGATCCGCTGTTGTTCGAGGGTGTGCGCAATGCCGAAGAAGGCCGCTATGCCGTCAGCATGTGGCGCGGTGTGCCGCTGCGCGGGGAACGCTCCGTACTCAGCGCCGACATCATCAACAGCTTCGGCGAAATCAATCAGACGATTGATCGCGAAGTCTTCTTCACCACCACGCCAGCCAAGGCCGAACTGGTCGAAGCCCAGTCGAACCTGGTGGCCGACGGGCGGACCAATCCTGTGGTGGCGATCCGCATACTTGATCGCAACAGCCGACCCCTGCGCGCAGGCATTTCGGGCGAACTGACGATCAGCGCCCCTTATCAGAGCGCAGAGCAACTCGAACGCCAGCAGCTGAACCAGCTCACCGGGCTTGCCGCAGGATCGGCTCGCTGGACGGTGGAAGGATCCGACGGGAGCGCGCTCATAGAACTGGCGCCGACCATGGTCAGCGGTTCGCTGCAACTTGCCTTCCGCTTCGACGACGGAGAAATCTCGCGCGAGGAGATTCTGGAAACCTGGATCGAACCGGGTGATATCGAATGGACCGTGATCGGCCTTGCCGAAGGTTCGGTCGGCGCGCGCACCGTGGCCGACAATATGGAACGCTCGGGCCGGTTCGACAGCGATCTGGGTGATGATGCGCGCGTCGCGCTTTATGCCAAGGGCAGGGTGCTCGGCAAATACCTCGTCACGCTTGCCTATGACAGCGCTAAGCAGGAAGAGGATCAGCGCCTGCTCGGCACGATCGACCCTGATGCCTATTATACGGTGTTCGGTGATGCTTCGAGCCGCCAGTTCGACGCCGCATCGCGCGAAAAGCTGTATCTGCGCATCGAGACCGCCAGCTTCTATGCGCTCTACGGCGATTTCGTGACCGGCTTCGACCAGACGCGGCTTTCGCGCTACAATCGCACCGCGACCGGTTTCAAGGGCGAAGCGCGGTTCGGCGAATTCAAGGCGGAAGCCTTCGCGGCCGACATTTCGAGCGGTTTCCGCCGCGACGAAATCCAGGGGCAGGGCATCACCGGACCCTACAGCCTTTCGAGCCGTGGGATCATCGCCAATAGCGAACGCGTCACGCTGGAAGTGCGCGACCGCTTCCGCAGCGAACTGATCGTGACCACCCGGCAGCTGACCCGCTTCATCGATTACGATATCGATTTGCTGACCGGCACGATCACCTTCAAGGAGCCGGTTCTCAGCCGCGACTTCGATCTCAATCCACAATTCATCGTCGTCGACTATGAAACCGATGGCCGATCGGGCGGGGAAACGAACGCTGGGGTGCGTGTGGAATGGACCGACCGTACCGATACGGTTCGCATCGGCGCCACCGCCATCAGCGACAAGGGAACCGGCGCGCGTAACGATATGGTCGGCCTGGATCTTCACGCCGAACTGGACGAGTCGACGCAGGTGCGGGCAGAAGTCGCGGTCAGCAAGAAGGATGGAGAACTGGACCAGGGCTGGCTGGTCGAAATGCAGCGTCAGACGGGCAATGTCGATTTGCTGGCCTATGCCCGGTCGGTAGGCTCGGAATATGGCGTGGGCCATCAGAACGGGGCCGAACTTGGCCGCACCAAGGTCGGTGCAGATGCCCGCGTCAAGATCGACGATCGGTTCGCCGTCCTTGGCAGCATCTGGCAGGATGAAAGCCTCGACAGCAACGCCCGCCGCCGTGCCGCGCAGGTCGAACTGGGTTACATCAATCTCCAGAACGAATATCGCCTTGGCATTGCCCGGTTCGAAGACCGCTTGCCCGATGGCTCGCAGAATATCTCGACCGTTCTCGAAGGCGGCGCGACCCGGCGCCTGTTCGATAACCGGCTGGAACTCAGCGCGTCGACCAGCATCGCTCTTGACCAGGGTAAGTCGGTCGATTTGCCGACCCGCCACCAGATCGCGGCGCGCTATGCGCTGACCGAAGATGTTCGGTTGGTCGGCCTCTACGAGATCGCCGATGGCGAAAACATCGGGGCCCATACGATCAAGGGCGGGTTCGAGGTTACGCCCTGGAACGGGGCGCAGGCGGTCACTTCGATTGGCAAGCAGCGGATCGATGAGTTCGGCAACCGGACTTTCGCCGCCTTCGGCCTGTCACAGAGCCTGCAAGTAACGCCGAGCCTTACGATCGATGCCACGATCGATGGCAATCGCACCCTGGGCAAGGACCCGGCGCTTGGCGACATCGTCAATCCCGATCACCCGGTCAGCAGCGGCGGACAGTTGGGGCAGGGGGGCAGCCTGTTCGAGGACTTCGGTGCCGCAACGCTCGGCGTGGCTTATCGCAAGGACCGCTGGAGCGCGACTGCGCGCGCCGAATATCGCGATGGCCAGTGGGCGACGCGCAAGGGCATTACCGCCGGCGCCATCCGCCAACTGGGCGAGGGTTCGATCGTCGGTTCGGGCCTCACCTGGACCAATGCTTCGGGTACGGATGGCGCGGAAAGCGAGATCCTCGATGCCGCCATCGCGCTCGCACACCGTCCGGACAGTTCGGAATTTTCCTTCCTCAGCAAGCTGGAATATCGCAGCGATCAGGTATGGAACGTGGTCGCCGGAGAGGTCGGACCGGTTGGACGCAGCGCATTTGCCGTAACCGGCGATGCCCGCTCGCGAAGACTGATCGCCAGCCTTTCAGGTAATTGGTCCCCGTATGGCGAGAGCGAGGACGGCAGCTTCTTCCAGCGCGATGAATACGGCCTGTTCCTCGGCGCACGGTACAATCTCGACCAGGTCGAAGGCTATTCGCTCGAAGGGACCACGCTGCTCGCAGGTTCCGAAGTGCGCTTCGGGCTTGGCGAACGGTTCGAGATCGGGGGCAAGGGCACCATCCGCGCCACCCTGCGTGACCAAACGACCAGCTTCTCCTTCGGGCCGAACCTGGGCTTCGTGCCTGTCGACGGAGCATTGCTGACGCTTGGATATAACATCACAGGCTTCCGCGACGAGGACTTCTCCGCCGCGCGCCAGACCGAAAGCGGCTTCTACGCCACCGCCCGCATGAAGCTCGACGCCGACAGCCTCTCCGTCCTGGGGCTGAGCCGATGACCGCCGCTAGCCTCCGCCAGGCCCTGACCCAGGCAGCCGTCGCCATATGGGTGATCTTGCTGAGCTTCGGCCTGTCTTCCCCCGCTGCCGCGCAAACTGCCACCATCGATTGGGAAACCGCCAACTTCCCCAATCTGAACGGCGTGCCCAACCCCAGCACCGTCACCGGGTCCGACGGCACTACCGCGACCGTTTCCTTCAACTCGGTTCGGAGGGGCTCAGGCTCCTTCAACCCGGTCTACGGCGAATTCCTAAGCTATTACAACGGCACTATGGGGGGAGCCTCCCGTCCGCTTCTGCTCAATTTCGACAATTCAAGCTACGATCCCGACGACAAGATCACCACCGATTTCGTGTTCAGTCGCTCGGTCAGAAACTTGAGCTTCTCCATCACCGATATCGATAATGGACAGTTTGTCGACGCTATCGAAGTCTACTACGATAACGGATCTGGATCATTCATCAACGCTGCGACCAATGCTGCTTTCTGGTCGGCCGGTAATGCTGCAAGACGAACTGACGACGCCGTCGTAAATGGCTGGCGAGGAGTGGATAATGCCGACAGTTCCTCCACGTCCGGGGACATCCGGTTCACTTTCAATGACACCAGCGTCAAGCGTATCCGGATCGTGTATTTCAGTTACACCGGCGGGTCATGGTGGTCTAACAATCCAAGCGAGCAATTCGCGGGGATTTCGGACTTTACCTACACGGTTATTGGTGCCGATCTATCTCTGACAAAGACCGTTGTCGGTCCGGCTCCGGTTCAAGGAGGTGCCGTAACATACCGTCTGACCCTGGTGAACAATTCCACCTCGGTAGAGACCGCCAACAACATCGGCGTGCGTGACGACTTTCCCAGCCAATTCACTTTCTCGTCGGCATCGGGAAGCGGCAGCTTCAATTCTTCGACCCGGATCTGGTCGGTCGCCAGCCTCGCTCCGGGCGCTTCGGTGTCGCTCACAATTACCGGAACCGTGTCCGCCAATTCTGGCACGACCGTAACAAATATTGCGGAGGTGATAGCGAGCAGTGCAGTTGATCCCGATTCCACGCCGAACAATAATGTCGCGAATGAAGATGATTATGCGAGCGCAAGCTTCGTCGTAGCCAGCGGAAGGGTGGCAGGAACACCACCGCCTCTTACTTGCCCGAATGGCTCGACATTTTTCGACTGGGATTCAAGCTCGGTGAGCTGGGCAAATGGCTCCACGAATAACAGTTACGCACTCGGCAACTATGGCAATATCGGGTTCGCGATCTCCAATCCCGGTGCGTACCTCGATAACTCTGAATTTGGAGGCAGATCGCCTACGCTACAAGACACCTTCACTGGAGGACTTGCTCCAGCACAGCGTAATCTCGCTGTTGTGGTTAATCAAACATCCCGATTGAATTCCGCCACGATAACGATCACTCTTCCACGAGGCTTCGAGGGCGTGCAATTCACGCTGTTCGATGTTGATTATGCTCCAAACCAATTCGCAGACCGAGTTACTGTAACTGGAAGCTTATCAGGAAACACGGTCACCCCCTCGCTCACCAATGGAAACGCGAACTACGTCAACGGCAACACGGCGATCGGCGATTTCGCGTCCGACAGTGATTCCGGAATGGGTAATGTCGTCGTTACCTTCGCTTCGAAGGTCGACAGGATAACAATAAGTTACGGCAATCATTCCACAGCTCCAAACGACCCGGGGCAGCAAGGTATTGGTCTTCACGACATCGAATTTTGCAGACCCCACACGACCTTGAGTGTGACAAAGGTCAGCCGTGTGGTTTCCGACCCGGTGAATGGCGCAACAAATCCGAAGGCTATTCCGGGCGCGTTAATCGAATATCTGATTTCCGTGACGAACACCGGAAACGAGCCAGCTGATGCCAATACCGTCATCGTGAAGGATGATGCGCCTGCGGACGCGAAAATGTGTCTTATCGGGTTCAGCGGAAGTTCGGGGCCGATTCTCTTCAACGCCGGTTCGCCGTCCTCGGGATTGAACTACACTTTTACCGCTTTGAACAGCGCATCAGACCGCTTGGACTTTTCATCTGACGGAGGTGCCAGCTGGACGTACACACCAACGCCTGACGGTGATGGCTGCGACGGAGCGATTACTGACTTCAGAGTTCGTCCTAGCGGCTCTTTCGCTGCGTCGACGGCATTTACAGTCAGGGCTAGATTTATTGTTGAGTGAATTATTGCTCAACCGGAACGCAGCCATTTAGGCGCTTCTGGGAACAATGCCAAGTTTGCAAAGCATAAGCCGGGCTTCCAATCAGCGCATTATGTTGGTCGGGGAGAGAGGATTCCCGACCATTTATGGGTTCGAGCTAACTCATTGAAAACGTGCAGCTAAATAAGACTGATTTGATCTAGGTCGCACATCAATGGGCACAACGCAAGGTGCAAAGCGCAATGGCTGATTAGGATGATAGCGCGCTGCGAACAGAACGCCTTTCATTGGCGATCTCCTTCGGGGCCGTCAGCTGCCTGTCTGGATTAAGGATTGCCCCTTGTAACGGACATCTACCGCCTACAGCTTTGGATGCGGATCGGACTGGTATTATTGGACGGCAGCTTGTCCTGATGCAGCGCTAACCGGCTGCGCCGATTTTGCTTAGTATGAAGTCAAAAATTGGCCGGAATGGCTCGAAGTGGGCGGCATCAATCGCCGGCACAACATTCTGCGCAAAATCGACCTTGCCCCCGATAAAGCGGCGCCATGCAGCGGGATGCTCAGTGTCGACGGCGAAATGATGTCCCAAACCCGGAACATCATGAAATAGGAGCTCAATGGTAAAGCTCGATTGATCGCCGTAGGTTCGTCCCGTGTTTGCGTTCAACACTTGATTGCTGACAGTTAGCGCCGGGGGAATAGGCAGCATAATTGCGTAACCGGGCTGATTTTCGCGCTTGCACGCCAAGCCTTTTGAAACGTCGTTTTCTTCAAGGCCACCGTTGAGGATCCTCGAATGTTTTACTCCGCCGACTGCCGCCCAATCGCCATAAGCATTGTCAAAATCAAAGAGCGCGAAAAACGTGCGTCCAGGATTGCCCTGATATAGTTCCTG
Source organism: uncultured Erythrobacter sp. (assembly GCA_947504155.1). GTDB lineage: Bacteria > Pseudomonadota > Alphaproteobacteria > Sphingomonadales > Sphingomonadaceae > Qipengyuania. The sequence continues at coordinate 635,028 of CANNGF010000003.1, forward strand.
TCGGCCCATCTGCTTGCGAAGGTGCCCGCAGTCAAAACACTGTGCAATTTCGAAAGGTGGATTAACCCCAGGGTTGAGCTTCTGCCAAGCTGTTTTAACTATCTCTGCGTCTGTCACGCCTTCGGTGAACAGCACCGATTGCGAAGTATTGGCCAGAAACTGCTCGATATTGAGGTTTGCTTCCGTTTCCGAGAATGTAATCAATCCAGCCGAAAGCGAGCTTACGACGGTAGCTTTGTCTGGTTCCTCAGCGATCACACCCGCTGCGCTCGTCCAATGTGAGTGGTCGCTTTCCAATTAACAAACCCAATTAGCTAAAGTCTCGTCGTTCCACGCTGACTGATGGGCCCGACCATGATGGTCGGCGTGAATAGGTAAAGAAACAGGGTCAGACAGAGGCGCGAGAACTACCTTAGTTCTCGCGGAGCGGGCCATTCTCTCTGCCTTTCATGTCCTCATCCTCGTCCTCGTCCTCGTCAAGATGGCCGAAATGCTTCAGTGGCGACATGATCCACAGCGTCACCACAGTGATCACCGAAAGCATAATCGCCACATCGAGGCTTCCGAGTCCAACCGATGCTCCGATTGCCCCAGTAATCCAGAGACTGGCAGCGGTGGCAGTGCCTTTAACCGAGTCCTTCAGTCTTAAAATGGCCCCTCCGCCAATGAAGCCCATTCCGGTTATGAGACCTTCAACAATCCGGGCCATGGCTTCCGGAGTATCGGCCGTTATAGATTCTGCCGCTTGGATAAACCCACAACTGGCAACTGCTACGAGCGGAAAGGTCCGAAGTCCGGCGCTTCTTTCTGATTTCTCCCTGTTCCAGCCGATCGGGAACGCCAATAAATAGGCTAATCCAATTGCAACCAGATGGGGCATGATGTCGAAATGATCAGGACCCAAAAACTGCTCGAACATTCAAAACTCCGCGATTGTTTTAGTTCATTAACCAATACCAGCTCGGATGTTCCGGGGCGTCATCATCACTACCGTTATTTGTTGATCGCATCGCAGGATACCGACTTGCGAATTCGCACTAGCGTGGACGAGATGCAATGATATTGCGGCTGATGTTGGGCCGCATCCATGGCGGGCCTTGGCGGGGCAGATGACGAGATTGGCAGCGGGGTTCAAAAGGCAGCGGCACTGCGCTGTTCGTCTTGTCCCACGAAATGCTTGCTAGGGTGATTGCCAATCCAACAACATAGCTGAGCGAGAGAACTATCTCACGTCCTTGATTTCCGATCTCGTAAGGCACATTAAAGGTTGATGGTTTCAGTAAGTATCGGACTTGCCGCAGGGACTCCTGCGGGCAGCAGCACCGCACGCCTACATCCCTAGGTCATTCGTGGTGACCTAGGGTGTCGCTTAATATCGCGCGATCGTTCGGTCACTAACACTTCCTTGCTGTGACAAAGTCAGTCCCCATCGCGCTATCGGCGCGACCGGAGCCATATCCGTGTTCTTTTCCCGCTTTACCGCGCTCGGCGCGAGCCTGCTTGGGCTATTACTTTCTGCTGTCTACGTTTCCGAGCGCTGGGCAGTGTTCACTTTTACCCTTTGTGCGGCATTCACGATCTTAGGGCTTCTCGATCTACATCAAACGCGGCATTCGGTCCGCCGAAATTATCCCATCATTGGACGGCTACGATGGCTCTTCGAAGAGATCAGGCCCGAAATTCGTCAATATCTGATCGAGAGTGATGACGATCAGACCCGGTTTTCCAGAGCGCAGCGATCTCTGGTGTATGTCCGTGCGAAGGACGAAGTAAGCGACCGCCCTTTCGGCACACGAGCCGATGTGTATCGGAATGGATATGAGTTCATTTCGCATTCGACAAAACCAAAGCTTCAAGCTGATCCTGATACGTTTCGGGTAGCAATAGGAAGTGCTGGCTCAGGATCCCAATACCTCGCCTCGATGTTCAACATTTCTGCAATGAGTTTCGGTTCGCTGAGCGCCAACGCGATTCGAGCACTCAACAAAGGCGCCAAATTAGGGAATTTTGCTCATGATTCAGGGGAGGGGGGAATTAGCCGTTACCACCGGGAACATGGCGGAGATCTCATCTGGGAAATAGGTAGCGGATATTTCGGTTGCCGCACGAGGAACGGCCACTTTGATCCAACCAAATTCGCAGACCAGGCCAGCGATCCACAAGTGAAGATGATCGAAATTAAGCTGAGCCAAGGAGCCAAGCCTGGTCACGGCGGCATTCTTCCAGGCGAAAAGGTTACCTCCGAAATAGCCGAAAGCCGAGGAATTCCCATTGGCGTAGACTGCATCTCACCAGCTGAGCATTCGGCATTTGGTAATCCCCTAGAGATGATGGAATTCATCGCCCAGTTGCGCGCACTCTCCAAGCAAAAGCCCGTTGGCTTTAAATTGTGTGTCGGTCATCCGTGGGAATTCATGGGGATGGTCAAGGCCATGCGCGAAACCGAAATCTATCCGGATTTTATCGTCGTCGACGGTGCGGAAGGTGGGACCGGTGCGGCGCCAGTGGAGTTTGCGGATAATATCGGCATGCCCCTGCGCGAGAGCCTTTTGTTCGTCCATAATACGCTTGTGGGGGCAGGTATTCGGGACCGCGTGAAAATTGGCGCAGCCGGTAAGATCGTGAGCGCGTTCGACATTGCAGCAGTGCTAGGCTTAGGTGCTGATTGGACCAATGCAGGGCGCGGCTTCATGTTCGCCCTGGGTTGCATCCAGTCGCTTTCCTGCCACACGAACCGCTGTCCGGTGGGCGTCGCCACGCAGGACCCACTGCGCCAGCGCGCGCTCGTCGTTCCCGCCAAGGCCGAAAGAGTAAGACGCTTTCACCATTATACGCTACGTGCTCTGGCCGAGATGACGGCTGCTGCCGGCCTTTCGCATCCGTCCGAAATAGGGCCACATCATCTCGTGCGTCGGGTTTCCTTGACCGAAATCCGACTGTTTTCGCAACTTCATATGTTTCTTGAGGAAGGTGAACTGCTAACGGGATCACACGACCGTGATTTCTATAGTGCGGCTTGGAAGCTGGCACGCGCCGATCGATTCGAGCTCGCGTCATGAGTAGGCGTTCTCGATGCTTTGCCCCGTTCATCCGAAGCGAGAAAACTGAACGCGATCGCGAAACAATCTCGCTGGGTCGGCTTTCTATAATGCACGAGACCCATTCGGTCAGGCAGGAGAACGCAGCCGTCGCAAAGTTTTCAGTCGGAGTCCACGTCAGCTGGAATTCCGAAGCTGGGCGGGTTCATGGAACAATTTCGAAAGTCCATAAAAAGGATTTTCAATACAAGGGCCATACCCATCACGCATCGGAAGATGAACCGCAATACGAAATCGAGAGCGACAAGACCGATCACATTGCTGCGCACAAGGAAAGTGCGTTAACCAAGCTGGAGCGCTAATGCCCACTGTCTTCACCATCGGGCATTCTAACCGCACCCCGGAAATCGTCCTGGACATGTTGATCGGAGCCAGCGTTGATCTTCTGGCGGACGTTCGCGCATTCCCTCGCTCCCGCTCCAATCCTGCTTTTAATATCGACACGTTTCCCAAGGCGTTGGCCGAGCATAATATTAGATACAAGCACTTCGAGAGGCTCGGCGGTCGGCGAAAAATGCACCCATCGATAGATCCCGCACTCAACGGATATTGGCGCGTCCAAAGCTTTCACAACTATGCAGACTACGCGCTCGGCGATGAGTTCAAGGCAGCCATTGACGAGATCGAAAATTTGGCGAGCGATCGACACGTGGCGCTTATGTGCTCGGAAGCCGTCTGGTGGCGCTGCCATCGCCGGATCATCGCTGACCACTTGATGGCCCGGGGACACCACGTCTGCCATTTGATGGCTCCTGGCCGCCAAGACACAGCCGAGATGACCAAGGGTGCCGTTCGCCGATCCGCGGATGAGGTGATCTATCCCGAAGCGAAAACCAACCAGACATCGACCGGTCATATTCCGCTGTGCCGACATGAACGCCTCGCTATTCGAGAGAATGAATTGCGAGCGCGGCGCGCAGATCAAGAAACTCGTTCGAGAAGTTCGCCCGAGGATTGGATCTCGTAGAGGTCGGCGTCTATCTGCCGGACAGGCAGTCCGTCGCCTGTTCTCCAACCGATAGCACCAAGGCGCCGCCTGGTCCCGCGTGCAGTAACTTCGTTCTCGAGGTGCCGATATTGAATGACCTCAACCTTTCTTCCACGATCACCGCGGCAGAGTAGAGATGCCATCGTCTCTTCGGCGGCGATTGGCTGGCCCGGGTTTTCATCCCTCGGCGTGTCACGGTTCAGATTGTCGGACGGTAATGTCATTCAAACATCGCGTCCCAAAGCGTAACGAGCGGGTTCACGTTCATGGTGAAAAGGCTAGCAGAAACTGGATCAAGCCGCGTTTTCCTCCATCAGACGGTTCAAACCCCGTGCAACGCAGCCGGAAGGATCATTGGCCACCGTGATCGGCAGCCCGCATTCCGACGCGACGGCATTGGCAAGAAATCCTGCGCAAATGCCGCCTCCGGTCGCTACCAGCCTTTCGCTCAGCAAATCCGCGGCCAGGTCAGGAGTAATCTCGCCGATGACCAACCGGACGGCATCTGCGAAACGAGCGAAATGCCGCTTGAGGATCGGAGAAAACTCCGAGGCCGGGAGCGTTATGACCCCGGGCAAGCCGTTGTGCAGGCCGCGTCCCTTGATCTCTAAGGTTTGGCTCTCATCATTTTTCAAAGAAAGCCGCATCTTGAGGTTTTCGGCGGTGAGCTTTCCGATCAAAAAATGGTGGCGCGTCTGAAGGTGTTCGATGAGAGCCTCATCGAGCCCCAGGCCACCCAATCGCACGGAGCGCGAGTAACATTTCCCGTCGAGCGAAAACACGGCAATTTCGGTGGTGCCGGCTCCGCATTCGACAACCATGGAAGCGCGCGCTTCTCGAACCGGGAGATCGGCCCCTATCGCCGCTGCGAAAGGTTCACTCACCAATTCAATTCGCCCGAACCCGGCGTCGTCCGCCGCTGCTAACAGAGCATTCGACTCTGCTTTCGTAGCATCTGCCGGAATACCTATCATGGCAGTGGGGCGAGATTTTCGCTTCTTCCCAAGCACAGCAGTCATTCCATGAGAGAGTAGTGCACTCGTGGCTTCAATATCTTGCAAGACCCCCCGCGCGAGCGGTCGGCGGACTGAAAAGGTTATCGGAACCCGGTCCACCATTGCGAAAACCTCACTGCCCGCCGCCACAAAATGTGGGCGGCCTCCGCGATCTTCATAACAGCACAGGGAGGGCTCATCGAAGACGACACCTTCCCCGCGAACCATGATACGCATGTTGGCCGTGCCGAGATCAATAGCCATGTCGGGCCTGCGCGAAGAAGCGAATGAGCGGAAGTTTATCATTTTTCCAAGGTAGCCCTTCCGGTCGGGAATGTCTCTGATAACTCGCCGATCATTAGTTGAAATCCATAATTTGACTTACCTACCCTCCGGGCCCAGATACTCAGAATGTTCTTTTCTCCGGTTCTAAAGCGACATCTCGCACACGCAGGACAGCTGCCCGCACGGGCGCGCGCCTCGTCTCGTCGGCCGTGAAGCGGTCCGGGGCGAGGCTCCCGGACGATCTTCAGCCAGCCCGCATCTAATTTGCGGCGACTTACGCGAGTTACCGACATGACTGTTTCTGAGAACGGTGGACCCCCGCCAATATACGTTATCGATACCGAAGCTGACGCTCTTTACGAGTTGGCGGTTAGTATCGAACAGCGCAGCCCCGACGTCGCGCACAAGCTATGCGAGGAGCTTGACCGAGCAAATGTTTTGTCTGTCCAGGATATCCCTTCCGACGTTGTGATCATGCGATCGCACGTCGAATTCGTGGATGAGCGATCAGGCGACAAAAGGAAGGTAGAACTGGTCTGGCCGCGTGACGCGGATATGGACCGGAACCGACTTTCGGTGATGACCCTCGTAGGTGCAGGCCTTATCGGCATGAGGAAAGGTGTCTCAATCGACTGGCCCGATAGATCCGGTGAAGAAAGACGTCTTCGTATCGTGGAGGTCATTCAGCCCGGGCTTCAAGACAAAGCGGCCTGAATTTTTTCGCGCACGCTCTTTGGCTGGCTGTGAAACCAGCCCGCCCACTTGCTAGCGAGTGGGCGGGCTCCCTCCGTCAAGCGAACACAAGAATTAGAGCAAAGATTGCGAGGGTTACGGCCCCGATCAGTAGGATTTCAATTTTGCTAAACTTGTCGATATGGTCAGCGCGAAACTTTGCGTAACCAGCCGGTTGTTTGCTGGCCAGGCTGGCCACTTCAAATGCACTGGCTTCTTTCTTGAACCAGCGCTTTAGTTCGCCCAGTTGCTTATCGCTAACGTCCGGATAGGAATTCAGTAATTGCTCGATTTCATCGAACCGCGCGGAAGGGTCGGCATCTGCCGCCTTATAGTCACTCATGATAAAACACCTTAATCTATTTGGTCAGGCTAAGACCCCGATTGGAGGTCAGATAGATCAGGTGAGGGTGGGCGGACCTCTCGTCGGAGGCACAAGTCGCCAGATAGACTTTAGAGGCGGTCCGGTCTTTCGAGGATCGAACGGACGGTCGACCACGAAATCGAAAGCCCGCGGTTGAGGCACGGCGACGAGGACTGGCAGCGGTGCAGGTTTGAGAAGTGGGACCAGCTGCTCAACGCCATCGCGCTGCGCAAGTATCGCTACTTCGACGGTGGTCGCATCAAACGCTGAACCGCGGTTCCTGATTTCCGAAAATGGAATGGAGGGTGTGGCCTGACACAGGACAGCAACGAGAACTGATAACAGCCCAAGCCTGAAAACAAATCTGCGTAAGCTGAACCACGCCATCGTTATGGTAATAATCGTCGAGGCAGCGCGGGGCAAGAACCTCAGCTGGCGAAATCAGCCCGGTTTGCCATCGATGCAGAGAGTATCACCCGGCTCAAGCGACGTGGTAGACGATATGCCTTCCAGATATGTCAGCGTCTCCGCTTCTTGCTGTGTCATACCCATCGCAGTCGCGTGAGCCATAAGCTCCGGGACCGTAAAGCTCCGGCTACTCGATGAGCTTATTTCGAAGCCGCCGCATTTATCGGTCTCACCCACGCAAGCTGCCAAGAGAAGCAGCGGCGCAGAGCTTATGAAAGTTCGATTTCCTACCATATACCTAAGGCTATCAGACCCACGTTTTCGGGTCGACTGGACGCAAACAGTGCCAACCGAAAGAATGTAAGTGCCAATCTACCCTCTCGTGCTACGGCCTGAGCATGGGATTTCTAGATACTGAATCCACGCTTCTCCTGATTGGCGTGCTGCTTTTGACAACTGTCCTTGCTGGAAGTCTTTCGAGCCGGTTCGGACTACCTGCACTTATCGGGTTTTTGGGCCTTGGCATGCTGGCGGGTGTCGAAGGCCCTGGCGGAATTTCTTTCGACAACTTCGTCCTCGCTCAAGCTGTCGGCATAGCATCGCTCATCTTCATCCTTTTCTCTGGTGGTCTGGATACAGATTGGCGGGACGTTAAGAGAGTTGCGGGACCCGCGCTCATCATGGCCACCATCGGTGTTCTCATTAGCGCAGGCGTTGTGGCAGTATCGGCGGTATTCCTCTTAGGAGTTACACCCGCACAAGCCGCGCTCCTCGGAGCAATCATCGCTTCTACTGATGCTGCGGCGGTGTTCGCGATCTTGCGTTCTACCGGGCTCGATTTGCATGGAGATGTGCCCGCGCTTATCGAAGTCGAATCCGGCTCGAATGATCCCATGGCCATCTTTCTCGTCGGTGCCGTCCTGCTGTTCATGTCAAATCCCAGCGCCTCTCCCTTCGCCCTTGCGCCTGATTTCATGATTCAGATGGTGATGGGAGCCCTGACAGGAGTGGGGATCGGCTTTGCCATGCCGGAGATCCTGAAGAGAGGCGGTTATCGCCAGGGTGGCTTGGCATTCGTGATTTCGATTGCGGCTGCCTTGATCGCATTCGGTGCCGCCGAACTGTTGTCGGGCAACGGCTTTCTCGCCGCCTATCTGGCGGGCCTCGTTGCTGGTAACCGCAATTATGCTGCCAAGCGCACCGTCTCGACCTTCCAGGATGGGATGGCATGGCTTGCCCAGGTGGCAATGTTCTTGACCCTGGGACTTCTCGTGACACCCTCTCAACTGGGTCCGGTCATCGTTCCGGGCCTAGCAATCACGGCTATACTCATGTTCGTGGCGCGACCGATCAGTGTCTTTGTGTGCCTCGCACCTTTCCGGCAGTTCGGATGGAGGGCAAAAGTATTTATATCGTGGGCGGGACTACGCGGCGCAGTCCCCATCGTGCTGGCGACCTTCCCCATTGTGGCCGGCGTCGACGGAGCTTTTGCGATTTTCAACGTGGTCTTTTTCGTCGTTCTTCTGTCCAGTGTTATCCAGGGCCCTACAATCAACTGGGTCGCGAAGAGACTGGCCATAGCTGATCATTACGACCGGGCATCGGCACGCCAACGCGCCTTGGAGGATATTCATTGAAGCCACTGCTGTTTGTATGTTTGCTGGGTCTTTCACTTTCTAGCTGCGCGCCGGAAGGCAATGAGAGCGGATCCGATGTGTCCCAAGTTTCGTCGGCGCCCGAGCCTGATGTAGTTCAGGAAACGGCCGTTCACGAGTTCGAGTTGGGTGAGCGAGAATATACCATTCCTGCCGCGTATATCCCCTCGATCCGAGTGGGCGGTCAGAAAGATTTCATACGGATAAAATTTCCCGATTTTGCTGCGGAGATTGTGCTCGATGAAAAGTCTGGGGGGAATTCGGACAAGATGGGTAGGGCTCAAATATTTTCCGTCACTGACCAGGATTACCCGCGTATAGAATATACCGAACGTGAGGACGGCGTGATCATAGCCTGTCGGCGCGGCATGATGGCGCAATCAGGGTGCGGCACAATCTTCGAATATGCGGGAGTGGAGTGGACGCTTTTATTCCCGATAGGACTACGTGACGAGGTCGAAGCGCTCGTCGGTAACGCCACGCGATTGCTCGAACAGCATTCAGTGGAAATTCGGCAAAAGAGAGTAAAAGAAGACGACCCGGAAAAAGACCTAGTTCAGGACCGATAGACTTCGTCTTTCCCTACCCACACACGCTTGACGGGATAGAGGGTTTTAGGGCCTACTGCGGGTCATGCCTCATCATACGCCGCTCATAGCAACGATCGTCGCTGGACTGGTCGTGGCTTTTGCTATGGGGGCCCTTGCGTATCGTCTCCGCGTATCTCCGGTCGCAGGTTATCTGTTTGCCGGTGTCCTCATTGGCCCATTCACTCCCGGATTCGTGGCGGATACCGATCTCGCGGTAGAACTCGCGGAAATCGGCGTAATCTTGCTGGTGTTTGGCGTAGGCCTTCATTTTTCGCTGAAGGACCTGCTTTCTGTCCGCAAAATTGCCTTGCCAGGAGCGCTTGCGCAAATAGCAGTCGCGACGCTTCTGGGGTTTTTGCTGGCTCGCTATCTGGGCTGGACCATATTGGCTGGACTGATCTTCGGCCTCGCCTTGTCGGTTGCCAGCACCGTCGTGCTGCTCCGGGCGCTTCAGGCCCGAAATGCGGTGCAGACTGAACGCGGGCGGATTGCGGTCGGATGGCTCATTGTCGAAGATCTGGCGATGGTGATCGCGCTGGTGTTGTTGCCAGTCATCGCGCAAATCATGGAGGGTGGGAGTGGCAGCAGCACCCAGATTGCCGCACTTGTAGGGTTGACCCTCCTGAAAATCGGCGGGTTCATCGCGCTGATGCTCATAGTCGGTAAGCGTCTCATTCCTGCCGGTCTACATTGGGTAGCCCATACGGGTTCGCGCGAACTTTTCCGGCTTGCTGTGCTCTCTATCGCTCTGGGGGTGGCGTTTGGGGCTGCTTACCTATTCGATGTTTCTTTCGCCCTCGGAGCATTCTTTGCCGGTATGATTCTGGGGGAGTCCCAGCTCAGTCGCCGTGCAGCTGAAGAAACGCTCCCTTTGCGAGACGCGTTTGCCGTGCTGTTTTTCGTTTCGGTCGGCATGCTGTTCGATCCGTCGGTGGTGGTCGAACAGCCGTGGCCTTTGCTCGCGACGGTAGCGATCATCATTTTCGGAAAGTCCATCGTCGCCTACGGAATTGTTCGCGCATTTCGCTTCTCGAATGAGACCGCACTTACTGTTTCCGCCAGTCTCGCACAGATCGGTGAATTCTCATTCATTCTCGCAGGTCTTGGGGTGGGACTTAACATCTTGCCGCAAGAGGGCAGGGACCTGATACTGGCCGGCGCTATCCTTTCCATCTTTGCCAATCCTTTCATCTTCACCATGGTGGTCGGACGCGCGCCTCTGCGCAGACCATTCCCGGCCACATCACCTGAGGGCGAGCGCGGGGGGACTGCGTCAGAGAGCGGTAAGACGCACACGGTGCTCGTGGGGTATGGCCGTGTCGGGAAGCTGGTCGCCCAAGAGCTTAGGGCACCCGGCACATCCTTTTCGGTTGTCGAGTATCAAGAAGATATCGCTCAGCGAGCGCCCGACGGTCTACATGTCATTACCGGCAATGCGACCATACCGGCAATTCTAGAAGAAGCAGGCCTCGAGAAGTCGGACCGATTAGTGATCGCTATTCCCGGCGGCTTAGAAGCGGGCGGCATTGCTCAAATCGCCCACGAGTTGAAGCCAACAATCGAAATGATCGCTCGGGCACATTCCGACGAGGAAATTGCCTATCTTACCAAACTCGGAGTGGAACATGTGATAATGGGTGAGCGAGAGATTGCAGCCAAGATGTCGATGCTCCTCAGAGCCTAATCAACGCGCCCCAGTCTCAATATTTTCAGCCCCGCAATGCCTGTATTTAGAGAATGATATGAGCGCAGTAGATCGCTTGAAGTTGGTTATTTCAGCTGTTTTAACGCACAATCAAGCTTCGAGCTCGCGGAGGCTTCGTCCGCGAGTTTCGCGACCAGCCCAGGCGATAAGTAGTGCAGAGGCGGACATGGGAACCAGCAGAGCGAATGCCGCACCGCCGAGGGTTGGGATCAGCCCGATCAGTGCAAAACCCTGCACCGCAACCCCGCCAAACTTGCTGCTTCCTGCAACAAGTCCGGTCGCTCTCCCCCTGACACCCAAGGGATAATTTTCGGCAGTATAGGGGAGCAGCACAGCTATCATGCCATTCGTCCCGATGATCAGCACGGAAATGACGCCCAACAAGACAGGCCGCATTGATAACACTGCAGGCGGCAGCAGGGCCCCCGTGAGCCCAGCCACGGTCAGTATCGCCGTCCCGACGAGCGTCCATTTGCTACTCCAGCGACTGTAGAGCCAGGCCGCCAACGCGATCGTGGGCAAGGCCAACAGTGCTGAGCTGGCGAGAATGCCGCTGGCAAGTTCCGAGGAATAACCGCGAGCCTGCAGGTCGGTAGGAAGCCAGAGTAGCAGGCCGAAATTCACGAAACTCCATGCAATAGCTGCGATGGATAATGCAGCTGTCAGACCCCGATGCCGTTTGTGCGCGATATTTGCATCGTCGGGGACTGCAACACGCGGTCGAGAAATTATGCCGAAGCGATCGCGCATTTGCGCAAGCTTATCTGTCCGCCCCTGCTCGGCAAGGAAACGCGGGGATTCCGGGATCAACCGTGCGAGTGCAAGGAGAAGCAGCGCGCTCGGAAAACCCTGCAACCAGAGAACCCGCCATCCGAAATCGGGCTCGAATGCATGGGCAGCAGCGCTTGCCGCCAGATATCCGCCGATCAGCCCGGTTCCACCCACCAATACAAGCACCCAGGAACGATGACGCGGAGGCATCACTTCTGCCAGAAGCGTATAGACAACCGGCAGCATCCCTCCGGCTGAAAGTCCCATCAGAAAGCACATCACCAAATTCCATAAGAATGATGGCATGGCGCCGCAGATGGCCGTGGAAGCAAACAGGATCGTCGAGAGAAGGATCGACACACGCCGGCCATAAATATCGGCCAGCCAACCCCAGAGGAAAGATCCGATTGTGGTGCCGACCAACGCCAAGAAAGGAAGCAGCGCTGCAGTCGCAGGTTCGATATCATACTCACGCGTCATGCCCGGCAGCACGAAGCCGAGCGTTGCGGGCTTCATCACGTCGATTACGAGCCCAAGCGTCAGCACCAGAAGCACGCCCGCATGCCAGCGGTTCAATGGCGTCTCGTCACTTGCCTCGAAATTCGTGCCAGCTCCATCACCATGCGGTGCTCGTTTTTCAGGCAACGCTCCCCAACAAGACAGTGGCACGCCAAAAAGGATAAGTCCCATTCCGGCATACATTTCGGCATCCATGTCCATGCCGACCAACTGATTGCCGGCCATCTGGTGGGCGTGAACTAGCATTGGAAGGTGCAGCAGGACTCCGGCACATATCAGAGCACAACCGATCCAGAAGAAAACACTGCGATGTCGAGCTATAGCGACAGATGGGGAGTTTGCCGTTGACTTCATCAACGCTCCCTATGAGGGCCGCGTCTTGCCTTCAATCATTTGTGGATGGGACTTTGCTTTCAACGGGGTGAAAAGAGCGCTTGCAATATCCCCAAGGCGACTAGCTGATCAAATGCCTTAGCGAGCAGAAAGTTGAGGGCTTTGATACACATGCGGTTTCGGACGGCCTATCCCTTGAAATCCCCCCTCAGGACGAGAGCTTAGCGATAGTGACCATTCTCACCAGATCGGATAGCGTCTTTGCCTGCAGTTTCATCATCGCATTGGCACGGTAGACCTCGACCGTTCGTGGGCTGATGCCTAGTTCAAATCCAATGACCTTATAGGCTTTACCGTCCGCCAGGCCCTCGACCACTTCGCGTTCACGGCCAGACAAGGACGATAGACGCGATTCTATTTCTCGGCGTTCCTCGACAAGGGCGTCTCCTTCCGTTTTCTGCGAAACCGCCCGCTCGATTGCCGAGAGAATGATATCGTCTTCGAAGGGCTTTTCGATGAAATCCGCGCCGCCAGCCTTCATTGCCTGTATTGCCAATGGCACGTCGGCATGCCCGGTAATCACAATGACTGGAACCGAAGGATCCTTCCGCTTGATGGTTTCAGTGAGTTCGATCCCGCCGACGCCTGGCATTCGAATATCGGTGATGACACAAGCACCGGTCAGTGGGGGAGATGACTTCAGAAATGCGTCACCTGAAGAAAAGGATCGAACCCTGACGCCTGCTACATCGAGCAGGAATTCCAACGAATTGCGCGCACTTTCGTCGTCATCAATGACGTAAACGATCGCATCTTTGGTGGCGTCATTCGCCATCGTAAAGTTCCTCCTTGGAAACTCTTTGGACTTTAAAGCCGAACTCCGCGCCTCCCTCGGCGGTTGGACCGGCCCATATACGCCCCCCATGGGCTTCGACAATTGTCCGCGAGATCGAAAGGCCGACGCCCATTCCGGTTCGCTTGGTTGTAATGAAGGGCTGGAATAGTCGATCTGCAATTCCAGGATCGATACCTGGGCCGGTATCACTGACAACGACTCGCGCAAGTTCCTCGCTTGACCCATCGATCGCAATGATGAGTCGACGTTCCGATGATGCCGCGTCGGCCATCGAGTCGACTGCATTGCGCACCAAGTTGAGCACCACCTGCTGTATCTGAACCTTGTCTACCAGAACGAGATCAATTTCGGGGTCGAAGTCGTAGAACACCCGAATGCCGTGTTCCTTTGCTCCGACCAGCGCGAGCGCGCTGGCTTCCTCGACAAGCTTTGGAAGACTCTCGATGCTCCTCTCGGTCTCTCCCCGCGCCACGAAATCGCGGAGTCTTCTGATAATCTCGCCTGCCCGAAGAGCCTGTCCCGACGCCTGTTCGACTGCATCGGCAATCCGATCAAGCGGCGGGTTTTCCCGAGTAAGAAGCATTCGGCTACCCTTCAGATAGTTCGCAATGGCTGAAAGCGGCTGATTTATCTCATGAGCGAGAGCAGATGCCATCTCGCCGAGAGCCGTCAGACGCGAGATATGGACGAGTTCGCTTTGCAATTCCTGGAGCCGGTCCTCAGCTTGTTGGCGCTCGGTCAAATCACGGATGAAACCAGTAAAATACCGATGACCTTCGGTCCGCATTTCGCCCACGGCCAGTTCAATTGGAAAAGTTGAACCATCCTTGCGTTCGCCGACGACGATGCGTCCCTTTCCAATGATCCGCCTTTCGCCTGTCCGATAATATCGCTCCAGGTATCCATCATGTGCCGTGCGATAGGGATCTGGCATTAATACACTGACGTTGCGCCCGCTCACCTCATCCGCGTTCCAACCGAACATCCTTTCTGCAGTGGGGCTGAACTCATGGATCAAACCGGCTTCATCGATTACGACCATAGCATCAGGCACCGTGTCCAAAATGGAACTCAGGTGTGCCTCGCGTCTTGCAAGTTCAGTCGCGGCAGCTTCGGTCTCGAGCCGCGCGCGCTGAAACCATTCCCCGCCGACCGCGACCGCGAGGCCGATGACCACGAAGGTAACGGCAGCGATGATACTTCCGGTTTCGATTGGGCCGCTCAAACGATCGCATGCGATTCCTGCCGTCGCACCCGCGATAGAGGCGAATGCGCCGGCCCTTAATCCAGACAGAGCACTGGCAATGACGACGCCTGGAACGAAAAAAATGAAGGTTGCGCGCTGCCCAAGCTCATCCGCGAAGGCAAGACGAACAACCACCGCAAGGCCGATAGCCAGCAGCGCTCCGAGAACAGCGCTTGCGAAAGTAAGCCGCGGAAGAAAGCGGCTGACAAAGCTCTGCCCACGCACCTCCGTGAAATCCCTTAGGGTGCTTCTCGTAGGGTGATCATCCAAATTTCGCGGTTCCGTTCATCGTCATAGATGGAGGGCATCGGCAGCACTCTCCTTCCAATGGCTGCCGAATGGAGAAGTTTCAATGTCTGCACCGCTCATCGATCTTGGCGTTCACCATCAACCCAAGGGGCTATCGGACAGGATCGCGTTTGGTTTTACCAAGGCACTACGCTGGACTGCCGATACATTCTTTGCCGAGCGCTACGGACACCGCGCTGTGGTTCTGGAAACGGTGGCCGCCGTGCCCGGTATGGTCGGAGCGACTATCAACCACCTCGCCTGCTTGCGCCGCATGTGCGACGACAAGGGCTGGATCAAGACGCTCATGGACGAAGCCGAAAATGAGCGCATGCACCTCATGACCTTCATCGAGGTTTCCAAGCCGACGCTGTTCGAACGCGCTGTCATCATCGGCGTGCAATGGGTCTTCTATCTGTTGTTCTTCGCGCTCTATCTTGTGAGCTCGAAAACTGCGCACCGCGTAGTTGGCTACTTCGAGGAAGAAGCCGTGATCAGCTATACGCATTATCTTGCGGAGATCGACGAAGGTCGTAGCCCGAACGTGCCGGCTCCCGAGATCGCAAAGCGGTATTGGGGGCTCTCAGAGGATGCGACGCTACGCGACGTGGTCTTGGTGGTCCGTGCCGACGAAGCCCATCACCGCGATGTAAATCACGGCTTTGCGAACGAACTCGCCGGTCTGCCAGTCGGTAACATCGCCGAATGCCCGCCGCATGTCACGCTCGAGCCGAACTGGAAGAAGGCCGCCTGATCGGACGGCAAGACGGAGGAGGACGGATCATGGTTCAAAATCACGCCATACGATTGCTGGTTGAAGATCCATCCGTCCTCGCTTCGCTGCAGTTTTCGCTCTCGATCGAAGGTTTCGAAGTGGTGGATCATGGCCTCGCAGCACTTATCATCGACGAGCAATATCGCGGGGATGGTGCGCAAGCTCTCGAAGATTTGAGAGCGCAAGGAAACTGCGCACCCGTCGTTTTCCTGACGACTCATCCTAACCGGAGGCTACGCAACCGGCTTGCCATTTCTCGCGCAATCCTCGTGGAGAAACCCTTGATGGGTGACGAGATTGGCCGGGCGCTCGGTGACTTCCAAAATCCCATGAAGGCGGCCTGAAATGAAACCTCCCGAAATGCCCGTTCTCGAAAGCTACAAGCGCACGCCGACTTTCACGGAGAATAGCGTGCCAGCCGGACTGCGAACCGATCATTCGACCAAGGACGGGGTCTGGGGTCTCATTCATGTCACCCGAGGCAGACTCCGCTACTTCATCACCGATCCCCGGCGCGAACCGGAAGAATACGTCCTGCATCCTGGCACCGAGCCTGGAGTGGTTGAGCCGACAATCCTCCACCGCGTTGAACCGATGGGATCCGTAGAATTCCAGGTCGAATTTCTCCGAGCCCCGATTGATGGCGGTCGGGTCAAAAGCCCGGAAAAAAGTGCAAACTCATGAACAAGCAAAATCCCATGAGCCTCGCGGATCCGGAAGCAATATCCTATGCGAAACGCAAACGAGAAGAGAAGCGTGCCGAGGCCGAATTGATCGGGATCGACGCGGACTTCATCGGTCATCTCGTCGAAACGTTCTACGCCAAGATCCGCGACGATAGGCTTTTGGGACCGATCTTCGCTGAGCGCATCTCGGACTGGCCCTCACATCTCACTCGAATGAAGGCATTCTGGAGATCTGTGCTGCACAATAGTGGCGAGTTCTCCGGCAATCCCATGCTTAAACATCTTGCCATTCCCGGCCTCGAACTGCGCCATTTCAAGCGCTGGCTGCAGCTCTTTTATGAAACCTTGGGCGAGATCGAACTCCATCATAGCGCCACCGAACTTGTCGGAACCCGCGCGAGAATGATCGCCGACAGCCTGCTTACAGGCATCACAATGAAGCGTGACGGATTGACTGGAGGGCGCGCAGGGAAGGACCTTCCCTATGTCTGATCCGCAGCCCGGTTCATCACCAGCGCGTGTCCCTCCGGTGAGAGTGTGTCTGACGAAATTCAATTGATCGAGATCAATGAACGAAATCCAGAAGCCCGCCAATGGCAGCGTTCATGACAATCAAGGATTCCTTCTAATGCCAGCCGCATCGGCGCTTCGTAAGTTCGCCACTTCTTTTTCTGACGAGCCGAGGGGCCCGTTGAGTTCTGAGGTTCAGCAACTCGGAGAATTCCTGCACGTTCCTATTGGGGAAACTGCAAAATTCCATTCTTCCGAGAAACCTCTCATTGTGTTCGTTGCTAGCGGCGCGGTGAAGCTGACTGCGCAGGTTGGTCTCGATCGTGAGCAGATCATCGCTTTTGGATTTCGCGAGGAAATGATCGCGCTGTCTGAAAATTCCCGTATGCCCTATGAACTCCAGGCGCTGACAGCTTGTAATATCGTCGGATGTTCGCTCGCCGAGCTCGCCAAAACGCTCACCAAAGACGAGTATTGCGCCGAAAGCCTGATTGCGCAGCTCTTATCTGCGCTCGAAGATTCGAGAGAACGTCTGGTTTTGCTCGGACGGATGACCGCCCAGGAACGAGTGGCCAGTTTCCTTCTTGACCTGACCGAGCGGATCGCAGCCATCAGAAATGGTATTGCAGTGCTCGATCTACCCATGTCCCGGCGCGAAATAGCCGATAGCCTCGGACTGACTATTGAAACGGTTAGTCGTCAACTCAGTCGACTGCGTGAACACGGCATCCTGCAAACCAACGGAAGGTCGGAACTAGTGATCCTTGACTTCGATCAACTCTGCCGATTAGCCTCCCGGGGTAAGTAGCGAAATGAAATTTCTAAAATTTGATTTGGATCAATGCGGTTTGCGTCAAAACTGCATAAAGGCGTCGAAAAGGGAATCGGAGTTATAATGCGGGCAGAAGTCGCACTCGGACGGGTTGGGTTGTGGTTCCTAGTTCTTGTCATCTCAATTGTTTTGGCGGCTACAGCGCGGGACACGGGCTTTGCTGCTCATGCGATTATCATCGCGATCGTCTCATTCGTGCTCATTTGGATGTCGGCCGCGCGGTTCGATCCCATGGGGAAAGCACGGGGCTTTTTTCGTATGCCGCAAGGCGCCTCGCTATATGACGATGATCCGGTTCGCTGGGGTGTCCTTGCCACTATGTTCTGGGCTCTCGTGGGTCTGCTTGCCGGGGTCTTTATCGCGTCGCAGCTGGCGTTCCCGCAGCTAAATTTCGAGCCCTATTTCAACTTCGGGCGGGTGAGGCCGCTGCATACGTCTGCAGTGATTTTCGCCTTTGGCGGTAATATCCTCATCGCCAGTAGTTTCTATGTTGTGCAGCGCACGTGCCGTGCACAACTTGCCTTTCCGACGCTCGCTCGCTTCGTATTCTGGGGCTACCAGTTGTTCATCGTTCTGGCGGCTTCGGGTTATCTCTTTGGCGTCACGCAGAGCCGCGAATATGCCGAGCCCGAGTGGTATGTGGATCTGTGGCTGACGATTGTCTGGGTCGCATATCTCATCGTCTTCGTCGGCACGCTGGCGCGTAGAACCGAGCCGCATATCTATGTGGCAAACTGGTTCTACCTTTCCTTCATCATCACCATCGCGATGCTGCACATAGTCAACAATCTGGCGGTGCCCGTCGCCTGGAACGGCTCGCTATCATTCTCCGCCTTTGCGGGCGTCCAGGATGCGCTGACGCAGTGGTGGTATGGCCACAACGCCGTGGCGTTTTTCCTGACCGTGCCGTTTTTGGCGATGATGTATTACTTCGTGCCCAAACAGGCCGAACGACCAGTCTACAGTTACCGGCTCTCCATCATCCACTTCTGGTCCCTGATTTTCCTCTACATCTGGGCAGGTCCGCATCACCTTCATTACACAGCGTTGCCGGACTGGGCACAGACACTTGGCATGGTGTTCTCGGTCATCCTCTGGATGCCCAGTTGGGGCGGCATGATCAATGGATTGATGACGCTGAACGGTGCCTGGGACAAGGTTCGCACCGATCCTATCATCCGGATGATGGTCATGGCGCTGGCGTTCTACGGCATGGCGACGTTCGAGGGTCCGATGCTCAGCATTAAAGCGGTGAACTCGTTGTCACACTACACCGACTGGACGGTTGGACACGTGCACTCGGGCGCTCTCGGGTGGAACGGCCTTATCAGTTTTGCGGCAGTCTACTTCCTCGTCCCGCGACTGTGGAAGCGGGAGCGAATGTATTCGCTGCGTATGATCAACTGGCACTTCTGGCTCGCGACGCTGGGGATCGTTTTCTACGCCGCCAGCATGTGGGTGGCCGGTATCACCCAAGGTTTGATGTGGCGCGAATACGGCGCCGACGGCTACCTCGTGAACAGCTTCGCTGAGACTGTCGCGGCGCTGCACGAGCTCTATATCATCCGAGCTTTGGGCGGCGTCATGTATCTCAGCGGCGCAATCATCATGGGTTACAATGTCTGGATGACCATCGCCGGCAAGCTGCGCGAGGAAGCTCCGATGGGCGCCATGCCGGAATACGATCCGGAAAAGGACCGACCCATCACGCGCTCCACAACCCCCGAACCAGCTGAATAGGATAGCGCGTCATGGGTCTCGCCTCCCGGCACAAGAAGCTGGAAAAAAACATCAACCTTCTCGCAATTGGTTCCTTCATCGCCGTGGCGATTGGCGGCATCGTCGAGATCGCCCCGCTCTTCTGGATCGACAACACGATCGAAAAGGTCGACGGAATGCGGCCGTATACCCCGCTCGAACAGGCGGGACGTAACATCTATGTTCGCGAAGGCTGCTATGCCTGTCATAGCCAGATGATCCGGCCGTTTCGCGATGAAGTGGAGCGGTATGGCCACTACAGTCTGGCGGCGGAAAGCATGTATGATCACCCGTTTCAATGGGGTTCGAAGCGCACTGGCCCCGATCTTGCGCGTGTCGGTGGCCGCTATTCGGATGAGTGGCATGTGCAGCATCTCAAGGATCCGCAAAGCGTGGTGCCAGAGAGCATCATGCCACAATACTCCTTTCTGGGTGAGGCCCCACTTGAAACCGACAACGCCGCCGAGATGCTGATCGCGCTGCGGCGCGTGGGGGTTCCCTATACGGACCGGGACATCGGCGAGGCCATGGCAGACATCATCCTGCAGGCCGATCCTGACAGCGGGGGGGACGTCGAGGATTTCCAGCAACGTTATCCCAAAGCGCAGGTCCGTGATTTCGACGGTGATCCGAGCAGGGTGACCGAGA
Source organism: uncultured Erythrobacter sp. (assembly GCA_947504155.1). GTDB lineage: Bacteria > Pseudomonadota > Alphaproteobacteria > Sphingomonadales > Sphingomonadaceae > Qipengyuania. The sequence goes on from CANNGF010000003.1 coordinate 655,070, forward strand.
TGGACGCGCTCGTCGCCTATCTACAGATGCTCGGAACATTGGTCGATGTCGACAGTGCGGCAGCTCAGGAGCGGCTTGCAGAGGAGAAGGGCCGATGAGCCTCTACGATCAGTTGCGGCACTTTGCTGACAGCTACGGCTTGATCGCGCTTCTTGTGCTCTTCCTAGGGCTGTGTCTGTGGGTGTTTCGACCAGGTGCAAAGGAGCACAATCAGGAGGCAGCACGTTCCATTTTCAAGGAAGATGAGATCAAGAGGCGCGACGATGGTAAATAAGCGCATCGACGAGCCCACCGGCACCGAAACCGTCGGTCACGAATGGGACGGAATCGAGGAGCTCGACACCCCGATGCCGAGGTGGTGGCTCTGGACGCTATATCTGACCATCGTCTGGGGCATAGTGTATGTGATCCTCTACCCGGCATGGCCACTCGTGGACAAGGCAACTGAAGGCGTGCTCGGCTGGAGTAGCCGCGGCGAGCTGGCCAAAGAAATGAGTGCCGTCGATCAGGCGCGCGTTACTGTGCGAGAGGAATTGTCGCGAATTCCGATTGAACGCCTCCCTGAGAATAGCGGCCTGTTTGCTCAGGCAGTAGCTGGCGGTAGATCGGCATTTCAAGTTCACTGCTCACAGTGCCACGGCTCGGGCGCCGCAGGAAGCCAGACGCTGGGCTATCCCAACCTCAACGACGATGATTGGCTATGGGGCGGTGATCTCAAGGCGATCGAATATACGCTGGTGAACGGCATTCGCGCTCCGGGCGTTGATGACACCAGAGCCAGCGTCATGCCGCCGTTCGAAGGCGCGTTCGAAGCTGCTCAGCTCAAGGCGCTCGTGGATCATACGCTTTCGCTAAGCGGAAAAGGATCCCGAAACGCACTCGGTGCACAAACCTATGAAGATAACTGCTCAGTCTGTCACGGCCTTGCCGGCGAAGGTAACCGCGAACTCGGTGCGCCGCGACTGAACGATGCAATCTGGCTTTACGGTAGTTCACGCGAACAGATTCGCCAGCAGATCCTGAACCCTAAGATGGGCCGGATGCCGCATTGGAGCGGCCGTCTCGATCCGGTCACGATCAAGATGCTCTCGGCCTATGTCTGGTCGCTCGGCGGCGGCGAGGAATTCGTCGAAGTCGCCGAAAATCCCACGGTGGAGATTGATGAAGAACCGTGATCCCGGCCGCGCTTCGAGCGCACGTCCTCGCCGGGAAGGCGAGAACCGCGACTGGTCGGTCGTAGTAGAGGACGGGCGCGCAAAGACCAACGAGCCGGTTTCCGGTGCCGTAGCCGAGCCGGAAGCCACCACGCTTCGGCACGAGCCACACGAGCCGCCCAGGCAGCAACTACCGACCAAGTTGTTCGAAAAGCGAACCAAGGTGCACAACAAACGCATCGACGGTCCCTTCCGCCGCTTCAAATGGTTTGTCATGTTCGTGACGCTTGCGATCTATTACGGCACGCCGTGGATTCGTTGGGATCGCGGACCATACGCGCCAGATCAGGCGGTCCTGGTCGATCTCGCCAATCGTCGGTTTTACATGTTCGGCATCGAGATCTGGCCGCACGAGTTCTACTATGTGGCCGGTCTGCTCATTATGGCTGCACTTGGCCTCTTCCTGGTGACGAGCGCGGTGGGCCGTGCGTGGTGCGGATACGCTTGTCCGCAGACGGTCTGGACCGACCTGTTCCAACACATCGATCGCTTTGTTGATGGCGACCGGAACGCGCGCATGAAGTTGGACGCGGCGCCTCTAGGGCCGAAAAAGATCGCGAAACGGACGTTTAAATACACCATTTATCTGGTCATCAGCTTCTGGACCGGAGGTGCGTGGATCATGTATTTCGCCGATGCGCCGACCCTCGTGCGCGATTTCTGGGCGGGGGAGGCTGCATCCGCCGCTTACATCACGGTGGCCATCCTTACACTCACCACATTCACGCTCGGCGGTTTCATGCGCGAACAGGTGTGCATCTACATGTGCCCCTGGCCCCGGATCCAGACGGCCATGATGGACGAGAAGTCGCTGCTTGTGACCTACAAGGACTGGCGCGGTGAACCGCGCGGCAGCGTCAAGAAGGCTAAAAAGGATCCTGAGAAATTTGGGGACTGTATCGACTGCCTGCAGTGCGTGGCCGTCTGTCCAACGGGGATCGACATTCGAGAAGGCCCCCAAGTCGGATGCATAACTTGCGCTCTGTGCATCGATGCCTGTGACAAGGTCATGGCGGAAGTGGGGCGCCCGCGCGGCTTGATCGACTACGCGACGCTCGAGGATTGTGAGAAGGAAGCCAACGGGGAGGCGACACGGCCGCCGTGGAAAGCCCTGCTGCGACCAAGGACCATCGCCTATTTCCTCATTTGGGGCAGCATCGGTCTTGCCATGCTGTTCGCTCTCGGCGTGCGTAGCCACGTGGGCCTGTCGGTCTCGCCCGACCGCAATCCGCCCTACATCCTGATGAGCGATGGCTCGGTGCGCAATTCCTATACTCTCAAGCTGCGCAATATGGAGAGCCGGCCGCGCGAGATGGAGATAGAGCTTCAGGGTCTTCCAGGAGCAGTCATGTGGACAGACACCATCGGTCGCGAAGCGGCTGGACGCATGCAGATAAAAACGGTGCCGGCGGACCAGGTGCTCGCAGTTCGAGCATATGTCATAGTGCCGGAAGGCGCGGACACGGAGGAATTCAGCTTCCGTGTGACATCGCGCGACGAACAGCGAGAGAGCGTTGTAATCGAAGCGCGCTTCGATACGCCGGAAGGCAGCGAATGAAGGGCGAATTCACTGGCAAGCACATGGCCGTGATCATTGTGTCCGGCTTCGCCATCATCATTGCGGTTAACCTGTTCATGGCCACGCTGGCCGTCCGCGGCTTTGGAGGGGTCGTAGTCCAGAACTCTTACGTCGCTAGTCAGGAGTTCAACGGCTGGCTTGAAGCTGCCGAACGTCAGGAAGCATTGGGATGGACAGCAGAAATGTCGCGCAGCGACAACCACCACCTCTTGGTCGAGACTACCTCGGTGCCTGATGGCTCCTCCGTGGCTGCAGTCGCTCGCCGGCCGCTCGGTAAGCCGGAAACGACGAGGCTTCGCTTCATCGAGGCGACATCCGGTAATCACGTTTCACTAGAGCCGCTAAAGGCCGGGCGCTGGATTGTGCGGCTGACCATCACTTCACCCGATAGGCTGACTTGGTCGAGGGAAGAGCATTTGCAGTGAATGCCCGGATGAACCTTGCAGCGGACGAACCCATCCAGCTCACAGACAGCCGCTTCACTGTCCCAGGTATGCGGTGCGCAGGTTGTATAGCCAAGATCGAGCGAGGCTTGCAGAAGGTTGAAGGTGTGGACGCAGTGCGCGTCAATTTCTCCGCAAAGCGGGTCGCTGTGCGGCATGACCGATCGCTGGATGCGGATACCTTGGTTGATGCGATCGGGAAACTAGGTTTCGAAGGTCAGGCCGCAGAGACCAATCCGCTCGGACAGGATGATGCTGAGAGCCGCATGCTCCTGCGGTCGCTTGCCGTCACGGGGTTTGGCATGATGAATATCATGCTGCTGTCCGTTAGTGTCTGGTCGGGAGCAGGCGGCGTCACGCGCGAGTTGTTCCACTGGCTCTCTGCGCTGATCGCATTGCCAGTGGTTGCCTATGCCGGGCGTCCGTTCTTTTCAAGCGCGGCAATGGCACTGCGGCATCGCCGGACGAACATGGATGTGCCGATCTCCATCGGGGTCCTGCTCGCGACCGGGTTGAGCGTCTACGAAACGGCGACCGGAGGCCAACACGCCTATTTCGACAGTGCAGTCATGCTGCTGTTCTTCCTTTTAGCCGGCCGCGCACTCGATGCGACAATGCGAAACAAGACGCGTGCGGGTATCGGTGCCCTGCTATCCCGCATGGGCAAGTCAGCTAGGGTCTCGGTGGAGGACGGATCGACAACAACGGTAGCGGCGGCAGATCTCCAGCCGGATATGTTGATGCTGGTTGCGGCTGGCGAGGCTCTCGCGGCTGACGGAGTGATTGAAGACGGTCGGAGTTCGATCGACAATGCGATGCTGACAGGCGAGAGCACGCCTCAGTCCGTGGGCCATAACGACCTAGTGTTTGCCGGGGCGATAAACTTGTCCAATCCCATTCGTGTGCGCGTCACTGCCGCTTCCTCCGATACGGCCTTAGCCGAAATCGCGCGGTTGATGGATGAGGCTGGACAGTCGCGAAGTCATTATGTTCGTATAGCCGATCGGGCTTCGCGGCTTTATGCGCCAGCGGTCCATACCCTTGCTTTGATGGCCTTCCTTGGATGGATGATCGCAGGCGTGGGTCTGCACCAGTCCCTGGTAATCGCGATAGCCGTGCTCATCATTACCTGTCCCTGTGCCATGGGGTTGGCAGTCCCAGCGGCACAGGTGGTAGCATCGGGAGCCCTGGCGAAACGCGGCCTACTCGTCAAAGACGGCAGCGCGCTCGAACGGCTCGCCGAGGTTGATACGGCCTTATTCGATAAGACTGGCACGCTCACGATGGGAGAACCGGTGCCGCAGATCGATCGCTTGTCGAGCAAACAAAAATCGGTCGCGCTGGCGTTGGCGCAGGCCAGCCGGCATCCGCTGAGCAATGGACTGGCAACCGCCCTTCAGGGAGTGGGGATCCGGTCCGCTGCGGTTGGCTTGCTATCCGAAGCGGGCGGGGAGGGCATCAAGGGAGATTGGTCCGGAATTCCTGTCGCCCTGGAGCGGACCGCCACCGTTGGCGAGGGATTGTCCACCACTCTCCGGATCGGGGAAAGCTTGGTCGCCATCCCGTTTGTGGACCCGGAACGCCCTGATGTCGCGGAAACTCTCTCTGCTCTTCAAGCTTTCGGCGTCGAAAGCCGAATTATTTCTGGCGATCGGCAAGCACCCGTTGGAGCGCTTGCACGTGCACTAGGTATCAAAGGCGATTCCGAGATGCGCCCGGAAAACAAGCTAGCACTGCTGGAGACGCTGAAAGCGCAAGGCCATCGCCCTTTGATGGTCGGCGATGGGATTAACGATGGCCCCGCTCTCGCCGCTGCCCACGCATCAATAGCGCCCGGCAGTGCGAGCGACGTAAGTCAGCAAGCTGCCGACGCGGTCTTTTTGAGCCGAACCCTAATGCCGGTCGCACTCGCTGTTGCGGTTGCACGCCGAACAATGCGGATCGTGCGTCAAAACTTCGGCTTCGCTATTGGTTACAATGTCCTAGCCGTGCCGCTGGCGCTCGCTGGCTTGGCGACGCCCTTGATCGCGGCCATCGCCATGTCGCTCAGTTCTCTGGTTGTCGTTGGCAATTCCTTGCGCCTCGCCCGCGTCGGAAACGCGCCATGAACGCTCTCGTATTTCTCATACCGGTCGCTCTTTTTCTAGGCGGTGCAGGTCTGGTCCTGTTTTTCTGGGCCATGCGTGATGGTCAATTCGAAGATCTCGACGGTGCAGCGAACCGCATTCTGATCGATGATGAGGAAGACGCTCAGTTGGCGAGGACCGAAGAAGAGGAACCTCTTCGATGAAAATGAAGGTCACTGCTGCTTGCAATTCTTCCGGCCTCGGTCCGAACTCTGTCCGTAGCCTATTCGGTCGTGGAGCACTTCGGCGCCGCGACCTCTGCCAAAATGTCGTCGATAAATATCGCCAGCCATTCGTCTGTCGGTTCAGTTCAGCCGTCTGACCGGTCCAATAGGAGTTGATATATGCCCTTGTGGTTCCTTCCTTCTCTCATTGCATTTTTTGCCGTCGTCAGTCTGGCCGCGGGAATGTGGCTCCTTCTCCACCTCCCCGATGTTGCTCGTCTTTTTCGCGGCGAGAAACCTGGTCAGATGGTGAGGGGGCCGGGCCGACGGAGGGCGAGGCCGGCAGCAGTTTGGACGGCGTTGGCAATATTCAATTTGGGCTGGATTGCGTGTGTCGTGATTTGGGTGTTCGTATTGGAGGGTGAGGCGAACGTCTTCATTGACGCGAGGGCTTGAAAGCTCGAATGTTTCAACTCAAGAATTGCAATGGGCCAATGTTTCAATAACCCTGATATTCGAAGACGTAGGTAGTGCGGGGTATCCGACACCGCTGCATCATCGGGTAGGAGATTATACGATGCCCCTTCGCGAAACACTGCCCATGACTGCGAGCCAACTCGGGCTTATCGTTGAGGACGCTGCGAGCGAAATTTACATATTCTCGGTCACAGATTTTGCCTTTCTCCTCGTCAACAGAGGGGCACGTGAGAATCTGGGTTACACTCTCGAGGAACTCCGAAGTCTGACCCCCTGGGACCTCAAGCCCGAGCTCAGCGAAGCCCAGTTTCGCGAGAAAGTGCGACCACTTCTGGAAAGCGATAGCGGGGATCTCGTTTTCGAGACTGTTCATCAACGCAAGGATGGCAGTCTATACGATGTCTCTGTGCATCTTCAGCTTTTGCGGCAGGATGACGAGCGAATTTTCTTCGCAGCCATCCGTGACATCACCCATGAGAACAAACTTAAGCGCGCTCTAGTTGAACGCGGCGAAGAGCTGGAGAAGGCTCTAGCCAGCCGCGAAGTTCTACTCCAGGAAGTTAACCACCGCGTCAAAAACAGCCTGCAGGTTGTGACTGCCTTGCTGCAACTGCAGGCAAAGGAGGTGAGGGACGACAATCTGAAAGCTGCACTTCTCGATGCGCGAAATCGCATTGCGGTAGTCGCGGCGATTCACCAACGGCTCTACATGAACGGCGAGCACTCACTGGTCGATGTCGCCGAATTTCTGGAGGAGCTCGTTACTGCTACGATCCGGTCCTTATCTATCCGGGACCAAATTTCGGCAAAGCTCGATCTGCAGCACGGAATTTCCCTCGGCATTGACCGTGCTGTGCCACTAGCATTGGTTGTTGCCGAACTGTTAACCAATAGCTTGAAGTATGCCTTCTCGGAAAAGGAGAAGGGAACCGTTGGTGTCGATCTGAATTCTGATGATAGCGCGATAACCGTGAGGATTTACGATGACGGCGTGGGGATCTCCCAAGCCGAGCGAAGTTCTGGTCAAACTGGCCTTGGCACCAAGATTATCCGCGCCTTGAGTAAACAAATTAGAGCCACATTAACTGAGAAGAGCGACCAAGGCGGCACTGAAGTCACATTGGTTATGCCACTTAAATGAGAGGCCGCTGCAGGCACTTCTAAATCATGAAAATTCTGATTGTTGAAGACGAGGCCCTGATTGCGATGAGCATTGAGGCGGTCCTTGAGGATAACGGTTACGATGTCGTGGAGATAGCGGATGACGAAGCATCGGCGCTACTCGCGGTTGCTCGACATAATCCTGAACTCGCTCTGGTGGATATGCGTCTTGCGGGAGGCGATAGTGGACTGAGCGTCGCTCAAAAGCTGAACGCAATGGGAGTTGCGGTAGTCTTCGCTACGGGTAACTGCCCGGGTGCAGCAAACCCAAACCTCGCCATCGGGTGCCTGCACAAGCCACTTTCGGACGATCAGATCATCGCGGGCTTGTCTGTCGCCGATGCGAAACGCCGAGGGGTCGTCAATCCTCCCCCGCCGCCTCCTGGGATGCATCTTTTCGATTAATATAAGGAAAATAGCGGCTGCTTCCGATTTACGTATTGCGCTACAACCGAAGCACGGCGAGCGATTCCTCCTCCCGCTAGCGTTGGACCAGCATATTCACTTCGGACCACAGCACTCTACCGTCCGGACCGAAGGAGTTCCCACTCGGCAGCCTCGTAATATTGCATGAAAATGAACCGCCGCCTATGATTATGGCGCAACCTTACAATTAATTGAAACATCGATGCGGTAGAAATGCTGTGCGACCCGAAGGGCTCGGAGGGACAAATCCGACGAGTTCTCACCTATTAAGGGCGGCTCTTAGCCGCCCTTTTTTTAACGAGGTGACACTATCAAGGAGAGTTCGGATCGAGCCAACATAGTCGCACTCCCGGATCTCACGAAGGTGATGACTGGCGGCTCAACTGACGGAGCCCGAAAGCGGCACTAATAACCAATACCGTCCAAATCCAGAAGATGATCGGCACGAACGCCGCCAAGCCAAGGCAGCCAGAGAGGCCGACCCAGGCAATCCAGCGCGGGAATAAGCGCTCTTCCCCCTCGAGTTTGAGCGCCGCGGCATTCGTGATCGCGTAATAGATGAGCACCGTCACCGCACTGAAGGTCCATGCGATGCGCACGTCACCTACAAGACACAGTCCGGCGACCACCATGGCGATCCCAATTATGCCGATCGAGGCTAAAAAGCCGGTGTCTGAACGGCTAGTGCAAGGTATCAAGAAGTTTAGCCGATTTCTCGCGTTGGAGATCGCCCGCGATCCCCAGGCATTATCTCATCTCCAATGGTATCATATCGAACCAACGATTGCTGAAATCTTTGAGGGATTGGGGTTTGGCGTAACTTTGACGCCACCCTCCAAAGATGGCGGTAAGGATGTCATCCTAACGTTCGACATCGCCGGCAAGTCGGTTAACTATTATGTCGAGATCAAGCATTGGCGTTCCGCGACCAAGGTTGGGACAGGTGCAGTTAGTCAATTCATTAGTGTCGTTGCGCGCGATAAGGTGGCTGGTGGCTTGTTTCTTTCGACGCACGGCTACGCTGGCAATGCCTTCGAACATCTCACGCAGATTGATCGTGAAAAGGTTCACTTTGAAGGCCGCGACAAGGTCATTACTCTGTGCCAAACATACTCGAAAGCACAAGCGGGCCTTTGGTCACCGCCATCATCATTGCGAGAGATCGTTCATGAGGCGGGCGCCTAAAACAAGTGCGGTTCCTTAAGTGACAAAGCGCGGCAGGCAAGCACAGCGGCCGCCTTAGATTTGAAATAACCATTGTTTATAATTCGGCTGGCATAACGCTAACTAGGTCCAGGCCATTGCTAGTTCGTCATTGGCTTATCACCGTCCATATCCTGCCCCGGGTCGTGCAGCTTGTGTGCTTCCTGACGTGACCAACCTACGCGCCGAAAGGGCGTCGCTCCGGCACCAGCCTCCGCGCCGAAAGGGCGTCGCTCCGGCACCAGCCTCCGCGCCGAA
>CANNGF010000004.1:0-70120 GCA_947504155.1 uncultured Erythrobacter sp.
GCCTCCGCGCCGAAAGGGCGTCGCTCCGGCACCAGCCTCCGCGCCGAAAGGGCGTCGCTCCGGCACCAGCCTCCGCGCCGAAAGGGCGTCGCTCCGGCACCAGCCTCCGCGAAATTGGAAGAAGAAAATAATAAAGCAGGATGGGTGGTGTATTCCACCAACGGCTGATAGAATCAGCAATGCTCCGCGCTGGAGCTTGTCGCATTTGAGGGAGGGGGGAAGCAATGGATCGAGAAGGAGGAGCCGCTCCAAAGCGCCATGGGAAGGCAAAGGATGGAGCGCGGAGAAAGGATGAGGGACGGAAAATTGTTGTCCGGCTAGATGACGAGCAGCATCGCAGATTGAAGGAAATTGTCGGCGATCGCTCAGTATCGGACTTCGTTCGGGCTAAGCTGCTGGGTGGAAATCCCGAAAGCGGTGAACGATCGCGAAACGTTTACCGCAAGATCGCGGCGCTCCATGAGATGGGCCTCCGGCTATCTGCAGCTGCCAAGAATCCAAAAATTGATAGGATGGAAATCACCGGACTTTTAGTGGATATCCGGTCGGCAATTTCGCATCTCGCGATTCATGTAGATCCGCCCTCGCGATGATCACAAAGCGCATCAAGGCACGGAAGAACCTTCGTCAGATTACGCGAGAGCGTATTGCGCACGCTCGCTCGCTCATCGACTATCTCCTCGCTCCGGAAAAGGAGAGTGACGAGAAGGCCTATATGGTGGACTACATGCTCCGGGCGGGGCTGGGGGACAGTTCCGGCGTGCGCCTTCTGCATTCGGGTTACCGGAACCTCCTCAGCAATACCAAGCATGCTCGTAGGGCTGAGATGATGGCGCTCGCGAATGCGGCGACGCGGAGTCCTAATCCTGTCGATCATTGGTTGCTCAGCTGGAGGGAAGACGAAAAACCCACTTCGAAACAGGTCGACGAGACCGTCAAAATGTTTCTGGGCCACTTGGGATTGGGCGGTCAGCCAGCGATCTATGTGTTGCACGGAGACACGAACAATCTCCATTGTCACATCGCCGTCAATCGCTTCGACATGCTCACTAGGCGCATGATCGAAATAAACCATGGCTTCAACAAGGAGGCCGCGCATCAGGCTGTAGCAAAGATTGTGGATCATTTCGGGTGGCAGGCGGAAGAGAAGCAGCGATACGTGGTTGTCGGTGGGAAAACGATTCTTTCGAAGCGTGCCGCGAAGCTGAAGGCTGTTGGCCACAAGCCGATCTGCACCGGAGCGTCGGCCGCAGAATGGCGAACCGGTTTCAAGTCCGTGCAGCGTATCGCGCAGGAAGAAGCGGTTCCGATCATCCTGAATGCCCGCACTTGGCCCGAGCTTCACGAGCGTCTGGCTGCGAAAGGCATGACCTACGAGCGGGTCGGCACCAACGGGATCAAGATCGGGATCGGTGAAGAGTTCGTGTCCGCTTCGCGCGTGAACAGTTGCATCACGATGATCAGGCGGGCGAAAGATTTAGGAGATTTTGTCGCTCGCCATCCCTCTGTCAAGATACAAACACGGTCGCCTGAGCAGGACGTTCTTCCGCATGCGAAGGATGCGATAGAATACCGAGAACTTTGCGATAAATATCGCGCCGATCGCAAGCGCAAGAAGAAACTGCGGGAGCTCGAACGCTTGCGCGGGACAAGAAAGCAAAATGCTACCGAGATCGCGCGGGCTGCTCTGCTTCAAAATTTCGAAGCTCAACCCGAGCCCGTGATCGCTAAGCCCCCTCCCAATCTTGAAAGCTATCATTACTGGAAAAACGACGGAGAAACCGCCGCCAAATGGTGTCGCCGCAGAAATTTGTTTCCTAGTCTGACTGGTCAGCAACCGGCTGATGTGGAACCCAGAAGGATCGGAGAATTCGTGCCTTTCCGATCAGGCAATGAAGTTCGGTATGCCCGGCACGCTGATGCGCCCACCGTTTTCGTAGATCGAGGGGATCGGATCGAAGTCATCTTGGCGAAGGAAGATGAAGCCATCGTTGCCGCACTCCAGCTCGCTGCGCAGAAGTTTCGTGGAAGGGTATCTGTGACCGGAAGCCCGGAGTTCCGTGAACGCGCCTTTGTGCTCGCCCAACTTAACGGGCTTGGCGCATTTCTGATAGATCGAGACTTCGTCGATCGTCGTGCTGCCGAAGATCGCGAACGCCGACTAAGCGATGCTACCTCAAAGGCGCATACATCTGCGATGAGCGGAACGGTTGGGCAAGCCGGGAACCCTGATATCGATATTGGCACGCTTACTAAACTAGATTCCCAGCCATCCAAATATGTCACTGGCGAGCGACTGCCGTCGCATCCACCGCATAATGGACATTCAGATGCCGCCGGTGCTGCGGAGAGGAACAAGCAGCAAAATAACTACGACCGGACGGACGCTGAATCCGAAGCTGCGAGAAGCGACCCCGCGCCCGCCGCCGCTCCTGCAGAGAGTCCAGAGCGTGTTCCATCGCGCGGTTCCAGCAAAGGGACTGACCTGCCGCTGGTATCGCAGAAGGGAAAAAGCCGCTAGTCGCGGTCAAAATCGGCCGCCCGCGGAGTGGGGCGACGATAGGTAGGTTGGCTGGGCCAGGCGAAGCTGTCCTTCGGAGGAAAATTTGAAGGCAGCCTGATCCGATCAATACTGATCAGTGACCCTCCTGAGAAAGCCTGAAATGACAAAATTCAATAACAGACCCCTCGCACCCTGCGAGCGACTTCTGGCGCTGCCGCTGCTTGAACTGGAAGCGACAAAAGTTGCCGAATGGCGATTGCCAGGAATGCCGCAAGGATGCCTCGATCTGCCGGAGTGCAATCTCGTCCTGAGCGGGACAGCAGACGCCGAGCGGTTCGACTTCGCGATGCTCAAGACGTCGACGGATCGTAATCGTGACGTTTTGCTGCTGCGCATGACCACCGGAGAATTCCCGGCGCTCGGCGACATCGTCCTTCGCTCGTCAGTAGAGCCGATCCTGCTGACCAACCTGATCCCATGTCGATTGGGAACGACGTTATGGTTTGTGCCGCGTTTGAATGGACGGTGTGTGCAAATTACGCAGAACGGCCTCGCCATCCATTGGAAAGTGCCCGTGGCGGCTCAGGAACTGAAGGAGGGTTGCGGCCGCATGGCCGACGAGATTTCCCGGTTTTTGAAGGGAGTGGCGTCCTGATGGCTGCGACCAAATCCAAGCCGCCCGCCAAGAAAGCGAGCTCGCAGCCCAAAACGGATGAGAAGGATCCGCTCAGCTGGCTCTACACAAATCCGCAGGGATCATGTGATGGGTTCACCTTCGGTGTCCTGCGCAAGACATTTCGAGGGCGAAAAAATACCGCCCACGAGTTCGGCTTCCGGAAATGCCATCTTGGATCGGCATTCGTGAACGCGGACCGGTCGATATGGGCTCCCAATGCCGAAAAGGTCGAGGTCATTCTGCCCGCCAAAGCCGATGATATGTTGAGCGATCCGGATCTTCTCTTGCGCCAGGCTGATGCGTCCGCCTGCCCCAATGAAGCTGGGCTGCTAACCTACCTGACCCTACCGCTTGCCGACGCCGAACGTCTTCATGTCGGATGGGAGCGGGCGCGTTCGTTCGCGGTCAGGCTGGCATGCGAGCGCGACGTCGCGTCGATCGTGATCTTGCATTCGCCGGGGTCGATCGGTTCGGCATTTCCACTGCATAGCCACGTTTTGGTTATCCCACGCGTCATGAAAAAAGCCTTCGCACTCAAGCACTGTGCTTTCGATAGCGAAATTCTCTGTGACGATGGGCAGGGGATCCTGTTCGATCTGTGGGACAAGCACTGCCGCTGAACTGCCTCGACGACAGCTCAAGTGATGCCCGCGGGATGCTAAACATCCCGCGGGCATCACTGCGTGAAAATTCTCGAATGGAGGTGGAAATGTCCCCGGATTGGGGGATGAAAATTTGGGAAGATTCAAATGACTAGTGACGTCGAAAATAGCGTAATGTCGGCATACGCGAACGCTGTCCGCAAGATCCTGCTCGAAAACGACAGGCTTCAGCCTGGGTTGGCGTTTAGTGCCGGGTATCGGCGCACGATAGACGATACCGTCAGCATAGCTGACGTCGTTCAATCAACCCGGCATGACATGCTTCGGACGTCATTCGAATGGAATGAGGTCGAATTCCAAATGACGGAACTGGCGCTTTTCATCTGGCGAGATCGTGGCGTGCTGACGGTTCCGAATTGCCAGCTATATCTGCCCGCCGGATCAGAACGCGCGTGGCTTGCATCGGCGGAGACTTCGCCAAGGATGTTCCGCTTGGAGGCAAATGGTGTCGTTTGCACTGATACGGTTCCCGAAGATATCGAGGCCGGAAAGGGCAGGGCGGTATCGCGCTTTCAGTCCCTCCTACCCCATGACGAACTGCGGAGCGATCATTGGACGTAGGGCGCGCTCAGTATTAGTATGCGAAGCTGGACTATCGTGGCGCAAATTGCCGTTGGGTCCCAAAAGCCATTACGGCAGCTTTGCGCCCCAATCTCGGTCGTTCAAGCCTGCTCTTATTTTTCCCAAAAGCTGCCGTTGATTGAGCGGCGGCTTTGCGTCCCGATTATTGTCGTTGAAGTAGGAAAAGCTTAAGCCCGAATTTGGCCATCCGTTCAGACACCAACTGCGGTTGGGTTGGCATCGCGAATGATTGGAGTTTCCGCTAGTAGACCTGAGTAAGTAGGATCGCGTAAGCGCCGGTGCAACAATCAGTCGTCTGCGCGCGGCCAACGCGCCCGCCCACGCCCCTTGCGGATCACATCCACAACTCGCGTGCCCTCAACGACGATACCTGCAATCAGGCTTGGCTGCTGATCATTGATCGGCTTGACGAACGGCGCGACCGGCTGAAAATCCGGCGTCATCAGCCAAGTTCGCCCATCGCCAGCCGCGTTGGCCACGACGCGATAGGGACCTGGCTCCGGCGGCTCATCAATGTCCAGTCGCCGTTTGAAGGATGCCGACGTCCATTTCTGGGCGCCACCAGCGAGTGCCTCCGCCCGGAACCGCTTCCAGAGCTCGGCAGTGTCCGCGTTCGGCCATTCCCCCCCGTCGGTCAGAACGGCAATCTCGTTGCTCTCAAGCCAAGCTCGCATTTCGGCCGGGGTTACGAAATTGGGATCTGTCGCTTCAATTGCGGCGATCGCCGCACGGCGAGACGGCAATCCAGCACGGATCAACATCGACATCATGAAGCGCGGCACGCCAGTCTCCAGCGCGGCCGCACCACCACCGGCGACGATCTCCGGCTCCCAGCCGAGACTGGCGCGGCGCGTGCGGATCGCCTCCAGCGCCCAGACCAGCCGATACATGAAGGCATCCTCGATAACGCGCATATGATGCGGACCGATCTCGGAAACTTCGGCGCCGGACACCCATTGCTTGAGCAGCGCTCGCCAGTTTCCGGGCAGCGCGTTGCGCTTGTCGGGAATGAAGGGCCTCATCACCAGCAAGTGCTCCGCGAGACCCGCCAGAGCCTCGGCGAGCGCATCGGCATCGCCGGACAGCGACGCCAGATCGGCCTGGTCAACCAGCACGCCGAGATCAGCTGCCATGGCATCGATCTTCAATCCGGCCTCGAGCCCGACGCCCATCGCGAAATGGCCGCGCCGGACCTCTGGCGTGGTTACGGACCAGATGAGATTGGCGCGGGCTTCGAGCACCAGGCGATGCGCCTTCTCGATTTCCTCGCCCTCCCGACCAATCTGGCGAGCCCATAGCGATCCGGTCAGCGCCTGGTCGATCAGTGCAGGCAAATCCGCTTGGTCGGCATCGAGTGCTTCGATGAGGCCGAACACCGTGGCGTCGAGCCGTTCAACCAATTGCGACAACGGCTCTTCGTCGATCGCGTCGCTATCGTCCTCGCCGCCGCTCTCATCCTCGCCATCATCGTCGGCGGCGACAGCGACATTGTCGTCATCTGCGTTGGGCAGCGGCGCCGGTGCGTCGGCCTCCTCATCCACCGACCGCCAGGCTTCGCGGGCGTTGGCAAGATACTCAAAGGCATCCTCGCGATCGAGCACGCCCTCGCGGCCGAGGCGATCGAGAATCTCCGCGACAATCTGAATTAGGCCGCTCTTGAGCGTCCGAGCCTTGGACGACTGGACAAGTTTGCGCCATTCCCCCCGGCGGCGTGCGACCTTGTCGTAGGCGACATGCGCGATCAGCCCCTCGACATCGACGAAAGCGCGTCCGGCCCGTCCTGCGACATTGGCAAATTCCTCGCCGCCGATGATCTCGCCGGACCTGACGAGCGCCGGGACCAGCAGAACCGCCGCATTGAGGTTCAAACCCTGCGAGAGAGTTGGAGAGGCCACGATCACCTTCAGCACACCTTCGGCCAAAAGCACTTCGAGCTCGCGCAGGAATGGGCTTGGCAAGCGACCGTGATGGATCGCCACACCGATCTTCAGGCAAGCGACCGCTGGGTGTTCCTCGCCGAGCCATTCGGCGCCCACCTCAAGCGCGCGGGAAATGGCTGCCTCGTCATCGAGCAGGGAGCTGAGATAGCCCTTCCGCACGAACATGCAGGCTTGCTTGCCATAGCCTTCGACCCAATTGGCCTGGGTGCAGAAGATCAGGGTGCGTTTTCCCTGCGCGGCGAACTCCCAAGCCGCGAACAGCGCGAGTTGTGCGGCCTTGCGCGGATAGGGCTTGCGATCCGGCTTGATCGCCGCCTTCTCCGTCACAAAGCCGTCGATGAACGGCACATTCTCATTGAGGTCGAGCGTTAGCCTCGCTTCGGTCTGCGCGGCATTCCAAGCGAGGAAACCGTAGCGCTGACGCGTCGGGCGCCAATCGCTCCGAACGGCTTCGCCGGACTGGTCGCTGCGAATCCATGCGGTCAGATCGTCCAGCTCGGCGCCGCTTGGCAGGATCGCCGAGAGGCAGACGATGCGACGGCTCGCTGCGTCCGACCGCAGCAACAGCCGCTGGACCAATGTCTCGAAGCGGATCTCGCGTTCGCTCGGGCCAATCATATGGCCTTCATCGAGAACTATCAGGCCAACATCGTCGATCAATCCCGGATCGTTGCGTAGCGCGAAGTCGAGCTTTTCGGGGGTGGCGATTATGATCTCGCGAGACCGCAGTGCATCTTCGTCGCCGCTAGATACTCCGCTCGCCCCATAGAGCGACGACACGCTGAAGCCGAGCGGCGCGAAAGTGCGGCGAAAGGACCGCTCCGTTTGGGCGGACAAGGCTCGCAGTGGCGTGACGAGCAGCACGCGGCGTCCGGTCGAGAGCGTCATCAGCGCGGCGATCTCGGCAACACGGGTCTTGCCGGCGCTGGTCGGCAGTGACACCACCAGATCATCGGTGAGGTCGGTCGACCGGTGCGCAGCATCCCGCTGTGAGGGCCAAAGTTCCACCTCCGCGGTGCCGCGCGCGTATAGCAGACCGATGAACAGGTCGCGCAGCTCAAGATATCGCTCGGCGCCGCCTTCGGGCGGTTCGACCGGTAGGGTGCGGTGAAACGAATGTTCCCACAGATCGTCGATCACATGGCGGCAGAGGGCGATCGTCCACCAGAGCGAGACCATGCCGGCATTGTCTGCGATTCGCCCGGCGGTTGCGAGCAGGTCGCGGGCGTCCTGGATGAGCTTATCGTCACCCGTCTGCAGCCCGAAGTCGAAATAAGCGACGGCTCGGCAAATTGTGCCGTTTAGGATGATGGCGAAGGTCTCGTCCAGGTCGCCATCATCGGCATCAGCGAGCGCGGCGGCTATGGACTCGTCGTCCACATCGTCGCCGGCCAGCCACTCGCGGATATAGACGCGAAGTCGGTCGAGATCGCGCAGGATCAGCAGCTTGATCGCCACTTCTCCCGGCGCGAAGTTGAGATCGTCGGGTGCTTCGCTGAACAGTGAATAGGCCACTGCGGAGTAGCCGGCGAGATGATAGGCCGCCGCCGCCAATGTTCTGTGGAAGCCGAGATCCTTGTCTTCTGGATTCGCGTTGCGGCCCAGTGCTTCGAACGCCGTAGCGGCGCGATAGAAGCCTTGACCCGACAAAGGCGTCGAGCCTTCCAGCGATCGTAGCGCGAGCGATGCGCGTAGCACCGCGAAGCCATGTTCGGCGAGATCGGTCTCGATCGTCGCGCCGAGCGGTGGAGCGTCCGCGGGGAGCACGCCGTCGGCACGCATGAGCGACCACGCCGTTCCCCTGGAGTTGATCTGGCCCCAGACACCGGGCCGCGTCGCCGTCTTGAGAAAGCCGCGCAGTTCTTCAATCGTCTCCAAGGTTTTCCACCTCCTCATAGACCTCGGCGATAAAGTCCTGATGATCCTGAATCCGCAGATTGACGGCGAATTGCCGGCGGGCGGTGCTGGCCGCGTCGAGATCTGCCTTCAGGGCGGCCGGCGGCGCATTGCCCGATAGGGTGAACAGCATATGGTCGATGCGGGCATGCGGGACTGCCTCAAGCCCGACCTCGTCGCGGATCAGCCGACCGAGCGCGACATCATCCTCGTCGTCGCTTTCCAGCAGCAACTTGGCGACGAACAACAATGAACCGGGCGTGCAGCGCCCATTGTCGCGGTTCAGAACCTCGCGCGCCTTGGTGATGGTGGACTGGTTCAGATTGGCGGCACTCTTGGCTTCACCCTTGAGTAGCCAGAGCTTGCCACTCTCGCTC
This sequence comes from uncultured Erythrobacter sp., assembly GCA_947504155.1. Lineage (GTDB taxonomy): Bacteria > Pseudomonadota > Alphaproteobacteria > Sphingomonadales > Sphingomonadaceae > Qipengyuania. The sequence continues at coordinate 8,637 of CANNGF010000004.1, forward strand.
TCGCCCACGCCGATGAAATCGTCGCCGCGCATAGCCATTTCGCGGCCGTCCTTGTAGCGCAGGCGCCGCACGGGAACGCGAAGATCAACCATCTCTTCGACAAGCTCGGTTGCGACAATCTCGCCCAGATCGCCCGAACGTCCCTTCTTGCCCTGGGGCAGTTCGGCATTCAGGATCTTGGCGGCAGCCTTGTATCCCAGCCGCTCCACATCGGCGGCGATATGTTCGAGCCGATCGTAATGGGAGCGAACGGTTTCGATCAGGCTGTCGCGAACCTTCTCGCGACCATCTGCCTTCTCGACGAGCGTCCAATAAGACCGCCGTCCGTTTGCGTCGACCGTCCGGTCGCACCAACTCTTAAAAAGCGCCACAAAACCCCCCGGGGATTACCTGTATACGCAATGCCAACCGCTTTGTCGCGCTACTGTGGTCGAATTACAGAAACGCGTATCAGGCAAAGTATTATGTCACCGCAATATCGCCACCAGCGCGCAAAACAGATCGTCGAGCGCAGAGTAGCTGTTTACGCCTGCAGGCTGCTCTGGCAACCGTTGGCTCTCAAATTGCGCAGATTAGAGAGCCAGCACAAATGGCAGCCTTTCGTAAGATTTACCTAAGGGTCGCAAGTCCGCTTTCGTCCCACTTTGCGCCGGTCATTCGCTCGCTAAGTGGAGGGTGCTTTCAGCAGTGACGAATGGGTGCTTCGATGGCCGAGATTAGGGTGGGAAGCGGACGTCTGATGACTATGTGGCGCGAGGTCCAAACAGGATGATAGTAGCACCGATGAGACAGACGCTCGCGCCAATCATGTCCCACCTGTCTGGCTTGGCGCCTTCGACGATCCATAGCCAAGCAATTGCCGAGACGATGTAAACACCGCCATAGGCTGCGTAAGTTCGGCCCGCATGTTCAGCTTCAACAAGCGTGAGCAAATAGGCGAAGAGAGCCAAGGCTATCATGCCCGGAACAACCCACCAGACCGACTTATCTAAGCGCAACCATGCCCAGAATGCGAAGCAACCTGCGATTTCAGCTATCGCTGCTCCGATGTATGCGAAGGCGGTCATGCCCTTCGTTCGCAGCTAAATTGAACATCCGCAATTGCGTCGTTGGGCGAACGACGGCTTTCCGCCTTTGTCGCATTGGAAGCTGACGGTCTGGAAGCGGCCCAGAATTGGACTCAGTTTGTAGTGGAGACCCTTCCTGTTGCTTCGCGGATATCTTGCTCTGAATAGGGCGGTTCAGTGACATTTTGACCTGGCCGGTAATCTGGATGTTCACCGCACTTAACCCACCGTCCTTCGCCGATTTCGCCAGGACACCAGCCGCGTTTTTCCAAATCTATTAAAAGTTTTCGCCTATTATTACATGCTCGCATTGTTTCCGGGGCGTCGCCGTGCCCACCTCGGCAGCGCGCATTCTCAGAGGCCGCCCTTTTCATTAAGGATTTGACCTTCAAGGCGCCTTTGCCAATGCCGATATCTCCATCGGCTGCGCTTTGGTCTACGACGGTGCTTTTTCTGTGACGCAACTGGTCCTGCTCCTCCGGACCGCAACTTGCCATGAGCACGAGCGGTAAGATGAGGGCTGCAAAATCTCCGCGCATACAAACAAATTGTCACATTCTCTTGATGTCTGCAATGGGGTCTATTGTGTTGAAAAACTCCGCAGGCACCTTCGGCGGGAAATATTAAAACTCATAAGAGCTCATGCCTGCATCATTACCTCAAGACACCTTCTCCCGTTGGATCATTATTACGGAAAATCGGCTGCGGATCGGGTCAGGCCGAGTTTTTCAACACAATAGGGTCGTAAGCCGAATGGCTCCTTCGCGCGTCAGGACCGCCAGGAGAAGACGGTCAGCTAACGGCCCCGTTCTTGGCTCTCAGGCTGACTTCTTTCGCCGTCCTCTGCGTGCACCGTGGCGTTGGCGCTCCAGCGGACGCAACCTCAGTGGCCTTTGCTCGATATGTGCGGTCAGGAACGAGAGATGTTGGAGGGCGGCGAGTTTATCTCCCAGTTCGGCCTCCTCGTCGTAGGTCTGCTCGGTCTCGGTATTTCCTTCGTGTCCGAAGATGTCACAGCGGACACTATCGGCAACCTTTCCTTTCAGGATCGTGGTGCACAACCCCCGGTAGCTGTGCACATTTTTGTCGATCCAGGCCCCCTTGTTTCGATGTCGCCATTCGGTGCCTTCAGGAAACGCCCACGCGCGCAGCTTATTAAACACTGACTTCCTAAAGGTGTCGGCAAAGCTTTTGGCTTTCGGAGCCTTCATTTCCGGAAACAGATATGTGTGACCAAGGCCTCGCATCTCACGAACATAATCGATGAAGCCGAGGCGAATAAGTTCAGGATGAATTGGCAGCTTACGGATGGACTGAACGTTCTTCAGATCGCGATCTTCAGTGTAGTCGATCTGCATGAATGGGATTGGGTCATCTTCATGCACATCCGCCAGCCGCAGTCCGGCTAGTTCGGAACTCCGGCCACCATAGAGCGGCAGCATTAATGGTAGATAATACCAAGCGTCGTGAAAAATCTCGTCGCCAGCGCTCAGGCGATCGTCCAGGCTTGCTGAACCGGACCACACCGGGGCGTTCAGGATGTGACAAACCTCTTCCTTGGTCCAGTTCGCCCGCAGGTCGCGCTTGCGCTTTGCTTTCCGGCCGCCATTCTTCGTCAGCGTTGCGCGAGCCGATCTAAAATCGAGAGGTTCTGCTGTCTTATGGCCACCGCCCTCCGCGCTTGAGCTAAACTCGATGACCTTCCCGATCCAAGTCAGGTGCTTGTTCATCGTTTTCTGGCTGATGCCGAGTTCGGATGCGGGCATCTCTTTCGCCCGCTCCAAACTGGCTGGGAAGCCATGCTCGCGTTCGGCAGTGGTGCGACCCCAACGATTGGGGAGGGCCCGGCACAGCGCCTTGAATTTCGACACACTTTCTTGACCGATGTCTTCAACTTTGATGTTCCCACCGCAAGCGAAGTCGAACATCGCGATAGCTGTTCGAACCTGCTTGATAGTGTCGGGGCTCCAGCCATCTTCGTAAGAGGCCGCCGCGATGCAATCTTCAGCGGCCGTTTTCAGCAGCTTGGTATTGGCGACCTCGGCCTTTGAGCGCTGAGCAGGAGCCTTGGTTTCAGCAGCCAAATCAGCTGTTTTGGGCGAAGCTTTTTGGGCGTATTCCTTTTGCGGCTCTCTACCAGCCTCTTCATAACAAGCGGATGATTCAACTGGCTCGGGCGTAATCGGCGTCGGCTCAGTAGCATGCGCCTCATCGTCGGTCTCTTGCTCGTCAGGTCCACTGGCCGCAGGTTCGGAGCTTGTCTCATAGGCGAGGGGGGAATCGTCCCGAAGAGCCTCGTCGATCCAATCTCGGAAATCGAACCTGCTATCCGGCAATTGTCGTGAAGCCTCCCGGCAAGCAGCCGCTCGCGCCTCATAGATCAGGCGCTGCAGCTTTTCGAGGTTTGAGCGAGTCGGGGTGATTCCGAAGCTGGAGGCGTAGTCGTCGATTTGACGCTTCGATACTTCGATCTGTCCCCGGCGCTCATGACACAACATTGCGACGCACGATGCATCATTCGCAGACCAGCCTTGCGCTAGGAGATCGTCGAAGTGATCTGGAGTAAAATCGGCATTAATTCCGCGACGGGCGCGGATGTCCCAGAACTCCGCGAAGACTCGATTGACGCGCGTGTCTTCGGCCGGATCGCCGCCTCCTCCGATCTGATCTGTCAAGATACGGTTCAATTGGACTCGCAGCGCGTCCTTGAACACACCCTTCATTTGATCGGGACGGATCGCTAATCCAACACTTCCATACGACATGACCAAGTTCCTCGCCTGAACCTCCAGACGAGCCATAATATCACACGCAGTTCTATAGTTGCCAGTGCAAAGTGAGAACGAAACAGAAACGGGTGTTCCGGCAAGGGTGAACTTGCGGCGCCAGTGATAGGATCCACCGCGAAGGCGAAGATTGGTAATCGTCATCGAATGCGCTCCCTTTGGGAACAGCGATGGGAACAGGTTTGGGGACAAACCTACCCGACCGCTGAGAGGACCGCCTATTTTCAATGACTTAGATGGAATTGGTCGGGGAGAGAGGATTCGAACCTCCGGCCCCTGCCTCCCGAAGACAGTGCTCTACCAGGCTGAGCTACTCCCCGACCGGATGCGTGGCGGAGGTGATCCCTCCGCGAGGCAGAGGCGGCCCTATAGGTGTGGATTGTCTAACACGCAAGCGCGCTTTTGCAGGTTTTTGCACCTAATACCGATGCTCGTTGAACGAGTACTCTATGACCTCCGAAAAACCTCATTTCGAACAGCAATATCTCGATCTCATGCGGCAGATCTGGCTCGAGGGTGACGAGCGGCTGGACCGTACCGATGTAGGTACGAGGTCGATTTTCGGTGCGACATTGCGGTTTGACCTCGCCGAGGGGGCTATGCCGCTGATCACGACGAAGAGAGTATACTGGAAAACTGCCACTCGCGAATTGCTGTGGTTCCTTACCGGTAACACCAATATCCGTCCGTTGGTCTTGCAGGGGGTGAAAATCTGGAACGAATGGCCGCACGCGCGCTATGTCGAGCAGTCTGGCGATAAAATTACTCTCGACCAATTTGTGATGCGAATAGCTGATGATGAAGCGTTTGCCGCAAAATGGGGCGATCTGGGTCCGGTGTATGGCAAGCAATGGGTCGATTGGCCGACCTATGACCCGGTCGAAGGAGGGCTTTTTCGCAGAGGTCGCGGTATCAATCAGGTTGCCGAGGTAATTGAATCCCTGCGTTCAAATCCCGGCAGTCGTCGTCATATAATCGAGGGCTGGAACGTAGCAGATGTCCCCCGCATGGCCCTTCCGCCCTGCCACAAAACCTATCAATATCATGTGTCGACCTGTCTGGATGGAAAGCCCTATCTCAACGGTATTCTCTATCAGCGAAGTTGCGATGTCGCTCTGGGCCTGCCGTTCAATCTCTGGTCGGGCGCACTTTTATTGAGAATGATTGCGCAACAAGTAGATATGCAGCCTGGGGAGTTTGTGTGGATGGGCGGTGATACGCACCTTTATCTCAATCACGAGCATTTGGTGACGGAGCAGCTTTCCAGAGAACCACGCGGCCTTCCAGCGCTCGAAATCACCCGGCAGCCGGAAACGATATTCGACTATCGGATAGAAGATTTCGCGGTGAAGGATTATACCCCACACGAACCTATCAAGGCTCCGGTTGCGGTCTGACATGTGCGCGTCGATGGCATCACTTGACCGTTCTTGGCTTGTGAAATAAAATATCGCCGAAGAGTAAGATTGCGTCTGGGAGACGATTCTATGGCCGATAGGCCTCAAGACGGAGTTGCTGGCGCCGGAGACAACCGGCCCCGGCTCTCGCTACACGTACCTGAACCGAAATTTCGGCCCGGCGACACGGTCGATTTTTCGCACATCGAAGTCCCTGAAGCGGGCGCGCAGTCGCGGCCCGATGAAACCAGCGATCCCAAGGATATGCTGGATTTCGCGCATGGTCTGATCCGGGTGCTGGGCGAGGATAACAAGGCGCATGGCCCCTGGGATCCAAAGCTCGATCCCGAAACACTTCGCAGCATGTTGGGCCACATGGCCATGACGCGCGCGTTCGACGAGCGCATGTTCCGCGGGCAACGCCAGGGCAAAACGTCATTCTATATGAAATGCACTGGCGAAGAGGCTACCAGTGTATCGGCGAGTATGGCTTTGGCGGCGGACGATATGGTGTTCCCCAGCTATCGCCAGCAGGGCATTTTGATCCAGCGCGGCTATCCGATGATCGAGATGATCAATCAGATCTACTCGAACCGTGGTGACAAGCTGAAGGGCCGCCAGTTGCCGATCATGTACTCTAGCAAGGAGCACAGCTTTTTCTCCATCTCGGGCAACCTCGCAACGCAGACTCCGCAAGCTGTCGGCTGGGCGATGGCTTCCGCGATTAAGGGCGATAGCCGGATCGCGGCAACCTGGGTGGGCGAGGGCAGCACGGCGGAAGGCGACTTTCATTCGGCCTGCCTGTTCGCAACTGTTTATAACGCGCCGGTCATCCTGAATGTAGTGAACAACCAGTGGGCGATTTCCAGCTTCAGCGGTTTTGCCGGCGCAGAACGTGCGACCTTCGCAGCTCGCGGCGTAGGATACGGCATCGCATCATTGCGCGTTGACGGGAATGATCCGCTGGCATGCTACGCCGCCGAGCAATGGGCTGCCAATCGCGCCCGTGCCAATGCGGGGCCGACCCTGATCGAGTTCTTCTCCTATCGAGCCGAAGGACACTCTACCTCCGATGATCCATCAGGATATCGCAGCGCGCAGGAGCGTGAAGAGTGGCCACTGGGTGATCCGGTCATGCGCCTGAAAAATCATCTCATCGAAATAGAGGAATGGGACGAAGAGCGGCAGGAGAAGATGGACCTCGAGGCTGCCGAGCACGTCAAAAAGACTACCAAGGAAGCCGAAGCCAACGGCATTCTCGGCCACGGTCTCCATCATCCCTTCCGCACCATGTTCGAAGACGTGTTCGAAGAATTGCCCTGGCACCTCAAGGAACAGGCTGAGCAAGCGATCCACGAGCGCGAGACGAAGTTTCCCGAAGGGCTTCCTAACGAAGGGAAGGGCGCATGAGCGACACCCAAACTAAAATTGCGCCCGAGAACGACGTGAAGGCCGAGCGGCGGCTCAATATGATCGAGGCGATCAACGACGCGCTGGATGTGTCGATGAACCGCGATGAAAACATCGTCATCATGGGCGAGGATGTGGGCTATTTTGGCGGCGTTTTTCGGTGCACAGCTGGCCTGCAAGAGAAATATGGCAAGACCCGTGTATTTGATACGCCGATTTCCGAGTGTGGAATCATTGCTGCCGCAGTCGGGATGGGGGCTTATGGTCTGCGTCCCGTCCCGGAAATCCAGTTCGCTGACTACATCTATCCCGGTCTTGACCAGCTAATCTCCGAAGCTGCGCGTTTGCGCTATCGTTCGGCGGCCGAATTTACCGCGCCAGTTACGGTACGCAGCCCGTTCGGCGGCGGCATCTTCGGTGGCCAGACGCACAGCCAGAGTCCCGAAGCGATCTTTGCGCATGTCTCCGGCCTCAAGACTGTCATTCCGGCAACGCCTTATGATGCCAAAGGGCTGCTGATTAGCGCGATCGAAGACAACGATCCGGTCATCTTCTTCGAGCCAAAGAGAATTTATAACGGCCCATTTTCTGGCTATTACGACAAACCGGTCGAGCCGTGGAAGCGCTTCGACGAGAGCGTCGTGCCGGAGGGTCACTACAAGATACCGCTGGGCAAGGCGCGCCATGCGACTGAGGGCGAAGAACTCACTATCCTCGCCTATGGGACTATGGTGCACGTGGTTGAGGCGGTTTGCCGCGAGAAAGGCGTTGAAGCCGACATTGTCGACCTGCGCACCATCGTCCCGGTAGATATTGAGACGATCGAGAAATCGGTCAAGAAGACCGGGCGCTGCCTTATCGTACACGAAGCGACCCGTACGGCTGGCTTCGGTGCAGAACTGTCGGCGCTCGTTACCGAACGTTGTTTTTATCATCTCGAAGCGCCGGTCGAACGCGTGACCGGTTTCGACACCCCCTATCCCCACAGCCTCGAATGGGCCTATTTCCCAGGCCCGATCCGCATCGGCGAGGCCCTCGACAAGATCCTGAGCGAGTAAACGACATGGCGAAATTTGTATTCAACATGCCGGACATCGGCGAAGGTATTGCCGAAGCGGAAATCGTCCAGTGGCACAAGAAAGTCGGCGACACGGTCCGTGAAGACGAGGAATTCGTTGACATGATGACCGACAAAGCGACGGTGCCCATGGAAAGCCCCGTGGACGGCAAGATCCTGGAGATCGCCGGCGAGGAAGGCGACATGGTTTCCATCGGATCGATGCTGGTGGTGATTGAGGTCGAGGGGGACATACCCGACGACGTGGCAGAAGAAAACGATGCCGCGACCGAAACTGCTGCAGCTCCCGCTCCCAAGGCGGACGAGGCGGAGGAGCGGATTGAGGTAGAGAATTCGGATCCCAGCGATGTTGACGATGCGATGGCTGCCGATCCAACCCCGCCGCCTGCGCCAACTCCTGCACCTGCCCCCGAACCGGCTGCGGCTCCTTCGGCGAAGGTTCTCGCTTCTCCGGCCGTGCGTAAGCGCGCCAAGGAACTTGGTGTCGATCTTGCGCAGGTGAAACCGGCCGAGGACGGCCGTGTTCGTCATGGCGATCTCGATCAGTTTCTGTCTTATAATTCGGGCTATGGCGCTGCTGCCAAAACCCGCGAAGACGAGGAAAAGAAGGTTATCGGCATGCGTCGCCGCATTGCTGAGAACATGGCCGCTTCCAAGCGCAATATTCCGCATTTTTCCTATGTGGAGGAATGCGATGTTACTGAGCTCGAGGTCTTGCGGGCGCAGCTAAACGATGCGCGCGGCGATAAGCCGAAACTGACGATACTTCCGCTGCTTATTACAGCCATCTGTAAGACGCTGCCTGACTTCCCCATGATCAACGCTCGTTATGATGATGAGGCCGGCGTGGTTACCCGCCATGGCTCGGTGAACATGGGTATGGCCGCCCAGACCGATGCCGGCCTGATGGTGCCAGTTATCAAGAATGCCCATGCCAAAAACCTCTGGCAGCTTGCCAACGAGATCTCGCGGTTGGCCGATGCCGCGCGCAATGGCACGGCGAAGAAAGACGAGATGGAAGGCGGCACGCTGACTGTCACGTCTCTCGGCCCTCTCGGAGGTGTTGCAACCACTCCCGTGATCAACCGTCCGGAAGTGGCGATCATCGGCCCGAACCGGATCATTGAACGGCCCATGTATGTAACAGGCCCTGACGGTGTGGAGCGGATCGAGAAGCGAAAGCTGATGAATATCTCGATCAGCTGCGATCACAGGGTCGTCGACGGCTGGGACGCAGCAAGCTTCGTCCAAGCTCTGAAGCACTTGCTGGAGAAACCCGCACTTATTCTCATCGATTGAGCGATATGACCGCGTACGTAACTCCCGCTTCGGCGGGAGTTTTTTATTGAAGCTGATGCATTCTTTCGGATTGCAACAGCTTTTTCGTAGCGCCTCATCGAGTTCCTTGAGGTTGGTTCGGCTAAACTTAAGGTTCGTGCCTTTTGTAATCGCCATTCGGTGGCAAAAAATCTGCTGCCGGTACTCCTGCTGCCGGGCGCTGGAAAGCTATCATCTTGGCCAATATAAGACCTAATTTCAGTGGGTTAGGCGGGGCTGAAAAAAAGTCTGAAATAATGCTCGGAAATAGCGTTGACAGGAATCAGAGGCTCCACTAGATGCGCGGCTCCCAAGGGGCGCTGCAGCGTAGAATGCGCGGGTGTAGCTCAGTTGGTTAGAGTATCGGCCTGTCACGCCGAGGGTCGCGGGTTCGAGTCCCGTCACTCGCGCCACCTTGGGATATTTTCTTACTTTTGATGTTTGTCGCAGAAGTAGGCGGTTCGTCCGCCTACCTTCTTGTTGCGTATCGTCCCGCCGCAACGCCGACACTCTGCGCCGTCCTTACGATGTCTGATAAGCCAATCGTCCGGCAGATCTTTATAGTGCGCCTCGACCTTTACGACGCCTTTCAGCACCGTCTGCATGATGTCGAAAATCTTGGTGAGCTTTTCCTTACCCAGTTGATCAGCACGCACCTCTGGATGAAATCCTGATTGGAAGAGAGTTTCGTCCGACCACAGGTTGCCCACGCCGGCCATCTTGTCCTGCTTCAAGAGGGCGGCTTTGATCGCGCTGCGCGTTTTGCCAAACGTCTCGACGAACTGATCCTCAGTGATGGATAGCGCGTCCGGTCCCAGCTCTTCCTGCTCAATATAGCTGTCAGGGTCGTCGATAACCCGCACATGACCGAGTTTACGAGGACAGCGAAAAGCGAGCCGGCGATCGCCTTTGAAGCGGATCAATAGCTTCGTGTGGTCGGGCGGATCATCGGGTGCATCGTATGGAATTAGCCGACCAGTCATGCCCAGATGCACTGTCATCCACGGTCCGGTCTTGGAGCCTGCGAAAATATTCTTCCCGTGCCGCCGCGTCTCGGTAAATTGGTGACCGATCAGCCTGGCTCTCTCGTTGTCGCCGGGCAGTTCAATATACGAAATATTGTCATCAAGTTCGACCGCCTCAATCGTGCGGTTCAGGCATTCGCGTTCGAGTGCCAAGCGTTGCGCTTCGTTTTCAGGTAATTCCGGCATGGTGCCTAAACGGCATCAATACCTGCTCAGTTCCGCTCACGCCAGTGGCCGGTTTCCATCCACTTCAGGAACCGCCCGAGGGGAAGAAGCCAGATAAGCCCCAAGGCAACGTAGACGACAGTCTGCGCCAATGCTGGCCAACTACCGATCAGGTCCGGCAAGTAGCGCGCAATCACAATGCCATAGACGATCAGGACCATCAGCAGGCCCAGCAGCCCCACCGGAATACGCCACGTTGGTTCGGTTCTCATCAAAATGGTCCGTAGAGACGAGTAGGAGTCACAACCGCCCAGAGTCGCTGATCGTGTGCTTCCATTGGAAGTTCATCGGCCAGCTGGCAATCCCACGCCATTCCGATTGCCTTTGCGTCTTCATGCGAGGCCAGCCAGCGATCGTAATGGCCGCCCCCTTGGCCAAGGCGCTGGCCGTTTTCGGTAAAGCCAAGAAGTGGCACGAAGAGGAAGTCGGGCTGCAAAACCGGCGCATCGGCAAAAGGCTGGAGAAGGCCGAAGGGGCCGACTTCGAGATCTTCTTCATCGAATGGATCGGAATGCCTGGCAAACTCCATCGGCGCATTCTTCTTATGGAAGCGAGGCAGAGCGACCTCATGACCGCGTTCGAGAAAAAATTTCGCGTAGGACGTCGCCGGAGCTTCGAAGGGATTGGCGCGATAGAGCCCAATCACCGCGTCTTGGCCTATGATATCGAGCAACGAACCCGGCGGCCTGTGAAATACGAGCGCACGCATCGTATCCGGTAAGCTGGCGACATGATCACGGCGTCGCTGGCGTAGTTGTTTACGAAGTTCGTCTTTGGTCACGCGGTGCCTTTATCGAACAAGATGTCGCTATCTCGCCATATCGCAGTCAGAGTTGGGCGATAGCGCAGCAAAAAAGTGACGGGACCACCATGGGTCGGTGCCGGAAAATCCTCTGACGCCTTCACGTCAGGTGGGCGCCGTATATCCAGATCGCCAGGACGAACCCGCCAATCCGGTAGGGACAGCTCCCTAGGATTGCTTATAGCCTCAGGGATGTTCATGCGGCTCGTGCCGGGCAGCCCCGCCGATCCCTATCTAGGGTTGCTGTCGTCAGCCCTCAAGTCTCGACGCTGCATTTTCCAGCGCAGCGGCCAGCGCTTCCAGTTTATCGGCTATTGCGGTGGTATCGATTTGGACCGCGGGCGGGGGAGGAGCCGCAGTACGCTTATTGGCTTCATCCAGTTCATCAGCGAGCAGGATAGCCGCGAACAACAGGTTCTTCGCTTCGTTGTTGGAGAGGTTCGTCCCCATCTGGGCGAGCTTCCCATCGACCATGCTTGCGAGATGACGCACGCTGTCTTCCTGGCCGTCGGCGCAGGCAATCGTGTATCGGCGTCCGCCGACTTCGAGCCGGACGTCGCTCATCCTTCCAGGCTTTCGATTAAGCCGTCGAGCTGTGAAAGGCTGGCCGACACCCGCGCCTTCAGCTTCTCGTGAGAAGCGGTGAGATCGCCCGACCCGCGTGCCCGGGCTGTTTGTACCTCGATCCGGATGAGCGCTCTTTCGATCCTGTCGATAGCGCCATTGATGCGTTGCTCGCTCATGGTGAGCCCGAATTAACGATATTGACGCGCCTTGGCAAAGGCTTGGCAGCTCCTGTTGATAAATTACGCCAGCCACCGCAGGCAACCTATACCAAAGGCCTTCGGGTTGACCTGCAGCACCCCTTTCGCGATGGGTGCGCGCGCATCGAATCGCCCACATATTTTGCCGGAGAAACTACCTCATGAGTCTCGACACCGCTCGTATGGTCCAGATGGCCAACGCCATCAGGGCACTTTCGATGGACGCGGTACAGGCTGCAAACTCGGGTCACCCCGGCATGCCCATGGGTATGGCCGATGTGGCTACCGTGTTGTGGAGCGAGTATCTCAAGCACGATCCCGCAGCGCCTGATTGGGCTGACCGTGATCGTTTCGTATTGTCGGCCGGTCATGGTTCGATGCTGATCTACAGCTTGCTCCATCTGGCCGGCTATGCGCATCCGACGATGGAAGATATTCGTAATTTCCGTCAGCTTGGCAGCCCTTGCGCGGGGCATCCCGAGAATTTCCTGATCGATGGCATCGAGTGCACGACTGGCCCGTTGGGACAGGGTCTCGCGATGGCAGTCGGCATGGCGATCGCCGAACGCAAGCTTAACGCCGATTTCGGCGATGACCTTGTCGATCACCGCACTTGGGTGATTGCTGGCGACGGGTGCCTGATGGAAGGCATCAACCACGAAGCCATCGGACTGGCTGGCCATCTCAAGCTTGGCCGCATGAATGTACTTTGGGACGACAACCAGATCACGATCGATGGCTCGACCGGGCTTTCGACCAGCGAGGATATCAAAGCTCGCTACGAGGCCACCGGCTGGCATGTAGTTAGCTGCGATGGGCATGATTTCGATGATATCCGCCGCGCTTTGGACGAAGCGCAGGCTAGCGAGCGACCCTCGCTGGTCGCCTGCCGCACGGTGATCGGCAAGGGCGCCCCAAGCAAGCAGGGTACAAGCGCAACTCATGGTGCACCATTGGGCGACGAGGAAATCTCTGCCGCGCGTGACGTGCTGGGTTGGGATGCGAAGCCTTTCGAAATTCCTGAGCAGGTTCTGTCGGACTGGCGCGGCACTGCTGCGCACGGGAAAAGCGCTCACGACGAATGGAAAAGCCGCTTTCTTGCAAATGGCGAGCGGGCGGAATTCGAGCGCCGCATGGCGGGCGACTTGCCCAAGACTTTCAGCCTCGACAACTACATCCAGTCGCTGATGAAAGAGCCCGTCAAAGTCGCGACCCGCAAGGCGAGCGAAATGGCCTTGGCCCAGATCAATGGGCAACTTGCTGAAACCATCGGCGGAAGCGCCGATCTCACCGGTTCGAACAACACGAAGGCAGGTGGGATCGGCCCATTCACGGCTGACGATTATTCAGGTCGCTACATCTATTATGGCATCCGCGAGTTCGGAATGGCTGCGGCGATGAACGGTATGGCGCTCCATGGCGGTGTGATACCTTATGGCGGCACGTTTCTGGTCTTCACCGACTATTGCCGCGGAGCGATCCGGCTTTCAGCCCTGCAGCAGGCGCGCGCCATCTACGTGATGACGCATGATAGCATCGGCCTTGGCGAAGACGGTCCGACGCATCAGCCGATCGAGCACGTGCAGAGCTTGCGGATGATCCCCAATCTTCTGGTCATGCGTCCTGCCGATGCGATTGAAACAGCAGAGTGCTGGGAAATCGCACTGCGTAACAAAGACAGGCCAACGGTCCTTGCTCTGAGCCGCCAGAACCTTCCGCAGGTTCGGAACGCGCCGGACGAGACCGATATGTGCTCCAAGGGCGCGTACCGCCTGAAGAAGGCCGGTAACAAGCGCAAGGTGATCCTCATCGCAACCGGCTCGGAAGTGCATATCGCGCTGGAATGTGCAGAGGCTTTGGAAAAGCAGGGTGTAGGTGCGGATGTCGTTTCGATGGTCTGCACGCAACTGTTCGACGAGCAGGACGATGCTTACAAGGCGGATATTCTGCCCAACGTTGATCCGGGCGAAATCCTACGCGTCAGCATCGAGGCCGGAACGACCTTCGGTTGGGAACGCTACACGATGGCAAACGGTCTCAATATCGGGATCGACAGGTTCGGCGCTTCTGCGCCAGCTGATGACCTTTTCGAAAAATTCGGCATCACTGCAGATGCAATCGTGCCGCAAATCATGAACAAACTGAACGCTTAAGCAGGAGCTCTTCACATGGCTACCAAGGTTGCAATCAACGGTTTTGGACGTATCGGACGCCTCGTGGCACGCGCCATTCTGGAGCGGGATGATCACGATCTCGACCTGGTGTCGATCAACGATCTCGCCGATACCAAGTCGAATGCGCTCCTGTTCCAGTATGACAGTACGCACGGCCGTTTCCCCGGTTCGGTCGAAGTCGATGGCGATGCAATCGTCGTCAACGGCAAGTCGATCAAGGTCACCAGCGAGCGCGATCCCGGCAATTTGCCTCATGGTGAGATGGGCATCGACATCGTCCTGGAATGCACGGGCTTCTTCCAGAGCCACGAAGCTGCAGAACCGCATCTCAAGGCAGGTGCCAAGCGCGTCCTGATATCCGCCCCGGCGAAGAACGTGTCCGCGACCATCGTCTACGGCGTGAACCACGAGACGCTGACTGCGGAAGACGTCATCGTGTCGAATGCAAGCTGCACCACCAACTGCCTTTCACCTATGGCCAAGGTGCTGCACGATACCGTGGGTATCGAACGCGGTTTTATGACCACGATCCACAGCTATACCAACGATCAGCGCATGCTCGACCAGATGCACAGCGACATGCGCCGTGCCCGCGGCGGTGCCCAGAACATGATCCCGACTACGACCGGTGCTGCCCGGGCAGTCGGCCTGGTGCTTCCTGAACTGGCCGGTAAGCTCGATGGCTCATCCGTCCGCGTACCGACGCCGAACGTCAGCCTCGTCGACCTCGTGTTCACACCCGGTCGTGACACAAGCGTTGAGGAATTGAACGCAGCGCTGAAGGAAGCTGCAGAAGGCAAGATGAAGGGTGTGCTAGATTATACGGATCAGCCGCTCGTCAGCAGCGATTTCAACCATTATCCCGCCAGCTCGACCATCGACAGCCTCGAAACCAGCGTGATGGAGGGCAAGCTTGCCCGCGTCGTCAGCTGGTATGACAACGAATGGGGCTTCTCGAACCGCATGCTCGACACTGCGGGCGTGATGGCCAAGTTCCTCTAAGGAAAGCCTACCAAATGAGCAGCTTCAAGACCCTGGATGACCTTGGCGACGTGACTGGCAAGGTCGCGCTCGTGCGCGTCGATTTGAACCTTCCGATGCAGGAAGGGCGCGCCAGCGATGTCACCAGGGTCGAAGCTGCGATGCCGACGATCCTCGAACTGGCGAACAAAGGCGCAAAGGTTCTCTTGCTCGCCCATTTCGGCCGTCCGAAAGGTCAACGCCATTCAACCATGAGTACCAGCATGGTGCAAGGCGACATCGAGCGGGTATTGGACCGAGAGATCATGTTCATCCCCGAGGTCATGGGCCCCGTGGTCGAGCAATCGATCGGCATCCTTTCCAATGGCGACATAGGCGTGCTCGACAATGTGCGGTTCTGGCCGGGTGAAGAGGCGAACGATCCCGAATTCGCCAAGGGTATTGCCGCGCATGGCGATTTCTACGTTAACGATGCTTTCTCTGCCGCGCATCGTGCCCATGCATCGACGGAAGGGCTGGCGCACTATCTGCCAGCCTATGCCGGGCGGGCAATGGAAGCGGAACTGAAAGCTCTGGACGCCGCACTCGGTAGCCCCGAGCAGCCGGTTGCTGCCGTTGTAGGCGGGGCGAAGGTTTCGACCAAGCTCGACGTACTCGAAAATCTCGTCGGCAGGGTCCAGCACCTGATAATCGGCGGCGGCATGGCCAACACCTTCCTTGCCGCACGCGGCGTGAACGTCGGCAAATCACTGTGTGAGCACGATCTCACCGACACGGCCAACCGGATCATGGACCAGGCCGATCACGCCGGATGCACCGTGCACCTCCCTTATGACGTAGTGGTAGCGAAGGAATTTGCCGCCAATCCGACGAGCATGCGGACATGTAACGTCCACGAGGTTGCCGAAGACGAGATGATTCTCGATGTGGGGCCGCTCGCTGCGGAAGCGCTTGGCGATGTGCTCAAGACCTGTCGTACTCTGGTCTGGAACGGCCCCATGGGTGCGTTCGAAACCGAACCGTTCGACACGGCCACAGTGGCGCTAGCCAAGACAGCGGCTGCGCTCACCCAGGACGGTTCCCTGATCTCGGTCGCCGGAGGAGGGGACACTGTCGCTGCGCTCGCGCATGCCGGTGTGAAGGATGACTTCACCTTCGTATCGACCGCAGGCGGCGCTTTCCTCGAATGGATGGAAGGCAAGGATTTACCCGGCGTTGCAGCGCTGGCCAAATGAGCGAAAACAAAGCGGTTGGGTCCGGCGGTGGGCTGACGCCTGTCACCGAAGGTGAATTTGCCGGCTGGTCCGAGTGGAGCGGGGACGCATTCGAACAGCGTGCCGGTCCATTCTATGAGCGGCGCGACGAGGACGGATCCCATATCTCTGCCTTCCGTGCTGAAGAGCGACACATGAACGGCGCGGGCTTTATGCACGGCGGCTGCCTCATGACATTCGCCGATAGTGCGCTGTTCACCATTGCGACCGACGCTCTGGCCGGCTCTCACGGGGTTACCATGCACCTTGCAGGGGACTTTCTGGATCCAGCGCGCTGCGGCCAGCTAATCGAAGCGCGGGGCGAAGTTGTCCGTGCTGGCGGAAAGACGATTTATGTCGTCGGCAAGATTACCGCTGATGGTCAGCCGGTGCTCAGCTTCAACGGCATCATTCGGAAGATTAGCCGCCGGGACTGATCAACGATATTCGGGATTGGGCGCATCGAAACGATGTCCGTCCTGCCAGAGATCGACAGAGTTTCCCCAGGCCGGGATCCCGCCTGCATCCTTCAGCATGCGCGCCATGTGCATCAGGTTCCATGTCATGAAAGTCGTGTTGCGGCGGGTAAAGTCATTGTCGAACCCCACGTAACCAGCGCTATCCCCCTTAGGGTCACCATAGCTGGGCCCAGGGCCTGCTTCCCCTATCCAACCCGCATCGGCTTGAGGCGGAATGGTATAGCCCACATGCTGGAGGGAGTAGAGCACCCCCATACCGACGTGCTTGATGCCGTCTTCATTGCCGGTCACGATGCAGCCGCCTACTTTTCCGTAAAAAACATACTGGCCCTGCTCGTTCGTCTGACCTGAATGCCCGTAAAGGCGTTCTATCAGACGCTGACAGATGCTCGACTTTTCACCCAGCCAGATTGGTGTCCCGACAACCAGAATGTCGGCCGCCTCGACCTTTTCCCAGATCGCTGGCCAATCGTCGCTCTGCGCACCATGCTCCGTCATATCGGGATAGACCCCGGGCGCGATATCGTGATCGACCAGCCTGACCTGTTCGAGGGCTACCTGATTTCTCACCAAAATCGCCTCCACCACACCAAGGAGTTTATCTGTGTGGGAGCCCTGGGGCGATGGCTTGAGCGTGCAGTTGATCGTCAATGCTTTGAGGTTGGAAAAATCGGTCCGGTTTTTGTCGCAAAGCTTCTGCTGGGTTTCGTCTAACATACGTTCTCCTCTCGCTTGTTGGAGATACGATATGTGACGCGATAAGTTGCCCGCGCCCTGTTGCAGGTGCGAATATCGTTTTGTATGGGCGGTGCATACGAATGCAGACTTGGCTCTACACGACGGGAATACAGATATGACTTTCGATGAAATGCGCGAGCGTATTGCGACTGGGCAGGGCTTCATTGCGGCGCTCGACCAGTCGGGTGGCTCAACTCCCAAAGCGCTTCATGGCTATGGAGTCGAAGAAGGCGAATGGAGCGGCGATGAACAGATGTTCGGCCTTATCCACGAAATGCGTCAGCGCATTATCGAAAGCCCCTGTTTCGGTAATGGTAAGGTTATCGGCGCGATCCTGTTCGAAAAAACCATGGACGGAGAGAGCGGCGGAAAAAGCGTTCCCGCGCGCCTCAAGGAACGCGGCATCGTCCCCTTTCTGAAAGTCGACAAGGGCCTTGAAGACGAGCGCGACGGCGCGCAGTTGATGAAGGAAAACCCCGAGCTCGAAAGTCTTTGCCGACGTGCGAAGGAACTGGGCGTCTTCGGAACCAAGATGCGCAGCGTAATCAAGTCTGCCAATCCGGTCGGCATCAAGGAAGCCGTGCGCCAGCAATTTGCGGAAGGTGCACGTATCCTCGCCTGCGGCCTCGTCCCCATGCTTGAACCCGAATACGACATCAACGCGGCCGATCGCGCTGAAGGCGAGAAGATCATGCTCGATGCCATCGTTGAAGGGCTCGATGCGTTGCCCGATGATCAGCAGGTCATGCTCAAGCTATCCATTCCCAAAGACGCCGGGCTTTATGCCGATCTGGTGAAGCACCCCAAGGTGCTGCGCATGGTCGCTCTATCGGGCGGCTATTCGACAGAGGATGCCTGCGCGGAACTGGCCAAGAACCCGGGCATGATCGCAAGCTTCAGCCGCGGCCTCTTGCAGGATCTCCGCAAGCAACAGAGCGATGCGGAATTCGATGGGACGCTGTCGGGCGCGATCGACCAGATCCACGCGGCCAGCGTAACCTGATCAGAAGCGTATGTGCGGCGTTATCGCCGCTCGTACACAAAGCGATACTCGGCCGGCTGCGTCTCGCGGTCGGCCTGCTTTTCCGGAACGCCGGATACCAACACGTAATTGCGGCCAAGGATTTCATGGGGCTTGTCCAGCGTGAGTTCCGCTGTCTGTGCCCAATGCGTCGAAGTGATCCGCGTGGATACCTTGAGTTCGCCCGCCCGAATGCAATTCGTATTCTGCGGACAGCGGCTGTCCTCGGTAACGGCGAGCGGGGTCAGGATCGCATCGCCAGCCCAAACGGATTGACCTATCCCGACCGGGGTTCCTTGTGCGGCCGCGTCCTGACCGACACGCGGTGTATCGGGAATGATCGCACAGGAAGCGAGAGGAAGGGCGATAAGCGCAAGGGCTAAAGGTCTGATCATGCCGCTCTCTTAGGCTTAGCTTGCATTGCGCCAATCTGAATGTCGACGAAAGCCTAATCGGAGGGTACGAGGCGACGCAATGACACGGCAAATTCCAACGCAGCTTTATCTCATCTCGCCACTGGACGTTTCGGGGGACTTTCCCAAACGACTTGAGCGTGCGCTCGACGCGGGCGAAGGACTGGTCACCGCTTTCCAGTTCAGGGTAAAGGGACTGGACCAGCACGAGGCTGCGGCGCTGGCTGAACCGCTTCAGCAAATTTGCGCAGAGCGTGAAGTGGCTTTCATCGTGAACGATTCAATCCCGCTGGCTAAGCGCCTCAAGGCGGACGGCGTGCATCTGGGCCAAGGCGATGGCGATGTCGCCGAGGCTCGGGAAGAGCTGGGCAGGGAGGCCCAAATCGGGGTAACCTGTCACGCATCGCGCCACCTGGCCATCGAAGCAGGAGAGGCCGGGGCCGATTATGTCGCTTTCGGCGCCTTTTTCGACAGCGAAACAAAAGACACAGAACATCGCGCAGGGCTTGATCTGATCGAATGGTGGACCTCTCTGGTCGAGATTCCGAGTGTAGCGATCGGTGGCATCACCCCATCCAACTGCAAGCCCCTTGTGGATGCCGGGGCAGACTTTCTCGCGGTGTCGAGTGCCGTGTGGTCGGGCGATGAAGTTGCAGCCGTCAAAGCCTTCAAGGAGCAAATCTCCGGCGCGTGAGTTGTGTCTCGTGAAACGGGGTGGGTCGCCTCCCCGCACTATTTCAGGAGAAGACTCCATGCGTAATATGCTTTTCGTCGCCGTATCATCGCTCGCCCTTGTCGCCTGTGGCACAAATGATGCCGAAGACAGTGCTGCCGCCGACACAACTGCGCAGTCGCAGCCGAGCGAAGACTATGGCTACGAAACATACGATGACGATAACCTCGCTGACACCATGGCGTCGAATGACGACGCCTACGGGCTGGGCGATTCCGTAGCTACGGAAGATCAGGACATCCCCGATAGCCAGGATCGGCCGGTGATGCAGGCGCAGGTCGTGCTGGACCGCATCGGTTTCGGCCCCGGCGTTATCGACGGTAAGATGGGCATGAGCACCGAGAACGCGCTCAACGGCTTTCAGGAGGCCAACGACCTGAAGGTCACGGGCGAACTGGATGAAGCGACAAAAACTGCGTTGTCCGATTGGGATTCGATCCCCGCGACGCGCGTCGTCACCATACCGAGCAGCTGGGGCCAAACCGATTACGTCAACATTCCGGAAGACCCCGAAGGCAAGGCCGAGCTCAAGCGGATGGGTTACAAATCGCTCGACGAGCGGCTGGCCGAACGTTTCCATACCACGGTTGAAGTCCTGAAAATGCTCAACCCTGGCGGGAAGCCAGCCGGGATAGACGGTTCTTCCACTTCCGGCTCCGGTGCGTCCGATACCGAGAAAACCAATTCATCCAGCTCCAACTCCACCTCAAAGACCGCCGATTTCTTTACCGCAGGGCAGCAGATCCGCGTGCCGAACATCGGCAACGATCGGATCGCGAAGGGCAAGGTCGAGGACCGCGACTGGCAGCATACGCTTGCCAGCCTGGGTATCGGCACGGACCAGCCCGAAGTCGACAAGGTCGTCGTCAGCAAGGCTGGCAAGACACTGAAGGCCTATCAGGGCGACAAGCTGGTAGCCCTGTTCACGGTGAGCTCCGGCTCGAGCCAGTTCCCGCTGCCGATTGGCGAATGGGACATCGTGGGAGAAGCCTACAATCCGCCTTACAGCTACGATCCCGAAGTTCTTTCAGGCGGCAAGGAAGACGGTGAGACCTTCAAGCTACCTCCCGGACCCAACAGTCCGGTGGGCGTGGTCTGGATCGACCTATCGAAAGAGCATTACGGTATCCACGGTACACCCGATCCGGAAACGATCGGCCGCGCCCAATCGAGCGGCTGTGTACGCCTGACCAATTGGGATGCCGCACGGCTTGCAGGCATGGTCTCGCAATCAACTCAGGTGATTTTCGAGGCCTGAAGGGGTAGGGACGGCCCATGAACATAGTCGACCGCCTTCTGACCATCGTCGTCACCGCCACGATAACCAGTGCAATCTGGATCGTGGCGGGCGGCAGCCTCATCGAAAATGCGACTGCCGATGGTCAGCGCAATACCACCCGGCCCGCCGATGCTGCGCCGAGCCCTTCACCGACCACCACCGGTTCGGCAGATGATGGTTCGGAAACGCCTGTTTCCGACCAGGCTCGCAATGCCGCCCCACTCAACACCGATTTTGCGCAACCGGTCGACGAACGCGCCGCCAGGGAACTGATGATCCCGGTCCTCAATGTACGGCCTTCGGAACTGTCGGACACCTATACCGATTCGCGCGGCGGCGGAGAGCGGTTGCACGAGGCCATCGATATCATGGCTCCGACGGGAACATCCGTAGTTGCCGCGGCGCCCGGCGTGATCGAGAAGCTGTTCGAATCCGATGCCGGGGGCATGACGATTTACGTCCGCTCGAACGATGGGCGCACAATCCACTATTACGCGCATCTGGATAAATATGCCGAAGGGCTAAAAGAAGGGCAGAAGGTCCGCCGCGGGCAGCGGTTGGGAGAGGTAGGCTCCAGCGGCAATGCTTCGGCCGACGCGCCGCATCTCCATTTCGCGATCCTCCAGACCACTAAGGATGCTGCGTGGTGGGAACCGGCCAATGCGGTCAATCCCTACCCGCTTCTGAGCCAGCAATAGAAGCCGGGATTATTTCGTCAGTGGTCCGGCGCGGTGGCAGCGCATGCGGCCCAGCTTTCCCGCCTTGTCGATCTCTTGAAGCATTCCGCTGGAAACGCGCATCATCTGCATGCCCTTCATGGGCCCGCGCGTGAAGGTGAGCCTGCGCCCTTCCAGAAGATAGGTGCCGGCACCATGGCGAGCCTTGTAGCTGGACGCGCCAGTGATCGAGAAATTCGCGCGCTCGACCTCGTTCCAGGCAGATCCGTCCGCATTCCCGGGCAGCGCGCACACATAATCTCCCTGCGGCAGTAGCCCCAGTCGGCCCTGCGCAAGCGTGGGCGAGGCGGTCAGAGCCGCGATGGTCATCAAAGCGATGGACAGTCTTTTCATGTCATGGCCTCCATCAGGCGAGATAGGGAATGCATTGCAAAATTTCCACCGCCTTGCCGAGCGTGTCGCCAAGCTGTAAGGCGCGCACCACATGGCTGACCGCCGAAGCGGCAGCGCTCTTTCACATCGAGGCATTTCTCATGAAGATCAGCGGCGTGGACATCCGTCCCGGCAATATCATCGAATATGAAGGCGGCATCTGGAAGGTCGCCAAGATCCAGCACACCCAGCCCGGCAAGGGCGGCGCCTACATGCAGGTCGAAATGAAGAACCTGCAGGATGGCCGCAAGACCAACGTGCGCTTCCGCAGCGCCGACACGGTCGAGAAGGTGCGTCTGGACACTGCCGAATACCAGTTCCTTTATGAAGACGGCGACATGCTCGTATTCATGGACCAGCAGAATTACGAGCAGATCACTCTGCCGTCCGACCTGCTTGGCGATGCCCGCCCGTTCCTTCAGGACGGTATGCAGGTGAAGCTGGAACTGTGGGAAGAAAAGCCCATCTCGGTCGAACTTCCGCAGCAGATCGAGGCTGAAATCGTCGAAGCCGATGCCGTGGTCAAAGGCCAGACTGCTTCCTCCAGCTACAAGCCCGCCGTGCTCGACAATGGCGTTCGCATCATGGTCCCGCCGCACATCGAAAGCGGTACGCGGATCATCGTCGACGTGTACGAGCAAAGCTACGTCGGCAAGGCGAGCTAAGGGCAAGTCAAGGAGTCGCTCTCATGGGCAAATCGATCGCCAGTCGTTTCGACAATATCGACATCGAGAAAAGCACCCTGCGTGCTGTCATCATCAACGATGACGAATTGACGCTGGAAATGGATTTCTGCCTCGAGCCGGCGCATCCCGATTATGAAGAGCCGGGCGAAGGGGACGATTGCTGTTTCCACCCTGGCCTTCTGAAATTCGCTGGCATCAGCAAGCTCCAGCTCGACCGACGCGACAATGCGGGCGAGGGCATGCAGCGCCGTTTCGCGATCGAGACCTTTCACATTGAGGGCACGAAGTTCGACATGGCCTGCGAGTGGGGTAACATTCATCTGCAGGCGCGCTCGATCCGCGTCCTTACCGAATAAGAGATAACAATGGCCGCAATTTCCGGACTGATCCGCGTCATGGAGAAAGCCGCGCGCAAGGCGGGTGGCCGCCTGCGCCGCGACTTCGGCGAGATCGAGCATCTGCAGGTTAGCCGAAAGGGTCCTGCCGATTTCGTATCCAAGGCCGACATGCGCGCCGAACGCGCGATCTATGACGAGCTGCTTCTGGCGAGGCCCGATTGGGGCTTCGAAATGGAAGAGGCCGGCACGATCGAAGGCAAGGATGGCATGCCGCGCTGGATCGTCGATCCGCTCGACGGCACCAGCAACTTCCTGCATGGCATCCCGCATTTCGCGATCAGCATCGCGGTACAGGAACGCAAGCTGGGTAGCGACGACTGGGGCGAAGTGACCGCTGCTGTCGTGTACAATCCGGTGACCGACGAGACGTTCTGGGCAGAGAAGAGCCGAGGTGCATGGCTACACGATGCGCGCCTTCGCGTGTCGTCGCGCCGCAACCCGTCCGAAGCCCTGATCGCCACCGGCATTCCTTTCGCCGGGCATGGCGATTTCGGCGAATGGTCGAAGATTTTCAACGCCATCGGCCCAAATGTGGCGGGTATCCGCCGCTTCGGTGCGGCCTCGCTCGATCTCGCCTGGCTCGCCGCAGGTCGATATGACGGTTTCTGGGAAAGCGGGCTCAACGACTGGGATACCGCGGCAGGCTGCCTGATCGTGCGTGAAGCAGGCGGTTTCGTCTCGGATTACCGCGGCCGGTCGCAGCCGATCCACTCCAAGCAGGTGCTGGCGGCGAACGATCAGCTGCATTCAAAACTGCATAAATTGCTCGTGAACGCTTTGAAGGCTTGATGCCGCTTCGGAGCGCGGCTAACCCCCGCGCTCCAACACGTGCCTCCGTGGCGGAATTGGTAGACGCGCTCGACTCAAAATCGAGTTTCTTACGAAGTGCCGGTTCGAGTCCGGCCGGAGGTACCACAATTTTCCGCAATAATTTCATCTCGTGCGCCGACCAGCGGTGCTCGGCGAATCGCATCTCGTGTTAGAACGATCGCGAAGACGGTTTTCCGCTTCCCGCAATGATACGGTGCCGAGTTGGGGCACGATGAAAGCAAACAATTGCTTGCATTCGCTCTGGCGGTTTGGGACTTCGAATATCGAATGATCGGAATGCCATCATACCACGCTCTGGCCGCGATGGGCGTGACTGTCGCAATGTTCATCGCCTTTGCGCGCGGACGCATGTCGATCGAGATCATCTCGCTGCTGACGATCGCTGTCATCGCAGTGGGGCTGTATTTCTTCCCGCTCGACGGTCAATCGCCAACCGATGGCCTTGCCATCGCATTCGGCGGTTTCGGCCATTACGCCCTTATCACCATCTGCGCCCTGATGATCCTCGGGCGCGGCCTGATCGTGACTGGTGCGCTGGATCCGGCGGCCCGCTTTCTGGAGCGGGTGTTTAAGTTCAACACCCATGTCGGCTTGCTGCTGTCGCTGTTTCTCGCCTTTTTCCTGTCGATGTTCGTCAACAACACGCCCGTTCTGGTGTTGCTGATTCCCATCTTCGTGACGCTGGCGGCGCGCGGGGCAATGCCGGCTTCGAAAACGCTAATGCCCCTCAATGCTGCTTCGCTGATCGGCGGACTGGCAACGACCATCGGCACTTCGACCAATATCCTTGTCGTCTCGATCGCAGTCGATCTGGGAATGCCGATGATGAGCGTGTTTCATTACACCCCAATCGTGCTGGGGGCGGCAATCGTGGCGCTGCCATATCTGTGGCTGGTCATGCCCAAGATGCTGAGCGACAACCGGGTGGAGCAGACCCTTGAACAGCGGCGGTTCTTCACGCGGCTGAGGGTTACTGAGGACAGCCTGCTCAACGGTCGCGAAATGGCGCAAATCAGTTCGCGGCTGCCGAATGACATCGAATTTCATGATGTGAAGCCGGGCCTATTCCGTCCTGGTCAACGGCTCCGGGTGTCGGGGACACACGTCGCCATCGAAGAAGCTATCGCAGTCTTGCGGGGCGAAGCAGCCCCGGGGTGGGTTCTGGAGCGCATCCAGCGTCAGCACAGTGAGACCGGCGAGGATATCCAGGTCGTCGAGATGACCGTGACGGCGGACAGTCGCCTCTCCGGTCGCACGCTACCCACCTCGGGCATAGCAGACCTCTACGGGGTGGCTGTCGTCGGCCTCCACCGTCCTGACACGCTGATCGGGCAGAAGGACGAATTCAGCGATGTCGGCGATATGCGCATCAGGGAGGGCGATGTCCTTCTGGTGATGGGCCTCCAGAATGATCTGGAAGCCTTTGCCAATGGCGACAGTTTGTTGCAGCTCGAGGGTAAGCGGGAACTGCCGCGCCGGTCCAAGGCATGGCTGGCCGCCGGCATCATGGCCGGATCGGTGGCGCTTGCGTCTTTCGGTTTCCTTCCCATTGCCATCGCCGCGCTCGGCGGGGCGATCCTGATGTTCCTCACCGGCTGCGTAAAATTCGACCGTGTGGGCCGGGCGCTTTCTGCGCAGGTCATCGTGCTCGTTGCGGCCAGCATCGCAATCGGGCGAATCATCGACGAAAGCGGGGCAGCCGCCTGGCTGGGCGAAGCCATGTCCTATGGCTTGCAGTATCTACCCCCAGCTTTCGTGCTGGCGGCGATCATGGTGTTCGTGACCATACTCACCAATTTCGCGTCCAATGCCACGGCCGCGACTGTCGGGACCCCGATCGCTTTCGCCATTGCGGCGCAGCTGGGGCTGCCGGCCGAACCGCTGGTGCTGGCCGTCCTGTTCGGCTGCAATTTGTCTTACGCGACACCGATTGCCTATCAGACCAACATGCTGATAATGGCGGAAGGCAGCTATCAGTTCGGCGATTATGTGAAGACGGGCGTGCCGCTGGTTATCATTATGGTAGCGTCGCTCTCTATCGGCCTGGTCCTTACTTACAGCCTCTAGACCGCTTTCCTAATTCAGTTGGCTCTGCCAGTCTGCCTTATCCAATCCGGGCGGGTCGGGGTGGGGGCGATTCCTCCTCCAGGACCGTGCTCCATGTGTTCCATCCTGTAGGAGTCCCCCTCCGTATGTCCAACATCCGCAAACCGATGCTCGCGGCGGCCTGTGCCGCGCTTGCGTGCTCAACATCTGCCGCCGCTCAGGACCTTCGCACATCGCTGAATGAAGACATGCCCGAGCTGATGGAGCTCTATCGCGATCTGCACGCCAATCCAGAACTCAGCTTCGAAGAACATGAGACGGCGGCGAAGCTGGCGAAGAGGATGCGGGCGCTTGGGTTTGACGTGACCGAAGGCGTCGGCAAGACCGGCGTGGTGTCTGTCATGAAGAACGGCGATGGCCCCACGGTACTCCTTCGCGCCGACATGGACGGGCTCCCTGTCGTGGAACAAACGGGCCTGCCCTATGCGAGCACGGTCACTGCCACGCCCGCAAGCGGCGTGACGACCGGCGTTATGCATGCCTGCGGCCACGATACCCATATGGCCGGCTTCATCGGAGCGGCGCAGCTGCTGGCAGAGCGCAAGGATGAATGGCAGGGTACGCTGGTCATGGTGCTTCAGCCAGCCGAGGAACTGGGGCTGGGTGCGCTCGCCATGCTGGAAGATGGACTTTACACGCGGTTCCCCAAACCGGATTACGCGCTCGCCTTCCACGATGCAGCGGCGCCAATGCCTGCGGGGACCATCGGCTACACCTCCGGCTATGCGCTGGCCAATGTCGATAGCGTGGACATTCAGGTAAAGGGTGTGGGTGGCCATGGGGCCTATCCGCACACCACCCGCGATCCTATCGTGCTCGCCAGTGCGATCGTGATGAAACTGCAGACGGTGGTGAGCCGTAATTCGTCGCCATTGGACCCCGCCGTGATAACGGTGGGCAGCTTTCATTCGGGTGCCAAGCACAACATCATCTCGGACGAAGCGAAGCTTCAGCTGACGGTCCGCAGCTATTCCGATGAAAGCCGCAAACTGCTTCTCGACGGCATCCGCCGCGTGGCTCGGGGCGAAGCCATTACTGCGGGCCTGCCGGAAGAGCTCTTTCCCGTCGTGACGGTAGAGGATCCCTATACGCCTTCGACCTTCAACGACCCCGACTTCACCGAAGAGATGGCGGCAACGTTTCGCGCACGCTTCGGCGATCAGGCCGTGTTCGCCACACCGGCAGTCATGGGCGGCGAGGATTTCAGCCAGTTCCGCCGCGCTGCGCCAGAGGACGTGAAGAGCATGATCTTCTGGATTAGTGGTACGCCCGCCGACATGCTCACTGCGCTGAAGGAAGAGGGCAAGCCGCTGCCCTCGCTCCACTCACCCTACTGGGCGCCCGATGCGGAAGCCGTGGTGCGGACCGGGGCCGAAGCGCTCGCAGGCGCTGCGCTTGATCTGATGCCTGCCAACGGCGGATAAAATGACGGCCACCGGAGCTTTTGGGGGTTGCTCCGGTGGCCGCTTCTCCTCCCCAGGAGAAAGTATGTTCCGCGCTAATGCCTCGCTGCTTGAGCGCGGAAATTCGGGTTAGCCGTCCGAGGGAACGTAAGTGCCGAGCCGATGGTGCAGGGCGTTGATCTTCGCCAGCTCCTCGCGGTCATCCGTCTGGCGGGCATAGCTGGTCAGAGCAGTGCGCAGCAGGCGGAAATCGGCGGTCGAGAACAGGGCGCGCGCGCGGCCGGGCTCGGTCTTGGGGGTGTCTTCGGTCATCGTAGTCATCCTTCCTCTCCTTACGCGGCTGCGAACTGGTTCATGGTGTTATCCTTGCCGCCGGCCTTCAAGGCCGCTTCACCGGCAAAGTACTCCTTGTGATCATCGCCGATGTCGCTGCCGGCCATGTTCTGGTGCTTCACGCAGGCGATACCCTGGCGGATTTCCTCGCGCTGGACGTTCTTGACGTAACCGAGCATTCCGGCATCACCAAAGTACTCGCGGGCAAGGTTATCGGTGCTCAATGCAGCCGTGTGATAGGTCGGCAAGGTGATCAGATGGTGGAAGATACCCGCTTGGCGCGCCGCGTCTTTCTGGAAGGTGCGGATGCGTTCGTCAGCCTCTTCCGCTAGTTCGGTGCCGTCGTAATCCACGCTCATCAGCTTGGCGCGATCGAACCCCGAAACGTCCTTGCCGTCGGCTTCCCAAGCGTCATAGACCTGCTGACGGAAATTGAGCGTCCAGTTGAAGCTGGGCGAGTTGTTGTAGACCAGCTTGGCATTGGGGATTACCTCGCGGATGCGGTCAACCATGCCGCCGATCTGGCCGATGTGCGGCTTCTCGGTTTCGATCCACAGGAGATCGGCCCCGTGCTGGAGTGCTGTTATACAATCGAGCACACAGCGATCCTCTCCGGTCCCGGCCCGGAACTGGTAAAGGTTGCTGGGTAAGCGCTTAGGCGCGAGCAACTTGCCATCGCGGCTGATGAAGACCTGGCCGTTCTTAATGTCGGCCGGATCAACCTCCTCGCAATCGAGGAAGGCGTTGTACTGGTCGCCCAGGTCGCCAGGCTCCTTCGAGAAGGCGATCTGCTTGGTCAGGCCAGCACCGAGGCTGTCGGTGCGGGCAACGATGACACCGTCGGGTACACCAAGCTCAAGAAAGGCATACCGGATCGCCCGGATCTTCTGAAGAAAGTCCTCGTGGGGAACGGTGACCTTTCCGTCCTGATGGCCACACTGCTTCTCGTCAGAAACCTGGTTCTCGATCTGGAGCGCGCAGGCACCGGCCTCGATCATCTTCTTGGCGAGAAGATAGGTCGCCTCAGCATTGCCGAAACCGGCATCGATGTCCGCAATGATTGGAACAACATGCGTTTGATGCTCATCTATTTCCCGAAGAATACGATGGGTATTAACCACATCGCCCTTCTCTTTCGCGTCGTCAAGCTCGCGGAACATACCGCCCAGTTCGCGGGCATCAGCCTGCTTGAGGAAGGTGTAAATCTCTTCGATCAGTGCGGGGACGCTTGTCTTCTCGTGCATGGATTGATCGGGAAGGGGCCCAAAGTCGCTACGCAGCGCGGCAACCATCCATCCTGACAAATAAAGGTAGCGTCGTTTGGTGCTGCCAAAATGCTTCTTGATCGAAATCATCTTTTGTTGAGCAATGAAGCCGTGCCACGTGCCCAGCGATTGGGTGTAGTTCGCCGGGTCAACATCATAGGCTTCCATATCTTCGCGCATGATTTTCGCGGTGTAGCGCGCAATGTCGAGTCCGGTGGGGAAGCGGTTCTGCACAGCCATCCGCGCGGCGCTTGCGCTATCGATGGCTGCCCAGCTGTCACCGTTCTGGCTAATGGTTTCGTTCATTTGGGCAATGCGGCTCTGGTAGGTCATTGCGGTATCTCCTGTCCGTCCGGGTGGCGTGTGTGGCCTTGAGATGGTTATGGCCTAAACACCCGCGCTCCGGCAGGAAAATTTACAGAATAACTTGTACAAAATGCCATTATGCGCAAAAATTACATGTAACGTTGTAAAGGACTTTACAAATGGCTGATCCTGCGCTTCAGGCCGGTCCCGCTATTCGCCGTTTACGGAAACGGGAGAACCTGACGCAGGCCGCAATGGCTAGCCGTCTGGCAATCTCGCCAAGCTATCTTAATCTTATCGAGAGAAATCAGCGCCCTGTTAGTGCCCGCGTTGTAATGGCGTTGGTAGAACAATTCGACTTCGATCCGCGCAGCATTCGTGAGGATGAGGCAATCGGAGGGCTCGAAGGTTTGATGCGAAGGTTCGCCGATGAGCACTTTGCTGCCTTCCCGATAGATCGCGATGAGGTCGACGATTTCCTTGCTACGGCTCCAAACGTAGCGGCTGCATTTGCGCAGCTTTTCGACAATGCTCGGGCAGGAGCGGCTATGGAAGACTCTCCTCTCGTAGCATCACGCCGTGAAGTGGAGCGCTGGCGAAATCATTTTGCAGATCTCGACCATGCTGCCGAGGAACTGGCGGACGAGATGCGTCTTTCTCGCGGCGACATCGGACTGGCTTTGACGGAGAGATTGAGAGAACGTCACCAGCTTTCCGTGCGTATTCTCCCGCGCGACGTTTTGCCCGATAGCCTCAGCAGACTGGATCTACATGCCCGTCAGGTTCAGCTTTCGGAATTACTCGCTCCGGCGTCGCGCAATTTCCAACTCGCAATCAAAATCGCTCAATTGGAGATGAAGGACGAAATTGCGAACATTGCGCAGGGTGCTCAATTTGACGATGAGGAAGCGCGGGCGCTTTTCAGCCGCCACCTCGAGGGCTATTTCGCGGCTGCGCTGATAATGCCCTACGGCCGTTTCCTGCGCGCCTGCGAAGGTACCGGATACGACCTGGCTGTTCTCGAGCGCAGGTTTAGCGTGAGCTTTGAACAACTCGCGCACCGGTTAACTACACTACAACGGGTCGGTCAGCGCGGTTTGCCCTTTTTCATGGCTCGTCTCGACAGGGCGGGCCAATTCTCCAAACGTTTCCTTGGAGCTAGTTCGGCGCGGTTCGCGAGCGAAGATGTGTCTTGCCCGCTATGGGATGCTCACCGGGCCTTCGAGCGCGGTGGCGAATTGGTTGCCCAGTTCGTTAGCCTTGAACAAGGCGACGAGTCTCAGGGCGGATGGTTCACTATTATGCGAAGTGTCGAGGGTAGCGGTGTTCCAGGCGAAGCGCGCTTTGTCGTTATACTAGGCATCGAGGCGGTTCTTGCCGGCGACTTGGCCCAGGCACGGGGTATTTCTCTTCGTCCATCCGAAGCTCAGATAATTGGTCCTGGGTGTGCACTATGCTATCGGGAAAGGTGCTCTCAGCGCTCTCTGCCCCCTCGGGGACGCCGCCTGCGCTTCGATCGCATGCGGCGAGGCATTTCTCCATTCGAGTTTGGCGATGGAGAAAAATCAGCGCGTTAACCTTCTTTATGCGGAACCGCTCAAGCAGTAGCCGCGTTTTTGCCACATTCAATGGGTCAGTTGAGGAAAATCCATGACCGAAGAACGCATTACCGAGACGCGCAGTCCATCGGGAGATACGCACACGACACATACGGTGATCACTGATGGAGAGAGTCGTCGCGGCGGGGGTGCAGGCTGGCTAATCGCAATCATTGTATTGGTAGTTGCTATCGCGGCTGTCTTCTTCTTCTCGCAAATGAGTGGAGCGGAAGTAGCGAAGGACAATGCGGTGGCTGGTGCTGCTTCTGAAGTTGGCGAGGCCGCAGGACAGGTGGGCGATGCAGCACAGAATGCGGGGACCGCAGTTCAAGATGCAGTTGAAGATTGATAAACCTAAATCTTCGGGCAAAGAGCGACGGTGCATCCTTCGAAGGCGCGCCGTTTTTTGCTATTTCTTAACTGTAAAGTTTACCGACAATTCATCATTGCGCCATACTGCTGCTCAATAACTTTGGCAGAGCAAATGGGGTCTAGCGGTCTTATGTCCGTCTTGGGAAAGATTGGTGAGAAGGCTCAACCCTGATGGATTGGGCAGCACACGTCTCTTATCTTTCGTATTCCGTTGGCGCGATTATTGCTGGGATATGTGCGGTGTGGATCGCTCGTTTTGGAGATCCCGAAAGGTCTGATCGCTGGTCGGCCGTCGTAGCGCTTGCGCTGACTGCGAACTGGTGTGTCGCGGCAGCGAGTTTCGACCCAGACCATTCAATTTTGTTACTGACGGAAGTGGCCGCGAATGTAGCTTGGCTTGCTACTCTTCTGCGGCATTTCGCAAATGATGGCCGTGACGAAAGCGTCCGAATGGTCCGTCCAGTCGCGTTAGCTCTGGGATTTGTAGAAGCGCTTCAATTGGCTTTCATATTACTGGCTTATAATGCCGGATGGCCTAGTGGGACAACGGCAATCGTTTTTGAGACGTCGGCGATGTTTCGTATGCTCGTGGCTACAGGGTCGCTGGTCTTGGTGCATAATTTGTATGTCGGAGCATCGCCGCGTTCACGTCAAATATTGCGGTGGAATGCCGCGGCGATGGCTGGCTTCTGGTCCTTCACTTTGAATTTTTACAATGTCGCTTGGCTATCTGGTTCATATCCAGCCGAACTAGTGGCGACGAGGGGCCTTGCAGTGGCCATGGTCGCCATCCCCTTTGCCATTGGCTTCAATCAAAAAGTTGCAGGATTAACGTTTAGTCCATCGCGCACAGTAACATTCCGGTTTCTCTCGCTGATGGTTATCGGGACTTACCTCGCCGCCATGCTTCTCTTTGCAAGCTGGCTGAGCCTTTTTGAAGAGAATGCTGGAAGCCTTACTCAGGTAGGTCTCCTTGTTGGCGCCGCAGCCTTGGCGCTGATCTGGCTACCGTCAGACAAGCTGCGCGGTTGGGCCAAGGTCACCGCGATCAAGCATCTGTTCAAATATCGATATGACTATCGCAATGAATGGATTCGCTTCACTCATACAATGGGCCGATCGACGACCGGAGATAGTCCGTTGCAGGAGCGAGCGGTGAAGGCGCTCGCCGAAATTACCGAGAGTCCTTCAGGGGCTTTGCTCTTAACTAATGATGATGATGGGACATTGCAGGCTGGCGGGCACTGGAGATGGCCAGATCTGAGCATCCCGGGCAATGCCATTTCACCGGAACTTGCACAAATATTCGAGAAGACAGGTCTGATCCTAGACTTGGACCAGAGCCGTGCAGGAAAACAGCATCAGGGAGAACTCGATCATCTTCCTGAGTGGTTCCTCGAAGACAATCGGGTATGGGCAGTCGTTCCACTGTTGCATTTCGAGCGTTTGATAGGATTGATCGTACTCTCGCGACCTCTCATCGACCGAAAGCTCGACTGGGAGGATTTCGACCTACTTGGCGTCGTGGGACAGCAACTGGCGAGTTACCTTTCCGAACAAGCGGGCCAGGAAGCGTTGTCCGAAGCGACGAGATTTGACGAATTCAATCGGCGAATGGCTTTCGTGATGCATGACATCAAGAACCTATCCAGCCAGATGTCCCTGCTGCTCAGAAACGCTGAGAAGCATGCCGAAAAGCCGGAATTTCGTAAAGACATGCTTATCACCCTTCGCAACAGTGCCGACAAGTTGAACACGATGCTGGCCCGGCTAGGGCGATATGGAACGGCTGGCCAAGAGCAAAGCCGCGACTTCGATATTACGAGTCATATGGGAGCTTTGATCGATCGTTATTCGGCCTTGCATACCATAACCTTACTTCGGTCGGAACCGCTGCAGGTGAGCGGAAATCCAGAAGGTTTCGAACAGGCTGCAGCGCATATTTTGCAGAATGCGATCGAAGCCAGTGATCCTGAATCCACTGTGATGCTTGAGATTTTCAGCGACGGACTATCTGGCATCGTGCAAATTGTAGACAGCGGTAAGGGTATGAGCCCCAGTTTCATTCGAAGTGGTCTGTTTACTCCTTTTGTTTCTTCCAAAGACGGTGGTTTTGGTATTGGCGCCTATGAAGCTCGCGAATTGATCCGGTCCATGGGTGGCAGACTGGATGTAGAGTCCCGCGAGGGTCTCGGTACTCGTTTTATGATTAGTTTGCCGCTCGCTTCCGCTCACGCGCTCTTGGGTGCAAAGGCAATTACGAGGAAGGAAGCGGCCTGATGGCGCAAACCAAGCCGAGATTGCTTATCGTTGAGGATGATGAAGGGCTGCAGGCACAACTGAAATGGGCCTACGATGACTATGATGTCATTATTGCCGGTAACCGAGATCAGGCGCTTGCAGCCATTCGCAGTCAAGAGCCTGCTGTAGTAACTCTCGACCTGGGTTTACCGCCTGACCCTGACGGAACGAGTGAAGGTTTCGCCGTGCTGGATGCGATAATGGCGATGAAGCCAGATACTAAAGTGGTCGTTGCCTCGGGCCATGGCGCACGCGAAAGCGCTTTGCAGGCCATTGAACGGGGCGCTTACGACTTCTATCAAAAACCGGTCGATATCGAGAAACTCGGGCTTATCGTCGGTCGCGCTTTCAAACTTAGCCAGATCGAAATTGAGAACCGCCGACTTTCCGCCAAGATTGGCGAAGACAAAACGGTTCTGGGTAGGATGATTACTACCGCACCTGAAATGGCTAAGGTTGCGCGAACGATCGAACGAGTGGCGCCTACCAACATTTCGGTTATGCTTCTCGGTGCGAGCGGAACTGGAAAAGAACTGCTGGCTAAGGGCGTACATGAGGCAAGCGACCGTAGAAAGGGCGCCTTCGTAGCAATCAATTGTGCCGCAATTCCAGAAAGCCTTCTTGAAAGCGAACTTTTCGGACATGAAAAGGGAGCATTTACTGGAGCGGTAAAAACCACCGAAGGTAAGATTGAGATGGCTGACGGTGGCACTCTCTTTCTCGATGAAGTAGGTGATATCCCGCTCGCGCTCCAGGTCAAATTACTGCGCTTTCTGCAGGAGCGGGTTATTGAACGGCTAGGGGGGCGTAAACAAATCGCGGTTGATACCCGCATCGTATGCGCGACTCATCAAAACCTCGAAGAAATGATTGGCGACAATACGTTTCGCGAGGATCTGTTCTACCGATTGGCCGAGGTGGTAATCAGGGTGCCTGCATTAGCCGAACGCCCGGGTGACAGCGTTCTCTTAGCCAAACATTTCCTGACTAGATTTGCCGGGGAAATGAATCCTCAGGTCAAAGGCTTTGCGCCCGATGCGCTAGAAGCGATCGATGGCTGGAAGTGGCCTGGTAATGTTCGCGAGTTAGAGAACAGGGTCAAACGCGCGGTTATTATGGCCGATGGCAAGCTCGTCACTGCGGAGGATCTCGATCTTGAGCAACGCTGCGAGGGAGGTGAGCAACCGCTAAACCTCAAGCAAGCGCGAGAGGCTGCGGATCGACGAATGATCCGGCAGGCGATGGCTCGTAGTCAAGGTAACATCTCGATGACGGCAAAGCTGTTGGGCATCAGTCGCCCGACCCTTTACGACCTGCTGAAGCAGTACGATTTACAGGACTGACAGATTACCGGATCACGCCTAGGCCTCCGGCATCATGGTACGCACACTAATATCCGACCCAATGCTTCGAATGCTGGTTGTCGCAGTCGCTCTGGCGGCAGCGCTTCCTGCTACCGGGCATACACGCTCTATTCTGCAGATGGCGGCGAATGTCGGGATATTCGTTCTCTTTCTGCTTAACGGAATGCGGATCGCTCGGAGGGAAATCCTGGCAGGGGCAGCCAACCTCAGATTCATCGGTCCTTTGATATTGTGGTGCTTCGGAGCGATGGCCCTTCTTGGGTTGTGCTTTTACCGCGCTGCTCCAGGGAGCATTCCTCCGCTGGTCGCGATTGGCTTCTTGTATTTGGGTGTGCTTCCTACGACGATACAGTCGTCCACGTCATATAG
This sequence comes from uncultured Erythrobacter sp., assembly GCA_947504155.1. Taxonomy (GTDB): domain Bacteria; phylum Pseudomonadota; class Alphaproteobacteria; order Sphingomonadales; family Sphingomonadaceae; genus Qipengyuania. The sequence continues at coordinate 44,020 of CANNGF010000004.1, forward strand.
TTCGCTTGCCAACGGGAATGTGGCACTTTCAGTTATCGCTGCCGCTCTTCTAAGCATTCTCGGGGTTTTCATCAGCGTGCCACTCTTCATCGCCATGGGCGGTACTGGCGATGGAGCAGTCGGCAGCGATGCCGTGATCAAGATAATGATGATCTTGATAGTCCCCTTCGCGTTCGGGCAGGTCGTTCAAACGCGGACCCGTGGCTTCATTGCCGTCCACAAGCCGAAGATCATTTGGCTTGACCGCGGTGTAATCGCTCTTGCCGTCTACGTGGCATTTTCCGGCGCGGTAGAGCAGGGTATATGGACGCGCATTGATCCGCAGGGCTGGCTGTGGACCGCGGCGATGGTTCTGGCGCTGATCGCGATAGGGCATATAGGAGCTTGGCTGGCAGCAAAGGCTCTTGGCTTGTCCTTCGAAGATCGTATCTCGTTTCTTTTCGCTGGTGGGCAGAAGTCGGCCGCCATTGGCGCGCCGCTGGCAACCATTCTGTTTAAGCCGTCGATGGCAGGATTTATCGTGCTGCCTCTATTGCTCTACCATCTGGCTCAACTGGTACTGGCGGCTCCGCTTGCTAGTCGGCTGAGGTCGTCGCCTCGTCTGGATAGCGACGATTGTACCGCACCGACCACAGGAAGCTGAGGCCAATCAGGACCGCTCCCAAGAGGCCGGTGACCGTTTCTGGTATATGATAGCGTGCCGACAGAAGCATGATCATCCCCAGCACGATGATCGCCCAGAACGCTCCGTGTTCGAGATAGCGATATTGCGCCAGAGTACCGGTTTTCACCAGATGGATTGTCATTGAGCGAACGAACATCGCGCCCACCGAGAGGCCCAGTGCGATGATGATCATATTATTCGATAGCGCGAATGCGCCGATTACGCCGTCAAAACTGAAGCTTGCGTCCAACACCTCAAGATAGAGGAAGCCTCCAAGCCCGGACTTCACCAATTCTCCGACAGCCTTTTTTCGTGCTTCTCGCTCCTCGATCATAGCCGCGATCGCGTGGACTGCGATGAAAGTCACCAAGCCTAGAATCGCCGCAGTCAGGAACGTGACATCGTCAGCAGGGGGCAGGAGCGTTGAAACGAAATAGATAAGTACCAGAACCAAGCCGATCTCTACGGCGGGAACATTCGAGAATTTATTGATCGTCTGCTCCACGACACGGATCCAGTGCACCTCTTTCTCATGGTCGAAGAAGAAAGTCAGGCCGACCATTGCAAGAAATGCGCCGCCAAAGCCTGCGATACCTACATGGGCATCGGAGACGATACGTTCGTATTCGCTGGGATTATTCAAGGAGAGACTGATAGCTTCGAGTGGCCCGACCTGCGCCGCGATTGCTACGATTGCGATTGGGAATATAATTCGCATCCCGAATACAGCGATAAGAATGCCGATGGTAAGAAACCGTCTCTGCCAGACCGGGTCCATGTCTCTTAAAACGGTCGCATTGACGACAGCATTGTCGAAGCTGAGCGAGACCTCGAGAATGGAAAGGACCAGCACGATCCATAAAATGCCTAGAGTGGCGGTAAGGGAACCGGTGCTGGACCAGCCATACCACGCAGCCAAAGCGAAACAGATCGCCGTGAAGACGAACGAGAAAGTATAATACTCGCGAATGGTTTTCATTTGTGGGGTTCCTCAGCCCTTTGGCTGGTAGGTCTGGTCAGACGAAGGGAAGCTGCGCCCACGCACTTCCTCGGCGTATTGCGCGACAGTCTTTTCGATCACCTCGGCAATATTTTCGTACTTCTTTACAAACCGTGGTACGCGATCAAACATACCTAGCATATCCTCGGTGACCAGAACCTGGCCGTCGCATTGTGCTGACGCCCCTATGCCGATCGTCGGGCAGGACAGGGCCTTGGTCGCTTCAATTGCAATCGGTTCTAGCACGCCTTCAAGCACCACAGCGAATGCCCCCGCTTCGTCCAGCGCTTTGGCATCACCGATTATTTTTTCGGCTTCCGCATTGTCGCGCCCACGTGCCATATAGCCGCCCAGAACGTTGACCGCCTGAGGCGTCAGACCGACATGCCCCATGACAGGGATGCCTCGCTGATTGAGGAATGCGACCGTCTCGGCCATCGGTTCACCCCCTTCGAGCTTGACCGCCGCGGCGCCGCTTTCCTTCAGGAGACGAGCGGCGCTTTCGAATGCCTGCTCTTTGGAGCTTTCGTACGATCCGAAAGGCATATCGACCACGACCACAGCGTGATAACTGCCACGGACGACTGCGGCGGCATGGTTTGCCATCATCTCCATTGTTACTGGAATGGTCGACGGTAGCCCATAAATGACCTGCCCCAGCGAATCGCCTACCAGCAACATATCGCAGTGAGCATCGAGCAACTGGGCCTGCCTAGCCGTATAGGCCGTAAGCATGACCAGCGGTTCCTCGCTATTTCCTTCGCTTTTGCGAGCGCGGATCTTCGGGACCGTGAGCCGCTTCATAGGCTGCGGGGTTGGATTGGCGCGGCTGGTGCTGGTGTCGAGCTGGAAGGTCGTTGACATGGCGGATGCCCTAGCAAGCGTTGTCGACAGTTGGAAGCGAGGCTTGGACAGGGTTTGAATTCCATGCTTAAAGCCGCGCACATCTGCGATGCGGGAGGCATCGTGTGTCGGAGAGGGAATTACACGAGAATGGTCGCTGCCGGAAAAACTACGGGTGAGGGCTGGTCCTCACGCTCTGCCTTTATCCTTGCTGCAGTCGGCGCCGCCGTCGGCCTCGGCAACATTTGGCGTTTCCCGACGCTCGCGGGTGAGAGCGGAGGCGGCGCCTTCGTCATATTCTATATAGCGTGCGTGTTTCTGCTCGGGCTGCCGCTGGTTCTATCAGAGATCTTCATTGGCCGCGTTGGTCAGACTGACGCTGTCGGTTCGATCCGCAAGGTAGCGCAAGGGTCACAAGCATCGGCCAAGTGGTCGATCTTTGGCGGGATCGGCGCTGTGGCAGCGTTTCTAATCGTCTCTTTCTATTCGGTCGTGGCCGGCTGGGTCCTGTATTACGCCGGTGTGATGGGCTGGGACCTCCTGCAGGCCATCGGCTCCGGTGACCTTTTGCGTGGGGCACTAGCAGGAGAAAGCGAGGCGCAGATCCAACAGAGACTGGGCGATATGTTTGCCTCCTGGCCGCTGCTTCTCGTCATGCATTTGGGCTTCATGGGCCTTACGCTCTACATCGTGGCAAGAGGAGTGAGTTCAGGCATCGAGAAGGCTGCAACCTATCTCATGCCAGCTTTCTTCGTATTGTTGATTGGTCTGGTGCTCTACGGAGCGGTGGAAGGAGACATTGGAGAGGCTGCTTCCTTCCTGTTTACGCCTGATTGGTCGAAGCTCACTCCCGAAGTCATGAATTCAGCGCTGGGCCAGGCTCTTTTTTCACTATCCCTCGGTGTCGCTGGCCTCATCACCTACGGTTCGTACATCAAGGAAAAAAGCAATCTCGGCGGCACGGCTGCAATGATTGCAATTGCCGACACCTGCGTCGCGTTGCTTGCAGGGTTGATGATCTTCCCCATCGTCTTTGCTGTCGGCCTCAACCCGGCCGCTGGACCGACGTTGGTTTTCCAGACCCTACCTTTTGCATTTCAGACCATGCCTGGAGGCGCACTGTTCGGCTTCTTGTTCTTCCTGCTCATTCTCGTTGCGGCGGTAACAAGTTCAATTTCACTCCTAGAGGTCCCGACGGCATGGGGCATCGGTGAACTTGGTTGGAGCCGTCCCAAGTCCGCTCTTGTCTTTGGTATCGGCGCTTTCCTGATCGGTATTTTCTGTCTTTTGGGCTACAACGTCCTTTCGGATGTACGCCCGCTCGGCTTCTGGTCGCTCTTCGCCGAAACAGATATTCTAGATACGATCGACGCCTTTACCGGGAAAATCATGCTCCCGCTTGGGGCGCTGCTGACTTCGCTCTTCATCGGTTGGAAGGCAGATAAGAACCTCCTCCGTACGACCACCGGCCTTTCTCCAATCGCGTTTGGCTTGTGGCGATTCTTGATTGCTTGGTTGTGTCCGATCGCCGTGACGATCATCCTGGTAACGGGCCTGTTTCCCAGCATTCTGGGAGCCTAAGCAAAATCCTCTTTTCCGTCCGGAAGTTCGCGAGTAAATGACGAACTTCCGGATGGCGGAGCGGGGCTGTCCCGCGGCGGGCCGGTGGAGGCCGCTGGCCGTATATGATCTTCGACAGGGTTAAGCCGCTCGATGCCATTCTGGCCGCGGCGCAAAGGAAGTCGCTGCACCGTTCCTTGGGCGCGCTGCAGCTAATGCTGTTCGGTATCGGTTGTATTATAGGTACCGGAATATTCGTGCTGACTGCTGCAGGAGCGCAAAAGGCTGGCCCAGGCCTCATGCTGGCCTTTGTGATTGCGGGTGCCGTCTGCATAGTCGCGGCGCTTTGTTATGCAGAGATTGCCTCTATGATTCCGGTGGCTGGATCCGCTTATACCTACAGCTATGCCACGGTGGGGGAATTGATTGCCTGGACCGTGGGGTGGGCACTTATCCTTGAATACGCAATTGCAGCATCGGCAGTGTCCGTAGGATGGTCGGGTTACTTCAGCGGTACCATCCTAAATGAGTTCCTGGGTATAGATTTGCCGCGATGGCTGTCCGCGGGCCCGCTTGCGCTGGGTGGAGAGGCAGGCGGATTTATCAATCTTCCTGCCATGATCATCGCCCTACTGGTCACTTGGTTGTTGATGATCGGCACAAGCGAGAGCGCCAAGGTCAACGCTATTCTGGTCGCCATCAAGGTTATTGCTTTAACCGCCTTTATCGGCCTTACGCTGACCAGTGCCTATTTCGATCCAGACAAATTCAATCCATTCCTTCCCGCTGGCCTATTCGGAGGCTTCGGTTCGGGAGTCGGCGCAGTAGGTGCGGCAGCGACTATCTTTTTTGCTTATGTAGGATTCGACGCGGTTTCCACCGCCGCGGAGGAAACTAAGAACCCGCAGCGCAATGTGCCGATCGGTCTCGTCGGTTCACTCATATTCTGCACGATCTTCTATATTCTCGTGGCGGCGGGAGCGATCGGGACGATCGGCGGGCAGCCGATCATAGGGCCCGGCGGTATTCCTTTCCCAGCAGGATCCGAGGAATTGGCGCGGCAGTGCGCTCTTCCGCAACACGTGGAAGCGTTGGTCTGCTCCAATGAAGCCTTGGCACACGTCCTTCGCCAGATCGGCTTTTCGGGAATTGGCAATATCCTTGGAATAGCGGCGTTCTTGGCCTTGCCATCGGTCATTCTCGTCCTGCTTTTCGCACAGACCCGCATCTTCTTTGTAATGAGCCGGGATGGTCTGCTGCCAGATGGGCTTTCGAGAGTGCATCCGCGGTGGAAGACGCCATACGTGGTAACCGCCATTACCGGAGTGATCGTCGCTGTCGGAGCAGCATTCTTCCCTGTGGGTCAGCTGGCCGATATTGCCAATGCAGGAACGCTATATGCTTTCTTGATGGTGGCAGTTGCGGTCATGGTTCTTCGGCGTACGGCGCCGGAGCGTAAGAGAGATTTCCGGACCCCCATGCTCTGGCTGGTAGGACCGGCGACGATCTTTGGGTGTGCCTTCCTGTTCCTCAACCTGCCAAGTGCGGCGATGCTGGTGCTTCCAGTGTGGAGCATAATCGGTTTGCTGGTGTATTTCAGGTACAGCAGGAACCACAGTCGGTTGGGGCAGGGGATCGTAGAAGTGGTCGACGATGTGGCGGGTGAAGAAACAGCCGTTCCCATTCATCCGCATAGGTAGAAATATAGAAAAAAGGGGCCGTCCCTTTTTGACGGCCCCTTTCGCTTTTGCCGGTTAAATCAAAGGTCGGCAGACTTTACATGTTGTTCTTCGGCTTCGTCTTGCACAGTCATGCCCAAGGCCATCTTCGCGGTATTGAGCAGTCCCAGATCTCCGCTCCAGATTTCTGCATCGCCTAGGTCCATCCGCATGAAGAAGATATCCGGATCGTTTTTGCCGCCATCGTACCAGGCTTCGACGAAGTTGTTCCAGAATTGGTCGAAGCGCTCCTGACTGGTTTCCTTCACGAGGTTTCCGTTGAAGCGTGCGAACATTTCGTGGCCCTTGCCGGCGAATGTCGCGGTGACTGGTCCAAGCTTGCAGAAATCGCTTTTCGTGTGCGTGAAAAACCAGATCGAGCTGTTCGCGTCCTTGTCCAGTTGGGGGCTCATCGGAACGGCGCTTGAGCTGTCATCCTCCAGCTGAAGGAATAGGAATGGGCTGTCGGCCAGAGCTTTCCAGAACTTGGTTTTGAGTTCGTCGGGATTGCCTTCGGCATGTTTCATTTTGGTCTCCAAGATGGTTCATTTGCTCAATGACCGAAGGGCAGGTTTGGTCCCAAGCCAGTAGAGGAAAAGATAGAGCAGGAATTGCTAATAGATAAATATTGGAACATAAAGGGAACAGACGATTCGGTTCCATATGATCCAACTAGCTCTCTCCTCCTTGCCGACGACCGCCTCTGAAGATGTCGCCACACTACCTGAGCGTCATAGTGAGCGCTGGAGGCATGGGTTGGCTGGCCTACATGGAAAAGCTCTGCACAGCGAAGTGTTCGCCTCATCGAGAGAAGCGGCAGGTGCTGGTGCAGTGCTGGCGCTGGCACTTGACGATTGGCGTAACGCGTCGCCGAAAGAAGGCGGGGAGATGAGCGATCAACGCAGCATACTCTGGGTGCAGACGCGTGAGGCGGCGCGCTTGGGAGGTAAACCGTATCGTGCCGGGCTACCGCAGGATTTGCAGTCGCGCGTGATCCATGTGCTGGCCCATAAGGCGGAAGATGCGCTTTTTGCGATGGAGGAGGGGTTGCGCTGTCGTGAGCTATCCTTCGTTATCGGGGAAATTGCCGGCAATCCAAAGGCGTTGGACTTCACAGCTTCGCGTCGGCTGACGCTGACTGCGCAGAAACACGAGGTACCTTTGTTCCTGTTGCGGGTCGATGCGGCGCGTGACCTGTCTTCGGCCCGGATGCGCTGGCAAGTGACTTCGGCTCCATCCACCGCACCCGAATGGAACGCGCAAGCACCAGGCAATCCGTCGTGGCGGGGTGAGCTCTTCCGTGCCCGCTCGCATCCACCGGGCGAATGGGTTTTCGAAGAGTTCGGGAAGGGGCTGGAGGCTCGTCGTGAAGCGCCGCAGGTCTCTTCGCCACCCACCGGCAAGCCATTCTCTATCGTTCAGCATATCGGGCCACGTTTCGGGCTCGCCGAAAGAGCGTTTTTCAAGCCGTTGAGCACAGCAATCGAAGATAGATCCGTTGTACTTTCGGAACAGTCTCGTTTCCGACAAGTCCAAGGTAAGCGGCGCTAGTTTGTTGGTCTGCCATGGATCAACCGCGCCGTATCCTTTCTATCTGGCTCCCGTCCATGGCCATGGACCGCTGGCGTATGGGCGCGGCGGAGAGAGGGGAGCTAGATGACAAGCCGTTTGTCCTGACCGCTGATACAGCGCATGGGCCGCGGATCGAAGCGACCAACCGCACAAGCGCTGCTGCCGGGGCCAGGGCAGGGATGATGTTGGCTGATGCACATTCGCTTTGCCCTGAAATCACTACGGCACTGTCCGACCCTGAAGGCGATCTCGTTTTCTTGGAAAAGCTTGCTGCTTGGGCACGACGCTGGGGACCTTGGTCGGCGATGGATGTACCGGATGGGCTTTTGGTGGATGTAACCGCAGTGTCGCATCTCTTCGGAGGCGAGGAAAAGCTGCTTGCCGATGTAACTGCGGTGTTTGCACAGCGCGACATCGCTATGCGTTGCGCGATAGCTCCGACTGCCGGGGCAGCTTGGGCACTGGCCCATTATGCTGCATCGGGTGCGATCCTGCGCAAAGATGAGGAAATGGAAACACGGCTGGGCGAACTTCCCGTGGCGGCACTAAGGCTCGATCAGGATGTCGTCACTGTTCTTCGCCGGCTAGGGCTCAAGAAACTGAGCGAGCTTTCGGCGGTCGATCGCGATGGAATCAATAGACGGTTTCGCAACCGGAACTCTCCCTCTGCCAACCCGCTAATCCGCCTGGACCAGCTGCTCGGCCGGATACCGGAACCGCTGCTACCAGTCATTCCCCAACAAATTCCGATGGTACAGCGCCGCCTGCTGGAGCCGATCCGACACCGCCACTTGCTCGATCAGGTGGTGAACGATCTGGCGGATGATATGGTGCGCGAACTGGAGGGCAAGGGGCAGGGCGCCCGCAGGCTGGAACTCGGCTTGTGGCGCGTCGATGGTGAAGTGGTTGTGCGGCATATCGAACTTGCTGCAGCAACCCGAGAGGCCGCGCATTTTGTACGCCTTTTTGTCAGCAAGCTAGATGATGTAGATGCAGGGTTCGGGATCGAAATGCTGCGTTTGCGTGCCAGTTGGTCAGAAGCCTTGGCATTGGACCAAAGCGATATCGAGACGGCTTCGAAAAACCATGGCATCGCGCTTTCCACCTTGGTCGATCGGCTCACCGTGCGCCTTGGGCCCCGTGCCGTCACACGGCCCGTGCCTTCAGCCAGCCACATCCCCGAGCGTGCGCAGCGGGGCCAACCGCCTTTAGAGCCCGAACCGGCCAACCAAGGTCAGTTTGTCTTCCATCAACGCCCTTTGAAACTGCTCGACAAGGCCGAGCAGATTGCTGTGCTCTACGCCACTCCCGATGGATATCCTAAGCGTTTCCGCTGGCGCGACGAGGTACACGATATCAAACGTGTCGAAGGCCCCGAACGTATCGCCCCTGAATGGTGGCGTGAGCGCGGTGGTACCCGACTACGCGATTATTACCGGATTGAGGATCAGAGAGGGAGGCGCTACTGGATCTATCGGCTCGGCATTATCGGAGATGGACGAGGTGGTAAGCCAAAGTGGTACTTGCAGGGATTGTTCGCCTGATAAACAATGACGAGGGGGCTCCTCGCAAAACTCAACTGTCGCGCGACACAAACGACCCACGGCGGCCCCGCTTGGCGACGGGAATATTATCGAACTTTGCCACCGGGCCGGATTCGACTTCTACCACATCACAGGTCTCTTCAACGACCGATGCCGGTATCGGGCGTTCGAAAAGAAATCCGCAACTGCTATCGCGCGTCCATACGATCTTGCCGAAGAATTCGTGCTCACCCCACGACAACAAGCCTGAAACGCCCTGTTGCGGCGGATTGGCCGTCTCGAACCGCGCACCGGTTTGTGAAAGATCCGACAGGCGTCCGTCCCGGTTGCCGCCAGGCATTTTGAGCCGACTGGTACAGTCGACAGAATAGCGCTGTACGGTCCTGCGCTCCTCGGATTTCTGCCCAGATTTTTTCTGGAAAAGTGCCACTCGGCAAGTCCCTCTTGTTAATCGATTTTTACACGAACCTGGTTAATTTTAGGTTATCATGCTTGGCGCTCCAATAATGATAACTCCAGAATATCGTCATCCGTTTCCCGGTTGAGTGAATAAGGCCGCAGCGGATCCCCTTCGTATTCGAGGAGTGAGGCCGCGGACCTTCGGCTACACCTCGCTCCATACAACTCCGATGGGCGTAGCGAGCATGAACCTCACATGCCCACTTCTCGCAAACAAACCAATTACCTTTTGTTATTGGCGAATCCTGGTTCGGAACATATATGGAACATATGGCTCTGCAAACCGTCCTTCAAAAACTCGAGATCCTCGCCGACGCAGCGAAGTACGATGCTTCCTGCGCGTCCTCCGGTACGGCGAAGAAGAACAGTCTGGGCGGCAAGGGCATTGGATCGACTGAAGGGATGGGAATCTGCCATGCCTATGCGCCAGATGGACGCTGCATCTCGCTGCTCAAGATTTTACTGACCAACCACTGTGTGTTTGATTGTCATTATTGTGTGAATCGTAAGAGCTCGAACGTGGCTCGCGCGCGTTTCACACCGCAAGAAGTGGTCGATCTCACGCTCGCTTTCTACCGGCGCAATTATATCGAAGGGCTGTTCCTTTCCTCGGGTATTGTGAAGAATTCCAACCACACGATGGAGCAGATCGTGGAGGTTGCCCGGATTTTGCGCGAAGAACATGATTTTCGCGGCTACATTCACTTGAAGACCATCCCGGAAGCAGATGCAGAAATCGTCCATCAGGCGGGGCTTTATGCTGATCGGGTCTCCATCAATGTCGAACTGCCGACTGACAGCGGCCTAACACGTCTCGCGCCGGACAAGGATGCGCGCCAGATCGAAGGCGCGATGGGCAAGGTGAAAGAGGATCTGGTGGAGGCCAAGGATGCCCGCAAGCGGTTCAGGCATGCCCCCCGCTTTGCGCCCGCCGGCCAGTCTACGCAAATGATCGTGGGGGCCGATGCAGCCACTGACGCAGATATTGTGGGCAAGGCAAGCCGGCTTTACGATAATTTCCGCCTGCGCCGTGTCTATTACAGCGCGTTCTCGCCAATCCCAGATGCGAGCGCGGTGCTGCCGCTGAAGCGTCCACCTTTGATCCGCGAGCACAGGCTTTACCAATCTGACTGGTTGATGCGCTTTTACGGTTACAAGCCTTCGGACGTCATGCATGCGACAGAAGCAGACGGGAATTTGCCGCTTGATATCGATCCCAAACTTGCTTGGGCTTTGAAGTTTCGTGAAGCCTTTCCAGTTGATGTGAACCGCGCGACCAAGGAGCAATTGCTGCGTGTGCCGGGCTTAGGCGTGAAGGCGGTTGGCAAGATCTTGGCAAGTCGCCGTCATCGCGGCCTACGGTTGGACGATGTGTCGCTGCTTACCCAGTCCATCACCAAGGTTCGACCTTTCATCTGTACTATCGACTGGCGGCCGATCACTCTCACCGATCGCGCCGACCTGCGCAGCCTGCTCGCCCCGAAAACCGAGCAGCTGGAGCTGTTCGTGTGACTGCGCTTCAACACGTCAAACTCGGCACCTACTACGTTGTCCAACTGCCTGATGCGGATGATTTCGATTTCTGGCGCGAGTGGGCGCGGGCCTTCGTCCAATGCGATGTGCCACCGGACCGTATCGCATGGGTCGAACCCGGCGGTAGCGGGGACCTCTTCGCCCATGGAGAACGGCGTATGCCTGTCCCTCCTAAGGGAGCGAGGCCGGTACAGGCCAACCGACGCTTTGTACAACTTGCGCGTAATGCCATCCTTCATTCGGACCCTGAACGGTTTGCGCTGCTCTACCGCCTGCTCTGGAGGCTACAAGGCAAGCCGCGGATGATGGAAGACAAGGCTGATCCAGATGTCAGAAAGCTGGAGGAACTCGACAAGAACGTGAGGCGTGACAGCCACAAGATGCATGCTTTTGTGCGCTTTCGGCTGGTCGAAAACCCCGATCATTCCGGTGGCGAAGATGGCGAGGGAGGTGAGCATTACGTTGCCTGGTTCGAGCCGGAGCATCATATTCTCCGGGCCAATGCAGGGTTCTTCATGCGGCGTTTTTCGAACATGCGCTGGTCGATCCTGACGCCGCGCGGCTCGCTTCACTGGGATGGCGAAACTATGGCGGAGGGGCCGCCAGCTGAACGTCACGACGCGCCTCAGGGCGATCCGATGGAGGATCTCTGGCGCACCTACTACGCTTCGATCTTCAATCCGGCGCGGCTGAAGATTGGCGCCATGCTCAAGGAGATGCCGAAAAAATACTGGAAAAACATGCCCGAAGCCACGCTCATTCCCGAGTTAGTGGCGGGCGCGCAGAAGCGGGAAAGTGCTATGGTCGAAAAGGGAACGCTGGAATTCGAAGAGCGGCCCGATACACTGGCAGCGATCGACAAGGCAATTCACGCCTGCCGTAAATGCCCGATCGGCAGCCTCGATAATCAAGCTGTTATGGGCGAGGGACCGCAGGATGCTGCGCTGATGATCGTGGGCGAACAGCCGGGCGATCAGGAGGATTTGGCTGGCCGTCCCTTTGTCGGACCGGCCGGAAAACTGCTCGAACACCATCTTGATCGGGCCGGTATCGACCGGAAAGCGGCCTATGTCACGAATACCGTGAAGCATTTCAAATATGTCCAGCGCGGCAAGCGGCGGCTGCACCAAAATCCCGGTGCAAAGGAAATCGATACCTGCCGCTGGTGGATCGAGAGCGAGCGCGCGATCGTCCAGCCCAAGCTGATACTCGCCATGGGGGCGAGCGCGGCGCGCGGCATGCTGGGAAAGACAGTGAGCATCTCCAAGGCTCGGGGCACGCCCATTCCGCTGGAAGACGGCAGCGAGCTGTGGATCACCTCCCACCCGTCCTATCTCCTTCGCCTTGATGGTCCCGCGCGCGAGGAGCAGGAGCGGCTGTTCGATGCCGATCTCGCCGCAGTGAAGGAGCGGCTCGAGGAGTTGGCGTAATGACTTTTCAAAGCTGGTGTCATGCCCGAGAATGACCAGCAGATACCCAAGCGCACTATCGACCTTGATCCCGATGAAATAGACGCACCAGCGCGCGCGCCGTTCGTCGAACTCGGTCTCGTCTCGTGTTTCAGCTTCCTGCGCGGAGCGAGCGATGCGGTAGACCTGGTAATGGAGGCGCGCAGGCTGGGGTATGACGCGATCGGGATCGCCGATGCCAACAGCATGGCGGGCGTGGTGCGGGTGCACACAGAAGCGAAAACGCTCAAGCTCAAGCCTTGTATCGGTTGCCGGATCGAAACGGTCGAGGGGCTGGCTTTCCTCGCCTATCCCAAAAACCGTGAGGCCTATGGTCGTTTGTGCCGCCTGATTTCCGCGGGCCGGATGCGCACGCTCGACAACGAGTGGCAGGAGAAGGGCGTGTGCGATATCTCGTTAGCGATGCTGGCCGGGCACAGCAAAGACGTGCAACTGATTCTAATTCCGCCACCCGATCTGGCATGCGAGTTCACCGTTCCAGCCTGGGCCACGCCAGACGGCACAGCGGAAAGCGAACAGAGAGAAATGGCGGTCACGGCACCCTTTGTGGAAATCGTGCCGCATCTTGTCGCCGGACTACCGGCGCTACGCCATATCGCTGCGACTTTCTTTTACGCTGGGAACGACCTCGCCCGGATTGCCCGGCTCGACGCGCTGGCCAAGGATCATGATCTTTCCATCCTCGCCACCAATGATGTGCAGTATCACGCGCCGGAGCGCCGGCCGCTACAGGACGTAATGACCGCGATCCGCCATAAGACTACTGTGGCGCGGGCGGGCTATCTGCTTCAGAGTAATGCCGAGCGATATCTGAAGCCGCCAGAGACCATGTGCCATCTGTTCGAACCATGGCCCCATGCGATCGAAGCCGCGCGCGCCGTGGCCGACGCCTGTGATTTCAGCCTCGATCAGCTGCAATATGAGTATCCCGAAGAACTGTATCCCGGCGGCGCCGAACCGCAGGATTATCTCGAAAAAGAGACCTGGAAGGGAGCTGGCTGGCGCTATCCCGACGGGGTGCCGGATGGAGTGACCGAAACGCTGCGCAAAGAACTGGCGCTGATCGGCAAGATGGAGCTTGCGCGCTATTTCCTGACCATCAAGGACATTGTCGATTTCGCGCGCAACAAGGTCGATCCGCCGATCCTGTGCCAGGGGCGCGGCAGTGCGGCCAACTCTGCGGTATGCTATTGTCTCGGCATCACCAATGTCGATCCTTCGAAGCACCAGCTTTTGTTCGACCGCTTCATCTCCGAGGATCGCAAGGAGCCGCCCGATATCGATGTCGATTTCGAGCATGAGCGGCGCGAGGAGGTGATCCAGTACCTCTATCGCAAATATGGCCGTCACCGGGCAGGGCTGTGCGCCACAGTGATTCACTATCGTCCGCGCATGGCCATCCGCGAAGTGGGTAAGGCCATGGGATTGAGCGAAGACGTCACCTCAGCGCTCGCCAAGACGGTATGGGGCGGGTGGGGCCGCGAGATTAGCGAGAAACATGCCGCGGAAACTGGCATGAATGTGAAAGATCCGCATCTGAGGCGGGTTCTTAAGCTGACCGAGCAAATGATTGGAATGCCGAGGCATCTGTCACAACACGTAGGCGGTTTCATTTTAACCGAAAATGCGCTGACCGAAACGGTACCGGTGGGCAACGGTGCCATGCCCGACCGCAGTTTCATCGAATGGGACAAGGACGATATCGAAGCACTGGGCATCCTCAAGGTCGATGTTCTGGCGCTGGGAATGCTGAGTTGCATCAGGAAATGCCTCGACCTGATTGACGATCATCACAGCCGGACTCTCACTCTGGCAACCGTCCCGCGTGAAGATCCCGACACTTACGCCATGCTGCGCAAGGGGGATTCGCTCGGCGTATTCCAGGTCGAAAGCCGCGCGCAGATGAACATGCTGCCAAGGTTGCGTCCGCGCGAATTCTACGATCTCGTGATTCAGGTCGCTATCGTTCGGCCCGGCCCGATCCAGGGCGACATGGTCCATCCCTATCTTAAACGAAGGCGCGGGGCCGAGAAGGTGGAGATACCCGCACCAAGTCCGCATCACGGCCCACCTGACGAATTGTCGAGCATTCTCGAACGTACGTTGGGCGTACCGATCTTCCAGGAGCAGGCCATGAAGATTGCGCTCGATGCGGCCAAGTTCTCGTCCAAGGAAGCGAACCGGTTGCGCAAGGCCATGGCGACCTTCCGCAGCCGCGGCATGGTGGACGAATTGCAGGACATGATGGTCGAACGCATGGTCGACCGCGGCTACGACCGCGAGTTCGCGCAGCGCTGTTTCAACCAGATCCGCGGCTTTGGTGAATATGGCTTTCCCGAAAGCCACGCGGCAAGCTTTGCGCACCTCGTCTATGTGTCGAGCTGGCTCAAATGCCATTTCCCTGCCGCCTTTGGCTGTGCGCTGCTCAACTCGCAACCGATGGGCTTTTACGCCCCGGCGCAGATCGTGCGCGATGCGGCGGAACACGGGGTGCGGGTGCTGCCTGCGGATGTGAACCATTCGCAATGGGATTGTACTCTGGAAAGGGTGGAGTCTTCCGCCCCAAAGGAGCAAGGCCGCTTCGACAATGGCTTCGCCTTGCGGCTTGGCTTGCGACAGATCGACGGTCTGCCCGAAGCGGTCGCGGCACAGCTGGTATCCGAGCGTGAGGAGAGCGGCATCTACGAGGACGTACGGGCCTTGCGCGATCGGGCGCGGATCGGGCCATCGCACGTCGAACGGCTCGCCAGTGCCGACGGCTTCGGGTCGATGAACCTGTCGCGCAGGCAGGCGTTGTGGGATGCAAGAAGCCTCATCGGTGGGCCGGACCTGCCGCTCTTCGCTGCTGCTGCCGCGCGTGATGAAGGTGCCGAAAAGCATCCCACGCGCTTGCCACAGATGCCGCTGTCCGAGGAAGTAGTCGCCGATTACCAGACCACGCGTCTCAGTCTCAAGGCACACCCGATGGCTTTCTTACGTGCCAGCCTGGCTGATCGCGGGTTCGTGCGTGCCTGCGACCTTCGTGAGAAGAAATTTCGCAGCATGGTCCATGTTGCAGGCGTAGTGCTGATCCGCCAGCGACCGGGCAGTGCGAAAGGCGTATGCTTCATCACGCTGGAGGACGAGACGGGCGTCATCAACCTTGTGATCTGGCCGGACCTGAAAGAAAGGCAGCGGCGCGTGGTGATGGGGGCAAGGCTGATGGAAGTGAGAGGCCGCGTGGAGTATGACGACGAAGTAATCCATGTGATCGCGCAGCACATGACCGATGCGACAACCGATCTTCACAAGCTTTCCGATGATATGCTCAACGCCCCGCTTGCGCGTGCCGATCACGTGGCATCGCCCCTGCCGGACAAGTTCAATCCACGGGACAATCTACGGGAAGGCAATGAGGATCCCTATCAGCCTGTGGAACCATGGCAGGAGCCTCCGCCAGGCAACCGCGAATGCGGATGGCAGGGACACCCGCGTGATGTGCGCATCATTCCGAAATCGCGCGACTTTCATTAAGCGCCGCGCTAGTCGCCACTCGCATGTTCGACGCTGAGCGCTTGCTGGCATTTGCCCTGATCACCGCCACTACCAGCATCGTGCCAGGCCCTTCGATGATGTTCGTCATGGGCCAGGCGATTTGGCGCGGGCCTCGGTCGGGGTGGGCGGCCCTGTCGGGCATGCAGATCGGCTATATCGTATGGTGGGTGGCTGCGGCGTTCGGCCTTGGTACGCTGGCCCGGGCCTATCCGCTGGCATTCCGTCTGCTGGCGATCGCTGGCGTGGTCTACCTCGCATGGCTTGGTGTGAGAGCCATCTGGCATTCCTTTCATGCGAGCGAAGAAGGCACCGAACCAGCCCGCAGGCCGTCTACCCATGCATTTCGCGATGGAATTGCAGTGGCGATCGGCAATCCCAAGTCGCTGGTCTACATGGTCGCGATCATTCCGCCCTTCGTGGATCCCGAATTGCCCGTGGGGTGGCAGATCGTCACGTTGGCACTGATCGCGCTCGTGCTCGATCTGATCGTAGGCTGGATGTATATTTCCGCAGGAAAGCGACTGGCCCGCACGATGGAGCGGGCCGCAACGCGGCGCTGGATCGATCGTGGCATCGGCTGCGTATTCATGCTGATAGCCTTGGCCATCGCGGTCGATCTTTACGGTACACAGCTTTGAACCACACCCTCTCGCGTCATATCGGGAAATTCCTGTTCGACAGGCGCGTGCTGATGCTGCTCGTATTAGCAAGTCTGTTCGTCGCGGGTCGCGCGTGGCTGGCTGAGCACCCGGAGCACAATCCATGGGCGCCGCTCTCGCTGGATGATCCCAAAGGCTGGGCGACCCAGCAGAAATTGCTCGCCCTGCGCGATGACGTCCTCGCCTGCCGTGCGGTTCTGGAGCGTAGCGATGTAGAGTTCGACGTGCTTGACCCGGCGGGGGACGGGGAATGCCGACGCGAAGACCGGACACAGCTGTCAAACTATCCCCTGAGCCCCGATGCGCCGGCGACGACCTGTCCGGTCGCCCTAGCCATGGAACTATGGAAGCGTGACACACTTGATCCCAAAGCCGAGGAAATTTTTGGCAGTGGCATCGCGCGGATCGAACATCTCGGTGCCTATTCGTGCCGCCGGATATACGGCCGCGATGAAGGCGCATGGAGCGAGCATGCGACCGCAAACGCGCTAGACATTACAGGCTTCGTCCTGAATGACGGCACGCGGATCAGCGTACTGGGTGATTGGGGAGGCGAGGGCGACAAGCCACGTTTTCTGCACGAAATCCGAGATGGGGCGTGCAGCGCGTTCTCCACAGTGCTTTCACCTGACTACAATAGCGCCCACGCTGATCATTTTCATCTCGACATGGATAGCCGCTGGACCAGCGTCTGCCGCTGATCAGGCCGCTTCGAGTGAATATCCAGCGCTGCGGACCGTGCGAACCGGATCCTTCGCCCCTTCGATTTCCAGCGCCTTGCGGAGCCGGCGAATATGCACGTCGACGGTGCGCAGTTCGATATCGCTTTCCGTGCCCCATACGCCGTCCAGCAACTGGTTGCGACTGAACACCCGGCCAGGGCTTTCCATGAAGAATTTGAGCAGGCGGTATTCGGTCGGCCCCAGCTTGAGAGCCGTGCCCCTCCGCATCACCTTATGGGCAACGGGATCAAGCGTTAGATCGCCCACCTCGATAGATTCGCCAGCCAGAACTGGGCGGATGCGGCGCATTACCGCTGCAACACGGGCTAGAAGCTCGCGCGGTGAGAAGGGTTTGGTGAGGTAATCGTCAGCGCCTGTTTCGAGGCCACGGATACGGTCGTCTTCGGCTTCGCGCGCCGTTAGCATGATGATCGGCACATGGGCTGTTGTCTTGTCGCGCCGCAGGCGACGGCAGACCTCAATCCCGCTGGTGCCTTCGATCATCCAGTCCAGAATGACGAGATCGGGCACGTCTTCGGATGCTAGTAGCAGAGCATCGTCACCGTCCGCAGTGGTGCGGACATCGTAGCCTTCGTTGGAGAATCGGTATTCGAGTAGTTCGGAGAGAGCGGGGTCGTCCTCTACCAGCAATAACTTACCTGCCTTCACCTTGGCGCCTTCCTGCAGTTTCTTTGTCACGGCAGTATGACCCTCAAGCTACAGAATTGTGTCAACCGTCCTCATCTACGGGATAGGTTCCGGTTGCAGCGAAATGCACCATTTCCGCCACATTGGTCGCATGGTCGCCGATCCGCTCCAGATTGCGGGCAACGAACAGCAATTGTGCCGCGCTCGAGATCGTAGCCGGATTTTCAACCATATGACTGACGAGGTTGCGGAAGATCGAATTGTAGAAGGCATCTACCTTTTCATCGGCAGCAATGACTTCGCGTGCCAATTCCGCATCGCGCGCGGCATAAGCGGTCAGGACATCATGCACCATCTCGCTCGCCACCTCGGCCATTGCGGGGAGGAGCGTCAGCGGTTCGAACTGTTTGCGGTGATCGCCGATCTCTCGGCTCGCTTTGGCGATGTTCTTCGAATAATCGCCGATACGTTCAACAACACCGGCAATCTTCAGGGCAGCGATCACTTCTCGCAGATCGTCTGCCATAGGAGCGCGCAGCGCGATGATTCGCACGGAAAGCTTGTCGATCTCGCTTTCGAGAGCGTCAATCTTCTTGTCACCTTTAACGACCTTCTTGGCGAGCTCGTCATCTCCCTGAACCAGCGCGTCGAGCGCTTCCTGAATGGCGACCTCGGCAAGACCACCCATCTCCGCGATCAGCCCGCGCAGGCGGGTAATATCTTCGTCAAAGGCCTTTACTGTGTGTTCTTGCATTCTCTTGGAGCCTTATCCGTAGCGGCCGGTAATGTAATCCTGCGTGCGCTGTTCGATCGGGTTGGTAAATATATCGGAAGTCCGCCCATATTCCACCATCTTGCCAAGGTGGAAAAACGCCGTCCGCTGGCTGACGCGCGCGGCCTGCTGCATGGAGTGAGTTACGATAACAATGGCATAACGACCATTGAGATCGTCAATCAGTTCCTCGATTTTTGCAGTCGCAATCGGATCGAGCGCGGAACAGGGTTCGTCCATCAGGATGACTTCCGGATCGACAGCGATGGCGCGGGCAATGCACAGACGCTGCTGCTGGCCGCCTGAAAGGGCGGTTCCGCTGTCCTGCAGGCGGTCCTTTACCTCTTCCCAAAGGCCGGCCCTGCGAAGCGACTTCTCAACCACGGCGTCCAATTCATCCTTGCCTTCGGCGAGGCCATGGATCTTGGGCCCGTACGCGATATTTTCGTATATAGACTTGGGGAACGGGTTGGGCTTCTGGAACACCATACCCACCCGAGCACGCAGCTGGACGACATCGAGC
Organism: uncultured Erythrobacter sp.; assembly: GCA_947504155.1. GTDB lineage: Bacteria > Pseudomonadota > Alphaproteobacteria > Sphingomonadales > Sphingomonadaceae > Qipengyuania. The sequence continues at coordinate 63,240 of CANNGF010000004.1, forward strand.
TTCGGCGAATAAATATTCTCACCGTCGAGCGTGATCTCGCCTTCGACCCGCGCCGAGGGAATCGTGTCGTTCATGCGGTTGAGCGAACGCAGAAAAGTCGATTTACCGCAGCCGGAGGGACCGATGAAGGCAGTCACGTATTCGGTCGGAATGTCGATCGACACGTCATCGATCGCTTTTTTCTGACCGTAGAATACGGACACGTCGCGCGCGCTCATCTTGGCGTCGACGTTCTCTAAATTTTCGTGAACTACGGTCACCACTTTTTCTCGAACTTGTTGCGCAGGTAGATGGCGAGGCCGTTCATCAGCAGGAGGAACAGCAAGAGGACAATGATAGCAGCGCTGGTGCGCTCTACAAAGCCGCGGTCGATTTCGTCTGACCAGAGGAAGATCTGCATCGGCAGCACGGTTGCAGGCGCGGTGAAATTATCGGGCGGACTCGCCACGAAAGCGCGCATGCCGATCATCAGCAGCGGTGCGGTCTCGCCCAATGCACGCGCCATACCGATGATCGTACCGGTAAGAATTCCGGGCAGGGCAAGCGGCAGCACATGATGGAAGACGACCTGTACCGGCGAGGCACCGACAGCGAGCGCACCGTCACGGATACTCGGAGGCACAGCTTTAATGGCGTTACGGCCCGCAATTACGATCACAGGCATCGTCATCAGTGCCAAGGTCATCCCCCCGATCAACGGCGCCGATCGGTAGCTTGGGAAGATGGTCAGGAATACGGCGAGACCAAGCAGGCCGAAAATTATCGAGGGGACGGCTGCCAGATTGTTGATCGACAGTTCGATCACGTCCGTCCAGCGATTTTTCGGAGCATATTCTTCGAGATACAAAGCTGCGAGAACGCCAATCGGAAAGGCGAGTGCCAGTGTGACGATCATGGTCAGGATCGAGCCCTTGAGCGCCCCCCATATACCGACCTGCTGGGGGTTGGTCGCATCGGCGCGGGTAAAGAAACCCCCATCGAAATTCTTTTCCAGCTTGCCCGTATCGACAAGCTGCGCCGCCAGCGCGCGCATTTCTTGCGATCCCTCGCCATCGAGTCCGGACGCAAGGTCGGCACTGGCGGGTAGCCAAAAAGTGGCCTTACGCTGCAGTAGTGCTGGATCAGCAGCGATTTCCGCAGCGACATCGCGCCATGCCTGTCCGCCGATTTCGCTTGCGCCTTCGTTACCAAGGGATTGCTGCGCAAAATATTCGACAACTTGGGGTAAGCCCTGAGCTTCAAGCGACCGAAGGACATCACCTGCATCAGTTGATGAGGCGTCAATCGAGATGCCAGCCTGAGTGAAGTCGATAGGCACTTCGACTTCCGCACGCTGAAAGCCCCCGATGCCGTTTATGGTCATCGTGCCCAGCAAATAAAGCAGCACGAGAATCGAAAAGACGATTGCGCCAAGGCCCATGGCCTTGAACCGCTTTTCCGCGGCGTAGCGCTTTTTGAGCCGCGCTTCGAAAGCGGGCGTGCGCGTGGGGGCGATCTGCTCACTCATAAGCTTCGCGGAACCTTTTGACGACGCGCAGGGCGATGAAGTTGAGAGCCAGCGTGACGAGGAACAGTACAAACCCCAGGGCAAACGCGCTCAGCGTGGCCGGGTGATCAAAACTGCCTTCGCCGGTCAGCATGGCGACGATCTGGACAGTCACGGTCGTCATGGACTCCAGAGGGTTTGCACTGAGATTGGCGGCAGTTGAGGCTGCCATAACGACGATCATCGTTTCGCCGATCGCACGGCTGACAGCCAACATGACCCCAGCGACGATACCCGGCAAGGCCGCCGGCACAAGGACGCGGCGGATCGTCTCGTTCTTAGTTGCGCCCATGGCAAGGCTACCATCGCGCATGGCTTGGGGAACAGCGGCAATGCTGTCGTCGGCCATTGATGAAACGAATGGAATGATCATCACACCCATGACGAGACCCGCGGCAAGCGCGCTTTCGCTGGATGCCGATGTGGCACCGAGAGAGATCGCGAAATCTCGAATTGCAGGTGCGATGGTGAGTGCAGCGAAATACCCGTAGACGACGGTCGGAACGCCAGCCAGGATTTCGAGCGCCGGTTTTACCCATGCACGCAGCTTGGGGTTGGCGTATTGCGTGAGATAGATGGCGCTCATCAGACCGAGCGGAATGGCGACCAGCATCGCGATGATAGCGCCGATAAACAGAGTCCCCCAGAAGAGAGGGATCGCGCCATAGCGGCTCGCGTCGGGATTCGCCGCATTAGCCATCGGATCGGGACCCCAGTGGGTGCCGAACAGAAAATCGATAGGATTGACCATTCCAAAGAACCGGACGGTCTCGAATACCAGGCTACCGAAGATGCCAAGCGTGGTCAGGATTGCGACAAGAGAAGCGCCAAGCAGGATCGCCATTACGATCTTTTCAACGCGGTTGCGGGCCGCAAAGTCGGGCTTCAATCGCAGAAATGCATAGGCCCCGCCGAGAAAGGCGATCAACAGCGTAACGACAATCCCGATCCAGTTATACCGCGAAAGTGCCTCGCGGTAGGGTTCGACGAACTCACGCGCGAGTGGATTGAACACGGCCTGCGAAGCGCCTGTGGCTACTGCACGGGCTTCGTTGAGAATTGTCTGGCGCTGGAAACCGAATTCCGGAAGTTGATCGGCTGCTGGGCTTGCCAACACCGACTGTGCAACCAGACCCGGTGAGACCGCGCTCCATATCGCGACGAAGATCAATACAGGCAGTACGATCCATAACGCGACATACCAAGCATGATAGCTCGGCAGACTGGCAATACGTCCGTCTGAACTGGCGCGTCGGAAGGTCCATGCACGCGCACGAGCCGCCAACCACCCGGCGAGCCCGAGCCCGAGGGCCAGGAGGAGCAGGATAGTCAGCGACATCGTGGGTACATTCAAACCTTAGTTGAGCTCGGAGGAGTCGAGCGTATCAAAGTTGGTAGCAGCCGACATGGAGCGGGCCATCACGTCGTCCGGATTGGCAACCAACCCGATCTTCGCGAGCGGTCCGCCGCGGTCCCACATTTGTGTCCACTGGGCCAGGAATTCCTTGAGACCCGGAATAGCATCAAGGTGAGCCTTCTTGACATAGATGTAGAGAGGACGTGCGCCAGGATATTCGAAGCTGGCGATGTTCTCGTAAGTCGGGGCAACGCCGTTCATGTTGAGGCCCTGCACCTTGTCGGCATTTTCCTCAAGATAGGAGTAGCCGAAAATCCCCACGGCATTCGGATTGCCTTCGATCTTCTGGACGATCAGATTGTCCTGCTCGCCCTGGTCGACGTATTTCCCGTCGCTGCGGACTTCGGTGCACAGCTGTGCGTGTCGATCCTTATCGCTGTCCTTCAGCGCTTCCATCTCTGCATTGGTATCGCAGCCGACTTCAAGGATCAGTTCCTTTAATGCATCGCGGGTGCCGGAGGTGCTCGGCGGGCCATAGACCAGGATCTGCGTATCGGGCAGGGACGGATCGACGTCCGACCAGGTCTGGTTGGTCTGCTCTTGACCATACGGACGGGCCGCGAGGGCTTCGTAGACCATCTTCGGCGTCAGGTTCATCGTGATGCCGCCTTTGGAGGATGCAAGTGCAATCCCGTCTAGGCCGACCTGAACTTCGATAATGTCCGTCACGCCATTCTGCTGACAGGTTTCGAATTCGCTGGCTTTCATGCGGCGCGATGCATTCGCGATATCGGGCGTTGCCGCACCCACACCCTGGCAGAACAGCTTCATGCCGCCGCCGGTACCGGTCGATTCGATGATCGGCGATTTGAAGTCAGGATTGGAACGCGTGAAGGTTTCCGACACGGCCTTGGCGAACGGATAAACAGTCGACGAACCGACAGCTTTGATCTGGTCGCGCGAAGCTCCACCGCCGGCATCATTGCCGCCGCAGGCTGCGAGCGAAAGGGCCGAAGCGGCCGCGAGAGCGAATTTGAAAGTCTTGGTCATTGGTAGAAACCCCATTGGTGTCCAACTAGCCGCGCAAGAGCGCGAAATTGTTACATGTTGACGACAAGAGTGTGACTTTCGCTATCGGACTGCCGAATCTGTTCGGCGGCCCATAACGTCATCGGGATCAGAAATCGACCTGTGCGCGGAGTCCGAGGGCATCGACACCGTAATCTCGGTCACCATCTTCCATCGGAATAGCGGCGTCCCGATAGTCCATCCGGCCATAATTCACGCTGAACAGCGTATAATCGGTTGGCTTCCAGATCAGTGAGGCCTCATAGGCGTTCTGTATTCCGCCGACGATACCGGCATCGTTAAGGTCCAGATAGTCGTAGCGCAGATTGAACTGGAGCGAGCCGAAGCCGCCTTCGCCGACCGGATTGACTGGCTTTACGCGGTCGAACTTTCCGCCCTTATATCCGCGCGTATCGCCTGCCGTGAGAAAATAACCCGCCTCTACATAGCCACCGAAGAAGGTCGGATTTGCAACTTCGAGCGGCGTATCAACTTTTTGCCAAAAGCCTTCGGCCGCGGTGTGGAACGGGCCGGTGATCGCTGCCGCTTCGATGCCGATGCCAAATTCGTTGTCGGCAGCGAGGTTGCGGGTGTCGACGTAACGAGTGGAAGTAAAATGCACGAACGGACGCTGGCGATAACGTACGCTTGCATCCTCATGACCAAGATCGTTGTAATGCACTGAGCCGGCAAGGTGCATCTGCACGGGCCCGATTTTAGGCATCACCACCACACGGCCGTCCACCCCGCGATTGTCGGTACCGGTATCTGCGGAATTATCCGTAAATAGGCCTGCCTGAGCGAGGATAAGACCCGAGCTATAGGAGATGGAAGCTCCGATTCGCCGCTCGAAGCCGAAAGCATCGGTAAAAGCGGAGCGCTCAATGAAACTCGTGTGCAGCGAACTTGTAAGCTCGTCGAGTGACTGGAAGTTGTTGTGCTGTCCAACCGCAACTTCCAGCGGCCCATCTGCGTAGGTGAGGACAGCATCGGAGATTGCCACTTCATCACCGGCGAAATCGATTTCGAACTTGTATCCGAAGCCGCCTGGAAGGTCGCCCGACGCCCCAATTCGCGCACGCCTCAGTTCATTTCCAAAGCCATCGTCAGCTGCGGCCGAATCGGGAACGGAAACAGTGCCCGCATCGAACATGAGGCGACCGCGCGGTTTGAAGCTCCAGCCAGAGGATGTTGCAAGTTGAGTGGCGGGGGCGGCTTCTTGCTGAGCCGAGACAGTCGAAGTGTCGCCGACGATAGGGCTGTCAGTGGAGGGACTGACGGCTCTCGATTCGGCCAAATCGGCTTCGAGTTCATTGATACGCGAGGTAAGTGCCTGAAGCTGCGCTCTCATTGCTGCAAGCTCCTGTTCGGTCGAAACATTTGCTTCTTGCGCGAAAACGGGCGTGGCCACCGTGCAGCTCAATGCTGCGGCGAGAACGGATAGGTGAAAAGCGATCTGCATGTGACGAATCTCTTACAACATGACGTTTCGGCGTCGCATCTATGACCAGTTTATTGCGCCTTTGTGACATGAGATGGGCGCATAGGATCGGACGACGAATGTCGTCGCAGTTGCCCGTTTTCCTACTATTTTTCTATTCGGCGAGGGGCAGGGTGATCTTCACCCGGGTACCTTCGCCAAGCGCGCTGTCGATCGCGAGCTTCCCGCGATGACGCTCTACGATGTGTTTGACGATAGCCAGTCCCAAGCCCGTGCCCCCTGACGCCCGACTCCGGCCAGGATCGGTGCGATAAAAGCGCCTAGTCAAGTGGGGCAGGTGTTCCGGCGCGATACCATCGCCACGGTCCTGGACAGACAGAACCACCCTCTTGTCACCTTGCGGCTGCAAGCGAACAGTGACCGGCTGGTCTTCCGCTCCGTATTTGAGTGCATTGTCGACCAGATTGCGAACCATCTGCTCGAGCTGCTGCTCATCTCCACCCACCGTGAATTCTCCATGGGAATCCATGTCCAGGCGGACGGCTCGGTCGCCAGCTGCATCCCGCGCGGCACGATCGACCAGCTTGCCGAAGTCCAGAGTTTCGTCCGGCAGATCATGCTTTTCCGCTTCGATCCTCGACAGCGACATGAGATCGCTGATCAATTGCTGGAGGCGAAGGCCTTCACGCTGGATCGTAGCAAGGAACTTGTCGCCCATCTTGGGGTCGAGATCATCAATATCTTCGCGCAGCGTTTCGACATAGCCAAGGATGGAGGCGAGGGGAGTACGCAATTCGTGACTTGCGTTAGCAACGAAATCCGTATGCGCTCTGCTTATATCGGCTTCGGCTGTCTTGTTGACGAACTCCACGATCGAAAGGCCACCTTCCAGGCTTTGCCGGTTGATTCGCCAGATGTCCTTACGCCGCGCAAGCCCGCGTACGATAGCCACCCCGTCCTCGCCGCTTTCGAGCAGGCTGACGGCTTCGGGCTGCCGCAGAGCCATGCGGGCGTCCTGACCCAGAATGTGCGTGCCGAGAAGACGGCGGGAAGCTAAGTTGGCAATTACCACCCGGCCGTTCTCTATAACGATAACCGGACTTTCCGAATGCTCGAGCAGTTCGCCGATGTTTTCGCGAGAGATACCGCCGTTCTTGCTTTTTTCCACCGGCGGTGGCGGCGGTCCGCCAACGAGCCATAGTGAGCCAGCCCATACCAGCAGCATGAGCAGGATCGGCAGTACAGGCAGGCCGAGTATCATCAGGCCGATGGCAGTCGCGAGAGCCAGAGCGAAACCGGACCATGGAAAAGGACGGGAAGTCATTACAACCAAGCGCTTAGCGGGGCGGCACGATGGGCGCCAGTCCGGCGAACGGATTGTCATGGAAGAAGTGGTGACCCGTACGGGAATCGAACCCGTGTTTCAGCCGTGAAAGGGCCGCGTCCTAACCGCTAGACGAACGGGCCAC
>CANNGF010000005.1:2500-5730 GCA_947504155.1 uncultured Erythrobacter sp.
GGTGTGGATTCTCAAGCGTGAGGTAAGAGCATTTGGTGGATGCCTTGGCATGTGCAGGCGATGAAGGACGTGGCACGCTGCGATAAGCGTCGGGGAGATGTGAGCAATCTTTGATCCGGCGATTTCCGAATGGGGAAACCCACCCTCACCATTTCCTTTCGATCGACCTTCGGGTCGGCCGGAAAGAGGTGGATAGGGTATCACCAGACTGAATACATAGGTTTGGTGAAGCGAACCCGGGGAACTGAAACATCTCAGTACCCGGAGGAAAAGACATCAACAGAGATTCCCGTAGTAGTGGCGAGCGAACCGGGACCAGGCCAATGCTTCTTTGTTAATTAGCGGAACACTCTGGAAAGTGTGGCCATAGCGGGTGACAGCCCCGTACGCGAAAGTGAGCAAAGAAGATTCGAGTAGGGCGGGACACGTGAAATCCTGTCTGAACATGGGGGGACCACCCTCCAAGCCTAAATACTCGCACATGACCGATAGCGAACACAGTACCGTGAGGGAAAGGTGAAAAGCACCCCGATTAGGGGAGTGAAACAGTACCTGAAACCGGATGCTTACAAGCAGTTGGAGCCCCATAGGGGGTGACAGCGTACCTCTTGCATAATGGGTCAGTGACTTAATCTACCATGCAAGCTTAAGCCGTTAGGTGTAGGCGCAGCGAAAGCGAGTCTGAATAGGGCGACTGAGTATGATGGATTAGACCCGAACCCCGGCGATCTAGGCATGGCCAGGTTGAAGGTGCGGTAACACGCACTGGAGGACCGAACCGGTGAATGTTGAAAAATTCTCGGATGAGCTGTGTTTAGGGGTGAAAGGCCAATCAAGCCGGGAAATAGCTGGTTCTCCGCGAAATCTATTGAGGTAGAGCGTCGGATGTATGCCGATGGGGGTAGAGCACTGGATGGGCTAGGGCTGCGCGAGCGGTACCAAACCTAACCAAACTCCGAATACCATCGAGTCTTATCCGGCAGACAGACGGCGGGTGCTAAGGTCCGTCGTCAAAAGGGAAACAGCCCTAACCTACAGCTAAGGTCCCCAAGTCATATCTAAGTGGGAAAGCATGTGGGAATCCCAAAACAACCAGGAGGTTGGCTTAGAAGCAGCCATCCTTTAAAGAAAGCGTAACAGCTCACTGGTCTAAATAAGGGTTCCTGCGGCGAAGATGTAACGGGGCTAAAGATATGCACCGAAGCTTAGGGTTCAGAATTTATTCTGAGCGGTAGCGGAGCGTTCCGTAAGCGAGCGAAGGAGAAGGGTAACCGACTCTGGACGTATCGGAAGTGCGAATGCTGACATGAGTAGCGACAAACAGGGTGAGATGCCCTGTCGCCGAAAGACCAAGGGTTCCTGCGCAACGCTAATCGGCGCAGGGTTAGCCGGCCCCTAAGACGAGCCCGAAGGGGGTAGTCGATGGGAACCACGTAAATATTCGTGGGCCTGAAGATGTGTGACGGATGGTGGAAGTTGTTCTCTCTTATTGGATTGAGAGGGCAGCCAAGCTGTTCCAGGAAATAGCCTCTTCACTATAGACCGTACCCGAAACCGACACAGGTGGTCAGGTAGAGTATACCAAGGCGCTTGAGAGAAGTATCCTGAAGGAACTCGGCAAATTGCCTCCGTACCTTCGGAAGAAGGAGGCCCTGGATCGACGCAAGTCTTTTCAGGGGGCACAGGCCAGGGGGTAGCGACTGTTTAGCAAAAACACAGCACTCTGCTAAGTCGGCTTCAAGACGACGTATAGGGTGTGACGCCTGCCCGGTGCTCGAAGGTTAAGAGGAGGAGTGCAAGCTCCGAATTGAAGCCCGAGTAAACGGCGGCCGTAACTATAACGGTCCTAAGGTAGCGAAATTCCTTGTCGGGTAAGTTCCGACCTGCACGAATGGCGTAACGACTTCCCCACTGTCTCCAGGATATGCTCAGCGAAATTGAATTCTCCGTGAAGATGCGGAGTACCCGCGGTTAGACGGAAAGACCCCGTGCACCTTTACTGCAGCTTCAGAGTGGCATTAGGAAAGAGTTGTGTAGCATAGGTGGGAGGCTTTGAAACTTGGGCGCCAGTCCAAGTGGAGCCATAGGTGAAATACCACCCTGCTGTTTTCTGATGTCTAACCAGCTACCGTTATCCGGTAGTGGGACCCTCTGTGGCGGGTAGTTTGACTGGGGCGGTCGCCTCCTAAAGAGTAACGGAGGCGCGCGATGGTAGGCTCAGGACGGTTGGAAACCGTCTGCAAGAGTGCAATGGCATAAGCCTGCCTGACTGCGAGACTGACGAGTCGAGCAGAGACGAAAGTCGGTCATAGTGATCCGGTGGTCCCTCGTGGAAGGGCCATCGCTCAACGGATAAAAGGTACGCCGGGGATAACAGGCTGATGATTCCCAAGAGCTCATATCGACGGAATCGTTTGGCACCTCGATGTCGGCTCATCACATCCTGGGGCTGGAGCAGGTCCCAAGGGTTTGGCTGTTCGCCAATTAAAGTGGTACGTGAGCTGGGTTCAGAACGTCGCGAGACAGTTTGGTCCCTATCTGCCGTGGGCGTCGATACTTGAAAGGAGTTGCCCCTAGTACGAGAGGACCGGGGTGAACGTACCTCTGGTGTACCTGTCATCCTGCCAAGGGTGCCGCAGGGTAGCTATGTACGGACGGGATAACCGCTGAAAGCATCTAAGCGGGAAGCCTCCCTTAAGATAAGGTATCTTCGAACCGTCGTAGACCACGACGTTGATAGGCCGGGTGTGGAAGCGCAGTAATGCGTGTAGCTAACCGGTCCTAATAGTTCTTTTCGCGCTTGTAGGATCCATACCATCAACGACAGCCCTGTGGCCTAGTTGAAGGTGGAGGAAACTCTGGCCGGATAAACGCCCAGTATCAAAGCATCGACTTAAACCCATGTCCGCCAGCTCTATTGCTTGGTGACCTTAGCGTCTGTGACCCACCCGATCCCATCTCGAACTCGGCCGTGAAACCGGACAGCGCCGATGGTACTAGTGCTCAAGCACTGGAAGAGTAGGTCGTCGCCAGGCATTAAAGCCGGCGGGCATCGGGACATAAACCCATTCACAGTTTCAAAAGCCGCTGCCGGGGCATTCCCGAGCGGCGGCTTTTTCGTCTCTGGACCAAGCCTCCATAGACAAAGGTACCGCGGGGTGGAGCAGTCCGGTAGCTCGTCAGGCTCATAACCTGAAGGTCGTTGGTTCAAATCCAACCCCCGCAACCAC